>NC_020908.1:315000-2715000 GCF_000155735.2 Octadecabacter arcticus 238
ATCCTTCGGGGTGGATTGGACGCAAGGAATTTTCGATGAAGCCGGCCTGTGAGGGATCCGGTGGAGAGATCACTAGTGAGAATGATGACATGAGTAGCGACAAACAGGGTGAGAGACCCTGTCGCCGAAAGTCCAAGGGTTCCTGCTTAAAGCTAATCTGAGCAGGGTAAGCCGACCCCTAAGGCGAGGCCGAAAGGCGTAGTCGATGGGAACCAGGTTAATATTCCTGGGCCAGGTGGTAGTGACGGATCTCGAGGGTAGTTCATCCTTATTGGATTGAATGGGCTGCTTAGAGGTTCCAGGAAATAGCTCCACCATGAGATCGTACCCTAAACCGACACAGGTGGACTGGTAGAGAATACCAAGGCGCTTGAGAGAACGATGTTGAAGGAACTCGGCAAAATACCTCCGTAAGTTCGCGAGAAGGAGGCCCGGTTTCTACGCAAGTATTGACTGGGGGCACAAACCAGGGGGTGGCGACTGTTTACTAAAAACACAGGGCTCTGCGAAGTCGCAAGACGACGTATAGGGTCTGACGCCTGCCCGGTGCCTGAAGGTTAAAAGGAGGAGTGCAAGCTCCGAATTGAAGCCCAGGTAAACGGCGGCCGTAACTATAACGGTCCTAAGGTAGCGAAATTCCTTGTCGGGTAAGTTCCGACCTGCACGAATGGCGTAACGACTTCCCCGCTGTCTCCAACATCGACTCAGCGAAATTGAATTACCTGTCAAGATGCAGGTTTCCCGCGGTTAGACGGAAAGACCCCGTGCACCTTTACTACAGCTTCGCATTGGTATTAGACACAACATGTGCAGAATAGGTGGTAGGCTTTGAAGCAGGAACGCTAGTTTCTGTGGAGCCTCCTTTGAGATACCACCCTTGTTTTGTTTGATATCTAACCGCGGTCCGTTATCCGGATCCGGGACCCTGCGTGGTGGGTAGTTTGACTGGGGCGGTCGCCTCCTAAATAGTAACGGAGGCGCGCGAAGGTTGGCTCAGACCGGTCGGAAATCGGTCGTTGAGTGCAATGGCATAAGCCAGCCTGACTGCGAGACTGACAAGTCGAGCAGAGACGAAAGTCGGTCATAGTGATCCGGTGGTCCCGAGTGGAAGGGCCATCGCTCAACGGATAAAAGGTACGCCGGGGATAACAGGCTGATACTGCCCAAGAGTCCATATCGACGGCAGTGTTTGGCACCTCGATGTCGGCTCATCTCATCCTGGGGCTGGAGCAGGTCCCAAGGGTATGGCTGTTCGCCATTTAAAGAGGTACGTGAGCTGGGTTTAGAACGTCGTGAGACAGTTCGGTCCCTATCTTCCGTGGGTGTAGGATATTTGAGAGGAGTTGCCCCTAGTACGAGAGGACCGGGGTGAACGTTCCACTGGTGGACCAGTTGTCGTGCCAACGGCAGTGCTGGGTAGCTATGAACGGACAGGATAACCGCTGAAGGCATCTAAGCGGGAAGCCCCCCTCAAAACAAGATATCCCTGAGAGCCGAGGTAGACTACCTCGTCGATAGGCCAGAGATGTAAGCGCAGCAATGCGTTCAGTTGACTGGTACTAATGGCTCGATAGGCTTGATTTGATCCAGTAGAAGCAAGGCATGCCTTGTAATACTAGACAATGAAGTCATACACATACCACGAACAGTAATGCTGACTTGGACAACGCTTGATATTGTAAATTCTTTTCTTGGTTTGGTGGTCATAGCACGAGTGAAACACCTGGCTCCATTCCGAACCCAGTCGTTAAGCACCGTTGCGCTGATGGTACTGCGTCTTAAGACGTGGGAGAGTAAGTCACTGCCAAACCTAGTAAAGAATTCCAATATAAAGCGCTTGTATCTCTCATTCGATGATCATTAATACTTAGCAGCCCCTTGGGGCGGCTTTTGTGTTTCAGAATCCCAAATTAAAAAATGATTTAACACTAAATGAGTGACTGAAAAACTATGCCAATAAAGTAAGCCGAGCTTCACACTGTGAAATTACACGGTAACAGCTGTTCAATGGGAGCTCTGACTGAATCTGGTGTTTCTGGGATTTGAAGGTTGGCGGCGTATCTGGTTGATTTGTTGTTGGAAGCGGCCTTGCCGTGGCTCTACCTCAAAGGGATTTCCAGTGGCGAAATGGGCGCGGCCCTCAAGGTTCTTCTGGGTCCTGATGCCGCTGGCTTATCAGCAAATACGGTCTCGCGGCTGAAGCGTGATTGGGCCAAGGAATATGACGGCTGGAGAGAGGCAGTGCTGGAGGATGAACCTTTGGTCTACATCTGGGCCGACGGCGTCCACAGTGGCCTTCGAGGCGAAGATGATAAGCTCTGCGCCCTTGTGATTGTTGGCGTCACAGCCCGTGGCAAGAAGCGGTTCTTGGCTATCGAGGACGGGGTGCGCGAGTCCACGCAGAGCTGGCGCGAAGTTCTGTTGAGCCTCAAAAGCCGGGGGATGAATGCCCCCAAGCTGGCCATCAGGGACGGTGCCATGGGGTTCTGGGCCGCTATGGATGAAGTCTATCCCACAACGCGGCACCAACGTTGCTGGCAACACAAAACGATGAACGTACTCAACTGTTTGCCCAAGCAAAGAGAGACGGATATGAGTAAGGGAATTCGGTTTACAGATGAGTTCAAGCGGGACGCTGTGGCACAGGTTGTCGAGCGTGCCCAAAGCTCGGACCAAGACAAAACAAGTTGGAACGCCGTCGTTCGATGTCCGCGCTGCACTCTTTGGTGTTCTGGGGCACGACCTGACACAAATCCACGGACTTGGACAGTTCCTGTCCCTCAAGTTGGTTGGAGAATGCGGAACAGTACGAGGCGCTCCTGTGGTCCATTTGTCCCAGAATGCCTCCTTCCATTCCAAAGAACAGATCGCACCATCAAACCATGGGATCAAATACTTAGAAGTATCGAAAAATTGAGTAGCTGCGCACTTTTTTGACAATATTTTGCCATTTTCAAAAGTTAGGGCTGAACCTACAAAAGTTAGTTTTGAATGGTTTTCTTTTTAGATTGACGCTGCATTAAATCTCTTTGGGATATTCAAAATGAATGGGCTGTTTGTATTCACGGAAGTAATGCGGGCCTCAATGTTTTTAAGCACTGTCGTTTTAGTCAAAAGCGCCCAAATGCGTTGAAAGAACGTCACTCTCAAAGATTGAAATGCGATCTCTAATCGAAAATTGGACCTCACGGAATATAACTCGTCCTCTGTCCTTTAATAAAATTGTAATCGCGTACCCAGCAATAGATAAATTATAGTTCTCTCTACTACGCCAAAGGGATTCATATGGCCAGCAATACAGACGCACACAGCGAACTTCATATCCAAGGAACGCCCAGCACCGATACCATTATTTTTACATCTGCAGATACCATCGTGGATGCAGGCGACGGCGCCAATACAATCACCGGAACCTCAGGAGATAACACAATTAGCGCTGGTGGCGGAGCCGATACGATCACAGTCACATCCGGAGATAACACAATCGAAGCTGGCGGTGGTGCCAATACGATCACTGCCACATCCGGAGAGAACACAATTACTACGGCTGAAGGTGCGGATACGATCACGGCTACAAGCGGAAGTAACACAATCGAAGCAGGTGGTGGTGCCAACACGATTACAGCGACGGCGGGACACAACACAATTACCACGGCCGAAGGTGCGGATATGATCACCCTCACTTGTGGAAATAACATAATTGAAGCTGGTGTTGGTGCTAACACGATTGCAGCGACGTCTGGCAATAACATAATTACTGCAGGTTCTGGGGCTGATACGATTACAGTCACTTCTGGAAATAATACAATCATTGCTGGCGACGGTGCCAATACCATTACCGCCTCATCGGGCAGAAATATAATTACTGCAGGTGACGGCTTAGACTCAAGTTTCAAATGCAACACTCAGAGCCCTTTGGGCATAGGATGTTGTGATGGACATACGAAGGAAGCACCTCAGCAGCGAGGACCGTGGCGTGATATTAGCCGAGCATAATAGGGGCAGCAGTCAGCGGTTGATCGGCCAGCTTTTGCATCGCCCGGCGAGCACGATCTGCCGTGAGCTGGCGCGAGGTCGGCAGGAAGACGGCAGCTATTGCCCGCAAGCGGCGCGGCAGGCCTATGATGCCCGGCGCGAGCGCTGCCGCCGCAAGCGCAAGCTTGTGGAGGGGAGCGATCTTTATCGTTTCGTTCATGGCAAGCTCGTACATCTGCACTGGTCGCCTGAGCAGATTGCGCAGAGACTGCGTCTCATGAAGCCTGATGATCCATCCGCCCATGTGAGCCATGAGACCATCTATGCCGCGATTTACGCGCAGCCACGTGGCGGGCTGAAGGCGGCGATGATCGAGGCGTTGCGTCAAGCGAAGCCTAAGCGTGGGCTCAAGCGCAGGACAGCGGCGGGCAGTGCTATGGTCCCGGAATCATTGCGCATTATCAATCGCCCTGAAGAGATCGAAGCACGACTGGTACCAGGCCATTGGGAGGGCGACCTCATCAAGGGCGCATTCAATCGCTCGTCAGTGGGGACCTTGGTCGAGCGCAAGACACGCTTCGTCATTCTTTGCAAAATGGATGGCAATGGGGCCGAGGCCGCGCTTGACAGCTTCACCCGCCAGATGAGACGATTACCCGCTGATTTGCGCAAGAGCATGACCTATGACCGTGGCTCCGAAATGGCCTGCCATCCGGAATTGGCGCGACGATTGAAAATTGATATCTGGTTCTGCGATCCGCATGCTCCCTGGCAGCGCGGCAGCAACGAGAACACCAACGGACTGCTGCGTCAGTTCATGCCCAAAAGAACTGACCTGAACGGTGCAAGCCAAACATGGCTCAACGACGTTGCAAACCTGATGAACAACCGTCCGAGAAAAACTCTCGGTTGGAGAACACCCGCTGAAGCTATGGCCGACGAAATCGTGGCCTTTAAATCAACCGTTGCACTTGATGTTTGAATCCAAGCGGTGCCGATACCATCACAGTGGGTGACGGTGGCAATATCGTCATAGCTGGGGAAGGCTCCAATACAGTCGCAACTGGCGATGGGCGTGATAAAATAACGACGGGTGACGGAATTGATACAATTGCCACAGGCGGTGGTGATGATGTGGTCTATGCGGGTGGCGGCGCCAATACGATTGCGACTGGGGCTGGAAACGACATAGTCTTTACTGGCTCGGGCATCGATATCATCGCTACCGGCTCGGGCGATGACCGGATCAATATCAAAGGTGGCACTGACATAATTGCTGCTGGAGCAGGAAACGACACGCTGATCGCTGATTTTTCTGCCGCAACAGGTGCTGTAACCATAAGCGCTTTAACTGGGGCTTTCAGCGCCGGTTACGCCGGAACTGTCTCTGGACTCGGTGAGGCCACATATGCGGGCGTCGAAAACTTCGAAATCACTTCGGGCCGTTTCAACGACGCCATTATCACTGGCGATGGCGCTGACATTGTCCGATCTGGCGGCGGCAGTGACACAGTCATGGCCGGAGGCGGCGTTGATAATGTTGTCTACACTAGGGCACTTAAAGCGACAGCTGACGTAGACAATTATACTGGCGGAAACGGCGTCGACACACTGACGCTGGAATTTACTGCAGAGGAATATTCGAGTCAGGCGGTCCAAGACAACATCGGCGACTATCTGGTGTTTTTGGCTGACAACACCAATCTTAATTCTGAAGTGTATAAATTCACGGCCTTTAAACTTTCAGCAACCGAATTTGAAACGCTGAAAGTGTTTGTTGACGACGTCGAGCTTGATTTGTCCGGCGACCCACAAATGGAACCAATCCTGCCAGTTGATTTGTCCGATCTCGGCCAAGGCGCAGGCAACGACGCGCGTGGCTTTGTGATAAACGGGGCGTCTGTCGGGGATCAATCTGGCTTCTCAGTCAGCTCCCTTGGTGATGTAAACGGCGATGGACTTGATGACCTTATAGTCGGGGCACCGTCTGCTAATGGCGAAGATTCTGGCGAGAGTTATGTTATTTTTGGCAAGACCGACGGTAACGCAGTGGACCTCGGAAAGGTCGCGGAGGGCAACGGTGGCTTCGTAATATCAGGGGCGAATAGTCTTGATGCGGCAGGCTTCTCAGTCAGCTCTGCTGGTGACGTGAACGGCGATGGGTACTTAGATTTGATCATCGGTGCCCCAGGAGTCCAAGGCAAATATAGCCCAAGCTGTGGCGGTGAAAGCTATTACAGCACCGAACACGGTGAAGACACTGGCGCGAGTTATGTGGTCTTTGGCAGAGCGGAAAGTGTCGCAGTGGACCTTAGCCAGATCGAGGCACATGGCTTCGTGATCAATGGGGTGTCAGAGTTTGATGCGGCTGGATTCTCAGTCAGCGCTGCTGGCGACGTAAACAACGATGGGTTTGATGATTTGATCGTCGGGGCTCCAGTCGCCGAAGGGAACGCTGCGAATTCTGGCGTTAGCTACGTCGTCTATGGCAAGGCTGACAATACTGCGATTGATCTCTCTGAAATCGTTGGGCATGGCTTCGAAATTAACGGCGTGTCCACAGACGATCAATCGGGCTACTCGGTTGGCTCTGCAGGTGACGTAAACAACGATGGGTTTGATGATCTGATCGTTGGGGCACCAAATGCTGATGGCAAAGCCGAGAATTCTGGCGCAAGCTACGTGGTCTTTGGTAAATCCGATGACGACGCTGTTGATCTCTCAACTCTCGAAGAGAACGGGACTGGCTTCGTGATCAACGGCTCGTCTAAGGGGGATCAATTCGGCTTCTCGGTCAGCACTGCTGGTGACATGAACGGCGATGGGTTTGACGACCTGATCATCGGGGCTCCGGCTGCTGACGGTAGCGTTGATAACTCTGGCGTAAATTATGTCGTCTATGGCAAAGCCGATAGCGGTGCTGTGGACCTTTCAGCGATTGCGGAAGGTGTTGGCGGTTTCGTGATTAATGGTACGTCCGGAGGGGACGGGTTTGGAACGTCTGTCAGCGCCGCAGGTGACGTGAATGGTGATGGGTTCGATGACTTGATTGTTGGTGCCCCTCATGCCGACAGCGTCACCACGCTTCATACCGACGGGCCGGCGTCAGGGGGTAAAGGTCCCTTCACCGAAAATTGGGACCAGTTTGGTCCGCCCGAACCAGTCCCAAATAGTGGCGGTGCAAGCAAAGTGGATTCTGGTGTGAGCTATGTCATCTTTGGCGGTCCGGATGTGCTCATCTTTAATGAAGACACCAATGACAATAGCGCAACGACCGGCCACACCGATCATACTGCCAATCTCGCCGGTATTCACGAATTTGCTGCGCTCGCCGCCCCCAGCGAAAATTTCGAAGGGTTTTTCCTAGAGGGCGAAAACCAGCCGCTTGGGTCCGACTTTGGATTCTCTGGCGGGCAAGTCTGGATCGCAGAAGACCACGTATTCTAATTAAGAAGACCATAGAAATATCGGGCGGGAAATTCTCCTCGCCCGATATATATAACGCGCATGTTGCAATTCTTCATCGGCCTAACATGCGGAGAGCGGCTTGCTGACTAAACCGAAAGTGTTTCTTGAACTATTCAAGAAACAACCCAAATCAGACATTTTCGAGGAATGCACGATTTTGGATACCAAGCCTCGCAGGCGTGATTTTCAATCTGCGCTGCCCTTTCACGTTGTGAGTTTAATTTGACCCCGTCTCGTTCCGGATGAACAGCGCGATATGTGCCGTGTTGCACGTGTTTGGGCCAAACTGACCATCAAAAACCGCCGAAGCGGGGTAGTAGGGTGGAATGCTTTCATCGCTATATCCGTCGTGATCATATCGCGCCGCGTGTTTTTGTGCGTCGCGCAACAGCAGAAATCTGCATCGTCTCAGCCGCTCTGCCGCAGATGCGGGTTGGTTATATTGATGGTGGCAACGATGCTGTTGCGCATCGGCTGGACCGAATCGGTGTCGCTGTTACCGACCTGTCCGACGTGCCGCTGAGCGACGTAACGCTTACAGCCTGTGACACCTTGGTGGTTGGTAATCTTGCGATGAAATTCCACGCTGGCCTGGCTGGCGCGATGCCACGGATTCACGACTGAGTGCGGCCGGTTGACCGTTGGCCGTTGTGACGTTGAATATATTTTCCTTGTCCATCGTTAAGGTGCTGGGCATTGGCTATCCCGCGTTCCCGCTGGTTTTTTCTGTGCGCGGGGATGAACTGCCGCAACCGGATTTCTCGGTTGGGGCGATCTTAATTCTGGCCGCCATGAATTGGATCGTTTTGCGGCCCCGCGCAGCTTAACGCGCAAAATTTATGCAACATAATCATACGGCTTGAAAGTGTTTGTCACATCCCTAAAGTGGAGCATGCAATTATGGACCAATGGGAGGACCTAACTATGAAATTCTTTAAAACACTCGCGGCTGCAACGCTGGTTGTGGCAGCTCCCGCCTTTGCGCAAGAGCAGCTTTCGGTCGCCACTGGCGGTACTGGCGGCGTCTATTATCCAATGGGTGGCGGTCTTGCTGAGATCATCAACAACCATGTCGACGGTTATGCAGCGACTGCAGAAGTCACTGGCGCGTCGGTCGAAAACATGGGCCTGATTGCGACGGGCGATGCGGACGTCGCGTTGGCGTTGGCGGATACGGTCCTGCAAGCCTATGAGGGATCTGGCCGATTTGAAGGTCAGCAGTTACCAATGGTTCGCGCGATCGGCGTTGCCTATGCCAACATGGTGCAAATCGTGACGTTGGACGGCAGCGGCATCAATTCGCTTGAAGACATGGTCGGCAAGCGCATTTCAATCGGCGCGCCGGGGTCGGGCACCGAGGTGAACGCCGAACAAATCCTGTCAGCCAATGGCATTTCCTATGATGACATCGATGAGCAGCGTCTGAACTTCAACGAAACCGCAGATGCGCTTGCGAACGGCGACATCGACGCGGGCTTCTGGTCGGTAGGCGCGCCAACGTCGTCGATCCTGAACCTTGCGACGACGAATAACATTGTGATGATCGAACTTGGTGCGGATGAACTGGCGGCGGCTGACGCTGCCAATCCGGTCTTTGCGGTAACGACGCTTGTGGGCGGCACATATAGTGGCGTGGACATGGATATTTCGGTGATCGGTGTGCCAAACGTTTTGGTCGTATCGTCGGAAATGTCTGAAGATCTGGCCTATGCGATCACCAGTGCGATGTTTGAGAACATCGCGGAACTTCAGGCCGTTCACCCTGCTGCAAACCAGACAACAGTCGAACTGGCTTTGTCTGCCTCACCGATCCCGCTGCACCCCGGTGCGATCCGCTACTTTGAGGAAATCGGTGCGACGGTTCCAGACGCCCTGCGCCCGTGACACGATCTGTGGGAGGGGGGCTTTGTGCCCTCCTCCTGACTATTTCTGCGACAGTTGCGCAATCGGGTAGCCTGATCGCGACCCAAGTGGACACTGGCACGGTTCTTGCAGTGTTTGACGTGCCCGAAGGGTCTGGTTGGTGTGTGCTTTGGCACCACTCTGTCCAAGGGTTCGAGGTGGCGGATTGCTATGAAAACCGCGAAGGCAGAATGGTTTTGGTCCGCTCTCACCAGCCGGATTTTGCGGCCGGGCTTGGTCATATTCCGGGTCGTGGCGTGCAAATGTCGGACGGCCAAGGCGGGTATTGGATCGAAGGCATTGATGAACCCGTGCCAAACGACGCCTATATCCTGCGCCCCGGTGTGGGCTTTGTAGATCACCAAATTCGCGCGAACGGGATGGAAATCTCGCTCTCGGCGCTTGCACCGCGCGCGCGCGTGCGGATCGCTTTGACAGGGAACTGATCGATATGACCACCGAACTTGCCGAACGTCCGCCAATGCCGCAGCCGACCATTGCGACACAGCACATCCTGCTGCGGGTGATCGCCGTTGTTGGTATCGCGCTGTCCCTGTTCCAGCTTTATGCAGCGGGCGTTCAGCCGCTTGGCCTGTTCTTTCAGCGGCCGATCCATTTGGGATTTGTGTTGGTGCTGTGCTTTTTGATCTATCCGGTCTTTGGTCAGAACCACGCACGCGGCGCCCTTGGGTGGGCCATCGACGGGGGACTTATCATTTGCGCGGTGTTGGTGGGTGGTTGGGTGCCGATCAACATCGATATCATCGCCAACGCAATCTTCCCGCGTCAGATTGATATCTTCATCGGAATTGTCACGACACTTATCGTCCTTGAAGGCGCGCGGCGCGCGGTCGGCCTCGGTATGACGATCATCGGGGCGACGTTTATCGTCTATGCTTTTGCGGGCAGTCGCGGAGAGTTGCCGTTTCTCGCCGATTGGATGCCAGGAATCCTCAACCATCGGGGCTATTCGCTTGACCGGTTGGGCAGCCAGCTGACCCTTGGTGCCGAAGGCATCTTTGGTCTGCCGCTTGGCGTTGCGGCCACGTTCATTTTTGTCTTCGTTCTGTTTGGCGCGTTCTTGGAAGTCACAGGTGCGGGCAAATTTTTTATCGATCTGGCATATGCATCAACGGGGCGCCAGCGCGGCGGTCCGGCCAAGGCCGCAGTTATCGCATCGGCGGGCATGGGGTCGATCAGCGGATCGGCGATTGCCAATGTGGTGACCACGGGGGCGTTTACAATTCCGCTGATGAAACGCCTTGGATACACGCCAGCGCAGGCGGGCGGGATTGAAGCTGCGGCGTCAACGGGCGGGCAGATCATGCCGCCGCTTATGGGCGCGGGCGCGTTCCTGATTTCCGAATTTACGCAGGTACCCTACGTCGACATCGTGATCGTATCGATTTTTCCGGCCTTCCTGTATTTTGGTGCGGTTTATCTGTTGGTCCACGTTGCAGCCGTCAAACAGGGCATGACTGGATTGTCGCGCGATCAATTGCCAAAGGTGCGGGCTGTTATGGCCGATGGTTGGCATTTTCTATTGCCGCTGGTGGCGCTGGTGTGGTTGCTGGTTGCCGGATATTCGCCGATGCGTGTGGGGTTCTACGCAATTCTGTCAGTGATCGCGGCGGCATCGGCCCGCGCGCTGTGGCGTTATGGAACTGACCGACCGACGATGGATGGTCTTATCGCGCTGTGCAAAAGAGGACTGTCATTGACGGCACAAGCGATGGAACTGGGCGCACGCAATGCGGTCGCGGTGTCGATGGCCTGCGCTGTGGCCGGGATTATCGTCGGCGTTGTCGGCTTGACCGGATTGGGGTTGAAATTCTCGTCGATGATGATCGCGTTTTCTGGTGGTAACATCGTCTTGGCGTTGATCCTCGTGCTTTTGGCAAGTCTGATTCTTGGCATGGGTCTGCCCGTCACAGCAGCTTATATCGTGTTGATCATTCTTGTGGGTCCGGCGTTGACGTCGGAGTTCGGCATTCCGTTATTGATCGCGCATTTGGTGGTGTTCTGGTATTCGCAAGACAGCAACGTGACGCCACCTGTGGCCTTAGCGGCCTTTGCGGGGGCGGCGATTTCAGGGTCCAAACCGTTGGAAACCAGCATCCAGTCGTGGAAATTCGCCAAGGGTCTTTATCTGATCCCGCTGTTTATGGTGTTCAATGAAAGCATTATTCTTGGGGGGCCGATACCGTTGGTCGTCTGGAACGGGTTCCTAGCCATCGTCGCGCTCACGGCTTTCGCGGCTTGCCTGGAAGGGTTCTTGTTCGCGCCGATCAACATGTTGCATCGGCTTATTGTCGTACCTGGTGTGGTTGCGGTGTTCTGGCCCGATCTGCTGATTGAAGGCGTCGGCGCTGCCGTCTTGATTTTTGTGCTGGGCCTGAATTGGGCCAAAGGCCGACGGGAGCGGTCTGCACTAGACTTGGCGTAGTGGCCGTACAGCCAATCCGACTGACCGCTATTTTTGCGCGGAGGCGAGCGCGAGCCCGTCTGCAACAGCCGAGAACACTTCGGTGAAGGTGTGAGCGGCCTTTGGAAAGCGCATTTCCATTGTCGTAGTTACCATGTTCATCAGGCTGGACCCGCCGACGTAGATCACCCTGTCGATCCGTGACGCGTCTAACCCCACGAGGTCCAACGTCTCTTGCGCAGTCACAAGCAAGGTGGCCGCGTAGGGGGCGAGCACACTGCTGAGTGCGTCTGGAGAGAGGGGCGCGGACAAGCCCTTTTCTATATGGTTAAGGGCAATTAACGAATCGTCTTGCCCCGCGTTCGCGGCAATTTTGCCCTGCTCAACTTCAAACGCGACCTCATGGCCGAGTTCATGTTCCAGCACTGCAGCAAGGCGACCAAGTTTTTTTGGCTCAATCGCAAGGCGCAGCATTTCGTCAATCAATCGACGGGTTTGTGCGGTATAAAGAAACGGGATCTTTTCCCATGTCGCGAGATCGTTAAAAATCGCGCGTGGCACTGGCGTTGTGCCCGGCCCCATGACCTTGCGCAGCGCGCCGTCTTTGCCAAGCAAGGGCATCACACGATCAATGCTGATAGCGCGATCAAAATCGGTTCCGCCGACGCGCACCCCATGATTGGCGAGGATTTCGACACCAGAATTGCCGGATCGAAACACGGAAAAATCCGATGTGCCGCCGCCAATATCGACGATCAAGCCGATTTCGCCCGCATTTTCTAACGCGCCGCTTGCGATTGCGGCGGCTTCGGGTTCATCAACGAACGAAACCTCTTTGAAACCGGCGGCGATGTAGCAAGCGTGCAAATCCGCTTCAGCCTGCGCTTCGCGTGGATCACCAGTGGCATGGAAAACCACCGGCCGGCCACAAACAGCGCGATCAAAGGTCAGGCCCGTCTCGGCCTCAGCCTGCATTTTGACGTGGCGCAAGAAGCGGGCAATGATGTCGACGAATGTCACACGCGCATTCAGGATTTGGCGCGGTTGGTGCATCAATGTTGTGCCAAGAACACGTTTGAGCGCCCGCATGAATCGCCCGTCATCCCCGTCGAGCAATGCCTGATTGGCCGCATGACCCATCAGGGTCTTGCGGGTTTCATAATCAAAGAAAAACGTCGTCGGAAAGCTGGTTTGCCCAGGCTCGAGTTCAATCAACTGCGGCTTGCCGTTCAGCAAATAAGCAGCGCCCGTATTGGACGTGCCAAAGTCGATGCCCAAAGAATGGCTGTGCGGACTCATGGGGGAACCTATTGGCAATATATAAGAAGCGCGGACGGGTAAGTGCAGATGCTTCAGGCGTCAAGCCCCAAGGCAGACACGGGCTTGGATCATCAAGATGCTGCTGCAATATGATCTAAAGGCTAAAACCGGTTCATTGTGCTTGCGTGCGTGCGACGGACGAGGCAAATTCTTAACATTGACGTCGGGAGAACCACTCATCTGGTGCCGAAGGAGCAACCGCCTCGGAAACTCTCAGGCCAACGGACCGATGTTGATACTAAACTCTGGAGAGTGGCACCTAAAATTGTGCCCGCCGAAGGGATAGCAATCTCAGGCGCGCTAAAGTTGGCGCAAGGACAGAGGGGGCATCATATGTGAGGGCTTTGGCCGTCGTACTGTCGTGATGCCGCAGGAATATCAATTTTCCGATCGGCGAATATAAAAGAGGCCGCCGATGTCCGAACTTTTGCACACTCCACTCCATGACCTGAACGTAGAGCTGGGGGCGAAGATGGTGCCATTTGCGGGGTACTCCATGCCCGTGCAATACCCCATGGGCGTTATGCAAGAACACACTCACACCCGTGAGAAAGCTGGATTGTTCGATGTGAGCCATATGGGGCAAGTGATCATCACGGGCGACGATTATGCGAGTGCTGCCTTGTCGTTAGAGACATTGATCCCAGTTGATATCCTTGACCTGCAAAAAGACCGGCAGCGGTACGGGTTTTTCACCAACGATGCGGGTGGGATCATGGATGATCTTATGATTGCAAACCGCGGCGATCATATTTTTGTTGTCGTGAATGCCGCGTGCAAGGCCGCCGATATCGCGCATATGAAGGCCAATCTGAACGGTGTGATGGTGACCGAGATCACGGACCGCGCGCTGCTTGCGTTGCAAGGACCTGCAGCGGAGGCGGTGTTGGCGGCGCTTAACCCGAAAGCCGCTGACATGCGGTTTATGGATGTCGCGACGCTGATGATTGGCAATGCGGAGTGTTGGATTTCGCGATCAGGGTATACGGGCGAAGACGGCTTTGAGATTTCGGTTCCCGCGTCCCACGCGGCTGATTTGGCGCGACAACTTCTGTCACATGGCGATGTTGCGGCCATTGGTCTTGGCGCACGTGATAGCCTGCGATTGGAAGCCGGGCTTTGCCTTTATGGCCACGACATCGACACTGACACGACGCCTGCACAGGCCGCGTTAAATTGGGCGATCCAGAAAGTGCGGCGCGCGGGCGGCGCACGCGCGGGCGAATTTCCGGGCGCTGATGTTGTGTTGGCAGAATTTAGTGCCGGTTCAGACACCAAGCGCGTCGGTCTTATGCCAGAGGGGCGTGCGCCAATGCGCGAGGGTGTTGGGCTTTATGCCAATGCCGAAGATGAGACACCGATTGGCGCAATCACATCGGGCGGTTTTGGTCCCACAATCGGGGGGCCGATGGCCATGGGGTACGTGCCGAACGCGCAAACTGTCGAAGGCACCGTCGTTTTCGGCCAACTTAGGGGTAAGCGCCTGCCGCTGACCGTTACGAAGCTTCCATTTACGCCTGCAAATTTCAAACGCTAAATCACTGGAGAACCGATATGAAATTCACTGAAGAACACGAATGGTTACGGGCCGAAGACGATGTCATCGTTGTCGGTATTACGGAACACGCGACAACGCAGCTTGGCGATATTGTCTTTGTCGAACTGCCCGAAGTTGGAACGACTGTCGTAAAAGACGAGGAAATCGTGGTCATTGAAAGTGTCAAAGCCGCATCAGACATCATGGCGCCGATTGATGGCGAAATCGTAGAAGTGAATACCGCTCTGACGGACAATCCAGGGCTGGCGAATGATGACGCTATTGGCGATGGTTGGTTCTTTAAAATCAAACCATCAGACCCATCGCAAATGGATGGCCTGATGGACGAAGCCGCCTACAACAAGTTGATTTCCTAACGCCCTGATACCCCTATGAGCGGAGCCCGTCATGACCTTCACCCCCACCGACTATCTGCCCTACGACTTCGCCAACAGACGCCATATCGGCCCATCCCCCGCCGAGATGGTCCAGATGTTAAAAGTCGTTGGGGCTGCCAGTCTTGACGCGCTTATTGATGATACTTTGCCAAAGAAAATCCGACAGGCAAAGCCGCTCGATTTCGGGAAGCCGATGTCAGAACGTGAACTTTTGCATCACATGAAAATTGTGGCATCCAAGAATATAGTCCTGACATCGCTGATCGGGCAGGGCTATCACGGGACGGTCACGCCGCCTGCGATTCAGCGCAATATCCTCGAAAACCCTGCTTGGTATACCGCCTATACCCCCTACCAGCCGGAGATTTCGCAGGGCAGGTTAGAGGCGCTTTTGAACTTCCAAACGATGGTGTCTGATCTGACGGGATTGGAAATAGCGAACGCGTCGCTTCTGGATGAGGCAACCGCCTGCGCGGAAGCGATGACAATGGCGCAGCGGGTTGCCAAAACTAAAGCTAAGGGCTTCTTTGTCGACGAAAACTGTCATCCGCAAAACATCGCAGTGATAAAAACCCGCGCGGCACCCTTGGGGATCGAAATTACAGTTGGCAAGCCGGATGACCTAGACGCCAGTGTGGTTTTTGGCGCGATTTTCCAGTTTCCGGGAACCTACGGTCATCTGCGTGATTTTACGCCTGAGATGGAAAAGCTGCACGCGACGAAAGCCATCGGAATTATTGCAGCTGACCCGCTGTCGCTCACATTGCTGAAGGAACCCGGTGCGATGGGGGCCGATATCGCCGTTGGCAGCACGCAGCGCTTTGGTGTGCCTGTCGGCTACGGCGGCCCGCATGCGGCCTATATGGCGACGAAACAATCCTATGCGCGCTCCATGCCCGGACGGATTGTGGGTGTGTCGATTGATAGCCATGGCAACCGCGCCTACCGCCTGTCTTTGCAAACCCGCGAACAACATATCCGGCGCGAAAAAGCGACCAGTAATGTCTGTACGGCGCAGGCGTTGTTGGCGGTTATGGCAGGTTTTTATGCGGTGTTTCATGGACCTGAAGGACTGCGTGCAATCGCCCAACGCATCCACCGTAAAACTGCCCGTTTGGCCGAAGGTCTGAAGATGGCGGGGTTTCAGGTTGCCCATGTAACGTTCTTTGACACCATCACTGTCGACGTCGGACCGTTGCAAGCCGCCGTGATGAAATCAGCTGTGGACGAAGGCATCAACCTGCGCGCTGTGGGGGATACGCAGATCGGCATCACGCTGGACGAGCGAACCCGTTCGGACACAATCGAAGCTGTCTGGCGTGCGTTCGGGATTGAGCGCGCAGACAAGGATTACACGCCGCATTATCATGTGCCCGAAAAGCTGATCCGCACGTCTGACTACCTCACGCATCCGGTGTTCCACATGAACCGCGCCGAAACTGAGATGATGCGATACATGCGTCGTTTGGCCGACCGTGATCTTGCGCTGGACCGCGCGATGATCCCGTTGGGGTCGTGCACGATGAAACTGAACTCTGCGGCGGAAATGATGCCTGTGTCGTGGGACGAATTCGCGCTGCTGCACCCCTACATCCCACGCGACCAAGCGGCGGGGTACATGGAAATGATCGATGATCTGTCGGCAAAGCTGTGTGATGTCACAGGCTATGACGCGATTTCCATGCAGCCCAATTCTGGCGCGCAGGGGGAATATGCGGGGCTGTTGAGCATCGCAGGTTATCACCGTGCAAACGATCAAGGTCATCGCAATATTTGTCTGATCCCGATGTCGGCGCACGGTACCAATCCGGCGTCTGCCCATATGGTTGGATGGAAGGTTGTGCCAGTTCAATCGGCCGCGAATGGTGACATTGATCTGGACGACTTTCGGGCCAAGGCGGAACAACACGCCGATAACCTTGCGGCATGTATGATCACCTATCCATCGACCCACGGGGTTTTTGAAGAAACTGTGACCGATGTGTGCCAGATCACCCACGACCACGGTGGGCAGGTCTATATTGACGGCGCAAATATGAACGCGATGGTCGGGCTGTCGCGCCCCGGCGATCTTGGCGGCGACGTCAGCCACCTTAATCTACATAAGACGTTCTGTATCCCGCATGGTGGCGGTGGGCCGGGCATGGGGCCAATTGGCGTGAAAGAACACTTGATTGCCCATCTGCCCGGCGATCCAACAACCGGCGACGGGGCGGTTTCGGCTGCCGCGTTCGGATCGCCCTCGCTGTTGCCGATTTCTTGGGCCTATTGCCTGATGATGGGTGGGGACGGCCTGACCCAAGCCACCCGTGTTGCGATTTTGAATGCCAACTACATCGCCAAGCGGCTGGAGGGTGCGTTCGACGTTCTTTACAAAGGGCCTACAGGGCGCGTTGCCCACGAATGCATTATCGACACCCGCCCGTTTGCCGACAGTGCGCATGTCAGCGTTGATGATATTGCCAAACGCCTGATTGATTGCGGATTTCACGCACCAACGATGAGCTTTCCAATCGCGGGCACCCTGATGATCGAACCAACCGAGTCCGAAAATAAGGCGGAGCTTGATCGTTTTTGTGACGCCATGTTGGGCATTCGGGCTGAAATCGCCGAGATCGAAAATGGCACGGCGCATCCGAAGAATAACCCGCTGATGAATGCACCACACACGATGGAAGACCTCGTGAAAGATTGGGACCGACCCTACAGTCGTGAGGTAGGATGCTTCCCTGCAGGCGCGTTTCGTGTGGACAAATACTGGCCTTCGGTGAACCGCGTGGACAACGTTTGGGGGGATCGAAACCTGACCTGTACCTGCCCGCCAATGGACACCTATTCGGAGGCAGCAGAGTAGCGAAATTCTCAGGTCGTCATGATGTTGGCGGTGGCCGATCAATGACCGCTGTACGCGGAATAGATGCCAAAGGTTCCGACTAAGATCAGGCTTAGCGCCCAGACAAAATCAAGATTGAACCACGTCCGCGACAGGAACTTCAGGCCCAGCCACATGTAGATCGCAACCGCGATGGCCCCGCCCGCGACGGTCATCGAAAGTGTATGCACAGCGGCCACCGCAAAGGCCATTGTGATCGTGTTGCCCATAAGACTTTGCGCGGCGAGGTGACCCGCCTCGTCTGCGCCGACGGCACATAGCCCCAGATATATCGGCACCAGCATCAACCCCGCCCCGTGTGCCATTGCAGCCAAAAACGACCACAGCACCAGCCGTGCAGGATGTACCCGTGCCAGAATTTTTGGATGACGGCGGTTGATCAACAGATAGACGCCCATCGCGATCACCAAAATCCCTGCAGCGACGCGGATTTCCAGTTCCCATTCGATCAGCACCACCATCAGCGAAAACGGCAGCAAAATCCCGATCATGGCTAAAAAATGGCCTAAGGCGAGCATGGCGAGCGCCCGAGGCATGGCTTTGTGTTTGCGTTCCATCAATGCGGCAGACACCGCAAGCGGCCAGCCCATACCGGGGTTGATGCCGTGATAGATCCCCAAAAAAATGACGCCCCCCCAGAGGGCCGTCACCGATGTTAAATCAGAGATCATTTAAACCGCCTTCATTCAGACTGACGGGTAGCAGAAGCTGTCGGTCGAACAATCCCCGCCTTCAAGCCGGATTTGATGTGATCGCAGGCCTTTGGGGAAGTCGATGTAGAAGTCCTTGTTCAACGTCAGCCCGCCGTTTTCACCGACATCAGCCATGACCATCTGCCCGCCTTCGTCGTTGGGATAGAATTGGTCATCCCACGTCGAATAAAGCGAATTGGTCCAATAGACACGTTTACCGTCACGGCTGATTTCGACCATTTGCGGCCCGTAGGCAAAATCCTTGCCGTTGGGGTGTTTGGTGTCTGTGACGATCCCGCCCAGTTCAACCTTGCCAGCAAGAACAGGGTTCATCGGGTCGGTCACATCGTATTGATGCATCTCTCCCAAGCCCCAACAGGCGACATAGAGGTATTTGTCATCAAGGCTCAGATCGATGTCCGTGACCAACGGCGGTACTGCACCAAAGCCCTTAAGCAGTTCGGGAAGATCGTCGGCATCGGCCGGAACAGGATCGATTGTGATCGTCTTTTTGGACTGCCAAACGCCGTCATCATCGCGCCACCACGTAAAGATCGCACCTTGCAAATTGGTGGTATCTACAACGACACCGCAGAAGCCATATGACTGGGTTGGATCATGCGCGGGGCGAATTTCCAGCGCCATTTGGTATTGTTCGCCGAAGTCCATCGTCTGGATGTTTTTGCGCGCGCGCAAATCCCAGAAGTGGATGGAGTGGCCGTATTTGTTGGACAAAAGATCCTCTGGCACGATGCCGTTTTCGAACTGCGGCGGCAGACCCCATTCGGAACTGACCATGTAATCCTGCGGCAGGTTCCACCAGAAATCATAGTGTTTGTCCTGTTTGCCACGATCCATTTCGTACTGGCCGATGATCTCAAACGTTTCGCAATCCATAATAAAGATACCGGGGGGGCCGTCGGTGCCGTCTTTGCCGCCGCCACCAAGACAGGACACGTAGATACCTTCTGGTCCGCAATGGATTGTGTGAGGGCGTGAATATCCGGTCTTGCTGAACAGCTCTTCTGGTTCGATGGTTTTGTGGATGTGCGCTTTCAGCGGTTCCTTCACATCGATGATGTAGATGCGCGATGACCGGATGCCCGGCACGATTAGATATCGACGTTCAAGGAATGCGTGACCCGACAGCGGAGACAACGAAGACGAACAGGCGTTCCAGCCAAAGTGGTGAAATTCGTCGCCTTTGTTGGGTACGATCACTTGGTGTACAATTTCGCCGTAGGTGTCGGAGCCTAGTTTAAGGTCAATGACGGCAATCCCATCAGATTGTGACCCGTCTGGGCTGAGCATGACTGTAAATGCGTAATTTTCGACGGCGGCTTCCATCGCCAATTTAGGTGATGCGTGAAATGTTGGATCAGGTCTTAGGTTCATGTCTTTCCTCCCAGATAAAAAATGAATGCCCTGTTCGGGTCTGTTGGTATTGGGCCTTCCTCGGCCATGGAATCTGCTATTCGTTACAGTCTGCTAGGATTCAAAATCGGTCAATAAAAATAATATTGCTACGGCTGTAGCCATTATGAAGGCGCTCAGCGGGGTTTTGGTGCGTTAGAACGCGCCAATTGGCATCGCAATCACAGGTCGCCTTTTTGGGTTTCGGAGATTGATTGCAAGTGATGCAACACGCTGATCATCCCATCAAGGCCGGTCTTTGCATAGATGTGGCCCAAATGGGTCCGCATGGTCGCCATCGACGTGTCCAAGATTTCAATCATGTCCTTGGGCCGCAACCCCTCAGAAATCAGATGACAGATACGCACTTCTGTACGGGTCAAGTTATAGGGATTGTTGCGGTGCAAAGTACTGTCGGTTAACTCAATTCGGACCTGACCTACATGGGCGGCGAAGCCCGTTTCACGTGCACCCCAAAATGCCGCAAGGAACGGTGCAACTTCACCAAATGTACGGGAGCTATGACTGAATCTGGTGTTTGAATGGTTTGAAGGTTGGCGGCGTATCTGGTTGAATTGTTGTTGGAAGACAGCAGCCCAACCAAAGGAGATACACCACCATGGGAACTACTAACATTGTTGATTTTGCGCGTCGAGACGAGATGACGGACGCGTTGACGGAGTTGCTGAAAACGGGAGCACAACAATTGATCGCGACAGCAGTTGAGGCTGAGCTTGTCAGTTATTTGGCGCAATTTACCGGCTTACGCACCGATGCCGGTCACGCGGCAGTCGTGCGTAATGGACATCATCCGGCCCGCCCGTTTCAAACGGGCATTGGCCCTGTGAGCGTGCGCATTCCAAAGGTTCGGTCCAAGGACGGCACACCGGTGACATTCCGGTCTGCCCTGGTGCCGCCCTATGTGCGCCGCACGAAGACGCTGGAAGCGGCCTTGCCATGGCTTTACCTCAAAGGGATCTCCAGCGGCGAGATGGCTCCCGCCCTCAAGGTTCTTCTGGGCCCAGATGCCGTTGGCTTGTCGGCTAATACGGTTTCGCGTTTAAAACGCGATTGGGCCAATGAATACGAGGCTTGGAAAGGCGCTGAGTTAGATGACGAGCCCATCGTCTATATCTGGGCCGACGGCGTTCACAGCGGCCTTCGGGGCGAGGATGACAAGCTCTGTGCCCTTGTTATTATTGGGGTAACTGCCCGTGGCAAGAAGCGATTTCTGGCAATTGAGGATGGGGTGCGCGAGTCCACGCAGAGCTGGCGCGAGGTTCTGCTTAACCTCAAAAGCCGAGGCATGAATGCGCCCAAACTGACCATCGGGGACGGTGCCATGGGGTTTTGGGCGGCCATGGACGAAGTCTATCCTGAGACCCGCCATCAACGCTGTTGGCAACACAAAACGATGAACGTGCTCAATTGTTTACCCAAGCTGTCTCAGCCAAAAGCCAAGGCCGCGCTGCACGACATCTGGCAGGCCGAGACCAAAGTCGATGCAGAAAAGGCGTTCGATCTGTTCATCAAAACCTACGAACCCAAATACCCCAAGGCCACACTATGCCTGCAAAAAGATCGTGAGGAACTCATGGCATTCTTCGACTTCCCGGCGCAGCATTGGCAAAGCATCCGCACTAGCAATCCAATTGAATCGGCCTTCGCGACGATCCGGCATCGTACCAAGCGTTCAAAGGGCTGCCTGTCACGCGATGGCATGCTGCACATGATGTTCAAACTGGGGCAATGTGCTGAGCAAAATTGGAGGAAGCTACGCGGCTTTGACTACCTCGCAAAAGTCATCACAGGCGTCACGTTCAAAGACGGAATCGAAACCACAAACCCCGACCAGATCACCGCATGACCAACAATACTCAAACACCAGATTTGACAATAACTCACGCCCTCGATTTACTTTCCACAAACGGGATTAAAGCCCCCGGCTTCCAGCCGGTCCGCTTTAGCGTAATGTACTATAATCTTCCCTCTCATTTTTAAGACCCCGCGAAGCGGTAAGGGTCTTAAAAATGAGAGGGAAGGTTATGATCTATTCCACAGGAAGCCATACCAAATTTTATCACCGATTTCACGTCGTCTGGACAACAAAATACCGATACAAAGTTATGCGCGGTGAAATGCGTGAGCGTATCCGTGAAATCATTATCCAAACATGCCAAGAACTTGGCGTGCATATTGAGACGGGCGTATTGTCGACCGATCACGTCCACATGTTCATATCGGTCCCGCCTCAGATAGCATTGTCAAAGGTGATGATGCGGATCAAGGGACGCTCGTCTTATAAGATACAGCGCGAGTTTCCTGAACTGCGCAAACGGTACTGGGGCCAGCGGTTTTGGGCTCGCGGATTTTTCTCAACAACTAGCGGCAATGTCACTGACGCTGTCATACTTCAGTATCTTGAATTACATTCAAAAAGGGAACCTACCGGCGTCAGCCGGTAGTCGTTCAGTGCAAATTTCAACCGAAGCAGGGCTTGCCTTTGACACCTCGATGACCCGCGTCGCCCAAAATCTTTCTATGGTCAATCCAGCGATCAGTGAAGAATTTTTGATGTGCCAAGCCGAAATTCTGGCGGGCCGGCACCGCGAACAAGCGCTGGTCGATATGGCCGAGCGGATCGGTGTCGAAGAAGTAAATTCATTCGTTGCACTGATTAGTCAGTCGATGGAATACGGAACCAGCATTTCCGCATCGATGAATGCCTACGCCATTGAAATGCGCGACGCCCGTGAGATTAAGGCGCAAGAGAAAGCCAACAAACTTCCGGTTCAGATGTCAGGCGTGATGGCATCAATGATGCTGCCCGCGTTGTTTCTGATCACATTGGGGCCCACGATCATCCGGTACATGCGGATGTAGGTTTCGCCTGATTGGGCTAATTAAGACAGAGTCTGGATATTTCCTTGATCGCGGCCCGTGATCCTGCAAGCTTGAAATCCAGTGGGGCGCGGTTGGCTATCCGAAAGCGCAGCGTGCTGCCGGAATTCATTGCGTCTTGAATGTCCGATGTCGGTTGCGCTGACATAAGTGTCGTTCAATCCGTTATAGACTGAAAAAATCGCCAAAGGATCGGCTATCAATCAGCATTTCAGCCATTGAAAACGGCGGCTGGGGCCGCATCATTGCTGGGCCGGCCATGATCATGACGTTACCGCAGCTTATGCCGAAGGCGTAGTTGCCGTCCTGCGTATCGATCCATGCGGTTGCTGGCGTGTAGCATTCTTCACCGCAATCGCCTTGTTCAGCTGGGGTGATGTACCAGGCATTTGCGTCCGCAATAGCGCAAGCTGGGAAAATCGCCGATGCAACGATCATGCGTATAACGGCCAGATAATTTGTCATAGTGAAACCCGTGTCTGTGGTACGCCCAGTGTGTCAGGGATGTTGTCCGCTGCTCTATTTTTCTCTAATTTTCAGGTGGGCGGATTAGGACAATGACATGGGATATTCACTGGAACGAAAAGCAGCTGTGCTGAAGCGGATGCTTCCGCCGAACAACGTGGCCATTCGGCAGCTTTCGCGGGAGGAAGGCATTTCGGAAGCGACGCTTTTCTCCTGGCGTGCTCAGGCGCGCAACAAGGGGCAGCTTTTGCCTGACGCTGATGCGAGCCCTGAGGGCTGGTCTTCACGTGACAAGTTTGCGGCGGTGTTGGAAACTGCTGCGCTGAACGAGGCTGACCTAGCCGAATACTGCCGCAAACGCGGCCTTTACCCGGCGCAGATTGCCATGTGGCGAGTTGCTTGCGAGCAGGCCAACGACTGGGACCGCACGAGTGCAGCACGTCTTGTGCGTGCGACCAAGGAAGACAAGAAACGGATGAAAGATTTGGAACGCGAGCTTGCTCGCAAGGATCGCGCACTGGCCGAAACTGCAGCACTGCTTGTTCTGCGAAAAAAGGCCTCAGCGATCTGGGGGGACGAAGAGGACGCATGATCAGCACCCCAGATCGCCAAACCGCAGTTGCTCTGATCAATGAGGCCGTCACCGCAGGAGCTCTGCGGAACGTGTCAACGACTTTGAGACAGTGGCTTTTGGACTTTAGGCTTGGGTTTCTTCGGTTGGTTTTGGTGGGTTGATCCAGACGGCGGTCGGGATTTGAGGCGGTTTTGGTGGTTTGTGTACGAAGCGTTCGGGCGTGGCGAGGAATGCCGCGTCTAGTGTTGCTTGTCGCGCGGTGTAGATTTCTTGGGCCTGCCCAAAATGGATTTGGTCGGGCGTCATCAGACCAATCCCGGCGTGATGATGGTCTTGGTTATACCATGCAAAGAACCTGCGGCAGAATGCGCGAGCCTGCTCGATGGTTTCAAAGTTCTTGGGGAACTCTGGCTGATATTTCAGTGTTTTGAAGTGGGCTTCGGAGAACGGGTTGTCGTTTGAGGTGTGGGGCCGACTGTGGGACTTGAGCACACCAAGATCAACCAGCATCAGGGCTGTCGTCTTTGCCTTCATGGGCCCACCGCGATCTGCATGCAATGTCAGCTGATCGCGTGGAACCTCGTGTTTTTCCATCGCGTCGATGAACAGCTCTTTGAACTGGCTGGCGCTCTCCGCGTGCTCGACGCGCCAGCCAACAACGCGGCGGCTGAAGATGTCGAGGATGACATAGAGATAGAAGTAGGACCATTTCACCGGGCCCCTCAGCTTGGTGATGTCCCAAGACCAGACCTGATTGGGGGCTTCAGCTAGAAGTTCAGGCTTTTGATAGACGGGATGTGTGCGCTGTCGGCGGCGTTCGCCAACTTCGCCCTGCGCGGCCAATATCCGATACATCGTGCGGATTGAACACAGATAGGTGCCTTCATCCAGCAAGGTGGCAAAGACCTCTGTGGGCGTCTGATCCGCAAAGCGGGGTTCGCGCAGGTGGTGCAATACCTGGTCTCTTTCCCTTTCCGGCAGAGCCCGCGAAGACGCTGCGCGCGGTGGGCGTGTGCGTGGTGGTGCCGTCAGCGCCGCACGCTGTCGAAGAACGCTCGCGCGCGATAATGATAGCGCGGCGCAGACAGCCGAGGTCAAGCCGCTGCCGGTGGGCAATGCAATCGCGACGGCCATCATGATTTGCCGCTGCGCTCTTGCGTCTGCTCCATCTCGTCCAGAAGTCCCGCCACTTTTTTTTGGATGGCAATGATGGCTTCCGCCTGATCCAGACGGCGCCGCAAGGCTGTCACCTCACGGTTGGCCTTGGCCAGCTCAGCTTGCAATGGATTGGCAGGTGCCTTTTGTGGGCCACGGCGCATTGGCTGCAATGCACCCAATGTGCCGGCCGCCCGCGCACGGCGCCAATCGGTCAGTGCAGAGGAATAAAGCCCCTCCCGCCGTAGAATGGCGGAAACCCCGCCAGTGTCTGCCACTTGGTCCGTCTCATCCAGAATGCGCAGTTTGTATTTGGCTGTGAAGTTGCGTCGCTTCGGGATGCTCGTCAGTTCCGCTGTGGGAGCCAACGGCGCATTAACAACGCGGGGAGGCGACGTCGGGGCCAAAACGGCTCCAGATCCAGCATCTGGCGAAAGTGGTGATTGTGAAGGCATAACCATGGGTTCGTTCTCCTACGCCCTCAAGTGTAAACTTTAGCCAGTCAATTGTCTCACGCTTATTGGCACGGAGGGAGGCGCGCCAAAGCCTGTTCCGAGTTGGAAATCAGCGAACGCACTCTGCGGCGCTGGACAAAAGACGGTGAGGTTCGCCCTGATCAACGCCCCCTCGTGCCGCGTGCGGAGCCAGCAAACGCATTGAGTGCCGCTGAACGTGCGGCTGTTCTCGATGTCTGTAATTCAAAGGAGTTCTCTAGCCTTCCTCCAAGTCAGATTGTGCCAAAGCTAGCAGATCGGGGGCAGTATCTAGCCTCGGAATCGAGTTTCTACCGCATTTTGCGCGCCAATGGATTGCAGCATCACCGGGGTCGAGCCAAGTCCCCAGTCAAGCGTAAGAAGCCCACAAGCTATCAGGCATGCGCGCCCTGTGAGGTCTGGACCTGGGACATTACCTGGATGCCGGGACCTGTCGCAGGCATGTTCTTTTATCTGTATCTGATCGTGGACATCTTCAGCCGGAAGATCGTGTGCTGGGAGGTCCATGAGCGTGAAAGTGCGGATCTGGCTGCCATTCTGATCCGGCAAGCAGTGCTAGCGGAGGGCTGTCAGTTGCGCCCCTTGGTTCTGCACGCTGACAACGGCAGTCCTATGAAGGGCGCCACGATGAAGGTGACGATGGAAAAACTAGGGATCACGGCCTCCTACAGTCGCCCTCGCGTAAGCAACGACAACCCTTTCTCAGAGGCGTTGTTCCGAACCTGCAAATACCGCCCGGACTGGCCGACCAAGGGCTTTGCCACCAAGGCGGATGCTCAAACCTGGGTCCAAACCTTCGCTGGTTGGTACAATAGTGAACACCTGCACAGCGCCATCCGCTTCGTCACGCCGAATGCGCGCCACGCAGGTCATGATCGTGCAACGCTCACAAATCGTGCCAATCTCTATGCAACTGCTCGCGCGCAAAACCCGCAACGCTGGTCAGGAAAAACCCGAAACTGGCAACCAGCAGGACCCGTCTGGCTGAACCCAGAAAACGAAATCAGCGCCTCTGAAATCAGAGACGCTGCATGAAATCGGCGGACAACACCTTTGACAAACACCGTAAGTTGTCGATCTGCGTCTATTACTTGAACCATGTTCTTGCCGCGCGCGGGGACAAGTTACAAGTACTCCTCCGGTCGGTTTTTATGGCAACGGGCGCTGGGGGTCTGGTTGCTTGAACTGAGGCGTGGGCAATTTGGCCCAATGTTCACAAAATGCCTAATTTTCATCACGATAGATTGTTTATTGTGCAGGCGATGCTTTCCGGGGCGGATTCTGGCGGTGTGCGCTGGCGTTCAGCTCTAGCGCTAATTTAGCGTCACACATCACCAACTTCTTTAAGGAAGCCGCAATCAATACTCAGGCGCGACCCCAAAACTGGAATATGACCAGCGCGCAACCACGGGCGCGCGGCGCTGTAAGGCTGTCCGTCAAGGCCACCGAATTTGGGACTGGCATACGAAACCTGCGCCAATCTGGATCGTCCAAAGCGGTATTTCCGCGGAGCCGCACGACGGGCATTGAGGCAGTGTTGGTGAACACCGCCGGCGGCGTGACGGGGGGCGATGCTTTTGAAACCGACATTTGCTGCGAAAGCCAAACGCGGCTGACAGTTGCGACGCAAGCGGCTGAACGTGCTTACCGTGCGCAACGTGGTGAGATTGCCCAAGTCAGCAACCGCCTTGAATTGCGTGGCAACGCCCGTTTGGATTGGCTGCCGCAAGAAACGATCCTATTCGACAATTGTGCATTTGAACGCACGCTTCGGGTTGCAATGGATGCGCAGTCAACGCTGCTTTTGGTCGAACCTATCGTGTTTGGACGGGCGGCGATGGGGGAAACCTTGGGGCAATGTCACTTCAAAGACCGGATCGAAATTTTCCGCGATGGCCGTCCGTTATTCGTAGATTCCATGGCGTTGGCGGGGGATGCTGCCACGCATCTGGCGCGCCCGAACATTGCTGGCGGGGCAGGTGCGATGGCGTCGGTGATCTATGTGTCAGCAGACGCTGAAACCCATCTCAGCCAAGTTCGCGCAATTTTGTCAGACACATCTGGCGCGAGCATGGTCCGCGATCAGCTTTTGTATATTCGCGTGTTGGCGCCCGACAGTTTCGAGCTGCGAAGATCATTGATGCCAATCCTCGAATGCCTGAACAATTCCTCACTCCCTCGATCTTGGATGCTCTAAATGCAACTTACCCCGCGTGAAAAAGACAAATTGCTGATCTCAATGGCGGCCGAAGTGGCCCGAAAACGGCTGTCCCGTGGGGTCAAGCTTAACCACCCCGAAGCGATTGCGTTAATAACGGATGCGGTGGTTGAGGGGGCGCGGGACGGTCGTTCTGTTGCCGACATGATGGAGGCAGGTGCCCATGTCATCACCCGCGAGCAGTGCATGGAAGGCATCCCCGAAATGATCCACGACATTCAGGTCGAAGCGACGTTCCCCGATGGAACCAAGCTGGTCACCGTCCACAATCCCATTCGTTAGAGGTTTGCTATGATACCCGGAGAACTGATGCCTGCCAGCGGCACAATCACACTGAATGAAGGCCGTGAGGCGATCACGCTGATGGTTGCCAACACGGGCGATCGGCCTGTTCAAGTCGGCAGCCATTATCATTTCGGAGAGGCCAACAGCGCGCTTGATTTTGATCGCGACGCAGGGCGCGGCATGCGATTGGATATCGCTGCGGGCACTGCCGTTCGGTTTGAACCTGGACAACGACGGGAGGTCCAGCTGATCGCGATTGGCGGGCTGCGACGGATTTTCGGGTTTAACCAGCAGGTTATGGGGGGTCTTTGAATGGCAACGAAAATCGCACGTGCGGATTATGCTGCAATGTTTGGCCCCACAACAGGCGATAAGCTGCGGCTGGCGGATACCGATCTGATTATTGAGGTCGAGCGTGACCTGACGACCTACGGCGAAGAAGTGAAGTTTGGCGGTGGCAAAGTCATTCGTGATGGTATGGGGCAAGCCCAGACCACGCGCGCGCAAGGTGCCGTTGATACGGTCATCACCAACGCTCTGATTATCGATCATTCCGGAATTTACAAAGCTGATGTCGGCTTGAAAGATGGCCGTATCCACAAGATCGGCAAGGCTGGAAATCCTGACACGCAGCCGAACGTCGATATCATCGTCGGTCCAGGAACCGAGGTCATTGCGGGCGAGGGACGCATCCTGACAGCAGGTGGATTTGATTCACACATCCACTTTATCTGTCCGCAGCAAATGGAAGACTCGCTACATTCCGGCGTCACCACTTGTTTTGGCGGCGGCACCGGGCCTGCGCACGGCACGCTGGCCACCACCTGCACACCGGGGCCATGGCACATAGGGCGCATGCTGCAATCGTTTGACGGCATCCCGATGAACCTTGGTCTGTCTGGCAAAGGCAACGCCAGCCAGCCCGCCGCCTTGGTCGAAATGGTCAATGCGGGCGCTTGTTCGCTAAAGCTGCATGAAGATTGGGGAACCACGCCCGGCGCGATTGATTGTTGTCTGTCGGTTGCTGATGACATGGACGTTCAGGTGATGATCCACACGGACACGTTGAACGAATCCGGATTTGTCGAAAACACTGTTGCGGCCATCAAAGGGCGCACGATCCATGCCTTCCATACCGAGGGTGCTGGTGGCGGTCATGCGCCCGATATCATCAAGATCTGTGGCATGGAAAATGTCCTGCCATCGTCCACCAACCCGACGCGGCCTTTCACTGTGAACACGCTCGAAGAACACCTCGACATGTTGATGGTATGTCATCACCTCGACAAATCCATCCCCGAAGATGTGGCGTTCGCCGAAAGCCGCATCCGGCGCGAAACAATCGCCGCCGAAGATATCTTGCATGACATGGGCGCGTTTTCGATCATTGCGTCAGACAGTCAGGCAATGGGCCGCGTAGGCGAGGTTTTGATCCGCACATGGCAAACGGCCGACAAGATGAAAAAGCAACGTGGACGGCTGCCCGATGAGACAGGCGAGAACGACAATTTCCGCGTCCGCCGCTACATCGCCAAATACACGATCAATCCCGCCATCGCACACGGTGTGTCAAAGCACATCGGGTCCATTGCGGAAGGGAAGCGGGCCGATCTGGTGTTGTGGAGCCCTGCGTTTTTCGGCGTGAAACCCGAAATGATTTTGATGAACGGGATGATCGTTGCGGCCCAGATGGGCGATCCAAACGCATCGATCCCGACGCCGCAGCCTGTTTATTCACGCCCGATGTTTGGCACTTACGGGCGTGCCCTGCAGGAAACGTCGGTTTGTTTCGTGTCGGGCGCCGCGCAAGACGCCAATGTGCGCGACACGTTAGGTTTGGGAAAACAGACAGTGGCTGTGGAAAACACCCGCAACATTGGCAAAAAGGACCTGCTGCTGAATACGGCCACGCCCGAGGTTGAGGTGCATCCAGAGACCTACGAGGTTCGCGCGGATGGTGAATTGCTCACCTGCGAACCAGCCGAGGTTCTAGCGATGGCGCAACGATATTTTATGTTCTGAGGGGACACGATGCCGGATTTGGTAAGCCAGACAATCAAACGTCACGCACACGCCAAAGAGCCCGTGGGCTGCTGCACACTGACCTATCAGGGACGTTTCTTGCGCCGCAGGATGCTGTTGACGGACACAGGGCTGGCGTTTTTGGTCGACCTTGAACATACGGAATCCCTGAACCATGGCGACGCCTTTGTCCTGTCGGATGGCACCATGATTGAAGTGCTTGCCGCACATGAGCCGCTGATCGAAATTAAGGGCGACGATCTGGTGCGGATCGCGTGGCACATCGGAAATCGGCACACGCCTTGTCAGATTGAACCACGCCGTTTGTTGATCCAACCCGACCACGTCATTGAGGCACTGATGTTAAAAATTGGCGCGTCTGTGACCAAAGTGGTTGAACAGTTCATTCCCGAAGGCGGTGCATACGGCCACGGGCGGACCCATAGCCATGCCCACTGAAATGGCGGTTTTGACACTGGCGCAGTGGTTTTCACCTGCCTACCCGATTGGCTCGTTTGCTTATTCGCACGGGTTGGAATGGGCGATAGAAACCGGCGACGTGCACGACTCCGCGACGCTTTGCGCATGGGTTCGTGACGTGTTGGAATTCGGGTCTGGTCGCAACGATGCCCTGTTTTTGGCCGCCGCCTATGGCAGCGATGATCCGGGGCAAGTGAATGACATTTGCCGTGCGTTTGCACCGTCAAAAGAGCGGCTTAAGGAAACCGATCTGCAAGGTGCTGCGTTTGGCGAGATTACTTCGGCGATTTGGGGGCATGACCTGCCGCCGATGGCCTATCCGGTTGCTGTTGGATGGGCGGCGCGCTTGGATGAATTGCCTCTCTCCCTCACCAGCCAGATGTATCTGCAAAGCTTCGCAAGCGCGCTTATCAGCGTTGGCATGCGGTTGATCCCGCTGGGGCAACGCAAAGGTCATACGCTGATCCAAAGTTTGGCACCGCTTTGTGGCCGGATTTCAGAACAGACTGCCCATGGGGATTTGGATGCTCTGTCAGCGACGGCGTTCCTTCCAGACATCGCGTCGATGAAACACGAAACCCAATACTCAAAGGTTTTCAGAACATGACCACCCTAAACGGCCCTCTTCGCATCGGTATTGGCGGCCCTGTCGGCGCGGGTAAAACGACCCTTACGGCAGCACTTTGCACACTGTGGCGTGACACATATTCTGTCGGTGTCATCACCAACGACATCTACACTCAAGAAGATGCCGACGCCTTGGTGCGCATGCAGGTTCTGCCGTCTGACCGGATCATTGGCGTTGAAACTGGCGGCTGTCCGCATACGGCAATCCGCGAAGACGCATCAATTAATCTGGCGGCGATTGAAGAAATGAAAGACCGGCATCCGGACGTTGAGATTATTCTGATTGAGAGCGGCGGCGATAATCTGTCGGCGACATTCAGTCCCGAACTGGCCGACATCACCATTTATGTGATTGACGTTGCCGCGGGCGAAGAAATCCCGCGCAAAGGCGGCCCTGCGATCACCAAATCCGATATCCTCGTGATTAATAAAACGGACCTTGCGCCGCATGTCGGTGCCGACTTGAGTGTCATGGAACGGGATGCCAATTTGATGCGTCAAGGGCGCCCATTTGTGTTCAGTGCGTTGCGCCAAAACGTCGGCATTGAAGCAATTGCTGACTTGGCGTCTAAGGTTGGTGGATTGCGCTAACCCCAACGCTTGATGCCCCGAAACAAGATAAGCGCTCCTGCCACTATCATTTCTAGCCCTGTAGCTTAAGGGGGGTGGAAACCAATGGAGAATGGATCATGGCAAGTACACAGAGCGTACCTGAACTTGTTGCGGCGGCGCAGGCCAATGCCAAGATGCAAGAGGGTTGGATTGCGGAAACTCTGGTCCTGATGGGCGGGCAGCACGTGTCGGAGGCCCAAATTGAAGACCTGACCGCCGCGACTGTCGCGCTTGAACTGGCGGCGGTCGATATCTTATCTGTTTTTGAAGCACGGATGCAGCACCACTTTAAACGGGGCCCGTTTTCACGCAAATTGAAATCTATACTGGCGCAGGCCGGAAAAACCGACCTCGCCAATAGGATCCACCAATATTATCTGGCGATCAACGTGCTCAAGCATGGAACTGGCGCAAGTTACCGCGAATTGCTCAAGTCTCCGAGCCACCTTGTTGCCGTGAAGCCAGCCGGTGATGTCACCGCAGACGAGGCTGATGCCCCGGCAAGCCTTATAGACGTCACTTTGCCAGGCTTTTTTGATGGGCTGACCGAGACCATTCTTGAGGCCTACCGTTTCCTTGAGAAGAGATAGGGTCACGCGCGCTGCCCGTCATAGCGAATGAACATCCAAGGAATTCAGAATCGGGCAATTGGGCCGGTTATCGCCCGCACATGCGCCGATAAGATGCGTCAGCGTCGATTGCATGTCGACCAAGTCCGCGATCTTTTGTTCAATCTTGGTGAGGTGGTCGCGGGCAATGGATTTCACGTCCGCGCTGGATCGGTTCTGATCCTCGTATAGAGCAAGCAGGTTACGGCAGTCTTCGATGCTGAATCCAAGGGCACGGGCACGGCCCATAAACGTGAGCTTGTGAAGGTCTTGCTGGCGAAAAGCGCGGTAGCCGTTGGTATCGCGCAGCGGTTTGATAAGACCGATTTCTTCGTAGTAGCGGATGGTTTTTGCGGGCAGACCAGATCGGGTCGCAATTTCACCGATGTTCATGATGTGGCTCCGATTGGTGAAAGTGATGGTGACTGCTCCAAGAAATCTGTTTCAGTTAGGGCAGGTGTCACGCGGCGCAAGCGCAGGGCGTTTGACACCACAAACACCGAACTCAGCGCCATGGCCCCAGCCGCTAACATGGGCGACAGCAGGGTGCCTGTGATCGGGTAAAGCACACCCGCCGCAACGGGTAAAAGCGCCGCATTATAGGCAAAGGCCCAGAACAGGTTCTGACGGATATTGCGCATACTTGCCTGACTGATCTTGAGTGCGTTGACCGCCCCGACCAGATCGCCCGACATCAAAACAACGTCGGCGGCTTCGATTGCGACGTCCGTGCCTGTGCCAATCGCGATGCCGGTGTCGGCGGCCGCCAGTGCAGGCGCATCGTTGATACCGTCCCCGACAAAAGCGACCTTACCATGGGTTTCCCGTAGGGTTTGCACCGCCGCAACTTTGCCGTCTGGCATCACTTCTGCCACGACGTGTTCAATTCCGAGTTCGCGCGCGATTGCATGTGCAGTCACTGCGTTGTCACCCGTTATCATTGCGACCTTTAGGCCCATTGAACGCAGAGCAGAAATTGCTGCTGCAGTTGTCGGCTTGATCGGATCGGACACGCCAATCACGGCCGCGATCTTGCCGTCGATAGCCGCAAATAGCGGTGTCGCGCCAGTTTGGGCAAGCACATCTGCCGTCTGCGCGTATTCACCAAGATCGATGCCTTCTTGCGTCATGAACCTGTCAGCCCCGACCAGCACGGTCTTACCATCTGCAATCCCGCGCACGCCCATTCCGGTGACCGACGAAAATTCTATTACGTCCGCAAGATCATAGCCCGCCGCCGCGCGCACGATTGCACTGGCGATGGGGTGTTCGGATCGGGCCTCAAGCGCTGCAATCAACGGCAGCGCGGTTTCACGTGTCCAATCCAATGCTGTTTCCAGCGTGGTCAGTTCCGGTGCGCCAGCGGTCAGGGTGCCTGTCTTATCAAGGGCGATGACTTTGCTTTCCTGAAGGCTTTGCAGGGCATCGCCTTTGCGAAACAGCACGCCCATTTCTGCTGCGCGGCCTGTCCCGACCATGATGGATGTCGGGGTTGCCAGACCCATGGCACAGGGGCAGGCGATGATCAGAACCGAAACACCCGCGACCAGTGCCAAGCCTAAGGCGGGATCAGGGCCAAGGATCAGCCATGTCAAAACTGTCAGCGCTGATAATCCCATGACGATGGGCACGAACACGCCCGTGATCCGATCAACCATTGACTGAATCGGCAGTTTCGCGCCCTGCGCGTCTTCGACCATACGAATGATCTGGGACAACAATGTGTCAGCCCCAACAGCCGTGGCGCGATAGGTCAGCGCGCCGGTGCCGTTGATCGTGCCACCCACAACAGCGTCGTCAGCTCCTTTGGAAATGGGAACAGGTTCACCGGAAATCATGCTTTCGTCGATGAATGTTTGGCCATCAATGACGGTTCCATCGGTCGCAACCCGCGCACCGGGGCGCAGATGCAAGGTGTCACCTTCCATGACATCTGAAAGCGGCAGTTCGACGACCTTGCCGCCGCGTTCTACTAAAGCGGTCGCAGGCTGCAGGCCTACCAAGCGTTGGATCGCAGCCCCAGTGCGGCCCTTGGCCCGCGCCTCGAGCAAGCGGCCCAGAAGGATAAGCGTGACGATGACGCCCGCAGCTTCAAAGTAAACGCCAGCGGTGTCTTCGGGGAAAATGGACGGCGCTAACAATGCAAGGGTCGAAAAGGTCCAAGCCGCAAGAGTGCCCAGTGCCACCAATGAATTCATATCAGGGGCGCCGCGCAGCAGTGCCGGCAAGCCCTTTTTGTAGAACCGCCATCCCGGTCCGGCCATCACGATCGAGATCACAATGAACTGGAAAATCCAGCTGTTTTGCGTTCCGATTGTGCGCTCGACCCACATGTGCATGCCGGGAATGAAATGGCTGCCCATCTCAAGCAGGAACACAGGAAGCGTCAGCAAACCCGCGATCAGAGTCGCATGATACAGCGTCTGTTCTTCTTGTGCTTTGCGTTCGCTTTGCGACGAGTCGTCAGCCTTTGGAAGGGTGGTTTCATATCCCGCCTCTGTGACGGCCTGCGCGAGACTTTCGGGACGGATCGCACCATCCAGAAACGTGACGCTAGCTGTCTGGGTGGCGAGGTTTACTGAGGCGTCCAGCACGCCGGTCTGCGCCTTAAGGATGCGTTCGACCCGACCAACGCAGGATGCGCAGGTCATGCCGTCGACCTGCAATCGTGCCGTGGTCTCGCGGGCAGGGTACCCAGCGGCTGACAAGCGCTCAGCGATGTTTGGCAGCGCCGCCGCATCCGACGAAAAGGTTGCCGTTTCGGTCGCTAGGTTAACCGAGGCATCGGTTACGCCATCAATTTTACTGATCACCCGCTCAGCACGTCCCACGCAAGATGCGCAGGTCATTCCTGACAGGCTAAGGCGATGTGATGTGGTCATTTTCAAAGTCCAATTGTTTTGCGTCTGACCCCTTAGATAAGGCTTCCACTTGCTGGAAGGTCAAGTGCGCCACGAAAATATATGTTCTGCTTGACCTTCCCCCGCTGGAAACTTCTTAAATGTTGTCAAAATCAGGAGAGTCACATGAAATTCAACGTGCCCGATATGAGCTGTGGCCATTGCACAGCTTCGATCAAAACCGCCATCACCGCCCTGGATAAGGATGCGATGATGGATATTAATATTGATGCTAAGACAGTTGGTATCGAAAGCCAGAAATCTGCCGCCGAAATTATGGACGCGCTGGACCGGATCGGGTTTCCTGCGACGGCTATGGCAGCGTCAGATAAAACCTGAAGCGTTCAATTCTCTCGCAGTTGTTCGACTTCGGTTCGAGATTGCTGCATTTCTTGGACCCGATCCGGCCACGTGGATTTGATATAGGCGATAACGTTCCAGATCTGATCATCCGTCAGGGTGTCACCAAACCCCGGCATTGCGCTGTCAAATTCCAAGCCTTGCGCAGCCATCGCCGCCTGTCCGCCCAATTTGGTATAGTCGAACAATAGGCCGTCAGCGTGGTGCCACGTGTGTCCGGTCGTATCATGGGGCGGCGCAGGCAGGCGGCCATCGGTGCTAGGCGATTGCCAGTCTGACTGACCCTCAAGGTTGGCCCCATGACAGGCTGCACAATTTTCAGCGTATAGGAGTTCTCCATTCGCGATGTTGACGCTTGATGGTTGCATCGGCACCTGTGCGTCAGCGGGGCCATTCTGAATATTCAGAAAAGCAGCCGCGCCGATTCCGACAAAAAGGACAATTAGAATACTGACTGGTTTCATGCGCATAGGTTAATCCAAATTGTCTATCTTGCGGGCTAATGCGCCTGCATGTGTTGATGATAAGGCGATGGTGCAGGTGCGTTTTCGACCCAAACGAGGGCCCCGCGTCCAGCGGCATCGCCACTATTGTTGCAACGTGTCGGGCATTCCAGTGGGGGAAGGTCAAGCACGCTCATACGTCACATTCCTGTGAGTTCGAAACGCTTGACCGTCCAGCAAGGTAATATTGCAGTGTTCGAAACAAGACATTGCGCTGCTGCGATCTGCCCGAATTCAATTCCATGGGTTTGTTTTTTGTTAACGTCCTGTGAAACGCTGCACTGTCGTTGTAGGATGGTAGGGTATTTTATAGGTTTGCCGGTGAAAGTGTCATCAACGCCATTGCGCCCAAAAATCAGTGGCCGAGCGTATGACATTCCTAAGCCGAAAACCCTCATTGACGCATAGTCGTCCATTTCGCAGCGCTGAACTGCGAACAAATTGAAAGGCGTGCCACGTCCGATGAACAAGAAAAGTGCCATAGCCTCAGTTTTGGTCGTCGGGTTGGCAGTTGTTGCCTATTTGGGCTGGCAGGGGCCATTGGGCTTTGGTGATCTGGCTAAACCTGACGCCATAAAACAAATGGTTGCTGATTTTGGTGTTTTTGGTCCGTTGGCGGTCATCGCCCTTATGGTGCTGGCGGTCGTTATGACCCCCATTCCGAGCGCACCTATTGCTATGGCTGCAGGTGCTGTATTTGGCCAATTCGCCGGCGCGATCTATATCGTTATCGGCGCAGAAATCGGGGCGATCATTGCATTTTTTCTTGCGCGCGTTTTGGGGCGTGACGTTGTGCGGCGATGGTTTGGGTCCGGACTGGACAGGGGGCTTCTGGGATCACAAAACGCGCTCATGTTTGCTGTCTTTGCCAGCCGATTGATGCCATTCATATCGTTCGATCTGATGAGTTATGCCGCTGGATTGAGTGCGCTGAAATTCTGGCGCTTTGCCATCGCGACGGTCGCCGGGATCATCCCCGCAAGCCTGTTTCTCACTCATTTTGGCGGCGTTCTGGCGGATGGCGGTGGGATGAGCGTCCTTTGGGCGTCACTGGCGCTGGGTGGTGTGACTGGATTTCCGCTTTTGTATTTGGCGTGGCGATCACGAAGGCAGGCGCGCGTCGACGACCATGCCGACTGAGCGGCACGTATTTCCACGCAGCGCTGCATCGAACCAGCGCGTTCTGGCCGTGAAGTTTGGGTGGCTGACGCGGGCGCGGAAATTAACATATGCTTTGGACCCGTCCTAAGCTGGCCTAAGGTGCTACGTGCGTTTTTGAAGGACTAGCTTGGAACATCTAATCTGGTCACCGGAGCTTATATTGCTCGCCGTTCTGGGTTGTATTTTCATCTATTGATTGCTGACCAACGCCATTGCCAAGACGATTGTGACATTGCCGATCATCTTCATGGTTGTCGGGTATCTTTGTGCGCGCCCAATCCCAGCGCTGGCGGAACCCGAGGTTATGAATAAGGGCAAACGCCTGCTTGCCGAGATCACGTTGGTGCTGGTCCTGTTTTCAGACGCCAGCCGTGTTCGGTTCACGGCTCTGCGTCAAAATTTCAAAATTCCACTGGGTATGCTGGTCATCGGGATGCTGCTGACGATCGGGCTTGAGTTGATCGTCGCCTATGTTTTCAAACCCCGAAAGTGAGCTTGCCATGGCGCTATTGACCGCGGCTGTGTTGACCCCGACGGATGCGGCCCTTGGGCAGACGGTTGTCACCAACGCGGACGTTCCTGAACGGTTGCGCCAGACCATCAATGTCGAAAGTGGGCTAAATGACGGGCCGGTTCTGCCGTTCGTTTTGTTTGGCGCAATTCTCGCGTCGGCAGGAATGGAAGGTGCGAATACAGACGGGCTTGCGACATCCGCATTGGTGCAAATAATCGCTGGGCCATTGGTTGGCATTGCGTTTGGATGGACCTTTGCCAAGGCGATGGATTTGGCGCAAGACCAAAATCTAATGGCGGAAGCTGCCGGTGGTGTCGCTGTCTTGTCGGTGGCATTTTCTGCCTACATCGGGGCTGAGTTTGTTGGCGGAAACGGATTCATCGCGGCCTTCGTTGCTGGTGTGTGTTTCCATGACCGTCTTTTTGTTGATCATTCTGCACGGCGTTTCGTTTGCGCCATTGTCAAAATGGATCGGCCGCGGCGCTGGGTGAATACCGCTGTATGTATTCTGAAACGACCGCGCCAATTCTGTGATACGGAGTTGGTGCGCCCATTGTGACCGGTCAGCCATCGCGTCAAATGGGCGCTGGCAAACGCCACGTCCACGCTTGTATTCGCAGTCCTTCTGGGACACATATTCGGCACCCAGCCACCCCAACCGAAAACGGATTTTACCATGTCAGACAGAACATTCATTCGCCACGTTGTTCTTTTCAGCGCCAAAGACCAAGGCGATGTGGCGCGGATTGTTGATGGGCTGTCGATGCTCAAGAATATCCCGCATGCGTCAGTGTTCGAGGTGGTTCAAAATAATCGGGTCGATGCACTGTCTGGCGAAATTGACGTCGTTGTGTACGCTGAATTCGTGGATGATGCTGCGCTTCAGGCGTATAAAGCCCACCAGTTTTACCAAGATGCCATCGCAATCGTGCGACCTTTGCGTGACATGCGGATCGCCGCGGATTTCTGATGGATAAGCACGGCGCAAATGTAACCTTCGATCGTGGGCCATCTGGGGGCGGGGACAGATTTGCCGCCCCGTCTGAGATGATACGTGCCGACACTGCAGACCAAGTTGATGCCGCGTTTGAGGCCATGCAGCGTGCGCAGTCGGATGGCAAATGGCTGGCGGGCTATGTGTCTTATGAATTTGGCTACCTGACATCGCCGAAACTGGAACGGCTGCTTCCCACGGACCGCGCCCTACCGTTGATCCATTTTGGGGTGTTTGATGCGCCGCAGCCAGCGACACCAACGGCCGTTAGTGCGCTTGTTGACCTTGACCCGTTGCAGCCGCAATGGACCTCTGATCGCTATGCGCAGGCGTTTTCAACGGTCCACGACTATATCGGCGCGGGTGATATCTATCAGGTGAATTTGACGTTCCCGATTGCGACGCGTTCTGATGCATCGCCGGACGCACTTTATGCAAAATTGCGCGAGCGACAGGCGGTGCCGCACGGGGCGTTGGTGAATTTTGGCGAAACAGCTTTGCTGTCGCGTTCGCCTGAATTGTTCTTTTCATTGACTTCCACAGGCGTACTGACGACGCGCCCGATGAAAGGCACAGCGCCGCGTGGCGCCACGCCCGCGCAAGACGATACCGTTCGGGACGCCCTGCAATCATCAGAAAAAAACCGCGCCGAAAACCTGATGATTGTTGATCTGTTGCGCAACGACATGTCGCGCGTATCAGAAATTGGCAGCGTCAAAGTCCCAGAGCTGTTCGTCGTCGAACGTTTTGCGACACTTCACCAGATGACATCATGCATCACATCCCAGATCTTGCCAGACACAACACTTAAAGAGCTGTTTGTGGCGCTGTTTCCATGCGGGTCGATCACAGGTGCGCCGAAGGTGCGCGCGATGGAGATCATTCGCGAAATCGAAACCCAGCCTCGCGAAGCCTACTGCGGATCGATCGGCTGGATCGCACCGGATGGCGCGATGGAATTCAACGTGGCAATCCGCACTTTGATGTATCGCGCTGATCGCTCGATCCAGATGAACGTTGGCGGTGGTGTGGTTTATGATAGCACTGCTCAAGATGAATATGATGAAGCACTATTGAAATCGCGGTTTGCTGACCTCAGCTAGAGCCCAGGTTGCCTAAGGATTAAGCGAATGACACAAAACAGCCCAACCACCCCAGGTGACACCACGACCAAAGATGATACGCCGCAAATGCTGGTATTTTCGTCTGATAAAGGCGCATCCCGATCAACGTGGATCGCGGGCTTTCTGGTCATCGCAATCGTTGGTTGGATGGGCAGCGGTTTTATCATTACGTCAGCAGACGCCACGCCGACAATTATCCGTGAAACGCCCAAACCTGTCACCGTGGCCGTGACAACATCGCAGGCAGAAACGGTGACGCAATTCTATCAGGCAGAAGGTCAGGCGTTGCCGGACCGTGATACGATGATGCGGGCTGAAACATCAGGTGAGATTTCGCAAGTTTTGGTGCAAAAAGGCCAAGACGTGAACGCAGGTGAAGTGATTGCGCGTTTTGATCCGACCAATAACGAAGCTGATGCTAGTAGCGCCGCCGAAGAATTGGCCCGCGCACAGCGCGAATTCGACAATGCCGAAGCCCTGCTTGAACGCGGTGTCGCGACGGGGGATCGGGTATCGGAGGCGCGCGCGACCCTGGCATCGGCGTTGGCGGAAGTAACAATTGTTCAACAAGATGCAGAAGCGCTGACAATTACGGCACCGTTTGCAGGGCGGATCGAAACCCTTGATCTGGACGAAGGCGAATATGTGTCAACGGGCACCGAAATCGGGCGGTTGGTTGACATCACACCGCTGACGGTCGCCATTCAGGTGCCGCAACAGTCGCTGACACGATTGTCCATCGGCCAGCCAGCGACAATCGGATTTATCACTGGCGAAGAGCGGGTTGGAACGGTGACGTTTGTCGGCACGTCGGCTGCATCCGAAACCCGTACATTCTTGGCCGAAATCGAGGTCGCAAACGCAGACGGCGCAATTCCGGCCGGAATTTCCGCTGAAGTCATCATTCCAACTGGGGAGGCCACAGCGCATTTTCTATCGCCGTCCATCGTGTCGCTTGGTACCGACGGCACGCTTGGTGTGAAAACAGTCAACGCTGAAAACATTGTTGAATTTTTCGCCATACAGGTCGTAAAGGCGCAGATCGACGGCATATGGGTCACTGGCCTGCCGGATGTCGCGGACGTCATTACCGTCGGCCAAGGCTATGTCAACGAGGGTGAGATCATTGATCCCGATTTCGGGGACACAAACTAATGCATAAGATTATAGACGCTGCATTTTCGCGGTCGCGGGTTGTTGTTATGGCGCTGCTCATGGTGCTGGGCGTGGGTGCATATGCCTATTCTGCAATCCCGAAAGAAGCCAATCCAGAGGTGCCCCTGCCGTTCTTCTACGTCTCGACAGGCTTGGACGGGATCAGCCCGACTGACGCGGAACGCCTGTTGTTGGAACCGATGGAGACCGAGTTTGGCTCGATCACTGGTCTTCAACGTATGAATTCGGATGCGTCCGAAGGATTTGCAAGTATCCAACTGGAATTCAGCCCCGGTGGTGATAATGAGGAGGCACTGGACAAGGTGCGCGAAGCCGCTAATCGCGCGCAGGGCGATCTTCCCGATGATGCCCGCGATATTACCATTACTGAAATCAACACGGCCCTGTTTCCGATCATCACTGTGATCCTGTCAGGCCCCGTGCCAGAACGAACGCTGAATGATCTGGCCGAACGGATGCAAGAAGGAATCGAAGGGCTGCCCGGTGTTCTTGAAGTCGAAATTGGCGGCCAGCGCTTTGAATTCCTAGAGGTGTTGATCGACCCGACGGTGTTTCAGACTTACAATCTGTCGTTTGATGAGCTGATCGGACAAGTCCAGCGCAATAATATGCTGATCGCGGCGGGCGCGATTGAAACCGGATCTGGGCGTATTGTCTTGAAGGTGCCGGGATTGATCGAAAACCTCGATGACGTGATGTCGATGCCGGTCAAGGTGCGGGGCAATGCTGTCGTGACCTTTGGTGATATTGCGACGATCCGTCGGACGTTTGACGACCCCTCTTCCTTTGCGCGCATCAACGGCCAGCCAGCCTTGGCGTTAGAGATCACAAAACGATCTGGTGCGAACATCATCGAAACTGTCGTTGCCGTAAAAGCCGTTGTGGATGAGCTGCAAGTGGACTGGCCTGAAAGCGTTGAGATCACCTATCTGCAAGATCAGTCCAAGCAAGTGAAAGACCTGCTGAGCGATTTGGAGGCCAACGTTATGGCTGCCGTAATTCTTGTTATGATTGTGATCGTGCTCTCCCTGGGAACACGGTCCGCGATCCTTGTGGGGCTGTCAATTCCAGGCGCATTCCTTGCGGGCGTTATCGCGCTTTGGACGATGGATTTTTCGATGAATATCATCGTATTGTTCGCGTTGATTTTGGTGGTGGGCATGCTGGTAGACGGCGCGATTGTGACCACCGAATTGGCCGACCGAAAACTGCAAGAAGGCATTGAACCCAAGGAAGCCTATTCCTATGCGGCCAAGCGCATGTCGTGGCCCATCATCGCGTCCACTGCCACAACGTTGTCGGTTTTCTTTCCACTTCTGTTCTGGTCAGGCATGGTCGGCGAATTCATGAAATTCTTGCCGATCACAGTTATTCTGACCCTATCGGCATCCCTGTTCATGGCGTTGATATTTATTCCTGTTGTCGGTGGATTGATCGGCAAACGCGCGCCGCGAACGGCGAAATCCAAGGCGGCACTGCACGCAGCCGAATTTGGCGATCCGCGTGATATGACCGGATTTACCGGCGCCTATGTGCGGCTTTTGGAAAAGGCAGTGCTGCGGCCTGCGGCGACCCTTTTGTTGGCGATTGCGCTGCTGCTTGGCGGTTTCAGCCTTTACGGTCAGTTCGGCAAAGGGGTCACTTTCTTCCCTTCGATCGAGCCTGATTTCATGCAGGTCCAAGTGCGCGCGCGCGACAATTTCTCGATCTTTGAACGCGATGCATTGGTGCGCGCGGTCGAAGGCCGACTGTTGGGGTATGACGAAATCGCCAGCATCTATGCGCGATCCATGATGAGCGCGGGGCAGGGTGACGAAGAAACCATCGGCACGTTGCAGTTGGAATTGACGCCATGGGACACGCGGCGCACAGCCGCTGAGATTGGCGTTGAGATCCGGCAAAGCGTGTCAGATATCGCGGGCATCGACGTTCAGGTCCAAACCGAAAGCGGCGGGCCAACGACAGGAAAACCGGTAAACCTTCAAGTCACGGCGCGAAATCCGGACAATCAGGCGCTGGGTGTGCAGCAAATTCGCGATATTATGGACAGTATGGGCGGGTTTACCGATGTGACCGATACGCGCCCTGTTCCCGGGGTTGAGGTTTCGATCCTTGTGAACCGCGCCGAAGCTGCACGATTTGGGGCGGACGTCAGTCTTTTGGGGCAGGCTGTGCAACTGCTGACGCAAGGCATAACCGTCGCCGATTACCGCCCCGATGATGTCGAAGGATCGCTGGATATCCGCGTGCGGTTCCCGCGTGCCGAACGGTCATTGTCGGAACTTGCGGGTTTACGCGTTCCGACGTCGTCAGGCCTTGTGCCGATTTCGAATTTTGTGACCTTTGCGCCGTCCGAACGCACTGGGGTCATTCGCCGGATCGACGAAAAACGCGTCACCGCGATTGAAGCCAATGTTGCGCCGGATATCTTGGTAAACGATCAGGTGATCGCGCTAACAGCAGCCCTAAATGCCGCCGATTTGCCTGACGGCGTTGCCTTCAGTTTCGCAGGTGAGGCTGAAGATCAGGCCGAAAGCATGAACTTCCTCGTCGGGGCCTTCGCCACCGCGATCTTTTTGATGTTCGTAATCTTGGTGCTGCAGTTCAACAGCTTCTATCAGGCCTTTGTCGTGATGAGCGCGATTGTCTTTTCCATCGCGGGGGTCTTGCTTGGCCTTCTGATTACCGGTCGCCCATTCGGGATTGTTATGGGCGGCATTGGTGTCATCGCCTTGGCGGGGATCGTGGTGAACAACAATATCGTGTTGATCGACACCTACAATAACCTAAAGAAATTGGGGCAATCACCGCTTGAGGCCGCCCTTCGTACGGGCGCACAGCGTTTGCGTCCTGTGATCCTGACGTCGGTCACCACGGCGCTGGGCCTGATGCCAATGGTCATCGGTGTGAACCTTAACTTCTTTACGCGCGACATTGTTTATGGTGCCCCATCCACGCAGTGGTGGACGGAACTGTCATCTGCAATTGCGGGAGGATTGGTCGTGGCTACAGTCCTCACACTGATTGTGACACCGGCCTTGTTGATGTTCGGGGAACGCAACAGGCGGGTCGGTATGATTGATGGGGTGCCCGCCGAATAGGTCGAATTAACGGCCCGCGGCTGGATAGAACAACCGACCGAATTGCGGCTGTTGCGGTACAACGTCCAGAAGCCGGCAGAGATGCCAAGCCAATACCTGATTGCTTGATAAGACGGGTTTTTCGATTTGCGTCGTGATCTGAGCAATCACGTCCAAGGTGCGCAGGTTCGTGCAGGATAAAAATACAGCCTCACAGTCTTCTGCGTCTCCCATGGCGATGGCGGCCGCCGTGATCGAGTCCGGTGAAATGCGCACAACCCTCTCTTCGAACGGTTCATCGAAGCTGGCAAAGTGCGTAACCCGGATTCCGGCGTCGGCCAAGACAACGCGCAATTGATCCGACACGCTGGCCACATAGGGGCTGATCAACCCGATACGTGTCACGCCCAGATGGGCGCACGCCGCGATCAACGCAGACACGGGTTCGGTGACCGTGGGGGTCTGGATGCCCGCTTGAATAAGGCTCGCAATATTGGCGGCACCGATCTGCGCTGTGCCGGACGTGCAACCGTAACCAACTGCCGACAGGTTCGCGCCAACTGGCAAAAGGGATGCGGCTTGTGTCAGTTCGTTTGCCATCGCTTGCAGGCTTTCGCGCGAAACGCTTGTGGCGGACGGGACACGACTGACGAGGAATTCTAAATCGTTGGGCAACAAGAGACGCAGATCGCCTTCAAGTGTTTCATCCGCTTGCAATACGATAAGGCCGATTTGCTTGGGACGTGACGATGTCAGCTCATAGTCAAGGGTCATCCTGCGATCCTCACTTGGCCTTTTTGCGGCGTCGACAGAAATTCAGCGCCATGTTCACGGATTACGATATTTTCTTCGTGCACCATAATCTTCTCGCCGCTCAGGTTCACTGACGGTTCCAACGTCAGCACCATCCCTTCGACCAAAACTGTGTGATCGCGCGCGATGATGGATGGCCATTCGGTGAGTTGCATGCCCAGCCCATGACCCAAACGCCCCGCCTCCATCGTTTTGCCGCTCGGGTTGATGACGCCGTTCATGGCGTGAAACAGGTCCGATATCACGGCCCCCGGTTTCGCCAGTTCAAACGCGGCATGGGTTGCGTCAATGAGTTGCGCTTGGGCCGATTGGGTGGCCGCGTTAGGTGTGCCGATACTGAAGTTGCGATCAAAATCGCAAAAATATCCGTCCCATACCAAACCGGTATCTAGCATTAAAATATCGCCTTGCCGCAGGGGCGCGTCCGTTGCCGGCGAAATGACATCGTTGTACCCACCACGATCCGCCGCACCTGCAAGATAAGGAACCCAATCCGCCCCCTCATTCAAACACTGTGCCTGAAAGTCGCGGAATACCTTTGATAATGGTGCGCCGGCGCGGGCGATCTCAGGCACGCGATCAAAGGCGCGATCTGCAATCTGCGCAGCGGTGCGTATCTTGTCTACTTCGGCGTCAGATTTCACCAACCGCAGATCACGGGTAATGCCGCCGTCCCCGATCAGCGCCCGCCCATCCAACATCGTCTCAATCGCTCGAAGGCTGGCAAGCGGCATCTGAACGTGGCTCTCCATTTCATCCGCAAGACCGATTTTGCCGCGCAATGGAGTGACCTCACGCAGAGTTTGCGCCAGTAACTTGATCCCGTCATCATCGTAATCTGGGGCCTGCCAAGTGCGGATATCCGTGATCCACGTTTGCCCCATCAGGTGGGCCCCGATCGATGGAATGACCGCAATCGGATTACCTATCGGCGGAACAACGACGAACCAAGGACGCGTCGGGCTTTCCCAAAACCTTGTCAGGAAGCCAGTGTAATACCGCACTTCCGGTTCGGTCGTCAGCAGCAGCGCCGTCAATCCCTTTTTGGCCATTTTGGCTTGCGCGCGCTGTGTCCGCACGCCAAATTCCGACTTTGCAAACCCGCGAATAGGGGGCGTCATCAGCTGGCTTCCTCGCTCAAAATCACAAGAACGCGGGAGCCTTCTGTAAGCCCGAACGCTGCCTGATCGGCTTTTGCCGCAATCAACCCAGCCACACCCGCAGCACCTGACGGCGTTGACGAAAGTCCGGCGGCCGCGCAAATATTGCTTCCAGCGGCGCCCTCGGCTTCGGTAATCAGCATGAAACCGTCGGCGTCGCGCGCAAGGCCCTTGAGCGCAATCAGCGACGGCTCTTTGCAATCCAAACGGCCCATGTCAGAGCTTGGACCTGACGTGACTTTCGGACTTCCCGCTTTGATGGATGCGAACAGGGCAGGTGCAGCGTCAGGTTCCACGACGATAATACGTGGCATTCCCCCCCATGTTTTGCGCGCGTAAGCCGCCGATGCAGCGGCAAGGCCGCCAACGCCCGCCTGCAAGAAAATATGGGTCGGTGGGGCGTCCATCTGATCAACGACTTCTTGCATAAGCACAAGATAGCCTTCCATTAAGACATGCGGCCGTTCAAAATATCCGGGCCAAGAACTGTCAGACAACAAAATCCAGCCGTTTTCGGTCGCGGCTGCGGCGGCGCCTGCCATGCTGTCTTCATAAATTGCACCATGGCGACGCACATCGGCACCGATATCGCGAAGTCGGTCTGCAAAGGCCTCTGGAACAGTTTCGGCGAGAAAAACAACCGCCTGCGCACCAAAGGCTTGCGCACCCGCAGCAACGGATAAGCCATGATTACCAGCGCTTGCAGTGACATAGGTCTGCCCAGCAGCGCGGCCCAGTTCGGCGTCGCGCGCAATGACATAGGCCGCACCGAGCGCCTTAAAGCTTCCTAGCCCCATCCGTTCGCGTTCGTCTTTCACAAAAACTGCGCCAACTCCTGCACGTCGGGCAAGGGCTGGCGCGGAGACCATTGGTGTCACCTGTGCGACGGGACAGCGCGACAACAGGTCGGACGCACGTTGTGCATCCACGCTTGGTAAAGGATATGCGGCGAGGCTGTCAAACAGCGTCGCCGCAGCGGTAGCGGGTTTTGAAAGATACTCCATGACGCCTTGGTAACATCAGTTTGGCGATTACCAAGTGTTAATCTGGCAGTAGCTTTTTTTCCACATTTCTGGACACACGATTCGCGTCCTATTCACGCGCAATTGCGCCGCTCGAACGGTGGTCCCGACGCGGTATCCATGTCTTGGTCCATGAAAAGTGTTCTGGTGGCGCTCAAGCTAGGGTCAGGACCCATTAACTGATTGAGTTTGTCGCGTTGCGGTGATTCATCGTCCTCAATTGTAGGGGGATATGATGAGCAATCTATATTGGCTGAGTGAGGCACAGATGGAGCGTCTGCGGCCTTACTTTCCGAAGGCCCGAGGCCGTGCGCGTGTTGATGATCGTCGTGGCCTGAGTGGTATTATTTTTTATTAACCGCAATGGCTTACGGTGGTGTGATGCTCCTGCGGAATATGGACCGCCAAAGACGCTGTACAATCGTTGGAAGCGCTGGAGTGACATGGGCGTGTTTGGCTGGATCTTGATGGGGCTGGCCGAGCAGGCTCCCGATAACAAGACCATCTCCCCCCCTCTCATCGAAACTGCGTTTCGACTGCCGGGCAGTGGATGCCACCTACCTCAAAGCACATCGTACGGCCTCCAGCCTGGGGTTAAAAAAGGGGGGTGTGGACGCCTGATCGGGCTGACCAAGGGCGGCATGAACCCTTGACCGGCAGGTGATTGGCACAATCGCCGAGAGGGGCCAAGCTGCATGCGGTTACAGATACCAGCGGTCGCCCGGTCCGCTTGTTTATCACGGCAGGTCAGGTGAGCGATTATACCGGCGCAGCTGCCCGAATGAATGGCCTGCCTGAAGCCGAGCGGCTCCTTGTTGACAGACGATATGATGCTGACTGGTTCCGCGAAACCCTTGTAGACAGGGGCACAACGCCCTGCATCCCCGGTCGCAAGTCGCGCAAAAAGACCGTCAAGTACGACAAGCCCCGTTACAAACGACGCAACCGTATCGAGAGAATGTTCGGAAGGCTCAAAGATTGGCGCCGCGTCGCAACTTGCTACGACAGATCACCAACAGTCTTCCTCGCCGCAATCGCTCTCGCCGCAACCGTCATATTTTGGTTATGAGTCCTGAGCCTAATTGGTTTACCAAAATGGAACCCTTGAACAAAATCGCATCCTTCGGCGGTCAGGAAATTTAGCTCATCTTTAGTCTTGACGCCTTCTGCCAGCAGTGGAATTCCAAACGCTTCACCTAGCGAGAGGTTCGAGCGAACGATTGCAGCGCGACGGCGGTCAAGATGCGAGTCTTTGAAGAAACTACGATCTATTTTGTTCTTGTCAAACGGGAAGGTTTGCAGCGTCGCGAGCGACGAATATCTGGTTCCAAAATCATCCATTGCGATAAGAATACCTATATCCTCGATCTGATTTAGAACACTCTGGGAGTGGGCTTGGTCGTGGATCAAGCTGGCTTCTGTAACCACTAATTCCAGTTGTTTGGGCGCCAGTTGGCTCTCGAACAGGATGTCGGACAAGTGTTTAAGGAATTCTGGGTGCGCCAGCTGCGGCGAGGCGACATTAACCCTAATATTAAGGGGATTTGACCATGAAACAGTTTCGAAACCCGCAGTCCTGAGCACCCACAGAACGATGTCCAGAATTAGGCCTGTTTCCTCAGCCTAGGGGATGGCTTCAACCGGTGAAACCGAGCCACGCTTGCGGTGCTGCCAGCGCACTAGAACCTCAAAACCTGCGATGTCATGCGATCCAGTTTGATTTTGGGGCTGATAAACGAGACTAAATTCATCCGTGGACCGTACGCAAAAAAGGTATTTTTGCCGAATGCGCCAAGAACCGCAATGCAAAGGGATAGACCTGTCAGGACAGGTTCATATCCATGCTCGACCCCGGGGTCATAAGCGAGCATCGCAATAAAATGGGTGGTCAAGATCGTCGCGGCAGCGATGAGGCTGCTCATCACCAATTGCTCACGTCTGCGCGGGCCAATTGCTGCAGCGAGGCGGATTAGGGTCCGCGCCGTTGGGCAAGCGCCCAACATACAAACTAAAGCCGCACCTAAGAGGACGCCGTAGTCATGTTGTTGCGTCATGCAGCCCATAATTCGGTACAAAATCGATGCCATCGTCGCGGCAGACAAAGATCTCGCTGCACGCGCCGAGATTCTTACAAGCATTCCGGGCATCGCAAAGGTAACAGCCTGTGCGATATTAACCGAAATGCCCGAACTCGGACATTTGAGTGGCAAGAAAGCAGCGGCGCTGGCGGGCCTTGCACCCATATCGAGGCAATCGGGAAAGTGGCAAGGCAAGGAACGCATCCAGGGCGGTCGCGCCAGCGTCAGGCGCGCAGTCTATCTGCCAGCGGTTGTTGCTACACGCTTCAATCCAGACATGAAGGCAAAATACGAACATCTGATATCGACTGGGAAATGCAAGAAGCTGGTCATCACAGCCGTTATGCGAAAGCTGATTGTCACCGCAAATGCCCTTCTACGGGATCAGCGAAAATGGGGCGAATATCCAGCTTGACCAATACGGATACTCAGCGTTTGCTTTGCAAACGGCTGCCGGGCAATGGACAACGGCATTCAGTTTTGTGAGCAGCCACGCAACCACAACACGCCCTATTCCCGGCCAATGCGGTTCGACATGATCTGCGCCGCAAACGAGATCGAGCATCGACTAACCAAGCCAAACCATCCATGGACCAACGGGCAAGTCGAGCGGATGAACCGCACGATTAAGGACGCGACCGTGAAACGGTATCACTATGACAGTCACGATCAGCTGCTGCCATCTCAGCGACTTCCTTGACGCCTACAATTATGCACGCCGCCTCAAGACACTCAGCGGCCTGACCCCTTACGAATACATCTGCAAAATCTGGACTTCTGAGCCAGATCGATTCATCTTAAATACGTTCCACCAGATGCCGGGACTGAACACCTGGAAAAATCCAGAAAGAAAAGGCGGCTACTCGGCCATTTGGCGATCAACCTGTTGTTCTTCATTAATCATCGCCTGCAACTGGCGTCGAAAACGCAACTGTCCGCCGTCAATCGGCAAATCAATATGCGGGGATGATTTGTTGGTCATGCCCTTTTGCACGGCGTTCAGCACATCGCGGTCTTCTTCGAACGCGTGCTGCACATCTTCGGTCATCATCTTGGACAGCGCCGTATCATCGGGGCGGATATTGCGCAGCTGGAACCAGTAATAGCGTGTTTTGCTGTCCGTCGTGGGTGTCATGAAATTGTAGCTGTCCATGACAAATGTGTCTTTATGCAGCGGCCCATCGGGCCCACCAGTGCCGGCAGGGGTAAAGACGGCCTTGATCAGCGCGTGGGATGGAAAGCGGACCTCATAATGTTGTAAACGGTCGCAATTGCCTTCGAATTCCACGACCTTTTTGTAGAACGGCGCGGGTTCGTGATCCATCATCCATCGCTGCACAATGACGCCGTTGTCTGTTTTGGAAACCCGCAACGGTGTGTCTTTCGTGGCATCGGTGGCAAAGCTGGATTGGTGCACCCAAGCGACGTGCGTTGGGTCGAGCAGGTTGTCGCACATCAGCAAATAATTGCAGTCCAGCTCCATTGCGTCGCCGCGGTTCATGCCCCACGCAGGGTCGCCGTAATTTTCGATATCAAAGATGTCATTCACGTCGGCCAGTGCCGGATTGCCCATCCAAATCCAGACCAATCCGTACTTTTCGTGCAAGGGGTATGCGTGAACGCGGGCGTTGGACGGGATGCGCCCCGTACCGGGTGCCCAAACGCATTGACCCGCGCAATCAAACGTCAGGCCATGATAGCCGCACTCAACTGTGTCGCCTTTAATGCGGCCCTTGGACAACGGCAATTTGCGGTGCGGGCACGCGTCTTCCAGCCCCACAAGCTCTCCCGCTTCGGATCGAAACACGCAGACGTTCTCGCCTAAAACGGTGATTTGCTGCAAATCGCGCGTGACTTCATGATCCCACGCCGCAACGTACCAAGCGTTCTTTAGAAACATCCGTCTATCTCCCCAATATGCCTGGCAAATTTAGCCCATTTTCACGGGCACAATCCAGTGCGTCTTCATATCCGGCGTCGGCGTGGCGCATCACGCCTGTTGCGGGATCATTCCACAAAACGTTGGCGATGCGACGATCAGCATCTTCCGTGCCATCACAGCAAATGACCATGCCTGAATGTTGCGAAAAGCCCATTCCGACGCCGCCACCGTGGTGAAGTGACACCCAAGTGGCCCCGCCCGCGACGTTCAGCATCGCATTCAGCAATGGCCAGTCGGACACGGCGTCTGAGCCGTCTTTCATGGCTTCAGTTTCGCGGTTGGGTGATGCAACAGACCCGCTATCAAGATGGTCGCGGCCGATCACAACTGGCGCGGACAATTCACCCATGCGCACCATTTCATTGAATGCCAGCCCCAGCTTGTCACGAAGTCCGAGGCCAACCCAGCAAATCCGTGCGGGCAGGCCTTGGAACGCAATCCGTTCGCGCGCCATATCCAGCCAGTTGTGCAGATGTGGATCGTCGATCAGCTCTTTCACCTTGGCATCGGTTTTGTAAATGTCTTCGGGGTCACCCGACAACGCACACCAGCGGAACGGGCCAATGCCGCGGCAAAACAGCGGGCGTATATAGGCGGGCACAAATCCGGGAAAGGCGAACGCGTTCTCAAGCCCCTCATCCAAGGCGACTTGTCGGATGTTGTTGCCGTAATCCAGTGTTGGCACGCCAGCGTTCCAGAAATCCACCATTGCGGCGACTTGCACCTTCATTGATGCGCGGGCGGCCTTTTCAACGGCCTTTGGATCGCTTTCCTGCGTTTCACGCCACTGCGCCACGGTCCAACCTTGTGGTAAATAGCCGTGGATCGGGTCGTGGGCGGATGTCTGGTCGGTGACAATGTCGGGTTTCACACCGCGTTTGGCGAGGTCAGGGAAAACATCAGCGGCGTTCCCAATCAGCGCGACGGACTTGGCTTCACCCGCTTCGGTCCAAGCGGCAATCATCGCCAATGCTTCGTCAAGATCATGGGTCTTTTCATCGACATAACGCGTGCGCAGCCGGAAATCGGCGCGGGTTTCGTCGCATTCGACCACGAGGCAACACGCTCCTGCCATCACTGCGGCCAAGGGTTGCGCACCGCCCATTCCGCCAAGACCAGCGGTCAAGACCCAGCGCCCCGTTAGGTTGCCGTTATAGTGCTGGCGCCCCGCTTCCATGAACGTTTCATAGGTGCCCTGCACGATGCCTTGCGTGCCGATGTAAATCCACGACCCCGCGGTCATCTGACCGTACATCGCGAGGCCCTTTTTATCGAGCTCGTTAAAGTGATCCCATGTCGCCCAATGGGGCACGAGGTTGGAATTTGCGATCAGAACGCGCGGCGCGTCTTTGTGGGTGTTGAACACGCCAACAGGTTTGCCGGACTGCACAAGCAGTGTCTGGGTCACTTCAAGGTCTTTCAGTGCAGCAATGATCGCGTCAAAGTCTTCCCATGTGCGCGCAGCACGACCAATGCCGCCATACACCACAAGCTCATGCGGGTTTTCCGCAACGTCAGGGTGCAGATTATTCATTAGCATCCGCATCGGAGCCTCTGTTAGCCAGCTTTTGCAGGTGATCTCGCTGCCTGTGGGTGCAAACACATCGCGGATGTTGTGGCGTGAATTGGTCATGAGGTGCCTCTTAGGGTTGGTGTAAGTTCGGCCAATGCCGTGAGGATTTCGGTCAGATGCGGACGCAGTCTATCCGCTTTCGCGTGGTCATAGGTCCACGGTGCCGCCTCATCTTGCAGGTAAGTGGATTGGGCCAGTTCCAGTTGGATCGCGTGGATGCCACTTGCAGGTTGCCCGTAATGCCGCGTCGTCCAACCGCCCTTGAAACGACCATTGACGGTCGTGGTATATCCCGCAGCCGAGTTGCAGATCCCCGTCGCCGCAGTCGCAATCGCGGGCGCACAGGTGACGCCCATATAGGTGCCGATGTTAAAGTCAGGCAGGGTGCCATCAAACAAGAATGGGATGTTTGCGCGGATCGAATGACAGTCGAATAGAATGGCGGACCCGTGCAGCCCCTGCACGCGGGTCAATTCTGCGCGCAACGCCGCGTGATAGAGCGCATGAAACGCAATCCGGCGTGCATCAATCTGCGCGTCCGTGGGCGGGGTCTCCCAAATGTCTAGACCGTCGAAATCCGTTGTCGGCACCAACGTCGTGGTGTTCTGACCCGGGTAAAGGCCGACGCCAGTCGGGTCACGATTTGCGTCAATGACATAGCGGTGAAAATTTGCTTTGACGGTTGTGATGTCTGGCATCAACCCGTCGTATAGCCGATCAATATGCCAGTCGGTATCGGCCAACTTGCGCTCGTTCTCGCACAACGCGCCCTTCACATCATCGGGCACAAACGTCCCCGAATGCGGCAATCCCAAAACAATTGGCCCTGTGCCTTGTGTCACCGAAACGGGGGTCATTCCGCAAAACCTTTAACGAATGGCGGTAGGTTAACCGCGCCACACAGCGTCCCCGTCGCGATCATATCCGCAGCCGCTTCGATTGACGGCGCCAAATAGCGATCCTGTGCCAATGTCGCCACTTTGGCGCGCAAGACTGCCATCGCCGCCTGTAACGCGGCGCTGGTTTGCAAGGGTGTCCGAAATTCGATTCCCTGCACGCCACACATCGCCTCAACGCCGATAATAACATTAAGGTTTGCATTCATCCGCACCAACCGTCGTGCGGCGTGGGCGGCCATGCTGACATGGTCTTCTTGGTTGGCAGACGTTGGTGTGCTGTCTGTCGTGCAAGGATTGGCGAGGTGCTTGTTCTCGCTCATCAGCGCAGCTGTCGTGACTTCTGCAATCATCAGGCCGGAATTCAGGCCGGGATTAGGGGTCAGGAACGGTGGCAGGTCAAATGACAAAGTCGGGTCGACCATCAGTGCCACGCGGCGCTGGGCAATCGCGCCGATTTCAGACACGGCGACGGCAATTTGGTCGGCCGCGAAACCGACAGGTTCGGCGTGAAAATTACCACCGGAAACGATCAGTCCTTCGTCGACCAGAACAAGCGGATTGTCGGTGACTGCATTCGCCTCAACCTCCAAAGTGCGCCCTGCGAAATGCAGTAAATCCATAGCAGCGCCCGTTACCTGTGGTTGGCACCGAATGCAGTAGGGGTCTTGCACACGGGTATCGCCGTCGCGGTGGCTGTCGCGGATCTGCGACCCCTCCATCAGGGCGCGCTGTGCGCGGGCGACTGCGATCTGTCCAGCATGGCCGCGCAGTGTATGAATTGCGTCTTCCAGTGGGGCGGTTGATCCCATGATGGCGTCGGTCGATAACGCGCAGGTCAAAACCGAGGCGGCGGCGTTTTGCCATGCCCCCCATAGTCCTACCAACGCGCACGCCGTTGAAAATTGCGTGCCGTTGATTAACGCGAGACCTTCTTTTGTACCCAGTGTAATCGGGCTTAAGCCAGCCTTTGCCAGAGCCTCGCCAGCAAGCATTCGGTCGTCGTTAAAAATCGCCTCCCCCTCGCCGATCATCGCGGCGGCCATATGCGCCAGCGGCGCGAGATCACCAGACGCGCCGACCGATCCTTGGCTTGGGATCACAGGCGTTACATTTTTGGCAAGCATGTTTTCAAGCATCGCCACCGTCGTCATCACCACACCGGATGCTCCACGACCGAGCGACAGAAGTTTCAGCGCCATCATCAAGCGGGTCGTAGCACTATCCAGCGGGTCACCAACGCCGCAGCAATGGGACAGGATCAGGTTGCGTTGTAGGGTGGCTAGGTCTTTGGCAGCGATCTTGACGCTGGCCAACTTGCCGAAACCTGTGTTGATGCCGTAGACGGCTGCTTCGCCTGCTGCGGCTTGCGCGACCAGATCAGCGGCGGCGTTTATGCCAGCGTGAGATGACGGGTCAAGTGTGGCAGGTTTCTGGCCGGACCAAATATCGCGAAGCTGTGCAAGCGTCGCAAAACCGGGTGTGAGGATGACAGTCATAGTGACCCCTTAAAAATGCGGGAATAAAGCGGGTTGAATCCGATACGGTAGGAGAGTTCGGCAGGATGGGCGGCGTTCCAGATGTTGATGTCGGCGCATGCGCCCGTCCTGATCCGACCGCGATTTGGTTCCCCCAAGGCCTTTGCTGCATGCACTGTCATGCCCAAAAGCGCCTCAAGAGGGGTCATGCGAAAGAGGGTGCAGGCCATGTTCATTGTCAGCAACGGCGACGTCAGCGGCGATGATCCGGGATTACAATCGGTTGCCAAAGCCATCGGGACTTTGTGGTCGCGAAAGGACTGGATTGGCGGCGCTTGGACCTCGCGCAAGGTATAGAATGCGCCTGGCAAAATGACAGCAACGGTGCCCGATACGCCAAGGGCTGCGGCATCCGCCTCTGTCGCATATTCCACATGATCCGCGCTCAGTGCTCTGTATTGTGCCGCCAGTTTGGTACCACCAATGTTTGATAATTGTTCGGCATGTAATTTCACTGGCAGGCCCAATTCCACAGCCACATCAAACACCCGCGTGATTTGTGCGGGATCGAATGCGATGCCTTCGCAAAACCCGTCTACCGCATCGACTAATCCGTCGACGTGGGCGGCGCGCAGGGCAGGGATACAGACCTCGTCGATATAGGCGTCGGCCCGACCCGCATAATCGGCCGGTACGGCATGTGCGCCCAGAAACGTCGTGCGCACATCAATGGGGCGGGCTTTGGTGATTGCGCGCGCAACGCGCAGCATTTTCAGTTCTGTGTCTATATCCAAACCATAGCCAGACTTCACCTCGATCAGCGTCACGCCTTCTGCAATCATCGCGTCCACACGGGTGAGGGCGTCGATAAGCAAGGCATCCTCGCTCGCGGCGCGGGTGGCTTTCACCGTCGATATAATACCGCCACCGGTGCGGGCGACGTCTTCGTAACTGGCCCCATTCAAACGCAGTTCAAATTCGCGCGCGCGATTGCCGCCGAACACCACATGAGTATGGCAATCAATCAGTGCTGGTGTCACCAATCGCCCGCCAACGTCGTGTGCAACGTCATCGCGATACAGGGCGGGCATGTCGTTCGCGTTCCCGACCCATGCAATCGTTTCACCACGCACCGCAATGGAACCGCGTCCGATCAACCCAAAGCTGTCATCGCTTTGCAGTGTGGCGATGTGGGCGTTTGTCAGGATCATCGGGACGACTCACTTGCAATCATTTGCGGTAATGGTGATTATGTGCATACATAATAACAAGTCAAGCGAGCGCATTATGACAATGCTTTGGACTAAAACCGCGCTGCTTCCATCAGGTTGGCAGTCCGATGTGTTGATCGAGATTGATGCGGATGGCCGCATTGCTGACGTGCAAACGGGCGTCCCTGAACAAGGGGACCGCCTTGGGATACTGTTGCCCGCCCCCGTCAATGTGCACAGCCATGCGTTCCAACGCGCGATGGCGGGTCTCACCGAACGGCGCGGGCCAAACCCCAGCGACAGTTTCTGGACATGGCGGCAGTTGATGTTCCGGTTTTTGGATCGCCTGAAGCCGGATCATGTCGAAGCGATCGCAGCCTTTGTTCAGATGGAAATGCTGGAAGCGGGGTATGCCACAAATGCCGAATTTCACTATCTACACCATCAAACGGGCGGCACACCCTACGACAATATCGCCGAAATGTCTGACCGCGTGGCTGGTGCGGCATCAACGTCTGGGATCGGGCTGTGCCTTCTGCCGGTTCACTACCAGTACGGCGGCTGCGACGGGCGGGATTTGGGGGAGGGGCAAATCCGGTTTGGCAACTCACTGGACCAGTTTCAGGCGCTGCACGCTAAGGCCGTTGAGGGTCTGGCTAACTTGCCTAAGGACACAGGTATTGGTGCAGCACCGCATTCGTTGCGGGCTGTCGGGATCGATGATCTAAAATCCTATGTCGATCATTTTCCGTCCGGCCCGATCCATATGCATTTGGCAGAACAACGCGCTGAGGTTGATGAAGTGCGGCAACACTGGGGGGCGCGGCCCGTGGAATGGGCCTTTGAAAATATGGCGCTGGATGACCGTTGGTGCCTGATCCATTGCACCCAAATGACATCAGACGAAACGCTGCGGTTGGCCGGTTCTGGCGCAGTAGCAGGGTTGTGCCCAATAACGGAAAGCAGCCTTGGCGACGGCATCTTTGACGCCGTCCGCTGGGCCGATGCGGGCGGGGCATATGCGGTTGGGTCCGACAGCAACATCCGCATTTCGCTGAGCGAGGAATTGCGCACGCTCGACTATTCCCAACGTCTGCGCGACGGAACGCGGGCGGCTTTAGCGTCGGCGGACCGCTCAACCGGGCGGCGCCTGTTTGATGGTGTTCTATTAGGAGGTGCAAAAGCGACCCAACGCCAAACTGGACGGATCGAAATCGGATGTTGGGCCGATCTTCTCGCGCTTGATTCAACGTCTGAACATATGTGGGGGCGGGTTGGTGACACAGCGTTGGATTCGTGGATTTTCGCAGGCGACGACCGCCTTGTGACAGACGTCTGGTCGGCGGGGCGTCATATGGTAAAGTCAGGCGAACACGTGGCACGACGCGAAATTGTCGCCACCTACAAACGCACAATCGACGCCCTGAAAGATGCTATATGAACACGCCCGCCTTTCGAAACTGGCAATCCGTCCAAGAAGAAGTCTTGCGGCGCATCCACGCGCGCGAATGGAAACCGGGCGATTTGATACCGAATGAAGCTGATTTGGCGCTGGAATTTGGCTGCGCACGGACAACTGTGAACCGCGCCCTGCGTGCGCTTGCGGACGCAGGTCTGTTAGATCGCCGACGCAAGGCTGGCACGCGCGTCGCGGCCCAGCCCGTGGCCAAGGCGACGCTGGATATCGCTGTGATCCGCAAAGAGGTCGAAGCGCGCGGGCAGTCCTATGGCTATCATCTGATTGCGCGTGCCATCGCAGTTCCGCCAGTGGCCATAAGCGCTGCGATGCGCACAAATCCCGACAGCAATTTACTGCATATCCTTGCCTTGCATCTGGCTGACTCTGCACCTTATGCGCTTGAAGATCGCTGGATCAATTCGACCGTCGTGCCGGATGCGCTGGATCAGGGATTTCAAAGCGTCAGCGCGAACGAATGGCTGCTCATGCATGCGCCGTATACCCATGGCGACATTGCGTTTTCCGCACAGGCTGCGTCAAGCGCCGACGCGCAAAGCCTTGGGTGCGCCGAACACAGTGCGCTGTTTGCGATTGATCGGCTGACATGGGACAAGGGCGTGTCCGTGACCAAAGTGCGCCTGTTATTTAGTCCGGGTTATCAGGTGCGAACAATTCTTTGAGGCCTTTCAAGTGGTGGAAAAGCGTTCGATCCTTTTACACACCTCCACTGCAGTGACGTCAAAGGGCAGCATGTCTCGCACCCGCCGCGCGCCTTTGTGACAAGCGTTTGCACCATTTTCCCTTGTCCACTTTACGCAGGGCTGTGGGTCGTTTTGGTTCAGTTGGTATCGCATCGCGGACGGGGTCAAGGGAATTGAAGTCAAGCACACGCGCGGGCGGGTCACTTGTGATATTTGGTCCTGACTGTCCGGGTTGCTTAGGAAACAGGCATAACATTGTGCAAAATTTGACATTCCGACAAAATATGCGGGGAAAAGTAAGTCCAACCATCCGGTGGCGATAGGGCCACTCTTAAGAAATGAATTGACGTGGCGTCGCTAAGATTCCTACGCTGACGGCGCGAAAAGCACGTCCCGCACTTGCGGGATCAAACAATAAAGCTGCCCGAACCAATCTGGGCAGCACTCCAACCAACAGGGGAATCCTTATGTTCAAGAAAACAACTTGCGCCATCGTCCTAAGCGCTGTCGCTGCATTGAGCGGCACGACCGCAATCGCGGACGGCCATGCCATCACAGTCGGTTACTTCCTTGAGTGGCCAATGCCATTCCAGTTTGCGAAAGTGAACGGTACATACGAAGAAGCGCTCGGCATGGAAGTTAACTGGGTCAGCTTCGACACTGGTACTGCGATGTCCGCTGCTATGGCATCCGGCGACGTTCAGCTGTCCGTCAGTCAAGGTGTTCCACCGTTCGTCGTAGCAACATCCGCGGGTCAGGACCTTCAGATGCTCGACGTTGCTGTGTCCTATGCAGACAACGATAACTGTGTCGTGCGCTCTGATCTGGAAATTACCGCGATGACTGTCGCCGATCTGGCTGGCTCCAAGGTCGCTGTTCCACTTGGCACGGCTGCGCATTACGGCTTCCTGCGCCAGATGGACCACTTCGGCGTTGATGTGGCGTCTCTTGACGTTGTCGACATGTCCCCACCAGACGGTGCGGCGGCACTTGCACAGGGTTCCATCGACATGATGTGTGGTTGGGGCGGTTCGCTGCGTCGCGCACTGGAAAGCGGCAATACGCTGATGACGGGCGATGAGAAAACCGCACTTGGTATTCTCGTGTTTGACGTAACGTCCGCACCTACAGCTTGGGTTGCTGAGAACGAACAGACTGTTGCCAAGTTCCTTGCTGTGACGGCTGAAGCCAACGCAATGTGGAACGCGGGCGACATGACGGACGAAATGCTGCCTGTCATCGCGCAAGACGCTGGCATGGACGTTGACGCGACAACCGCAACCATGGCGACATTCGTGTTCCCATCCGTTGACGAACAGCTGGGTGCAGCATGGCTCGGTGCGTCTGCACCTGCCTACCTCAAAGGTGTGGCTGACGTCTTTGTCGAAGCTGGCTCCATCGACGGTGCGCTCGACTCCTACGAAGACGCGATCAACACAGGTCCATTGGCTGCGGCCAACGACATGTAGACCTTACGACGCGGGGGCTCGGTGCAGAACGCGCCGGGCCCCCGTTTCTATGACGACACCATTCAGATACCGGCCCATCAGAGCGCTGGACTGGCACATACTGCGCATACGCGCACGGGGGACCACAATGACCGTGACTGGACTAACAATCGACAATCTTTCGATGCGCTTTGAATTGCCCAATGGCGGGCATGTCCAAGCGCTTGAGGGTATTTCACTTGACCTCAAAGAAGGTGAACTGCTCAGCGTGCTTGGTCCATCGGGGTGCGGTAAGACGACATTGCTCAATATCGTGGCAGGCTTTTTGGCGCAAACTGACGGTAAACTGGTCCTGAATGGTAACGAAATCAATGGCCCAAGTGCCGAACGCGGCATGGTCTTTCAGGCAGGCGCGTTGTTTGAATGGATGTCGGTGCGCGATAATGTGAGCTTTGGTCCGCGCATGGCTGGACGGAAAAAAGCCGACTACATGGGCAATGTTGATCACCTGTTGGAGATCGTCGGCCTGCAAGATTTCAAAGAAAAGATGGTCTATGAATTGTCCGGCGGGATGCAACAGCGTGTGGCCTTGGCTCGCTGTTTGGCAAATGATCCGGATGTCATATTGATGGACGAACCGCTGGGCGCGCTGGATGCGCTGACCCGCGAAAAAATGCAAAGCCTCGTGCTTAAGCTGTGGAAAGAAACCGGCAAGACCATCATCCTCATCACCCACTCCGTTGAGGAAGCGCTGTTGCTGGGCGAACGCCTGATCGTGATGGCCCCGCGTCCGGGCCGTATCCACAAGGAATACCGCCTGCCGTTCGCTGATCTGGGCGTCGGTGCTGATCTCCGAGAGGTCAAAAAGCACCCCGACTATGCCCCAACCCGTGAGGAAATCCTGAATATGATCTGGGACATGGAAGAAGAGATTATGGGCACCAAAGGGGAGGAAGTATAATATGAGTAGCACCGTTAACCTTCTTTGTACCCGCGAACGTCTGGGTGAAATCGAGACGCAATTGCGTGCATTCAATGTTCCGGACGGTCAGGTCGTCGGCGATACATTTACATTGCCCGATGGCTGTGTGCCCGCTACGGGATGGGATACCTTCAGCTACCAGTTTTCTACTTTGGGCGCCGAACTGTGGACTGAAACCAAAACAGTTGCGGCCAGTGCGGCCAGCGCGCTTCCCTCGATCGCGATTTATGTTCTGGTCATTTTGGCCTGCATGTTTGTCTATCGCGCGATTAAAACGCGCCTGACGCCGACTCGCGACTACACGTCTCTCAAAACTGTGACGTTTGGCGATGAAAGCGCGGTGCGCTCTGATTTCCCCGCTTCTATCCTGTCGATCATCCTGATCTTCGTGATCTGGGGCAGTTTTACCGGGTCGGCTCTGATTCCCGGCTTTTTACACCTCCCCGCGCCCTATGTCGGGGAAAGCAGCTTTACCTACACGCTTGATGATGGTGCCGGAAACCGGGATGATGCTGAGGTGTTCATTCGGGTGATCGGCGCAAGCGAGGCGTCCAGCGATATGGTGTTTGACGAAGGCGACGGATTAGCCAAAAACGATGGCGCTGAAATCGGTGTCTACTTAAGCGACATTATCGTGTGGGACGGCAATGATGATGTCAAACGCCGTGCAGACGGAGCGCGCATCGTGGCGATCAACGGTGAGGAATTTGACTACGATTTTGGCAATGATGAGCTTCGCCAAACCGCGCCGACGTTCAATTTGGGCTTCGCACAGGTCACGATCACGGATCGCGGATCGATCAACGTGGTGCCGGACCAAGGCTGGCAAATGCAACCGCTGTATCTGCCCGCGCCAGAAGTCGTCTGGAACCGCTTTATCGAGATCGCTAAATACGGCTACCAGAACGTCTACCTGACGGTCCACCTCGGTTTCTCGCTGTTTCGTGTTATTGTAGGCTTCATGCTTGGTGCCGCGATTGGAATCCCGCTGGGCTACGCGATGGGCTTGTCCAACTGGTTCCGTGGCTGGTTTGACCCGATCGTGGAATTCATGCGCCCGGTTCCGCCATTGGCCCTGATCCCGCTGGTCATCATCTGGTTTGGTATCGGTGAAGTCGGCAAGATCTTCCTGCTGTTCCTCGCGGCGTTATGGATCATGGCAATCGCTGCACGGTCTGGTGTCTCTGGCGTTCGGATCACCAAAGTTCACGCCGCGTACTCGCTGGGCGCGTCGCGCTGGCAAATCCTGCGTCATGTAATCATCCCGAACTCGCTGCCGGAAATCTTTACCGGTGCGCGGGTTGCCATGGGGGTCTGTTGGGGCACGGTTGTCGCGGCTGAACTTGTCGCCGCCGAAGAAGGCATCGGTAAGATGATCACAACGGCGTCCAAGTTCCAGAACACCGATATCATCCTGCTTGGTGTGATTATCATTGGACTGGTTGGCTTTGGCATCGACATGTTGATGCGCTGGGCTGAACGGTCGTTGGTCCCGTGGAAGGGCAAGGGCTGATCCAAGCTTCGCTTGGCGAAAGGTCCAGTGGACCTTTTTTAGCCTTTGCGGGCCGAGCCCAGCGGTTTCGTCAAAGCGCACAAAAAAGAGCCGGAGCATCACTGCTCCGGCTCTTTTCACATCAAGCGTTAGGGCTTATTCCATCAACGCGGCGTCTGTGATGACCGTCGTATAGGCCCCCTCAGGCGCCATCGAAATCACCGGATCAGAACCGCCAGCCAGCAGTGTCGCAACGGTGCGCTCATAGGCTTCGATGTCTAATGCACCAGTGCTACCCGCCGTCAGTTTGGCGATTTCACCCATCATACGGGCTTGGGCTGCTTCTGACTGCGCGCCGGTCTCATCGTATTCGATGATGATCGCTGCGGCCTCATCGACGTTGGCTTCGGCGTAGCGCCAGCCTGCCATGGATGCACGTACGAAGCGGACCATTTTGTCGACGAACACTGGATCATCAAGGTTTTCTTCCAGCGCCCAAATGCCGTCTTCGAGTGTGGCAACGCCTTGGTCTTCATACTTGAACGTAATCAGCTCATCAGGGTTCACGCCTGCATCCAGAACCTGACCGTATTCGTTGTAGGTCATCGTTGAAATGCAGTCGGCTTCGCGATTCAGCAATGGATCGACGTTGAAACCCTGCTTTAAAACAGTCACGCCGTCGTCGCCACCTTCAGTGCCTATGCCGACTTGGCTCATCCAAGACAGGAACGGATATTCGTTGCCGAAGAACCAAACGCCGATTGTCTTGCCGCGGAAATCTTCAACAGTCTCAATGCCGGTGTCTTTCCAGCAGGTCAGCATCAGGCCGGAACTTGTGAACGGCTGCGCGATGTTGACGACTGGCAAACCCTTTTCACGGGCCGCTAATGCGGACGGCATCCAGTTGAGCATGATGTCAGCGCCCCCGCCTGCCAAAACCTGTGGCGGTGCGATATCAGGGCCGCCGGGAAGAATGGTGACATTCAGGCCTTCGTCATCGTAAAAGCCTTTCTCGAGCGCCACATAATAGCCTGCGAATTGTGCCTGTGTGACCCACTGCAATTGCAGTGATACGTCGTTGGCATGGCCGTCGGCAAATGCCGTTGTACCAAGTGAGGCAGCGAATGCTGCGATTGTCATTGTTGTCTTCATGTTGACCTCCAGTGTCAGGTTGTGTGTCGCCCCGGTTGCGCCGAAGTCTTATTGTTCATTATGAGCGTTGCGACGGATGCCAGAACGTCGCCCGTTTTTCGATCAGGGCCATGGCCCCGTAAAATGCCGACCCTGCGAGGGCGGCAACCACAATTTCAGCCCAAACCATATCCAGCGCAAGCTGGCCGACGGACGTTGAAATCCGAAATCCCATACCAACGGTCGGTGAGCCAAAGAATTCTGCAACAATCGCACCAATCAGCGCAAGCGTGGTCGCGATTTTTAAGCCGTTAAACATAAATGGCAACGCAGCAGGCAGGCGAAGTTTGAACAAGGTCGGCCAATAGCCCGCACCATAGGTACGCATCAGGTCGCGCTGCATAACACTTGTATCTTTCAGACCCGCCACGGTGTTCACAAGGATCGGGAAGAACACCATCACGCCGACCACAGCCGCCTTGGAGTGCCAATCACTGCCGAGCCATTTCACGAAAATCGGCGCGGTGCCGACAATTGGCAAAGCGGCCATAAACGCACCCACCGGCAGGATACCCTTAGTGAGGAATTCGCTGCGATCCGCGAGCAATGCCACAGTAAACGCCGCAATCATGCCAACAACATAGCCGGTCAACGCACCCTTCAAGATTGTCTGTTCGAAGTCCGCCCAAAGGATCGGAATTTCGCCGGCGAAGCGCACCGCGATTGAGGACGGCGGTGGCAGAATGATTGGACTGACGCCAAGCATCGTTACCAGAACCTCCCACATTGCGATGATTGTAACGCCAAAAATGATGGGAATAAGCAGGCTGATCGCACGGCTATCAGACCGTGGCCCGTTTGCCAGTCGCCCATTGATCCACCAACCAACTGCCCAGATCGTCAGTGCTATGATAAACGCCATCACGCCATTGCCCCCATGCCCATGCGCGTCAATGTGCGCCGTTCAATCCAGCTTAGGATTGCGACCAACAGTGCTGCGGTAATTGCCGCTCCGAACAGGGCTGCCCAAGTCACCATAGGCTGACCGTATTGGTCCCCGACCAGCATGCGTGCGCCGAAACCGGCCCGTGCACCAGTTGGCAATTCACCGACAATCGCGCCGACCAATGCGGCTGAAATTCCGATCTTTAGGGACGCAAACAGATAGGGCATGGACGCGGGTAAACGAAGCTTCCAAAAGCCCTGATTTGCGTTCGCACTATACGTCCGCAGCAGATCCAACTGCATTCCATCAGGGCTGCGCAACCCTTTGACCATGCCGACGACAACGGGAAAAAAGCTCAGATAGGCGGAGATGATGGATTTTGGCAAAAGTCCCTGAATTCCAATCGCGCCCAGCATGACGATAATCATCGGGGCCAGCGCAAGAATGGGAATGGTTTGGGATGTGATCGCCCACGGCATCACGGACTTATCCATCGTGCGGTTGTAAACGATCCCGACGGCCAACAGCACACCCAGCGTTGTGCCAATCACAAAGCCAAGCAGCGTCGCCGAGAGTGTGACCCATCCGTGATAAACCAGCGATCGCCGCGATGTTGGCGCCTTGGTAAAGATCGTTTCATACATTTCAATAGCGACCTGATGCGGCGATGGCAGGCGCGGTCGGGTCAGCGTGTAGGTCAACGGGATGATCGCGGGGTTTTTGATCGCCAAGGTCAGGCCGGTGAAGTCTTGCCGATCGCGTGGCGCTTCCGGCGTCATGACCAACCCGTCACGTTGTGCCTGATCCGCCGTCAGATGTGCGTTCATCGGAATAACTGCAGCCGTCCAAATGGCGAAGATAACCCCCACAACCACCAACGCCGGAATGATGCCCCTGATGTTCATGACCTAGTCATCCACATGCCCCGCACGCAACCCGTCACGGACGCGATGCGAGATTTCGATGAATTCTGCACTGTCGCGAATATCAAGCGGGCGATCTTTTGGCAGTGGGCTGTCGATCACATCTGTAATGCGTCCGGGCCGTGGCGACATGACGACGATCTTGGTCGACAGATACACCGCCTCAGGGATCGAATGGGTCACAAACGCGATGGTTTTTTCGGTGCGCGCCCAGAGCTTTAGCAGCTGTTCATTCAGGTGGTCGCGGACAATTTCATCCAGCGCACCAAACGGTTCGTCCATCAGCAAGATATCCGCATCAAACGCTAGTGCGCGCGCAATGCTCGCGCGTTGCTGCATGCCGCCGGACAATTGCCACGGAAATCTCTTTTCAAATCCACCAAGGTCGACAAGGTCCATCACGCGGTTAACGCGCTCACGCTGCTCAGCTTTGCTGAACCCCATGATTTCGAGCGGGAGACTGATATTGCCGCCAATCGTACGCCACGGATACAGCCCCGCCGCCTGAAAAACATACCCATAAGCACGCGCTTTGCGCGCCTCATCAGGGGTCATTCCATTCACGGAAATGTCGCCAGACGTGGGCGTTTCCAGACCCGCAATGCAGCGCAAAAACGTCGTCTTGCCACAGCCGGACGGCCCGATAAACGAAACAAATTCGCCCTTTTTGATGTCCAGCGACACGTCCTTGAGCGCATGGACGGGTCCATCGTTGGTTTCGAACGTCAGGTTAAGATTTTTGGCGGAAATAACTGAGGTAGAGTTCATTAACACGGTCGCAATTCAGTTATGAAATGGGGGCTATCAGACGGCCAGATCGTAAAGTGATCACCTCCTACGGGTGTCATTCCGTACGACTGCGTCCAATTTTCGCCCTCGCCCTCGCCCCATGCTTGTTGCGCTTGCGCGCCAAGCGGCAAGGCGGTGGCAGCGAGAATTGTCAGAAGTTTCAAGATTAAACCCCACTCGCCGGAATGCTGGACCGTTCCACAGGACGCGGCGCGGTGAGTTCTTTCCATGACGACAGTGCCTTGTTCACAGTGCCGTTGCCTTCGCGGCGCACGAATTTACCGTGGCCTTCCTGCGTGCGGATTTCGCCGTCATGCACGGCGACATGGCCGCGGGTCAGGGTGAAGCGCGGCAAGCCTTTGACGTGCTTGCCCTCAAACACATTATAATCAATCGCAGATTGTTGCGCGCTTGCTGTGATGGTTTTCTCCTTGTTTGGGTCCCAAACCACGATGTCCGCATCTGCCCCAACCAAAACCGCACCCTTTTTTGGGTAGCAATTCAAAATCTTGGCGATGTTGGTCGATGTCACCGCAACAAATTCATTCATCGTTAAACGACCTGTGGTGACCCCGTGGGTCCACAGCATCGGCATCCTGTCTTCAAGCCCGCCAGTGCCGTTTGGAATCTTGGTGAAATCACCTAATCCGGTGCGTTTTTGTTCAGTTGTAAACGCGCAGTGGTCCGTCGCGACGACCGAAAGGCTCCCGCTCTGCAATCCAGCCCAAAGGCTGTCTTGGTGTTGTTTGTTGCGGAACGGTGGGGACATGACACGGCGTGCAGCGTGGTCCCAATCTTTGTTGAAATACTCAGATTCATCTAGCGTCAAATGCTGGATCAACGGCTCGCCCCAGACCCGTTTGCCCTGCATTTTTGCGCGACGGATCGCCTCGTGCGCTTCTTCGCACGACGTATGCACGACATACAACGGCACGCCGGCCATATCGGCAATCATGATAGCGCGGTTGGTCGCTTCGCCCTCGACTTGCGGCGGGCGCGAATAGGCGTGGGCTTCAGGGCCGGTGTTGCCCTCGGCCAGCAGTTTGGCCTGCAATTCGGCCACGACATCGCCGTTTTCGGCGTGCACCATCGCGATGCCACCGAGTTCGGACAACCGGCTGAACGATGCATATAATTCATCGTCATTCACCATCAACGCGCCCTTATACGCAAGGAAGTGTTTGAACGTGTTGATGCCGCGATCCTTGATGACCGACTCCATCTCATCGAACACCTGTTCGCCCCACCATGTGACTGCCATGTGGAACGAATAATCACAGTTCGCCCGCGTCGATTTGTTGTCCCACATCTGCAGCGCGTCATGCAGCCCCTGACCGGGAGATGGCAGGGCGAAATCGACCACCATCGTGGTTCCGCCAGCTAGCGCCGCGCGGGTGCCGGATTCAAAATCGTCGGTGGAATAGGTGCCCATGAACGGCATCTCAAGGTGCGTATGCGGATCGATCCCACCGGGCATCACGTAGCAGCCGGTCGCGTCCAGTTCATCATCGCCGTGCAGGTTCTGACCGATCTCGGTGATCACGCCGTCTTCGATCAGGACGTCGGACTTGTAGGTCAAATCGGCTGTGACGATCGTGCCGTTTCTAATGACTGTGCTCATGGGGTGTCTTCCTCTTCGTCTCGTGCAATTATTAATTTCTCACTGATAATCGCAGTACCCGGGTTCATGCGGATGCCTGAACCTTCATTGTCCAAAAGAAACCGAGCGGCGTCTTCTATGGAGTCAAATGAGTGAGCATGGATTTTCTCGTTTGAAAGTCGATTTGGTAGGTAGCAATCATACCTCAAATTTTTGCTGTGTTGATCCCGCACACGATAGGCACGTTGATCCGTCGCAGCACTATAAATATTCACCCAACAATCTCCGCAGTTTCCAATACCGCGTGCATCAAAACATCTGTCCCTGCGGTCGCCCACTCGGACGAAATTTCTTCTGCTTCGTTGTGCGATAACCCACCCACGCAGGGGCACATCACCATAGCTGTCGGTGCGACGCGATTGATCCAACAGGCATCATGGCCTGCGCCGGAAATCAAGTTCATGTGGCTGTAGCCAAGGCGTTCCGCGGCGTCGCGCACGGCACCCACACAGCCCTCATCAAACGTCACAGGGTCGAAACCGCCCACTTTTTCAAATTCAATCTCCATGCCCATGGCATCCGCGATTGCCTGACCTTCTGTGCGCAAACGCGCTTCCATATCAGTGATGACGCTGAGGTCGGGGGAGCGGAAGTCGACTGTAAACACGACCTTGCCGGGGATGACATTGCGTGAGTTCGGGAACACATCGATATGCCCAGCAGCGCCAACTGCGTGCGGTGCATGTGACAGTGCAATCTGGTCGACTTTGTCCAATATTCGCGCCATCGCCAGCCCTGCGTTCTTGCGCATGGGCATCGGTGTCGATCCGGTATGGGCATCCTTGCCGATGATTGTAATTTGGGTCCATGACAGACCTTGGCCGTGGGTGACAACGCCGATGTCTTTGCCCTCGGCCTCAAGAATCGGACCCTGTTCAATGTGCAATTCAAAGAACGCGTGCATTTTGCGTGCGCCGACAGCCTCGTCGCCTTGCCAGCCGATACGCTTTAACTCGTCGCCGAACGTCTTGCCGTCTGCATCGACGCGTGCGTAGGCCCAGTCCTGCGTGTGCAGGCCTGCAAATACACCCGATGACAGCATCGCTGGGGCGTACCGAGTGCCTTCCTCGTTGGTCCAGTTTGTCACGACTATCGGGTGTTTGGTTTTGATATCGAGGTCGTTCATTGTGCGAATGATTTCCAGCCCCGATAGAACACCCAAAACCCCGTCATACTTACCGCCCGTTGGCTGGGTGTCCAAATGCGAACCCACATAAACGGGTAGGGCGTCAGGATCTGTGCCTGCGCGGGTCGCGAACATATTGCCCATCGTATCAAGACCCATGGTGCAGCCCGCCGTCTCGCACCAATCCTTGAATAAATGCCGCCCTGCGCTATCTATATTCGTGAGGGTTTGGCGATTGTTTCCACCCGCTACGCCAGGGCCAATTTTGGCCATGTCCATCAGGCTGTCCCACAGCCGTGCGCCATTCACCTTTAGATTCTCGCCCATAGATGGCATTGTGTATCTCCTAGTGATTGGCTTGGTGATGGTTATAATAATTTGACCAACTGGTCAAAGCCACGCTAACAGAGGCTTAAGAGCAGTCAAGGATTTTGCTTACCCATCCCGCCGACTTTGAGTAAACCAAGTAAGACATTCGGGCATAGTGCCCAGAATTTAGACGGATCAAAAACTGCCCCATGACCAAGTCAGGCACCAAATCGGACACGCGAATCCAGAAGAAAAACCGGGCGGCGATTCTTTCGGCTGGGCTGATGGTGTTTTCACAATTCGGATTTCGCGGGTCGACACTTGATCTCGTGGCAGAGGAGGCGGGGCTGTCCAAGCCAAACCTGCTTTACTATTTCCGGTCTAAAGACGCGATTTACACAGCACTTTTGGCAAAACTGCTGGAAGACTGGTTGGAACCTTTGCGCGAAATCAATGCGGACGGTGATCCGGTAGAAGAACTGCTCGCATATTCCAAACGAAAACTGGACATGTCGCAGCATTACCCGCGCGAAAGCCGCCTGTTCGCCAACGAAATTATCCAAGGTGCGCCGCGCATCGGCGATGTATTGCGCGGCGAATTGCGCGAATTGGTGGATGAGATTGCGGTTGTCATAAATGGCTGGGCGGCCGCAGGGCGCATTAACAAAGTCGATCCCTATCACCTGATATTTTCGATCTGGGCGCAGACGCAGCACTACGCGGATTTCGATGTGCAAGTGCGTGCCATTCTGGGGGGAACCGACCCGTTTGATGGTGCCGAACACCACCTTGAGGCGATGCTGCGTGGGCTGCTGACGCCACAGGTTGGACAAAAATAGACCAGCAAAAAATGGGCCGATGCGTGGTTGCACCGGCCCAGTCTCAGGGAAGAAACTTATGATATACTCTTGGGCCTGAATTGACCTGAGGGTTTACCCTCAAATCACTTTGTATTCCTTGAGTAATACGACGCGGAAGTTGTCGGTGACGGTGTCGCGGAACTCTGGCCATTTTTCTGGCAGGGTCTTGCGGAAGAAGTCGAAAATGGCCTCTGTGAATTGGTTGAACGTTGCATAGTGCCGATTGTGGGTGACCCATTTGTGCATAACACCACAAAGACGCTCGATCGGGTTGAGGTGCGGGGCATATGCTGGCAAGAAATGCAACTTCACCCGACGTTCTGGGCTGTCCAGCCATGGCTGTAGTATCTTGGCATGATGATAGCGGGCATTGTCGACAAAGACGTGGATGGCCGTCTTGGTTTGGTTGTTGCGTTCCAACTTTTCCAGCATCTGTCGGGTTGTCTGGGCATTGATCTTCTCGCTTTCCACAAAGGTGAACTGGAAAGTCTCAAGGTCAAGCGCGCCCTGAATGTTGAGCCGCTTGCGCCCTGATGTCGCCTTCAGGGCCGTCTTTTGTCCCTTGGGGAACCAACCATGGGCGGGGCGGCTCTGGTGTTCGGGGTGGACAGCGTCCGAAAAGACAACCTTCTCATCTGCGGCCAACCCGTTCATCAGGGCCTCATATTTGGCAATAAACGCAGCCTGCTTGGCTTCATCGGCCTGTGCAGGCAGTAATTGTGGTTTCTTATACGCGAACCCCAGGCGGCGCATCAGCTTGGCGGCTCCCGACGTGCTGTAGTTTTGGTCGCACTCGGCTAGAACATAGGCACAGACCTCATCGGCATTGCGGGCAGGCTGCGCGGTGAAATGGGCTCTCACCGCCTGCTCTTGCACGACGGACAAATGACCCTGACGCTGGCTGTAGTCCTTCAGACCGAAAAACGATAGTCCCGCACCGGCAAAGGCAAATCGCCACTCCGTCAAAACTGTCGGGCCAATATCCAAAATCCGGCAAACCGTTCCGGCGTCTTCTCCTGCGTCCAAAAGAAGAAACGCGCGCGCCCGTTTCCAAACAAGGGCGTCAACTTTGCGGCGGCGGCAAAGCGCTTCAAGTGCTATGCGCTGCTCGTCGGATAAGGAGACTGTTTTGTATTGCTTGCTCATAAACTCAAAATACAGACTGAACCGCCTTTGGCCATGCGACGAAGTGAATCGCAGGCCCAAAATCATCAGGTCAATTCAGGCGCAGGAGTATAAGTCGCAGTCACTCTGCTGCCGTGGCCGCAGGATTATTCGGGTGCGTCGTCCAGTTCGCGTATTCCTTTTGTACGACCTTGCCAGTGCGCGGATCGGTGGTGCCGGGTGCAAGGGCAACCATGGTGATGCAGTCTTCAACAGGGCACACATCAACGCACAGATTGCAGGCCACACATTCGGCATCAATCACGCTGAACGTGCGATCCTCGGACATGGCAATTGCTTGGTGGGACGTGTCTTCGCAGGCGGCATAACAGCGGCCACACGAAATACAGTCGTCCTGATTTATCACGGCCTTGGCCACGTAATTAAGGTTCAGGTACTGCCAATCAGTTGTGTTTGGCACCGCCGCCCCCATGAAATCGGCAATCGATGTATGACCTTTTTCGTCCATCCATTGGGATAGGCCGCTGATCATTTCCTGCACAATTTTGAAACCGTAGGTCATGGCCGCCGTGCAGACCTGAACATTGCCACAACCCAGCGTGATGAATTCCGCCGCATCGCGCCAAGTGGTAACGCCGCCAATGCCTGAAATCGGTAGGCCTTTGGTTTCCTCAAACCGTGAAATTTCGCTGACCATCGACATCGCAATTGGTTTCACCGCAGGGCCACAATAGCCGCCGTGGGTGCCTTTGCCGTCAATGCTCGGTTCCGGCGACATCGAGTCGAGGTTCACGGACGTGATCGAGTTGATCGTATTGATCAGGCTCACCGCATCCGCACCGCCACGCATCGCCGCCGCTGCGGGTTTTCGAATGTCCGTGATGTTGGGCGTCAGTTTCACGATCACAGGTTTGGAGTAATATTGTTTGCACCAGCGGGTGACCATTTCGATGTATTCAGGCACCTGCCCAACAGCGCTGCCCATTCCGCGTTCAGCCATCCCGTGCGGACAGCCAAAGTTCAGCTCAATCCCATCCGCGCCAGTGTCTTCGACCAGCGGCAAAATATCCTTCCACGCCTGTTCCTCACACGGAACCATCAGCGACACTATAATCGCGCGATCTGGGTAATCCGCCTTCACGCGTTTGATTTCTTCAAGGTTGGTGTGCAGGTCACGGTCCGTGATTAGCTCGATGTTGTTGATCCCCAGCACACGCCGATCCGCCCCGTAAATCACGCCATAGCGCGGCCCATTAACGTTGACCACGGGCGGGCCTTCCATGCCCAATGTTTTCCAAACGACGCCGCCCCACCCAGCCTCAAATGCGCGGCGGACGTTGTATTCTTTGTCAGTCGGCGGCGCGGACGCCAGCCAGAATGGATTTGGACTTTTGATGCCCAGAAAGTCCGTGGTCAGGTCAGCCATATCAAGTGCCCCCGTTCAGTGTGTTATGAATATCAATCGCTGCGTCGCGCCCTTCGGCGACAGCTGTCACCGTCAGATCATCGCCGCCCGACGCGCAATCGCCACCAGCCCAGACCAAATCACGGCTGGTGCGGCCTGCGCCCGTCACGGCAATTTTGCGACCATCCAGTTTCAGGCCGCCATCGCTGGTCAATGTCTGGCCAATGGCGCGGAATACCTGATCGGCAGCAATACGGATTGTTTCGCCCGTTCCGGTTAGTTTGCCGCTCTCAACGCTGGTATATTCCAGTTCAATCTCAGCCACAGACCCGTTTCCGTGGATCGCCTTGGGCTGCACATTGAACATCAAGCTCACCCCAAACGACGCGGCCAAATCTTGTTCATATCGGCTGGCCGACATCCCATCACGGCCCCGCCGATAGGCAATCGTCACCTGCTGCGCACCGAGGAGTTTTGACTGCACTGCCGCGTCCACTGCTGTCATGCCACCACCGATGACAACCACATTGCGCCCCACAGGGAGTGCGGCAAGATCGCTCGCCTGTCGCAGGTCACGGATAAATGAGACCGCGTCGTCTACGCCGGCCTTGGTGTCGCCGTCCACCGACAGTGCATTAACGCCGCCAAGCCCCACCGACAGGAAAACGGCAGCGAAACAACCAGCTAAATCGTCGATTTTTAACTCTGCTCCCAGCGCCATGCCAGTCTGGATCTCAATGCCGCCAATTGACATCAGCCAGTCCACTTCACGCGCAGCAAAGTCATCGGTCGTTTTATATGCTGCGATGCCGTATTCGTTCAGCCCACCTGCCTTGGGTAGGGCGTCATATACGGTGACGTCGTTGCCCAGCATCGCCAGACGATGCGCGCAGGACAGGCCCGCTGGTCCAGCACCGACAACGGCAATCTTCTTGCCTGTTGGTGCGGCGCGGGTGAACGGCATAACGCCCTTTGCCATGACAGTATCTGTGGCAAAGCGTTGCAAGCGGCCGATTTCGACCGGTTTGCCTTCGGCCAGTTCACGCACGCAAGCTTGTTCGCACAAATCCTCAGTCGGACACACGCGGGCGCACATGCCGCCGAGGATATTCATATCAAAAATGGTCTTCGCCGCGGCGTCCGGAGTGCCGGTCGCGATCTGGCGAATGAATAACGGGATATCGATGTCTGTCGGGCAGGCCGTGATGCAGGGCGCGTCGTGGCAGAAATAACAACGATCCGCGGCAACCGCGGCCTCGTGTCGATCCAATGGCGCGTGCAAGTCCGCGAAATTTTCTTGCAGGTCAGCAGCGGCGAGACGCTCGGCTGCTATTCCCGGGGTAAAAGGCGTGTTCATGGTGGCTCCTGTCGTCGCAATCAACTATTACTCTGGCACAGATATTTTTTTTATCAAACGGTAAAATTATTCTATGGGTTGTTTGCCCAATTGTGCTTAGCTTTTGATAGACCGCGCTATGTGTTTGCCTAAGATGTGGGCACAAAGTGACTGAAACCTAAAACTGGAGGCCCCGATATGTCCGTATATGCCATCGTCCAAGTGGACGTTAACGACACTGAAGAATATGCAAAATATGCCGTCCTTGCGGGACCAGCTGTCGCAAAATACGGCGGTGAATTTCTGGCTCGTGGCGGCAACGTCGAGGTTATGGAAGGCACCACGCGCGCCCGTTGTGTTATCATTAAGTTCGCCGATATGGACACTGCCAAAACATTTTACCATGGCCCCGAATACCAAGAAGCGCTTGCATTCGCGCTACCCGTGGCCGAGCGCGACTATAAGTTCGTCGAAGGTGTTTGATCGCCTTTAGGGTGTCAGCTTTCTAGGCCATAGTGACTGCGACACCGCAAGGGAGGGTTCTATGAAGGTTGACGGCACACATTACCGATCCTTGTGGTGGGACGCCAAAAAAGACGCGCTTCAAATCATTGACCAGCGCTGGTTGCCCCATGAATTTCGCACGCAATCGGTTGTGACTTTGCAAGATTTTGCGGATGCCATTATTCAGATGCGCGTGCGTGGTGCGCCGCTGATCGGGGCGACGGCGGCGTACGGAATGGCGCTGGCGATGTTTATTGATCCAAGCGACGCGCATATGGCGCAGGCTTGGGAATTCCTGCACAACACCCGCCCCACAGCTATTAATTTACGGTGGGCGCTGAACCGTTGCCAAACCGCATTGTTGCCACTGCCTGTGGCAGACAGGGCAGGGGCGGCATTGGCCCTCGCCCACGACATTGCGAACGAAGATGTTGAGATCAATCGCCAAATTGGGCTGAACGGTCTGAATCTTATCCAAGACATCGCGGCCAAGAAGCCCAGCGGCGAACCCGTGCGGTTGCTGACCCATTGTAACGCTGGCTGGATCGCGACAGTCGATTGGGGCACCGCAACTTCGCCGATGTATCACGCCCATAATGCAGGCATCGCGCTGCATATCTGGGTTGACGAAACGCGGCCGCGCAACCAAGACGCTTTGACGTCTTGGGAGCTCGGCAGTCACGGGATAGCGCACACTTATATCACCGACAACGCGGGCGGGCATCTAATGCAGCACGGACAGGTCGACATGGTCATCACCGGAACCGACCGCACGACGCGGCGCGGCGATGTGTGCAACAAGATCGGCACCTACCTCAAGGCGCTGGCGGCCCACGACAATGGTGTGCCGTTTTATGTGGCGCTGCCGTCACCGACGATTGATTGGACGGTGGCTGACGGGGTTGCTGATATCCCCATTAAAGACCGCGGTGAACGTGAAATTACCTATGTTATGGGGCGAAACAACGCCGGACAGATCACCGAAGTCCAAGTGACACCCGATGGCACCCACGGCGGCAATCCGGCGTTTGACGTCACACCGAACCGTCTTGTTTCCGGCCTTATTACGGAACGCGGAATTTGTGACGCATCCGAGGCTGGCCTGACGGCAATGTTCCCTGATTTGTCGGGCTGAGCAATGACGCAAGATACAACCGCAACCCGCCAATCTATCATCGACGGCTGTCTTTGGATGGAACGGGTTGGCCTTAACCAAGGCACGTCGGGCAACATTTCTGTGCGCGTTGAAAGCGGGCTGTTAATCACGCCCAGTGCGGTGCCTTATGCCAAAATGACACCTGCAATGATCTGCAAAATTCCGCTGCATGGCCCGCCCGCAGCCGATCAACAGCCGTCGACCGAATGGCAATTTCACCAATCCGTTCTGCAAGCGCGCCCGGATGTGGACGCCGTCGTTCATGCCCACCCTGCCAACGCGACTGCCATTGCGATTCAACGCCGATCCATCGCCGCAGTGCATTACATGGTTGCTGCATTTGGCGGCTCCAATGTGCCCTGCACCGGTTACGCGCTGTTTGGCAGTGACGCGCTGTCGGTCATGGTCGCGGATGCGGTCAAACACCGCCACGGCTGCCTGCTGGCCAATCACGGGGCGCTCACAGTGGGGGACACGTTGGACCGCGCGCTTTGGCGGATGCAGGAGCTTGAAAACCTTGCGCGCGTTATGTTGTTGGCCGAACAATCTGGCACGCCCGTGATTTTGTCTGACGCAGACATCGCCGAGACTTTGGCGTCGTTTCAGGGCTATGGAGTCCGCAATACGGACCCTTGATGGTGCGTTGATAACGCGTCATATTTTGAAAACAGTAAAGTTCATTCGAATTAATGACTATTTTTCCGGTTTCCCTTGAGGGTTGATCAAAACTGACCCAAAAAGGCGGGGCAATTACCGATCTAAAGTTCAGGAGCCTGCGTGTCCCTTTTTCTTATCGTCGCCTTACCATTCTTGGGTGCCTTGTTGCCCGGTCTGATGAATTCTGCAGGCCGTCAGGCTGTTGGCGGCGTGACGTTTACCGTGACCCTTGCAGCGTTTGTCGGTCTGTTGACAAACCTGCCCGCAGTGCTGAACGGTGAGGTAGTGCAAACGGGATTTGACTGGTTCCCTGCACTGGGCTTGAACGTGACCTTGATGCTCGACGGGCTCGGTTTTTTGTTTGCCACGATGATCCTTGGTATCGGTCTTCTGATCATCGCTTACGCGCGGTTCTATCTTGCGCGTGATGACAACATGGGTGAATTCTTCACCTACCTGTTGCTCTTTCAGGGCGCGATGGTTGGCATCGTTCTATCTGATAACGTGCTGCTTTTACTCATTTTCTGGGAATTGACGTCGCTGTCGTCATTCTTGCTGATCGGATATTGGAAACACCTTGAGGCGGGACGCCAGGGTGCGCGCATGGCGCTGACTGTCACTGGAATGGGCGGCCTCGCGCTGATCGCTGGTATGCTGATCTTGGGTCAGATTGTCGGATCTTACGACCTTAGTGTGATCTTGCAGAACCGTGAATTGATACAGGCTGACCCGCTGTATGTGCCGGCCTTGTTGCTGATCTTGTTGGGTGCTTTCACCAAATCTGCCCAGTTCCCGTTCCATTTCTGGCTGCCGCACGCGATGGCAGCACCCACGCCAGTGTCGGCCTATCTGCACTCTGCAACGATGGTCAAAGCAGGTATATTCCTGATGGCACGAATGTGGCCTGTGCTGTCTGGCACGCCAGAATGGTTCTACATCGTCACGACGACGGGCTTGATTACAATGATTTTGGGCGCAGTAATTGCCCTGTTCAAACATGATCTGAAGGCGCTGCTGGCGTTCTCCACGGTCTCACACCTTGGTCTGATCACGATGTTGCTCGGCACTGGCACCGCATTTGGCGCGTTTGCGGCGATGTTTCATATTCTCAACCATGCGACGTTCAAGGCAGCGTTGTTCATGTCTGCGGGCATTATTGATCACGGAACAAACACGCGCGATATTCGCAAACTGGGTGGCTTACGCCATCTGATGCCGATCACATTTATCATCGCAACAATCGCTGCACTGTCGATGGCGGGCGTTCCGTTGCTGAACGGGTTTCTGAGCAAAGAAATGATGCTTGAAGAGATGGCACATACTTATCTGTTCGGTCCTGAATGGCTCGTTCCCGCGCTGGCGACTTTCGGTTCGCTGTTCTCTGCCGCCTATTGTTTCCGCCTGATCGGCCACACGTTTCTGGGGCCCAAACGTGCCCCCGAAAGCTACCCTGCCAAACCCCATGATCCCGGTGTTGGATTGTGGCTGCCGCCTGCGATCCTTGTTGTGTTGGTCGTCGTCATTGGCGTGGCACCATTCGTGGTCGAAGACTTCGTTAAACTTGTCACGGCGTCGGTTCTGGGAACCACCGCAGAGGTTCCAACTGCCCATATCAAAATCTGGCACGGCCTTGTGCCTGCGCTTTATATGTCCATCGTCGCTGTTGGTGGTGGATTGATCGTCGTGTCAAAGTTCCGCCCGCTGTCGCGTCTCTGGGAGGCGACTCCGCGCCCCGAAGCGAAAATTATCTTTGACGACATCATCACGGCCTTAGTCATGTGCGCCCGTGCAATCATCCATCCGCTGCACAACGGCGCGTTCACCCGCTACGCCATGATCATGGCGATAACTACAGTTGCCGCAGGTTATCATGCCTGGACGACCGGCGTCGTTGGGGCGGTCACGCGTGAAATTCAGCCGGTGGGCTGGGTCGAAATCGGTGGTTGGATTATGCTCGTCGCGGCGGCAATCGGGCTTGCGTCCTTGCACTACAACCGTCTGTTGTCGCTGATCTTGATCGGCATCGTCGGCCTGATGGTGTCGATCGGTTTTGTGTTCCTGAGCGCGCCGGATCTTGCGATGACGCAGATCACAGTTGAGGTGGTGACAATCATCTTGCTTCTGCTTGCGCTGAATTTTCTGCCCAACCATACGCCGGTGGAAAGTTCCGCGGTGCGGCGCGTGCGTGATGTGATTATGGCAAGTGGCGCTGGTTTGGCGACCATGGCACTGACCTATCACTACTTGCTGCGCGACGCGATTTCGGCACCAATCTCTGAATTCCACCTCGCTAATTCTTACGAAGGTGGCGGCGGCACAAATGTGGTCAACGTGATCTTGGTCGATTTCCGTGGCTTTGATACCTTTGGCGAAATTATCGTTTTGGGCATCGCTGCCTTGTTGATCTACGCGCTGACTGAAACCCTGTTGAACGGCCCAGTGCGCGCACGCTTGCTCAACCGCGTGCCGGATAAACCTCTGTCTGGCACCCAGCATCCGATGATGATGGTTGTGCTGACCCGGGTCATGATGCCTGTCATTTTGATGGTTGGTTTCTACATCTTCCTGCGCGGTCACAACGAACCAGGTGGTGGATTTATTGCCGGTCTGATCGTGTCAATTGCGGTGGTGATGCAATATATGGCCAGCGGATTTGGCTGGGCTTCGGACCGCCAGCGGTTGCCCTACCACGGCGTCATAGGAGCGGGCGTTCTGATTGCGGGTCTCACGGGCATTGGATCTTGGTTCTTTAGTAAGCCGTTCCTGACGTCCGATTTCACATATCTGCGGATCCCACCGTTTGAAAAATTCGAAGTGGCGACCGCTGCGCTGTTCGACCTTGGGGTATTCCTCGCCGTCGTCGGGGCCGTTATGCTGACGCTTGAAAGCTTTTCCCGCCTCGGACGGCGTGCCCATGTAAAGGACTCAGATAGTCCAATGGATATAGACCCGTCGCAGGCAATCTCTGAACCAACCCAACCGCAGGAGGGCGTGTAACATGGAAGTTCTTGTTGCCTCTGCCGTCGGAATTTTGACTGCGACTGGTCTTTATCTGGTTTTGCGCCTGCACACGTTTCCTGTGATTTTGGGCATGTCGTTGCTGACCTATGCGGTCAACGTTTTCTTGTTTGCGTCCGGACGCCTGACCATTGGCGCACCGCCGATCCTGACGGATGATGCGACGCTGTACACCGATCCACTTCCACAGGCGTTGGTGCTGACGGCCATCGTGATTTCGTTCGGCATGACGGCTGTTGTTGTGATGATCGCGCTCGGCGCCTACCTTGGGACCAACGACGATCATGTAGATGACCCGATCATAAGCGATGAAGAGGACGCGCCATGACCCATTGGATCATCGCCCCCATCGTGTTGCCCGCCATGCTTGCACCGTTCATTGTACTGGCCGCGCGCTATCACATCGGTATTCAACGGGTGTTTTCGTTGGTTGGTGTTATCGCGCTGATTGCCATTGCCGCCGGCTTAGCGTGGACGGCATCTGACGGCACGATCATCCTGTATCAGCTCGGCGATTGGGCGGCCCCGTTCGGGATTGTGTTGGTCGGGGATATGCTGTCGACATTGATGGTCTTGTTGACAGCGGTCTTGGCGTTGTTTGTGCTGCTTTATGTGATCGGGTCTGGATGGGATGAACGCGGGCGACATTTCCATGCACTGTTTCAGTTTCAACTGATGGGGATCATGGGCGCGTTCCTGACGGGTGATTTATTCAACCTGTTCGTGTTCTTTGAGGTCCTGTTGATCGCATCTTACGGTTTGATGATCCACGCGGGCGGCAACGACCGCCTTCGGGCGGGTGTGCAATATGTGCTGTTCAACCTGCTTGGCTCAACGTTGTTCTTGTTCGCGCTCGGGTCGATCTATGCGGAAACCGGCACACTCAATATGGCGGACCTTGCGCTGCGTGCGCAAATGATCGGGGCTGACGCAACTGTGGGTATCCGCGTGGCGTCTGTGTTGTTGTTGCTGGTGTTTGCGATCAAGGCTGCAGTCGTACCACTACATTTCTGGCTGCCATCCAGCTATGCCGAAGCACCAGGCCCCGTCGCGGCGCTCTTCGCGATCATGACCAAGGTCGGTGCCTATGCGATCATCCGCGTTTACACCATGATCTTCCCACCACAATTGGAGGCCACATCCGGGCTGGAAGATGTCTGGTTGATGCCCGCCGCGCTAGTGTCGTTGGCGCTCGGGATGATCGGGATCCTCGCGGCCAAGTCGCTGGATCGTCTTGTCGCTTTTTCCGTCATCGGGTCCATGGGTATGGTCATGGTTGCGATTGCATTGATGACACCGGACGGCATCGCAGCTGCGCTTTATTATATTGTTCATTCAACCCTTGCGGGAGCCGCGCTGTTCTTGATTGTTGATCTGGTTAAATCCAGCCGTCCGTCGCTGTCATTGGTGGCCATGTCACCTGTTGCAGGCGCGTCGCTGACAGCAGGGTTATTCTTTGCGGCTGCGATTGCCATGGCTGGGCTGCCGCCGCTGTCGGGGTTCGTCGGCAAGCTGATGATCCTTGATGCGTCTTTTGAAACGCCCTTTGGTGTGTGGGTCTGGGTGATCGTACTGACGGCGAGCTTGATTTCCCTTATCGGGTTCGCCCGCGCGGGCAGTATTGTCTTCTGGAAAGCCGAAAGCGTTCCTGTGGTGGAAGACGACGAGGTATTTGAACGTCCGCATGCCCTGTCTTATTGTGCTGTTGGCGGTCTGATTGCACTGTTGGCGGCGTACACTGTCTTTGGCGGCCAAGCCCAATCTTATATGATTTCTACGTCCCAGCAGCTGTTTGCACCGGACGCCTACATTGAAACCGTGATCGGATCGCACGGTAAGATGAGCAACCCTTTGAGCGAGGAGCATTGATATGACGCGCTTGTTCAACTGGCTTTTTCCCCATCCCGCCATGACCCTGATCTTGGCGATTGTCTGGATGGTGCTGCAAAACAAATTGTCTTTCGGCATGGCCGTGTTTGGTCTGATCCTCGGTGTAATAATTCCGCGCATGACGGCCGTTTGGTGGCCGGATCGCCCAAGTGGTTTCAAAATCGGCAAAATGACTGCATATGTGATCCTTGTGATGTGGGATATCATGGTGGCCAACGTGCAGGTTGCGTGGATTGTGCTGACGCGACCCAATTCTAAATTGCGCCCTGCTTGGATCATCATTCCGCTGGATTTGCGCCAACCTGAGGCGATTACTGTCCTTGCAGGCACCATCACTCTCACGCCCGGGACGGTGTCAGCAGACGTGTCAAACACGGGTCACTACCTGCTTGTGCACGCGCTTGATGCGCCAGACCCCGATGCTGTGCGCGATGAGATCAAGCAACGCTATGAGGCCCGCCTAAAGGAGATTTTCGTATGATGCCCGCAGATGACTTATTTAGCTGGGCGCTGGCAATTGCCTTTGCTGCCATCGCAATATCGCAATTGCTGGCGATGGTTCGGCTGGTGATCGGCCCTGGCACGGCGGACCGCATTTTGGCGCTAGATACCATGGTGGTGAACGCCATCGGCGTGATTGTCTTGCTGGGAATTTCACAAGGCACGCGGCTTTATTTTGAAGTGGCGTTGATCATCGCCATGCTTGGTTTCGTTTCTACCGTCGCCTACGCGCGGTTCGTTTTGCGGGGGGACATCATCGAATGAATTGGGCTGAAATCGGAACCTATGCCGCGGCAGTCTTCCTGTTGGTCGGGGCGCTCTTTACGCTTGTAGGCGCGATTGGTCTGCTGCGTTTCAACGATGCGATGACGCGTCTGCATGCCCCCACAAAGGTTGGCACGGTTGGAATTGGCGCGCTGTTGTTGGCATCAATGACGGCGTCGTTCGTCTTTGGCGAAGGATCATTCCACGAATTACTGATCATGGCATTTCTGTTTGTGACCGCCCCGATTTCCGCGAATTTCATGAGCAAAGTAAACATTCACCGCAAGACGTGTGTGCCACCACCGGTCCCTCCGCACGGAGAAACGTGGTCCACTTTGGTCAAAGACGAAATCGATCAAGTGCCGACGGGCACACAAAGCTAGTCGTTCAACAGGCTCCCTAAATCCGCAGCTGCGCTGCGTAAAGCAGGCAGGAATTCCAGCGCCTTTTCGACTGAAAACCGGATCGTAGGGGCGTGAAATGACAACGTCGCCACCAGCCGTCTATTGCTGTCTAGAATGGGTACGGCGGCCGCGATCATCCCATCCATAAACTCCTCATCGTCAATGGAATAGCCATTCTTGCGCACCGTCGCAACGGCTTGGATCAGGGTGTCAGAATCAGTGATCGTGTTGCCCGTATTTGCGCTTAATGTCACAGAAGATGCGTAGCGTTCCAGATGCGACTTGGGCAGTGTCGACAGATACATTTTGCCAGATGCGGTACAATAGAATGGAACGGCCGTGCCGATCGGCAGATGAATGCGCAGCGGCCATTCCGTTTCGATCCGTTCAAGATAGATCATCGATTCACGGTCCGGCAGTGCGATGTTGCAGGTTTCACCGACTGTCGCGCTGAGTTTGCGCAAAACGGCCAAACGTGCGGCGCGGATGCGCAGCGACGATAATACTCCTGTCGCCATGTGGCGAAACCGACGGCCGGGCGAATAGGCCCGCCCGTCGATGTCGCGTTGTAAGAAACACTCATCTTCGAGCGTTGCAAACAGCCGGTGAATTGTAGGCTTGGGCAATCCCAGCTGGGCATTCACGTCAGTCGGCGTGACGGGAACCCCCGCCCGCGCGACTTCTTCTAGCACCAACAAGAGTCGCAGATTGGTAGGGATCGTGTCAGGACCCGCGCCATCCGTCATACGGCCGCCCCGCTACCAAAGATGGACTGTAGCGTTTCATAGGTGCCGCCACCGGGCAGCAACGTCGTTGAGATACTGGGGAAAAGCGCCACCATGAACCAAACGATAATCAGCGAAACAAGATACATCGTGGAATACCGCAGCAGCCGGAAATACGGCACACCCGTCACACCAGACGCCACATACAAGTTCAAACCGTATGGCGGCGTAATGAATCCGATTGACGCACCCACAAGGAATACGACCGCGAACTGGATCGGATCAACGCCGACACTGGCAGCAATCGGTGCTAAGATCGGCGCAAGGATGATCGTAACTGGCAGTGATTCAAGCACCATGCCCGCGACAAACACGATGGCCATCGCGGTGAACAAAACGGGGTAGTAACCACCCATGCCAATCAGGAAATTCTCGATCACTTCTTTTGCGCCGAGTGAGCTAAGGTTCTGTTGCATCACCACCGAAATCGCAATCAGCGGTGCCAAGATACCCGTGATCTGGGCCGACCGCATCGTGATCGCAGGCAGTTCCATCGGACCAAAGCCGCGCACGACGACCATTTCTGAAAACCCACGTTCGTTGATGTCGCGTTCTTCATCGATGTTCATCATTTTGTAGATCGGCAGACAGACAAAACCAACGATGACACAGAAGCCGACCGTCACACCCGCCGCCTCAGTGGGGGAGAACTTTCCAGTATAGATGCCCCAGAGCACCAGACCGATTGCAAAGAAACCAAGCCAACCGCCAAGCGCAGTCTTTAGCACGCGCACAGGGTCGAGTTTGATCAGGTAGCCCCAACCATTGATGGTCGAGACGATAAAGGCTGTAATGAGCATCGCCAAGACCATCATCGCACCTGGCACGATGCCTGCGATGAACAGATCATTGATCGAAAGGTTCATGATAAAACCATAAACGATAAAGATAATCGACGGTGGGATGATAATACCAACCGTACCACCCGCTGCGGCCGTTGCCGCGGAAAAGCGCGGTTCGTAGCCGCCTTTGACCATTTCTGGGTGCAACATCGACCCGATTGTGGCGGTCGTCGCCGAGTTGGATCCAGAGATCGCTGCGAACAGACCAGAGGCGCCAATCGCTGCCATCGCAAGGCCACCGCGCAGCCAGCCCAAACAGGCATAGGCAAAATCTGACAGCCGTCGTGCAATACCGGCGCGGTTGATTAAATCACCCGTGAGAATGAAAAGTGGCATCGCCAGCAGGGCAAATCCGTCCGTGAAGACGTCCGACAGGGCGGTGCCGATGTTAACAAGGGGTTGGCCAAGGGCGATGGACGTGCCCAAAACCCAATAAGCAATCACGAGGAAGACCGGGACACCCAGCATAAACAGGATGGTCACGCCGATTGAGATTAGGGTCACGAGTGTACTGAGTTCCATATTATTGACCTCCCAACACGGTTTGCTCGATCATCGTTTCGCCGGTTCGATACTTGCGAATGTCCTCAAGCAGGTTTTGAAACACGCGGGCCGACAGCAGGACGAAGGCCAGTGGCAACGTGATCAGGAACCACCAGACGAACACATTGTCGGTGCCGGTGACGATCATGAAATTATTGCCTGCGTTGGCGGCCACAGTCATCGACGTAACGATAACCAACCAGCAGATGCCCCACCATAAGAAAGCGTCCAGCGACAACAACGCCATTTGGGGTAAACGCGGCATTTTTGAGCGGAATTCAGCGAATGACAGATGGGTCCGCAGCCGCACATTATAGCTGCATCCGGTCCATGTCATGATCAGGAACAAATACCCAGGGATTGTGGTCGACCACGGGAACTGGTCAGAAAACACAAAGCGGCGGATGACTTCGATGAAAATAATTGCGCCGATGGCCAGATAGGTGACGACCATCAAAGTGGTTTCAAGATTGCGTTCAATTAAAGGAACGACACGGTAAATCCAAGCGACAAACAAGCCGCCAACGAGTGTCATGATCAAGCCCCAAAACCAAACACCGTCTCCGTTCATCGCAGATCGCAATGGAAAGAAATCGGGTTCCTTTCCCGTGATGAGGTCGACAAAGATGCCGCCAAATTCAGCGAAGATCGTTGCTGCGCCCGAAATCGTCTCAAACATGGGTGTCCCCTCCCAAGGATATGCCACCAAACAATGCTAACTATGCGACGCGAGTGTACTTGCCGTCTATGCATTCATTTTGTGTGAAAAAAATGGGGTGGGGGCATGCTGCCACCCACCCCAAATCGTGTCGTGTGCGATTGCTCGCTTATGCTGAACGCCACCAACGGCGTGGTTCGACATTTTCAGCCAGCGTGTGCGGGTTGTTGGCACGTACGGAGTCGAAGATCTCCTGATACGTGTCGCGGCCACCGGCCCAACCGTTGATGCGTTCGCGCCACTGTTCCCACTCCGCAGGGTGGAATTCAGGCGAACACATTTCTTCGGCTTCGCGGCGGGCTTCGTCCGTAAAGATGGACACAGCCACGTCGTTTTCTGCAAAGATTGTGCCAGCCATGGGGGGGGCGGTGAAGCCAACGGTGTTAACCAGCGCCGCCTCGTTGGCGTGCTGCGCATAGACCTGCGCAAGATACGCGGATTCCATGATGGCGTCCTGAAGGTGTGCTTCCATGGCATCAAATACGCTGGCGTTCATGCCAGTGTGCTCGGTGCCGCAGAAAAAGCCCATGTCAACCGACTGTGTGACCGCTGGCGCCATGTTGGCGTAGGCCACAGCCGATGCCCATGTTTCCGCACCGTCAATCAGACCTGTGCGCAGCGCGTCCAGTGTCTCTTCCCATGCGACTGGCACTGGGTTCAGATCCATAAGCTCCATCGCGATACGACCCAACTGGGTGCCCGTCACGCGGTTCTTTGTTCCGGCAAGCTGGGTCACGGAGGTGACCGGTCCCTTGTCCGCAAAGCTGGACCCCAACTGGATGCCGCGCAATTCGGCGTGGCTGAACAGGAACTTCAGGCCATGGCGTTCTTCAAGCGGGTTGCGCAGAAGATCCATGGATTCCGGTGAGTACAAAAAGTGGTAGATGTCTGCGCGTGTGCGGAACATATATGCATAATCAAGAACGTTCAGATAAGGTGTGGACCCTGCGGAGTTCTGCGTGGATGCAGAATACATGTCGATCACGCCCAACTGGGCCTTTTCAGCACATGACAGCTGGCCACAAATCTGGTTGTCGCCAATGAATTCGACACGAATCTCGCCCTCGGTCCGCTCCTCCAGATCGCGGGCAAACGCCAGAACGCCGGCACGTTCAATCAACAGGTTTTGTGCGTTAAAACCGGCAGCACCCAACGTCAGCGTGTGCTTGGGTTCGTTGGCAAACCGTTTTTCGTAAGTCGATTCGGCAGCGGCTGCGATGTTTGGCAACGTGATTGCGCCAGTCATTGCAGATGCGCCAAGTACGACGGATGAGATGCCGTAACGACCTGTTAACTTGAACAAATCACGGCGTGAAATGGTGCTGAGCACCTTCGATGCTTTCATTAATATTCCTCCCTTGCGCAAGAATGATACTTGCAGTCTCAATAATGTGACGCTTTACTGCGTTTAGGCAAGGATTTTTTTGCTGGCATCGATTTTCAGTCAGGGGCAACCGCATGGAACACTTAGAGGCTGACTACATTGTTGTGGGTGCTGGCTCTGCGGGGTGCGTCATCGCAAACCGTTTAAGCGCTGACCCTAAGACCAGAGTCATTCTGCTGGAAGCGGGGGGCCGTGACCTCAATCCTTGGATTCATATTCCGGTTGGGTATTTCAAGACAATCCATAATCCAAAAGTTGATTGGTGTTATAAAACCGAACCTGATCCCGGCCTGAACGGGCGCTCGATCGAGTGGCCCCGTGGCAAGGTTTTGGGCGGGTCCTCCTCGCTCAACGGGCTTTTATATGTGCGCGGTCAAAGCCAAGATTATGATCGCTGGCGGCAAATGGGCAATACCGGCTGGGGTTGGGATGACGTCTTGCCGCTGTTCAAGCGATCCGAGAAAAACGAACGCGGTGCGGATGAATACCACGGCAACGAGGGCCCGCTGTCCGTGTCCAATATGCGCATTCAGCGGCCTATCACCGATGCATGGGTCGCAGCCGCACAGGCGGCCGGCTATCCGTTCAATCCAGATTACAACGGCGCCAATCAAGAAGGCGTCGGGTTTTTCCAGCTCACTACACGCAATGGCCGTCGGTGCAGCGCGGCGGTGGCTTACCTCAACCCTGTTAAATCCCGCGACAACCTGCAAATCATCACCCATGCGGCGGTCAACAAGGTCATCGTGAACGGCAAACGCGCCACGGGCGTCACCTACACGGACAAAGCTGGGCGCACGCGTACCGTCAAAGCCAGCCGCGAAATCATCCTGTCCGGTGGCGCAATAAATTCGCCGCAACTGTTGATGTTGTCTGGCATCGGTGAGGCGGATCAGCTGCGCGACAACGGTATCGAAGTGATCGCCGATTTGCCAGGCGTCGGCAAAAACATGCAAGATCACCTGCAAGCGCGGCTGGTTTATAAATGCAATGAGCCGACCTTGAACGACGAAGTGTCCAGCCTGATGGGTCAGGCAAGAATTGGCTTGAAATACCTGATGTTTCGGTCAGGCCCAATGACGATGGCCGCCAGTCTTGCGACCGGATTCATCAAAACCCGCGATGATCTAGAAACACCAGATATCCAGTTTCACGTCCAGCCTTTGTCCGCCGAAAACCCTGGAAAAGGGGCTGACAAATTCTCGGCGTTCACGACGTCTGTGTGCCAGTTGCGGCCTGAGTCGCGCGGCGAAATCCGTTTAAAATCGAGTGATCCGCGCGAATATCCCGCCATCATCCCGAATTATCTATCGACCAAGACGGACTGCGACACTGCCGTGGCCGGGGTGAACATCGCCCGCACGATCGCGCGCCACGCGCCGCTCACCTCAAAAATATCTGAGGAGTTCCGCCCTCATGCGAGCCTTGATATCAACGATTACGATGCGACCTTGGACTGGGCCCGTAACAACACCGCATCAATCTATCACCCCACAGGAACCTGCAAAATGGGCAGCGGCAAAGACGCTGTAGTGGACGCGCGTTTGCGCGTGCATGGCATAGCGGGCCTAAGGGTGGCGGATTGTTCGATCATGCCCGAAATCGTGTCCGGCAACACAAATGCGCCTGCTATTATGATTGGCGAAAAATGCAGTGATCTGGTTCTTGAGGACGCATCGGCGCTGGCCTAGACCATCCGCCGCGCCAACATCAAAGCGCCGTCCAGCGCCGACCCTAGGGCGGGGCGAACGCGAGCGCTGGTGAACAGGGATAGGTACGCCCGGTAGTCCGGGCCTAGTCCTCCCGTCAGACACAGGATTTCGTTCCGCCGTGGTTTCAAAGCTGCAAACGCCCGCTCGATATAATCCGCACCGCGTCCCATAAGGTCGATCGCCAGAACGTCACCCGCCGCAGCTGCTTGGGTCACCAGCGGCGACAAGGTTCCGAAGTCGGCTGGCGTCGCCTGCGTCGCGAAATCTATGATCGCATTCGCCTTGCCGTCAAAACGCGCGATAATCGACGTGGCCAATCCCGCCATGGGCCGCAGCCCATCTTGTGCTATCAGTGTTTCCGCCAACGCAGTTCGACCCAGCCATGCAGCGGATGCTTCATCCGACAGAACCAACCCCCAGCCACCGACAAACTGATAGACATCACCGCGTTTCGAACCCAAAAAACTGCCGGTTCCGATCGACGCGACGATACCGTCATTGTCGCCCAACGCACCGGTGAGTGTGGTTGGCCTGTCATCGGAAGCAATAACGTTTGTGAACGGCATTTGCGCGGCAACCGACGCAGCCTGTGCCTCCGTCATGACACCTGCCAATCCAAGATGGGCATAGGCTTTGGTTATGTCCAGATCGTCCAAACCAGCGCTGGCCTGTTCAATGGCAGACAGAACATTTTCAACGGCAGATGCCATATCGGATGACACATTTGCTGGCCCGCTGCGACCTGTTCCCAGAATGCCCGAACGCGTCGCGATGACGGCGCGGCATCCAGTACCGCCTCCGTCAACGCCAATGAAAACCGCCTCGCTCAAGGCCAAATATCCTCACCGCGCGCAACGAGCTCTTGCACCTCTGCAATGTCCTCTGCGCTTAACCCGTACTCGCACGCCGCGACCTCGGGCGAAATATACCCTCGCGCCAAGTCCCGTTTTACCTGTTTTGGATCGCGGTCAGCCACGACCCCGTAGCCCGCACCACCGGGGAATGCCATCACCACGCGCCGCCCGTGTGCCACGAATTGTTTGCCCTTGCCGTTCATCGCCGTGCCGTCGTCTTGTGCTATCGTTGTCGGAGCGCCGTTTTGCCCGCCGCGCCGTCCTTGTGCGGGATGATCCACGCGATCAAACATCGCCTGAATGTCGAACTCGTGTCCAACACGTGCGCCAACTTCCATATATTGCCCGAGCCCGCCGCGCTGCTTACCGGCCCCGCCAGAATCGGGGCGCAATTCCTTGCGCCAGATGATCACAGGCCCGGCATGTTCAGTTGCTTCGATTGGCATCGTCATAACGCCTGATGGAAAGGCCGTGGCGTTCAGCCCATCGTGTTCCGGGCGCGCCCCTGCGCCACCGGAATTGAACGTCAAAACCTCCGAGCGAACGGCGCTTTCCGGCGCAGCGGCGTCCGTGCGCGGACGCAAGGAAACTTGGAAATTGCAAAGGCATCCGGCCCCTTCGGCGGGGACCAGATCAGGCAGGATTTTATCAAGCGCATTATACACTGTATCAGGGATGAAGTGCCCGATGATGTGGCGCAATGCGACGGGCGCTGGATGCACCGCGTTGACGATGGAATTAACTGGCGCAGTAATTTCAAATGGCGCTAAGGACGCGGCATTGTTGGGGATTTCCGGCGCAATGGCACATTTCAAAGCGTAACACGCGTATGCCTTAGTATAGACCAACGGCACGTTGATGCCTTTTTTATCAAGCCCCGATGTGCCGGTGAAATCGGACAAAATTCGGTCTTGTTCAATGCTCAGTTTGACCTTCAGCGTGATGGGCGTGTCGAACCCGTCAATGGTCATTTCGCCGCTTGCCGATGTGCGTGGCAGGGCGTTAATCCTCTCCAGCGTGGCACGTCGTGAATTGTCGAGGACGAAGGCCGCGATACCCTTAAGATCATCCAGCCCAAACTCTTCCATCATCTCGATCAAACGACGGTATCCGATCTCATTGCATGTGGCGAGCGCGTAGAGATCGCCGATCAGCTGCTGTGGTTCGCGCACATTGCCGCGCACGATCCGAACCAGCGTTTCATCCACCTTGCCACGATCCGCGAATTTCATGATCGGGACCTGCAGCCCTTCTTCATAAATGCTCGCCGCGTCCGCCCCAAACCCGCGCCCACCGATGTCGACGATATGGGCGGTACAGGCGAAAAACCCGACAAGGGTCTCGCGATGAAACGACGGTGTGACCATGGTAAAATCGTGCAGATGGCCGGTGCCTTCCCACGGATCGTTGGTGATATAGACATCGCCCTCAAAGATGTTGTCGCGGCCGATGCGACGGATGAAATGCGCGACGGCGTCGGCCATGGCGTTGACGTGTCCCGGCGTGCCGGTGACGGCTTGCGCCAGCATCTGACCATCCAGATCATAGACCCCTGCCGACAGATCACCTGCTTCCCGAACCGACGTCGAGAATGCGGTGCGCACCAGTGCCTGCGCCTGTTCTTCGACCACTGAAATCAAGCGGTTCCACATGACTTGGTAAGCGACATTTGAATGGGTCATGGTTTGATCTTTACGTCGATACAGCCGTCTGGTTGGCGTGATGCCATGCGCGATGTCGGGATGATAATTGTGGTCTCGTCTTCGGTGATTGCGGCGGGGCCTGACACCGATGCGCCCGCGATCATTGCGTCGCGCAATACGACTGCGGCGTCTTGGAATTCTGCGGCTGCTGGGTCGAACAATCGGCGCTGTCCAACGACCGGTGCCGCTGCTCCTGCTGCGAGCTCGGGCGTGCGATCAACATGCTCTGGCGGGGTCGTGGCGTTCACAGACCATACCGTGATTTCGACGTCCATCCCGTCGACAGATCGACCGAACAACTTGGTGTAATCTTCAATGAAACGTGCCTTGAATGTGGCTGCATCCGGCGCCATCGCCTGCGCTTGCGTCAGGGAGATCGGGATTTCCCAGCCCTGACCCGTATAGCGCATGTAGATCTTGAATTCGCTTAGGATTTCCGCATCCGCAGAACAGGTGCGCACGAACCCTGTGGCCTCTTTTTCGAGGTCGCCAAGCAGTGCAATAATCGCGTCGGGATTAAAATCTGACAGCTTCATATAGACGGACCTGTTGGCCTCAAACGAGAACGGCGCGCGCAGGAACCCGATCGCCGATCCGACACCTGCGCCATGTGGCACAAGGAGGCGTTTAACGCCGAGCTTTTCGCACAGGCGGCCCGCGTGCAGTGGGGCTGCACCGCCGAACGCGATCATCGTATATTCGCTTAGGTCTTCGCCGTTTTCAACGCCGTGCACCCGCGCGGCGTTGGCCATGTTTTCGTCCACCACTTCGGCCAATCCAAACGCTGACGTTGCAGCGTCCATGTCCAAAACATCGCCCAGAACCGACTGCAACGCGGCCTTTGCTGCGGGCGTATCAAGTGTGATCGTGCCACCGGCAAAGTTATCTGGATCAAGTTTGCCCAACACCAAATCTGCGTCGGTTACAGCAGGGCGCATACCTCCGCGACCGTAACACGCAGGTCCCGGTTCTGATCCAGCACTTTCTGGGCCGACGCGGATTTGACGCATGGCATCCACGGACCCGAGTGAGCCACCGCCAGCGCCGATTTCGACCATGTCGATCACCGGAATTGAGATCGGCATACCGGACCCCTTTTTGAACCGGTAGGTCCGCGCGACTTCGAACACACGGCTGGTTTTTGGGGTCTGGTTTTTGATCAGACAAATCTTTGCTGTGGTGCCGCCCATGTCAAAGCTCAGCACCTTATCGAGCCCGTAACGCGCCGCGATGTGGGCTGCGAAAACCGCCCCCCCAGCGGGGCCGGATTCGACCAAACGCACGGGGAAATCTGCAGCGCTCTTGAGCGAAATTATCCCGCCACCTGAATGCATTAGGAAGATATTGCAGCTCACGCCTTCGGCTTTCAGGTGATCCTCCAAGCGGCTCAAATAACTCTTCATCAGGGGCTTGATGTAGGCGTTGGCGACGACTGTGTTGAAGCGTTCGTATTCGCGCATTTGCGGTGAAACTTCGCAGCTGATCGACACCATCGCATCGGGCATTTTTTCGGCCACCACTTGGGCGACAAGCCGTTCGTGATCAGGATTTAAATAGCTGTGGATCAGGCCAATCGCGATGCTTTCATAGCCCGCCGCGGCGATCTTTTCGACGACGGGTTCAATGTCTGCGCGGGTGAGTGGGATCAGTTCCGCGCCCAATGCATCTATGCGCCCTGGAACGGTGTAGCGCATCTGGCGCGGCAATAATGGTTCCGGCAGGGTCAGGTTCAAATCATATTGTTCAAACCGGGATTCTGTCCGCATTTCAATGACATCACGGAATCCTTCTGTGGTGATCAACGCCGTTTTCGCACCGCGCCGTTCGATCAAAGCATTGGTTGCCAGCGTGGTTCCGTGGATCATTTGGCCGATGTCGGACGGTGCAATCCCAGACTTTTTACAGACCTGATGGATCCCGTCGATGATGGCATTCTCGGGGGCGGCATAGGTCGTCAGAACCTTTGTCGAAAAGGTCTTGCCACCCGCCTCCAGAACGACATCCGTGAATGTGCCGCCGATATCAACACCGAGCCGTGCAGTCGCAGCCATGTCTGTCCCCTTTTTGCCTATCCGCAGACTTTGGGGCCGGACAGTGCCAGACGCAAGCTCTGTGAATTCAGACCAAACCAGACGGTTTTGTACAAATAAAAAACAGCGATTGCATGGTTTGTACAAAACTTTTTCGGCCGATGACGCGCGGGGGGCATTGCACCTGCCGCCCATGACCTTAGCTTGCAAGGTAGTTAGTCAAGGAAACGACAATGACCTACACCCCCCCTAAAGTCTGGACTTGGGATTCCGAGAGCGGCGGCAAGTTCGCCAGCATCAATCGCCCCATCGCGGGGCCGACCCATGACAAAGATCTGCCCGTGGGAAAGCATCCGCTACAACTGCATTCGCTGGCGACGCCGAACGGGGTTAAAGTCACGGTCATGCTGGAAGAACTTTTGGCCAAGGGCTACGGCGCCGATTACGACGCGTGGTTCATCGACATCAACGAGGGCGACCAGTTTTCAAGTGGCTTTGTCGATGTGAACCCGAATTCCAAGATTCCGGCGCTGTTCGACAAATCGACGGGTGTGCGGGTTTTTGAAAGTGGGGCGATTTTGCTCTACCTCGCGGAGAAATTCCGTGCGTTTTTGCCGCGTGATATCGAAGGGCGCACCGAGACGCTGAATTGGCTGTTCTGGCTGCAAGGTGCGGCGCCGTATTTGGGTGGTGGTTTTGGCCACTTCTACGCCTACGCGCCGGAGAAATTTGAATACCCGATCAATCGGTTCGCGATGGAGGTCAAGCGCCAGCTGGATGTTTTGAACCAACAGCTTGAGGACAATCGCTATCTGGCGGGCGACGAATACACCATTGCCGATATGGCGACAGCGCCGTGGTACGGCGCGTTGGTCAAAGGGCTGGTGTATGACGCGGCTGAATTTCTCGACGTGGAGAGCTACGAGAATGTGAACCGCTGGGCGAACGACGTTTATGCGCGTCCGGCGTTTCAGCGTGGCAAGATGGTGAACCGAGCATGGGGTGAGCCGCATGAGCAGCTGCGCGAGCGTCATGATGCGTCAGATTTTGACGGTGTGCCGAAGGGGTAGGCCACGTGGATTGAACTGGTCTGCGAAAGACGACACCGCTAGGCTTGCGGCATGTCGGATGTAAAAGACCAGTACGAAGCCTATCCCTATCCCGAACGCGACCCGCGCGATGAAGCCAAGCGGCTGATCACCGGGTCGCCGTCCGACCCGCGTGAGATTGATCATTTCCTGTTCGGCGGCACCCGTGATTGGACCAAACCCCTGCGCGCCCTTTTTGCAGGGGGCGGCACGGGCGATGGGCTGATCCAATTGGCGCAATTGCTGAGCGCCGCCAAACGGCCCTACGACATTACCTATATCGATCTGTCGAAAGCGTCGCGTGCCGTGGCTGAAGCGCGGGCGAAAATGCGCGGGTTGTCGTGCATCTCCTTTCACACGGGCAGTCTACTGGACGCCGCCGAATTCGGGCCGTTTGATTACAATGATTGTTGCGGCGTGTTGCACCATTTGCCTGACCCCGCAGACGGATTTTCGGCCCTGCGCGGTGCGCTGTCTCCTGAGGGGGGGGCTCGGTTTTATGGTCTATGCGCCGTATGGACGGTCAGGTGTCTATCCGTTGCAGGACGCGTTTGGTGCGCTGCTTAAGGGGTTAAGCCCGCAAGACCGACTGACGACAGGTAAGCGCATCTATGAAAAGTTGCCTGCTGGGCACCCGTTCAAAACCAACCCGCATTTGCACGATCATGAGCAATCAGATGCCGGATTTTATGATTTGCTGCTGCATTCGCAAGATCAAGCGTTTGACGTGCCGCGTCTGATAAACACTTTGACCGAGACGGACTGGCAGTTGGCCGGATTTTGCCAACAAGGGCTTTATGATCTGGCGCGCTATATGATCCCCCCGGCAGGGATGGATGCAGCTGAGCAGATGGGATTCTTGGATTCAAACATCAAGTGCAACGGTTAATTTAAAGGCCACGATTTCGTCGGCCATAGCTTCAGCGGGTGTTCTCCATCCGAGGGTTTTTCTTGGACGGTTGTTCATCAGGTTTGCAACGTCGTTGAGCCATGTTTGGCTTGCACCGTTCAGGTCAGTTCTTTTGGGCATGAACTGACGCAGCAGTCCGTTGGTGTTCTCGTTGCTGCCGCGCTGCCAGGGAGCATGCGGATCGCAGAACCAGATATCAATTTTCAATCGTCGCGCCAATTCCGGATGGCAGGCCATTTCGGAGCCACGGTCATAGGTCATGCTCTTGCGCAAATCAGCGGGTAGTCGTCTCATCTGGCGGGTGAAGCTGTCAAGCGCGGCCTCGGCCCCATTGCCATCCATTTTGCAAAGAATGACAAAGCGTGTCTTGCGCTCGACCAAGGTCCCCACTGACGAGCGATTGAATGCGCCCTTGATGAGGTCGCCCTCCCAATGGCCTGGTACCAGTCGTGCTTCGATCTCTTCAGGGCGATTGATAATGCGCAATGATTCCGGGACCATAGCACTGCCCGCCGCTGTCCTGCGCTTGAGCCCACGCTTAGGCTTCGCTTGACGCAACGCCTCGATCATCGCCGCCTTCAGCCCGCCACGTGGCTGCGCGTAAATCGCGGCATAGATGGTCTCATGGCTCACATGGGCGGATGGATCATCAGGCTTCATGAGACGCAGTCTCTGCGCAATCTGCTCAGGCGACCAGTGCAGATGTACGAGCTTGCCATGAACGAAACGATAAAGATCGCTCCCCTCCACAAGCTTGCGCTTGCGGCGGCAGCGCGCGCGCCGGGCATCATAGGCCTGCCGCGCCGCTTGCGGGCAATAGCTGCCGTCTTCCTGCCGACCTCGCGCCAGCTCACGGCAGATCGTGCTCGCCGGGCGATGCAAAAGCTGGCCGATCAACCGCTGACTGCTGCCCCTATTATGCTCGGCTAATATCACGCCACGGTCCTCGCTGCTGAGGTGCTTGCTTCGTATGTCCATCACAACATCCTATGCCCAAAGGGCTCTGAGTGTTGCATTTGAAACTTGAGTCTAAGCTGTGGACAGGAGAGCACTATCCCGCCTTGAAGTGAGCTCTCTATTGAGCCAGCTTTTAATACCCTGCTTAAGGCTTATCCCTTTTAGTCCGGTTGCGCCACATGTTGACGCGGCGCAGAATCTTGCCCTTGTGGCTTTAGAGGCGGATCGGATCAGTTTGTAATGTCTGGTGGGTTTATAGGGCGTGGCTTTTGCCGTGAACGAGGGCCTTCAGGCGCGCTGTTTAACAAAATCACGATATGTCGCTGGCCCGAGACCAACACCGATCCCCAGCAGCGTGTCGAAGCCGCTTCGCATGTGTCGCCGTCGGTTCCAGCGGAACACGAATTCGTCAAGATAGCGTTGCAGATGGCACTTTCTGAGGCCGTGGAAGACGCCTTTTGCCCGCGTTTTCAGGTTGGAGAACACGCGGTGGACCCAGTGGAGTATGTCGCGTGCCTTTTTGCCGCTGACGACCTTCGCCTCATGCGTGTTTGCAGGCGGATTTTCGTAACCGAGCCAGCCGTCCGTGATGATGTGAGCGCCAGGCTCTACAGCCTGACCAATGAACCCGTGCAGCGTCTTTGACGCGCCGTCGGGAATGTGTTTCATCCTGATACGGCGCGGATGTCCGTCACTTGATAACTCGACGGCACAGACGACAAACATCTTTCCAACCGGGCTCCGCCCACCCTTTGGCCGGTCCTCGGGATCATGCCGGGACCGGAACGGCATCTCTGTTTCATCGATTTCGACAAGGTCTTTCAGGGGGTTGCGGTCAGGGTTGACCATCGACCGCCGCAGCTTTTGCAAGAGGAGGTCGCCGAGAAGCGCCATCGGTCCGAGCGACGATGGCGACCCGTCTTGTAGCTGCCAAGGCCAAGTTGCGCCTGAAGTTGCAGCGCTGACATGCCGTTGGAATGGCTGGTGATGATGTGCGCGGCAAGAAACCAAATTCGCAACGGCAAATGGCTGCTGTGCATTACCGTGCCAGCCGTCACGGATGTCTGCCGTGCGCAACCGGCACATTCCCAAGTCGCGCGATTTCGCTTTAACGGCCAGCCCTTGCAGGTGCCACAGGAAGGACAGACGAAGCCCTCAGGCCAACGATGTTCCACCAGATAATGCGAACACGCTTCCTCATCAGAAAACCTGGCGTCGAACGCGGGGCGGGACATGGGTTTGTCGTTTTTCCATCTGGCTGGCATGGGAAGAACAATACCAGAACATTCTAGATTGGCAAGCCGCTTCGCACTACATCAGGTGCCGCCGGAGCAAAGGGAATAAGCCTTACCCTGCTTAAAGAAAGAATATTTAATATGAAGATGTTAATCTTATTGGTCATTGCAGCCGTTACCATCGCTAATCAAGTAATAGCGCAGGATGCTGAAGAAATAGTCGTTTATGAGGACTCGCGGGGGGACTATTTTAGAATTGATGTCCAATATTCAAAGCAACCTGATGGGAGGGAAAGCTGCACCTTAATCCTACTCGACCGGCAAACTGAAACTGTGCTTTCTTTGATTGTTCCTGGGTCTCGAAGCGAAGTTGGATTTATTACTTTTACCGTCCCAAACGGGTTCTTTGGGTTTTTCAAGCCGCCCGAGTCACAAAGTCTAGCTTTTGAATTTTTGGACGAAAATGGGGAGACAACTATGAATAGCGCGTTGGGTTATTGGGATTTCAGTGTCGAAGAAGTTATACAGTCACCAAGCACCGTGTCTTATACCAACGGCCGAATTAAGTGACCCTTGCCCATTCTCGATCTGTGATTGAACTTATTCGCTCTGGGTCGTTCGCAAAGAAGTTCCAAGCTTGTGCACATTTGTCGAGTATTTCGTCATAGGTGTCGAAAACTGTGATTGCGAGTTTATTAGCTCGCAGATAAGCCCAGACGTTTTCCATGGGGTTCAGTTCGGGTGAATACGGTGGCAGCTTAACGAGCGTAATTTTATCTGGCACCTGCAAACATTTTGCGCCATGCCACCCCGCCCCATCAACAATCAGCAAGGCATGTGAGCCGGGTGCGACAGCTTTTGCGATCTCATCAAGATGCAGCCCCATAGCCTCGGCGTTGACGTAGGGCAGGACGAGACCTGCGGCGGTGCCACGTGCGGGACAAGCGGCACCAAAGATATAACTCCATTTGAAGCGTATATCACGGGGTGCGCGCGGGCGAGTTCCACGCTTGGCCCATTTACGGGTGAGTGTCCCCTGTTGTCCAACGCGGGCTTCATCTTGGAACCATACCTCAAGAGGCTTCCCCTTTGCATGTTCTGGCAGAGTATCGTTTACGAGGCTCGCAAAGTTTTTTTAAAAGCCTGCTGCGCTTCGCGATCAGTTTTCGGATGCTCTGGACGCACAGACAGGCGGCGAAAGCCATGCTTGGTTAGATATTTTCCAATCGTACGCACATGCAGTTTCACGTCGAACTCCTCTTCAACACGAGCCTGCAAGTCGACACAACGCCATCGTACTACGCCATCTTTTACTGGGTTGGGCCCGGCCTCCACCCACGCCACAAATTGCGCCTGTTGCTTGGGCGACAACCGTGGTTTTGCCCCCTTGCCATTCCTATCCGATAACCCCTCAATGCCTTCTGCGTTAAAGCGATGCGCCCAATCCCGAAGTGTTTGTCGATCCATACCACTGCTGCGGGCAGCCGTTTCACGATCCACCCCATCAAGCACCAGCGCTATGGCCAGTAGTCGCCGTACAACCCGCCCATCCTTGGTTCGCTTTGCCGCACGGCGCAAATCTTTCGCAGACATATCCGTGCGCGTAATTTTTATGGCTCCACCCATGAGCACCTCCCAATCTATGGAGGTCATTGATTCAGAGTTTGCCAAAAATTAAAACCAAAAAAATGAGTCAGATATTATAGCCACTGGTATTACTTACTACTTTCCGGAGTTGACGATCTTTGGGCCTTTGCAAGGGATTGGTACGATTCCTCGGCTGTATTTGTTGAGAATGGCTCTGGAGAGGACTTGGGAAGCATGACGCTACACCGCTCCAAAGAGGGAATGCAGGCGCTGGCCGATTGCTGGTCTGGTACGAAAGACTAACAGATGAACGCTCGAATGGTTTGATATCAAAACGGAGAATGATTTGACCTACTAACGTATGTCCTCTTGTCCCGCAGAGCCGAACCTAGATAGCATGATCGATTGGCAAACTTGATGAGCTGCCCGAGCGTGTTCTTGAGAGATTTGTACACACGCTTTGTGTCCGCTCTGTTCTCACCTTCTGCTCAGACGATCAGCGGACACGCGCAATTGCCGCGAGAGCGGCTTAGTCCTTAGGCCGTGAGCGGACCATATATGCTGGCTGTCTAATCAAGTAATCCGTGACACAGGTCCAAAGTCCCACTCCGAGTCATCTATTCGATCCACAGCGTCCTTCAGCAACCCCAACTTGTACTGCCCGTCACCATAGCGACCCGCCATGCCTTGCTCGGAGTGACCTTGCAAAGCATTCATAATGTGAGGTGGTATCCCGCCATTCCTGCAGGCATCCTCGAAGTTGTGCCGGAATGAATGGAATGAAGTTTTAAAGGTCTTGGCGTCAATCCTTTCGAGATATACTCCTGCGCCTGAATTGACCTGACGATTTTGGGCCTGCGATTCACTTCGTCGCATGGCCAAAGGCGGTTCAGTCTGTATTTTGAGTTTATGAGCAAGCAATACAAAACAGTCTCCTTATCCGACGAGCAGCGCATAGCACTTGAAGCGCTTTGCCGCCGCCGCAAAGTTGACGCCCTTGTTTGGAAACGGGCGCGCGCGTTTCTTCTTTTGGACGCAGGAGAAGACGCTGGAACGGTTTGCCGGATTTTGGATATTGGCCCGACAGTTTTGACGGAGTGGCGATTTGCCTTTGCCGGTGCGGGACTATCGTTTTTCGGTCTGAAGGACTACAGCCAGCGTCAGGGTCATTTGTCCGTCGTGCAAGAGCAGGCGGTGAGAGCCCATTTCACCGCGCAGCCTGCCCGCAATGCCGATGAGGTCTGTGCCTATGTTCTAGCCGAGTGCGACCAAAACTACAGCACGTCGGGAGCCGCCAAGCTGATGCGCCGCCTGGGGTTCGCGTATAAGAAACCACAATTGCTGCCTGCACAGGCCGATGAAGCCAAGCAGGCTGCGTTTATTGCCAAATATGAGGCCCTGATGAACGGGTTGGCCGCAGATGAGATGGTTGTCTTTTCGGACGCTGTCCACCCCGAACACCAGAGCCGCCCCGCCCATGGTTGGTTCCCCAAGGGACAAAAGACGGCCCTGAAGGCGACATCAGGGCGCAAGCGGCTCAACATTCAGGGCGCGCTTGACCTTGAGACTTTCCAGTTCACCTTTGTGGAAGGCGAGAAGATCAATGCCCAGACAACCCGACAGATGCTGGAAAAGTTGGAACGCAACAACCAAACCAAGACGGCCATCCACGTCTTTGTCGACAATGCCCGCTATCATCATGCCAAGATACTACAGCCATGGCTGGACAGCCCAGAACGTCGGGTGAAGTTGCATTTCTTGCCAGCATATGCCCCGCACCTCAACCCGATCGAGCGTCTTTGGGGTGTTATGCACAAATGGGTCACCCACAATCGGCACTATGCAACGTTCAACCAATTCACAGAGGCCATTTTCGACTTCTTCCGCAAGACCCTGCCAGAAAAAGGGCCAGAGTTCCGCGACACCGTCACCGACAACTTCCGCGTCATATCGCTCAAGGAATACAAAGTGATTTGAGGGGAAAACCTCAGGTCAATTCAGGCGCGGGAGTATACTATTATCTGTATCCTGCCTATGAGGCCGGGCAAATCCCTTGGAATACCAACAACCTCGATTATGCCAACTACGTACAACCTGACTATTCCCTCGACCAAAGTGTTGTGAATGGCACTGAAGCCGACGCGCGCCTGTCAGACATTTGTGCGGCCGCCCGCGCACAAGGCGTCGTCATCTACACGGTTGCATTCGAAGCCCCTTCTGGTGGTCAGTCCGCACTGCAAGACTGCGCGAGTTCGCCCAGCCACCACTTTGACGTGAACGGAACAGACATCTCCTCTGCATTCTCAGCGATTGCCTCTGACATTCGCGCCCTGAAGCTAACGCAATAAGGAGCGGTGGCATGACGTTCGCGATCAAAACACTGGCACGGTTCTTGCGGCTTTTCCGCAGGAACGAAGACGGCAGCCCAACGGTGGAATTCGCTTTGATCTTCCTGCCATTTATCATTTTGCCCGTCTCGGGGTTTGAGCTCGGCCTGCTGATGACCCGCCACGTTATGATGGAACGCGGTATTGATATGGCTGTGCGCGAAGTGCGCTTGAACACTGGTACGCCTGTCACCGAGTTGCAGTTTAAAACAATGATCTGCAACGCCGCTGCAATTTTACCCGAATGCATGACCAACCTGCGTCTGGAACTCCGCCCGATTGACCTGCGCCACTCGGGGGCGAATTCCGACAATTCCATCCCGCGTCGTGCGTCATGCACAAACCTCGACGAACCGTTCCAGCCAGCGCGGAACTTTGAAAGTGTTGGTTAATCAACCAAGTTGGGCATGGAGTCGGGGTACGCCGGGGTAGGGATGCTGTCGCCAACGTCTCGCTTTCTAATGATTGCAATAGCTTCCACTGTGGCTTCCTGCAGTGCCCTTATGAGACGCGGCCAGCTTGATGACGCTTCTGCCAGATGCAGCTCAATATGGTCCCAGGTTAAAAACCTCTTCGGCTTCAGACCTTAAGAATACGTCGCGCTTCCCCCGTGCTAGGTTTGCTCGGGTGAATGCGTCCGACTCTTCAATGCCTGATTGGCGTTCTTCGAAGGTTGGCCGAGGTGTCTCGAAGAGTTGCGCAGAGTGATCTTCTGGATCGTAGAAGCCATCAAGCCGAATATCTTCGTCTTCATCAAGCAGGTGATGCAGATAGGCTCTCTTCGTTCTGGCAATCTGATCTAAGGTTAATTCGGATAAGGCTGGCTTAGGAGCAGTTAGCTTTATGCCAGCCTGATCCCGCCGATGCTTAGCGAACAGCTTATCTACCCTGACAGCCTCGACTCGGACACGTTGGAGAGCTTCCCCTCTGTCTTTTGTCCTGAGTGAGAAGGTTTCCTCACGCTTTTCGTAAGAGTTGATGATGTCCTTGGGTACCACGGCGCGGTGATAGTAGGTCGCTCCACGGCGATATAATCGGGTGTGTCCAGTCATTTTCTCAAGGTGCCTCACTGTAACACCTCACTGTAACAAGTCCGAAAAAGCTCCCATGAAATCAGTAAGTTATTGATACTAGTTGCTGATTAGGGGAATGGTGGAGCATAGCGGGATCGAACCGCTGACCTCCTGCATGCCATGCAGGCGCTCTCCCAGCTGAGCTAATGCCCCTAATAGTAGGGTGTCGTCGCCCGTTTGTGTGCTGCTGGCGCAGCGAGCGCGACGTGTTGCTGCTTACTAGGCAGCGGGGAGGGCGAGATCAAGAGATAATCCCGCCCTAAAACCGCAAAATTTCTTCAGGGCGTTAAGGCCTTGATTTAGGAATCGTCGTCTGGTGCGGCGACATCAGCGATTTCGTCCAGCGGGACAGTATCGTCGTCCTCATCTTCCAGAACATCGTCGCCCAAATTTGTATCATCGTCGTCCTCATCATCGTCGAGCACGAGATCGTCGTCTTCCGCTTCTTCTTCCGTCGCCTTCGTCTGGGCGTCGGCAGCGTCCGCGACCATGGTGCGGGTCTTACCTGTGACCACAACAACGGTTTCACCCGTGTAGGGGCTGATGATCGGATCAGCGTTCAGGTCGTAGAACCGTTTTCCGGTGGTCGGGCAGAGGCGTTTAGTGCCCCACTCTTCCTTTGGCATTTGATCTTCCTTCAACAGCGCAGGCCACTTGGCCGCATCGTCGCCAACTGCCATAAGGCACAAGTCGAGTCAAAGGCTATCGGCACGGGTAAATATGAAAGGCGGATATGGGACGTTTGATCCTTGAAGGCAACCCCCCTGTGGAGGTGCAGTTGCGCCGGTCTGCACAGGCGCGGCGGTTGTCGTTGCGAATATCGCGTCTGGACGGTCGCGCGACGTTGACGTTGCCACACCGCGTGCCGGAGCGCGAAGGCATGGCGTTCCTGCGTGACCGCGAAGAGTGGCTGCGCGCGCACATGGATGCGATTGAACCTGAGGTGCATGTGCGGATCGGTGGGACGGTCCTGTTTCGCGGCGCTGAACTGGCGTTGGTGGCCGGTGACTTGAAGCGGGCGAGGCTGGCACAGGGCGCGTTGATGCTGCCTGATGATCCAGAAAAAACAGGCAAACGTGTCGCAGCGTTCCTGAAATTGCAGGCGCGGGATGCTTTGGCCGATGCGTCTGATCGGTACTCGCAGGCTTTGGGCAAACCCTACGGGCGGATCAGTTTGCGCGATACGAGGTCCCGCTGGGGGTCGTGTTCATCGGCGGGCGATCTGATGTATTCGTGGCGCCTTATAATGGCCCCGCCAGAGGTGCTCGACTACGTTGCAGCACACGAAGTTGCGCATTTGCAGCATATGGATCACAGCCCGCGATTTTGGGCTGCTGTCGAGCGGTTGTATCCCACGCACAAGACCTGTCGCACATGGTTGCGCACCCATGGTGGCGCGTTGCACCGTGTGCGTTTTGATTGACCTCCCGACGTGATGTGATCACAAACGTCCCATGTTGATCCAATCTGAAGCAACCAAGCCGATGGGTGCCGCCCATGACCGTGTGTACCGCGCCCTTCGATCGCGCATTATGCACGGAGAAATCGACCCCGGGCAGGCGCTGACGCTGCGCGGGATCGGCAAGGAATTCGGGGTGTCGATGACCCCCGCGCGCGAAGCGGGGCGGCGGTTGGTGGCCGAGGGGGCTTTGTTTTTATCGTCATCGGGGCGGGTCTCGACGCCGGAATTGTCCAATGAGCGGATCGAAGAACTTGCGACATTACGGGCTTTGTTGGAACCGGAGTTGGCGGCGCGGGCGTTGCCGCGCGCGCATTTGGCGCTGATTGATCGGCTGGAAGAAATCAATAATCGCGTGTCGTCGGTGATCGCGCGACAGGATGCACCGGGGTATATCCGGCTCAACCTCGAATTTCACCGGACGTTGTATTTAAGGGCCCAAGCGCCAGCCATGCTCGCCATGGCAGAGACGGTTTGGCTGCAACTTGGGCCCACGATGTCCAAACTCTATGGTCGGTTGCGGCGAACAGAGCCGCCCCGAAACCACAAACTTATCCTCGCGGCGCTCAAGGCGGGGGATGAAGCGAGTTTGAAACTGGCCGTGCGTGCGGATGCGACGCAAGGCCTACGGATGCTAAAAGTCTAGGTGGTCTGAACGATTTGCAGATGGACAGAAATCCGCGCCAGCGCACTGCGGAATTGATCTGCACCGATGCGCATCCGCTGCGCCAGTTCTGACACCACCGCGTATTCATGGGGATGGATTTCACCATCTGCGACCGCGATATTAAGCGCTGCCTCAAGCACAATCTGGCGGTCAAGGCTTATCCCTTTTAGTCCGGTTGCCCCACATGTTGACGCGGCGCAGAATCTTGCCCTTGTGGCTTTAGAGGCGGATCGGATCAGTTTGTAACGTCTGGTGGGTTTATAGGGCGTGGCTTTTGCCGTGAACGAGGCCCTTCAGGCGCGCTGTTCAACAAAATCACGATATGTCGCTGGCCCGAGACCAACACCGATCCCCAGCAGCGTGTCGAAGGCGCTTCGCATGTGTCGCCGTCGGTTCCAGCGGAACACGAATTCGTCGAGATAGCGTTGTAGATGGCACTTTCTGAGGCCGTGGAAGACGCCTTTTGCCCACGTTTTTAGGTTGGAGAACACGCGGTGGACCCAGTGGAGTATGTCGTGTGCCTTCTTGCCGCTGACGACCTTTGCCTCATGCGTGTTTGCAGGAGGATTTTCGTAACCGAGCCAGCCATCCGTGATGATGTGAGCGCCAGGCTCTACAGCCTGACCAATGAACCCGTGCAGCGTCTTTGACGCGCCGTCGGGAATGTGTTTCATCCTGATACGGCGCGGATGTCCGTCACTTGATAACTCGACGGCACAGACGACAAACATCTTTCCAACCGGGCTGCGCCCACCCTTTGGCCGGTCCTCGGGATCATGCCGGGACCGGAACGGCATCTCTGTTTCATCGATTTCGACAAGGTCTTTCAGGGGGTTGCGGTCAGGGTTGACCATCGACCGCCGCAGCTTTTGCAAGAGGAGGTCGCCGAGAAGCGCCATCGGTCCGAGCGACGATGGCGACCCGTCTTGTAGCTGCCAAGGCCAAGTTGCGCCTGAAGTTGCAGCGCTGACATGCCGTTGGAATGGCTGGTGATGATGTGCGCGGCAAGAAACCAAATTCGCAACGGCAAATGGCTGCTGTGCATTACCGTGCCAGCCGTCACGGATGTCTGCCGTGCGCAACCGGCACATTCCCAAGTCGCGCGATTTCGCTTTAACGGCCAGCCCTTGCAGGTGCCACAGGAAGGACAGACGAAGCCCTCAGGCCAACGATGTTCCACCAGATAATGCGAACACGCTTCCTCATCAGAAAACCTGGCGTCGAACGCGGGGCGGGACATGGGTTTGTCGTTTTTCCATCTGGCTGGCATGGGAAGAACAATACCAGAACATTCTAGATTGGCAAGCCGCTTCGCACTACATCAGGTGCCGCCGGAGCAAAGGGGATAAGCCTTCTGGCGGTTTTTATCGGATAGATCCTGCCCGACCTGTTCGATATCGGACGGCGATGGATTGAGTTTACTTTCCACAAACGGGATTAAAGCCACCGGCTTCCAGCCGGTCCGCTTTAGCGTAATGTACTATAATCTTCCCTCTCATTTTTAAGACCCTTACTGCTTCGCGGGGTCTTAAAAATGAGAGGGAAGATTATGATCTATTCCACAGGAAGCCATACCAAATTTTATCACCGATTTCACGTCGTCTGGACAACAAAATACCGATACAAAGTTATGCGCGGTGAGATGCGTGAGCGTATCCGTGAAATCATTATCCAAACATGCCAAGAACTTGGCGTGCATATTGAGAAGGGCGTATTGTCGACCGATCACGTCCACATGTTCATATCGGTCCCGCCTCAGATAGCATTGTCAAAGGTGATGATGCGGATCAAGGGACGCTCGTCTTATAAGATACAGCGCGAGTTTCCCGAACTGCGCAAACGGTACTGGGGCCAGCGGTTTTGGGCTCGCGGATTTTTCTCAACAACTAGCGGCAATGTCACTGTGAATAAGTTCAGATAGATGTGAGTCAAAATTTTGTTGCCAAGATTTAGGCGACCTCGGAGACTGAGAATTGAAAGAAACCAGCTCACGAGGCCAATATGCAAATCATCGGACTGCACAAGAACGTTTATAAACTTTATGCTTGGGCGCGGACACAAGAATGTTTGGACGTGTACCGTATCAAATACGAAGGTCAGGTTCGGCAATGGGACGACTTACGTACAGAGGGCGTTTCTCTATCAAAGTGCGCTGAATTCGTCAGCATCTCGCGCGCGACATATTACCGTCACAAGCGTATTTTGAAGGATTTGGCGCAGGCAATCATACCGCCTTCAAAGGCTCCCAAACGCTGCAACAAGTCACAGTGGGGCGAGGCAGAAAAGCAATTGGTGCTTGAGGCCCGCCGCGACAATGAAACCTACGGTAAGGAGAAAATAGGGGCCATCTTGCGTCGCGACAAAAAGCAAACCATGAGCGATAGCACCGTGGGGCGCATTTTGAGCTTTCTAAGGAAAAAAGGCCTGATCACACGATCAAGATCTGCGCCCCAAAAGCGCAAGCGTAATTTTTCCAAGGGGCATGCCAAGGGATGGAAATATAGGGATTACAAAGATATTGTGGTTGGCGAGCGTGTGCAGATCGATCATATGACTGCCACGAAGAACGGCGTCACGTGCAAACACTTTCAAGCCTGGGAGAGGTGTAGCAAGCATATCCACGCGCAAGTTTATTCGAATGCCACGGCACGCTCTGCCAAACGGTTTTTGCAAGAACTCGTGGAAATAGCTCCCTATAAGATCATCTCAATTCAAGTCGATGGCGGGTCTGAGTTTATGGCCGATTTTGAGACAGCGTGCGAACAGATGGAGATCCCGCTCATTGTGCTGCCGCCAGCAAGGCCAAAATACAACGGTGGTGTCGAGCGCGGTAACCGCACCTTCCGCGAAGAGTTCTATGCATGTCGTGATCTCATTGCCGACAGCATAGGAGCGATGCGGTTTGAACTTCGAAAAGCCGTCGATAAATACAACACATTCAGGCCTCATCATGCCTTGAAAGGCAAGACACCAATGGAGTAAATTCGAATCACTCAGGCCAAAGTCGTGTGAGTCTCAAAACACCTGAACCTATACAACTGACGCTGTCATACTTCAGTATCTTGAATTACATTCAAAAAGGGAACCTACCGGCGTCAGCCGGTAGTCGTTCAGTTAACATATCGATGACCTGTTGCGGCGCGTAGGTTTTACCTGTCAGCCGTGTCAGGATATTGGCGATGTGGTGGACTTCGGCGTCGTCAAGGCGCCCGTCCGCGATCGCGACCTGCGACATCGCCACGAGGGAATGGATCGCCAGCATATCGGGTGTGCGCAATTTGCGGGGGCGTCGGGCGCGGCCCGATACCGCGCGCAGTGCGCGAAACAGCAGCCCGAGAGCCGTCGCCACAATCAAAGCGTGGCCCCAGATTAGAGAGGTCAGATTGGGGGCCGCGGTTGCGGGAAGGTCTGCAGGAACAAGGCCAGACAGCTGCAGGGCGGCGAAATTTTCAGGTGTCACGCCGCGAAAATTTTTGCCGGTGCATCCGTCACCCGACAGGGCGTAGCCTTGGATCGTCGTGTAGACAGGAACGAAGAAAACATCCGCAAAATCAACGAGGTGACAGACGGACAAGGTGCCAGTGCCGCCCGATTGCGGGATCGTGGTATCGGCCACGAAGCGTAAATCTGCGCCCCAACGTCCGACGCCTGCCTGCGCTGAGGACGCGACGGTCAACCCTAAGATAAGGGCGGTTGTGGGTATAAATTTGCGCATTGGCATGTCCTTACAACATCAGTTGCAAGCACGTATCCTCTACACTTGCGGCATAGATAAGGCGCGCTCAGTATTTCGGGCGGGCCATTTCTGGCACCGCCCACTTTGTGGGTGTCTTATTGGTTAACGAAGTCTTAACAGGCCTAGGCGTGGATCGCGCCGTCACCGCAGGCAAGGGCGGCTTCGCGCACGGCCTCTGAATAGGTCGGATGTGCGTGGCAGGTGCGCGCGAGGTCTTCTGCAGCGGCGCCAAATTCCATGGCCACACAGATTTCATGGATCAAATCGCCCGCCATCGGGCCGATGATATGCGCCCCAAGAATGCGGTCCGTCGTTTTGTCGGCAAGGATTTTGACAAATCCGTCGCCCGCGAAATTCGCCTTGGCGCGGCCATTGCCCATAAAGCTGAACTTACCGATCTTATAATCGACTCCGTCTTCCTTAAGTTGCTCTTCGGTTTTGCCGACATTCGCGACCTCTGGGTGGGTGTAGATGACACCGGGTATCACACCATAGTTAACATGCGGTTTCTGACCCGCCAGACCTTCGGCGCAGGCCATGCCTTCGTCTTCGGCCTTATGCGCCAGCATCGGCCCGTCGATACAATCACCAAGCGCGTAAATGCCCGCTACATTGGTCTGGTAATGGGCGTCAGTCTTGATCTGTCCACGCTCGGAGATTTCGACGCCCAGCTCTGCCAGACCCAAGCCGTCGGTGAACGGGCGGCGGCCCGTGGCGACCAGAACAGTGTCGGCGTCCATCGTGCGTTCGCTGTCGTCGCTGCGCAGTTTGTACGTGACGGTTGCCTTGTTATTTTTGGTATCAACGGATTGCACCGCCGCGCCCATTACAAACTCAAGCCCTTGTTTTTTCAGCAAACGTTGGAATGCTTTTTGCACTTCGCCGTCCATGCCGGGTGTGATTTCGTTCAGGTATTCGATCACCGTGACCTTGGACCCAAGGCGGCTGTACACGGACCCGAGTTCAAGGCCGATCACACCGGCACCAATGACGATCAGGTCTTTGGGGATCTTGCCCAATTCCAGCGCGCCGGTGGATGACACGACGGTCTTTTCATCGATCTCAACACCCTTGAGCGAGGACACTTCGGAGCCGGACGCGACGATGATGTTCTTGGCGTCATGCACGTCGTCGCCAACTTTGACTTTGCCGGCTTCGGGGATAGACCCCCAGCCCTTAATCCAGTCGATTTTGTTCTTTTTGAACAGGAATTCGATGCCTTTGGTGTTGGTCGCGATGACGTCGTCTTTGTACGACAACATCTGTTTCCAATCGACCGATTGGGTCTTTCCCTTAAGGCCCATGGCGGCGAAATTATGTTGGGCTTCGTGCAGCATATGGGACGCGTGCAGCAATGCCTTGGACGGGATGCAGCCGACGTTCAGGCAGGTGCCGCCCAAGGTATCGCGCCCCTCAACCACAGCCGTTTTCAGGCCCAGTTGCGCGCAACGAATGGCGCAAACGTAGCCGCCGGGGCCGGAACCGATGATGATGACGTCGTAGCTGGACATAGGGTATTCCTTTAAGTTTTGGCGCGTCACAGGGCGTACAGACCGCTTACACAAGCTGTACACAACCTGTATGTACACGCGACTTAGATCAGAGTTGATACGATCATGGCGAACGTGGCAAGAAAGCCGACGAACCAGATGGCGCTGCGCCACGGGCTGAGGCCAAAGTAATAAGCGGGGACGTAGGCGATGCGCGCGACGAGGTAGGTGGTGGCGCAGACGGCGGTGAATTTGGTGTTCTGGCCGCTGAGTTGCACGACGAGAACGGCGATGGTGAACAGGATGAGTGCTTCGAAGTGGTTGTTCATCGCCCGCGCAAGGCGGCCAGTTTTGGTGGACAGCTGTTCGAGGATGGTTTTGCCGCCCATGCGGTCAGGGTCGCGCGGCGATGCGGTTTTACCTGTGCCGAGTTCAACGTTGGCAGGGACAGCCATGAGCGCGAACTGCACAGCTTGGAGCAGGGCCGCGAGGGCGAGGGTGGTGAGTTCGGGGGTCACTTCAGGATCCCAGTGACTTTGTGAGGCCGCCAAGTATACCACCAATTGCGTCGCCAACCTGCCACAGCGAGCTTTCTCCGGAGCTAACTTTCTTCACACCTTCTGAGAGTTGCTCAGTGTCACCATTGGCGATTATTTTCTGCCCCAGCACTGTCATTCCGTATGATGTCAGAACTGGTTGGTTTGCAGAACCTCCTGCGTGACCACCTATGGTGCGATTATAAGCCTTCACGCGAATTAGCCCTTCAGATTCCAACCATTCGAGGCAGGGATAGAAAAAAGTCGCATATTCTTGTTCCAGTTCAAGTTCATCGAACTTCAATGAGGTGTGCTGAATGCCCCAAACCAAAAGTAAATTCAGAATTCGTGCAATCACCAGTTCGCTTTTTTCCATCTCATTCATGTGAGCCTCTTCCTTTACTGCAAGCCCGTGCTTGCACGGGCAGCCCCCCACCCTGGGTCGCGGGCTGCCCTGGGTTGCGAGCCTTCATTACAAATCCATTAACAAGCGACGTGGATCTTCGAGCGCCTCTTTCACCCGCACAAGGAACGTCACAGCGCCTTTGCCGTCGACGATGCGGTGGTCGTAGGACAGCGCCAGATACATCATTGGACGGATCACGACTTCGCCGTTGATCGCCATGGGGCGGTCTTGGATTTTGTGCATGCCGAGAATGCCTGACTGTGGCGGGTTCAGGATCGGCGAGGACATGAGCGAGCCGTAGACGCCGCCGTTGGAAATCGTGAACGTACCGCCCTGCATTTCAGCCATGGTGAGTTTGCCGTCGCGGGCTTTTGCGCCCATGGCGGCAATCGCCTTTTCGATGCCAGCGAACGACATCTGGTCGGCGTCATTGATCACCGGAACCACCAGACCTGTCGGCGTGCCAGCGGCGATGCCCATGTTGACGTATTTCTTGTAGACCACATCGGTGCCGTCGATTTCGGCGTTCACTTCTGGCACTTCGTTGAGAGCATGGACGCAAGCCTTGGTGAAGAACGACATAAAGCCGAGTTTCACGCCGTGTTTTTTCAGGAACAAGTCTTTGTATTCGTTACGCAATGCCATGACCTCGGTCATGTCGACGTCGTTGTAGGTGGTCAGCATGGCGGCGGTGTTCTGGCTTTCTTTCAGGCGACGCGCGATGGTCTGGCGCAGGCGGGTCATCTTGACGCGCTCTTCGCGGGAGTCCTGATCTGCGGCCACAGGCGCGCGTGGGGGCGCGGCTTGGACGACTGCGGGCGCGGGGGATGCCAGCGCCTTGAGCACGTCTTCTTTCATCACACGACCATCTTTGCCGGTGCCTTTGACGTCCGTGAGGTTGTTTTCGGCCATCATCTTTTTGGCGCTGGGCGCGTCTTCGACGTCTTTGGATGCCGTCGCTGGGGCGGCAGTTGCGGCGGGCGCGGACGGCGCTGACACGGCGGCTGAGCCATCGGTGGACATGACGGCGAGCTTGCCGCCTGCCTCAACGGTTGCGCCTTCTTCGGCGAGCAGTTTGGTCATGACACCTGCGGCGGGTGCGGGCACTTCGACGCTGACTTTGTCGGTTTCAAGTTCGCACAGCATCTCGTCTGCCTGAAACGCTTGGCCGGGCTTTTTGAACCATGTGGAAACGGTCGCTTCGGTCACGGATTCGCCAAGGGTGGGCACCATGATGTCCATCTCGGTACCGTTGGATTTGGGGGTCTCAGCGGGCTCTTCATCATCGCGGGGTCTGATATCGCTCGGTCCCGTGTCGGATGAGCTTGGGACTTTTTCCTCAGGTTTTGGGGTATCGTCCGTGTCGGTCTTTTTCGCCGCGCCGCCTTCGCTGATCTGCGCGAGCAGGGCGTCGACGCCGACAGTATCGCCTTCGGCGGCGACGATTTCAGTCAGGGTGCCCGCGATGGGCGCGGGGACTTCGACGGTGACTTTGTCCGTTTCAAGTTCGCACAACATTTCATCGACTGCGACGGCATCGCCGGGCTTTTTGAACCATGTGGCGACGGTTGCTTCTGTGACGCTTTCGCCAAGGGTGGGGACGCGGACTTCGGTCATTATTTTGATCCTTTAACGGTAAGCGCATCGTCAACGAGTGCGGCTTGTTCTGCTTTGTGGCGCGATGCGAGGCCCGTGGCGGGCGAGGCGGCTGCGGCGCGGCCTGCGTATTTAGGGCGCGAATGGTCAGCGTTGATGCGGGTCAGGACCCATTCGATATTGGGTTCCATGAACGACCACGCGCCTTGGTTTTTGGGTTCTTCCTGACACCAGACCATGTGCGCGGTCTTGAAGCGTTCAAGTTCCTTGACGGCGGACTGGGCTGGGAACGGATAGAATTGCTCGAAGCGCATGATGTAGACGTCATCAATGCCGCGTGCGTCGCGTTCTTCGAGCAGGTCAAAATAGACTTTGCCCGAACACATGACGACGCGTTTGATTTTGTCGTCCGGCTGCAATGTGGTGTCCGAATTGCCATGCTGCGCGTCGTCCCAAAGGACGCGGTGGAAACTGGAACCTTCTTGGAATTCTTCCGCCTTGGACACTGCCATTTTGTGACGCAGAAGCGATTTTGGCGTCATCATGATCAGCGGTTTGCGGTAGCTGCGGTGCAACTGGCGGCGCAGGATGTGGAAATAGTTCGCCGGTGTCGTGCAGTTCGCCACGATCCAGTTGTCGCCGCCACACATGGTCAGGAAGCGTTCAAGCCGTGAGGACGAGTGTTCCGGTCCTTGGCCTTCATAGCCGTGGGGCAGCAGGCAGACGAGGCCGGACATGCGCAGCCATTTGGATTCACCGGAGCTGATGAATTGATCGAACATGATCTGCGCGCCGTTTGCGAAATCGCCAAATTGCGCTTCCCAGAGGGTCAATGCGTTGGGTTCCGCAAGCGAATAGCCGTATTCAAACCCGAGGACCGCGTATTCTGACAGCATGGAATCAATGGCTTCGAAGTTGCCCTGACCTTCGCGGATATTGTTGAGCGGGTAGTAGCGTTCTTCGGTGTCTTGGTTCACCAGCCCAGAATGGCGCTGAGAGAACGTGCCACGGGTGGAATCCTGACCTGACAGGCGCACTGGATAGCCTTCGGTGAGCAGCGAGCCGAAGGCAAGGGCTTCGCCGGTGGCCCAGTCGAACCCTTCGCCGGTCTCAAACATTTTGGCTTTGGCACCAAGGATGCGACCAATGGTTTTGTGCAGTGGGAAACCGTCGGGCGCGGTTGTCAGCGCCTTGCCGATTTCATCAAAGGTTTCTGCCTTGATCCATGTCTTGCCGCGCTGGTATTTGTCTTTTTCGCGCTTATCGAGATGGGACCATTTTCCGTCAAGCCAGTCGGCCTTGTTGGGTTTGTAGTCGGTGCCGGCCTCGAATTCTGCCGAAAGATAGGCCTGAAATTCTTCTTTCATGCCCTCGATCTCGCCCTCGGGCACGAGGCCGTCTTTGACGAGGCGATCTGTATAGAGCGTCAGCGTGGTCTTTTGTTGTTTGATCTTTTTGTACATCAACGGGTTGGTGAACATCGGTTCGTCGCCTTCATTGTGACCGAAGCGGCGGTAACAAATGATGTCGAGAACCACGTCTTTGTGGAACTTCTGGCGGAATTCTGTGGCGACGCGTGCGGCGTGCACCACGGCTTCGGGGTCGTCTCCGTTGACGTGGAAAATCGGCGCTTCGACCATCAGCGCGATATCAGTCGGGTAGGGCGATGAGCGGCTGAAGTGCGGCGCGGTGGTGAAACCGATCTGGTTGTTGACGACGATGTGCATGGTGCCGCCGGTGCGGTGCCCGCGCAGACCCGACAGACCGAAGCCTTCGGCGACGACGCCTTGGCCCGCAAATGCCGCATCACCGTGCAGCAGGATCGCCATGGATTGGGTGCGGGATTTGTCGTTTTGTTGGTCCTGTTTGGCGCGCACTTTGCCGAGCACGACGGGGTTCACGGCCTCAAGGTGGGACGGGTTCGCGGTAAGTGACAAATGCACCGAATTGCCGTCAAATTCACGATCCGACGATGCGCCGAGGTGGTATTTCACATCGCCCGATCCGTCGACGTCTTCAGGGCTGGATGATCCCCCCTGAAATTCGTTGAAAATTGCGCGATAGGGTTTTTTCATCACATTGGCGAGCACGGACAGGCGGCCACGATGCGGCATGCCGATCACGATGTTGCGCAGGCCAAGCTGGCCACCGCGTTTGATGATCTGTTCCATCGCAGGGATCAGGCTTTCGCCACCATCCAGACCGAACCGCTTTGTGCCCATGTATTTAACGTGCAGAAATTTCTCGAAGCCTTCGGCCTGCACGAGGCTGTTCAGGATCGCCTTGCGTCCTTGCTTTGTGAACGTAATTTCCTTGCCCAGACCCTCAATCCGTTCCTTCAGCCATGCGGCTTCTTGCGGGTTGGAGATGTGCATGTATTGCAATGCAAATGTGCTACAATAGGTCCGCTGCACGATGGCGAGGATGTCTTTCATCGACGCCACTTCGAGGCCGAGCACATTGTCGATAAAGATCGGGCGATCCATGTCTTCGGGTTTGAACCCGTAGGACGCAGGATCGAGTTCGGGGTGTGGGATTTCATCGCGCATGCCGAGTGGGTCAAGGTCGGCTACAAGATGCCCCCTGATCCGGTAGGCGCGGATGATCATCAACGCGCGGATCGAATCCAGCACCGCGTTGCGAATCTGCTCTTCGGAAACCTCAACGCCCTTGGATGCGGCTTTCTCTTTAATTTTTTGACCCGCCGCTGCGGGTTCTGCGGCCCACTGACCGTCAAGCGCCGCCGTCAGGTCGTCGTTAGGGATCGGCGGCCAATCGTTGCGCGCCCAAGACGGGCCAGCGGCCTCGGCCTTGGCGTCTTCGGGTGCATCGCCCAAGGATTTGAAGAATGCGTGCCAGCTGTCATCCACCGCGTTCGGATCATCCGCATACCGCGCGTAAAGCTGTTCGATATATTCCGCGTTGTGGCCCTGCATAAAGGACGATGCGTGGAACTGGTCGTTGGAAGATTGGTCAGTCATGAGGGGACCTACCTTTTGCTGTGGGTTAAGACGCTTACGCGGCCGTTAAATTCAAAGGTATCACTGATCAGATCAGCAATCATTTCCTTATGGTACAGATGGATAAACACCCTCTGAACCGCATTATCGTTCTCGAAGCGCTGTGTGCGTGTCGCAATGATTGGGCGCATTTCTGGCGTTACGCCAAACTCGATCTGTGGCTGCAAACTCGATCTGCTGATTGCTTCGGTTGTGGACATATCACACTGGGTACGCCCAAACGCTGGATGCTTTTCAAATTTAGTTCGAAGTAAATTTTCAGAGTCAGCGCGTCCAAGCCAAAAAGTTAGAGACACAGCATCAGGAACGTTCACACGTCGCGTATGCCCAGCAGCGGTTTCAAGAGAACGTTCCCAGTTGGATTGCCAACGCACCGCGGGAACACGTCCGTAAGCCATACGATCGGCAAGGCCAATTGCAGCGATTGCACGAAAATCGCCTTCACCGAGATCTCTGTTTGGTATCTGAGACCAACCCAGTCTCTCCATCCTCTCGATCAGGTTTTGGTCTGCTGGGGCCGCCTCAAGGCAGGCATTTATAGTCGTGACCACAACGTCTTGCGCGCTCGCGGTTGTTGCCGCGAACGCTAAGAAGATACAAAGCGCGTACTTAAGCATGGTTTACCCAATCGCCTTCAACACAGCCTCGCCCAGTGTTGCTGGGCTGTCGGCTACAATGATACCAGCGGATTTCATCGCTTCGATCTTGCTTTCCGCGTCGCCTTTGCCACCAGCAACAATCGCGCCAGCGTGGCCCATACGACGACCTGGAGGCGCCGTGCGACCTGCGATGAAACCAGCGGTTGGTTTCCAACGGCCTTTTTTCTTTTGGGCGGTCAGGAATTCGGCGGCTTCTTCTTCTGCGGAGCCACCGATTTCGCCGATCATGATCATTGAATGGGTTTCGTCGTCGTCCAAAAACATGTTCAGGATGTCGATGTGTTCGGTGCCCTTGATCGGGTCGCCGCCAATGCCGACGGCGGTGGACTGGCCAAGGCCGCTGTCGCTGGTCTGCTTGACCGCTTCGTAGGTCAGCGTACCGGAACGCGACACAACGCCGACCGACCCACGTTTGTGGATGTGGCCGGGCATGATGCCGATTTTACAAGCATTCGGTGTGATCACGCCGGGGCAGTTTGGCCCGATCAGGCGGGATTTGGAGCCTTCAAGTGCACGCTTGACCTTCATCATGTCGAGCACGGGAATGCCTTCGGTGATGCAGATGATCAGCTCCATCTCAGCGTCGATCGCCTCGAGGATCGAATCAGCGGCAAACGGCGGTGGCACATAGATGACGGAGGCATTGGCTTCTGTCACGTGCTTGGCTTCGTGGACGGAATTGAAGATCGGCAGGTCGAGGTGCGTTTGACCGCCCTTGCCCGGCGTCACGCCGCCAACCATTTTGGTGCCGTAAGCGATTGCCTGTTCGGAGTGGAACGTGCCCTGCGAGCCCGTAAGGCCCTGACAGATGACTTTGGTGTTTTCGTCGATGAGAATGGCCATGTCTAAGCCTCCTTGAAAATAAGTTGGTCGGTGGGGTTGCCCACCTGTGGGGCTTAGCCTTTGACCGCTTTCACGATCTTTTCAGCGCCGTCTTTCAAATCATCCGCAGCGATCACGTCGAGGCCGGAGTTGTTGATGATGGCTTTGCCTTCGTCGACGTTCGTGCCTTCAAGTCGCACAACCAGCGGGACTTTGAGGCCGACTTCTTTGACCGCAGATACAACGCCTTCGGCGATGACATCGCAGCGCATGATGCCGCCAAAGATGTTCACGAGGATGCCTTTGACCTGTGGATCAGAGGTAATGATCTTGAACGCCTCGGTCACTTTTTCTTTGGTCGCACCGCCGCCCACGTCGAGGAAGTTGGCAGGTTCAGCGCCGTACAGCTTGATGATGTCCATCGTCGCCATCGCGAGGCCAGCTCCGTTGACCATGCAGCCAATTTCGCCGTCCAGTGCAATGTAGTTCAGGTCGAATTTCGACGCGGCCAGTTCTTTGGGGTCTTCTTCGGTTTCATCGCGCAAGCTGGCGATGTCGGGATGGCGGTAGATCGCGTTGCCGTCGAAAGACACCTTTGCGTCAAGCACTTTGAGATCGCCAGCCTTGGTGACGATCAGCGGATTGATCTCAAGCATCTCCATGTCTTTTTCGGTGAACGCTTTGTACAGCAGACCCATCAGGTTAATGCATTGTTTGACCTGCTGACCCGTGAGGCCAAGGGTGAATGCAACACGGCGGCCGTGAAATGCCTGATAGCCCGTGGCCGGATCAACGGTGAAGTTGACGATCTTTTCAGGGGTGTTGGCCGCGACTTCTTCGATGTCCATGCCGCCTTCGGTCGACACAACAAAGCCGATCCGCGATGTCTGGCGATCAACCAGAAGGGCAAGGTAGAATTCGGATTCAATCGCTGCGCCATCTTCGATGTAGACGCGGTTGACCTGCTTGCCTGCTGGACCAGTTTGATGGGTGACCAGAGTGCGGCCCAACATCTTTTTGGCTTCGTCAGCGGCTTCGCCCACGGATTTGGTCAGACGTACGCCGCCTGCTTCGCCAGCACCGGCTTCTTGGAAGTGACCCTTGCCGCGACCACCTGCGTGGATCTGCGCCTTGACGACCCAGATCGGCCCGTCCAATTCGCTTGCGGCGGTTTTGGCGTCTTCTGCCTTGAGAACAGCGCGACCGTCGCTGACGGGTGCCCCGTAAGATGCAAGAAGCGCCTTGGCCTGATATTCGTGGATATTCATAAATCCGTCCTTCGGTCTGATAAACGTTGAGTTTGCTATAGACCCCTTAAACGGGCGTGACGAATGGCTTTTTCAGCATATAGGCGAAAAAGCGACATTTGTGATCACACGTCCAAAAGGTGTGATCACAAAAATAGAATCGGTTAGCGCCAACATGGTTTTTGCATGAATATCGCGAAATGGCTTGCTGTTATGGCCACAGCGCAGCGGATCACGCGCAGTCCCGATCAGACGTCCTTGATCGCTTGGATCAGCATTTGCGCAGGATTGGGTTCCCACACGTTCAAACGACGTGTCATTGCCGTTGATTATAGCGGCTGCGAGAGGTGAAATGGCTCAACAGTGGCGATTCCCACACAAGATCGATTCCTATAAAAAAAGGCGCCCCAAACGGGACGCCTTGATTATTTTAGAGGACTTTGCCGCAGTTAAGTCAGCGAAGCATCGATACCTTTGCACGCATCCACGAGACCTTTGACGGCCGCAACAGAGCTGTCGAACATGGCCTGTTCGGTCTTGTTCATTTTGATATCAATGACCCGTTCAACGCCGCCAGCGCCGATCACCGTCGGCACGCCGACATACATGCCGTTCAGGCCCAAAGCGCCATCAACGTAGGCCGCACAAGGCAGAACGCGCTTTTGGTCCTTGATAAAGGCTTCTGCCATCTCGATCGCGGATGTCGCAGGGGCGTAATAAGCAGACCCAGTTTTCAGCAGGCCAACGATCTCAGCGCCACCATCGCGGGTGCGCTGGATGATCGCGTCGAGTTTGTCTTGCGTCGTCCAGCCCATGTCAATGAGGTCGGGCAGGGGAATGCCGCCAACAGTGGAATAGCGCGCCAGTGGCACCATTGTATCGCCGTGACCGCCCAGAACGAACGCCGTGACGTCGCGCATGGAGACGCCAAATTCATCGGCGAGGAAGTGACGGAACCGCGCGCTGTCCAGCACGCCAGCCATGCCGCAAACCATGTGGTGTGGCAGACCTGAAAATTCGCGCAGTGCCCAGACCATCGCATCAAGCGGGTTGGTGATGCAGATCACAAAGGCGTTCGGCGCGTGGGCTGCGATGCCTTCGCCGACTGATTTCATAACCTTGAGGTTGATCCCGAGCAGGTCATCGCGCGACATGCCTGGCTTGCGTGCCACACCGGCGGTGACGATGCACACATCTGCGCCCGCGATGTCGGCGTAGTCGGATGTGCCGGACATTGCTGCGTCAAAGCCCTCAGAGGGGCCTGATGCTGCGATGTCGAGGGCTTTGCCTTGTGGCAACCCGTCAGCGATGTCGAACAAGATCACATCGCCGAGTTCCTTAACAGCTGCGAGGTGGGCAAGGGTGCCGCCGATGTTGCCGGCGCCGATCAGTGCAATTTTAGGTCTGGCCATTTTGAATGGGTCCTTTGTCGTTCGGGAACTATCTTAATTTATTTTGAGCTTGCTAAGCCTTTGGGCTCGTTCGTGCAAGTGTGCTGCGCTGCAGCGCGGCCTTGATTGCGTCAGGGCATTGTTTGTAGGGAAATGTTTGCGTTACCGTCACGCCGAAGCGACGTCGGATTGAAACGATGTCGGATTGCTGGTGGGATCGTGTCGTGCACCTGATTCCCCCGATCTTTACCGACGCGGAAAGGCCTATGCATGGACGGAACACTCTTTTGGTCGCTGGCCGTAATCGCGGCGGTGTGCACAGGTCTGTCCAAGGGCGGCTTGCCGGCGTTTTCAATGTTGGCGGTGCCTGTGCTGTCGCTGGCTATTTCACCGATTACGGCAGCGGGGCTTTTGTTGCCGGTTTTTTTGTTTTCGGATATATTCGGCGTCTGGGCCTACCGTCACGAGTTTCGCCGCGACTTGCTGAAAATCGCGACAGTGGGGACGATTTCGGGCTGCACGATTGGCTGGACGACAGCCCATATCGTGTCCGAAAATCTGGTCAGGTTGCTGATCGGGGTGATTGGGGCAACGTTTGCGCTGAATTTGCTGCTGCGCCGCAGAGCAGATGCCGCGCCGCGGCCACCGACATGGGGACGCGGTGTTTTCTGGACAACGATCGCGGGGTTCACCAGTTTTGTGAGCCACGCGGGCGCCCCGCCGTGGCAAATCTGGGTCATGCCGATGGGCCTGACAAAAATGGCTTTTGCAGGCACCACGACAATTGTTTTTGCGATGATGAATGTGACAAAAATCGTGCCCTACTACTTTTTAGGGCAATTTGATCCGCAAAACTTGCGCGTTGCGGCGATGCTGTTGGTCCCTGCGGTGGCGGGCGTTTATGTCGGCTATCGTTTGACACGGGTGCTGCCTGACAAGGTGTTCTTTGGCATCGTTACATGGGCGCTTTTGGGGATTTCATGTAAATTGATCTGGGATGGGCTGTTGGGTTAGGCGCCGCTGTCGGTGTTGGGCAATGCTTCTGCGAGCGCCTGAAACGCGGCGCCGCTGGCGACAAGGCAGGTTGGCCCACCAGCCTGCGTCACCGTGATCGTCCATGTGGTCTTGTCCCGTTTGCGTTCCGGTCTCTCAACTCATTTATGCGGCCTTTCGCTCGAATGCCAAGGGGCTTTTGCCGCCTAATGATGAGTGGCGGCGGCGCGGGTTATAGAACCCATTGATATATTGGAAGATCGCGCCCTCGGCCTGACGGCGTGTGTCTCGACGATTGCGCCAGATCAGCTCAGCCTTGATGGATTTGAAGAACGTTTCAACCATGGAATTGTCATAGCAATTGCCCTTGCCGCTCATCGAGGCCTTGAAGCCGTGCTTTTTCAGGCGCTTCTGATACGCGTTGGAACAATATTGCGAGCCGCGATCCGTATGGTGAATGCAGCATTCGGGCGGCTGGCGCAGTGCCACAGCCATGTCCAGCGCACGGATCGCGAGATCCTGTTTCATGCGGTTACTGACAGCCCAGCCGATGACGCGCCGGGAGTACAGATCAAGGATAACGGCCAAATAAAGCCACATTTCACTGGTCCAGATATAGCTTATGTCACCGGCCCACTTCTGGTTCGGCCCATCCGCTGAGAAGTCCTGGTCCAGCAAGTTAGGCGCGATGTTGAACGTGTGATTGCTGTCCGTCGTTGCCTTATATTTCTGGGTTCTGATGGTCTTGATGCCATTCTCACGCATCAAACGGCCCACGCGACGGTGCCCAACCCGCAGCCCCAATTCCTGTAGCTCTTCGGTCATGCGGGGTCGCCCATAGCTTTGTAAACTGAGGCGATGTTGCTCACGGATGTGGGCCAAAAGCACCATATCATCACGTTGGCGCTGGCTCATCGGCCGCTTCCGCCAAGCGCGAAACCCACGCGATGTGACCTGCATAATCCGGCAGAGAAACTCTACCGACCAAACTTCTTTCCAGGCGTCGATAAAGGCGAACCTCACCGACTTTGGCCTGCAAAGAAGATCGCCGCTTTTTTTAGCACTTCCCTCTCCTCACGCACCAACCGGAGTTCTTTACGAAGACGGGTGTTCTCTTTCTCGACGTCATCGTGCGGCCCAGACATCAGATCCTCATGCTGATGTTTCTGAACCCACTTGTTTAGCGTCGAAAGGCCAACACCTAAATCTGATGAAACCTGCGGTCGCGTTAAACCGCTGCTGATCGCGATGCGTACTGCATCACGCCGAAACTCGTCTGTGTATCTCTTTGCCATTCCTTATCTCCTTCATAGCAAACATTGCTCGAAAGAGACCGGAACTAAACCGTGGCAAGACCAATGTGCCTGTGTCTAGTGAGGCGAACACTTCGACCACCGTGTTATCTGCGCCGAGGCCGATGGACTGGCGCGTTTCGCCGTAACCTGACGCCAATCGTTCCACGACCATGGCGTGATCCGCGCAATTGCGCGATTGGGCTGATGCGGTTGAGGCAAACAGAATGAGGGCACAGGTCAGCAACTTAAAGGTCATTGGTCTCTCCTAATCGTGTGCCGGACAGGGCCGGGAAATCGGGATGAATTTCTGCTTACAAGTGTGCGCCGTTAACCTTTAAAAATTGGTTAACGCCTCGGTATGGTGGCTGTTGCGCTGCGCCGCGGCATTTTCAACTTGCAACATCTGGCGAAATCGGGCCCCTTCGGCGCAACATTATTACAAGGATCTTGTCATGACCCGCCCCTACCGATCTGCTCTCTATATTCCGGGATCGCGCCCGCGTGCGCTGGACAAGGCGCGAGGCTTGCCGACGGATGTGATCCTGTTTGACCTTGAGGACGCGGTCACACCGGATGAGAAAAACGCGGCGCGGGCAACTTTGGCCGACGAGTTGGGCAAGGGGGGCTACGGTGATCGGCTGCGCGTTGTGCGCATTAACGGTCTGGAAACGAGTTGGGGCGTGGATGATGCAAAGGCCGCGCATGAAATGGCGTGCGATTCGGTGTTGTTGCCAAAGGTGAACAGTGCAGCGGATGTTGATGCGCTGACGCGGCTGACCGACAAGCCGATCTGGGCGATGATGGAAACGCCGCTGGGCATCTTGAACGCCGCTGAAATTGCGGCTCACCCAAAGATTGCCGGATTTGTGATTGGGACCAATGATCTTGCGAAAGATTTGAACACGCGAACCCGTTCGGCACTAACGGCGTCGTTACAGATGTGCCTGCTGGCGGCGCGCGCGCACGGGATCGTAGCGATTGATGGCGTCTATAATGCGTTCAAAGATGAGGACGGGTTCAAAGTGGAATGCGAAGAGGGACGCGATCTTGGGTTTGACGGCAAAAGTCTGATCCATCCGGCACAGATTGCCGCGGCCAATGCCGCCTTCGCGCCAACGCAGGCCGAGATTGATCTTGCGACCCGCCAGATTGCCGCCTTTGCCGAGGTTGAAGCAAGCGGGCAAGGGGTCGCGGTTGTGGATGGCAAGATCGTGGAAAACTTGCATATTGTCACGGCCCGAGCGACGTTGGACAAAGCGGACGCGATTGCAGAGTTGGAGCGCAAATGATCCTACTTATACTTGGTCTGATCCTATGGGTCGGCGCGCATGTTTGGAAACGCGTCGCGCCGGATCACCGCGCATCGTTTGGCGAAAAGGGCAAAGGCATCGTCGCGATCGCCTCTGTTGCTGCGATTGTGCTGATGGTGCTGGGGTATCGCGGCGCTGAAGGTACGTTTTATTGGGGGCGTAGCGGGGCTGGAACGGGGATCAACAACCTGTTGATGCTGTTTGCGTTTTATCTGTATGCAACGGCCGGCAAATCCACCCGTATCACCCGTTGGATCAGGCACCCGCAACTGAGCGCGGTTGTCGTCTGGTCGGTCGCGCATCTGCTGGTGAACGGCGACACACCGTCGTTTGTGTTGTTCGGGGGCCTCGGCATCTGGGCGCTGGCAGAGATGGTTGTGATCAACCGCGCAACGGGTCCACGCGGGTCTTATCATGCGCCGCCGATCAAATCCGAAGCGATTGCCGTTGTGGCGACGCTTGTTGTTTTTAGCATCGTCGCGGCCATTCATATGTGGCTCGGCTATAACCCGTTTGGATAGAATATGCCGCTGATTTACCGTTTGTTAACCGAAGACGACACATCCGAATTTTGCCACAAGGTCAGTCTGGCGCTGTCCAAGGGCTGGGTGCTTTATGGCAATCCGACCTATGTCTATGACCATGCCAATGGCGTCATGCGGGTGGGGCAGGCTGTGACCAAAGACGTTGAAGCCGCCTATTCGCGTGACATGAAGCTCGGCCAGCAATGAGCGCGGCCAAAACCAATTCAGGGCGGTTTTTTGAGGATTACCGATTGGGCGAGGTCATCGAGCACGCGGTGCCACGCACGGTGCAGGGCGGCGAACGCGCGCTGTATCATATGCTGTATCCAGCACGTCATGCGCTGCATTCATCGGACGCGTTTGCAAAAGACTGCGGTTTGGCCGAAAGCCCGCTGGATGATATGATCGCGTTTCACATCGTGTTCGGCAAATCTGTGCCGGATATCTCGTTGAATGCGGTTGCCAATCTGGGCTACGCCGAATGCCGCTGGCTGGCGTCTGTTTGGCCGGGTGACACGATCCGGTCTAGTTCCGAAGTGATCGGGCTGAAGCAGAATTCCAACGGCAAATCTGGCGTTTTATACGTGCGCACCACGGGCACCAATCAACATGGCGCGGTCGTGATGCAATTCGTGCGCTGGGTGATGGTGCGCAAGGGCGATTTAGACGCGCCGGCACCCGAAACGGTGATCCCAGAATTGGTGGGCGCGGTTGATGCGTCCGACTTGGCGATCCCGCAGGGGTTGGATTTTACGGGCTATGATTTCACGCTGGCGGGGGAGCCACACCGCCTTGGTGACTACACCGTCGGCGAAATTATCGACCATGTGGACGGTGTGACCCTGACCGAAGCGGAACATATGTTGGCTACGCGCCTGTGGCAGAATACCGCCAAAGTGCATTTTGATGTGACATCACGCCCTGACGGGCAGCGCTTGATCTATGGTGGGCACGTAATGTCATTGGCCCGCGCGCTGACGTTCAACGGTCTTGCCAATGCGCAAGTCATGGTGGCGATCAATGCGGGCGCGCACGCGAACCCCTGCTTTGCGGGCGATACGGTGCGGGTGTGGTCAGAGGTTCTTGATGTGGCCCAAACCGATGCGCCTGGCGTAGGCGCGGTGCGGTTGCGGTTGGTGGCGACCAAGGGCGGCGCGGTCGGGGCATTGAGAGGTGAGGATGGCAAATATTTGCCCGATGTGCTGCTCGATCTCGACTATTGGGCCTTGATGCCGACTTAGGGGAAACCAATGACACTTGTGGCAATTGGCGTTTTCTGTGCGGTTTTGGGCACTTTGGCGGTGTTGATTACGGTTATCTACCGCGTGGTTTTGTTTGAACAATATGCAGTCTACCGCGCGGAGGCGCAGTCTGCGGGTCGTTCGTTTAGTTGGTGGCGGTTCATTCATTACTATTACCGGAATTTGTTCCTTGTTGGGTCTTTGAAGCCGATGCATCCGCTTCAATCGCTGATGATCTGGGCTTTGGCGATTTTGCCATTGATGCTGCTGGCGCACTATTTGTCGCAATAGCGAGCACGCTGGATTTTGCGAAATCACTGCGTTTAGCTTAAGTTCCCCTTATGAAGGGATTACTGACCAGTCTGATGCTCTGCGCGCCTGCCGCGTCTGCTTGCGACATTGCTTTGATGTTGGCGGTGGATGTGTCAGGGTCAGTGGACGGGCGTGAATATCGCATCCAGATGGACGGGCTTGCGGCGGCACTGACGGATAGCTCTGTAATGGGCGCGCTTGTGGCGTCACAAGCGCAGATCGCGCTGATGCAGTGGACCGGAACAGGGCGGCAAACGGTCGTGATTAACTGGACAAAAATCACCAACACCGATGACGTGCATGCATTCGCATTCGAGGTCGAGACGGTGCCCCGCATTTGGCGCGATTTTTCAACGGCAATCGGCGAAGCGCTGGCGCTGGCTGTGCCCTATTTTGCTATCGTGGATGACTGTGATCGCTTCGTTATCGATATTTCTGGCGATGGCATCAGCAATGAGGGCCAAGCGCCGCGCGCGGTTTGGCCTGATCTTGAGGCGGCGGGCGTGACGGTAAATGCGATGGTTATTCAGGACACGGGGTTCGATCTGACTGAATGGTTTGAAAGTCATGTCATCACCGGAGCGGGTGCTTTTGCGGTTACGGCCAATTCGTTTGATGAATACCCCGAACAGATTATCCGTAAACTTTATCGTGAACTGACGACTCCCATTTCGTTGGGGCTTATTCCTAACAGGACAACGGGCGAATTGCGCTAACACAGCGACTATTTGTGATCACTGGTCGCGAAAGTGTGATCACAAAGGCGAAAAATCGCCAAAGCGCGACAAGATTCCGCACCTGTTAGCGCGACCGCTCCGTGACACTGGCGTACAAACCTTTAAGAAGGTGGCAACATATACCGTCGCATACCGGCTTCGGGTAACCAAAATGAGGAACAAACATGGCTGACATGAATCGGGATAAACGCCCGCTGTCCCCACATTTGACGATCTATCGACCGCAATGGACGTCGATGACGTCGATCTTCACGCGGCTTACGGGCAATGCGTTGATTGTTGGTGCCTTGCTGATTGTCTGGTGGTTCAGCGCCCTTGCATCCGGCCCTGAGGCATATGCGCGTGCCAATGGGTTCATGACCAGCTGGTTTGGCGATCTGGTGATGTTCGGATCGGTGGCCTGCCTTTGGTACCACACGCTTGCGGGCGTGCGGCACCTGATTTGGGACAGCGGTCATATGCTGGACGTCGAACGCTCTGAGCGGGCGGGTCAGGCGATCGTTCTTGTGTCGGTTTTGCTGACTATTTTCACCGTCATCGTACTGTAGGGGCTGGCAACATGGCATTTTTGACTGATCGTAAACGCGCTGTCGGTATGGGGTCCGCTAAATCGGGCACCGAACATCATTGGCAGATGATCGTATCGTCTGTGGCGCTGACAGGGCTTATTCCGTTGTTTGTGTTCACCTATGGCGCAGCGCTTGGCATGTCCTATGAGGACGCAGCCGCGTATTATGCGCGGCCATTTCCGTCGATTGTTGGCATCCTGACGCTCCTTGTAGGGTTTCTGCATTTCAAAGGGGGTGTGCAAACGCTGATTGAGGACTACTTTCACGGGTTCGCCCGCAAGGCGCTGATCATCGGCTCCATTTGCCTTAGCTACGCTGCCGCCGCGGTTGGTGTTTTCGCCATTGTGCGCATCGCGCTGTAAATCGGGCTCTTTAAGACTGGAAATTTCCTATGGCTGAATACGAATACGAAACCCACGAATATGATGTCGTCGTCGTCGGCGCGGGCGGTGCAGGTTTGCGCGCCACGTTGGGCATGGCGGAACAAGGTCTGCGGACGGCCTGTATATCCAAGGTGTTCCCGACGCGGTCCCACACGGTTGCAGCACAGGGTGGCATCGCGGCCAGCCTTGGCAACATGGGCCCCGACAGCTGGCAGTGGCATATGTATGACACGGTCAAAGGGTCCGACTGGCTTGGTGACACGGACGCGATGGAATACCTCGCGCGGGAAGCCCCCAAGGCGGTGTATGAGCTTGAGCATTACGGCGTGCCGTTTTCGCGCACCGAAGAGGGCAAGATTTATCAGCGTCCGTTTGGTGGCCACACCACCGAATTTGGCGAAGGCCCCGCCGTGCAGCGCACCTGTGCGGCCGCCGACCGGACCGGCCACGCGATCCTGCACACCCTGTATGGCCAGTCGCTCAAGCAAAAGGCTGAATTCTACATCGAATATTTTGCCATTGATTTGATCATGTCAGATGATGGGGTTTGTACAGGCGTTGTCTGTTGGAAACTCGACGATGGTACGATGCACGTGTTCAACGCCAAGATGGTTGTTTTGGCGACAGGTGGGTATGGCCGCGCTTATTTCAGCGCCACATCTGCGCATACTTGCACCGGTGATGGTGGTGGTATGGTGGCCCGCGCTGGGCTGGCGTTGCAGGATATGGAATTCGTGCAATTCCACCCGACAGGCATTTACGGGTCTGGCTGTTTGATTACCGAGGGCGCGCGCGGCGAGGGTGGTTATTTGACCAACTCCGAAGGCGAGCGGTTTATGGAACGCTATGCGCCGAATTACAAAGACCTTGCGCCGCGCGATTATGTATCGCGCTGCATGACGATGGAAATTCGCGAAGGCCGCGGCGTAGGCGACGGAAAGGACCACATCCACCTGAACCTGAACCACCTACCCGCAGCAGCATTGGCCGAACGCCTTCCGGGTATCTCCGAATCCGCCAAGATTTTTGCAGGCGTTGACGTGAACAAAGAACCAATCCCTGTCTTGCCAACTGTGCATTACAATATGGGTGGCATCCCGACGAACTATTTTGGTGAAGTGTTGCACCCAACCAAAGACAACCCGAACGCAGTTGTCCCTGGCCTGATGGCTGTGGGCGAAGCCGGCTGTGCATCGGTGCATGGTGCGAACCGGCTTGGGTCGAATTCACTAATCGATCTGGTGGTGTTTGGCCGCGCGGCTGCCATCCGTGCTGGTACGGTCGTGGACCGCGACGCAGCGATTCCTGTAACCCACAAACCGTCTGTTGATAAGGCGTTCGATCGTTTTGACGGGTTGCGCAATGCGAACGGAGGCACGGGCACTGCCGAGTTGCGTTTGGAAATGCAAAAGGCGATGCAAGAAGACGCCGCCGTGTTCCGCACCGATAAGACGCTGAAAGAAGGCGTCAAGAAAATGACCGACATCGCCACTAAAATGGGCGATTTGCACGTCACGGACCGATCATTGATCTGGAATACCGACTTGATGGAGACGCTGGAACTGTCGAACCTGATGCCCAACGCGTTGGCGACGATTGTTGGCGCTGAGGCGCGCAAGGAAAGCCGTGGTGCCCACGCCCACGAGGATTATGCGACGCGCGACGATGAATACTGGCGTGTTCACACGATTAGCCATGTGGATGGTGCCAAAGTCACGCTGAGCCATCGTCCGGTGATCACCAAGCCACTGACGACAGAAAAAGAAGGCGGCATTAATCTTAAGCAGTTCGCCCCGAAAGAGCGGACGTTCTGATGTATCGCGCGGCATTGCTTTTGGTGGGTCTTTCCGCTTGCACTCCCGTTCCGGTATCGCCCGAACGGGCGGCGGAAATATGCGAAGACAAAGCGAGAGCCGCGCAAGGCCCGACGGGAAGTGTTACAGTCGGCACCAATAGTAGAACAGGTGGATTTGGGGGCGTCGAAATTGGCGTGACGTCCGATTTTCTTGCTGGGCGGGATCCGCTTGAGGTTTACGCGCAATGCATCTTTGATCGCACCGGCGCCGCCCCCATTCGCCCGCCTTTGCTGCGCTAAATTGAGAAACGGAGAAACATTATGAAACTGATCCTTGTCTTAACCGCCGCCGCCCTGACCCTGTCCGCCTGCGATGTTGTGCAAGTGGTTGCTTTGGATACGGGCCGTGACGCCGCAAAGGCTGTCGTCGGTCCGATCGTGGCAGACACCATCCCCGGTACTGCGGCATCTGTGCTGACCGATTGCATCATCGACAATGCATCTGGTGCAGAAATTATCGCGCTTGGCGTACAAGGCGCGACACCCGAAAACATCACACTCGTGTCTGACATCCTTGCACGGCCTGAGACCGTGACCTGCGCGACAAACGCGCTCACCTAACCCAACAGGAGCCGACCCATGGTTCAACTGACCCTGCCCAAGAATTCCCGCATGACGACGGGCAAGACATGGCCCAAACCAGAGGGGGCCACAAACCTGCGCAAAGTGCAGATCTACCGTTGGAGCCCGGACGACGACAAGAACCCTAGTCTGGACACGTATTTCGTGGACATGGACGCCTGTGGTCCGATGGTTCTGGACGCGCTGATCAAGATCAAAAGCGATATTGATCCAACATTGACGTTCCGGCGGTCTTGTCGCGAAGGTATCTGCGGCAGCTGCGCGATGAACATTGATGGGATCAACACGCTTGCCTGTATCTACGGCATGGATGAGATCAAGGGCGATATCAAAATCTATCCGCTGCCGCATATGCCGGTTATCAAAGATTTAATCCCCGACCTGACACATTTTTACGCGCAACATGCATCCGTGAAGCCCTGGTTGGAGACCAAGAGCAACAAGCCCGCGAAGGAGTGGAAGCAGTCCATCGAGGACCGTGCGAAGCTCGATGGTCTTTATGAATGCGTGATGTGCGCGTGTTGCACGACTGCGTGCCCGAGCTACTGGTGGAACGGCGACCGTTTCCTTGGTCCCGCAGCGCTTTTGACCGCAAACCGCTGGATCACCGACAGCCGCGACGAAGCGACGGGTGAGCGTTTGGATGATCTTGAAGATCCATTCAAGCTGTACCGTTGCCACACGATCATGAACTGCGCCAAGACCTGCCCGAAGGGTCTGAACCCTGCGGCGGCCATTGCGAATGTCAAAAAGATGATGATCGAACGCACGGTTTGAGGTTGATGAAATCTGGGCTACCGCACGGTTTTGAGTCTGAATGATGAGAGGCGACGCTCCTGATGAGGGGGCGTCGTTTTTTGTTTGCGTGAGTTGCCTCCGGCGGGGATATTTAGCAGACAAAGGCAAAGACAAAAACGGGGGCAAGTAAGATGAATGAACCAATGGATGGCGCGGCACGGCGGGCAGTTGCGCCCGTTATTTGTTATCCGGTTGCGGATTTACCGCAGCCTGATTTGGCTCTGTACCAACGTGCGGCAGTGGGGGCAGAATTGGGGGCCGAGGTTATCGCCGCCCCACGCGAGGCGGCATGTATTGAGGTTCCGGCGGGATCGTACTTGCGCATCACGTCGATTGATGGCCCACAGGTGGGTGATCTCAACCTGTTTAACGCCAATGATTTAAGCGAGCGGTTCTATTCCGGCAAGACCCGTGCGCTGCACGGGACCCATGTGACCACGGGGGATCGATTGTGGTCGTCTTTCCCACATCTGCGTCCCATGGCGACCATCGTCGCGGATACACTTGGGTGGTACGGGATCGACGAATATGGCGGGTCGGTGCATGATGTGATTGGCACGCGGTGTGACCCGTATACGGGACGCCTGTTGCAGGGCACGGACTATCATCATTGTTGCCATTCCAACCTGACACGCGGGCTTGCGGATCATTTGGGTCTGTCGTTGGCTGACGCCGAGCCCCATATTCACGACGTTCTGAACGTCTTTATGTGTACCGGATTTACCCGCGATACGGGGCAGTATTTCATGAAGGCATCCCCCGTTCGGCCCGATGACTACATTGAAGTCTTTGCGGAAATTGATCTTTTGGCGGTTCTTAGCGCCTGTCCGGGCGGCGATTGTGGATCAGAACACACCAGCGACACGGCACCTTGCCACCCGCTAAAGATGACCGTGCGCACGCCGATCGCGGGTGCGTTGGGAGCATGGTCGTCCCCGACGCGAAACGCCTATGATGGAACGCACGGGCTGTAGGGCCCGCCTGCTTTGCGCCAATCAGGCAAACGCGGCGGTGAGCGCGATTCCAATCATATCGCCAAAGCTGCGTTCACGTTGGTCCGCTGGCAGGGCTTCGCCCGTGAGCAGGTGATCGGACACCGTCATCACGCCCAAAGCACGACGACCATAGCGCGCGGCGAGAATGTAGAGTTCAGCGGCCTCCATCTCGACCCCTAAAACTCCGTGGCGTTGCATTTCTTTGTTTAGATCGGGGCGTTCGTCATAAAATGTATCGGACGAATAGATGCCGCCGACATGCACATCGACATCCATCGCTTTGGCCGCTTCTGCCGCCGCGGCGAGCAATCCGTAGTCGGCGCAGGGGGCGAAATTCAACTCCTTGAAGATCGTTGAACTTGGCGTGGCGACTGTGCTGGCTGTCATCGCGAGGATGACATCGCGGACTTTCACATGCGGTTGCATGCCGCCGCAGGACCCGATGCGGATCAGCGTTTGAACGTCAAAGTCGCGGATCAATTCGTTGGCGTAGATCGACATAGACGGCATGCCCATACCCGACCCCTGAATGGTGACGCGGTTGCCGTTCCACAGTCCGGTAAATCCGAACATCCCGCGCACTTCATGCACACATTTGGCGTCCGTTAGAAACGTTTCAGCCGCCCATTTCGCACGGTAAGGATCGCCGGGCATTAGGACCACGTCAGCGATATCGTCTTTGTCTGCACCAATATGAATGGTCATTGCGTCGTCTTTCTATCTTGGGTTTTAGCGATGCTAGGCGTTGGTGCGTGGGGGATCAAGGCAAAGAGGGGGTCTGGTAAACCAGACTGGCTATATATTGAACGATGTTCAATATATGTAGTAAGGTTATTCGTAACTCCCAAGGACCCCATCGGATATCGGGTTTTGTGTTGCCCTTGCGACGTTAGAGCCGAGCGATGATCTGTTGTGGTGATAGGGTGAGTGTTTCGAGGATATTGCCCCCGTGTTTTCTGACCGTCGAGATGACGGATCTGATGTCAGCGAAGACCTGCGCGCCCTCGAGGGTGCGGAAAGTTCCCAAGATTTCATGCGCAACTTCATCATGCGCAGGTCCCGTTCGGCCTGATTGTTGGTGAAGGGAACTGTGAAGTCCGTAAGGAACCTTAGGACGTCATCACGGTAGTCGCGCAAGCGGACCAGAAGGTTATGGCCTGGCCGCCTGGCTTTTCGGCCTCGCGCACCAGTGCGTCTAGCCAGTGGGTCTTGTCGCTCATGGAAGGCGAGGCCCTCGGTGAGGATCGCCATGTATTTGGTGAGGATGCCGTGGTGAACCGACGTGGGGAGTTCGGTCTCGCCTCGCCCCTGAGCCGCGCACTTGAGCTGATTGGCGCTGTTGAGCAGCACGCTCATCGCGCACGCCCACGGCTCCTTTTCGATTTCTTCGATGGCCTTGAGTTCCCGTAAATGATGCGCCCCGCACAGGGCGTGCGCGTCCACCCCACTCATATGGGCGTAATAGGACTTCCAGTGGTCATGAACAATTGTCCCGCCGGTCAGGAAGGATGGAACAGCACCGCGCTTGGCGCTGATGCGATAATGCGTGAAGGCGAGATCGCTGATTGAGTGCAGCCAGTGCAGCTTACCAGCAACACGAAGTCCGGTCTCATCCAGATGCCGAACGCCGCCTTCATTGAGCCGGGCCAGAATGTGTTCGACGACGCCACCCAAGGTACGCGCTGTGCCGTTCACCCAGTTGGTCACGCTGGCCGCGCATAGGCTGGTGGCACCAAACAAATCACGCAGGAGTTGGCAGACCCGATCCTCGGGGATCAGCTGCTGAACATTGCAGTAGACCGCCGCCGCCCGAATGCGCTTACCGTATTGCACGTGTGCATTCACGCCATCGGGAAAGGTGGCTGTCGTCGTGGCTCGGCAATGGCCACAACAATAAATCGCTGCCTGATGCTCTGTGACCTCCAGACGCGGCACCGGTATGTCATAAACCTGACGCCTCTCCACCGCCTTGATCATCCCAGCCGTCAAGCCATGCTGACAGGTGCCACAGGCCTCAGCCTCATGTCGCTCCACAAAGTCAGGCGTTGCTGTCTGACGTAGGGTGTCGCCTCGGTGGCCAACTTAACCACCACTTTTCTTACCGGACTTACCACGCAGGCTACGCGGTACCGGCTTCTTCAACCCATCACTCGAAGGCGGCTTGCTGCTATTACTGCTGTTCTTGGCCAACTGACGCCGCAGATCCGCATTCTCTTGCGCCATGCTCGCCAACGCGGCTTCCAACTCGGCGATCCTGCGCAGAGCCGTGGCAAGGAGTTGTTCAAGAGCAGTAACTTGGTCCATTCCACCAATGATTCAGAGAAATCGTCACAGCGCCACGAAATTCAGACCACAACAGAAAATTCATGCGCCTAATGGCCAAGGAGACTCACATCAAAACTGACAAAAACCCGTTATCGGCTGGGGTGCTTGGGAGTTACGGTTATTCATGAAAGGACCTCAAATGTTTTACAAATCAATTGGCATATTCATGCTGTGCGGCGGGTTGGCCGCCTGTGATGTCGTGACCCATCCCGTGGCGGTCGTCGGACCGAGCAACACCATCTATCGCGGCACGGCGACGGCGACGTTGTTTGAAGGCGGGTGGTTCCAAGTTTCAAATGGTCCCAATACCTGTCAGGGGCGCTACAGCCCCGGGACTGCGGGATCGACGGTCACTTTTCCGGTCAGATGTAGCAACGGGCTTAGTGGTATTGGAACGGCGGCTTATCAATCCGGCCTGCAGGGGGGCGGGCAGATTGTCATGAAGGACGGGACGCAGTGGCAGTCTATTTTTGGACGCGGCGCGCTGAACCTTTGATGTAGGTGTCATGGCATGTTTTGCGTGCGTTCCAGCATTCTTGGGATCGGCTGTTGTCGAGCCGATCCCAATTTGGATGCCGGAAAGTCCGGAGTCATTTAAAAAAGCGGCTCTTTTCCGCTTTGTTGAGTTATTCTAGGATTTCAAATAGAACATAGATTGATTATCTGGGATGGATGATTGTCTAATTTTGAGTTTGAAGTATTCGGTATCCCTGATGCCCCTGGCTCGTTTGCGGATCATTCCTATACTGACATTACAAGCCTCTATCCTGGCGCTTGTCAGCTTGTGTTTCGCGTAGTTGCATATGCCCACACAATGTTTTCTTAGGGATTTTGCGAACTTTTTCAGATAGAGCATGTGTGACTGATCTGCGATCAGGCACCAATTTTCCAGTTGCTCTGACATCCCCTCAAATGATGGGGCGCTCCACAGAGCCTGAAGCTGTTCTTTTAAGACGTAAAGCGTATTCAGGTTGCTATTGCTCTCCAGCAACGTTTGCAGCTTGTTACTTTGTTTTTCATTCAACTTATCCGCATTTTTGAGCAACAGATAATGCGTGCCCTTCATCAACTCTTTACCACTTGGATCGGCCTTCCTGAACTCAAGGCGACGCTGATTATGGATAGCCTTGCTGTAGTTTTTCATGACGTGGAAACGGTCAAATACGATGTCGGCCATCGGCAAGGACTCCCTGACAGCCTTTTGGTAGGCAGGCCCCATATCCATCGACACGGCCTTTATTTTATGGGCTGTATCTGGCCGCAGCTGTTTCAAAAACCTTGAAAAAACTTCGGCAGTTCGACCGGCTTCCACCCAGATCAGATGCCCTCCGACCATATCGTAGACCACCGTCATATAGTCATGACCTTTCGCCCGGGCCACTTCATCGACACCAATGTATTCCAAGCCAGCAAGCTGTGCGGGATCAAGCGCAGGGAGCGTTTCCATCAGGTATGCCTTGTCGATATTCTTTACCGTCTCCCATCGTATACCTAAATGCCTGGAGACAGCCAGAATGGATAAATGACGGCACAATCCACTGATAAGATGGCAAAATCGATGGGTGAAACGGCACCCTTTATCAACAGAAGGACACGCCTCAATGCGGCGCTCACCCTTGCTAATAAAAACCTGCGCTAGCTCAATCTCAATCACACAAGGATACCCAAAAAACGGGATGTCGTTTACTTGTCGGCGAATATGTTGGTTGATGCTACCCTTCTTGCCGGTTGCAGGGTCTATAGCGCTCCTGCGGGCATCCCGACTGCACTGAACAATAACCTTCGCACCGTCTTCAGCCAGCTCAATTTCATTTACACGTTGCCCCTTCAGGCGTAAAATATGTTGCGAGATGTCGATGGTCATATACCTGCCCTATGAAAAGTTGTCAGAAACCTAACATATCAATAGGTTACTTGATGGTCGGCATCTTTTCTTACTCAACAAAGCGGAGAAGAGCCAAAAAAGCTATAACAACACTGAACCGATTACTAAGCTTAACGTGTCGCTACACCGCCATGCTTTCTGGTGTTTTGCCTGCAGAAATCGCGGATTTGAACCATTCCGGTTGGCGGCCTTTGCCGGTCCATGTCTTGGATTTATCCGCAGGGTCTGCATATTTCGGTGCGGATTTAGGTTTTACGGCTTTCTTCGGCGTCGCCTTGGCGGTCGCCCCGCTGCCTAGAATGTCCTCAACGGTGACACCATGTGCTGCGGCGAGCTTTTCCATTTCCTGACGGATCCTTTTTAGATCCTTCTTGCGATGCTTTTCAAGAGACTTTTCAACGTCGCTCGCGAGCTTCTCAAGCTCTTTTCGTGACATACTTTTGAGATCGAATACCATTCTGTCTTCCTTTCAATTCTACATTCGGCTTAAAAATCCCACACGCCATTTGGAAGGGGAGTTAGCGGTACCATAAACTAAAGGATATCACAATTCATCAAAATGGTCGAATTGGACCTATTATACTCCTGCGCCTGAATTGACCTGACGATTTTGGGCCTGCGATTCACTTCGTCGCATGGCCAAAGGCGGTTCAGTCTGTATTTTGAGTTTATGAGCAAGCAATACAAAACAGTCTCCTTATCCGACGAGCAGCGCATAGCACTTGAAGCGCTTTGCCGCCGCCGCAAAGTTGACGCCCTTGTTTGGAAACGGGCGCGCGCGTTTCTTCTTTTGGACGCAGGAGAAGACGCCGGAACGGTTTGCCGGATTTTGGATATTGGCCCGACAGTTTTGACGGAGTGGCGATTTGCCTTTGCCGGTGCGGGACTATCGTTTTTCGGTCTGAAGGACTACAGCCAGCGTCAGGGTCATTTGTCCGTCGTGCAAGAGCAGGCGGTGAGAGCCCATTTCACCGCGCAGCCTGCCCGCAATGCCGATGAGGTCTGTGCCTATGTTCTAGCCGAGTGCGACCAAAACTACAGCACGTCGGGAGCCGCCAAGCTGATGCGCCGCCTGGGGTTCGCGTATAAGAAACCACAATTGCTGCCTGCACAGGCCGATGAAGCCAAGCAGGCTGCGTTTATTGCCAAATATGAGGCCCTGATGAACGGGTTGGCCGCAGATGAGATGGTTGTCTTTTCGGACGCTGTCCACCCCGAACACCAGAGCCGCCCCGCCCATGGTTGGTTCCCCAAGGGACAAAAGACGGCCCTGAAGGCGACATCAGGGCGCAAGCGGCTCAACATTCAGGGCGCGCTTGACCTTGAGACTTTCCAGTTCACCTTTGTGGAAGGCGAGAAGATCAATGCCCAGACAACCCGACAGATGCTGGAAAAGTTGGAACGCAACAACCAAACCAAGACGGCCATCCACGTCTTTGTCGACAATGCCCGCTATCATCATGCCAAGATACTACAGCCATGGCTGGACAGCCCAGAACGTCGGGTGAAGTTGCATTTCTTGCCAGCATATGCCCCGCACCTCAACCCGATCGAGCGTCTTTGGGGTGTTATGCACAAATGGGTCACCCACAATCGGCACTATGCAACGTTCAACCAATTCACAGAGGCCATTTTCGACTTCTTCCGCAAGACCCTGCCAGAAAAATGGCCAGAGTTCCGCGACACCGTCACCGACAACTTCCGCGTCATATCGCTCAAGGAATACAAAGTGATTTGAGGGGAAAACCTCAGGTCAATTCAGGCGCGGGAGTATATAACTATAAATTGGTCCTAAAATGACGCAACGCCAGACTGAATGGCCTCAGATGGATCAGCCAAAGTTACAATGTCGTCCATTATCCGGTTCAATTGGAAATCTTTTGGCGTATAAACTCGCGCGACGCCCATTGCGGCCAATGCTGTGGCGTCTTCATCCGGAATAATCCCGCCAACGACGACAGGAATATGTCCCAGACCTTGTGCGCGCATTTTGTCCATCATTTCCGATATCAGCGGGATGTGGGACCCCGACAGAATAGAAAGACCAACCACGTGGACATCATCGCGAAGAACGGCTTGGATGATTTCATCAGGGGTCAGCCGAATTCCTTCATAGGTGATATCCATACCGCAATCGCGCGCCCGCGCAGCGATCTGTTCGGCGCCGTTTGAATGCCCGTCCAGTCCCGGTTTCCCCATAAGAAATTTGAGCTTACGCCCGAGTTTTGCGCTGACAGCCGACACGCGATCGCGAATTTCATTAAGGCCTTCGGTGCGATTGGACGGGTTGTGCGATACACCCGTCGGCCCGCGATACTGACCGAATGCATTGCGAATGACTTGCGCCCATTCGCCCGTCGTGACGCCGGCTTTGGCAGCGGCAATTGATGGGATCATAATGTTTGTATCGCTCAGCGCCGCGGCTTTTAGCGCGGCGAGGGCGGCTGATACGACATCTGCGTCGCGATCGGCTTTCCAGGCTTCTAGTCGTGTTAATTGGTCAGCTTCTGCTGCCGGATCGCTTACCATAATGGCATCGTCCCCCGCCGTGAGCGGAGATGGTTCGCCATTCTGGAACTTATTCACCCCAATGACCGTCGTGGCACCGGACTCAATGCCAGCAATTCGCGCGGCGTTTGAGTCAACCAGCCGAGATTTCATGTATTCGATCTTTTCCTGCATGTCGCCCATGCTGTCGATTTGGCCCAATTCTGCCATCGCGCCCTTCTTTAACGCCGCAACTTTGCGTTCCACCGCTGGGTTCCCCTCAAACAGGTCATCGTATTCCAAAAGGTCTGTTTCAAACGCGAGGATTTGTTGCATCCTTAGCGACCATTGCTGATCCCATGGGCGCGGCAATCCGAGTGCTTCGTTCCAAGCGGGCAGTTGCACGGCGCGGGCGCGTGCGTCTTTGCTTAATGTGACGGCAAGCATTTCAATCAGGATGCGGTAAACATTATTTTCTGGCTGCTGTTCAGTCAGGCCAAGGGAATTGACCTGCACCCCGTAACGGAAACGGCGAAATTTCGGGTCTTCAACGCCGTAACGTGTCTGGCAAATCTCATCCCACAATTCTACGAAGGCGCGCATCTTGCACATTTCGGTGACGAAACGGATGCCGGCATTCACGAAAAACGAAATACGCCCGACCATGGCCGGAAATGCGTCGGCGGGGACTTTGCCCATAAGATCATCGAGAACGGCAATTGCCGTAGCCAATGCAAACGACAATTCTTCTTCTGGCGTCGCGCCTGCTTCTTGCAGGTGGTACGAGCACACGTTCATCGGGTTCCACTTTGGCAGATGTTCACGGGTGTAGGCGGCGACGTCGGTGATCATCCGCAGGGACGGGGCAGGCGGGCAGATATATGTGCCGCGCGAGAGGTATTCTTTGATGATGTCGTTTTGGACCGTGCCTTGCAGCGCCGAAACATCGGCGCCTTGTTCTTCGGCGGCAGCAATATAAAGCGCGAGCAGCCACGGCGCTGTCGCATTTATTGTCATCGACGTGTTCATTTTCTCAAGCGGAATGTCATCGAACAATGCGCGCATATCCCCCAAATGACAGACCGGAACGCCAACCTTACCAACTTCGCCGCGGGCCAATAGATGATCGCTGTCATAGCCCGTTTGTGTCGGCAAATCGAAAGCCACGGACAAGCCTGTCTGTCCCTTCGCCAGATTTCCGCGGTAAAGTTCGTTGGATGCCTTTGCCGTTGAATGACCTGCGTAGGTTCGAAACAGCCACGGACGATCGGCCTCGCGATCTTTTTGCGTCTGCGACATAGGGGACCTCATGAGTAGGATTGCGCAATATTATTACTTTGTGGCGTAGATATCGGGAATATTACACCCTTGTCAACGCGCTGCGCTGCGGCATGAGGCCATTTACGCGGCGGCGTTTCCCTGACACGATCCCCACATGACGACCCCGATTGCGATCCCCCTTTGGCTGCTGATTTTGGTTCTGCTGTTCGCGGCAGTGACCTTTGCGTCGCACTTCTTGTTTCCATCCGTGCGCTGGTTCTTTCGCCGTCGCGCCGAAAGGGTCGTGGCGCGTGTTAACTTGCGACTTCAAAAGCCGATTGAGCCGTTCAAGCTCGCGAGGCGCTATGACACGATCCAGCGGTTGGTCTATGATCCCGAAGTCATCATCGCGATCAATGAATATGCCAAAGCGACTGGCGTGCGCGAAGACGTGGCGTTTGAAAAAGCCCGTCACTATGCCCTCGAAATCGTGCCGTCCTTTTCTGCCACAGCCTATTTTTCGTTCGGGATGCGGGTTGCAAAATGGTTGTCGCGATTCTTGTACCGCTTGCGTGTGGGGCAGTTTGACCGCGCCGAATACGATGCGATTGACCCTGATGCGACGATAATCTTTGTGATGAACCACCGATCGAACATGGACTATGTGCTGGTCACTTATCTTGTGAGCCGTGCGGGTGCGCTGTCTTATGCGGTTGGGGAATGGGCGCGGGTCTGGCCGTTGTCAGCGATGATCAAAATGATGGGCGGCTATTTTATCCGCCGCAGATCGCGCAGCAAGCCGGCCGCGCGGGGGCTCTATCGCAGGGTTTTGGCGCGCTATGTGCAGATGGCGACGACGGGTGGTGTCACGCAGGCGGTTTTTCCAGAAGGGGGGCTGTCGCTGAACGGCGCGATGTCCAATCCGCGTCTAGGCATCCTGAGCTATATCATCGATGATTTTGACCCCAACGGGCGCGATGTGGTCTTTGTGCCTGTGGCGCTGAATTATGATCGTGTCCTTGAAGACCGGTTCTTGATCAAAGCGGACCAATCAGGCGTGCGCCGTTTCCGCCCACCGCTGCGTACCGTTATAGGCGGTGTGTCTGGCTATCTGTGGGCGCGGCTACGCGGCAAGATAACCACCTTTGGCACAGCCAATGTCAGTTTTGGCCAACCGCTGTCCCTGCGCGATTTTGCCCAATCCCATAACGGTACGACCAGGGCTGTTGGTAAGGAATTGATGTCACGCATCGCAAGTGTGATCCCGCTATTGCCCGTCCCAATGGTCAGCCGCGCTGTGTTGGCGGGTGCCAATACTGAGGTCGCAATTGCGGCACACATCCAAAAAGATCTTAAGTTGCTGCCTGCCACAGTCGTCGCACCGCGCCGCACGCCTGAACAAATGACCACCGCAGGGCTGGCTAACCTGCGCCGCCGTTGCATCGTTACGACTGGAGATGTCATCGTAATTACCGACGGTGAAAGGCCCGTGCTCGCGTATTATGCCAATTCCATCGCGCATCATTTTGGTGCAAGTGCAGCACGGTCGTCTGATCTTTCTGCATCTGCAAAGCAATAAAATTACAAAAACACCGCCCGTTACTATTGCATAGTTACCATGAGCCAAGGTATCACTCCCGCAGAGCGCGTTGTTTCTGCGGGGCGGCATGAATAATGAATGATCTGATGGAGACGGACATGGCTCTCGACCAAAACGCAGCCTTCACCTACGAGGCAGAGAAAAAAGACCTCTATGAGATGGGTGAAATCCCGCCAATGGGCCACGTCCCTGCGCAGATGTATGCATGGGCGATCCGGCGCGAACGTCACGGCGAACCCAATGAGGCCTTCAAGATTGAAGTGGTCGATACGCCCGTTCTGGATAGCAACGAAGTGCTGGTCCTCGTGATGGCGGCAGGCGTTAATTACAACGGCGTTTGGGCGGGTCTTGGTCAGCCGATCAGCCCGTTTGACGGCCACGGCGCACCCTACCATATTGCAGGATCCGACGCTGCTGGCATCGTTTGGGCCGTGGGCGATAAAGTGAAACGCTGGAAAATCGGCGACGAGGTCGTGGTGCATTGCAACCAAGACGACGGCGACGACGAAGAATGCAATGGCGGCGACCCGATGTTTTCGACCAGCCAACGCATTTGGGGCTACGAAACCCCTGATGGATCGTTCGCACAGTTCACAAACGTGCAGGCCCAGCAATTGATGCCGCGCCCGCAGCATCTGACGTGGGAAGAAAGCGCGTGTTACACACTGACGCTGGCCACGGCTTACCGGATGTTGTTCGGTCATGAACCGCACGATCTGAAACCGGGGCAAAACGTGCTGGTTTGGGGCGCGTCCGGCGGTCTGGGATCTTATGCGATCCAGTTGATCAACACGGCAGGCGCCAACGCCATTGGCGTGATTTCGGACGAAGACAAACGCGACTTTGTCATGGGGTTGGGCGCTAAGGGCGTCATCAACCGCAAGGACTTCAAGTGCTGGGGCCAGCTGCCCACCGTCAACACGCCCGAATACGCCGACTGGTTCAAGGAAGCCCGTAAATTCGGCAAGGCGATCTGGGACATCACCGGCAAGGGCAACAACGTCGATATGGTGTTCGAACACCCTGGCGAGGCGACGTTCCCGGTGTCGACATTGATCTGCAAAAAGGGCGGCATGGTCGTGATTTGCGCGGGCACCACCGGCTTTAATTGCACATTCGATGTACGCTATCTTTGGATGCACCAGAAACGTATTCAAGGCAGTCACTTTGCCCATCTCAAGCAGGCATCATCCGCCAACAATCTGATGGTCGAGCGTCGACTGGACCCGTGTATGTCCGAAGTGTTCCCTTGGGATCAATTGCCTGACGCCCATACCAAAATGCTGCGAAATGAACATAAGCCCGGCAATATGTCGGTGCTGGTTCAGTCCCCCAGAACGGGACTGCGCACGCTTGAAGATGTGATCGAAGCTAAGCGCTGAACGGCGCGATCCGCAAAGTGGTTTCCAATACGGGCCGCCAGCACTCCGCTGCGCGGCCCGTATCATTTTCGATATGCCAACCGATCGTTTCCGGCCCATAAATGGTGGGGCCGTTCCAGTAGGTAATTTGTTAATCCGTTCGGTTGTATACCCAATTCCAATCAGTCGTTAATGGGTCATACAGAGAGTTTTTAATGGGACAGAAATGGATCATCGACGTTATCGCTGACCTGCGGTCATTTGCTGACCAGAACGGGCTACCACTGCTGGCGCACCAGTTGGACGTAACCTCGACGGTTGCGCAGGAAGAACTGGCGGCGATGTCAGAGGGGGCGCTGCGCGCGGCGAATTTAGAGACCGGCCAATCTACCCCCCCCTTTCGGTGACACTCAATCAGGCCACAGAACCTAGCGCGGATCAGGACATGATTATTTAGCGGCGAGATCATTGTGGTGTTGGGCAAATTGCGTTCCCTTGTGTGCCCGCGTGTCTGGCGACAAACTTGCGAAAATGCGGGCATGCGCGGCGTAACGTCTGGCCCCCCACGCGTGGCGCGGATACAGTCGAACAATGGTTAAAACTGCCCTTACTCTCTCCGACGATCAGGCCGAAGCTTGGGATGCCGTGTCCGACCTTTTGGGCAAGGCGGGCGTCGATATCTTGGCTGGTACGACGCGGCCGCCCAAAGAAGACCCGTTGCGGTCCGTATTGGCCGTTTTGGGCAAAGCGGGCAGCGGCAAAACCCTGCTGTTGGCCGAGCTGTTCAAGGCGATGCGCGAAGCGGGCGTCGATATTGTGTCTGGTGACTATGAGGGTAAAAAACGCCGCGATCGGCGTACTTTGGCCATTCTTGCGCCCACTAACAAGGCCGCGAGTGTGCTGCGAAATCGTGGCGTTCCGGCCACGACGATTCACCGGATTTTGTATACGCCGATGTATGATCCCGAATACGAAAAGATCGCTGAATGGCTGGCAGGTAATGGTGAAAAGCCTGAAATCGAGGGCCTGACCGAAGTGGCGCTAGATCGCGCGTTTGCGTCCTATCAGGTGAATTCATCCGTGCCCGCGGCACTTGCTGCTGCTGGTTTGCGAGGGTCGGATTTCATCACCGGATGGAAACGCCGCGAGGACCCGCTGGACATCGGGTTTGTCGATGAAAGCTCCATGCTTGACGCCAAACAGTTTGAGGATTTGCAGGACATTTTTCCAACCTTGGTGTTGTTTGGTGACCCTGCGCAGCTGCCCCCTGTTAAGGCCGAGGGTGGCAAGATGGTGTTCGAAAAACTGCCCGAGTCCAAGCAGATGATCCTGTCGCGCGTTCATCGTCAAACCGCCGACAATCCGATCCTTGATTTGGCGCATGCGCTGGCGGATCCGCAGATCGATTTCTACGCATTTGAACAACTGGTGTCCGAAGCGGCGCAAAAAGATGATCGCGTCGTCATGGCACAACGGGTGGAAAGCGATCTTATGGCGCGGTCGCCCTGTTTGGTCTGGCGCAACGCCACACGCATTAAACTGATTCACGCCTTTCGAAACGCGTTTGGTGCGCCAGCGGATGAACTCCTCGAAGGGGAACCGCTGGTCTGTGACGGCATAGAATTGCCCGCCAAGCATCGCAAAAAGCGCCTCGATCTTGAGGCGCGCGGGCTGATCAAGGGCGCGCAGGTCATCTATCTCGGCCCGGGTCGCAAACCGGGGTTTTCGCGCCTTCACGTTATGGGCGCTGAAGACCCGCAAGTCAGCGCCGCATCCATCGTCAAGATCGAACTTGAGGGCGACGAAGAACCGTTCATCCCCTTTGCCGCGCGCATGGGAGCGACGTTTTTGCACGGTGCGGCGGTGACGATCCATAAGGCACAAGGGTCACAATGGGACACTGTTCAGGTCTTCGCGCCCGACATCTATGCGGCCTCGCGGATGGGGCGGGTTGAGGCGGGCCAACCGCTGTGGAAACGCCTCGCCTATGTTGCAATCACACGGGCCGAACACAGATTATGTTGGGTCGTGCGCAACCGCCTTGCGCGGCCATCCGGAACGCTGCGCACGGATGATTTGATCGTGGCGCCCGCGCCACTTGAGCTCACTGCGCCGGACATGGAAACCGAGACATGAAGACCATCATCATAACAGGTGCCAGCAGCGGCATTGGCCGTGCCGTGGCCGAGAAATTCTTGATCGAAGGCTGGACCGTTGGATTAATCGCGCGGCGCGAGGACGCGTTGAACGATGTCGCCAAAGGGCACGCTAACGCCCTCGTTCTGCCCTGTGATGTGACCGATCCTGTGGCGGTTGACGCGGCATTCGCCGCCTTCACCGCAGTGGCGGGGCGGGTGGATGTTTTATTCAACAACGCCGGAGTTTTCACCGCCGCCGCGCCGATCGATGAAGTTCTTGTGCAGGACTGGTTGGATGCGGTGAATGTGAACCTGACGGGCATGTTTTTGTGCGCGCGCGCCGCGTTCGGCAAAATGCGCCACCAATCGCCACAAGGCGGACGGATTATCAACAACGGTTCCGTGTCGGCCTATGTTCCGCGTGTCGGGTCGGTGACCTATACGACCACAAAGCACGGCGTGACGGGGCTGACCAAGACACTGGCGCTTGATGGGCGGGCCTTTAACATTGCCTGTGGGCAGATCGATATCGGCAATGCGCAAAGCCCTATGATAGACGCACTCGCCGCGCGCAATATTGCCGAAGGCAACGCCCCGCCACCAACAATCGAAGTGGGCTATGTTTCGGATGCTGTCTGGAACCTGGCATGCTTGCCGCTGCACGCAAACACACTGTTTCAAACCATCATGGCGACACAAATGCCCTACGTGGGGCGCGGCTAAATCAGCGCTGGAATATCCGGAACGCGGCGGATGCCAACCAGCCCGCAGAGATCACAATCGCAAGTGACATCAGACCGTAAAGGAACGGCTGATTGCGTGACATCTCATAGAGCCAGCGTTCGAGACCGGCCTTATAAACTGCAATACTCGTTTCATAATCATCGACCACAACGCCGTCGCGGGTGATGTAGATATGGGCGGTATATTCGCCTTCGGTGAGTGCGGCAGGCATGGTGATCTGGCCGCGAAACAGGGTTTCTTCCTCGATATCGACTGCACTTTCGAGGATTTGATAGAGCTGGGACCCTGCGCGAATCCGGATCAGGGCCTGCGTGAAAATTTCTGAGTTTTGCACGGTGTCCGGTGCCCCAACCGAGCGAATGGCCCGCGGGATCGAAATGCCGTATCGCAGGTCTTCGACCGATGTCAGCACGTCGCGCATTGGCGCGGATGTGGCAACCGCGTAGAACGACGGCGCTGCGTCAACTTCGACCGCGTCGGTGTTCACCCAAATACCCAAAACGCGTTCCTTGCGGCGCACGAGGACGGGTTCCAATGGGCCGGCCAGTGTGATGATCACCTCGAGTGGGCCACCCACGGGGGCAGGTGCATCGCGTTTGATCGCCCCAAAAATCATGACTTCAGAGCCGTCGAAATTCGCGGTGATCGCGACCTCATCATGACTGAGACCCAGTACGATTTCTTCCGCGCCAAGCGGGGTGACCAGCAGAAAAAGGACTACGATCAGGCGCAGCATCAGTGATCCCCCCCAGTGCCAAGGGAGTAAAGCTCGGACGGCATCACCAGCAGATCAAATGCGAGTTTTCCGCAGACCGCCAGCACCATCATCGCCAGTAATATGCGCAGGTTCTCTGCCTTCATTTTGACGCCGATGCGGGTGCCGACCTGCGCCCCGATCACGCCGCCAATCGACAACAAGACCGCGAGCACAATATCAACTGTGAAATTTGTCGTCGCATGCAGCATCGTCGTGAACGCGGTTACAAAAATAATCTGGAACAAGGACGTTCCGATGACCACTTTGGTCGGCATGCCTAGCAAGTAGATCATTGCTGGCAACATAACGAAGCCACCGCCAACACCCATGATGGCGGCCAAGATGCCAACAGTTAGACCGATGATCAGCGGCGGGATCACTGAAATATACAAACCAGACACGCGGAATTTCATCTTCAGCGGCAGGGCGTGAACCAATCCGTGCTTGCGCCGCGGCGGGCGTGACCCTGGCACTTTGGAACGCCTGATCGCGCGCCAGGACTCAATGAACATAAGCCCGCCAATGATGCCCAAGAATACAACATAGCACAGATTCACAAGCAGATCGACTTGACCCAAGAATTTGAGATAGTTGAATAAAACAATGCCAACGGCAGCCCCGATAAGGCCGCCAACCAGCAGCACAGTGCCCATTTTCAGATCAACTGTTTTCCGCCTAAGGTGTGCAAGTACACCTGAAAACGACGATGCGACGATCTGCACGGCTCCGGTTGCGACGGCCACAGCGGGTGGGATGCCAATAAAAAACAACAGCGGCGTCATCAAGAAACCGCCGCCCACACCAAACATTCCGGAAAGAATTCCGATAATGCCGCCCAATCCGAGCAGCAGAAAGGCGTTCACGGACACTTCCGCGATGGGCAGGTAGATTTGCATGGTCTTCCTTACGCCTGCAACGCTATCATGATCAACGACCAATTTCGCCACAAATATAAGACCAGATGTCTCGCTCAGTGAGAATCTGCAGATTTAGAGACGGGGTAGCGCCGCCCGCAGTACTTTTTCCAGCTTCGCCGCCCCCAGTGGGGCCATGGCCTTGGTGTGTTCATGGCTGATGGGTTCGTTGCTCATGCCTGCGGCCATGTTGGTGATGGTTGAAATCGCAGCGCATCGCAGGCCAAGGAAACGACCCAAGATCACCTCGGGCACGGTGGACATGCCGACCGCGTCTGCGCCAAGCATACGGATCGCATTGATCTCGGCCACGGTTTCGAACGAGGGGCCGGAATACCACGCATAGACACCGCTGTGCATTTTGATTTTCACATCCTGCGCAGCGCGGGTCAGGACCTCGCGCATGCCAGGGTCATAACAATCGCGCATCGGCACGAACCGCGCGTCGGTTTGTTCCCCGATCAAGGGGTTCAACCCGTTGAAATTGATGTGATCGGACAAGCACATGATCGACCCCGTTGGCATGTCCGGCACCATGGATCCTGCGGCATTGGTGGCAATCATCGTGTGCCCGCCAAGTGCTTTGAGCACTTCGAGGGGCAGGCGCATCGCATCGCCGCGACCGGATTCGTAATAATGCGCCCGCCCGCCAAACACAGCGACCCGCACACCCTCAAGGGTGCCGATCACGAGGTTGGGATTGTGGCCGCTGACGCCCGCATGGGGAAACCCCTCAAGCTCATCATATGGAATTGCAATGCCTTCGACGGCACCTGCCAGATGCCCCAGACCCGACCCAAGGATCAGACCAATTGAGACGGGTGCGGGGCCTGCAATCGCGCGGATCTTGTCCGCGAGTTCGTCAGCGTTCCTTGACATAAGGCTGCCCCCCAGCGCGCGGCGGAATGGCCTTGCCGACAAAGCCTGCCAACACGATCACAACGAACAAATAAGGGAGGGACTGGATCAACTGGCTCGGCACCTTCACAGTTTCCCAAAGGGCGGCCAAAATGCTAATGCCTTCTGCTGACGCCGTGGCAAACCACGCGGTAAACGCGACTGCGGCCAAAACCGCTGACAAACCACCCAAAACGATGACGTCGATCTTTTCACGGCGCACCGCATATGTAGTCAGCGCGGCCGCGCAGCCCAACAGCAGCACCATGATCCAGATGACCTGCAACTGGATATTTGAAAAGCGGATATCAATCGCAAAGAACAGCCCGAACAACAGGCAGGCCCCAAGGGCATACCACGGCCGCCATTTGGCGAAGATCAACGCAGCCAACGCGATGAAGCCGCGGTTTGCGGTCATGTCTTTGGTGAAACCTGCCTGCACTGCCGTGGACAAATACGCGCCTGCGATGCCGCATAAAATGCCGCAGATGATAACTGCTGAAAACCGCAATCGGACAACCGAAATGCCCGCAGTGTCCACCGCCTCGGGTGCTTCGCCGACCGCGCGCAGTCGCAGACCGAACCGTGTGCGGTATAGTATCCACCAGCTCAGCGGGACAGCCAGAAGCCCGAGGTACACTAGTATTGAGTGGCCCGACACGAATTCGGAATAAAACTGCATCCCCGGGCTGGCCTGCATTTTGTCACGCATCCGCGACAACGCGCCTGGAAAGTCCAATCCGTTGAACCGCGCATCTTGTGGCAAGGACGGCGTGCGCCCGCCTTGGGCGAACCAGCCTTGGGCGATCACAACGGTCAATCCGGCGGCGAAAAAGTTGATCGCGACACCGGAAATCAGCTGATTGCCCTTAAATGTAATCGACGCAATGCCGTGGATAATCGCCAGCACCACGGAAATTCCGATGCCAGCCAACAGGCCGACCCAGACCGATCCAGACGTGTAAGACACCGCAGCTGACACGAACGCTGCCGCCAACATCTTGCCTTCAAGGCCGATGTCGAAAATGCCGGCGCGTTCAGAAAATAGACCCGCAAGACAAGCCAACAAAAGAGGGATGGCCATACGCACAGATGCATCGCCGAGCTGTACGATTGTGAAAAAATCCATTGTCTATTCCCCCGCCACGCGACTGCGTCCAAAGCGGATGAACAGTTTTTCAATCGGGCTGCGGACCATTTCGTCTAATGCACCGGTGAACATGATCACCAGCGCCTGAATGACGACGACGATCTGCACGGGGATTGACGTGGCGGCGGACAATTCAGCGCCGCCTTGATACAACGCGCCAAACAAGAGCGCTGCAATAATGATGCCAACCGGATGGTTACGCCCCATCAGCGCGACCGCGATCCCGATGAAACCGGCACCACCTGCGGCGTTGTCCACCAGTTGCGGCGTGTTGATGCCCATCGTGTTGTTCACGGCCATCATCCCCGCCAATCCACCCGAAATCAGAAGTGCAATCATCGTGATATTTACGGCGGATATCCCGGCATATTTGGCGGCACTTTCAGAGCGACCCAGCGCACGGATTTGATAGCCCAGCCGCGTGTGCCAGATCAGCGCCCAGACCGCGACACAGGCCAGCAGCGCGATCAGGATCGAAATGTTGACCGGTGAACGCCCGAACAGATCGGACCCGAACACCCCCGCAATATCGTTCAGCGACGGCAGATGTGATGCCTCAGGGAAGATCGCCGTTGCGATTTGCATATTGCCGTCAGGTTTCAACGGGCCGCTGAGCATGTAGATCAGCACCCCTGAGGCCATAAAGTTGAACATGATCGTGGTGATGACGATGTGACTGCCGCGCCGCGCCTGCAAATACGCAGGTATCGCGACCCAAAGCGCGCCAAAGACGGCAGCGGCTGTGGCACCGGCGATCAACGCCAACGTCCAGTGCGGCCAAGGCACAAACAGCACGACGATTGCGGCACCCAAACCGCCCAAAAGCACCTGACCTTCGCCGCCGATGTTGAACAAGGACGCATGGAACGCGACGGCAACGGCCAGCCCCGTGAAGATAAAGTTTGTCGCGTAAAATAGCGTGTAACCAAGGAAATCTGACGTGCCGACGGCGCCGTAAGCCATCAGTTTCAACGCCTCCCACGGGTTTTGACCCACGGCCACAAACACGATTGCGGAAATCAGTGCCGCTATGATCAGCGACACAACCGGTACCAGCGCCACATCGGCCCACTTTGGCATCTTGTCCATCAGGCGGACTCCCCATCTGTGACACCCGCCATCAGCAGGCCCAGCTCTTTTTCATTGGTATTTTCGGGCAGGCGTTCGCCCATGATCTTTCCGTCAAACATCACGGCAATCCGATCACTCAGCCCCATAATTTCGTCGAGTTCCACTGACACCAGCAGGATCGCCTTACCTGCATCGCGCAGGGCGACGATCTGTTGATGGATAAATTCGATTGCGCCGATATCGACACCCCGTGTCGGTTGTCCGACGAGCAATAAATCGGGGTCGCGTTCAATTTCGCGCGCGACGACAATTTTCTGCTGGTTGCCGCCAGAGAAATTCTTGGCCGACAGCAATGGATTGGCCGGACGCACATCAAAACGGTCCATTTTTCCCTGCGCATCGCGCAGGATCGCGGCGTTGTCCATCAGCAGCGCGTTGCGTTGGTATTCAGGGTCATGATGATAGCCAAATGCGGTATTTTCCCACGCGCTAAAGTCCATGATCAGACCCTCGTTCTGGCGGTCTTCGGGCACGTGGGCGATGCCATGCGCGCGCCGACTTTGGCCGTCTGAATGGGCACCTGTCAAATCCAGTGGCACGCCGTTGACCAAGATGTCGCCTGTCGCCTTTTCGTAACCGCCTAGAACCTCAAGCAGTTCGGACTGTCCGTTGCCAGACACCCCAGCAATGCCAAGGATTTCACCGGCGCGGACGTTGAACGACACGCCCTTAAGACGATGCACACCCTTTTCGTCGGTGATGTTGAGGTCACGCACTTCCAGTACGACGTCTTTGGGTTTTGCGGGCGTTTTATCGACCCGCAGCAAGACTTTCCGGCCCACCATACGTTCCGCAAGGTCGGCGGGGGTGGTTTCGGATGTCTTGACAGTCGAATCCATTTCACCGCGGCGCATGACGCTGACGGTATCGGTGATATCCATGATTTCGCGCAGTTTATGGGTAATCAAGATGATGGTTTTGCCCTCGGCCTTCAGGCGGCCAAGGATGCGGAACAACTGGTCGGCCTCCGGTGGGGTCAAAACGCCGGTCGGTTCGTCCAAAATGAGGATATCAGCTTGGCGATAGAGAGCCTTTAAAATCTCAACCCGTTGCTGCATGCCGACGCCAAGATCCTCGATGATCGCATCAGGATCGACGTGAAGTTCGTATTCTTTCGCGAGGCTTTTGAGCTGCTTGCGGGCCTTGGCGAGGGATGGCCGCAAGAGCGCACCGTCTTCGGCCCCAAGGACAACGTTTTCCAACACGCTGAAATTCTGCACCAGTTTGAAGTGTTGGAACACCATCCCGATTCCGGCAGCAATTGCCGCCTGACTGTCAGGAATTTGGGTCTTTTGGCCCGCGATAAAAATCTCACCCGCGTCGGCCTTGTAGAACCCGTAAAGGATCGACATCAGCGTTGATTTGCCCGCGCCATTTTCGCCGATGATACCGTGGATCGTTCCCGGCATGACCCGAATAGAAATGTCCTTGTTGGCCTGCACTGGCCCAAAAGCCTTGGAGATTCCGATAAGTTCAATGGCGGGGGATATATCACTCATGAATCGGCTCCTGTGCCGACAAACCCGACCATGCGGGTAATTTTGTCGCCGTCATGGTCAATAAAATACTTGCCCGTCTGTTCCATGCCGTCGGCCATTCGAAACGCGATTGTCGCACGTTCACAGGCGCCGCGCAGGTCGGTTTTTACGACGACGACCGATGCACCGACGGCCATGCGTGCAAAGTTGCCCACGTAGTCCGCAATAGCCGCATCACCGGTCAAAATGCCCTGCGAACGTGGGTCATCATAGGTGCATCCGTCTGTTACCACGTCGCGAATTATCGCCAAACGTGCGGCGTCATCCGCCTTGCTCCAAGCGCTGAAAAACGTGTCTGTCGCTGTCATCAATCCATCCCCCGTATAGTGCAAGGGGCCGCGCCGATGTATCAGCGAGGCCCCTAACGTCGTGTCGTTAACCGCCAGTCTTAGAATTCAAGTGCTGGGCAAGTTTCGTCGGACATGTAGTCATGGACCACTAAAGTGCCCGCGACCATTTCAGCGGAGGCCGCATCAACAGCTGCCTTCATCTCGTCGGACACAAGCTCTGCGTTGAATTCGTCCAGCGAATAGCCGACTGCGCCGTTTTCAACGCCAAGAATGAAGATACCAGCTTCCAGATCACCGTCGTTGGAGAACGAATCGTACACGACGGTATCAACGCGCTTGAGCATGGATGTCAGGACCTGACCGGGGTGCAGGTAGTTCTGGTTGGCGTCCACACCGATGGACAGGATGCCCTCATCGGCAGCCGTTTGCAAAACACCAACGCCAGTGCCGCCAGCAGCGGCGAACACAACGTCAGACCCTTGACTGATCTGTGCCAGCGTCAATTCAGAACCTTTGACGGGGTCATTCCAAGCAGCAGGCGTTGTGCCTGTCATGTTGGAGATGACTGTTGCGTCAGGGTTGGCAGCCATTGCGCCTTGGGCATAGCCACAGGCAAAACGACGGATCAGTGGGATGTCCATGCCGCCGACGAATGAAACGACGCCAGTTTCGGACGCGGTCGCTGCCATCATACCAACAAGGTAGGACCCTTCCTGTTCCTTAAAGCCGATTGCGCGGACGTTCGGCAAATCGATCCAAGACACGTCAATGACGACGAAATCTGTGTCAGGATAATCGGGCGCCGAAGCTTCTAGCGCGGTTGCCCACGAAAAACCGGCCATGACGATCGGGCTGTTGCCATCTTCGGCGAAGCGACGGATCGCCTGTTCGCGCTGTGCGTCGGATGTGATTTCGAATTCAGCGAATTCGGCTTCGTTTTCTTCGGCCCAACGCTGTGCGCCGTTGAAGGCGGATTCGTTGAAAGATTTGTCGAACTTGCCACCCAGATCGTAGATGATCGCAGGGGTGGATGCATGGCCGTCAGCAAATGCAACGCCAGCCGTCAGAGCAAGCGCAGTGGTTGCGCTCAGGAATTTAGTCATAAGGGTCATAAAACTCTCCCAAGTTGTTGTTGTAGGGCCGCGTATCCCAGCGGTTCCCGATCTTATACCCGCCATAGCAGCGAGCGTTATTTCGATCATGTCGCAAATTAGGCAATGTGGTGCCGGAAAGATCAACCGATTCTTATAGGTTAGGTGATTTGAGCCGCGTCTTTAAGCACCCGACGCAGGGGAAAGCACAGCTTTCATGCAGATCGCGGATGCGCCGTTCGCGTAGTAGTTGCAGCGCGTGCTGAATTGCGCGAATCCGGCGCGGGCATAAAGCGCGAGGGCGGCGGCATTGTCATCCGCCACCTCTATGAAAACTGTTTCGATTTTTGCCCTAGCCAAAGCATCCAGCGCGCCGCGCAACATTGACCCAGCGTGACCGTGGCCTTGCGCGTCCGGATGGGTGGCGAGCGTCAAAATTTCCGCCTCAGGTTCTGCTAGCCGAAAAACCGCAAAACAGGTATCGGTGCCGTGGATCAGGATTGTGGTGTCGCCCAAATAGCGTTCGAAATCCGCCGCAGGCCAGCCCTTGCCATCAAACGCCAACCTGTGGGTCTCTGCGAGGGCCGCGGCGATCACGGGAGTATGACCGGCGGTTTGTCGCGTGGCGGGGCGGCATCTGCGGGGCGCACATACAGCGGGGCGGGGCGTGTGCCATCCACTTGCCCTGCAAGCCATTTGTCAGTGGCGATGCGCACCATCGTTCCAGGGACTTCGTGGATCTCGCGTTCCATCGCCGGAATAGCCGAGCTCTGCGCGGTTCTGGCGTTCAGCATTGAAATATCGGCTGCGTGTTCGCCGATGACGTCTGTGACGCCCCGTAGATCAAGTGCTGGCTCTGTCTCAGAACCGACAGCGATATGCTGGGGTGCGCGCGCTGCTTTGCCGCCGTCAAACACCTGAATGTAATTTGTGCCGCGCGGGGCAGGCAAGCTGACCAATTGCCCGTGCAGATCCGTCACGGAGTTTGGCCCGCGCATGATTTCAAAATTCGACACAGAAATAACCGGGATGCCAAGCCCCAGCGCCAATCCACGTGCCGCACTGACAGCGATACGGATTCCGGTAAAATTACCGGGGCCGACACCGACGGCAATTGCATCCAGATCAGACCATGCGAAACCTTCTTGTTGCAGGACCTCTTCAAGCAGCCCCATCAACCGCTCGCCCTGACCACGCGACATATCTTCTTGGCGGGCTGCGATCTGACCATCACCCCACAACAAAGCGGCGGCGCAATGCGCCGCCGATGTGTCGAATGCTAGAATAGTTGGCTGAGCCTTCATGAATCCTACGCCGCGCCGCTATGCGGCAACTGGGCGAACTTCGACCACTTCAGGAATGTAGTGGCGCAAGAGGTTTTCGATACCCATTTTCAGGGTCAATGTGGAAGACGGGCAGCCCGCGCATGCGCCTTGCATATGCAGATAAACCACACCGCGATCAAAGCCATGGAACGTGATGTCGCCGCCGTCTTGTGCCACAGCCGGGCGAACCCGTGTGTCTAGTAATTCTTTGATCTGGTTGACGATATCAGCGTCCTCGCCCGTGTGTTCGGCGTGACCTGATCCGGCCTGTTCGCCGGTCATCACCGCAGCGCCAGATTGGTAATGTTCCATCACTGCGCCCAGAATCGCTGGTTTGATGTGGTCCCATTCAACATCATCCGCTTTCGTCACGGTGATGAAATCGGTGCCAAAAAATACGCCAGTGACACCCTCAACACCGAATATGCGACCCGCGAGCGGGCTTTTGCCAGCGGCCTCAACGCTTGGGAAATCAGCTGTGCCGACTTCGAGCACGTTCTGGCCGGGCAAGAATTTCAATGTTGCGGGGTTCGGGGTAGATTCTGTTTGGATAAACATGGCGGATAAAACCTTTTTTGTCAGGATTTATATATGCACTCGCAGCGGCGCAAAGTCAAGGTTTGGAATCGTTCTAAAATGCAAACGGTCCGCCCAATGGGCGACCCGCAGCAGGGAGGAAGAAGAGAACAGAGATCAGCTTAGTTATGTTGGCTGAAGTTGAGTACTTGTGTGTCCACAATGTTGCCGCCAACAGTCAAGACTGCAACAGCGTCGCCAAAGGATGGTGTGATTTCGACGTCAACATGCGGATTGCCACCGGCCGTAACCGCTTCGGTGCCAAGCAATTTACCGATTTGGCCATTGCGGTAGTCACGGATCTCAACAGTGCCGTTCGCTTCGGCAACAACCAGGCCGAGTTCAACTTCTGTGTTGCGCTCTTGTGATGGTGCAAAAGTGCTCAGGTAGCTGCCGTTAGCGGAAGCGATAGATGCGGAAGCTGCCATTACGACAGCTGCAAGTGTGATGGATTTGAACATGGTAGTTCCTTTTCTGCCCATTTGGGGCGGTTTGTTTTGGCCTTACGTACCTTGTACGGGTTGGGCCGGTGATTTTTGTCGATGCGATGTGAACCGCGTTTCGATGACTTGCATTTGGGCTTAGATTTGCTTGAATAAAACCCTGCCAGCGGTCACGATAATCTGAAGGTATTCTGACAGATCAAGGGCTTGACGACTGGCACCTGCCGCCAGTGGGACGGAAGCTAGTCAGGCGCGAACCGAACTCGGGTATTGTGGTGCGCAATCACACAGCTGGGATGTTTCAGTGGTTCACGCAGGTATCTTCCCGACACTGCGCGCACGTTAATGTGAGCGTGAAAAATTTCACGCCGCTCTTCACCGAGTGAGAATTATGTCATGAATTCAAAAGGAAATGCGACGGGAGGCACACAGACGAGTTGCGCCACGCAAGCTGAAGAACGCTGCATCAACCGTCAAGTAATGTTCGGATTAGAATAATGGGTCAGTCCGTGAGGGAGCCCAGATGTCAAATCAGATTTTATAGGGCAGATCGTTTAGGTGATTGCCTCAAGGCGTTCTTTTGACATATCACCGGGCACGATCGTCATAGGGATCGGCAAAGTGCCGGCCTGTTTGATCATCGCAGTGATCAGTGGACCAGGGCCTTTTTTGTCCGTCGCTGCACCCAGCACCAACAAGCCGACTTCTTTGTCTTCTTCAATCTGCGCCAGGATTTCGGTTACTGGCACGCCCTCGCGGATGATCAATTCGGGATCGACGTTTTGCTTGTCGCGCATCCACTTGGCAAAGACTTCGAAATGCACCTCTATGCGTTCGCGGGTTTCCGCACGCATAACCTCAGCGACACCAATCCAGTGATTGAATTCATCTGGCGGAATGACCGACAGCACGGCAACACCGCCGCCGGATTTGGCCGCCCGCATTGCAGCAAACCGCATCGCGTTCAGGCATTCACGGCTGTCATCTAGGATCACGAGGAACTTGCGCATTTTTGTCTCCCTTAGTATCGCGATTGTGACGGAGAGCCGCCACCCGTGCAATCCATAACTACGCAAATTGCAAAACTGGTCGCGCGCAGTCTTTGGCGCGGGGTGGACCAAACAGGATCAACCGTTGCGACGCAGATATTGATGAATGCGGCTTTAATCGCCAGCCAAAAGCGCGGCGAGGTCGAACGGTTTATTCACCATTTTGAGGCCGCCGTCAGCGTCGCGGGGCCAGACCGCAGGGTCGCGATCAATATAAAGTTCGACGCCGTTTTGATCCGGGTCGCGCAGATAAAGCGCCTCGCTTACGCCGTGATCGGCGGCCCCGTCGATTTGTATTCCTGCAGCGACCACGCGTGCCGCGACCTGCGCCAAGGCTGTGCGGTCGGGATATAGAAAAGCACTGTGAAACAATCCCGTGTGCCCAGCCGGTGGTGGCGTACCGCCTGCGCTGTCCCACGTGTTCAGCCCGATATGATGATGGTATCCGCCAGCCCCCAAAAACGCAGCCTCTGCGCCGTAGCGTTGCGTGACGTCGAAACCAAGAATGTCGCAATAAAAGGCGATGGATCTGTCCAGATCCGCGACCCGAAGATGCACGTGCCCGACGCGGGCGCCCGAGTTTGATTTAGTAGTCAATGTCATGTTGTTTCCTTTCAGCATGACTCTATCTGCGCGCACGGCCGCACAAAACTATCCGCTTGGCACAGTTAAGGTGCATCAATGCACTGATATTATCGGGCTGAAACGGGTCGCACGTCTTTTACGCCCGCAAAAGACCGACGATATCGTAGGTTTTTTCTAGGATTGGCGTCGCGATCTCGCGGGCTTTTTGCGCGCCTCGCGCCAGTTTGCGGTCAATTTCGGCCGGATCGTTCATCAGGCGCTTCATCTCATCTGAAATAGGCGCGAGTTTTGCCACAGCCAAATCCGCAAGCGCAGGTTTGAACGTGCCCCAGCCCGCTCCCGGATATTGCGCAATCACTTGTTCGGGCGACATGTTCGCCAAACCTGCATAAATATCCACAAGGTTTTTGGCTTCTGGGCGTCCCACAAGACCGTCAACTGTTTCGGGCAAGCCTTCGGGATCGGTCTTTGCCTTCTTGAATTTCTTGGCGATGGTGTCGGCATCATCGAGCATGTTGATGCGTTCCATGTCAGAATCGCCCGACTTTGACATCTTCTTGGTGCCGTCGCGCAGGTTCATCACCCGCGTTCCCGGGCCTTCTATCACGGCTTCGGTTAGCGGAAAAAACTCCACCCCGAAATCGTTGTTAAACTTGGCCGCGATGTCACGTGTCAGTTCAACATGCTGTTTTTGGTCTTCGCCCACCGGCACGTGGGTGGCGTGATACATCAGGATATCGGCTGCCATCAGGGATGGATACGCGTACAGGCCAAGCGACGCTTTTTCAGCATTTTTGCCCGCTTTGTCTTTGAATTGGGTCATCCGATTCATCCAGCCGACCCGCGCCACGCAGTTGAAAATCCACGCCAGTTGCGCATGTTCTGGCACTTGGGATTGATTGAACAGAATGGAATTTTCCGGATCAATACCGGACGCCAACATGCCGGCCGCAATTTCGCGCGTCCCAGCTTTTAGGGCGGCAGGGTCCTGCCAGACCGTAATGGCGTGCAAATCAACGGCGCAATAGATGTTTTCCATGTCGGGCGACTGCATATCGACCCAGCGTTTGATCGCGCCGAGGTAATTGCCCAACGTCAGACCACCAGACGGTTTGATGCCGGAAAAAACGCGCGGGGTGAAAGTAGTCTCTGACATAGCGGACATTCCAAAGCTGGATTAACGGATGACTCTCGCTTACCCATGCCCCCACACGCCGTCAACCGAATGGACCACCGCTATGAAAGACCAAGGACACGACACCGACGCGATTGAAAGCCCGTTTAACGCGATACCACTGGCGCCTTTGGTGCTCGTTCTTATCATCGCCGCCATCGAATTGACTCTGACGGCCGCTGCCAATGGCTGGGTCGGCGGGGCGCAGGGCGTGGGCTGGCGGTCGGGCGCTTTTCAGGATTATGCCTTTGCACCGGCCGTCATGACCGAGGTTTTTGAACGCGGACGCGGCAGCTTTGATCTGTGGAAACGCTTTGTGACCTATGCCTTTGTCCACGCCTCGTTCACCCACGCGCTGTGGGTTTGTGTGCTTCTGCTGGCCCTTGGAAAGTTCGTCGGGGAGATTTTTCGCCCGCTGTCATTCCTCATCCTGTTTCTCACGTCCACGTTTTTTGGAGCGATGATTTACGGCGCTGTGTCCTGGCAAAACACGCCTTTGATCGGCGCATATCCCGGGGTTTATGGCCTGATTGGGGCCTATACCTATCTGATGTGGCTCGCGCTGGAACGCATGGGCGACAATCAACTTAAGGCGTTCCAGCTGATCGGTATTCTGCTTGGTATCATGTTGGTCTATTCCATGCTGTTCGGATCCTCACCGACGTGGATTGCCGAGGTTTCAGGCTTTCTGATCGGGCTGTTTATCGCGCCGCTTCTTGCGCCCGGTGGCTGGTCGGCCTTTCTCAATCGTATTCGTAAAAGGGCCTGATGGTGGGTGGGGCGATTGCCTCCTCATACAGTACACGATCTTGACGAACGCCGAAGGGGGCGTAATTAAAAGCGCTTCCAGCTTCTTTGACTTAAAAATACCCGAAATCTATTAACCGCGGCGCATCGCGGCTTTGAATTCTGAAACCCGAAAGGCCCCGACAAGGCGGCCAATTACGAAATAGCCCGCGATGCCGACGATTACCACAAACGCCAAGGCGCCGTAGCGGATTGTCGCCATACCAAGCGCGGGACCGACCAGCAGCACGGTGTTCCACAATAGAACGCCCATCAGCACGGACGCCAACATAATCCGCCAAAGCCGTGATTTGAACCGTGCATCGAACTGCGCGGCGTCGCCCATGGTGCGACTGCCGCGCCACAACAGCCAGACCATGACCCAGCCCGCCAGCGTGGTCGCAAGGGCGGCGGCGATGTAGCCGATATAGATCGACAGACCAATCGCGACGCCTGCGTTCACAATCATCGCAACGGCGGCGTAATAGAACGGACGCTTGGTGTCGCCGCGCGCGAAATACAGCGGTTGCAGCGCTTTTTGCAGCACGAACGCGGGCAGTCCCAAACCGTAGACCATGACGGCCAGCGCAGTGGCGGCGGTGTCATCGGTATCAAACGCGCCACGTTCGAACAACACGCTGATGAGCGGCACGGGGATCACGATCAGCGCGACAGCGGCAGGGATTGTCAACGCCAGCGCCAATTCTGATGCGCGGTTAAAGGCGTTGCGCCCACCATCCAGATCGCCCGCCGCCAATCGACGGCTGAGATCGGGCAACAACACCACACCCAGTGCAATCGCAACAACGCCAAGGGGCAGTTGATACAGACGGTCGGCATACGACAGCCACGCAATCGCGCCGTCATAAAAGCTTGCCACTTGTCGACCCACCAACAGGTTGATCTGCACCACACCGCCCGCCAGCATCGCAGGTGCAGCGATGATCGCCAGCTTGCGCAAATCCGGCGTCAGACGTGGCATTCGCAGTCGAAATGTGAACCCCGCACGCCGCGCTGCCCACCAGACCAGTACCAGTTGTGCAAGCCCCGCCAGTGGCACCGACAGCGCCAGCGTGTCGCCCACGCGCAGCCCCAACGCCTGACCCAACCCCATGCCCAAAGCGTCCGATGCGGGCCGCCCCGTCATCGCCGTCACCAGCATCGCGACAATGAAAATCATGTTCAGCAACACAGGTGCAGCCGCCGCAGCAGCAAATCGACCGGTCGCGTTCAAAACGCCTGACACAAGGGCCGCGAGCGAGATGAACAAAATATATGGAAACGCGAGGCGGCCGTATTCGACTGCCAGATCGAAACGCTCATCGCCGTTGAAACCGGCGGCCATCATTAACACCAACCCGGGCATGAATATGACGCCCAGAGTCGTGAAAATCACGAGGACAAATGCCAGCCCCATAAAGGCGTCCTGTGCAAAGTCCTTGGCGTCCGCAGCGGCATCGGTGGAGTCCTGCAGTTTTTTTGAAAACATTGGCACGAAGGCCATGTTGAACGCGCCTTCGGCAAAAAAGCGGCGAAACATATTGGGCAAGGAAAACGCAACCAAGAACGCCTGCGCGACTGGGCCGGTGCCAAGATAGCCCGCGATCAGGATATCACGCACAAAGCCTAAGACGCGGCTGAGCAATGTCCAGACGCCGACGGTGAGAAAGCCGGAGATCAGGCGGATGGGTTTCATGTTTGTCCTGCTCGGATCGATGTTGTTGCGCACCTTTTAAGGGTAATGGCGCACAAACTCTATGGCGAAGTTAGTCTGGGGTTTGCAGGAACTTACCCATGGCAGTCGAGATCCGTGCGGCGTCTTCAAGCAATACCGTTCTCAGGAGCATGATTGCAGCAGGCCACAACTTTGCTGAAATCGCATCCCCATCGCAAGGCCAGAGGGAAGCCGGATCGGCCTTGCGGGGAATGCAAACCCGCGCGTTTAGTTGAAGTTGTAGACCGCAGATACGCCGAAGGTGTTTTCGCCATCAGAGAAGCTGTTGTCGGTCTGATCGTTAAAGCGTGTTGCGTAAGACGTGCGCAGTGCAAGGGTATCTGTCAGCGCCACGTTCAAAGCCAAGTCATTGGACAATGTTGTCGCAAAGTCAGAGTAGATGACGTCTGTGTCGTTGGTGATATACACAGTGTCTGTCAACGACGCGTAAAGGTTCGACGAGATAGATGCCGCAGCTTCGTTAACTGTTGCACCACCGACGACTTCCGCTGCGCGGTAACCTGGGCCTGCCTGGATGGACCACTGTGTATCGTTGCTGTTGAAGATGCGGTAACCCACGCCAACACCGGCAAAAATATCTTGTGTGTATTCGCCAGCAGTTGTTGTCTGCTTGTCGATTGACACGTCAGTTTGGCCGTAAGCAAAAAAAGCGTCAGACAGGTTGCGGCGGTAGTCAACACCACCCAGAAAACGGTTTTCTGAGATGACGCCATTGTTTTCGCCGTAGGCATAAGATGCGTTTGTGTCGATACCGTTCACGCCGTCAAACCAGCCGTAGCGCAGGCCAACGCCGAGGTCGTTGGATGTGTCGCCGTCGTTGGATGTCGATGTGTAGCGCAGTGCGATGGAGCCGTAGTCGCCAAGCTCGCGGCCTTCAGTCCCGAATCCGGTGAGGTCGCGATCACGGTCGTCTTCCATTTGCTCGTCGAGGTCGTCGTTGAAAGTTTCAGCGGCACCTAGGTTGTCGAATGTTGTTGTTTGTGCGGCAACTGTTGTTGCTACGAAGCCTGCGATGACCGCGGCGAGGATCAAATTCGTGTTCATTGTGGTCTTCCTTTCCCAAAGAAGGTGACCCAAACTCTTTTCTGGCCTGACATCAGGTCCAGCTCCAGAAGCGGGAGCATTTCTGCTGAGGGAGGGAATACAGAATACCAATGCATGAGGAAAATTCAAAATAATCATTTTTAAAGTGATTTGTTGTTATGTGTCTTGGGCGCTTTATTCGTCAGCAACTTCGCCTAGAATATCAACGGTATCGCCGTCGGTGATGTCTCGTAATTGGTCGATGACGGCGCTGCTGTCGTCGTCGGCGACGACTACGGTGGCGGTCAATTCCGCTTCGGCGAGGCGGCGCAGGTCAGGATCGAGGTCTTCACGCCATACAGCCCAGACCGGATAGGGGAATCGTGGCGCGTCGGGCACAAGGTGCATCTGGCCACTGTCGATGTACTTCTTAACGTAACGCGCAGGCAGATAGGCGGACGCGCGGCGGTTAATGACATATTCTGCCACCATGGCACCCAGCACAAAACTCATCCCTGGATTGGTCAGATCGGGCAGGGCGAGCGCGTGGGCGCCGACAAATTCAGGCCCCCAATCGACAAAGACATAATTCTCCGCGACGCTGTCCATCGTGGCACCTGCGACGGACGACACAAGCACAAGATCCTCATCCATGAGGCGTTTTGCCTCAAGCCCGGGGCGCAGCTGCGGCATGTAAAGCAGGCCCACTTGCATCACGCCTTCGATCAAGAACCGGGTTAAGCGATCCGGCATCCCGAGTTCGGCGCGTATATTCAGATCGGGTATTGCAACCTGCAAACGGTCCAGCCAGCGAAACCCCAACCTTGGCCACAATGAATACTGTGCCCCAATGGTCAGCGAACGGGTGAAGCCTTCGGGAATGGCGACCTGTTGGCGGGCCTCTTCCCAGACCCGGATCATCGACAGCGCGTAGCGTTCAAATTCGCGCCCCGCACTCGTTAGCTCCGCGCCCGCGCGCGATCGGGTGAACATCGGCTTGCCAAGGGTGTCTTCCAGTCGCCCGATGCGCAGCGACACCGCCGATTGCGTCACGTAAAGGCGATCCGCTGCGTTCACAAATGATCCGGTTGCCGCCACTTCGAGGAAGGTCTTGAGCAGGGTGATATCCATATTGGGCCTTTCAAATAACACAATAACATATAACCAATACTCGCTTTAACTACAATTATTTTGAATTTAACTTATCAAAGGGCATTCCTTATCTCCCCGACAGCGGCCCATGGTGGGTCTGCACTTCTTTGGGAGAAGAATGATGAAAAAGACAATGATCATAATTGCGATGGCAACTCAGACCTTCGTTTCTGCCTGTGGCACAATTCAAGGCGTCGCCAGCGATACATACGGTGCAGGTAAATTTGTGGCCCGTCAGATCAGCGGCAATGAGTGATAGCCAGACGGCTGGATTTCAGCCCATAAAAGACAGGAACTCGGTGTAACCTTAGCGTTTCGCCGGGTTTTCAGTCCTGTCTCAGGTCTTTGCCCGCTCGACACCTTGCACAATGGCTTCGTGCAGCTTGCGTTCCAGCGCGTCGCATTTTTCTTGCTCGTGGTATTTAAGACCAAACATGTTTTTGACGTAAAACGTATCCACGACCTGTTCGCCGTAAGTCGCGATGACGGCGCTGGCGATGTAGACGTTGGCGTTTGCCAGCGTGCGGGTCAAATCGTGCAACAGGCCAGGGCGGTCACGGGTGTCGACCTCGATGATGGTGTAAATCTCGGAGCCTTCGTTATCGAACGTAATCGACGTGCTTACCCGAAATGCGCGTTCGCGTTTCTTGATCTTGTCGCGATCTGCGAATGCCTCACGCGGGACAATGTCACCGTGCAGGGTGCGTTCGATCATTTTGCGCAGGCGGGGCAGGCGGGTTTCCTCAAAGGGGGTCCCATCGCTGTCCTGCACCCAGAAAGCTGCCGTCGCAAAACCGTCTTTGGACGTGAACGTGCGGGCATCCACGACGTTGGCCCCGACCAGCGACAACGCCCCGCACATGCGGCTGAAAATACCGGGATGATCGGCCATGGCAAAGCACACGCGCGTGGCGTCGCGGTCTTCGTCCGGTGTCAGTTTGATGCGCACTTCGTCATTGCCAAGCCCGCGCAGCATTTGCGCGAAATCCACATGGGCGGTGACGTGCATGCCCTGCCAATAGGGCGGGTAGTGACGCGCGACTTCGGCCTTCAACGTTTTCTCATCCCAGTCGGGCAACGCGGCGCGCAAGTTCTTGCGGGCCTCCGTGCCCCGTTCAGTGCGGTTCAGTGCCTCCATGCCGTTTTCCAGCGCGAATTTGGTTTGGCGGTAGAGCGCGCGGATCAACACAGCCTTCCAGTTGTTCCAAGTGCCTGGACCCACGCCGCGAATATCACACACCGTCAACACGCACAGCAGATTGAGCCGCTCAACTGTTTTTACCGCCTTGGCAAATCCCCGCACCGTGCGCGGGTCAGCGATATCGCGTTTTTGCGCCATATCCGACATCAAAAGGTGGTTTCGCACGAGCCATTCAACCGTGTCGCAATCCTTTTTGGACAGCCCCAATCGCGGCGCAACTTTGCGCGCGATCTTGGCCCCAAGGATCGAATGATCCTCATCGCGCCCTTTGCCGATGTCATGCAGCAGCAGCGCCACATACAGCACCTTGCGGTTGATCCCGCCCTTGAGGATCGACGCGGACACGGGCAGTTCTTCGTCCAGTTCAGCGCGTTCGATTTTCGCCAGATGGCTGATCGTCTGGATCGTGTGTTCGTCAACTGTGTAGTGGTGATACATGTTGAATTGCATCATCGCGACGATGGTTTCGAATTCCGGAATAAACGCGCCGAGTACACCGATTTCGTTCATCCGTCGCAGGCCGCGTTCGGGATTGCCGTGCTTGAGCATCAGATCGAGGAAAATGCGCTGGGCCTCTTTATTTTGGCGCACTGCGTCGTCGAAAAGATGCAGGTTCGCCTTGATCAACCGCAACGCATCGGGATGAATGAACGTGCCCGTGCGCAGGGCTTCCTCAAAAATCCGCAACAGGTTCAGCGGATCTTTCAAGAACGTCTTGGGCGTTTCCACTGTCAGGCGGTTTTGCTTGATTGCATAGGGTGCTTTGGCTTTTTTGGAGCGGCTGAACAAGCGCTGCAGCATCGGTTCCGCCTTCAGGTGCGCGGCCTCCTGGGCAGTCAAAAAGATGCGCGTCAATTCACCCACGTCGGTTGCGTGGCGGAAATAGTCTTGCATGAAATGTTCAACGGCCCGCCGTCCGCCTTTGTCAACATAGCCCATCGCCTCGGCGACATCGACTTGCATATCGAACGTCAACTGGTCCGCGGCGCGCCCCGTCAGCAAATGCAGATGGCAGCGCACGGCCCATAGAAACGAATGGGCCGCCTTGAATTCCAGGTATTCGTCCTCGGTAAAGACCTTATGGCGCACCAGTTCGGATGCGTCTTTCACACTGTGGACGTATTTGCCGATCCAGTACAACGATTGCAGATCGCGCAGACCGCCTTTGCCCTCTTTGACGTTGGGTTCGACCATATAACGCTGCCCGCCCTGCTTGCGGTGGCGCTCTGTACGTTCTTGCAGTTTGGCTTCGATGAAATCGGGAATGGTGGACGCGAAAAGCTCTGTGCGTAGACGTTTGGTCAATTCAGCGGCCAAGCGTGCGTCGCCAACCAAAAACCGTTCTTCGACAAGGCTGGTGCGGATCGTATAATCTTCGCGTGCAAGGCGTAGACAGTCTTTGACGGTGCGGCTGGAGTGCCCGACCTTAAGTTTCAAATCCCACAGAATGTAGAGCATTGATTCGATCAAGCTCTCGGACCAAGGCGTCAACTTGTAGGGTGCCAGAAACAGCAAATCCACATCTGAATGCGGCGCCATTTCGCCGCGACCGGACCCGCCAACCGCAATAAGGGACAGTCGCTCCGCTTCAGTCGGGTTCGGGTTGGGGTGCAAATGGGTGACCGCCAGCGCGAAGACCTCAATCACGATCGCATCCGTTAGCCACGCGTAGGCGCGGGTTGTGGGCACTGCATCAAACGGCGCCGCGATGAAGGCAGCCGCGATCTTGTCGCGCCCCTGTTCCATCGCGTCCTTGAACAGTGGAACGACCGCCTTGCGCCGCTCAGCCCCCGTTGTGCCAGCCTGTGCGATTGCATCGCTGACAGCGCCACGCAATGCGAGCCGGTCGAGGATATCGTCCGGTGCGCAAATCAGGTCGTTGGGGACCGGTGTCAGGTTTAAATTTAGGGCCAGTTCAGGAACCGCCGCGCCCAAACGATAGCGGTGCAGGATCAACGATTGCGATCTGGTTGTTGACGATTCGCGCCACGGCAAGTGCGCGTTGGTTGGACCCGTCTGGGCGCAGGCGGAAGATGCCCGTTGCACCAGCAAAACCAGACGCCCGTGTCAGGGATGCCGTGGTCAAAGCATTGCGATCACCCGTTGCGGCCAAGGCCCCGATTGCAGCAATACCGTCATAGGCAATGCTGGCCAGTGGATGCGGCGCGGTGCCGTAGGTCGCAATATAACGGCTGCGAAACGCGGCTTCGCGTCCAGCATCTGTCATTGCAAACATGCCACCCTGCATGGCGGGAAGGGCCGCAACTTGTGGGGTCGCGTCCCAACGTGTGATCCCGATGAGCGGTGTATTGGACGCCGATACGCCCCGATCTGTCAAAGACGTGGCAAGGATCGGCAGACCACCCGCAACGTTGTCGGTTACGAAAATCGCCTGTGCGCCGCTCGCATTTGTGGCCGCTGCGATCCCAGAGGCCCGCGCAAAAATACCGGCTTGGTTGAACGGATAAGTTTCAACGCCCGCGACTATCCCACCAGCCAAGCGGATAGACGTCGAGATCGAATCTCGACCCACAGCGCCCGCAAGATCGTCCTGATGCACGATCATAAAGCGTCTTATGCCTTGGCTACCCGCATATCTGACCAGACGATCCGAGATATTGCCAAATGTGTTACCCAACACGAAAACATTGCCACCTGCGATTGCGGTGTTGTTGGAAAACGCCAAAACATTGACATTGGCCGATGCAACAGTGACGCCAACCGCATTGGCGCTGGCCGCATCAAGCGGGCCAAGGATGATCTGTGCGCCATCGGCAATGGCAGTCGCGGCCACTTGGCTCGCCAGTCCGGGATCGCGGGCTGTGTTGTAAACCCGCAGGTTGATTTCGACACCATTCAGGTCGGCAATCGCCATGCGCGCAGCGTTTTCAAGGCTCGCCGCGATGAGGCTGGCCTCGGCGGAATCGGAGCCACCGGGCACAAGCAGCGCGACTTGAACGGGCGCGCTTGGATCAATCGTTTGGCCAGAGTTGCCGCCCATATCCACAGTCGGAACCGGCAGATCACAGGCCGCCAGAAACGCCAGCGCGGCAAAGGCGAAAACGCGGGCTGCCAAGAGGCGCGGATCAAAGGCACGCAGGTTCGGTCTGACTCTGGGCAAACGAGCTAACATGGACTATTCACTTTCTCTTGGCGACGGGTGTCATCCCGCAGTATCTTTGGGCGCATCATAATGCGCAGGACGTGAGGGTCTAGGCATGAATCACCGAACTATTCCCCTGACGGCGGGTCTATACTTGTGCGCCGTGCCAATCGGGAACGCGCGTGACGTAACGTTGCGGACGCTGGACATACTGGCAAGCGCGGATGTCATTGCCGCCGAAGACACCCGCAGCACACGTAAATTAATGGAAATTCATGGCATTTCCATCGGAAACCGACCGATGGTGGCGTATCATGACCATTCAACGGCCACCGTTCGCGATCGTCTTCTGGCGGCAGTAAAAGAGGGCAAATCGCTGGCCTATGTCTCCGAGGCGGGCACGCCGCTTGTCGCCGATCCAGGGTATAAACTTGGCGTCGATATGCGGGCAGCGGGTCTGCCCCTAACAGCCGCACCGGGGGCGTCTGCTGTCTTGGCGGCTTTGACCGTGTCGGGGCTGCCGACAGACGCGTTCCACTTTGCCGGATTTCTGGCCAACACCACGACCGCACGGCGCAGCGGACTTGAAGGCCTCAAAGACCTGCAAGCGACGGTCGTTTTGTATGAATCCCCGAAACGTATTCACGCAATGTTAAGTGATTTGAGCGATGTGTTGGGCGAAGGGCGCAACGTGGTGATCTGTCGTGAGCTGACCAAGAAATTCGAAGAGGTTCTTACTGGCACTGTGGCTAACGTATTGGACCAGATCGACGGTCGCACGTTGAAAGGCGAAATTGTCGTGCTCATTGATCGCGGCGACGTGGCCGTGATGAACGAAGACGATGTGAGAGAGGCTTTGATGTCGGCAATGCAAACCATGCGCGTGAAAGATGCCGCTACGGCTGTGGCCGGGGCTACGGGCATGGCGCGGCGTGATGTGTATCAATTGGCGCTAAGTTTGAAGGCTGAAACATGAACGCAAAACAACAACGGGGCCAGACGGCCTATCATGCAGGAATGGCTGCCGAAGACATTGTGGCGGAACGCTACGCACGTTGTGGGCGTGCAGTGTTGGCAAAACGGTGGCGTGGATCGGCAGGAGAAATTGATCTTATTGCTCGCGAAGGCGACATTGTCGTCTTTATTGAAGTTAAGAAAAGTAGCAGCCATGCGCAGGCCGCGACCCGCCTGACACGCCGGCAGATGGATCGAATTTATGGCGCGGGATCAGAATTCTTGGCAACCCAACCGCGCGGGCAGTTGACCGATGTGCGTTTTGATCTGGCGTTGGTCGACGAAATGGGACGCATCAAAGTCATCGAAAACGCGTTCATGACGGCCTGACCATTGCGCTTGGCTTGGGGCGCGTCCATGTAGGATGCAACCTATGGACTGGATCTCGCTATGACCGTTAAAAAATCCCTCGCCGTTGCGTTTCAGATGGACCCGATCGGCGCAATCGACATCAATGGCGACAGTTCGTTTCGCTTGGCCGAAGAAGCACAGGCGCTCGGTCATACGCTATTTTATTACACGCCGGATCAATTGAGCTATCAAGAAGGCCGTGTGATGGCGCGTGGGCAAGACTTGGTCGTGCGTCGCGAAGTGGGCAATCATTTCGACGTTGGCGACATGCGCGAACAAGACTTGGCGGACATTGATGTGATCTGGCTGCGCCAAGACCCGCCGTTCGACATGGGCTACATCACCACAACCCATATTCTGGACCGAATTCATCCTGACACGCTGGTGGTGAATGACCCATTTTGGGTGCGCAATTATCCTGAAAAATTGCTTGTTCTTGATTTTCCCGATCTCACACCCCCAACAGCAGTCGCGCGTGATCTTGAAACGCTCAAAGCATTCCGCGCGCGCCATGGCGATGTGATCCTCAAGCCGCTTTATAGCAACGGTGGTGCGGGTGTATTCAAGCTCACCCGCACGGACAGCAATCTTGCGTCCCTCCATGAGATGTTTATGGGTATCAATCGTGAGCCTTTGATTATGCAGAAATTTTTGCCGGATGTGAGCGCGGGTGACAAACGCATCATCCTTGTGAATGGTGATCCTGTGGGCGCCATCAACCGCGTTCCAGCCAAGGGCGAAACCCGCTCTAATATGCATGTTGGCGGCCGGCCGGAACCCATCGGCCTGACAAAACGTGATCGGGAAATTTGCGACCGAATTGGTCCGCTTCTGCGCGAAAAAGGTCAAATTTTTGTCGGCATTGATGTGATCGGTGACTACCTCACGGAAATCAACGTGACCTCCCCGACTGGCATCATGGAACTTGAACGGTTTGACAACGTCAACATTGCCGCGAAAATCTGGGAGGCGATTGAGGCCAAACGCCAATGACACCGTCGCGTCGCCTTCGCGTGCTGAATTTTGGAATGCGGTGGCTGGTCAAACCAAGTCTACGGCGCAGCAGAACGCCCGAAAAGGCGAACCGATCATTTGAGCGTGCGGCACCATTTTTGTTTAGCACACCCAAAGGGTTATGTTTCCAACAAGACGGCCCATGCAGCCGCATCACCGTTGGCACGCCACTGCCCGACCGCGCTTTTTTGTATCTATACTCCTGCGCCTGAATTGACCTGACGATTTTGGGCCTGCGATTCACTTCGTCGCATGGCCAAAGGCGGTTCAGTCTGTATTTTGAGTTTATGAGCAAGCAATACAAAACAGTCTCCTTATCCGACGAGCAGCGCATAGCACTTGAAGCGCTTTGCCGCCGCCGCAAAGTTGACGCCCTTGTTTGGAAACGGGCGCGCGCGTTTTTTCTTTTGGACGCAGGAGAAGACGCCGGAACGGTTTGCCGGATTTTGGATATTGGCCCGACAGTTTTGACGGAGTGGCGATTTGCCTTTGCCGGTGCGGGACTATCGTTTTTCGGTCTGAAGGACTACAGCCAGCGTCAGGGTCATTTGTCCGTCGTGCAAGAGCAGGCGGTGAGAGCCCATTTCACCGCGCAGCCTGCCCGCAATGCCGATGAGGTCTGTGCCTATGTTCTAGCCGAGTGCGACCAAAACTACAGCACGTCGGGAGCCGCCAAGCTGATGCGCCGCCTGGGGTTCGCGTATAAGAAACCACAATTGCTGCCTGCACAGGCCGATGAAGCCAAGCAGGCTGCGTTTATTGCCAAATATGAGGCCCTGATGAACGGGTTGGCCGCAGATGAGATGGTTGTCTTTTCGGACGCTGTCCACCCCGAACACCAGAGCCGCCCCGCCCATGGTTGGTTCCCCAAGGGACAAAAGACGGCCCTGAAGGCGACATCAGGGCGCAAGCGGCTCAACATTCAGGGCGCGCTTGACCTTGAGACTTTCCAGTTCACCTTTGTGGAAGGCGAGAAGATCAATGCCCAGACAACCCGACAGATGCTGGAAAAGTTGGAACGCAACAACCAAACCAAGACGGCCATCCACGTCTTTGTCGACAATGCCCGCTATCATCATGCCAAGATACTACAGCCATGGCTGGACAGCCCAGAACGTCGGGTGAAGTTGCATTTCTTGCCAGCATATGCCCCGCACCTCAACCCGATCGAGCGTCTTTGGGGTGTTATGCACAAATGGGTCACCCACAATCGGCACTATGCAACGTTCAACCAATTCACAGAGGCCATTTTCGACTTCTTCCGCAAGACCCTGCCAGAAAAATGGCCAGAGTTCCGCGACACCGTCACCGACAACTTCCGCGTCATATCGCTCAAGGAATACAAAGTGATTTGAGGGGAAAACCTCAGGTCAATTCAGGCGCGGGAGTATACATGGCGGCGCCTTTGTCACTGGATCGCAGCGCAGTTATCGCGGTTTTTGCGGCCGTTTGGCGAAACGCAGCAACGCGGCAGTTTTTATTGCAGACTACCCAAAGCTGCAGGAGGCGCCGTTTCCGGCGGCACCGGTCGCGGCCTTGGCAGCGTGGGATCATTTGATCGCATCCGGCTGGGCCGCCCATCAGATCGTAATTGCTGGTGACAGCGCAGGTGGAAACCTTGTGTTTGGTCTGCTCGCAACTGTGTTGGCGCGCGGCGAACGTCCCGCCGGAGTGTTGGCGCTGTCCCCTTGGACCGACCTCACATTGTCGGGTGAAACCATCACAACCAGCGCCAAAAAAGATCCATTAATTCCAGTGAGCCGGATGCAGGAAGCTGTGGATTTATACATGGACGGTGGCGACCCTGCGCAACCCTTGGCAAGTCCGCTATTTGCAAGCTATCCCAACCCGCCTCCGATCCTCATTCAAGTCGGATCCGATGAGGTATTACTTAGCGATTCCGAAAGAATAGCCTTAGCCACGGGCGCAACTTTGGATATCTGGCCTGATTGCCCGCATGTCTGGCAGTTATTTGACGGACGACTGCCCGAGGCGAATGCGGCAATGCGCAAGGCGGCAGCGTTCATTCACAGCTCCTTTGAAAGCGCCAAGCGATAGCCTGCGGCCTCGGCGACATGGGGCTTGCGAACATCCGCTGATCCGTCCAAATCTGCAATTGTCCGCGCCACCCGCAACACGCGGTGATAGCCCTGCGCGCTTAGCCCAAAGCGTTCGGCGACGCGCAACAACAAGTCCTTTCCGTCGGCGTCTGGTGTCGCCACGTCTTCTAATGCGCGGCCTTCAAGGTCCGCGTTTACCCGCACGGACGTGCCCGCGAACCGAGCGGTTTGCACTGCGCGACCTGTCGCCACACGCGCAGCAATCATGGCTGAGGTTTCACCTGATTGTGGCAGGTCGAGGTCACACAATGCGACAGGCGGCACCTCGATGCGCAGATCGAAACGGTCCATCAGTGGGCCGGAAATGCGCGACATATATTCTTCGCCACAAATAGGAACGCGCGCGCAAGCACGGATCGGATCGGCTAAGTAACAGCATTTGCAGGGGTTTGCCGCAGCGACAAGCATGAATCGGCATGGATACCGGACATGCGCATTGGCGCGCGCAACAACAACTTCGCCAGATTCTACAGGTTGGCGCAGGGTTTCGAGGACCGTGCGCGGGTATTCGGGAAATTCATCCATGAACAGCACGCCATTGTGCGCCAGTGAAATTTCACCGGGTTTTGCATTGCGTCCGCCGCCGACAATTGCGGCCATGGATGCGGTGTGGTGGGGTTCGCGAAAGGGGCGTGCGCGGTTGATGCCGCCGTCGCTGAGCAAACCGGCGAGTGAGTGGATCATCGAGGTTTCCAGCGCCTCGGTCGAGCTTAATGGCGGCAAAATTCCAGACAGACGCGCCGCCAGCATCGATTTACCTGACCCGGGTGAGCCGACCATTAGCACGTGGTGGCGTCCTGTTGCGGCAATTTCCAAGGCGCGCTTTGCCTTTTCTTGGCCCTTCACATCTGCGAAATCGCGGCCCATTGGGTGGGGCGCGACCTCACCCGGTTCAGCGGGGGACAGCGGCGATTGGCCGGTGAAATGTCGCAGCGCTTCGGCCAATGTGCGCGGCGCATAGACGGCTGCGGCGTCAACCCATGCGGCTTCCGGTCCGCAGGCATATGGGCAAACGAGCGATTTATTTTCAATGGCAGCGGTCATGGCGGCGGGCAGCGCACCGAGGACAGGAACCAACGTGCCATCCAAGGACAATTCCCCCAAAGCCACGGTTTCTGAAACTTTGTCACGGGGGATCACGTCTAGTGCTGCGAGCAGGGCAAGCGCGATCGGCAGGTCGAAATGGGACCCTTCTTTCGGCAAATCCGCAGGCGACAGGTTTATTGTAATTCTCTTGGACGGCAGCGCGATGGACAATGCACTCAGGGACGCGCGCACGCGATCTCGGGCCTCTGAAACAGCCTTGTCCGGCAGGCCGACGATCGAAAACCCCGGCATTCCGGGCGACGTCGCGCATTGCACTTCGACCAGACGCGCATCCACCCCCTCGAAGGCCACTGTGTAGGCCCGTGCCACCATTTCAAATACCCCTCAACCATAAACATAGGTTAACGGGAAGGTGGTTACTGAAAGGTAAACGCCGCGATAAGTAATTGAAATATAGCGCTAGTTGGGCCAGTTTTCCGTCGGCAAATCGAGGTCGAATTTCGCCATGACAGGGTCGTTTGCCAAACCATCGGCGCGCCATTTCTGAAAGGCAGGATCGGCAAGATGCGCCGCAACGTAGGCTTTCGTGACGGGCCGCGTGTTGAATTTGTAGGTGGCAAGGCGGCTGGCCATGGGTGCAAAAACCGCATCAGCAAGCGAGTATTCGCCACACAACCACGGCCCATCTGCGCCGGTTTTGGCACGCGCATTGGCCCATATCGTTTCCAACCGGTCGAGTTCTGTTTCAATGTCGGGCGGGGCGACAGCGCCCACAAATGCATGGCGCAGATTGACCGGCCAACCGCCTCGCAACCCGCCGAAATTTGAATGCATTTCGGCAGCAACGGTCCGTGCCACGGCGCGGGCCGCTGGATCCGAGGCCACATTTGCGCGTCGGGAAATCGGGATGACAATTCTTCTGCGATCGCAAAACTGTCAGACACGACCACACCGTCAGGGGTGATCATCGTGGGCAATGTCCGCGCTGGTGGCGTGTCTTTAAGAAAGCGAGCGACATCAAATTCAGCCTGTGGATGCACGATTTGAATGTTGAAATGCCTCGACAAGCCAAACTTTTCGACCATGAGGTAGGCCGCAATCGACCAGCTGAAATACAAACGATTTCCAAGGATTAACTGATATGTCATGGTGAATATTAAGTCCAAACCGCGTGGCCAGCAAATCGCAATTCGTGCGCGACGTCGTCACGGGATGTGATTGATGCGAGCGACGCCCCATGTCGGATGCATCTGTATTTCAGTCACAGAATAATTGTCGATCCGGTGTGACAGAGCGCGGTAAGGCGCTATGCCCGCGGCCTGTGCAACTTGGCTTAGGATGGCGCCAAAGTGTGCAACTGCAATTATATTGCGGCGTGGATTTTGCGCCGTCAAAGCAATGATATCTGCGGTAACGCGGGCTGCTGCGGTATTCCAGCTTTCGCCCTGTGGTGGGGCGATATCACCCGGATTTTCCCAATAACCCCGTGACAGATCGGGCCATCTCTCCGCCACTTCTGAAAAGTGCAAACCGTCCCATGCGCCAAAATCAAATTCGCGCAATCCCACACGGTGGGGCAGGCGGGTGCGACTGCCTTGGATGGCGCTCGCCGTGTCCACGGACCGCGACAGGTCAGATGACACAACAAGCGCGTCATGTGGCAACGCGGCTTCAAGACGCGCGATTTGGGCGGTGTCGGACAGGTCTGCTGGCACGTCACGATGTCCGACAAACGCCTTTTCATGGGTCGGGGCGTGTCGGATCCAATAGATGACCGTCATGTTAACAATCCGGCTTCACCTTTGAGGGTTTGCGGCAATCCGGCAGTGACCTGAACCACCAAATCCGCCTGCGCCGCCAGCAATTGGTTAAGCCGCCCCTGCGCATTTCGGAACTGGCGGGCGAGCTTGTTGTCAGGAACTATGCCGTGACCCACCTCGTTTGAGACGACGATCACGTGTGCGGGGCAGGTCGTGAGCGCCGCCAAAAGGCTGGCACACGCGGCTGCAATGTCTTGATCCGCAAGCAAAATGTTGGACAGCCAAAGCGTGGCGCAATCCAGTAAAACAATTTGCCCAATGGTGCAGGTAGCCAGGGCCGACTTCACGTCCAGCGGGGCTTCGATCGTCAACCAGTCCGGTCCGCGTTGGCTGCGGTGGTCAGAAATTTTCGCACGCATCTCATCGTCAAATGCCTGCGCAGTCGCGATGTAAATGCGCGTTTTAGTTGATTTAAAACAAAGCGATTCCGCGAATGCGGATTTACCGGAAGAAGCGCCACCCAGGACAAGAGTAAACTGCGGCAAGGCCAAAACCGTAACTTTCTATGATCTGTAAACGTTTCTAATCCGTAAACAGAATAGCACCAAAAGAATAGAGGTGCGACGACAGTTTTTGGGATGAGAAACATGGCGATCAATCAAAGCGACGACAGGGCCCTAACCCGCAAGGCGATGAAGGCTGAACTTTTGGATGCCGAAACGGAACTGGCACTTGCCTACGCGTGGCGCGACGAGCGCGACGAACAAGCGCTTCATCGGCTCATCACCGCGTATATGCGTTTGGCCATCTCTATGGCATCAAAATTCCGACGCTACGGCGCGCCGATGAATGATTTGATTCAGGAGGCGTCTTTAGGATTGATGAAAGCCGCCGATAAATTTGACCCCGACCGTGGCGTGCGGTTTTCGACCTATGCAGTGTGGTGGATCAAGGCGTCGATCCAAGATCATGTGATGCGCAACTGGTCGATGGTACGCACCGGATCCACGTCATCGCAAAAGTCGCTGTTCTTCAATTTGCGCCGCGTTCAGGCCCGTCTTGAAAGAGAGGCGATGAAGCGTGGGGAAACACTTGATCGCCACGACATGCGCCAAATGATTGCCACAGAAGTCGGCGTGCCGCTGCGCGATGTCGAAATGATGGAAGGACGTCTAAGTGGGTCTGATTTTTCGCTCAATGCGACCCAATCGAGCGAGGATGAAGGGCGCGAGTGGATTGATGCGCTGGAAGATGACGGCGAACAAGCCGCTGACGCCGTTCAAAATTCCCATGACACTGACACGCTGCGACAGTGGCTTTTAACGGCCCTCACCGCGTTGAGCGATCGTGAACAATTTATCGTTCGCGAACGTAAGTTGCGTGATGCACCGCGCACACTTGAAAGCCTTGGCACGGAACTTAGCCTGTCTAAAGAACGCGTTCGCCAGCTTGAAGCTGCGGCATTTGGCAAGATGCGCAAGAGCCTTGAAGGGCAAAGCCAGGAGGTTCACAGCTTCCTCGCCTAAACCGCAGTTTTCGGGACTGGTTCTTCGAGCGGCGAGCGCCTAGTCTTTGGGCGTTGATCGAAAGGCGTGGCACATGGCTGGCAAGAAAATTCTATTGATAATTGGCGGCGGTATCGCGGCGTTCAAATCGCTCGATCTGATCCGGCGGCTGCGCGAACGCGGCCATCAGGTGACACCGGTGTTGACGAAAGCCGCCATCGAATTTGTGACACCGCTCAGCGTGTCTGCGCTTGCTGGTGAAAAAGTCTACCAAGATCTGTTCGATCTCAACGATGAAGCAGAGATGGGCCACATAGAGCTTAGTCGCGCCGCAGATTTGGTTGTTGTCGCGCCTGCGACGGCGGACTTGATGGCTAAAGTGGCCCATGGCCACGCCAATGATCTGGCGTCGACTTTGCTTTTGGCGACCGACAAACGTGTGTTGGTTGCCCCCTCCATGAACGTGCGCATGTGGGAGCATGCCGCGACACAGCGAAATTTGGCGACTTTGGAAAAAGATGGTATTTTGACCTGTGGCCCCAATGAGGGCGATATGGCCTGTGGTGAATTCGGGTTTGGTCGGATGGCGGAACCGATGGAAATTGTCGCCGCGATTGAGGCGGCTTTGAACGACGGGCCTTTAAAAGGCCGCCACATTCTGGTGACATCCGGCCCGACCCATGAACCGATTGATCCGGTGCGCTACATCGCCAACCGGTCTTCGGGCACGCAGGGCACGGCCATTGCACGGGCACTGCTGGGCCTTGGTGCAAGGGTCACATTTGTGACCGGCCCCGCGGATGTCGTGGCCCCTATGGGCGTCGATCTGGTCAAAGTTCAAACTGCGGAGCAAATGTTGGACGCCGTGCAGGCCGCGCAAGATGTGGACGTTGGGATTTTCGCGGCAGCCGTGGCCGATTGGCGCATTGCGAACGCGTCCGATCAGAAGATCAAAAAAGATGGCAAAGGTTTCCCCGTTCTGGAATTTTCAGAAAACCCTGACATCTTGGCGACGGTGTGCGCGTCCAAAACCCGTCCGGCCCTTGTGGTGGGTTTTGCCGCTGAAACGCAGAACGTCGTGGAAAATGCGACAGCCAAACGCAAACGCAAAGGTTGCGATTGGATCGTCGCCAACGACGTGTCGCCGAGCACTGGTATCATGGGTGGGTCAGAAAATGATGTGGTCTTGATCACCGCCGAAGGGTCTGAGGATTGGCCGCGCATGGGCAAGGACCAAGTTGCGCAACGCCTAGCCGAGAAAATTGCTGTGGCACTGGGCTGATGGTCACGATCCGGTTTGAATGGATCGCGGGCGCGGATGAAACGTTCGGCCTGCCGACCTACGCAACGTCAGGTGCGGCGGGTGCTGACTTGCGGGCAAATCTTGATGATCGTCAGATAGTTACATTGGACGTTGGCGCGCGTATTTTGGTGCCGACGGGCCTGCAATTGGCGATTCCTGCGGGGTTCGAAGTACAGGTTAGGCCGCGATCCGGCTTGGCATTGAAACACGGCATCACGCTGCCAAATAGTCCGGGCACAATCGACAGCGACTATCGTGGACCGCTTGGCGTAATTATCCAAAACGGTGGCACCAAACCGTTCGAAATTACCCACGGGATGCGCATCGCGCAAATGGTGGTCGCGCCCGTTGTGCAGGCTACGTTTACAGTCGGGTCTGTCGATGAAACGGCCCGTGGTACGGGTGGTTTCGGCTCGACCGGCACGACGTAAGGAGCGCAGGAATGATCATCGTCCTATCACTCGCGGCGGCCCTATGGGCTATCGGCTGGGCGAACGGCGCATCGCGCAACACGCGGGCCGCGATGGTTGCCGTCTTGATGGTTGCCGTCATTGTGGTGCACTTAATATTACCGGACGAACACCCGATCCGCCAGAACACGGGTCATGAAGCGGCACTGTGGATATTTATCATTGTGGCCGGATTTATTATCTGGGGGTATTCCAGTTTGCTGTCGCGAATGCGCTCACGGGTGCAGGACGGCGAAGACCGAGCGGCGCAACCGCCTCCCCATTCAGGTCCGTTCAGTGACACTGAACTGGACCGTTACGCCCGTCATATCGTGCTGCGCGAGATTGGTGGCGCCGGGCAAAAGGCGCTAAAGGATGCATCAGTTCTGGTGATTGGCGCGGGCGGTTTGGGCGCGCCTGCGTTGCAATATCTCGCAGCTGCTGGTGTCGGAACCATCGGCGTGATCGACGATGATGTGGTGGAAAATTCCAACCTGCAGCGGCAGGTGATCCATACGGTTGCAGGCATCGGTATGGCGAAAGTTCAATCTGCCGCCGATGCGATGACCGCACTCAATCCGAATATCACAGTGCGACCCTATCATCGCCGGTTGACGCCTGACATCGCGACAGACCTGATTGTGGATTATGATCTGGTGCTTGATGGCAGCGACAATTTCGATACGCGGTATCTGGTGAATGGGGTCTGTGCCAAGGCGGGTCTGCCGTTGATATCGGCGGCCCTAACGCAGTGGGAAGGGCAGATCAGCCTATATGACCCTGCCAACGGAACCCCCTGTTATCAATGTATTTTCCCGCAACGACCTGACCCTACTTTGGTGCCAAGCTGCGCAGAAGGTGGCGTGCTTGGCCCGTTGCCCGGCGTGCTCGGCGCGATGATGGCGGTGGAGGCTGTGAAAGCGATAACCAGCGCGGGTGAGGGCTTGCGCGGCCGCCTACTGATTTATGACGCACTTTACGGCGAGACGCGCACAATTGTAGCCAAACCGCGCGCCGGTTGCCCGATTTGCGGCTGAACGCTTGCCACTGCGAACCGCTGCGCCATACTCGCCTTAACAATCGAAAACCAAGGAGACTGCCATGAAGACCCCTATGATCGCCGCTGTTGCAGCCCTATTTGCAACCGCCGCACTGCCCACATTTGCATTTGCGGACGGCCACCTGCCAGACCTTGAGGGCCGCGAGGTCGTTATTGTCACTGAAAACGCCTACCCGCCGCTGCAATTTATGGACAGTGACGGCAACGCGGTCGGATGGGAATATGACGCTATGGCAGAGGTCGCCGAACGTCTGAACATCACAATCGTTTATGAAAACATCAGCTGGGACGCGATGATTCCAGCCGTGTCCGAAGGCCAGTTCGGTATGGGCATGACCGGCATCACAATCCGCGAAGATCGTGCGGAAGTCGTCGATTTTTCCGACAGTTACATGACGTCTGAAATGGCGATGCTGGTGCGTGGCGACGAAGACCGGTTCAGTGATGCCGCGTCTTTTGCAGCCGACGCCGACCTGCTTGTCGCCGCACAGCCGGGCACAACGCCGTTCTATGTCGCGGTCGGCTCTTCTCCGCTTTGTTGAGTAAGAAAAGATGCTGACCATCAAGTAACCTGTTGATATGTTAGGTTTCTGACAACTTTACATAGGGCAGGTATATGACCATCGACATCTCGCAACATATTTTACGCCTGAAGGGGCAACGTGTAAATGAAATTGAGCTGGCTGAAGACTGTGCGAAGGTTATTGTTCAGTGCAGTCGGGATGCCCGCAGGAGCGCTATAGACCCTGCAACCGGCAAGAAGGGTAGCATCAACCAACATATTCGCCGACAAGTAAACGACATCCCGTTTTTTGGGTATCCTTGTGTGATTGAGATTGAGCTAGCGCAGGTTTTTATTAGCAAGGGTGAGCGCCGCATTGAGGCGTGTCCTTTTGTTGATAAAGGGTGCCGTTTCACCCATCGATTTTGCCATCTTATCAGTGGATTGTGCCGTCATTTATCCATTCTGGCTGTCTCCAGGCATTTAGGTATACGATGGGAGACGGTAAAGAATATCGACAAGGCATACCTGATGGAAACGCTCCCTGCGCTTGATCCCGCACAGCTTGCTGGCTTGGAATACATTGGTGTCGATGAAGTGGCCCGGGCGAAAGGTCATGACTATATGACGGTGGTCTACGATATGGTCGGAGGGCATCTGATCTGGGTGGAAGCCGGTCGAACTGCCGAAGTTTTTTCGTAACTCCCAAGGACCCCATCGGATATCGGGTTTTGTGTTGCCCTTGCGACGTTAGAGCCGAGCGATGATCTGTTGTGGTGATAGGGTGAGTGTTTCGAGGATATTGCCCCCGTGTTTTCTGACCGTCGAGATGACGGATCTGATGTCAGCGAAGACCTGTGCGCCCTCGAGGGTGCGGAAAGTTCCCGAGATTTTCATGCGCAACTTCATCATGCGCAGGTCCCGTTCGGCCTGATTGTTGGTGAAGGGAACTGTGAAGTCCGTAAGGAACCTTAGGACGTCATCACGGTAGTTCGCGCAAGCGGACCAGAAGGTTATGGCCTGGCCGCCTGGCTTTTCGGCCTCGCGCACCAGTGCGTCTAGCCAGTGGGTCTTGTCGCTCATGGAAGGCGAGGCCCTCGGTGAGGATCGCCATGTATTTGGTGAGGATGCCGTGGTGAACCGACGTGGGGAGTTCGGTCTCGCCTCGCCCCTGAGCCGCGCACTTGAGCTGATTGGCGCTGTTGAGCAGCACGCTCATCGCGCACGCCCACGGCTCCTTTTCGATTTCTTCGATGGCCTTGAGTTCCCGTAAATGATGCGCCCCGCACAGGGCGTGCGCGTCCACCCCACTCATATGGGCGTAATAGGACTTCCAGTGGTCATGAACAATTGTCCCGCCGGTCAGGAAGGATGGAACAGCACCGCGCTTGGCGCTGATGCGATAATGCGTGAAGGCGAGATCGCTGATTGAGTGCAGCCAGTGCAGCTTACCATCAACACGAAGTCCGGTCTCATCCAGATGCCGAACGCCGCCTTCATTGAGCCGGGCCAGAATGTGTTCGACGACGCCACCCAAGGTACGCGCTGTGCCGTTCACCCAGTTGGTCACGCTGGCCGCGCATAGGCTGGTGGCACCAAACAAATCACGCAGGAGTTGGCAGACCCGATCCTCGGGGATCAGCTGCTGAACATTGCAGTAGACCGCCGCCGCCCGAATGCGCTTACCGTATTGCACGTGTGCATTCACGCCATCGGGAAAGGTGGCTGTCGTCGTGGCTCGGCAATGGCCACAACAATAAATCGCTGCCTGATGCTCTGTGACCTCCAGACGCGGCACCGGTATGTCATAAACCTGACGCCTCTCCACCGCCTTGATCATCCCAGCCGTCAAGCCATGCTGACAGGTGCCACAGGCCTCAGCCTCATGTCGCTCCACAAAGTCAGGCGTTGCTGTCTGACGTAGGGTGTCGCCTCGGTGGCCAACTTAACCACCACTTTTCTTACCGGACTTACCACGCAGGCTACGCGGTACCGGCTTCTTCAACCCATCACTCGAAGGCGGCTTGCTGCTATTACTGCTGTTCTTGGCCAACTGACGCCGCAGATCCGCATTCTCTTGCGCCATGCTCGCCAACGCGGCTTCCAACTCGGCGATCCTGCGCAGAGCCGTGGCGAGGAGTTGTTCAAGAGCAGTAACTTGGTCCATTCCACCAATGATTCAGAGAAATCGTCACAGCGCCACGAAATTCAGACCACAACAGAAAATTCATGCGCCTAATAACCAAGGAGACTCACATCAAAACTGACAAAAACCCGTTATCGGCTGGGGTGCTTGGGAGTTACGTTTTTTCAAGGTTTTTGAAACAGCTGCGGCCAGATACAGCCCATAAAATAAAGGCCGTGTCGATGGATATGGGGCCTGCCTACCAAAAGGCTGTCAGGGAGTCCTTGCCGATGGCCGACATCGTATTTGACCGTTTCCACGTCATGAAAAACTACAGCAAGGCTATCCATAATCAGCGTCGCCTTGAGTTCAGGAAGGCCGATCAAAGTGGTAAAGAGTTGATGAAGGGCACGCATTATCTGTTGCTCAAAAATGCGGATAAGTTGAATGAAAAACAAAGTAACAAGCTGCAAACGTTGCTGGAGAGCAATAGCAACCTGAATACGCTTTACGTCTTAAAAGAACAGCTTCAGGCTCTGTGGAGCGCCCCATCATTTGAGGGGATGTCAGAGCAACTGGAAAATTGGTGCCTGATCGCAGATCAGTCACACATGCTCTATCTGAAAAAGTTCGCAAAATCACTAAGAAAACATTGTGTGGGCATATGCAACTACGCGAAACACAAGCTGACAAGCGCCAGGATAGAGGCTTGTAATGTCAGTATAGGAATGATCCGCAAACGAGCCAGGGGCATCAGGGATACCGAATACTTCAAACTCAAAATTAGACAATCATCCATCCCAGATAATCAATCTATGTTCTATTTGAAATCCTAGAATAACTCAACAAAGCGGAGAAGAGCCTCGCGGTCTATGACGTGCTTGACGCGAATGAGGCCAACCCACGCATTCAACTGTTTGAAACCTTTGGCGCGGGCGTTGCGGCATTGCGCAATGGCGACGTTGATTTGGTGCTGACTGACGGTGTCGCAGCGGCGGGGTATGTCGATGCCAGCGATGGCGGGCTTAAGGTTGTGGGCGAAAAACTGGGTTCCGAAGACTTCGGGTTTATCTTTCCGCAGGGCTCCGATTTGGTGGGCCCGATCAATGCTGCGATCGCCGATATGCGCAGCGATGGCACGATAGACGCGCTGAACACCCATTGGTTCTTGGACCACAAGCTGGGCCAATAAGGGCAGGATAGTCGCGCAAGGCCATGATGCCCGCGCCGCAACAAAACAAGGATTTCCCGTATTGGCTGCTCATCGTTTTGGCGGTGGGCGGCTATTTCTTTTGGCGCGTGCTGACAGACGATTTGTACACTCAAGTCCTACAAACCCTGTCCAAAGGCATATGGATCACGGTTTTTGTGACGCTCGTCGGGTTTACATTGGCCGCAACCATGGGGCTTGGCCTCGCGTTGATGTCGACGTCGCGCTTCATTGTCGTGCGCCAAACCGCGCGGCTTTATACCGAAATTGTGCGCGGCGTGCCGATCATCGTTTTGCTGCTGTATGTGGCGTTCGTGCTCGCACCCGGCATGGTCGCGCTGTTCAATTGGATCACTGGAACTCTCGGTTTTGACCCGATCCGCAACCGTGATTTCAGCCTGTTGTGGCGGGCGATTATCGCGCTGACAATCGGCTATTCGGCGTTCATCGCCGAAGTGTTTCGCGCCGGATTGCAAAGCATCGAAAAGGGCCAGATCGAGGCGGCAGAGGCATTGGGCCTAAGCCCATGGCGCAGGTTCCGACACATCGTTTTCCCACAGGCGTTCCGCCGAATTTTGCCACCCTTGGGCAATGATTTCATCGCGATGGTAAAGGACTCCTCGCTTGTGTCCGTCCTTGGGGTTTTGGACGTGACCCAAGCGGGCAAAATCACAGCCGCTGGAAATTTTCGCTACTTTGAAAGCTACAATGTATTGGCCTTGATCTATCTGACGATGACGATTGGCCTGTCGCTCGGCTTGCGTCGCCTGGAACATCATTTGCGGGAAAAAACAATCTGGGGGTTAGTGCGGATTAGGTGGGGTGGAAGATTACGACCAGACTGCATAGGTTCCACCCAAAGGAGATTATTAATGACAAATCCGCTGCGCACTTCTTGGGACACCCCGTTTGAATTGCCGCCCTTCGATCTAATTGAAGACGAACATTTCGCACCCGCGCTAGATGCGGCATTGATTGATGCGCGCGCCGCGATTGCTGCGATTTGCGATGGGTCTGACCCGACATTCGCCAACACGATTGAGGCGCTTTCGCTGGCCGATGCGCCGCTGGAAAAGGCGCTGTCGCCGTTCTTTGCCATGGCAGGGGCCGACAGCAATCCCGTTCGCGAAGAATTGATGCGCGATTTTTCCCCGATGTTGTCCGCCTATTCATCCGAGATCACTGCAAACACCGCATTGTTTGCGCGGATTGAAACCCTGTGGAACACCCGCGACGATCTGGATCTAACGGACGAACAAGCCCGCGTTTTGCTGCTGACGCGGCGCAATTTCGTTCGATCCGGTGCGCAATTGGAAGGGTTCGCTGCTGATCGCTTGGCAGACGTAAAACAACGACTTAGCGTGCTTGGGACGCGGTTCACACAGAACCTTTTGGCCGATGAACGCAGCTGGTTTATGCCGCTTGATGATGTTGCGGGACTGCCGGATTTTCTTATCGCGGCCGCCAAATCTGCGGGACAAGAAAAGGACGGCGGCGGGCCGATTGTGACGTTGTCACGTTCGCTGATCGTACCGTTTTTGCAGTTCTCTTTGCGCCGCGATCTGCGTGAAAAAGCCTATGAGGCATGGACAGCGCGCGGCGCCAATGGCGGCGAAACCGACAACCGCGCACTTGCGGGCGAAATCCTCAGCCTGCGGGCGGAACGTGCGAACCTTTTGGGTTATGACAGCTTTGCGGACTACAAGCTTGAAACACAAATGGCTAAAACCCCTGACGCGGTGCGCGCCTTGTTGATGCAGGTCTGGGAACCTGCCAAAGCCTCCGCCGAGGCAGACGCGCTTGTGCTGCAAGCGATGATGCATAATGACAATGAATCCGGCCCGCTTGAGCCTTGGGATTGGCGCTACTACAGCGAAAAACGCCGGGCTGCGGAACATGATCTCAACGAGGCTGAATTGAAGCCCTACCTCCAACTCGACCGGATGATCGAAGCCGCGTTTTCGTGTTCCAATCGCCTATTCGGCCTTGAATTCACGCCCATTGATGCGCCTTTATATCACGCCGATTGCCGCGCGTGGGACGTGACGCGCGACGGCAAACATATGGCCGTCTTTATTGGTGATTATTTTGCACGCAGCTCAAAACGCTCCGGCGCATGGTGTTCGGCGATGCGCAGCCAGCAAAAACTGGCAGGCGACATCCGTGCCCAAGTGATCAATGTTTGTAACTTTGCCAAACCACCAACCGGACAGAAGGCCCTGTTGTCATATGATGATGCGCGCACGTTGTTTCACGAATTTGGCCATGCGCTGCACCAGATGCTGTCAGATGTGACGTATGAATTGATTTCCGGAACCTCTGTGGCGCGCGATTTTGTCGAACTGCCTAGCCAGCTTTACGAACACTGGCTGGAAGTTCCTGAAGTTCTTGAAGAATTTGCGACCCACGCCGACACAGGTGAACCAATGCCGCGCGATTTGTTGGACAGCATGTTGGGTGCTGCGACCTACGACATGGGCTTTTCTACGGTGGAATATGTCGCGTCCGCGATGGTCGATTTGGAATTTCACGCGGGCGAAGATGCCCCCGCTGATCCAATGCAAAAGCAGGCCGAAATCCTCGAAGATATTGGCATGCCGCGCCCCATTCGTATGCGCCACGCCACACCGCACTTCGCCCATGTCTTTGCCGGTGATGGATATTCCAGCGGCTATTACAGCTACATGTGGTCCGAAGTCATGGACGCCGATGCGTTCCAGGCGTTTGAGGAAAACGGCGGGCCGTTCGACCCTGATATGGCTAAAAAGCTGGAAACCCACATTCTATCGGCAGGTGGGTCAGAAGACGCAGCAGAATTGTACCTGAAATTTCGGGGCGCGATGCCGGATGCAACGGCCCTGCTCAAGGGACGCGGGTTGGCAGGTTAGGCCATGTCCGGCCTCGCGGGCGCGAAAAATAGCCGCCTCGCGGGGCCCTAGACCTAATCGCGCAATTCGTCCGCGCCTACGCCAAACAGGTCGGCTTTCGGGGCCCAGCCCCGATAGCCGTCTGCACGAAGTCTGCACCAATCAATTTGGCATTCGCCAAGATCAGCAATGACGCCAAGTTCTAGGATGGCAACTTCTGTGGACGCAGCGATGGCCTGCCTGCGCAACACCAGTAGGTCACGGTCGATGATCACGGTGCGATTGCCCGACAAAAGTGAATAATGCACCCAGCCGCCCATGCCTTCGCGATCCACGACGCGACGCCAATGGCCGTATTCGCCGACCACGCGCAACGGCATGTCGCGGCGTTGGAAGACCCAGTCGATCCGGTGCGACAGCGACGGGCCACGACGCACATTCGCCTCGTTTGCTTTCAGGGATACGTAACGCGGCATCGGCAAGTTTGTTACGGGCCCACGGTCGCTCTGCACAGATGTAATTGGCACGACAGTCTCTTGTGCGGCAACAGATTGCGCCAAAGGGGATGACATCGCCAAGGCGATCGCCATCAAAACGGTTTTTACGCGTCCTGCTTTCATAACCTGCGTCCTCAATTGGCCCTGAATTTTTATGGCGGTTCTTGTGCCGCCGGACCTTTACAGGCACCTTGTCACGCAACAGCCCGTTCGGGCAAGCGAGGGGATCATCATCATGCCAAGCAAACGCCTAAGTGTTACCGTCACGCGACGGTTGCCTGACGCAGTCGAAACGCGGATGCGCGAATTGTTCGACGTTAAACTGCGCGATGACGATACGCCGATGACATCCGCAGATCTCGTGGCTGCGATGCAGACCTGCGATGTTCTGGTCCCGACCGTCACGGATGATATTAACGCCAAAGTCATCGGGCAGGCAGGTGATCGCCTTAAACTGATCGCCAGTTACGGCGCGGGTGTGGATCATATCGATGTCCAAACCGCCCGACAACGCGGGATTTTGGTGTCCAATACACCCGGTGTCGTGGCTGATGACACCGCCGACATGACGATGGCGTTGATACTGGCAGTCACCCGCCGCATCCCCGAAGGTCTGGCGCTGATGCAATCGGGCGACTGGAACGGTTGGGCCCCGACAGCGATGATGGGCGGGCGGATTGCGGGCCGACGGCTGGGCATTCTTGGAATGGGTCGTGTCGGCCAAGCGGTCGCCAGACGTGCGCGCGCCTTTGGCATGCAAGTCCACTACAACAACCGCCGCCGCTTGCGTCCAGAAGTCGAAGACCAGCTCGATGCGACATGGTGGGAAAGCCTAGATCAGATGGTGGCGCGGATGGACATCATTTCGGTCAACTGCCCCCACACGCCTGCCACGTTCCATTTGATGAACGCGCGGCGCCTAAAGCTGATGAAAAAGGACGCAGTTATCGTGAACACGGCCCGTGGTGGGGTGATCGACGAAAACGCCCTGACCCGCTTGCTCCGCTCCGGCGATATCGCGGGGGCCGGCTTAGATGTCTATGAAAACGGCACGGACGTGAACCCGCGCCTGCGCGAGCTTAAAAATGTTGTTCTGCTGCCACATATGGGGTCCGCGACGCTGGAAGGGCGTATCGAAATGGGTGAGAAAGTCCTGCTCAACATCAAAACCTTCCAAGATGGCCACCGCCCGCCCGATCTAGTCGTACCCTCAATGTTGTAATGGTTTTTGCAACGCCGCCTAATGGGGCCAGCTTTTGACAATTTTCCCTTGGCGGCGTTCGATCTCCATCAGCTTGATGTAATGCGGCATGGAATGATCCTCGCCCGGGTTTGATGACGCGGGATGCATGACTTCGGTGTTGCCCACGCGGCAAAACCCGAAGTTTTTCGGTGGCATCCGGCAGACGATATCGTCGTTGCGCACCACGTTAAGCACCAACCCCTCATGCTTGAGCCGCGTTTTACCGTGCCGTGGCATCGGGGATGCAAAGCCGATCGCCGGAACACCGTAGATGCAGCCCAAAATCTGTGCCGCCGCAGCGCCCAACGAATGGCCAATGATAAAAGTTGGCCTCAGGGTCCCAAGCTTGTTGGCAATGGTCGCTGCGTGGCCTGCAAAGCCCTTGTGCCAAATCGCGTTTCCGGCGGCTTTGCCCATCTTATCCCACGAAATCTTCTGCTTGCCCGTCACCAAATTGGACTTGGTGTAATCCACCAGTTCATTGCTGCCCGGAATGACTAATGTATTGTCCATCAGCAAAAACGCCTGCACGTGACTTTCGTTGATATTCAAACGAATGGGCGGCAAATGTACGCTACCCTTATAGCTGTTTTCAGCAAGCCGCGCGGCGTCCATCAAATCCATATTTCGCATCTGTCAACTCCTATCAATCTCCCTAAAGTCAATGAGAGCGTGGTAAATGTCGAGTAGGGGATTCCTCACCGTAGCCGGAATGCGGGAAAGGTTCAGACGGCGTATCGTGCATCGTTAGACGCATGCAGCCGTCCATCACTGCCATACAGTCGGATGTCTTATATTTTAACGGACAAGGCTCATGGTGGAAAACCGCATGAAATTATTCTCGCTGCGCGTCCCAATCGGTCGTGGCGTGTAGCTGTCCGCGCTTTCAAAGCCGGAATACAGCGTGTCGCTGCTGTCCGAACGTGACGTGATTTCGGGCAGGGAGCATGCCCCTAAAAACATTCCGGCGCCAAGCGCCAGTAATCCAATACGTGTCATCTACTGCTTTCCTCGCGGGGCCGCTTAGCACGGCTCTCTCACTTTACTCACGGGTCAAGATAGGGGTGCTACTCAGGTTCTCAAAGGGAAATTCGCGTGGACTCCAACCTCTGTCGTAATTTTGCTTCACTTGGTTACAAATTGTTATTAATGCGGCTCTCTCTAGGGTTGAATTGCAGTTCTGTCGTCCAAGGGCCTGCAGAGCAGGCGAACAGCGAACGATTGCCCTAAATCGATTAGTTGCTGAGAAATGCACGCTTGGTCGGTTTTGATACGTTTCAAGTCGGGTGGGTTTGGGCAGACGCGCGCATTTGCGGCAGATTACGCCTAAATGCCGCACGGGAGTCGCAGCCATGAAAACTACAGTCAAAGCCTTGGTCATTGGTGGCGGTGCCGTCGGAACCTCAATCGCGTATCATTTGGCAAGGGCCGGATGGGACGATGTGATGTTGCTGGAACGTGATGAATTGACATCGGGTTCCACTTGGCACGCGGCGGGATTGCTGCCCTTGTTCAACATGTCCTACGCGACAACGCACATCCACAAATACTCCGTCGATTTCTACAAGGAACTTGAGGCTGAAACCGGCCTGAACGCGGGCTTTGCGGTCGTTGGCAACCTGCGCATGGCACAGACGCAGGAACGCATGGAGGAATTCATGCTCTATGCGTCGACCGCAGAAACCTGTGACGTTCCGTTTGAATGGCTCACGCCCGAACAGATCAAGGAACGCTGGCCGCTGATCCGCACTGACGATCTTAAGGGCGCGATTTATCATCAGACCGACGGCTACATAAACCCCGCCGACGTGACGATGGCGATGGCCAAAGGCGCGCGGCAACGTGGCGTTGAAATTGTTCGCAAATGGCAGGCCGATGCGTTCGATTGGAACGGCACCGCGTGGGACGTGACCTGCACCAAAATGATCGAAAAGGGTGGCAACCTTGTGCCATCTGACGAACAGGTCGTCATCACCGCTGAACACGTTGTCACCGCATCGGGAAATCACGCGCAACGCACGGCAAAAATGCTTGGCATCAAGATGCCAGCGATCCCTGTTGAACATCAATTTGTTGTTCTGGATCAGGACCCTAAACTGGTCGAACACCGCGCGGCTGGCAACGCAGAACACCCCGTGATCCGCGACGCTGATGCACAAAGCTACGTGCGCGAAGAACGCGGTGGTTGGATTTTGGGCGTCTACGAAAAGAACGCGCCTGCGGTGTTTGAACATGGTGTGCCGGACAGCTTTCGCGCCGACCTGTTCCAGCTCGATCTGGAACGCATCGAAGAGCAATACTTGGCGATGATCCATCGCGTCCCGTCTTGCGAAGACAGCGGCCTGAAAGACGATTTCAACGGCCCGATTTGCTACACACCTGACGGCAATCCACTGGTTGGCCCCGCGCCGGGCCTGCGCAACATGTGGCTCGCCGAAGGCTTTTCATTCGGCATCACGGCGGCAGGCGGCACGGGCTATTACCTTGCGCAGATGATGGTCGATGGGGAAGCCGAGATCGACATGGCGTCCCTTGATCCCAAACGCTACGGCGACTGGATGACGACCGAATTTGCCGCCCGCAAAAATGAGGAATGCTACGACCACGTCTATACATTGCACCACCCTGACGAAGAACGCCCCGCCTGTCGCCCGCTGCGCACAGCCCCCGCCTATGACCGCCAGAAAGCCCGTGGCGCACAGTTTGGCTGGGTCAACGGCTGGGAACGCCCGAACTATTTTGGCCCGCTTGATGCACCGCAAAACTACGACCACGACGGGCGCAGTTTCAAGCGCGGTGGCTGGTGGCAGCACGCCGTTGACGAAGCCCGCGCGATCCGCGATGGTGTTGGCCTGATTGACGCCACAGCCTTTACCAAACACGTCGTAAAAGGGCCCGGTGCAACCGCATTCCTGGATTGGTTCACCACCAACAAACTGCCGAAAATCGGTCGTATCAATCTGACCTACGCGCTGACAGCCCACGGCACCACGCGCACGGAATACACGATCGTGCGCAACGGCGAAGAGTCTTATTACCTCGTTTCCGCAGGCGGTTGGACAGATTATGACGCAGATTACCTGCGCAAAGCGATTGAAGACAAAGAACCGGAATTTGGTCGGATCGAATGTCAGAATGTCACCACCCAGTGGGGTGTCTTTGCCATCGCGGGCCCAAAATCGCGCGATGTCTTGACTGCGGTCATCAACGATCCGGACCCCGCAACAGCACTGACCAACAAACGCTTTCCATGGCTCAGCGCGAAAAAGATCGAACTGGGCATGTGTCCGGTCAACGCGATCCGCGTCGCCTATACTGGTGAACTTGGATGGGAACTGCATCACCCGATGGAAATGCAGAACTACCTGTTTGATCTGCTCGAAAAAGCAGGCGAACCGCACGGTATGAAACTGGTTGGTGCGCGGGCGCAAAACTGGCTGCGGCAGGAAAAATCCTACCGCGCGTTTGGCACCGAACTTGGCCGCGACGCGACCCCGCTTGAGGCGGATTTGCCGCGCTTTGTCGACCTTAACAAAGACTTTAACGGCAAGGCGGCGATGGAAGACATCGGCATCCGGTCAAAATGTGTCACGTTGCTTATTGACGGCCCAAGCGATGCCGACCCGTGGGGCCGTGAGGCGTTGATCCATGATGGTCAAAAAGTTGGCCGCCTGACGTCTGGCGGCTATTCCGTCGCCTTCAACAAATCCATTGGCATGGGCTACCTGCGGCTGGAGTTGTGCGAAGTTGGCACAAAGGTCAAAGTGCGGATGTTCCGTGAATTGTGGGACGCTGAAGTCGTGCAAGACAGCCCCTATGATCCCAAAAACGAAACGATCCGCAAAGACGCATCGCTTTGACATTCAGCCGCCGCCCGCCCGCCCGCCATTCACGCTGGCGGGCGGCGCCAATCTAGCTGCCAAACGCGATATCAAGCCGCTCTTTGAGCCGCGCAAGCTGTTTGCGTTGGCAATCGCGATCCTCGAAATACGCCTGCTGGGTGATCGACGCCCAATCAATCAATAACCGCCCCCGCATCGCCACGTCGAACAATTCCGGCTGTACACTGTGTTTGTAGCCCCTGAAAAACATCTCGCGGTGGCTGGCGATGATACCGGACCGGTCAATCATTTCGCCTGTCCCATCGCGGTAAATATCCACCTTTAGAAAGTCGACAATGTCAGTAACTCCCAAGGACCCCATCGGATATCGGGTTTTGTGTTGCCCTTGCGACGTTAGAGCCGAGCGATGATCTGTTGTGGTGATAGGGTGAGTGTTTCGAGGATATTGCCCCCGTGTTTTCTGACCGTCGAGATGACGGATCTGATGTCAGCGAAGACCTGCGCGCCCTCGAGGGTGCGGAAAGTTCCCGAGATTTTCATGCGCAACTTCATCATGCGCAGGTCCCATTCGGCCTGATTGTTGGTGAAGGGAACTGTGAAGTCCGTAAGGAACCTTAGGACGTCATCACGGTAGTCGCGCAAGCGGACCAGAAGGTTATGGCCTGGCCGCCTGGCTTTTCGGCCTCGCGCACCAGTGCGTCTAGCCAGTGGGTCTTGTCGCTCATGGAAGGCGAGGCCCTCGGTGAGGATCGCCATGTATTTGGTGAGGATGCCGTGGTGAACCGACGTGGGGAGTTCGGTCTCGCCTCGCCCCTGAGCCGCGCACTTGAGCTGATTGGCGCTGTTGAGCAGCACGCTCATCGCGCACGCCCACGGCTCCTTTTCGATTTCTTCGATGGCCTTGAGTTCCCGTAAATGATGCGCCCCGCACAGGGCGTGCGCGTCCACCCCACTCATATGGGCGTAATAGGACTTCCAGTGGTCATGAACAATTGTCCCGCCGGTCAGGAAGGATGGAACAGCACCGCGCTTGGCGCTGATGCGATAATGCGTGAAGGCGAGATCGCTGATTGAGTGCAGCCAGTGCAGCTTACCATCAACACGAAGTCCGGTCTCATCCAGATGCCGAACGCCGCCTTCATTGAGCCGGGCCAGAATGTGTTCGACGACGCCACCCAAGGTACGCGCTGTGCCGTTCACCCAGTTGGTCACGCTGGCCGCGCATAGGCTGGTGGCACCAAACAAATCACGCAGGAGTTGGCAGACCCGATCCTCGGGGATCAGCTGCTGAACATTGCAGTAGACCGCCGCCGCCCGAATGCGCTTACCGTATTGCACGTGTGCATTCACGCCATCGGGAAAGGTGGCTGTCGTCGTGGCTCGGCAATAGCCACAACAATAAATCGCTGCCTGATGCTCTGTGACCTCCAGACGCGGCACCGGTATGTCATAAACCTGACGCCTCTCCACCGCCTTGATCATCCCAGCCGTCAAGCCATGCTGACAGGTGCCACAGGCCTCAGCCTCATGTCGCTCCACAAAGTCAGGCGTTGCTGTCTGACGTAGGGTGTCACCTCGGTGGCCAACTTAACCACCACTTTTCTTACCGGACTTACCACGCAGGCTACGCGGTACCGGTTTCTTCAACCCATCACTCGAAGGCGGCTTGCTGCTATTACTGCTGTTCTTGGCCAACTGACGCCGCAGATCCGCATTCTCTTGCGCCATGCTCGCCAACGCGGCTTCCAACTCGGCGATCCTGCGCAGAGCCGTGGCGAGGAGTTGTTCAAGAGCAGTAACTTGGTCCATTCCACCAATGATTCAGAGAAATCGTCACAGCGCCACGAAATTCAGACCACAACAGAAAATTCATGCGCCTAATGGCCAAGGAGACTCACATCAAAACTGACAAAAACCCGTTATCGGCTGGGGTGCTTGGGAGTTACCAATGTCATAGATTGCCAGCTTCATGCGCGCTTCGGTCAGATCAAACGCATAGGTTATTCCTGAACCTAGCATCATGTTTTCACTGTGAAAATCGCCATGGCTCCAGACGCGGGTGTCTTTCATCATCTGCACGGCATCGATTTGGTCCGCAAGGATATCGCGCATCCGTGCCACGTCTTGTGCGGGCGCACGCATCTGCCCGTCGTCTATCCGCGCGTCGACCTCTATCGGCATCCATTCGCCGTAAAACGGGCTGCGTTTTTGGGACTTGAATTCATGCATTGCTGTCAGCCAAAGCCCCGCACGACGATAGACCTGCCGCGTGGTCTGGACCTGTTGGGACTCTTTCAGTCGCTCCCCTGCAGTGCGAAAATCAAGGAAATTCATCGCGAAAAACGTCCCCGTTTTTGACAGATAAATCGGCGGCGCGGTGCCCAATTTGTCGTAGGTCTGAAAATGCGCGCTGAGCTTTTCGAGCCCTGCAAATTCCTTGGCTAAACGTTCTGTTACATCGGACGTAAAGTCGAGTTTCAGCGCGTAGATCTTCTCACCCAGTGTCACCCGCAACACCTGTCGCTCCAACGGCAACAAATGCGATGTGAAAATACGCTCTACATCGGGCGTTCCAATGAACCCCATCGCTTGCGTGAATTCATCGACCATCGCGTTGATTACGTCGAAATTTGGGTCTGTTCTGCTAATCATTGGGCAGTTTTGCGCGTTGTGCCAACAGGGTCAACGTATCTGGCGTCGCGCAGGTTCAATCGCGCAGACAACCATCCCTCGCGGGGCAAATTTACCAGATTTGCCGCGATTGCGCCACCACCGCCCGCCGCGCTTAAGCAAACCTGTGTGGGACAAGTTTTGCCACCATTTCAGCCGCGATCTGCGGCGTATTCCCCGCCAATAAATCCGCGACCAACTGGCTGGCAGCGGGCGCTGTTTGAAATCCGTAACCACCTTGCCCCGCCATCCAAATGAACGACGCATCACGGGCATCCGGCCCCAATACCAAATTCCTGTCCGGCGCAAACGTGCGCAGACCCGCCCAGTTTGACAGCATCTGTGTGACTGGTTCGGTGACATGCGCCTCGTAGCGCGCCAACCCTTCGGCCAGCATCATATCATCCGCCCAAGCGTCCATTGGCGGCATTAAAACTTCGTCGGCGGGCGACACGATCAACGCGCCCGCGTCTGGCTTTGCGTACCAGTTTTCCCCTGGTCCAAATAGCATCGGCCAGCTTGACACATCATGCCCGCCCGGTGCTGGAATGCGTGCCATGGATCGGCGCAGCGGCGTCACGCCCAAGGGCGCAATGCCTGCCTTTTGTGCAATCACATCGACCCACGCACCTGCTGCATTAACCAAATTACGTGCGGACAGGACTTCTTCGCCTAGCGTGACATCCCAGCCTGTTGCGGTGCGGGCCACAGCGGTCACTTCCGCCGACGTTCGCACCATGCCGCCATTGCCCCGCACTTCGCGGGCGAAATTCTGCACCAAAAGATCCGTGTCCAAATCCCATGCGCCCGCACTATAGCCGATTTGCGTGACGGAATTGTTCAGGATCGGAATCATCGCGCGGGCATCATCAACGCCGATTTGCTGCAACTGCATGTCCACCAAATCCGTCTGAAAGGCTTGCGTGCTGTCTGCCGTACCAATCAGCATCAATCCGCGCGGGCTGGTGACACCGCCATTTGCCTCAAAATGATAATCGCGGCTGGCTTTGTTCAGCGCGATGGTGGAAGGCGCGCCGTAGCTTTCTTCAAACATGGCCGCAGATCGCCCCGACGCGTGATAGGCCAGCGCGGTTTCGCGTTCCAACACCACGACGTGCCCCAGATGCGACAAGCGCGCTCCCACGGACGTACCCGCAATACCACCACCAATGACGAGAAAGTCGATCATGCTTCTTCAATCCGATCCGTGGCGGGGGGCGGGGCGGGCGACAGCGCCGTGATCTCGATGTAGGTGTCATCATCCATGTCAAACGTCAGCCCATCCAAAGACGGCGTCAACTGTGCGACAGATCGCGCCGATAAAATGGGGTGAACATCCGGCGCATGGCGGCGCAACCACGCCACCGCGAGCGTCGCAGCATCAACACCCACATCAGCGGCAATCTGCGCCAGACCTTGTGCGGCCTCGTGCATCCATTGTGGGCCGTAGCGGGCTGCATAGCGCGCATCTGTTGCCAACCTGCCGTCGCCACCGCCGCCATATTTTCCGGTCAGCAACCCGCCCCCAAGCGGTGAATAGGCGCAGACCTGAATCCCCTGATCGCGCGTCATCGGCAGTATCTCGGCCTCAACCTGTCGTTTCACTAGGTTCATCATCGGTTGGATCACGTCGATCTTCGTGCCGAATGTGGCGGCCACGCTTTGGGCTTTCATAACTTGCCACGCGGCATAATTGCTGACGCCAATAAACCGGATCGCGCCACCTGATTGCAGACCTGCCAATGCCTCAAATGTTTGTTCTAACGGCGTCGTGTCGTCAAAACGATGCATGTACAGCAAATCGACGCAGTCGCGTCTTAGTCGTTTGCGGCTAACATCAAAACTGGTGCGGATATTAGTGGTGGTGGCAGGCTGATTGTAGGCGACCTTGGTAGCCACAAACACATTGTCGCGGTTGCCCGCAATGTCGCCCAAAAACTCTTCGGATTTACCATCGGTGTACACAAAGGCCGTGTCGAAATGCCGGATGCCGGCATGCAAACAGGCGTCAAACATTGCCTGCGCCGCGCCGAGGTCGGCGGTGCCGCCCCATTGCATCGTGCCGTAGGCCGCAGGTGCAAGACGAGCGCCAGATTGTGTTGTCAGCGCGGTTCGGCACGCCCGTCCACTAGTGTCAGTTCCGCCAGCATCGCGATTGAGCATGGTTCGCCCCCCTTATTGGTTGCGGGCACTTTGGGGGGCATTGCGGCGGAATTCTAGAAGTATATTGGACTGCAGCCCAAAACTAGGACGCTGGATCAGATCGGGCCTTCATCAGCTCTCCAACGCGCTGACGGGAATCTGCAAAATCAGGCTCATCTGCTTGTCAGAGAATACCCGCTCTTGGGTGCCGCCCAGCTTTTGTTCGATGTTTAACTTAAACCGCGTCGTGCCAAATCCGGCTGCGTCTGCGCCGTCTTCGTCGACACTGCTCTCATCCATGTTATTATGGGTTTCGCGCCACGTAACAACCAGCGTGTCTCCGTCCACATCCCATTCAACGCTCCATTCACCATCGATTAATATTTTTTCGGAAACCGAGTCTATCAGCCCGCTTTTTGACAAAGCATCCAGCCGCGCCGGATCAGTAAATGTCCTTAGCAAGCCCTTTATTGATCGTTGATCTGTTGCGGGCATGACGTGCAGCCTGACTCTCGGAAACACTGCAATACTTGCAAGCACCTGTTGCTCAACGGCAAAGGGGCCCGCCATGACGCGGGCCCCTTCGTTCGCCATCTATTCAACCTCAGTTAGGTTGATTACTGCGGAATTTCCGCTGTCAGCCCTTCGACGTAAAACGCCATGCCGGCTAGACCATCGTCGCCATAGTCGGACGCAGTCTCACCCTCAGCGAGCCAAACAGAGCCGTCCTGTTTGTTGATCGGACCGGTGAACGCGTGGTATTCGCCTGACGCCAAACGCGCGACCAAGGCTTCTGCAGATGCCTTTACTTCAGCTGGGATCGCGTCGGAAATCTCACCGATGCCAACCATGCCAGCGCCGATACCGTCCCATGTGGATGTGCTTTCCCATGTGCCATCCATAACTGCCTGCGTGCGCGCGATGTAGTAGGGTGCCCAGTCATCAATGATTGAGGACACGCGCGGCATTGGGCCGAATTCGGACATGTCGGATGCCTGACCGAATGTATAGACGTTGCCCGCCGCCTGCGCTGCGGCTTGTGGTGCTGTGGAATCAGTGTGCTGCAAAATCACATCAGCGCCTTGTTCGATTAGAACAGCGGCCGCTTCGGCTTCTTTGGCCGGATCAAACCATGTGTAGGCCCAGATAATCTTGAACTCGACGTCAGGATTCACTTCACGCGCGTGAATGTAGGCAGAGTTGATCCCACGAATAACTTCCGGGATCGGGAAAGACGCGATGTAGCCGATGATATTGGATTCGGTGATCTGACCCGCAATGTGCCCCTGAACGGCGCGGCCTTCGTAGAAACGTGCGGAATAGACGGACACGTTGTCGGCCTGCTTGTAGCCTGTTGCGTGTTCAAAACGAACGTCAGGGAAATTCGCCGCGACGTTGATCGTCGGGTCCATGTAGCCAAACGACGTTGTGAAAATCAGGTCGGCACCTTCAAGTGCCATCTGCGTCATCACGCGTTCGGCGTCCGGACCCTCTGGCACGCTTTCAACGAACACGGTTTCGACCTGATCACCGAAGGCTTCTTCGACAGCCAAACGGCCTTGGTTGTGCTCATATGTCCAGCCGCCGTCACCGACGGGGCCAACGAAAACGAAACCGACTTTGGTTGGTTCGTGGCCATCAGCCAATGCGACGCCGCCCAACATGGCTGTTGCCGCAGCGCTCGCCAAAAGTGTTCTTCTCAACATGTGTAATCCCCCTAGGATTTTTCTAAATGTGCCTCAGCGCGAGGCGTGGAATATCTTGCCGAGTGATCCCGGCGCTCCGCTGGCAGACATAATGACCAGAACGAGGATGGTGGCAATATAGGGCGACATAGAAAGGTACTCGACCTTCAACGGCGCCATTTTACCCGACAACAGTGGAATACAGATCGTGCCGCCCGCAACAAGGGCAACGGATACCGCAGACCCCAATGATTTAAGGCGATCCTTACGCCAGAGGCTGATCAATCCGGCGACGCCGACTGCGATCAGGCTCAATGCGAGCAAGATGACCGGAAATTGAACGCCTGCCGCTTGTAGGTTTAGCTGCAAAACGGTCACGCCGCCGAACAAATAGGCACCCAGCAAAAGACGCCCGGGTTTCCAGCTTGCGAAGACAACAATCGCCAGCGCGATCCAGCCCGCACCCGCCGTCAGGCTGTCGGCGTAGGTCGGCACCCGCACGATGGACAAATATGCGCCGCCAAGACCGGCACAGGCACCACCAAACATGATCGCCAACAGGCGCGTACGCACGACGTGATAGCCAAGCGCGTGGGCCGCTTCGTGGTTTTCACCCACAGCCCGCAACACCAACCCCGCGCGGGTTTTCTTCAGGAACCACCAGACACCGGCGACTATGGCCAGCCCGACATAGACCATCGGGTCATGCTGGAAAATAATCGGACCAATCACCGGAATGTCGCCCAGCAATGGAATGTGCCAATCGGGAAACGCGGGTGCCTTGACGCCCAGATAGCCCTGTCCCAGCAGCGCCGCGAGCCCGAGCCCGAACAGCGTCAACGCCAGACCCGTGGCCACCTGATTGGACATCAAGTACTGCGTCAAAATACCGAACAGCAACGAAATCGCGGCACCGCTTAGGGCGGCTGCGATAAATCCCAGCCAAGGTGACCCTGTGGTGATCGCCGCAATAAAACCTACGATCGATCCCGTGATCATCATCCCCTCAACGCCAAGGTTCAGAACACCGGACCGCTCTACGACAAGCTCGCCAATCGCGGCGAGCAGAATGGGCGTCGCCGCAACCATAAGAGAGGCCAGCAGCAGCAGCGGATCAATTGAGCCAAACATCAAACGCCCCCATTCCATGAAAGCCCAGATGCAACGCACCCGCGACAAAAATTGCACTGCCTAGCATCGCACCGACATGACGCAGGGACGGGCGGTGCAAGCGGTTGATCCACGCATGGCTGCGCGGTGAAAATCGCGCGGCAAAGACAACGGCGACGGCAATAATCAAAGCAATCGCGAGATGCGCCCCCAGAAACGCGATCAGCGCCCAGCCCGTGATACCAGCATCGCCCGTCATCGCACCATGCAGCATCCACATCATCATCAGCCCCATCAGTGCGCCCATAATGATTGGCATTGGTTTGGCGAATACACTCATGCAACAACCCCCTGCTTAATACGAACACGGTAATTCGTCAGCACATCAACGCCAAGTAGGAAGAACAGCAACATGCCTTGAAACACCTGTATCGCGGCTTTGGGCAGCCCGAGCGAGGATTGCGCCACATCGCCGCCAATATAGGTCAGAGCCATCAGCGCGCCCGCGAACAAGATGCCCACCGGATGCAATCGGCCCAAGAATGCGACGATAATGGCCGTGAATCCGTAGCCGACGTTGAAATCGATGCTCACCAAGCCCGCAGGTCCGGCGACTTCGGTCAATCCCGCAAGCCCCGCCAATGCGCCCGACGTGCCCAGACAGAACAAGATCAACCGCGCTGGGCTGACGCCGGAAAACGCTGCCGCCCGCGGCGCTTGGCCCGCCAGTTTGATCTGGAAGCCGAGGATGTGTTTGGCAAATAGGATATAAGCAAAGATCACCCCGATCAGGGCAATGACGACGCCCCAATGCATGCCGTTGGATTGGTCGATCCAACTGCTTGCCGATGAATATTGCGACAGATTGCGCGACCCCGGAAAGCCGAACCCTTCGGGGTTTTTCATCAACCCAAGCGCCATTGACGCCAGCAATTGCTCCGCGACATAGACCAGCATCAGCGACACAAGGATTTCGTTGGTGCCGAATTTCACCCGTAATACGCCCGGTATCATCGCCCATGCGAACCCGCCAAACGCGCCCGCAATCAGCATCGCCGGAAAGATCAGCCAGCGTGCTTCCATCGGATACAGCGCCAGCGCGACGCCCGCACCACACAGCGCGCCGATGATGTATTGCCCCTCGGCCCCAATGTTCCAGATGCCCGCTTTGAACCCCAACGACAGGCCCAACGCGATGGCAACCAAAGGTGCGCCCTTGATCAACAGTTGCGGCAGATAAAAAAAGTTGAACTCGCCAAACAGCGGTTCCCAGAAAATCTTGCCCAATGCCTCAATCGGCGGCTTGCCAAGCAGCCCAAACAGCGCCGCACCAAAAATTATCGTCAGGATCACCGCCACAATCGGTGCTGCAAAGGTCCAGAATTGCGACGGCTGCGGGCGTTTTTCCAGCGCGATCATGACCCCACCTGCAACATCATTGGCATACAGGGTGTGTACAGGTTGTGTACGCTGTGTGTCCGCTCAAAATCAGTCAACATGGGCAACCTCCATATCATGCGCACCGCCCAACATCAGGCCAATTTCGTCAACCGTCAGACCCTGTGCAGGGCGCGGTTTGCTCAGTCGCCCTTCGTTCAAGGCGGCAAACAAATCCGAAATTTCCATAAGTTCATCAAGGTCTTGGCTGATCACAATGACGCCCGCACCATTCGCCGCAAGGTCCAATAGCGCCTGCCGGATCGCCGCCGCTGCACTCGCGTCCACACCCCAAGTTGGCTGATTGACGATAAGGATCTGGGGATCCTGAAGAATTTCCCGCCCAATGACGAATTTTTGCAGGTTGCCCCCCGACAAAGACCGCGCCGCATTGCCCGGTCCAGGCGTGCGCACATCAAAGCGTTCAATCACCTCTTCGGCAAAGGCGCGCGTCTTGCCCCAGTCAATAAATCCGTTCTTTGTCAAACCCTTACGCTTTCTCGCCGTCAACGCCGCGTTTTCGGTCAGTGACATATCGGGCGCCGCCGCATGGCCCATACGTTCTTCTGGTGCAGCACAAATGCCCAAAGTCCGCCGCGAGTCGGGTGGCAGATGGCCAATATCTTGACCTAGAAAGCTAATCTGCCCCGGACCGACCCTGATCTCACCCGACAGCACGCCCAACAATTCATCCTGCCCGTTACCCGCCACACCGCCAATGCCGATGACGTCGCCAGCCCGAATATCGAGCGTGACATCTTTCAACGACGTCCCGAATTCAGCGGGGGATAGCGCGGATAAGCCTTTGATCTGCATGAGGGTTTCGCCAACAGCGCCAGCCTCACGGTTGGGCACATGCAACGTGCCACCAACCATCAGCTCCGCCATTTCGCGTGCGCTCGTTTCGCGCGGAATACAGGTGCCCACGACCTGTCCTAATCGCAGGACCGTCGCGTGATCACACAGGGCGCGAATTTCCTCAAGCTTATGAGAAATATAAAGAATTGCTGTGCCTTCGGATTTCAACTTGCGCAGGGTTTCAAACAACACGTCAACTTCTTGCGGGGTTAAAACGGACGTTGGTTCGTCCATGATCAAAACCTTTGGGTCTTGCAGAAGGCAGCGAATAATCTCGACCCTCTGGCGCTCCCCCGCACTCAGATCACCCACGATTCGTGTTGGATCAAGCGGCAAACCATAGGTCTTCGAAACATCCGTAATGCGCTGGGCCAAGTCACGCATAGGCGGTGGATTTTCCATCCCAAGGGCGACGTTTTCGGCGACATCCAATGCCTCAAACAATGAAAAATGCTGAAAAACCATGGTGATACCTGCCGCACGCGCCGCTCGTGGTTCAGCAGGGGTGAACGGCACACCGTCTAGCGTCATCGTGCCGCTGTCGGGCTTAACCAATCCGTAAATAGTTTTGACTAAAGTGGATTTACCAGCGCCGTTTTCACCAAGCAATGCGTGGACTTCACCAGCCGCGATATTAAACGACACATCCGAATTGGCGACAACACCGGGATAGGCTTTGGTCAGCCCGTCAAGTTTCATAAGCGGTTCGGTCATCCGGTGCGTTCCCCTGCTTTAGTGTCTGTAGTGATGTCAGCTGACGCCAAGATTAGCGTGGCCGCGACGCTTACGGCAATGGCCTGCGGGTGCTTTCCAAGCGATGGATCACCGATCGGGCACGCAATGCGGGCAATGAGTTTGCCGCAATGCCCCATTGAGGCGAGCCTTGATTGAAACCGCGCCCATTTGGTTGCTGATCCAATCAGACCGACACTGCCAAATCCGTGCCGCAGCAGCGCATCGCAAAGCGCGAGATCAATGTCATGTGAATAGGTTAGGATCAGGTGGTCGCCATCTTGCGGCGCATGCGCCACGGCGCGCACCGGATCGTTTGCCACGAGCGGTGAAACATTGGTGGGCAAAGTGTCGGGCATCCGGTTTGCGGCTGTGTCGATCAACGTGATGTGACGGTCGTTAAGTGGCGCGAGAACGCCAGCAATCGCACGCCCCACATGGCCCGCGCCCCAAATCCAGAGTGGTGCCTCAGTCGGTTCGAGCGCCACAGCGTCATGGCTGAAATCCAACGTAACAGCACCGCCGCAACACTGCCCCAAATCGGGACCGAGGGGCATCGTTCGCTGTTTTTTCCGTTCACCACCCGCCAGCATCCGCCGCGCGATATGTGTGGCCTCAAACTCTAACGCGCCGCCGCCAATCGTCCCGTCCTGACGGTCCGCCCAAACCCGCATCGTCGCGCCTGCGTCACGGGGAACGGACCCTTTGGTGGCGGTCACGGATACGGTTATAAAATCGCTCACGCGCGGGATCGCTTCACAGCTTGCAATACTTCTTGCGCCGTCGCGGGGGCTTGCAGGTCAGGATATGTCGCCCCGCAGGCAGTGCAGGCGTTGGCCAAGGCCAAATGCGCGGAAATCCCCAACATGAATGGCGGTTCACCAACGGCCTTAGATCGGTAAATCGTTTCCGCCGGATTTTCGCCGTCCCACAGCGAGACGTTGAACACCTCGGGGCGGTCCGAACAGGCCGGGATTTTGTAGGTGGAAGGCGCATGGGTCCGAAGACGACCTGCGCCGTCCCAAACCAGTTCTTCTGTCGTAAGCCAGCCTGCGCCTTGGACATAGCCGCCTTCAATCTGGCCGATATCCAATGCGGGGTTCAACGACGCGCCCGCATCGTGCAACACATCAACCCGCAACAGGCGATTTTCACCAGTCAGCGTGTCTATCACGACCTCTGAAATTGCCGCTCCATAGGCGAAGTAAAAGAATGGTCGGCCTTTGCCCGCGATGCGATCCCATGCGACGTCTGGGGTTTTGTAAAACCCTGTTGCGCTCAGGCTGACGCGGTTTTCGTAGGCGATCTTGGCAGCCGCGGCAAACGACATTCCTTGATCGTCGACAAAGACCTGCCCATCGCGAAACGTCACTGCGTTAGGTTTGACCTCGTGTAATTCTGCAAGGCAGGCGGCGATCCTGTCGCGAATGATATCGCAGGCTTTCTGCACAGCCATGCCGTTCAAATCTGTCCCGCTCGACGCGGCCGTGGCGGATGTGTTGGGAACTTTGCCTGTGTCGGTCGCGGTGATCTTGACCGATGTGATATCGATCCCGAACCGCGACGCCGCCACTTGCGCGACTTTCTGGAACAAACCCTGTCCCATCTCGGTGCCGCCGTGGTTCAGTTGAACAGACCCGTCCTGATACACATGCACCAGCGCGCCCGCCTGATTAAGATGGGTCAGCGTGAACGAAATCCCGAATTTGACAGGGCTGAACGCGATCCCTTTCTTGAGGGTTGCATGGCTGTTGTTCCACGCAGAAACCGCCTGTTGACGCGCGTCATAGTCCGCGTCGTTCAACAGTTTGTCCGTCATTTCGTGCAGGATAAAATCGGTGACATCCATATCGTACGGCGTCGTGTTGTCGCGCTTTGGTGTTGTCGGCGAGTGTGCGCCACCAAACCGATGCGCACCGCCAGAACCAGACGCCGCGTTGACCGCGCTACGACGCGCAAGGTCGGCAGTTTCAATCTTCTCTTCAGGCTTCATCTTGGCCGGAAAACTCCCCCCGGAGGGTCCGCCCGCCGTAGGCGCCGCAGCGTAATAATTGATGCGCCGCACCTCGCAAGGGTCTTGGCCCAACACATGCGCCACGTGATCCATCACGCGTTCAATGCCGAACATGCCTTGCGGCCCGCCGAACCCACGAAACGCTGTCGCACTTTGCATGTTCGTCTTGAGCCGGTGTGACGTGATCCGCGCAGCAGGCAGCAAATAGGCGTTATCGGCGTGCAACATGGCGCGATCCGCCACCGGAAGCGACAAGTCCTGCGCCCAGCCGCAGCGGGTGTAATGGGTGAAATCCACGCCCGTCAGCCGCCCGTCAGCACCAAATCCCACATCGTAATCGATGCGAAAATCGTGGCGCTTTCCGGTGATTGTCATGTCATCGTCGCGGTCATAACGCATTTTGCAAGGCTTGCCCGTCAACTGCGCGGCGACAGCACAACTCACCGCAAGGGCGTTGCCTTGGCTTTCTTTACCACCAAACCCGCCACCCATGCGGCGGATTTCGACGCGCACTGCATGCATCGCCACTCCAAGGCTTTCGGCGACTTTATGTTGAATCTCCGTCGGGTGCTGAGTGGATGACTGCACCACCATATCGCCCCCTTCTTGCGGCAGCGCGAGCGCGGCTTGTCCTTCAAGATAAAAGTGCTCCTGCCCGCCCATTTCAAGGCGGCCAGTCAGGCGGTTTGGGGCTGACGTGAGCGCGGCGTCAACGTCGCCTTTTGTGTAAATGCGCGGGCCGTCTTCAAATCGTGCATCCGCTGCAAGCGCGTCTTCGATGCTCAGGATCGGGGTTTCTTTTGTGTAGTCGATGTCGGCTTGCCGCGCTGCAAATCGCGCCTGCAGATGTGTGCGCGCCACAACCAGAAAGATTGGCTGACCAAGATAATGTATCGTGCCGTCCGACAACATCGGTTCATCATGGATCGATGGCGACACGTCGTTCGCAAAGGGCAGATCATCAGCCGTCAGAACCGCCACCACGCCGGGGGCGTTCTTAACGGCGTCTAGGTTCATCGAGCGGATGGTACCGCGCGCGATGGTACTGGTCCCAAAGGCCAGATGCAGCGTGCCACTGGGCATGGGGACGTCGTCAACATATCGGGCTGTGCCGGTGACGTGCAGTTTTGCAGCATCATGGGGCAGGGGTTTGGAAACACTCATGCGCGGACCTCCAGAACATTGGTCTGTTTGCCGTTCAGGTCATCGAAATAGCGGCGCAGTTGTCCTTGTGCGGCTTCCATCCGGTACGCGGCTGAGGCGCGCATGTCCGACATGGGCTGGAAATCATCCGCAAGGGCGATGGCCGCCGTCTCGATGGTGTTGGATGACCAAGGCCGTCCGAGCAGCGCGGCCTCTGCCAACGCTGCGCGCTTTGGGGTGCCTGCCATGCCGCCGAACGCGATGCACGCGGAAGTGATGGTGTCGTTCTCAACTGTCACATTAAAGCAGCCGCACACCGCTGAGATGTCTTGATCAAATCGTTTGGACAGCTTGTAGCAGCGTAACGCGGGGGCAGATTTCGGGATCGTCACGGCCTCAACAAATTCGCCCGCCTTACGGTCTTGTTTTCCATATTCGATAAAAAAGTCCGCGATTGGTACGTCGCGCCTCGTGTCGCCATGGCGCAGATGAAGCGTGGCATCGAGCGCAATCAAAGCGGGCGGATTATCCCCGATCGGGGACCCGTTGGCGATGTTTCCGCCGATCGTCGCGGCATTGCGCACCTGTTCGGATCCGTAGCGGCGGATCATGTTGGCGTAGGACGGGTGCAGCGTGCGCACGGCGGCCAACACATCCGTCATCGTCACCGCCGCGCCAATGCGCAGCGCGTCGCCCAGATCATCAATTTGTTGCAGGTCGGTGCACCTGTTCAAAAATGCGACCTCCCCCATTTTGCCGGTCTTGTTGCGAAAATCTTTGGTAACCCAAAGACCGACATCAGTGGCACCGGCAATCAGCGTGCCGTCGGGGTTGGCCATGTACCACGCCGCGACGGCATCACTGGTTTCTGGCGCTGGAATATCTGTTTTGTCACCAAGATCGGGGCGTGACGGATCGCGCATGTGATCGGGAACGGGCATGCCCTCTGATGCTTGCGCGGCGCGCACAATCGGCGCGTACCCAGTGCAGCGACACAGGTTACCGGCAAGCACATCGTCGTGGTCAGTGCGGCCGTTCAAATGGCCCGTCGCCATGGAAACTACAAACCCCGGCGTGCAAAATCCGCATTGGCTGCCGTGGTTGTCGATCATCGACTGTTGGACCGGGTGCAACGTGCCGTCTGGCGCCGCGAGGCCTTCGACAGTGCGTACCGATTTGCCGTGAAGTTGCGGTATGAACAGGATGCAGGCGTTGAGTGTCCGCGCACCGTTTTGGTCGGTTATCATCACCGAACAGGCACCGCAGTCGCCCTCGTTGCAGCCCTCTTTGGTTCCAGTAAGGCTTTGCGTTTCGCGCAGCCAGTCGAGCAGCGTTTGTGTAGGGTGGGTGTCCACCTCCACGGCCTCTCCGTTGAGAAGGAACGTGATATTCATATAATTGCTCTGCCGCGGTACTAATGTATCTTCAGGCGCTAGGTCGATGCGACGTAGACCAATGCGCTATCGTTGATCAAAGCGTTTGATAGTCCATTTGGCAAGCCCCCCGTATCTATTGCGCTTCTGCGAGGGCACCGAGCCAGTCAGTTATGGTGCCCCAAACTTCAAAAAAAACTCATCTTTTCTGGCGCTTGCACGCCGGCTGGCGTCGCATGCATTGCCTTGACTGTATCGCGGCAACCGCCGTCCTCAGCGGTCATCGTCAAATCGACGGTGAGGTAAAAATCGCCCGCCGTGTCATGTGGTGGATTCGGCCCACATCCTAGGCCAAGGGCTGGGGTTCAGACCAGACGCGCGTCTTTGTAGGCGACAAGAACGCAGCCCGCAGGGGCCACAGTCGGATCGTGTCCGGGCATTTGCATGATGACGTTGAACAGCCCGCTGGATGTTGGATCAACCTCAAAGGTGGCGACTTTAACAGGGTCCGGCGCGAACCACGTGGCCAGCAATTCAGGGTCCGTCCAACAGCACCAGACGGTCGCGGGGCTGGCGTTTATGTGGCGGGTCAGAGTGAGCGTATGATCATTCGTTGTTGGTTTTTTCCTTGTCGATCATTTCGGCTAGCGCATTCAGCCGATCAACGCGGCCTTCCCAAACGCGGCGTTGCCATTCAAGCCAGCCCTGAAGTTCCATCAAAGGACCGGCCGCAATATGGCAGGTGCGCACGCGGCCCTTCTTGACCGATCGTACTAAGCCACAATCTTCGAGGGCTTTGAGGTGACGCATGAAGGTCGGCAGCGCCATCGCGTGGGGCGCGGCAAGGCTGGACACACTCGCCGGTCCCATCGCCAACCGTTCGACCACCGCGCGACGGGTCGGATCGGACAGGGCAGAGAACACAGATGTAAGATCATGAGCCATAAGTGATGTATTCGGTAAATGGCCGCGCGCGTCAAGTTAGTTAGCTAAAATACTAAGTGTTATGGTCAATGTTTTAATTACATTGGTTATCAGCAGCTTAAAAAGAAAGGCGATTTTGATCCGCCATTTTAATATCTGACGCTTCCGCCTGCTGTAACCACGAGCTAGGGTGGACCCTATGGCAGATCCCCGATTCATTCACCTTCGTACCCACACTGAATACTCGCTTCTTGAAGGTGCGGTTCCAGTTAAGAAAATCTGCGGCTTGGCCGAGAAATTCGGCATGCCTGCGGTGGCCGTTACGGACACCAACAACCTGTTTTGCGCGCTGGAGTTTTCAGAATATGCAGCCAAAGCGGGCGTGCAGCCGATCATCGGGTGTCAGGTTGATTTGGGGCTGCGTGTAGATGAGCCGGGGCGACGCCCTGAGCGGCCCGCGCCACTCGTTTTTCTGGCGCAGAACGAAGCGGGCTACATGAACCTGATGAAGCTGAATTCTTGTGCCTATCTAGACGCAGGTGGGCAACTGCCACAGGTCACAGTTGATGATCTGGCCAAATATAACGAAGGGTTGATTTGCCTGTCCGGTGGGCCGGATGGCCCGATAGCGCGCTTGTTGCGGGCGGGCCAACGTCCTGCAGCCGAGGCTTTGATGGCGCAATTGGCGGCAATTTTTTCGGATCGTCTGTACGTTGAATTGCAACGCCATCCGGTTGATGGCGGCCTGCCAGAGGCAGAGCAATTGTCCGAACAGGGCCACGTCGAAATGGCCTATGCGATGGACCTGCCGTTGGTTGCAACCAACGATGTCTACTTCCCGAAAACGTCAATTTATGAGGCGCACGACGCGTTGATTTGCATCGCCGACGGTGCCTATGTCGATCAGAATGAACCGCGCCGTCGTCTGACCCCGCAGCATTATTTCAAAAGCCAACAAGAGATGGTCACGCTGTTTGCGGACCTGCCTGAAGCGATTGCCAACACCGTTGAGATTGCAAAACGCTGCGCGTTCAAGGTCTACACCCGCGATCCGATCCTGCCAAAATTTGCCGACAACGAGATTGAGGAATTGAAGCTGCAAGCCCGTGCGGGCTTAAAAAATCGACTCAAGGTTATTCCCCACGCGGTGAGTGTCGAGGATTACGAAAAACGCCTCGATTTTGAGCTTGGGATTATCGAAGGCATGGGGTTCCCCGGCTATTTCCTGATCGTGGCCGACTTCATCAAGTTCGCCAAAGACAATGACATTCCCGTTGGTCCTGGTCGTGGGTCTGGTGCAGGCAGTTTGGTGGCCTATGCACTAACAATCACCGACCTCGATCCATTGCGATATTCGCTGTTGTTTGAGCGGTTCTTGAACCCAGAACGGGTGTCGATGCCTGACTTTGACATCGATTTTTGCATGGATCGCCGCGAAGAGGTCATCCGCTACGTCCAGCAGAAATATGGTCGCGACAAAGTCGGCCAGATCATCACGTTTGGCGCATTGTTGTCCAAAGCGGCCATTCGCGACGTTGGGCGCGTGTTGCAGCTGCCCTATGGGCAGGTCGATAAACTGTCCAAAATGATCCCTGTTGAGGGCGTTAAACCTGTCAGTATCGTCAAAGCCTTGGCCGACGAGCCGCGCTTGCGTGAAATGGCAAAGAACGAAGAAGTTGTTGATCGGTTGCTCACCTACGGCCAGCAACTTGAAGGGTTGTTGCGCAACGCATCGACCCACGCGGCGGGCGTGGTAATCGGCGATCGGTCTTTGGATGAATTGGTGCCGCTGTACCAAGATCCCCGATCCGATATGCCCGCGACGCAATTCAATATGAAATGGGTAGAACAGGCGGGATTGGTCAAGTTTGACTTCCTTGGCCTTAAAACGCTGACAGTCATTCAGAACGCCGTGAACCTGATTTTAAAATCTGGCCGCGACCTGCACAAAAGCCCCACAGGGGTTGAGCTCTATGTTCCCGCCGAAGGCACACTCAACGACATCAATGCGATTCCGCTGGATGATGAGGCGTCGTATAAACTTTATGCCGCTGCCAAAACCGTCGCCGTGTTTCAGGTGGAATCCAGCGGCATGATGGACGCGCTGCGGCGCATGAAGCCGGACTGCATCGAAGACATCATCGCGCTGGTGGCGCTGTATCGCCCCGGCCCGATGGAAAACATCCCGAAGTTCTGTGAGGTCAAGAATGGCATCTCGGATCGCGACATGCTGCATCCGTCGATTGACCATATCCTCGACGAGACGCAGGGCATCATTGTCTACCAAGAACAGGTGATGCAAATCGCCCAGGAAATGGCAGGCTATTCGCTTGGCGGTGCTGATCTGTTGCGTCGCGCCATGGGTAAAAAACTACAAGAGGCGATGGACGTTGAGAAGCCAAAGTTTCTCGCCGGTTCGGCCGAAAACGGCGTCAACAAAAAGAAGGCGCAGGAGGTCTGGGACCTCCTTGATAAGTTCGCAAACTACGGTTTCAACAAATCCCACGCTGCGGCCTATGCAGTGGTCAGCTATCAAACCGCGTGGTTGAAGGCGAACCATCCGGTTGAATTTATGGCCGGTGTGATGAACTGCGACATCCATCTGACCGATAAACTCGCCGTGTATTTCCAAGAGGTCAAAAAGGGTCTTGGGCTGCCATGGTCGCCGCCGTGTGTGAACACGTCCCTCGCGACGTTCGATGTCCAAGACGGGACGCTGGTCTATGGATTGGGCGCGCTGAAAAACGTCGGAGTCGACGCCATGGGGCTGATCGTCGATGCGCGTTTGGCGGAAGGCGCAAAGCCGTTTTCCACCCTGTTCGACCTTGCGCGTCGCGTCGATATCAAGCGCGTTGGCAAGCGCCCCTTGGAAATGCTGGCCCGCGCTGGTGCGTTTGATGTGCTCGACCCGAACCGGCGCAAGGTCTTCGCCAGTTTGGACGCGCTTGTCGGGTATTCATCGGCGATCCATGACCAGAAAAATTCCAACCAAGTGTCGCTGTTCGGCGAAGCGGGCGATGATTTGCCCGAACCGCGCCTGTCTGCCGTCGAAGATTGGTTGCCCGCCGAACGTCTGTCTGAAGAATTCAAGGCCGTTGGTTTCTACCTCTCTGGTCACCCGCTTGATGATTACATGGCCGCGCTCAAACGCACAGAAAAAGTGCTGACGCTGGACGAAGTGACAGCCAAGGCCGCAAGCGGCGCATTGGTTGCCAAGATGGCGGGCACCGTCGCTGGGCGGCAGGAACGGAAATCAGCGCGGGGCAATCGGTTTGCCTTTGTGCAATTGTCCGACCCGACTGGCCAATACGAGGTCACGATGTTCTCGGACACGCTAGAGGCTGCGCGCGACCATCTGGAAACTGGCAACCAGATCGTCATTCAGGTCGAAGCGACGATGGAGGCCGAACAGCTGAAACTATTGGGTCGCTCTGTAATGCTGGCGGACATGGTCGTTGCCAATGCAGGGTCTTCGGGACTGCGGGTTTTCTTGGGCGACGTAGCTGCGATTTCAACCGTCAGCGACATCTTGCAGGGCGCGATACGCGACAACGTCAAAGGCGGGCGCGGCCCGGTGACGTTCACAATTGATGATATCGAACTGGGCGAGATCGACGTCGAACTTGAGACACAGTTCCCGGTAAACCCCCAGATCAAAGGCGCTTTACGCAGCCTTGGCGGTGTCATTGAGGTCCAAGAAATTTAGCCGTTGTATTCGGCGGGTGGCGAAACCCTGCCTGTTTAAACGGCATGGTGGACGCAGAGTGGGGCCTGCGTTAAACCGTGTTAACCGTTGGATGAAGGACGCTGAATGCGCCAGATAGTGTTGGGACTTGGGATGGCTTTGCTGCTGTCGGCCTGTGGCTATCCGCTGCGCAGCGTTGCGCGGTTGGGTGATGTTACAGTCGCTGACGGCGCGACAAACGTGGCCCAGACGACCATTGAAGCACAAAAGACTGGTGGCGGATTGTTTGCCCGCTTATTGAATCGTCAGCCAAACGATCCGACCAATTCCGCTGTCGCGGCGGCTATGGCCGAAGCAAACCAAGCGGCATCTGCGCAAAGTGATGTCGTTGTCGTGTCAGTTGCAACGCCGCCCACGCAGCCTGAACGCCGTGGTTTGTTTGGTCTGTTCAGCCGGGACCCCAACCGCGCAGAGCAATCTCGCACGGGCCCTGATACCACAGACATAAACGCTGGCGCGCTGCTGCCGTTTGGCCAGATCGCCCGCGTATGCGGGCTGAACAATAATGACCTAGGCCGTCAAATCGAAAGCGGCGGCGGATTTCGAAACCATGATACAATCCCGAATTCAACAGCCCGGCGTCCGTTTTACGTCAGCGGATTTGACGACGGCTGCGTCCGCACCTTCACCGGCGCTGTCGTCGTCACAGGCGACGTCGAAACCCATGAATTTGTGCGCTATCAGACCAGTAACGAGACCATAGATTATACGACGACCGACAATGCCTATGAGGCGTTGAAGGCCAGCGTGTGTCGCGTTGGGCGCGGCCAGCCCTGTGGCGCCGGCATGGAGCGGATGAACCGCAACACGCACTTCATCACCGTCTATGATTTCTTTGGCGGCACGCTCAGTGCTGTGCCATCACAATGGGCCCAGATCCTTGTCCATGACGGCGATGTGCTGTCAATGTTGGTCAAAGATGGCGCATAGAAACCGCTAACGCTTAATAGTGGGGTGGCCGTTGATCAACCATCGTCGCCGACCCGCCAGCGTCCGTTTCGCGCCCGGCTTCGCGTTCCATTAACATCTGGACGCGGTAGGTCAGGCGGCTGATCTCGCCTTCCTGACGCGCGACGATGTCGGACAGATCATCCACCGCTCGGTTCAAATGCGCGAGCTGTTCTTCAAGGTTTGTTTGTTCACTCATATGGCTCATTACGGTGCTGGCGCGTGCTTTGCCAACCCCCACTGTTGCGCGAACCTGCCCTGCGCGGTAAAGCGCGGGGGAATTGACCGCAAGCGGAGCCACCCCATGGCCAAAAAGCAAAAAGTGCAACGACCCAAGGCGCAGACCCCCAAGGGGTTTCGTGACTATTTTGGCGCAGAAGTGGCGCAGCGTACCGATATGTTGCGCACCATCGCAGGGGTCTATCACCGCTACGGGTTTGAGGCGCTGGAATCGTCTGCCGTCGAAACAGTCGAGGCGCTGGGCAAATTTCTGCCAGATGTTGATCGCCCCAACGAGGGTGTGTTCGCGTGGCAAGAAGAAGACGAAAAGGGCGACGGTGACTGGCTCGCGTTGCGCTACGATCTGACGGCCCCGCTTGCCCGCGTCTACGCCCAGCACCGCAACGATCTACCGACACCCTATCGCCGCTTTGCAATGGGTCCGGTCTGGCGCAACGAAAAGCCTGGTCCGGGTCGGTTCCGTCAGTTTTATCAATGTGATGCGGACACGGTCGGGTCAGGGTCTGTTGCTGCCGATGCGGAGATTTGCGCGATGCTGTGTGATACGCTGGAAGCCGTGGGAATCGAGCGTGGCGATTACGTGGTGCGGATTAATAACCGTAAGGTTTTGAATGGCGTGCTGGAGGCGGTTTTCAATTGGTTTAATGTAATAGACTTAGATCATGATGACGCTGAAACTCAACGTATTAAGAAAGAGAAACTGGCGTCCGATGGTTCCGATGGGCAAGCTGAAATTAGCGCGAACATTCTTCGTACCATCGATAAGTACGACAAAGTTGGCGAGCAAGGCGTACGCGAACTTTTGATGGGTGGTAGAAAAGATAGTTCTGGAGCTTTCATCGACGGGGTCGGACTCAATCGTCGTCAAGCGGATCTGGTCATTGCTTTCGTAACGTCAAAGAATGACTCAAACGATGAGACTCTTACCCAACTTAGATATGCCATCGGTGAAAGTACTGTTGGCGAAGCAGGCGTCGACGAACTCCAAACAATGGCCGATCTCCTCGCGGCTGGCGGCTACGGCCCCGACCGTATCGTCATCGACCCCTCCGTCGTGCGCGGCCTTGGTTACTACACCGGTCCCGTGTTTGAGGCCGAACTCACCTTCGAAATTCATGACGAAAAGGGCCGCGCGCGTTCCTTTGGATCTGTCGCGGGTGGGGGTCGCTACGACGATCTGGTAAAACGCTTCACCGGTCAAGAAGTCCCCGCGACGGGCATTTCCATCGGCGTTGATCGCCTGCTTGCGGCGCTGCACATGAAGGGCCGTCTGACGTCTGACACCACAGGTCCCGTCGTCGTCACCGTCATGGATCGCGACCGGATGGCGGATTATCAGGGCATCGTATCCGAACTGCGTCAGGCAGGCATCCGGTCCGAGGTTTACCTCGGAAATCCAAAGAATTTTGGCAACCAGTTGAAATACGCCGACCAGCGCAATTCACCGATCGCGATCATTCAAGGTGGTGATGAATTGGCGGCAGGAACTCTCCAGATCAAAGACTTAATCCTCGGTGCGAAAATTGCGCAAACCGCGACCCATGAAGAATGGAAAGACCGGCCCAGCCAGTTCGAAATTCCCCGCGCTGATCTGGTCACGCGGATCAAGACGCTGTTGGACGAGCAAGCAAAGTGACCCAAGTGAACGCCGAAACATCACAGGCCATTTGGGACCGCGCACGCCGCTACCAATCCGTACTGGTCGGGCAGGGCGCGTTGATCACTGACGCGGACGTGCTGCAACCTGCGGGGACGCTGCTGGACCTTTACGGTGAAGACATCCGCGCGCGGACTTTCACCACGCAAGACCCGTTGCGCGGCGAACAAATGCTGCGCCCGGACTTTACGGTTCCCATTGTGCAGCAACATATGGCATTCGGCGCGGAACCTGCCCGCTACACCTATGTAGGCAAAGTTTTCCGCAAACAGGAATCTGACGAAACCCGCCCCACCGAATTCGTTCAAGTCGGGTTTGAGGTGTTTGACGGCAAAGACGTCGCAGCTGCCGACGCCGAAGTTTTCGCAACCTTTGCAGGGATATTGGCAGGCGTGTCCGTGACGCCGATGACCGGCGATATCGGCATTCTGCGTGCGGCTGTCATCGGGCTGAAAACAACCGAACGTCGGCGCGCGGCCCTCATGCGACACCTGTGGCGGCCGCGTCGTTTCAGGGCGCTGCTGGATCGTTTTGGCGCCGTCACACCCACGCCTGCCGCACGCACCGCACTTTTGGCAAATCCGGACCCGATGGCGACCCTGCCAGCGGTCCTCGGTCTGCGCTCAAAATCCGAAATCGCATTGCGCATTGACGCACTACGGGCTGACGCTGCAGTTGATCCGATTTCAAGTTTTGAACGCGATCTGCTCGACGCGCTTCTCAAAGTCCGTGAAACTGCGCCGAATGCACTGGCGTCGCTGCGCGATATCTCGGTCGATTTGCCGTCGATCAGCGCGGCTATTGACGGATTAAGCAGACGCTTGGACGCCTTGGCGAACCGTGGCATCGATGTTGATGCGCTGCCATTTGAAACGGCCTATGGGCGCACTTCGATGGAATATTACGACGGTTTCGTGTTTGGCTTTTCGTCCAACGCAGGTCTGAATATCCCGCCGGTCGCCACGGGTGGCCGCTATGATGCGCTGACAGTGGTTCTGGGTGGCGGGACTGGCGTGCCGGCTGTGGGCGGCGTCATCCGTCCCGATCTTGTGGCCTACCTGGAGGCAGCGCAATGACCTTGAAACTCGGCATCCCGTCCAAGGGACGTTTGATGGAAAAGACGTTCGATTGGTTCGCAGCACGCGGCGTGACCTTGCGCAAATCCGGTTCAGAACGGGAATATGCAGGGGCGGTCGATGGTATCGATGGCATCGAATTGGTGTTGTTGTCAGCTGGCGAAGTGCCGCGCGAACTTGACGCCGGGCGCATCCAGCTTGGTGTCACCGGCTCCGATCTGGTACGCGAAAAGCTGTCATCATGGGATCAACGGGTCGTCGAAGTGGCTAAAATGGGCTTTGGCGGGGCTGATCTGGTCATCGCCGTGCCGCAAGCTTGGATTGACGTGGACAGCTTGGATGACCTCGATGCCGTCGCCGCTGCGTTTCGCGCGCATCACGGTTTCCGCCTGCGCATTGCCACAAAATACCACCGCCTCGTGCGTGAATTCATGCGCGAACACGGTGTCGCGGACTACCAACTCGTCGACAGCCAAGGTGCGACCGAGGGCACGATCCGCAATGAAACCGCGGAAGCCGTGGCTGACATCACGTCCACTGGTGAAACACTGCGCGCCAATGGGCTGAAAATTCTCGGCGACGGGATGATCCACGCCAGCCAAGCGACACTTTTCCGCGCCCGCCGCCGCAACTGGACCCAAGCCCAACGCGACACCCTCAAGTCCCTAGAAGCCAAGCTGAACTCTTAACCCGTCTTTGCTTCAAAAATATCCCGGGGGAGTCCGCAGGACGGGGGCAGCGCCCCCTCAAGGCCCGCGGCACGCGCTGATCGCAAAATCATAAAATCCCGATTTCGGCTAGGGCTGCACTCAACGATGGCGGCAAAGCCTCCTCGTTTTCGCGACCTGCCGGCAAGTCCTTTGGCGCATCCTCAGGCTTTAAATACCGCCAGCCTTGGAACGGCCGCTTTAGGGACGGCACAACGCGGATCAATGCGGGGTCAATCACAATGGCACAACGGCGAATGCCGTCAGTACCGATGTATTCATCCAGCCGGACAATCCGCTGGCGACACAACAGCGACCCCTTCACGACCCAGTAAATACTGCCACCTGACAGCAATTCGTCCGCGCGTTTGGGCCACATCCGTGTCACATGCCGCGGCAATCCGTCCGGTGCTTGGGCGCGTTTGCTCGCTTGCCACGCAGCGAGATCTGCGACATTTTCTGTCCCGACAGACAACTTTTGAAGGTGCAGCTTGATTGCCAAGGTGTTATGCTCCAGTTCCTACATCTGCTACATGTTGCGCCCAGAGACCACTACATGTAGCCCTGAAATTCTTCAATGATTCGACCGACAATATCCCAAAGGATCGCCTATGACCCGCTTTGCAGCCCCAATTGCCGAACAAATCTGGGACATGAAATATCGCCTTAAGGAGGGTGATGGCACCCCGATTGATATTTCTATTGAGGACACTTGGGCACGCATCGCCAAATCGCTGGCGTCTGTTGAAAAAGACCCAAAGGCGTGGGAGCCGAAGTTCTACGAGGCACTGAACGATTTCCGCTATCTTCCGGCTGGCCGCATCACCGCAGGTGCGGGCACGGATCGCTCCGTTACATTGTTCAACTGCTTTGTCATGGGCACGATCCCAGACACGATGGGCGGCATTTTTGACGCTCTGCGCGAGGCAGCGTTGACCATGCAGCAAGGCGGCGGGATCGGGTACGATTTCTCGACCATTCGCCCCAAAGGCGCTGTGGTCAAAGGTGTGGCCGCCGATGCGTCCGGCCCGTTGTCGTTCATGGATGTGTGGGACGCGATGTGTCGCACGATCATGTCGGCTGGATCACGACGCGGCGCGATGATGGCAACGATGCGCTGTGATCACCCAGACGTTGAGGATTTCATCACCGCCAAATCCGACGCCGCTCGCCTGCGTATGTTCAACATGTCCGTGCTGATCACTGACCCGTTTATGGAGGCCGTAAAGGCAGACAAGCCGTGGAATCTTGTGTGGGCGGGGGAGACCGTTCGCACGGTGCAAGCCCGCGCCCTGTGGGATTCGATTATGCAATCGACCTATAGCCACGCCGAACCCGGTGTCATTTTCATCGACCGTATAAACACGATGAACAACCTCAATTACGTCGAAACCATCGCCGCCACCAATCCCTGTGGCGAACAGCCCTTGCCGCCTTACGGCGCGTGTTTGTTAGGCTCAATCAACCTCGCGCGGCTTGTGTCGAATCCGTTTACGGACACCGCGACCATTGATGATGCCGAATTGGCCGAACTGGTCGGATTGGCCGTGCGGATGATGGACAACGTGGTCGATGCCAGCAAATTCCCGCTTGAAGCGCAGGCGCGCGAGGCCGCAGCCAAACGCCGCATCGGGCTGGGCGTGACCGGGCTGGCGGATGCATTGCTGATGACGGGCCTGCGTTATGGCTCCGAAGATGCGGCGCGTCAGACCGAGGCTTGGATGAAAGCGATCGCGCGCGCTGCGTATCTGAGCTCAGTAGACTTGGCCCGCGAAAAGGGTGCGTTCCCGTTGTTTGATGCCGACAAGTATTTGGCGTCTGGCAACATGATGCAGATGGACGACGATGTACGGGACGCAATTCGTGAACACGGCATCCGCAACGCGCTGCTGACTTCCGTGGCCCCGACCGGCACCATCAGCCTGTATGCTGGCAATGTGTCGTCGGGGATCGAGCCTGTGTTTGCCTATGCTTACACCCGCAAAGTGCTGCAAAAGGACGGATCGCGCACCGAAGAAGAAGTCGTTGATTACGCCGTTAAGATGTGGCGCGATCTAAAGGGTGACGCAGAGCTGCCGGATTATTTCGTCAATGCGCAGACCTTGCCGGCGATGGATCATGTGCGCATGCAGGCGGCCGCGCAAAAATGGATCGACAGCTCAATCTCGAAAACCATCAACGTGCCGGAAGATATCGATTTCCAATCGTTCAAAGACGTCTACATGGCCGCGTGGGATCAGGGCTGCAAAGGCTGCACAACCTATCGTCCAAACGAAGTGACCGGATCGGTGCTGTCCGTTTCTGGTGATACAAAACCCGAAGTCATCGCTGATGAAAACGCAGGCGACATCATCTATATGACCGAACCGCTGGACCGCCCCGGTGAATTGCACGGCCAGACCTACAAGCTCAAATGGCCCGACAGCGAACATGCGATTTACATCACTGTGAACGACATTCTGCACCAAGGCCAGCACCGCCCGTTTGAGGTATTTATCAACTCGAAGAATATGGAACACTTCGCGTGGACAGTGGCGCTGACGCGGATGATTTCGGCAGTGTTTCGGCGCGGCGGCGATGTCTCGTTCGTTGTCGAAGAACTTAAAGCGGTGTTCGATCCGCGCGGCGGAGCATGGATGCAGGGTAAATATGTGCCGTCTATTCTGGCAGCAATCGGCGGTGTGATCGAAAAACACATGGTCGCCACGGGCTTTATGGCGGGTGAAGGCATGGGCCTAAAATCTGATCCACAGGCAGAGATCGTCAACATCAAGCCAAAGGGCAAAGCCTGCACCAGTTGTGGATCATATGAGCTGCGGATGATTGAAGGCTGCATGACCTGCGCCGATTGTGGCTATTCGAAATGCGGCTAGATTAACCATTGCACTCGCGCGGTCCGGCGCGGGTCGAAATCGCCACACTTTCACCGAAATCATTCTCCATACGGGTCGCCAAGTGGCGGCCCGTTGTCTTATAGGATTCGCAGGACTGATAGGTTGGTGGAAAAGATGCGTTTAATTGTAATGCTGTGTGCAGGCCTTATGGCGGCAAGCCCTGTAATGGCCCAAGATCGCGAAACTTTGGGTTTTGGGCGCATATTCAACAATGATTACTTCGGTGACACCCAAGACCGTTGGCGGTCCGGTTCGTATGCCTATTCTATCGTGCGTGGACCCGAATGGCAGGGGCGGGCGCCAACCGCACCGGGATCGGTTCTGGAATACCGTCTCTGATCCGAAATCATTGCGCCATCAAAGCTGAACGGAAGCGGTTCCAACGACCGTGCCTACGTTGGCGCGGTGTCGGCGGGTCTGCACACGCACTTCTCTCGCGGCGGTGTAGATATCTCGACGGGCGTTGATCTTGTTGCCATTGGGCCACAGACGGGGCTGGTGGATTTACAGGATTGGTTCCACAATTTTGTCAGTGCGCCGAACATCTCAAACGGGGTGATTGCCAATCAAGTTGGCAACTCTGTTTTCCCGACCGCGTTGGCTCAAGTTTCCTACCCTGTTCGCCTCAGCGAAAACGCATCCGTGCGTCCCTTTGTCGAGGTCCAGTACGGGGTGGAGGATTTCGTCCGCATCGGGGCGGATATTGTCATCGGCGAAATTATGCAAAACGACCTGTGGTTGCGGGATAGCCCGACCGGACAACTATATGCAGGGGTCGAAAGTGGTCAGCCTGGCATTGGTTTTATCGTTGGGGCTGACTATGCGGTCATCGGTGACAGTGCTTATTTCCCAGCAAGTTTTGGCACCGTGGCACAGGACGAACGGTTCCGTGCACGTGCCGGTATGCACTGGCGTCTTGGTGACAACATTTCCTACTTCTATGGCGTCACTTATCTGAGTGAAGAATACGTCGGACAACCAGAGGGTCAGATCGTTGGATCCCTGAAGCTGAATTTCAGCTTTTGAATAAATAGTTAGCGATCGACCTTAAAGTAACTTGATCGGCGTGAATCCGCTCTTTATTGTTTTTGTTAGAACCCTGCACACAGAGGCGGGGCAAAGACAGAGGCAGATAACAGGTATGAAAACGGGCTTTCATGGCACGTTTGTCATTTCCTGGTCGCAGACGGAACTTGATGGGTTCTGGTCCGCTCCGCTTGAAAACTTGCGGGTGGGCACGGCTTGGGGCTGGACGGGCGAAGCGGTCAGGGTTGATGGGCCCGCGGGAGTTTTACCATTGGGCACTGCAGTGGGCGAGGCGGACATCCGCAAGCGTGCGGCGATGTCTGTGCGGCGGTTGTTGAAGGCCGTAGAAACAAAAACCACGCGGCTGGATCTTGTCGAATTCGACGACCAAGCATTCGATCAATCTTTTACTGTGACGGACGGGCGCGACACATTGACTGTGACGCTGATCGATGGCGCGACGCCATTGGCGCGGCTGTGCATGTTTGTCGGTGAAATCCCTCCGCGCGCGACGGACCTCTGGATCGTGAACCACACAGTTGACCTGAATTCACGTGACCAGAATCACGACCCCGCGGGCGGTGTGATTTGTTTCACCCCCGGCACGATGATCCGCACCGGCGATGGCGTGATGCGGGTCGAAGACATCAACGAGGGTACGAAAGTTCAAACCAAGGACAACGGCTGTCAGGAAGTTTTGTGGACAGGGTCGCGGCGGGTTACCGGTGCGCGGCTCTATGCGACACCACATCTGTGCCCGATCCGCCTAAGGGCCGGTTCATTGGACAACGATGTGCCCGATGCCGGCCTGCTTGTCAGCCCGGATCACCGCGTGATGGTCAGGGGCGCGCGGGCGCAGGCGTTGTTTAACACTGACGAAGTGTTGGTCACGGCGCGTGATTTGGTGAACGACACGTCAATATACGTCGATCGCTCCATGCGCGAAGTCCATTATATTCACATGCTTTTGCCAAGCCATGAGGTTGTTTTTGCCAATGGCGTGGAAAGCGAGAGTTTTCATCCAGCAAGCGCTGGTCTGGACCACCTCGGCGACAGCGACTGCGCACGTCTGTTTGCGCAAGTGCCCGACATCCAAGCCGACGTAAATTCCTACGGCGCCTATGCCCGCCGCGTTGTGTCCGCATCAGAGGCCGCAATCCTACGTTATGATGCCGCCTGACCTGACATGGGGTCGTGTGAGACATCTTCCGGAGCCTCCGGCGGGGATATTTTCGCGACAAAGGCAAGACCAAGTACCTGTGTGTGTTGACAGGTCCCAGACTCGCGCGTAATGCAGCCTTTCAATTGGTGTTGGTGGTTCCCGCAAGGGAGTGCCTGTCGGGGGTTCGCCCCAAAGGACAACGCCCTTCAGCGCTTCTCAGCCCGAACCGTTAGGTGAAAAGTTGGAAGGCATACAGCGCTTCTCAATCCGAACCATCAGGTGAGGATAAATTGAGGAGGCACAATATAGAATGAAGGAGATCAGCCGTGACCAAACGCACGTCTGCCAAGTATAAAATTGACCGCCGGATGGGTGAAAACATCTGGGGTCGTCCGAAATCCCCCGTCAACCGTCGTGAATACGGCCCCGGCCAGCACGGCCAGCGCCGTAAGGGCAAATTGTCCGACTTCGGTATGCAGCTGCGCGCCAAGCAGAAGCTTAAGGGTTACTACGGCGACTTGACTGAAAAGCAATTCCGCAAGATCTTTACCGAAGCTGAACGTGTCAAAGGCGACACTGGTGAAAATCTGATTGGCTTGCTTGAGCGTCGTCTCGACGCTGTTGTGTACCGTGCCAAGTTCGTGCCGACTGTTTTTGCAGCGCGCCAGTTCGTGAACCACGGCCACGTCACAGTGAACGGCAAGAAGGTTAACATCCCGTCTTACCGCGTCAAAGAAGGCGACATCATCGAAGTTCGCGACAGCTCCAAGCAGAACGTGGCCGTCCTTGACGCCATCGGTTTGGCGGAACGCGATGTACCCGATTACATGGATGTCGATCATTCCAAGATGTCCGCAACGTTCGTGCGCACACCTGGTCTTGGCGATGTGCCATATCCAGTGATGATGGAACCGAACCTTGTGATCGAATATTACGCTCAGAACTAATCGTTCACTGAGCCTAGTTTTGGAAAGCCGCCCCAGACAGGGGCGGCTTTTTTCGTTTGAGATCCAGGACGCGTAGGTTGACGTCTGGTCTTGACCGCAACGCCGCATTAGAAGGACACAGACGCTTAGAGGATTGAGATCATGAGTAAGATCAAACCGCAGCCGGGAATTATGGACATTGCGCTTTATCAAGGCGGCAAGTCCCATGTGGATGGTGTTGAAAACGTTCTGAAACTGTCGTCCAACGAGAACCCGTTCGGGCCGTCGGACGCAGCCAAAGAGGCGATGGTGCGCGCATCCCACACCTTGCACCGCTACCCGTCCACCGATCATGCCAGCCTGCGCAAAGCGATTTCAGATGTTTGGGCGCTCGATCCTGCTCGGATCATCTGCGGCAATGGGTCGGGTGAGATTTTGATGATGATCGCGCAGGCCTTTGCGGGCAAAGGCGATGAAGTGCTTTTCACTGAACACGGCTTTGCAATGTATCCGATCTACGCAAACGCCAACGGAGCGAAGCCTGTCGTTGTGCCCGAACGTGAACGCGTCGTGGATGTTGACGCGCTGCTGGCGGCCTGCACCAAGAAAACTAAAGTTGTCTATATCGCCAATCCAGCGAACCCCACCGGCACCATGATCGGTGCAGCTGATCTGGAACGTCTGGTGGACGGTTTGCCCGAGAGTGCGATTCTTGTGCTGGATGGGGCCTATGCGGAATACGTGGATGGCTATGATGCAGGTAAGTCGCTGGTAGAAAGCCGCAACAACGTCATCATGACGCGCACGTTTTCCAAGATTTATGGTCTTGGCGGACTGCGCATTGGCTATGGCTATGGCAGCCAAGAGATTATTGACACATTGATGCGCATTCGTGGTCCGTTCAATCTGTCCGCCCCCGCACTGGCCGCAGCCGAAGCCGCCATGCGCGACGTGGCCCACACCGAAAAGTGCCGCACAGACAATGCCAAACAACGAGACTGGATGGCGGGGGCATTGGCCGAATTGGGGCTTCCGTCAGATACCTCTACTGCGAACTTTATCCTTGTTCGATTTGCCTCGGAGGACGAAGCGAAAGCCTGCAACGATCACCTTATGACGCAGGGAATTCTGGTGCGTTTGGTGGGTGGTTACGGCTTGCCCAATTGCCTACGGATCACCGTCGGCGATGAGGCATCCTGCCGCCGCGTCGTGCATGCCATTGGGCAATTCAAAGGCGCCAAAAAGGATGTGACCGCATGACCGTGATGTACAACCGCGTGGCACTTATCGGCCTTGGCTTGATCGCCTCTTCGATGTTTTGGGCGATGAAACGTGCAGACGTGGTGGGCGAAGTCACTGGCTATGCGCGATCATCCGACACCCGCGATGTGGCCCGCGAAATCGGGCTTTGTGATCGCGTTTGCGACAGCGCGGCAGACGCTGTTGCGGGCGCAGATCTGATCATCTTGTGTGTGCCCATTGGCGTAATGGCCGACGTCACGCGTGAGATTTCCGGCATGCTGAAACCGGGCGCGGTGTTGACGGACGTGGGGTCGGTCAAACGTGCGGTGATCAATGCGGTTGAACCGCATGTCCCGGACGGGGTCCACTTTATCCCCGGACACCCCTTGGCGGGCACCGAACAATCGGGCCCGCGATCCGGTTTTGCTGAACTTTTCGACAACCGCTGGTGCTTGCTGACGCCCAACGGTGCGGACGCAACTGAAGTCAAAAAGTTGCGCACATTCTGGCAAGAGCTGGGCTCAAACGTTGACGAGATGGACGCGGATCACCACGATCTGGTTCTCGCCGTGACGTCGCACACGCCGCACTTGATTGCATACACGATGGTTGGCGTCGCTGATGATCTAAGCCGCGTCACAGATACTGAGGTTGTTAATTTCTCGGCCGCAGGTTTTCGCGATTTTACCCGAATTGCCGCATCCGATCCGACAATGTGGCGTGATGTGTTCCTGAACAACAAAGACGCCACCTTGGAAATTCTGGGCCGTTTCACTGAAGAATTGTTCGCATTGCAACGGGCGATCCGGCAAGGCGACGGTGAACACTTGCATGATTATTTCACCCGAACCCGCGCAATCCGACGCGGCATTATCGAAGCAGGGCAAGACACGGATGTCCCGAACTTCGGTCGAAATCCGGTCAGGAAATAAAAGGTGTTGTAACGAGTATCACCATGTTTTTGGCCAACGCTGTTAGTTCCCAAGACACCCGTCCGATTGCCCGTGATGCTGCGGCGGCTGAAGACTGATTTTTGGCGTCATCATCGATACAAGCGATCGCGCAATCACGGCGCCCCGAACACCGCACGCCAGCGGTGCGCGGCTTTCCGAATATGCCAGTGGGCGGGCGATTGATATCGCCGATAGGCTAACGCAGCAGCGGGGCCGGACCCAGTGCAAACCCGCCAAGGGCCATTTCGCCGTTCACAATTGACAATGTAACAGTCAGCGTATCGGGGATATGCGGTGTTTCATCAAAGTTGTTGGCGATTTCCGTCACGAGGAAAATGCGGTCGTCTTCTAGCACCCCTGATGCCACCGCCAAATCTAACGCCTGTTGCCAATTGCGCGCCGTAATCGTGATGGAGCCGTCCAACACACCAGCCTCATCTGGCGACACGTCGCCAATGACGGACACTGACATATCGCCCCACGCCAGCGCCAATTCCTTGATGCTGAGGGTGGTGATCGACAATAACCCAGCGTCGGCGCTGTTCAGCGCAATCGGTTCGGAAAGTGTGACGTCGCTGTCAAGACGCAGGCTTTGAATGATCGGCGGCTGCAGGTTTTGCGGATCAATTGAATTGCGGATGTTTTCGGGCAAGACAATTGAGCGCGCCTCAAAGAAAACGTCATAAGACTGGGTCGTGTCGGGGGTCAGGCGCATGGCGGCAAACAACCGTGCCAGCGCCAGTTCAGCGCCATCTTCGGTGCGTAACCGAGGGTTCAGCAATTCCAGTTCGGCTTGCTGGACCGCCAACGCCGCGCTTGCACTGACGCGGCCGCTTGCAACCATTTCGTTGGTGAACAGCGTATAACGGTCGCCGTCGATGACGAAAACCTGTTCTTCGGGAAAGTAAGCCCGCACGTTGTTGGGCTGATATGAGAGCGCGAGGAGCTGAAGTATCGGGGTTTCCCAACGCACTCCTGCAATCGGGTCTTCGACCACAAGGTCGGTCACGGTCGTGTCAAAACGCGACGGAAATCCGCGCGTCGCAAGCGAGGTGTAGGTCACATTCATCTCGCCCGCGTCGACTTGCACGATCGCATCCGTCAAGCGGGATTGGATTTGCGATCTGCCGACGAACCAATACCCACCATAAAGCGTGGCCAGAACGAGGACGAGAGCGATAAGTTTACGCATTTTTTGGTCTTTCACCGATCAGTTGATTGGTGTTTAGATGAGCCACAATGAAAGGGCCATAACTGATGACAATGTGGGTGTTCGGATACGGATCTTTGCTGTGGAACCCGGGGTTCGAACCTGTGGAAACCGTCACGGCGACGTTGTCGGGCTATCATCGCAGTTTTTGTATGTTGTCGATCCATCATCGTGGGTCCGTCGAACAGCCGGGCTTGGTTCTGGCCTTGGACGCTGGCGACGCGATTTGCACTGGCGTTGCGTTTCGGGTGGCTGTCGCCGACGAGGTCCGCGTGTTGGCCGAATTGCGCGAGCGCGAACTGATTTCAAGTGCATACGAAGAAGCGCATTTGCCTCTGGCCCTTAAAGATGGCCGCGACGTGCAAGCTTTGGCTTACGTCATCAATCGCAACCACGAACAATACTGCCAATTTGATCTCGAACACCAAGCGCAGATGATTGCGCGATCCGTTGGCGGGCGCGGCCCGAACCCTGAATATTTATACAATACCGCCGACCATCTAGTGAAAATGGGCATTCACGACCCCGATATGGCATGGCTAGTCGAAAGAGTGCGGGTATTGACGTGAAATTGGTTGGGGTTTGCGCCCCAAACCCCTATTGTAATGTATAACAACAACAAAGAGGTGCCCGATCCCATGGCAACAGGGGACAAAGAGGCCGAGCCGCAGTTTTCCCAACCCGTGCGCCAGATCACATCGATGCTGGTTGTACTGGCGTTGGTCTGCGTCGGCGTATTTTTCGCATTTCCGCGGGTGGGGCCAGTGTTTCTGGCGAACCCGTATCTGAACGGATTCATATTCGTCGTCTTCGTGATAGGCGTGTTGTCGTGTTTCGGACAGGTCTGGCAGTTGATCAAATCAATTGGCTGGATTAAGGCGTTTGCAGGCGAGAAGCTCGGCTCGGACATCATCAAAGCGCCGGGGTTACTGGCACCTTTGGCCACGCTGTTGCGCTCACGCGGATCGCGCATGCAGCTGTCCTCAAGCTCATCCCGCTCGATTCTGGACTCCGTGTCGCAACGGATCGACGAAGACCGAGAAATCACGCGATATATCGTCAACACATTGATTTTCTTGGGCCTTTTGGGAACGTTTTATGGCCTCGCCACGACAGTTCCCGCACTGGTCGAAACGATCCAATCGCTCACCCCGGGGGAGGGTGAAAGCGGCGGCGAGGTGTTTGCACGCCTGCAGGCCGGGCTCGAAAGCCAGCTTGGTGGCATGGGGATCGCGTTTGCGTCGTCCTTGTTGGGTCTGGCAGGATCGCTGGTCGTCGGGCTGCTCGAATTGTTCGCAAGCCACGGGCAGAACCGGTTTTACCGCGAACTTGAAGAATGGCTCTCCACGATCACCCGCGTCGGACTGGCGGTGGGCGATGAGGCCAGTGGCGATCAGGTCGCGATGGCGGGCGTGGTTGACCACATGGTCGAACAAATGGAACGGATGCAGGCGATGTTTGCCGCATCCGAAGCCAGCCGTGGTGAGGCCAATGAAAGTGTTGCTGCATTGACGACTGCGGTTACGCAGATGGCGCAGCAATCGGCAACCGATCAAACGCCCGCGCAATTGTCGCGTGTTGCGGATGCCCAAGAAGCCTTGATCACGGCGTTGAAAAACACCGGAATGGAAGGAATAGATGCCGAAAGCCGGATGCGGCTGCGCTCGATTGATGTCGGGCTTCTGCGCATTCTCGAAGACATGGCCGCTGGCCGCCAAGAGGCTGTTCAGGACCTGCGCGCAGATCTTGCAGGCCTGACCACTGCCGTTCGCCAAGGCAACCGTGGCGCGCGTAAGAATACTCAGGGCGGCACCTAAGCCATGGCCCTAAGCCGCAGAACCGGCGCGCGTTTTCAAGCGTCGATCTGGCCGGGTTTCGTGGATGCGATGACGGGCCTGCTGCTGGTTTTGATGTTCGTGTTGACCATTTTCATGGTGCTGCAATTCGTGTTGCAAGAAACGATCACGGGGCAGGAAAACCAGCTGACGGAAATTTCTGCGGAGGTTGCGGCGCTGGCAGATGCGCTGGGGCTGGAACAAGATCGATCCGCAACTCTGGGCGCGCAGGTTGGGGCGCTGTCCTCTGAACTGTCGAGTTTGCAGTCGGCCCTAGGCGAAAGCGAAGCCGCAATTGAACAGCAAAATGCAATGATTGCGCGGCTGACCATTGAACGCGACACGTTGATTGGAGATGTGTCGAACGCGCAATCGCGCATCACCGGATTTGAAGCACAGGTCGCGGGATTACTGGCGCAGCGGCGTGAGGCCGAGGGGACGATCCTTGGACTTGAAGTGCGCGAGGCAGATATGGCCAGCAACCAAGAGGCGCTGAACCTTGCCATCGCGCAAGCTAGGTCCGAGATCGACGCCAGCGCTGAGGCCGCACGCCTCGCCGCCGCACGGCGCGAGGCACTGGAGGCGATGATTGCGAGTTTGGAAACGAACAACGCCTCGGCAATCACACAAATCGCGGCGTTGGAAACGGCTGGGGCCGCAGCCGCCGCGCAGGTTAGCGAATTGGAAGCCGCAGGCGCCGGTGCAAACGCGCGGATCGCTGAATTGGAAGCAAGCAGTGCAGCAACCGAAGCACAGATTGCCGAACTAGAAGCGGCGCGTGCGGCGGCACTGGTGCAGATCAGCGAAACCGAAGCGACGATGTTGGTGGATGCTGCGGCAGCGACAGCTCTGCGCGAACGGCTGGCCAATGCGGACACGGAATTGACGGCGATGACTCTCGCCCTCGAAGAACAGCGCCAAGCGGCAGAGGATACTTTGACGCTTTTAGCGGCGGCGCAATTGGCGCGGGAAGATCTGGATCGGAACCTTGCAATCGCATTGTTGGCCCAACGGGAGGCCGAGGCAGCGGCGCAGGCGCTGGATCTGGACGGCGACGCGCTGGCAGACCGTTTGGCAGCCGCGCTTGCAGAGCAGGGCCAGACGAGAGAGACCCTTGAAGCGCTTCAGGCTAAGCTCGCGGCGGCGCTGATCGCGCGCGCGGGGATGGAACAGGATTTGGCGTCCGTAGCAGCGCAGCGTGAAACGTTCAGCGCGGACTTGGCTGCAGCGGTGGCGGCTTTGGCCACGGCGCGTACGCAGACCAGTGTTGCTGCGGCAGATTCGGATCGGCAGGCGGCTCTTTTGGCACTGGCTAACAATGCGCTGACGCAGGAACAGGCTTTGTCGGCGGACAACCAGCGCCAGGTTGCATTGCTCAACGAACAAGTGGCGGCGCTGCGGGGTGAAATGGGGCGATTGCAGGCGTTGCTCAATCTGGAAAACGAAGCCGATGTGACAGCAAATGTGCAGATTGAAACGCTGACGCAAAATCTTAACACCGCGATGGCACGTGCCTTGCTGGCAGAGCGCCGCGCGCGGGTGCTCGAGGACGCTGAGCTTGAGCGTATGGCCGCAGAAGCAGTGGAACTGGAACGCTACCGTTCTGATTTCTTGGGCCTTTTGCGCAATGTCTTGGAAGACGTTGACGGCGTGCGCATTGAGGGCGACCGTTTCGTGTTCTCATCTGAGGTGCTGTTTGAGCAAGGCGCTGCGCGACTGTCAGCCGACGGACAACGCGAAATTGCCAAGGTCGCAGCGATTCTACGCGACGTGGCTGGCGACATTCCCGAAAGCATCGATTGGGTGATCCGCGTCGATGGGCATACCGACAACGTACCGCTGTCTGGCGCGGGCGAATTTGCCAACAATTGGGAACTGAGCCAAGCGCGGGCGCTGTCGGTTGTTCTTTATATGGTAAATTTCCTCGCGATACCGCCCGACCGCTTGGCCGCGAACGGGTTCGGGCAATACCAGCCGATTAACCTCGAAGACACCACTGAAGCACGTGCGCAGAACCGTCGGATTGAACTGAAACTGACTGAACGCTGATCTGTCAGGCCTGATCCCGCGGAGCGGCTGCGCCGCCCGTGATTATTGGCGCGTGCGGTAATGTGAGCCAATCGCGACAAATGTGGGCGCGGGTTTGAAAGATGCGCCTCCGGCGGGGATATTTTTGAGACAAAGGCAGACTAGGGAAGGCTGATTGTTTTCGTTAGTCGGTCTAATTCAACCCCATCGCGTGCATGTGTGACGATGCCGTCATACGTACCCGCTGCCCAGCCGTTTTCTGGTGGGTTGAGGCCGCCAGCGCGCATGAAAAGCGCCTGTTGACGGGTCAGGACATCGTCGGTTTGGAACAAGTCGCCGTCAGGTCCGTTGATCGTGATGCTAACCACATCGCCGGTCTGCGCGCCAAACGCAAAGGCCCAAAGGACGATCGGTGCATCGGCAGACAAGACGTTGGCGGCGGCGGTGCCTGCTTTGACGCTGTCATAGTCTGGCACGTCAATGGCAAAGCCGACACTGATCAATCCGCCAGCGGGCGTGTCCAATTGGAAATCCCACAAGGTGTTTTCGACGTCAACGCCACAGTCCCTATCGCCGTCGGGCGCGAATGGATCAACAACTGCACCGCTGTGGCGCACCGAAATATGTACATGGGGGAATTGGGTTCGGCCAGACATCCCGACTTGGCTAACAGGGCAATCGCATGAACAATAACGATGTCGACAAATGTTGTAGAGGCTGATTCGATGGGTGATCTTCACTGGTTTAACGAGGTCATATGCCATGCCAAACCCAAGTTCACCTGAGATCCATCCCATTGAATTTCTTACGCATTTTTCAGATATAAGCGTTTCACGTCAAGAGGTTAAAGTGACTTACCCTTTGCCGGAAATACTCCTCTTAACCCTATGCGCTGTTTTGTCAGGTGCCAATGACTGGACGGCCATCTCGATATATGGGACCAAGAAACTGGGCTTTTTGAAGCGTTTTCTACCTTTTGCAGACGGGACACCGTCCCATGACCAACTTGGAAACATCTTTGCGGCCTTGGATGCCGAGGCGTTTCAGGCCTGTTTTATCGACTGGGTGGCCTCCCTTAACAAGACGGTGACTGGAGTGGTCGCGATTGATGGGAAAACCTCTCGCCGCAGCCTGGATAAAGCTGGCGGCAAGGCCGCAATTCACATGATCTCGGCCTGGAGTTCGGAATGGAATCTGACGCTGGCGCAACGGCAGGTGGACGGCAAGTCCAACGAGATAACGGCCATACCAGAACTGTTGGAACTGCTCACCCTGAAGGGGGCTATTGTCACCATCGACGCTATGAGATGCCAACGCGAAATCGCCGCGAAGATCATCTCCAAAGAAGCAGACTACATCCTCGCTTTGAAGGGTAATCAGGGCAGCCTACGCAAGGACACAGAATTATTCATGACGGAACAGGCGGCCGTAGATTATGACGACACAACAGTCACTTACCACGAAACGGTAGAGAAGTCTCATGGCCGTATCGAAACAAGGAGGGTCACAGTGTGCACGGATATTGACTGGCTTAAAGCGGACCACAATTGGCCCGGTTTGAAAAGCATCGTTATGGTCCAGTACCACGCCATCCTGCAGGATAAAACGCGCGCCGAAACCCGCTATTACATTTCATCAATGACATCAGATGCTGAACATCACGCCAAAGCCATCCGTGACCACTGGGGAATAGAAAACGGGCTGCATTGGGTCATGGACATGGTGTTTCGCGACGATGAATGCCGTATCCGAAAAGGCAATGCTCCAGCCAATTTTACGACCATAAAACACGCTGCAAGCAACATGCTGCGCTCCGTAAAGGGGAAGCATAGCCTGCGATCAAAGCGCCACATTGCATCATGGGATGATGATTTCCTCGCCGAAATAATTAACACCTAAATCTCATGCGATTCCCCTGACTTGGCCAAGGACATCGCCCCGTCCGACTTGCTCGCCCGTTACAACCGTGACGGAGCCTTCTTTCATATGGCAATACTGGGTTTCCCAACCGCTTTCATGTGCGACGACGACACCATTTCCGCAGTCGCGTCCATTGATTTCGCCAGCGAGGTCAGGGGTATAAAGGACATCGCGCATATTATTGCGCACACCGCGCACGGTTCCTGCGGCTGAGGCGAGAACATCAACGCCCGCCTCCATCGCCGACAGGGACGGCAGGCCAAAATCGGTGCCTTTGTGGCCATCATAGGTCAAAGACCCACATTGGAAATCCAGCACAGCCTCGGAGGGGTCAGTGTCGACGTAGTTTTGAATATAGCAGGTGTCGCCCAAGGTGCAGTCGATGGGCAGTCCGAGGTGTAAGTCCTGCGCCACGGCGGGTGTGGCGCAGGTTATCAGCAGTGCAATCGTGCGCATCAGTCCGCCGCGAGAAGCGGTGGTTTATCCTTGGAGATGCGCACTTTTTCCGGTGGCTCAATCTGCAAATCAAGTGCGCCGTTTTTCATGCCAACCTTGACGTGACCACCTTTGGCCAATGCGCCGAACAGCAATTCTTCGGCCAACGGTTTCTTGATATACTCTTGGATCGTGCGGCCTAGTGGACGCGCGCCCATTTTGTCATCGTAACCTTTGTCCGCAAGCCATTCTGCGGCAGGGCGGGTTAATTCGATCGACACGTTGCGATCCATCAGTTGCGCCTCAAGCTGGAGGACGAACTTTTCGACCACCTGCAGAATGACCTCTTTGCCAAGGGGGGCAAAGCTGACGACCGCGTCCAAACGGTTGCGGAATTCCGGCGTGAACGTGCGCTCGATTGCGGCCGTGTCTTCGCCAGTGCGACGTTCGCGACCAAACCCGATGGCTTCCTTTGCCATTTCAGATGCACCAGCATTCGTTGTCATGATGATGATAACATTGCGGAAATCTGTCGTCCGGCCATTGTGATCGGTCAGTTTGCCGTTATCCATAACCTGCAACAGAATGTTGTAGACATCCGGGTGGGCCTTTTCCATCTCATCAAGCAACAAGACGCAGTGGGGGTTTTGATCGACGCCGTCCGTCAACATCCCACCCTGATCAAAGCCGACATAGCCGGGAGGGGCACCGATGAGGCGGGAGATTGAATGTTTCTCCATGTATTCCGACATGTCAAAGCGCAGAAGTTCAACGCCCAGCGTGTCCGCCAATTGTTTGGCGACCTCGGTTTTACCCACACCCGTTGGACCCGCGAACAGGTAGTTGCCGATGGGCTTTTCAGGCTCACGCAGGCCAGCGCGCGCCAGCTTGATGGCTGAGCTAAGTGCGACAATTGCGTCATCTTGGCCGAACACCACCCGCTTCAGCGCAGATTCCAGATCCTTGAGAACCTCGGCATCACCCTTGGACACGTTTTTGGGTGGGATGCGGGCGATCTTCGCCACGACAGCCTCAATCTCTTTGATGCCGATGGTCTTGCGACGTTTGCTTTCTGCGACCAGATGTTGGGCCGCACCTGCCTCGTCGATGACGTCGATGGCTTTGTCGGGCAGCTTGCGGTCGTTGATATAGCGGGCTGACAGTTCCACCGCAGACTTGATCGCATCAGCTGTGTATTTGATCTGATGGTGATCCTCGAAATAGACCTTGATGCCTTTGAGGATCTTGATTGAATCCTCAACCGAAGGCTCATTGACGTCGATCTTTTGGAACCGACGCGCCAACGCGCGGTCTTTTTCGAAATGCTGACGGAATTCTTTGTAGGTTGTGGACCCCATGCAGCGCAGCTTGCCACCCGCTAGCGCGGGTTTCAGCAGGTTGGACGCGTCCATTGCCCCGCCGGATGTTGCACCAGCGCCGATGATTGTGTGAATCTCGTCGATGAACAGGACTGCGTCGTCGTGATCCTCAAGTTCGGTCATCACGGCCTTCAGGCGTTCCTCAAAATCACCGCGATAGCGCGTACCGGCCAGCAGTGCGCCCATATCGAGGGAATAGATCGTTGTGTTTGCCAGAACTTCAGGCACTTGGGATTCGACGATCTTGCGCGCCAAACCTTCGGCGATCGCAGTTTTACCGACACCGGGATCACCCACCAAAAGCGGGTTGTTCTTTCGGCGGCGGCACAGCACCTGAATGCAACGCTCAACCTCGTGATCGCGACCGATCAGCGGGTCAACATCGCCTTTTTGCGCTTTTACGTTCAGATCGACGCAATATTTCGCCAGTGCGCTTTCGTCCTTACTGGTTTCTTCTGCCGTATCAGCGTCATCGTCCAGTGTTGGTGCGCCTGTGACAGGGCGGCTTTCGCCAAATGCCGGATCTTTCGCGACACCATGGGCGATGAAATTCACCGCGTCATAGCGCGTCATGTCTTGGTCTTGCAGGAAGTAAGCCGCGTTGCTTTCACGTTCGGCAAAGATCGCCACAAGCACGTTGGCGCCGGTCACTTCGGTGCGACCGGATGATTGTACATGGATTGCTGCGCGCTGAATAACACGTTGGAAGGCCGCCGTTGGCACCGCTTCGGACCCTTCAACGTCGGTCACAAGGGTCGACAGGTCGTCCTCGATGAAATCTTCAAGGGTTTTGCGCAGTTCAGCCAAATCGACCGAACAGGCCTTCATCACGCGGGCCGCGTCAGGTTCATCGATCAACGCGAGCAAAAGGTGCTCAAGCGTGGCGAGTTCATGTTTGCGCGCGTTGGCCAGCGCCAAGGCGGAATGGATTGACTGCTCAAGCGTCGTGGAAAATGATGGCACGTTATGTGCTCCTTCTGATCGGGGTCTGCTTGGGGCGTGGCCCATCCAAACCGTGGTCTCTTATGGTTAAGTTTTGCCTTATTTAGGCGTGCTTCAAGGAAAAAAATGCCACGAAGTCGTTACTTAACTGCGATTGTGGCGTCTAAGGCTCTGTTTTATTGGCGATTGTGGTAAGTTCTGTGCGGTCAGAAGTTATCGCGTTTTTTGCGGATCTGGGTGAAGACGTCGGTCGGGTCGCTGTTGGTCATGCCAAAGGCGGTCTGAAGCGCGGGAACGTCTGCCCGCAGAAAAGGGTTCGTTCGTTTCTCGATGCCGAGGTTTGACGGCACAGTGGGATGGTTCGCCGCGCGGGCTCGGCTGACTTCCTCTATACGAGAGATAAGGTCAGAATTGTCCGGTTCAATAGTCAAAGCGAAACGGGCGTTGGTTTGCGTGTATTCATGGCCGCTGCAAACGCGGGTCTCATCGGGCAGGGACCGTAATTTTAGCATGCTTTGCCACATTTGGACAGGCGTTCCTTCAAAAAGGCGGCCACATCCAAGGGCCATAAGGCTGTCGGCCGTGAACAGCACGCCGGACTTGGCAAAATGCAGTGCGATATGTCCCATCGTGTGGCCCGAAACGTCAAAAACCTGCGCAGCTTCGCCGCAGATCGTGACTGTGTCGCCGTCGCCCACAGCCAAATCCAGTGGTGGCAAACGGTGTGCGTCTGCCGCTGCGCCAATCACCCGGGCCGATCCGCGCAACGGGCCCAGTCCGACAATGTGATCGCCGTGGTGGTGGGTCAGCAAGACGTCCGTCAGCGTCCAGCCACGCGCGTCTAACGCCGCTTGAATTGGCGGCGCGTCGGGAGCATCGACCAACAGCGTCTCGTTCGTGCGCGCATTGTGCAGTAAGAACGCGTAATTGTCCGCGAGACAGGGGATGGTCACAAGATCGAGGGGCATGGTGTTGTCCAATCCTATTGGTAATGTGATGGTGACGCGGTGCCAGCTCGTTTTGGCGGTTTGGTGATTTGACGGTTTGGGTCAGTATGGACGGTATGGGGACATAATGCATCTAGATGTGCACGATCTTCGGGAATTCTACTACCGCAGTCCTGTGGGGCGCGCGGCACAAAAGGTTGTGCGAGATCAATTGGTGCGCATGTGGCCCGAAGCAAAGGGGCAAACGGTCGCGGGGTTTGGATTCGCGGTGCCTCTGTTGCGGCCTTATTTGGCAGACGCGCGGCGGGTGATCGCGTTGATGCCCGGACCACAAGGAGTGATGCCGTGGCCAGACAACAAACCGAATGTCAGTGTGTTATGTGAAGACACGCTCTGGCCTTTGGCGTCAGGCAGCGTTGATAAGCTGGTGCTTTTGCATGGGCTGGAAACCTCCGATACGCCTATGGCACTGCTCGATGAATGTTGGCGGGTGCTGGGGCCGGGGGGGCGTGCGGTGTTTATCGTGCCCAATCGCACGGGTTTGTGGTCGCGCTCGGATGCAACGCCGTTTGGCTTTGGGCGGCCTTATTCGCTCAGCCAGTTGGAAAAGCAGCTGCGCGATATCGGGCTTATTCCTGTCAAAACGCTCTCGACGCTGTTTCAGCCGCCGTCAACGCGCGCGATTTGGCGACAGTTTGCCAATACGATAGAAGCCGCGGGGCGTCATATCCCCGTCTTTGCAGCGGGTGGTGTTTTGATGGTCGAAGCCGCCAAGCAAGTTCCCCAGCCAAAACGCCCCGGTCTGGCTGAGGCCGTCAAGCGGCCCCTGCGCGTGCTTGAGGGGATGGGTGGCCCAGTGGTTAAGCCGGCCTAGCGCAGCAAAATTTTCTCGGCGTTGATCGAATCGTCACCCGCAAGAATACTGGGTCCAACCTGATGCCACGCAAGATGTCAGCCCCATCGCACATGACACCGGTACGATAAAACATTGCTCCGCGAGCGATCGATCGTTTGAACGGCATCAATTGTCGCAGGTGTCATAGGATTAAAGTTGTTATTAGTCTGCAAATGTATCGCCAGAACGCGGATATGGCCCCGCAAAAATAGGGTTTGTAGTAATAGGCTGCGCGAACTGTCACGTCCTAGGCGTGAAACCACCTGCTTGGTCAATTCAAAAACGGGTTTCAACGTTGATATATTACGCTCCTATTTGGTTGCCCCAGCAGAAACGCTCTGCTATCCCCACCATGATTTTGCTGCCTTGCGCTACCGTGAGGCAAGATTTTTTGTGATTTGTGATCCCTTATGTGGGGGGAGCAAGCGCCTAGACTTCGAAAGGGTGGACGTGTCTGAACCAGCTTCGATTTCCTCCGGTATTGCTGCGCGCTATGCCACTGCTGTCTTCGAACTTTCGAAAGACGCCAAGGGCTTGAAAGCGCTTGAAACTGATATTGACGCCATGGGCGCTGCTTTGGATAGCAGCGACGACCTGCGCACCCTGATTTCTTCGCCGCTGTATAGCCGCGCAGAACAAGGTGGTGCCATCGGTGCCGTGGCCAAAAAAATGAAACTCTCGACGAAGATGACCAACACGCTGGCGCTTATGGCGTCCAAGCGTCGCTTGTTTGTCGTCCCGCAGTTGATCGCGTCGTTGCACGCGAAAATCGCGGAAGAGAAAGGCGAAGTAACCGCCAATGTGGTCTCTGCCAAGGCGCTTACAAAGGCGCAATCTGACAAATTGGCAAAAACGCTTTCCGCGTCCTTTGACGCTGATGTCAAAATTATTGCGACTGTTGATGAAACCCTCATCGGCGGTCTTATCGTTAAAGTTGGCTCTAAGATGATCGATACGTCGATTAAATCTAAGCTCAACGCACTCCAGAACACTATGAAAGAGGCCCGGTAATGGCGATCCAAGCTGCGGAAATTTCCGCGATCCTCAAGGACCAGATTAAGAATTTTGGCCAAGAAGCCGAAGTCGCAGAGGTTGGCCGTGTGCTGTCCGTCGGCGACGGTATTGCGCGCGTCTATGGTCTCGATAACATTCAGGCTGGCGAAATGGTCGAATTCCCTGGCGGAATTCAGGGCATGGCGCTGAACCTTGAAAACGACAATGTCGGTTGCGTGATCTTCGGGTCCGACCAAGCCATTAAAGAAGGCGACATCGTCAAGCGGACCAACGCAATTGTGGACGTTCCTGTCGGTGACGAATTGTTGGGGCGCGTTGTTGACGGCCTTGGCAACCCGATTGATGGCAAAGGCCCGATCAAAACAACCAAGCGCGCTGTTGCAGATGCAAAAGCACCGGGCATCATCCCGCGCAAATCGGTTCACGAACCGATGGCGACTGGCCTGAAATCTGTCGACGCGATGATCCCGATTGGCCGCGGCCAACGCGAATTGATCATTGGCGACCGTCAGACAGGTAAAACAGCGATCGCGCTCGACACGATCCTGAACCAGAAATCCTACAACGCCGCCGCTGGCGACGATGAAGGCAAAAAACTGTACTGTGTCTACGTGGCCATCGGCCAAAAGCGTTCCACAGTGGCACAGTTGGTCAAAAAGCTCGAAGACGCTGGCGCGATGGAATATTCCATTGTTGTGGCTGCGACGGCATCTGACCCAGCGCCTTTGCAGTTCCTGGCACCCTATGCTGCGACGGCTATGGCAGAGCATTTCCGCGACAACGGCCGCCACGCCCTGATCATCTATGATGACTTGTCCAAGCAGGCTGTTGCGTATCGCCAGATGTCGCTTCTGCTGCGTCGCCCACCAGGTCGCGAAGCCTATCCTGGCGACGTGTTCTACCTTCACTCCAGACTTCTGGAACGCTCTTCAAAGTTGAACGAAGACAACGGTTCCGGTTCTTTGACGGCTTTGCCTGTCATCGAAACCCAAGGTGGAGACGTGTCCGCGTTTATTCCAACAAACGTGATTTCGATCACCGACGGTCAGATCTTCCTTGAAACCGAATTGTTCTACCAAGGCGTTCGTCCTGCGGTGAACACCGGTTTGTCGGTGTCACGAGTCGGTGGTTCTGCCCAAACAAAGGCAATGTCGTCTGTGGCTGGTCCTGTGAAACTGTCCCTCGCACAATACCGCGAAATGGCAGCGTTCGCGCAGTTCGGCTCCGATCTGGACTCCGCCACTCAGGCGTTGTTGGCCCGTGGTGCCCGTCTGACCGAGCTGATGAAGCAAAAGCAGTATTCACCACTGACCAATGCCGAAATCGTCTGCATCATCTTTGCGGGCACGAACGGCTACCTCGACAAAGTTGCAGTGGCTGATGTTGGCAAGTGGGAAGAAGCGTTGCTCAAGCATATGCACGCCAACCACGCTGACGTGATTTCATGGATCACCAACGACGATCCAAAGATCAAAGGCGATGCTGCCGACCGTCTCAAAGCTGCGCTCGACCCGTTCGCAGCTGATTTCGCTTAAGGGAAGGAAGACGCCAAATGGCTAACCTTAAAGTCCTTAAAAATCGGATCGCGTCGGTCAAATCGACCCGCAAGATCACGAAAGCCATGCAAATGGTCGCGGCCGCTAAATTGCGCCGCGCCCAAGAAGCAGCTGAAATGTCGCGTCCTTATACCGAACGTTTCAATGCTGTGATGGCTGGTCTGGCATTGTCCGCCGGTGGCGAAGGCGCGCCGCGTCTTCTGGCCGGTACGGGGTCTGATAAAACGCATCTGCTGGTGGTTATGACGGCGGAACGTGGGTTGTGTGGCGGTTTCAACGGCAACATTGCCAAGAAAGCCAAAGCCCAAGCCGCGGACCTGCTTGCCAAAGGTAAGACGATCAAGATCGTCACCGTCGGCAAAAAGGGCCGTGATGCGCTGCGACGCGATTTCGGGAAATACTTTGTCGGCCACGTTGACCTCACTGAGGTAAAGCGCGTGGGCTACGAGGACGCCCAAAACATCGCTCGCGATGTGCTGACACGGTTTGACGCCGAAGAATTCGACATTGCGACGATCTTCTACGCGCAATTCGAAAATGTCGTCGTCCAGCACCCGACCGCACAACAGATCATTCCGTTTCAAGCCCCCGAGGGCGCCGAGGCAGACGGTACGCTGTATGACTACGAGCCTAGCGAAGAAGCGATCCTCGCTGATTTGCTGCCGCGCGCAGTTGCAACACAAATTTTCGCGGCCCTGTTGGAAAACGGCGCATCCGAGCAAGGCGCTCGTATGTCAGCCATGGACAACGCGACCCGCAACGCTGGTGAGATGATTGATAAACTGACGATCCAATACAACCGGTCCCGTCAGGCCGTCATCACCAACGAGCTGATTGAAATCATTTCCGGCGCGGAAGCGCTGTAAGAGAACCGGAGAGTAACGACAATGGCAAACGCAAAAGGCAAAATCACCCAGGTGATCGGCGCCGTGGTGGACGTGCAGTTCGACAAAGAACTGCCAGCGATCCTGAACGCGCTGAAGACAAGCAACAACGGCAAGGATCTCGTCCTTGAAGTTGCACAGCACCTTGGTGAGAACACAGTTCGCGCCATCGCTATGGACGCAACCGAAGGCCTCGTTCGCGGTCAAGAAGTGATCGACCAGGACTCCCAGATTACAGTGCCAGTTGGCGTCGCGACATTGGGCCGTATCCTGAACGTGACCGGCGATCCTGTGGACGAAAAGGGCCCTGTCAAAACTGACCAGCGTCGTTCGATCCACGGCGAAGCGCCTAAATTCGAAGACCAGTCCACCGCGACTGAAATCCTTGTGACGGGCATCAAGGTCATCGACCTTTTGGCGCCATACACCAAGGGTGGTAAAATTGGTCTGTTCGGGGGGGCCGGTGTTGGCAAAACCGTTTTGATTATGGAATTGATCAACAACATCGCAAAGGTCCACTCTGGTGTGTCCGTGTTTGCCGGTGTGGGTGAGCGGACCCGTGAAGGGAATGACCTCTACCACGAGATGATCGAATCCGGTGTTATCAACCTTGATAACCTCGAAGAATCCAAGATTGCACTGGTCTACGGCCAGATGAACGAGCCTCCGGGTGCGCGTATGCGTATCGCCCTGACCGGTCTTTCCTTGGCTGAGCAGTTCCGCGATGACTCAGGCTCGGACGTTTTGTTCTTCGTGGACAACATCTTCCGCTTCACACAAGCTGGCTCCGAGGTTTCAGCGCTTTTGGGTCGCATCCCGTCCGCCGTTGGTTACCAGCCAACACTGGCCACCGACATGGGCGCAATGCAGGAACGCATCGCATCCACCAGAGGCGGTTCGATCACGTCTGTTCAGGCCGTCTACGTGCCTGCCGATGACTTGACCGACCCAGCGCCCGCGACATCCTTTGCGCACCTTGATGCGACAACTGTTCTGGACCGTGCGATTTCGGAAAAGGGTATCTACCCTGCCGTTGACCCACTTGGTTCGACCTCGCGTTTGCTTGACCCGCTGATCATTGGTGAAGAGCACTACAAGGTTGCGACGGACGTTCAGCAGATCCTGCAACGTTACAAATCCTTGCAGGACATCATTGCGATTTTGGGCATGGATGAACTGTCCGAGGACGACAAAATGACCGTGACACGCGCCCGTAAGCTTGAGCGTTTCTTGTCCCAGCCATTCGACGTTGCTAAGGTCTTCACCGGTTCTGATGGTATTCAGGTGCCGCTGGAAGATACGATCGCAGCGTTCAAAGCAGTTGTCGCAGGCGAGTATGACCACCTTCCAGAAGGTGCGTTCTACATGGTTGGCGGTATCAGCGACGTGATCGCAAAAGCCGAGAAAATGGCTGCAGACGCAGCTTAATCCTCGGATTTAAGGAGCCAAAAAAATGGCAGATGCATTTACCTTCGACCTCGTTTCACCTGAACGCCGTTTGGCGCAGATGGACGCGACAGAGGTTCAGATCCCGGGTGCGGATGGCGACATGACGGCTATGGCCCATCATTCGCCAACCATTACGACACTGCGCCCTGGTATTCTGGCTGTGACCCATTCGGGTGGCGTCGCTGAATACGTTGTTTCTGGCGGCTTTGCTGAAATCACCGCGACCGGCGTATCGGTTCTGGCTGAGAAAGCCTTTCCACGCGGTGAAGCCAAGCGTGAGCATATGGACAAATTGGTGGCCGACGCGTCAGCTGCTGTTGAAGCTGCCAAAACGTCTGGCGGCAATGTGGACGAGGCCGAATTGACCTTGCACCACATGTCCGAAATGGCCCGCATCCACGTCGACTAAACCGGTGCGGTTTTGAATTTAGAAATGGCGTCCCAGAATGGGGCGCCATTTTTCGTTTGACCGGATCGATCATCAGATGACCGCTTTGCAGGGCGAAGCGTTGGTCGGACTACATGGGTCCATGACCGCCCGCGCTCGACTGGCCGCGTCTGCAGCGCAAAGCACCATTGGTGGGAAACGGACTTTCGCCGCAAGTGTAAATGACCTCGTCTCATTTCACCGAAGCAGACCAAGTGTGCATCGCTTGTGGGCACATGCAAACATCAAAAACGCGTGGGAAATGTCAGATTAACTGTTCATCGTACTAAGCTCTGAAAAACCCGCCTAGGATCCGGGCAACTGCCGGTTGTTCATCATGGTTGTCTTCGCGAGCATGAAGATCCGGGCGAAAGTTGAATAGTTCGCTATTTTTGATAAGACTGCGCGCACGTTGCGCCAAAATGATCGGGTGCAAACGGTCATACTTTGGCACAATCCCAGTCCGAATTTGAATCTGGCACATTGTGTTGTCGGGCAATCCCATCACGGGCACGAAGGCTTTCTCCATGAAATGCCGCCACCGGCATATCGATGACAGAAATTCCTCGGGAATTAGTTCCGCCAAAAGTTGCCTATTTTCAGGATTCTGCGAAATCAGTTGTTGGAAATGTCCGGTTTCGCAGACCTCGTCCATTCCTTCTGCAAGGACGGCCTTGCTGTATTGGCCGAAATAATAATGGTCGAGAAAACGGACAGTAGCCGCGCCACCGCCAATGCCCCAAAGGCCTAGGGCGAGCATTCGCTCCGGGTGACGTAAAGAAAACGAAATCGCAACCCGAGCCGTTCTGGATCGACCAACAATAAAGGCGCTGCCAACGCCGAGATGGTCCAATAACCCGCAAAGGTCGCTCTCCCAAATGTCCTCTTCAGCATTAGGGTCGATAAAATCCAACGAGGATTTCCCGCAGTTTCTTCGGTCATGAAGGATGACCGTATAACCAAGAGCTGCGATTTCCTCAGCAAATTCCTCTATTTCGTCTAGCGGTTCGCGACCACCAGACATGGCGGCAACATATGGGCCCTTCACGCCTATGATCCGAAAATGAATCCGAGCTGAGTTGACCAATGCATACGGCTACAGCTTATCCTATCTACTTATCAACACATTGTTTCTGGTGCGACGCGAGTGATCGTCTTGCTCCTTCATTCCTGTTTAACGCCGAGGTATCCGTTAGTCGAGCTGGCTCATATTGTGATCTGGGGGGACAAGGCAGTAACATGAGCGGGCTGTCCGCAAAAATTATTTCAATGCTCTGTGCGCACCATGAACAGCGAATTTCTTGAGACGTACTTTCAGTTAGGGTGCTGGGGCGACATGACTGGTCATTAATTGACGGATCAATCATGCGACCTTCAGCTCCACGCAGTCGAGCGTGTTCACGTCTTGAGAGAAGATGTTTTTTATATCCGCCCGAAAGCCCGCTAAAACCGCCTGAGCGGGCAACGCAAAACTTAGAAAGACGACAGACAACCAACGCACGTGAAGAATTCAATCGCCACATTAGACAAAGAGCTAGCGCCGATACAAACGGACTCAAATTGGGGCGAAAACGGTGGGTTTTGGCTTCCCTGCCTCGCGCACGTGCGATGAATGTGATGGCCGGGCCAGAAATCCTTCAGCTCAGCATCGGCCACACTGGAAGTGCACTGAAGTAACGCTGCCGGTCGAGTACTTTCACGTGGTCTTCACCCTGCCGTAGTAGGTCGCCGACATTGCCTACCAGAACAAGGCGACGGCCTATGGCCTGTTGTTCCAAGCGTTGGCTCAGACGCTGCTGATCATTGCAGCTGATCCAAGACACCTCGGCGCAAAGAGTGCCATGACCAGCATCCTTCACACGTGGGGGCCGGCACTTACGCACCATCTATTACCCGGCAGTGGTTTGCTTGCAAACCATGAGAGGGGCCATGCCCACATGATTGTCCCGGGCGGTGGTCTATCGAAAAAGTGGCAACTGATGGTGAGGCCCGTATTGCTATTACGGCGGGAGTAACCAAACTGACGGCGTTCACGCGACACGCGTTTGATTGGATCTCGCAGCTCCACATCATCACCACGGCGCGACAGATATCGCACCGTTGACCGATCAATCTGCAGCACATCACACGCCAGCCCTCTCTCGGCAGATTGCTCCGCAATCGCCTGCCGGGGCAGTGGGTCGCTCACACCGTGCGCTTCGCACAGGTGAACCACCGTTTCCCGCTTCCCAGCAGGCTTCACCATTTTTTTGCATTGATGTCTCGCAACATGGCGTCGTCCCTCGCTCGGCAGTCGATACGCAGTATCGATGAGTATCCGTATTGGTCAAGCTGGATATTCGCCCCATTTTCGCTGATCCCGTAGAAGGGTATTGGCGGTGACAATCAGCTTTCGCATAACGGCTGTGATCGCCAGCTTCTTGCATTTCCCAGTCGATATCAGATGTTCGTATTTTGCCTTCATGTCTGGATTGAAGCGTGTAGCAACAACCGCTGGCAGATAGACTGCGCGCCTGACGCTGGCGCGACCGCCCTGGATGCGTTTCTTGCTTGCCACTTTCCCGATTGCCTCGATATGGGTGCAAGGCCCGCCAGCGCCGCTGCTTTCTTGCCACTCATACCAGTGGCCATAATATCTGACTCATTTTTTTGGTTTTAATTTTTGGCAAACTCTGAATCAATGACCTCCATAGATTGGGAGGTGCTCATGGGTGGAGCCATAAAAATTACGCGCACGGATATGTCTGCGAAAGATTTGCGCCGTGCGGCAAAGCGAACCAAGGATGGGCGGGTTGTACGGCGACTACTGGCCATAGCGCTGGTGCTTGATGGGGTGGATCGTGAAACGGCTGCCCGCAGCAGTGGTATGGATCGACAAACACTTCGGGATTGGGCGCATCGCTTTAACGCAGAAGGCATTGAGGGGTTATCGGATCGGAATGGCAAGGGGGCAAAACCACGGTTGTCGCCCAAGCAACAGGCGCAATTTGTGGCTTGGGTGGAGGCCGGGCCCGACCCAGTAAAAGATGGCGTAGTACGATGGCGTTGTGTCGACTTGCAGGCTCGTGTTGAAGAGGAGTTCGACGTGAAACTGCATGTGCGTACGATTGGGAAATATCTAACCAAGCATGGCTTTCGCCGCCTGTCTGTGCGTCCAGAGCATCCGAAAACTGATCGCGAAGCGCAGCAGACTTTTAAAAAAACTTTACCAGCCTCGTAAACGATACTCTGCCAGAACATGCAAAGGGGAAGCCTCTTGAGGTATGGTTCCAAGATGAAGCCCGCGTTGGACAACAGGGGACACTCACCCGTAAATGGGCCAAGCGTGGAACTCGCCCGCGCGCACCCCGTGATATACGCTTCAAATGGAGTTATATCTTTGGTGCCGCTTGTCCCGCACGTGGTACCGCCGCAGGTCTCGTCCTGCCCTACGTCAACGCCGAGGCTATGGGGCTGCATCTTGATGAGATCGCAAAAGCTGTCGCACCCGGCTCACATGCCTTGCTGATTGTTGATGGGGCGGGGTGGCATGGCGCAAAATGTTTGCAGGTGCCAGATAAAATTACGCTCGTTAAGCTGCCACCGTATTCACCCGAACTGAACCCCATGGAAAACGTCTGGGCTTATCTGCGAGCTAATAAACTCGCAATCACAGTTTTCGACACCTATGACGAAATACTCGACAAATGTGCACAAGCTTGGAACTTCTTTGCGAACGACCCAGAGCGAATAAGTTCAATCACAGATCGAGAATGGGCAAGGGTCACTTAATTCGGCCGTTGGTATCAAATGTCCGAGTTCGGGCATTTCGGTTAATATCGCACAGGCTGTTACCTTTGCGATGCCCGGAATGCTTGTAAGAATCTCGGCGCGTGCAGCGAGATCTTTGTCTGCCGCAACGATGGCATCGATTGCCTCGGTAACTTGCGACAAGTCACGTTCGATCTGTTTCAGACGTCGTTTGATCTGCTGGGAAGGCAGGACGTGCGTCGTTGCGGCAAGTCGTGCCTTTGCTGCGGTCCGGTCCTTGATCAATGCCAGCCTGGCTGTTGCCAGCTGCTTGAGATCATGAAGTGTTTCGCTTTTGGGTTGGTCTGCTCTCAATTCCAGAAGTACGCCCATTTTGGCTAATAGCGCAGCGTCCACCCGGTCCGTTTTGGCCAGCCGGCCGTTCGCGATTAGTCTTGAACCGATGGCGACCAAATCGCTCACCTTCGCAGAACCGGCGGGCCTGACGCGGATTGACCCGTGCAAAGCTGATCCCGTGTTGAGCCAAGCCCGTTTCGATGCACCTGTGATAAATGCCTGTTGCTTCAAAAATGACGCGGGAAACTTCTGTTTTTCTCGCCCAAAATGCGAGTGCCTTAGCGCCAGCTTTGTCATCGCAAAACTGCCTGTGCTCTCGCGAGGACAACCAATAAGCGTCCAATGTGTCTTTCGAAATGTCGATCCCAATGGTATCTTCCATGTGTCTCTTCCTAACCTTGTCTTGTCATGCGGGCCCAAAGCCCAAGTATCCGTTCAGGTTTCAAAAAAAGACGGAGGTGACCTTACTCAGCGACGGTCCTCAACGACCAAGAGGGGAACGGTCCAACCTCCGCCGCTGCCTGGCATAAATGACGTGCTGCGCAGCTGTTCCAGCTTCGCATAAAAACTGCCAAAATCATAAGACAAGAGGGGGCCAGCTGCGATACACGCAAGGCAAGACGGATAGCCTTGACGCAGAAGGTGCCGCTCGGTCAGTTTTATCGGGACAGGCAAATGCCCGCCCTAAAACACAAACGGGATCGTCAGAGATAATCAGGCATCTAAAAATTGCCCGCGACACAGCTGTAATCACGCTCACAGGCGCTGGTGACCCTAAAAACACTAATCATCAATGCACCCGCTGATCTGCGTGAAGTGTTGCATCAGATCAAAGGCAAGATCGGATTGATCCGGCATATCGCAGGCTTCAGACCCGGTGATATCCTTAACACATTGGCTTCCGTCAAAGCAGCACTGCGCGCTCTGGCACGACGTTGGCTCTTGTTGAATGATGAGATCTTAAGCCACAATAAAGAACTAGAGCGGCTTGTCACCGAACGCGCTCCGAACCTGATGCAGTCCCACGGAATTGCGACAATGACAGTCGCAGAGATGCTAATCCTCGTTGGCGATGATCCCACACGCATCCGGTCTGAGGCCGCATTTGCCAAACTCTGGTCTTGTCCCGTTTGCGTTCCGGTCTCTCAACTCGTTTATGCGGCCTTTCGCTCGAATGCCAAGGGGCTTTTGCCGCCTAATGATGAGTGGCGGCGGCGCGGGTTATAGAACCCATTGATATATTGGAAGATCGCGCCCTCGGCCTGACGGCGTGTGTCCCAACGATTGCGCCAGATCAGCTCAGCCTTGATGGATTTGAAGAACGTTTCAACCATGGAATTGTCATAGCAATTGTCCTTGCCGCTCATCGAGACCTTCAAGCCGTGCTTTTTCAGGCGCTTCTGATACGCTTTGGAACAATATTGCGAGCCGCGATCCGTATGGTGAATGCAGCATTCGGGCGGCTGGCGCAGTGCCACAGCCATGTCCAGCGCACGGATCGCGAGATCCTGTTTCATGCGGTTACTGACAGCCCAGCCGATGACGCGCCGGGAGTACAGATCAAGGATAACGGCCAAATAAAGCCACCCTTCACTGGTCCAGATATAGCTTATGTCACCGGCCCACTTCTGGTTCGGCCCATCCGCTGAGAAGTCCTGGTCCAGCAAGTTAGGCGCGATGTTGAACGTGTGATTGCTGTCCGTCGTTGCCTTATATTTCTGGGTTCTGATGGTCTTGATGCCATTCTCACGCATCAAACGGCCCACGCGACGGTGCCCAACCCGCAGCCCCAATTCCTGTAGCTCTTCGGTCATGCGGGGTCGCCCATAGCTTTGTAAACTGAGGCGATGTTGCTCACGGATGTGGGCCAAAAGCACCATATCATCACGTTGGCGCTGGCTCATCGGCCGCTTCCGTCAAGCGCGAAACCCACGCGATGTGACCTGCATAATCCGGCAGAGAAACTCTACCGACCAAACTTCTTTCCAGGCGTCGATAAAGGCGAACCTCACTGACTTTGGCCTGCAAAGAAGATCGCCGCTTTTTTTAGCACTTCCCTCTCCTCACGCACCAACCGGAGTTCTTTACGAAGACGGGTGTTCTCTTTCTCGACGTCATCGTGCGGCCCAGACATCAGATCCTCATGCTGATGTTTCTGAACCCACTTGTTTAGCGTCGAAAGGCCAACACCTAAATCTGATGAAACCTGCGGTCGCGTTAAACCGCTGCTGATCGCGATGCGTACTGCATCACGCCGAAACTCGTCTGTGTATCTCTTTGCCATTCCTTATCTCCTTCATAGCAAACATTGCTCGAAAGAGACCGGAACTAAACCGTGGCAAGACCAAACTGCCATCCATTGCCCGGCAGTCGAAACGCAGTTTCGATGAAAGGGCGATCGCGCGGGGGGTCAATTGGCACCGCTCCGTCATTGCCCTTCAGCACCTTGCGGGTCGCGCCATTGCGCCGGTTGGTTTGCTCGCTGGTAGGCTCACCATGCGGTTCATTGCACAAATGCTCGGTCAACTCAGCGCCCAGCATTCGCTCCATCAGGCCTTTGTCGCCCAGCAGATCTTCGGGCCGTTTAAGGCCGCTCAGCAGCTCGTCCAGAAATTATTTGGAAATCGTCGTTGTTGTCATGCTCCTTTGGTTTGGAAGCATGGGGCAAAATACTCATACACAGAAGGTCGGACACTCTCTAAAGGCAGACGTCACGCTGCTGGCAGATATTAACGACGTCTTAACCATCTCTCAGAAGACAGCGTCGGCAATGCTCTTATTGACGGTGCTTCCGTAACCATTACCTTGATCGGATATGATGTGGCCGACGTTCAGGCGACATTCGTGGCAAGCGATTTTATCTTTTAAGAGATCTATGATCTCAGCAGTTTGCGCTGAGAGCAAGAAAGCGGCATCCATTGCATGGTTGCCGCTTTTTAGTTTTTAGGGTTTGACCCAAAGACTGCGCGGCGTGTTGCACAGGCATTCATGGCCGGTTGGCGTGATCAGGATCGGTTCGGTGATCTCAAGCCCGCCGTCGTCCAGCCACAGGGCAGGCATGAAGTGGAACGTCATTCCGGCCTGTAGAACGGTCGTGTCGCCAGCGCGAAACGAGATCGTGCGTTCCCCCCAATCGGGCGGGTAGCTGATGCCGATGGCGTAGCCGCAGCGCCCGTCCTTTTCAAAACCTGCCTTGTTCAGCGCAGCGTTGAAGGCATTGGCGATATCCTGCGCTTGGTTGCCCGGTTTTGCCTGTTCCAGTCCGGCGTCGATCGCATCCAGAACTGCGGCTTCGGCCTGTTGGTATTTGGGGGGCACATTGCCCAAGAACACTGTGCGTGATTGTGGGCATTGATAGCGTTTGTGCGCGCCTGCAATTTCAAAGAACGTGGCCTCGCCTTTGACCATTGGTCTGCCGTCCCACGTCAGATGCGGTGCGGTTGCGTCCATTCCGGACGGCGCCATCGGCACGATCGCGGGGTAGTCGCCCCAATGCCCATCCGCGCCGCGCATGCCAGTGGCGTAGATTTCGGCGATCAGATCGTTCTTGCGCAGGCCCGGTTCGACGAGTTCAAGAATACGGGCGTGCATGGCTTCAACGATGCGCGCGGCGCGGCGCATGTATACGATCTCTTGGCTGGATTTCACGGCACGCTGCCAATTCACAAGGCCCGTTGCGTCCTTGAACGTCGCATTGGGCAAGTTGGTTGTCAGCGTCGCGTGGGCCGCGGCTGTGTAGTAGTAATTGTCCATCTCGACACCGATGCGCGCATGGTCCAAGCCGTGTTCGGCCAGCAAGGCGGCTAGTTCCTGCATCGGATGTTTGTCGGGGTTTTGCACGAAGGTGTCGTCGTAGCCACGGATCGTGTCGCCGCCTTTCATGAACACGGTGCGTCCAGCACCAACGGCATCCATCGCGCGGCCCCACCAGATTGGTTCGCCCGTCATCGTCAGCACGACGCCTTGATGCACGTAAAATGACCAGCCGTCATATCCGGTAAGCCAAGACATGTTCGACGGATCAGTCACAAAGATCGCGTTAAGTTGCGCGGCGTCCATTGCCGCACGGGTTTTGGCGATGCGGGCTTGGTATTCTTGCGGGGTGAAATTTGGGTTTTTATCTATCATACAAAAAACCTTAGCTGTCTTCTTAGGCCGCCGATACCCCTGCGAGGACCATAAATATCACGCCGAAAACCATGCACAGTGGCGCGTAATAGGTTTCGTCCAGCCGTCGAAAAGGCTGCTCAGGTGTGGCGCGTTTCATCAGCGGTGCGTAGGCGGCGATGGCGCGCAATTGAAAGACCACCGCAATGCAAAACAAACCCAGTGATTTGATGGCAGTATCGGGAAACCACGGCCAAGCGGCGGCGAACAACAGCGCAACTACGACCAATGAACAGGACGTCGCACCGGGCATCTTTTTGATGCCTTTTGACCCGACAACGGCGCGGGCCAATGCGGTCTCATCCTTGATTGGCTACCAAATCCCAAGTGCCCACAAAAGATGCACAGCGGCGATGATGATAAGGCCCGCAGAGGCCAGCAGCGCGATGAAGGTCATATGCTTTGGGCCTCGCGGGCTTTGTTGCGCAGCATGCGAAAGATAAAGGCCACAATGAATAGGGTGGTAAGGGTCAAAATGACCGTCGGGCCGGGGCCGGAGCCGATCCAGAAGCTAAGGTAAACACCTGTCACCAGCGAGAACGTTGACACGATCACCGCCATCACAAGCATATGCCGGAATTGCCGCGTGATCAGAAATGCGATGGCGCCCGGCGCGATGAGGAGGCCAATGGCGAGGATCAGGCCGACAGCCTTTAGCGTCGCGACGATTGTCAGCGACAGGATTGTGAGCAATCCGTAGTGTAGAAGTTTGGTCGGCAGACCGATCGCACGGGCCTGCGCAGGGTCAAACGCGTTGAGAAGCAGTTCTTTCCAAGTGATCAGCAGAGCGGCGGATACGAAAATTCCGATGATACCCGATGTCCACAAGTCCACGGTTTCAACGCCGAGCATGTTGCCGAACAAGATGTGATCGAGGTGGATGTTGGTTTCAATCTTCGTATATAAAACCAACCCCAGCCCAAACATGCCCGAGAACACAACGCCCATGACGGTGTCTTGGCGCACGCGGGAGTTCGCGTCGAGGTATCCGGTCAAAAGTGAGCAGATCATGCCCGCGACAAACGCCCCGATGATGAGGGGAATGCCAATGATATATGCGACCACAACGCCCGGCAGTACCGCGTGGGACACTGCGTCGCCCATCAACGACCAGCCTTTTAGGACGAGGAAACACGACAGCAACGCGGTCGGCGGACCGATCAGCAGTGCGATGTAGAACGCGCCGTGCATGAACGAGAACTGGAACGGAATGAGAAGATCACTAAGGCTTTCGATCATGTTTTAAGGGCCTCCGCAGCGCGACGGCGCGATGCCAGAAGTCCGTGTTTGGGGGCAAAGAAAAAGGCGAGGATGAAAACGGATGTTTGCAGGCAGATAATGACGCCGCCTGTGGCCCCATCGAGGAAATAGGAGATATAGGCACCGAAGAAACTGGACAGGGAACCGATTGTGACGGCAATCACGAGCAAACGCGGGAAACGGTCCGTGAGCAGATAGGCCGTCGCACCGGGCGTGATGACCATGGCGATCACAAGGAACGCGCCAACGGTTTGCAGCGCTGCGACGCAGGCGGCTGACAGAAGGACGAAAAACATGAACCGCAGACGGTCGGGTCGCAGACCAATGGAGCGCGCGTGGTTTTCATCAAAGAATGCGACCATCAGGTCTTTCCACTTGGCCAGAAGCACCACAAGGCAGACAATCCCGATGATTGACAGCTGGATCGTGTCGCTGGGCGTTATCGCCAGAATGTTGCCGAGGATGATGGTTTGCACGTCCACCGCGACTGGCGAAACGGAGACCATAAACAGGCCAAGTCCGAAGAAGCTGGTGAAGATGAGACCGATGACCGCATCCTCTTTAAGCCCCGTGCGTTGGTTGAGAAACAGCATCGCGGCTGCTGCCAAACCACCCGACAAAAACGCGCCCAAGGCGAACGGCAGGCCCAACATATAGGCCCCCGCGACCCCGGGAACGATGGAATGGGACAGTGCATCCCCGATCAAAGACCAGCCTTTAAGCATCAGATAACACGACAGAAACGCACAAACAGCGCCGACCAGTGCGGACACAAACATCGCGTTTAGCATGAACGCGTAGGTAAAGGGTTCAAGCAGGTAGGTCATTCAGGCTTATCGCCCCCGACCTTTTCACCACCAACGTCAGATTGTGTGCGGGTTTGATCGTCGTAAATGACGAACGGGCGTTCGTCGTCGGTCAGGATGGTGACTTTGCGTTGGTCGTCATCGTCGTGCAGATCATCGCCGCCCAGAACGAAGTGGCGCAGCACACCGCCGAACGCGGCTTCGAGGTTGGTTTTGGTGAACACTTCGCTCGTCGGGCCGAAGTTCAGCACAGTGCCTTTGACCAGCACGGTTTGGTCGCAAAACTCTGGCACAGAGCCGAGGTTGTGGGTGGACACCAGCATGACGCGACCCTCGTCGCGCAGTTCGCGCAGCAAAGTAATGATCGCTTCTTCCGTATGCACATCGACGCCGGTAAATGGCTCATCAAGCAAGATAACCTGGCCGTTTTGCGCCAGTGCGCGCGCAAGAAAGACGCGTTTGCGCTGTCCGCCGGAAAGTTCACCGATTTGGCGGTCGCGGTACTCGGTCATGCCGACGCGTTCCAGCGAACTCTTGACGGCTTCAAAGTCGATAGGTTTGGGGCGGCGCAGCATCCCCATGTGTCCGTAACGGCCCATCATCACGACGTCGCTGACGAGTACTGGAAAGGACCAATCAACTTCTTCGGCTTGTGGTACGTAGGCAATGATGCCCGCTTTGATCGCTTGATTTACCGACTGGCCAAGGACACTGATTTCACCTGCGGCGGCGGGCAAAAAACCCATAATCGCCTTGAAAAGTGTGGACTTTCCCGCGCCGTTAACCCCAACAAGTGCAGCGATGGTTCCGCGCGGGATCGCAAAGCTCGCGTTTTGCAGGGCAGTTACGCCATTGCGGTAGGTGACGGTGAGGCCATCGGCATAAAGCCCCGCTTGGTTCTTGGACGTTTGATGCGGGGCAGGTGGTGGCAATGTGTCAGGCGTGTTCATTCCGTCAGCCCCTTAACGATGGTTTCAGTGGTGACACGCAGCAGGTCGATGTAGGTCGGGACGGGGCCGTCTTCCAATGACAGGCTGTCCACATACAACACGCCGCCATAGGCTACGCCCGTTTCGCGTGCCACTTGCTGTGCGGGGTCGGTGTTGACGGTGCTTTCACAGAACACGGCGCGGACATTGTTTTCGCGCACAATGTCGATGACGCTGCGCACTTGTTGCGGGGTTCCGGTTTGATCTGCGTTCATCGGCCAAAGGTAGGCTTCTTTCAGGCCGAAGTCGCGCGCCAGATAGCTGAACGCGCCTTCGCAGGTTACGAGCCAACGTTCGTCCTTGGGGATCGCGAGGATTTGTTCGCGCAGCGGGGCAATCGCGGCTGTGATTTCCGCTTTGTAGATTTCGGCGTTTGCAGAGTAGGAAGAGGCGTTGTCAGGATCATGCAGTGACATTGCTGCCGCAATATTATCAACGTAGATCAGTGCGTTATCCAGTGACATCCATGCATGGGGGTTGGGCGCGCCTTGATAGCTGCCTTGACGGATAGAGATGGTTTCAATCCCGTCAGAGATCGTGGCAGAGGGAATAGGTCCAAGGTTGTCGATGAATTGTTCGAACCAAAGTTCCAGGTTCATCCCGTTCCACAAAATCAGGTCTGCACCAGAGGCGCGCACCAGATCGCGCGGCGTCGGCTGATATCCGTGGATTTCAGCGCCAGCACGGGTGATGGATTCAACTGTTGCGTAATCGCCTGCCACGTTGCGGGCCATGTCTGCGATGACGGTGAATGTTGTGACGACTTTGAAGTCATCCGCCGCCATGGGGGTGGCGAGCAGGGACAATAGGGCTGCGATGCGGATCGACATTCTTCGTAATTCTCCAATGGTTACCACCAAGAGTTATGGGCCCCAATGGGGGGAAGTCAATGCAATTGCGAATTATTCGCATTAAAATATTTGGCGATTTGGTGCGCGGGTTTAGAAGGTTCCGGCATTGCGATACCAGCGCACGATTGCGGCGCGGTCGCTGTCCGACATTGCCGTGACGTTGGCAGGCGGCATGGCGTGGCTGACGCCGGACTGGATGTAGATCGCGCGGGCGTTGCGGGCGATGTCTGCAGGAGTATCGAGCAAGACGCCGCGCGGGGCCCAAAGCAGGCTGTCGGAATAGGACGGTTCACGCGCGTGGCACATAGAACAGCGGCCCATGACCACGTCATGCGCGTCGTCAAACCCGTCGGCTTGCGCAAATTTTTCCTCATAGGAAGTCATGCCGCGTGCTTCGGCGTCTGCGTAGGTGCCCCACATATTCGCCGTCGACAGCCAAGCGATGATGATGAACAGCAGCACAGTGACGGCCCATGTCCAATGTGGCCCCGTGCCAGTTGAATGCATGGTGTTGAAGTAGTGCCGGATTGTGACCCCAGTCAGAAAGACCAGCGATGCGATGATCCATGAATATTCCGTCGCAAACGCAAGCGGATAGTGGTTGGACAGCATCAGGAAGATCACTGGCAGCGTCAGGTAGTTGTTATGGGTGCTGCGCAGTTTGGCGATCTTGCCGTATTTAGGATCAGGTGCGCGACCTTCTTGCAGGTCTTTCACCACGATGCGTTGGTTCGGCATGATGATAAAGAACACATTGGCGGTCATGATCGTCGCGGTGAATGCGCCCAGATGCAGCATCGCTGCGCGGCCCGTGAAGACCTGATTGTAGCCGTAGGACATGACCACAAGGATCACAAACAACAGCAACATCAATGCCGTCGGATTATTGCCAAGTTTTGATTTGCACAAAAAATCGTACAGCAACCAGCCAACGGTCAGCGACAGGGCCGAGATTGCGACGCCCTGCCACAGCGCGAGGTCGGCCTTGGCCGCGTCGATCAGATACAACTCACCGCCGACCCAATAGACTATCATCAACAAGACGGCACCAGACAGCCATGTCCAATAGCTTTGCCATTTGTGCCATGTCAGGTGTTCGGGCAGGCGCGCAGGCGCCACGAGGTATTTGGTCGTGTGGTAAAAGCCGCCGCCGTGGACTTCCCATTCTTCACCAGCCGCACCTTCCGGCAGATCGTCTGCCTTGCGCAACATGAGGTCGAGCGCGATGAAATAGAACGACGCCCCGATCCACGCCATTGCGGTAATGACGTGCAACCAGCGCACGGCGAACGCGAACCATTCCCAAAGAATTACTGCATCAAACATGTTGAGTCCCCGTTTTATGTCCTGTCGCTTTTGTTCAGCCTATCCTTGGCCGCTTTGTTTTGCTATTCCGTTGTAACGCGTCGCTCTATCAAGAAATGCAGAACAATGTCCTATCTCGACAACATTAGAACCTTTGTGCGGGTTTACGAACTTGGCAGCATGTCCGCCGCTGGGCGTGATCTGCGCATTTCGCCTGCGGTCACGTCGTCGCGGATTTCTTCGCTTGAAGAACATTTGAACGTGCGACTGTTCCAGCGCACCACGCGCAGCCTGACGGCCACCGAACAGGGTCGTGCATTTTACACAGGCGCGGTGGCGGTGCTTGAGGCGGTAGATACCGCCGAGGGACAGGTCGCTGGCATCACCGATAACCCGAAGGGCTCCCTTTATGTGGCGGCACCATTGGGGGTCGGTCGGCGGTTAATCGCGCCCTTGGTACCAGAATTTGTGCGGGACTATCCGCTGATTGATATCCGCTTGCGTTTGACGGATCGAAAGGTTGATCTGACGACGGAAGGTCTTGATATTTCATTCTTTTTAGGTGAACCGGCGGACAGCAATTTGCGCATCAAACCGATCGCGGATTGTGATCGTGTCCTTGTGGCCGCACCCAGATACATTGCCGAACGCGGCAACCCGGTGGACGGCACGGCGTTGGTGAAAGACGGGCACAACTGTCTGAACTTGCGCTACCCCGGCGCGCCGGAATTTCAGTGGCGATTACAGACATCGGATGGACCGCAGCGGTTCCGCGTCTCGGGTCGATATGAATGCGACGACGGCGATGTGCTGACAGAATGGGCATTGGCGGGCGAGGGGATCGCGTTAAAGCCGGTCTTTGAGGTGGCAGAGTATTTGAATGCGGGCAGGTTGGTGCCTGTCGCGACAAAAAACCCACCGACGCCGATCCAGATGGCCTGTCTTTATACCCACCGTCGCCGCCAAGACCCGAAAACCCGCCTGTTCATGGAATATATGACGACGCGGATCGGGGCGTCGATGAACGCGGCGCAAGAAAGTGTTCAGCTACCGCGATAGGTCGAATAGCCGAACGGCGAGAGCAGCAGAGGAACGTGATAATGGGCAGATCCATCGTCCATGCCAAAGCGCAGTGGAATCTCGTCGAGGAATTTAATGTCGCCGTGGGCTTGATCGTTGGCCTCAAGGTAATCGCCGCAAAAGAACACCAACTCGTATTTGCCAGTCTTGAAATCGCCAGCAGGAAGGATCGGGCTGTCGGTGCGGCCATCCTCGTTGGTGATGGTTTGCGCGATCAGTGTGCGGTCGCCGTCGAGATTGTAAAGCGCGATTTTAATGCCTTTTGCGGGCATGCCGCGGGCCGTGTCGAGAACGTGCGTGGTCAAATATCCGGACATATAGCGTCTCCTTTTTCAGCATCCTATCTGCGGACTGTACAGTCACAAGGCAAACACGGGTGATGAGACAGTCTTTCAAGAATTCCCAGTAAATGCCCTGCCACTTTATAGATTAGTGTGTCGTTAGCAAAAATAGGACCACAATGACCAATACCACAGGATACCCTCGCGACCTGACCGGCTATGGTGCAACGCCGCCGACTGCAAATTGGCCGGATGGCGCACGCATTGCCGTGCAGATTGTCCTTAATTACGAAGAGGGTGGCGAGAATAACATCCTTCATGGTGACGCCGCATCTGAGGCATTTTTGTCCGAGATTGTCGGCGCAGCGGCGTGGCCCGATCAACGGCACGCGAATATGGAATCAATTTACGAATATGGTGCGCGGGCTGGATTTTGGCGTCTGCACCGGATGTTGAACCAGCTTCCGGTGACGGTTTACGGCGTGGCCAGCGCGTTGGCACGGGCCCCAGAACAGGTCAAAGCCATGCTTGAGGCCGGTTGGGAAATCGCATCGCACGGGCTGAAGTGGGTCGAACATAAAGACATGCCCGCCGACGAAGAACGCGCCCAGATCGCGGAAGCTGTGCGGTTGCACACAGAGGTCGTGGGATCGCGTCCCCGCGGGTGGTACACGGGCCGATCCAGCGAAAATACGATCCGTCTGGCGGCTGAAGAGGGCGGTTTCAAATATATCGCCGACAGTTACGCCGATGATCTGCCGTATTGGTTGGAATTTGACGACGCTGATACGTCGCGCGATCAGTTGATCGTGCCCTACACGCTTGATTGCAATGACATGCGCTTTGCGACGCCGCAGGGGTTTAATTCGGGCACCCAGTTTTTTGACTACCTCAAGGCGACGTTTGATGTGTTGTACGCTGAAGGGGGGCGGATGATGTCACTGGGTCTGCATTGTCGTTTGGTCGGGCGTCCGGGCCGTGCGCAGGCTTTGCAGCAATTCATTGATTACGCCAACAGTCACGACGGGGTCTGGTTTGCCACCCGTGAGGACATTGCGGATCATTGGGCGGCGCAGAACCCGCACATCCGCACCCAGCGCCCGTCGCAAATGAACCATGGCGATTTTGTCACCGCATTTGGTGCCATATTCGAACATTCTGCATGGATCGCGGATCGTGCCTATGCGCTTGGCCTTGGTCCAACCCACGACACGGCGACTGGCGTACATTCCGCGCTGTGCCGGATGTTTCGGTCCGCGAACCACGACGAACGCCTTGGCGTTTTGACTGCGCACCCTGATTTGGCGGGAAAGCTGGCAGTGGCGGGCACGCTGACCGCTGAAAGCACGTCAGAACAGGCGGGCGCCGGGCTGGATGCGCTGACGGACGACGAGCGGGCGATGTTCCAAGACCTCAATACTCAATACGTCGAAAAACACGGATTTCCCTTTATTATCGCGGTGCGCGATCACACCAAGGCCAGCATCATGGCCGCGTTTCACACCCGCATTGATCACGACACAGACGTCGAATTTGCCACGGCTTGTCGTCAGGTCGAACGCATCGCTGAATTTCGTCTGATGGATCATTCCGGATGATCCGGATTGTTCCCGAACCCCTTACGGCTGACGCCTTTGCCCCCTTTGGCGATGTGATCGAATGCGCAGGCGCGCCCGACAAGATCATCAACCAAGGTCTATGTGGGCGGTTTCATGATCGCGCAGTGATGGATTTCAGCGATGGTCAGGCGGGCATCAGCTTGTTTAACGCTACACCGCGCAATTTTCCGTACACGCTGGATATGATGGAACGCCATCCCGACGGCAGCCAAGCGTTCATCCCGATGACCCAAGCCCCATTTCTGGTGATCGTTGCGTCGGACGACGATGGCAAGCCAAGCGCGCCCCGCGCCTTTGTCACGGCATCCGGACAAGCGATCAATTATCACCGCAATATCTGGCATGGGGTTTGCGTACCACTGCACGCGCCCGGCCTTTTTGCAGTCGTCGACCGTATTGGCGGGTCAGGCGACAATCTTCAAGAACACTGGTTTGACGACCCATTCACTGTCGAACCGTAAACCAAGCCCGCACAAGACGGGTTCAACCAAGAAACTACTCAAGGGAACAATGACAATGACAGATTCTTCAATCGGGACACCGGAACAGCTCCGCGATCCAAACTATACACCACCCCTCGCCAAGGCGATTCCACTGGGCATCCAACACGTGCTGGCGATGTTCGTCTCGAACGTAACCCCTGCGATCATCATCGCGGGTGCGGCAGGCATTGCCTTCGGTCCGGGTGCTGATCCAGAAGCCCGCATCTATCTGTTGCAGATGGCGATGATGTTTGCCGGTGTTGCGACACTGATCCAAACCATCGGCATAGGTCCGGTCGGCGCGCGTTTGCCAATCGTTCAGGGGACATCGTTTGCATTCTTGCCCGTGATGATCCCTGCGATGATCGGTGCGGGGACAGCTGGTCTTGCCGGTTTGATGACAGGTGTCGTGATTGGTGGCTTGTTCCATGCGTTTCTTGGCCTGTTTGTCGGCCGCATCCGCTTTGCGTTGCCACCACTGGTCACTGGCCTGATCGTTTTGATGATTGGCCTCGCACTGATCAAGGTCGGCATTGAATACGCAGCTGGTGGTGCCGGCGATTTTAACCGCGGTAAAGAAACATGGGGCGGCGTGTCCAACTGGTTCCAAGCTGGCGTGGTTTTGTTCGTCACTTTGGGTCTGAAGTTCTTCACACGCGGCATGCTTTCCGTCTCAGCTGTGTTGCTTGGTCTGATCGCAGGTTACGTCGTGGCCTACCTGATGGGCGACGTGAATCTGGCGGGTATCAGCGATGCTGCCGTATTTGCTTTGCCAGAGCCGTTCAAGTTTGGCTTCGAAATCAACTGGGCGATCATCATCGGCATGTGCTTGATGGCGTTTATCTCTGCGATTGAAACTGTGGGCGACGTGTCCGGTATCACCAAAGGTGGTGCTGGTCGTGAAGCCACGGATGCAGAAGTGACGGGTGCAACTTTCGCTGACGGCTTTGGAACTGCAATCGCGGGCGTGTTCGGGTCTTTGCCAAACACATCGTTCAGCCAAAACGTTGGTCTGATCGCAATGACTGGCGTTATGTCACGCCACGTTGTGACAATCGGCGCGCTGTTTCTGATCTTCTGTGGCTTGGTTCCAAAAATTGGCGCAATCATCAACACGATCCCGATCCAGGTTCTGGGTGGTGGCGTGATTGTCATGTTTGGTATGGTTGCAGCTGCGGGCGCATCAATGCTGTCGGATGTTAAGTGGAACAGCCGCAACATGGTGATCTTCGCAACGGCGCTGTCCGTGGGTCTTGGCCTGCAGCAGGTTCCGGACGCGATGGTCTTTTTGGGCGATACAGCACGCATTTTGCTGACATCGGGTCTTCTGCCCGCCGCGTTCATCGCAATCGGGCTGAACCTGATCTTGCCAGAGCACTTTGGCGACGAAGCAGACGACGAAGTTTCGGGTTCGGTCAAAGGCATCAAAGAAAATTCGCGCAAGGCGTAACACCTTAACCGAATGAGAATATGAGGGCCCTCGCAGTGATGCGGGGGCCCTTATTCCTTTGGACGTGAGCGCGAACTAGAACGTCTGGCCCATTGTACCGCGATGATTTCGGTGCATTTGATGAAGAGGTCCTTGCCGTCCATATATACTTCCCAATCAACGTCGCGGCCTTCGATCCCGAAAGCGCCCATCAGCTTGTAGCCAAGCGATTTCAGAGCAAGCGATTGCCCGATGATCGTGTTGTGGACCACACCGGCGTTCTAAGACGCGACCTAAAAGTCGACGTCCATGCCGATGCCCTTTGCTTTGGCGATTTCAACGATGCTGGCGGCTACGGCGAGGTCTTGTAGGCCAACGCCGGTGCCGTCAAACAGCGTGATTTCGCGATCCGAGGTGCGGCCCGCGTGGGTGCCGTTGATGACAGCGCCAAGCTCAAAGATATCATCGCGTGACTTCAAGCCAGCGCTTACCGCGTGCTGGGTTTCCCCCAAGGTCACGGACTGCGCGACTTCGTCGGTGAACACCGTGGCTTTGACGATCAGGTCAGTCTCGCATTCCTGCTTGCCGATGGTGTCGGTGCCCATGCAGGCGATGTGTGTGCCGTCACTGATGTGGGCTGCGCCAAAGATCGGGTTGAACGAGGACGTCATGGAAATCACGACGTCGGCTTCAGTCATGCCCTCAAGCGTCACGGCTTCAAACGGCAGATCAAATTCTGCGGCGACTTCGGCAAGGCTCGGCAGCATTTCTGGATGGTAGTTCCAGCCGATGACTTTTTCGAAACTGTGAGTTTCAAGTGCATGGCGCAGTTGGAATTTCGCCTGATGGCCCGCACCAATCATGCCCATAACCTTACTGTCCTTGCGCGCCAGATGTTTGATCGACACCGACGACGCCGCTGCTGTGCGCAGCGCGGTCAACAGGTTTCCACCGACCATTGCGGCGACTTTTCCGGTGTCGGGATCAAACAGAAACACGGTTGATTGGTGGTTAATAATACCGCGTTTTTCGAGGTTGTGGGGCCAATAGCCGCCCGCCTTCAGGCCCAGTGACATGCCTTTGCCGTCAAACCCACCTTTGAAACCGTACAGCGCCTCTTCGTGGCCAATGGCCTCACGGATGACGGGGAAATTGTAGGCGACACCTGCTGACATAGCGGCGAAGACCTGTTCGACAGCGTTAAAGGCGTCGGGACGGGTCAGGATGTCTGCGATTGCGGATTCTGGGACGATATACATTTTATTCTCTTTCTTTGAAAAAGGGGACCGAACTTTCGCCCGCCCCCCTCTGTTGGTTCCGTATTCATCTTGGCAAGAAAACTCTCGCCGAAGGCGAAATATCAATAGGCTTTGCCGCGCGCGGACACAGGCCAAACGGTCTCGACTTTGCCGCCGCGCACACCGACGTACCAATCATGGACGTTGCAGGTCGGATCGCAGTGACCCGGAACCAGTTTTAGCTTGTCGTTCACTTTCAATACGCCATTCGGGTCAGCAACAACGCCGTGTTCGTCGCTGCACTTGATGTATTCAACGTCGTCACGGCCATAGATAAACGGCAATCCGCTATCGACGGACTGCGCCTTGAGCCCTGCATCAACGATGGCTTTGTCGGCTTTGGAATGGCTCATGACTGTCGTCAGGATAAACAACGCGTTCTCCCATTCGCCGTCATCAATCCGCTTGCCATCTTTGTCGAGGATGCGGCCATAATCGGCGTCCATAAACGCATAAGATCCACACTGGAGTTCGTTGTAAACGTTGGACGCAGATTCAAAGTAGTAAGATCCGGTGCCGCCGCCGCCGACAATGTCACAGGCGAGCCCGTTGGACTTCAGGCCTTGAACCGCGTCGCCAACTTGCTCGATTGCGGCGTTCAGTTTCACTTCGCGATCTGCGTACAAATCCATGTGCTGCATCGCACCCTGATAGGCTTGGATACCCGCAAATTTCAGGCCGGGTGCTGCGTCGATTAATTTGGCGATGTTCACGACGTCTTGGGTTGTGTTCACACCGCAACGGCCCGCGCCGCAGTCGACTTCGACCAAGGCTTCGATCTGCGTGCCAGCAGCGACTGCCGCGTCGGACAGGTTTTTGACGTTCTCGGGATCATCCACACAGACCAGCACACGACAGCCATACTTTGGCATCTCGGCAAGGCGTTTGATCTTTGCAGGCTCGGTCACCTGGTTGGAAATCATCACGTCCTTGATGCCGCCGCGCGCGAACACTTCGGCCTCAGATACCTTCTGGCAGCACACACCGATCGCGGCGCCCATGTCCTGTTGTAGTTTCAGCACGTCGACGGATTTGTGCATCTTGCCGTGGGCGCGGTGGCGCATGCCGTGGGCTTTTGCGTAGTCGCCCATTTTCTTGACGTTGCGCTCAAGCGCGTCAAGATCAAGGATCAGGCAAGGCGTCTGAATATCCGTTTCATCCATGCCGGGCTTGGCGGGGATGTCAAAGCCGACCTCGAACTCTTCAAAATTTGGGTGCGTGTTCATTTCAGCGTTTCCTTCATTTGAGCCATGGCAGAACGTCAAGATCGACATTTCCGCCTGTGATAATGATACCGACCCGCTTACCCGCGAACCGGTCTTTGTTTTTCAGGATCGTCGCAAGCGGCACAGCGCTGCTGGCTTCCATGACGATGCGCAAATGCTTCCATGTGAGCTTCATCGCAGCGATAATTTCGTCTTCGGAGGCGGTCAGGATGTCGGTGACATGCTTGGACACGAAATGCCAAGTGAGGTTTTTGAGAGGAACTAGCAGACCGTCGGCAATGGTTTTGGGCGCATCATCGGCAATGATATAACCCGCCTTAAAGCTGCGATAGGCGTCGTCGGCCTGTTCGGGTTCCGCCGCAATAATCTGCACCTCCGGGGCCTGATTGGACAGGGTCAGGCAGGTGCCCGAGATCATGCCACCGCCGCCAATTGGGGCCATAACAATATCAAGACCGTCGGTCTGTTCGATGAATTCACGCGCGCAGGTGCCTTGCCCCGCGATCACGCGCGGATCGTTGTAGGGATGCACGAAATCGCCGCCCGTCGCGGCCTGCACCTTGGCGAATGTTTCTTCGCGCGATGTTGTGGACGGGTCGCATTCGGTGACGACCCCGCCATAGCGCGCGACAGTGTCTTTCTTGGCTTGTGGTGCCGTGCGCGGCATCACGACGTTGCACGGAATACCACGACGGCTGGCCGCATAGCTGAGGCAGGACGCGTGGTTGCCCGATGAATGGGTTGCCACGCCCAGTTTCGCCTGTTCGTCGTCCAGCCCGAACACCGCATTGCTGGCACCACGCACTTTGAAGGCACCGGGTGTCTGGAAGTTTTCGCACTTAAAGAACAGATCAGCGCCAGTGATCTCATTTAGAAAATCCGATGTGCGGACGGGAGTGCGCTGGATGTGGGGCATGATGCGTTCGTGGGCTTCAAGCATATCTTGATAGGTGGGGATATACATCGTTGGTATCCTCGTATGATCGTTGGGGTCAGGCTTAAACGCCATGGCGGTAGAATTCTTGTGCCGCGGCGACACCCGACCCGAGTTTGATGTCCAAGCCAAGGTCAACCATCACCATCTCAGCGACGCCCAGCCCCGACAACATCATCGCGTCGGTAAGCATGCCGAGGTGACCGATCCGAAAGACCTTGCCAGCGACTTCGCCAAGACCGACCCCGAACGCCATACCATATTTGTCTGCGGCGCGGGTTACGATATCGGTCGCGTTGAAACCGTCGGGCGTTTTAACCGCCGAAACGGTGTCGGAATAGACGTCGGGCGACACGGCGCACAACTCAAGTCCCCAAGCCTTAACAGCGTGGCGAACGCCTGTCGCGATGCGACGGTGGCGGGCGAACACGTTCTCAAGACCTTCGTCCTCGATCATCTCAAGCGCCAGCTTCAAACCGTTCATCAAACCAACGGGTGGCGTGTAGGGAAATGCGTCGTTGTCGTAGCCCTTTTGCATGTCGTGTACGTCAAAAAAGGTGCGCGGTAGGGTGGATGTCTTGGTGGCCTGCATGGCGCGGTCGGAAAATCCGACAATCGCGAGACCCGCGGGCAACATAAAGCCCTTTTGTGACCCCGTGACGGCAACGTCGACGCCCCATTCATCCATGCGGAAATCCATTGATCCGATGGACGACACACCATCCACGAACAACATCGCAGGGTGGCCCGCAGCGACGAGAGCTTTGCGAACCGCCGCGATGTCTGATTTCACGCCCGTTGCGGTTTCGTTGTGCGTGGCCAGAACGACTTTGATGGCGTGGTTTTTGTCGGCTTTCAGGATGGCCTCATACTCAGTGGCAGGCAATCCGTGACCCCATGGGGTTTCAACGATGTGAACATCCAACCCATGGCGTTGGCACATGTCGATCCAGCGGTGTGAAAACATGCCATTGCGCGCCGCCAAAACTTTGTCGCCAGCATTCAGGCAGTTGGACAGGGCCGTTTCCCAGCCACCCGTGCCTGTGGACGGGAAGACAAAGATTTTCGCAGTTTCAGATTTCAGAACCCGACGCACGCCGTCTAGCATCGGATGCAGGATTTTACCAAAAAGCGGTGAACGGTGGTCAATCGTCGGCATGTAACAGGCTTGGCGGATCGCCTCTGGCATGTTTGTCGGGCCGGGGATGAAAACGGGGTTCTGAAAACTCATGGTATGTCCTTTCAAGGATTGGACCATGTGTATTGCGGCCCGCTGAAGGGGGCAATTTTTTCGGAATAGTTTTTCAAAATGGTTGTGATCAGCAAAAATATCGCCTTGTCAGGTGCTTAGATTTTTTCATAAGTTGAAATTAAATTTCAGAAAGTGAAAATCTATGCCTGATGAACCCGATTCCACCGTTAAACATGACCATTCCCGCACACAAACCCGCACACAAACCCGCGCGCGGGGCAGGCCTAAGGCGTGGCGGGATAAGACCGAACAGAACACGATAAAATCGCTGGATCGCGCGTTAGAGGTTTTGTCGCGGTTGGGTGATCTTGAAGAAGCGACGCTAAGTGAGCTTGCGAACGATCTGGGCCAGTCCCCCGCCACGATCTACCGCGTTCTAACGACGTACCGCGCCCATGCGTTCACCGATTTCGACGAAACGCGACAGGTCTGGTCCGTGGGGGCAGGCGCGTTCCTGACTGGCGCGAAGTTCCTGCGCCGCACGTCGATGGTCGAACGCGCACGGCCGCACTTGCGCCGATTGATGGAAGCCACCGAAGAGACCGCGAACCTTGGAGTCGCCAAGGATGCGGACGTTTTGTTCCTCAGCCAATCGGAAACCCACCACGCCATTCGCGCGTTTTTTCCACCGGGGACGTTGTCTCCCATGCATGCGTCCGGCATCGGCAAGGCCTTGTTGGCGCAGTGGCCGCAAAAACGGGTTGATGCCATGCTGGCCGCGCGCGCACCTGAACAGTTTACGGAGTATACATTGATCACCCGTGACGCGTTGATGGACGATCTGCGTGAAACGCAACTGCGCGGCTATTCATTTGACGGTGAGGAGAAAAACATCGGCATGCGCTGCATCGCGGCACCGGTTTTCGATGTCCACGGTGACGCGGTCGCGGGATTATCCATCTCGGGCCCTGTCGCGCGGATCACCGATGCAAGGATTGCGCCGATCGGGACATTGGTACGGGCAGGGGCCGACGCATTGACCCGCGAATTGGGCGGCGTGTCACCACAACCGCCCGGATAGTTTTGTTGCCTGTTTAAAGGCCGGGGTGACGGTTCACGTCTTTGTACAAAAGGTAGCGGAATTGACCCGGACCACCTGTGTAACACGCCTGCGGGCAGAACGCGCGTAGCCACATGAAATCGCCTGCTTCAACTTCAACCCAGTCGTTGTTGAGGTTATAGACCGCCTTACCTTCAAGCACATAGAGCCCGTGTTCCATGACGTGGGTTTCAAGAAACGGGATCACGCCGCCGGGTTGGAACGTCACGATTGTGACTGCCATGTCGTGGCGCATGTCGGCCGGATCGACGAAACGCGATGTGCCCCATGCGCCATCGGTCCCTGGCATATAATTGGGTTCAACGTCCGCGTCATTGGTAACAAGAACGGGCGGCGCATCGATGCCGTCGACCCATTCATAGGCCTTGCGTATCCAGTGGAAACGACAGGCCACATCGGTGTCGTTCTTGAAGGTCCAATGGGTATCGACGGGGATGTAGGCGTAGCTGCCCGTGCTCAATGTGTGCGCTTCACCCTCGATGGTCAGCGTCGCTCCGCCCTCTACGACGAAGATTACCGTCTGCGCCTCGCCGTCGGTGTCGGGTTTTTGCGACCCACCACCAGCGCTGACTTCGACGATGTACTGGCTGAACGTTTCGGCAAAGCCCGACAGCGGCCTTGCAAGGATCCAAGCGCGGGTTTTGTCCCAGAACGGGAGGTTGGACGTCACAATATCGCGCATCGTCCCCTTGGGGATGACGGCATAGGCTTCGGTAAAAATGGCGCGATCCGTGAGCAGCTGTGTTTGCGGCGGATGGCCACCTTGCGGGGCGTAATATGTAGGCTTTTTCATAACCGTAACTTAACTCACAACACGTTGGGCGTTAGTCCCCAACGTGCCACAACACTTTTTTGAAAAGATTGATAAACATGTACTCAGCGGCGCGATCTACAGCCTGATTGGGCCTAATAAGACTTCTCGAATGCGATCCGGCAGTCGGTTGTTTGAAAGTCATAAAGCGTGATGTTTGATGCAGTTCGCTGGACTTGGCAGGTGAGTTTGGGGCGCTCGCCGAAAACCTCAAATAGCTGTGGGCTATAGGAAATGCCCGATGCAACTGTATCATCTTCACGAATAAGGTCTGTTGCTGGGGCAATACCGTCGTCGTAAACATTTCAGATGATTGGAACGTGGGGTCTAGGCTCAGGACTCATAACCAAAATATGACGGTTGCGGCGAGAGCGATTGCGGAGAAGAAGACTGTTGGTGATCTGTCGTAGCGAGTTGCGACGCGGCGCCAATCTTTGAGCCTTCCGAACATTCTCTCGATACGGTTGCGTCGTTTGTAACGGCGCTTGTCGTACTTGACGGTCTTTTTGCGCGACTTGCGACCGGGGATGCAGGGCGTTGTGCCCTTGTCTACAAGGGTTTCACGGAACCAATCAGCATCGTACCCTCTGTCAGCGAGGAGCCAGTCAGCCTCAGGCAGATTATTCATCAAGGCGGCTGCACCAGTGTAATCACTGACTTGTCCTGCTGTGATGAAGAGGCGGATTGGTCGTCCGCTGGTGTCTGTGACAGCATGGAGCTTTGTATTCATACCGCCCTTGGTCAACCCGATCAGGCGTCCTCGCCCCCCTTTTTTAACCGCAGGCTGGCGGCCGTACGATGTGCTTTGAGGTAGGTGGCGTCCACTGCCCGGCAGTCGAAACGCAGTTTCGATGAGAGGGGATTGAGATGGTTTTGTTGTCGGGGGCCTGCTCGGCCAGCCCCATCAAGATTTGGGCAAATATGCCCATATCACTCCAGCGCTTCCATCGATTATATAGCGTCTTCGGCGGTCCATACTCGGAAGGTGCATCACACCACCTTAAACCATTGCGATTGATGAAGATAATGCCACTCAAAACACGACGGTCATCCACACGAGCACGACCTCGGCTCTTTGGAAAGTACGGCCGGAGACGCTCCATCCGCGCCTCAGTCAGCCAATACAAATTGCTCATAATATCCCCCTACAATTGAAGACTACGAATCACCACAACGCGACAAACTCAATCAATTAATGGGTCCTGACCCTAGGGCTACAACAATCATTTGCTCCCCAGCTAATGTCATCGAGCGGGAAGTCATAGCGGACAACCTTGCCCTGTCGCTCGCTAGCAGTGCGCTGCATCCGCAGGCGCGACCCTGAGCGTATCCAGAATGCACAGCTTCAACTTATTGCGCCCGAATAGTTGCTTGTAGCGCCCGCGCATTGGAATTTCTTTGCGGTCGTCCCGCTAACCAAATGGCACCAATGGCTCGATGACCATGGGCATTGGCTTTGCGCCGTAGTGGATGGAGTTGTATTGAAGGCCGCGGAACCAAGCAAAATCTCACCTATACTCCCGCGCCTGAATTGACCTGAGGTTTTCCCCTCAAATCACTTTGTATTCCTTGAGCGATATGACGCGGAAGTTGTCGGTGACGGTGTCGCGGAACTCTGGCCATTTTTCTGGCAGGGTCTTGCGGAAGAAGTCGAAAATGGCCTCTGTGAATTGGTTGAACGTTGCATAGTGCCGATTGTGGGTGACCCATTTGTGCATAACACCCCAAAGACGCTCGATCGGGTTGAGGTGCGGGGCATATGCTGGCAAGAAATGCAACTTCACCCGACGTTCTGGGCTGTCCAGCCATGGCTGTAGTATCTTGGCATGATGATAGCGGGCATTGTCGACAAAGACGTGGATGGCCGTCTTGGTTTGGTTGTTGCGTTCCAACTTTTCCAGCATCTGTCGGGTTGTCTGGGCATTGATCTTCTCGCCTTCCACAAAGGTGAACTGGAAAGTCTCAAGGTCAAGCGCGCCCTGAATGTTGAGCCGCTTGCGCCCTGATGTCGCCTTCAGGGCCGTCTTTTGTCCCTTGGGGAACCAACCATGGGCGGGGCGGCTCTGGTGTTCGGGGTGGACAGCGTCCGAAAAGACAACCATCTCATCTGCGGCCAACCCGTTCATCAGGGCCTCATATTTGGCAATAAACGCAGCCTGCTTGGCTTCATCGGCCTGTGCAGGCAGCAATTGTGGTTTCTTATACGCGAACCCCAGGCGGCGCATCAGCTTGGCGGCTCCCGACGTGCTGTAGTTTTGGTCGCACTCGGCTAGAACATAGGCACAGACCTCATCGGCATTGCGGGCAGGCTGCGCGGTGAAATGGGCTCTCACCGCCTGCTCTTGCACGACGGACAAATGACCCTGACGCTGGCTGTAGTCCTTCAGACCGAAAAACGATAGTCCCGCACCGGCAAAGGCAAATCGCCACTCCGTCAAAACTGTCGGGCCAATATCCAAAATCCGGCAAACCGTTCCGGCGTCTTCTCCTGCGTCCAAAAGAAGAAACGCGCGCGCCCGTTTCCAAACAAGGGCGTCAACTTTGCGGCGGCGGCAAAGCGCTTCAAGTGCTATGCGCTGCTCGTCGGATAAGGAGACTGTTTTGTATTGCTTGCTCATAAACTCAAAATACAGACTGAACCGCCTTTGGCCATGCGACGAAGTGAATCGCAGGCCCAAAATCGTCAGGTCAATTCAGGCGCAGGACTATACAACTAAAACTGAATGTTTCGGTAGCTTTATATTCCGACAGAAGCTGTACAAGCCCGTAGGTCGTTGTGGGATATATTTTAAAGTAACCAATAAAAACAATTACTTAACATACACCACTGGCAGTCCCTAGGGGAATCGAACCCCTCTTTCCAGGTTGAAAACCTGGCGTCCTAACCGATAGACGAAGGGACCGCAGTTGGTGTGGCGTATTTAGGCAACCCGCCCTCGCGACGCAAGCACATTCTGCCCAAATATTACGGAAAATTTGGAAGCGAAAACTAGGTCGCCGGTGCAGCATCTTCGAGGCGCAATTGTGGGCTTTGACGGCCCTGCCAAGTGTTGATTTCCAAGCGCCCTGCAAGATGGAAGCGCGCACCGCCATGATCACGCAGCATCGGCCCGATAGGTCCGTCCATCGCGCCAAAACAGATCGCATCAATCCTCGCACTGATCCCATCCCCAAAAGTGACTTTCAGGTGATTTGCGCCAACAACTTTGGTGAAATTGATCGCGCAATCGGGAAATACAAATCGCGGGGCAGGGGCGCCAGCGCCAAAAGGTCCAGCCTGTTCCATGATGTTGATCAGGTCGACCGTCGCCGCACCCGGCATCAGCAATCCATCGACTCTGAGGTCTGCAGGACCGATGTCATTGGCGCCCTGTTTTGCCAGCAATTCAGACAGGCGGTCCATCGCGGCGTCGACTTTGTCGCGCGCAACGGTCAGACCCGCGGCCATTTTATGCCCGCCTCCTTTGATCAACAGCCCCTCCGCTGCGCAGCGTTGGATCGCAGCTCCAAGATCAATGCCGAAGACAGATCGACCCGACCCTTTACCAATGTCGCCGTCTAAACCGATCACAATCGCGGGGCGGTTGCTGGCTTCTTTCAAGCGCGCCGCAACGATACCAACAACGCCGGGGTGCCAGCCTTCGCCAGCGGCCCAGACAAGCGGTCTGTCGGTTCCGCGCTGTTCGGCCTGCTCAATCGCCATTTCGCGGACCTGATTTTCAATCTCACGGCGCTCTGTGTTCAGCTCATCAAGGCGCTCTGCCATCGATTGCGCCTGACGCGGGTCGATGGTTGCCAGAAGGCGCGCACCAAGGTCGGCCTTGCCAATCCGCCCGCCAGCATTGATCCGCGGCCCAAGCAAGAACCCGAGATGATAGGACGAAGGCGCGGTATCCATGCGGGCGACATCCGCCAGCGTCACCAGCCCCACCCGCTGGCGCCGCGCCATCACGGTCAAACCTTGGCGCACAAAGGCGCGATTGACTCCGATCAGGGGCGCAACATCGGCAACGGTTCCAAGGGCCACAAGATCCAGCAGGGACATGAGGTCAGGTGTTTTGGACCCCGCGTCGCGCAGTTGGCGGTTCGCCTCGACCAGCACCAGAAACACGACACCCGCCGCACATAAATGCGCCAGATCACCGGCTTCATCCTGACGGTTCGGGTTCACCACGGCCAGGGCTGGTGGCAGTGTTTCTCCGCCGAGGTGGTGGTCCAAGACAACAACATCCGCGCCCTTCGCGGCCTCAATCGGTCCATGGGACAACGTGCCACAATCAACGCAAATGATCAGATCATGATCGCGTGCGAGTGTCGACATCGCGTCGTCGTTGGGGCCATAGCCTTCGTCGATGCGGTCAGGCACATATAGGGTCGGGGTCACACCAAAGCCGCGCAGCCAGTCGATCAGCAAGGCGGCGGATGTGCCGCCGTCGACATCATAATCCGCAAAGATCGCGATTTTTTGGCCGCTGTTTGCCGCCGCCACGATGCGCGCAGCGGCTGGTTCCATGTCGCGCAGGGATCGCGGGTCTGGCATCAAGTCGCGCAATGTCGGGGCAAGAAACGAGGCAGCATCCTGCGCAGTAATCCCCCGTCGCACCAATGTGCGACAGACAGGCAAAGGCAGTGCTGTATCCTGCGCCATCGCTTCGGCCAAACGGTCATCCTCAACGCTCGGTCCGACCCAGCGTCGTCCCGTCGTCGACTGCGCCACATCCAAGAATGCGTGCGCGATATTTGGTGTCTGATTCATCACGTCGCACCATATGGGCCACGGCGAGGATTCGCCACGGTCCTTGTTCTTTGATTCACAAATACCGTCTTACTGGCTGTCTTGCGCAATTCGTTGAATTTTGCAGTAAATTCCAACTGTCAGGTATGCCGCGCAGGCCGTCGGAGCATGTCGTCAGGCATGAACAGGGTTGCGATAGCTCATCCGGCGCACCGATCCGGTTTTGGAGCGCATCAGGATTGTCTCGGCCGTCAGGAACCCGGGTTCGCGTTTAATGCCGTGTAACAAGGACCCGTCCGTCACGCCCGTCGCCGCGAAAATCACATCTGACGTCACCATATCGTCACGGGTGTAGACGCGATCAAAGTTCGTGATGCCGGCTTTGGTGGCGCGGGCCCGTTCGTCGTCATTGCGAAACAACAATTTGCCAAACATCTGTCCGCCCATGCATTTCAATGCAGCCGCGGCCAACACGCCCTCGGGTGCGCCGCCGCTGCCCATGTACATATCAATGCCGGTGGTGGCGGCCTCGGCGCAGTGCATCACGCCTGCCACATCGCCGTCAGTAATCAAGCGAATGGCGGCGCCCGTGCTGCGCAATTGTTCGATCATCTCTTCGTGGCGCGGGCGTTCCAGCACGCAGACCGTGATGTCTTCCGTCGAACAGCCCTTGGCGGTGGCCAGTGCGGACACCCGTTCGCTGGGCGACATATCCATCATCACAACGCCGTTCCGAAAACCCGGACCCACGGCCAGCTTATCCATGTAGACGTCCGGCGCGTGCAACATCGATCCGCGCGGGCCCATTGCGATCACGGTCAACGCGTTGGGCATGTCTTTTGCTGTCAACGTGGTGCCCTCCAACGGATCAAGCGCGATATCCACGCCGGGGCCTTTGCCGGACCCGACCTTTTCACCAATAAACAACATTGGCGCTTCGTCGCGCTCGCCTTCGCCAATCACCACGACCCCCGCAATGTCGAGCTTGTTAAGCTGTTCGCGCATCGCGTTGACCGCCGCTTGATCCGCAGCCTTTTCGTCGCCACGTCCGATCAGGGCCGCGCTGGCAAGGGCGGCTGCCTCGGACACACGGGCGAGGCCGAGGGAAAGCATGCGGTCATTAAAGTCTGTCGAGGCCATGGTATGCGTCCTTTTATTTGTTGCCCTTGGCTTAGCCCGATACAGGGGCGTGCGACAAGACTGGGTGCGCTAACAGTCGCATGCTATTCATCAAACAGGCGCGTGGCAGACCATTTCGACGTTATTGCTATCAGGATCAAGCACGAAAGCGCCGTAGTAATTCGTGTGATAATGTGGCGGAAGTCCGGGTTCACCGTTGTCGGTGCCACCCGCGTAGAGGGCGGCGTAATAAAAGGCATCAACCTGCGCGCGGGTCTGGGGCGCTAACGCGATGTGAATTGGCGGCGATTGCGCCGACCCTTCGCTTAGCCAGAATGCTGCGCGGTCTTGTCCAAAATCGCCGTCTTTGACGCCCTCTGTGAAGTCTTCGGATGTAATCGCCAGAAGCGACCCAACAATTGGCATCAGTGCGGCGGTTTAGAACCTCGTAGCGGCTGCGAAATCGGAAATTCTGACGCTGGTGTGATCTGTCATGGCGTTATTGATTTGTGTGATGGGGAAACTGCAATCCGTCGCGCAGCCACTGCCAAACCGATGAGCGCCACCAGTCCAATAAAGCACGCGACCCGCAGGATATTGGCAATATCATCGTAGGGCATCGTACCTGCGTCGGTGGTAGAAATTGCACCAAACGTGAGGGCGGTGGCAAAGACCAGTCGACCTGCAAAACTATTTAGAGATAGCCATGTGGCGCGGCTGTCGTCGTTCAGCAGCGGTTGAATTCGGCCCAAAATAAAGGGACGTGATAAGGCGTTCGGCACCATACGCAAAAGCAAGAAAGCCAGCACGATGGCGCTGTCTGTCAGGGCCATAACTCCGGATATGGCAATTTGTAGCGAGAACGCAGACAGCAGCAGCTGCGGCAAGCCAAGCGCGCGGCGCAGTTGTAGCGCGACCAGCGATACCGCAACGGAAATTCCCATCATCAAAGCGGTTACCGCGCCGCTCACGAGGGGGGCGGACGAGGCGAGGTCGAAGTCATTCAGGGCCTCAAGAATGAACGGCTGGCCAAACACGAATGGCAAGTGGCTAAAGCCATACATCAAGACACCAAGAACGAAGAACCACAACAAGATGGGGCTTTGAAAACTTGCGCCCAGACTGCTGAGGTGGAGTAGCTCTGATCCCTCACTGGTGTCGCTACTACGAGGTGGTTCGACGAAACGCATGGTAATCCAGAACAGCCCACCAAAGGCCAGTGCGCCGCCAACGAAGGGCAATCGGGGGTCGACCAGCGCCAACGCACCGCCAGTTAGCGCAGACAGGGCGAGGGCGGAAAACGAATAGCGCCACGCAATAATTTCTTGGGTTTCGATCTCATCCGCGCGCCCCGTCGCGGCAAGGCTTTCATATAACATCGCTTCATCGGTGCCACTGGCAAATGCCATACTTGCACCGATCAGAACCTGACCTGCAGCGAAAACTGCGAAACTGTCACCAATGGCGAGCAAAAAGGAACCGCCTAGGCCTGCAATCGCACTGGCGATGAGGGTCTTTTTACGACCCAACCGGTCGGACATATAGCCAGACGGAACTTCAAGCAGGGTGGTGGCGACATCGTAGACCGCGTAAAGTAGGATGGCTTCGGTCGCGGACAACACGTTCTGGAAATACAAAAACCAAACAGCCTGCCAAAAGATCAGGCTGCGCAGAAAACGCGACCAGCGATAAAGCTGGATGTTGCGGATGATGGCGACTGTCATTGAGTGACCCTAGCAGGTCATCCCATTGATGCCAGTCACCTTTTAAGCCAGTCGCCTTCTGAGCCAGTCACCTTCTAAACTAGTCGACTTGTTCTATGCGGATTGCGACAGGGTCACCCAACACAACGGATGTCTTGGTCATCGCTTCAAGCGCCTCGTCCAGTGCTGTGCGTGTGACTTTGTGGGTGACAATCAACACTGGCGCAGATGTATCCGCGTGGCCATATTGTTTCATCCGATCAATCGACACGCCGGCATCACCCAAAACGGCCGCGACTTTGGCAAGCGCGCCGGGTTTGTCGACGAGCTGCATGCGCAAATAGTAGGGTGCAGGGACCGCGGCCTTGGCGGGTCGGGCTTTTCGCAGGGTCGTCGCGGGCTGACCGAAGGTCGGCAGACGCAGACCGCGGGCAATGTCGATGATATCGGACAACACAGCGGAGGCGGTGGGCCCTTCACCAGCACCTGCGCCGCGCAGCACAATCTGGCCCACAGCATCGCCTTCGATGACAACCATATTGGTGCCACCTTCAAGTTGGCCAAGCGAAGAATTGGACGGCACAAGGCAGGGCGACATGCGCTGTTCAAGGCCGCGACCTGTCATCTGCGCCACGCCCAGAAGTTTGATACGGAAATCCATGTCGGCGGCGGCGTCAATGTCTTCAAGGGTGATCGCTTGGATACCTTCGAGTTCAATTGCGTCGAAATCAACTTGCGTGCCAAAGGCGACCGAGGCTAGCAGCGCCAGCTTATGGCCCGCATCAATGCCCCCGACATCAAGATTTGGATCGGCTTCGAGGTAGCCGAGTTTATCGGCTTCAGCGAACAGCGCATTGTAGCCTTGGCGTGTCGCCTGCATTTGGGTCAAAATGTAATTGCATGTGCCGTTCATCACACCCATCACGCGGGTGATCTTGTTTCCAGCAAGCGCCTCGGTCAGGGTTTTCATCACGGGAATACCGCCCGCTACGGCGGCCTCGTAGCGAATGATGCATCCTACGGCTTCGGCAGCGAGCGCCAGTTCATGGCCGTGCATCGCGAGCATCGCTTTGTTGGCCGTTACCACATCTTTGCCAGCTTTGATCGCGGCTTCGGTGGCGTCTTTGGCAGGGCCAGCGTCGCCGCCCATCAATTCCACGAACACATCCACGTCGTCGCGCATTGCCAGCGCAACAGGATCGTCTTCCCATGCATAATCCGACAGCGACACACCGCGATCTTTGTCTTTGCTGCGCGCGGACACAGCAGAAATGACGACTTTGCGCCCTGTGCGGGCCTCAATTAGGGCAGCCTGTCGGCGGATGATGCGCACAACACCCACGCCAACGGTTCCGAGGCCAGCGATGCCGAGACGAAGCGGAGTGGTCATGAGGCGCGTCCTTATTTGCGATTTTGGTGGTGTTAGCGCGTTGGCACGTGGACTTCAACGCGGGGCTTTGCGGCGGTCTTATTGCGCGCGCGCCTGAACGCCGCGCAGCATGCGGGCACTGGCGCTGGTGGTAATAACAGGACCGCGCAAACGGGACGCACGCGCACGCAGATTTGCAATGTGGGCGCTGATTGCGGCCTCGACCAACGTGTTTGCGTTGCCATCGGCGTTTGCCTGTTGGATCAGGGATGCGATCGGGACCAGATCCGGGACGGGCGCATTGGATTGCGCGGGTGACACAGTGCCATCCAACGCCGGAAATTCCGCGCAGGCGGATAGGGCAATGATCAAGGGCAAAACGGCAAGGATAAGGCGCATATCAGGGGTCCAGTAAGGTCGCGCAAAGCATAGATGTGCGCGCCATTGTCGGCAAGGCGGCGAGCAGGGCTTTTCAAATGAACGAATGTTCAGTTAAATGGCCGCATGGCGGCGATTTGGGGATTAGATGGCACGCAAAACGGGATCACACGGCGATATCACTGGACCAAAGGTGCATGCCGCAGCCTTGCGCCTGATTGCGCGCCATGGGTTTGCTGCGGTCTCGATGCGCCAGATCGCGCATGAGGTTGGCGTGCAAGCGGGGGCGTTGTATCGCTATACGCCTGACAAACAGACCCTTTTGTTTGATCTGATGCGCGGGCACATGGATGCGCTGTTGGCGGCGCGTGCGGCGGCGGCGGGCGGCGTTGCGGTCTTTGATACGCCGCTCATAAGGCTCGATGAATTTGTGCGGTTTCACATCCGGTTTCATCTGGAACGCCCAGATGCGGTCTTCGTGTCCTATATGGAGTTGCGCAATCTAACGCCCGAAAACTTCGCCGCGTTAGAGGCCCTGCGCCGAGACTATGAAGACCAACTTGAAGTTATATTGCTTAGCGGTGCTGCTGCTGGGGAATTCGGTTTGACGGACACCAAGATTACAACACTGGCGATCATCGCCATGTTGACTGGACTAACCACATGGTATCGCGAAGACGGGCGTTTGCCGCTGACGCAGATCGAGCGGATTTATACAGGTCTGGTGCGCGGTGCAGTCGGCGTAAGCTGACGGAGCGACTGCGCCGCCCATGATTTTTTGTAAGTTGTGGCCTGCGTTGGGGTGAGGGTGGGGTGCCAGCGATTTGATGACAGGGCGTCTTGTGGCTGACGTCGGCCTCCGGCGGGGATATTTTAAAAGCAAAGACATGGGATGTCGTGAATAGACCAGACGTGTCGCACCTATTTTTGGAGGTTTTGAAAAACGGAAGGGATTTCTATGAAAGTTGGATTTGTTGGTTTGGGGTCTGTGGGCGGAAAGCTGGCTGGATCGGTGCTGCGCAATGGGTTTGAATTGGCCGTGCATGACTTGGACGCGGATCTTGTTGCGGGATTTGTCGCGCGCGGTGCGGAGGATGGCGGATCGCCCGCCGCCCTTATGGAGACGTGTGACGTGGTGATAACGTGCTTGCCGTCACCGCAAGCCTGCGCGGTTGTCGTTGAGGCGATGTTGCCGAGCGTCACGCAAGGCAAGATTTGGCTAGAGATGTCGACCACGGATGCCAGTGAGGTCCAGCGGCTTGGCGAGGCGGTGCAAGAGCGCGGAGGCTTTGCGGTGGATTGTCCGGTGTCGGGCGGCTGCCACCGTGCCGCCACAGGCAATATTTCAATCTTTGCAGGTTGCGATCGCGCCACGTTCGACACCGTCCTGCCATTGCTGACCACTTTGGGTCGGCGGGTCTTGCACACGGGCGATCTGGGGTCTGCCAGCACGCTGAAGGTCATGACGAACTATTTGGCCACAGCGAATCTGCTGTCGGTCTGCGAAGCTATGGTGACGATGAAAGCCGCTGGGTTGGACATGGCCACGACCTATGAGGCGATCAAGATTTCATCGGGCACATCGTTTGTGCATGAGACCGAGAGTCAGGTTATTTTAAACGGCAGCCGCGATATCGGATTTTCGATGGGCCTTGTGAAAAAAGATATCGGGTTGTTTCAGAACATCGCTGAAGCCCACGATGTGCCGCTTGAAATCAGCCCGATGATGGTGAAAATATTTGAAGACGGCATCGCGCGCTATGGCTTTGATGCGCAATCAGACGACATCATCAAACGGCTGGAAGAAGCCACTGGGCTGGACATCACCGCCCCCGGATTTCCAGCTGAAATGGTCGACGATGAGCCTGAGGAGAGCGGCTATGAGGTGGCACCGCCGCGCTAGGCGCTTTCCTTGGCAGCTCCGCTTGGCTAGAGGGTGGCAACCAGCAGGGGGATCGACATGTTGAATGATGAGGCCAATGAGAGTGCGGATGGTGATGTGATTGCGACGCTACAGGCGTCTGCTCTACGTAGAATATTCGCCTATGGCGCCGTATTCATACTGGGCGCGATGTTGATATTGTTGGCATTTGTTCAGCCACCTGCATTTGGTTGGCAGGTATTTTTGGTCCTGCTGGGAGCGGGCGCGTTGGTGATTGCCGAAAGGCTGCGCCGCGCCACGTTATTGGGGCTGGTTTTGACGCAGCGAGATTTGCGCGACACGGCAGGGCAACTTCTGACAACCTTTGACAACATTAAATCGGTGGATCGGGGTGCGTTTGCGTTCAAGCCGTCCAACGGGTTCGTCTTGCGCCTGCACAATAGCCAGCCCCGCGTCTGGGCGCCTGGGTTGTGGTGGCGGTTTTCAACGCGGGTTGGTGTTGGCGGCGTTACGGCGGCTGGTCCGGCAAAATATATGGCCGAACAGATTGCGTTGCGGCTTGAGGCCAAACGATGAAATTTAGCTATCAAGTGGGCAGATTCGATCATCGAATGTGTCGTTGTGGCTGTAGCAAATACCATTTGGCGCCGAACGCGGCCGGGTGAAAACCGTATTTTCAAACGTGAACCCTCCGATGCCAATGCTAAAGTTAGGCTCATAATTGACCCATGTTTGCACCAGGATCAGCGTTTCGCCGTCGGGCATCACCGGGACTTCTTCGTTGGTGACCATGGCGCTCAAACCGGAGTTGTTGAGATTGCCCGCGCCGCCCTTATTTTGGGGCCATACGACGCTATAGTCATCTTCATCGGCGTCATACTGGATCAGTGTCACACGCAGTTTGGTCAGCGCTTCTGCATTCGTCAGGAAACGATGCATGCGCCATGAATTGATCATGAAGTCATTCGTGATCGGATCTGTTTCACGACTGAGCGCGTCGGAGATTGTGTAAGCCGCTTTCAAATTGATCGACTGATTTCGGAAGGCGTCAAAGAACACGAAGGTTGCCAAAACTGTTGCGAACAGGGTTGGAAACATAATGATCGCCTCGACGACCACTGTGCCTTCTTCTTCGCGTCTGAACCGACGCACGATTGATTTTATGCGTTTTAACATATCAAGAAGGCTCCATCACGAAGGCGGTTGTGGACACAAGGCGGTAATAGCCGTTGTCCATCCGGGACAAGAAATACCCCAAGCCAAATTCAGGAAGCATGGGGATGAATTTACCACAGACGCGAACGATCATCATTTCATTGGAAACACCGCTTTCAAAGTTCCGCGCTGGCTGGAACGGTTCGTCGAGGTTTGTGCATGACGCACGACGCGGGATGGAATTGTCGGAATTCGCCCCCGAGTGGCGCAGGTCAATCGGGCGGAGTTCCAGACGCAGGTTGGTCATGCATTCGGGTAAAATTGCAGCGGCGTTGCAGATCATTGTTTTAAACTGCAACTCGGTGACAGGCGTACCAGTGTTCAAGCGCACTTCGCGCACAGCCATATCAATACCGCGTTCCATCATAACGTGGCGGGTCATCAGCAGGCCGAGCTCAAACCCCGAGACGGGCAAAATGATAAATGGCAGGAAGATCAAAGCGAATTCCACCGTTGGGCTGCCGTCTTCGTTCCTGCGGAAAAGCCGCAAGAACCGTGCCAGTGTTTTGATCGCGAACGTCATGCCACCGCTCCTTATTGCGTTAGCTTCAGGGCGCGAATGTCAGAGGCAATCGCTGAGAATGCAGAGGAGATGTCTGTTCCGTTCACGTCAAAGTGGTGGCTGGGCGAACTCGCGCAGTCTTGCAGTGCGGACTGACCACCAGAAGGGGCTTCGAATGCAACCGTGTAGATGACGACGCCTTGTGCGCGGGCGGCCGCACAAATGTCTGACAGGCGCGCGTCGGCTTCAGTGCCATTCACAACACTTTGGTCGAGGGAATAGTCAGGTTGTACGTAGTTGGCATAATCGAGGTTGTTGGTATTCCAAGGGATTTGCCCGGCCTCATAGGCAGGATACAGATAATAGTATACTCCCGCGCCTGAATTGACCTGAGGTTTTCCCCTCAAATCACTTTGTATTCCTTGAGCGATATGACGCGGAAGTTGTCGGTGACGGTGTCGCGGAACTCTGGCCATTTTTCTGGCAGGGTCTTGCGGAAGAAGTCGAAAATGGCCTCTGTGAATTGGTTGAACGTTGCATAGTGCCGATTGTGGGTGACCCATTTGTGCATAACACCCCAAAGACGCTCGATCGGGTTGAGGTGCGGGGCATATGCTGGCAAGAAATGCAACTTCACCCGACGTTCTGGGCTGTCCAGCCATGGCTGTAGTATCTTGGCATGATGATAGCGGGCATTGTCGACAAAGACGTGGATGGCCGTCTTGGTTTGGTTGTTGCGTTCCAACTTTTCCAGCATCTGTCGGGTTGTCTGGGCATTGATCTTCTCGCCTTCCACAAAGGTGACCTGGAAAGTCTCAAGGTCAAGCGCGCCCTGAATGTTGAGCCGCTTGCGCCCTGATGTCGCCTTCAGGGCCGTCTTTTGCCCCTTGGGAAACCAACCATGGGCGGGGCGGCTCTGGTGTTCGGGGTGGACAGCGTCCGAAAAGACAACCATCTCATCTGCGGCCAACCCGTTCATCAGGGCCTCATATTTGGCAATAAACGCAGCCTGCTTGGCTTCATCGGCCTGTGCAGGCAGCAATTGTGGTTTCTTATACGCGAACCCCAGGCGGCGCATCAGCTTGGCGGCTCCCGACGTGCTGTAGTTTTGGTCGCACTCGGCTAGAACATAGGCACAGACCTCATCGGCATTGCGGGCAGGCTGCGCGGTGAAATGGGCTCTCACCGCCTGCTCTTGCACGACGGACAAATGACCCTGACGCTGGCTGTAGTCCTTCAGACCGAAAAACGATAGTCCCGCACCGGCAAAGGCAAATCGCCACTCCGTCAAAACTGTCGGGCCAATATCCAAAATCCGGCAAACCGTTCCGGCGTCTTCTCCTGCGTCCAAAAGAAGAAACGCGCGCGCCCGTTTCCAAACAAGGGCGTCAACTTTGCGGCGGCGGCAAAGCGCTTCAAGTGCTATGCGCTGCTCGTCGGATAAGGAGACTGTTTTGTATTGCTTGCTCATAAACTCAAAATACAGACTGAACCGCCTTTGGCCATGCGACGAAGTGAATCGCAGGCCCAAAATCGTCAGGTCAATTCAGGCGCAGGAGTAAAGTTAACATTTCTGTAGCTGAACGTTGCAAATAGTTCTTGCCAGGACGCCTGACGCACGTTGTTGGCGTAGGTTGGACCCTGACCAGCCGGGACAGTGCCGATGGGACCGCTGTTGCGCGCGTTCACATATTCGGACTGGGATGAATACCCCAAGGGATAGTTGCGGGTACGGTCATAATAGCTCCAGAAGAACTGGTCGTCTGTGTAGTTGTTTGGCGTGCTGAGACCTTGGGTCTGTACAGACGTTTGCCACAGGTTCGAGCCTGATACCAGGTCATTGGCGTTGTCCAGATTGGCCCAGACAAATGACAGGTTATTCTTGTAGTGGTCATAAAGATCCCACTGTTGGGTGTTTTCACCATCTGTCATCAACACCAGCACTTTGAGGACATCGGACTGGGTGAACTGTTCGGGACGACCCGCCGCGACGGATGGTACACCAGAGCCGGACGCACCGGCGAGGCTGGCAATGAGGGATTTTGTGCTGGGATCGAGCAAAGCCACGCCCCACTTTACGCCCATATCAATGGCGGTGTTGCCATAGGCATGCAGGTCATTGATCGCGTTATGCAGATCGCTTTCACTGGTGGTGTGCGGAATGATCGCGTTTTGATCGCCGGTAAAACACCATGTGACGTCTGGGTTGATTGGCGAGTCATTGCTGCCGCCATAGGAAAAATGCGACACATGATCATAATATACTCCTGCGCCTGAATTGACCTGACGATTTTGGGCCTGCGATTCACTTCGTCGCATGGCCAAAGGCGGTTCAGTCTGTATTTTGAGTTTATGAGCAAGCAATACAAAACAGTCTCCTTATCCGACGAGCAGCGCATAGCACTTGAAGCGCTTTGCCGCCGCCGCAAAGTTGACGCCCTTGTTTGGAAACGGGCGCGCGCGTTTTTTCTTTTGGACGCAGGAGAAGACGCCGGAACGGTTTGCCGGATTTTGGATATTGGCCCGACAGTTTTGACGGAGTGGCGATTTGCCTTTGCCGGTGCGGGACTATCGTTTTTCGGTCTGAAGGACTACAGCCAGCGTCAGGGTCATTTGTCCGTCGTGCAAGAGCAGGCGGTGAGAGCCCATTTCACCGCGCAGCCTGCCCGCAATGCCGATGAGGTCTGTGCCTATGTTCTAGCCGAGTGCGACCAAAACTACAGCACGTCGGGAGCCGCCAAGCTGATGCGCCGCCTGGGGTTCGCGTATAAGAAACCACAATTGCTGCCTGCACAGGCCGATGAAGCCAAGCAGGCTGCGTTTATTGCCAAATATGAGGCCCTGATGAACGGGTTGGCCGCAGATGAGATGGTTGTCTTTTCGGACGCTGTCCACCCCGAACACCAGAGCCGCCCCGCCCATGGTTGGTTCCCCAAGGGACAAAAGACGGCCCTGAAGGCGACATCAGGGCGCAAGCGGCTCAACATTCAGGGCGCGCTTGACCTTGAGACTTTCCAGTTCACCTTTGTGGAAGGCGAGAAGATCAATGCCCAGACAACCCGACAGATGCTGGAAAAGTTGGAACGCAACAACCAAACCAAGACGGCCATCCACGTCTTTGTCGACAATGCCCGCTATCATCATGCCAAGATACTACAGCCATGGCTGGACAGCCCAGAACGTCGGGTGAAGTTGCATTTCTTGCCAGCATATGCCCCGCACCTCAACCCGATCGAGCGTCTTTGGGGTGTTATGCACAAATGGGTCACCCACAATCGGCACTATGCAACGTTCAACCAATTCACAGAGGCCATTTTCGACTTCTTCCGCAAGACCCTGCCAGAAAAATGGCCAGAGTTCCGCGACACCGTCACCGACAACTTCCGCGTCATATCGCTCAAGGAATACAAAGTGATTTGAGGGGAAAACCTCAGGTCAATTCAGGCGCGGGAGTATAGGACCCAAGATTTAGGGCCGTCGTTGTAAAGATAGAATCGTCAAACATCGGGCAAGTCGAATAGTTATGTGACCGATTGATGTTGAGATACGGCGAAATAACGGTGCCGGGGTTTACCACAGCACTGTACGGGATCATCGAGATCGTAATCAAACCTTGAGGCGCATTGGTGTTGTTGGCCAAAACAGTTGACACAAATTCACGCGCAGCAGGTCGTAGGTTGGTCATCCGGTTGTTGCTGCTTAGACTCAAGTTTCAAATGCAACACTCAGAGCCCTTTGGGCATAGGATGTTGTGATGGACATACGAAGGAAGCACCTCAGCAGCGAGGACCGTGGCGTGATATTAGCCGAGCATAATAGGGGCAGCAGTCAGCGGTTGATCGGCCAGCTTTTGCATCGCCCGGCGAGCACGATCTGCCGTGAGCTGGCGCGAGGTCGGCAGGAAGACGGCAGCTATTGCCCGCAAGCGGCGCGGCAGGCCTATGATGCCCGGCGCGCGCGCTGCCGCCGCAAGCGCAAGCTTGTGGAGGGGAGCGATCTTTATCGTTTCGTTCATGGCAAGCTCGTACATCTGCACTGGTCGCCTGAGCAGATTGCGCAGAGACTGCGTCTCATGAAGCCTGATGATCCATCCGCCCATGTGAGCCATGAGACCATCTATGCCGCGATTTACGCGCAGCCACGTGGCGGGCTGAAGGCGGCGATGATCGAGGCGTTGCGTCAAGCGAAGCCTAAGCGTGGGCTCAAGCGCAGGACAGCGGCGGGCAGTGCTATGGTCCCGGAATCATTGCGCATTATCAATCGCCCTGAAGAGATCGAAGCACGACTGGTACCAGGCCATTGGGAGGGCGACCTCATCAAGGGCGCATTCAATCGCTCGTCAGTGGGGACCTTGGTCGAGCGCAAGACACGCTTCGTCATTCTTTGCAAAATGGATGGCAATGGGGCCGAGGCCGCGCTTGACAGCTTCACCCGCCAGATGAGACGACTACCCGCTGATTTGCGCAAGAGCATGACCTATGACCGTGGCTCCGAAATGGCCTGCCATCGTGAATTGGCGCGACGATTGAAAATTGATATCTGGTTCTGCGATCCGCATGCTCCCTGGCAGCGCGGCAGCAACGAGAACACCAACGGACTGCTGCGTCAGTTCATGCCCAAAGGAACTGACCTGAACGGTGCAAGCCAAACATGGCTCAACGACGTTGCAAACCTGATGAACAACCGTCCAAGAAAAAACCCTCGGATGGAGAACACCCGCTGAAGCTATGGCCGACGAAATCGTGGCCTTTAAATCAACCGTTGCACTTGATGTTTGAATCCAAGCTGTTCATGGAACTCGACACGTCAAGAACAAGAGAGACCTCGACGTCGGTCACGCGTTCCTCAGCGGTGGAAGCCCCGCTCACATTGATGGCTGTCATTCCAGGCGAAAACGGGCTCGTAAAGATGCGTGGCAAGTCGTAGAAAAACAATGCCATTGGGGCGGACGCTTGGGCTGAGACCACGCGATAATTGATGCCTTGGGACACGGTGGGTTCGCCCTGCAAAAAATGCAACATGCCCGCTTTATCGAGGTAGTCGCGCACAACGTCAGCGGGTGGCATGATTTGGTCAAGATCAGCGGCCGCAAGTGTGGCGCGATCAAGCGAACCCTGCAATTTCGCGCGCGTCGTTTCATATCGCATCAGATCAACGGCCATGCCGCCGAACCACAAAATCATGATCATCATCATCAGTGAAAAGATAATAAGGGCACCGTCTTCGTCGTTACGAAAACGCTGAAAAATTCCCTTGGGGGAAATACCTTCGGACACATTTTTTTCAACTTCAGACTCATTGTAACCTTCCCCGGGGAGCCTGCCTTAAGAAGGCCCACGCACAGATATATCCATTTAATTATCTATCTTTAGATCATTGGTTGGTGGCAGGTTTAGGGCAAATTGCGGCGGCATTTTGTTAACTGGTGGCCGATTTTGGGACGGTTTCTTGTGATTGTGTGAATTGTTTCAAAGCTGGGAACAAACGCGCCGATCGATGCGCGGCGCGGGCGGATCGCACGCCGGCGTCAAGATTAGGGGGGGAATGTCCTTTAACAGCCTAACTATTAATCAATTAGATACGATGGCGGCGAATCATGGTTAACTTCCTAGTAAGCTGCGCAGGGTAGGCGGAGCAGGGTTAAGCTGTGAAAGGGCCATCCATGAGCAATACAACCACAGGTTTACAAGAACCGTCCTTCCGCGAAAGCGTGGACATCATGTTCAACCGCGCTGTCGCCTTGATGGATTTGCCGCCCGGCCTTGAGGAAAAAATCCGCGTTTGTAACGCGACCTATACGGTTCGGTTCGGCGTTCGGCTGCGGGGAAAAATCGAAACGTTCACGGGGTACCGCTCGGTGCATTCAGAACACATGGAACCAGTTAAGGGCGGCATTCGCTTCTCGCTCGGTGTGAATCAAAACGAGGTTGAGGCGCTGGCGGCGCTGATGACTTATAAATGCGCGCTCGTTGAAACGCCGTTTGGCGGATCCAAAGGCGGGCTTTGCATTGATCCGCGGGCTTGGGACGATGATGAAATGGAACGCATCACCCGTCGTTTCGCCTACGAGCTGATCAAGCGCGACCTGATCAATCCGAGCCAAAACGTGCCCGCCCCCGACATGGGCACCGGCGAACGGGAGATGGCGTGGATCGCTGACCAATACAAACGCATGAACACCACCGACATCAACGGGGCGGCCTGTGTCACCGGTAAACCTGCCCATGCTGGCGGCATCCAAGGTCGCGTTGAGGCGACGGGACGCGGCGTTCAATATGCCTTGCAGGAATTCTTCCGCCATCCAGAAGACATCAAAATCGCAGGGCTGTCCGGCAAGCTGGATGGCAAACGGGTTGTTGTGCAGGGTCTTGGTAACGTGGGCTATCACGCGGCATCGTTCCTCAGCGCCGAAGATGGCTGCATTATCACCGGCATAATCGAACGTGACGGAGCGTTGAGCGATGAAAACGGTCTGGAAGTTGAAGCCGTACATGCGTGGATAGCCAAGCATGGGGGCGTCAAAGGCTACCCGACAGGCACTTACGTCGAAAATGGCGCGTCTGTCCTCGAACAAGATTGCGACATCTTGATCCCGGCGGCCTTGGAAGGGGTCATCAACCTCGGCAATGCCGCCAGAATCAAAGCGCCACTTATCATTGAAGCTGCGAACGGTCCGGTCACGGCGGGCGCTGACGAGGTGCTGCGCGATAAGGGCACGGTGATCATCCCCGACATGTATGCCAATGCTGGCGGTGTGACGGTGTCCTATTTTGAATGGGTCAAAAACCTTAGCCATATCCGCTTTGGTCGCATGCAGCGCCGCCAAGAAGAATCGCGCCATGAATTGATCGTTGGTGAACTTCAGAAATTGTCAGAACATCTGGGCGATCAATGGTCGATGACGCCGGACTTCAAAACCAAGTATCTGCGCGGCGCGGGGGAACTGGAACTGGTGCGCTCTGGCCTCGATGATACGATGCGCACGGCCTATCAGGCGATGCGCGACATGTGGCACAGCCGTGATGACGTCCACGATCTGCGGACCGCAGCCTATTTGGTGTCAATCGGGCGCGTGGCGTCGAGCTATCAAGCCAAAGGGCTTTAACGCGGCACAAAGGCCAACGCGGCCACACCGTCAAATCCCGCCCCCAACATCCTACGTTCGGGGCGGCTGAACCCCATCGTTTTAACGTTTCGACTTGGCTGAAAACGGTTCCCGACGGGCCGCTTGGTTAAACAATCGGACATGCAAGATAAACACGGCCCACATGCCATCAAAAGGGATTGCAGACGCCGCGCGCTTGACTAGTGTCGGATCAACCAAGGGGACGTCATGGGCTATTCCGGTTTCAAAGTCATAAAAGAGGGTCTGTTTGGCCAAAAAGGGTGGAAACCCGTTTGGCGCAACCCCGATCCCAAACCCGAATATGATGTGATCATCATCGGCGGCGGTGGGCATGGTCTGTCAACTGCCTACTACCTTGCCAAAGAGCATGGCATCACAAATGTTGCGGTGCTGGAAAAGGGGTATCTTGGTGGCGGCAACATAGGGCGCAACACGACCATCGTGCGGGCAAATTATTTCCTGCCAGGCAATTCCGAATTCTACTCCCATTCGTTGAAATTATGGGAAGGAATGGAACAAGACCTGAATTACAACACGATGATGTCCCAGCGCGGCGTGCTGAACTTGTTTCACAGCGACGGTCAACGCGATGCCTTCGTGCGGCGCGGCAATGCGATGATAAATCAGGGCGACGACGCGATTTTACTGTCGCCCGAGGGCGTGCGCGAACAGGTGCCGTTCATTGATTTTGAAAACACACGCTTCCCGATCTACGGCGGTTTGTTGCACAAGCGGGGCGGTACGGCGCGCCATGACGCGGTGGCGTGGGGATATGCGCGGGGTGCCGACCAGCGCGGTGTTGATTTGATCCAGAACTGCGAAGTCACCGGCATCGATATTCAAGGCGGTGTGGTCAAAGGCGTGCAAACCAGCCGTGGCCCAATCCGCGCCAAAAAGGTCGCGATTGTCGTGGCGGGACGGTCCAGCCAAGTTGCTGAAATGGCGGGCATGCGCCTGCCGATCGAAAGCCACGTTTTGCAGGCCTTTGTGTCTGAGGGGGTGAAACCTGTCCTCAACAACGTCGTCAGCTTTGGCATGGGCCACTTTTATATCAGCCAGTCCGACAAGGGTGGCTTGGTCTTTGGCGGTGATCTGGATTTCTATGCGTCTTACGCGGCGCGGGGCAATCTGCCGATGGCCGAACACGTCATGGATGCAGCGATGACGTTGATGCCCGCAATCGGTAAGGCGCGCGTGTTGCGCAGTTGGGGCGGGATCATGGATATGTCGCCAGATGGATCGCCGATCATCGACAAGACCGACACCGACGGGCTATTTCTGAACTGTGGCTGGTGTTACGGCGGCTTCAAGGCGGTGCCAGCATCGGGGTTCGCCTACGCGCATTTGATTGCCAAAGACACGCCATACAAAACAGCCGCTAAATTCCGCCTTGACCGGTTCGCAACGGGCCAAGGTTTGCTCGACGAAGAGGGCACTGGCTCTCAACACAACCTACATTAGGAAACGCAAATGCGCCTGCCTTGCCCCTTGTGCGGAGACCGTGATCGCCGCGAATTTTACTACCAAGGTCATGCTGTGATGTTGGAAAGACCGCCGCGCGATGCGGTCGGCCCCGCGTGGGATGACTATCTGCACAACCGCGACAACCCTGCTGGCGAGACGCGCGACTTATGGCACCATGAGGCGGGGTGTGGTGCATGGATCGTCGTCACGCGCAACACCGTGACACATGAGGTTTTGGGCGCAATTCTGGCTGAAAATGCCAAGAAAACTGGAGCCCAAGCATGAGGGTCGCGGGCAGAGGGTTTAACCGCAGCGCGCGCGCGGTCACATTCACCTTCGACGGTCAATCCTACACGGGCCGCGCGGGCGATACCCTTGCGGCGGCACTGCTGGCAAACGATGTCCGCCATGTTGCGCGTTCGTTCAAATATCACCGCCCGCGCGGTGTGCTGACCGCTGGCTCCGAAGAACCCAACGCACTGGTTACAGTGGGCGTTGGCCCCAAACAAGACCCCAACATCCGCGCCACGACGTTGGAGATTTACGACGGCCTTGCCGCGCGGTCCCAAAACGCGTGGCCCTCGCTGAAACACGATGCAATGGCGATCAATGACCTGTTGTCTCCGTTCCTAAGTGCCGGATTTTATTATAAAACCTTCATGTGGCCCAAGTCGTTTTGGGAAAAGCTGTACGAGCCTGTTATTCGCCACGCCGCTGGCCTCGGTGCGTTGTCAGGTGAGACAAACCAAGACACCTACGAAAAAGCATTTGCCCATTGCGACGTGCTGATCATCGGGGCCGGACCCGCAGGGATAATGGCCGCCGTGACCGCCGCAAAGGCCGGTGCAGATGTGATTTTGACCGACGAAGGTACGGCCTTTGGCGGACGTTTGTTGTGCGAAACCTATGACGTGAATGGCCGAGCAGGTGAAGAATGGGCGGCGCAACAACTGGCCGGGCTTTCAAACAAGGAAAACGTGCGCATCATGACACGCACAACCGTGACGGGGGCCTACGACCAAGGCACGTTTGCCGCATTGGAAACCGTTGGTTCGCGCAACCCGCACGCGCCGAAAGAGTGCTTTTGGCGCATAGTCGCAAAGCGGTCGATCTTGTGCGCAGGTGCGCTTGAACGTCCCATCGCCTTTCCGAACAACGACCGCCCTGGCATCATGCTGGCCTCTGCAGTGCGCAGCTATCTCAATCGCTTTGGCGTCGCCCCGGGCGAAGCCGTGACGATATTTGCCAACAACGACGACGCCCACAGGACCGCACTAGATTTGATCGACGCCGGCGTGACCGTGGCGTGTGTGATCGACAGCCGCACGGATGCAGTGGCCTTGGGCGACTACCGACTGGTTGCGGGTGGGCACGTTATCGCGACCAAAGGACGCCACGGGCTGACAAGCATCACCGTGCGCGACGCCAGTGGCACCCACGATATCCAAACCGATTGCTTGGCGATGTCAGGCGGCTGGAACCCGACGGTGCATTTGACATGCCACATGAACGCGCGGCCTACGTGGTCCGACGACATTCTGAGTTTTGTGCCAACAGACGGGTCGATCCCGAATATGTTGGTGGCAGGGGCTGCGCGCGGCGTCTTTTCGACGCTGGGGTGTTTGGCGGACGGGATTGTGGCGGCACAGGATACGATCCGCGAACTAGGTCTGACTGCACCACAGATTGACACACCGACCGCCGAAGACAGCGTATATCGAATTGAGCCACTATGGCAGGTCGATGGCAAAGGGCGCAAATGGCTCGATTTTCAGAACGATGTGCATGTGAAAGACATCGCGCTGGCCGTGCAGGAAAATTTCCGCAGTGTTGAGCATATGAAACGCTACACGACGCAGGGCATGGCGACCGATCAGGGCAAGAATTCCAACGTCGTCGCCCTCGCGGTGCTGGCGGATGCGACAGGGCGCGGCATTCCTGAAACCGGGACGACCACCTTTCGCCCGCCATATGTGCCCGTCGCGATTGCCGCCATGGGCGCGGTGTCGCAGGGGCACGGGTTTGCGCCTGAACGCCACACGACGTCCCATAAGGCAACGCTGGATCGTGGCGCGCCGATGATGGAAGCGGGGCTGTGGTATCGCCCCAGTTATTTCCCGAAACCGCATGAGACCACATGGCTTGAGGCCTGTAACCGTGAGGTGGCGATGGTGCGCAATCACGTCGGCATCTGTGATGTGAGCACGCTGGGAAAAATTGATATTGCGGGACCGGACGCTGCCGCATTCCTTGATTTTGTCTACTGCAACACGTTCTCGACGTTGAAAGAAAACCGCGTGCGCTATGGGCTTATGCTGCGCGAAGACGGGCATGTGATGGACGATGGCACAACCGCGCGGCTTGGTGCGAACCACTACGTGATGACCACAACGACGGCGGCAGCAGGGCAGGTGATGAAGCATCTCGATTGGGTGTCTCAGGCGTTGCGCCCCGATCTTGATGTGCGCGTGGCCTCTGTCACCGAACAATGGGCGCAATTCGCCGTTGCGGGGCCAAAGGCGCGTGACCTTTTGAATTCCGTTTTGGACAGACCAATCGATGATGAAAACTGGCCGTTCATGTCTTGCGGACCAATAGACATAGAGGGTGTGCAGGGCCGGTTGTTCCGCATCTCGTTTTCGGGTGAACACGCCTATGAAATAGTGGTCCCGTCGCGTTACGGGGCGTCGTTGTTCCGCCTTCTAACAGCGCAGGCCGAAGCGATGGATGGCGGGCCATATGGGATGGAAGCGCTCAACGTGTTGCGGATTGAAAAGGGCTTTATCACCCACGGCGAAATCCATGGCCGCGTCACCGCAAGCGACATCGGTTTTGGTCGTATGGTGAGCCAGAAAAAAGACTGTATCGGCAATGCGATGTCGCAAAGACCGGGGTTGTTAGACCCGGAGCGTGAACAGCTTGTCGGACTAAAACCTGTTGAAATTACAGGTAAATTAACCGCCGGCGCGCATCTGTTTGTCGACGGCGCAGATGCCGTAAGCGAAAACGATCAAGGCTACGTCACCTCGGTTTGTTATTCGCCAACTTTGGGACATGACATCGCGCAGGCGTTTCTTAAGGATGGCCCTAACCGGCATGGTGACCACATCCTACTGGTCGATCACTTGCGCGATGTTCAAACCCTGTGTGAGGTGTGCCATCCCGTCTTCTTTGATCCAACAGGGGGACTTGCCCGTGGTTAAATTGATTGCCAAGTCGCCTTGCGCCGGGCTGCTGCCCAAGACCATTGGCACGGTCACATTCACTGAAATCGACGGTGGGAAAATGACTTTGGTGGCCCCGTTTGCGGGTCGGAAAAAATCCGTGTCGGACGCGCTGAAATCTTCCATCAGTGTCGGATTTCCAGCCCCGAACCGGACGTCAGGCACGACGCCGCGCGCGGTTTGGTGCGGCAGGGGGAAGGCATTGATCATCGGCGCCGACTGTCCGGATCTGGAGGGTGCTGCCTGCGTTGATCACTCGGACGCATGGGCGATTGTGCAGATTGATGGCGCGGACGCCACGGCAATCCTAGCGCGCCTGACCCCTATTGATCTGCGCGCATCGACGTTCAAACGCGGCCACACTGCCCGCACGTTAATCGGGCACATGACAGGCGGTATCACGCGATTGGGCGTGCAATCGTTTGAGGTGATGGTGATGCGATCCATGGCGGCGACATTGATGCACGATCTGACGCAAGCGGCGCAAAATATTGCGGCGCAGGCAGATTCCGGCGATTGACGGGCGTACTGGCCAGTTATCGCTCGGACGTCACGGGGCTGATCCGTGACAAGACCGAACGCTGGGTGATTTGACCCATCGGCGTGCCATTCTCAGTCACCGTCAACGCTCCGAATTCGCACAAACTGTCGATGACATCTGACACTGGTGTTTCTGCGTCAACCTCATGTCCGCTTGATCCCCAATCGGCTTCGGGAATCATCACATCGCGTGCGCATAATACGCCAAGCGGGTTCATATGCGCCACAAAATCAGCGACATAGCCGTTCGCAGGGCTTGAGAATATTTCGCGCGGGGTGCCGGATTGCACAATGCGCCCGCCTTCCATAATGGCAATGCGATTGCCAATCTTGAACGCTTCGTCCAGATCATGACTGACGAAAATGATCGTGCGGTTCAGGCGTTGCTGTAGATCAAGCAGCTCGTCTTGCAGGCGCGTGCGGATCAGCGGATCAAGGGCGCTGAACGGTTCGTCCATCAACAAGATCGGCGCGTCAGTGACAAACGCACGCGCAAGGCCGACGCGCTGTTGCATGCCGCCCGACAGCTCCCCGACCAGTGCATTGGCGCGATCCGCCAGTCCAACCAGTTCCAATTGCTCGTCGACTTTGCGGCGGCGTTCCGCCTTCGTCATACCACCCAGTTCCAGACCCAGCCCGACGTTGTCGCGCACGGTGCGCCACGGCAGCAGACCAAACGCCTGAAACACCATCGACACACACTCGCGGCGCAGTTTGCGCAGTTCTGTTGCGGGCGCGGACCCGACTTCGCAGGCCCAGTCGCCATCATGGACCTGCACGGCGCCGCGCGCGACGGGGTTCAATCCGTTGACCGCACGCAAAAGCGTCGATTTGCCCGATCCTGACAGCCCCATCAGCACCAAAATTTCACCCTTGTTCACGTCAAGCGAGCAGTCATGCACGCCCAATATCTGCCCACAGGCGTTCTGGATTTCGGTGCGATCCATGCCTTGATCCATCAGCGGCAGGGCGACTTCTGGATTATTACCAAAGACGATAGACACGTTTTGGAATTCAACAGCTTTTGTCATTTCGGTCCGTTCATTTTTTTGGCCTGACATTATTTTGACCCCACCCGAAGCATTCGATCCAGCATGATGGCGACCACCACGATGACCAATCCGGATTCAAAGCCTTTGGCGGTGTCCACGGTGCCAAGCGCGCGCACGACCGGCACGCCCAGTCCATCCGCGCCGACAAGTGCTGCGATGACAACCATCGACAGGGACAACATGATCGTTTGATTGAGGCCCGCCATGATTTGCGGCAGGGCTGATGGCAATTCTACCTTAAGCAGTTTTTGCCGCTTGGTCGCGCCAAATGCATCCGCCGCTTCGAGCAGCGGGAGCGGCGTAGACGAGATGCCAAGGTGTGTCAGGCGGATCGGCGCAGGCAGCACGAAGATCACCGTGGCGATCAATCCGGGCACCATGCCGATGCCAAAAAATACAATCGCTGGGATAAGATAGACGAACGTTGGTAGTGTTTGCATCAGATCCAGAACCGGTCGCATCCACGCATACAGACGTGGCCTGTGTGCAGCGGCGATGCCGATAGGAACCCCGATACCCATACAGACCACGCAGGCCGATAGGACCAATGTCAGGCTCTCTGTTGTTTCTTCCCAGTAGTCTTGATTCAGGATGAACAGAAACCCGATTGCGATCATCAAACACGGTTTCCAGCTGCGTTGCATCGCCCATGTAAGCGCGACAAACGCGGCGATAACGATGAACGGATGTGGCGTTTGAAGCAGCCATAAGATGCCATCAATCAAAGACTCCATCGTGTCGGCCATGCCATCGAAAAACGCGCGACTGCGCGGTTCTAACCAATCAAAAGCGGCCTCTGCCGTGTCGCCGACGGGGATCTTGTTTTTGGTTAGCCAATCCATCGCATCATTCTCCTGAGTAGATATGGATATGGGCGAGGCACATGCCCCGCCCATTCGCGTATTTTAGGTCTGATTATTCGCCCAGCGCCATCGTCACTGCGTCCGTTGCTGACGATCCATCAAGATGCGTCACGCCATCAAGCCATCCTGTCACAACGTCCATGTTGGCCTGCATCCATGCGGTTGCTGCCTCATCCGGGTCGGTGCCGTCATTCAGGATCGCACCCATGATTTCGTTTTCCATGGCGAGCGTGAATTCCAGATTTTGCAGCAACTTGCCGACGTTCGGGCAGGTGTCGACATAACCGGCAGATGTGTTGGTGAACACGGTCGCGCCACCAAGATCGGGTCCGAACCAGTCGTCGCCACCGCTTAGATACGTCATGTCGTAGTTGGCGTTCATTGGGTGAGGTTCCCAGCCGAGGAAGACAATCGGCTCGTTGCGATCGGACGCGCGACCAACTTGCGCCAGCATGCCTGCTTCTGAGGATTCGACCACTTCGATCGCGTCCGCATCAAGCCCGAATGCACCTGATTCGATCATGTCGATGATTAGACGGTTACCGTCATTGCCAGCCTCAATGCCGTAAATCTTGCCTTCAAGCGCCTCTGCGTTCGCAGCAAGCGCGTCAAATGACGTGATACCGAGTGCCGCACCCGCAGCGTTTGTCGCCAGCGTATATTTCGCGCCTTCAAGATTGGCACGGACCGTATCAACTGTGCCTGCATCACGATAAGAGGCTATGTCGCCTTCCATGGTGGGCATCCAATTGCCAAGGAAAACGTCGATGTCGCCCTCGGCCATAGATGTGTAAGTTACTGGCACGGATAGAACTTTGATGTCCGTTTCATAACCCAGTGCGCCCAGAACAACAGTCGTGGCGGCTGTTGTCGCGGTGATGTCAGTCCAGCCGACGTCAGAGAACGTGACAAGGCTACAGTTCGCATGTCCGTCAGCCGATGCAGCGCCAGCAGCACAAATAGCGAGGATTGAAAGGGTGGATTTCATAATAGTCTCCCGTGTTGGTTTTTTCTTGATTGACGAGTCAATAAAGAACAATTTAAGTCACCTAGCAACAACTTTTGAGGATGTCATGCCAAAGCTTGGAATGGAGCCTATACGCCGTGCGGCTTTGGTTAAAGCCACCATTGACGTAATTGGTGCGCAGGGATCATTGGATGTGACTGTCAGTCAGATCGCCAAACGCGCTGGCATGTCGTCGGCATTGGCGCACCATTACTTTGGTGGCAAAAATCAAATTTTTCTCGCCGCAATGCGGCAAATCCTGCGCGATTTTGCCGTTGAGGTTCGTGAAAAACTGCATACGTCCCACACCCCGCGTGCTCGCGCTGAGGCACTCATCGCCGCGTCTTTCGCGCCGTCGTGCTTCGCGCCCTCGACGGTCAGTGCATGGATGACGCTGTACGCGCAGGCGGCGACACAGCCTGAAATGCACCGTCTGTTGTTGTTGTATCAGCGGAGGTTGCACTCGAACCTGACACACGCGTTGCGGCCCCTGTCGCCGTCGCCCGTGGACGATGCCGCAACGATGGCTGCGCTGATTGACGGGCTTTATCTGCGGGCCGCCTTGGCGCGCGATACCGATCCCGACACGGCCCATGCCACAGCCCTACGCGCCCTTGACCGCCTAACTGGAGCGAACACATGACCAAGCCTAATATTCTGATCATCATGGTCGACCAGCTGAACGGAACACTGTTTCCAGACGGCCCCGCCGACTGGCTGCACGCCCCGAACCTCAAAGCTCTGGCTGCGAAGTCGACCCGCTTTAAGAATGCCTACACCGCGTCGCCGCTGTGCGCGCCTGGTCGTGCGTCTTTCATGTCGGGCCAGCTGCCCAGCCGCACGCAAGTCTATGACAATGCAGCAGAATTTGCGTCGTCAATCCCAACCTACGCACACCACCTGCGCCGCGCAGGGTATCAAACCTGTCTGTCTGGAAAGATGCATTTTGTTGGCCCAGATCAGCTTCACGGGTTTGAGGAACGCCTGACCACAGACATCTACCCGCCCGATTTTGGCTGGACGCCGGACTATCGAAAGCCCGGCGAGCGCATTGATTGGTGGTACCACAACATGGGGTCCGTCACCGGTGCGGGCGTCGCCGAAATCACCAACCAAATGGAATACGACGACGAGGTTTGCTATAATGCGACTCGCAAATTGTATGATCTGTCGCGCGGCAACGACGATCGCCCGTGGTGCCTGACTGTGTCATTCACCCACCCCCACGACCCCTATGTTGCGCGCAAGAAATACTGGGATCTGTACGAAGATTGCGACCATCTTTTGCCCGATGTCGGCCCCTTGGCCTACGAAGACCACGATGCCCATTCGCAGCGTATTCTTGATGCAAACGATCACGAAAACTTCGACATTACCGAAGATCAGGTTCGCCGCGCCCGCCACGCTTATTTTGCCAACATCTCCTATCTGGACGACAAAATCGGTGAAGTTTTACAGACGCTCAAAGACACCCGCCAAGAGGCGACGATCCTGTTTGTGTCTGACCATGGCGATATGCTGGGTGATCGTGGATTGTGGTTCAAAATGTCCTTCTTTGAGGGGTCTGCCCGCGTGCCGTTGATGATTTGCGCGCCACAAATGCCAGCTGGTTTGCTAGAAACACCCGTCTCCAACATCGACGTCGCGCCGACGCTCTGCGACCTCGCGGGGGTGTCGATGGAAGAGGTCATGCCATGGACGGAAGGCATGTCGCTTGTTCCGATGGCAAATGGCGTTGAGCGGACAGAACCGGTGGCAATGGAATACGCCGCCGAGGGATCGTATTCGCCCGTTGTCTGCCTGCGCTACGGCAAATGGAAGTACACCCGCTGCACACTCGACCCAGATCAGTTATTTGATATTTCAACCGATCCAAATGAGCTGAATTGCCTTGCGAATGTTGCAAAACATCAAGGCACCATGGAGCAATTGCGCGCGAAGTCCGAGGCCCGTTGGGACCTTGTCGCGTTCGATGCGCAAGTCCGCGAAAGCCAAGCCCGCCGTTGGGTGGTTTATGAAGCCTTGCGCAACGGTGACTACTATCCATGGGATCACCAGCCGCTTCAAAAAGCCTCTGAACGCTACATGCGCAACCATATGGACCTCAATACTCTTGAGGAAAATCAACGCTTTCCGAGAGGAGAATAACATGACCTACGATATTCAACCCACCGCCAGCCATTTTATCGACGGACACTACGTTGAGGACACCAGCGGCACGCCGATCCCCGTGATCTGTCCAGTTTCCGAAGAACAAATCGCGATTGTTTACGCCGCGACCCCCGCCATCATCGAACAAGCGTTGGCCGCCGCGACCCACGCGCAAGGTGCATGGGCCGCAATGACCGGAACCCAGCGTGGCCGTGTGTTGCGCCGTGCCGCTGATATTATGCGGGACCGCAACTACGATCTGAGCGTTCTTGAGACAAACGACACTGGAAAGCCGCTGCAAGAAACCCTCGTGGCGGATGCAACATCGGGCGCTGATGCACTGGAGTATTTCGGCGGGTTGGCTGGCAGTCTGACTGGTGAACACATCCAATTGGGTGATGATTTCGTCTACACACGACGCGAAGCCTTGGGCGTTTGCGTGGGTATTGGCGCGTGGAACTACCCAACACAGATCGCCGCATGGAAGGCCGCGCCTGCGTTGGCCTGCGGCAATTCCATGGTCTTTAAACCGTCCGAACAGACACCGCTTTGCGCCCTTAAAGTTGCGGAAATTTTGCACGAAGCAGGTGCACCTGCGGGCATCTACAACGTGGTGCAGGGAATGGGCGAAGTTGGCCAAGCCCTCATCACCGACCCGCGCGTCGACAAGGTTTCCTTGACCGGATCGGTGCCCACTGGCCGCAAAGTTTACGCGGCCGCTGCGGCTGGAATTCGCCACGTGACAATGGAACTGGGCGGCAAATCCCCCATTGTGATCTTTGATGATGCAGACCTTGAGGACGCGGTCAGCGGGGCAATTCTGGGCAATTTCTACAGCTCCGGTCAGGTCTGTTCCAACGGTACACGGGTGTTCGTTCAATCCGGCATCAAGGAGGCATTTTTGAACCGCCTGAGTGAGCGTTTGAAAGACGTCAAAATGGGCGACCCACTGGACGAAAGTGTTAACTTTGGCCCCTTGGTGTCCGAACGCCAGATGGGTATTGTGCAGGGGTTCATTGCCAAAGGCATCGCAGAAGGCGCGCGTTTGGTCGCTGGCGGGAAACGCCAAGGGGATCTTGGGTACTTCCTGCAACCCACTGTTTTCGCAGACGTAACCGATGATATGACAATTGCTACCGATGAAATCTTTGGACCAGTGATGAGCGTTCTGGATTTTGAGGATGAGGACGATGTCTTGATCCGCGCCAATGCCACAGACTTCGGCCTCGCCGCTGGGGTGTTTACCAATGATCTGGGACGCGCCCATCGTATGGTTGCAGGGTTTGAGGCTGGAACGACCTATATCAATACCTACAACGTCGCCCCCGTTGAGGCGCCATTCGGTGGATCGAAACTGTCCGGCGTCGGGCGTGAAAATTCCAAGGCCGCGATTGATCATTACAGCCAGCTAAAGTCGGTTTACGTCGGCATGGCCCCAGTTGAGGCACCGTTTTAAATGCAAGCCGAATATGTCATCGTAGGTGCGGGCAGCGCGGGTTGCGCTATGGCTTACCGCCTTGCCGAAGCCGGTAAATCCGTCATCGTCATCGAAACTGGCGGCAGTGATGTCGGTCCTTTTATCAACATGCCCGCAGCCTTGTCCTACCCTATGAGCATGAAACGCTACGATTGGGGGTTTAAAAGCGAACCCGAACCCCACCTTGGTGGGCGCAAACTGGCCTGTCCGCGTGGCAAGGTCATTGGTGGATCATCTTCAATCAACGGCATGATCTATGTGCGTGGCCATGCCCGTGATTTCGATCATTGGGCCGAAAGTGGTGCTGATGGTTGGGCCTACGCTGACGTGCTGCCGTATTACAAACGGATGGAAGACTGGCACGACGGCGGGCGCGGTGGCGACGCGGATTGGCGTGGCCAAGGCGGGCCGTTGCATGTCACCCGTGGACCCGGCGACAATCCGTTGACGCAGGCGTTCATCATAGCGGGCGGGCAGGCGGGGTATCAGCTGACGTCTGACTACAACGGGCAGCAACAAGAAGGCTTCGGTCCGTTTGATGCCACCATTTGGCAGGGCAAACGCTGGTCTGCAGCGTCTGCCTATCTGCGACCTGCGCAAGCGACCGGAAATTGTGAAGTTATCCAAGGCACCGCCGCGCGCATCGTGATTGTCGATGGTCGCGCAACGGGTGTTGAGTTGACCGACGGGCGGATCGTTTCCGCAGACGCCGAAGTCATCATAGCGGCCTCTGCGATCAATTCGCCCAAGCTGTTGATGTTGTCGGGCATTGGCCCCGCCAAACACCTGTCCGAACACGGAATTACGGTTGTGGCCGATCGCGCCGGAGTTGGACAAAACCTGCAAGACCACCTTGAGCTTTACGTTCAGATGGCCGCAAAGGGCCGTCATAGCCTTTACAAATATTGGTCTTTATTGGGCAAAGCACTGGTCGGCGCGCGCTGGTTGTTTACAAAAACCGGCATTGGCGCGTCCAATCAGTTCGAAGCCTGCGGTTTTATCAGATCCAAAGCCGGCTTGGACTATCCTGACATTCAGTTTCATTTTCTCCCGCTCGCCGTGCGCTATGACGGTGTTGGCGCGCGCGAGGGATATCAGGCCCATGTTGGACCGATGCGGTCCAAATCACGCGGCGCGGTCACGCTAAATTCAGCCGATCCCAAAGATGATCCGAGCATCTTTTTCAACTACATGTCGCACCCCGAAGATTGGGAAGAGTTTCGCGCCTGCATCCGCCTCACACGTGAGATTTTTGGTCAAGACGCCTTTGTGCCCTTCGCCTGCGATGAACTGATCCCGGGCATAGATGTGCAATCTGACGCGGCCTTGGATGATACGATCCGTAAGCACGCGGAGAGTGCTTATCACCCGTGCGGCACTTGCAAAATGGGCCGTGCGGACGATCCCGATGCGGTGGTCGATCCGGTGGGCCGCGTGATTGGTGTGACAGGACTGCGGGTCGCGGACAGTTCAATCTTCCCGCGCATCACTAACGGCAATCTAAATGCGCCCTCCATCATGGTCGGGGAGAAAATGGCCGATCATGTGTTGGGAAAACAGCCAATTGCGCCCAGCAATGATGCACCTTGGATTCACCCTGATTGGAAAACAGCGCAACGTTAACCTCACCCATGGTTCTTGTTTGCGTCGGGACGCCGTTAACACTTAATTAACGAAATTATCCGGTTTTGTTCTCTTCTTCTGCTTCTCGCTACGCCCGCATTTGCGGACTTTGGCGGTCCTATCCACGTGGTCGATGGGGATACATTGCGTGTGGGCGACGTTACTGTGCGCATTCACGGGATAGATGCGCCCGAAACTAACCAAACATGCGATGACGCACAGGGTCGAACTTGGCCCTGTGGCGCATTCGTAACGGAAGAAATCAGCCGTCGTTATGAGGGTAAAACGGCGACCTGCGAGCTCATTGAACTGGATCGATATGGCCGCAGCGTCGCCAAGTGTTTTGTCGCAGGCAGCGACGTGGGTGAACAGATCGTGGCAGATGGTTTGGCACAGGCCTATCGCCAATATTCAATGGATTATGATTTGGTGGAAAAATCAGCCCAAGTTCTCAGCCTTGGGCTTTGGGCGGGTACCATGCAATCGCCCGCCGCCTTTCGCGCAGATCAACGTGCCGCCGTGCTTGACGCGAACCCACCATCCACGCCAACAGACGCTAACTGCTTCATAAAAGGCAATATTTCGGTATCAGGCCAGATATATCACATGCCGCACAACCGCCACTACGACAACACCCGCATCAACGAGAACCGTGGTGAACGCTGGTTCTGTAGCGAAGCAGACGCCCAAGCCGCGGGCTGGCGTGCGGCGCGCAACTAGCTTTCAGTCGGAGCCGTTTCTTCGACAATTGCTTGAAAGTCCTCAAAGAATTGATCGGCCATTTTCTTGGCAAAGCCGCCGACAATCCGGCTGCCGAGTTGTGCCAATTTGCCGCCAACTTTTGCGTCCACATTGTAGGACAGCTCGGTTCCGCCCTCGACGTCTGCCAACGTCACCTCTGCTGCACCCTTTGCGAATCCGGCGACACCACCCTTGCCTTCGCCGACGATGCGATAGCTATTTGGCGCGTTCACATCCTCCAGCGTGACGGCGCCTTTGAATGTTGCCTTCACGGGGCCAACTTTTTGTTTAACGACAGCCTCAAACCCCGTTTCGGGAGTTCCAGTCAATTCTTCACAGCCCGGAATGCAGGCCCGCAATGTTTCCACATTGTTCAGATGTGTCCAGACAGTGGCGCGGTCCGCTGCGATAATGCGTGTGCCGATCAGTTCCATGAAAAATCCCCTTATTCTAATTGATACGGTAACATGCCGCGTTCGTTCGGGTCCACGCGAAGTTGACTTGCCAAGGGTGGCACAGATCGGTGCGGGCAGGCATTGCGCTCACAAATACGACACGAAATTCCGATGGGAACAAACGCCGCCGCGTGCTCCACCATCATGTGATCGGCATAGACCAGCGCGCTGGCATGTTTGACCTCACAACCAAGCCCGATCGCATAGCGCCGCGTCGGGATGCCCCACGCGCCCCCCGGTTTGCTGACATCGCGCGCAAGGCAGAAATATCGAACTCCGTCAGGGGTTTGCGCCAACTGCCGCAACCAGCGGCCGGGCGTTTCAAAGGCGCTGTGCACATTCCAAAGCGGGCAGGCGCCGCCGAACCGCGCGAACTGCAATGTTGTGGCCGAATGGCGCTTGGTGATCGTTCCGGCCGGATCAACCCGTACGAAAAAGAACGGGATACCCTTGGCACCGGGGCGTTGCAGTGTCGACAATCTATGTGCAACCTGTTCAAGCGACGCGCCAAATCGATCCGCCATACGTTCCAGATCGTGGCGCGTTTCCTGCGCCGCTGCTAGGAACACGCGATACGGCATCATCGCGGCACCGGCAAAATAATTTGCCAGCCCGACCTTGGCGATGCTGCGGGCTTGTGGTGATTGGAATCGCGCCAAATCCAGCGTCGCCTCCAGCAGTTTATCTTGTTTGATCAGTGCAACTTGCAACAAAAGCTGGAACCGTTGGGTCGCATGGGTGGACTTGGTGGAGAGCGACAGCACATGGGTTTGCGGGTCATAATGGCGAATTGCGCCATCGTCATAATTGACAACCCGCACTCCGCTTTCGGCCAGCGCGCGCCGCGCTGCCCCGTCAATGTCACCGTCGGCTTTGCTCGCAAACCGTTCTGCCGCGTGATCCACAGCATCTATGTAGTTGTCGCAATAGTGAAAGAAGTCACGCACTTCTTCCCATGGTGAGGGTGACAATTGACTGTCTTCGCGCCCCAATGCTTCGTCCAGTGACGCCAAGCGTTCATGGGTTTGGCGGTAGGCTGTGTGCAATTCTAGAAAAGCCCGGGCTAGGGCGGGGGCGTTGGATGCAGCCAATCGCAAATCGGCAAGCGGCGGTGTGGGGCCGCCAAAAATCGGGTCGGCCAGTGCTTCGCGCATATCGCCGACAAGACGCGCCTCATCGCCTGATTGCAGTTCTGTCACGTCGAACCCGAATTCCTGTGCCAGTGCAAGGACCACCGTCGTCGACACCGGTCTGTTGTTGTTTTCCATCTGGTTCAGATAGGGTAGTGATACGCCCAGTTTTTCAGCGAACGCCTTTTGCGTGCAGCCGATGCGTCCGCGCAATTCACGTAATTTCGCCCCGGCGTATAATTTATGTGGTGCCAATTTTCGCGTCCCTAACCCAGATTTTGCAAACTTGATAATAGGCTTTGCAAAATCACGTGTCGAGGGATGGGATGCGATTAGGCCTCAACCACCGAAGCGCGGCGCATCACCCACAGCGCGCAGACAACAGAGGCAAGTGTCGTCAGCAGCATCAAAATGATCAGCGGTCGCGCGCCCGTGTCTGGTCCAAGAACGAAGCCCGCGATCACTGACAGTGCAGCACCACCACCGATCATGAACGCACCGCCAAGCCCCGCTGCAGACCCCGCAAGGGCAGGGCGCACAGATAGCATTCCGGCATTGGCGTTTGGCAAAAGGATACCGTTCCCAAGGCCAATGCAGATCATAAATCCAAAGAAAACAAGTGGGTAACTGAAACCAGCGAGGTCAAGCAGCATCAGTGTCGACATGCCCGCAACCGTCAAAAGCGCGCCAATCAGCACCATTCGGTTGACCCCCACACGCACCGAGTACCGGCCCGACAGACCGTTGCCGATCAGATAGCCAATCGCGGGTGAGCCAAAATAAAGGCCAAGCTCGGCAGGTTCCATTGCGAAGACCTCCGTGCCAACAAAAGGCGCGCCGCCAAGGTAGGCAAAGAACGCACCGGATGCGAAGGCTGCCGCGAGGCAGTAGCCCCAGAACCGCTGTGATGTCAGCAGCTTGGGATATTCGCGTACTTGTGCGGCAAACCCGCCTTCGCGCTTGATGAATGTCTCTCCCTGATCGAAATACAGCAATATAAGCAGCAGCAACCCGCCGCCTGCCAACATCCAGAACGAGGCCTGCCAGCCAAATGCTTCGTCCAATACGCCACCCACAGCGGGGCCCATCATCGGAACAATCGACATGCCCATCGTGACGTAGCCGATCATAGAAGCGGCCTGATCTTGTGGCACCATATCGCGCACAACGGCGCGGCTGATCACGAAACCTGTGGCGATTGCCGTCTGCAGCAGTCGAAAGATCAAAAAGACTGTAAAATTAGGGGCATAGACGGCGCCAACGCTTGCAATCGTAAAGATGACAACAGTGCCAATCATCACGGGTCTGCGGCCGTACCGATCTGAAAACGGGCCAATTGCGACTTGTACCAGCGCTGTCGTCGCGAGGTAGGCAGAGACTGACAATTGCATCAGCGCGTATTCGACGCCAAAATGTTCTGCCATAGTAGGTAGCGACGGGAGAAACACGTTGAGCGATAGCGCCCCTATGCCGGCCATCAGGATCAAGGTTGCAATGTGGGGCGGAGTCGTGCGGTCAAGAAACCGTGTTTTTGGGAATGAGGACATGTATCAATCGTTAGTCCTGCCTCACAACATCGTCCACCGAAATCGTTATAGGTATTGCCGCACAGCGTCTGTGCGAATTAGCTAATTTGCAAATAGACATACTTGCTAAGGTGTTCGTTTGCAAATTTGCGAGAAGGGACTCGGATCGCCCCGCGTTTGCAGCTAGTTTGCGCAAAACGAAGGGGACAGATTTATGACCGACATCCTGCAAGAACTTGAAGACCGCCGCGAAGCCGCCCGTATGGGCGGGGGGCAAAGACGTATCGACAGCCAACACTCCAAAGGCAAATTGAGCGCGCGAGAGCGGATTGAGTTGTTGGTCGATGACGGCAGCTTTGAAGAGTTTGACACCTTCGTTGCCCACCGCAGCACCGATTTCGGGATGGAAAAAAACCGCCCCGCTGGCGACGGTGTTGTCACAGGTTGGGGGACGGTCAATGGCCGCCAAGTTTATGTGTATTCTCAGGATTTCACTGTTTTGGGTGGATCGGTGTCCGCCACCCACGCCGCCAAGATTACCAAGATCATGGATATGGCGATGCAGAACGGCGCGCCAATTATCGGCATTAACGATTCAGGCGGCGCGCGCATCCAAGAAGGCGTCGACAGCCTTGGCGGGTATGGTGAAATCTTTCAACGCAATATCATGGCGTCCGGCGTGGTGCCGCAAATCAGTCTGATTATGGGCCCATGCGCCGGCGGTGCAGTCTACTCCCCTGCGATGACCGACTTTATCTTTATGGTCAAAGACAGCTCCTATATGTTCGTGACCGGACCCGACGTGGTTAAGACCGTCACAAATGAAGTCGTCACAGCAGAAGAATTGGGCGGCGCGACCACCCATACCCGCAAATCGTCCGTTGCGGATGCTGCGTTTGAGAACGATGTTGAGGCGATCGCCGAAGTGCGTCGACTTGTCGACTTTTTGCCGCTGAACAATCGCCAAAAGCCGCCGGTTCGTCCGTTTTTTGATAACATCGACAGGATTGAACCCAGTCTTGATACACTGATCCCTGATAACCCGAACCAGCCCTATGATATGAAGGAGCTGATCCATAAGATCGCTGACGAGGGCGACTTTTATGAGATTCAGGCGGCTTTTGCAGGAAATATTCTGACAGGTTTTATCCGCCTCGAAGGGCGTTCTGTTGGCGTGGTTGCCAACCAGCCGATGGTATTGGCGGGCGTGCTTGATATCGACAGTGCCCGCAAAGCCGCGCGGTTTGTGCGGTTTTGTGATGCCTTCGAAATCCCGATCCTCAGCCTTGTGGATGTGCCCGGTTTCCTGCCCGGTGTGACGCAGGAATACAACGGCGTCATCAAACACGGCGCGAAGTTGCTGTTCGCATATGGCGAAGCGACGGTGCCAAAGGTCACGATCATCACCCGCAAAGCCTACGGCGGCGCCTATGTGGTCATGTCATCCAAGCATCTGCGCGGCGACATCAACTATGCATGGCCCACCGCGGAAATCGCGGTGATGGGGGCCAAGGGTGCGACGGAGATCATTCACCGCGGTGATCTTGGTGACGCCAATAGAACGGCAGCGCACACGAAAGACTATGAAGCCCGTTTTGCCAATCCGTTTGTGGCGGCTGAACGCGGCTTCATCGACGAAGTCATCACTCCGTCCGCGACTCGCAAACGGCTTTGCCGTGCGTTTGCCGGATTGCGGGGCAAAAAAATGCAGATGCCGTGGAAAAAACATGACAACATTCCGCTTTAAGATGCAGCGCCCAAACGTGAAGATTGGTGTACAGGTTGTGTACGCGGTGTGTACGCTGTGTGCCACGTCTGTGTTGGCCGCTGAAACGGGTGCAGACAACATTCCTGTGCCGTCCGGACAGGCGTTGTCGTTCATTGAATTCATTTCTGAGGCTGAAGGCGACACAGTGCGTTTTCGCTTTCTGACACCTGACATTGGCACTGCATTCGACTACATAGATGTGGCCGCTGATTTCCAAACGGTCTGCGACGACCAAGTGATACCCGTGCTGGACGCAAATGCACTTGCGCCCAGTCAGATCGTGCTGTCCATGTCGGCTGTGGATATCCCCTTTGGTGAGGATCGTCCGGACATTCTGCAGTTTTTTGAAATTTTTAGGCCTGAAAATGGCACCTGTATCTGGGAGGAATTCTGATGCATCCACAATATGTTGCGACCCAAAGCTCATCCACACGGTTTATTGATGCAGCGGAGTCACAGGCTTTGGCATCGAAAACCGTCTCGTATCTTTTCAACAAGTTCCGCGCTAGTTTTCCACAGGGTTACACCCAAGTAGCCTACCCTCAGAAAACGCGGGGGAACCGACATAGTGTTGGCAACCTTCGCGTGGAAAACAGAGACAGGAGCCTACAATGCAAAAGAGCATCAAGAGCCTTTTTGCCGTTTCCCTGCTTGCCCTCGTGGCGGCATGTGGTGGCAGCAACAATGCAGGTGACGTTGAGGAATTTGTGGTCATTGACCCAGTTCCAGTCACCATCGAGCCGGTTTTCACTGGTAAGTATAACTAAGCTGACATCGGGGCAGGCGGCAGCGCCTGTCCCAACCAAGACAAGATTCCGCACATCCCTTATCGGAGGGTTTGCATGATGGAAAAGCACCGTGGATTCCCAAGCCGCCTTCCGAGTTCCGATTTTCAGTTCACCATTCGCCAAGCAGTCAAAAAGGGCCTGCCGGCCAAGTTGTTCAAACGCGAACGCTATGCGGATCGCCGACCTGCGGATCGCCGTGCGGACGAAGGGTTTATGTGGGCACTGAAAGAACACTTTGGCGATCAGACATTTGCGCGCGGAAACCTTGATGCTGGCCGTTTGAATTTCGTCTTCGGACGCGAAGTCATCCCGGCGGGAGATCCCTTTGATCCTGAAAGCTATGACGCGCTGCTCAAGCTCGACTTGCGCAGAACCGAACAATCATTCCCTGAGATTTTTCGGCCCGATTGGGCCCCTGGGCAAGATTGATGTCAAAGTCATTGAAACAGACCGGAATGCGCGACATATGGCCGACCGATGCACAACTTTGGCGGGAATTGGCCCAATATGCAGGGGTATCGATCACGGTGAATGACAGCTCGTTTGGACTGTGCAAGTCTATATTTGTGGATAGGTCGCCAATCAATCGGCCTTCGACACATTGTCAATACCGTTACCCTTCCCTTCGTCGGTCTGGTCTATCTTGGTCCAGACCGACACCCCTTTCGCACGATTTATCGGGACCTTTTCGCCGTTTCATAGAGTTGGCGCAGAAAACGCTTGTGTTGAACGCACAAAGTGCGGATTCTTTGATACTTAAAACCAAGCAAAAAAAGGGCAGTAACCAATGCTTCACTTCCGTCTTATTCTCGCCGCTGCGGCCATCGCGTCGCTCTCGGCATGTCTTCTCGACTCCGATCTTGAGCGCGGCATTGCCGGCGCTGCAGCCGGCGCCGTCGTCGCGAATGCGCTGGGTGGCGACGCTGTCACGGGTGCTATCGCAGGTGGCGCTGCTGGCGCGCTGTGTGACGAAGTCACGCGCATCTGCCAATAAGCAAAAAACGCCCGTTTCTATAGGCGCGACTAGTAACTTTGACCGCCGTTCAGGATATTTCCTGCGCGGCGGTTTTGCATTTTAAGGGGCCAAAAATGTTCAAGAAAATCCTGATTGCCAATCGCGGCGAAATTGCCTGCCGTGTTATCAAGACGGCCCGCAAGATGGGCATCAAAACCGTCGCTGTCTATTCAGATGCGGATCGAAATGCGCTGCACGTTAGAATGGCAGATGAGGCGTATCACATCGGCCCATCGCCAGCCAACCAGTCCTACATCGTGATCGACAAGATCATGGAAGCGGTCAAAGCAACGGGCGCTGAGGCTGTGCATCCGGGTTATGGTTTCTTGTCCGAGAATTCCAAATTCGCCCAAGCGCTGGCGGCTGCGGGCGTTGCTTTTATCGGGCCACCTGTGGGTGCAATTGAAAAGATGGGGGACAAGATCACCTCCAAAAAGATTGCCCAAGAGGCGAATGTGTCCACAGTTCTGGGCCATATGGGGCTGATTGAAGACGCTGAAGACGCCGTAAAGATTTCCAATCAGGTTGGTTATCCGGTGATGATCAAGGCGTCAGCGGGTGGTGGCGGTAAGGGTATGCGCATCGCGTGGGACGACGCGGGTGCGCGTGAAGGGTTCCAGTCCTCCAAAAATGAGGCCGCAAATTCGTTTGGCGATGATCGCATTTTCATTGAGAAATTCGTCACCCAACCGCGCCACATCGAAATCCAGGTGCTGTGCGACACCCACGGCAATGGGATCTATCTGGGCGAGCGGGAATGTTCGATCCAACGGCGCCAGCAAAAGGTCATCGAAGAGGCCCCGTCGCCGTTTCTGGACGAAGCCACCCGCAAAGCGATGGGGGAGCAATCTGTCGCGCTGGCGCAGGCGGTGGATTATGCATCTGCGGGGACAGTGGAATTCATCGTTGATGGCGATCGCAATTTCTACTTCCTTGAAATGAATACACGTTTGCAGGTGGAACACCCTGTGACCGAACTGATCACGGGTGTTGATCTGGTCGAACAGATGATCCGCGTCGCGTACGGAGAAAAGCTGTCCATGACCCAAGACGACGTCACATTGACAGGTTGGGCGATGGAAAGCCGCCTCTATGCAGAAGACCCGTATCGTGGCTTCTTGCCCTCCATTGGTCGCCTGACGACCTACCGTCCGCCGTCCGAAGTTGCGGCAGGGCCCATGGTCACAAATGGCAAATGGCAGGGCGACGCTGCGATTGGCAAGCACGCGGTGCGCAATGACACAGGCGTCTATGACGGCGGCGAAATCAGCATGTATTACGACCCGATGATCGCCAAGCTGTGCACGTGGGCCCCGACGCGCGCCGAGGCGATTGAAGAAATGCGCCACGCGCTTGATAGCTTTGAAGTTGAAGGGATTGGTCACAACATCCCGTTTCTGAGTGCTGTGTATGACCATGAAAAGTTCATGTCCGGCAATATGACGACCGCGTTCATCGAGGAAGAGTTTCCAGACGGGTTCGACGGGGTCACGTTACCAGACGCAGCGCTTGATCGGATCGGCGCGGCTGCCGTTGCGATGTATCGAGTCTGCGAAATCCGGCGTGCGCAAATCAGTGGGCGGATGGACAATCATGAACATGTCATCGGTAAGGATTGGACTGTTACGCTCAGCGGACGCGTGTTGACGGCACAGGTAGAGGCTGACCGTGAGGGCGCTACTGTCACAATTGATGGCGCAGCATTCCGCGTCGAAGGCAACTGGACTCCGGGGCAGTCATTGGCAAAGTTGTTGGTGAACGGCGACCCCTTGGTGATGAAGGTCGCCTTGATTTCAGCTGGGTTTCGCGTGCGGTATCGTGGGGCCGATCTGACGGTTCGTGTGCGCACAAAACGTCAGGCGGAACTGGCTGCGTTGATGCCTGAAAAACTGCCACCGGACACGTCCAAACTGCTGCTGTGTCCGATGCCCGGTTTGATCGTCAAAATCGACGTAAACGTGGGTGACGAAGTGCACGACGGTCAAATACTCTGCACCGTTGAAGCGATGAAAATGGAAAACAATTTACGGGCTGAAAAGAAGGCAATTGTGACAAAAATCAATGCGGTCGCTGGTGACAGTCTTGCGGTGGATGACGTGATCATGGAGTTTGAATAACTTTTGGATCTTGTCCTGCATATCGGCGCGCACCGCACTGGCTCGACGATGGTCGCGCAGTCGCTTGCGGCGACAATCGCGACGCATCCTGATTGTGGTGTGGCGCTGTGGGGGCCCCGCCGTTTGCGCGACATTCCGGGGTTTCAGGTTGCCACGCAGCGACTGGATGAAGACATGGAACCTATCGACAAAACCGCAGCGATTGGGCTGGATCAGTTGGCGTCCCTTATCGCGCGTGATGTGGCCAAGGAACGTGACCGAGGCATTCACACGCTAATCCTGTCGGAGGAAAATTTCATCGGTGGGATGCGAAACAACTTTCAGACTGGCGTGTTTTATCCGGACGTAGCGCATCGGCTGGCGTCTTTTGACAGTCTTTTGCCAATGTCGCCCCTGCGGGTGGCCTTGGGCGTGCGCGAATACGGCGCTGTTTGGACGTCTGCCTATCATTATCAACCGCAGTCGGGCCGCGATGTTCCCGACCTTGCGCGCGCGCGCGCGACTTTGATGGATCATAAACGCGGCTGGCTGGAGGTTGCGAACGCCGCGCGTAAGGTTTGGCCAGATGCTGAGGTGATGATGTGGCAACAAGAGCATCTGGTGTCGAGCGGTGCGCAAATCTGCGCGCAAATTATGGGGCTTCGCGCGGATCAAATTGTGATGCCAACAGGAAAAGTGAATGCCCGCAAGTTAACGACAGCGCGCCCGACTGTTTTTTCAAGCGAAGAACGAAAGCATCTGTCGCACCGCTATAATCGCCACCTTAGGCGAATGCAGTCAGCGGGGAACATCCTTTGGGTCGGAGGCAACCCCGAATGATAAATTATGGCAGCGCCCTGCGGTCATCGACCTCTTGTTCGCGAAGCGGCATCTTGTCGATGGTTCGGCTGATTTCACGTACGCTCCATGGTCCCGGTTTGCGCAATTCGACTTCACCATCCTTGCCCATGATCACCAACATGAACCCGCGCGGTCGCAGGCGCAGGCGCAAATCGCTTCGCGCGTCGGGGTCGGTGTCGGTCACGACGATCACATCGCGTTCAGCCAATTCGTCAGGCCGCGCGGAAAGCATATCCATTTGCTGGCGAAATCGCGGGTCATCGGGGCTGTCTGCAAAGACAACAACCGGACGTGCCAGCCAAATAAAATCGTCGATATCCAGTGAGGCAGCATCAAAAGCGATCGATCTGTCATCGTTCCACAAGACAGGAGCGGACGTGACCTCGGCCTCCTGCGCGACCGCAACAGTGGCCGCCAAACCCCAAGAAATTATAGCTAAAATTCGGATCATAGAACTCCCCTTCATTCCCGATATAGGGGGCGGGAGCCGAAAGGCTAAGGGCAATTCGTTCATTGCCCATAACAAATCTGACATCGCCACCATCACAACGCCCCGCCAAAATCACGATCATGGCCCTCCGAGCCGCGATTTTGTGTGGCCGACTGCCGATGACAATGGGCTTGCCCGCGATCTTGTCACGGATATCCACACGGGTGGCCACCACCCGCAACGCGCCCTGACAGGGCTAAAGAAACATGCACTTCGTCCCCGACGCGGTGAATTTGAGAGGACGAACTGATGGGATCGAAAAAAGAATGGGCCGAGCGGGCGCAAGCTGAACTTCGCGGCAGGCCACTGGATGATTTGATGTGGAAAACCATCGAAGGGATCGATGTCCAGCCGGTGTACGGTGCGGACGATATCGCGGGTCTTGATCACCTCGGCTCGCTTCCCGGGGAAGCACCATTCACCCGTGGCGTCAAAGCCACGATGTATGCGGGCCGCCCGTGGACCATTCGCCAGTACGCTGGGTTTTCAACGGCTGGGGAAAGCAACGCGTTCTACCGCAAGGCATTGGCGGCGGGACAGCAGGGCGTTTCCGTTGCCTTCGATCTGGCGACCCACCGCGGCTATGACAGCGACCATCCGCGTGTGGTTGGCGATGTCGGCAAGGCTGGCGTCGCGATTGATAGCGTCGAGGACATGAAAGTGCTGTTTGACGGTATCCCGCTGGATAAGGTCAGTGTGTCGATGACGATGAACGGTGCAGTGATCCCGATCCTCGCGAGTTTTATCGTCGCAGGCGAAGAACAGGGGCACGACCGTTCCGTGCTGTCTGGCACGATCCAGAACGACATCCTGAAAGAATTTATGGTGCGCAATACTTATGTGTATCCGCCAGAACCATCGATGCAGTTGGTCGCGGATATCATCGAATTCACCGCCGACGAGATGCCGAAATTCAATTCGATTTCGATCAGCGGCTATCACATGCAAGAAGCGGGCGCGAACCTAGTACAAGAACTCGCGTTCACGTTGGCGGACGGGCGCGAATATGTGCGCACGGCAATCGCGCGGGGCATGGATGTGGACAAGTTCGCACCGCGCCTGTCGTTCTTCTTTGCAATCGGTATGAACTTCTTCATGGAGGCCGCAAAACTGCGCGCCGCACGCTTGTTGTGGTCCCGTATCATGGCGGAATTTGAACCGAAGTCCGAGAATTCAAGCATGCTGCGCACACACTGCCAGACGTCCGGTGTCAGCTTGCAGGAACAGGACCCCTACAACAACGTGGTGCGCACCGCGTATGAGGCGATGGCAGCCGTTTTGGGCGGCACGCAATCCTTGCACACCAATGCTCTGGACGAAGCGATGTCTTTGCCCACGGAATTTGCAGCCCGCATCGCACGTAATACGCAGTTGATTTTGCAGGAGGAAACAGGCGTCACCAATGTCGTTGATCCGCTGGCGGGGTCGTATTACGTCGAAAAGCTTACCGCTGATCTGGCAGACGCGGCATGGGAAATCATTCAAGAAGTCGAAGACATGGGTGGCATGACCAAAGCCGTGGCGTCCGGCATGCCAAAGCTGCGGATTGAGGAATCTGCCGCCAAACGCCAAGCGATGATTGATCGTGGCCAAGAAGTGATCGTGGGGGTGAACAAGTATCGATTGGACAAAGAAGACCCCATCGACATCATGGACATCGACAATGACGCTGTGCGGATCGGCCAAGTTGCGGGCCTGAAAAAGCTGCGCGAAACCCGCGATCAGCTGGCCTGCGACGCGGCATTGGTTGAAATTGAACGCCGCGCACGCGACGGCGGCAACCTGTTAGAGGCCGCGATTGATGCGGCCCGTCATCGTGCATCTGTCGGGGAAATCAGCATGGCTATGGAAAAGGTATTTGGGCGCCACCGCGCAGAGGTAAAGACATTGGCGGGCGTTTACGGTGCTGCCTATGAGGGCGATGAAGGCTTCGCCGCGATCCAGAAAGACATTGAAGACTTCGCCGAAGTCGAGGGGCGCCGCCCGCGCATCTTGGTCGTAAAAATGGGCCAAGACGGGCATGATCGCGGTGCCAAAGTCATTGCGACGGCGTTTGCCGATATCGGGTTTGATGTGGACGTCGGACCCTTGTTTCAAACGCCGGAAGAAGCGGCGCAGGATGCTGTAGACAACGACGTGCATGTTATCGGAATTTCGAGCCAAGCAGCAGGTCATAAGACACTGGCCCCCAAGCTGATCGAAGCGCTGAAAGCGGCCGACGCTGAGGACATCCTGGTGATCTGTGGTGGCGTTATCCCGCAGCAAGACTATGAATTTTTGATGAAAGCTGGCGTTAAGGCAATTTTTGGACCGGGCACGAATATCCCCGATGCGGCGCGCGATATTCTGCGTTTGATCCGTGCGACCCGAAAGCCTTAGGCTTTGCGGCTAGATCATCTCGCGATTGCGGCTGAGACGCTTGAAGACGGCGTTGCTTGGGCCGAAGTCCGGCTTGGCGTGTCGTTTCAGGCAGGCGGCAAACACGCGCGATACGCCACGCACAATCGGCTTTTGGGGCTGGCGGACGGGCTGTATTTAGAAGTCATCGCCGCCGATCCGAACGCGAGCTGTGATGGTGCGCGTTGGTTCGGGCTGGACAAGTTTTCTGGCCCACCTCGATTGGTGAACTGGATTTGCGAACCGGATGATTTCCACGAATTTATGGTCTATGGCATGCGCAAAGTGGCGATGGAGCGTGGTGATTTGCGCTGGGATATGGGCGTTCCACCGGACGGGAGTGTGCCCTTGGACGGTGGCTTTCCAACAGTTTTGCACTGGCACACCGATACACCACCTGGTCGCAGTCTTGCCCCGTCCGGTTGCGCGCTGCAGACCCTCACAATTGCCCATCCGCAGGCAGATGATATTAAAAATGCGCTTTCAGGTAAGTTGACGGACCCGCGTGTTCGATTTGTCGGCGCACAGGAAATCCAGCTCAGCGCGGCGTTTGAAACACCGCGCGGCGTGGTGACATTGTGATCGTACGCGCGGCAACGTCCGAAGACGCGGCAACGATAGCAGCGATCTGGAATCCGCAGATTTTGGATACGGTGGTGACATTCAATTCGGTGCCCAAATCCGATCATGAAATCGCCGATTTGATCGCGCAGCGACCGTGTTTCCTGGTGGTTGAAGCCGAAGGAAAAACTGTAGGTTTTGCCAGTTATGACCAGTTTCGCGGCGGAATTGGCTATGCGCACGCGATGGAACACACCATCATCCTTGCGCCTGAGGCGTCGGGGCGGGGCGCGGGTCGGGAGTTGATGCGGGCTTTGATGGATCATGCCCGCGCGGCGGCGGTTCATACGCTTTGGGCAGGCGTGAGCGCTGAAAATTCCGCAGGTGTGGCGTTTCACAGTGCGCTAGGGTTCAAAACCGTCGCAGTGTTGCCGGAAGTTGGGCGAAAGTTCGAACGCTGGATGGATCTTGTTTTGATGCAAAAACGGCTCTGACATCCAGCGCACAATTGGTTAGAGTCGCTCCATGTCGATTTGGACCCGAATAACCGATGCGCTGTCTGCGCTGACCGCTGGCGAAAGCCTGTCGGATGTTTTTGCGAACCTGCGCACGCCGCCCGAACGCTCTGTCGCGTTTGCGATTGCGGTGATCGCCCTAGGCGCAAAAATGGCAAAGGCAGACGGACAGGTCACCCGCGATGAAGTCGCCGCCTTTCGCGAAGTATTTACAATTCCCAAAGGCGAGGAACGGAATGCAGGTCGCCTGTTCAACCTTGCCCGCACTGACGTCGCTGGGTTTGAGGATTATGCCCATAAAATCAAGGCGATGTATGGGGATGATCGCACCGCGCCCTTTTGTGATTTGATGGAAGGGCTGTTTCATATTGCCCTTGCAGATGGCTATTATCACCCGGATGAGGATGCATTCCTGAACCGTGTGGCGCAAATTTTTGGGCTGCCCGATGTGCAATTCAAACGGCTGCGCGCGCAGTTCGTTCCTGATGCCGACCGTGATCCATATGATGTGTTGGGTGTCAGCCCAAACACGCCAATGGCAGACATGCGCAAGGCGTGGCGGCAATTGGTGCGCAATACACATCCGGACCGGATGATGGCGCGCGGGGTGCCGCAAGAAGCGGTGAAGATGGCCGAAAAAAGGATGGTTGCGATCAACCGCGCGTGGGACGAGATTAACGAACGTCAAAACGCGTGAAGATCGCCACCTATAATGTTGAATGGTTTTCGAACCTTTTCGACAATGCTGGTAACTTGTACGACGATGATCGCTGGTCGGGCCGCTGGGATGTGACCCGCGCGCAGCAGACTGCCGCGTTGGGCGCGGTTTTTGCAGCATTGGACGCAGATGGTATCATGGTCATCGAAGGGCCAGACAGCCACGCAAAGCGCGACGGCGCAGCAGCGCTTGAAGGGTTTGCCGCACGTTTCGGGCTCAGGGCGCGCAAGGCTATCATTGGCTATGTCAATGATACACAACAGGAAATTCTGTTTCTGTATGATCCTGATGTGTTAAATGTGCGCCACGATCCACGCGAAGATGGCGCGCCGCGTTTTGACGGCGCGATCAAGATGGATCTCAACGTGGATGCGGAAGCGGAGGACGTCCATTGGTCCAAGCCTCCCCTCGAACTCGCCGTGACGCATACGTCTGGCACGGATTTCCGACTGATCGGCGTACATGCCAAATCCAAAGCCCCCCACGGTGCAAAAACGGACGCCGAGGTCATGCGGATATCAATTGCAAACCGGCGCAAACAATTGGCGCAGTGCATTTGGTTGCGCCGGCGGGTCGAGGCACATCTGGCGGCAGAGGACAATTTGATCGTCTTGGGCGACTTTAACGACGGCCCCGGCTTGGATGAGTACGAGAAATTGTTTGGACGGTCCGGGGTCGAAATTGTGCTGGGCGAAGGTGAGGGTGAGCAGCTGTTTGATCCGCATGCGCGCATGGCGTTGTCGCAGCGCATTGGTGCGGTGCCGGTGACGGCGCGGTTCACAGTTGGTCCTGACAGGCGATTTTTGTCAGCCCTTCTGGATTACATCATGGTTTCGCAAGGCGTGCGGACGATGGGCGCCGAATGGGCAATCATGCACCCGTTTGATGACCCCAAATGCTTTGCTGACAAAGACCTGTGTGCAGCGTTGTTGACAGCCTCAGATCATTTCCCCGTGGTGTTAGACATCCCGCTTTGAGTTGAGAATCCGGTTTGCGCGCTCTATATTGAGTGTATGAAACATATCATCCTCGCTGCCTGCCTTGTCCTGCCATTGTCCGCATCCGCCCAACAAGAGAGCGAGATTGACGATGGGTTTTCATTGATGGAGGAAGGCGCAAAGCTGCTGTTTCGTGGCATCATCGCAGAGATGGAGCCCGCCATTGACAACTTTTCTTAGTTGGCTGAGGAATTGCAGCTAGCGCTGGACATGCTGGCGTTCGAGATGGGACCAGCGTTCCTGGAGTTGATTCAAGCCCTTGATTCTGTTCGATATTATGAGAGGCCGGAGATACTGCCAAACGGTGACATCATCATACGCCGCAGCCCCGATGCGCCGGAGTACAGTCCGCCCATCGATGATGGCGACAGCATCGACCTTTAGTCCGCTTTTACACGCCGCGCGCCTTTGACCCGAACGGTGACGTCCGCCCCCAGCGACGCGGCGAGGGAGTCCAGACGTGCGCGCGCGACTTCACCAAACAGCGGCGACGCGGCCTCTTTGAGGATGAGTTCAAGCTGGTCAGATTTAGCGGAATATTTTAATGTTCCGGGCTGTTCATCCGCCTTGATCCACAACATTGCGCCCAACCGCATGGCTTTGCCCAAAACTTCGGCGCTGCGCTGATCATGCGGGTCCAGCAGACCGAACAGCGGTTCAAAACGCGATCCGTCACGTTTGTTGGTATAGCGGTGCAGCAAAGCAATCCCGAGGAACACCCGCTCAGAGTGTTTCAGCCCGCCAAGGTTGGCACGTGTCGCATTGTCAAAGACGACTTCGTGGCGGTAATCGGGGTGGGCGCGCCAGCTGACATCATGCAGCAGACAGGCGGCGCGGATGATGCGTTTGCGCTGCGCACTGGCGCGGCCAAACAACGGCATGACGAAATAATACAGCGTGCGCCCGAACCCCGGCAAACGGGCGTCTTTGGCTTCGGCGAATCGGCAGGCTTCGATCAGTGGATCACGTTCGCGCAATTCGGACGGCATTTGTTCGTACAACATGCCTTCGCGAATGCCGTAGCTGGAAATTGCAATGTCTTTGGGTTTGAACCGTGCCACCACATCGCGCAGCACATGGACCGCGTAGGGCACCAGCGACATGCGGCTGTCTGATATGTTGCAGCGCGTGCGCAGCTCCGACAGATCACTTTGTTCTATGTATTTCAATGTCTTGGACACACGTCCCGGTGTCATCCGATATTCGTGCAGCACCGTCAGCGGATAGCCGCGGCGTTCCATATCAATGCGCGCAATCGCACGCCAAGACCCGCCGACAAGAAACAACCGCTTGCCGGTTTCTTCGCCCATTTTGGTGAATAAATCGTCAACCGTATCCTTGATAAAGGCGCGGCGTTTCTTCTTGCTGGTCATCTCACGCAGTTTAAGTGGACCAAGGCCGGACGTGACGCGCCGCCCGACGCGACCTTCAAGCAGGACTGCCAATTCCATCGACGAACCGCCGATGTCACAGACCAAACCGTAGCTGCTTGGCCAACCCAGCAGGACGCCTTGGGCTGACAATCGCGCTTCTTCCTGACCGTCAATCACCCAGATTTTCAGGCCCGTCTCGCGCAACACATCGTCTCGAAATTCAGGTCCATCGTCGGCTTCGCGCACGGCGGCGGTCGCCACGGCGGTCAGCGGCCCGATATCAAGCCCCTTGGCCAGCGCGACAAATCGGCGGATTGCGGACAATGCACGCACGCGGCCTTCGGGGTTCAAACGGCCGGATTCCGCCATACCTGCGCCAAGACCGGCCATGATCTTTTCGTTGTAGAAATATGCCGGACTGCGCGCTGCACCGTCAAAAATCACCAGACGGACGGAGTTTGAACCGACGTCGATCACACCGACCCGCGACAGCGCGCGCGCTTTGGGATCGTTAAAGATCGGCCGCCCGAAGGGACCCCAGTCAATCGTGTCATCAGCGGTTTCGCGTGCGTCCATTCTCGTCCCCCGTCGCTTGTCTCGACCATGGCCAGCGGCCAAAGTCGAGTCAATCAGGCGTCTGCTTATCTTCTGTATGCGTAAGCTGTGGCACGTCGGACGCACCGGCAGATCCGCGCCCCGACAAAGACGGGTTTTCCATGAAAAAACGATGGCAATTAAACGCAAATGTCCCGTCTTCAACATCTGCGCGTTTGAAACTACCGTCCGGTCCCATGATCCAGCTTTGCGCTACATCCGCGAGGTTTGCAGCCATGATCTGGCTGACGATCTGGGCTTTGACAGTGTTGTTGGTGATTTCAACGAGGGTTTCGACCCGCCGGTTCAAATTCCGGCTCATCCAGTCGGCAGATGAAATGAAGACTCGGGACTTTTTTGCAGGCAATCCGTAGCCGTTGCCAAAACACACAACCCGCGAATGTTCCAAGAAACGGCCAACGATGGATTTGACGCGAATGTTTTCGCTTAGGCCCTTGATACCCGGGCGCAACCCACAAATACCGCGCACAATAAGGCTAATTTTCACGCCTGCTTGGGATGCGGCATAAAGCGCGTCAATCACGTCGGGTTCAACGAGGCTGTTCATTTTGGCCCAGATTGTGGCGGGCTTTCCGACGGTTGCGTGGTCTGCCTCAGCCGCGATCAGGTCGAGCAGTTTTTTCTTTAATGTCAGCGGCGAAATTGACAGATTTTCGAGGTTTTCTGGCTGCACATATCCCGACAGGTAGTTGAACACCTTTGTGGCATCGCGCCCAAGGGCTGCGTCACAAGTGAATAAGGACAGGTCGGTGTAAATGCGGGCCGTGATTGGGTGGTAATTGCCCGTGCCGTAGTGGGTGTAGGTGACCAACTCGTCGCCCTCACGACGCACCACAGTTGATATTTTTGCGTGTGTTTTCAAGTCCATGAACCCGTACACCACGTGCGCGCCTGCGCGTTCCAGACGGCGCGACTGACGAATGTTGGCCGCTTCATCAAAGCGCGCTTTGAGCTCAACCAGCGCCGTCACAGACTTGCCGTCTTCAGCCGCTTCGCACAAGGCTTCGACGATGGGTGATTGTTTGGACGTGCGATACAGCGTCTGTTTGATCGCCACAACATTAGGGTCAAGCGCCGCCTGTTTGAGGAACCGCACAACCATATCAAACGTCTCATAGGGGTGGTGCAGAAGCATGTCCTTTTGGCGAATTGCCGCGAACATATCGCCATCGTGGTCTTGCACGCGTTCAGGAACCCGCGGCGCAAAGGGCGGCCACAAGAGGTCGGCGCGCGCGTCGATCACCAGTTCGTTAATGTCGGCCATGCCGATGACGCCGTCAATTTCCACGACTTCGTCTTCGGCCACGTGCAGTTCTTGCATGATCAAGCTGCGTAACCCTTTGGGCGCGTTTGCCGACACGCGCATGCTGACGACTTCACCGCGGCGGCGGCGCTTCAAGGCAACTTCAAATTCGCGAACAAGGTCTTCGGCTTCGTCTTCAACCTCAAGATCGCTGTCGCGCAACACACGAAAGGCGCAGGAACCTTTGACTTTGTATCCCGGGAACAGCCCATCAAGGTTGTCCATGAGCAGTTCTTCAAGGGGGAGGAACCGGTGACCATCCTCGGATGGGCAGGCGATATAGCGGTCGATTTGTGCCGGTACAGGCAGTAAGGCCCGCAGCGCGCGCTTGTCTTTCTTGCGTTCCAGTTCCAGCGCCAATGCGAAGCCTTCGTTGGGCAAAAACGGAAAGGGGTGCGCTGGATCGATGGCAAGCGGCGACAACACGGGAAACACTTGGCGAAAGAAAACGTCCTTCAGGTATGTGCGGTCGTCATCGGACAGATCAGCGCGTGTCAGAATGGTGATGTTTTCACGTTCCATTTCGCGGTGCAGGCTGATGAAAACACGTTGTTGGTTGGCAAGCAGGCTGCGGGTGTTCTGATCGATAAGCGTCAATTGTTCGGCGGGGGTCAGGCCGTCCATCGACGGGGCCGTCTTGCCCGCATGGGCCAGTTCGCGCAAGCCAGCTACGCGAACGGTGTAAAATTCATCCAAATTGGTGGCCGAAATGGACAGAAACCGGACTCGTTCCAACAACGGCACGCGCGGATTTTCAGCTTCTTCCAGCACACGCCAATTGAAGCCCAGCCAGCTGAGTTCGCGGTTAAAGAACCGTGCGGGGCCGGTCATATCGCCTTCGACCATTTGTGGTTCGGCGAAATCAGCCTTTAGAAAATCTGCCTGTGTCATCAGTGCTCTATACTTTGGTAATAAGACGGGAAGGTGACACTATCCCTCATCATGGGGCATGCTGTCCAGCACCGCGCGCACAAATGGTCGTGTCAGGGGTTTGGATTGGGCCAGAGCCTCGCGGTCCAAGGTATCGACGATCCTGCGCACGGCGTTGAAGGAACGCGGCAAGTGCTTCATCAAAAACGCCACTGCATTTGGTGTCGGCGCAAGCTGGCGATCCGCAAAATGTTTAAGAAGTACAGCCGTTAGCAGCGGATCATCGGGATCGTCAATTGTAACGGATGTGATTGTCGACAGGCGGCTGGCCAAATCTGGCAGGGCGATGTCCCAGCGGGCAGGGGGCAATCGAGAGGTGAGCAGCAGAAAAAATCCTGCGCGTGACAAGGCATTGTAGACATGAAACAGCCATTCTTCGCCATCTGTGCGCAGCGCGTCTCCGTCCTCAAGGACAACATTGCTGTTCGGCAGATCCGTATCAGCGCGAACGTCCTTGGCGTTTATAATTGTTGCGCCGCTTTGGGCGGCAAACACCCGCGCGAGGTGGGTTTTGCCCGACCCCGCGGGCCCGATGATCGCCAGATTGTTGTTGGACCACGTTTGTGGGGTCTGCATCAGAACATAGGCCAGCGTGTTTGCGTCCGACACAAAGAAATCCGCCGCGCCCAGCCGCACATTTGTGGGCAGATCAAAGGCCATTTGACGTGCCATCTTAGCCGTCTTTCCCGACATGGCCTTTATACAACTGCCCCAATTTATATTCCGCGATCAAGAACCGCGCGACTACGCCGATGACGGCAGCCACCGGAACGGCGACCAACATTCCAACAAACCCAAGCAAGCTGCCAAAGACTGACAGCGCGAGGATCAGCCAAACAGGGTGCAAACCGACGGAATTCCCAACCAATTTCGGGGTCAGAATGTTGCCTTCGAAGAATTGCCCAAAGGCGAAAACGCCAGCGACGATGCTGATGCGCAGCCAGTTGATGCTATGTTGCACGGTTTCGCCATCAATAACTTCTGTGCCGCCCCACCATTGGAACAGGGCAAGGCCAATGGCTAACACACCACCGACCAAGGCGCCGATGTAGGGGATGAACGAAATTAAACCCGCGATGAATCCGACGATGAGGCCGAAATTCAGTCCGGCAAGCATCAGGGCGACAGCGTAATATGTACCCAAGATCACGCAGACGGTGCCTTGACCACGGATGAAAGACGCCAATGTGCGATCAATTTGGCGGGCGAGGTCACGCACAGTTTCTTGGTGGTCGCGCGGCAAAAGATTGTCGACTTGCGCCACCATGCGGTCCCAATCCATCAGCATGTAAAACGTCACGACAGGCACAATTACCAGTAAGACAACCACGTTGATCAGCCCCTGCGCAGAGCTGAGCAAAGCCGCCACAAGATCGCCACCGCGCGACTGGACAGCGTTGCCCAGTGACGTCATCTGATCCAACATAAATGTACCGTCCAGATCCAAATTCGGGAATCGACCTGACAGCCATTCTTTGAGGCTAACCCAGGTCTGCGGCAAGTCTTGGATGATCTCACCAATCGTGCTGATAAGCTGGCCCAACTGCCCGATTAGCGTCGGGACCACGAGCAAGAAAAGCAAGAAGAAGATCAAAACACCCGACAATGTAATGACGACGGTGGCCATAACGCGGCTCAGACCCCACTTTTCCAAGCGATCCGCTATAGGGTCAAGAAAATATGCAATCACACTGCCCAAGATGAACGGGGTCAGCACGGCGCCCAATGCCCAGAGCAGAAAGGCGAAGACTGCGGCGGCGATACCCCAGTATTGGAACTGTTTTTGTGACGGTAGGGCCATGATGTCTCTCTCACGCTTTGCCCCACCTAATTGGCGCAGCCTTGGCGCCTTTGCAACAAAAAGGCCCCATGCATTTTGCGCGGGGCCCAAATGGCGCTGATAACGCCGTTGTCGGCCTCGAGGTTTGCTATGATTATGGCCGCCATTTCGCCGGTGCCGTCTGCGATTGTGATGCCGCCGTCAGCGGATGTGATGCACAGGCGCTCGGCCTCATTGATTGGTTTGAAGTAGGTGGAGCCAGCTGGGAAATCACCACCCATCAAGACGCGGTCATCTACTGGGTACAACAAGATGTTGGTTAGCTGGCCTTTGTTTTCGGACAACAAGAGCGTTTCGACCGTGCCCTCTGGCAGGGTGTCAAAGGCAGCATTTATGGGCGCGTAAGCCGTGAATGCACATGGGCCCGCGAGCGTGTCAGCCAAGCCTGCCGCAGTCACTGCCGCGACCAGAGTCGTGAAGCGTTCATCGCCGGCCGCGATTTCTGTAATGGACCGGGCAGAAGCGGCCGCTCCAGCAATCGCGAACGTGGCCGCAGCGGCCATTGTTTTCAGATGTATCATGACAGTATCCCTTTTGTTTTTGCGTTGTGTATCAGGGATACGGTGAGGATTTGACTTTGGGTCACGTCCTTAACGCCACTGTGACAGGTTGAACTATTTGATCCATTCGCGAACGTAGCGCGTGCGACTTGCCCTTGCACGGGTGTCTGTTAGACGTCCTTGAACAATATTTGAAAGTGATCCCCATGCGCTTGAGTCGCTATTTCCTGCCCGTCCTCAAAGAATCACCTCGCGATGCGACGATCGTCAGCCACCAGTACATGCTGCGCGCTGGAATGATTAAGCAGTCGAGCGCGGGGATATATTCTTGGCTTCCGTTGGGGTTCAAGGTTCTCAAGCGGATCGAGCAGATCGTGCACGAAGAACAAGAACGCGCTGGTCACATCGCGATACAGATGCCAACGATCCAGTCGGCAGACTTGTGGCGAGAAAGCGGGCGCTATGAAGCTTACGGCGATGAAATGCTGCGCATCAAAGACCGCAATGGCAACGATCTTTTGTTCACGCCTACGGCTGAAGAACTGGTGACGGATATCTTCCGCAGTCACGTCGCGAGCTATAAATCCCTGCCAATGACGCTGTATCAGATTCAATGGAAATTCCGCGACGAACGCCGCCCGCGTTTTGGCGTCATGCGGGGCCGTGAATTTTATATGAAAGATGGCTACACATTTGATTTGACTAAAGAAGATGCGATGCATGCCTACAATCGCCATCTGGTCAGTTACCTGCGCACCTATGAGCGCATGGGGCTTCAGGCGATCCCGATGCGTGCGGCTTCAGGCCCGATTGGCGGCGATGACACGCATGAATTTTTGGTGCTGGCAGACACTGGTGAATCTGAGGTGTTCTACGACGCCGCCGTGACGGAGCTGTCCTTTGGGAACCGTGAAATTGATTATGATGACGTGGCGCAGTGTGCTGATGTAATGGAAGAATTCACCACGAAATATGCCCGCACCGACGAAACCCATGACCCCGCTTTGTTTGACGCAATCCCAGCGGATCGCCAGCGCACCGCGCGCGGCATTGAAGTCGGTCAAATCTTCTACTTTGGCACCAAATACTCCGACGCCATGGGTGCGACTGTGCAAGGACCAGATGGCAAACCAACGGCAGTTCATATGGGATCGCACGGCATTGGCGTGTCGCGACTTTTGGGCGCAATCATTGAAGCCAGTCATGACGACAAGGGCATCATCTGGCCCGAGGGCGTGACGCCGTTCCACGTCGGTATCGTTAACCTGAAACAAGGTGACGCCGACGCGGACGCAGCCTGTCAGTCGCTTTACGATGCTGTTGCGGCCTTGGGGCTTGAGGCGCTTTATGATGATCGCGACGAACGCGCGGGGTCAAAATTCGGCACGATGGATATGATCGGCCTGCCATGGCGCATCACCGTCGGTCCGCGTGGGTTAAAGAACGGTGTTGTCGAACTTACATCTCGCAAAACGGGCGAAAGTGAAGAGATGCCGCCGGAACAAGCGATTGCCAAAATCGGCGAAATTTATCGTGCCCAAGGTTTGGGCCGCGGCAAATCAAGCTAAAAGGCAGCACAATGGCAGGCAAAACCGCCCCCTTTTCCCGTTTCGAATGGATGATCGCGTGGCGCTATATTCGCGCCAAGCGTGCAGAAGGCGGCGTCAGCATTATGACGTGGATTTCATTGATCGGCGTAACGCTGGCAGTGTTCGCTTTGATCGCCGTTTTGGCGGTGCGCAGCGGCTTTCGTGCGGATTTCGTTGACACGATTGTCGGGGCCAATGCGCACCTGACCGTGCGCCAGAACTTCATGGAAACCGTGACGGTGACGCAGGGTGATCAATCGGTTGATGTCACCCGCCGCGTCGATACGATTGCCAATGGCGACGAACTTGCGGCGCAATTGCGCGCGATCGATGGCGTCACCCGCGCCGCACCAATTATTCGCGGCGAAGGTCTGGCAACGGTTGGCGCCCAAAGCAGCTTTGTGCAGGTCTACGGCATCACGCCCGATGATCTGCGTGACATTCCGCTGGTTCTGACCCCCCAGCAATCATCCGGATCGATTGATGACTTCGCCAATGGTGTCGCGCTGGGCTCAGGGGTTGCGAACAACCTTGGTGTCAGTGTTGGGGACCGGATCAATCTGCTGTCCGCCGAAGGGGTCAACACCGCCGCTGGTCGCAGCCCGCGCCGCAACACATTTGATGTTGTCTATATTTTCCAAACGGGTCGCTACATCACCGATATCAGCCGCGTTTATCTGCCACTGGCACAGGCCCAGACGTTTTACAGCCGCGACGGGGTCCACGACGAGATTGAGATCTACGTCGCCGACCCGGATCGCGTCGAAGACTGGATCAGCCCGCTGTACCGCGCACTAGGGCCGGAGGCGTTTTTGTACAGCTGGAAAGACAACGAAGGCGCATACCTGAGGGCGCTGACTGTTGAGGACAATGTGATGTTCGTCATCATGGCAATCCTTGTGCTGATTGCGTCAATGAACATCATCAGTGGGCTAATTATGCTGGTGAAAAACAAAGGCTGCGATATCGGAATTTTGCGCACAATGGGTCTGACCGAGGGGTCGATTTTGCGGATTTTCTTTATCTGCGGCGCGGGTCTGGGGACTGTTGGTACGATCCTTGGCGTGGTGCTGGGATGTCTGTTTGTGGTCTACATCGACCAGATTTTCGCACTGGTGAATTACGTCGCTGGGGGCGGCGTTTGGGACCCGTCAATTCGCGGCATCTATACGATTCCGGCGAAACTGGAACTCGACGATGTGCTCAAGGCTGTCGTGCTATCCCTGTCGCTTAGCTGGATCGTCACGATCTTTCCCGCCCGCCGCGCGGCGCGGATGAACCCTGTTGAGGCGCTGCGCTATGAATGATGTCACGCTAAAGGTCGAGGGGCTTAAAAAGGCCTACAACATGGGCAAACCGAACGAAGTACAGGTGCTGCAGGATGTATCCCTGCAAGTCGCTAAGGGGGAAGTCGTGGCCCTCGTCGCGCCGTCAGGTGCTGGTAAATCAACGCTGCTGCACATCGCAGGATTGCTGGATTCGCCGGACGACGGCACCGTGGCGATTGGCGGTGAAGATATGACCAAACTCGGCGATCGCAAACGCACGGCGGTGCGGCGCAACGATGTCGGGTTTATCTACCAATTTCACCATCTTTTGCCGGAATTTAGCGCACTTGAAAACATTGTGCTGCCGCAACTGGCGAACGGGATTGCGCAAGCTGATGCTCAAGCGCATGCCGTTGATTTACTGACCCGTGTCGGTGTTGAAACCCGCGCCGATCATCGCCCTGCGGAACTGTCGGGGGGCGAACAACAACGGGTTGCGTTTTGTCGTGCTTTGGCGAACAAACCCAAACTTTTGTTGGCGGATGAACCGACAGGCAACCTTGATCCTGGCACGTCGGACCGGGTGTTTGATGCGTTGATGGAACTGGTGCGATCGTCGGGGCTTTCGGTGCTGATCGCGACACATAATTTGGAACTGGCGGGGCGCATGGATCGCATTGTCAGGCTTGACGCAGGACTGATCGCTTGAAGGTATCTGTCTCCGAAATTGAGGACATCGCAAAGGCCGCCATGGTCGCGCACGGCGCGGGCGCTTGGCAGGCGGGCGAGGTGGCACAGGCCGTCGCGCGGGCCGAAGCATTTGGCAACGTCATTTGCGGGCTTTACTACCTTGAAAGCTACTGCACGCAGTTGAAATCCGGCCGCGTGGATGGACAAGCCGACCCTATCATCACGCGCCCCAAAGGCGGCCAAGTGATTGCGGATGCAAGGTACGGATTTGCGCAGCCGGCGTTCAGCCGTGGCTTGCCGCTCGCTGTTGCCGCCGCCCGCGAAAACGGCACCGCGACGCTGGCTGTTGCTCATGCACATACCTGCACATCGCTCGGGTTTTTCACCGAACAAATCGCAGCCGCAGGACTGATCGGGATCGGGTTTACCAACGCGTCACCGGTCGTGGCGCCCCCCAACGGCAAAGCGGCGGTGATCGGTACTAACCCGATTTCAATGTCCATTCCGAACGGTGGCATGCACTGGGATTTTTCAACGTCAGCAGTGGCTTTGGGCAAAATTACTATGGCCAAGGTGGCGGGCGAAAAGATCCCGCTTGGCTGGGCTGTGGACGCAGATGGAACGCCCACAACTGACCCGACCGCAGCGCTTTCAGGCGCGCTGGTCAGTTCTGGTGGCTACAAAGGCTGGGGTTTTGGATTGATGGCTGAAGTGCTGGCGGCAGGTATGACGGGATCGGTAAATTCGTTGGATGTCAGTGGCCTGAAGGTAGCAAACGGCAAGCCGCACGACCTTGGACAGTTTTACATTTTGATCGAACCGGGCGCAGATTTTGGTGCACGCTTGTCGCGCGTCGCACAAGCGGTCGCAGAACAGGACGGCGCGCGCATTCCGGGTCAAAACCGCCAGCCGATGACACAAATTGATGTGGCGGACGCGCTCTGGTCGGCATCACGCGCACTCGCGATGTGCTGACAAACACGTGACTGGTCGAACCTTTTATTGAGGTCACTCGTTTCTTAAGGACAACGTACGACCAACGAAAACAAAAGGTGTCTCCCATGCGTATTCTGTCCCTTGCTTTGCCGCTGGTTATTGCGGCGTCGCCTGTCACGGCCGGCCTGATCTCATTCGGTGGCAGTTGGAGCGAACAACGGCTGCAATTGTTTAGCTCCAACGATTATTCCTTTAATGGCGGCTCCCTCGATATTGTGTCTGATGGCGCAGTGTCGCTGGCGTGGACCCGCACTGGTCGCGGCGACTGGGGTGCGCGTGTTGCGTCGTGGAACTGGGCGGTCGATCAATCCGTTCCGGCGACGGATCTGCGGCTTAAGGGCGGCGATGACCGCAATATTTCCGTCTACTTCGTATTTCTACCAGAGGCCGACGCCGTCAATATGGAAAATGCCAACATCCGCCAGCTGAACGGCAACCCCAACGTGCGCATCCTGCAATACGTCTGGGGCGGCAATCATTCACGCGGCGACGTGCAGCAATCGCCCTATGCCCCCGGTCAGGGCGCCAATGTGATCCTGCGTCAGGCTGGAACTGGTCGCAATTCCGAAAGCGTCGATCTTGACCATGATTTCGCGACGGCATTTGGCGATGTGCCGGGCGCATTGGTCGGTATTGCGGTGTCTGCGGACAGTGATGACACAAATTCAATGATCCGCGCGTCGGTTTCCGATCTGGCTATTCTTTAATGAATGGATGTGAACGGCGCGTTAGCGTGCCGTTGATAAAACCCTCCGTTAATCACAAATACCAACTAGATCAGCATCTTCATGGACACCCAAAACCTCAACGGGTCTTGGCGTTTGTGTTGGATGCTGCACGGGCATCACTGCGGATAGCGCTTGATAAAGCCTTTCAGTTCGCGGTGCAGCAGGGGCCAATGTGCGACAGCAGATGAATTCTTCGACCAAGGAGGCCTGTTGTTCATACCCCATCGCAAGAAAGTCGATTTCTTCAGCTGGATCAAACAGATACGGATCAATCCCGGGTTTGTGTTCGGCCAATCCGCGAAACGGTGAATAGCCTGTGACGGCACGGTTTTGCCATTGCCAGACATGGGTCATTTCATGGGCGAAATACATCGCGCCAACCAGATTTATCCCTTCAGGATAACCGCTTACGTAGTCTGGCACGGTCCAATCAGGGCTGGTCAAAACGTGGGTCCACGCCACGGCACCCGCGGTGCGGGTTCGGATGGTTGGGCCGGACGGTGGTGGGGCGATCTTTTCGCGGCAGGTTATCTGTGGCCGTGCGGGGTAAATGCGCGTGGTCACGCCGATGACGCCGACCTCCAACAGTCTGACGTCGCTGGTGTTTAACGTGTCGCCCATAATTTGACCGATCAGGAGGTTCTCCGTATCGGTCGTGCCGCGTGCGCAGGCCGACAAGAGCAAAAAGGCGAGGATAATCCGCATGGATCAAAGATATGCCCGCGCTGGCTTGGTGCAAAGTACCATCTGCGCACAGCGCCTAGAAACGGTATGGGTCCCGAATGACATGGTGTGTCTGTGGATGCCGCTCTCCTGGGCAAACGAGGTACAGTATACTGGCCTCAATGAAGCAGCCACAAAGGAGAACGACAATGGCATATTATGTTGGATTGGACGTGTCCGTCAAAGAAACGTCGATTTGTATTATGGATGACAAGGGCGTTGTTGCGGCGCGCACGGATATCTCAACAGATCCAGATTTGATCACGAACTTTATCTCAAAGCACGCGCCTGACGTAGAGCGGGTTGTTCATGAGAGCGGCATTCTAGCGATTTGGTTGACCCGTGAGTTAGAGAAACGCGGCGTGCCGATCATTTGCATAGATGCGCGTCTCGCGCACAAAGCGTTGTCGGGGCGCATTAACAAATCCGATCAGGGCGATGCTGAAGGACTGGCTCAGTTGGCGCGAACGGGTTGGTTCACTCAGGTCCATATCCGCAGCGAGGCATCGGAGCGCGTGCGCGTTCTCATTGGTGCCCGCGAGCGGCTGATCCGTATGCGTAAGGATCTTGAAGGTCATGTACGTGGCGTTCTCAAGGTGTTCGGTGTTTGCATGACGTCGGTTGGAACGGGGAAGTTGCGAAGGGACTTTCGAGATCAGCTCGCAGCTGCGGCGGATACGGATCCGGCGATTGCGCTGTTGTCAGAAACATTCATCCCTCTGCACAAGACACTCTGCATTGCCAGAGATGCGCTGGACGACCAAGTAAGGATGATGGCGCGAGAAAGTGAGCTGGCGCGTCGACTGATGACCGTACCAGGAGTTGGTCCCATCGTGGCGTTGGCATATATCGCGACACTGGATGATGAAAAACGGTTCAGGAAATCGGTCGATGTTGGGGCTTTCCTTGGCCTCACACCAAAACGCCATCAATCGGGCGAGGTGGATTGGTCGGGTAAAATATCCAAATGCGGTGATTGTGATATGCGCCGATTATTATACTCAGCCGCATCAACATTGATCAGTTGCACGAGAAAGTCCTCTCGTTTGAAAGAGTGGGCAACAAAGTTAGCCGAGCGCAAAGGGCACAAGAAAGCAGCCGTGGCAGCCTCCCGGAAAATTGCTGTCCTCCTACATTGCCTCTGGCGAAACGAAACCGTGTTTGAGCCTGGAATGGGGGGCGCCAGCTGAGAGATTGAGATTTTGAATACCTGCCCGAGAGACAAGGGGTAGGTTCGACGTCCTCCGGGACGGAGGCAGATCGAGCCAGAAAAGCGGCTGAGGTGGGCAAATCCCAACCTCGTGAATGACATTTTGGCAGATCAGTCCCGTACGCCATCAGGAGGCAGGATAATCCCTGACCTCGTAGAGAACCACGGACCCGGAAGACACAGAACCTAACACCCTTGACTTAACCACAGACAGAGAGCTGATCTGGATCAAAGCGCTGCACGGAGGCATTGCTAGATTGGGCCGAAACAGAAGGATGCCAAAATGAAAACCCTATGGATTGCCCCGCTGCTTTTGGTGGGATGTGTTGAACAAGAATTGGACGTGGGTGCCGAGGCTGGGGCGGTCTTGTTCCAAGCCAATTGCGCATCGTGCCACGGGACGGACGCGCGCGGTATGGGGGAACTAGGGCGGCAGTTGTCGATCATGCCCCCAGATCTGACCGTTTTGGCGGCAAACAATGGGGGCGCATTCCCACGCGACTACGTGCTGGGTGTGATCGACGGATTTGATCGTCGACCCCACTTTAGCGACGCAATGCCGGAATTCGGCGCTGGCGACATGGGGCCGACGATCATTGTCGAAGAAGACGGCTTGGGCACACCCATCCCTGCGCGCCTGCTTGCACTGGCAACGTATCTGGAGACGATTCAGGAATAGGGTGTCGCGCTGGCCTATTTCGCCTTTTTACCCGCGATCATGATGCCGTCTTTGTTGGCATTGCTGTTAGCCGTCGCAGCGACTTTGACCTTCTCTTTTTTTGGCTTTTTGACTTCGCGCTTGTTGGCGCCTGTACCTTTGGACATGGGGAGTTCTCCTGATCGGATTCCCGCGCCACGGTTGCGGCGCTGGGTCGATGCCAGTCGGAGGGCAGGGTTGCCTGATGTGTCCTTGTCGGCACGTCAGGGCGATGCGGCCTAGCGGCAGCGGGTGGGCACATGTGTGCTGGACCTGCGTGAATAATGTGGGCTTTGGCAGGGTGTTTGGCAAGGGGGATGGTGTGAGGCTGCTTATTCCAGCCTCAAAGTCAAATCTACGATCTGGAAAAGCCCGAACCGCCCCTTTGAGCGGGCGCGAGCTATTGCAAAGTATGTGATTGGATTGCCTTAGTGATTAGAACTTATGGGATTTGTGAAAATGGGCTTGGATACTGACGCATCCGAATACTTCGAGTTGTTAAAGCACGATTTGTTCACTTTACGTATTGAGTGGCGCATGTATCGATCGTTCTTTGGGACCAACTTAGAAACGGTCGAAATGCTGAACGACGTGTCTGGGTCTACCGCTCATACTTTGGAACGCGTCCTGTTTGAGCGCTGCTTACTTGGTATTCGACGAATGACCGACCCTTCCTCTGGAAGAAACCGATCTACGGAGGCTGTTACGATAAAGGGCCTCTCAAAGCGGATAGATTTAGCCGACACAGAATTGAAGAAGCTCGTGAGTGACGCTGAGCGAGCAGCAAGCTTCGCTAGAAACTGGTCTTCAAAAAGAATTGCCCACGCAGATCTTGAATACCGCCTAGGAGGAGCGAAATTAGAAACCGCGAGCAGAGCAAAAGTTGAAACTGCAATTGATGGTATTGCAGCGGTCATCAAGTAGGTTTCTTTGGAGTATCTTGATGTTCATCAGGTTACCCACGTACTGCCGCCACTAGATGATGAAAGGTCGTTTCTTAAGGCCATCTTCTTTGGTCAGAGAGAACTTAGAAGACTAGAGGCACTTAGAAAAACATTGCTGGCCGACGAAAAGTACGCCGAACTTGATTCGGTCCGTAAAGAAACCGCCAACTACCCCGATTGGTTGGAACGCAATGATCCGCCAACTGACTAAGTTCAAACATCCAGCTCCAAAACAAACTTAGCGTTTTCCTGAATGTACTGGAATCGCATTTCTGGCTTTTTGCCCATCAAACGCTCGACCAGATCGGCGGTTTCGCCTGCTTCGTCTTCGTCGATGGACACGCGGATCAGTTTTCGCGACGTCGGGTCCATTGTGGTTTCTTTCAGATCTTTTGCGTCCATTTCGCCCAGACCCTTAAAGCGCGATACGTCCATTTTGCCGGACCCTCCGAGGCCACGGGCCAGAACGGCGTTCTTTTCCGCCTCGTCCAGACAATATTCGCGCCGCGCCCCTTGGGTGACGCGAAACAGCGGCGGGCAGGCAAGGTACAAGTGCCCAGCGTCGATCATCGGGCGCATCTGGCTAAAGAAGAACGTCATCAACAACGCGGCGATGTGCGCGCCGTCCACGTCCGCGTCGGTCATGATGATGACCTTGTCGTAGCGCAGATCATCGACGTTGAATTTCGCCCCGAGCTGCACGCCGAGGGCTTGGGTAAGATCACTGATTTCCGAGTTTGTGCCGATTTTTGACGACGCCGCCCCAAGCACGTTGAGGATCTTACCGCGCAGCGGCAGCAACGCCTGATTCTTCCGGTTGCGGGCCATTTTGGCGGACCCGCCCGCGCTGTCGCCCTCAACAATAAACAATTCGGTGCCGTCGCGGGTTTTGGACGAACAATCGGTTAGCTTGCCGGGCAGACGCAATTTTTGCGTCGCGGTTTTGCGCGAGGTTTCTTTTTCCTGTTTGCGGCGCAGGCGTTCTTCGGATCGCAATACGAGGAAGTCGAGGATGGCACCCGCAGATTTGGTATCCGCGGCCAGCCAATTGTCGAAATGGTCCGCAACGGCAAGCTGCACCATGCGCTGCGCGTCCGTCGTCGCAAGGCGGTCTTTGGTTTGGCCAACGAATTCAGGATCACGGATGAAACACGACACCAGCGCGCCCGCGCCAGTCGTCAAATCCTCACGCGTGATGTTGGTGGCCTTCTTGTTGTTGACCCGTTCGCCGTAGGATTTGATGCCCTTCAGGACGGCGGCCCAAAAACCCTGTTCATGCGTGCCGCCTTCGGGCGTGGGCACGGTGTTACAGTATGATTGGATGAAACCGTCGCGCGTTGGCGTCCAGTTGATCGCCCATTCTACCTTGCCAGGAACGTTGAATTTATCAGTGAAATCAACGGTTCCCGCGAACGGTTTGTCAGAATAGGTCGTGGCACCGGCCAGCGTTTCGTTGAGGTAATCCGCCAATCCACCGGGGAACTTGAACGTCGCTTCCTGCGGGGTTTCGCCATCGTTGATGTCGGTTTTCCAACGGATTTCGACACCCGAAAAAAGGTAGGCCTTGGATCGCGCCATTTTGAACAGACGCGCTGGTTTCAGTTCAAGACTGCCGAAGATTTCGGGGTCGGGGTGGAAAGTAACGGCCGTGCCGCGCCGATTTGGCGCCGCGCCGATTTTCGCCAAGGGCGCCTGTGGCACACCGCGCGAAAATTCCATCATGAACAGTTCTTTGTTGATCGCGACTTCGACCCGTAAATGATCCGATAGCGCGTTAACAACCGAAGAACCAACGCCGTGCAAACCACCTGAAGTCTGATAGCTATCGCCAGAAAACTTACCGCCAGCATTCAGGGTGCAAAAGATGACTTCAAGCGCGGATTTGTTGGGCAGTTTCGGGTGCATTCCAACCGGAATCCCGCGTCCGTTGTCGCGCACTGTGACGTGGCCGTTGGCGTGCAGTTCGACTTCGATCCACGTGGCGTGGCCAGCGACCGCCTCGTCCATCGAGTTATCGACAATTTCAGCCACCATGTGATGCAGTGCGCGGTCGTCTTTGCCGCCGATATACATGCCGGGGCGCAGGCGCACGTGTTCCATATCCTCCAACACCTCGATTGAGGAGGCGTCATAGTTGGACGGCGTTTGTCCGCTTAAAAGATCGTTTGCCATTGTCTGCTCTGCTCTTGTTGGTTGGGTCATATTGTGGCGTAAACGGCGGGCGGGGGCAATCGGTTGTGTCAGATTGCCCGACGTTTGATTGGCGAAGAAAGGGTAAAGATGCGGGTATTTTTTACAGGCGGCAGTGGCAAGGCGGGACGGCATGCGATTCCGGTACTGCAAGCGGCGGGGCACCGTGTTGTAAACATTGATCAAGTGGCGAGCGGGCTGGCGAACACGCCCGAACTGTTGGTTGATCTGTGCGACAGTGGGCAGGTTTTTGGTGCGATGTCGCAATGGGCTGATTTTGACGAACTCGACAGCGCGCCGCAACCCTACGACGCGGTTGTGCATTTTGCTGCCGTGCCGCGGATCATGATTGGCACGGACGGTGTCGCGTTTCAGCAAAACACGCAAAGCACCTATAATGTGATTGAGGCCGCTGTGAAGCTTGGCATCCGCAAGATTATTTTCGCAAGTTCCGAGACCACATATGGTGTCTGCTTTGCTGCGGGTGAGGTGCTGCCGGACTACATTCCCGTTGATGAAAACCACCCGACCGTGCCCCATGACAGTTATGCCATGTCCAAAGTTTGCAACGAAGCGACAGCGCGGTCGTTTCAGGCGCGATCTGGGGTCGATATTTACGGGCTGCGGATCAACAATGTGATTGAGCCGCATGAGTACGCTGAAAACTTTCCGGCCTTTGTGGACGATCCGGCGCTGCGCCGCCGCAATATATTCGCCTACATCGATGCCCGTGATCTGGGTCAAATGGTGACCTGTTGCCTTGCCACGGATGGTCTGGGGTATCAGGTGTTTAACGTGGCCAACGACGACAGTTCGGTTGCGTTGCCAAGTGCGCAGGTGCGGGAACGGTTTTATGCTGGCGTTCCCGTGGTCTCAGATATGGACGAGTTTGAGACGTTCTATTCCAATAAGAAGGCCAAGCAGATGGTCGGGTTTGCACCACAATTCGGTTGGCGGGATGCCACCCTGAAACAGGGCTAACCCTTTGCGCCAAGGCCCAGTTTCATCAATGTTTTGCGCAGTGGCGCCAGACCATAAACTGCCTCGATCCCCTTGGCGCGAAGATCACGCAAGAGAGGGTTTTCGGCTTGCGAAGCGCGGTTCAACAGGCTGACCCCTCTGACCCGCAGGCTGATGTCTGGGTGGCGGGAGCGGTGGTATTTCGCCAGCATGTCAGCGCTGCCAAAGGTGTCGCGGTCGGCTTGCGCCAGATCAAGCAGACTGGCCACGTCAGACAATGACATGTTCAACCCCTGCGCGCCGATGGGGGGGACGACATGGGCCGCTTCTGCGACCAAAGCCACACGTTCACCAGTCATCCTATCCGCGATTTGGCTGATGATCGGCCAGACCATGCGCGGACTGGCCAGTGTCAGGGGGCCGTAGGTTCCGGCGGATCGCAGGGTCGCTTCTACGTTGAATTCCGGTTCAGGCAACATGGCGAGGCGGTTTGCCTGCGGCCCGTCTTTCATCCAGACCACGGCGGAGCAGGGCTTGCCGTCATGATCGGGCAGTGGGACTAAGGTAAACGGGCCACCACTGCGGTGAATTTCGGTCGACACATTGTTGTGCGGGGCTTCATGCGTCACCGCAAAAGTAACCGCTTTTTGCCCGTACCTCGTGGTTTTGGATTCAATTCCAGCGGCTTGGCGCACAGGGCTGTGGCGCCCGTCAGCACCGATCACCAGTTTGGCGGTGATGCGGGTGCCATCGGTAAGTGTCACGCGCGCCTCATTGGTGCGGGTCAACAGGGTGGCGAAGCCGACGCCTGAGCGGAAATCGACGTTGGGCAATTCGGCGATCCGCGCAACAATCTCACGGCGCAGCAGCCAGTTCGACAGGTTCCAGCCGAACGGCAGATCAGAAATATCGGCCGCGTCAAAATCACGGGTCATGCGCGGGATCGGTTCGGCGCCACCCGCATCGACGATCCGCATGATCTGCAGCGGAGTGGCAAAGGGCGCAAGACGATTCCAAAGGCCAGCAGCCATCAGAAATTCGCGGGCCGGTTGCAGGAACGCTGTCGTGCGCAGGTCCGCGCCTTTGACTGCTTGATCCGTGATCGGCGGCATCGGGTCCGCGATCACGACAGAAAAGCCAGCCGCACCGAATGCAGCCGCCGCAGTGAGCCCCGCGACACCGCCGCCTGAAATGAAGATATCTGTCGTTACAGCTGTTTTAATCATATAAGTAAACATAGGCCCAAGGGTGGCTAGCGGAAAGGTATGTCAGACCAACTGCGACAAGAAGGCAGTCAGGTCGCTGGTGTGGTGGTGGATGTGGTCATGGTGTTCCGATTTCGGTGCCACATGCACCGTGCGCATGCCCATGGCGTGCGGCGCTGCGAGGTTGCGAATGTCATCTTCAAACATCGCACCCTGCGCGGGTGGGAGTTTGTCCAGCGCAAAGACCGCCTCAAACGCCGCTTGTTCAGGTTTGGGACGATAGCCGGCATGCTCAACCCCATAAACAGCATCAAACACGCCGTCTAACGCACGCGCTGCCAGCACATTGCGCGCATAGGGCGCGGTGCCGTTGGTGTAGACGATTTTGCGACCGGGGAGGGCGCGGATCAGGTCGGCCAATTCAGGGGCAGGCGGCAGGACGGAAAAGTCTATGTCATGGACAGCGATTAGGAACGGATCAGGGTCAATATCGTGTTCGGCCATCAGCCCCGCAAGGGTGGTGCCATAGCTTTTCCAATAGTGATCGCGCAGACGGTTCGCCTCAACGTGATCAACCTTCAGGGCCTCTGAGACATAGTCGGTCATCAGGACTTCGATCTGGCCAAACAGCGCAGCCTCTGGTGGGTAAAGCGTGTTGTCGAGATCAAAGACCCATGCACGCACGTGAGAGAATGAGGATTTGACCATAAGGTACCTTTTATTTTTGCATGTTTGTTTCTGTCAGGCGGGATTTGCAACGGGTTGATACCGTGAAGCACCGTAGCGTACAATTCGCGAAACCAAGGGAGCCCAAATGACCAGCATGAGATCGCCACAAAAAGACGCCTATGAGATGATTCTAGAGGCGATTGATACCGGAACCTACAAACCGGGAAGCCGTCTGGTGGAGAGCGAGTTGGCAGAACGGTTCGGCGTGTCACGCACCCCTATTCGGGAGGCATTACAACGGCTTGAAACACAAAGCCTGTTGTCGCGAGATGGGCGGTCGTTGATTGTGGCGTCCCTTGATCACAGCCAGTTGAGCGAATTATACGTGGTGCGCGGGGCCTTGGAAGGCTTGGCGGCGCGTTTGGCGGCGCGACATTCTACACCCGAAGAATTGGCTGTTTTGCGCCATATGTTGGAAGCAGATCGCGCGTTGGTCGGTGATCCCGATGCGATGAGCCGCGCAAACCGACGGTTTCATAAGCAAATTCACCTTGCCAGTCACAATCGGTTTTTGGTGCAGCAGCTTGATCTTGTGCACCGCTCCATGGCGCTTTTGGCGTCTACGTCGATTGCGGTTGAGGGGCGTCCGACCGACACGATGGTCGAACACGAACGGATTGTGAAGGCGATTGAAATGGGGGATGGTGACGCGGCCGATCTGGCGCTGCGCGAACACATTTCGCAGGCATTTACTATTCGGCTGCGATTGGATGCTGAGGCGGTTCAGGCGGGGCGCTAGGCGCGTCCCTGCTAGATCTGGTCGTGGCAAGCTGGGTAGGGGCAAATATCCCGTGGGACGTCTTGTCCCAATAGAATGGTTTTGTGGCCAGTTCAAAAATACCCTTATAGGCAGCCAACGCCGCGAGCGGGAAGTATAGGTGTAGCGTCGGCGTCCATTTGATCAGGTCGCGTTTGCCAGCCGACGTCACGGCGATTGCAGACACTGTGATGCCAATGACTTCGGACAACAAAAAGGTGCCCGCAAATGTCAGGGCGGCATTCGGGCTGAGCACACCGTCAAGTGGGTGCGGCACCCCGAACACCAATAACCAGAACGACCACAACAGCGGTGCAAGCAGGAATTGTGAGATTGTTCCAGCGAACAACAACTGCACGCCAAAGAACTGCCATGCGCCAAGATCGCGCCATAATTTCAATGGGCTGCGCATATGGACACCGTACGTGATCGCATAGCCCTTGAGCCAACGAGATCGCTGTTTCACCCACGGCCAAGCGCGTGCGTTGGCTTCTTCTTGGGTGACGGTGTCGATTATTTCGGTGCGGTAGCCGTGGCGGGCCAAACGGATGCCTAGGTCCGCGTCCTCTGTAACATTATGAGCGTCCCAGCCGCCAAGTTTTTCGAGTGTATAGGTTCAGGTGTTTTGAGACTCACACGACTTTGGCCTGAGTGATTCGAATGTACTCCATTGGTGTCTTGCCTTTCAAGGCATGATGAGGCCTGAATGTGTTGTATTTATCGACGGCTTTTCGAAGTTCAAACCGCATCGCTCCTATGCTGTCGGCAATGAGATCACGACATGCATAGAACTCTTTGCGGAAGGTGCGGTTACCGCGCTCGACACCACCGTTGTATTTTGGCCTTGCTGGCGGCAGCACAATGAGCGGGATCTCCATCTGTTCGCACGCTGTCTCAAAATCGGCCATAAACTCAGACCCGCCATCGACTTGAATTGAGATGATCTTATAGGGAGCTATTTCCACGAGTTCTTGCAAAAACCGTTTGGCAGAGCGTGCCGTGGCATTCGAATAAACTTGCGCGTGGATATGCTTGCTACACCTCTCCCAGGCTTGAAAGTGTTTGCACGTGACGCCGTTCTTCGTGGCAGTCATATGATCGATCTGCACACGCTCGCCAACCACAATATCTTTGTAATCCCTATATTTCCATCCCTTGGCATGCCCCTTGGAAAAATTACGCTTGCGCTTTTGGGGCGCAGATCTTGATCGTGTGATCAGGCCTTTTTTCCTTAGAAAGCTCAAAATGCGCCCCACGGTGCTATCGCTCATGGTTTGCTTTTTGTCGCGACGCAAGATGGCTGTATAGGTTCAGGTGTTTTGAGACTCACACGACTTTGGCCTGAGTGATTCGAATTTACTCCATTGGTGTCTTGCCTTTCAAGGCATGATGAGGCCTGAATGTGTTGTATTTATCGACGGCTTTTCGAAGTTCAAACCGCATCGCTCCTATGCTGTCGGCAATGAGATCACGACATGCATAGAACTCTTCGCGGAAGGTGCGGTTACCGCGCTCGACACCACCGTTGTATTTTGGCCTTGCTGGCGGCAGCACAATGAGCGGGATCTCCATCTGTTCGCACGCTGTCTCAAAATCGGCCATAAACTCAGACCCGCCATCGACTTGAATTGAGATGATCTTATAGGGAGCTATTTCCACGAGTTCTTGCAAAAACCGTTTGGCAGAGCGTGCCGTGGCATTCGAATAAACTTGCGCGTGGATATGCTTGCTACACCTCTCCCAGGCTTGAAAGTGTTTGCACGTGACGCCGTTCTTCGTGGCAGTCATATGATCGATCTGCACACGCTCGCCAACCACAATATCTTTGTAATCCCTATATTTCCATCCCTTGGCATGCCCCTTGGAAAAATTACGCTTGCGCTTTTGGGGCGCAGATCTTGATCGTGTGATCAGGCCTTTTTTCCTTAGAAAGCTCAAAATGCGCCCCACGGTGCTATCGCTCATGGTTTGCTTTTTGTCGCGACGCAAGATGGCCCCTATTTTCTCCTTACCGTAGGTTTCATTGTCGCGGCGGGCCTCAAGCACCAATTGCTTTTCTGCCTCGCCCCACTGTGACTTGTTGCAGCGTTTGGGAGCCTTTGAAGGCGGTATGATTGCCTGCGCCAAATCCTTCAAAATACGCTTGTGACGGTAATATGTCGCGCGCGAGATGCCGACGAATTCAGCGCACTTTGATAGAGAAACGCCCTCTGTACGTAAGTCGTCCCATTGCCGAACCTGACCTTCGTATTTGATACGGTACACGTCCAAACATTCTTGTGTCCGCGCCCAAGCATAAAGTTTATAAACGTTCTTGTGCAGTCCGATGATTTGCATATTGGCCTCGTGAGCTGGTTTCTTTCAATTCTCAGTCTCCGAGGTCGCCTAAATCTTGGCAACAAAATTTTGTCTCACATCTATCTGAACTTATTCAGACCCTGATCGCGCGCATCCAGAACGGCAATTGCGTCGCGGCGAGAGCGTTTTGCCATCATCGGCTTCGAGTACCAAACAAACATCAAGCAGGTCGGTGGGGTAGTCCAGCTGTGAAAGCCGTTTGATCAAGGCACCTGCGATGTCACGTTCGTGAAACAGCGGTACCAGAATTGTGACGATGGGCAGATGCGCCAGTTGTGGGTTGGCGGGGATCGGGCCGCTGGGCTTGGGAAAGAGATGTAGAACGGCCGCCGCGGCCTTCAGGATTGTGTTCAGGATCAGCGTGAAAACCGCCCAGCCGCATAACACCAAAAAGCTGATTTGCGGCCAGACGATCAAGCACGACATAATCGTCAGTACAGCGCTGAGCCCCCAGCAAAATGCCTTTCCAGCGTTCCAGCCGCGACAGGATTCGTGCTGCTGTGTCCGCAATTCTGCATTGTGCATCAGGCTCTTATGACACATCCGGCTGAGCGCTGCGTCAAGATTGTCTGTGGTGACAATTGCCAGATGGACGGGGCCAAATATCGCGACCAAAGTGTCACGGACCCGCAGGAAATGATCTGGTGACGTGGCGAGAACCGTGACGCGCCCCGACACGGATCGCCACGGCAAAACGCGGTGTTTCAGGCAAAGTTGCGCGCCAAACCGTTCAATAAGGCGCGGATCAGCGGGGTTTAGAACGGGGTTGACGACGCTCGTGCCAACCAACCCCGCTTGGATCTGCGCGAGTGTTGTTGGTGGTAGTCCAAGCCTGTGGCGCAGCGCATCATTGATCGCCGCAGAATTGCGACGTGCGACATCTTTTTCACCAAACGCACGCGCGGCACGCACACCATCATGGCCCAACACGTCGCCGCTCGAACGCGGAGCAGCAAGCCTGCTTGCCATATCATCTTGCGTCGGCAACCTGCGTTGCCGAACAGTGCTAAACTTCAAAGCCATTTCAGCCTATTACCTGTCCCGCGTCCACTCTGGATGATGAACCGTTAACGAGGCGTTAAAGGCCTGTCTGCTTTGGATGATCTCGGGTCTTGCGGCCCTTAGGCCGTGATCCCCGCGCGCGCAGCCATGGCCGCAGCGAAACGTTCAAACAGGTAATAGCTGTCCATCGGACCAGGTGACGCTTCCGGGTGGTACTGCACTGAAAACACGGGCTTTCCGTCAACCGCGATGCCACAGTTTGATCCATCAAACAGCGACCTGTGGGTTTCGCGCACACCTGCCGGAAGGGTCTGTGCATCCACCGTAAAGCCATGATTCATCGATGTAATTTCAACTTTGCCAGTGTCATTATCTTTGACTGGATGGTTGGCACCGTGGTGGCCGTGGTTCATTTTGATCGTTTTGGCACCCAACGCGAGGGCGAGCATTTGATGCCCCAGACAGATGCCGAAGACTGGCAGGTCTTTTGCCAGAATGTCTTTGATCATCGGCACCGCGTAAACGCCTGTCGCCGCCGGATCACCGGGGCCGTTTGACAGAAACACGCCGTCAGGACTGTGTGCCAGAACGTCGGCGGCAGTTGCCGTCGCGGGCAGGACAGTGACATCGCAGCCAGCGGATGCCAAACAGCGCAGAATGTTGCGTTTTGCGCCGTAATCAATGGCGACGACTTTGTATGTCGCGTCAGTCTGGCGTGCGAAGCCGTCCGGCCACGCCCACCGCATTTCATCCCAGCGATATGATTGTGCACATGTCACTTCTTTGGCGAGATCAACACCCTCGAGGCCAGCAAACCCACGGGCAGCGGCGACCAGTTTTTCGACATCGAAATTGCCGTCCAGATCATGGGCCAATGCCACATGCGGCGCGCCTTGTTGACGGATCGCGCGGGTCAGGCGGCGCGTATCAATGCCGCCAATGCCGATGCGCCCGCGGGCAGCAAGCCACGGCTCAAGGCGTTCTGCCGACCGCCAGCTGGACGGTAATGTCGGATCCCATTTGACGACCATGCCAGAGGCGACAGGTTCGGCTGTTTCGTCGTCTTCGGGCGTAACGCCGGTGTTGCCGATATGGGGAAACGTAAAGGTCACGATCTGGCCGGCATACGACGGATCGGTCATGATTTCCTGATAGCCGGTCATCGCGGTATTAAAGCACAATTCGGCAGTCGTTTGCCCCGTGGCGCCAAAGCCCATGCCATAAAACACGGTCCCATCGGCAAGAACAAGGCAGGCTGTTGGTTTATTGGTGCTGGCCATTGGTCGAATCCCATGCTGTGCGACAAATCTGGTCGCCATGCGGGCATTCGCACAGCGAATTTCTACGCTTACTAAGGGGTGGGGTTGTGCAGGTCAAGACGCACAAATGACCTCACGGAGCGTTCGTTTATGGGTGCTTGTTTTGCGCGGCTACTTCGCAGTATGGTCCGCGCTCGTTACCGCTCACATATCAGGGATGATGGAATGGAATTGCGTACACGGGTCAGCACGGCCCTTAAAGAAGCGATGAAGGCCAAAGAAGCTGATCGCCTGTCGACGCTGCGACTGATCACGGCCGCAATCAAAGACCGTGACATCGAAGCGCGCGGTGAAGGCAAAGATGAGGGCGTCGGTGACGCCGTCGTGTTGGCGATCATGGGCAAGATGGTCAAGCAGCGCCAAGAAAGCGCGAAAATTTACGAAGAGGCCGGACGCTTAGAATTGGCGCAAGACGAGCTCTCTGAGATCAAGACAATCGAAGAATTCCTGCCGCGCCAGTTGTCCGAGGACGAAGCTGCGGCGGCCATTGAGAGCGCCATTGCCGAAGTCGATGCATCTAGCATTCGCGATATGGGCAAGGTTATGGGCATCCTAAAAGGCAAATATACCGGCCAGATGGACTTCGGAAAAACCGGCCCGATGGTGAAAGAAAAGCTGGGCTAACTGGCGCGCGTTAGACGCTTGAACACGCGCCCATCCAGTACCGCGAGGCCAAGCGCGAGGAGCGCGAGGCCGATATAGACGTTGGGCGACAGGCTTTCGTCAAGAACCAGCGCGCCGAGGATGATGGAGACTGGCGGGATCAGCAGCGTTACAATCATCGTGTTGGCCGATCCTGCGGCAGCAAGGATGCGGTAATACAGCAGATACGCGCCTGCGGTGGCGAAGACGACGTAATAGCCGATGGCGCCAAGTGCAGTGAGGCTGAGGTCAAATGACGGGGTACCGTCAATCAGCAGCGCCGCCGGAACCATCACCAGCGATGACCCCGTGAGCATTCCCGCCGCCGCGACTTGGGGCGGCAGGCCCGTTAGATTGATCCGTGCCCAAACACCCGCGAAAGCATATGAAATGGTGCCCGCAATCACCGCCAGTTGCGCGAGCGATGTGATGTCAAAGTTGCGTACAGACTGCAGACCGATTGCGGTGGCGACGCCAAAGAAACCAATGGCTGACCCGATGATTTTGCGTGTGGTCAGGCGTTCATCAGCAAGGATAAGGGCCGCAATAACAACGCCAAAAATCGCCGTGCCAGCGTTGAACACCGACGTCAGGCCCGTTTGGATGTGCAACTGACCCCATGCCATCAAACTAAATGGAATGGCGTTGTTGAGGGCGCCCATGACGATCAACGCCCGCCAGATTTTAGGGTCACGCGGGATCGGCAGGCCACGCACCAAAACGAAGGCCCAAAGGATTACAGCGGCCCAAAACACGCGGTGGGCGACCGAAGTGGCGATTGGAATCTCGTCAATCGCCAGCCGCACTGCGAGGAACCCCGCGCCCCAGATAAAGGCGAGCACAAAAAGTTCGATCCATGTGCGGATGGTGAGGGTGCGTTGTGGTGTCATAGCAAACGCTTAGGCCGCGCAGCAGCATTGCGCGACCCGAATTTTGTGCAAAGTTACATCACAAAATACCATGGCGTTGCCTATCGTGTTCCGCCGATGGATTGGTGCGGGTTAGGGCCAAGCGGCGCTTTGCAGCACGACTCGACAACCGTCCGGACCCCAAACGTAAGGGCCCGCCTCTCCTAATAGGGAGTGAAGTATCTGACGGAATGCTGTCTCCCAAGCGTCGATATCATCTGATAAACGGGCGATGCCAGATAGGGATGGTCATGGCCGGATCGCGTCGCGCATGGCGCGGTCGACCTCGTCATAAAGCACCGCGCGTTCGTCTTCGGACAGGAATGCTCCCAGCTCAACCTCTCGCTCTGACCCTTTGAGGGTGATGTAGTTAACGATGCGTTCGTTTCTTTTGTCGATCTTGAGATGGACCCAGTACGGGTTGCCTTCCCACGATTTGCGTCCGCGTCGTGGGTGGATGTGGATGAGCGTCATGCTGTCAGGCCAGATGCGCAGTTCCTCGAGGATTTCACCGTCTTTGTAGCTGCGATGTAGGGCGTACCAGACCCCCGAGACGGCGATGATAAAGAACGGCAACAAGCCCCAGAGCACAGGCGAGCCGAGGACAGCGATCAATGGCAGAAAAATGATTGCCACCGTTCCGGCAATGAACACCACAAAATCTCGGCGCAGCAGGGATCGGTAGGGCCACAGGTGCAGTTCCGCCACAGGGGCGTCTGGCGCAGGGTCCGGGGTGATCCATTCGTAGGGCATAAACTAAACTTAGGCGTCTGTTTGACCATGTCGAGGGGATGGGGTGTCGCATGACGATATTTAAGTGAATGTCAGCGCTGGGCGGCGCGCGCGGATGATCCACCACTCCGCAAAGACCGCATTGAGTGGCGATTTCAATGGGTCGACGGAACACTTTAGTCTTTAGCCAAAGATGGAATGATCAACATGAAGTACCGTCGCCGCGTATTTTTCACGGACAAGCAGAAGTCGGAGATTTGGGACCCCTCTCAGCGATGCTGAGCATCGCCTGCCGGGCAGTGGATGGCAACGCGGAGAGTCGGTGATCTCGATTGGTCGGTTGTCTGATAGGGGGTCATCATCAATTTACCCGCTGTTAGAGCGGACTGGCGGCATCCGTCCTGCGGACCACATCAGGTCGCGGCTTGCTCTAACCCTGACCGATCGGGAAGAGACATCCAGAGGTCTGCGGGCACAGATGTCCCTGCGATCTATCGCACGAAGTTTGAAGCGATCAGCATCCACAATCAGCCGAGAAGTCCGGCGCAACGGCGGTCTCAAAGACTATCGTGCAGCGCCTTCAGATGTCGCAGCCTGGGATCGCTCTCACCGCCCGAAGCTGTGCAAGCTGGCACACAAAGCCTATCTCTGTCCACTGCCCGGCAACACATGCTTGCATGTGTGAGAGGGGGCGATATCGACCAAGCTGATCCGCATGTGGTCCCCGCAACAAATCGCAGGCTGGCTAATGCGAGAACATCCCGATGATGAGAACAAGCGCGTTTCTCACGAGACGATCTGCCGAAGCTTTTTTATCCAAATTCGTGGCGTACTTTAGAAGGAATTACTAGCGCATCTACGGGCAACGCGGGCCATCCGCCGATCTCGCCATGCCACCATGAAGCGTAGTGGTCTGGGCCAACCTCCCGGTGATTGCTGCGCAATCGCCTGCCGGTCAATGGTTCAACGATGCAATATCGATCCGTGACAGGCCAGCCGAGGTGGAAGATCGGGCCGTGCCTGGCCATTGGGAGGGTGACCTCATCGAAGGCTCCGGCAACAGCTTCATCGCAACATTGGTCGAACGGAGCACGCGCTACGTGATGCTGGCGAAGGTTGGCAACAAGGACAGCCACAGCGTCATCCAAGCGCTAATCAAGCAGTCGCACAAGCTGCCCAAAGAACTTTATCGTTCTCTGACATGGGATCGTGGGTCGGAAATGGCAGGGCATAAGAAGTTCACCTTGGCGACTGATATCGACGTCTACTTGTGCGAACCCCACAGCCCGTGGCAACGCGGCTCAAACGAAAACACCAACCGCCTTCTGCGACAGTACTTTCCAAAGGGCACAGATTTGTCGATACACAGTCAAGCAAAGTTGAGCGCCGTCGCCAGACAACTCAATGAACGACCTCGAATGACGCTGGGGTATGAAACTCCCGCAGAGCGTTTAATGCATGTGTTGCATCGACCAGTTGAAATCGCCGTCCAAAGCCCAGTGTCAGCAACCCAGTGGCCAATTCTGATGATGGATCGCCGATCGTGGCAAAGCACCGCCCCATGAAAACCACCTGTGTACTGGCGGCAACCGCCACAGCGGAGGCGCGGATCATCCATGCACGATGGGATGCAATGTGCCGCGCGTGGGCGTCTCGAACCGCGTTTAGGATGCACAAGCCCATGAAGGCAGCAAAGCCGAGCCGCACGACGTTAAGCGTTGTCGTGGCGAACGGGCCAATTGGGTAAGCCAATCAATTGGATTGATACCATGCCAAAAAGTCATCGCTGTTTCCAGTCGCGCATATAGAAATTGTGCCCACAAAAAAGGCCTCGGCGTTTCCGCCGAGGCCTAATATCATTCAGATCCCGAAGGTATTGTTAGTGCGAAGACTGCTTGTCCCAGTCGGACTGCTTGGGCAGCGTTTCGAACGTGTGCTCCGGTGGAGGGGACGGCAGGGTCCATTCCAGAGTATCAGCAAATTCGCCCCACGGGTTTGGCTCCGTCGCGTTTTTCGGGCTCATCAGCGTCTTGAAGAGAATGACGATGAAGAACAGGAAGGATGCGAATGACAGGAACGCGCCAAGGGATGATACATAGTTCCAAGTCGCGAACGCTTCTGAATAGTCGATGATGCGGCGCGGCATGCCGTTACGACCAAGGAAGTGCTGCGGGAAGAACGTGATGTTGGCACCAATGAACATCATCCAGAAGTGCAGATGTCCTGCCCATTCAGGAATTTTGCGTCCAGACATTTTCGGCAGGTAGAAATAGATACCCGCGAAGATGCCAAACACGGCGCCCAGCGACATCACGTAGTGGAAATGCGCCACGACGTAATAGGTGTCGTGGTAGGCGCGGTCGACACCAGCCTGTGACAGTACAATGCCTGTGACGCCACCGACGGTGAACAAGAAAATGAAACCGAGAGCCCACATCATCGGGGCTTTGAATGACACAGACCCACCCCACATTGTTGCGATCCAGCTAAAGATCTTCACGCCCGTGGGCACTGCGATGACCATCGTTGCCAGCATAAAATAGGACTGCTGGGTCAGCGACATGCCCACCGTATACATGTGGTGTGCCCACACGACAAAGCCCAGCGCGCCAATTGCGACCATTGCGTAAACCATCGGCAAGTAGCCGAAGATCGGCTTGCGCGAGAAGGTGGAGACAACGTGGCTGACGATACCGAACGCAGGTACGACAACAATGTAAACTTCGGGGTGACCGAAGAACCACAGAATGTGTTGGTACAAAACCGGATCACCACCACCGGAGGGATCAAAGAACGTTGTCCCGAAGTTGCGGTCCATCAAAAGCATGGTGATCGCGCCAGCCAGAACGGGCAGGGCCAGAAGGATCAACCATGCGGTAACGAAGATTGACCATGAAAACAGCGGCACTTTATGCAATGTCATGCCGGGCGCGCGCATGTTCAGGAAGGTCGTGATCATGTTGATCGCGCCCAGAATAGAGGACGCACCAGAGACGTGAACCGCGAAGATCGCGAGGTCCATTGAAATACCGCCGGAGCTTGTCGACAGCGGTGGATACATGACCCAGCCGACCCCCGCGCCGGCTTGACCGTTCCCGCCGGGCGCAAGCATGGACGCAACACCAAGGGCAACACCGGTACAGAACATCCAGAATGACAGGTTGTTGAGGCGCGGAAACGCCATGTCAGGCGCGCCGATTTGCAGCGGCATAAAGTAGTTTCCGAAACCACCGAAAAGCGCAGGAATAACCACAAAAAACATCATCAGGATGCCGTGGTACGTTATCAACACGTTCCATAAGTGACCATTGGGTGTACATTCGTTCAGGGCCGCTGGAAACAGACGTGCGCCTTCAAGGCACATGTACTGAACACCGGGGTGCATAAGCTCCATGCGCATGTAAACGGTGAAACTGACGGACAAGAACCCGACAAAACCCGACACGAAAAGGTACAAAATACCAATGTCTTTATGGTTTGTGGACATAAACCAACGGGTAAAAAACCCGCGGTTGTCTTCATGGTCCTGCTCGTGGACGGCTGCGTCTACCATGTGGCGCTCCCTGCAATCGATGGCAATTTCTACAAGGTGAACGGACTCACCCTTTGGCTTAAAATGATTTTAGGGCGCAGGGGGGGGCAGGGCAACAGTGCATCGCACGGTTTGCATGGGTAAAATTGGCGCAGGTGTGTGTGTTAGTGCTTTGGCGCGATGGTCAGGACAAAACCACCGACGTAAATTTCATTCGCGCCACCGCGTCCATCTTTGATATCAGCGACGATGCTCACGCAGGTATTATTGCGGATGATGGCGTCCCAATCGCGTCTTCTTCCCACCAAATATCGGTCAAAGGCCGAAAGGTGTCTTGAAACAGGACTTCGCTGTAGCGGTTGAGGCTTGCACCAAAAAACGCGGTTCCGGCGGGGCTTTACAGAGTAACTATGATGGGTCACTGTGAGGTTCCGTCATACTACGCGCGAAACGCGAGCGAAATGTCTGTGCCACCTAAACAGCCCCCGTCTAAATCGCCAAGAACAGTCAAGAACAGTGATGTCCAAGCCCATTAAATATGGACGAAGTAGTTGATTGAAATCCAAATATATCAACGGTTGGTCCATGACATCGAGCGGCACAACGACGGTTAAATTGAAGTCACTTTTTACTTGCTGGTCCTGCGCGCGAACAGGATTTTTCGTACAGATGACACTCAACGTAGCCAATATGATTGATGTAGGATGCATGTGTCCCCCAAAGGATCGTGATCAATCAGGGGAAAACAATACGGGGTTTATGGATTTTCTAAACCACCCACCTCAGGTCGCAGAGAGCAGGTCCGCGAGCGCTGATTTCCTCTGAGTCACATCGTCGAGTGTGTACCCGTCAAGAACTGAAAAGAACGCATCTTTTGCTTGGGTGAGCGGGGTGCGCAGGCCGCAGGCAGGCAGGATGGCGCAATTTGGCGCGCTGCCAAAACATTCTGCGACCGGATCATCGGCCATGATGGATCGCAAAACTGCCCCGATTGAAATGTCGGTTGCAGGGCGTGCCAGCTGCAGCCCGCCGCCGCGCCCGCGATCCGAGGTCACAAAGCCGCCGCGCACTAACTCTGTTGCGACTTTGGCGATATGGTGTTGCGACAGCCCGTAACTTTGGGCGATGGACGATGCGGGCACGCGCCCAGCCTTGGACACGGACAGGGCGATAAGGATGCGCACGGCGTAGTCGCTGAATTTATCAAGATGCATGCGTCAAATTAGCATTTGCAATGCGTATTATAAAGGCGCTATTTAATACGTATTATAAATACCGATTTAAGGACACGTTATGACTGTCACCTCCATCATCCTCTGGCCTGGTACGAAAATCTGCGAACGCATGGGCGTCGACCCAGAGGCGGACCAAGGTTTGATCCGGTCCATGTTCAATATGTTGGTCTATTTGGTCATCATGCTGGCCGTGATGTGGATGATTTTGGGATGAAGCCCACCGCGAGAATTGATCTAACGGCCGCCCAGATCGACGAGGTCGTGGCCGTGTTTTATGACAAAGTGCGCCACGATCCGACGTTTGGGCCGGTGTTTGCCGATAAAATCAGCGATTGGCCCAGCCATGAGGTCAAGATCGCCGCGTTCTGGCGCAATGCGATCCTGCACGAGCGGTCCTACAGTGGCAATCCGATGCGCAAACACATGCAGGCGGGCACCGTAAAAGACGGACACTTCCCGATCTGGCTGGCGTTGTTTGATGACGTTCTGGCCGCGCAACTGTCCGTTGATGTCGCTGCCGGATGGTCCGCATTGGCGCACCGGATCGGCGTGGGATTGCGGTTCGGGTTGACGATGGACAGCACGGACGGCGTGCCAAACCTGCGTTAGTTATTGCCGTAAGGGGTGATGCTGCTTGCAAACGTTTTGCGCAGGGCCACATCCACGTCGTCCATCGTCACGGGCAGACCAAGATCCACCAGCGACGTTACCCCGTGTTCGGTTATCCCGCAGGGCACAATGCCGCTGAAATGGCCCAGATCCGGTTCAACGTTGATCGACAGTCCGTGAAAGCTGACCCATTTGCGCAAGCGGATGCCGAGGGCCGCAATTTTGTCTTCCGCAGGTTGCCCATGTGCGTCCAAAGGTTTGTCATGCCGCTGCACCCAGACCCCGACGCGCCCGTCGCGGATTTCGCCAGTGACGTTGAATTTTGCCAGCGTCGCAATCACCCAGTGTTCGAGGTCTTGCACAAAGCGGCGCACGTCGTGGCCGCGCTTGCCGACGTCAAGCATCACATAGGCGACCCGCTGGCCCGGTCCGTGATAGGTATATTGACCACCGCGTTTCGATGTGTGGACTGGAAAGCGGTCAGGCTCCACCAGATCGACAAGTTTGGCGGACGTTCCAGCGGTGTAAAGGGCAGGGTGTTCGACAAGCCAAATGCATTCATCCGCGTCGCCGCGATGAATGGCTTCGGCGCGGTCTTCCATGAAAGCGGTGGCGTCGTCGTAATCTGTCAGTCCGTCTGTGGTGATCCATTCAACCATTAGTGTGTCGCAGCAAATGCCCCGCCCCTTTTATGTTCGCGCCCCTTACGGGCTGGGTTACATGGAACCGCCATTTACGAAGCGCGGATTGCGGTGCGGTGTCGTTCACGAAAGCGTCCTGTCATTTGGCAAAAGGTGTTTAGGCGTGAATGTTTGCTTGTCCAATAGATAGGCAATTTTAAGGCGAGAGCCAAACCGAAAGGCCCTGATATGCCCTTGAATCGTCTCTAATTGATCGTTGCGGATCCAGATCCACACTGTGGCGATGATCAGGCGTTCCGCATTAAGAGGTTTGCGGTGTTGGGGCCGTTTGGCCGACTGCTCGGGTTCGCGTTTCTGGCGTACTGGTGTTGTAGCACGGTATCCGACAAGTCCGCGCAGGCCGAGTTCGCGCCCATAAGGCGATGAGGTGGCGGCTGTATTTGTTTGGTCTGATCCCAGCGGGGTTGGCTAACTTCTCGCCGCATCGCCGCACCAACGAAGCGGTTTTCGGCGGCAGTGATAGCCTTGGCCGGATCGTGATCGGGTCGCCACTGTGGCCTTGATCGCAGCTGCACGGGCAGGGCGCAGCACGTTGGCGCAAAGGCCCGCCGCACTGGGCAGGTAGGCGTGCGCCAGCAATCGTCCAATTTTGCAGATTTTGCGCTTGAGGTGGCGGCAACGCTTCGCTAAGTGCTTCTAACGCTTTCAGACCTGCGGTCGTGGCGGAATTGGTAGACGCGCAGCGTTGAGGTCGCTGTGAAGTAACATTCGTGGGGGTTCGAGTCCCCCCGACCGCACCACTTTCATTGATATCATTCATGAATTTTGTCCTTTTGGGGGCTGGCCCCCACTGGGTCCCCTCCCCGTTCATAATGAAGTTATAAACCTCGCTCGGATCGACAAATGACATTGCTCCACGGCGATGGATCGTGATGTGCTGACTCTTGGCCCATCGATATAGCGTGGACCTGTGAACTCCGAAAACGGTTTGAGCCTGCAAAATGCGGACTATCACTGGGATTTTCTGTGTTATGTCGGGCCACCTCAATCGTTGATGCATCGACCGCCATGGCCAGCGCATCAACGTAGTTTTCGGCATCGAGGGCTCTCCAACGGTTCAATCTCCCGATCTTCATTGGCGGTGGAAAATGTCCGTCATTGATCAGGTTGTGGATCTGGCGCTTTGAGATACGAAGCCGCGCGGCGACGTCTTCAGGAGTTAGGAGTTAGGAGTTAGGGTCAGGACCCATTAACTGATTGAGTTTGTCGCGTTGTGGTGATTCAAAGTCCTCAATTGTAGGGGGATATGATGAGCAATCTATATTGGCTGAGTGAGGCACAGATGGAGCGTCTGCGGCCTTACTTTCCGAAGGCCCGAGGCCGTGCGCGTGTTGATGATCGTCGTGTCCTGAGTGGTATTATTTTCATTAATCGCAATGGCTTACGGTGGTGTGATGCTCCTGCGGAATATGGGCCGCCAAAGACGCTGTACAATCGCTGGAAGCGCTGGAGTGACATGGGCGTGTTTGCCCGGATCTTGATGGGGCTGGCCGAGCAGGCTCCCGATAACAAGACCATCTCGATCCCCTCTCATCGAAACTGCGTTTCGACTGCCGGGCAGTGGATGCCACCTACCTCAAAGCACATCGTACGGCCTCCAGCCTGCGGTTAAAAAAGGGGGTGTGGACGCCTGATCGGGCTGACCAAGGGCGGCATGAACACAAAGTTGCATGCGGTTACAGATACCAACGGTCGCCCGGTCCGCTTGTTTATCACTGCAGGTCAGGTGAGCGATCATACTGGCGCTGCTGCCCTAATGAATGGCCTGCCTGAAGCCGAGTGGCTCCTTGCTGACAGAGGATATGATGCTGACTGGTTCCGCGAAACCCTTGTAGACAGGGGCACAAAGCCCTGCATCCCCGGGCGCAAGTCACGCAAGAAGGCCGTTAAATACGACAAGCGCCGTTACAAACGACGCAACCGTATCGAGAGAATGTTCGGAAGGCTCAAAGATTGGCGGCGCGTCGCAACTCGCTACGACAGATCACCAACAGTCTTCCTCTCCGCAATCGCTCTCGCCGCAACCGTCATATTCTGGTTATGAGTCCTGATCCTAGTCTGCAAAGCTATGGCCGCCCCCGTATGACCGAAGAGTTGCAAGAGTTGGGGCTGAATGTCGGGCACCGGCGTGTAGGTCGTTTGATGGGTGAGAATGGTATCAAGATCATCAGAACCCAAAAATATAAGACAACGACGGATAGTAATCACACGTTCAACATCGCGCCCAATCTGCTGGATCAGGACTTCTCAGCGGATGGAACCAATCAAAAATGGGCTGGAATGGCAAGGTATCTCGCCATCTCAGTGCCTATCGCCAAGAACTGTTTGAGCGCTTGAATTGCCCCGCACTCAAGCCGCTGCCCGCTGCCTCATACGTTTATGCCGAGTGGAAGCAGTGCCGTGCTGGCCTTGATTACCACGTCGATATTGGCCGCCATTATTACTCAGTGCCACACCAGTTACTGAAGCAGGAATTGTGGGCCCGGATCACCGCACGCACCGTAGAGGTATATTTTAAGTGGCAACGCGTCATGGGCATCCTTCCCGACCCAGAACGCCAATGTGGATCTGTCGACATACCGCCTTCGATCAGGCTTGGTTTGGCTGGTGCTTGGATTATACCGCCTCACAGGATCGGCAGGCATACTTGGGACGGCGCGTGACAATCACGCGGAACTGCGCGGGCACGATGTCCAGCCGTTCACTGATATCTTCCCCGATGATGTGGCGCTCCGAACCGCAATCACGGGTCATATCATCGGGCACGATCACCTTTTCGATGCGCGGCAAATGTTTTGGCAGGACGCCGCGACCTGCGCGTGGCTTTGATGCACCTGTAGTGTTTGGCGGATCAACCGCCTCGTCCTCAGCATTTACGATAGCCATGGCCGTCTCGATATCTTGCAGCGCAAGGTGATACTGGTCGGGGTGGCCCTTCTCGGACTTCGCGCCATAGAGCGCGCGCTTGAAGTCAGGCAACTGCTTTTCCAGCCGGATGATGCGATCCTCTTTGCGTAGATTTCGCTCTTCGGAGGCAATCAAAAGCGCCTGCAAAGTAGCGACATCTGTAGAAAGATCAGTGGGGGAAGTCATGCCCGTCAGCTATCAAAAAATGGGCTTATGTGCCTGTCCAAAACGCACTCCGAGCCATTCTGCCGCAGCTGGCGGACGGGTCTCCAACGCAGTCACGCGACGCCAGTCCATTCCCGCAAACAACGCTTCAAATTGCGCCGGGTCCAGCCGCAAAACGCCGTCCCGAATAGCGGGCCATTTGAACGCATTTTGCTCCAGACGCTTGTAGGCCATGACCAGCCCCGTGCCATCCCACCAGATCATCTTGAGCCGGTCTGCCCGTTTGGCGCGGAACACATAGACCGCGCCATCAGACGGCTTCTTCTGAAAATGGCTCTGCACCAAAGCGGCCAGACCTTCATGTCCTTTCCGGAAGTCCACCGGTTTGGTCGCCACAAAGATTTGCACGCCATGCGACGGGTGGATGACAGCGCCGACACGAGTTCAGCGATACGTACTTCAGGCGTGTTCGCTGCAAGACGAACAACCACATCCCCTTGATCAAATCGAGCGTGACAACGGCGTCCTCAGGCACATCCGCCAAAACGACGGGTTCCTCAATGGCAACAGGGACAAAGGAGACACCATCAAGGTTCGGCAGAACCAATTTGCCCTCGCGGGCCATCCGACGCCACTCTGACAAGTGATTTGGCCGCATCCAGTACTGCCGTGCTACGGCGTTAACCGTCGCGCCCTCAACAAGCGTCTCAGCCACAATCCGCGCCTTCACCTCTTCCGGCCAGCGGCGGCACCCCAGCAGAATACGGCTCCGATCCAACCGGTGTAGGAAGCGTCCTTGGCCTGACGCAAATGGGAGAGATCAAGCAGCAGCTCTACGCCGAGGCGGAAGCTGACGAACTCGCCGCTTCACAGACCACAACTGCGCTCGCCACCCCCGAACCTGATCCGGCATCACGTCAGGACGCGATTGAGGGACAGCTTACAGCGATGGCCCCAGCGGTGGAGGTTGACCAGCTGGCTGCCGCACCGCCGCCAGAGCCGGTCGCCAATGCTCCCGAACAAGTCATTATCCCAACGCCACAGACTGTGCCCGACGTGACAGAAACAGTCGCACCGGTTTGGCGGGACGAGGTCAGCTATACGCTTGCACCGACCGAGGGCGTTGAGGTGAAGCTGGTCATGGTGGCAGGGGCGGTCGCTGAGTTTTATTGGACCGCGAATGGTTCGGTGGTGGCCTATGACACCCATGGCGACGGTGACAGCAGCATCAGCTATGAGAAAGGACGTGGCGTTGCAGATCAGACCGGCACGCTGACGGCTGCATTTAACGGCAACCACGGCTGGTTCTGGCGCAATCGCACAGAGGCAACCGTGACCATCACACTCTTTGTGCGGGGCGACTATAGCGAAATGAAACTTCCATAACAACAAAGTGGCCCCTGCCGCATGGTGGGGGCCAACCTTGGAAGTGGATGATAGCAGCATCGCAATTGAAACGATCCCACAATCCGGTGTAATGGTTGGGCTTGTAAGTAGGGAAGGGACAAAAGAGCATGAATGTTGCATTCAGTTTTGATAATTCGCGCATTGATCTGGAGATCTCTGCGGTTGTCTTAGCCGGTTGGACGGGACGCAATATGGCTGCGGTCCAACATCATATCGATGAATTGGCAGCAATCGGCATCGCCCCCCCAAGTCAGGTTCCCCTGTACTATCGCGTCTCACAGACCCTTTTGACACAGGCCGAAAGCATCGACGTCTTGGGCCACGGCACATCGGGCGAAGTTGAGCCATTACTAGTTCAGGCGAAAGGTAGGACATATTTTGGCTTGGCGTCAGATCACACGGACCGCGATTTGGAACGTCATTCGGTCGCGGCGTCCAAGCAGGCCTGTGCCAAACCCGTTTCGACGGATCTTTGGGACTTTGAAGCGATCAAGGATCACCTTGATGACATCACCCTACGGTGCTGGATAGAAGAAGACGGGCGCGAGGTACTGTATCAGGACGGCACATTGGCTGGTATTCGTCCACTGGCGCAACTATGCGACGGGGCTGGTTTCACAGACGGAACGGCGATGCTGTGCGGAACGTTTGCAGCAATCGGTGGCGTGCGTCCCGCTGGCAGATACCGGATGGAGGTATCGGACCCGACGAATGGCAAGGCAATCGCGTTATCTTATGTCGTTGTGGCCCTGCCGATCATTTCCTAGCGCTAGTCGTAGACGCACCCATGGATCAGGTTTTCACGCATCAAGCGCGTCGCCAATGATCCGCGCGCCACGGCGATGTCTTCAAGGTATGTGGCCTTTTGCGCAAAAAATTTACGCACATCGCCGATGGCTTGCGCACTGTTTATCGGTGTAAACCGCACTGCCTCGCCCGCGCGAAACTGTGCCAATCTGTCGGTATCACAAGAGATTACGGTGGCGATTTTGGGGTACCCCCCTGTGGTTTGATGATCCGCCAACAACACAGTTGCAATGCCATCCCCTGACACTTGAACCGACCCGCGCACGATTGGTTCCGACGGGATGGACAAAGCCCCGTCAAGGTCCAAGAGTGGACCGCTCAATCGCATCCCCATCCTGTCATAGGCATCGGTAACCTTGAATGTGCTGGTGACAAACCGCTCGACTGATCCTTTTGTGAAATGCTGGTCTTGGGGTCCGGTGACGACGCGGACGGGTCCTTTAGAAGGGGAAATTGGCTGTGCTATCTCGCCCAATCGATCATCACGGATCGCCGTATCCGACAGGGTGATTGTTTGCCCCGTTTGCAGAGCCCCACCCCCGAAACCAGAGGTTGAATGTGTTGCCTGACTGCCAAGCCAATTGGGCGTCTCGATCTTTGCGGCAAATGCGAGATAGGCCCAACTGCCCGCCTTGCCCGCGCTGATCGACAGTCTATCGCCCTTGCGGATAGTAAGGACTGTCCACGATCTTGTCTTTTGTCCGGCGTGTTCGACGACGAAATCCCCGCCAGTAATGGCGATGGTCACAGAGCCCTGTGTGCAGTTGAGGATCAGGCCACCGACGGAAATCTCGATTGCCGTCAACACCTGCGCGTTGCCAAGAGCGGCGTGGGCCGCCTCAAATGCCAATCGGTCCATCGGACCAGAGGCCGCGACACCATAGCGCATATTGCCGGCGCGGCCTGCGTCCTGAAACGTGACCAATGGACCCGCAAAAGACACTGAAAAGGCAGCTTCACCCATGATCGCCCCCTTGTCCAAGGCGTTAGTTTTCATGTGCGATACCACTGTAAATTTGGGAAAGTCTTTCGTTTTGGTCCTTAATTCTGGCAGATTAGGTGAAAATGCTTCAGGGGCACAAAGCTTGGCGTGTCTGGCGCGACAAACAACCGAGCTTAAACCGATGAAAACCCTGTTGCCTTTCAAGACAAAAAAACGGTCATGCTCGGGAGGAGGTGAACATGACCGTTCTTATATATACGCGCCTCGGTGCGTCTCGGGAGGAGAAGAAGCAAGGCGCGTCTACGCTGACATTGCTCGGGAGGAGGTGAGCTCCGGCAGCGGCATATTCAGTTCCACTCGGGAGTAGGTGAGCGGTTCCGAAACTGGTGTTTGAAGCATTGCTTCAGGAAAGAGGTTTTGCGTCGGTCTTAACAAGATCTGAATGTTCGAGTGAGGCGGGGGTAGATCCAGCCTTTAAGTCCTAAAAACCGTAAGCGGCCTTGTGGGCAATCTGGCGGATCGATGAAGGGGCAATTCCGAGATTTTGCAGGTCACGTGCGGACGTCCGCTCCAGTTCGGATAGTGTGGTGAGATAGACCTTACGCTTGGAAGCATTTTTAGCCATCTGCGTGCGGATTGTCTCAAAACGATCTCTCAGTGATGTGCGGGCAAAGACTGTTGTTGTTAATGTTGTCATGACGTTGCCGACCTCTTTAGTTATTGGAGCATTTTTTGTAGTTTAATTGTGATTAATATGTATGATAATGCTGCAGTTGCACAATGACCCTTTCGACAATGCTGTCATGCAGCATTTGCATGAATGCCGCTGATGCGTCCGCATTCCATTTTTGTTCTGGTTACTTTTTAGGCTTCACGGATGCAGTGCTGCCATTCGTGGCAATGATGCATGGCCATGCCCCATGAAACCCACCCAGCGCTTCAGAGACGCCCAGATCCACCGGCTACCGAAGCTTTCTTTGAGGGAGTAAAGCCCCTCGGGGTAATTATGGCTCAATACGCGTGATTTAAAATGTTCGCGATAAGTTGGTCATCATCGACATTGTTGGAGTAGCGCTGGGGCTGTCGAAGTGCGTGCCGTAGTTAAAGGCAGCGGCGCCATTCACGCTGCCGGTGGGGTTAGGCTATACAATTGCGGCATCCATCAGCGATTTCACGGTCGGGTTGTCTTCAGTGACTGTAATGGATGCGTTATAAAATAGTCCAACGACTTGAAGGTTAACTAACATTCGGATTTTACTTTCTACTCAGGGCTGAGGAATTCAACGCAAGGTAGACCGTGCCTGTGGCGTGTTGATGCAACGGCCAGACATTTTATCTAATAAAATTGTCGTTTATTAGATAGTCCGCAATTTGCAGAATGGAACTGCAATGCACGCCTTGGTGGTATAGGGGCGAACCCACACGCGTGGATCCGCCCCAAACAGTGTCGCTTAGTTTTTAGCTTTATCGACCATTTTACCGGCGGAAATCCACGGCATCATGTCGCGCAGCTTGCCGCCGACCTGTTCGATCTGGTGTTCGTCGTTGGCGCGGCGCGCTGCTTTGATCGTTGGCTGGCCAACCGCGTTTTCCAGCATGAAATCCCGCACGAATTTGCCGGACTGAATGTCGTCCAGAACCGCCTTCATGCGGGCCTTGGTTTCGACGTAGGGCAGGATACGCGGACCGGAGACGTATTGGCCGTATTCCGCAGTGTTGGAAATTGAATAATCCATATTGGCGATGCCGCCTTCATAGATCAGGTCCACGATCAGTTTCACTTCGTGCAAACATTCGAAATAGGCCATTTCTGGCTCGTAGCCTGCTTCGACCAATGTCTCAAAGCCCATTCGGATCAGCTCAACAACACCACCACACAGAACCGCTTGTTCGCCAAACAGGTCGGTTTCACATTCCTGACGGAAGTTGGTTTCGATAATGCCGGACCGACCGCCGCCGATGGCGGAGCAATAGGACAGGCCAATCTCATGTGCTTTGCCGGATGCGTCTTTGTCGACCGCGATCAGGCAGGGCACTCCGCCACCTTTGGTGTATTCTCCGCGAACCGTGTGGCCTGGGCCCTTTGGCGCCATCATGATGACGTCGATGCCTTCTTTAGGCTCGATCAGACCGAAGTGGACATTCAGACCGTGGGCAAACGCAATTGCTGCACCGGGTTTGATGTTGTCGTGGACGTATTTTTTATATGTCTCTGCCTGAAGTTCATCGGGCATGGTGAACATGATCAGGTCAGCCCAGGCCGCAGCTTCTGCGATGCCCATAACCTTCAGGCCCTCGGCTTCGCACTTTTTCGTGGTGGCAGAACCGTCGCGCAGGGCGACGACAATGTTCTTCGCACCAGAGTCGCGCAGGTTCAAAGCGTGGGCGTGGCCCTGTGAGCCATAGCCGAGAATGGCGACTTTCATGTCTTTGATGAGGTTCACATCGCAGTCACGGTCATAATAAACGCGCATGGGGGTATTCCTTTGTTGCGGTTAGAGTTGGCGTTCTTATGGCTGACATTAGAACGCGATACGAGGCCTGTTCTTTTCCATTTCTTTGCTAAGATGAATTTTTTATGCATAAATTGTACAATTTATGGATATTTCATGCTTGATGATCTGGATCGCCGTTTGCTGCGCCAATTGCAGGCCGAACCAACCTTGACCGCCGCCGAGTTGGGCCAACAGGCGGGTGTGTCCGCGCTCAAGGCGACGCGACGGTTGGGGAGATTGATTGAGCGTGGCATTCTAAAAGGACAGCATGCGGTGATCGATTGGCGCGCGTTGGGCTATGTGGTCGCGGTTTCATTGCGCATCACGCTGGACAAGACCCACGCCCGCGCGCTCGACGAATTTCTGGATGCGGCGCGCGGCATTGCGGAAGTCACGGAAATTCAGACATTTTTGGGCCGTGTCGATGTGCGCCTTTGCGTGATTGCGCGTGATATGGCGCATTACCAACAGATTTACCGTAATCAAATCCTCGCCTTGCCGCACATGGCCGATATCGAAGCATTGATGACGGTGGCGACGTTGCGCGATGATGAAAGCCTGCCGCTATGATTGATCTGGACGACATAGATCGCGCGATTTTGCGCGCGTTGGTGCGCGATGCGACCCAAACAGCAGTCGCCATTAGTGGGCGCATCGGCCTGAGCCAGCCCGCAACGTGGCGCCGTATCAAACGGTTGCGCGACGCGGGAATATTGGTGGGACAGCGGGTGTCTTTGGACGCGGCCAAACTGGGCTTTGGTGTGACGGTCTTTTTGGGCATCAAACTGGCCACCAAGGGGCGCGTTTCATTGGATGACTTTGAACGCGCGGTGACGGCGATCCCCGAGGTGCAGTTGGTGGAGCATGTGCTGGGACTTTACGACTATCGCCTGCGGGTCGTTGCACGGGATTTGGCAGATTTCGAACGGGTTCTGCGCCGCCGTGTGATGACATTGCCCGGTGTCGGCGATGTTGAAGCGAATGTATTGCTGAGCGAGGAACGCAGGCCGGGGCCATTGTGACGCGCCAAAGAAACAGGGCGCTACTTCACTGCTGTGGATTGGCGTCGTGCGGCACGTGTGGCCTTGCATATAGCTGGGGCGGCACAACCAGCGTGCGCATCGCTTGCGTGGTATACTGAGATAGACTTTGATCCTGATGCCACTAAGCCATATGACGGGTAAGCACAGATTAAGGGTAACTCCCAAGGACCCCATCGGATATCGGGTTTTGTGTTGCCCTTGCGACGTTAGAGCCGAGCGATGATCTGTTGTGGTGATAGGGTGAGTGTTTCGAGGATATTGCCCCCGTGTTTTCTGACCGTCGAGATGACGGATCTGATGTCAGCGAAGACCTGCGCGCCCTCGAGGGTGCGGAAAGTTCCCGAGATTTTCATGCGCAACTTCATCATGCGCAGGTCCCGTTCGGCCTGATTGTTGGTGAAGGGAACTGTGAAGTCCGTAAGGAACCTTAGGACGTCATCACGGTAGTCGCGCAAGCGGACCAGAAGGTTATGGCCTGGCCGCCTGGCTTTTCGGCCTCGCGCACCAGTGCGTCTAGCCAGTGGGTCTTGTCGCTCATGGAAGGCGAGGCCCTCGGTGAGGATCGCCATGTATTTGGTGAGGATGCCGTGGTGAACCGACGTGGGGAGTTCGGTCTCGCCTCGCCCCTGAGCCGCGCACTTGAGCTGATTGGCGCTGTTGAGCAGCACGCTCATCGCGCACGCCCACGGCTCCTTTTCGATTTCTTCGATGGCCTTGAGTTCCCGTAAATGATGCGCCCCGCACAGGGCGTGCGCGTCCACCCCACTCATATGGGCGTAATAGGACTTCCAGTGGTCATGAACAATTGTCCCGCCGGTCAGGAAGGATGGAACAGCACCGCGCTTGGCGCTGATGCGATAATGCGTGAAGGCGAGATCGCTGATTGAGTGCAGCCAGTGCAGCTTACCAGCAACACGAAGTCCGGTCTCATCCAGATGCCGAACGCCGCCTTCATTGAGCCGGGCCAGAATGTGTTCGACGACGCCACCCAAGGTACGCGCTGTGCCGTTCACCCAGTTGGTCACGCTGGCCGCGCATAGGCTGGTGGCACCAAACAAATCACGCAGGAGTTGGCAGACCCGATCCTCGGGGATCAGCTGCTGAACATTGCAGTAGACCGCCGCCGCCCGAATGCGCTTACCGTATTGCACGTGTGCATTCACGCCATCGGGAAAGGTGGCTGTCGTCGTGGCTCGGCAATGGCCACAACAATAAATCGCTGCCTGATGCTCTGTGACCTCCAGACGCGGCACCGGTATGTCATAAACCTGACGCCTCTCCACCGCCTTGATCATCCCAGCCGTCAAGCCATGCTGACAGGTGCCACAGGCCTCAGCCTCATGTCGCTCCACAAAGTCAGGCGTTGCTGTCTGACGTAGGGTGTCACCTCGGTGGCCAACTTAACCACCACTTTTCTTACCGGACTTACCACGCAGGCTACGCGGTACCGGCTTCTTCAACCCATCACTCGAAGGCGGCTTGCTGCTATTACTGCTGTTCTTGGCCAACTGACGCCGCAGATCCGCATTCTCTTGCGCCATGCTCGCCAACGCGGCTTCCAACTCGGCGATCCTGCGCAGAGCCGTGGCGAGGAGTTGTTCAAGAGCAGTAACTTGGTCCATTCCACCAATGATTCAGAGAAATCGTCACAGCGCCACGAAATTCAGACCACAACAGAAAATTCATGCGCCTAATAACCAAGGAGACTCACATCAAAACTGACAAAAACCCGTTATCGGCTGGGGTGCTTGGGAGTTACGATTAAGGATGAATAAATGTCAACGGCCGCCAATCCCTCCAGTGTCGACCCTGATGGGCTGATGGAATTTTCCGTCGTGTTCACGGATCGATCTCTCAACCATATGTCGAAGTTATTTCAGGGCGTTATGCGCGATCTCAACACGATGTTGTGCGACGTTTATAACGCTGACGCCGTGGCAATTGTACCGGGTGGCGGAACCTATGCGATGGAGGCCGTCGCGCGCCAGTTTGGCGGCGGTGCCCATGCGATGATCGTGCGCAATGGCTGGTTTTCCTATCGGTGGAGCCAGATTTTCGACGCTGGCGATTTTGCGGCGCAGACCACAGTCCACAAAGCGCGCCAGACCGGAAATGACAGTCGCGCACCGTTTGCCCCAGCCCCGATTGCCGACGTCGTTGCCGCAATCCGTGACGCCAAGCCCGACGTCGTGTTCGCGCCCCACGTTGAAACCAGCGCAGGGATTATTCTGCCGGATGACTACGTGACAGCGCTGGCCGCCGCCGCCCATGAGGTCGGCGCGCTTATGGTGCTGGATTGTATCGCGTCTGGCTGCGCTTGGGTTGATATGAAAGCGACGGGCGTGGATGTGCTGATCTCAGCGCCGCAAAAGGGCTGGTCGTCGAGCCCGTCTGCGGGCCTTGTGATGATGTCGGCGCGCGCGTTGGAGCGGTTGGAGGCGACGACGTCCAACAGTTTCGCTATCGACCTCAAGAAATGGCACCAGATCATGCAGGCCTATTTGAATGGCGGTCATGCCTATCACGCGACGATGCCCACTGACGCGCTGCGCGATTTCCGCGATACAATGCAGGAAACTGCGGAAATGGGGTTCATCACTTTGCGCGCGGCGCAGTGGAAACTGGGCGACGGCGTGCGGGCCTATTTGATTGGCAAGGGTATGAAACCGGTTGCCGCTGACGGCTTTGGCGCACCGGGTGTCATTGTGAGCTATACCGATGATCCCGACATCCAGAACGGGTCCAAGTTTGTGGGCGCAGGCATGCAGATTGCGGCGGGCGTGCCGTTGGCTGTGGATGAACCTGCTGATTTTCGCACGTTCCGCATTGGACTGTTCGGAATTGATAAACTGCGCGACGTGGATGCAACGCTAAAGCAGTTCACGGATGTGGCGGATCAGGTTCTGTAAGCTGACCTAAAGTGTCGGCGTTTCAGCCACACCGATCAGCATATCCGACACTGGTCACAGGTCCGCAAACGCCGTGTCGAGGTCAGATACAAGGTCACCCGATAGGATTGGGTGGCCTGTTGCAACCAGCCCTTTGTGGCGCAACAAATCACCGTGCATATGGTCATTGTCAAAGGGAGGCGGCACACGTTTGAGTTTCGGATCCCACAAAGAGTAGCCCTTGTCGGTGACGGACTTGATCTGACTGGCCAGATAATCCCCGTCCAAATCCGCCATTTTGCGCCAATCGGTGAGCACGTCTTTGCTGAATTCCATCATGCCTGTGCCGACCGTGACTTCGCTCGGGTTGATACCAAAGAATAGCACGGGGTCCTGGCGGGTGCCCGATTGCACCGACCACATCATGTGCAGATGCGTGGTGTAGGGCGTTTTATCCTTAGAAAACCGCACGTCACGGTGCGGGCGAAACAGTTTTGTCGAAATCGGGCAACCTGTGAGCGTGCTAAGTCGCGGCGACATTTCTTCAAGCAACGCTTTGGCGGGGTCGCGCAATTTGGTGTCGTAGTCGGTTTTATGGGCGTGAAACCAATCGCGCGTGTTGTTCAGGGCAAGGTCGCGCAGAAACGTTTCGGCGTCAGAGATGAGTGTGCTGAACATGATGACCCCTACACTGATGGTCTGTGGCTAGACCCGCGTAAAGTTTGGGCATATGCCAACCAGATGTCCACACAGATGTCATATAGCACGCATACCAAACGGTTGCTGAAATTGGGCCTGCCTTTGGTTGGCGCCAATGTTGCGGGCTTTTCGATCCACATGACGGATACCATCATGCTCGGGTGGTATTCAGTCACGTCCTTGGCGGCGGCCACGGTCGCAACGGGGGTGTGGTTTATCACTTTTATCATTGGCGCAGGTTTTGGCCGTGCTGTGACGCCCATGGTCGCTGAGGCGGTCGAGATGGGCGATGAAACCCGCGCGCGTCGCGTCACCCGCATGGCGCTGTGGTTATCGGCGATATATGCGGTGTTGCTGATTGTTCCGTTTATGTACGGCGAAGCGGTACTTCTGGCGATGGGGCAAGAAGCGTCGGTGGCGACGCAAGGTGGTTTCTATCTGCGCATCGCGGTGCTTGGCATGTTCCCTGCGATGGGCGCGCAGGTCATGCGGTCTTATCTTGGGGCGATGGAGCTGACGGCCATTCAGCTTTGGATCACGCTGGTGGCATTGGCTGCGAACGGGCTGGTGAATTACGCGCTGATCTTCGGCAATCTGGGCGCGCCGGAACTGGGGATCGAGGGTGCGGCGATCGCGTCTGTCGTTATCCAGATTTTGCAGATGATCGCGCTGATGCTTTACGTGCAGTGGAAGAAGCCCGAAGCTGAACTGTTCCTCCGCATTTGGAAATCAGACAATGAGGCGATGGGGCAGGTGTTCCGTCTTGGCCTGCCAATCGGCCTGACGTCGTTCGCCGAGGGCGGGTTGTTCGTCGGCTCATCGGTGATGATGGGCTGGATCGGGGAGATTGAACTCGCCGCGCACGGGATCGCAATGCAGCTGACTGCGTTTATGTTCATGTTTCACGTTGGCATGTCAGAAGCTGCAACGATCCGCGCCAGCCGCCAATTTGGGGCGCGCGATGAGGTCGAACTGCGTCGTGGCGCGTTTGCAGCTTACGGCGTATCGCTCAGCTTTGGGGTGATCGTCGTGATCTTGTATCTTGCGATGCCGGGCGTATTTGTCGGTTTGTTTCTTGACCCTGGGGATCCCGCACGCGATGCGGTGCTGGCTCTTGGCGTGGTCTTGGTGATGCTGTCAGCGCTGTTCCAGTTTGTGGACGCCGCCCAGATCGTCGCCCTGTCAGTGCTGCGCGGCGTGCAGGACACGCGGGTGCCCATGTGGTTGGCCATCGTCAGCTATTGGGTGATTGGAATTCCGGCAAGCTATGTGATGGCGTTTACATTTGATTGGGGGCCTGTGGGTCTCTGGCTGGGTCTGACTGTCGGGCTCGGAGTTGCGGCGGCTCTACTGAGCCAACGGTTCTGGGCACGGTCTGTGCACATCGCGCGCGTGGGTGTGGCCAGCTAGCGAAAGGCGCAAAAAGGAGGGGGCCAGCCCCCGCGCACTGCGTACGCTCCCCCGAGATATTTTTAAAGCAATGACGGGGTGAAGAGAAGAATTTGCGGCGCGCTATTCAGCGGCGTCCTGCCCACTCATGAGGCGGTCAGCTTTCTTGCGCACGAGCAGTGAACGCAGGTCATGCATCGCCAGCAACAGATCGTCTGTGATGCCGATCAATTGTTCGTCGCTGGCTTTTGATTGCACCCATTGCGTCGTGATGTTGAGGTAATCGACAGCGCGGTGGATATCGTCGATGTCGCGTTGGGCCAGCAGGGCCATACGCTGCGCCATCCAAGCCTCGATCTGGGAGATGTCGACCTCTGAGAGGACGCGGTCGCCTTGCGGCTTCACTTCGCCGTTCTTGATGTTGATAACCGCGATTTGATCCATCTCAATGCGGCGCTGGCGGTTTTCGGTGTCTACACGGAACACCGCCGCCCCGTTTTCACGGACCCGGAAATAATAGTCGGGAAGATCTGCGCCCATTGTGTCACCTACTCACTTTCTATGCGCAGTCTAACAGCGCCAATCGTTTGTCGCTAGCCTATGCTGAGACCGGCACAGAAGGTTTGGATGCGTGTGCAGGCTTCTTTTAGCGCATCATCTGATGTAGCGTAACTGACGCGGAAATTTGGCGAAAGGCCAAATGCCGCGCCGAAGACGACCGCGACGCCGGTTTCTTCCAGCAGGGCCGTGGCGAAGTCCTCATCGTTAGTAATTTTGGTGCCCGCTGGCGTGGTTTTGCCGATGCAGCCTGCAATGCTGGGATAGACGTAGAACGCACCTTCTGGCTTGGGACAGACGATGCCCGTCGCGTCGTTCAGCATGGATACCACCAGATCGCGGCGGTGGATGAACATCGCGTTGTTGGGCGTGATGAAATCCTGTGGGCCGTTCAGGGCTTCGACCGCCGCCCATTGGCTAATGGAACAGGGGTTAGATGTGCTTTGGCTTTGCACTTTGCGGATCGCCCCGATCAGGTCTCTTGGACCCGCAGCATAGCCGATGCGCCAGCCCGTCATCGCGTAGGCCTTTGACACACCGTTCATGGTCAGTGTGCGGTCATAAAGCTGCGGTTCGACCTGTGCGGGCGTGCAGAATTTGAAATCGCCATAGGACAGGTGTTCATACATATCATCAGTTAGCACCCAGACATGCGGGTGGCGCAGCAACACATCTGTCAACGCGTTCAGCTCGTTCCAACTATATCCCGCCCCCGTAGGGTTGGAGGGTGAGTTGAACAGAAACCACTTGGTCTTTGGCGTAATCGCGGCCTCAAGTTGGGCGGCTGTGATTTTAAAACCCGCCTCAAGCGTGGCCTCAACGAACACTGGTTCGCCGCCAGACAGCAGAACCATATCAGGGTAGCTGACCCAATAGGGCGCGGGGATGATAACCTCATCGCCCGCGTTCAGCGTCGCCATGAACGCATTATAAAGAACTTGTTTGCCACCTGTGCCGACGGTCACTTGGTCGGGGCAATAGGTAAGGTCGTTGTCGCGCGCGAATTTGGCACAGATCGCTTTCTTCAGCTCGGGGATGCCATCCACGGCGGTATATTTGGTCTTTCCGCTGTTGATCGCCGCAATGCCCGCCGTCTTGATATTGTCAGGCGTATCAAAATCGGGCTCTCCGGCGCCAAGGCCGATGACGTCGCGCCCCGCAGCTTTTAGTTCCTGCGCCTTGGTGGTCACTGCGATCGTCGGGGAGGGTTTAACGCGCTTTAGTGTCGCGGAGAGAAAGGACATGGTCGGCCTCGTCTAGGAAAAATTCATCGCCCATGTCATATGGGTCGAAAGAGCGAACGGCAACAGACCTTAGACGCACTGGAGACGGCGATGGAAAACGAAACTACGACCCAAAACTGGTACAGTGAGGAAACTGCGACCTTCGGGGACCGTTTGGCGGCTGCCCGTGACGTCGCGCAGCTCACACAAAAAGAACTCGCGCAGCGCGTGGGCATCAAGGTGAGCACCCTACGCAACTGGGAAGAGGATCTGAGCGAGCCGCGCGCCAACCGATTGAGTATTCTATCCGGCATTCTTGGGGTGTCGCTGAGGTGGTTGTTGACGGCTGAGGGTGAGGGGCTTTTGGCGCCTGACGAAAACGCGCCAATCGCATCGGATCTTTCTGCAATATTGACGGAACTTCGCGCCGTGCGGGCGCAGATGAAACAGTCGACCGAGCGGCTTGCGTTGCTAGAAAAGCGACTGCAAATGATGGGGACAGCATGAGCGAACCTCTTGATGTGATGCGCAAACGGTTGCATATGCGATCAATCCGGCGCGGTATTAAAGAAATGGACTTGATCCTTACGGGCTTTTCAAAGGCGCATTTAGCGCAGTTGGGTGCAGCGCAGTTGGCCGTCTATGATCGAATGCTAAACGAAAACGATCATGATCTATATCAATGGGTTAGCGGCCAGTCTGATGAACCGCCTGAATATAGTGGGTTGATGGACATGATCCGTGAAGGCGCTGTCGGGATAACAAAACCGACAGCATAAGTGCATCTTCGTTTCTGATAATTTTTTCACGATTTAACGGAATGTTTGCCAGTGGCGTGGCAAGCGGGTCGTGGAAATAATCAGAAAACCTTCGGGACGGAGAGATTTATGAGCCTGCATTCGCTGCCAACACAAGACGAACGCCCGCCACTGGGCGCCAACACTGAATTTATGACCATCTATCTGGATGCGCTGACGCTGGTTGAACGCCTACATCGGTTGTTGCTTGATGTCATCAAGGATGAATTTGAACGCGTCGGCGTACTGGAAATCAACGCGGTTCAGGCGTTGCTTTTGTTCAATATTGGGGACAACGAAGTGACCGCTGGAGAGTTGAAAAGCCGTGGATATTATCAAGGTATACTTCTGCGCCTGAATTGACCTGACGATTTTGGGCCTGCGATTCACTTCGTCGCATGGCCAAAGGCGGTTCAGTCTGTATTTTGAGTTTATGAGCAAGCAATACAAAACAGTCTCCTTATCCGACGAGCAGCGCATAGCACTTGAAGCGCTTTGCCGCCGCCGCAAAGTTGACGCCCTTGTTTGGAAACGGGCGCGCGCGTTTCTTCTTTGGGACGCAGGAGAAGACGCCGGAACGGTTTGCCGGATTTTGGATATTGGCCCGACAGTTTTGACGGAGTGGCGATTTGCCTTTGCCGGTGCGGGACTATCGTTTTTCGGTCTGAAGGACTACAGCCAGCGTCAGGGTCATTTGTCCGTCGTGCAAGAGCAGGCGGTGAGAGCCCATTTCACCGCGCAGCCTGCCCGCAATGCCGATGAGGTCTGTGCCTATGTTCTAGCCGAGTGCGACCAAAACTACAGCACGTCGGGAGCCGCCAAGCTGATGCGCCGCCTGGGGTTCGCGTATAAGAAACCACAATTGCTGCCTGCACAGGCCGATGAAGCCAAGCAGGCTGCGTTTATTGCCAAATATGAGGCCCTGATGAACGGGTTGGCCGCAGATGAGATGGTTGTCTTTTCGGACGCTGTCCACCCCGAACACCAGAGCCGCCCCGCCCATGGTTGGTTCCCCAAGGGACAAAAGACGGCCCTGAAGGCGACATCAGGGCGCAAGCGGCTCAACATTCAGGGCGCGCTTGACCTTGAGACTTTCCAGTTCACCTTTGTGGAAGGCGAGAAGATCAATGCCCAGACAACCCGACAGATGCTGGAAAAGTTGGAACGCAACAACCAAACCAAGACGGCCATCCACGTCTTTGTCGACAATGCCCGCTATCATCATGCCAAGATACTACAGCCATGGCTGGACAGCCCAGAACGTCGGGTGAAGTTGCATTTCTTGCCAGCATATGCCCCGCACCTCAACCCGATCGAGCGTCTTTGGGGTGTTATGCACAAATGGGTCACCCACAATCGGCACTATGCAACGTTCAACCAATTCACAGAGGCCATTTTCGACTTCTTCCGCAAGACCCTGCCAGAAAAATGGCCAGAGTTCCGCGACACCGTCACCGACAACTTCCGCGTCATATCGCTCAAGGAATACAAAGTGATTTGAGGGGAAAACCTCAGGTCAATTCAGGCGCGGGAGTATAGCAATGTCAGTTACAACCTAAAAAAATTGGTTGAGATGGACTACATGCACCACCAGCGATGTGAGATTGACCGCCGATCCGTGCGTGTTCGTCTGACAGAGCAAGGCCGCGCGGTCCGCGATGTGGTGGTGCGCTTGTTTGAGGGCCACGCGACAGGGCTGCAAGCCAAGGGCGTTATAGATATGAACAGTTTGGATGAAATTGCGGCGGCCTTGCGTCGCGTGGAACGCTATTGGACCGATCAGATCCGCTATATCTACTAGTTAAGTCCCGTGTGGTTGCCTAAGTCCTTTATGTATTGTATTCATTGCGCTTTTAGATGACGCTGACACTAAGATGGACACTATTTAGGACACTACGATGGACACTATCCGGAACTATCCAGCCTCTACTTTGAGCTTAATAAAGGGCAAGTGGTATGTTTCTGTGACGGTTCCTGTGGGTCTGCGGCCAGCATTCAATAATCGCATCCAAGTCAGAGTCAGCACTGGAACAAGTGACAGGTCAGAAGCTGCTAGGCGCCAACATCAAAAAGTAGAAGGTATCTATGAGCAGTTTGACGGTGCTAGACCGAATAAACTTAAGGAAGCTCTGAAAGCGTTCGCCGCAGTCTCTACGCCAACAGAATTATTGCCTCAAATTTTTCCCAGTGTAGCAGATTGGCTTGAAACAGAAGACTTAGACCTTGAGGCGTATGTTTCCCAACACTTAGACGCAGTAGAGTTGCAGGCAAGGCAGTGGGAGGTCACTGAGATTGGACCCAAGTTCGACGCTGCCCAGAAGTTTCTGAAAACACTAGAGAAAGCAGAGATTCTAGAAACAAAAGCTCCAGCCGTCCCAAAATTCATGGATGTAGCTCAGGTTTGGATGAATAAGGGCGATTTGGCGGGTTCTCTGTTGTCGAACACGAGACTCGCAGTCAGCGAATTTGATGGCCTTTGCCCAAACCTTTTGATTGATAGTATACTCCCGCGCCTGAATTGACCTGAGGTTTTCCCCTCAAATCACTTTGTATTCCTTGAGCGATATGACGCGGAAGTTGTCGGTGACGGTGTCGCGGAACTCTGGCCATTTTTCTGGCAGGGTCTTGCGGAAGAAGTCGAAAATGGCCTCTGTGAATTGGTTGAACGTTGCATAGTGCCGATTGTGGGTGACCCATTTGTGCATAACACCCCAAAGACGCTCGATCGGGTTGAGGTGCGGGGCATATGCTGGCAAGAAATGCAACTTCACCCGACGTTCTGGGCTGTCCAGCCATGGCTGTAGTATCTTGGCATGATGATAGCGGGCATTGTCGACAAAGACGTGGATGGCCGTCTTGGTTTGGTTGTTGCGTTCCAACTTTTCCAGCATCTGTCGGGTTGTCTGGGCATTGATCTTCTCGCCTTCCACAAAGGTGAACTGGAAAGTCTCAAGGTCAAGCGCGCCCTGAATGTTGAGCCGCTTGCGCCCTGATGTCGCCTTCAGGGCCGTCTTTTGTCCCTTGGGGAACCAACCATGGGCGGGGCGGCTCTGGTGTTCGGGGTGGACAGCGTCCGAAAAGACAACCATCTCATCTGCGGCCAACCCGTTCATCAGGGCCTCATATTTGGCAATAAACGCAGCCTGCTTGGCTTCATCGGCCTGTGCAGGCAGCAATTGTGGTTTCTTATACGCGAACCCCAGGCGGCGCATCAGCTTGGCGGCTCCCGACGTGCTGTAGTTTTGGTCGCACTCGGCTAGAACATAGGCACAGACCTCATCGGCATTGCGGGCAGGCTGCGCGGTGAAATGGGCTCTCACCGCCTGCTCTTGCACGACGGACAAATGACCCTGACGCTGGCTGTAGTCCTTCAGACCGAAAAACGATAGTCCCGCACCGGCAAAGGCAAATCGCCACTCCGTCAAAACTGTCGGGCCAATATCCAAAATCCGGCAAACCGTTCCGGCGTCTTCTCCTGCGTCCAAAAGAAGAAACGCGCGCGCCCGTTTCCAAACAAGGGCGTCAACTTTGCGGCGGCGGCAAAGCGCTTCAAGTGCTATGCGCTGCTCGTCGGATAAGGAGACTGTTTTGTATTGCTTGCTCATAAACTCAAAATACAGACTGAACCGCCTTTGGCCATGCGACGAAGTGAATCGCAGGCCCAAAATCGTCAGGTCAATTCAGGCGCAGGAGTATATAAGGAAAATTCATCTCTATGACTACGCTGATTGGCTGGTAGAACAGGGCTTTGCAAATAATACTATTAAGGGGCGTATGAGCCGTCTCTCAAAGGTATTCCTTCAAGCAGAAAAAAAGGGACATATCGACCATAGTCCGACTGTAGGTTTGAATCTTCGTGGCTACGGGGGCGGCGTTGAGCATTGGAAACCATTTACGAAGCCGCAACTGACCCAAATCTTTGCGCAAGACATTCCATCCAGAGAATACTTGTTAATGGCTACTCTTATCACAACAGGTATGCGTCTTGATGAGGCGGCATTGTTAGAATGGCAGGATTACAAAGTAGAAGGTGACATCGCATATTTTGACCTGACTCGGGCCGACATGAAGATAAAGACTCTTGGTTCAAGACGTAAGGTACCAGTGGTGCCAGTGTTGCGTAAGATGTTGCGACCTTCAGATGGTAGAATCTTTGATTACAAACTGAACGCGCAAGGGAAGACTTCATCAGCCTCAATTTTATGCATGGAATATATTAGGAACATCACCGAAGACCCTCATCTTGTGAATCATAGTTAACGCGGCACCTTGAAAGACTTGCGAGTTATTGTCACATCTGGTGTTTGAGTATTGTTGGTCATGCGGTGATCTGGTCGGGGTTTGTGGTTTCGATTCCGTCTTTGAACGTGACGCCTGTGATGACTTTTGCGAGGTAGTCAAAGCCGCGTAGCTTCCTCCAATTTTGCTCAGCACATTGCCCCAGTTTGAACATCATGTGCAGCATGCCATCGCGTGACAGGCAGCCCTTTGAACGCTTGGTACGATGCCGGATCGTCGCGAAGGCCGATTCAATTGGATTGCTAGTGCGGATGCTTTGCCAATGCTGCGCCGGGAAGTCGAAGAATGCCATGAGTTCCTCACGATCTTTTTGCAGGCATAGTGTGGCCTTGGGGTATTTGGGTTCGTAGGTTTTGATGAACAGATCGAACGCCTTTTCTGCATCGACTTTGGTCTCGGCCTGCCAGATGTCGTGCAGCGCGGCCTTGGCTTTTGGCTGAGACAGCTTGGGTAAACAATTGAGCACGTTCATCGTTTTGTGTTGCCAACAGCGTTGATGGCGGGTCTCAGGATAGACTTCGTCCATGGCCGCCCAAAACCCCATGGCACCGTCCCCGATGGTCAGTTTGGGCGCATTCATGCCTCGGCTTTTGAGGTTAAGCAGAACCTCGCGCCAGCTCTGCGTGGACTCGCGCACCCCATCCTCAATTGCCAGAAATCGCTTCTTGCCACGGGCAGTTACCCCAATAATAACAAGGGCACAGAGCTTGTCATCCTCGCCCCGAAGGCCGCTGTGAACGCCGTCGGCCCAGATATAGACGATGGGCTCGTCATCTAACTCAGCGCCTTTCCAAGCCTCGTATTCATTGGCCCAATCGCGTTTTAAACGCGAAACCGTATTAGCCGACAAGCCAACGGCATCTGGGCCCAGAAGAACCTTGAGGGCGGGAGCCATCTCGCCGCTGGAGATCCCTTTGAGGTAAAGCCATGGCAAGGCCGCTTCCAGCGTCTTCGTGCGGCGCACATAGGGCGGCACCAGGGCAGACCGGAATGTCACCGGTGTGCCGTCCTTGGACCGAACCTTTGGAATGCGCACGCTCACAGGGCCAATGCCCGTTTGAAACGGGCGGGCCGGATGATGTCCATTACGCACGACTGCCGCGTGACCGGCATCGGTGCGTAAGCCGGTAAATTGCGCCAAATAACTGACAAGCTCAGCCTCAACTGCTGTCGCGATCAATTGTTGTGCTCCCGTTTTCAGCAACTCCGTCAACGCGTCCGTCATCTCGTCTCGACGCGCAAAATCAACAATGTTAGTAGTTCCCATGGTGGTGTATCTCCTTTGGTTGGGCTGCTGTCTTCCAACAACAATTCAACCAGATACGCCGCCAACCTTCAAACCACTCAAACACCAGATTCAGTCATAGCTCGAAAGACTTGCTGCGTGACGCTGGAGCACCCGCTGAAGTAAACAATTATATTACGGGTCATTCGTCAGGTGATGTAGCTGGGACTTATGGTAAGGGGCCGAGCCTTGAGGTCAGGTATGATTGGCTTTCGAAGGTAGGCCATCAGTGGTTAGAGCCTTCTTAGGGGGCGATTCGGCGCCGCACAGCGACCTCAGTGCATTTAACCACCCAGTGGCAGCAAATCGACACAGAGATCACCTAACAGCCTATTTGCGCTGGGCTTCAGGTGTCTAATCCTACAAAGCCCAGCGCATTTTTACTTGTCATACTCGATCTGGAGCTATGACTGAATCTGGTGTTTGAGTGGTTTGAAGGTTGGCGGCGTATCTGGTTGAATTGTTGTTGGAAGACAGCAGCCCAACCAAAGGAGATACACCACCATGGGAACTACTAACATTGTTGATTTTGCGCGTCGAGACGAGATGACGGACGCGTTGACGGAGTTGCTGAAAACGGGAGCACAACAATTGATCGCGACAGCAGTTGAGGCTGAGCTTGTCAGTTATTTGGCGCAATTTACCGGCTTACGCACCGATGCCGGTCACGCGGCAGTCGTGCGTAATGGACATCATCCGGCCCGCCCGTTTCAAACGGGCATTGGCCCTGTGAGCGTGCGCATTCCAAAGGTTCGGTCCAAGGACGGCACACCGGTGACATTCCGGTCTGCCCTGGTGCCGCCCTATGTGCGTCGCACGAAGACGCTGGAAGCGGCCTTGCCATGGCTTTACCTCAAAGGGATCTCCAGCGGCGAGATGGCTCCCGCCCTCAAGGTTCTTCTGGGCCCAGATGCCGTTGGCTTGTCGGCTAATACGGTTTCGCGTTTAAAACGCGATTGGGCCAATGAATACGAGGCTTGGAAAGGCGCTGAGTTAGATGACGAGCCCATCGTCTATATCTGGGCCGACGGCGTTCACAGCGGCCTTCGGGGCGAGGATGACAAGCTCTGTGCCCTTGTTATTATTGGGGTAACTGCCCGTGGCAAGAAGCGATTTCTGGCAATTGAGGATGGGGTGCGCGAGTCCACGCAGAGCTGGCGCGAGGTTCTGCTTAACCTCAAAAGCCGAGGCATGAATGCGCCCAAACTGGCCATCGGGGACGGTGCCATGGGGTTTTGGGCGGCCATGGACGAAGTCTATCCTGAGACCCGCCATCAACGCTGTTGGCAACACAAAACGATGAACGTGCTCAATTGTTTACCCAAGCTGTCTCAGCCAAAAGCCAAGGCCGCGCTGCACGACATCTGGCAGGCCGAGACCAAAGTCGATGCAGAAAAGGCGTTCGATCTGTTCATCAAAACCTACGAACCCAAATATCCCAAGGCCACACTATGCCTGCAAAAAGATCGTGAGGAACTCATGGCATTCTTCGACTTCCCGGCGCAGCATTGGCAAAGCATCCGCACTAGCAATCCAATTGAATCGGCCTTCGCGACGATCCGGCATCGTACCAAGCGTTCAAAGGGCTGCCTGTCACGCGATGGCATGCTGCACATGATGTTCAAACTGGGGCAATGTGCTGAGCAAAATTGGAGGAAGCTACGCGGCTTTGACTACCTCGCAAAAGTCATCACAGGCGTCACGTTCAAAGACGGAATCGAAACCACAAACCCCGACCAGATCACCGCATGACCAACAATACTCAAACACCAGATTTGACAATAACTCGCGGCGAGATGGCTCCCGCCCTCAAGGTTCTTCTGGGCCCAGATGCCGTTGGCTTGTCGGCTAATACGGTTTCGCGTTTAAAACGCGATTGGGCCAATGAATACGAGGCTTGGAAAGGCGCTGAGTTAGATGACGAGCCCATCGTCTATATCTGGGCCGACGGCGTTCACAGCGGCCTTCGGGGCGAGGATGACAAGCTCTGTGCCCTTGTTATTATTGGGGTAACTGCCCGTGGCAAGAAGCGATTTCTGGCAATTGAGGATGGGGTGCGCGAGTCCACGCAGAGCTGGCGCGAGGTTCTGCTTAACCTCAAAAGCCGAGGCATGAATGCGCCCAAACTGGCCATCGGGGACGGTGCCATGGGGTTTTGGGCGGCCATGGACGAAGTCTATCCTGAGACCCGCCATCAACGCTGTTGGCAGCACAAAACGATGAACGTGCTCAATTGTTTACCCAAGCTGTCTCAGCCAAAAGCCAAGGCCGCGCTGCACGACATCTGGCAGGCCGAGACCAAAGTCGATGCAGAAAAGGCGTTCGATCTGTTCATCAAAACCTACGAACCCAAATATCCCAAGGCCACACTATGCCTGCAAAAAGATCGTGAGGAACTCATGGCATTCTTCGACTTCCCGGCGCAGCATTGGCAAAGCATCCGCACTAGCAATCCAATTGAATCGGCCTTCGCGACGATCCGGCATCGTACCAAGCGTTCAAAGGGCTGCCTGTCACGCGATGGCATGCTGCACATGATGTTCAAACTGGGGCAATGTGCTGAGCAAAATTGGAGGAAGCTACGCGGCTTTGACTACCTCGCAAAAGTCATCACAGGCGTCACGTTCAAAGACGGAATCGAAACCACAAACCCCGACCAGATCACCGCATGACCAACAATACTCAAACACCAGATTTGACAATAACTCCGCAAAAAGACTCCCAAAGGAGTAAGCCCCACGAAGGGGAGTCATTCTGTAATTATGAAATTGCTCAATAAGCCGTAGGCAGCAACATTGATGCTCGCCCGACAGATTCTCTATTAAGGGAGCGGTTATTAGCACGCAGAGTCCTAATTCACCTAATGCAGTATTAGGTAGGTTCTCTTGCAAGGAAATATTGTTGTATACATGTCACTATTATTGGCGCTCATTCAACGCTAGTCATAAGGCTAACAAGTACCCATGTAATAGGTCAGTGATTATGACCTAAAAGGTTGAGTTTAACTGTAATTCCCCTACGGGGGTATATCGGCATCCATAGGCTCTGATAACATTAGCAAACTACCTGATATTCCGGCCAATGTCCTTGCCGAGATGCTGTTGAAGCACTTGAGTTTTCGCTGGGGGGGGGGGCATAAGACCGTGGGGCTAAATGGTGCGTGTTGCCTAGCTTGGAATGACCCACAGGACGCACTACAGGACCCCCTTAGCTGCTATCTCTGCCTTTATGTAGGAGGCAGTCGGAGAGCGGTCAAAGCACGTTTGTAAGCCATCAGAAAAATTGATAGGCTAAAGCGAGCTAAAATGCTATGAATGACATATCTAGATGCTAAACGCCTAGATCACAGCCAGTGATATACCCCTCACTGATGACAGGAAATCTAAGGTAGAATGTATTTAGAAGGGACTTACTGTCGACCTTTCGACACCCCAAGTAACGACAGTAAGCCCCGACAAAGATTTTTCGATGAAGCCTGATAGTGCGATGCTGGAATGTCTGACCTCGGCGCTTATAGGTCCAAGTAACGTTATTTGATAAGAGAGTGTTCTTTGCTCATCGTAACCACTGAGGAGTGTAAGATGAGACTTACAACTGGAATGCGCTAAAGAACCGTCAGCGAGGCTCCTCGGAACGTGTCAACGACTTTGAGACAGTGGCTTTTGGACTTTAGGCTTGGGTTTCTTCGGTTGGTTTTGGTGGGTTGATCCAGACGGCGGTCGGGATTTGAGGCGGTTTTGGTGGTTTGTGTACGAAGCGTTCGGGCGTGGCGAGGAATGCCGCGTCTAGTGTTGCTTGTCGCGCGGTGTAGATTTCTTGGGCCTGCCCAAAATGGATTTGGTCGGGCGTCATCAGACCAATCCCGGCGTGATGATGGTCTTGGTTATACCATGCAAAGAACCTGCGGCAGAATGCGCGAGCCTGCTCGATGGTTTCAAAGTTCTTGGGGAACTCTGGCTGATATTTCAGTGTTTTGAAGTGGGCTTCGGAGAACGGGTTGTCGTTTGAGGTGTGGGGCCGACTGTGGAACTTGAGCACACCAAGATCAACCAGCATCAGGGCTGTCGTCTTTGCCTTCATGGGCCCACCGCGATCTGCATGCAATGTCAGCTGATCGCGTGGAACCTCGTGTTTTTCCATCGCGTCGATGAACAGCTCTTTGAACTGGCTGGCGCTCTCCGCGTGCTCGACGCGCCAGCCAACAACGCGGCGGCTGAAGATGTCGAGGATGACATAGAGATAGAAGTAGGACCATTTCACCGAGCCCCTCAGCTTGGTGATGTCCCAAGACCAGACCTGATTGGGGGCTTCAGCTAGAAGTTCAGGCTTTTGATAGACGGGATGTGTGCGCTGTCGGCGGCGTTCGCCAACTTCGCCCTGCGCGGCCAATATCCGATACATCGTGCGGATTGAACACAGATAGGTGCCTTCATCCAGCAAGGTGGCAAAGACCTCTGTGGGCGTCTGATCCGCAAAGCGGGGTTCGCGCAGGTGGTGCAATACCTGGTCTCTTTCCCTTTCCGGCAGAGCCCGCGAAGACGCTGCGCGCGGTGGGCGTGTGCGTGGTGGTGCCGTCAGCGCCGCACGCTGTCGAAGAACGCTCGCGCGCGATAATGATAGCGCGGCGCAGACAGCCGAGGTCAAGCCGCTGCCGGTGGGCAATGCAATCGCGACGGCCATCATGATTTGCCGCTGCGCTCTTGCGTCTGCTCCATCTCGTCCAGAAGTCCCACCACTTTTTTTTGGATGGCAATGATGGCTTCCGCCTGATCCAGACGGCGCCGCAAGGCTGTCACCTCACGGTTGGCCTTAGCCAGCTCAGCTTGCAATGGATTGGCAGGTGCCTTTTGTGGGCCACGGCGCATTGGCTGCAATGCACCCAATGTGCCGGCCGCCCGCGCACGGCGCCAATCGGTCAGTGCAGAGGAATAAAGCCCCTCCCGCCGTAGAATGGCGGAAACCCCGCCAGTGTCTGCCACTTGGTCCGTCTCATCCAGAATGCGCAGTTTGTATTTGGCTGTGAAGTTGCGTCGCTTCGGGATGCTCGTCAGTTCCGCTGTGGGAGCCAACGGCGCATTAACAACGCGGGGAGGCGACGTCGGGGCCAAAACGGCTCCAGATCCAGCATCTGGCGAAAGTGGTGATTGTGAAGGCATAACCATGGGTTCGTTCTCCTACGCCCTCAAGTGTAAACTTTAGCCAGTCAATTGTCTCACGCTTATTGGCACGGAGGGCCTTCCCTAAAGTCTTCCCTAAGTTAGGTACACTCAACTGACGGCTCTTGCTTAGTAGCTTTTTCACTTTACCGGTTTGGATTGAGTGGCACTGGACGGATGCAACTCGCTCTAATGTCTGGTTTAGCTCCACTACTAAGCCTAAAATGTAGCTGAAGCTGTTGAGTCTGTAATAGTCCAGTAAGAGTAGGAAGGTGGGCCAAAAGAGAGCAGGCATATCCAATCGAATAGCTGTTTGAGTTAGCTTTGGCATGTGCGAGCTATGATCCAATGATCCATTCAAAAAACCGTGGGTGGAAATCAAAGAACCTCTCAAGCGCTGACACCAGATAATGAGTCCATAAAGGTCTAACCCAAACCAGACAGTAAGAAAACCTCCCTAAAGTGTCTATTTAGACTTGATCCTGACTTTGTAGACGGTATTCTATAAAGGTCTAGAATCATAGGAGACTAAAATGTCTGTTGTTGGATATCGTCGCGTTAGCTCAGTTGATCAAAACTTTGACCGTCAAGACCTTGGGGCTGTTGATAAGCTCCTTGAGGAAAAGCTGTCTGGTAAGAACGCTAAAGATCGCCCAGCGCTGAACGCAATGTTAGATTGGGTGCGAGAAGGTGACTCTGTGTTGGTTCACAGCATTGATCGCTTAGCTCGTGACTTGCGTGACCTGCAAACCATCATCCAGACATTGAACGATAAAGGCGTCTCAATCACCTTCAAAAGTGAAAGCCTTACCTTCTCTGCCAGTTCAGATGATGCCTTCGCAAAGTTACAGCTACAAATGATGGGTGCGTTTGCTGAGTTTGAACGCAATATCATCCGCAAACGCCAAGCTGAGGGGATTGCCAAGGCTAAAGCCAAGGGGCTGTATCAGGGCAGACCCAAGACTGTTGATGATGCTAAGGTGAGGGAACTCAAAGAGTCAGGTATGGGGGCTACTGCTATTGCCAAGGAATTAGGTATCGGTCGAGCTACGGTTTATAAGAGCTTGAATGCTTAGAGGGGCGACCATACGACTAGGTCGGCTCTCTTTCGCACTCTGGCAAGGCCCAACCCGGCAATTGAATATTCCACGGCAATTCCGCCAAGACCTCGTCCATAACCTCAGCCGTAAGTTCTGCTACCTCACAGGCATAGTCAGCGTTAGTTTTGCTGGGGTTTGCTTCCAACCACTCCCGCCTATCGCGTTCTTCAAAATAGCCAACAGCCGCGATGCCTGCCAATGGTACAGAAGTGACTATTCGCCGTAGCCTTGCTTTGGCTGCCAATCTAGCGATTTGTCTTCGGTTTTGGGCCACCTGAGTGATCGCAGCTTTGGACATTGTTGCTACCCGCATGGTTTGGTTGACGGCCCATATAGACGCCGAGACAGCCAGTGAAGTCAGCGAAACTATCAAAAACAATACAAATGTGGTGTTTCGTAGAAGGCGAAGCAATTTCATACCACTTTATTCAAAGGGACAGCGAGCGAGATTTTTATCATGGTAAGGCCCTTGGAATGGATGGTTGGTGTCTGTGAATCTTAAATTGAGACGGCATTCTACTCAAGTCTATGCCACCAAGTATTCCTTCGCCAGCCAGTCTTAGTGAAAACCTCTCTGCTTGCTCACAGGGTTTTACAAACCAAAGGATCACCTTCGTACGCATTGTCTTGCGGCCATATCTGACGTGTTGAACCGTTTATGTTACCTCTATGTCGCAGGCCAGAAGGGTTGAGCAAGTATACGAAAAGGACAACACTTGGAATAGAACGTTAAGAACAAATCCGCTGAGTGTAGGGAAAGCCAAGTTAAGAGCTAGTGGTGAGGCAATAAAGCGACCACGGCTTTAGGGCACGGGCTAGGCAGGCTTGGCGCGGGGGTGAACCAAAATAACCATGACTGGTTCGGGTGTCACATCTGTAGCTATAGCCACTGATACGAGGACGATCATGAAGGCTGGAAATTATTCGATGCAACGCTTCGAACTGAATAATTAAATTATTAACACTTATGGACACCTACACCATGAAATTAATGAAAATCACACCTCATTTATCCAAAGCTGAAATGGCGTGCCTTCTTGCGAACCCATTTTCCCTACCATCGATGGCAACCACATTCGAGGCCGAGATTGGCAAGGCTATCCTCAAGGCTGAACGCAAGGCGAAACACGTCCAAAACATGCCAAACGTGGGGACCAACTTCGGCGCGGGGCGTTTAAATGCCAAAAAGTGGCTTATAAAGGTTCGTGAGTTGGTTTCCGCCCTAGAGGGAAGGCCCCCACAGAGTCGCTTTCAGCTTGGCGTGATTTTGGGATGCACGAAAGAAACGGCGGTAAGGCGGGCGCAAGAGGCAATCAAACAAGGGCTGGTCTGCAGGATTACAGCCAAGGGTCACAGCGCCAAGGACCCGATATTTCGCTACACCATAGCGAATGTACAGCCGCGGACCAACGAGGAAGTGGCATACATGCAACCAAATAAAGACGCCAGAAGTCGTGAAAAAAAGTGAGCGGCCAACGTGGGACCCTCTCACGAATAATGAAACGGATTCGCTCAGGGCAGGTACCGACACTGATTTCCTAGGTCTGCACTGACAAATGATATCTGTAACTCAATTTTCGTATCAGGTGGTTTGCCCAACTCTGAAGTGTCAGGCCCTAGTACATCAGAGATACTTCTGGCTGAACTGATCAACGAAAATGCTAGCACAGAACTTGAGATATTGATCGAATCTGGAATGTTGCTGGAGACGCTTGAGCAGATGGCCAAACAGAGGGGGATGTATGAGGATGGTGATCCATATGATTGCGACGCGTAGTTGGTTTCTGAGCGGCAACCACATGGGACCCTCAGATCACTGGCAAACGATTAGCTCAGGGCAGGTATCCACATCGCGCGACAACATAAGGAAAAAGTTTTGCCCCCAGATATTAGCCCCGTAGAAGCACGTAATTCTCATCTGCTGATGGTTCCTAGAAAACACCCTACATGCACCGTATGGCGCACAACAGGGCCTCTCAGGGCCACCCTAGGTCAATGTATCGGGTACAAGTGACGCCATACAACAATTCAGAGGCATCTGAGAACCACAGAGAGCGTCTGAGTTATTGTCAAATCTGGTGTTTGAGTATTGTTGGTCATGCGGTGATCTGGTCGGGGTTTGTGGTTTCGATTCCGTCTTTGAACGTGACGCCTGTGATGACTTTTGCGAGGTAGTCAAAGCCGCGTAGCTTCCTCCAATTTTGCTCAGCACATTGCCCCAGTTTGAACATCATGTGCAGCATGCCATCGCGTGACAGGCAGCCCTTTGAACGCTTGGTACGATGCCGGATCGTCGCGAAGGCCGATTCAATTGGATTGCTAGTGCGGATGCTTTGCCAATGCTGCGCCGGGAAGTCGAAGAATGCCATGAGTTCCTCACGATCTTTTTGCAGGCATAGTGTGGCCTTGGGGTATTTGGGTTCGTAGGTTTTGATGAACAGATCGAACGCCTTTTCTGCATCGACTTTGGTCTCGGCCTGCCAGATGTCGTGCAGCGCGGCCTTGGTTTTTGGCTGAGACAGCTTGGGTAAACAATTGAGCACGTTCATCGTTTTGTGTTGCCAACAGCGTTGATGGCGGGTCTCAGGATAGACTTCGTCCATGGCCGCCCAAAACCCCATGGCACCGTCCCCGATGGCCAGTTTGGGCGCATTCATGCCTCGGCTTTTGAGGTTAAGCAGAACCTCGCGCCAGCTCTGCGTGGACTCGCGCACCCCATCCTCAATTGCCAGAAATCGCTTCTTGCCACGGGCAGTTACCCCAATAATAACAAGGGCACAGAGCTTGTCATCCTCGCCCCGAAGGCCGCTGTGAACGCCGTCGGCCCAGATATAGACGATGGGCTCGTCATCTAACTCAGCGCCTTTCCAAGCCTCGTATTCATTGGCCCAATCGCGTTTTAAACGCGAAACCGTATTAGCCGACAAGCCAACGGCATCTGGGCCCAGAAGAACCTTGAGGGCGGGAGCCATCTCGCCGCTGGAGATCCCTTTGAGGTAAAGCCATGGCAAGGCCGCTTCCAGCGTCTTCGTGCGGCGCACATAGGGCGGCACCAGGGCAGACCGGAATGTCACCGGTGTGCCGTCCTTGGACCGAACCTTTGGAATGCGCACGCTCACAGGGCCAATGCCCGTTTGAAACGGGCGGGCCGGATGATGTCCATTACGCACGACTGCCGCGTGACCGGCATCGGTGCGTAAGCCGGTAAATTGCGCCAAATAACTGACAAGCTCAGCCTCAACTGCTGTCGCGATCAATTGTTGTGCTCCCGTTTTCAGCAACTCCGTCAACGCGTCCGTCATCTCGTCTCGACGCGCAAAATCAACAATGTTAGTAGTTCCCATGGTGGTGTATCTCCTTTGGTTGGGCTGCTGTCTTCCAACAACAATTCAACCAGATACGCCGCCAACCTTCAAACCACTCAAACACCAGATTCAGTCATAGCTCACGGATTGATCCCGTGTTGAGCATGTTTCGGATGCGTGCAAGCCTGTCGATGCTCTAACCGTCACTCACTTCGAGGCATGGATGCGCCAAGGCTAAGTAGATATTCAGTGGCTTTAAGGTTTTATCACCGATAATTCTGTATGGAATTACCACGTAAGGCCATGATGGTTTTGAGTTTTTTGCAAATCTATTGCGACCGTCCTGCCCAAGATTACTCAGATCCCCAGTTGAGCCCGCAAGTAGTCCCTTCCATACATCATTGACTGACCCTTTGATGTGGTTTTCTGCGGTTGGCTGTTCTGCTGCTTGGGGAAGACTGCTTCTGGTGGGTCTTGAGGCGGTTCTGCAAAGAAGATGGGATCGTTATAGGGATCGTCCTGGACAAACTCAGTCACCACAGAGGCTGGGCCAACGCGTCGCTCTGCCCTTGGTTTGGGTGGTGTAGTGATCGGCACTTTGGCTGGTGCAGCCTTGATGAAGGTCTGGGTGCCGTAAGTGCCGTAGTTATAGCTCTTCTGGCCGGTCCCTCCCGAAAGCCCTTGGCATAGCCGAGAGGCGTAAGGTCAGACTCACCCCTAGGGTTCACATCAGCACCAGCATTTAAGAGGATTATGACGTTCTCAGTGGTGCAGTTCTTAGGTGGAGTATGAAGGTGTGAGGCCACAATGCATTTGTTAGCAGCCCCACTGGTCGTTCCTATTTAGCAGCTTGCTTTGCTTCGTAAGCAGCTTTCTTCCCAAGGTACTGTTCTTCTGTCAGATCATGCCAACCTACACAGTTCCCATTTGGGCTACGCCCACATCCACATTCAGCCATTACAAACTCCTTTGTTTTGCATACTTCAATAAGGGGTTCTTGGACTGCTACAGGCAAGTAGCGTCATCGCACAGTGCCTGTGCAACTGTGCACGGGCGGAACAGACGTGACCTCTGTAACGGATGATCCCGTGTTGAGCATGTTGCGGATAAGTGCAAGCCGTAAGTCTCACTTGCTGACGTTGATCTAGAAAATACCATACGCGCACTGTATCATGCCTACAGGGCCTCTCAGAGCCATTCTAGGTTAATGTATCGGGTGTAAGTGAGGCCGTGCGGTAATTCAGAGGCAGGTACCCCGACCAATCTCCGAACTAAAAATTAGACATTTTGCAAAATAATAATACCGACGGATACTATATGTGAGCCTCTATGTGACACTACGATATTATCTAAGTCATTGTAAATAAAGGTAACTGCGGAGATTTGACCGACCCGCTATATCTACTGATCCGCTGGCGACAGCTGGCCGATTGCGAACGTATACTCCCGCGCCTGAATTGACCTGAGGTTTTCCCCTCAAATCACTTTGTATTCCTTGAGCGATATGACGCGGAAGTTGTCGGTGACGGTGTCGCGGAACTCTGGCCATTTTTCTGGCAGGGTCTTGCGGAAGAAGTCGAAAATGGCCTCTGTGAATTGGTTGAACGTTGCATAGTGCCGATTGTGGGTGACCCATTTGTGCATAACACCCCAAAGACGCTCGATCGGGTTGAGGTGCGGTGCATATGCTGGCAAGAAATGCAACTTCACCCGACGTTCTGGGCTGTCCAGCCATGGCTGTAGTATCTTGGCATGATGATAGCGGGCATTGTCGACAAAGACGTGGATGGCCGTCTTGGTTTGGTTGTTGCGTTCCAACTTTTCCAGCATCTGTCGGGTTGTCTGGGCATTGATCTTCTCGCCTTCCACAAAGGTGACCTGGAAAGTCTCAAGGTCAAGCGCGCCCTGAATGTTGAGCCGCTTGCGCCCTGATGTCGCCTTCAGGGCCGTCTTTTGTCCCTTGGGGAACCAACCATGGGCGGGGCGGCTCTGGTGTTCGGGGTGGACAGCGTCCGAAAAGACAACCATCTCATCTGCGGCCAACCCGTTCATCAGGGCCTCATATTTGGCAATAAACGCAGCCTGCTTGGCTTCATCGGCCTGTGCAGGCAGCAATTGTGGTTTCTTATACGCGAACCCCAGGCGGCGCATCAGCTTGGCGGCTCCCGACGTGCTGTAGTTTTGGTCGCACTCGGCTAGAACATAGGCACAGACCTCATCGGCATTGCGGGCAGGCTGCGCGGTGAAATGGGCTCTCACCGCCTGCTCTTGCACGACGGACAAATGACCCTGACGCTGGCTGTAGTCCTTCAGACCGAAAAACGATAGTCCCGCACCGGCAAAGGCTAATCGCCACTCCGTCAAAACTGTCGGGCCAATATCCAAAATCCGGCAAACCGTTCCGGCGTCTTCTCCTGCGTCCAAAAGAAAAAACGCGCGCGCCCGTTTCCAAACAAGGGCGTCAACTTTGCGGCGGCGGCAAAGCGCTTCAAGTGCTATGCGCTGCTCGTCGGATAAGGAGACTGTTTTGTATTGCTTGCTCATAAACTCAAAATACAGACTGAACCGCCTTTGGCCATGCGACGAAGTGAATCGCAGGCCCAAAATCGTCAGGTCAATTCAGGCGCAGGAGTATAGTTAGTTCGCGCAGAAGTTTACGGCGCATGGCCTCTGCGTAGGCGTCAAACCCCAACGCCGTTTCAACAAAGGCGTCGGGTCCGCGAATTACATAGGCGATGTAGTAGGACGTCAATTCTGCGATCTGCAGGTTTCTATTGTTGCCGGTGATGTTGTCATCAACGCCAATAACCAGCCCATTAACCGTGACACCAACGGGGCTGTCGGAGACGTCTTGTGGTCGCAGCCCAGTGTTTGCTTTGCCGTCGCTGGAAATATCGAGGGTGCGGGTCCAGCAATCGGGTTGCTGATCGAGCAATGCAAACCCTGCCAGCAGTGCAGCACCAAGGCCGGTGCTTGGACCCATCGCTGCGCGTTGTGTTGTGCGAAGGGTTGATTGAATGGCAAAAAGATCAGATTGGGATGCGATGTCTGTCCAGCCAACGATCAGGCGTTCATCGCCCGGATCAGACCACTCATAGACCGTGATGCGTATTGGTGCGCCGCGCTGTCCCAAAAGGGCCGCCGTGACTTCAGGATCAGCCAAAGCCAGTGCGAGGCCGTCCAGTTGCAACCGATATTCCCGCGCATCAACGGACCCAGACACATCAAGCCCAAGCGCCAACGCCTGCCGACAGCTTGATTGGGCAGATAATGGGCTGGCAAGGAGAATAGTCAGAAGAAACACCGCGCGAAAGACTGTTGCGCGTCTCATCCGCCATCTGCCAAATTTTGATCTATCATTTGTACGTCGCTTTGGTGCGGTGCGTTATTTTGCCCCAACATCAACACACCCAACTCGCGGATCAGTTTGGCCTCCATCGCGCGGGCGAAATCCTCAAATCCATCGGCGACTTCGACAAAGGCGGATGGGCCGCGTATAACTTCGCGGGTGTAATAGTCGACCAAGTCGTCTTGGGCTTCGCGGGTGTCGATGTCTTCGGGCACGTTGATCACCAATCCATTGACTGTGATGCGGTCAAACGCGAACGCACCGTAGGCACGGCTTGGATCGAACCCTTCATTATTACGACCGTCACCGGACACGTCAATTTTCTGAAAATCACAGACTGGCGCGCGGCGCAGCATCGTCGCGGCGTAGCCCAATGCGTAGCCCAACGCGGTTGGGAAATCGTCATGACTGCGCGGGGTAGTGGCGATGCGATTTGCAACGCCAGCCAATGTCGACAGGCTGTCGATCAAGATCCAATCTTGCACAACCAACTGGTTATAGCGGCCAGACCATTCAAAGACCGCCAGAGCCACCGGATCATCTGTGGCGAAAAGGGCGGCTTGAACCTGCGGCGCCATCAACGCGGCCGACAACCCGCTGCGCTGCAATGCGTCTTCTTGCGCGCTGACCGATGACGAAACATCCATCGCCAAAACAAGCGCCAATCGGCAAGCCGCGGCACTCTGTGACCAGAACGTCGCGATGCCTGCCAAAAGGCACAGTCTGATCAAGGATTTACCAATGACCGGTGTTCTCCATGCTGGCCCAAGGTTCTGCTTTCGCAAGGGACTCGCCCGCCTGCAACAATTCGATCGACACGTTGTCAGGACTGCGCACAAACGCCATATGGCCATCACGGGGCGGGCGGCTGATGGTGACGCCGTTGTCCATAAGATTTTGGCAAAGCTCATAAATATTGTCGCAGGTATAGGCGAGGTGCCCAAAATGCCGGCTGTCTGACGGCAGCCCGTCATCACCGTCCCAATTGTAGGTCAATTCGACATCTGCGTAGCCGTCGGCCTGATCGGGCGGGCACATAAAGACCAGCGTGAACCGCCCGCCTTCGGACTCGTTGCGCCTGCGTTCGACCATGCCGAGCATTTTGTAAAAAGCGATAGACGCATCAAGGTCTTTGACCCGTACCATGGTGTGTAGAAATTTAAGGGACATGATTTTTCCTATGTTGGTTGCCGTAAGCCTAGCACGTCCGGCGGAGCTGACCAGTGGTCAGAAACTGGAGCGCAGGTTGAGCCCGAGTTGCGCGCCTTGCGTGTCAAAGCGCGCCACCGAAGAGATTGTGCGACGCGCTTTTACTTTCCACAAACGGGATTAAAGCCACCGGCTTCCAGCCGGTCCGCTTTAGCGTAATGTACTATAATCTTCCCTCTCATTTTTAAGACCCCGCGAAGCGGTAAGAGTCTTAAAAATGAGAGGGAAGATTATGATCTATTCCACAGGAAGCCATACCAAATTTTATCACCGATTTCACGTCGTCTGGACAACAAAATACCGATACAAAGTTATGCGCGGTGAAATGCGTGAGCGTATCCGTGAAATCATTATCCAAACATGCCAAGAACTTGGCGTGCATATTGAGACGGGCGTATTGTCGACCGATCACGTCCACATGTTCATATCGGTCCCGCCTCAGATAGCTTTGTCAAAGGTGATGATGCGGATCAAGGGACGCTCGTCTTATAAGATACAGCGCGAGTTTCCCGAACTGCGCAAACGGTACTGGGGCCAGCGGTTTTGGGCTCGCGGATTTTTCTCAACAACCAGCGGCAATGTCACTGACGCTGTCATACTTCAGTATCTTGAATTATACTCCCGCGCCTGAATTGACCTGAGGTTTTCCCCTCAAATCACTTTGTATTCCTTGAGCGATATGACGCGGAAGTTGTCGGTGACGGTGTCGCGGAACTCTGGCCATTTTTCTGGCAGGGTCTTGCGGAAGAAGTCGAAAATGGCCTCTGTGAATTGGTTGAACGTTGCATAGTGCCGATTGTGGGTGACCCATTTGTGCATAACACCCCAAAGACGCTCGATCGGGTTGAGGTGCGGGGCATATGCTGGCAAGAAATGCAACTTCACCCGACGTTCTGGGCTGTCCAGCCATGGCTGTAGCATCTTGGCATGATGATAGCGGGCATTGTCGACAAAGACGTGGATGGCCGTCTTGGTTTGGTTGTTGCGTTCCAACTTTTCCAGCATCTGTCGGGTTGTCTGGGCATTGATCTTCTCGCCTTCCACAAAGGTGAACTGGAAAGTCTCAAGGTCAAGCGCGCCCTGAATGTTGAGCCGCTTGCGCCCTGATGTCGCCTTCAGGGCTGTCTTTTGCCCCTTGGGAAACCAACCATGGGCGGGGCGGCTCTGGTGTTTGAATCCAAGCAGCGTCCGAAAAGATAACCATCTCATCTGCGGCCAACCCGTTCATCAGGGCCTCATATTTGGCAATAAACGCAGCCTGCTTGGCTTCATCGGCCTGTGCAGGCAGCAATTGTGGTTTCTTATACGCGAACCCCAGGCGGCGCATCAGCTTGGCGGCTCCCGACGTGCTGTAGTTTTGGTCGCACTCGGCTAGAACATAGGCACAGACCTCATCGGCATTGCGGGCAGGCTGCGCGGTGAAATGGGCTCTCACCGCCTGCTCTTGCACGACGGACAAATGACCCTGACGCTGGCTGTAGTCCTTCAGACCGAAAAACGATAGTCCCGCACCGGCAAAGGCAAATCGCCACTCCGTCAAAACTGTCGGGCCAATATCCAAAATCCGGCAAACCGTTCCGGCGTCTTCTCCTGCGTCCAAAAGAAGAAACGCGCGCGCCCGTTTCCAAACAAGGGCGTCAACTTTGCGGCGGCGGCAAAGCGCTTCAAGTGCTATGCGCTGCTCGTCGGATAAGGAGACTGTTTTGTATTGCTTGCTCATAAACTCAAAATACAGACTGAACCGCCTTTGGCCATGCGACGAAGTGAATCGCAGGCCCAAAATCGTCAGGTCAATTCAGGCGCAGGAGTATAGGACAGGCTTTCGCCAGTTATCTCGGGCGCGGTGGCGAGCGCACTGTTGGACATGACATAGGTGCGTCCGTAAATGCCAAACTCGAGTGACGTGCGTGCGGTCGCTGTTTCAGCGATGCGGTAGCGCAGGTCCGTTCGCAATGAAAATTCGACGCCGGACAAAGGAGTTTCATCCGCAGGCACGAGCCACTGAATCTCGCTCAGGTATCCGGGCAAGTAGGCAAAACTGATCGCTTCGTTCGAGTTGCCCGAGTTGACGTTACTCGAGGGCATAATGCCAAAACTGATTTCAACAGCCAACGCATTCTCTTGACGGACTCGTCGAAAGGCGTTGATGGCGACCTGTTCGCTTTGCGGGTTTGGCGCGATTTGAATAGCGCGGCGCAGCCAAAACTGGGACCGCAAAAACCGCTCACTTTGTGCGAAAACATCTGCAACAACGAGCGATGCCATGAATTTTTTGGACGGTGTTCGGGCTTGTGATAGTGCGGCTTGCGCGGCGCGTTCCGCGGCGTCGATTTGGCCTAAGGCCATTTCCGCACGTGCAAGTGCGACGAGAGCAGTGACATCAGTGGCGTCAGCCCGCAGGAGACCAAGTGCGATTTCACGCGCCGCACTCGGTTGCCCGATAGACGTGAGCCGATTGGCCAAGACCCGTGCTTCTTGGGGAGAAACCCGTTGTTCGGATTGTTGCGCGCCCACCGTTGATGGCAGGTGGGCGGTCCCGATAACCAAAGCCAGACCAAGCGCCCGAATACCGGCCACGAGAGTGTTATGCGGCCCCACCACCGATTATTCTTGGTCAGCCACAAAAAACCCAATTTCACGCGCATTGTATTCCGCGGCAATGGGTTCGGTACGGGTGGTCGTGCTGCCCTTGCGTGTGGCACCGTCGGGCAGGTCACTGTCCTCAACTTCGAGCAGGCCAACGTCGATGCCAAAGTTGACTAGACCCTGCAAGAAGTCCGGATCCGATATTTGGAGACCATTTACGGTTCCCGTTCGAGGTGGATTTCCATCAGTTGTGACAATTTCCCATTCAACGATTTCATAGGTAACGGTCTGAATGTCGGCCACGCCTTCCATCACCAAATAGCCGCCCATTTCTTCGCCGTTGGGCCCTGCGATCAGGCCTTCGTGAAAACCTTGGTCACGAACGTCACCTTTACTATTGTAGGTTTCTACTCTGCTGTCTTCCCAGACGCCAGTTTCGGTATCAAAGCTCACTTCAAAAAGTGTGATGTTGGGCAAATCGCCGACCATTGTGTCGCCGGTTGGTTGGCGTATGCGGTTGGTGACGGAGCCAATGATATCACCTTGCAGGCCGTCACCAGGGAAATTCACATCAAAATCATCAATGTCGAGGAGTAAACGCACATCGCCAGTGATCAATTCTAGCCCGCTTCGTTCGGCATAGGTGCGGGTGCCCGCATAAACGCCAACGTATACATATTCATTGCTGCTGGGGAGGTTGAAATCGGACCGATTAATGTTTGCGCCCGCGTTGCCGAAATTGCCCCAGTCGCGACCCGCTGCTGATGTTGCATCCGTGTAGTCACCCTGAAGGAACACTGCGTAGTGTTTGATCTGGCCGGTCGTGGCTGTTTGGCGGCTTTCGTAGATGCCGGTCGTTAGCCCAGTAGGTGAGACGGTTTGCTTCCAGCCACCGCATCATAACGCCCCGCAGGGCCGTCAAACGGCAGGTTGTTGATGATCAGATCATCGTCAGTGGGATCGTTCGGTGTGCCATTGTCGTCATAGACAACCGAATTCATTGTCAGGCTTGCCGCCGGATCAAACGCGAACTTGCTGTCGACACTGGTGTTTGGATCTTTCTAGTCAAGTGCCTCGGTCTCACCAGTTGGTGCGGTCGCTTCCAACATAAACGGATTAGTTCCATCACAGCCAGCCAACGCTGCGGTGATGGCCACGGCGGTTATTAGTCTGCTCATGACAAGACATCCTCAAATATTACTCGCGTTTCTCGCGTTGTTGGACAGACAATCCGAGATTGCGCGGCCCAAGTCAACGCACCTTGCGGCTGAACTCCCGCGGGATATGGCGGTTTTCGACGCGGTGTTGCACAGATACAGTATGCCAGACGCAACCGCGCAGAATCACCGCACACGTTGCCACATCTATGCAAAGGACGACCCCATGCCCGTGACCCCCGACCAACAGGCCGAAATTGACGAACTCCGCAGCCAGACAAAGCCGACATTGCGCGCCGTTTCGCCAGGGATGGAGAAACATTTGTATGTGGCGCATGACGTTCTGGACCATGGGTTCGTGCGCGTTGTCGATTATATGGGTGACGACGAAGCGATTTGTCAGGCGGCGCGCGTCAGCTACGGCAAAGGCACCAAGTCGGTACAAAACGACGAAGGCCTGATCCGCTATTTGATGCGCCACTGGCATTCCACCCCGTTTGAGATGTGCGAAGTCAAACTGCACGTCAAATTGCCCGTCTTCGTGGCCCGCCAATGGATCCGGCACCGCACCGCCAACGTCAACGAATACTCCGCACGGTATTCGATCCTTGATCGCGAATTCTACATTCCACGGGCCGAAGACCTCGCGGCGCAATCGGTCATCAACAACCAAGGCCGCGGCGAAACGTTAAGCGGCGATCAGGCCGAACAGGTCCTGCGCTACCTCAAAGACGACGCCAACCGCGCCTATGACCACTATGAGGACATGATTTCGGAGGTCGACGCAGACGGAAACGCCAAACAGGGCCTCGCACGCGAACTTGCCCGCATGAACCTGCCCGCCAACATCTACACGCAATGGTATTGGAAAGTGGATTTGCACAACCTGTTCCACTTCCTGCGCCTGCGCGCCGATAGCCACGCCCAATACGAAATCCGCGTCTACGCGGACGCGATTTGTGAAGTGGTCAAAGACTGGGTCCCCGCCGCCTACGGCGCGTTTGAGGACTACCGATTGGGCGGCGCAAATTTGAGCGGCAAGGCCGTTGAGTGCGTTCGCAAGATGGTCGCTGGAGAAAAGGTGACGCAAGAGACGTCAGGCATGAGCAAGGGTGAATGGCGTGAGTTTATGGGGGTTGTTGAGGGGTGAGTGTATCATCTCGGTTTGACGATTTTTTGAGCGAACTAACTCAGACTGCGATACAGTTGGACAATGGAAGAAATCGCCGCAAGCGTGTCATCGGCGCATTAAACAGGCATTATCATGCCTCCTCATCTGAAACACTGAATTCAACCTTCATCGGTTCGTGGGCGAAAAGCACACAAATTAGACCTCCACGAGACGTCGATGTGCAGTGGTATATGCCGATGTCACTATACACAGAGTCCTCGATCATCCGAATTTTGGCGGGTTGACGTCTGGACGTAGACCGATTCAGCTATCTGCATGATCCGTCCCGGTTTTCTTTCTCCCACGGAGCGCCTTGAGCTTGAGGTCTGTGTTCGCAGTCAACGCGAAGATCATGGGGTTGCACGGCGTGCAAATGCGCTTCTTTTGCTTGATGATGGGAAGTCCTGTCAGGTAATCGTGGAATTTCTATATTTGGACGACGACACCGTTCGCGGCTGGCACAAAACCTATCGTGAAAACGGCTGGGATGCGCTTGCAGTTGATGGCTGGAAAGGCGGTCAATCTCGTATGGCCGCTGACCAAGAGGCGGCATTATGCGACTGGCTGGACGGCCGCTTCTGCCACTCGTCGGTTGAGATAAGAGCCCACGTTTCAACAAAATTTGGCCTGCGCTACTTGCACTCTGGCTGCATCAAGCTTCTTGCCCGGTTGGGGTTTGAATATCGCAAGCCCAAGGCCCTGCCGCGCGTTGTCTCTGCTGAAAAGCAGGCCGCATTTATCACATTGTACGAACGTCTGATGGGCGATCTGGGCGCAGATGAAGCCGTCTATTTCGCTGATGCTGTACATCCTGAATATCAGACAAAACCCAGCCATGGCTGGGTAAAGGCAGGATCAAACCCGGCGATCAAAACTACAGCAGGGCGTGGCCGCGTAAACATCCATGGCGCGCTGAACCTCGAAACCTTCGACACGCCCTTTGTCGAGCCAACCACCGTGGACGGCGTTAGTGCCGCGCAACTTCTGGCCAAGATTGAGGCTCGCAATCCCGACAAGCGAATGATCCACGTTATCTGGGACAATGCCGCTTATCACAAAGGGCCAGATGTCAGTTCCTTTCTCGCAAGGCCAGACTGCCGCATACATCTTATCCAGTTGCCGCCATATTGCCCGCATCTCAACCCCCTTCTCGGCAGATTGCTGCGCAATCGCCTGTCAGCAATGATCGAGCGATTATGGGCGGTCATGCATCAACATGTGACGCACAATCGATATCACCCGACACAAAAACAGTTCGCGAATGCGATCCTGAAATTCTTTCGCGAAACCATCCAAAATGAGTGGAAAACCTTCCGTAGCCAAGTCTCAGACAATTTCCGCGTCATAACTCATGAAAAATTTCGGGTTTTGCCGTAGCTGCGGTATAAAACAAAAATATGATGACCGCTTGGGTAACCAACAGTCGATGCTACTTCAAGAAATCAAGGTCGTCTTACTCGCAAGTTTTCCAAGAACTACTGTAAAGGGTTCTGGCCCGATAGTTGAAGTGGGGTTCTCGGATTACAACGTTGAAGTGGCACCTGTTTGGGGACTCGAAAACCAATTCTCCTATGTTTGTATGACGGCAAATGGTGGGAGCTATGAAAGAGCGGATTATCATGTCGAGACGAATGCCATTTCGATATCTAACACGATTACAAATGGGAATACTCGGCATCTCGTCCGAATGATGGAGTTATTGTCAAATCTGGTGTTTGAGTATTGTTGGTCATGCGGTGATCTGGTCGGGGTTTGTGGTTTCGATTCCGTCTTTGAACGTGACGCCTGTGATGACTTTTGCGAGGTAGTCAAAGCCGCGTAGCTTCCTCCAATTTTGCTCAGCACATTGCCCCAGTTTGAACATCATGTGCAGCATGCCATCGCGTGACAGGCAGCCCTTTGAACGCTTGGTACGATGCCGGATCGTCGCGAAGGCCGATTCAATTGGATTGCTAGTGCGGATGCTTTGCCAATGCTGCGCCGGGAAGTCGAAGAATGCCATGAGTTCCTCACGATCTTTTTGCAGGCATAGTGTGGCCTTGGGGTATTTGGGTTCGTAGGTTTTGATGAACAGATCGAACGCCTTTTCTGCATCGACTTTGGTCTCGGCCTGCCAGATGTCGTGCAGCGCGGCCTTGGCTTTTGGCTGAGACAGCTTGGGTAAACAATTGAGCACGTTCATCGTTTTGTGTTGCCAACAGCGTTGATGGCGGGTCTCAGGATAGACTTCGTCCATGGCCGCCCAAAACCCCATGGCACCGTCCCCGATGGTCAGTTTGGGCGCATTCATGCCTCGGCTTTTGAGGTTAAGCAGAACCTCGCGCCAGCTCTGCGTGGACTCGCGCACCCCATCCTCAATTGCCAGAAATCGCTTCTTGCCACGGGCAGTTACCCCAATAATAACAAGGGCACAGAGCTTGTCATCCTCGCCCCGAAGGCCGCTGTGAACGCCGTCGGCCCAGATATAGACGATGGGCTCGTCATCTAACTCAGCGCCTTTCCAAGCCTCGTATTCATTGGCCCAATCGCGTTTTAAACGCGAAACCGTATTAGCCGACAAGCCAACGGCATCTGGGCCCAGAAGAACCTTGAGGGCGGGAGCCATCTCGCCGCTGGAGATCCCTTTGAGGTAAAGCCATGGCAAGGCCGCTTCCAGCGTCTTCGTGCGGCGCACATAGGGCGGCACCAGGGCAGACCGGAATGTCACCGGTGTGCCGTCCTTGGACCGAACCTTTGGAATGCGCACGCTCACAGGGCCAATGCCCGTTTGAAACGGGCGGGCCGGATGATGTCCATTACGCACGACTGCCGCGTGACCGGCATCGGTGCGTAAGCCGGTAAATTGCGCCAAATAACTGACAAGCTCAGCCTCAACTGCTGTCGCGATCAATTGTTGTGCTCCCGTTTTCAGCAACTCCGTCAACGCGTCCGTCATCTCGTCTCGACGCGCAAAATCAACAATGTTAGTAGTTCCCATGGTGGTGTATCTCCTTTGGTTGGGCTGCTGTCTTCCAACAACAATTCAACCAGATACGCCGCCAACCTTCAAACCACTCAAACACCAGATTCAGTCATAGCTCCGAATGATGAAATGCTGACAGGGGCAAAATAATGTCCCACTGCGTTCCTTTTATATTGAATTGCTAGCGATTGGTTTTCTCGGACAATGGCCACATGCTGGCAACTCCAAGACCTACTATGATTGGATGTGCAGAGACTTTTTTAAGTACATTTTGGAACGCGAGAATTCTAACGTTTACGCGCCTGGTACGAATGAGGCTATGCCAATAGGTGATGCTTGGTCTGCCAAGGCGCGGACGGCGCAAAAGAATGCCTGTTCCGCGATTGAAAATGAGGCTTCAGACGTTGCATTGGCTAGCGTCTATTGGCGGTATATTTTCGGACCACAGATGAAGTTTAGGAGCGAATAGTGTCGATAGAATTGTTGAAAGAATGTAAACGTCAGGTTGAGAACTGCGAAACCACCGCGGCTGGAATGTTTGCTGTAGTGAAGCGATTGTCATTTTGGCGGCTTTGGATGTCGGCTTCAGGGGTGGTTTTTGGAGCATTTTCTGGCATCAGTCTCCTTGAGGCGCAAGCAAGTCAGGCGTGGATAATTGTCGCGTCATTGTCTGCATTCTTAGCGGGCTTAATGCCAACACTGATCAAGGCACTTGGGCTAGATGAAGGTATAGCGGACGCGCGGGCGTGTGCAGGTGAATTTACTTTCCACAAACGGGATTAAAGCCACCGGCTTCCAGCCGGTCCGCTTTAGCGTAATGTACTATAATCTTCCCTCTCATTTTTAAGACCCCGCGAAGCAGTAAGGGTCTTAAAAATGAGAGGGAAGATTATGATCTATTCCACAGGAAGCCATACCAAATTTTATCACCGGTTTCACGTCGTCTGGACAACAAAATACCGATACAAAGTTATGCGCGGTGAGATGCGTGAGCGTATCCGTGAAATCATTATCCAAACATGCCAAGAACTTGGCGTGCATATTGAGAAGGGCGTATTGTCGACCGATCACGTCCACATGTTCATATCGGTCCCGCCTCAGATAGCATTGTCAAAGGTGATGATGCGGATCAAGGGACGCTCGTCTTATAAGATACAGCGCGAGTTTCCCGAACTGCGCAAACGGTACTGGGGCCAGCGGTTTTGGGCTCGCGGATTTTTCTCAACAACTAGCGGCAATGTCACTGACGCTGTCATACTTCAGTATCTTGAATTACATTCAAAAAGGGAACCTACCGGCGTCAGCCGGTAGTCGTTCAGTAATCTACGAAATAGATTTAGATACGCAGCGAACGTGTATAGCGAACTCTTTTTGGAGGAACTGAAAAGGGAAACTGATCCCTACTTTGATCGTCTGGAGTTAGTGAATGAGCGGGCAGTGTCTGTACCAGAGTGGGCTTTCAAGAGAGCGGTCCAAAAAAGGGAAGAGGGTGACTACCCCAGTGTGTCAGGGATGTTGTCCGCTGCTCTATTTTTCTCTAATTTTCAGGTGGGCGGATTAGGACAATGACATGGGATATTCACTGGAACGAAAAGCAGCTGTGCTGAAGCGGATGCTTCCGCCGAACAACGTGGCCATTCGGCAGCTTTCGCGGGAGGAAGGCATTTCGGAAGCGACGCTTTTCTCCTGGCGTGCTGAGGCGCGCAACAAGGGGCAGCTTTTGCCTGACGCTGATGCGAGCCCTGAGGGCTGGTCTTCACGTGACAAGTTTGCGGCGGTGTTGGAAACTGCTGCTCTGAACGAGGCTAACCTAGCCGAATACTGCCGCAAACGCGGCCTTTACCCGGCGCAGATTGCCATGTGGCGAGTTGCTTGCGAGCAGGCCAACGACTGGGACCGCACGAGTGCAGCACGTCTTGTGCGTGCGACCAAGGAAGACAAGAAACGGATGAAAGATTTGGAACGCGAGCTTGCTCGCAAGGATCGCGCACTGGCCGAAACTGCAGCACTGCTTGTTCTGCGAAAAAAGGCCTCAGCGATCTGGGGGGACGGAGAGGACGCATGATCAGCACCCCAGATCGCCAAACCGCAGTTGCTCTGATCAATGAGGCCGTCACCGCAGGAGCGCAGCGCGCCAAAGCCTGTTCCGAGTTGGAAATCAGCGAACGCACTCTGCGGCGCTGGACAAAAGACGGCGAGGTTCGCCCTGATAAGCGCCCCCTCGTGCCGCGTGCGGAACCAGCAAACGCGTTGAGTACGGCAGAACGCGCGGCTGTTCTAGATGTCTGTAATTCAAAGGAGTTCTCTAGCCTTCCCCCAAGTCAGATTGTGCCAAAGCTAGCAGATCGGGGGCAGTATCTAGCCTCGGAATCGAGTTTCTACCGCATTCTGCGCGCCAATGGATTGCAGCATCACCGGGGTCGAGCCAAGTCCCCAGTCAAGCGTAAGAAGCCCACAAGCTATCAGGCCAGTGCGCCCTGTGAGGTCTGGACCTGGGACATTACCTGGATGCCGGGACCTGTCGCAGGCATGTTCTTCTATCTGTATCTGATCGTGGACATCTTCAGCCGGAAGATCGTGGGCTGTACATCCATGAGCGTGAAAGTGCGGATCTGGCTGCCATTCTGATCCGGCAAGCAGTGCTAGCGGAGGGCTGTCAGATGCGCCCCTTGGTTCTGCACGCTGACAACGGCAGTCCTATGAAGGGCGCCACGATGAAGGTGACGATGGAAAAACTAGGGATCACGGCCTCCTACAGTCGCCCTCGCGTAAGCAACGACAACCCTTTCTCAGAGGCGTTGTTCCGAACCTGCAAATACCGCCCGGACTGGCCGACCAAGGGCTTTGCCACCAAGGCGGATGCTCAAACCTGGGTCCAAACCTTCGCTGGTTGGTACAATAGTGAACACCTGCACAGCGCCATCCGCTTCGTCACGCCGAATGCGTGCCACGCAGGTCATGATCGTGCAACGCTCACAAATCGTGCCAATCTCTATGCCACTGCTCGCGCGCAAAACCCGCAACGCTGGTCAGGAAAAACCCGAAACTGGCAACCAGCAGGACCCGTCTGGCTGAACCCAGAAAACGAAATCAGCGCCTCTGAAATCAGAGACGCTGCATGAAATCGGCGGACAACACCTTTGACAAACACCGCTACCAAAATAGGGTAGATCAAGACTAGCACCCTTATTTTCATAAACTGAAATTGAAGTCTCAATTACTTCCAATCACGCCCCCCACCGATGGCCTGCCCACCTGCTCTGACTGCAACAAAGCCGGCGATGCGTTGGCGGAGGCGCAATTGGTCGATCACCCAAAATTATGGCTTTAGCCGCGGCCAGACTTGGACAATTTCCGATGATTATGAAAGATAAATGATATGCGCTTTTTCGGCCTAAAATCATGTGACACCTGCCGTAAGGCGTTGAAAACCCTCGCGGACCGCAACGTCGACGTGATTGATGTGCGCGCTGACGGTGTATTGGCGACGGACCGCGCGGCGATGATCGCGGCATTCGGTGACGCTGCGATCAACACGCGCTCGACCACATGGCGCAATCTGTCGGACGATGAACGCGCGCTGGGCACCGCCGCATTGCTCGCCGCGCATCCGACCTTGATGAAGCGCCCCGTTATTGAGACAGACGGCGCATGGTATCAGGGCTGGACGCCCGCCACCAAAGCCGCCCTTGGATTAGAAAAGTAGGAATTTGATATGCGCAACGCAGCGACAGTTTTAGGCTTGATCGCGGGGATCATCGGCATCTTCGTCGGGATGTTCGGGTTCGGCTGGGTCAGCTTGACACAACAGGTGCCAGAGGCGGGGCAGTTGGGCATGTTCCAGAACCCCGGTTTCATCCAATTCGCCAGTTTCGCCGCACCGCTGTTGTGCATCGCGGGCGGGGCCATGGCCAAATCACGCGCGCTGTGGGGCGGCATCGGATTGCTGTTGGGCGCGGCCCTGTTTTACGCAGCCTTCGGGTTTAACGTGGCCACGATGTTCCCCATCGGGTTCGCAGGCTTGGGCGGCATTCTAGCCATCGCAGCAGGCAAACCGGATGAGGAAAAGGCCCACTTTTAACGGCGGTTAATCAGCAGGCGATCCACCGACAGCGGGCCTGCGCCCTTTAGCACCAGCGTCACCAGCACCACCATCCAGAACGCCCGCTGATCAAGGATCGTACCAGTCGGCAGCCCGTCAAACCATGCGCCCAGCGTCGTGGGTTGGTCGATCCCGCCATGGCCGTACAGGTCCGTCAACGATTGCACGACAACAAACCCGATCATCCCGAACGCCGCAAACCGCGTGAACAAGCCGATCACGATCAGCAAGGGCAAGATGAATTCTGCGAACGTTCCAGCCACCACAACGGCCCAGTGGAACATCGACAGCTGGCTGGCATCATAGCCCACGGCCTCCATCGCTTTTGGGAAAATTTGCGCGTAGCCGTTCAATCCGGGGCTGAACGGGTTGAGATCAAATTTGGTCAGGCCAGAGTTCCAGAAATAGAACAACAGCGTGGCGGCAAAGACGAACCGCGCCAGCGTTGGCAGGATCGTGTCTGCAGACGTATTCAGGGCGTTCGCGGTGCGATCATAAAGGGCAATCATTGTGTGGCTCTTTCAGGTCTTGAGTGAAATTAAAGCATTGCGGGATAAAAGCAGACCCAAAAGGGGGGCAAGGTCAAAGCCCGAACCGCCATGGCGCAACGCTTGGCTAAGCGTTGCGGCGTCAATCAGGGCGCGGCAAACGGCGGCCTGCTGTGGTGTCAGGGCATCTACGGTCGGGTCAAATTCGGGTCGGGTGACGAGGCATGGTTGCGCGACCTCACCGATCTCCCCCCCAGTGGTGTTCGCCAGCCAGATTGATTGGAGCGGGTAGCGCGACGCGATCAAATGAACCGAGGGCGCAAAGGTGAACGTCACGTTTGGCAGCGTGTCTGGCGCGATCCGGGCCAAGGCATTTGGCGCAATCGGGGTTGCGTCAGCCGCATGGTAACTGTGGCGCAGCGCCAGTTCCAGATGGGCAACATCGGGCAGATAGGGCACCGTTTTCGCTGGTGCAAACCCTGCAAGAAACGCGGGCATATCATCGCCATAAAACATCAAAACGGGAGATTTTGGCGGATGCGCGCGCAGGTAAACCCCCGCCATCGCGCGGAAAAAATCGGTCCCAACCAGTTTTGCAACGACCGGAAACGCGGCTTCCAATGCGTCCGTTAAACTGACCGCGACGTTGTTGCGATAGACATCGAACCGCTTTGTCGCCTGCGCGCCATCGGGGTTGCGCAGGCCTGTCGGTGGCGGGCTGGTCGGGTCCAATAGCGCCGCACGAAAGGAAGATTGTGTTGTGATCACGCGGCAACCGCCGAGATTGAACTTAGCGCCATGTCAGCCCGTTTGACTTCTTCGAGCAAGACGGCCCATTCGGGGACATCCGTGTCCCATTCTATCAGCAACGGCTTGGGCCCGGATTTCACCAGCGTATAATTTAGCAACGACCAGACAGGGTCCACAACTTTGCGCCCGTGGCTGTCGATCAGCAGTGGCGCGCCGGTTTCGTCTTCGTCTTCATCATGGCTACCAAGATGGATTTCGCCAACGTGATCAAGTGGGTAGGCATCAATATAGCCTTGCGGTGAATAGCCCAGATTGACGGCTGAAACAAAAACGTTGTTCACATCAAGCAGCAGGCCGCATCCGGTGCGCGCGGCGATTTGCGCCAAGAAATCCGTTTCGGTCATATCGCTTTCGGCGAAGGCCAAATAGCTCGACGGGTTTTCGAGCAGCATCTGGCGACCCAGCGTTGTTTGCACTTCGTCTATGTGGTCCGCGACACGGGTCACTGTTGCGGCGGTGTAGGGCAGCGGCAAAAGGTCGTTCAAAAACGCGCTGTCATGTGTCGACCATGCAAGATGTTCACTGAAACTGGCCGGTTGGAGCCAGTCGCAAAGCGTTTTCAGTCGGGCGAGGTGATCGGCGTCAAGGCGGCCCTCACCACCAATGCTCAGCCCGACGCCGTGAACGGACATCGGAAATTTTTCGGAAAGATGACGCAGTTGTGCAAGGGGGCGACCGCCCAGTCCCATATAGTTTTCAGCATGGACTTCCAGCCAGCCAACGGGCCCAGCGTCGTCGATGATCGCGTTGAAATGTTGGGCTTTGTAGCCGACGCCGGGACGATGGGGCAGGGGGTTGGTAACAGCGTCAAACATCAGGCTGGCTCCTTATGGACTGACGCCCACCTTAATACAGGTGGGCGTCTTTGTCATGAAACGGACGCGGTTAGCTTATGCTGGTACGTCGCGTGCCAGTGCTTCGAGCGAACCCATACGGTTTTCGCCGCCGTCCATCGCCTCGATTGTAGTCTCTTCACAGGTGCCAGCTGGAACCAGTGTCCATGCGTTACCCTGATAATCGACCGAGGACGTGCCGGCGCAGGTTGTGCCGGGGCCAGCGGCGCAGCCGTTTTCGCCAGCAAGTGAGATGCCGTAGCATTTTACGTTTTCTTGTGCGTGGGCGACGGATGCCATACCAGCGATGGCTGTTGCGACGGATGCTGCGAGTGCGAAGGTTGATGTAGTCTTGGACATGAGAAGATTTCCTGTTGCTTTGGGTTGCGAATGTAGCGCGCCGTGATTGGCGACTAAGCAACATTAGAATGGCACTACGTTTCAAAGCCACTCACGGGGCCGTGCATCGCGGGCGTGTGATTTTGCGCGAGGTGCTCGTTCGGGCTAGCCCCCTGAAAACAAAGGCCCGACCGTCTGAAACGGTCGGGCCTGTAACACCTTCCAGTGCCGGAATGTTACAAAAGATCAGGTGGTGTGGCCGATATTTGCAAATCTTCCACGATCACCGCGAGAGTTGTTACAGAAGTTTGTTTATCACCGAGGCGCCGCACGGACACTGTGCGTTCTTCGACTTCGCGCGCACCGCAGGCTAGGATCACTGGAACCTTGCCGAGGGAATGTTCACGGACCTTATAGTTGATCTTTTCGTTGCGAATGTCGGCCTCTGCGCGCACGCCTTTGGCTTGCAGGGCTGCAACGACCTCGCGCACGTAATCATCCGCGTCCGAGATGATAGACGCCACAACGACCTGTCGCGGAGCCAGCCAGAACGGTAATTTGCCCGCGTGTTCTTCGATCAGGATACCGATGAAACGCTCGAATGACCCAAGGGTGGCGCGGTGCAACATGACGGGGCGGTGCTTTTCACCGTCCGCGCCGATGTAGTTTGCGTCAAGGCGGTCTGGCAGCACAAAATCGACTTGGTGGGTGCCACATTGCCAGTCACGGCCAATCGCATCGGTCAGCACAAATTCCAGTTTCGGGCCATAGAATGCGCCTTCGCCGGGGTTGAGTTCCGGTTCGATGCCAGCCTTGCGCGTCGCCGCAAGAAGTGCGGTTTCAGCTTTGTCCCACACCTCATCCGATCCGGCCCGTGTGTCGGGACGGTCGGAGAATTTGACTTTGAAATTTTCAAACCCGAGGTCTTTGTAAACGCCAGTCAGAAATTCAATGTAGGTCAGTGTCTCTTCTTCGATCTGGTCTTCGGTGCAGAAAATATGTGCGTCGTCTTGGGTGAACCCGCGCACGCGCATGATGCCATGCAGCGCGCCGGAGGGTTCGTAGCGGTTACACGATCCGAATTCCGCCATGCGCATGGGCAGGTCGCGGTAGCTTTTTAGGCCTTGGTTATAAATCAGCACATGGCAGGGGCAGTTCATCGGCTTCAGGGCGTTCACCGACTTTTCGCGTGCGTGGTCTTCGTCGACTTCGACGACAAACATGTGTTCTTGGTACTTTTCCCAGTGACCGGATTGTTCCCACAACTTGCGATCCACAACCTGTGGCGTGTTGACTTCAACGTAGCCGCCCGCGCGTTGTTTGCGGCGCATATAGTCTTGTAATTGCGTATAAATCAGCCAGCCGTTGGGGTGCCAGAAAATCTGCCCGGGGGCTTCTTCTTGCATGTGGAACAGGTCCATTTCACGGCCCAGTTTGCGGTGGTCGCGTTTGGCGGCTTCCTCAAGCATGTTCATATGCGCGCGCAGCTGTTCCTTGTTCTGGAACGCCACGCCGTAGATGCGTTGCAGCATGGCGCGGTCGCTATCGCCACGCCAATAGGCACCGGCGATGGACATCAGTTTCCATGAATCGCCCGGCACTTGGCCGGTGTTTTGCAGATGCGGGCCACGGCACAGATCCTGCCAATCGCCGTGCCAATACATCCGCAGCGGTTCGTCGCCGGGGATGCCGTTGATCAGTTCGACTTTGTACGGCTCACCACGGTCTTCGTAGTATTTGATTGCCACCTCACGGTCCCATACTTCGGTGCGCACGGCGTCGCGTTTGTTGATGATTTCTTTCATCTTCTTTTCGATGGTGGCGAGGTCATCTGGCGTAAAAGGTTTTTTGCGATCAAAGTCATAGTACCAGCCGTCTTTGATGACGGGGCCGATGGTGACTTGTGTATCGGGCCAAAGTTCTTGCACCGCGCGCGCCATGATATGCGCAAGATCGTGGCGGATAAGTTCCAGCGCTGGGGCTTCGTCTTTCATGGTGTTGATGGCGACGGATGCGTCGGCGTTGATGGGCCATGCCATGTCCCAATGTTCGCCGTTCACAGTGGCTGAAATCGCCTTTTTTGCCAATGAGGACGCGATGGATGCGGCGACGACGGCAGGGGTGACACCTGCGTCGTATTGACGTGCGTTGCCGTCGGGAAATGTAAGGGAAATCTGCTGGGCCATCTTGGGCTCCTCGTCAGTTTGGCGCCTACAAAAGCGCCCGGTTGCGGGTTATGTGTGGGGGCGTTTTGAACGCGACGGTGCTGTCTGTCAAGCGCGGTGAAACGGGCTGTGCGTCGCGTACAGATCCCGTACACAGGCTGTACACAACTTGTATGTACAGCCTGTTGCCTTTGGCGGATCAAATGGCCGCAAAAGCCGCCTAGGCCATGATCAGGGTGCAGACCCAGCCCAGCACAAAACGGATCGGGCGCAGGGGCATTTTCGCGATCCCCAATATCATCCCGACTGCATGCACACGTGCAGCCAGAAGAGCGCGATGGCGGTCCAATATGTCAGCGCGGTGAAGCCATCCATCCGGTCGATGATCAGAACCAGCACCGCAAACGGGAACGCCTGTTCGACCAGGTTCGGGTGGGCGCGAAACGCGCGGTGCACCCACGGTTTCAGTTTGGCGACGTCATAGGGGCGATCAAACCCGTCCACAGTACCCGCGTTAGACCCCGATCTGATGATAAAGGGAATCCACAGCGAGGCCGCGAGGATCATCAGGCAGGTCAAAACGCCAAGTTCAGTTGGAAAATCCATGTCAGCGCCCCCTACATTGCCGCCTTGAGCGGATTACCCCTCTCAAGGAAAGATTTCAGTGATGCGGTGAGGCGCGCCCAACCTTCGCCAAAGCCGTCCTGACCTTGTGCAATATCGAAATGTTCGATCGTGAGTTTGCAGATGTTACCCTCTTCGTTGTCGTGGCTCGGTTCGATTTCATAGGTCATGTGACTGGGTGGGGCGTCGGGGCCCATGAACAGCGGCTCGAACGTCATGGCGATTTTTGTCTTGGGATCGAGCGCGGAGGTCACTTGGCGCAGCATCGCACGCCCGTCAGGTTTGATGAAATCTGTCGCCTGACCCACAGCGGCGTTCCCCTGCACCACGTTGCAGGCGAAATGGTAACGCGCCATGTCATCGGCCTGCGTCAGCGCATCCCACAAGGCGTCTTGGCTACAGCGGATAAAGGTTTGCATCATGAAATCCGGTTTTGACATTTTGGTATCCTTTTCAAGTTTGAATTTTAGATCACTTAGGTCTTTGGCTTGGGGTTGCAGAAACGGTGCGACCCAGCGGTCCATGACCTCCTGCAGGGGGACTGCGTTCAGATAGTGATATTTGAAACGCTCCGATTTGCGGGTGACGATGAGATTGGCGTCTTCAAGCAGTTTGAGGTGCTTCATCACGCCAAAGCGGGTCATATCGAGGCTGGATTCCAGATCGGTCAGGGTTTGGCCGTCTTTTTGGCGCAAGGCATCCAGAAGTTTTTGGCGAGTCGGATCGGCGAGGGCTTTGAAGATGTGGTCCATGGATATTTGTGGGTGACGTATTTTACCTACGTGACTGGCTGATGTAGGCTGACAAAAGTACAGGTTAGGGATTTGAAATGACTGATACTTTCGTGACACCGCAAAAGCGCACAATTGCCTATCATTTGACCGATGGCACGGGGCCAATGGTGGTTTTTTTGGGTGGATTTAAGTCCGACATGAACGGCACGAAGGCAGTATTCCTCGAAAACTGGGCCAAAAAGGTGGGTCGAGCGTTCTTGCGATTCGACTATTCTGGGCACGGCGAAAGCAGTGGCGAATTTGAAGATGGCTGCATTGGCGATTGGTTTGACGACGCAACCGCCATGTTGGACCTGATCGCGGGGCCGGTGGTTCTGGTCGGATCGAGCATGGGCGGCTGGATATCGTTGCAGATCGCGCGCGCGCAGTCCGGCCGCGTCGCAGGTCTGGTGACGATTGCTGCGGCCGCTGATTTTACCGAGGACGGGTTTTGGGTGGGCTTCGACGCGGCACAAAAGGCAGAACTTGAGGCCGAGGGCCGCGTGGCCGTGCCGTCCGAGTACGGCGATCCCTACATCATCACCAAGCGGTTGATTGAAGAGGGGCGGGATCGTTTCGTTTTGCGCAAGCCGTTGTCATTGCCGTGTGCGGTGCGATTCCTGCAGGGCACGGCGGACACGTCTGTCCCTGTGAGCACGGCGTTGAAATTGTTTGAGCATGCCGAGTGCGCGGACATGCGGCTCACGTTGGTGGACGAGGCGGATCATTCGTTTTCGGACGCCGCGTGTTTGGAGCTTATTGTGGCGTCGATCACAGATGTGCTTGCGGCGCGAGAAACAGGAACGCGCTAGGCAGGCAAGCTGGTCTTGCCACGGTTTGGTTCCGGTCACTTTTGAGCAATGTTTGCTATGAAGGAGATTGAGAATGGCAAGGAGATACACCGACGAGTTTCGCTGTGATGCGGTGCGCATCGCAGCGACCAGCGGTCTGACAAGACCACAAGCGGCGTCAAATTTTGGGAGTGGGCTTTGGACGCTAAACAAGTGGGTCCAAAAGCATCAGCATGATGACCTTATGGCAGGTCCGCACGAGGACGTTGAGAAAGAAAATGCCTGCCTGCGCAGGGAAGTTCAGCTTCTCCGCGAGGAGAGGGATGTGTTAAAGTTGCGGCGTTTAAAAATTGATCCAGTGGATCAACTGTAGCCGATAACGCCACCATCTTCAGTGTATCGGTAATTTGGGCCATGCTTCTAAAATGAAGGAGCATGACAACAATGATGATCGAACGCGTCCAAGTCCCCGCCTATTTTGCCTTTGGCGAAACCGATCAGGTGGTCAGCCCTTTGAAGACGCACAAAATGATGGCGCGGTGGGGTGGGGCTGTGCGCGAAGATATCTTGGTGCAAGGGCCGCCTGATGATGAAATGGGCCACATTATGGCGGGCGATGTGTTTAGCCCGAACCAGACTGCCCCATTGGCGCAGCGCATTATCGACTGGGCGCGAGATCTATCGACGCACAGAGACGCGCAGTTTCGAACCTGCCCGAGATTGGGGTTGCGTCTGGGGCTGACGCATGAACAATCAACCTCAACAGGCAACCGGATAAATTAGAAAGCACGCATGGCAGAACCCCTCGTTTTATTGCCAGGTATGATGTGTGACGCGCGTGTCTGGGCGACCCAGCTGACGGTGCTGAGCTACCAACGCCCCGTGACGATTGCGCCTGTGTGCATGGGCGACCGGATCGAAGAAATTGCATCCGAATTGCTGTCGTGTTTGCCAACAAAATTTGCGCTGTGTGGTCATGGTTTGGGCGGTGCGATCGCGCTTGAGCTGATCCGCCGTGCGCCGGAACGTGTTATTCGGCTGGCGCTGATCGGGACCAACCCGCTGAGCGACACCCCGCAAGAGGCCGCAGACCGCGAACCACGGATGATTGGCGCAAAATCTGGCCGTTTCGAGCCGATGTTGAGGAATGATATTTTGCCCCGTCATATCGGGGGAGGGCCGCTTCGCGCCCATTCGATCGCCGAAATGCAGGAAATGGCGATGTCATTGGGGGCTGATACCTATGTGCGCCAAGAACGCGCGATGCAGCGGCGGCGGGACCAGCAAAGCACCCTGCGCCGCATTACCCAGCCGACGTTAATTTTGGCGGGGGAAGATGACCAGATCGTGCCGCTGAAACGGCAGGAATTTCTTGCGGAATTGATTCCATACGCCAAGTTAGGCGTGCTGCATGGCGTTGGCCACACGGTGATGCTGGAAGACCCCGAAGGCACAACCGAGGCGCTGTATACGTGGATGCGCCAGCCGTTGGTTTTGCGCTGAGAATTGGGTTGCTGAGAAGGGGGGGCTCTGCCCCGTCCTGCGGACTCCCCGGGATATTTTTGAAGCAATGACGGAATAAAGACAGGGTTACTTGTTTTGGTGTTCTTGTCATTTGCGCGGGCGATTGCTGCCGTGGTGGTGGTGGTGGGTCGGTCAGGTCTGACAATCGTACGTCGGCAGTCATCGTGATGACTGCCGACTTTATTGGGCCACCTTGCGGTCAGCTCCGCGCGAACCGCGCCGCAAGCGCGACCCCGCTTACTTTTTCGCGGCTGCCTTTTTAGGTGCTTTGGTGTCCAACGGCACAACGTCTGCCGTCTTGCTGGCCAGGGGCTCGGATTTTTCAGGCGTAACGGCGGCAGTCTTTACGGGTTTTACTGTCGTTTTTTCGACGTCAGCCGGTGCCAACGCGGGTTTTGCAGGCTCTTTGGTGGCCGCTTCGTCTTCTGAATTGGCGTCGATAAAGTCGAGCACCAATGGCCGGATGTTTTCACGCCAGCTTTTGCCAGCAAAGATGCCGTAGTGACCCGCGCCTGGTTCAAGGTGGGACGCCTTTTTGCTGTCGGGCAGGCCGGTCAGCAGATCAAGGGCGGCCAAGCACTGGCCCGGTGCCGAGATATCATCGTTTTCACCTTCGACGATTTTCACGGCGACAGTGGTGATTTTCCCGATGTCTACGGCGCGGCCATCCACGGTAAAGCTGTTGGTGGCGATTTCGCGGTCTTTAAAGATGCGCTGTACGGTGGACAGATAGAATTCCGCCGTCATGTCCATCACCGAGAGATATTCGTCATAGAACGTGTTGTGCTTGTCATGTTCTGACGCTTCTCCGCTTGCGACGGCTGCGATCTGGTTCTTGAACGCGTCAGAGTGGGTTTCGTTGTTCATGGAAATGAACGACGCCAATTGCAACATGCCCGGATAGACCTTGCGGCCGACGCCGGCGTATTTGAAGCCCACGCGCTGGATCGCTGATTGTTCAAGCTGGCCCATGGTGACGGTGCGACCAAAATCGGTGACGTCTGTGTGGTTGGCTTCTGGATCGACGGGACCGCCGATCAGGGTCATGGACCGCGGCTGTGCGGATGGATCGTCTTCGGCGAGGTAGGCGACAGCGGCCAAGGTCAACGGGACGGGCTGGCACACGGCAACGACGTGGGTGTCGGGCCCGAGTTCGCGCATGAAATCGACGAGGTAGAGCGTGTAATCTTCGACGTCAAATTTTCCCTCGGACATAGGAATGTCGCGGGCGTTGTGCCAATCGGTGACGTAGACTTCGCAGTCTGCCATCAGTGAGATCACGGTTTTGCGCAGCAGCGTCGCGTAGTGGCCCGACATCGGCGCGACCAAAAGCACGCGGCGTTTGCGGGTTTTGCGGCCCGGAATTGCAAAATACAACAGATCGCCAAAGGGTTTGCTGACGACGGTCTGGATCTGCACGAGGTGGTCGCGGCCATCCTCGGAGAATGTCCAAATGCCCCAGTCAGGTTTCATCACCATCCGCGCAAAGCTGCGTTCGGTCACTTCGCCCCAAGCGCGCAGCATTTCCATCGATGGGTTTGGCCACATGGCAACTGCCGGAGAGGACCCTATGGCACGCGCTGTTGCGCCCAACCATTCGTTGGTGTTCCTAACCGTTTCCATCATGTCGTAAGATGCCATATACTTCATTTGCTCACCTTCGGGCTTTGGTCGCTCGCTCATGTTGTGGCCTATTGACCAGTTGTGAGCCGCGATATGTTCTGGCACTTACGATTCCGCTGTCAAAACAGAGAGAAAGCCGTAAATGCTGCAACTGCACAATAAGAAGGCGACTGTGATATGACAACAGACGATTCAACAAACGGTCAATCCACCGAATTCAGTGAGCCCCAGTCTGCTGCATTGCCGAAGCTAGAAAAAAACATGAAGCGTATTCAGGAGCTTACGCAGCGACTGATGGGAGCCATGTCGAACAAGCGTGAGGTGCCGCAGGATTTGCAGGGCCCGGCGCCGGAGCTTTACACCAAGGCCGGTAAGGTCGCGTTTCAGGAAATGATACAGAATCCTTCTAAAATCATCGAACAGCAGATCGGATATTGGGGCAAAACGTTTCAGCACTATGTGGATGCCCAACAAGCGTTCAGCAAAGGCAATCTTGCAGCGCCCGCCGATGACACACCTACGGATCGACGCTTCGCCAACCCGTTGTGGCAATCGCATCCGTATTTCAACTTTCTCAAGCAGCAATATATGTTGAACGCGCAAGCCGTGGACAAAGCTGTGAGCGAAATGGAGGGGCTGGATCAGTCTGAAAAGAGCCGTTTGGAATTTTTCAGTCATCAGATCGTTGATATGCTGAGCCCGACAAATTTTCTGGCCACCAACCCCGATGCCCTGACCAAAGCCGTTGAAACTGAAGGTGACAGCCTTGTGCGGGGTTTGGAAAACATGATTGCCGACCTAGAAGCCAACGACGGTGAATTGGTCGTGTCACTGGCCGATAAGAAGGCGTTTACGGTAGGTGAAAACCTTGCGACGACACCGGGTGAGGTGGTTTTCCGCAACCATATGTTTGAACTGATCCAATACGCGCCGAGCACCGAAAAGGTCCATGCTACGCCGCTGATCATTTTCCCGCCGTGGATCAACAAGTTTTACATTCTTGATCTGAAAGACCAAAGTTCTTTGATCAAATGGATCGTCGATCAGGGGTTCACGCTGTTTGTGGTGTCTTGGGCCAATGCCGATGAAACCTTCCGTGACATCGGGATGACGGATTATGTCGAAGACGGATATCTTACGGCGTTTGAAACCGTGCGCGAGATTTGTGCCGTTGAGAAGGTCAATGCGGTGGGCTATTGCATCGCGGGCACGACGCTGTCGATGACGCTGACGGTGATGAAAGAGCGTGGCATTGATTATGTGAATTCCGCCACCTTGTTTACCACCCTGACCGATTTTTCCGAACGCGGAGAGGTTGGCGTCTTTTTGAACGACGATTTCGTCGACGGGATAGAAGCCGAGGTTATGCAGGCCGGTTTTCTTGACAGTTATTTCATGAGCCGGACGTTCAGCTATTTGCGGTCAAACGATTTGATCTATCAGCCAGCCATTCGCAGCTACATGCTGGGCGAAGCACCGCCCGCGTTTGATCTGCTGTATTGGAATGGCGATGGCACGAATCTTCCGGGGAAGATGGCGATCGAATATCTGCGCGGCCTGTGTCAGGACGATAAGTTCGCAACCAGCGGCTTTGATGTGGCGGGCATATCCGCCAAGATTGTGGATGTTGAGGTCCCGATCTGTGCGATTGCGTGTGAAAGCGATCACATTGCCGCATGGAAATCATCGTTCCGTGGCGTGCAGCAGATGGGATCAAAGGATAAGACATTCATCCTGTCCGGTTCCGGCCACATAGCGGGCATTGTGAACCCGCCATCCAAGAAAAAGTACGGCTATTGGACGAATGCTGACCTGTCGCTCAGCCCTGAAGACTGGGAGGCGGGCGCGCAGCAACACGAGGGATCATGGTGGCCGATGTGGGGCGACTGGTTGGCCAAGAAGTCAGGCAAGAAGATTGATGCCCGCACACCTGGATCGGCGACTCACCCGCCGCTGACACCGGCCCCCGGGACCTATGTTTTACGCTCCAAGGTGGCATGAAATCGGCTATTTTTAGTCGATTGCAATCACAGGCTGTTGGACTGAGCGTAGGAAATACTGTGTTTTCTTAGGCTTAAGCCGCAATCCGATTTTTTATGCTGCAGTGCAGAATAAACTTGAAATGCTGCGCTGCAGCATATAGATAGGGTGCAGAAAAGAAACGTCGGAATGTTCCGGCACCAATATTTAAGGAGCACCAAAATGGCTGCTAAGACACTAGATTTCACCGCTGTCATGAAAGACATGATGGGTTCGTTCCCAGTAGACACAAAAGCAATGGACGACGCGATCAAAACGCAGTCTTCGTTGAACGAAAAACTGTCCGCTGTTTCCTTGACTGCTGCGCAGAAATCCACTGACCTATCCGCGAAATGGGCACAGGACACGCTGACAAAAATGACAGCGCTTTCCACTGCTAAAGCAGAGCCAGCTGACTACGCGAAATCCGTATCCGACTTTGCAACTGCGTCTGCTGAAGCGGCTGCTGAGCACATGGCGTCTTTCGCTGAAATCGCTAAGTCCGTTCAGACAGAAGCGCTGGAATTGATGATGGCTGCAGGCAAAGACATGGGCGAAGACATCTCTGCTGCTGCGAAAAAAGCAACTGATGACGTGGCTGCTGCTACTAAGAAAGCCACGACTGCAAAGTAATGGTCCGAAAATAGATACGCGCTTTCTCCTCCCGAAGCGCGACGTCTTTTCAAAGGGCGTGCTGTTCCTCCCGACAGCACGCCCTTTTCATTTGCTGCGTTGCAGCCTAGGGTTCTCTGCACTGCAACATACCCTTGGGAGGGAACGAGTTGGCCAACGCATCACAACCACTGCTGATCAAACGCTACGCAAGCCGTCGCTTGTACAACACCGAGACCAGCGATTACGTCACCTTGGAAGACATCGCGACCTTCATTCGGGATGGCCGTGAGGTTCAGATTATTGACCTGAAATCAGGCGATGACCTGACGCGGCAATATCTTTTGCAGATCATCGCTGAACACGAAAGCCGTGGCGAAAGCGTGCTTCCGGTGGATGTGCTGACCGATCTGGTGCGATCCTACACATCACAATCCATGTCCGTAGTGCCGCAGTTCCTAGCGCAATCGTTTGACATGCTGCGGGATCGGCAGTCCAAGATTATGGGTGACATCGGATCGACTAATCCATTGGCAAAGATGCCAGGGTTTGAGGCCATGCAAGCGCAGCAAAAGGCGTTCATGAAGGCATTCACCGGCGGTATCATCCCCAGTGCGCTAACAGACGAACCCGCTGCCAAGGACAACGACCTGAGCGAGATTAAGGCCGAGCTCGAGGCTTTACAGAAAAAGCTGTCCAAACTCGGCAAGTGAGACCGATCATCTGGCACTGGGCCGCGCGGTCGTGCGCGTTGGCCCTATGCCGCTTTTTGTTCGGCTGCGGTTTGCGCCGCGTCGCGCAACACGCCAGCAATCACATCACATTGCGCCAACGTCAGACGTGCAGGCAGCCTGACGTCGCAGGCACGCATGAGCATGGCGCGGGTGCGTGGCAAATCGGGGGCATCACCCAAGAACTGCCAGTTCCAGAACGCGCGTGCATTGTCCGAACTTTGCCCGAAAATTTGAACCTTGATACCGCGTTGTTCAGCCGCGTGTGCAAAGGCTTTGGCCTGCGCGTCGGTCATATCACATAGGTTGAACTGGATGGAATCCGGTGCGCGGGATTCGCCATCCAGCGGCGCGGGGACATCCAGATTGGCGCAGGCGTTGAGCAGCGCTGCAACATGGTCGTGATTGCGCAATCCATCCCTGACGCGGCGGGGCAATTCGCCCAATTGCGGGCGAATGATCGCAGCGGTCAAATTGGACATCCGAAGGTTATAAAGCGGTAATTTGTTCTGCCAATGGGCGATCGCGGCGGCAGGGACGGCGTGTTTTGTCCATGTGTGTTCATACGCCCCTGACATGATGATCGCGCGTGCCACAAGGTCCGCATCATCGGTCACAAGAATGCCGCCTTCGCCCGCGTTGATCATTTTGTAGCTTTGGAAGCTAAAGCACCCGATCCGGCCAATCGTGCCGATCTTTCGTCCGTTCCATGTGGTGCCAAGGCTGTGGGCGGCGTCTTCTATCACCGGAATGTCTGCGGCGGTACACAGGTCCATGATTGCGTCCATGTCGGATGTATGACCGCGCATGTGCGATATCAGGACCGCGTCCACGTCCGGTAATTTGGCCGCGAAATCAACCATGTCGATGCGGTAGTTGTCACCGCATTCGGCCAGAACCGGCACGCAGTCCGCATGCACAACCGACGACGGAACGGCGGCAAAGGTGAACGCGGGGATCAGCACGCGGGCATTTTTCGGCAGATCGAGCGCCTTGAGGGACAAGAAAAGAGCGGCCGAACAGCTAGACACCGCGAGCGCATATTTGGCGCCCATCATGGCGGCGAATTCTTGTTCCAGCAGGGACACCGGCGCGTTTTCGGGCGCGGTATAGCGGAACAAATCTGCTGAGGTGAGCAGGCGCGAGACTTCTTCAAGGGCAGCGGCGGGGATTGGTTCGGCAGCGTAAACGTCTGGAATTTTGGTCATGCGCTGTGCCTTTCGGAATGGGGGGGTCTTTGTGGGCGATAGTATCATATTATAGGTGACATATCCATGACAGATCGCGGTTTGACTGTTGGTCTGCCGCGCCGCTTTGGGAGTGGTTTAGGGCGTGTCGCGCAAATCGAAATACTCAAGCGCGTAGGATTCCGGCTGGCTTTGGATCACGCGGGCACGCGTACTAGACCCGCCATCTACGAGGATCCAGAAACAATCCGCGCAACTGCTTTGCAGATGCTCGCGGGCGAAAACGGCAAAGTCGGCGGCAAAATCGTATTGATCCAAGGTCTGGTTTGTAAGCGTGTCAAGCGCGCTTTGATCGAGGTCTGCCGCGCCATCGACCAATGCCGTAACCGAATAATAGCGCACATCGGGATAGCTGATCGGCGCGCCGCCCGCGAGAACGGGGGTGCGACTGTCGCCGTCGCCCACAACGCCATTGCCAAGGTCGGTGATTGTCACGTCGCGTAGGCTGGCACCGTCGGGCAAAACGGACGCCAAGGCGAATGACACAAGAAGTTCATGGGCGACCGCATCGAGCGGCGCGGACGCGGGCGCGATGACCGTAGGAAAGCTGATTTGCATCGACGCGGCGTTGCGCGGCTGTGGAAAATCAGTCCGGGGGCGGGCGTGCAGCAACATGAAATCGGGGTCTACCGCAATCGCGTCAATCGTAGAGAGATAATCCGCATGCGTGTCAAAGTGGTCCTCGATCCGTTGGATCGGGGCTGACGCGGTGCGCAGATCACCATAGTTGATATCCGGCGTATCGGCAAAACTGCCGCAGGCGGACATCGCACAACTGACGGTTCCGACAAGCCTGTCGTCGCGATAAATCTGGGCGATGTTGTCTTCGGTTAGGGCGCTTGCGGTGGCGGGTGTGAACTGCCCCAAGGTCTGACCATCTGTGCCCGTCATTGTGACGTAGGCGCTGTCCTGTGCGGCTTTGAGGACATCAATATCGCGCACAATAAGCGGGGAGGGGCCAAGGTTGAACAGCACCAGCGTGATGGCGCCTTGATCCAAATCGATGCCCTGCAAAAAGTACAGCCTTTCTGCCTCCGCCACGACGGGGTCGGGTTGCATCGAGGCCGTCTGTTCCTGTTGTGGGGCGTCCGTCAGCATCGTTTCAGACCCACGGACCAGAAAAAACCCCCCCAATGCGATCAACCCGCCGAGCAGCAGAACGCCAAGAAATGCCAGTCGTATCATACGTTTAACAACAAGTGCTCACGTTCCCAAGGGCTGATGACCTGCAAGAATTCTTCATATTCAGCGCGTTTGACGATGGAATAGACGCGGGCGAAATCAGGGCCGAGAACGTCGTGCATTTCTGTATTTTCGTCAAAGAGTTTCAAGGCCGCATCAAGCCCTTTTGGCAGTTCGCCGTCGCCTTCATAGGCGTCCCCCTCAAAACGGGCGTCGGGTTTGGTCGCGTTCTTCATGCCGAGGTATCCGCAAGCCAATGACGCCGCGATACACAGATACGGGTTGCAATCCATCCCCGCGATGCGGTTTTCGATCCGTCGTGCGGCGGGGGACGACAGGGGCACGCGCAATCCCGTGGTGCGATTGTCGCGCGCCCAGCTGAGGTTGATCGGCGCGGCGTGGTCTTTGACGTAGCGCCGATAGCTGTTCACATAAGGGGCCATGACCGCGATGACGCTTGGCATGTGTTTCTGCAAACCGCCGATAAAATGGAAAAACGCATCGGTTTCTTCGTCATTTGGTCCGGTGAAGATATTGTTGCCGTCTTTGTCCAGAATCGAATGGTGCACGTGCATCGCCGATCCGGGTTCGTTTTCGATCGGTTTAGCCATGAACGTGGCATAGCAATTGTGTTTTAACGCGGCTTCTTTCAGCAGGCGTTTGAAGAAAAACACCTCATCCGCGAGCTTGACCGGATCCCCATGGTTGAGGTTGATTTCAAGCTGGCCAGCGCCGCCTTCTTGAGTGATGCCGTCAATCTCAAACCCTTGGATTTCGGCGTATTCATAGATGTCGTCGATCACAGGGCCGTAGTCGTCAACGGCGGTCATCGAATAGGCCTGACGCGCGGCGGCGGGGCGACCGGAGCGCCCGATCATTGGTTCAATCGGCTTGGCGGGGTCGGTGTTGGGGGCCACAAGGAAGAATTCCATTTCGGGGGCAATAACCGGCGTCCAGCCTTCGGCCTCATACAGGGCGACGACGCGTTTGAGCACATTGCGCGGACTGAATTGCACTGGATCGTCCTGTTGGTTGAACGCGTCATGGATTACTTGCAGTGTGCCATCCACAGCCCACGGGGCGGCAGTGGCGGTCGAATAATCCGGCTTGAGAATCATGTCAGGTTCGGTAAAGCCAGCGTCACCTGCCGCTTCGCCCCAACCACCGGTAAGTGTTTGAAAGAAAATAGATTCCGGCAGATGGAACTGGGTCAGTTTTTCCCATTTGGCCGCAGGAACCGCCTTGCCACGGGCGATACCGGGCAGGTCGGAAATCATGCATTCGACCTCGTCCAGACGGTTCGCATCAAGATAATCGCGTGCCGCTTGTGGGATTTTAGTTGTCCAGCTCATGATTTCACTCCTTTGAAAAACGCGCCGATTTGGGTCGCGAGATGCGTGTTGTCGACGTCTTTCGTGAGGTTGTCTTTCGCGGTCTCAATCAATGCCGGCGGGACCGTCCCTGCGCGCGCTTTGATCAAGCCGTCGATGAATGTACTGTCAAATTCGGGGTGTGCTTGCACGGTAAAAATGCGGTCGCCATAAACCAAGGCCGCATTTTCGCAAAACGCGTTTGACGCAACAGGTGTCGCGTCGGCGGGGCGCTGCACAACCTGATCGCGGTGCCATGCGTTCAGAAAGATCTGTTCGCCCTGCCAGTCATAGGTTTGGCGCCCAACGGCCCAGCCACCTTTGAATTGCTCGACCTTACCGCCCAAGGCCTGCGCGATGATCTGGTGGCCAAAACAGATACCGACCAGCGGTCGCCCGATGCGGTAGACATCGTGGATCAGGGATTCCAGCGGCGCGATCCACGGCAGGTCATCGTAGGCGCCGTGTTTGGATCCAGTGATTAACCAGCCGTCGCACGTGTCCGGCCCGTCCGGGAAATCGCCGTCCACAACCGCGAATGTCTCAAACGTGAACCCCTGACCGTCGAGCAGTCGTTCAAACAGGTTGTTGATGTCGCCAATGGTTGGACGCAGCTCATCGGGAGCATGGCCAGTTTGCAGAATGCCGATTTTCATGAAGCACCAGTGTTATGGAATTGCATTGATATTAGGCGTTGGCGCGCCATCGCGCAAGCGTCGCCAACGACGGGGTCTTCAGACGGTATCGAGGTAAAGGTCGATCTGTTCTTCGGGGCTGAGTTCGGCAAATGCTTGCAATTCCTGCCGCTTGGTCGCGACAAGGTTGCGGATCAGTTCGGTGGGGAAAATCCGCGCGATCTGGTCGTCAGTTTCAAACAGATCAATGGCATCGGCCCAGTTTCCAGGCAGTTGCGGCAGGCCTTGATCATAAGCATTTCCGGTGATCGGTGCGGGGGGCATTTGGGCGTCTTCAATGCCGGTTAGGGCCGCGCCAAGAACGGCGGCCAGCATCAGGTAGGGGTTCACATCGCCCCCCGCAACGCGGTGCTCGATGCGCCGCGCCTTATGGCTGCCGCCGGGCACACGAATAGCAGCCGTGCGGTTTTCATAGGCCCAACAAATGGACGTCGGCGCGTGGGCATTGGGGACAAGGCGATCATAGGAATTGCCATGTGGCGCGAGGATCAGCGCAGAGGCTGACAGCCCGCTCATGCAGCCTGCAATGGCGTGGTGCAGCACGTCGGTGCCCTCTGGCCCGCCGTTGTCGAAGATGTTGTTGCCGTCTTTGCCGAGCACTGAGAAATGCACGTGCATGCCGTTGCCGGAATATTCGGGGTAGGGTTTTGCCATAAACGATGCGGCAAATCCGTGCTGTCGCGCCACGCCACGCACCAGCAGTTTGAACAGCCACGTGTCGTCAGCGGCTTTCATGGCGTGGCTGTGGGACAGGTTGATTTCGAATTGGCCAAGACCCGCTTCAGAGATTGCGGTTTCAGCGGGAATGTCCATCGCTTCGGCGCCGTCATAAAGGGCGGTGAAGTAGTTATCGAACGCATCAAGCGCGCGCAGGGACAGGATTTCTGCACCGGGGCGGCGTTTGCCTGTGCGTGGGCTGGCCACGACCTGAAGGTCTTTGCCGCTGTCATCTACAAGGTAGAATTCCAGTTCGGTGCCGCAGATCGGGGTCAGGCCACGATCTGCGTAGCGTTTCAACACCGCCGCCAGCGCGTGGCGTGGATCGCCTTCAAAGGCGCGCCCGTCTTCGCGATACATCCACATCGGCAAAAGTGCCGACGGATTATCCAGCCATGGCATTGGCAAAAATCCACGTTCCGTTGGAAGACAAATACCATCTGGGTCGCCTGCCTCAAATACCAGCGGCGAATTGTCGATGTCTTCGCCCCAGATATCGAGGTTCAGAACCGATAGCGGAAAGCGCGTGCCGTCTTCTTCTATCCCTTGCGCGAAACGCGTCGGCATACGTTTGCCACGGGCGACACCGTTGAGGTCAGAGGCCGCGACGCGGATGGTCTTGATATGTGGGTTATCATGAAGCCATGACATAGGAGATCACCGGATGATTTGAGGGCGAAAACGGAATTTCGGGCGCTTGGCGTCTTGCGGCAAATGGCTGTTCAGACGGCGCCCGATACGGCCCATGATGCCAATTATCACCAACGTCAAGAGAATGAAATAGAACGCCAGAATGGGGTAGGGCACGAAGGGATTGAACGTCTTGTCGGCAAAGAAACTTGCATAGTACAGCGCGTCGCCCTTTTGGCCCCACGCAGGAAAGCCGCTGAAAAATACCAGCGTCGTGGAGTGGAATAGAAAGATGGCTTCGTTGGTGTAGGCGGGCCATGCAAGCCGCAACATTGTCGGCCAGATCACGTGGCGAAACCTTGACCAACCGGACAGGCCGTAAGCGTCGGCCGCTTCTGTATCGCCCTTGGGGATAGATTGCAGAGCACCGTAAAAAATTTCGCCTGTATAGGCTGAGGTGTTGAGGAACAGCACGATCAGCGCGCCAAGCCACGCGGCGGTGAAGGGGTCAAAAAAGTCGTATTGGCTTTTGAGCGACAGGAAGAAGAAATAGGCAAAGAAGAACTGGATAAACAGCGGTGAGCCGCGAAACAGGAAGATGAACCATTCGGATGCTTTGCGGATAACCGGATTGCGCGCGGCTTTGCCAAGGGCGACGGCCGTGGCGAGGAAGAAGCCCGACAACAGCGCGACAACGCCGAAATACACGTTCCAGATCATTCCCGACCCGATCAGGGTGAACTGCTGACAAAGGGTGAAATCGGTGCGCGGCAGCAGACGTTCGCCGAACCCGATTGAGCGGAAGGCGTAGGCCTGAATGGTATCAAGACATTCCATCAAATGACTGCCCCATGCTTATTAAGGTGCTGCGCACGCAATTGCTTTGCAATCGCTTTCGCGCGCTCGGTGTTTGGTGCCCAAACCCCGGCCATCATCCTGCCGCCCTGCGCTGAGCTTCGCCGCCCAATGTGGCCTGCCCACGGGTGAGGCGGCGCATGGTGCGTTCAAGAATGACTTCGGAAAATTTGGTGAAGGCGAGGTAAAACACCAGCAGCGCGAGGAAATACCACATGCGCCAGTCGCCGTGCGGGTAGGCGGTGAATTGCGGTGTCTTGGTCGCGCCAAGTTCGCGGGCCCAGTAGACGATGTCTTCAACCCCGAGCAGAAACAACAGCGGCGTCGCCTTGATCAGCACCATCCACAGATTGCCCAATCCCGGCAGCGCATAGACCCACATCTGCGGCACGATGATGCGCCAAAACGTCTGGCGACGGGTCATGCCATAGGATTCAGCGGTTTCGACCTGCGTGCGGGGCACTGCCAGCATCGCGCCGAACAAGACGTTCGCGGCAAACGCACCAAAGACGATGGCAAAGGTGAAAACAGCAATAAAGAAACCGTAGGTTTCGTGCATCCATTGCGGCGAATTTCCCAACGGCATTTTCGCTTGCGCGCAGACAATGAAATCATTGCCTTGGCGCACGGCGTCGGGCCAGTCAGGGCATTTGATCTGGTGGCGCAAAAGTTCGATGCCCTGATCCAGAGCGATCACAAAGAACAGAAAGAACGCGATATCGGGGACGCCGCGCACGATGGCGATGTAGCCTTTGCCGAGCCACGACAGGGGCAAAACCCGCGACCGTGCGGCCATCGCACCACCCATGCCAAACGTCATTGCAAGCGGGGCTGTGATGGCGAGCAGCAAAAGCACGGTGCCAAACGACACATAGAAACCCATATGCTTGCCCGTGGTCAGGTAGCAAGCGAGCCATTTGGTCGTCTCTAAAGTGCTGGGGTCGGCGCAAAATTGAAAAATATCAGGGCCTCGGGTGAAGGGTTGGATTTTCGTTTTGGTGTAAAAATGAAGCTGGAGGGTGCGCCCCGCCACGTCGGGCAGGGCGCGATTTCAGTCTTATTAGAACGTGGAGGCAACTTCCCACTTTTCGATCAATGTGTTGAGTGAGCCGTCGTCCTTCATGGACTGGATCGCTGCATCGAATGCGTCGCGCAGTTCGGTGTCGCTTTGACGGACACCCATACCAACGCCGCCGCCGATGGCTTCTTCACGGGCGAGCATGACGAGGTCGGATTGACCTTCAAGCGCACCGTTCAAGAAGCTTTTGTCGGCCAGAACCGCGTCTGCTTCGCCGTTGCGGACAGCTGCAAGTGTTTCTTCCGGTGTGGCGAATTCTACCACTGTCCAGCCTTGATCCGCGATGAACGATGCTTGGATCGTGCCAGTTTGGGCGGCAATGATTGCGCCTTCTACGTCAAGATCTGCGTCCAGTGCGAGGTAGGACGACGGATCAGCAGGTGTGTAGGCTTGGGTGAAATCGATGAGCTCTTCGCGTTCGGCCGTGATCGACATGCCCGCGATGATTGTGTCGTAGTTGCCCGATGTGAGGTTCGGGATAATGCTGTCCCACTCGTTTGTGACCCACTCGCAGGTCATTTCAGCGCGTGCGCACAGCTCATCACCAAGCTCGCGCTCAAAGCCGTCGACTTCGCCGGCGTCGTTGATGAAGTTCCAAGGCGCATAGGCGCCCTCGGTTCCCATGCGGACTACGGAGTGTGCGTCTGCAAGGGCCATGGTGGATGTCAGGGCGACCGCAGCGGTCGTCAGGATAAGGTTTTTCAAAGGTATCTCCCAGTTTTGAAGGTCATGTCTTTTAGGTCAGTGCAGTTGTGTTTGGGCAGCGCGCGATCACATCGCCAAGGTCGTCGCCCAACCACTTTAAATGCAGATTTCCCAGTGTTCCGTCTTTAGATATATCTTTCAATAGTGAATCAAGCGCCACAAGCAAGGACGGTGCGTCCTCTGAAACACCGAGCACCGAACCGCCAGAAAAGGTCGGATATCCGCCTACATCGTAAAATCCGTCGCGACTTTGTGCGATCTGCGCCATGTTGGCTGATCCAAAAACCACATCCACGTCGCCCGCGACCAGCCCATCAAGCGCGGCTGCCTCTGTTGGATAGGTGCGCACGTCACGATTGGCCCGTTCCATCGCTTCTTGGAAAAGTGACTGTTCCAGCGTTCCGATTCGCGATTTTATCAGATCCACCTGTTGCGATTTGGCGATGAAGTGGCCGTTGCTGTCGCCACGCAGCACATAGGGACAGGTGAAATCGACGAGCGCATCACGTTCTGCGGAATAGTCGAAACCGCCAGTCACCACATCGACGTCGCCGCGCGCAAGCGCTTGGAAAATGTCACCCATCGGCAGATCAACCCAAATACACTCAAAGCCGCCGCGCGTGCAGATTTCGTCCATCAGGTCTTTGTCGAGACCGCTGGCGCGTTCGGTTCCAGGGTTGTAAATGTAGGGCGGATAATGCCCACCTGTGGCGATCCGTAAGGTTTCCGCCGACACAGTGCCGGCAAGCAGAACAAGAAGGGCGGCCAGCCCTTTCATGCAGGGACAGTCGCCGACAAGAAGCCGCGCAGGCGTTCCGATTTCGGGTTTACGAAAATCTGTTCGGGTGCGCCTTGTTCTTCGACCAGCCCTTGATGCAAAAACACAACGTGATCCGAAATTTCGCGCGCCATGCGCATATCATGGGTCACCACCAGCATCGTGCGGCCCTCATCTGCCAAGTCTTTGATGACTTTGACGACTTCTTGTTCCAGTTCGGGGTCCAGCGCCGATGTCGGTTCATCAAACAACAGCGCTTTGGGTTCCATGCACAGCGCGCGGGCGATGGCTGCGCGTTGTTGTTGGCCACCTGACAGCATCGCAGGGTAGACGTCACATTTGTCGCCAATGCCCACTTTCTCAAGATATTTGCGCGCTGACGCCTCGACCTCTGTGCGGTCGCGTTTCAGCACGGTTACGGGGGCTTCCATGACGTTTTGCAGGATCGTCATATGCGCCCATAGATTGAATTGTTGAAATACCATGGACAGGTTGGTGCGGATGCGGATCATCTGGGCGTGATCGCTGGGGTGGCGGGCAAGGCCGCGGCCTTTCCACGTTACGGGTTCGCCACAAAAAAGAACATCACCTTGCTGGCTGTCTTCCAACAGATTGGCGCAACGCAGCAGCGTGGATTTTCCAGATCCGGACGACCCGATCAGACTGATGACATGACCCTGCGGGGCGGTAATATCGACGCCCTTTAGCACTTCGAGCGCGCCATAAGCCTTGTGAAGGTTACGGATTTCGATGACGGGTTCGGTCATAATGCCTCATACAGTTGGTCTGTATGAGTAAGGCGCAAATCGAGGCCGGTTGCAACGGTGCTTTAGGGGGGGGTAGGAAGAGCTATATCATATGCGCTATCGGGCAGCACTGCCATGCCAATCATACCAAGGGTTTCGGCGTGATCGGGTGCAAGACCCGCAATCGCTGCGCACAAGGCGGCACGGATCGGTTCGAGGTCATTGGTGTTTGCTGTGACGAACGTCATGCCGGGTGATGCTGCGGTGCGATCAATCACGCAAAGTTCAGCGGCGCGCGGTTCCCACGCTTGCAGCATCCGCCATGTCACGCCGTCAATCGCGGCAAGGTCCGCGCGCCCGTCGGCGACGGCAAACATGCTGTCGATGTGGGCGCCTGTGCGCAAGGTGGTATGGAATTTCAGCCCCTTAGCGGTGACCATTGCCAGCGGTGCGCCCCAGCCGGATTGCGACAGCGCATCGTTATAGGCAAACCGACCCAGCGTGGCAGGCGCAAGACCGCGTGCGGCCTCATCTTTGCGAACCACAAACACCGAATGATAATAGCCAGCAGGGGTGTCCGGCAGACCGTAATCTGCGCAGCCAATGCGACTGACTTGGTCACGAAATTGCGCGCGGTAGGGCAGGTTGCACATCTGGCCGAGCAGCAGATCATCGCGCGCCCAGCCGATCACATGATCGGTGTCGCGGTCCAAGTGCGCGCCGCCGTAGCCCAATGCGCTGCGCGCACCAGCCCACAACGCGTCATGCGCTGCGCTGTTTTCGCGGCGGTCATACATCGGCAAACGTGCAAACATTATCGTGACATGACCCGCAGGCGAACCTTGTGGCTCTCCTGATCCGTAACGCCAAGAAGGGGGGCAACCATCCGCAACATCGCGTCCTCATGGTCGTCGCGCACGCCATCAACCAGAACCACAGACCACAACGCCTCAATCACGGCCTCACGGTCCTCATAGGGGACGGCGTCTTTGATGGCGCGAGTGAAACGGACAGTGTCTGGGGCTTCGGTTTCGGCGACCTCACACTGGGCGCGCAGGGCTGCGGCGTCAGCGACGGACAGCCCGTAACGTTGCATTAGGACCGCATCAATCTGGGCAATTTCGTTTTTGTCATACGACCCGTCCGTTCGGGCCAAACGAACCATCAAAGCGCCAAGCGCAACACGCGCGTCGGCATCGGGAAGGGGGGCGGGGTCGGGCGCCGTGAGGCGCTTAAACAGATCAGCAAACATTGGGTGGATATAGGGGCCGCTGTGCAAAAGGCCAAGCCCAGATTGTATAGGTTCAGGTGTTTTGAGACTCACACGACTTTGGCCTGAGTGATTCGAATGTACTCCATTGGTGTCTTGCCTTTCAAGGCATGATGAGGCCTGAATGTGTTGTATTTATTGACGGCTTTTCGAAGTTCAAACCGCATCGCTCCTATGCTGTCGGCAATGAGATCACGACATGCATAGAACTCTTCGCGGAAGGTGCGGTTACCGCGCTCGACACCACCGTTGTATTTTGGCCTTGCTGGCGGCAGCACAATGAGCGGGATCTCCATCTGTTCGCACGCTGTCTCAAAATCGGCCATAAACTCAGACCCGCCATCGACTTGAATTGAGATGATCTTATAGGGAGCTATTTCCACGAGTTCTTGCAAAAACCGTTTGGCAGAGCGTGCCGTGGCATTCGAATAAACTTGCGCGTGGATATGCTTGCTACACCTCTCCCAGGCTTGAAAGTGTTTGCACGTGACGCCGTTCTTCGTGGCAGTCATATGATCGATCTGCACACGCTCGCCAACCACAATATCTTTGTAATCCCTATATTTCCATCCCTTGGCATGCCCCTTGGAAAAATTACGCTTGCGCTTTTGGGGCGCAGATCTTGATCGTGTGATCAGGCCTTTTTTCCTTAGAAAGCTCAAAATGCGCCCCACGGTGCTATCGCTCATGGTTTGCTTTTTGTCGCGACGCAAGATGGCCCCTATTTTCTCCTTACCGTAGGTTTCATTGTCGCGGCGGGCCTCAAGCACCAATTGCTTTTCTGCCTCGCCCCACTGTGACTTGTTGCAGCGTTTGGGAGCCTTTGAAGGCGGTATGATTGCCTGCGCCAAATCCTTCAAAATACGCTTGTGACGGTAATATGTCGCGCGCGAGATGCCGACGAATTCAGCGCACTTTGATAGAGAAACGCCCTCTGTACGTAAGTCGTCCCATTGCCGAACCTGACCTTCGTATTTGATACGGTACACGTCCAAACATTCTTGTGTCCGCGCCCAAGCATAAAGTTTATAAACGTTCTTGTGCAGTCCGATGATTTGCATATTGGCCTCGTGAGCTGGTTTCTTTCAATTCTCAGTCTCCGAGGTCGCCTAAATCTTGGCAACAAAATTTTGTCTCACATCTATCTGAACTTATTCAAGATTAGGTGCGACACAATCGCAAATGCGAGCCGCGCAAAAAATTATTGAGCAATTATTGGCCAGACACGATTCGTGATTTGCTATGCGCTAAGCGCGGCGCTTTTTAAAATGCGCTAAGCGCGTTGTTTTTTTGAGATGCGCTAAGCGCGCAATGCAGCCGCCGCTTCCGGCGACATCCCGAACGTCTGCGTTGCAATGGCCACAACCTGCATTTCGGTGTCATGACGTTGCCCGTCAGAGTCAGCCACCTGCCAAAGCGCGCGTACCAACCCGTCGCGTTCATGGCTGGTGACGTCACACGACAGGATATGCGCCAATTCACTGGTGTCGGGCATCGCGGCCTCAAGCTTTTCACATTCGGCGCGCATGCGCGCGGCTTCAACTGCGTTCAGATTGTAAAGATCAGCCAGCAGATGGTCGATTTCTTCGATCTCTTGAAAAAGATACGCGCCATCAGCCTTGGCGACCCGCACCAATAAGGCACCGAGCGCGTGGCGCGCATCGGCCTCCGGCATAAGGGTGAAATCAGCCGCAGGGGCGCGAAGAAGGGCAAGTATACGATCAAACATTAATTCACCTTAGGCATGTAACGTATTCCTGCAAGCCTCAAAGCTTGGCAAAGTGATCTGCCAGCTTTGCCAACTCGCCATCAAGTCCCCATGGCGCGTTCACCACGACCAATCCCGATCCGACCATCCGGTGGCCCTCGCGGGCGGGTTCAAAGTAGACTTCGTGGTTTAAGGCATCCGGCAGGCTGCGCAGAATCGCCGATTTCATTGTGCGGTGGCGGGCATCTGAGAGGATCGGATACCACAGCATCAACACCCCCACGGGCCAGATTTTGGCGATCTTGGAAAGGTGATTTGGCATGACGACGTAGTCGTCTTTCACCTCATAAGATGGATCAATCAATAATAAGCCACGGCGCGGTGTTGGCGGGAACATGGAATAGGCCATTTCAAACCCGTCCTGCGCATGAACATGGGCGCCCGGGACCGCGTCGTACAGCCCCTCAAATTCTTGCGGATGCAGTTCGGCAATATGTAAAACGTCATCGCCGCGCAAAAGATGGGACGCGATCCAAGGGCTGCCCGGATAGGACGTGGCACCGTTTTCTGCGCGACACGCTGCCAGCGTGGACGAATAGGGGTGATCGGGTGCGAACCAAGGCTCTGCAACAGCAATACCCGCCGCAGCTTCGCCGGTTTTGATGGCCTCATCGGCGCCGAGATCATACAGGCCTCGCCCGCCGTGGGTTTCAATATAGCTGAGCGGTTTGTCCTTGCGGGTCATGTAGTCCAACACCCACGATAGCGCCGCGTGCTTGTGCACATCCGCCAAATTACCTGCATGATAAAGATGTTGATAAGATAACAAAGCGCGGCCCTCTTGTTTGGATCGAAAGTGCCTCAGGGGTGTGGGTGCTGGTTCCCACGTGATCGGATTGGCGATAGTGACGTGCCCTTGGTCAATCGCAAGGAACGCAAACGAATTCGATTCTATACCAACCGCGAGGAGTCCACTGCCGCGCGCACAAAGTCGGCAAACAGCGGATGCGGTGCGAAGGGCTTTGATTTCAATTCTGGATGGAATTGCACACCGATGAACCAAGGATGATCTGACCATTCAACGATCTCGGGCAGTTTACCGTCCGGTGACATGCCTGAAAAACACAAGCCCGCGTCTTCGAGCTGGGCGCGATATTTCGTGTCGACCTCATAGCGGTGACGGTGGCGTTCTTCGATCGTCAGACTGCCATAAATTTCGGCAACCTTTGATCCCGCAGTTAGCGTTGCGTCGTAGGACCCGAGACGCATGGTGCCGCCCTTGTCGTCATCGGTCTTGCGTTTGATCTTGGCATTGCCCTGCACCCATTCTTTTAGGTGGTAGACGACAGGTTCGAAGCGCTTTTTGCCAGCTTCATAGTCGAATTCTTCCGACCCCGCATCGGCCATGCCCACGACGTTGCGCGCAGCCTCGATCACAGCCATTTGCATGCCCAGACAGATGCCGAAATAGGGGATTTTATTGATCCGCGCATATTCTGCAGCCTTGATTTTACCTTCGGTGCCGCGTTCGCCAAATCCACCGGGGACGAGGATTGCGTGGAACCCTTCGAGGTAGGGCGCTGCATCTTCGGAATCAAACACTTCGGCATCTACCCAAGACACGTTTACCTTAACGCGGTTGGCCATGCCGCCATGGGTCAGCGCCTCTTTGAAGGACTTATAGGCGTCTTCCAGCTGGGTGTATTTGCCGACAATCGCAATGTTAACTTCGCCGTCGGTGGTGTGAATGCGGTCATAAACATCGTTCCAGATTTGCAAGTCGGGCTTGGGCGCAGGGGAGATGTTGAACGCGTCCAAAACCGCCTGATCGAGGCCCTGTTTGTGATAGGCTAGAGGCGCTTCGTAGATAGATTTCAGATCATAGGCCGCAACGACGGAGTCTTTGCGCACGTTGCAAAACAGCGCGATTTTTTCGCGTTCCTTGTTGGGGATCAGGTGTTCGGATCGGCAGACCAAAATATCGGGTGCGATGCCGATTGATTGCAATTCCTTGACCGAGTGTTGCGTCGGTTTGGTTTTTAATTCACCGGACGCTGCAAGGTAGGGCAGCAATGTCAGGTGCATGAAAATACATTCGCCGCGTGGCTTGTCGTGGCTGAATTGGCGGATCGCCTCAAAAAACGGCAGACCTTCGATGTCGCCCACTGTGCCGCCAATTTCGCACAGCATAAAATCGACCTCGTCTTCGCCGATATGCAGGAAGTCTTTGATTTCGTTGGTTACGTGGGGGACGACCTGAATGGTCTTGCCGAGATAATCGCCGCGGCGTTCTTTTTCCAACACGTTGGAATAGACCCGCCCGGACGAGATAGAATCTGTGTTTCGTGCTGGCACACCGGTAAAGCGTTCGTAGTGGCCAAGGTCCAGATCGGTTTCTGCGCCGTCATCGGTGACGAAGACCTCGCCGTGCTCAAACGGTGACATCGTGCCGGGATCAACGTTCAGGTAGGGATCCAATTTGCGCAAGCGCACTGAAAAACCACGCGCTTGTAACAACGCTCCGAGGGCCGCTGACGCAAGCCCCTTGCCCAGCGAAGACACCACACCGCCTGTGATAAATACGTAACGCGCCATTGATCAGGGGTCCCCTTTTAGGTCGGTCCCCCTCGGGGAGGACATTCTAATTTGTGTGGATAACACCCCAATAGCAGTACGCCAAAACGCATGTATCACGGAGGTTAATGATAAGCGGATTCGGGGGCAATTGGCAACCAAGTCCACCCGAATTAACCAAATGAAACGCAATATCGAGTGGATACCGTAACTTACCCCGCAACGTGTAGTGGTTAGTCGGCGTCAGGGACCAATGGATCATTGCTTGCCGGTGCCACCGTAGGGGGCAGCAGGCTACCGGCTGCACTTGGCGCGTCTGTGGATTGTTCAGACGCAGGCAACAGCGCATCGCCGCCGACCACGGATGCATCGCTGGCCTTTTGTGCCGACAGGATCGTGAGTGCCAATGATGTACAGATGAAGGCAATCGCCAAGACCCACGTGATTTTGCCAAGGGCCGTCGCCGCAGAGCGGCTGGACATCGCGCCACCGCCACCGCCGCCACCAATTCCAAGGCCGCCGCCCTGTGAGCGCTGCAACAAAACCACGCCAATCAAAGTCAGCGCGAGCAGCAGGTGGACGACAAGAACGACATTTTCCATGTGATATAGACCTTTGGCGGAAGAACGAGTGGTACTTAGAAGCGAAAAGGGCATCCCGCAACCCCTCAAACCACGCTTATGCGCTATGTGTCCACATCATCCATATCTGCTTGCCCCGAAAGGCGACGGCGCACGTGGCTCCAACTGAGCCCGATGCCGAGCACAAAGGACAAAACACCCAAGGCAACCCAGGTGTTTGCGGTCGGGTTTTCAAAGCTCATCCAGCCCAGATCATAGGCGGCCCAAAGCATCGCACCCGTCACTGCGGCCACAAGCATCATACCCACAACGCCAATCGAGCGCAGGGTGGTGCGCACATAGATTATGTAGCCGACAACCAGCAACAGCCCGACGAGCACTGCAATCGACATATTGTCAGCGCCCGAGGTCATCACCCAGCGTGAAAAAGTCCATTGCGTCGGATTGTAGGTCGCCGCCAGCAAAATGAATGCAAAAATCCAGCGAAGTAAAAAACCGGCCATAATGTCCCTCAAAAGTAAGAATTGGCGTCAAGATGGCGGTGTGGCGCGTCCCTCTCCAGCCTATCACATCAAATGCCCGCTTTCCCCCCTTGGTGCGATGTCCTATGACGGGCACGGATTTTACCGATTGGGATCGAAGATATGGCGAATGTAGTGGTTGTCGGCGCTCAGTGGGGCGATGAAGGCAAAGGCAAGATTGTCGATTGGCTGTCAGAACGCGCCGACGTGATTGCGCGGTTCCAAGGCGGGCATAATGCGGGCCACACGTTGGTGATCGACGGTAAGGTGTACAAATTGCACGCGCTGCCATCCGGCGTGGTGCGCGGTGGCAAGTTGTCGGTGATCGGCAACGGGGTCGTTCTTGATCCGTGGCACCTGATGAAAGAGATCGCGACGGTGCGCGCACAGGGCGTTGAAATTAGCCCGGAAACGCTGATGATCGCCGAAAACACGCCGCTGATCCTGCCCATGCACGGTGAACTTGATCGCGCCCGCGAAGAAGCGTCAAGCAAGGGCACCAAGATTGGCACCACAGGCCGTGGCATCGGCCCATGTTATGAAGACAAAGTCGGCCGCCGCGCCATTCGTGTGGCTGATCTGGCCGATCCCGCAACGCTTGAAGCCCGCGTCGATCGCGCGTTGCAGCACCACGACCCGCTGCGCAAGGGTCTGGGCATCAAAGCCGTGGATCGCGATCAGCTTATTGCTGAATTGCAGGCGATCTCGGCAGACATATTGCCATTCGCCGCCCCGGTCTGGAAGGTGCTGAACGAAAAGCGCAAAGCCGGTAAACGTATTCTGTTTGAAGGAGCGCAGGGCGCGCTTTTGGATATTGATTTCGGAACCTATCCGTTTGTAACGTCGTCCAATGTGATCGCAGGGCAGGCGGCCACGGGTGTTGGCGTCGGACCGGGCGCGATTGATTTCGTGCTGGGCATTGTCAAAGCCTACACGACGCGGGTGGGCGAAGGCCCGTTCCCAACGGAACTGCATGACGCTGACGGCCAGATGTTGGGCGAACGCGGCCATGAATTTGGCACCACGACAGGGCGCAAACGCCGCTGTGGTTGGTTTGATGCCTGCCTGTTGCGCCAGACCTGTGCCACATCGGGTGTGACTGGCATCGCGTTGACGAAGCTGGATGTCTTGGACGGGTTCGAGACGCTAAAGATCTGCGTCGCCTACGATCTGGACGGCGTGCGTCTGGATTACCTGCCCACGGCGGCCGACCAACAAGCCCGCTGTACCCCGATCTATGAGGAAATGAAGGGCTGGTCCGACAGCACCGAGGGCGCGCGATCATGGGCGGATTTACCCGCTGAGGCGATCAAATATGTGCGCCGTGTGGAAGAATTGATCGACTGCCCTGTCGCGCTACTTTCTACATCACCGGAGCGCGAAGACACGATCCTTGTGACGGACCCGTTTGCCGATTAATCCACGCCCGTTGATGAAGGAACTGATATGGCCCTGCCCCTCAAAGCCCGAAAGCGCTGGTCGCTGGTCATCTTGTTGGTGGGATTGCCGATCTATGTGGTGATCGCCGTGAGCACGATGAACTGGCTTTATCCCGACCCGGAGGCGCGCGCGCCGATCTGGATAGAATTGACCATCTATGTTGGCCTTGGGGTGCTGTGGGCGGTGCCATTCAAGTTTATCTTTATGGGTGTCGGACAGCCTGATCCTGACGCGTAGAAGATCAAACCGAGCCGCTGCGCGGCGCCTTAATTCTTGGTGCGTGTGTCACGGTGCGCCCTCGTGGTGAGGGCGGCTTTGTTTTGCGGATGATACCTGCGGCGCAGGTGTTTTAGACCAAGAAAGTTGTTTGGACGTGTGAAAACGGCGCCAAGGGTGTGCCTTAGCGCCGTTTTCGTTTTTTCATTTTACCATCGTTTATATTGCCGTTTACCCTGCGCGGCGTTCGGGGTTGTAGCGGCTGTCGTCTGCCACTTGGAACCGTCCATTGCGGACTTTGGTGAAGCGGCCGTCGTGCAGCAGGTCGGCAAAGCTGCACAGGCCGTCTTCGCGGTTGAATTCACCGCCCGCCAAGGCGCGCACACGGCGCAGGATCTGTGGGCGGGAGAATTCGTCTGCACCTTCGATGAAGGTGGTATATGCTGCTGCTGCTTCGAGCAATTCGGGCAGTTTGGTCGCGCCCATGTTTTCGGCGAATTCTGCGAATGACCCGGGAGCCTGGGCCTCGGCTTCTGCTTTGCGGGCGGCGACGCGGCGCGGCACCACGGGAGCGGCACCACGGGAGCGGCAGGACCGCGTTGATTCTCAGCGCCATCTATGTCGATGCGCTGGGCGGCGACCAGTTTAAGGGGCGCCGGACGCGGACGTTCCGTGCGGGTATTGGAGCGCACAACAGGACGAGGACGCGCGACAGTGCCAGAGGAGTTTGCGCCTTCGGGGCGAACGGCCACGGAAAGGTCATTGCGGAACGCGTTTTCGACGTCTTGGTCATCGTCCTCGGGTTCACCCACTTGGCGGGCGGCTTCTTTGGCGGCGACGGCGGCTTTGAGTTGCGCAATTGCGTCGCGACGACGGCTGCCTTCGGGTTCTTTCATCTGCACATCAGATTCTGACATTAGACGATCAAGTGCGGCATCATCAACTTGCGGTTCAGCAGGATGAAACGCATTTTCAGGCGCGTCATCGTCGGACGTGGCATCCAGTGCAATATGCGCCGTGGACATCGCATCCCTTGCCTGACTTGCAACGTCGTCAGCCAAATCAGCAGCGGACAATTCAACGGCTGCGTCGCCTTCGAAATCCGCTTTGATTGCGGCCAGATCTTTTGCAAAATTATCGTCTTCGATATTTGGCATGTCGGCATCGGTGAAATCGCTGTCCTCAAAGTAGTCGTCGAGGTCTTCTGCGCCATCGAGCATTCCCAAATCGGGCCCCTTAGCCGGAGAAGGTGCTTTGGCCTGCGCACCCATCTCGCCTCTTTGGACCGCGGAGTCGAAATCGGCGCGCTTCATGCGGATCACGCGGGCTTGAGGTTGCGCTACGGTGTCTTCATCGGCGTCATCGGAAGTGTCGGCGGCTTCGGTTTGCGGTTCAGAGACCGGTTCCACTGGTTCTGCTGAATCCTCTAATTCGGAGTGCTGCGCCATAAAACGAGAGAGCGTTTCTGAGCCGTATTCGTCTGGCGCACTTGTCTTGTCGAATGCATCGGCGTCAGTTTCAGAACTTGGTGTTGGCTCTTCTATTTCGGCCTGATGGGCGTCAAAATTGGCGACCGGATCTGTCCGGGCCGCAACCTCTTGTGGGTCGGTTTGGTCAAGGTCCGACATGTCTGGTGTTTCAGTTTGCGGCAAAAACTGCTCGGTCAGATCATCGACGCTGGCATTTGCGGCGTCAGTTGTGTTGCCGACCACGGCGCGGATGCGCTGCAGTTTGGCGGCGACACTGTCGGCGTCGGGATGGGCGGCTATGACGGGGGATGGTGCAACCGTCGCCGCGAATTCCGATTCAGGATCCCTGGCCGAGGGCTCTGAAGGCGACGCATCGTCGCCGGTGTCTTCGGCGACTTGGTCCGATGTTTCATCTGCGGCGTCTTGCGTTGCAGCGCCGACGTCACCCGATATTGATGTATCGGATGCAGAACCGGACGTGAGCTCTGGGGCGTCCTGCTGTGTATCGTTTGATGTCGCATCGCTTGCAGCTTTAGCGTCAGCATCCGCCTTAGCGTCAGCATCTGCCTTAGCCTCGGCCTCAGCTTTTGCGTCTGCATCTGCTTTGGCAGCTTTTTCCGCGTCCTTGGCGGCTTTTGCAGCAATTTTTGCCTTTGCCTTTTCAGCTTTGCGGGCGACTTTTGCGGCTTTGCGTTCAGCCTCAACCTTGGCGCGGGTGTCTGTGTCGTGCGCAGAGTCGGAAGGATCGCTGGCATCGCGTGATTGATCGCTGAGGGCGGAGGCGCGCAAAATGATGTTGCTGCCGTCGGTGTGGGCGGCAACGCGGCGCGAAATTTCACCTTCGGCGATCTTGGCCAACATGTCGGCGTCAGGGGTCGGAGGTTCCGCCCCGAAGTACCGATCATCCGAGGCCAAACCGCGAAAATATTCCGCAATAGCCTTCATCGTGCTGAAAGAATCATCGAATCCTTCAAGGGTGCACGAGAAAGTGCCGTAGGAGACGGTGAGAATCTTGCTCGGTCCAACCATTTTTAGCTCGCTTTCTACTCATCCAGTGATGGTCTGTTTACCATCAATTGGTTCGCAATCCGGAACAGAACCGCGTTAAACTAGGTATTATTTCGTGACCGTTTCAAGGCATGTTTCCAGAACTAGGGGTAATAAGACGTGAATCAGTCGATTGTTTCAAGTACGGCACCAATCACTTTGATCGGTGGTGCGGACCCTGCAGCAGATGTTCTTACCGTCGCGTTAAAATGGGGCAAAACCGTGGCATGTGCCGATGGTGGGGCCAATCATGCGCTGTGGGCGGAACTTAATCCTGTTGCGGTTATCGGCGACATGGATTCGATATCGGATGCTGCGCGTGACGCCTACAGCGACGTGTTACACCCGATCACAGAACAAGACAGCACGGATTTTGACAAGGCGCTGCGCCACATCAATGCGCCGTTGATTCTAGGTGTCGGGTTTAGTGGTGCGCGGCTTGATCACGAATTGGGGTCGATGACGGTTCTGGTGCGCCACCCTGATCGGCGCTGCATTCTGATTGGCGGTGATACGATCACTCTGTTGTGCCCGCCCAAGATCACGCTTGATTTGCCGATGGGCAGTGCTGTGTCGCTTTATCCAATGGCAGACGTGGGCTGTGACAGCGCCGGATTGCGTTGGCCCACCACCGGATTACGATTTGCGCCAGACAGTAGGGTCGGCACCTTGAACAAGGTCGATGGCATGGTGACGCTGCGCCCCGATGCGCCGAAGATGCTGTTGATCCTGCCCCGCGCGGCGTTGGACGTTACGATAGCGGCGCTATTGCAGGACGACGCGAGATGGCCCGTTCGCGCATGATGATATAAAGCCCTGCGGCAATTGTTATGCAGATGCCCACGGCGGCCAGTCCATTGGGTAAGTCGTAAAAGATCCAATATCCAATCACTGTGCCAATCGGAATTTCGAGGTATTGCATTGGCGCGAGGGTGGTAGACGGGGCGAAGCGCAGCGACCACGTCATCAGCAGATGTGCGACTGTTCCCATGCATCCTAGGATCGCGAGGAGCAGCCATGCGTTCTCGGGGATCGACTTGATCGCCAAAAGCAGCGTTTCTGGAAACAAGATCATCGCCAGCCCGACGGCAGGCACGGCCATTACACCGGACAGGGCCTGCAATCCGATGGGGTCGACGTCTTTGGCGATGGCCCGTGTGACCAACATGAACAGCGCAAAGACCACGGCGACACCAACGGGCAGCAGGGCGGGCAGGCCGACTTGTACAAAGTTTGGCTGAACTACAAGCAACGTGCCGACAAACCCGACAGCGCAGGCCGCAAGACGGTGCGGACCGACGTCTTCGTTCAGATACACTTTGCCAAGCAGCAACATAATAAACGGCATGACGAACGCGATAGCAATGGCATCGGCGAGTTCGAGGTATTGCAGTGATGAAAACATCAATGTGATCCCCACGATGTGCAGTACAGTGCGAATGGCCGTCAGTCGGATCAACCGCGCACCCTGTGGCATCGGATATTTCAGCAGCCAGACCAACGGCAGCAGCAGTGCGGCCTGCACCGTGAACCGCACCAGCACCAGAAACCCGACCGACATATCGGTGCCCAACACTTTGACCATGGCATCGCCAAGCGGGGCCAGCACGCAAAATCCGAGCATGAGCAGGATGCCAAGGAAAGGACGATCAATCATCGGCTTACGCTAGGGGGATGCAGGGGCTGCGTCTAGATCGGCGCATGTGGCCGTGTCGTAATGCGCGATGTGACCCGTTCGCGGTGGATCATATAAAGCCCCGCACCCATGATGAGAACAATCCCTGCCAGCGCCACGGCATTGGGGAACTGCGAAAACACCAACAAACCCAGCACCGTAGCCACCGGAATTTCGAGGTATTGCATCGGCGCCAAAGTCGATGACGGCGCGAGGGTCAGCCCGTAGGTCATCATCATATGACTGACGGTGGCAAAGAACCCGACGCCGAGCAGCCAGATCCAATAAATGCCTTGCGGCCAGACCGGATCAAGCGCGGCAACACCGGTTCCATTTGCGATCCAAACGACGGGCACGCACATCAGCGTCGCAATCAAGCCCGTGTGAAACTGCATCATCACCGGATGCAGCTGCCCGCGTAGCCCACGCGTTACCAATACATAACCCGCAAAACACACAGCCGTCCCAAGCGGGTACAGCGCGACGGCCCCGAAAGTGGCAAACGACGGCTGGATCACCAGAACGACGCCGAGGAACCCAACGGCTGCGGCGGCGACGCGGCGCGGGCCGACGTCTTCGCCAAAGGCATACTTACCGACCAGCATGACGATGAACGGTTCGATAAACACAATCGCCAGTGCATCCGCCAGCGGCATGACCCGAATGGCGGAGATGAAAAAGAACGTCGACAACATCAACAGGGTCGCCCGCACAGTCAGCAATCCCAGCCGCCCGTTAAATTTAAACGACAGGCCCATGGCCAAACAGAATGGCAACATCAACCCGACCTGCACCAAGAACCGCGCCGCGGTGATTTGCCCGACTGGAATAATGTCGGACGCAAGCTTGGCCGCGACATCTAACAGGGGTGCTGTCAGGCAAAAGCCGATCATCAGGGCGACACCCAGCATGATGCGGTCGGTGGTAGTCTCGGCTGAGATGGACTGAACTTTCATGGATTGCGCTTAGCGGTGTGACGGCCCCGCGTCAGGTCTAAAACCGACACTTGGGCTTAAATCAGGGCGGCTGAACAAAGCGCGTTTAGTCCAGCGGCGCGTTCAGGGTTGTTTGTTTGGTGATGATACCGCCGCGATTGCCGATCTCAATCGAGCCATAGCGTTCGGCAAACACGTCAGGCAGCGCGCGATCATTTGGCATCGACAGCCACAGCCGCAACAAATGACGGCGTTTGTCGGGGTCGGGCCAGTCGGTGAACGCCGTGCGGTCGTGTAACTGACTGTGGTTATACACGAACTGCATATCGCCAGGTTGCAGCTGCATCGACACGTGCAGGTCCGGATCGTTGGCAAGACTGTCAAAAAGATCAAGCGCCTCGATATGTCGATCCGTCAATCGCGGCGCATCCGCGAAGCGCTGGGCACTTTCAATATATTGGCGCTGATAAAACACCGTCAGATTGCCAGTGTGCCAGTTCAGGACCGGAATGCGCATGAAGGGTTCTGCGCCGTCGGGAATTTCACCACGGCGGTCGGTCGCAATCGGGTCAAACAACAGCGCCAGGAGGTCAGGGCGCTGGGCGGCCATGCGGTTGGCGATGGTTTGCGCGCTGACCAACAAAGACATGCCGCCGATTTGGGCCTCGCGCAGACACAATAGCCCAACCACATCGGCACTGTCGGTGTGAAACGTCTGGCGTTCAGCGGTCTGGTAAATGCGCGTCGTCGGATCGTTTGCATCAACTCCGATGTTGCGCACATGGCCAAGACTATGTCCGGCCGCGTTTTGGGATCGCGCGTGGCCAAGATGCGCCCCGATGCCGCAAAAGATCGTCGCAGCGGTTTCTTGCGTATAGGTCGCGACGGGAAGACCGCGCAGAACCTCAAACCCGCATCCCTGCAGCAGGGTGCGCGACAGGTTTTTGAGGTGTGTGGCAAAGGTCGGCAACGGGAACGTACCCGCCGTGATCTCCCCGACATCGCGACCTTGTGAGAGGTAGTGTGCAGCGGCTGTTTCAAGTTCGCGGATTTGAACGGGCGTGAGGTCGATCAGCCAGTCGGCTTCACGGGCGGCGATATCGCGGCCAAGCCAAGCAGCAGGGCCAATGAACGGAGTGGGGAGGGGGTGTGTCATGCTGGCTAAACAGGTAGCCTAGAGTTGACACGCATTAAACCATTTCTTTCGCTGGACACGGATCACTTCGCCGGATCGGCCAATTACGTCTGATCCAGATTTGAAGGTGAATCTGGCGTATTTTCTGCAGCCCAAGGTGCGACAAGGCGGGGTTTCGATGTGATCCGCTTTGTTGGATGACGGGACTCATAAGATTGCAGCCAATCTGCTTTGCTTGCGCGTTTCACCATGCCGCCAAGCGCAACAGCGCTTCAAATCTAACGATTTCATGTTTTTTGTGGCTCTTTTCCGCTTTGTTGAGTTATTCTAGGATTTCAAATAGAACATAGATTGATTATCTGGGATGGATGATTGTCTAATTTTGAGTTTGAAGTATTCGGTATCCCTGATGCCCCTGGCTCGTTTGCGGATCATTCCTATACTGACATTACCAGCCTCTATCCTGGCGCTTGTCAGCTTGTGTTTCGCGTAGTTGCATATGCCCACACAATGTTTTCTTAGGGATTTTGCGAACTTTTTCAGATAGAGCATGTGTGACTGATCTGCGATCAGGCACCAATTTTCCAGTTGCTCTGACATCCCCTCAAATGATGGGGCGCTCCACAGAGCCTGAAGCTGTTCTTTTAAGACGTAAAGCGTATTCAGGTTGCTATTGCTCTCCAGCAACGTTTGCAGCTTGTTACTTTGTTTTTCATTCAACTTATCCGCATTTTTGAGCAACAGATAATGCGTGCCCTTCATCAACTCTTTACCACTTTGATCGGCCTTCCTGAACTCAAGGCGACGCTGATTATGGATAGCCTTGCTGTAGTTTTTCATGACGTGGAAACGGTCAAATACGATGTCGGCCATCGGCAAGGACTCCCTGACAGCCTTTTGGTAGGCAGGCCCCATATCCATCGACACGGCCTTTATTTTATGGGCTGTATCTGGCCGCAGCTGTTTCAAAAACCTTGAAAAAACTTCGGCAGTTCGACCGGCTTCCACCCAGATCAGATGCCCTCCGACCATATCGTAGACCACCGTCATATAGTCATGACCTTTCGCCCGGGCCACTTCATCGACACCAATGTATTCCAAGCCAGCAAGCTGTGCGGGATCAAGCGCAGGGAGCGTTTCCATCAGGTATGCCTTGTCGATATTCTTTACCGTCTCCCATCGTATACCTAAATGCCTGGAGACAGCCAGAATGGATAAATGACGGCACAATCCACTGATAAGATGGCAAAATCGATGGGTGAAACGGCACCCTTTATCAACAAAAGGACACGCCTCAATGCGGCGCTCACCCTTGCTAATAAAAACCTGCGCTAGCTCAATCTCAATCACACAAGGATACCCAAAAAACGGGATGTCGTTTACTTGTCGGCGAATATGTTGGTTGATGCTACCCTTCTTGCCGGTTGCAGGGTCTATAGCGCTCCTGCGGGCATCCCGACTGCACTGAACAATAACCTTCGCACCGTCTTCAGCCAGCTCAATTTCATTTACACGTTGCCCCTTCAGGCGTAAAATATGTTGCGAGATGTCGATGGTCATATACCTGCCCTATGAAAAGTTGTCAGAAACCTAACATATCAACAGGTTACTTGATGGTCGGCATCTTTTCTTACTCAACAAAGCGGAGAAGAGCCTTTTTTGTGTTATGGTTCTCCTGCCAAAGCCGATCGGCCTTGGCTTTTAATAGGTAGGTGAGGATTTAAAATGTTTGCTCGTGTGACACACTATAAGATGAAGCCTGGTTCAAAAGACGCCACAACCGCGATCATGAATTCGCTGAAAAGCGAGATCATGGGCATGCCCGGAATTCATAATTTCATCAATGTCGCGAATGACGATGGCAGCGGCTACGTTATCTCAGTGGTTGAAAGTGAGGCGACTTCGAACGCAAATGCCGTGAAAGTGGCGGAGCTTTGGGGCGCATTTTCCGACCACATGGAGGCCGCCCCTACAGCTGTAGGTTATGACGTCGTTGCGAATTGGAAGAATTAATTATACTCTCGCGCCTGAATTGACCTGAGGTTTTCCCCTCAAATCACTTTGTATTCCTTGAGCGATATGACGCGGAAGTTGTCGGTGACGGTGTCGCGGAACTCTGGCCATTTTTCTCGCAGGGTCTTGCGGAAGAAGTCGAAAATGGCCTCTGTGAATTGGTTGAACGTTGCATAGTGCCGATTGTGGGTGACCCATTTGTGCATAACACCCCAAAGACGCTCGATCGGGTTGAGGTGCGGGGCATATGCTGGCAAGAAATGCAACTTCACCCGACGTTCTGGGCTGTCCAGCCATGGCTGTAGTATCTTGGCATGATGATAGCGGGCATTGTCGACAAAGACGTGGATGGCCGTCTTGGTTTGGTTGTTGCGTTCCAACTTTTCCAGCATCTGTCGGGTTGTCTGGGCATTGATCTTCTCGCCTTCCACAAAGGTGAACTGGAAAGTCTCAAGGTCAAGCGCGCCCTGAATGTTGAGCCGCTTGCGCCCTGATGTCGCCTTCAGGGCCGTCTTTTGTCCCTTGGGGAACCAACCATGGGCGGGGCGGCTCTGGTGTTCGGGGTGGACAGCGTCCGAAAAGACAACCATCTCATCTGCGGCCAACCCGTTCATCAGGGCCTCATATTTGGCAATAAACGCAGCCTGCTTGGCTTCATCGGCCTGTGCAGGCAGCAATTGTGGTTTCTTATACGCGAACCCCAGGCGGCGCATCAGCTTGGCGGCTCCCGACGTGCTGTAGTTTTGGTCGCACTCGGCTAGAACATAGGCACAGACCTCATCGGCATTGCGGGCAGGCTGCGCGGTGAAATGGGCTCTCACCGCCTGCTCTTGCACGACGGACAAATGACCCTGACGCTGGCTGTAGTCCTTCAGACCGAAAAACGATAGTCCCGCACCGGCAAAGGCAAATCGCCACTCCGTCAAAACTGTCGGGCCAATATCCAAAATCCGGCAAACCGTTCCGGCGTCTTCTCCTGCGTCCAAAAGAAGAAACGCGCGCGCCCGTTTCCAAACAAGGGCGTCAACTTTGCGGCGGCGGCAAAGCGCTTCAAGTGATATGCGCTGCTCGTCGGATAAGGAGACTGTTTTGTATTGCTTGCTCATAAACTCAAAATACAGACTGAACCGCCTTTGGCCATGCGACGAAGTGAATCGCAGGCCCAAAATCGTCAGGTCAATTCAGGCGCAGGAGTATAGACTCACTATTCGCTCAATGCTGTGGGTTGCATGACCCGCGTTAAAAAACGTCGAGTTGGAGGAACGCCTTGTAGTTCAAAGGCGCTCCTCCGTTTTTATCTGTAACACCTAAATGTATCAACAGTTCGGCACGTTCACAGCCAAGCCACCGAGCGCTGTTTCTTTATATTTATCAGACATATCAACCCCCGTTTGACGCATGGTTTCAATTGCGGCGTCCAGCGGCACAAGATGCGTTCCGTCGCCACGCAGGGCGAGGGATGCGGCAGACACGGCCTTAATCGCGCCGAGGCCATTGCGTTCGATGCAGGGCACCTGAACCAGCCCGCGCACCGGATCGCAGGTCATCCCGAGGTGGTGTTCCAGCGCAATTTCGGCGGCGTTTTCGATCTGTTCGGGTGTGCCACCCAAGACGGCACACAGACCCGCCGCAGCCATCGCAGCCGCACTACCGACTTCGGCCTGACAGCCGGCTTCGGCGCCCGAGATCGAGGCATTGAATTTCACCAAGCCGCCAATCGCCGCCGCCGTCAGCAAAAAGTCTGCGATCTTGCCAGCCGATGCGCTGGGCACGTGGTCCAAGTAATAACGGATTGCCGCAGGAACTACGCCTGCCGCGCCATTGGTGGGGGCCGTGACGACCTGCCCACCGGCGGCGTTTTCTTCGTTCACAGCCATGGCATAGGCCGACATCCAGTCGTTGATTGTGTGGGGTGCGGTTTGGTTGAGGCTAGCCTCGGCCAAGAGCGCCTCGTGGATGCCTTTGGCACGGCGTTTGACGAACAATCCACCGGGTAAAATACCATCCGTCACCAGCCCGCGATCAATGCAGTCGTTCATCACCTGCCAAAGACGGTTCAGGCCTGTGTCGAGGTCGGCGTGACTGATCCGGCTCAGTTCATTTTCGCGCTTCATGTCCGCGATGCTCAGCCCACTTTCTGCTGCCATATCAAGCATTTCAGCGGCACTTTTGAACGGGAAGGGCACAGGTGGGCCGTCCTGTTTGTCGGCCCCTGAGGCGAGTTCATCAGCCGTCAAAACAAAGCCGCCGCCGATGGAATAATAAGTCACCTGCGTCACCACATCGCCCTGTGCGTCGCATCCTTTGAGGATCATACCGTTGGCGTGGCCTGTGAGCGCGGGGCCATAATCAAATTCAAGATGCTCTTTGGGGCGAAACGTCAGGCGTGGCAGACCGTCCGGTTCGACCCAGCCTTCCGCCGTGATCCGCGCCATTTCCGCGTCCGCTTTGTCGCGGTCGTAATCATCGGCGCGAAATCCGGCGAGGCCTAGGACTGTGGCGCGGTCTGTGGAATGCCCGACGCCGGTAAACGCCAGTGATCCGTGCAGCGATGCCTTGAGGCCTGCGACCTTAAACGGTTGGGCGCGCAGGTGATCAAGGAAGCGCGCGGCGGCGACCATTGGGCCAATAGTATGGGATGATGACGGGCCAATGCCCACTTTGAACATATCGAAGACGGAGAGGAACATGTGCGGCAGACCTTGATGATTTCCCCATTATCCTAGGGGTTTCGCGGCGATTGTCCCATTGGAAAACGACGCATCGACAGGCGTTTGCGGGGGGCTACAGCAAATGTTAACGCAGGGGTCGCGCCATGGCAAAGGCCGTTCTATAAGGGCTTGATCATCGATTCATCTTGCAGGAGCCACGCCTATGTCGTTCGAACTGTCCCCAATCGACAAAGCCAAATTCGTCGCCGCCAAACAAGCGACCCAATATGTGCAAGATGGGATGAAAGTCGGCCTTGGAACCGGATCAACCGCCGCGTGGCTGGTTAAGTGTTTGGGCGAGATGGTTGAAAAAGAAGGATTGAAAATCAAGGGTGTACCGACATCAACACGCACCGCAGAACTGGCGCGCGATGTCGGGATTGAGGTCATTTCACTGGACGAAGCCAAGTGGTTGGATCTGACAATTGACGGCACCGATGAATACGATGGTAACCTGAATTTGATCAAAGGTGGCGGTGGGGCGCTGTTGCAAGAAAAGATTGTAGCCACCGCAAGTGATCAAATGATCGTCATCGCAGATGCGTCTAAGCATGTGGAAACATTGGGACATTTTCCGCTACCGATTGAAGTTATTCCGTTCGGCTGGCAGACCACGAAGACCTTGGTGGAGGAAACGCTGATCGGCTTGGACGTGCTGGGGCGTCAGGTGTCGCTGCGGATGAACGGCGATGCGCCCTATTACACCGATGAGGGCAATCATATCCTTGATTTGCACCTGAACCGGATTGGAAATGCACGGCAATTTTCTCTTGTTATCAATCAGATACCGGGTGTTGTGGAAAACGGACTGTTCATTGATATCTGTGATATTGTCGTCATCGGCTACGGCGATGGCCGCGTTGAGGTGCGCGATATCAACGCCGGATCAGTCGAGGAAAGCCGCATCGATTTCGTTGAGGCGGACAACCTGTTTGCGGATCTCAACGACTAATCGTGACGCATGGATAGCGGGCCAAGTTAAGGGCAAAACAGGCAGTTTTAACGGTTTTGTACAAAACTTTGCCGCCCTGTTGCATGGTTTGTACAAGATTCAGAGGTTAAGAACTCGCTAACGCTCGCGGCTGCGTGACTGGTCATCGCTTCGATGCTGTGGTTTATCCGAAGTCGAAAAACCAATCCCAGTTCTGACCCCCGCTGAAAGGCCAAAACCATGTCCGATTTTGACTACGATCTTTTCGTTATTGGTGGCGGATCCGGCGGCGTTCGCGCGGCGCGGGTTGCGTCCGCGACGGGTGCCACCGTCGGTCTGGCCGAAGAATTCCGCATGGGCGGGACCTGCGTGATCCGCGGCTGCGTTCCCAAGAAATTGATGGTCTTCGCATCCGAGTACCAAGAGATGTTCGCGGATGCCCGCGCCTATGGCTGGGACGTACAAGACGGCACGTTCAACTGGCCGACGTTTCGCACCAATCTGGACGCGGAACTGGACCGGCTGGAAGCGGTTTATCGCAAAATGCTGGCGGGATCGGATGTGACTGTCCATGACGCACGCGCAACCGTGACAGGCGCCCAAGAAGTGACGCTGGCGGATGGCACGACATTTAGCACCAAGCACATTTTGGTGGCGACAGGCGGGCGGCCGGTTTTGCCGGATATGAAGAATGCCGATCTGGGTATTACCAGCAACGACATCTTTTTGTTGCCGGACCTGCCGAAGAAAATCCTGATCGTTGGCGGTGGTTATATTGCCAGCGAGTTTGCCTGCATTCTCAACGGGCTTGGCGTTGACGTGACGCAGTTTTATCGCGGTGCGCAAATCCTGCGCGGCTTTGATGATGAAGCGCGTGGGCTGGTGTCCGAGATGATGATCGAAAAGGGCGTTAATTTGCATCTGGGCACCAACGTGCTTGAGATGGAAAAGCATGAGGACGGCATTTGGGTCAAATGTTCAAATGGGTCTGAAAAGGTCTATGATCAGGTCATGTTCGCCACGGGGCGCACGCCCAATACAGACGGGCTGGGGCTTGAGGCTGTCGGCGTTGATATCGGGCGCAGGAACGAGGTTGTCGTTGATGACTACAGCCAGACCAAGGTGCCAAGCATTTATGCGATTGGCGATGTCACCAACCGTGTTCAGCTGACGCCAGTGGCGATTCGCGAAGGCATGGCGTTCGTCGAGACAGTGTTCAAAGGCAATCCAACAAAGGTCGATCATGCACTGATCCCGTCGGCGATTTTCACCCAACCAGAAATGGGCACCGTCGGCTTGAGCGAAGAAGACGCCCGCGAACAAGAGACGATTGAGGTTTACGCCACATCGTTTCGCCCGATGCAAACCGCCTTTGCAAACCGCCCCGACCGCGTGTTGATGAAGCTGGTGGTGTCCAAAGCCACGCGAAAGGTGTTAGGATGCCATATCGTCAGCCCCCACGCGGGCGAGATGATCCAGCTTGCAGGGATTGCGATCAAGATGGGCGCTACAAAGGAGCAATTTGATGCGACCTGTGCTGTGCACCCGACAATTTCCGAAGAACTGGTGACGATGCGCGATCCGGTCAGAACTGCATGAATGTAGCGCTTGAATAATTGGCCCAAAGGCCCACTTATCATGCAGGAATAACCACACGACATGTTTGGCTCCCATGCGAGGGGGTTGATTGCGAAAACCGCCCCTCTGGGGACGACTACTAAAACCGCCCCTCTGGGGCGAGAAAAAAGGAAGACAGGCTTAATGGCTGGAAATAATGGCGGCCCCTGGGGGGGCGGAGGCGATGATGGTGACGATGACGACCGTTCGCGCCCGAATGGAAATGGTGATCGCAATGGCGGACGCCGCCCGAGCAACGAACCACAGATCCCCGAGTTTGATGAAATCATCAACAAAACCAAAGAGCAGCTGCGCGTCTTGATGGGCGGCCGCAATCGCGTTGGCGGCGGTGGCGGCAACGGTGGTGGGGCCCCTGGCCCACAAATCACCCGCGGAATGGTTGGACTTGGCCTTTTGGCCGCCGTTGCGGTGTGGCTGTTTACAAGCGTTTATACGGTGCGGCCCGAGCAAAGATCGGTTGAACTTTTCTTGGGTGAATTTTCTGCCATTGGCGAGTCTGGTCTGAACTTTGCGCCTTGGCCGATCGTCACCTATGAGATCGTCAATGTGTCGCAGGAACGCGTCATCGAGATTGGCGAAGAAGAAGTGCCCGCCCAATTGAGCGATAGCCGCGCCGTCCAATCCCAGCTTGAAGCCGATATCGGTCTGATGCTGACGGGCGACGAAAACATCGTCGACATTGATTTTCAGGTGGTCTGGAACATTCCCGAGCCCGACAAGTTCCTGTTTAACCTTGCTGATCCGGAAACCACGATTACCGCCGTGGCTGAATCTGCTATGCGCGAAATTATCGCAACGTCCGAGCTGGCAAGCCTGAACCGCGAACGTGCGGTCATCCGTGAACGCCTGCAAGAACTGACGCAAAGCACGCTGAACAGCTACGACAGTGGCGTGAATATTGTGCGGATCAACCTCGACGAGGCCGATCCACCCGCAACCCAAGTTCAGGTTGTCGATATTGATGGCAACGAGCGCCTGACATCGCCTCTGGACGCTTTCCGCGACGTGCAAGACGCCGAGCAGGAACGCATCCAGCTTCAAAACCAAGCCGACGCCTATGCCAACCGTGTCACGGCTGGTGCCCGTGGTAATGCGGCCCAGATCATCGAGGGTGCAGAAGGTTACCGCGCCCGCGTGGTGAACGAAGCCGAAGGTGAAGCGAGCCGTTTCCTGGCTGTTCTGAACGAATACTCCAAGGCCCCGGAAGTGACGCGTCAGCGTCTGTATCTGGAAACGGCCGAAAGCGTCTTTGGCAGTGCAGACATCATTCTACTGGACGACAATGCAGGCGGCGGCGTTGTGCCATACCTGCCACTTGATGAAGTCCGTCGACCGACAACGACACAGGGGAGCAACTAAATGAATAAGTCAGTCTTTATTCTGCCAGTCATCGTAGTTGTGATTGCGGCAATCATGAGTTCGCTTTTCATCGTGGATGAACGTGAAAAGGCGCTTGTCTTGCGCTTTGGTCGGGTTGTTCAGGTTCAGGAAGATCCAGGCATCGGGTTCCGTGTGCCCTTTATTGATCAGGTTGTGACCTATGATGATCGGATCATTTCCATCGACATGGAAGCGCAAGAAGTCATTCCCGACGATGACCGTCGTTTGATCATTGACGCCTTTGCGCGCTACCGTATTTCGGATGTTGTGCAGTTTCGTCAAGCGACAGGTGCCGGTGGCGAACAAGCCAAAGCCGTGGCCGATCGTCGTCTTGAGGATATCTTGCGCGCCGCAACCCGCGAAGTTTTGGGTTCGGTCAGTTCCGGTGACATTTTGTCAACGGACCGGACCGCGCTGATGCTGCGGATCCGCAATGGGTCGTTCTCTGAAGCGAGTTCGCTGGGTTTGACGCTGATCGACGTGCGCTTGAAACGCACTGATTTGCCGACTGAAAACCTTGCTGAAACGTTCCGCCGCATGGTGTCGGAACGCGAACGTGAAGCAGAAGACGAACGCGCCCGTGGTCGTGAAGCGGCCCAGCGTATTCGCGCACAAGCGGATCGTACGGTGATCGAATTGGTGTCGGACGCAGGACGTCTGGCGCGGATCGCCGAGGGTGAAGCGGACGCACAACGCAACGCGATTTTTGCCGAAGCCTATGGGCAAGACCCTGAATTCTTCCAGTTCTACCGCTCACTTGAAGCATATGGCAAAGCTATTGGGACCGGCAACGCACGTCTGGTTCTGAGCCCTGACCACGAGTTCTTTGACTATCTGAGGAACGAGAACGGCACGGCTGCTGGTGAGTAAGTGATGCCATTGGAGCGATAAAATGGGAATTGCAATTCTGGCTCTCGGGCTGGTTTTGATTGTGGAGGGGCTGGTGTACGCACTGGCCCCTTCGCTTGTTGAAGACCTGCTGGCGGCTTTGCGCGACCTGCCGCTGGAAACACGGCGCATGGTAGGGCTGGCGGCATTGGCGGTGGGCATGTTGCTGGTCTGGGTTGCGGCAAACCTCGGCGTGTTGGGCTAGGCCACTTGTGGCCGCATCTGCGGCGCGACGGCTTCGCCGACTTTGCGCGCAAGATCATAGCTGAGCATCGCATCGATTGCCAACTTGAACCGCGGGTTTCGGGCGATGTTTTGGCGCATGTCATCGACATGCCAGCGCAAGACCTCAGCGCCAGCTGCAATGGTCGTCGTCGCCACACTTGGGCGCTGCAAAAGGTAGGCCACTTCGCCAACAAACACCCCGTCCGGCAGAGCAAACTGCGCGCCGCGTTTGCGGACTTTGGCGTTGCCAGACAGGATGAAATACAAACATTTCACCGGATCGCCTTCGGTTGTTACGGTCTGATCGGTGTCCAATATCGCACGGTTGGAATGTTTCATCACCAGTCGGAAATCACCGGGCGAAAGCATGGAAAACATTGGGTAAATGTCGGTGTGCTCTGCGGGCAGTGAAATCCTGAACCGTCGCAGCGTCAGGACTGCCATTCCGATCAGATTTGTCAACATCAACCCCATCGATGTATAGATCACCCCGTAAAGCGGAACGGCCGCAACGGTGGCATAATAGGCGACATAAAAGCTTGAGCCGATGAACATCATCATCCGCAGTTGCATTTGATTGATCAGCAAATAGCCCAATGCAGACGCGCCTGCCGCGCAGGCAATCAGGACGTTTGGTGTAAAGAAATCCGTCATTTTGTATGGTCCCCAAAACCAAGATTTTTGGGAGAATGGCAGAGAAAGTTGATTTTTTGCAAGGGTTTATTGATCCCTGCACGTTCAGGGAGAGTTCACGGGTGGGTGAGCAGTCTGTGTTTGGCGTTGCGCTGGCGCACGCCACGCCTACATTCATTGCTAACGACTGTTCGCAGTTGATGTATTTGAAGCCCCTAAAAGGAGATGCCCCGTGATAACACATGTGAGATCCCACGTGAGAACCCCTTCGGTCACACCGCCACATGCCATCGCGGCTGCGCCCACCAAGGCGGCGCGCCAGACTTGGATCGCGGCCTTGATGGTTGGCCTTGCACTGTCCTTGGTTACAGTCGTGGGGGCTGATGCCCAAGACCGCCCCGCGTCATTTGCGGATTTGGCCGAAGCGATCAGCCCCGCCGTGGTTAACATCACCACAAGCACGATGATTGCGGGCCGCACAGGGCCGCAGGGCATTGTGCCTGATGGTTCCCCGTTTGAGGATTTCTTTGATGAGTTTGGCCAAGATGGCCCGCGTCGGTCGTCCGCGCTGGGGTCGGGATTTGTGATTTCCGCTGATGGCTACATCGTCACCAACAACCACGTCATTGAAGGCGCCGACGAGATCGAGATCGAATTTTTTCCAGGTGCAGATCAGCCGGCTAAACTATTGCCAGCGGTCCTTGTTGGCACCGATCCGAACACCGACATCGCGCTGTTGAAGGTTGAGTACGACACGCCGCTAAGCTTTGTGAGCTTTGGCGACAGCAACGGCCCCGGAGCGCGGGTTGGCGATTGGGTCATGGCGATGGGCAACCCGTTGGGGCAGGGGTTTTCGGTGTCTGCCGGTATTATTTCTGCGCGCAATCGGTCCTTGCAGGGCACATATGACGACTACATCCAGACTGACGCCGCCATTAACCGTGGCAATTCCGGTGGGCCGTTGTTCAACATGAATGGTGACGTGATTGGCGTGAACACCGCCATTCTGTCGCCCAATGGTGGGTCCATCGGCATCGGTTTTGCCATGTCGTCCGATGTCGTTTCCAACGTCATTGACCAGCTCGAAGAGTTTGGTGAAACGCGGCGTGGTTGGCTGGGTGTGCGCATTCAGGATGTCACGGTTGATATGATTGATGCGATTGACGGGCTGCAAGACGCACGCGGCGCGATGGTCACGGATGTGCCTGCTGGCCCTGCCGAAGACGCAGGAATGGAGTCGGGCGACATCATTTTGTTGTTTGATGGCATCGCGATTGAGGACACCCGTGAGTTGGTGCAAATCGTCGGCAATTCACCGGTCGGCAAAGAAGTGCCCGTTGAAATCTTGCGCAATGGTGACATGGTCGATTTGACCGTCGTGCTGGGGCGTCGTGAAACCGCAGAAACGGAGGCGTTCCCCGAAGACGGTGACACGCCGGATGAGGACACGCCGATCACGTCCAACATGCTGGGCATGACCCTGTCCGAAATCACGCCGGAGATGGAAGAAAGTCTTGGCGTTGAGGCGGCCAGTGGGCTGGTTATCGTCGAGGTTGAGGCCGACAGCGAAGCCGAAACCAAGGGCTTGTTGGCGGGTGATCTGATCACCGAAGCGGGTCAGCAAAAGATCGCCAGCATCGCCGATTTCGAGGCGCGGGTAGAAGAAGCACAAGAGGCGGGGCGCAAGTCCTTGCTGCTGCTGGTTCGGCGCGACGGCGCACCACGGTTTGTAGCGATTGCGCTAGAGTAAGAGCTTAGGTGATATGGGGAGGGGGCGTTCCGGTTGGGGCGCCCTTTTTCGTTTGCGGTGGGGGTTGGCGTGCAATTGAGGCCAACAGTGCAATCCCTTGCAGTAATCGCAAAATGCTGCAAATTTGCGAGAAGAAACAAGGTTGGAGCACCCGAATGCCAGACGTTGCGCGAACTGCCTCTCAAATGATTTCAGGGATGACGCCGGTTTTGCAGCCCGGCAATTTCGTGTTTATCACGACACAGGATCGCGATCTTGTTGCCGCGCTGTTTTCACAAGCCATTTCAATTTTCAGGGAAGATGAGGGCGTGTCGATGCTGATCCCGATCGAGTTGGCGGAAAAATCAAGGCTCAACGTGGATCAGCCGATGCGGTGTATAACGCTCAACGTTTATTCCTCGCTCGAAGGTGTCGGGCTGACTGCGGCTGTGTCCAGCGCGCTTGGGGACAATGGAAACCCCTGCAACATGGTTGCTGCGTTTCACCACGATCACGTTTTTTTGCCGTCGGGACTGTGTGACCGCGCAATGGAGGTTTTAACTGCTTTGCAGCACGAGACCGCCGAACAGGGCGGTTAGCATTGGTGATTGGCGCATAAATTCTGCACGTCGCGGACTGTCTACTTTGCTGGAACTGCGGCTGTTGCCTCGGACCCGCGTAGCAGTTAATCTAAACCCATGAAACATGTTCCAAAAGACACCACCGACGACGCGCTTATTCAGGAATACCTGAATAAGGGCGGCAAAGTCAGCAAGGGCAAAACCAAACCGCTGAACCCGAGTCTTGGGTTGAGCAAGAATGTTTGGAACCAGACGCTGACCAAAGAAGAAAAAGCCGCGCGCGACAAGAAGTGATCGTGCGGTCAGGGCCTGGGGTTTCGGGGTCGCACTGCGCGCGCGCAGACAAGCCTATTATCTTAATGATATTTTTTGCGGCTGCTTGACTGCGCTAAGGTGTGTCGCGTGGCTGGGCCACGAGGCCAAGGGTGCGCGCGGTTTGCAGCGTCAGCGTGCTGGTCTGCACGTCGCCTTGTGCGGTCTGGAACCGTTCGATTGCAGTTGCGGTGCGCCCGTCAACGCGCCCGTTAATGGCGCCGTTGTAATAGCCACGCGCGATCAGGGCGCGTTGAACCGACGCGATAAGCTGCGGGGTCATGACGGCGGCGCAAGGCGTTTCAAATTCAACTTCGCGGCGTTCACGCATGATTTGCTGACGTGTCACCGTGCGAAACGCCGCAGGGCTTTGCACGGTGCCGTCGCTGCGCACGGAGGCCGGTTGCACCATGACCTGTTCGGTGACGGTTTCAATAATGGCCGGCGTGGTCGTGCGGGCAAAACAGGTGCCGAGTGAGGTGTCCACCATCACGGGGTCGGCCAACGGGCCGATGGGATCGCCGCCCGCGCGCATCACTTGCGGGGCGTCCATGCAGGCCGTCAAAACCAACAAGCCGACCCCGAACAGGGGGGCCGCCAGCGCGCCGTGCGTGGTCCGTTTGTGAGGCATCGTCATCTGCTCATCCTCAGGCTCTGATGGCCCGTTTGTTAGCGTTTCATACAACATAGGGGCGCACAGACAAAGGCTGCATCGGCGGTGTCGGTGAAATCGGCAGCAGATGGTGTCGTTTGCGTGCCATGTTTGATGCATTTTGCGGCGCAAAAGGGGTGGCAGGGCCGTGTTGCGCACCCTATCTACCACCTAACAGTTTAATTGGAAAAGGGCCGACGCAATGGCAAAGATCACCTACATCGAACATGGCGGAAAAGAACATATCGTGGAGGTCGCCAACGGGCTGACAGTCATGGAAGGTGCGCGCGACAACGGCATTCCAGGGATTGAGGCTGATTGCGGCGGTGCGTGCGCCTGTTCCACCTGCCATGTTTACATCGATGCGGCTTGGGCAGACAAGGTTCCGGCCAAGGACGCGATGGAGGAAGACATGCTCGATTTCGCCTATGAGCCTGATCCGGCGCGGTCGCGTTTGACCTGCCAGTTGAAGGTCACGGATGCGCTGGATGGATTGATTGTCCAGATGCCCGAGAAACAAATCTAGCATGGTTTCCCAAAGGGCACCGCGTCTGGCGTCACGGCTGTTGCAGTGTCTTGCGCGCGGTGTGTTGGGCGCTGTGTGTGTGGGGTTGGCGGGGGCTGCTTTGGCTGACGTCGTCGCTGATGAGATTGCAGGGGCAGGTTTTCGGGGTGAAACCGATGCGTACCAGCATTGTATCTTGGGCGATTGCATTGAATGGTCGGCGTTAGAGATTGTCGGTCGTGCAACTGACGGTGCGCTGACATCGCGGGTCTTTGAAGCCGGAGCGGGATTTGTGTTCGAAGACACCGGCGCGCGGTTTTGGGACGTAACGGGGGATGGTCAGTTCGAGGTCGTGGTGATCCTGACCAGCCTGACCTTGGGCGCCTCTTTGGCTGTTTATGATGCCGATGGCCTAATCGCCCAGACACCGCATATCGGCCAGACGCACCGTTGGCTCGCGCCTGTGGGCGCGGCGGATTTTGATGGGGATGGGCGCATTGAAGTGGCGTTTGTGGATCGCCCGCATCTGGCCAAGACATTGCGGGTGTTTGAGTGGGACGGCGTGGAGTTGGTTCTGGACGCCGAGCTTGGCGGTTTGACCAATCACCGCATCGGGGAAATTTATGGCTCTTCTCCGCTTTGTTGAGTTATTCTAGGATTTCAAATAGAACATAGATTGATTATCTGGGATGGATGATTGTCTAATTTTGAGTTTGAAGTATTCGGTATCCCTGATGCCCCTGGCTCGTTTGCGGATCATTCCTATACTGACATTACCAGCCTCTATCCTGGCGCTTGTCAGCTTGTGTTTCGCGTAGTTGCATATGCCCACACAATGTTTTCTTAGGGATTTTGCGAACTTTTTCAGATAGAGCATGTGTGACTGATCTGCGATCAGGCACCAATTTTCCAGTTGCTCTGACATCCCCTCAAATGATGGGGCGCTCCACAGAGCCTGAAGCTGTTCTTTTAAGACGTAAAGCGTATTCAGGTTGCTATTGCTCTCCAGCAACGTTTGCAGCTTGTTACTTTGTTTTTCATTCAACTTATCCGCATTTTTGAGCAACAGATAATGCGTACCCTTCATCAACTCTTTACCACTTTGATCGGCCTTCCGAGCTATGACTGAATCTGGTGTTTGAGTGGTTTGAAGGTTGGCGGCGTATCTGGTTGAATTGTTGTTGGAAGACAGCAGCCCAACCAAAGGAGATACACCACCATGGGAACTACTAACATTGTTGATTTTGCGCGTCGAGACGAGATGACGGACGCGTTGACGGAGTTGCTGAAAACGGGAGCACAACAATTGATCGCGACAGCAGTTGAGGCTGAGCTTGTCAGTTATTTGGCGCAATTTACCGGCTTACGCACCGATGCCGGTCACGCGGCAGTCGTGCGTAATGGACATCATCCGGCCCGCCCGTTTCAAACGGGCATTGGCCCTGTGAGCGTGCGCATTCCAAAGGTTCGGTCCAAGGACGGCACACCGGTGACATTCCGGTCTGCCCTGGTGCCGCCCTATGTGCGCCGCACGAAGACGCTGGAAGCGGCCTTGCCATGGCTTTACCTCAAAGGGATCTCCAGCGGCGAGATGGCTCCCGCCCTCAAGGTTCTTCTGGGCCCAGATGCCGTTGGCTTGTCGGCTAATACGGTTTCGCGTTTAAAACGCGATTGGGCCAATGAATACGAGGCTTGGAAAGGCGCTGAGTTAGATGACGAGCCCATCGTCTATATCTGGGCCGACGGCGTTCACAGCGGCCTTCGGGGCGAGGATGACAAGCTCTGTGCCCTTGTTATTATTGGGGTAACTGCCCGTGGCAAGAAGCGATTTCTGGCAATTGAGGATGGGGTGCGCGAGTCCACGCAGAGCTGGCGCGAGGTTCTGCTTAACCTCAAAAGCTGAGGCATGAATGCGCCCAAACTGGCCATCGGGGACGGTGCCATGGGGTTTTGGGCGGCCATGGACGAAGTCTATCCTGAGACCCGCCATCAACGCTGTTGGCAACACAAAACGATGAACGTGCTCAATTGTTTACCCAAGCTGTCTCAGCCAAAAGCCAAGGCCGCGCTGCACGACATCTAGCAGGCCGAGACCAAAGTCGATGCAGAAAAGGCGTTCGATCTGTTCATCAAAACCTACGAACCCAAATACCCCAAGGCCACACTATGCCTGCAAAAAGATCGTGAGGAACTCATGGCATTCTTCGACTTCCCGGCGCAGCATTGGCAAAGCATCCGCACTAGCAATCCAATTGAATCGGCCTTCGCGACGATCCGGCATCGTACCAAGCGTTCAAAGGGCTGCCTGTCACGCGATGGCATGCTGCACATGATGTTCAAACTGGGGCAATGTGCTGAGCAAAATTGGAGGAAGCTACGCGGCTTTGACTACCTCGCAAAAGTCATCACAGGCGTCACGTTCAAAGACGGAATCGAAACCACAAACCCCGACCAGATCACCGCATGACCAACAATACTCAAACACCAGATTTGACAATAACTCCGGCCTTCCTGAACTCAAGGCGACGCTGATTATGGATAGCCTTGCTGTAGTTTTTCATGACGTGGAAACGGTCAAATACGATGTCGGCCATCGGCAAGGACTCCCTGACAGCCTTTTGGTAGGCAGGCCCCATATCCATCGACACGGCCTTTATTTTATGGGCTGTATCTGGCCGCAGCTGTTTCAAAAACCTTGAAAAAACTTCGGCAGTTCGACCGGCTTCCACCCAGATCAGATGCCCTCCGACCATATCGTAGACCACCGTCATATAGTCATGACCTTTCGCCCGGGCCACTTCATCGACACCAATGTATTCCAAGCCAGCAAGCTGTGCGGGATCAAGCGCAGGAAGCGTTTCCATCAGGTATGCCTTGTCGATATTCTTTACCGTCTCCCATCGTATACCTAAATGCCTGGAGACAGCCAGAATGGATAAATGACGGCACAATCCACTGATAAGATGGCAAAATCGATGGGTGAAACGGCACCCTTTATCAACAAAAGGACACGCCTCAATGCGGCGCTCACCCTTGCTAATAAAAACCTGCGCTAGCTCAATCTCAATCACACAAGGATACCCAAAAAACGGGATGTCGTTTACTTGTCGGCGAATATGTTGGTTGATGCTACCCTTCTTGCCGGTTGCAGGGTCTATAGCGCTCCTGCGGGCATCCCGACTGCACTGAACAATAACCTTCGCACCGTCTTCAGCCAGCTCAATTTCATTTACACGTTGCCCCTTCAGGCGTAAAAGATGTTGCGAGATGTCGATGGTCATATACCTGCCCTATGAAAAGTTGTCAGAAACCTAACATATCAACAGGTTACTTGATGGTCGGCATCTTTTCTTACTCAACAAAGCGGAGAAGAGCCAAATTTATATCTCAAGCGGCGTGCGCGACTGTGGCGCGGGGCCGGAGTTGGTCACGGCGGACAGCGATTGGTCGGACCTGATGCTGACGCGGATGGACGATGGGGCTTTGGCTGCGCGGTCTTTGGGGGGGTATACGCCTGAGCGACTGGCCGCGGCGCTGGACTGCGAAATCTAGGAGCCTCCGGCGGGGATATTTTTAAAGCAAAGACGTGGTTAAGACAGCAGGGCTGCGAGGGTGAGCAGCATGGTGATGTCGCTGACTTGTTGTGTTGCGCCTAAGATGTCGCCGGTTTGACCGTTAATTTTGGCCTTTGCGATTGTGGCGCAAGCGAGGGTGGCGAGCAGGGCTGCGGCAATGAGGGCGAGGCCGGTGATGTGCAGCAGGATCAGGCAGGCGATCACGGCGATGGCCACCGCGATCAGGGCGGTTTTTATATCGGGGCGTCCGACAGATTGGCTAAGGCCGTCTTCGCGCGCGTGGGGTAGGTGGGCCATGACGGGGACCATCACCGCGCGGCTGAGCATGGCCGTTGCGAGGACCGCCGGCCAGAGTGCGCCGTGGGCGATGATCAGGGTGAGGGCCTGCCAGCGCAGACCGAGGCCCAAGGTCAGAGCCAGCACCCCGTAGACCCCGGTGTGGCTGTCTTTCATGATTTTCAGGCAATGGTTTTTGTCCCAACCGCCCCACAGACCGTCCGCGGTGTCAGCCAGCCCGTCTTCGTGCATCGCGCCGGAGATGATCACGAGGGTCGCGAGGGTGAGGCCAGCAGAGAGGTTATCTGTCAGGCCCAGCCATAGGGCGATCTGGCCTGTGACACAGGCGAGCGCGCCAAGGATCAGACCCGCCAGCGGGTAGGCCCAAGCTGACGCGGCCCCGCGCGCCGTGGCGCGGTCGGTGTCGATGCGCACCGGCAAGCGGCTGAGCAACCCGAGTGCGGCAGCGATGTCCCACGGTGCGCCAAATCGTTCTTTGTCGGTGTCGCGCGCCATCGCTTCGCTTCCTGTCTGGTTATTTCTGCCCCATTCGGTAGAGACTGGATTAAATATTTGCAATGAGGCCTTTGATATGACTGCTCCTTTCGCCACTTTGAACGAGTTCCGCGCAATGCTGGAGGCCGCGACGGGGCCCGATATGGCCTCAATCGCGGGGGCCAAGGCGCGCAACGGGCAGTTGACCAAGCCACCTGGTGCGCTGGGTCGGTTGGAAGAGTTGGCGATTTGGTATGCAAGCTGGCGCAACACGGATCGCCCCCGCATCAAAAATCCGCAGATCATTGTTTTTGCAGGCAATCACGGCGTTTGTGCGCAAGGCGTGTCGGCATTTCCGCCCGAAGTCACAGCGCAGATGGTGGGCAATTTTGAACATGGCGGGGCGGCGATCAACCAGTTGGCTAAAACATTTGGCGCGACGTTGAATGTGCACGCGCTTGAACTTGAGATGCCGACGCAGGATTTCACCTCCGCCCCCGCGATGAGCGAGGTGGAGGTTGTGATTGCGCTGATGGCGGGTTGGGACGCGGTGGATCCAAAAGCGGATCTACTGGTTACCGGAGAGATGGGCATTGGCAATACAACGTCGGCGGCGGCTGTTGCGGCGGCGGTGCTGGGCGGGTCGGCGGCGGATTGGACCGGGCGCGGCACTGGTGTGGATGACGACGGTTTGGCGCGCAAAACGGACGCGGTTGCACGTGGATTGGCGTTGCATGACACGTCTGATCCGCTGGAGGCGCTGCGCTGTCTGGGCGGGCGCGAATTGGCAGCGATGGCGGGCGCGATTGCGGCGGCACGTCATCACCGCATTCCGGTTATTCTGGACGGGTTTATCTGTTGCGCAGCAGCGGCGACGTTGGAGAAGGCCGTTGCGGGATCGTTGGATCATGCGGTTGCAGGTCATTTAAGCGCCGAGGGCGCGCACGAAAAGTTGCTTGTGGCGTTGGGCAAATCACCGATTTTGGCGCTGGACTTGCGGCTTGGCGAGGGGTCTGGCGGGGCGTTGGCGATTGGTATCTTGCAGGCCGCAGTTGCGTGTCATTCTGGCATGGCGACATTTGCAGAGGCGGGCGTCGCGGCGGGCTGATCAGGGTTTGACGTGCGGTGTGGGTTTGGGGCTGTCGCTGCCACGGGTTGCTTTGCGTTCAGCCTCATCCAAGGTTTCGGTCAGCGCGCTCTCAAGGTCGCGGTCCGCGGCTTTGGCGCGTTCGATGTAGGCTTTGTTTTTGCCAATCGGGATATTGGGATCCCAGACTTCGGCCAGATCGCGCAACATGGCGCGGTCGTGGTGGTAGAACGACATCTCCGCTTCGGCGGCTTCATATTCCGAGAGCCCAAGATTTTCGAGCACATAGCGGCCCGCGCGCAGCGAGCTGTCGAACAATTCGCGCACGATGTCATTGGCCCCTGCCGCATAAAGTTCATAGACATGGACACGGTCGCGCGCGCGGGCAACAATATGCAAGTCGGGGCGATGGCTGCGGGCGTATCTGACGAGCGCAACGGCGGCGTCTTTGTTGTCCAAGGCCACGACCAGCACTGTCGCATCATCGAGGCCCGCGGCGTGTAGGATGTCGGGGCGGGTCGGGTCGCCAAAAAAGCCCTTGAAGCCGAATGTGCGCATCAGCTGCACGGTTTTGAGGTTATTATCGAGCACCACAGTGCTAAAACCGCTGGATTGCACAAGGCGGTTCACCACCTGCCCGAAGCGGCCAATACCAGCGATAATGACTGTGCCTTTTTCGTCGATTTCGTCTTCGGGATGGTCTGCGTCCTCAACATGCATGCGGCGCGACACGGCGTCATAGGCGATGAACAACAGCGGCGTGATCATCATCGACAAGGCCACAATCAGCAACAGATCTGCGCCCAAGGTCGGGCCAAGCACGTTTTGTTGCAGCGAAAAAGCGATCAGCACGAAGCCGAATTCACCGGCCTGTGCGAGGCCAAGGGTGAACAACCAGCGTGCGCGGCCTTTGATATTGAAGACCCGCGCCAGAAAGTACAACACGCAGCCCTTGATCACCATCACCGCGAGGGTCAGGCCGATGATGCGTACGGGTTTGGCCAGCAGAACGCCAAAGTCGATGCCGGCGCCCACGGTGATGAAGAACAGTCCCAACAGCAGGCCCTTGAACGGGGCAAGGTCGCTTTCGAGTTCGTGGCGGAATTCAGAGTTCGCGAGAACGACGCCCGCGAGGAATGTGCCAAGCGCTGCGGAGAGCCCGACGAGGCCCATCAGTGTGGCGATAGACACCACGATCAGCAGCGCGAAGGCGGTATACATTTCCCGCAGTCGTGCGTGGTGGATATAGCGAAACACCGGCTTGGTCAGGAAGACGCCGACAAGGACGACCGCAATCACAGCCCCGATGGTGACGAGCGTCACACCCCATCCGGGCAGGCCTTCAACGAGGCTCATGGAATGGTCGGCGGTGTCTTCCACAGGGCCGCGCGACATCGATCCGTCCAGTTGCACACGCACAGGCGCGCGCAGAGCCAACAGGGGCAGTATCGCCAGCATCGGGATAACAGCGATGTCTTGGGTGAGCAGGACCGAGAACGTGTTGCGCCCGCCGTTGGTTTGCATCAATCCCTTTTCGGACAGGGTTTGCAGCACGATGGCCGTTGAGGACAGTGCGAAGATCATCCCGATCGCAAGCGCGATTTGCCATTGCTGACCCGTCCACATGAACAGGGCCGTGATTAACAGCGTGGTCAGACCTATTTGCAAGCCACCCAGCCCGATCAGGCGGTGACGCATCCCCCACAAGGCACGGGGTTCCAGTTCAAGCCCGATCAAGAACAGCATCATCACAACACCAAATTCCGCGATGTGCTGCAATTCAGCGGCTTCCGCGCCAATCAGCGGCGCAATCGCGACTCCGGCCAGCAAATACCCCAACACCGACCCAAGGCCGAGGCGCGCGGCAAGCGGCACAGCAATCACAGCAGCGCCGAGCAGGATCGTGGCGAGGAGAAGGGTCTGTTCCATGAGAGTACTACTATCAGCGAATGTTCAAATATGCGTGTCGCGAAATGAGATGGGGTTAGCCAGCAACGCGCAGGGTGATTGCGCGACCTCGTTTGGAATAATTTAGTGCTTCAGCGCTGATGGCGGTCACACGGCCCCCGTCAAGTTGATCCCCGACTGTCACACGCACATAGCGCCCGTTGCCCATCCGTACCAGCGCACGCCGATCACCGGAGCCACCATAGATGCCGATCAAGTTGATTTCGCTCAGATTGATGGCGTTGTCCAGTGTCGCCGCTTGCGCAACAGAGCCACCGGTTGGGCCACTTGGGGTCACTGTTTGCGGCGCGACTGCGGCGGTTGCAACCTGTGTGGCTGCGCGTGCACGGGCGTCATTGGCGCGCGCGACGATGCGGGCCATGTTGCGGGGGCGCAGATCGGGGCGGCTGCTGACTGGAACGGCCAGCGCGGTTGGATTGACGATCGGGTTCGGACGATTGGAGGCGGCGAGCACGGCGGCTGCGATTTCGGGCGAGATTTGCAGACCCGTTGGCGCAGCTGCCGTTGGCGGCGCGACGGCCACTTCTTGGGCTACTTTGGGGATCGGGTCGGGGACAGGCGTTTGCGCGGGCGCGAGGCCCGCAGGGCGTGTGCGCGGGCGAAACGCTGTGGCTTGTGCGACGGTCAGCGCGCCAAGGACAGGGGTGTTTGCGGCAACGGCTTGCGCGGCAACGATATCAGCTGCGGCGACAAGAACGGCGGCGGGGCGCGGCAACGGGCGGAGTGTATCGGCGGTGGGCGATTGCGCGATGTTCGTGGTCAAGGCGGCGGCGATGTCTTGCGCGAGGTCTGCAACATCTGCTTGCGGCGGATCGGTGCCCGCGCGGACAGGCGGCAAAATTGGCGGTGAGCCGGTGAGAACCAGCAGGCCATCGGATGCCACGAGGGGCACGACACCGGATGCAAGCGCGGCAGCTCGTGGTGCGGCGACAGGCGCGATTGTTCCAGTGCGGATTGGTGGTTGGATGGCGGGGCGACCTGCGATGACGATGACGCCTTCGGGGGCATCTTCCAGAGGCGTTGCGTCTTGCGGGATCACGGCCGCGAGTTGATCTTGCGGTGTAATCACCGGTGCCACAGTGCCAGGTCGCGTCGGCGGATTAAGTGGTGGGCGTCCAACGATGACCAAAATACCGTCCGGCGTGATTGCGCCTTGCGGTGTTGCGACAACCAGACCTTCGGCATTGTAATCATAGGTTTGGCTTGGCGGAGGCGGATCAATCGGCGCGGCGATCAGGGCGTCACCCGCGACACTGCTGGCTGAGGCGAGCGGGCTGGAGGGAACCCGAAGCACAGGGCGCGGCGACACGGCGAGCGTCATTGCATCGAGTGTTGTTGTGCGGGGAATTTGGGGAATGCGGGGGGATCTTTGCCATACGCCGGTCGCGGCATAAAGGCGGGCTGCTTCTTCGGGGGGCAGGACCTGTCCGCCCGTTTGCAGGTCTGGCGTCACATTCGTGGCCACGTTGTCCGGTTGGGCGACAGCCGGATCGGCCAATTGCGTGCCATCAGCCGCTTGCGGTGCGGCCACCTCTGGCGCCGTGTTTTGGGGTGCAGTTGGGTCCGCTGCCATTTGTGTTTCGGAGGGTCCAAAGCCGAACCAACGTGCGAAGCCGTCTTCAGACAGGGCCGCCACGGCGGCCATGGCGAGCAGAAACAGCAGCAGAACTGCCGTCAGGATCAACCCCAGAAAGCGCGGCTTGCCACCAACGGCGGCCTTGGCTTTCGGTTTCGTTCGCGCACCAAAGACTGTCAGGCCGGGTTTTTCGTCAGGCGTGTCGGCGTGGCCGGTTTGGGCATCGTCGCGGGCCATGCGGCGGCTGGCGAACATGCCGCCAACCGCACCACCGACAGTTGATGCCGCGCCGAGGGCGGCTGCCGCAGCGCTGCGCTTTTCGTCAGGTTTGTCGGGTGCAGCGCTTTGGCCGCGGTCATCGTCGTCTCTAAGATCAGCGCGTGGGGCTGGATCAATGATCAGGGAGGCGGCCGCGATGGCCGCGTTGGGCGTGAGGGCCGTTGGCGCATTGCCTGTGATCGCCGGGGCCACGTCACTGTCGGGTGTATTGGTCGTGATGGGCTGTGCGATTGGCGCGCCAACAGGGGGCGTATCCGCTGTACGGCTGGGTGCCGAAAGTGGCGGCATTGGGTCGGTGCCTTTGCCTGTTGGCACCGACAGGGGCGGCGCGGACAAGGTCGGCGGTGTTTGACGGCTGAACGTGGGTTCTGCGCGTAGTTTCGGGGTCGTGTCGGTTTTTTGTGGAGGCGCGGGGCGGCCTTCGGTGCGATCTGCACGCAGTCGGGACGCGAACATTGGCGGGGCTGTGTCGGCCGCGTCTGTCGTTTTAGCGATGGCTTCGACGTCATCGGTGTTTGGGACAATGTCGCTTTCATCCCCGATCTCTGGCGCGTCGGTTGGAACGTCGGCAGGCGCGTCAACGACAAGTTCAGTAAGGTCTGCTTCGGGCTCAGGTGCTGCATCGGGCTCCGGCGCAGCAACGTCGGGCACGTCAGGAATGAAGGCCGCCACGAGGTCCTGCGGCGCATCGGCTTGCACGGCGGATTCGAGGTTCAGTTCAGGTATAGTGTCGGTCCCGACCGCAGCATCGGTTTGGCTGCCAGCTTCAATTTCAGCGACAGAGTCAACTGGGACGTCAGGTTCTGCAACGATGATTTCAGCTTCTGCAACTTTGACTGCAGATTCGCCGATGACGATCACTGAATCTTCGTCGCGTTCAACGGTTGTTCCGTCGACGCTGCCAAAAAACACTTCCCCCACATAGGTGAAGGGTTCGGGAACGGCGGCAAAGCTGACAGGATTAAATCCGTGTTCGGCAGCAAATTGCCTAGCTTCGATCAGGGTTTCCTTGGCTACGGCAGCCACATAGGTGCGCCCACCACCTTTGGCGTAATCATAGATCAAATCGTCGACCGCATAGGGCGTGGCCCCGTGCAATGCTTGGCGGACATCGTCGTCTTCAGCGCGGGTCGTATCCAGCGCGAGGTATTTTATTTGATCGTTGGGAATCAGTATCTTGGTTGAGATTCCGTTCGGTTCAAGAGTGTCTGCAGCGGCGCGCAACCGATCCAGTGCGCCCGTCAAATCGGCGTCATCGAGCGCAATTTGACCCACCAAATACCAGCCCCCCGACACGCGATGCATAAGACGCAGTCCATCAAAGGACAAAGACAAAGCAAAATTTGGTTTCATCGGCGTGACTTAGCATCCTGCGTTGGGGCTGAAAACTCCCCTTTTCCTTAACGCTTGGAAGTACAGCAAGCTTTCGCCCACGCCAAGTGAGACTTTTTGTTACAAAAATTTTCTAAAGCGGCCAAGGATAGCGGACCGACTCACGTCAGATATAAAGTAACAGCAAAACAGGAGAGTTTTCATGCGTCCTTTTATTGGCTTTTTATCAGTCACCCTTGTCTTTGCAGCACTGTCCGCGCCCGTGGCAGCACAAGATCGCACCATCTCGGTCACGGGCCAAGGTGAGGTCAGCGTCGAGCCGGACATGGCGACGGTGATCATCGGCGTTCAGGCTGAGGCGGACATTGCCGCCGATGCGTTGGACATCGCCAGCGCCTCTACGGCAGCGATTCTGGCGACTTTGGACGGGGAGGGCATTGCCGATGAGGATATTCGCAGCGGCGCGATCCGACTGAACCCGCGCTATTCCCAAAGCGCGCTGAGTTCGGGGACACAAATCACTGGTTATCAGGCGGTTAATTCTGTCGATGTGAAGGTGACGGACCTAGATCGTTTGGGTGGTTTGTTGGCCGCAGTGGTCGGGGACGGCGCGAACCGGTTGGACGGCGTACAATTTGGCCTGCTTGACCCGTCTGAGGCAACGGACGAGGCGCGCCGACGTGCCGTTGCCGAGGGCGCGCGGCTGGCGCAGCTTTATGCAGACGCGGCGAGCGTTTCGCTGGGCGAGTTGATGATGCTGAATGAGGCCGGCAGCGGTGGCTATCGGATGTTTGACATGTCGCCTGTCATCGTGTTGGAAATGTCGTCTTCGCCGCAATATGACGTGCCCATTGCAGCCGGAAAGATAGAGATGAACGCGTCGATCACATTGGTTTACGCGCTTGTTGAGTGATCACCGCGCGTGCAACAAAACAGGGCGCCGCGATTCGCGACGCCCTGTTTTACGCGATAATTCAGGCGGTCGCTTTCGCAAGCGCCTGATTTAGATCTGCGATCAAGTCCGTCGCGTCCTCGAGCCCGATGGACACACGCACGACACCGGGACCGGACCCTGCGGCCTTTTGTTGGTCCTCCGACAGTTGGCGGTGGGTCGTTGAGGCGGGGTGAATGATCAGGCTGCGGGTGTCGCCAAGGTTGGCCACGTGGCTGAAGATTTCCAGCGCATCGACCAGTTTGATGCAGGCGTCATAACCGCCCTTCACGGCGAAGGTGAACAGCGCTGAAGCGCCGCGCGGACAGACGTCTTTAATGCGGTGAAAATACGGGGATGATTCGAGGCCTGCGTAGGTCACGTAGTCGACGCGGTCGTCCGCCTCCAACCAGTTGGCGAGCTTGGTTGCGTTTTCGACATGGCGATCCATGCGCAGTGACAGGGTTTCAACACCCATCAAGGTGTAATGCGCCGCTTGCGGGTTCATCGTCATGCCAAGGTCGCGCAGGCCGATGGCGATGCCATGGAACGTATAGGCGAGGGGACCAAACGTTTCCGCGAACTTGAGGCCGTGATACGCGGGTTCGGGCTGGGACAGGCTCGGAAATTTGTCCGACGCGGTCCAGTCAAACTTGCCGCTGTCCACCACACAACCGCCCGTCACAGTGCCGTTGCCAGTGAGGTATTTGGTGGTGGAATGAACCACCAGCGTCGCGCCATGTTCGATCGGGCGGCACAGGTACGGCGTGGCCGTGGTGTTGTCGATGATCAGCGGGATGCCAGCGGCGTCAGCGAGATCGGCAACCGCACGCACGTCCATGATGTGGCCGCCCGGATTGGCAATTGCCTCACCGAAAATCGCGCGGGTGTTGTCGTCGATTGCGGCTTTGATTGCGTCGGCATCATCAATGTCGACGAATTTGGCTTCCCAGCCGAACCGCTTGATCGTTTGGCTGAACTGCGTCACGGACCCACCATAAAGGCGCGTGGACACGACGACGTTCTTGCCCGGCGACATGATCGGGAACAGCGCCATCAACTGCGCGGCGTGACCAGACGAGCAACAGACAGCACCCGCGCCGCCCTCAAGTGTGGCGATGCGTTCTTGCAGCACGGCGACGGTGGGGTTGGTCAGGCGGGAATAGATGTATCCGACCTCTTGCAGGTTGAACAACGCGGCGGCGTGATCCGCGTCGCGAAAGACATATGCCGTTGTTTGATAAATTGGCGTGTTGCGCGCGCCTGTGGCGGGGTCGGGGCGCGCACCTGCGTGGATTTGCAAAGTGTCAAAACCGTAAGATGAGGTGTTGGTCATGGGTTGTCTCCAAGGGTAAAGTTGATCCGACTTTAGGGTTAAACGCCAGCGACCTCAATGTGGCCTTGGGTGCAAAGCGATCCGGTTCCGAAACAAGAACAACGTTTGCGGGAAAATGGTTTTGACGGAGCGTTTGTTCGGGGCTTGGTCGTTGAGCAAACCGACGTTCCCTGCACCCAGACTGACGGAAATAAGAAAAGGAGCGCGACCGCGCATTCTAAAGCCTTAGTGCGGCAGCGCGATCGTCGCCTTTAGGGGGATTGTTTGAATTTGGCCTTCGCCTCTGGCGGGGATATTTCAAGAGCAAAGACGATAAGGAAGATTTAACCAGAATCACCGAAGGTCAAGATGCGGTACAGGCGGGGACGCCGATGGCCGTAAGCGAAGACGATTAGCTCGTTTTGACCCGGCGCGTGTTTTCTTTTCGCGTCGGGTTTTCGCTGTCTTGTTTGTCATTGCTTTAAAAAATATCCTCGGGGGGGCTCGAAGAGTGGGGGCAGATCGCCCCCTGTGCGGCATTATACACTCGGTTGCATCTCTAGCAGTGACTGCGCTCACAATGGCTGAGGATTTTTGCAAAAATCCGCTCCCCTCTCGCCGCAGATCCAAGGGATTGGTTTTCCGATCCATCAGCCCTTTGGATCAGCGCATCCAGAAGCCTTCTTTCTTGATCCGGTTGCGGATTTGGCGTTCGCGCGGCGGCAAGTCGTTTTGATCAAACAATGCGCGGACTTTTTCGCCTCTGCCTTGGTAGATCATCCGTTTGAACGGATCATATTGTTTGAGCCATTTTTTGACCTTGTTGGGCGCCGTGACCGCGTCGAGTGCGGCAACAACCGTGTCGTTTTCGCGTGCGTAAAGCAGCGGTAGCATGCGGTAGTGGCAGGTCAAATCACCGTCCAACCCAGCAAGGTCACTGCCGGGGCGGCCGCCGCCAAAACTGTGGATTACAAGTGGCAATGTAACTTGGTCGAGCCAAGGGTCCAGCGATTGCAGCACCAGTTCTTCGGGGCGGTTGTCGCGCACGTCCAGCGCCCAGTCTTTCCAACGCGCACCAAACGTCGGCGCGTCATGGCCGGTGATCCAGCCCGCATTGAAATATAAGTAACGTTGCCAATATTCATCCGGTTGATCGGTATCCAGCGTGCTGTCAAAATCCAGCCCGTAGCGGTCATAAAGTGATTTCCATATGGCGATGTAGCCTGGCCAATACAGTTCTTCTTCGGGCCAGGTTCCGGTGCGCCGCATAGAGGCGCTTGGCCGTGTGAAATCGGTGGACAGCGTGGTAATATCACCGACGATCAGGGTGTTTGTGTCCAAAAACAGAAAATTGCGGTCCGCGGGCATGGCGCACAGCGCTTCGATTTTGTTGCCGTACGGATAATGCGCGCCAAAGACCTCGTTCACGAAGGGCAAGATGACTGCGCCGACGGCTTCTAGTGCGGCTTTGATGTCGCCGGGCATTGTTGGATCTTTTGGCCATAGTGGGCCAGGTTGCGGTTCGGCGACGTAAAGTGTGCCTGCAAAGTTTGGGGCGTTGGCCTTTAGGGACGCTGCCAGCAACAAGGCTTCGTATTGCAACCGCCCGCCTTGGCCGACGATCACGATGTCGAAATCGGACGACGGGGTCTGGCCGGTTGCATGTTTGCGCGGGGTGGTCTTTTTCGCCATTTTATTGCCTGCTTGCTCTATGTTGACACTATAGGGGGGCTGCGGGCGCCAAGGGAAGGCCCGTTTGCTGCATCAGGTTTGCTGTAGAGGGAGAGCGCGATGATTGATTTATTCTTACCGCTGATTATTGGAATTGGCATCGGGATCGATCCGCCCGGGCGCGGGGAGGCGGTGGCCGATGTGGCGATGGTTCAGACGCAGGATGCGCTTATTGCACCGCTTGACCTTGGGTCCGGTGATGATCTGGATGCGGCGCGCGAACTGGAACCGCAAATCCCGAGTGGCAAATACACCACCGCGATGGAAGTCCGCCCGATCCTTGGGATGACCAAGAACAACTGGGTCGGCGTGCGTGAATTTGATAGCCAAGACCTGCTGTATTTTACCCACCTGATGGCGTGGCGCTGCGGGCTTTGGGATATCCGCTACGGCATCAACGGCGAACCTGCGATCAACGTCATGCCGATGGAGCCGTGCAACGAGGCGTTCGCGCAGCCCAATGCTATGATCGATATCGAGAATTTTCTGCCCTATGTGGTGTTCCCGCTGGGATCGATCGAAAGCGTCTACGTCGAAATTGTGTTTGATGACGGCGGGTCGGATTTCGCGCAATTTGATCGAAACGAAGTGCGGATTCCGTGAGGCGGGATTTTCGCGGGTGTTTGTGAGTTCAGCCGTATGGACCGTAGGCCAATGTGTTGTGCGAATTGCAATAATAAGCGTGCGAACCTTGCGCCCATTCAGGATCAGGCAGCAAATTTAAAATGATGGCAAGTGTAAGCTGCGATATCGAAAGTTATAGGCATTTAAACAAATGCGCGTTCAGGTCGGGCCGTTGACATTATACCACCAACCCGAAAAACAACCATTCGCCATCTTTTCCGAGCCGTTTGGGGACACCAATTGCGCAGGTAATCGGCATGGCAATCATTACATTGAAAACATTACATTTACGGCAGTATGCGCGCATTTTTGCATGGTTGTTTCTGGTATATCTAGCCACGCGACTGGGTGATACATGGATGTTAAGTAGCGGTAACGTGGCGTTGTTTTGGCCATCAAATGCCATTTTGCTTGCCGCGCTTATCCTGCTGGATCCTAGGCTCAGGACTCATAACCAAAATATGACGGTTGCGGCGAGAGCGATTGCGGAGAGGAAGACTGTTGGTGATCTGTCGTAGCGAGTTGCGACGCGTCGCCAATCTTTGAGCCTTCCGAACATTCTCTCGATACGGTTGCGTCGTTTGTAACGGCGCTTGTCGTACTTGACGGTCTTTTTGCGCGACTTGCGACCGGGGATGCAGGGCGTTGTGCCGTTGTCTACAAGGGTTTCACGGAACCAATCAGCATCGTACCCTCTGTCAGCGAGGAGCCAGTCAGCCTCAGGCAGATTATTCATCAAGGCGGCTGCACCAGTGTAATCACTGACTTGTCCTGCTGTGATGAAGAGGCGGATTGGTCGTCCGCTGGTGTCTGTGGCAGCATGTAGCTTTGTATTCATACCGCCCTTGGTCAACCCGATCAGGCGTCCTCGCCCCCCTTTTTTAACCGCAGGCTGGCGGCCGTACGATGTGCTTTGAGGTAGGTGGCGTCCACTGCCCGGCAGTCGAAACGCAGTTTTGATGAGAGGGGATTGAGATGGTTTTGTTGTCGGGGGCCTGCTCGGCCAGCCCCATCAAGATTTGGGCAAATATGCCCATATCACTCCAGCGCTTCCATCGATTATATAGCGTCTTCGGCGGTCTATACTCGGAAGGTGCATCACACCACCTTAAACCATTGCGATTGATGAAGATAATGCTACTCAAAACACGACGGTCATCCACACGAGCACGACCTCGGCTCTTTGGAAAGTACGGCCGGAGACGCTCCATCTGCGCCTCAGTCAGCCATTACAAATTGCTCATAATATCCCCCTACAATTGAAGGAGCTATGCTTGAATTTGGGTGACGCGCATCATCAGGCGGCGTGGTTTTCGGTGTCACCGGTCACTTCGACACCGTCGTTGAATTTGATGCCATCGATGACTTTTGGCAACTGGTTTCTACCCTTGAGCCTCAACCATTTCTTTGATGCGGCCTGAATGAGGGTAAAAACCATCAGCTTTGCAGTTTTTTGCGACAGTGCGCCTTTGGTACGAACCGTTCTGTGTCGGACGGTGGCAAACACGCTTTCTATAGGGTTTGAAGTGCGTAGATGGCCCCAATGTTCCGCCGGAAAATCAAAGAATGCGAGCATCGCGTCTTGATCCTTGATTAGACATGCAACGCCCTTTGGATATTTGACCTCATATTTCTCAGAGAACACTGCCAGCGCCGCTTCTGCTTCTTTGCGCGTCCCTGCGTGCTGGATGTTATCCAGATCTGACTTCACAGCCGGTGCCATCTGCTTGGGAAAACAATTCAGAACATTCTTCACCTTATGCACCCAACACCGTTGGTGTTTTGTGCCTGGAAATGCCCTGTCCAGCGCGTTCCAAAACCCCATGGCCCCGTCACCAACCGCAATTTCCGGTGCGACGGACAACCCACGACTTTTTATGTCGGTCAGTAACTCATGCCAACTCTGTGCGCTCTCCCGCAGACCGACCTGAAAGCCGATCAATTCTTTCTTGCCCTCCGGTGTTGCACCGATGATCACCAGCATGCATTCGGCATTTTCTTCCATCCGGGCCTGAAGATAGACGCCATCGGCCCAGATGTAGACATAGTGACGAGCAGAGAGATCACGCCGGGTCCAGGTGTCATATTGTGCCTGCCATCCAGCCGTCAGTCGCGAAATGACGCTTGGCGAAAGGTTCGGCGCGTCGGTGCCCATAATGGCTGACAGCGCTTCTTGAAAATCACCCGTTGAAATGCCTTTCAGATAAAGCACCGGCAACAAGGCATCTAAGCTTACCGAGCGGCGCGCCCATTTCGGCAGTATGTTCGATGTAAAGCGGATTTTTTTGGACGGATCAGGTGTTGCCAGCCGGTCGCGCACCTTGGGCCGCTGGACATCCAGAGAACCAATGCCGGTCTGGATCTGCCGTTCAGGGCCAAATCCATGCCGCACAATCCGCTGGCGGCCATCCTCCAGCTGTTCATCTGCAAAGCTGGCGACAAATGCATCAGCTTCGGCTTTCAGCGCTTCCGCCAACATCCGGCGGGCACCCTCCCGTGCAAGCTCTGTCAACGGATCTACGATCGTTTCCGATTGGTGGAACGGCAGGATCTGTGTATCGTTCTTCATAGGCGTATTGCTCCTTGTGAGGTTCTGGCCGGCTTTGACACCTGCCACAATACGCCGCCTTTCAAATCACGCCATCACCCAAATTCCACCATAACTCCAATTGAAGACTATGAATCACCACAACGCGACAAACTCAATCAATTAATGGGTCCTGACCCTAGTTCGAAAGCCTCTGCCTCGGACGCACCGTTCAAGAAGTCGCGCGGTTGAATCTTATTCTTGTCGAGTATGGTCGTTAGCCGTGGGTGTCCCGTGTATCCCACGCCGTAAATGTCGATCAACAGTCTGGCGAGGTCAAATTTGTTTTCATCAGAGATGATGAACGAGGGCTTCCCACCCAACACGCGATAGCGGTATTCGATTGCTGCGAAGCCGTAGTTGATATCCCTCATGTTCCAATGGAGGTACTTCATGCCTCGATGCCCACCGATATGCTCGAAGAAGGCATCCAGCATCTTTAGCTCTAGGGTGTCGTAGTGCTCTGTGATCCCCGCAAGGTCGATGCCATCCAACTCCGCAACTTGATGAGCCGAGAAGGATACGGTCTGGCCTGAGTCAAGCCTGCGCACCGCGATGGAGGTGATCCTTGGCGAGCGACCGTCCGTGCGATCATAAAAGCTCTCGCAAGAGTAGTGTATAACCCAGACATTTGCTGCGTCTTCAAAGAGCCGGTCAACTGCCGCTCTGGAAGACTTCTGCTTTCTCGGATCAGGTGCCGACAATTTGATGTAATCCTGTACAATTAAATATGGCTTCAAAGTTAATTAAACCGTCTCTTGCATTGACAGCACTTGAGGCACTGACATGCAAGCTCTTCTCTTTTCCGCAGCGCGCCTTGGATAGCGGCGATGGACCAAACGTCAACGTGCCGCTTTTGTAAGTTTTCACGGTTGAAAGGCTGTGTCTTGTGCATGCAACTTCACCTCTGAGTTCCCCCATGTCGTGCTGGGCACGAACGTCGCGTTTGGGCTGTGATCTGCCATCCGTTCCTGGCTGCAACAACGGCAACTACGGGCGGGACGCAAACCTTACGAATATTACCCTGAATGGCAATTTTGTCCGCAATATCTGGCCTTGGTGCTGGATGCGGTCAATTTGCCGAAAGCTGCGATTTAATGGATCGCAAAGAGTGACGGGAAGGCCCGATCAAGGACGATCTAATGGACGTGGCCTGCAATCAATCGCGTGTCGGAGCGCCGGTTAAACAAGACAGAATCAATGCTGGCCTTCGCCAGTTAGTTGACGGAACGGTGGAGGTGCGACACAAGTGAGACACGGGTGAGACATAAGTCCCCTGTATTTCAACAGCTTGCACCTGAAATGCACTGCGTTTGTTGGGATAAGAGTAAGTGGTGGGCGACCCTGGAATCGAACCAGGCGTGCGTTTCCGCGAGAGAGTTACAGTCTCCTGCCACACCTTGCGGCCTGACGCCCACTGGAGGCGTGAATAGCTTTGGCCACTGGGGGCGTCAACCTCAATTCGGGGTCAGGTCTTGCGGTTTTTGTGCGTTCTCGCCATGAGGGGGCAAATACAAAGGAATGCACCGTGAAAAAACCAACCTGGGTTGTCGATAAAGAACGCAACAAGCGTGCTGCTGCCAATGAGACTGTGTGGCTGTTTGGCATCCATGCGGTGCGCGATGCCCTGCTGAACCCCGCGCGTGAGAAATTGCGCTTTGTTGTGACCAAGAACGCGTTTGATCGTCTTGGGGGTGCGGTGGACATTGGATTGAAAGACGGCGGGCCGGAACCTGAAATGTGCGAGCCGCGCAATTTCGCAGCACCTATTGATCCACAATCGGTGCACCAAGGTGCGGCTTTGGAGGTTAAACCGCTGGACTGGGGTAAAATCGAGGATCGCTGCATGGGGGACGGGGTGAACCCGCCACGTGTGGTTTTGCTTGATAAAGTGACCGACCCGCACAATGTCGGCGCAATTTTACGATCCGCCGAGGTGTTTGGCGCGCAGGCCGTCATTGCGATGAACCGGCATGCCGCCCCTGAAACAGGCGCGTTGGCGAAGACGGCCAGCGGTGCGATGGAACGCCAGCCCTACCTGCGGGTGCGCAATTTGGCAGATGCCATCGTTGAGCTTCAGGCCATGGGGTATCTGGTGCTTGGCTTGGACGGCGAAGCCGAACAGACGATTGAACAGGTGGTCGAGGGGAAACGCGACCGCGCGATTGCGCTGGTTTTGGGGGCTGAGGGGCCGGGTCTTCGTGATAAGACGAAGGAAACCTGCGATGCTTTGGTGCGAATCGACTTTGCGGGTGAATTCGGCTCGCTCAACGTCTCGAACGCGGCGGCTGTGGCCCTATATGTAAGCAGAGCATCGTAACGCGGAGACCACATGCCTGCCCAAAAGATTGCGACTTGTTGTTATTGCGGCACCCGCGCCGCGTTGGTTTTGCGCGGTAACGACCGCCATGAGCTGAGCTGTTCAAGCTGTGGCGCGCCGCTGCATAACCTTAAAATGTTACCGATCAGCGGTGGGCTGCTGGCTGCGCGCGCAGCGTCACCGAGCCCCCAAAGCAGTGCACCCAAAACAGCCCCATCCCAAGCCGCGAAAGGTGGAAAAACGTAAGAAACGCAAAGGGTTGTTTAAACGGCTTGCCGACGATCTGTGGGACGAAATCGAAGACATCTTTGATTGAAACAATTCAGCTTGGTCTGTCACAGATTGGCGAGGTGGGTTTTTTTGTGCGCGCGGATGGGCCAAATTAGCTGAAACGCCCAATCAACCGGAGATTCCGATGCTCAACCGCCGCACATTATTGATCGCCGCCGCCGCCGCCGCCGCACCGCTGGCCGCGTTTTTAACCCGTCCTGCCGTGGCCGCTGAACCATATGTTTTTGCGGTGGACGGCATCGCCATTCGCGGCGCGGACCCTGTTGCGTTCTTTTCACAAGGCGCGCCAGTTCAAGGCAGCGCGGATCATGCGCTGATGTGGGACGGGGCGACGTGGCATTTTTCCAGCGCTGCCAATATGGAAATGTTCATGGCTGACCCAAGGGCCTACGCACCCGAGTATGGCGGGTATTGCGCGTTTGCGATGTCAAAGGGCTATATTGCAACGTCGGTGCCGGAAGCTTGGACGATCCATGACGGAAAACTCTACCTCAATTATTCGATGAGCGTCCGCCGGACTTGGTCGCGAGACATTCCGGGCAATATCGTGTTGGCGGATGCGCAATGGCCGGCAATCCTTGCGTAGTGATCCATTGGTGCCGCTGATCCCAAGGGATAACAGCGGATCGCAAGGTGTTCACGTTTTGCTGATGGCCCTTTAACTGCTGCACATCGTTCCCACGTCTATAACACGAACAAGGATTGGATCCCCCTTGTTCAAATTTACTGTCCCTCGTTCCGCACTCCGCGCCCGGTTTATTAACCGGGCGCTTTTTTGTGGCGCAAAGATCGGCTAAGCAGGTGTTATGTACAGCGATCAATTGCTCAAAGATGTTTTGAACCGGATGAAAACCGTGGCGGTGGTTGGCGTTTCTGCCAATCCGGTGCGGCCCAGCTATTTTGTGGCGCGATACTTGTCGCGCAAAGGCATTCGCGTGGTGCCGGTGAATCCTGGACTGGCGGGACAGGAGCTTTTTGGTGAAACGGTTTACGCGACCCTGTATGATATCCCGTTCGATGTGGATATGGTCGACGTGTTTCGCCGATCCGATGCGGTGCCTGCCATTGTTGATGAGGCGCTTGCGCGCTGGCCGGACCTGCAGACGATTTGGCTGCAAATCGGTGTGGAGCATGCGGACTCGGCTGAAGTGGCGCAGGCGCGCGGGGTGACGGTGATCCAGAATCGTTGCCCTAAGATCGAATATCAACGGCTGTTTGGCGAGTTGCGGATGGGTGGTTTTGCGACCGGTGTAATTTCGTCGAAATTGTGAGTGGCGAGGGGGCGCTGCCCCCGCTGCGCCCCCCGGGATATTTTTTAGACAAAGGCAGGGGTGAGAAAGACAGGGCTTAAGAGGGGTCTTCCACCATCAGGTCTGCGGCGACGCGGATGTCGCGCAGCGGGCGCACACGGCGGATCGATTCAGCATAGAGCGGGTGGGCTTTGTACGCGGCGAGTGCTGCGGTGTCTTTGATGTCAGCCATGACCACGAAATCGGGGTGTGGGCCGGGAATTTCGTCCACGGCAAGGTTGCGCGCGACGCTGAAGCGCAGGGCGTGCGGATTGTCTTTCAGGATCCAAAGCCCTGCTTCGATTTCGTCGAGATCATTGGGGTCAATCGCAGAGAAGAAGGCAATGTGGCGGATCATCGGTTGGCCTTTTCTGTGAGGCCCGATTGGGCCGTTCGGCGGGCCAGTTCAGCCTCAATATCATCAAGCGTGACATCGTGGGCGGCGCACATGACCAGCAGGTGGTACATGACGTCGGCGGCCTCGGATGTGAGCCGTGCCTTATTGCCTTTTGTGGCTTCGATGATCGCTTCTACCGCTTCTTCGCCAAATTTTTCGGCGGCTTTGTCGGGATCGGCGAGCAATTTGGCGGTCCAGCTTGTGTCTGGGTCCGCATGTTTGCGGGTGGCGATGGTTTGGGCCAGTTGTTTTATGGACATATCAGAGCCTTACAGGAATGCCAGCGGCGTGCATATGCGCCTTGGCTTGCGGAATTGTGTAGGTGCCGAAGTGAAAGATCGACGCGGCGAGGACCGCAGACGCGCCCCCCAGCGTGACCCCTTCGACGAGGTGGTCAAGTGTGCCGACACCCCCCGAGGCGATCACAGGAATGGACACGGCATCGGTCACGGCGCGGGTCAGGGCGAGGTTGAAACCGGACTTGGTGCCATCATTGTCCATCGCCGTGAGCAGGATTTCACCTGCGCCTTTGGCTTGTGCCGTCAGGGCGAATTCTACCGCATCGATGCCCGTTGCCCGTCGCCCGCCGTGGGTGAAGATTTCCCAGCGGCCGGGTGCCACCGTTTTGGCATCAATGGCGCAGACGATGCACTGGCTGCCAAAGCGCAGGGCGGCTTCGCTCAGCACGTCCGGGTCGGCGACGGCGGCAGAGTTGAACGACACCTTATCCGCCCCCGCCAGCAGCAGTTTTCGCACGTCCCCGTGGCTGCGCACGCCGCCGCCGATTGTCAGCGGCATAAAGCACGCCTCAGCCGTCCGGGTGGCCAAGTCATACATGGTGCCGCGGTTTTCTTCGGTGGCCATGATATCGAGGAAGCACAACTCGTCTGCGCCAGCCGCGTCATAGGCACGCGCGGTTTCAACGGGATCGCCTGCGTCCACGATGTCGACAAAGTTTACACCTTTGACAACGCGGCCGTTGGCGACATCAAGGCAAGGGATGATACGGGTTTTCAACATGGGGCAGGTCTAATCGCAGTTTGGCCAAAGGAAAAGGGCGCTCAGCCGTGATGTCGCACACGCGACAAGGCGGTGCGGGCGATTGCGATGTGAAACGGCATGATCGCGGTGAGGTACAACCGGCCGCTCAAATTGTGCGGCGATACCCACGTGGAGAGGCTGACCTGTCCATCTTGCAACAAGATAGACACGCGAAAGTTCAGATGTTTGTCATCAAATCCAGCGATGACTTTGCGGTCATTTTTGATTCTATACACAGAGTCCTCGATCATCCGAATTTTGGCGGGTTGACGTCTGGACGTAGACCGATTCAGCTATCTGCATGATCCGTCCCGGTTTTCTTTCTCCCACGGAGCGCCTTGAGCTTGAGGTCTGTGTTCGCAGTCAACGTGAAGATCATGGGGTTGCACGGCGTGCAAATGCGCTTCTTTTGCTTGATGATGGGAAGTCCTGTCAGGTAATCGCGGAATTTCTATATTTGGACGACGACACCGTTCGCGGCTGGCACAAAACCTATCGTGAAAACGGCTGGGATGCGCTTGCAGTTGATGGCTGGAAAGGCGGTCACTCTCGTATGGCCGCTGACCAAGAGGCGGCATTATGCGACTGGCTGGACGGCCGCTTCTGCCACTCGTCGGTTGAGATAAGAGCCCACGTTTCAACAAAATTTGGCCTGCGCTACTTGCACTCTGGCTGCATCAAGCTTCTTGCCCGGTTGGGGTTTGAATATCGCAAGCCCAAGGCCCTGCCGCGCGTTGTCTCTGCTGAAAAGCAGGCCGCATTTATCACATTGTACGAACGTCTGATGGGCGATCTGGGCGCAGATGAAGCCGTCTATTTCGCTGATGCTGTACATCCTGAATATCAGACAAAACCCAGCCATGGCTGGGTAAAGGCAGGATCAAACCCGGCGATCAAAACTACAGCAGGGCGTGGCCGCGTAAACATCCATGGCGCGCTGAACCTCGAAACCTTCGACACGCCCTTTGTCGAGCCAACCACCGTGGACGGCGTTAGTGCCGCGCAACTTCTAGCCAAGATTGAGGCTCGCAATCCCGACAAGCGAATGATCCACGTTATCTGGGACAATGCCGCCTATCACAAAGGGCCAGATGTCAGTTCCTTTCTCGCAAGGCCAGACTGCCGCATACATCTTATCCAGTTGCCGCCATATTGCCCGCATCTCAACCCCCTTCTCGGCAGATTGCTGCGCAATCGCCTGTCAGCAATGATCGAGCGATTATGGGCGGTCATGCATCAACATGTGACGCACAATCGATATCACCCGACACAAAAACAGTTCGTGAATGCGATCCTGAAATTCTTTCGCGAAACCATCCAAAATGAGTGGAAAACCTTCCGAAGCCAAGTCTCAGACAATTTCCGCGTCATAACTCATGAAAAATTTCGGGTTTTGCCATAGCTGCGGTATAATAGGAAAAATTCGAACTTTATCAGGGCTGTCTGGTCCGAATCTGATGCGCCGCTGAAATTGTCGCGACTATTGAGCAAATTGACGCAGTGAGTTTTGGCAGTGAATTTAGGCCGAGAGGGATTTGAGGGCAGCCGTCAGATCAATCGCCCCGTCGTACAATGCCCGCCCCGAGATCGCGCCGGAAATCACGCCCGTCGCCTTGAGCGCCTCAAGGTCGGCCAAGGATGACACGCCGCCAGAGGCGATGACGGGAATGTCCACGGCGCGGGCCAGGCTTTCGGTTGCGGTGATATTGGGCCCCTTCATTGCGCCGTCGCGCAGGATGTCGGTGTAAATGATCGCGGCGATGCCCGCGTCTTCAAACGATTTGGCCAGATCGGTGACGTTGACGTCGGTCTCGTGCGCCCAGCCTTTGGTGGCGACAAACCCGTTGCGCGCGTCCAACCCGACGGCAACTTGGTTCGGGAATGCGCGCGCCGCTTGGCGCACCAGATCGGGATTTTCGACAGCCACGGTGCCAAGGATCACGCGGGTCAGTCCACGATCCAGCCAGCGTTCAATTGTCGCCATGTCGCGAATGCCACCGCCAAGTTGCGTGGGCACGGGGCAGGCGGCAAGGATCGCCTCGACGGGGGCGGCGTTGACCGGTTCACCAGCAAACGCGCCGTTCAGGTCGACCAAGTGCAGCCATTCACAGCCCGCATCAACAAATGCACGGGCCTGCGCGGCCGGATCGTCGTTGAACACCGTCGATTGATCCATGTCGCCATGTACAAGCCGCACGGCTTGCCCGTCTTTGAGGTCGATTGCGGGATAGAGGATCATGCTGGCACCTGTGGTTTTACGTTGAGAGCGTTTATGCACGCGGCGGCGCCAGATGCAACGCGACCCTACGTTATGCTTGTATAGAATCGGATTTCGCGGCCAATATCTGCGCAATCTCAGGGAGGAGACACAAGATGATGAAAATAGCACTCACACTCGCGGCCACCATCGGCTTTGCTGGCGCAGCTTTTGCGGACCCGCTTGAAGGGACGTGGCGCACGCCAACAGACGACAACGGCAATTCGGGTCTTGTTGTGGTGGCACCTTGTGGTGCGGCCCTGTGCGGCACGCTTTCGCAATCGTTTGACAGTTCGGGCGCACAGATGGCATCGCCAAATATCGGTCGCCAGATCATTTTTGATACGACCCCATCCGGCGATGGTGCATATCGCGGGCAGGTCTGGTCGCCGGACCGTGACAAGACCTACAATTCGCGCCTGCAGCTGGCGGGCGACACGTTGTCGGTGTCTGGCTGTGTGTTCGGCATTTGTCGCGATGGCGGCACTTGGATCCGAAATTAAGGTATTACCTTAGCAACTGGTTCTAGTATCTTGAAATAAATAATTAAAGCCGCGTTTGGAAAATCCTATGCGCGGCTTTTTCTATGGCGTCCACTGTAGGAAATTGGCGATCAGCCGCAGGCCTGCGCTTTGGCTTTTTTCGGGATGAAACTGTGTGCCGATGATGGTGTCGCGCCCCACAATGGCCGTGACGTCACCCGCGTAGTCGCAATGCGCCAGACGTTGCGCGCTGTCGCCCATCACCATCTGCCATGAGTGGACAAAATACGCGTGATCGCCGGTGTTGATTCCGTCTAGCACAGGGTGCGGCGCGTCGATGACAAGATCGTTCCAGCCCATGTGCGGCACAGGCAGCGCCAGATCGGCGGGGGTTATTTTGTGGACTTCGCCGTTGATCCAGCCAAAGCCCGCAGTTTCCTGATATTCGAACCCCTTGATCGCCAGCATTTGCATGCCGACGCAGATGCCCATGAAGGGCACGGCGCGGACCTCAACGCTTTCGTGGATCGCGTCGGCCAGTCCTGAAATGCCGTGTAGTTCAGCGTGACAATGCGGAAATGCGCCGTCACCGGGCAGGACGATCCGGTCCGCTTTGGCGACGATATCAGGGTCGCCAGTGACGACAATCGCGCCCGCGTCGGTTTCAGCCGCCATGCGTTCAAACGCTTTTTGCGCCGAATGCAGATTGCCGCTGTCATAATCGATCAATACCGTTGTCATACGATTAAAGCGCACCCTTGGTAGACGGGATCGCGTCGGCCTTGCGCGGATCGGTTTGTACAGCGACGCGCAACGCGCGGGCCACGGATTTGAACGCGGCCTCAACGATGTGGTGGCTGTTAAATCCGTGCAGGCGGTCAATGTGCAGCGTGATGCCGCCATGGGTCGACAGCGCTTGGAAAAATTCGCGCACCAGTTCGGTGTCAAAGCTGCCGATTTTAGCCGTGGGCAGATCAAGATTGCAAATCAGATAGGGTCGCGCGGACAGATCGAGCGCACAGCGCACCTGCGCGTCGTCCATGGCCAAGTGGCAGTCGCCGTAACGGTTGATGCCGCGCTTATCGCCAAGGGCGTCCACCAGCGCCTGACCGAGCGCAATGCCAACGTCTTCAACCGTGTGGTGATCGTCGATGTGCAGATCGCCGCTCGCGCGCACGGTCATGTCGATCAGCGAATGGCGCGCCAGTTGATCCAGCATGTGGTCAAAAAAGCCCACGCTGGTCTGGTTGTCGTAAATGCCTGTTCCATCGAGGTTAATTTCAACGGAAATATCAGTCTCGGCGGTTTTGCGGGTGATTGTACTGGTGCGCATGGGGCTACTTCCTTGATGTCGAGGGCCTTATAGGGCGTGCGCCGCGCATCGCCAAGCGGGGTCGCGCGAAATGTGGCGATGTGGGCGTAATAGCCACAGGCCCAAAGGGTTGGAATCTGTGGCGAATCTGTATCAAGTACCGTCATCGATAACGCAGGAGAGAAATCATGACTTCAGAATTTTGGGATGTCCCTGTGGGCAAGATCGCGGCGGTGGTGACGCATTTACAAATGTTTGAACGTCCCGCCCCGCGCAAAATCCCGTCGATCACCGCAGAACTGGTGGCGCACGCGCGGCCGGACTTGGACTGGTATCGCGATCTGTTCACGCGGGTCGGCGGGCAGCACTGGATGTGGTTTTCGCGACTTGGGATGGACGACGCGGACTTGTCAGCGATTCTATATCGCGACGACGTGCAGCTTTATTCTGTGCGCGTTGATGGCCGTGATGAGGGGGTGTTGGAGCTTGATTTTCGCGTGTCGGGTGAATGTGAGCTGGGGTATTTTGGCCTAACACCTGCCATGGTTGGCATGGGGGCGGGGCGCTGGTTGATGGAACATGCGCTTGATAAGGCTTGGGGCAGCAAGAACAGCCGCTTTCACGTCCACACCTGCACGCTTGATAGCCCACAGGCGCTGCCGTTTTATGTGCGCAGTGGGTTCACTGCGTATCATCGGCAAGTGGAAATCGCCGATGATCCACGCAAAACAGGCGTTCTACCGCGCGACAGTGCACCGCAGGAACCGATCATTTAAACGCGAAGGGCCTGATCCAGAAAGCCTGCGACGTTTTTGAGGGTTATGTCATCGACGCCGTGCAGTTTGATGTGACGCCGTGCTTTGCCTGTGCCGTCCAGCATTCCGCTGGGGTAGTCTAAATCTGTGCTCTTTGAAAACTCGACCGCGACGTGGTCGGCGTAGGCAATCACGCCCGCGATAAAGCTGCCTTGTGTATCGGGGCGGTCAGAAGGCCGTGCCGCCGTACTTCGCAGTCAGGTAAGGGTTGGTTGTGACGTTGCCAGATAGATCACGGCGTCCACGATATCAGATTTGGTTTTGTAATCCATACCGTATCATGAAACTGCCACGCAACATCGGCAAGCGGTGCCTGCTGATCGTGCGTATCAATGGTGGATCTTACGAATTGGAGCGGGCGAAGAGATTCGAACTCTCGACCCTAACCTTGGCAAGGTTATGCTCTACCCCTGAGCTACGCCCGCATCCTATTCGTTGGGTCGATGTATAAAGTCTGGCCCTACCCCGCAAGAGCAAATGTTGCTCTTTGCGGATTTTTTAATCAGCGAACCTAGAACCGTGCAAACGCGAGGAAAATCAGGCAGAAAATTGACCCAAGGAACGATGCCAGCGTGAGCAGCATGCCCCCAGCACGCAAATTCATCTTTGGTGGAGACGCGGAGAAGCCGTAGCCATGTGCCGCGCGCCCCAACAGTAAGAGCGTCCCGATCAGATGGAGCACAATGGGGGTCGGGTTTTGCAAGTCGACCAACAGCATCAGCAACAAACCAAAGGGTGCATATTCCGCGCAATTGGCCTGCGCGCGCATGCGTTTCATCAGGCTTTTGTCGCCGTGATCGCCAAGTCCCAGCTGGTTGGCACGTCGATACATAATGACACGGGCGCTGAGCGCGAGGAACACCAGCGCGATAAGGGCGCCGTATAGGCCAGTGATCATGGTCGTCTCCGGTTTGAGTAGCCTGATATCAAACATGAAAGGGGCGGCTGCCAAATGCAACCGCCCCATTCCGTTTCAGTTGTGTGCAAACACGAATTTTTGAGTTTAGTTGAAGTTATAGACCAAAGACACGCCAAAGGCGTTGTCGGTGTCGTCTTTACCTGGGGCGGGATCGGTGTGGTATTCAGTGACCAACGACGTGCGCAGAGCCAAAGTTTCTGTCATCGACACGTTAAAGCCGAGGTCGTTGTAAACGACTGTATCGCTCTCGGACCCGATGATGTCGGTGTCGTTGGTGATGGCCAGCGTTTCGTTGATCTGGTTGCTGTAGTTGGACGACAAGCTAAGCGCGCCTTCATTCAGATCGGAAACAGTGTCCAAGTCTGCGACGCGGTAACCGACGCCACCTTGTACGGACCATTGGATGTCACGTGTGTCATAGATTTTGTAACCCACACCAAAGCCGAGGAAGTTGTCGGATGTGTCGAACGGGATGCTCTCAATTGTGCCTTGCAGCTTTGCAAAGCCGTAGTATGCAGCGCCGAAGTCACGTGTGTATTCCAGATCGTACAGCAGGCTGTCTTCGTCGACTGTGCTGTCGTTTTCTGAATACTGGTAGCTTAACGTGATTTCGTAACCGTTGGTGCCATCATAATAGCCCATGTTCGCGCCAAGACCGAGCGTTGCAGTGTCGGTGTTGCCGGATGTCGCGTTCGCCTAAAGAGCCAAGGACCCATCATAACCCAATGCGCGGCCTGAGTTGCCAAACTGGCGGTCGTCACGCTCAAAATCATCGTTGATGTCGTCGTTCAGTGTCTCAATGCGATTGTCTACAGCGCTGTCGCCAAGTACCTGCGCGAATGCGGTGCTGCCCAGCAAAGACAATGCGGTGCCCGCAACGAGAAGTGTTGTTTTTTTCATTGTTGAGTTCCTTCGAAAGCTTTCTCACGCATACAGTTTGTACCCGATATGTTGGGGTAACTAGGGTGTCGATTGGCCACTGCTAGGGGGGGGGCAATTCATTTGCCTGCATCATGATCCATATTTCGCCGATACGCTCAGCGCGGCTGGGCCAATTTTGGCCGACGCGTGCGCTAAATCGCTTTGCTCTCGTCTTCTGGGAGAGCGTCTGAGCCGGAACATGGGGTAAGATTCAACCCGATGTCTTCGCTGTGGGCGATCACGCCGCCCTCGCTCAGCAACAAGAGCCCGTAGGCTGCGGGTTCGGCGATTGAAAGCGTACTGTCGGGACGGATCAAATCAAGTGGGGCTTGATGGCAGGTGCTTTTGAACATGGTGAAAGCGACGCCGCGCGTTTGGCCTGAAATGGTCCGGTGGACGTGGCCACAAAACAGATGCGCAGGCGTGGCGCGCAGGCGATCCAGTAGATCATCACCATTTCTCAATGCAATGGCATCCATCCCCGGCAGGCCGACGGCATGTGGCGGGTGGTGCGCAAACACCAGTGCCATACGCCCGCCAGCCCCTGCAAGCGCGGCGTCGAGCCATGCCAAACGATCCGCGCACAACAAACCCGAATGGGCTGGGTTGGCAGCGGCATCATGGGTGTCCAGCGTGATGATACGGTGATGTGGTAGGTCAACAATGCGCTGCACGTGGCCTTGTGGAGTCACAGGGGCCGTTGGAAACGTGGCGCGAAACGGTGCGCGCTGGTCGTGATTGCCGAGCATATAGGTCACAGGGATAGGGCAGTCCTGCAGCATATCGCGCAGAATGTCGTATTCTTCCGCCCGCCCCGAATGGGTTAAATCCCCCATCAGAATTAGAGCTTTGGCGTCGGGATGATCGCGCAGCGCTGTGTCGAGCGATTGTTGCAGCCGCACGGTGGGATCAAGCCCGATGATGGTCTTGCCTGCGCCGCGCAGGTGCAAATCGGTAAGGACCAGTATCTTATCCATGTGTGTCGTCTTTCTCGCCGCTAAATTCGATCAAATCCCAGCGGTTGCTGAACGGGTCAGCAAACACGGCAACGGTGCCATAGGGCTCATGACGGGGGGCTTCCTCGAACGCGACACCCGCCACGACGTAGGCGGCGTGATCACGCGTGAAATTGTCGGTCTCAAGGATCAACCAGACGCGCCCGCCGCCTTGGTTGCCAATGGCGGCGATCTGTTCGGGCGTTGTGGCCTTGGCGATCAGGAACGCGGTTTCGGCGCCCTTTGGCGCGACTTTGACCCAGCGCTTGTGACCTTGGTCGGTGTCCTCAATCAGATTGAAGCCCAGTTGGCTGACAAAGAACGCGATTCCAGCATCATACTCGGGCACAAGGATCGACAGGGTGGACAAGCGTTGCATTATTGCGGAACCGTCAGGGTGATTTTGCCGACGTGGGTTTTTGCGTTGAACGCTGCCTGCGCTGCGTGAATGTCTTGCAAATCGTAGTTTGCGGCGATGTGGGGGCGCAGTTTGCCAGCCTGAACATAGCCGATCAGGTCGCCAAAAACTGACGTGGGTTGGAAGGTGCTGCCAAACAGTGTCAGATCATTCAGATACAGCGTGCGCAGGTCCAGATCGACAATCGGCCCCGCAATCGCCCCCGCCGTGACGTAGCGCCCGCCGCGTTTCAAACTGTCGAGCAGCGCAGGCCAGGCTGGGCCGCCGACCAGATCAATCACCACATCGAATTGGCGCGTTGGCAGGGGCGCGTCGCGGGCCACGATATGATCGGCCCCAAGGGCTGTGACCGCGTCCGCCTTGGTGGGTTGCGTCATCGCCCAAACATCGGCCCCGCGCAGGCGGGCCAGTTGGACCGCTGCCGCGCCGACGCCACCCGATGCGCCGGTGATCAGAACGCTTTCGCCCGAGACGGATGCCCGCTGCAACATGTTTTCGGCCGTGGAAAACGCGCACGGAATTGCAGCCCATTCAGCGTCCAACAAGGTGTCGTTTACTGCGTAGGCTTCAGCGGCGAAGGTTTTGGTATATTGCGCAAACCCGCCGTTATATTCGGACCCGAAGGTGTCGGTCATAAAGGGCGCGCCGTGCGTGCCTGTGGATTGCATGGTGCGCACGATGACACGTTCGCCGATGCGCGCGGCGTCCACATTAGCCCCGACCGCAACAATATAGCCGCAACAATCCGCGCCTTGGATGATCGGGAACTGCAGGGGGATGCCGGACCAGCCACCGTCGTCATCATTGGTGTCGGATACGGCGTCCGTCGCGCCGGTGACGGATTTTGAATACCAGCCGACGCGGGTGTTGATGTCGGTATTATTCACGGCGGCAGCGGCGACCTTGATCACAACCTCAGTGGGTCCAGCGGTCGGGACTGGCAGGTCGGTTTGCCACTGCAACATCTCGGGTCCGCCATGACCAAGGGTGGCGATGCCGGACATGGTTTTGGGCAGGGTCATAATAATTTCCTTATTGATCGCACAGCGCTCAAATGCTTCGACTTAGGTCAACTTGAACAGGTTTCGGCCTGTTCATCCAGTTTGATGTCATCTGTGCCCAGCGGGCCGAGAGCGGCGTGCATTTGAGCGTCACATTACTGTCGGGTCCGACCGCCATCAGCCGCGGCTGATGGCGCGTAATCCACAAGGACCGCGAAGAGATGTTACTGTTTTGCCGATCACTCCAACTCGATCAGCAAATCTTTGGTGTCGATCTGACTGCCAGCTATCACGTGAATGGTTTTGACGGTCGCGTCGCGTTCGGCGTGGATGCCAGTTTCCATCTTCATCGCTTCGATGGTCAACAACAAATCGCCTTCTTTGACGGCTTGCCCTGCCGTGACCACGACGCTGGCCACCACGCCGGGCATGGGCGCGCCGATATGGGCATCGTTGCCAAGTTCGGCCTTGGGGCGCTGCAGGGTCGTGGCGTCGGACGATCGGTTTGGCACGCGGATCGTGCGGGGTTGGCCGTTGAGTTCAAAGAACACCTTTACCTCGCCCTCGTCATTGGTTTCAGCCACCGCTTGCAGGCGGATTTCCAGCGTCTTGCCGGGGTCGATCTCGGCAGAGATTTCCTCGGACGGCTCCATGCCATAAAAGAACGTGCGCGTCGGTAGGGTGCGCACCGGGCCGTAGATTTCATGGCGCTGGGCGTAATCGGTGTAGACCTTGGGATACATCAGATAGCCGTTCAGATCTTCGTCGTCGAACGGTGCGCCACCCAGCTTTTCAGACAATTCTGCACGCACTGCCGCGAAATCCACAGGCTTGAGATGTTTGCCGGGTCGGGTCAGGTTCGGTTTTTCGTCCTTCAGGACCTTTTTGACAATGGCGTCAGGGAATCCACCGGGGGGTTGGCCAAGGTTGCCGCGCATCATATCGACCACTGAATCGGGGAAGCTGACATCACTGTCAGGGTCTTCGACCTGCGCGCGTGTCAGGTTCTGGCTGACCATCATCAACGCCATGTCGCCAACCACTTTGGAAGACGGCGTCACTTTGACGATATCACCGAACATCTGGTTCACGTCGGCGTAGGTCTGCGCCACCTCGTGCCAGCGGTCTTCCAGCCCAAGGCTGCGCGCCTGTGCCTTGAGGTTGGTGAACTGGCCACCGGGCATTTCGTGCAAATACACCTCGGAGGCGGGGGCCTGTAGGCCGGACTCAAAAGGTGTGTAGTGCCCGCGTACGGTTTCCCAATAGTTGCTGATCTCGCGGATCGCAGAAATATCGAGGCCAGTGTCGCGATCCGTGCATTTTAGCGACTCGACGATTGAGCCCATTGTCGGCTGACTGGTGTTGCCCGAAAAACTGTCCATCGCCGCGTCGATGCAATCCACGCCTGCTGCAGACGCCGCCAAAACGGTGGCGATTGCAGCGCCAGACGTGTCGTGAGTGTGGAAATGGATCGGCAGGCCGACCTCGTCTTTCAGGGTCTTGATCAACACGGACGCGGTGCCGTGTTTCATCAACCCAGCCATGTCTTTCAGGCCAAGCACGTGCGCTCCGGCCTTTTCCATCTCTTTGGCCATACCGACATAGTATTTCAGGTCATACTTTGACCGGTTCGGGTCCAGCATATCGCCAGTGTAGCAAATCGTGCCTTCGCAGACCTTGTTGGCCTCAATAACTGCATCCATCGCAACGCGCATGTTTTCGACCCAGTTGAGGCTGTCAAACACGCGAAATACATCGACGCCGGATACGGCAGCCTGGCGCACAAATTCCTGCACCACGTTGTCGGGATAGTTGGTGTAGCCGACGCCGTTGGAGGCGCGCAGCAACATTTGCGTCATGATATTGGGCATGGCCGCACGGATGTCGCGCAGGCGCTGCCACGGACATTCCTGCAAGAACCGATAGGCCACATCAAACGTCGCACCACCCCAGCATTCCATGGAAAACAGACCCGACATATTGGCAGAATACGTGGGCGCGACGCGGATCATATCGATTGATCGCATGCGCGTGGCGAGCAATGATTGGTGGCCGTCGCGCATGGTCGTATCGGTGATAAGTAATTGTTTCTGATCGCGCATCCAATCGGCCACTGCCTGTGGGCCGGACGCATCCAGAATGTGGCGGGTCCCGTTCGGGATGTCTTTGGTGCGCTGTGTCGGGGCCTTGGGCTGGGCCCCTCTGGCGTCGGGTTTCGGGCGGCCAACGGTTTCGGGATGCCCGTTGACGGTGATATCCGCGATATAGGTCAGGATCTTGGTCGCGCGGTCACGGCGCGGTTTGAAATCAAACAGCTCCGGCGTCTGGTCGATGAATTTGGTGTGATATTCGTTGTTGAGAAACGTTGGATGTTTCAGCAGGTTTTCCACAAACGCGATGTTGGTGGACACACCCCTGATGCGGAATTCGCGCAACGCCCGGTCCATGCGCGCAATGGCGGCATCCGGTGTCGGCGCCCAAGCGGTGACTTTGGTCAGCAGGCTGTCGTAATAGCGCGTGATGACAGCGCCAGAATAGGCGGTGCCTCCGTCGAGGCGGATGCCCATGCCCGTGGCGCTGCGATAGGTCTGGATGCGGCCATAATCGGGGATGAAATTGTTGGACGGATCTTCGGTGGTGACACGACATTGCAGCGCGTGACCGTCGAGTTTGACGTCATATTGGCTGGCGCAGCCTGTGGCTTCGACCAGCGATTTGCCCTCGGCGATCTTGATCTGTGCTTGCACAATATCGATGCCGGTGACTTCTTCTGTGACGGTGTGTTCAACCTGCACGCGCGGATTAACTTCTATAAAGAAGAATTCGCCAGAATCCATATCCATCAGGAATTCGACCGTGCCAGCGCATTCGTAGTTCACGTGTTCGCAGATTTTCTTACCCAAGGCGCAAATCTGTTCGCGCTGTGTGCCGGACAAATACGGTGCGGGCGCGCGTTCGACGACCTTTTGGTTGCGCCGTTGCACCGAACAATCACGCTCCCACAGGTGATAAATCGCACCGTGACTGTCGCCAAGGATCTGAACCTCAACGTGGCGGGCTTTGATGATCATCTTTTCAAGGTAGCCTTCGGAATTACCAAAGGCAGCGTCCGCCTCACGGCGCCCTTCAAGAACTTTTTCCTCAAGCTCTGATTCGTCCATGATTGCGCGCATGCCGCGCCCACCACCGCCCCATGACGCCTTGAGCATCAGCGGATAGCCAACGGCTGCGGCTTCTTTTTTGATGGCCGCCATGTCATCGCCAAGCACTTCGGTGGCGGGGATAACCGGCACGCCTGCCTCGACAGCGACGCGTCGCGCGCTTGCTTTGTCACCGAGTTGGCGCATGGTTTCGGCGCGCGGGCCGATGAATTTGATGTTGTTGGCGACGCAGGCATCGACGAAGTCGGGGTTTTCGGACAGCAGTCCATAACCGGGGTGGATCGCGTCTGCGCCGCATTGCAGAGCCACGCGAATGACCTCATCAATGCTAAGGTAGGCCGCAACGGGTCCAAGGCCTTCACCGATGCGGTAGGCTTCGTCAGCTTTGAACCGGTGCAACCCGAGTTTGTCTTCTTCTGCATAGACCGCGACGGTTTTCTTACCCATCTCATTGGCGGCGCGCATGATGCGGATGGCGATTTCGCCCCGATTAGCGATCAGGATTTTCTTAAAGTCAGCCATTTAGCGGTCCCCTCATTTTGCAGTTGCAGCATTTATGAGGGGTTTTTGACTACTGTAAACAGCATTCACCTGAAATATTTATCGATAACGAAGCTAACATGCGCTTTTGTACCGCTGGTCGGGTCACCTGTTGACCGATGATTAGCGTTATGGATGTTAGTACATCATTCCGCCGTCATCAGACACCAACGAAGCAGCAGCGACGAGCAGCAATATCATGAGCAACATCGGAAGGTAGCGGGCCGAACTTTCAGCCGAGCCTTCGATTGTCTGATTTTTCACGACCATTTCATCCATCATCATGGTCGGAGCAGTGTTCTGCGCCTGTGCCGTACTTGCCACTACGCTAAGCGCCATCGCAGCGCCGAAAGTTAGATTTTTCATAAGTTCCCCACTTTAATACGAGTTAATACGAGCAGTCTAGCAATCTGATTTGGGCACAAGTTATCGTTTTGGTTAAGTGCCTAGGTCCGAACCGTCCTTAAAAATGCATCCTCGAGTCGCAAGAACACCGCGCGGAAAATGGGGCGCTGCCCCCGCTGCGCGTCCCCGGGATATTTCTGAGACAAAGGCAAACATGGTGGGAACATTGTGTGAACGCGGGCTTTTCTTAGGGGCATGAAAAGGGTATATCGATCTCTATGAGCAGTTATTCAGACGAAGATGCCTTTGAGGCCGCCGCCGCCCCCGACGCACGGGCGCGACCATCCCTGTCCCAACGGGCGATGGCGCCGCCCCATGTAGATTACTTTGAGGGGTTGAACCCTGCCCAGCGGCAAGCTGTTGAGACGCTGAATGGTCCTGTGCTGATGCTGGCGGGGGCGGGCACGGGCAAGACCAAGGCGCTGACCTGCCGGATCGCGCATTTGATGGCCACTGGCGGCGCCCGTCCGGACGAGATTTTGGCGGTAACGTTTACCAACAAAGCCGCGCGCGAAATGATGAATCGCATCGGTGGGCTGACGCAAGGCGCGTCAGACGGGATGCGCTGGCTTGGCACGTTCCATGCAATCTGCGTGAAGCTGCTGCGTCGCCACGCTGAACTGGTCGGGCTGAAATCTAACTTTACGATTTTGGACACCGACGACCAGCTGCGCCTGCTCAAGCAGCTTATCAGGGCCTCCAGTATTGATGAAAAACGCTGGCCGCCGCGCATGTTGGCGGGTATCATTGATGGATGGAAGAACAAGGCCTGGACGCCAGCCCAAGTTCCGGTCGGCGAAAGCAGCGCCTACGACGACAAGGGTATTGATCTCTATGCCGCCTATCAGCATCGCCTGAAAGAGCTGAACGCCTGCGATTTTGGCGATCTGTTGCTGCATATGGTGACGATTTTCCAGACCCACGCAGATATTCTGGCGACCTATCAGCGCTGGTTCAAATACATCCTTGTGGACGAATACCAAGACACCAACGTCGCGCAATATCTTTGGCTGCGTCTGCTCGCGCAAGGGCACAAGAACATCTGCTGTGTCGGTGATGATGACCAGTCGATTTATGGTTGGCGCGGCGCGGAAGTCGGCAACATCCTACTGTTCGAAAAGGATTTTCCAGGCGCGCATGTGGTGCGGTTGGAACAGAATTACCGATCAACCGGACATATACTTGGCGCGGCGGCGGGCGTGATTGACGCCAACAAGGATCGCCTTGGCAAGACACTGTTTACCGACGGGGAAGACGGCGAAAAGGTGCGCTTGATTGGCCATTGGGACGGTGAGGAAGAGGCGCGTTGGATCGGTGAAGACATCGAATCCATGCAGCGTGGCACCCGTGGTCTGGACGCAATGCCGCTCAATTCAATGGCCATTCTGGTGCGGGCATCGCATCAGATGCGCAGTTTTGAGGACCGGTTCCTGACCATCGGACTTCCCTACCGCGTGATTGGCGGGCCGCGGTTTTATGAACGCATGGAAATACGTGACGCAATGGCTTATTTCCGGCTCGCGGTGAGCCAAGACGATGATCTGGCGTTTGAACGCATCGTCAACACACCCAAACGCGGACTTGGCGACAAGGCGGTGCAGACGATCCAGATCACGGCACGCACCAACGGGGTGAACCTGATTGAGGGTGCGCGGCTTTGTGTCAGCGGTGGTCTGATTAAGGGCAGGGGCGGCAACGCCTTGCGCGAATTGGTGCAGGGGCTGGATCGCTGGCACGCGACATTGCACGGCCAATCGCAAAGCCAGTCAAACGGGGTGACACGCGGCGACATGGCTGACGACGACGAATCCGTCATTGATGACGGCCCCACCGTTGAGGTCTTTGACGGCGCATCCAACGTCAATCACGTCGAACTGGCCGAAGTCATTTTGGACGAATGCGGCTACACTGCGCATTGGCAAAACGAGAAAACACCAGAGGCGCCGGGGCGGTTGGAGAACCTAAAAGAGCTCGTCAAAGCGCTTGAAAATTTTGACAGTTTGCAAGGATTTCTAGAGCATATCAGCCTTATTATGGACAATGCCAAGGACGAAGAAGACGACAAGGTCACCATCATGACGTTGCACGGCGCCAAGGGTCTGGAATTTCCGTCGGTGTATTTGCCCGGCTGGGAAGACGGGCTGTTTCCGTCCCAGCGCAGCATGGATGAGAGCGGTCTTAAGGGCTTGGAAGAAGAACGGCGTCTTGCCTATGTCGGCATCACGCGGGCCGAAAAGCATTGCACGATTTCGTTCACATCCAGCCGCCTTGTCTATGGCCAATGGCAAAGCCAAATGCCGAGCCGGTTTATTGACGAGTTGCCCGAAGAAAACGTTGAGGTTTTGACGCCGCCGGGTCTGTATGGTGGCGGATTTGGCGCCGCTGGCATGTCCGCGCGGGCCAATCCCGTCAGCGAAGGCATTGCATCCACGTTGCATGAAAAGATGGCCAAGGCCGACGTCTACAATTCCCCCGGTTGGCGACGTTTGCAAAGCCGGTCCCAGCAGCGGTCGATGTCGCAACCCAAAGAATCCCGCAATTCGGTGATCGACATGAAGGCCACGTCGTCCTTCACAACCGGAGAACGCGTGTTCCACCAGAAATTCGGCTATGGTGAGGTAATGGAAATCGAGGGCGATAAGCTGTTGATTGAATTCGACAAGGCTGGTGAAAAGAAGGTCGTGGCGAAGTTCATTGTCAGTGCTGACAAAGCCAATGATGTGCCGTTCTGAGGGTCCATTCGACCAATTACGCTAACGTTTTTGATCACGCGATCGCCTGACAGTAAGGCCATATTGGGCCCCGTGGCCGTCAAACGGGCAGCATCGGGGCGATGCAGTATGACAGATTAAGTGCAGCCCCATACGCCATGACCAGTGATGAATTGATCATCGCTGTGCTTGCCACGCGAAAAGACATTCCGGAAGGCGACTGGCCTGCGTCTTCGGCTGATTATTTCCGCAAGGGCCAGCCCTGTTTGCGCGTGTCGCCTTGGTGAAATCAATAGGCTAGGCGTTGCATCATGACACCGACAGCAGGGTCGCGTTGATCAATGTGGCGTCAGCACGCTTTGCAGCGCCGATGGCCGATGACAGCATTGGTAAGATTCACGGCATGCGCAACAAACGCGCCTAGACCGTCATGTCGCGCCGGTGAACAGGTTGGGAAACACCACCGGCACCAACGTCAGCACCAACACCATTGCCATTATGATGTTAAAGGTGCGCAAGCGTTTGGGCGACGTCAAAAATCGCTGCATCTGTTGGCCCAAAGCCGTCCAAGATGCGATGCAGGGCATGCTCACCGCGCCGAATGACAGCGCGACGACGGCGACAGCCCACAGCGCGCGTGATCCATCCGCGTCGGTGGCATAGGTGGTGATTGCATAAACGCCCATCGACCATGCCTTGGGGTTCACCCATTGGAACGCCGCCGCCTGCAAGAATGTCAGCGGCATACCTGCGGTTTCGGGTGCATCTGCTAACCTTGGCGCCGCTGTCGCGACTTTCCACGCCAGCCATAATAGATAGGCAATCGACACGATTTTCAGGATCCTGTCCGTGAAGGGAAAGGTGTCAAATATCTGCATCAACCCGACACCGACCAGCGCGATCATCACCGTGAACCCGACCGTCACACCAAACATATGCGGCAGCGTACGCCAGACGCCAAAATTCGCGCCCGACGCCATCAGCATCGTGTTGTTCGGTCCTGGTGTCACGGTTGCGACTAAGGCAAAGCCAAGCAGGGCGAGGAAAATTTCATAACTCATCAACGCAACTATATATGTCATAATGCGCAATGAAATTGCCAAATTGCTGCAGGTTGCGTTAAACGAACAACCTATGACACAGGTTGATCAAAGAAACGCGCGGATATTGCGTGAATTGCGCAGCGATGGTCGGATCAGCAACCTCGCGCTGGCTGAAAAAATCGGACTCTCACCGTCGGCCTGTTTGCGCCGTGTGCAAGACCTTGAACGGCGTGGCGTCATCACGGGCTACCGCGCCCGCCTTGATCCCGTGCAAACCGGACAAGCCTATGTGGTGTATGTCGCGGTGGGGCTGGCCGAACATTCAAAGGCCGCACAACTTGGGTTCGAACGCGCAATGGATCGGTTTGACGAGGTCGCAGAATGCCACAACATTGCGGGTGCCTTTGAATATCTTCTGCGGGTCGAAACGGCGGATTTGGCGGCGTATAAAACGTTTCATACCGACCGCCTCGGGACGGTGCCGCATGTGCGATCGATCACCAGCTACATGGTCATGGGGTCCCCGAAAGATATGCGCGCCTAACATGGCCCCGAATTTACTCGCCAAAATCGCCCCTAGAATCAAAAAAGCGACGAGACCCGGGAGGAGGTGGGTTTCGCCGCTTTATGTGTGGGCCACATCTCTGGGAGGAGAAAGCAGGCCCAGTCTTAGTCGATCATCAAGTGCGGCGGTGTCAGGGAGGAGGAAAGACACCGCCGCGTCTTGATCGCAGTGCTCAGACCCCAGGGAGGAGGAAGGGGTGGGCACGATCACGGAACACCTTCTGGGAGGAAGAGAAAGCCCCGTTTCCGGAATTCTTATGCTTCGCCGTAGGCTGCCTCGCGGGCAACGGCGCGCAATATGTACTGGTTTAGGCCCAGATCGTTCAGTTCACGCTTGGACAGTGATTCCAGTTCGCGCAATGTTTTGCGGTATGTCTGGTATTGGCCGTAGCGGGTGGCGACTGTGTCGCGCAGAGTGGTGAGGCGCAAAAAGACGGATGATCCGAAGATGCCTGTGTCAGATGTGTGTGCCATGTTTATTCTCTTTCAAGGTTTGACCCTGATTGTGGGTCTTCAAGTCCAGCGCCATATTGAGCCTTCGAGAACAGAAATAGGTAAAATGCTGCACTTGCACAATCCCCCGCCTGATCAATGCTGCTATGCAGCAGGCGCATGGTTGAGGACTTGAAATTGCTTAAGTTAGCGTCGCCATGAATTTTGACGCAGGGTAACTCCGCAAAGTGCACAAAACATCGGCGCTGTTGTCTTAACGATAGGCGGTCTAAGAACACAGCGAATTTAGGACCGAAAAGGCAGGTTGATTATGGCACAAACTAACGAGACGATTCTGGCAGCGCTTAAGACAATTGGTCTGGCCGACGGCGGCGATCTGGTGTCGCGCGATATGATCCGTGCATTGAGCATAACAGACGACAAGGTGCGTTTCGTTATTGAAGCCCCCGATGCGGCCATGGCCGGCCGGATGGAACCGATCCGCCAAGCCGCCGAAATGATCGTGGCCAAGATGGATAGTGTGGACTCCGTTTCAGTGGTGCTCACCGCGCACAGCTCAAACACTGGCCCTGCCAAACAGCCGCCGCCTGCCGACAAAACACCGCCGAACCTGACCATCGGGCGCCACCCGACCCCGCAAGACGGCCCCGAAGGCGTGCCCGGCGTGGATCGCATCATTGCGATCGGGTCCGGCAAGGGCGGCGTTGGTAAATCAACGGTTTCAAGCAACCTTGCCGTGGCGCTGGCCAAACAAGGTCGGCGTGTCGGCCTGCTCGACGCTGATATCTACGGCCCCAGCCAGCCGCGGATGATGGGTGTGAACAAACGCCCCAGCAGCCCCGACGGTAAAACGATCATTCCACTGCAGGCCCACGGTGTGACGATGATGTCGATTGGCCTGATGATGGACCCGAACAAAGCAATTGTCTGGCGTGGCCCTATGCTGATGGGGGCGCTGCAACAGATGTTGACGCAGGTCGAATGGGGCGAGCTGGATGTCTTGTTGGTGGATTTGCCGCCCGGGACGGGTGATGTGCAATTGACGTTGTGTCAGAAAACCAACCTGACCGGCGCGATTGTCGTGTCTACGCCGCAAGATGTGGCATTGATTGATGCGCGCAAAGCGATTGATATGTTCAACACGCTGAAGACGCCGATCCTTGGGCTGATTGAAAACATGTCGACCTATATATGTCCGCAGTGCGGTCACGAGGCGCACCTGTTCGGCCATGGCGGCGTACAAACAGAAGCCGAGGCCATCGGCGCGCCGTTTCTTGGCTCACTCCCGATTGACCTGGACACACGGCTGGCGGGGGATTTTGGTACGCCGATTGCGGCAGGCGATGGGCCGATGGCGGACGCCTTTGCGACCCTCGCCAAGCGGCTGATCGACAGCGGCATAAGCTGACGCTTGCAGATCCGTCCCGCCACTGATGCCGATTGGCCTGCGATCTGGGGCACCCTGCGTCCGGTGTTTCGCGCAGGTGAAACCTACGCCATAGACCGCGATATATCTGAGGCCGCTGCGCGCGCCCTGTGGCTGGATGCTCCCGCTGCGACTTATATCGCGCACGATAATGCGGTTTTGGGCACCTATTTTATCAAGACCAACCATCAAGGCGGTGCGCGCCATGTCTGCAATTGTGGCTATGTCACTGCAGCGGCCGCGCAGGGCAGGGGCATTGCCGCCAAGATGTGCGACCATTCCCAAATTGCGGCCCGCGCGTTGGGCTACACGGCGATGCAGTTTAACATGGTGCTGGCGTCTAACGCTGGTGCGATCCGTCTGTGGCAACGGCTGGGATTCGATATTGTTGGCACGCTGCCATTGGGGTTTGATCACCCAACGCTCGGGCTGGTTGATGGTCATGTGATGTGGAAAGCACTATAGAGGCCTTGTCGCACGGGAAACCATGGCACTTTTCCTATCGCCACGAATCAAATTCATAAAGTAGGCTGGTAATTCGGCGATAAATAGCTGAATCCTGCCGCAGATTTATGCTACTTGACGGGGAAACCAAAAAAATATTGGGAAAATATGGGATATTTCTGATATTTTATATTTGTCTATATGTTGTGGTCACAACTTTCAGAATCACATGATGAGCGCTCAATTCACAAGCTTATCCACAACCTATTGTGTTATAGCGCCCCATAAAACACCATCCAGTTGCATGTTTTCCCAAAAAATCCTTGGCGTACCATGAATTCCCGTGCATACAGGTCGTAAGGAGACGGGCAGACAATACGGGGCACCAAACGACCCCACCAGCCGCAAGGTTAGGTTTCATACAGGCACCCATTTTCTTGAACGATGAGATCCGGCGCGCGAGCGAGCAGACATCCCCCCAGGTGGCGCGCGCAGCTGGACATACCCGGAAACGGGACGAGGGCGGTGGATCAGGCAGTGGCAGCAGTCTGATCCGCTGTTTTGCGTTTTAAATCAAGCACTTTTGGGGGACGAGTAGCGGGAGCCGCGGGACAGTGGGTCTGAGTTTTAGAGGCGAATTTAACCAAAAGGTTGACGGTAAGGGACGCATGTCGATCCCTGCTGACTTTCGCGTTGTGCTCACTGACGGCGATCCGCGTTGCCCCGAGACTCCGCTCCCCCGCATGGTCGTTTTGCACGGCAAACACCTGAACAATTGTCTCCATGCCTACACGATTGAGGCGATGGAAGAGATCGAAGCGGGCATCAAAGCCCTGCCGCGTGGTTCGGAGGCGCGTAAACGTGCGTCGCGGATGATCCTCGGTAAATCGTGGGACACTGAAGTCGACAAGGATGGGCGCATCGTGCTGCCCCAACGTCTGCGCCAGCAAATCGGGTTGACCGGTGAAGCAACAATGGCCGCCATGGGCGACTACTTCGAGATCTGGAATGCCGAGACTTACGCGGAAACCGAAGCAGCAGAAGCTGTTGCGATGGATGCAGAATTTGACGGTGATTTTGATCCGCTGACTTTGATTTATCCACCGGAAAAACCGTCGAAAAATCCACCGGAAAGCGAGTGATCGATGGGGACCACTGATGACACCGCCCCCCATATCCCTGTTCTGATCGGGCCACTGATTGCGGCCTGTTCGCCTATTTCCGGCACTTGGCTGGACGGCACATTCGGCGTGGGTGGCTACACGCAGCGTCTTTTGGACGCTGGCGCTAACAAAGTGATTGGCGTAGATCGTGATCCCGCAGTGTTCAAAATGGCACAATGGGCGGTCGATAACCCCGCTGTTGAGCTTGTTGAAGATACATTTTCCAACCTTGACGCGGTTGCGTCTGACTTAGACGGGATCGTGCTCGATCTCGGTGTGTCGTCCATGCAAATCGATCAGGCAGAGCGTGGATTTTCATTCATGAGGGATGGCCCGCTGGACATGCGGATGGGACAGGAGGGACGAAGTGCAGCTGACATTGTCAATGAAACAGACGAAACCGATCTTGCTGACATTTTATATACATACGGGGAAGAACGTGCATCACGCCGTATTGCCCGTAAAATCGTCGAGCAGAGAGATCGTGAACCAATCACCACCACCCTGCGCCTTGCCAAGCTGATCGAGGGGTGTCTGCCCCGATCAAAACAAGGTCAAAGCCATCCTGCGACGCGATCGTTTCAGGCCATTCGTATCGCGGTGAATGACGAGTACGGCCAGCTTGCCGAAGGGCTGGAAGCCGCGGAACGCGCGTTGAAAACCGGCGGTTATCTGGCCGTTGTGACGTTCCATTCCGTTGAAGATCGCATGGTGAAACGGTTCTTGCAGCAACGTGGTGGTGGCATGGGCAACGCGAACCGGTATTCCCCCGTGCTTGAAACTGAAAAACCAGCTTTCGAGATTGTCACTAAAAAAGCCAGAGCGGCTGACGATGACGAGGTTGCACAAAACCCCAGATCGCGTTCTGCCAAATTGCGCGTGGCGCGGCGCACAGATGCGCCCAGCGGTTCGGTCGATCGATCAAAACTTGGCATGCCACAACTGAGGGCCACGCGGTAATGCGTTCGATATTTTTTATGATTTCGGGATTGATGGTCATGGGGCTCGCGTATTGGGCCTACCATGAGAACTATGAAACACAGGCGTCGTTAGGCGATGTGCGCAGATTGCACCAGCAGATGGGGGCGGCCCAAGAACGGCTGAACGTGCTTGAGGCCGAATGGGCCTATTTGAACCGTCCTGACCGCCTGCGCGACCTCGCGGAACTGAACTTTGACCGCCTGCGGTTGCTACCGCTTATACCTGAATCTTTCGGGCGCATTGAACAGGTCGCGTACCCGACCAATCTGCTCTTGGACATCTCGAATTCCATCGAAGTGTCCAGTGACAACGCACCAGCGGCGACTCAGGCGGCAAGCGAATGATCCGTACCCCCCTCCGCCCGCTGGCCCGTATCCTCAAGGCCCGCGATCAGGGTCAAAACCCCGACTCGATTGAGGCCGAAAACATCCGTTTGCGCAACGAAGCAGACCGCGACCACGACCGCAATCGCGCCGAGGGGCGTTTTTTGGTCATGGGTATCGCTTTTTTCTGTGCGTTCTTGGTCATCGGCACCCGCATGGGAATGCTTGCGGGGTCCGTGCCCGAAGAACCGATTGCGCAGGCATCAGGATCGCCCATTGTCGGACAACGGTCGGATATTGTTGATCGAAACGGCCGCGTTCTGGCGACAAACCTTGATACACACAGTCTTTACGCGCAAATCCCCGACATGATTGACCCTGCAAAAGCGGCGCGTGATCTGGCGGCGATTTTCCCTGAACTGGAAGAAGACGACCTTCTCAAAGACTTCACCGGTGAACGTCGGTTCCTCTGGATCAGGCGCGAAATTTCCCCTGAACAGATGCAAGCTGTCCACGATATCGGCGATCCCGGTCTGTTGTTTGGCCCGCGTGAAATGCGGCTTTACCCGAACGGATCGGTTGCTGCACATATTCTTGGCGGCGCGACCTACGGGCGCGAAGGCGTCCATTCTGCCGAAGTTATCGGCGTCGCAGGGGTTGAAAAATACTTCGACGATTTCTTGCGTGATCCCGCCAATGAAGGCGCGCCGCTGGAATTGTCGATCGATCTGACCGTGCAGGCCGCTAGCGAACGGGTGTTGCAGGGCGGCATGATGTTGATGTCCGCCAAAGGCGCGTCATCGGTGTTGATGGATGTCCACACGGGCGAAATCATCTCGATGGTTTCGCTGCCGGATTTTGACCCCAACGACCGCCCCCGCATCCTGACTGAAGGCGACCAGTCCGACAGCGTGTTGTTCAACCGCGCGTTGCAGGGCGTCTACGAACTGGGCAGTGTCTTCAAGATATTCGCGGTCAGCCAAGCCATTGAGCTTGGCTTGATCGAAGCTGGCACCATGATCGACACCAGCGGCCCACTGACATGGGGCCGCTTTCGGATTCGTGATTTTCACGATTATGGCCCGGAGTTGAGCGCTGAGAACGTGATCGTCGAATCGTCCAACATTGGCACGGCGCGCATTGCGATGATGATCGGTGCGGATCGCCAACGCGAATTCCTCGGCACGCTCGGCTTGCTTCTTGAGACCCCCGTTGAAATGGTTGAGGCCCCAACAGGCGATCCTTTGCTGCCGGCCAATTGGTCGGAAATATCAACGATGACAATATCTTACGGACATGGGTTGTCTTCTTCGCCCGTCCACCTTGCGACGGCCTATGCCAGCCTGCTGAATGGTGGTTACCGTGTTGAGCCGACCATCGTGCGTCAAGACGGGCCGCGACGTGGCCCCCGCGTGGTCAGCGAACAGGTGTCGGCTGCAGCCCGCGATATGCTGCGCGCTGTAGTTGTGCGCGGCACTGCATCATTTGGCGATGTTGTTGGCTACAACGTTGGCGGCAAGACTGGAACGGCAGATAAGCCGCGCCCCTCGGGCGGCTATTATGATGATCGCACCATCGCGACGTTCGCGTCCGTGTTTCCCGCCAACGATCCCCGATATGTTTTGATCGTCACACTGGATGAACCATCTGTTGAGGCACTGGGTGAACAGCGCCGCACTGCCGGTTGGACAGCGGTGCCTGTAGCCGCTGAAATGATCCGTCGCGTGGCACCGCTTTTGGGCATGCGTCCGGACGTTGAAACCCTGACGCCAACGGGTGTATCACTGTCCTCAAATTGAGGCCCCCAGTTTAAGGCGCTTTGATTGAAGCGCTTTAATTGATTGAGGTCGGACATGAACCCCCAAGCCGAACACAAAACGTCATCCCTCGCGGCACTTGGTCTGCGGGCAAAGGGTGGGCGCGACGCAACCATTACCGGACTGTCCGTCGACAGCCGTGATGTCAAAGAAGGGACGCTTTTCTTCGCCCTTCCTGGCACGAAAGTTCACGGCGCGGACGTCATTCAATATGCCCTTCGGATGGGCGCAGCGGCGATCCTGACGGATGCGCAAGGCGCGCAAATTGCCGCCAAAGAATTGGCCGACAGCAGTGCCGCACTTATCATCGCCGAAGATCCGCGCGGCGCGCTGGCGCTGACGGCCTCGCTCTGGTTCGGCGCACATCCAGAAACGATGATCGCGGTGACAGGAACGAACGGCAAAACATCCGTGTCGACGTTTGCGCGCCAAATCTGGATTGAGATGGAGCTTGCGGCCGTCAACCTTGGTACCACCGGCGTTGAAGGCGCGTGGACCTATCCGCTGAAACACACAACACCCGAACCGATCACGTTGCACCGCACCCTCGCGCAGGCAAAATCACACGGCATCACCCACGTTGCAATGGAGGCGTCATCGCATGGGCTCGATCAGCGGCGTCTTGACGGGGTCGTGCTGGCCGCAGCTGGCTTTACCAATTTCACCCAAGACCATCTTGATTATCACAAAACGTTTGAAGCCTATTTTGACGCCAAGATGGGGCTGTTCACACGATTGCTGCCCGAAGACGGCGTTGCAGTGATCAATATTGATGACTCAAAGGGGCCCGAGGTCGTGCAGATCGCGGAAAGCCGGGGTCTGGAAACCATAACCGTTGGCCGCCACCCCGATGCGCGGTTGAAATTGACTGGACAGCGATTTGATTCCACCGGCCAGGAAATTTTGTTTGACTGGCAGCGCGGCAGCCATTCAGCGCGGCTCAACCTGATTGGCGGATTTCAGGCGGACAACGTATTGCTCGCGGCAGCTTTGGTCATCGCGGCAGGGGGCGATCCCGAAGAAGCGTTCGACACGCTCCCCTATCTGACCACAGTGCGGGGTCGGATGCAGCACGCGGCGACGCGGCGCAATGGCGGGTCGGTGTTTGTTGATTACGCCCACACCCCCGACGCCGTCGCCACAGCGCTTATGGCGATGCGCCCGCACGTGATGGGTAAACTCATCGCGATTGTCGGCGCGGGCGGTGATCGTGACACAGGCAAACGCCCGCTGATGGGGCAGGCGGCAGTACAAAACGCTGACATGGTCTTTGTGACCGACGATAATCCACGATCAGAAGACCCGCGCGTCATTCGCGCCGCTGTCATGGCGGGTGCGCTTGAAAACGCCGCAGGTAAAAGTGTGATCGAAGTTGGCGACCGCGCCGAAGCCATTTTGCGCGGAATTGATGCGCTAGGCCCCGGTGATGCCTTGCTGATCGCCGGGAAGGGCCACGAAAGCGGACAAATCATCGGCGATGATGTGCTGCCGTTTGATGATGTAGAGCAGGCAAGCGTCGCAGTCGGCGCGCTGGACGGAGACCTTTAGATGGCCCAAGACACACCGCAAGACACGCCCCCAGAGACGGCCCAAACTGCGTCCCAATTTACGATCCTGTGGACGTCCCACGACGCGGACGCCGCGACAGGCGGAAAGTCCACTGCAAAATGGGACGCGACGGGCGTGTCTATTGACACCCGCACCATTCAGACGGGCGATTTGTTTGTCGCGCTCTCGGCTGAACGCGACGGGCATGATTTCGTCGCGATGGCGCTTGCCAAAGGCGCGGCTGCTGCCCTTGTGACCCACCGACCCGATGGTGTGGCTGACGACGCGCCGCTGCTGATCGTGCCCGATGTTCTGGCCGCACTCAGCGCATTGGGGCAGGCCGCACGGGCGCGAACCTCTGCCAAAGTCCTCGCGATCACCGGCTCTGTTGGCAAAACGTCTGCAAAAGAAATGGCCCGCGCAGTTCTGTCGCGCCAAGGTCGCGTCCACGCCGCCGAGGCCAGCTATAATAACCACTGGGGTGTGCCTTTGACGCTGGCGCGTATGCCCCAAGATTGCGACTTTGCCGTCATCGAAATTGGCATGTCCAACCCCGGTGAAATCGCGCCGCTGTCGCGCTTGACTTGCCCACATGTGGCGATGATCACGACCGTCGGCCCGGCTCACCTCCAAGCATTTGATGACATTAACGGCATCGCCCGCGAAAAAGCCGCGATCATCGACGGGCTGGTATCGGGCGGCGTTGCGGTGCTGAACGCAGACACGGAAACCAGTGAAATTTTGCAAAGATACGCCTCAAAACGCGAAGTCACGCAGGTATTGTTCGGGCAGATGTCGCGCACTTGGGCATTAAAACACGTGGCATTGGCGCAAGGCAAAACTTTGGTGCAGGCCGACACGCCCAATGGCCCGCTGATGTTCAAACTGTTAACGGCGGGACGTCATTTTGCGATGAACGGGCTGGGCATTTTGGCGGCCTGCGCCGCCCTTGGCGCGGACCCCGTTCAAGCAGCGATGGACCTTGGTCAATGGGCACCCCCCGCAGGGCGCGGCACCCATGAAGTTGTCACGCTTGATGCGGCAATTGAACACGAAACGCTGATCTTGCTGGATGATGCGTTCAACGCCAACCCTATATCCCTAACCGCCGCCTTGGAGGTTCTTGCGTCCTACACGCCGCACGACAATGTTGGCCGCATCATAAAAGGACGACGCGTCGCGATCCTCGGCGATATGCTGGAACTCGGCCCGCACGAGAACGCGATGCACGCCGAGACCGCCAACGATCCGTCCATCCCCGCGCTGCACCTGATCCACTGCGCTGGCCCTCGCATGCGCCACCTCTATGATGCGCTGCCGGACAACCTGCGCGGGCAATGGGCTGAATCGGCGGACGCCCTTGCGCGGCAGGCGGCCCAGCTGGTGGACGGCGGCGATGTCGTGCTGGTCAAAGGCTCAAAGGAATCAAAAATCAGCCTTGTCGTTGACGCCATACGAAAACTGGGGCATCCCGATGCGACCTAGTGGTTCAGTGAAACCAAACACGATCTAGTTATTAAACGACGGGAATTTTGCATATGTTGTATTGGCTAACGGCTCTTTCGGACGGCGGCGACGTTTTCAACCTGTTTCGCTATATCACGTTTCGTGCGGGTGGCGCGTTTCTGACAGCGTTGATTTTCGGCTTTGTCTTTGGCCCATCCTTGATCCGTGTGTTGCGCGCGCGCCAAGGCAAAGGCCAGCCAATCCGCAATGACGGACCAGAAAGCCATTTTGCCAAGGCAGGCACCCCCACCATGGGGGGGCTGCTGATCGTCGGCGCATTGCTGACCTCGACCCTGTTGTGGGCGCGCCTTGATAACCCGTTCATCTGGATGGTTTTATTCGTCACAATGTCGTTTGCATTGATCGGGTTTGCCGACGATTACGCCAAAGTCTCAAAACAATCGAGCGCTGGGGTCTCGGGCCGCTTGCGCCTTATCCTCGGCTTTGCAATCGCGGGCGTCGCAGCCTACTGGGCCGCACAATACCACCCGGTTGAGCTGCAAAACCAACTGGCTCTGCCAATCTTCAAGGACACGCTGATCAATCTCGGCGTGCTGTTCATCCCGTTTTCAATGATCGTCATTGTCGGGGCTGCCAACGCCGTCAACATGACCGACGGCCTTGACGGTCTGGCCATTATGCCCGTGATGATCGCCGCTGGTGCCTTCGCCATTATCGCCTATTTCGTCGGTCGCACGGACTTTACCGCGGAACTGGGCCTGCATTACGTCCCCGGAACAGGTGAACTCGCAATCTTTGCCGCGGGGCTTATTGGCGGCGGTCTTGGCTTTTTGTGGTACAACGCGCCCCCCGCAGCCGTCTTTATGGGCGACACCGGATCACTGGCCTTGGGCGGCGCATTGGGCGCAATCGCGGTGGCCACCAAACACGAAATCGTCCTCGCCATTGTCGGTGGTTTGTTCGTGGTTGAGGCGATGTCAGTGATCATTCAGGTCCTCTACTTCAAGCGCACCGGCAAACGCGTCTTCCTTATGGCCCCGATCCACCATCACTATGAGAAAAAGGGCTGGGCGGAGCCGCAGATCGTCATTCGCTTCTGGATCGTCTCGCTGATCTTGGCGGTCATTGGTCTCGCCACACTAAAGGTGCGTTAGTCCGAAAACCTGATGTCGCGCAGGGCGGGCCGGAACTGGCGCAACCAATAATGGCGCAACCCAAAATATAGGCGCCCCCTAAACCGGCATATTATCCCCGATATCGGTATCTGCGCCGTCAACATGGGCCAACCACGCCTCAGCTGCCGCGCCATCCTCTAGATCAAAACACCTGATCTCCAGCCCTCGGATCAAAGCGCCCTCAATTTTGGCCGCCGTTTTCAGCCACCCGATGTCGGTCAAGACAGCGCAACGGTTAAAGTGACCTATCATGGAAAACAGATGCGGCAGGCGCATCATCTCTGCCACCAATGCGCCGCCCGTCGGCATTGTAAACGACGGTATTTTATACATCATGACGCCGTTCGTGATATCCTTTGATTTCTCAAACAGATCATCAAGCCCCGCGGCCATCATATCGCTGTCTAGGATAGCGCTGAGTTCAACATCGATGCGGTTTGGTTTGGGTTTGGTTACGATCAGCATCTGGGGTCCTCCGATTGGGTTCAAGGCAAAATTAACCCCGCCCGCGTGCCCCTTCCTTGATCTGGGTCAAACGACGACCAAACCAGACTCCGCCTCGGCCCAAAACGCTGCGCCCGTATCTATCTTCAAACACTGCGATTGGCCCTCAAAACCCAACCTTACCGCTATCCCGCCCGTGGCATCGACGGGCAGCCCCCAAATTGCCCAGCCCACACAGCGCCCACCCCGAGACGGGCGCTGCCCTGAACGGGCGCTGTCCGGCAAAGCTGGACGGGGTTCCCGAATCCAGCAGAATGTCTAAGCTAACAATGGGAAGCGGACGTTCGCGCACGATGCAGCGAAAGTCTTGTGTGGATGGGTTCCGCAAACCAAGTCCCTTACAGCTTAGCGGGCTATGTCGCCCGGGACCTTCGACGGGGTGCCCTGGTTTTGGCGGCAGACTTGGGCACCATCATCTCGCAGGTCTCGCTAACTCGTTGTTCGTTCTCCTTTAGGCAGTGTGGGGTGTGTAGGGTTCGTTTCGGGTGAGGACCGCCCAGACGATCCGAGCGGTCTTGTTTGCCCTTCTCGGGCTGCGATGGCGACGGTTGCGACGCGCGCTGGCTTGCGTTCCAGCAGTGACGTCAGCTACTTGCGTTCGAGCAGTGACGTCAGCTACTTGCGTTCGAGCAGTGACGTCAGCTACTTGCGTTCGCGCTCTGGGTGCGACTTTGTCTGTCGGACGCGCGAGGTCATGCCGACGACCAACAATGCTCGTAAGTTTTGATCGCCCATTTTGGTGATGCGACCCAATTTCTCTTTGCCGCCGCTGGATTTGTTCGCAGGCGTCTGACCCAGCGTCACGCCAAAGGTGTGCTTTCAGCACGACGCGGCAAACTGGCGGCCATTACTGAACTGATGACCATCCCCAATGCTGGCGTTGATTGCCGACGCGGTTACAGCACCAACGTCCCACTGGCCGGCAGGGCGTGTTTACATGCTGGAGAGGGGGGTATGGTGTCTCAAGAAACAACCGCGACAGTTGCCGTGTCGAGAAATGCTTGCCGTGATAGCCCCTTCTCAGCGATGCAACCATCGCCTGTCAGGCAATGGCGAAAGAGGACCCGCTCGGGTGCAGGAACATCCTTGTCCTGACCGGTGGGCCGCTCCGTCCACCACGCGCGCAACAGGCCCAGGACGTCTGACGGCAGCATAACGTTGAGGTCCTTGCGCCCCTTCGATTGCACGATGCGGATGTTCTCCTGATCGCTATCAATATTACCATCCTTGAGCCGCACGACCTCGCCCGCACGCATCCTGCAGCCATAGGCGAGCGACAACATCACCTTGGCTTTCAGGCTGGGTGCCATGGCGAGAATGCGTTTGATCTCTTTTTGGCTCAGCACCTACGGCACCCGGTCTGGCTCTCGGAGGTGGAAGATCTCGGCCATGTTCATGTTCAAAAATCATCCGAACCGCGCGTGCGCGCACCTCGGTCAAAAACGGTTTGCTCTGTTACTTTTTTCCATCGGCTCCATCCATACTTACTTTGGAGCCTCCGGCAAACTTGGGGCGGTTCAAAATGGCTTTGATCTGGGTTTGTCTCTGCAGTGCTGAAGGCAGTACCGAGCCCAAGTTGTCGATTGCTGCGGAAACAACCAATGGAATGGAACCGCAAGACGCTGACATTCAACGTTGAAACTGTTACGCTGATATTTACGCAAAAAACCCGAGTTATTGTCAAATCTGGTGTTTGAGTATTGTTGGTCATGCGGTGATCTGGTCGGGGTTTGTGGTTTCGATTCCGTCTTTGAACGTGACGCCTGTGATGACTTTTGCGAGGTAGTCAAAGCCGCGTAGCTTCCTCCAATTTTGCTCAGCACATTGCCCCAGTTTGAACATCATGTGCAGCATGCCATCGCGTGACAGGCAGCCCTTTGAACGCTTGGTACGATGCCGGATCGTCGCGAAGGCCGATTCAATTGGATTGCTAGTGCGGATGCTTTGCCAATGCTGCGCCGGGAAGTCGAAGAATGCCATGAGTTCCTCACGATCTTTTTGCAGGCATAGTGTGGCCTTGGGGTATTTGGGTTCGTAGGTTTTGATGAACAGATCGAACGCCTTTTCTGCATCGACTTTGGTCTCGGCCTGCCAGATGTCGTGCAGCGCGGCCTTGGCTTTTGGCTGAGACAGCTTGGGTAAACAATTGAGCACGTTCATCGTTTTGTGTTGCCAACAGCGTTGATGGCGGGTCTCAGGATAGACTTCGTCCATGGCCGCCCAAAACCCCATGGCACCGTCCCCGATGGCCAGTTTGGGCGCATTCATGCCTCGGCTTTTGAGGTTAAGCAGAACCTCGCGCCAGCTCTGCGTGGACTCGCGCACCCCATCCTCAATTGCCAGAAATCGCTTCTTGCCACGGGCAGTTACCCCAATAATAACAAGGGCACAGAGCTTGTCATCCTCGCCCCGAAGGCCGCTGTGAACGCCGTCGGCCCAGATATAGACGATGGGCTCGTCATCTAACTCAGCGCCTTTCCAAGCCTCGTATTCATTGGCCCAATCGCGTTTTAAACGCGAAACCGTATTAGCCGACAAGCCAACGGCATCTGGGCCCAGAAGAACCTTGAGGGCGGGAGCCATCTCGCCGCTGGAGATCCCTTTGAGGTAAAGCCATGGCAAGGCCGCTTCCAGCGTCTTCGTGCGGCGCACATAGGGCGGCACCAGGGCAGACCGGAATGTCACCGGTGTGCCGTCCTTGGACCGAACCTTTGGAATGCGCACGCTCACAGGGCCAATGCCCGTTTGAAACGGGCGGGCCGGATGATGTCCATTACGCACGACTGCCGCGTGACCGGCATCGGTGCGTAAGCCGGTAAATTGCGCCAAATAACTGACAAGCTCAGCCTCAACTGCTGTCGCGATCAATTGTTGTGCTCCCGTTTTCAGCAACTCCGTCAACGCGTCCGTCATCTCGTCTCGACGCGCAAAATCAACAATGTTAGTAGTTCCCATGGTGGTGTATCTCCTTTGGCTGGGCTGCTGTCTTCCAACAACAATTCAACCAGATACGCCGCCAACCTTCAAACCACTCAAACACCAGATTCAGTCATAGCTCCGCAAACCCCAATGTAGAAAGCTTCCCAAATGATCGCAGAATTTCAGCATTGGATTGACCAAAATCTCTCAAGTCAAAAAGGCAAGACAATCCTGATCACAGGGGGGAATTCTGGAATAGGTTACTATGCTGCCTTGGCTCTGGCGAAAGCCGGTGCGCATGTCGTTATTGCAGGTCGCAACCCAGACAAGATCGACCAAGCAATCAAGAGCATCGTAGCTGAGGGGATAGATGGACACGTCGAGGCTGGAATTGTCGATCTGGCAAGTTTGGAGTCGGTGAGACAGTACGCAGCCCAGTTTGTTATGGACCACTCAAAGCTTGATATCCTGATCAATAACGCAGGCGTCATGATGCCACCTGAGGGCAAAACCGAAGACGGTTTCGAGAGCCAGTTCGGGGTTAACTTTTTGGGTCACTTTGCGTTAACCGGACTGCTCTTTGACCGGTTGCAATCCACCACCGGTTCACGCGTGGTGACGCTGAGCAGTATTGCGCACAGAGGGGCGCAGATCGACTTTGACAACTTACGGCTGGAAAAGCCTTACGACCAGAAACGTGAGTACTACCAAAGCAAATTGGCAGACCTTCTGTTCACCTTGGAACTTGGTCGCCGCATTGATGCAAAAGGGGCGGCTGTTCTCTCTGTTGGCTGTCATCCTGGGTTCACGAAAACCGAATTGCAGCGGCACGTTGATACGAAAATATTGGCAAAAATGACATTCATGGATGCTTGGCAGGGGACCTTGTCGACGTTGTTGGCCGCGACGGGCCCTCATGTCGCTCAAGGGGATTACTATGGGCCCGATGGGCCAGGCGAATTGGGCGGTTTCCCAGCTATTGGTGAGATCGATGCCTCTGCATTGGATACCGCCGTCGCGAAACGGCTGTGGGATGTTGGGCAGGACGTGACGGGTATTGCCTTTCCGTGATATTGCAATTTTTAAGCAGTTTTGTCGAAGGGGTCTAACAATGCCAAGCACGCATTTTGAGCGGCAGCGAACGTCCCGACGCACAATGATGATATCTGCCTTGGCGGGGGTGAGTGGTCTGGTGGCCTCCGCGACGGGCTTTTCCAAGACTGCCCAAGCCGAAGGAAATGAAAGTGCTGAGATGCCCCCAACCGAACTGATCAGGGCCCTGAGATCGATTGGAAAGCCCGTCTGTCTGGATGCTGCTGATAAATTGGCGGCATCAACTGGTACACTGGCGGAATTTGATCTGCATCTTCGGCGTGCAGGATTGAACGTAGCCGATGCAAGGGTTTTGGCAAATGGTATGATGCATGCCGACGCTGGCAATGCGCTTTTCTTGAGTTCTTTTAGCGCAAGCTATAACCTCGATTTGGGAGACGGTGGTGCCACCGCACTGGCTGAAGCTTTTCCAGAAACCATGATGGAGTTGGGACTGGTCGGTTGCTCCATTGGTGATGCAGGGGCCCACGCGATCTTGGAATGGGCTCGGACCGCGCCCAACCTCAGAATGATTTGCGTGGAGGGAAATAAAATTTCGGCCGGTGTAAAGTCGCAGTTCCAAAATCTAGCATCAGGCGGCCGTAATATACTGGTAGTGGTCTAGTCTTTGAAAAATAGACAGAAAATGCGTACATTGCCGTCGATGAATGCATAAAGCAGCCATTAACTCTCTTGTTGTGAAATAGCGCTTTGTCCGCTGGCCTCAACCGTTCGACGCAACACTTTAATCTTTAGGAAGAGATGGAGTGTTTGTCATGAAGTGTCATCGCAGGATTTACTATTTGGTTGAGCAACGTGCGGATATCTGGGCCCCCTCTCGGCGATGCGAGCATCGCCTGTCGGACAGTGGTTGGCAGTGCGGCGAGTCGATGAGATAGATTGGGTGTGTTTTTGACTGCCAATCATCCTCGGTTTTTTCCGTAATCTCCCCGACTGGTGGGATACACCCGCCAGATCTCATTCGAACGTATCCGCCCCAGTTCCACCGCGCAGCAAATCGTCGCCCAACCCGCCATTGATAAAATCATTGCCCGCGTTGCCGTTCAGTTCGTCATCACCGATCCCGCCAAACAACGTATCAAACCCGTCGGCCCCCGAAATAACATCGTCACCGTCGCCGCCGAACAGATCATCCGCGCCCTGACCGCCCTGGATAACGTCATTGCCGCCGTCACCATAGACGGTATCGTTCGCAGCGTTGCCGCTCAGATTGTCGTCGCCGGTCCCGCCATACAAAATGTCTGCGCCACCCAGCCCGATGATTGTGTCGTTGTCTCCGTCGCCGTGCATCACATCCGCGCCCTGACCACCGTTCAGGATATCTGCGCCGTCGCCGCCAAACAACGTGTCGTTGCCCGCATTGCCCTTCAGGTTGTCGTCACCGCTGCCGCCGTACAAGGTATCAAAGCCGTTGAGGCCGATCATCACGTCGTTGCCAGACCCGCCATACATGTCATCAAAGCCAAGGCCACCGTTCAATTGATCGTCGCCACCCAAGCCATACAGCGTGTCGTTGCCACCGCCGCCCGACAGATTGTCAGCCCCTTGGCCGCCATCAATGCTATCGCTGGACCTGACACCCGCTACAGTAATGCCCGGCACTTCTGTAACAACGACATCCGACGCCGCAGAGGTGACGCTTTCTGGCGTGCCTTTGCCGTCGATGTAGGACGCGACAGCAGTGATACGTGTGCCGACATCCGACGCCTTAAGTGTATACGTCGCGGCGGTCGCACCCAAAATCTGGCTGCCATCCCGCTGCCATTGGTAGGACAGCGTCCCGATCCCGTCGATGTCCTCAACGCTGGAAGATGCTGTTAAAGTTTTTCCTTGAGCGGCAAACCCGTCGATCCAGACCCGAACGGTGGGCGCGTCGTTCTCACTGCCCACCGCTGCGGTCTGCGCGCTGATGGCGGATTCTGATGCACCGCCGTCGTCAGTGTAGCTTACCGTCACCGATATCCGCCCGCCGACATCTGTCGGCGTCACGCTGTAATTTGCGCTGGTTGCGCCGTCGATATCGTTGCCGTCACGTGACCATTGGTACGACAACTTGCCGATACCGTTTTCGTATGCGAGGATCGAAACAGCAGTCAGCACGCCTCCTTCGATCGGAGTGCCGGTGATCGCAACACCTCCTGAGAGTGGGACCGCAACGCTCTGGCTCAAGGCATTCGATGTATCACCAAATTGGTTTTTGAACGTTAGTTGAACATCTATTTGTGCGTCAACATCAGCGGGAGTGAGAATGTATTCATCGTCATTGGCACCGTCGATTGCGCTACCGTCGCGACGCCATTGCCAGCTTATAGTTGTCTCATCTATGCCATCCACGTCAATGACATTTGCCGTATCAACGATCAGTTTTTCACCAATAACAACCCAACCTTTGATCAGCGGATTACCGGTAGCTGGAGCGTGATTAATAATCAGGTCATTTTCTAAGTAGCCATCATCAAACTGAAGCCTTTCAACGTTAATTACCGTTGCGTTGTCATCGCCTCGACGGACCACAATGGACTCGCCCGACGTATCAATCACAAATTCAGTACTGCGGCCGTCGAAAACAGCGATGTCAAAATCCAGGCCACCGTCAAGTTGGTCAAGACCCGTGCTTGCAATGAGGATATCTGCCCCGCTCCCCCCCCATAAGGATATCGTCGCCTTCTCCGCCATTCAGATTGTCATTGCCGGAACCACCCTCAAGCGTATCATTGCCAAGACCACCCGATAAAGCATCCTGGCCTTGTCCCCCATACAACCGATCGGAACCGGCGTCTCCTTGAATGATGTCGTCCCCAGCGGCACCTGCAATCGTATCGTCGCCACCTAGCCCTGTCAGCCAGTTAGAATTAACATCGCCAGAAATGTCGTCGCTATTCTCAGAACCAGTTATGTTTTCTATACCGCTGATGACATCGCCCTTAGCAAAACCAAAGTTGCCTGTTCCCGCCTCCAGATCGATGACAACGCCTTCTTGACTGACGTCCGTAAGGACGCCGTCCCGACCAAGATCGGTCTTCGCCCTGTATGAGAGCCGATCAATACCCGCGCCACCAATGAAAGTTTCTTGGGAATCGCCTGCAATAAACAGGTCATCGCCATTTCCGCCGTCCAGAAGGGTTCTAACGTCAGTATTAAAAAGAGATACCTCTTTTTTAAACGAGAAGTTTCTTACTTCTTCGTAACCATTGTAAGTCCCGAGTGTATCGTCGCCATCGCCACCATAAAGTTTACCCCCCCTTGGGCACTGAATACTTGGATTCAAACATCAAGTGCAACGGTTGATTTGAAGGCCGCGATTTCGTCGGCCATGGCTTCAGCGGGTGTTCTCCAACCGAGAGTTTTTCTCGGACGGTTGTTCATCAGGTTTGCAACGTCGTTCAGCCATGTTTGGCTTGCACCGTTCAGGTCAGTTCCTTTGGGCATGTACTGACGCAGCAGTCCGTTGGTGTTCTCGTTGCTGCCACGCTGCCAAGGCGCATGCGGATCGCAGAACCAGATATCGATCTTCAACCGTCTGGCGAGTTCGGGGTGGCAGGCCATTTCGGAGCCGCGGTCGTAGGTCATGCTCTTGCGCAAAGCAGCGGGTAGTCGTCTCATCTGGCGGGTGAAGCTGTCGAGCGCGGCCTCGGCCCCATTGCCGTCCATTTTGCAAAGAATGACAAAGCGTGTCTTGCGCTCGACCAAGGTCCCCACTGACGAGCGATTGAATGCGCCCTTGATGAGGTCGCCCTCCCAATGGCCTGGTACCAGTCGCGCTTCGATCTCTTCAGGGCGGTTGATAATGCGCAATGATTCCGGGACCATAGCACTGCCCGCCGCTGTCCTGCGCTTGAGCCCACGCTTAGGCTTCGCTTGACGCAACGCCTCGATCATCGCCGCCTTCAGCCCACCACGTGGCTGCGCGTAAATCGCGGCATAGATGGTCTCATGGCTCACATGGGCGGATGGATCATCAGGCTTCATGAGACGCAGTCTCTGCGCAATCTGCTCAGGCGACCAGTGCAGATGTACGAGCTTGCCATGAACGAAACGATTAAGATCGCTCCCCTCCACAAGCTTGCGCTTGCGGAGGCAGCGCGCACGCCGGGCATCATAGGCCTGCCGCGCCGCTTGCGGGCAATAGCTGCCGTCTTCCTGCCGACCTCGCGCCAGCTCACGGCAGATCGTGCTCGCCGGGCGATGCAAAAGCTGGCCGATCAACCGCTGACTGCTGCCCCTATTATGCTCGGCTAATATCACGCCACGGTCCTCGCTGCTGAGGTGCTTGCTTCGTATGTCCATCACAACATCCTATGCCCAAAGGGCTCTGAGTGTTGCATTTGAAACTTGAGCCTAAGTTGTCCTAATCCGCCCACCTGAAAATTAGAGAAAAATAGAGCAGCGGACAACATCCCTGACTGTGAGTATACTATTGTAACTTGATGGCCTGACCCATTCCCTGAATGACCACGTGTCTTCCCTGTGACGTGTCGACCATCAAGTTACCCTGGCAGCGGGCGAGATGTGACCTCATAGGAGCCTGACGGTCTTGTACCATCACAGTCCTGTCCTCTTCGATCGGTGCTCGGGCCATTCCAGTGAAAGGGTATCCATGGACCAAGTTATCATCGGCGTTGATACGCATAAATCTAACCACATTGCAGTCGCGATGAATACTCAAGGTGCCCGTTTGGGTGGCCTGACAATCCCAACGACTTGCCAAGGATATCTGGACTTGGAAGTATGGGGGAGCAAGTTCGGAAGCATAAAAGCCTTTGGCATTGAGGGTACTGGCTCTTATGGCGCTGCCCTGTCTCGCGATTTGTTAGCTAAGGGCCATACGGTGCTGGACGTCATGCGGCCTAATCGCCAGCTACGCTATCTTCATGGTAAATCCGACAGTCTCGATGCAGAAAGCGCGGCTAGGTCGGTGCTGAATGGCCAAGCCACGGCCCTAGCCAAGACGCAAATCGGCGCATGCGAAATGATCCGGCACATCAAGATGGCACGCGACAGTGCGGTGAAGTCCAGGTCGCAAGCGATGATCACCTTGAAAGCGCTCATTATCAATGCGCCTGCAGAGCTGCGCGGTATGCTTGATCAAATCAAGGGCCCGATTAGCCTGATCCGCCACATAGCAGCACTTAGGCCGGGAAAAATCACATCACCAACGGCTTCTGCCAAGGCAGCCATGCGTGCGATTGCACGCAGATGGCTGAACTTGCACGAGGAAATCCACGTTCACGGGCAAGAGCTTGAACGTTTGGTCAGAGAAAAGGCCCCAGGCCTGATGAATTCCCATGGCATCTCGACAATGACCGCGGCGGAAATGCTGATCCTCGTCGGCGACAACCCTGAGCGGATCAAATCCGAGGCAGCTCTGGCTAAACTATGCGGAGTTTGTCCAATCCCGGCTTCGAGCGGAAAAACTAACCGAATGCGCTTGAATCGCGGCGGGAACCGAAAAGCCAATGCCGCCCTCTACATCGTTGCTGTCACCCGAATGCGGGGTCACGAAGCAACCAAGGCATATGTAATCAAACGCACAGCCCAAGGCAAAAGCAAAAGCGAGATCAAGCGGTGCTTGAAACGTTATATTATCCGCGAGATATATCGCCAACTTTGTGTGCCAAACGGCGCAAAATCTACGCATTGACAAACATAGGAGCATCAGAGGGGGGATCCAAAGGGATGCACCGTTATGTCTTGCTCTATAATCAACAACTCCCGCAGTCTGTTCTAAAGAGAAAAACGCCCTCGCAGGCCATGAAAGACTGGCACAAACTCAAACCAAAGCTGTTTAAGAAAAACCCTTACTACCTTATGGGATGTGACAGTTAGGTATTAAGAAGACTTGTATTGGCTTCCCCTCCAATGCAAATTGACCTCACCGGTGGGAATGAACACGTCAAACGATCGCCGTACTCCCAACAAGCTCACTTAAGGCCACGTCGTGTCTCAAATTCCAGTAGTTTATAACGATGCTTACGATTTTCACGTACCGCCAACACATCGTTTTAATGGGACAAAGTTCTCTAAGCTAGTGAATCATCTTCAACGTAGTGACTTCTCTAAGCAACTGGATTTCATACACTCCTCTCCGGTGCGTTATGAAGATATTAAACGTGCACATGCGAATGACTACGTGCAACGCGTGGCAACAGGGGCGCTATTGCGAGAGGAAGTTCGACAAATCAATTTGCCTATAAATACTCAGTTGATTAAGCGTAGTTTCCTTGCCTTAAACGGAACTTACAAAACGGCCCTGAAGGCTTTACAAACAGGCGTTGCGTGCCATGCTGCTGGGGGCACACATCATGCACATTATTCCCATGGATCAGGGTTTTGTGTATTCAATGATTTGGCATTTACTGCTCTAAACCTGATCGAACATGGCATGGTTGAGACTGTTCTGATCTTAGACTTGGACGTACACCAGGGCGATGGAACGATAGACATATGCCATGGAAAGCGGGGTATCTATACCTGCTCGTTGCACTGCGAGCAAAACTTTCCATTTCAAAAACGTCAAGGCACTCGTGACGTACCGCTCGATAGCCACTTGGAAGACAATGCATATCTTGATCAGCTGCACCGCACTCTCGCTGACATCTCCAGAGACTTTACACCCCAGCTCGTCTTATACGATGCGGGCGTTGATGTGTTCTTGGGTGATCAATTAGGGAATTTAGATTTGACGCTAGAGGGTATCTTCAAACGCGATTGCATTGTTTTAGAACACTTTAAGAATTGTAATATTCCGATCGCGACCGTCATAGGCGGCGGCTATAGCCCGTCTGACACTGACATTGCCCAGCGGCATTTATCTATATTTCGTGCAGCGATTGATGTGTTTTAATTTATTCGCCGATTTGAATGGAAGCCCGAGACGGTGAATTACATCCTAGGCTCAGGACTCATAACCAAAATATAACGGTTGCGGCGAGCATGATGGCGGAGAGGAAGACCGTTGGGCTTCTGTCATAGCGTGTTGCGACGAGTTATTGTCAAATCTGGTGTTTGAGTATTGTTGGTCATGCGGTGATCTGGTCGGGGTTTGTGGTTTCGATTCCGTCTTTGAACGTGACGCCTGTGATGACTTTTGCGAGGTAGTCAAAGCCGCGTAGCTTCCTCCAATTTTGCTCAGCACATTGCCCCAGTTTGAACATCATGTGCAGCATGCCATCGCGTGACAGGCAGCCCTTTGAACGCTTGGTACGATGCCGGATCGTCGCGAAGGCCGATTCAATTGGATTGCTAGTGCGGATGCTTTGCCAATGCTGCGCCGGGAAGTCGAAGAATGCCATGAGTTCCTCACGATCTTTTTGCAGGCATAGTGTGGCCTTGGGGTATTTGGGTTCGTAGGTTTTGATGAACAGATCGAACGCCTTTTCTGCATCGACTTTGGTCTCGGCCTGCCAGATGTCGTGCAGCGCGGCCTTGGCTTTTGGCTGAGACAGCTTGGGTAAACAATTGAGCACGTTCATCGTTTTGTGTTGCCAACAGCGTTGATGGCGGGTCTCAGGATAGACTTCGTCCATGGCCGCCCAAAACCCCATGGCACCGTCCCCGATGGTCAGTTTGGGCGCATTCATGCCTCGGCTTTTGAGGTTAAGCAGAACCTCGCGCCAGCTCTGCGTGGACTCGCGCACCCCATCCTCAATTGCCAGAAATCGCTTCTTGCCACGGGCAGTTACCCCAATAATAACAAGGGCACAGAGCTTGTCATCCTCGCCCCGAAGGCCGCTGTGAACGCCGTCGGCCCAGATATAGACGATGGGCTCGTCATCTAACTCAGCGCCTTTCCAAGCCTCGTATTCATTGGCCCAATCGCGTTTTAAACGCGAAACCGTATTAGCCGACAAGCCAACGGCATCTGGGCCCAGAAGAACCTTGAGGGCGGGAGCCATCTCGCCGCTGGAGATCCCTTTGAGGTAAAGCCATGGCAAGGCCGCTTCCAGCGTCTTCGTGCGGCGCACATAGGGCGGCACCAGGGCAGACCGGAATGTCACCGGTGTGCCGTCCTTGGACCGAACCTTTGGAATGCGCACGCTCACAGGGCCAATGCCCGTTTGAAACGGGCGGGCCGGATGATGTCCGTTACGCACGACTGCCGCGTGACCGGCATCGGTGCGTAAGCCGGTAAATTGCGCCAAATAACTGACAAGCTCAGCCTCAACTGCTGTCGCGATCAATTGTTGTGCTCCCGTTTTCAGCAACTCCGTCAACGCGTCCGTCATCTCGTCTCGACGCGCAAAATCAACAATGTTAGTAGTTCCCATGGTGGTGTATCTCCTTTGGTTGGGCTGCTGTCTTCCAACAACAATTCAACCAGATACGCCGCCAACCTTCAAACCACTCAAACACCAGATTCAGTCATAGCTCTGTTGCGACGCGTCGTTCCTCGGTCACCCTGGCAAGTTCGCGCTTCAATCGTTTGATCTCTGCAGCCTGGTCCAAAACTTCAGCTCTTACATGCGGTGGCTTCGAAAACTGAGCCTTCCACGTGTACAGTGACTTCGTACTTATCCCCAGCCGTTCAGCTATTTCGCTGACCGCGTAGCCTCCGTTCCTACGGCGTGATTTAGGCTGATGCGAAGTTTGCAAAAGTTCGTCGCCGTCCACGCTTCTGTTCACAACCATTTCAACCAAGAGCGCCACTTTTACAGCCGATCAAATTTCAAGCTGAACCGTGCCGCCGCTCTTACCGAGTGGCGCGGTCTTGGCGTAGCCTAACGAATTGAGGTTGCTGGAAAAATGAGACTGGTTCGCTTTTCTCTGATAGTACCCCACCCGTCCTTCAACGTTTCAAATGTTGCAGAGATTTGCGCAAGACAAGTTCTGCATCAATCCGTATCGTCTGAGCTGGGAGCTTCGGTGATCCTAGGTGTGCGAGCATCAGCTCGCCAGCAGCCTTGCCTATTTTGTCCAATCGCATTCGCACTGTCGTAAGCGGCGGATCAATCATATCGACCAAGGGAATGTCGTTATAGCCAGAAATTGAGATATCCCCAGGAATTTTCAACCCTTCCTCTCGGCATGCTCTGATTGCGCCTATTGCAACAAGGTCATTCACACAAATGATTGCGTCCGGTAATTGGTCATCCGCAGTCAGAAGTGCTTTTGTCGCTTCGAGGCCTTCGTCAGCTGACATACGCTCTACAAAGGCGATTCTGTGGTCTGGTAATACAATCCCGTGCTCAGTCAGGGTGTGTCGAATTCCCCACCATCGTTCCCTAGCTGTCGACAGGTTTTGTGGCGCAAGGATGACCGCAATATCCCTATGGCCCGAAGTGAGCACCTGTCGGGTAAGGGTCTGCATCCCACCAAGACAGTCGTTGACGACTGCTGGTGTTTCCTCAGTCTGCGTCTGTCGAAGAACAGACACCAGTGGTATGCCTAAATCTTGGCATCTTGCAACGATCGGATCTTCCAATCGCGTTGTTGCAACAAAAATACCATCAACAAGCCGCGACGCCATTTTGTTGATGATATTCATTTCGACTTCAATGTCATAGCCAGTGTTTCCTACCAGAACAACGAAGCCTTCAGGCGAAAGAACCGCTTCGATGGCATTCAGGATTGGTGGATAAACCGGGTCACTCATGTCGTGAACAATCAAGCCGATTGACCGCGTGGACTTCGTGCGCATGCTCGCCGCGATTGTGTTTGGCTGATACCCAAGCTCCTGCGCTACTGTCCGGACGTGTTCAGCCACCACATCAGATATTCGGCCCTTTGATCCAGGCCGCAAGACGCGCGAAACCGTGGAATAATGGACACCTGATGCCGCCGCTACATCCGCCAGTTTAATCCTACCGGGCCTTGTCGCTGTCGCGTGTTTCTTGGCAGCACACATTTTCGAACCACTTCATCGTCAATTATTCCAAGCGAGCACTATATACAATCATCTAGATGACCAAAGTCAAGATGGGGGACTTCTGCGGCTGGAAGGATCGCAAGAACTTCGCCAAGGACCTGAAGTGGATTTATTAGGCCACCGATGACGTTGAGGCCGAAAAAGCCCTGGCGGACTTTGAGGCGGAATGGGGCCAGAAATACCCCTTCATCGGCCCGAGCTGGCGGCGCGCATGGCAAGAAGTGATCCCGTTCTTTGCTTTCTTACGAGCCGTGCGCAAAATCATCTACACAACGAATGCTATCGAAAGCCTGAACCGCGTGATCCGCAAAACCACCAAAACACGCGGCGGCTTTCCAACAGACGATGCCGCAACCAAGCTAATCTATCTCGCGATCCGCAGTTTCGAGAAGGCTGGCAGATGCGTCAGAGAATGGGTTGCTGCCCGCAATCAGTTCGCTATCCTATACCCAGAACGGTTCAACAGATGACCCGTCAAACCTGCATGGGCTGAGCCTCATACACAGAGTTTCGGATACTCCCGCCATGCTTCGATTTAGGGGGATGCGAACTTTACAGAAATTCGTCGCCGTCCACGCTTGTGTTCACAACCATTTCAACCAAGAGCGCCATCTCTACAACCGATCAAATTTCAAGTTGGACCGCGCCGCCGCTTTTGTTGAGTGGTGGCAACTGTGTGCAGCGTAAAGGGTACTTAATTACTCTTGTAGAGACTGGTTAGCATTCGTCTGACTGCACCCCTCCACTAATGTGGTCGGGCGTCTGTTTGGCAGTGTGAAGTCGCTGTCGATGGTGAGTGATCCGCCCTATGGCGAGGAGTATCACCCGTCCTGGCGCAACCAAACATACCACGCACGGTGGTCGTCTTTGGTGCAAAAAAACCGTGATAGCCAAGACTTAAAAGTCCGTGCCATAAGTCTCTCGTAAAACGTTTTTTTGCACTTTTCCCATAGTGTTACGTGGCAGCTGTGCAACCATTATTAATTTGCTGGGTTGTTTGAACTTGGCAAGAGATTGAGCAATATTGTCAGAGATCTGCTCGAGGTCTGGCATTCTACCCTTTTCGGCTACGATCAGGGCGATTATAGATTCACCTAGATCAGAATGTGGGATCCCAATTACGGCGCTTTCCAGGACATCTTGCTGATCATTAATCAACATCTCGATCTCTTTGGGGTAAATATTGTAACCACCTGCGATGATGAGGTCCTTATCGCGACCAACGATTTTGAGATATCCATCTTCATCAATCTGACCTAGATCACCAGTGATAAAGAAGCCGTTTTCGCGTAATTCTTCCGAAGTCTTTTCTGGCATTTTCCAATAGCCCTTGAACACATTTGGCCCACTTACTTCGATTTGCCCAATGTCACCGTTGGGCAAGGTTTTTCCTGTCGCAGTGTCGGTAATTTTGAGTATAACTCCCGGTAAAGGAAAGCCCACTGTTCCTGCCCGCCGCTCACCTTCAAAAGGGTTTTACGTATTCATATTAGTTTCTGTCATACCATAGCGTTCCAGTATGCGGTGACCAGTGCGCTGTTCAAAAGCCACATGGGTTTCGGTCAGTAATGGTGCACTGCCTGATATGAACAAGCGCATGTGTTGTGCGACCTGCATGGAGAAACGCGGATCATCCAACAGGCGGGTATAAAATGTAGGTACGCCCATCATCGTCGTCGCACGGTACATATTTTTGATCAAAAAATCGGTGTCGAATTTAGGCATAAAGATTAATGATCCTCCTGCCAAAAGTGTAATGTTGAGTGCGACAAAAAGCCCATGAGTATGGAAGATTGGTAGCGCATGCAAAAGAACGTCGTCAGCAGTAAAATGCCAAAACTTCGACAGTGTTTGGGCGTTTGACAGCAAATTAGATTGTGTCAACATTGCCCCCTTAGAGCGTCCAGTCGTGCCCGACGTATAGAGTAACGCAGCAAGATCGTCACCGTTGCGAGGAACTGTGGTAAAGGAGTCGGATTGATCGTCAGCCAAAACAGCCAGGCTTCCACCACCTTCAGAATTCAACGTTTCCAGTCGAGCACCAGTCGATCTAGAAACGACTTTCATTTCCCTATTTCGTATCTCTTGGCACACAAATAAAGCAGCACCGCTGTTTTCAACGAAATAGATAACTTCGTCCGACGTGTAGGCAGTATTAAGTGGTAAGAATATTAACCCAGCCTGTACACAGGCAGCGTAAAGCGAAACTGCATCAGGCGATTTGTCAATCTGGACTGCGACACGATCACCCGGCTTTAGACCCATTGCGATAAACAAGTTTGCAAAACAAGAGCTGCGAGCGAGAAATTCAGCGTGACTAATTGTGTCACCATTAACCAAGTGCAAAAAAGGCGTCGACTTTTCAGAATGTCGCCCAAATAGCTTGTCGTAGAGGAGATTAGCCATAACACGTTCCCTTAAGTATCAATTGTTTCAGTGGCTTGAGCCAGTGCTGTAATATCAGATGAGGCCGCTATTACAAACGACCCAGAAAAGTGTTCATGATTTTGGTCATTAGTTGGAAGATCATAAAGGTAGTTAGCCATAACTCCTCGTGACTGAGTTTGACCTTTAATGGATCTGTCGGCATCGGCATGAACAGCGTGAACTAACGCTCCATTTCCAAGGTGAAATCGTGCGACAGGATCGAGTGGAGAGCCGTCCAGTCTCTTTGCTTTAATAAGGTAGGCTGCGGCAAGTGATGGCAGCCGTTCGTCCGTTGCAACGTCCTCTAAATTTTCGACCTTGAGCCATTGTGTGAAACCAGGAATTGGCGATAGCGTCACAAATGTCTTGAGTCTCAGTAATTGACCAGAAAGATCATCCACCACTTGTTTAATCAACAGATTACCAAACGAGATACCAGCTAAACCAGCTTGACAATTAGAGATAGAGTAGAAAACAGCCGTATCAGCATTCTCTTCTTCAAGCACGTCGCGCTCCTTAGCGAGTATTTGTTGGATTGATCCAGGGATACCTTTGGTTAATGCTACTTCAACAAAGATCAGCGGCTCATCCGGCATTGTGGGATGGAAGAAAGCAAAACAGCGCCTGTCAGACGGTTGGATACGCCTACGCAATGCACTCCAGCTATCGATGGTATGTACTGCCTCATATTCGATAATTTTTTCAAGGATGTGCGCAGGGCTTTCCCAGTTAATTGGGCGCAAAACAAGGAATCCCCGGTTAAACCAAGATGAGAAGAGATGTCGAAAATCAAGATCAAGTGCGGACAAAGAGGCGTCCGTACGCGCAAACTCTAATAAATCTTGACGCATTGCCACAAGGCTGCCTGTCGCCTCTGGCACCTGATTGAGCCGTCGAATCAATTCCTGCCTTGCAGGTTCTGCTACTTCCATAAAATTACAGTAATTAATCTTTGAAGGATCAGTTTCGTAAGCCTCAAGTGCCGCACGAACATCAACAGGGTTAATATCTAGATCCGCTGCGAGGTACGAAAAAAAATCTCGTTTCTTAACTTTACACATAGCATTGTAACGGTCAAGAATTTGATGTGCCAAAGTCATACCCCGTACTTCGCCACGATTACCAATTAAGTCGGTAATAAGCTCTGCAATTGGTCGGTCGTCCAATTTAGTGTTAAACGTAGCCTTTGATGAACGGTCAAAAATTGTAGATAAAAGATCAGCCAGTAGACTCATATTGTGCTTCTCAATACATATTCAAGCAACAAAGTCGCGTTGATTAAATTTCCGGTGACGCCGATTATGGATGCAATAAATTCCAATACCGCCAGCAACACCAACTATGTCTGTTAAAATGGCTGGCTCAATCAAGAGGACACCACTCAAGACAAAGACAGCGCGCTCAATTCCGCTGAGTGGCCGCTTGATTGCCCCAGCGGTGCCCAAAGAAAATAAAATAACCCCCAACGCCGTTGGGACCGTTGCCACAAAAATTTCCATTGGTTCCCCAAGCAAAAGTAGTTCTGGGCGCAGAACGAAAGCATAAGCCAGAAAATAAGTTGGTAACGCCATCAGCATTGCAAGAAAACCTGTTTTGAAGGGATCAGATTTTGCTATGCCAGCAGCCCCAAAGGCGGTCAGCGCAACAGGAGGTGTAATTCCAGCAAAGTTGGAAAAATAAAATATAAACATATGCACAGCGATTAGAGGCAGGCCCAACTGGCTCAAAGGCGCAGCGACGACGGCTGCCGTAATAATATAAGCTGCCACGCCAGGAGTTCCCATCCCAAGCACAATCGTCACAACCATAGTTGCAAAGAGAGCAATTAAAGTAGACGCGCTGCCAAGCTGCAATATAACCCCAGCAATTGTGATGCCCCATCCAGTGATAAGTATTGTACCGACCAAGATACCCGAAACAGCACAAGCAATTCCGATATCGATAGTCTGACGTGTTAGCCCGTTGGTGAGGTCCAATAGGTTTGGCACATTATAAGCGGAACGATTAGAGACAATACCACCGATGCACAGAAGTGCACAAGCCTCCAAAACGCCACGCTCTAAAGGGTAAAGCGTTGTAATTCGCCAAACCAACCAGCCAAGTCCGACAAGCACCGGCCAGTACTGCAACACAAGACTACCTATACTTTCCGTTTCCGGTGTTTCTGTCACCTCGATACCAAGACGGCGAGTGAGAGCAAAAAGATATGTACCAACAGTAAGATAATAAAGAAGAGCGGGAATTATCGCTGCTGCGACAATTGTGAGGTAGGGTACACCTGTATATTCTGCCATGATCAATGCGCCCGCACCCATTATTGGCGGTGTCAGGGCGCCCGCTGTTGAGGCAACAGACTCAATTGCTCCAGCCTGACGACGCGAAAAGCCAGCCCGAATAATCCATGGTATAGTAAACTGCCCCGTCACCATGACGTTGGCCATGTTTGAGCCAGAAAGAGATCCAAACAATGCTGATGGGATTACTGCCATATAGGCAGGGCCACCGCGCAAGCCGCCTGCGGCCGCCATGGACACTCTCATGAAAAACTCACGACCACCCGCCAATAGAAGGCATTGTCCAAATAACAAAAAGACAAAAATCCATCGCATTGCGACCTGTATCGGCTGCGAAAATACGCCAAGCTCGGTCTGGAACATCGAACCAATAACACGGCGGAGCGACAATTGTGGTACGATGTGCCACTCCGGTGGAAGATAATTAGCAGATACGCAGATTAGAAGTGCTGTGAGAGCAATCCCAGGCAGGATAGGACCGATCACTCGTCGCCCTGCTTCAAGTAACAGCGTCAGAAACAAGATTCCGACAGTGATATCTTCTTGGGAAGGCACACTACCCCGTCGTAAGAATTGTACGAAGTCAACGTAAAAATATGCATACAAAAAGGGTATTATTGAAAGGCCTGCCAGCACCCAGTCTATTAGCACTACGCGATCACGTGCTCCAGTCCCTTTGGGATTTGAAAAGCCAAATCCGATGAACGCCATAGACATCACTACGCATGCAAACATTAATGAATGAAGATATGGGCTGATTGGCTCAATATAGAGAAAGTAGAGTTGCCCGGCGATGAAACCGCCGGACATAATCTGGAACACAAGCCCATCAGCGCGCCCAAGGCGCCGAGCAATCATTCTGCACCTACTTGGTGAAGTATTAAAGAGGGAGGGCAAGTGTTAGACATAATTTACCTCATAGAGCTTCAAGAATACCAATTTCGACGAAGTAACGTTGGGCGCCGGGATGGAAATCCATCAATACTGCTTGCATCCGTACAAGCTCCTCATTGAGAAACTCTTGGGAGACGTGGCGGATAACCAGCTCTTCTTTGTTTTCCCAGACAGCCTTGACCATCGCGTACGCGAGATCATCAGGCAACGAGGTGGTTGCCCAAAAATGAGTTGCCCCACCGGTCCAGAGCGCATTGCCCTCTTGGCCCTCATAGAGATCATCTCGTAAAAAACCCGCATGAAAGTAGGGATAAGCTTGTGTGACCATTTCCATGTCTGCTTCCGCAAAGGGTACGAAGCGTAGACCGCGAGTTGCCGCTTGCTCTGATATCCGGCCGGTTGGGTGCGCGGTGCCCCAGATGACTGCATCGGCCATGCCAGAAGAGAGAGCGCCAAACATTTGATCAACAGCGCTACGCTGCACATTTTCAAAGTCGTCATCCGCTAAGCCCATTGCTGTGAGTGTCTGTGAGGCGGTTGCTTCGGCACCGGATCCAATTGGACCCATAGCGATCCGCTTGCCGACAAGATCACGAAATGTCTGTATGTCGCTATCAGCGGGGACCATCGTACCAATTTCCCAAGTATAACTAGGAAAAAGTGCAACAAGCTGTTCTTGTGGATCCTCGCCATCAGCCGCAAATTTGCCATAGCGCAGTGAATAGGCAGCAAGAGAATTGCCGTTGGCCAATTCAACTTCGCCAACAGACAGCAGCCGTGCATTCTCTAATCCGCCTTGTGTAGCGGTGAGCGCAATGGAGATACCGGGAACCTCTCGCTCAATTATTTCCTTGAATCCCACTGAGATTGGGTAGATTGCATGTACAGGCTGTGATGCTGCCATGCGCAACGAGACATTATCACCCGGCGTCCAGTCTTGTGCCGAAAGCGGTAATGCTACTGTAGTGAGTGCTATTACCGAAAGAAATTTTAGATGTTTCAAAATCATAGTATTAGTATCCTTTGGTTGATGTTTTCGTTTCGTTTCCTAAACTTTTTGTCCAGAGCTTAGGCTCAAGTTTCAAATGCAACACTCAGAGCCCTTTGGGCATAGGATGTTGTGATGGACATACGAAGCAAGCACCTCAGCAGCGAGGACCGTGGCGTGATATTAGCCGAGCATAATAGGGGCAGCAGTCAGCGGTTGATCGGCCAGCTTTTGCATCGCCCGGCGAGCACGATCTGCCGTGAGCTGGCGCGAGGTCGGCAGGAAGACGGCAGCTATTGCCCGCAAGCGGCGCGGCAGGCCTATGATGCCCGGCGTGCGCGCTGCCGCCGCAAGCGCAAGCTTGTGGAGGGGAGCGATCTTAATCGTTTCGTTCATGGCAAGCTCGTACATCTGCACTGGTCGCCTGAGCAGATTGCGCAGAGACTGCGTCTCATGAAGCCTGATGATCCATCCGCCCATGTGAGCCATGAGACCATCTATGCCGCGATTTACGCGCAGCCACGTGGTGGGCTGAAGGCGGCGATGATCGAGGCGTTGCGTCAAGCGAAGCCTAAGCGTGGGCTCAAGCGCAGGACAGCGGCGGGCAGTGCTATGGTCCCGGAATCATTGCGCATTATCAACCGCCCTGAAGAGATCGAAGCGCGACTGGTACCAGGCCATTGGGAGGGCGACCTCATCAAGGGCGCATTCAATCGCTCGTCAGTGGGGACCTTGGTCGAGCGCAAGACACGCTTTGTCATTCTTTGCAAAATGGACGGCAATGGGGCCGAGGCCGCGCTCGACAGCTTCACCCGCCAGATGAGACGACTACCCGCTGCTTTGCGCAAGAGCATGACCTACGACCGCGGCTCCGAAATGGCCTGCCACCCCGAACTCGCCAGACGGTTGAAGATCGATATCTGGTTCTGCGATCCGCATGCGCCTTGGCAGCGTGGCAGCAACGAGAACACCAACGGACTGCTGCGTCAGTACATGCCCAAAGGAACTGACCTGAACGGTGCAAGCCAAACATGGCTGAACGACGTTGCAAACCTGATGAACAACCGTCCGAGAAAAACTCTCGGTTGGAGAACACCCGCTGAAGCCATGGCCGACGAAATCGCGGCCTTCAAATCAACCGTTGCACTTGATGTTTGAATCCAAGGAGTGATTGCGTTCACGAGACTGTTTTTGCTGCTTCAGCCTCGCCTTGAACATTGGTGGCCAACCTCCTGCCATAATTATGGCGCGAGCATGCACTGGTATTGGAGCGAAGTTTAACTCTTCGCCACTCGTCACATTTAGGACTGAGCCTGTCTCGAAATCTACTCGCAGAATATCACCCTGTGTGGTTTGCGCGCGCAACCCCGGACAACTCGGCAGCAAGGGAACCCCGGCGTTGATCGCCAGGCGATAGCTTGAACTAGGTATACTTTCAGTCAGGAGCCCAATTCTTGCACCTTGCAGCCCAATGAATCCTTGAATGTGTGGATTGCCTTGGGCGAACCGACGTCCAGTTACTATCAGGTCCCCAGGAGTTAATTGGTCGGCAAGCGCTTCATCCAGACCTTTGAAAATTTGATGGCGCAAGATCTCCGGATCACTCTCCCGCGACAAGGCGAACTCCAGCGCCATCAGATGCCCATCGTTGGCAATGTCATTCCCAAGGATGAACGCGCGACCTTCCATCTGCATTGCTGTTTTGATCAACGTACCAACCCCGAGAGAAAACGTGCGTCTGTAATTTTACCTGTGATAGCGGAGGCTGCCACGGTTGCCGGACTTGCCAGATATAGAGTGGCATCATGTGCCCCAAGACGACCAGGATCATTTCGTGTACCAGTCCCAATCGAGACCTCCCCAGGTGCTACTGGACCTATGCGCCCACCAGCGCAAACCCCACACCCCGCCTGGGTGATAATGGCGCCAGCTTTGATGAAAACCTCCATCAGTCCCTCTTGAGCCGCAGCGCGTGCAACTTCCTGAGACACGGGGGTCACAAATAGACGAACGCGCGGGTTTACCTGCCTTCCTCGTAGCAATTCAGCGGCAACCCGAAGATCAGTCAGCATGCCAGATGCACAAGAGCCAATATATGCGTGATCAATCTCGCGTCCGGCTACCGTAGACACATCAGCTACGTTCTCTGGTCGTGGTGGAAGAGAGACTTGGGGTTCGCAGGTGCTTAGGTCCACTGTAACCACCGCACGGTAGCGTGCATCGGTATCCGCTTTCAGTAAATCCACTGGCTCTGAGCAGCGTTCCGCAAGGTAGTCCGTTACAATTTTGTCAGGCTCTACAATGGATGATCTTGCTCCAATCTCAGTAGGTGTGTTGCAGAGCGTATATCGAGCATCTATCCCAAGACCTGCCGTGCCTGCACCACCAAATTCGATGACCGCATCATCCACGAGTTCTGGATCTAAAGTGAAAAGGAGCCTTTGCGCCACATCGCGAATTGACACACCTTTCTGCATTCGGCCGGTTAGCTCAATGCGGACCGTCTCTGGAACAGTTTGCCAAACTGACCCCAGTGCCAAAAGCTCTGTCACTTCGGTCAGCACCGCGACTCCATAAGCCCCTACTGCACCAAAATTTGTCACATGAGTATCGTAGCCCGCAATAAACATTCCAGGCCTTACAAGGCCGGCCTCTACTGGAAACACATGTCCCAAACCGCTGCGGCCAACATCGTGAAAGTGTCCTACATTATATTTTTTAGCAAAATTACGGACCTGCTGCTGACGGATTGCAGCACCAGGCGATACCGCCAAGGGCTCGTGGTCGGTCGAAATCAACACGCGACTAGGATCAAACATTCGCTCGACACCAAACGCCTCCAGGGCCGCACCGGCATTGGCGGCGTACCAATCATGCATTGTCACCAGTTCGGCCTCGGGAAATACTAGAGAACTTGCGTAAACATTCTGTTTGCACACGCGTGAAAGGATTTTTTCAACAATAGTAAAGCCTCTTTCACTCATATCTCAGCTCCCATCTTAACCGACAAGGACTGTGCACATATTTTGAGAGCCACTTCTATTTTCATCAAAAGCTCTGGCGTATTGCGCTCTTGAGGCAGTGATACCGAGATGCCTGCGATAACCTCCTCAGAGCTTCCCCGGATCGCAACGCCTACAGCTATGATATTTTCGAACATTTCACCACGGCTCCATCCAAAGCCTGTATCCATAGCTGTCTCGAGATCTTGCCTGAGCGCTTGAGCGTCTAACTTGCGCTCAGGGTCAGTTGGCATTGTATCGATCGAAGTAAGGTAAGCTGCAATTGCTGACTCGCCTTCCGTGGCAAGCATCGCTTTGCCGCTAGCCGACGCGTAAAGTGGGCCGGTGTGGCCAAGCTGCAGTGACAGCGATGGCCTGTAGGGATTGGGATCATCTATCTTGGCGACTACCAAAATCATATTCTTACGGCGTACCGTCAGAGCACAAGCCTCTCCAATTTCCTCAGAGAGCTGAGCCAATAACGGCCTGGCGCACTGAACGAGATCAAGCCCTCCTAGATAAGATTGACCAAGCCGAAGCGCAGCAAATCCAACAAAGTAATGCCGAGTCGCTGGATCCCACTCCACGAAGTTACGTGCGACCAAAACGTCCAGTAAGCCCGTTAAACTACTGCGTGGAATTGCGAGCCGATCCGCGAGGCTGGCATGGGACAGTCCTTGAGAATCAGCTGCTAGTGATTCCAGAATGTCGATCGCTCGACTTGCTGATTTTACCATTGTAGTACGCCTAGCCCATTAATAGTTCACATATGTGAATATAGTTCATTATGTTGACATTTAGGGTATATGAAGATAGTTTTTGTCAAGAAATTTTTTCTTAGCTTTCGACAAGGGTTGGATATGTCAAATAATACAAAGCTATTTCGTCGTCTGATTTCTGGCGCTGTTTGCTTTCCGGCACCCGGTGTATTTGACGGTTTTTCAGCGCGTCTAGCTGAGCGCACTGGAGCGCAAATACTTCACGCCAGCGGAGGAGCAATTTCGCGAGCAATCGGTTATCCAGATCGGGGTCTGGTGACCATGACCGAAATGCTGGGACGCATAGACGAGATCATCGCGGCTTGTGATGCGCCAGTTTTTGCGGATGCCGATACAGGCTTTGGCAATACGACGAACGCTGCACGGACTGCCCGATGCTACCATGCCGCAGGTGTCGCTGGGTTGCATGTTGAGGACCAGACTTTCCCTAAGCGTTGTGGACACATGAGCGGCGTGACAATAATCCCCGCGCAAGAAATGGCAGATAAAATCAACGCCATGAAAAATAAGGTTGGTGATGATATGCTGATTGCTGCGCGCACTGACGCAGTTTCCGTCGAGGGACTAGGCGCGGCGCTGCACCGTATGAAACTTTACGTTAAAGCTGGTGCCGATATGGCCTTCGTCGAAGGTATCACTAACATTTCAGAGGTGGGAGCCGTCGCTGCCGCTTTGCCGAGCGTTCCGCTCGTTTTCAATCAGGCCAATGCATCGAGTGGTGGTGCTATCAAACTTGATGCGCTCGCGGAGAACGCCGTCCGTATTGCGCTTTATCCTGGCGACCTCCAACGCGGTGCAGGTTGGGCAATACAAGCGACGACGGAGGCCATTTTGAAAACAAACTCAACCATGTCTGTTGTCAATCAGATGTTCACAAATGCGGAACGCGACAGCTTGTTTGATCAAAACTAGCTATGTGACGCGTTGATATCGCGACACAACAAAGGAAACGATATTTCTCATGTCTGTGATAGAGCTCGCCAAAGCCACACTGGAACGCATTGCAGTCGGTGAAAATCGGATAAGAGCGTTCGCGCATCTTGATCATGACACAGTGTATGCCGAGGCAAAACGTCTTCAGAATACAGGCGCCAAAGGTCCATTGTCAGGAGAGGTAATCGCGGTCAAGGATCTCTTCGACGTAGCAGGCATGCCGACACGATGCGGTTCAGCCATCTACGGAGAACACCAAGCACAGCGCGACTCGGCAGCGGTTGCGTCAATCCGAGCAGCTGGTGGTCTTATCATAGGCAAGTCGGTCACAACGGAATTCGCCTACATGACGCCTAGCCTAACACGCAATCCTCACAATTTTGACCGAACGCCAGGTGGTTCGTCTAGCGGGTCGGCCGCATCGGTTGCGGCGCATTTCGTTACCATGGCGACTGGAACACAAACGGCTGGATCTATAATTCGCCCAGCCGCTTTTTGTGGCGTAGTGGGCTTTAAGCCAAGTTTCGCAACAATAAGTCGCAGTGGTTTATCGATTTTTGGGGAAACATTAGATACGATTGGAGGATTTTCTAGTGATGTCGCGACTGTATCAAGGTTTGTGGGCGTCATGGCAGACCGGCCTGGACTTATTACGCCCGAGCGCATCAGAGCTCCAAAATTAGCGCTTTGGCGCACGCCCGATGCGGATCAGGCAGACGACGCCGCATTGGCAGAACTGGAGCGTGTAGCAAATGCAGCTGCACGTGCTGGTGCTGTCGTAACTGAATTTAAGGGCGGATCAGGGTGGAGCGCGTTACTGCAAGCCCATACAACTATTATGGCCCACGAAGGAGCGCGTTCCTTGGGATATGAGTTTAACACGAGCTATGACTGAATCTGGTGTTTGAGTGGTTTGAAGGTTGGCGGCGTATCTGGTTGAATTGTTGTTGGAAGACAGCAGCCCAACCAAAGGAGATACACCACCATGGGAACTACTAACATTGTTGATTTTGCGCGTCGAGACGAGATGACGGACGCGTTGACGGAGTTGCTGAAAACGGGAGCACAACAATTGATCGCGACAGCAGTTGAGGCTGAGCTTGTCAGTTATTTGGCGCAATTTACCGGCTTACGCACCGATGCCGGTCACGCGGCAGTCGTGCGTAACGGACATCATCCGGCCCGCCCGTTTCAAACGGGCATTGGCCCTGTGAGCGTGCGCATTCCAAAGGTTCGGTCCAAGGACGGCACACCGGTGACATTCCGGTCTGCCCTGGTGCCGCCCTATGTGCGCCGCACGAAGACGCTGGAAGCGGCCTTGCCATGGCTTTACCTCAAAGGGATCTCCAGCGGCGAGATGGCTCCCGCCCTCAAGGTTCTTCTGGGCCCAGATGCCGTTGGCTTGTCGGCTAATACGGTTTCGCGTTTAAAACGCGATTGGGCCAATGAATACGAGGCTTGGAAAGGCGCTGAGTTAGATGACGAGCCCATCGTCTATATCTGGGCCGACGGCGTTCACAGCGGCCTTCGGGGCGAGGATGACAAGCTCTGTGCCCTTGTTATTATTGGGGTAACTGCCCGTGGCAAGAAGCGATTTCTGGCAATTGAGGATGGGGTGCGCGAGTCCACGCAGAGCTGGCGCGAGGTTCTGCTTAACCTCAAAAGCCGAGGCATGAATGCGCCCAAACTGGCCATCGGGGACGGTGCCATGGGGTTTTGGGCGGCCATGGACGAAGTCTATCCTGAGACCCGCCATCAACGCTGTTGGCAACACAAAACGATGAACGTGCTCAATTGTTTACCCAAGCTGTCTCAGCCAAAAGCCAAGGCCGCGCTGCACGACATCTGGCAGGCCGAGACCAAAGTCGATGCAGAAAAGGCGTTCGATCTGTTCATCAAAACCTACGAACCCAAATACCCCAAGGCCACACTATGCCTGCAAAAAGATCGTGAGGAACTCATGGCATTCTTCGACTTCCCGGCGCAGCATTGGCAAAGCATCCGCACTAGCAATCCAATTGAATCGGCCTTCGCGACGATCCGGCATCGTACCAAGCGTTCAAAGGGCTGCCTGTCACGCGATGGCATGCTGCACATGATGTTCAAACTGGGGCAATGTGCTGAGCAAAATTGGAGGAAGCTACGCGGCTTTGACTACCTCGCAAAAGTCATCACAGGCGTCACGTTCAAAGACGGAATCGAAACCACAAACCCCGACCAGATCACCGCATGACCAACAATACTCAAACACCAGATTTGACAATAACTCGTTTAACACACATCCCAACCTGTTGAGCATCTCTCTTCATGACTTCTTGTCTAAGGGCGCAAAAATTGATGGTAAAAGTTATCTTAAAGCTCGACATGTCTCAATCCAAGAGAGCGTAAAACTACTCTTGGAAATGTCAAGTTTTGATGCAATTTTGACCTTGAGCGCAGTAGGTGAAGCGCCATGCTATACAAATAGCACTGGTAACCCGCACTTTAACAAGGTTTGGACTCTAGTGGGTGGACCAGCTTTCCATCTACCTACGGGCACAGGGCAGACGGGCATGCCTCTCGGAGTCCAAATTTGCTGTGCCCCGCAGGAAGATGAGCGTGCCGCTGCTGTAGCCTTGTGGTTGGAAGCCGCGATAGAATATTGTTAAGTGGCTCTGTCAGAAGAAACCTGTTTAAGCTGGACGGTGGGCTTTTTCAGAACGAATCTGCTTGAGGCGGGCAGGCCGGTTTCATAGCCTTCGCTCATGACGAAAGCAGTTCCCCTTAAAGTACTATAACAGCAGCCCCTAGATCATCCGTCTGGCTGTGATGATTTATGTCCGTTTCCCGTTATCGCTTCGGAACGTTAGGGATCCGTTTTACGAACGCAGCATCGACATCAGCCATGAGACGGTTCGATTTTGGTGGAACAGATTTGGCCCGCTGTTTGCCGCAGAGATCCGCGAGAAAAGGGTCAGCCAGATGCGCGTATATTCAAATTGGCAGTGGCACCTGGACGAGGCGTTCGTGAACATCTGCGGCGAACCGCTCCGCCGCTCTTACAGAGTGGCGCGGTCTTGGCGTAGCCTAACGGATTGAGGTTGCTGAAGAACTGAGACTGGTTCGCATTTGTCTGACAGCACCCTTGAGGCCTTTGATCACAGGACAGAAACGATTGGCCAAGCAGCGGCTTACCCACCCCCTAGCGAGGGTTGAATTCTATCACTTCACAGTTTTTGGGTTGAATTCCGGTCAGCGCTCGAATGAAGTTACCATGAGAGACAATTGCCGTGGAGTGGATACTTTCGCGCTTGAGAAAGTCGGCGAACCTGTTTGCCCTTTCAAGCAAAACCTCTTCGGGCTCAACTGAGATCCCACGGTGGTCCTTTTCTCCGTCATGCCACCAGCAATCATCTAGATGACCAAAGTCAAGATGAGGGTAATCTTTAGCAAGTTTGTGAGGCGGACTTCCTACATCGCAGCTGTTGCAGAGTTGCTCTCGCACTTCAGAATTAATCTGAAACGGCAACCTGTTTCCAAAAATCAATTGGGCCGTTTGCAATGTTCTAGTGAACGGCGAAACAATGACATTTATAAGATCAAGTTGTTTGACTTCGCTCTGAGCCTGCTGAGCCTGAGCTTTTCCGAGCGCTGTGATTGGCGCATCGAGTATCATGGGGTCCGGTTTGTTTGGATCGTAAACCGCATTGAAGGCTGATTGAGCGTGTCGAATAAGGTAAATTGTCACTTTGAATATTTCCGAATGCTGATAAAAGTTGAGTTTCCGTTATAGTATTTGGCTGATCTTTGCCATTCACAGTACTGACTCCATGATGAACTATTCGGCATGCTAAATAGTAGTGCAGCTTGTTGTGTCGTCAATCAAATCAGAACACGCATCAGATTGCGGACTGCGGCAGGAAACTACTGGACTTGCCCGTTGAACAGAGCAGTACTGTCTGTACCGACGCACCTTCTAACGGTGTTTCATATTCTCCGCCCGGCGCTCCGGGCTCTTGTCAGTACCGGGGCTGAGTTGGTCCAGGCTGATGACAATGGAGAACATCATGACCAACGAGATAAAGCGCGCAAGCTCTTCCAAACCTGAGACCCTGCAAGCGCCCAAACAGTGCATCGCCCCCGCAAAGACAAAGAAGGCGAAGATGATCGCAATGCTGAGCCGCAAGAGCGGGGCGGACGTGCCCAGCCTTAGTACAACCTTGGGATGGCTGCACCACACGATGCGGGCGGCTCTGTCTGGCCTACGTAAGGCAGGTTACGAGATCACCTCGATCAAGGCCGGAAACGGGAAGCCCATGCGGTACCAGATCATCGGGTTGCCAAAGGCGGATGTGGCCTGATGGCCAGTGATGCCGCCATATTGTCGCGATGGGAGGAGCTCGCAGAACTGGACCGCTCCGCCCTCCGCGTCGCTTGGACGAAAGCCTTTGGGGAGGCACCGCCGCATTTCCTGTCGATGATCTTCATGCGCAAGGCGGTGATCTGGGATGAACAGTGTCGCAGGTCTGGGGGGATCTCCCCGGACTTGAAGCGTGCCCTAAAGGCCTCGGCAAGTGGCAGGTCCGTCAGAAACCCTGCGCCTGCGATCCGCACTGGAACGCAACTCGTTCGAGAATGGAACGGTCGTCGATATCAGGTGGACACAACCGAGGACGGATATGTGCTGAACGGCGCGCGGTTCAAATCGCTTTCGGCAATCGCGCTGCACATCACTGGAACAAGCTGGTCAGGGCCACGCTTCTTCGGTCTCGTAAACGGAAAAGGCAGCGGCGTATGAACAAGATCCGCTGCGCTATCTATACCCGCAAGAGCTCCGAAGAGGGCCTTGAGCAGGAGTTCAACTCGCTGGATGCGCAGCGTGAGGCTTGCGCGTCCTACGTGGCCAGCCAGAAGCACGAAGGCTGGGTGCTGCTGCCAGCGGCCTACGAAGATGGCGGCTTGTCGGGGGGATCGCTTGAACGCCCCGCACTGCAACGTCTGATGCAGGACATGCGGGACGGCCATGTGGATCAGATCATCGTCTACAAGATCGATCGGCTGACACGGTCGTTGGCAGACTTCTCGAAGATCGTCGACGTGCTGGATGCCGCAGGCGCGTCCTTCGTGTCCGTGACCCAATCGTTCAACACGGCAACGAGCATGGGGCGGCTCACATTGAACATGCTGCTGAGCTTTGCACAGTTTGAACGTGAGGTGACGGCTGAGCGGATCCGGGACAAGATCGCTGCCTCCAAACGCAAGGGGTTGTGGATGGGCGGTAATGTCCCCTTGGGATATGACCCCGATGGGAGAACACTTAAGATCAACGAGGTGGATGCCCGGATTATCCGCACCATTTACGATCTCTACAAAGAACATCGCAACATCCGGATTGTCAAAACCGAAGCCGACAAGCGGGGCCTGAAGACAGCACTCCGCACATTGTCATCAGGTCGGATGAAAGGCGGGACAGCGTTTAGCTTCGGACATATCTATCATATCCTGAGCAATCCGATCTACGCAGGCCGTATCAGACACAAGACAAAGGTCTGGCCTGGCCAACACCCGGCACTCATTGATCCTGCAGATTGGGATGCAGTACAGGAGCAGTTAAAAGCAGGTGCTGTCAGGTCACGCGCAGGAAAGGGGCGCAACGATGACGGTCAGAAGAAGCAAGTGTCGCTGCTGACCGGAAAGGTGTTTGACGAAACCGGTGATCGGCTGACGCCCAGCCATACCAAGACAGGGAAGGGTCGTAGGCTGCGTTACTATGTATCCCATCGTCTGATCCGCAGCTCTGGCCCGAAAGATCCAAGTGGCTGGCGATTGCCAGCGCCTGAACTTGAAACCCTGGTTACCAGTCTGATCAGAACGCATTTGGGTACTGCGAGTGTGCGAGCTAACCTCATCAGTCTCGCAACAACCGATGAGATCGTACTGATTGCCAACAAGATGACGGAGTTGAGCAACAAGGAGAACGGCGCGGATGGTGAGACGAACAGGATCATGCTCGGCCTGATTGAACGTGTTCTAATCGTGCCGGGAAAGATTCAAATTACAATCTCGGCAAGTGCCATTGCCGAGATCCTGACGATCGACGCAAAGCGGATCTCGGACGAACACCTGAGCCTGCAGTCCGACTTCCGCACTCGTAAGCGCGGCGTCGAAACCAAACTCATTCTCGCAGATGCAACGGGCACGTGTGACGAGACACTGTTCAAGAACATCGCGTTGGCGCATCGCTACTTCGATCTGATCCGATCCGGCAAAACCTACGCGGAAATTGCAGAAGCCGAAGGCGCTTCAAAGCGGCGCGTTCAGCAACTTATCGAGTTGGCGTTTCTAGCGCCGGACATCGTCCGCGATGTTTGGGAAGGCGGACAGCCAGTTGGCCTCACATCGCATTGGTTGAAATCCCACGCATTTTCACCAGTGTGGACTGCGCAGCGGGACCTATTCAGGGCGCTCTGAGAAGTGGCGATGATGCCTCTAAGTCATTGCGAACAATTAAATAACCTTGCCATCAGCGGACCTCAAACTGCTACCGTCGAAAGGCGGTTTCCAGACTTTCAATAGAATCTGGCGATATGTGCGTTAGGTTACGGTCTGGGGTATTATAGCACCGTGAAATACGCCCAAAAACACGACGCTAATATGGTTATTATCCATTGTTAACAATATTTTAGGAGTGATGGCTGTGCTGCCAGTGCAGAGCTATCCAGTCTGGCCGTTTACAGGGAGTTAACAGGGAAATTACTGTAAAAATGCATTATTAACAGGTTTTTTGTGACCTTTTCTAACACAGGCGCTGGGTTTCTTCCGCAAAAGCAGGAGGTTACAGCCGAATTTTAGGGTCTCCTGTTAATGTGAATAACAGGGGGTAAAATAACATAACAGGGGCTGTTGTTTGACCGAACTGGTGGACTGAACGTTATTAACAGGGCAGCATGAGTTGTGTAAGTTTGCGATAGGGCACCCTTGCAGGCGGCTATTTTGTGGCGCGTCGAATACACATTAACTGCTGCTCCGCCTCCATTGAACTCCCGCAGAATAGCGGCTCTAAGATTGGATTGAGATTATGACACGTCAACATGATGGCCCGCCGCTCACAATCGAATATCGTAAGATCAATGCGATTAGCCCCGACCCTAGAAACGCGCGAACGCATCCCAAACGCCAGATTGAGCAGATCAAGGCCTCCATTAGCGAGTTCGGCTTCGCGAACCCGATATTGATTGATGCCGATGGTCTGATCATCGCAGGTCACGGGCGTCTCCGTGCGGCTAAGGACATGGGGCTTGATGAGGTGCCAACGATCGTGCTCGCTGGATTGAGCGAAGCTCAGACGCGGGCGCTGCGATTGGCCGATAACAAGATCGCGTTGGGGGCCGGCTGGGATCTTGAGCTGTTGAAAGATGAGCTGATCGACCTTTCGTCAGCGGACTTGGACATTGATGTCTCGCTTACCGGCTTTTCTGTGGGAGAAGTCGATGTGATTTTGGCGGATGAGGTCGATCCTGACGAAGAGATCATCCCGGCAGTGCCGGTCGAGCCACGGACGCGGGTGGGTGACATCTGGGAGTTGGGGGACCATCGGATCGGATGTGGGGACGGGCGTGACTTGGATTTTCTTAAAGAGGTCGTGGGGCAGGGCGCTTTGGTCGACGCCGCGTTTCTTGATCCGCCCTACAATGTGAAGATCAGTGGCCACGCAAATGCAAAGGGGCGTCACCGCGAGTTCGCAATGGCCTCCGGAGAAATGACACAACAGGCGTTCGTGCAGTTCCTTGAAGAAACGCTAGGCCCGTGTGCAGCTGTCTCGCGCAGCGGCGCAGTTCACTTTGTCTGTATGGACTGGCGACATATTGACGAACTCTCACAGGCTGGTTCAACCGTCTATGACAGCCGTCTCAACATCTGCGTTTGGAACAAATCCAATGCGGGCATGGGGTCACTCTATCGCTCCAAGCACGAGTTGATTTTCGTGTACCGCGTTGGTGCGGAGCAGCATTTGAACAACGTCGAGTTGGGCAAGCATGGGCGCAACCGTACCAATGTCTGGAACTATGCGTCGGTGAACTCGTTGGCGGGAAGTCGCAGCGAAGACTTGGCGTTGCATCCGACTGTGAAACCAACAGCGATGGTCGCCGACGCCATTCAAGACGTTACAAAGCGGGGAGATATCGTCCTTGATATATTCTTGGGTTCCGGAACGACATTGATTGCTTCTGAACGCGTTGGACGAAAGTTCCGAGGCATAGAGCTGGACCCTGGTTATGTGGACGTTGCCATCGAGCGGTGGCGCGCAATGACCAATAAAGAGCCAAAGCTCCTGACAAGGTCTGAAGGGTTATGACAGGGCCGTGCCGGTGAAAAAGCCCAACCTGACGGGACGCTTCAAAAAGGGCCAAAGTGGCAATCCCAAGGGTCGCCCGAAAGGTAGTGCCACCGCGCAGTCGGGTTCGGCCCTGGATATCATTGTCAATCGCACCCTGACCATTCGTAAGGCAGGCGAGCCGCAGGAAGTCAGTGTCCAAGAAGCGCTACAGCACCAAACTTATCGCAAAGCGATTGATGGGGACAAACCCTCGCGTCGCGAGGTCCTCAAGATGATCCGAATACGGGAAGCTTATTTACACAAGCAAGGTCAGCCAACGAAACTGCAGGCCTCGACCCGTCGGATGGAACCGACAGATCCCGACAACGCGAACGAAGCTATGTTGATCCTTGGTATCGCGTCGATCGATGAGGTGGCATTGGAGATGGACGATCACAAACCTCCATTGAAATTGGAACCTTGGGCAGTTCAGGCCGCGCTTGGCCGCCGTCGGGGAGGGTCCAAGCTAACAGAAAAGGAAATCAGGGAAATCAAGCGCTGCACGCGAGACCAAGACATAATTAGATGGCCTCGAGGGACGGATCAATGACCAGTGATAGTGATAAGGCCGGATACGGACATCCTCCAAAATCCGCACGCTTCACCAAAGGCCAAAGTGGCAATCCCAAGGGACGTCCGCGCGGACGTCACAAGCAGGCACCGTTTGACGCCGTGCTCGGTCAACAAGTCACAATACGTGACGCAGGGGTGGAACGATCGGTTTCCGCCGCCGAGGCGTTTTTGCTTAAACTCAGCAACGATGGGCTCAAAGGAGACGGGCAGGCGATGCGCCTTGCATTGGAGGCGATCTACGATGCCAGATTGAAACAACACGTTGCTAATGTGGGCACCATCTCGAGTATCACACGTGTAGTGGTCGCACCGGGCAGTGTTGTGAGCGCGATTCAGCCGCTTCGGATGGCGACGAAGATGGATAGATACCGGCAGACTGCTCGGGTCCTCCTAGAGCCTTGGATTGTTGAGAAGGCGCTGGCGCGACTTGGTGCCCGGCGTCTCAATATTCATGATCAGCAAACAGTGCTCCAGGCGACAAGAACCCCAAAGAAAGTGAATTGGCCAGACTGGTGGAAGGCGTTGCCTTGATCGCGACGCTACATAAATTTATGCATTTATGCAGCTGCGAATGCGTTGCTTATGCGAACGATGGCACTGTCAGATTAAATCTTGGGGTATGCGATTGATGCGCACCAAAGGACGTCGCCGCGCCGTGGCACTGTCAGAGCAAAATCGGTTGAGGCGGGCAGGGTGAGAAATTAGCATTACGGGATGACAAAACGCAGCCCTTTTCGCTACTTCAAGACGAGCCCCGAGATTATCCGTCTGGCCGTCATGATGTATGTTTGGTTTCTGCTTTCGCTTCGCAATGTTGAGGATCTTTTGCACGAACGTGGCATCGACATTAGCTATGACACGGTTCGATTTTGGTGGAACAGATTTGGCCCACTGTTTGCCGCTGAAATCCGCAAGAAAAGGGTCAGCCAGATGCGCGCATATTCAAATTGGCAGTGGCACTTGGACGAGGTGTTTGTGAAGATTAACGACGAGACGCACTATCTTTGGTGGGCTGTGGATCAAGAAGGGGAAGTCTTGGAAAGCTTTGTCACAAAGCGCTGTGATCGCAAGGCAGCCTTTAAGTTCCTGAGGAAAACCATGAAACGCCATGGTCGCGCACATATCTTCGTCACCGACAAGCTACGTTCCTGCGGTGCGGGGATGAAGGTGATCGGCAATGTGGACAAACAGGAAACCGGCCGCTTGCTCAACAATTGAGCCGAGAATTCACACCAGCCCTTTAGACGAAGAGAGCGGGCCATGCTTCGATTTAGGCGGATGCGAACTTTACAGAAATTCGTCGCCGTCCATGCTTCTGTTCACAACCATTTCAACCAAGAGCGCCATCTCTACAACCGATCAAGTTCCAAACTCAACCGCGCCGCCGCTATTACCGAGTGGCGCGGTCTTGGTGTAGCCTAACGGATTGAGGTTGCTGAAAAACAGAGACTGGTTAGCTTTTGTCTGACAGCACCTATAAGCGCGCATATGTAAAATCGTTGGGTTGGAAGTCCCGGTCGCTTTCGAGCGAGAGGTAGTCTAACCGAGCACTAGTGGTGGCATGAAAGCGCAACAGGTCCATTGCACTTTGCCGGACCAGTGGATTATGTTATATTGCTTGTGCGAAGGGTCAGATTTATGTTAAAAAACTTTATAAGTGTGATAATCGGCCGTTGGTCGCGAGAGTCTAGAGTTGCACCTCGACAAAACACCCTATCGCGGGGCGTCAAGCAATCATGACCAAAAACATCGATTCCAACAAACCACAGACTAGACCCCGACGCCCAGGGCGTCCGGCGGGCGACAAAGACCTGCGCGTCGATATTCTCGATAGTGCCGAACAGGTTTTTTCCGAACACGGGTATAATGGCAGCCGCATGCGTGACATTGCGAGCAGGTGTAATGTCAATCAAGCTTTGATCAACTATTACTTTCAATCCAAACAGCACTTGTTCGATCAAGTGTTTTTGCGTCGGGGGAAACACATCGGGAGGCGTCGCGAGGAACTCCTTGACGCCTTGATCGCGGACCCGACCGCCCCTTCAGTCGAGGCACTTGTGCGTGCATATCTCACACCGCAATGGGATATGAAATACAGCGGTGAAGCCGGTGCTGCCTTCGTCAAATTGCAAGCCAGACTTCATGCTGAGCCTGAAGACCACGCGTTGCGGCTGCGCCGGGAAGTCTATGACAGGTCTGCCAAACGATATATTGTTGCACTTTGTGAGGCGTTGCCTCATGTTTCCCAACGCACGGTCGGATTGCGGATGGCATTTTTGATCGGCGCCTATCTGTTCATGCTGAACGACGTGGACCGTCTGAACGACCTGACTGACAATCAACTTGGCAAGGTCAACAAGCTCGAAATGCTGAACAATCTAGTGATATTTCTAAGCTCGGGAATGACCGCGCCAGACCACACACCAATCCCATGAACTCTTATGATATTGCGCGGCGATACTAAATGTCGGCTTGTTATTAATCCAAGTTTGAATTATGTATAAACTTAGTTCCAAATGGAGAATCGTTATGAAAAGCTTTCGCGTTGGTCAGATCGTCCCTAGTTCCAATGTGACGATGGAGACCGAAATTCCCGCACTTTTAAGCGCCCGTGGACAAGTTCACCCCGAAACGTTTACGTTTCATTCCAGCCGGATGCGAATGAAAAAGGTGACCGCCGAAGAACTCAAGGCGATGGACGGCGACAGCGACCGCTGCGCGATGGAGCTGAGCGATGCACGCGTCGACGTGTTGGGCTATGCTTGTTTGGTTGCGATCATGTCGATGGGCCACGGATACCACCGTGAATCTGCGAAACGTTTAGGTCAGGTGACCAAAGACAATGATGCCGAGGCGCCGGTTATTACGTCTGCGGGCGCACTTGTGGACGGCTTGCATGCAATGGGGGCCAAGAAGGTGGTGGTTGTTGCTCCTTACATGAAGCCATTGGCCGAAATGGTCGTTGAGTACATCCGCGCCGAAGGCATAGAGGTTACAACGTGGAGGGCGCTCGAAATCAGTGACAACCTTGCTGTTGCTGCGCATGACCCTATGAACCTGCCCGGAATTGTCGCTGAAATGGATACGTCGGATGTCGATGCTGTCGTGTTGTCGGCGTGTGTGCAGATGCCGTCGCTGCGTGCGGTTCCGATGGCCGAGGCGGTCACTGGTAAACCCGTCGTGACGGCGGCGATCGCGACCACATGGGCGATGCTGAAAGCGCTGGATCTTGATACTTTGGTGCCCGGTGGCGGCGCACTTCTGTCAGGCAAATATTGAAGGATCGACAGATGGCACGCGGTTACAATCTTCATGCAAACGGCATCCGCCAGCACCTGCTGCACTACGCAGGTGACGGTCCGCAGATGCTGCTTATTCCCGGCATTACATCGCCTGCGATCACATGGGGGTTTATCGCTGAACGGCTGGCAGAAAAATTCGACGTTCACGTGCTTGACGTGCGGGGCCGCGGCCTAAGCGAGGCTGGCGACCTTGACTATTCGCTCGATGCGATGGCCAAAGACGCGCTTGCGGTCATTGATGGCGCAGGTCTGGATAAGCCGATCATCCTCGGTCACTCGATGGGGGCACGCAACGCCATCCGAGCCGCACGCATGAACGGCGATGCAATGTCGGGTCTTATTCTGGTGGACCCACCAGTCAGCGGGCCGGGGCGTCGCGAATATCCATCCCAATGGGCGTGGTACGAGGAGTCGATCATTGCAGCGACCAAAGGGTGCTCGGGTGACGATATGCGGGCGTTCTGCCCGACATGGACCGACGATCAGGTCGCGCTGCGGGCGGAATGGCTGCACACCTGCCAGCTTGGCGCTATCCGCACGACCTATGACGGGTTTCACACAGACGATATTCATGCCGACCTGCCGCACATCAAACTGCCGATGCGCCTGCTAAAGGCGGGTGATGCGCCCGTGATCGGCGAAGACGACATCACCGAGATCAAAACACTGGCGCCGGATATCGATGTAAAAATCGTGCAGGGTGCGGGGCATATGATCCCTTGGGACAACCTTGACGGGTTTTTGGACGCCGTCATGGATTTCAACGCAAGCGCGTAAAAGAAAGGAACGTACGACATGGACCAAGAGAGTTTCACACAGATTTGTTTGCATCAATTGAAGATGTCCGGCGTACACGAAGGTGAAAAGCTAATCGTGCTGACCCAGGGCAACGAACGTCTGGATTACGCGGACGCGTTCATGGCGGCGGGTGCGCGACTGGGGGCATCAATGTACCACATGCGTCTGCCCGCGCCGTCTGCGATGGGCGGCTGGAATGTCGGCGTGACCGGGCTTGCGGCGATGCCGGACGCGGTCGACGCGCTCAAGGCGTGCAATATGCTGATCGACTGCGTGTTCCTGTTGTTTTCACCGGAACAATTCGCCATTCAGGATGCCGGAACCCGTATCCTGACGGCCGTAGAACCCCCGGAGCTGCTGGCGCGCATGCTGCCGTCCAAGGAGCTGCGCGAAAAGGTCGAAATCGGCGCGGAGTATCTGGCGAAAGCCAAGGTCATGCGTATCACGTCTCCCCATGGAACTGACGTGACCTATAAACTGAACACCTATCCGACGGTCGCGGAATACGCCTGCACGGACGAACCGGGCCGCTGGGACCATTGGCCGTCCGGTTTTGTGTTTACGGGCGGGGACGACGAAGGCGTCGACGGGCAGATTGTCGTCGCGCCGGGTGATGTGCTGTTGCCGCAAAACATGTATGTTCGCGATCCGATTACCTATACGATCGAAAAGGGTTTTATCAGCGATATGCGAGGTGGGCTCGATTGTGCGTTGGTCAAATCCTATATGGACGGGTTCAACGACGAACGTGGCAAAGGCATGAGCCACGTGGGCTGGGGCATGAACCCAGATGCCAAATGGCATCGCATGACGCCGGGCGAATTTCCTGGTGGCATGGGTATGGAACCCCGCAGTTTTTATGGCAACGTGATGTTTTCGACCGGTCCGAATAACGAGCTGGGCGGTGCCAACGACACGGCCTGTCATCTTGATATTCCGATGCGCAATTGTTCGTTGTTCCTTGATGACGAACCGATCGTCATCGACGGCGATCTGGTCGTGAAGGAAATGCAGATGGAACGACGCTAGGCCATAACAACAAGGGATCCGTCGGCATGAGTCAGGAAAAAGTCTATGAAAACGCAGGCTTTGGGGTGCGCGTTCTACGCGGCCCCAAGCCTGCATTGATCGTGATCGATTTCAGTTACGGGTTTACCGACACCCGCTATCCCACCGCGTCTGATGCGGGAAAACAGATCGACGTCACTAATCGCCTGATTGCCGCGGCGCGCGCGCAGTTAGTTCCCGTGATCTTTACTGTGATCGCCTTCAACGACGCCGAAATCGGCACCCTTGTCTGGCTGCGCAAAGCGACTGGCATGAAAGCGCTGGTCGAGGGATCGCGCCTTGTGGAAATCGACGACAGACTGGATCGTCTGCCCGGTGACGCTGTCATTTTCAAAAAAGGCGCGTCTGCGTTTTTTGGCACCAATCTTGCTGCGCATTTGTCGGGCGGCGGAATTGATACCGCGATCCTGACCGGTGCGACGACATCGGGGTGTGTCCGGGCGTCGGCGGTGGATGCGGTTCAAAGCGGGTTCAACGTTCTTGTTGTCGCGGACGCCTGCGCCGACCGCGCGGCACCGCCCCACGACGCGGCCTTGTATGACATCGACCAGAAATATGGCGACGTCATCACCACGGCGGACACTTTGTCCTATCTTGACGATTTGTAACCCAAAGCGCGGCTGATTTCCGGCAATCATTTGCAACGCAAAGCGGTTGATCAAAACACGTGGCAGTTGCCTCACACCAAAAAGGGAAGTATACTTCCTAAATTATAGGACGGGAGATTCCAATGACACCCAAGATCACATTCGAAGAGCATTTCATGGCTCCGGGGTTCGAAAAGCATTCTGAAGCTTTTCTGAAACTGATCCCGCGTGATCAGGCTGAAATCCTGACACGACGACTTGGTGATTTTGACGGAGAACGCATCGAGACGATGGATCGAGGGGGCATCACCCGGTCGATCATTTCTCTAACCGGGCCGGGTACACAGGGCGAGGCTGTGGAAAAGGCAGTCAGTGCGGCACAAGGCGCTAATGATTTTCTGGCAGAGAAAATTTCTAAAAAACCTGATCGCCTTGGCGGTCTTGCGACATTGCCGATGCATGATCCCGATGCCGCCGCGCGCGAATTGAACCGCGCGGTGAATGATCTAGGCCTGCAAGGCTGTCTGGTTAACACGCACACCCACGGCGCGTATTACGAAGGTACTGATTACGACCCGTTCTGGGCCGAGGTCGAAAAGCTGGGCGTGCCATTCTACCTGCACCCGTCAAACGCCTATGTCACGCCGCATGTTCTTGGCGGGATGCCGGTGTTGCAGGGCGCAACATGGGGGTGGGGTGTCGAAACCGGTTCGCACGCCTTGCGTATCTTGTTCGGTGGCGTTTTTGACCGTTTTCCCGACGTCAAACTTGTCCTTGGCCACATGGGGGAAGCGCTGCCGTTTTTGCGCTGGCGTTACGACAGCCGCTTCGGGGCCTATCCGATGGGCGTGTCGCTGGATCGCGCCCCTTCGGCCTATTTCGGGTCCAACATTCTGATCACGACATCCGGTGTGTGTTCGCATCCGTCCCTGATCGGGGCGATCGGTGAAATGGGTGCGGACGCGGTGATGTTTTCCGTCGACTACCCCTATGAAGACACCGATCTTGCGGTGGAATTTATTGAAACTGCGCCGCTGGAAGATGCGACGCGGGTGAAAATCTGCCACGATAACGCAGCCCGCCTTTTCGGGATGCCGACGTTGGCCGCGAAAGAAGGGGCGTAACATGGACTGGTTTAAAACACTTGAAACTGCGAGTGTTCTGGAACAGGGCGCGGTCGCCACAGAAGTTGACGGATTGCGAATTGCGCTGTGGGCGATTGAAGGCGACATTTTTGCAACCGGCAACATCTGCACCCATGCGTTTGCCTATCTGACAGACGGTCACGTTGAAAACGGCTGTATCGAATGCCCGCTGCATCAGGGATTGTTCGATATCCGGTCCGGCAAAGCGCTGAGCGCTCCTGTCACCAAAGACATCGCCACCTATGCCGTGAAACAGGAAGACGGATTCGTCTGGGTCGATGTCAACACCGCTAGGCAGCGGCCGGATGACGCGGTGAAGCCGACCAGTGTGATCGGAACAGATGTTCGCACCTTGGTGGTGATTGGGGCAGGGCAGGCTGGTGCCGAAACGGCGATTTCCGTGCGCAAGCATGGTTTTGGCGGGCGCATCGTGATTATCGGTGCCGAAACGCACATGCCCTACGAACGCCCGCCGCTGTCCAAGGATTTGTTGACTGGTGCCACGGGGATCGAAGATGCCTACGTCTTTGCGCCCGGTCAGGCAGAGGATTTACAGGTCGAACTGATGCTTGGTGTCAGCGTCTCTGCGATCCGGACGAATGATACGACAGTTGACCTGTCTGATGGACAAAGTGTGTCTTACGATATTCTAGTCCTTGCGACCGGCGCGCGCGCGCGTGAATTGACAGTCAGCGGGTCCGACACCACAAAGATACATTATCTGCGTTGTCTGGCCGACGCCGAACACCTTGGAGCGGCGTTAAAAACTGCCAAAAGTGTTGCGATTATTGGTGGCGGTTTCATCGGGCTTGAACTCGCATCTGCTGCACGAAAGCTGGGAGCAAACGTCACTGTGATTGAATCACAACCGCGCCTGATGACACGCCTGTTGCCTGCAGAACCCGCCGATTATTTGGCCGGGATCGCCCGCGAACATGGTGTGTCCATCGAACTGGACGCGCGCATCACCCATGTCAGCGACAAAGGTGTCGGGCTCGGCGATGGCTGCGTGATCGACGCCGACGTGATCATTGCAGGAATTGGCGCAATTCCGAATGATGACATCGCATCTGCAGTTGGCATTCGAACCGATGACCAAGGCGGAATTCTGGTCGATCAGGTGAACCGCACAAACTTGCCCGGCATCTATGCCGTGGGCGATGTCGCAGTGCGTAAGGAGCGGCCAAATGGCCCGTCCCAACGGATGGAAAGCTGGCAGAACGCGCGGTTAAGCGCGGAACGTGCGGCCCGCCATATCACCAAACACGGACCCGCCGTAGAGGATGGCCCCTGGTTCTGGTCCGATCTGTTCGGGGCCACGATCCAGATTTTCGGTAAGACCGACGCCGACATGCCGGTGGTCCGCCGCGACGGTGAAACCGCACCGGTCTTTTTGGGGCAGGACGCCATTGGTCGTGTCAAATGCGTCATAGATTTTGGCGATGCATCTGCACTGCGTGCGGCAAAGGCACTAATGGCCAATGGACAGGCTCTGGCGACCGATGGGTCGGATCTGGGCGACAACGAGGAGGATGACATGAAACAACAACCATTCGAAAGCCGGTTCATCTGGCCAGCCGAGGGTCTGATCCGCGTGCCCGACTGGGTCTATACCAATCAAGAAGTCTATGAACGCGAAGTCGAACGCATTTTTCATGGATCGACGTGGAATTACGTCGCACTTGACTGCGAAGTGCCCAACACGGGCGATTTTGTGCGCTCCTACGTTGGTCCCACACCCGTCGTGGTGTCGCGCGACGAAGACGGCGAAGTCCACGTTTTTGAGAACCGCTGTTCACACCGCGCGGCTGAATTTTGTCGCGAATTGCGCGGTAACAACACGGAATTTGTCTGCCCCTACCACGAATGGAGTTATGATCTGAAAGGCAATCTTGCCGGTGTTCCGTTTCGCCGTGGTGCCAACGGCGAAGGCGGCATGCCCGCGGATTTCGACGCTGCAGATCACGGGTTGCGCAAGTTGAATGTCGCACAGCGCGGAGGTGTTATTTTCGCATCCTACGCCGACGATATGGAGAGCTTTGAGGACTACATGGGCGAAGCCATGCTGGAAGACTACGACGCAGTGTTTTCGGGTCGCAAGCTGAAGCTGTTCGGTCATTACCGCCACACCATCATGGGCAACTGGAAACTGTACCCCGAAAACCTGAAAGATCCGTATCACGCAACATTGCTGCATACGTTTTTGGTGACTTTCGGATTGTTGGTGGCGGGCAACAAATCAGCGATGATTTGCGACCCCAAGGGGCGTCATTCGACAATGGCGTCCGCCAAAAGCGATAACGCGGTGTCCGATGAAAACAAAAAGGAAATGCGTGGCTACCGCGACGGGATGACGTTGGCGGATCCCCGTCTGATGGATTATGTGGCCGAATTCGACAGCCCATGGTCGGTGACGATGCAGGTCGTCTGGCCCAACCTAATCGTGCAGCGCGAAATGAACACCCTTGGCGTGCGCCAATTGGTGCCCAGTGGCCCGAACGAATTCACGATGATCTGGACGATGTTCGGCTACGAAGACGACGACGAAGAAATGACGCGCCACCGGTTGCGTCAGGGCAATCTGATGGGGCCTGCCGGATTCCTAGGGCTGGAAGACAACGAAGCGATCAAATTCGTGCAGGACGGAATGTTAAATTCATCCAAACCGGCAAATCACATGGTGCAGCTTGATCCCGACGTACCGGCCGGCACATCCGAAACCCTGATATCAGAGGCCGCGATCCGCGCGTTGTATCAGCACTGGCGTGAGGAGATGGGCGTATGAGCCGCGAAACGAAACCGTCCCTCGATGTCGGATTGAAAGATGTCACAGGCGCGTTGGCGCGGGCGACAAACCCCGCGTCGCACGATGCCAAATACGCTGTCGAAGCGTTTAACACGATCTATTGTGCGGTGCTGGATGACGGTGATCTGGAAGACTGGCCCGAATTTTTTACGGAAGACGGTTTTTACAACATAGTCAGCCGTGAAAACTATGATCACGGGCTTCCGGTCGGACTTGTCTATTGCGAAGGCAAGAACATGATGAAGGACCGTGCGATGGCCATCGCCAAGACGTCGATGTTCGGCCCGCGCTATTTGCGCCATTTTATGACCAACACGCGGATCGTCGACATCGACGATGCGGGCACCATCAAGGCCGAAACCAATTTCATTCTGGTCGAAGTGCTTGCCGAATGGCCGGAAGGCCGTCTGCATATGGCGGGCCGGATGCAGGATATCTTTGAAAAACAGGTCAATAACAGCCTGTTGTTAAAGTCACGCATCGCGATTTATGACACGTTGCTGGTACATAATGCGCTGGTGCTGCCGGTCTGATCTAACAAAATCAACGACGAAAAAGGGCGCGACCGAATGATCGGTCGCGCCCTTTTATGTTTGGTAACGGCGGTGGCGTGTCAGGTCCGGCGGAACAAGGCCCGCAGTTTTCCACCAATAACCGCGCGGATCATCGCAAACGCGCTTATCCCTTTGCTTTCGCGGACTTCGCCACCAGACAAGACGGCGTCGCAGTTGGCGACGAATTCGGCGAGAATATAATCGACGAAACCGTTGACAAGTTCCGGCCGGTTGAACTGGCCGAGCATCCCCTGGATTCTGAACCGGAACCCCACATCGACAAGCGACGCATCGGGGTCGCCCTGCGCCAGGCGGACTGTATAGCTCAACTCACCCTCGACCGCGGACTGCCCGCCCCGGTCTTTGCCACGCCCCGCCACGGTCCCGACACGGCTGCTGTCGTCGGTTCTATAGGTGCCTTCGCCCTCAAATTTGGCGGTGATCGGACCGAACGCGACACCGATGTGGCCGGTGAACGTACTTGCGTCGTGATCGGTCAGTTTCGCGCCGGGCAAACATTCGGCCACTGCATCCAGATCAGAAAAATGCGCCCAGACCGCGTCTGCCGAATGGTTCAGCGCCACTTCGCGTTTGACGACGGACCAGCCGTCTTCGACGGTCATGGTGCCGGATGATACGGCGGGGGCCGGCGGTCGCTCGGCGATGTCGGCGTCAAAGGGTGCAAACCCAGTGGTCGCTTCGCGTGCGACGCGCGGCGCGCCGGTCGATGGCAGGCCAAGACCGCGGCGTTCGTCGATCACCTGCGCGATGGATTCGACAATTCCGACGTAGCCGGTACAGCGGCACAGGTTTCCCGACAATTCGTTACGGATACGGACTTCGTCTGCTGTGTCCAGCCGTTCGACCAGATCGCGTGCGGTCGCCAGCACCCCGGGTGTGCAAAATCCGCATTGCAGGGCGTGATTGCGGTGAAACGCGGCCTTGAGTCGGTCCATCAAATCGTCGTCTTTGAAACCTTCCAGGGTTTCGACGGTCGCGCCCTCACAAGATGCGGCAAACGTCAGGCAGGCGCGCGTAGGGCGTCCGTCGACCATGACGGTACATGCGCCGCAGACACCCTGTTCACATCCCAGATGGGTTGCCGTCAGATCAAGATGATCGCGCAGGATTTCGGCCAGTGTCGTGCGCGGTGGCACAGTGACCGTTTCGGGCCTGTCGTTTATTGTCAGGGATATCGATTGGTTGGCAGCGGCGGGCGTTACGATGACCTTCATGACGGGATTACCTTTGCAATGGCGCGCGACAGGGCAGTTTTCAAAAGTTGTCGTTTCACCCGTGATGCACCCGGCAGGTGTGCCGCCAGTGCCCCGTCGATTTCATCCAGCGACGGGGCGGTGGCCGTGCGCGCCATTTCGCGCGCCATGTCATCCAGCAGCAAGGGCGCGTCTTCGGTGGCACCGACGACGATGCGGGCATATTTCAGGTCCGGTTGGATGACGACAGCGCCGATGGCGTCGGCGAATTCACCAACCTTGCGGCAGATTTTTTCGTAGCCCCACAAGGCCTTTCCCATGGCGGTGGGCAGTTCCACGGCCACGATAATGTCGCCCTGTTGCAACGCGGTGCGATATGCCCCGCGCATGAATCCCGCCATCGGTTCGCGCCGCGATTTGCCGTGCGCGTTGCGGATCACCAGTTGCGCGCCAAGCGCCGTCATGGCGCTGACCCAGTCGGCTGCCGGATCGGCGTGTGCAAGCGACCCCCCGATGGTGCCTTTGTTGCGCACGGCGCGATAGGCGATGCTTCTGGCGACATGGCGCAGCATCGTTGGCAAATCGACATCGTCGATCCCGTCTTCGATCTGCGCATGGGTGACAGCCGCACCGATCGATAAAACGTCGCCTTTGATGTGGACGGTCTGCAATTCGTCCAGCTGGTCGATGCTGACGATTGTCGTCGGCCGCACCAGCCGCAGATTCAACATCGGGCCGATCGACTGGCCCCCTGCCATGACCTTGCTGTTGTCACCGGTCAGTGCCTTGTCCGCCAGTTGCAGGGATTTCGGGATTTCGTGGGTGAATGGCACCGGTTTCATTGTGCGGTCTCCGTGACGCTGGAATTGGCATCACGCGCGTCAAAGATCGCGGTCAGGATCCGGTGCGGCGTGGCGGGAATACTGTTGATCTCAGCACCAAGCGGGGCCAACACGTCGTTGATCGCGTTTACCAATGCGCCGCTGGGGGCGATTGCGGCCCCTTCGCCGACGCCTTTGATGCCGTGCCGCGTATAGGGCGACGGCGATTCCGAATGACCAAGTCGAAATCGCGGCAGTTCAGCCGGACCCGGCAGAATATAATCGGCCAACGTCGATGTCAGCGGCTGTCCGGCACTGTCATAGATCACTTCTTCGAACAGTGCCGTTCCGATACCTTGTGCAGCCCCGCCGTAGGACTGGCCGTCAAGGATCAGCGGGTTCACCCGGGTTCCGCAGTCTTCAAAGATCACATAATCTAGGATGTCGACCTTGCCGGTTTCAATGTCGACTTCGACGACGGCGGCATGGGTGGCATAGGTGAAAACGCCGGTGTCGATTGTCGGCTTGTAGCCTTCGGTGACTTCCATGCCAGTGGTTTCGATGTCGTCAGGCAACAGGTCGGGGCGCAGATACCACGCTTGCGCGATCTGTTTTAGACTGACGGACGCCGCACCTTTGAAGACGGCACCATCTTTCAGTTCGGTTTCGTCGGGTTTGCATTGCAACAGATGGGCACCCAGAATACGAATGCGGCGCGCCAGTTCCTCGGATGCTTTGGACACGGCCCCCCCCGCCATCACCATACCGCGCGAAGCGTATGCGCCGGTTGAATAGGGGGTCATGCCGGTGTCGCCCATCGTGACCTTGATGCGCGAAAGATCCAGTGACAGCCAATCGCTCGCGACTTGGGCGATTGTCGTTTCAAGACCTTGACCGGTGGTCTGGTTGCCTGATTTGACCTCTACGGATCCGGTTGGTGCCAGTTTGACCATCGCCTGTTCGTACCCCGGCACCAGTGCAAGGCCCCAGGACGCGAACACCTTGGTTCCATGCGCGGATTGTTCGGTAAACGACGAAAACCCGATCCCCAGATGCCGCCCTTCCTTGGCGGCGGCGGCCTTGCGTTTCGCAAACGATTTCGCGTCGATCATTTCCGCGGCCTGCCGCGCGGCTTCGGGATAATCGCCGGTATCGTAGAATTTTCCGGTCACGTTGGTGTAGGGCATTTTGGCCCCCTGCACGAGGTTCAGGCGGCGCACGTCAAGCGGGTCGCGACCAACGGCGCGTGCAATCGCATCAATCGTCAGTTCCATCGCAAAACAGACCCCTGGACGCGCGACACCGCGGTACGGGGTAAAGCCCGGTTTGTTGGTCGCGACCGAATAGGTGCGGCACGCATAGGCCCCCAGATCATATGGGCCCGGCAGATTGCCGCCCGCCTGCGCGGCTTCAAGGCAGGCGGTGAACGGCCAAACGGAATAGGCGCCGACATCGACCCAGATATCGGCATCAAGCCCAAGAAGGCGGCCGGTATCGTCGGCGTATGCGGTAATTTTGTATTTGTGTTCGCGGGTGTTGGCACCGGCGGTCAGATGTTCGCGCCGGTCTTCGGTCCAGCGGATCGGACGGCCAAGATGTGTCGCGGCCCATCCCACAGTCAGTTCTTCGGGTTGCAGGACGCATTTGTAACCGAACCCCCCGCCGACGTCGGGCGCAATGACCCGCACTTCACCCTGATCAAGACCAAGGCATTCGGCGACGCCGGTGCGGATCAGATGCGGCACCTGTGTCGACGTATACATCACAAGCTGTTCTGCCTTGCCGTCCCAATAGGCCAGCGCGCCCTTTCCCTCCATCGGGGTCATGCACTGGCGTGCTGTCGAATACTCGCGCTCTATGATGACGGTGGCATTTTTCCGGGCTTCGGTCAGATCATTGTCGAATTGCGTGGTCAGAAACAGGTTGTTGTCCCATCCGGCGTGCAGTTTTTCAGCGCCTGGGGCAAGAGCGGTTTCAACTCTGACATGTACATCCAGCGGGTCTAGATCGACGATGACAGCTTCGGCGATGTCTTCTGCTTCGGCGCGGGTGGGGGCAACGCACATGGCAATACATTCACCGACGAAACGGACTTTGTCCTTGGCCAACGGCCAATGATCGGACTGGTTGTAAGTCGCAAGAGTCGACTGCGCGACGATGGGTCCAAGCCCGACCATGTCGTCTATGGTGAAAATCTGGTCCTCGAACCCGTTCGGCTTGGTTATCGATTTAATTTTTGCGTGGGCCAGCGGGCTGCGGACATATGCGGCCTCCCACAGGTGCGGCATCTTAATGTCGCCCACAAACTGCGCCGTTCCGTTGAGGTGGCGGGCGTCTTCCTTGCGGGGGATTCGTGCGCCGATACCTGTCGTCATGCCGCTGTTCTCCTCGGGGGGGGCAAAATACTTTTAAGAAGCATACTTCCTAAAAAGTTTGTTAGCAACTTGTAACTGGGTTATTGACAACGAGCTGCACTAAAGGAAAAAGCTGCCAATGGACCCAAATAAGCAATCTAATACCGATCGCGTCTTTGTCAGTGATCGCCTGAACGGGCCGGTGGGACGGTATACACAACTGTGGAATAGACCCGGTTATCTGATCCGCCGCCTGCATCAGATACACGTCGGTTTATTTGCAGAAGCCTGCGGAGCAGATGGCGTAACGGCTGTTCAGTTTGCGATCTTGTCTGTTTTGCTTAAAAGTGACGGGATTGATCAGCTGACACTGTCCAAGGCTGTCGGTATCGACCGGACCAGTGGCGCGGACGTTATAAAACGTCTGGTGCGCAATGAGCTGGTGACACGGGAACCCTCAAAAAACGATGCCCGCGCAAAAGCTGTCCGGATCACGACAGCAGGACGCAGGCTCATCGGTGAAATGCAGCCCGCCATGGAAGCAGCACAAGACAAGCTGATGGATCCACTGAACGCTGAAGATCAGGCGGAGTTCATGCAATTGCTGAGTCGTCTGATCAATGCTAATAACGAATCCAGCCGCGCTCCGATGGCGTAAAACACCGGTGTCTGTGTCGGCGTTTTGACCGATATTTTTTGGCCGATGCCGTGCGGTGTGCGGGGGGCCGTTTTGATGAAATAGCGTTGGAAAACAGCCGTGTTAAAGTATTATTATTATACACAGAGTCCTCGATCACCCGAATTTTGGCGGGTTGACGTCTGGACGTAGACCGATTCAGCTATCTGCATGATCCGTCCCGGTTTTCTTTCTCCCACGGAGCGCCTTGAGCTTGAGGTCTGTGTTCGCAGTCAACGCGAAGATCATGGGATTGCACGGCGTGCAAATGCGCTTCTTTTGCTGGATGATGGGAAGTCCTGTCAGGTAATCGCGGAATTTCTATATTTGGACGACGACACCGTTCGCGGCTGGCACAAAACCTATCGTGAAAACGGCTGGGATGCGCTTGCAGTTGATGGCTGGAAAGGCGGTCACTCTCGTATGGCCGCTGACCAAGAGGCGGCATTATGCGACTGGCTGGACGGCCGCTTCTGCCACTCGTCGGTTGAGATAAGAGCCCACGTTTCAACAAAATTTGGCCTGCGCTACTCGCACTCTGGCTGCATCAAGCTTCTTGCCCGGTTGGGGTTTGAATATCGCAAGCCCAAGGCCCTGCCGCGCGTTGTCTCTGCTGAAAAGCAGGCCGCATTTATCGCATTGTACGAACGTCTGATGGGCGATCTGGGCGCAGATGAAGCCGTCTATTTCGCTGATGCTGTACATCCTGAATATCAGACAAAACCCAGCCATGGCTGGGTAAAGGCAGGATCAAACCCGGCGATCAAAACTACAGCAGGGCGTGGCCGCGTAAACATCCATGGCGCGCTGAACCTCGAAACCTTCGACACGCCCTTTGTCGAGCCAACCACCGTGGACGGCGTTAGTGCCGCGCAACTTCTGGCCAAGATTGAGGCTCGCAATCCCGACAAGCGAATGATCCACGTTATCTGGGACAATGCCGCCTATCACAAAGGGCCAGATGTCAGGGCCTTTCTCGCAAGGCCAGACTGCCGCATACATCTTATCCAGTTGCCGCCATATTGCCCGCATCTCACCCCCCTTCTCGGCAGATTGCTGCGCAATCGCCTGTCAGCAATGATCGAGCGATTATGGGCGGTCATGCATCAACATGTGACGCACAATCAATATCACCCGACACAAAAACAGTTCGCGAATGCGATCCTGAAATTCTTTCGCGAAACCATCCAAAATGAGTGGAAAACCTTCCGAAGCCAAGTCTCAGACAATTTCCGCGTCATAACTCATGAAAAATTTCGGGTTTTGCCGTAGATGCGGCATAGCTATTATAAATCTCTAGTTGTTCCATTCCGGATGATCACATTGACCCTCGGCGTTCAGCCTTTTTCATGGCAAGGTCGGTTTTAGAGGACATTCGGAAGGAGAAACGTGATGCTCGTTCGACTGCATAGCCAAGCGACGACAACACCAAAGATTATAGCAGCCATTCAAGCCTGCGAAGATTCGGCCTGGATGGTGATTGAACGCTATGGCATTTCTGAGTCGACTGTTTTGAAGTGGCGTCACCGTGACAGTGTCGAAGACCGCAGCCATACGCCACATCGCTTACAAACGACGCTGAGCCCAGCCCAGGAGAGTGTTGCGGTGGCGTTGCGTAAGACGCTTTTGGTGTCACTTGTTGACTTACTTGCAGTGGTGCGGGAGTTCTTGAATTCGAACGTTTCACGCTCGGGCTTGGATCGATGCCTGCGTCGTCATGGGGTGGGTAATCTGCGCGACCTGAAGGTCAAAGAGGCAAAGCCAAAGCACAGCGCCTTCAAGGCCTACGAGCCGGGCTACCTGCATATCGACGTTAAATATCTGCCGCAAATGGCGAATGAGACGTCACGCCGTTACCTGTTTGTCGCCATCGACCGCGCCACGCGGTGGGTCTTCATTGGTATCTATAACAACAAGACGGCCGCCAATGCCCGACGCTTCCTACGTGACCTTGAGCGCGCGTGTCCGCTGCGCATTCGCACCATTCTTACGAAGTTGCCAATAATTGCGCCAATGGTTCGAGCAACATTGGCGACGGTAAGGAGTTTACTGACCGTCTCTTTGGCCTGCGCAAGCGTGCAGCGACTGGCAAACATGAGTTCGATACGCTGTGCAGCGAACTCGGCATCGACCATCGTTTGACCCCACCACAATCGCCTCAAACAAACGGCATGGTTGAGAGATTCAACGGGCGTATAGAGGATGTCCTTCAAAGTCATCACTTCCGATCAGGGCAAGACCTTAATGCGACGATGCACCGTTATGTATTGCTCTATAATCAACAACTCCCGCAATCTGTTCTTCAGAGCAGAACCCCCTTGCAGGCCATGAAAGACTGGCACAAACTTAAGCCAGAGCTGTTTAAGAAAAACCCCTACTACCTCACGGGATGTGACACCTAGTGCTGCCAATTAATCACTTGAATAAATACTTTGCGGATTTCGATTAACGGAGTATGCTCCTTAAAATACCACGAGGGAAAGGTCAAAATGATTTACATCACGCCAAACTTAAAGCTGCCGTGCCGGCCGGATGCGGTTGGTCGTAAGGCCGGTCAGATCGAAAAGGTGCAGCCATGACGCTTTTTTTGCAGTTTGTTCTGACGGGCGTCGTGACAGGGTCTTTTCTGATCCTTGCCACGATCGGTTTTTCGTTCACCCGCCGTGTCGAGGGGTTCCTGAACATCGCGCACCCTGAATTATTGGGTGTGTCAGCCTTTACCACGTGGGGTTTGAACGTGATGCTTGGGTGGCACATCGTCCCATCTGCTGTGGTTGGGATTATTTTTACGGCGTTTGTCGGATTGATTATCGGGCGCGTCGTCTACGACCCGATCCGCACGCTTGGCCCGGCCATCTTGCTGATCACGTCCGTTGGTGTGCATTACGTCCTCGGCGGGTCTGTAGATGCCCTCGTCGGCACCGGTATTCGCAGCTTGGACATTCCGCTTGCCGAAAGTTACCGGTTCTGGGGGCTGCGGATCACCAATTACCAATTGCTTGTCATTGTCTTTGCGGCCCTCGCGACGACGGGCCTTGCCTTGTTTCTTAACAAAACTCCGATGGGTCTTGCTATCCGTGCGATGTCCGCGAATCCCGAACTTGCGGCATCACGCGGGATCGATGTCAAATCCACCTCGCGCATCACATGGCTTATTTCGTCGGGACTTGCAGGTCTTGCCGGTGTCATGCTTGCGGTCATTGCGACGCTGTCCACGGATATCGCGTTCCATCAGATCCTACAGATACTAGCGGTCGCAATTCTTGCGGGGCTCGGCTCACTTTATGCAGTTGTGGCCGCCGGGTTGATCATTGGCATAGCAATGGATGTATCCGTCTTCTGGATACCCGCAGGCTATCGCCCTCTTGTCGCGTTCAGCGTCGTCATTCTGGTGCTGATGTTCCGCCCAGAGGGTCTTGCAGGGAAGAAGTCACGATGACCATTTATCCACTCGTCCTCGCGACGCTGACCTTTGGTGCCGTTTTTTCGGTTCTGACGCTGTCGCTTAATCTCCAGTATGCCCGTGGTGGTATGATCAACTTCGGGACCGTGGCCTACTTTGCGGCCGGTGCCTACGCCTACGCGATTTTTACGCAGGAACCGCCGAGCGGTCTTGACCAGTACTGGTTCGGCTTCGATTTGCCGTGGTATATCGGGCTTCTGGCAGCCGGTGTTGCGTCGCTGCTGTTTGCGCTGATCACCGGTTGGCCGACGTTGCGGTTGCGCGGTGAATACCTTGCATTGACGACGTTTGCCTTTGCTGAGGTTTTTCATTCGGTTCTGTTGAACGAACGTCGGATCGGCAACGGCAGCGTTGGCCTTGCTAACGTTGAACGCCCCGACCCGACGACACTGGGTCTGAACGATACCGTCGGATACGCACTTGCGGCCGTGATATTGATGCTGGTGACGGCGTATGTGTTCAACCGCCTGTTGAAATCGCCGTTTGGTCGCGCCATTGATGCTGTGCATGACGATGAAATCGCGGCGCAGGCGGTGGGCAAAGATGATGCCCGCATTCGTCTTCAGGTGTTCATCATCTCTGCCGTTCCGATCGGTTTTGCCGGCGCACTTTACGCGATGATTACAACGTTGGTGGCACCGGCATTGTTTACGGCCGAAGTGACATTTTTCGTCTGGATCGCGCTCGCACTCGGTGGCGAAAAGACGATCATCGGCGCGATTCTAGGGGCAATGGCACTGGTACTGTTTCAGGAAATCGTCGGGGCGATCCCGTTCGAAACTGTCCGAGCCGCCCAGATCGCGTCATCCGTCGAAGAAATTGTAACCGGTATTCTCTTCATCATCGTCTTGCGGCTGCGGCCCTGGGAAAAACTAGCAAAAAGGGCGGCGGCATGAACGATATCATCCTGAGCGTCGAAAACGCAGTCATGGACTTTGGGGGTTTTCGGGCCGTCGGCGGCGATCACGGCCTAAGCTTTAAGGTCAATCGTGGTGGACTTCTTGGCCTCATCGGCCCCAACGGTGCCGGTAAATCCACGACATTCAATCTCATCTCCGGCGTGTTGAAACCGACGAAAGGTCGTGTGGAAATGGACGGCATCGAATTGTCAACTCTCAAGGCGGCGGACATTGCGGCTAAGGGGCTTGGCCGCACGTTCCAGACGCCGCGTGCCTTTCCCTCCCTTAGCGTCATCGACAATGTTCTCGTCGGCGCCGATCATCCCGAAGAAGGGCCGATCGCCGCACTTTTGGGTCGCTGGCGCGGTCCGGACAAGGCGCTGCGCCAACAGGCGGAACATGCCCTTGAACGTGTCGGGCTGGCCGACCGGTTGCACGATTCCGTTGCAAATCTGTCAGGTGGCGAACTTCGGATGCTCGAAGTGGCAAGACAGCTGAACCGTAACCCTCGCATCTTGTTGCTGGACGAACCCACCGCGGGCGTCGATCCCAACCTGCAGGTGAAACTGGCGGAAATTTTGACGCAGCTGCATGCAGAGGGCACGACCCTGATCGTCGTAGAACACAATCTGGCATTTCTGCTTAACCTTGCGGACAGAATCGTCGTTCTTCAGAACGGTGCGTTGCTGGCCGAGGGCGACCCGGATTCCATCCGCCGCGACCCGGCGGTCATTTCAGCCTACCTTGGAGCCGAACATGAAACTTGACGTCAGTGGACTGCACAGCGGCTACGGCAAAGTCACAATTCTGCACGGATTGAATTTTGTCGCTGAAGCAGGCGAGATCACATGTGTTCTGGGCCCCAACGGCGCCGGTAAAAGCACATTGATGAAAACCATTGCGGGTCATTTGCCGGTGGACCGCGGCGATATTGCACTCGACGGGGTGTCGATTGCGAAACTGAATGCGTTGCAAACCACACGGACCGGCATTGCTTATGTTCCACAAGAACAAAACACGTTCGTGGAAATGACGGTGCGCGATAACCTGTTGGCCTCGGCGCTCAGCTTTTCTGACACCGGCGCGCGGATCGACAACACCTACGAACGGTTTCCGATCCTGAAAGAACGGTCGAACCAGCTGGCGTCAACATTGTCAGGCGGCGAACGTCAGACGCTGGCAGTCGCGAATGCGCTGATCGGTGCGCCCAAACTGCTGATCCTCGACGAACCCACAGCCGGGCTTGCCCCGATCTTTGTCGACCGGATTGTTGACTGGATTTGTGAACTGGCCGAGTCCGGTATCACCGTGATCTGGGTCGTCGAGCAGAACCCTGAAAAAATTCTAAAAATATCGCGGACCACCTGGATGATCGATGCCGGGCGTAACCGCGAAACCCTGCCAAGCGCGGACTTGCTGCAACCTGGCAGGCTCGAAGAGATGCTTTTGCAATCTCACTAACTGGAATCCGGCATCACCGGCACAAACCCCAACAAGGAGAATTAAAATGAAGAGCCTTTCAAAGAATTTACGGAATATGACCGCCATCGTCGCGGTCGCTGCCATCGCGGCACCATCGTTTGCTGCAGCCGACGTCACCGTTGGCGTGCTTGTGCCACTGACAGGTGAACTTGGCGAATTCGGCGCTATCGTTGCCGGGGCCGTCGAAGTCGGCGTCAACGAAATCAATGCAGCCGGCGGCACGTCCTGTGGTATGATGCGCACCGTGGTCGCCGATACCGGCGGCAGCGCAGAAAAAGGTATCCGCGAGGCCAACAACATGATCGATACCGAAGGCGCAGTCGCGATCCTTGGACCAACATCCGGCGTTATGGTCGCACTTGTCGATCTGGCGCAGCGCCGTCAGACGCCGATCATTTCACCATATGCGGGCACGATCACGCTGAACGATCTGGGTGGTGATTATGTGTATCGGACCGTCGGGTCCGATCTTGGCGACGGCGCTGCGGCTGGCCTTTGGTTGGCCGAAAAAGGCTATCAGTCTGTCGCGATGCTGGTACAGAACGAAGAATCCACAATTTCGCCTGCGCAGGTCGCGCGCGCCGCTCTCGAAGAGGCCGGAATCGAAGTCACTGACTATGTGATCTACAATCCGGGTCAGCCATCCTATCAGGCTGAATTGATTTCGGTTCTCGCAAACAATCCCGACGCCATTTATTTGGCTGGTGGTCAGGAATCCGGTGTCACCGTTCTAAAAGAAGCCGCCGTCGGTGGTTTTGAGGGTGAGTGGCTTTTGACAGCCGACCTTGCCGTGCCACAGGTTTTTGAAACCGTCGATACGCGTATCCTTAATGGCCGCGCGTATGTCGAACTTGCGGAACCTGACAATTCGTTGCCAGCCTATCAGGCCTTTGCCGAAAAAATGATGGCTGAAACCGGCAAAGAACCGGGTCCGTTCGCTGCCAACTCTTATGATATGGCAATGCTGGTCGCGCTGGCGATCGAAGGATCTGCCGATTGTTCCGGCGAAGCGATCAATTCGGCCATCCGTGGCGTGACCGAGGGTGGTGAATTGGTGTCAGACTTCGCGACTGCGCGTGATATGATTGCAGCGGGCACCGACATCGACTTTGAAGGTGCGTCCGGCCCGCTGACGATGGACGAAAGTGGTACACCTGCCGGTTCGTTCCTGATCATGCGCGCTGAAGACGGTGCTTGGGTGTCTGAAAAGTTCTACCCTGCTTCATCATTTGAGTAAAATTTACTTTCGAGGCCTGTCTTTTGGGGCGGGCCTCGCCAGTTGGTAGTCGTGTTGTAATGATAGGGTGCACTCCTATGCTCGTCGAGGGGCACTGTCAGAGCTGACTTGTTTAGGCGGACAGGGCGAGAATTTAGCTTCGGGAATGACAAACCGTTCACCCTTTTCGCTATTTCAAGAGGTGCCCGGAGATCATCCGCTTAGCAGTGATGATGTATGTCCGTTTCCCGTTATTGCTTCGGAATGTGGAGGATCTGTTGCACGAACGCGGGATCGACATCAGCCACAAAACTGAGCGGCGTTGGTGGAACAGATTTGGCCCGCTGATTGCCGCTGAGATCCGCAAGTAAAGGGTCAGCCAGATGCGCGCATATTCAAATTGGCAGTGGCACTTGGATGAGGTGTTCGTGAAGATTAACGGCGAGACGCACTACCTTTGGCGGGCTGTGGATCACGAAGGGGAAGTCCTGGAAAGCTTTGTCACAAAGCGCCGTGATCGCAAGGCAGCCTACGAATTCCTAAAGAAAACCGTGAAACGCCATAGTCGCGCACATATCTTCGTCACCGATAACCTCCGTTCCTATGGTGCGGTGATGAAGGTGATCGGCAGTGCTGATCGGCAAGAAACCGGGCGCTAGCTTAATAACAGGGCGGAGAATTCACACCAGCCATTGAGCCCCATTAAAAATGGGGTATTATCGAACCACTGGCGCAATCATTGGCAACTCCGTAAAAATGGTGCGAATGCGCAGCGGACACGCGCGCTCAAGGTCATGTAGGAACAGTCTTCGAACACTGATGGCGGCAAGAAGGTTCAGACCTGCCATGCGGTAGTGTTGTCCTTCCGTAGTTTAATTTCGTATTTCCCCCTGCTGCCCAATGCGCAGGGCGTTCTTCAGCGCATGATGGGCCTCGCCTTTATTCAAGCCTATTAACCACTTGGGGCGTAAAACAGAGCGCTGGTCGAGCGCTGTGAGTAGGCGGATTAATTCCGATCAATTCAGTCAGGATTGCTTGACGGACTGGCAAGGTGTCGGTATCTGAGTAAAAAAGTCGGATATAAAGGATCGACAAAATGACCACTAGAACCATCACTCTCGCAACACTTCTACTATGCACCGCCGCGCCAGCCTTCGCCGATGGGGAGCTGAACCTATACTCATCGCGCCATTACGATACCGACGAACGCCTGTATTCCAATTTTGAGGACGCAACTGGCATCAAAATCAATCGCATCGAAGGCAACGCAGATGAATTGATTGCACGGATGGAGGCAGAAGGTGTGAATTCACCTGCTGACGTGCTTTTGACTGTCGATACATCGCGGCTTGAACGGGCGAAGAATGCGGCTGTGTTGCAATCCATCGATAGTGAGATCCTCGAGGACCGTATTCCAGCGAACCTGCAGGACAGCGACAATCAATGGTACGGATTTTCGCAACGCGCACGGATCATTTTCTATAATAAGACCAATGTTGAAAATCCGCCAATGACATATATCGCGCTTGCCGACCCTGCATACGAAGGCTTGGTTTGTCACCGATCATCGACCAACGTATATTCTCAAACACTTTTAGCCAGCGTGATCGAAAACCATGGTGAAGCAGCAGCGCGCGACTGGGCTCAGGGCATTGTGAACAATTTTGCACGCGATCCACAAGGCGGCGATACTGACCAGTTGCGCGGCATCGTGTCGGGAGAGTGTGATATTTCGATTTCGAACACCTACTATTTCGCTCGTGCGATCCGGACCAACGTCGATGGCCTGCCTGCCGACGCCCGCGAAAATATTGGTTGGGTCTTTCCATCGCAAGATGCCGAAGGCGCCCACATGAACCTGTCTGGTGGCGGCGTGGCGGCGTACGCACCGAACCGCGACAATGCGATCGCATTCCTTGAATACCTCGCGTCAGATCAGGCGCAGCAGTATTTTTCGGCTGGTAACGACGAATATCCAGCGGTTATTGGCGTTGAATTATCTCCCTCGGTTCAGGCTTTAGGTGAATTTATCGGTGATACTGTCAATTTAAGTGAAGTCGCGAAGAATTTGCCGCTTGCCCAAGAGATATTTAACGAGGTTGGTTGGAAATAGCTCAAGGAAATTCGCAAAAAGGGGGGGCAGCCTAGGTTGCGCCCCTTTTTTATGCCCTGTGTGACGCGACCTGACGGCACAGCAAGATCACAGGTAATAACCCAATGGCCCCGATCAGAAGGCTTGGCACTGCCGCGCCGTTAAGCCGCTCGTCAGAGGCCAGTCGAAATGCCTGAACCGCCAATGTGTCATAATTAAACGGGGGCATGATCTAAGCGGTATCAGGCCTGTTTGTCAAAGTTCCAGGGCATGAGTTCGTCGATGCGGGCGGCTGGATGTCCTGCTGCGATGGCTTCGAGCGTTGCCTTGAGATAAGCGTATGGTTCGACGTTGTTGAGCTTGCAGGTCTCGATAAGAGACGCGATGCGGGCCCAGGTTCTGCCACCTTCGTCATGCCCCGCGAACAGGGCGTTTTTGCGATTGAGGGCAATTGGGCGAATGGCGCGTTCGACAATTCAGCAATCTGCCCGAAGTGCATGATAACGCTAGCTGCCCAAAGAAAGCGGCTAGGCAACTCTGTCCGTAATGCTGCAAAACGTGGCCGCATGACAAAGGTGACGCGCATTCGCGGTTTCAGCTCTGATCCGCCCATATTCGAGCGCCCTGACGACCGCAGTCGAGGCTGGGAGAGCAAAACACTTGATCTGGCAGCAAGATCAGACAAAAATTACGCCTAGTGGCAGGCCACTTGGGGAATGTCGCAACAACCAACTCTGAGGGAGATAAACAATGTCAATGTATCTGTTTCAACTTTCCTATACTTCGGAAGCCGCCAAAGCGATGATCACCAGCCCAAGCGACCGCAAGGCCGCAGCGGCCAGTCTTATCAATGCGCTCGGCGGTAAGCTGCATGAAATGTATTTCAGTTTTGGCGACTATGACGCCGTTTGTTTGATTGAAGGGCCCGATGACAAAATGATGGCCGCAGGGGCCATGGCGGTTGGGGCGTCCGGGTCAATTTCAAAGGCCCATACGACCAAACTGATGTCGGTTGATGACTCGATGGCGGCAATGGCGAAGGCCGGTAAAGCCGTCGGTGCATATAAGCCGCCAGTTGGCTGATTGTGACCAAAGGATGCGCGGTGGCCGCGCATCCGATTTGGGGTGGCATTGGGAGAGCCGGTGTGAAGTTTGGGCGGCTGGGCGGATAAACAAGAGATGTTTAATCAGACAAGAATACGCTAGTGTAGACTGGCGGTAGAAAGCATCATGGCAATAGGCCAGAGGCCGATCACACTGCCCCTTCAACGATAAGAGGGCTTGAAGGCATCAACGTGCTCTTCCTGCCCGATGCCACCAACTGCACAAAGGGGACCCCCATGCAAAGCGCAGCTAAGGTGCACTTTGCCCTCAAAGTGTGTGATGACACGAACGGCCCTAACCAGACATTGAGCATGGTACAAAACCAACCATTTGCGTTCTTCAAAGCGGCCTTTCGTGCATCGCGCAGCATTACCTGTATGCTTGTGCGGTCGACCTGCTAACCTTTTGGGACGAAACTTAACGCTCAAACGATCACGCGCTAAAACGAAAGTGTTAAATACGTTCTTGAAATTGGAGAAACAGCAGAACCCAACAATCTCGAAAGCAGTGTGCAAAGCGACTACTACGATTGATATTCACCATCACTCTCAATGCCGCCGAATAACTCTTTCTACTGACATAATGCTGTCGCTCTGGTTTTTGAGTACTGTCGGAAAGTCGTAGTAGTCAGGTACAACGTCCATTTTGTGCCAGCACTCCTCCAGATAATCAATAAATGCGACGACTTTATTATACCTCGCTTCTATTTGGAACGAAGGTGCTAACTTGGTTACTAATGCCCGAGCATCATCCGCAAAGATTGGTGTATCAGATGATACAGCGTCCAGAAATTGGAATGTTCCAACCCAATATCGAGAATGATAAACTCCTATCGAAGTGGCTCTAAAATGATAATTGTCAGGGTCTTCTGAAGCCGGAACAACAATTTCGCGGAAATGAGAGTACGGTGTCAACGGCAGAGTAAAAGTGAGCCAAAGGTCAGCGCAAAATGTTGCCACTTTGGGGTTGGGACAATCAGCGTATAGACGAGCGCCAGCATCCGGGCAGCTGCGCTTGTCATATAGCTGGCGTTTGCCCGGATGCTTTGGCCCGTCAGGGCCAATCTATGCTGATTGAGGTTCAGGTTTTGGGCGTTGCCTGACGCGCCTTACTCTGACCAAGGCGGTAGCTTTCGCCATTCATCTCTAGGATGTTGACGTGGTGGGTCAGGCGGTCGAGGAGTGCGCCTGTCAGGCGTTCTGACCCAAATGTTTCTGTCCATTCGTCGAATGGCAGGTTGCTTGTGATTAGCGTGGATCCGCGCTCGTAGCGTTGGGAGATCAATTCAAACAGCAGCTCAGCGCCGGTTTTGCTCAGTGGCACAAAGCCCAACTCGTCGATGATCAGCAGCTTGTAACCCACCATCTGCTTTTGAAGCCGTAGCAGTCTGCGTTCGTCTCTGGCCTCCATCAGCTCATGGACGAGTGCGGCGGCGGTGACAAATCCAACGGACATGCCTTTCTGGCATGCTGATAGGCCAAGGCCCAAGGCGACATGGGTCTTGCCGGTGCCCGAGGGGCCAAGCGAGATGACATTCTCACGCCGTTCGATCCATTCGCAACGCGCCAACTCCAGCACCTGCATCTTGTTCAGGGCGGGGATCGCCTTGAAATCGAAGCTGTCCAGACTTTTAACGGCTGGGAACTTTGCGGCTTTGATCCTGCGCTCGATCATCCTGCGTTCCCGGTCAATCATCTCCAGTTCGATTAGACGTGCAAGGAATTGCACATGGTCCAGTCCCTCAGCTGCGGCTTGCTTGGCCAGTTTGCTGTATTCCCGCAGAACGGTCGGCAGCCGCAGCGATTTGAGGCGGTGGTCCAGAAGGATTTGGGGAGCTTCAGTCATGCTGATTGCCCCCGCATCAAGGACATGTAACTGGCTGCAGATGTTGTGCCGACATTGGCCTTGGGCAGATAGGGATAGACATCCAGATCCAGCTTGGGTGGCCGCTGCTCGACTTGGCAAAGCACAAGATGTTTGACGGCATCAAAGCCAATTGCGCCCATGCGCAGCGCGTTTTTGATGGCGATGTGCAGGTCCCCCATCTCGAAGGTCTCCAGCAGCCGCAAGACCTGTACATACTCACGCCGCCCCGCCTTGATCATTCGGGCTTCCATCAAGCGGCGCAGGGTCGCAAATTCGTCCGGCAAGTCCCAGCCCGCCAAAGGGGCGGCTTGATCCAATGCGCCCGCCTTCTGCTCCAGCAGGGGCAAGTAGTGGATCGGGTCAAAGACCATGTCTTCGCGGTCCCAGCACCTTGGGTGGCGGGCAATGACGTCGCCACCACAGCCAATCACAACCTGATCGACATAGCCGCGTAGCCAGACGTCACGATGGCCATAGGCAACCGGAACGGAATAATCGTTGGTTTTATAGCGCACCAATGCTTGCGAGTTCACTTGGCCGCTGGCCTGATCACAGGCATCGAACGGAGATGCTGGCAGATCCATCATGGCCTCAAGATCGCGGGCCAAGCGTTGCCCGATGCTGTCGCTATGCCCGCGCAAGACATCGTTCTGGCGCTTGCGGCATTGCTCTTCCAGCCAAAGATTGAATGCCTCCCACGTGGCAAAATGAGGGATGGGCACCATGAAGTTGCGCCGGGCATATCCGACCAGACCCTCAACGGCGCCTTTATCGTTGCCCTTGCCCGGGCGACCATAACGATCCTGGATGAAGTAATGCGACAGAAACCCGCTGAACAGTTTGGTCCGCTTGCGTGAACCGTCTGGCAGGATCTTCGCAACAAGGCACCGGTCGTTGTCGTAGAGAACCGACTGCGGCACCCGCCCGAAGAAGGCAAAGGCATGGACATGGCCATCAACCCAGGCCTCGGAGACCGCTGCAGGATAAGCACGCACAAAGCATGCGTCGCTGTAGGGCAGATCCAGTGCAAAGAAATGTGCCTTCTGCTCCACACCGCCGATCACGACCATCGCTTCGCCAAAATCCGCCTGAGCGTGGCCAGGCGCATGTGCCAGTGGGACAAACATCTCTCGATGGTGGCGGCCATGTTCCCGGACATAGTTCTTGACCGTGGTTTGCCCGCCTCGAAATTGATGCTCGTCCCGCAGACGTTCAAAAATGCGCTTGGCCGTGTGGCGTTGCTTACGGTTCCGGCTGAGATCGTCTTGCAGCCATTGATCAATGAAGCCGGTAAAGCCATCAAGCTTGGGCCGCTTGATCTTCGCAGTTCGTTGATATCCGGGCGGAACCGAAAAGCTCATCATCTTCTTCACGCTCGCGCGCGATATCCCAAAATGAACGGCTGCTGCTCGTTCACTCATGCCACCTCGACGTGCGAGGCGGACCTTTCTGTAAAGTTCCACGCTGAAAATACCCCCGCCCTCCCTGAAAACAGAAAAGACTAAAGTGGCAAAGTTTTACTTTGCCTGCAGCAAGATAATCCTGCCACTTCCGTGGCTCACTTTTGCACTGCCGTTCTCACGAGCAATAGCCAACTACTTGCTTTGCCGCAGCTGTGAGATTCTTGGAGCTCGCCAATAATGGCGACATTTTACGGACAACAGCACGCTTTCCGGTCGGCAGATCGCCAAAGCTGACCGCTTCTCGTTTGACCTCAAGAACAGCCTTGTTGTTGCTGCCAAGCATGTAGTCTGCCCGACCGCCGTCACCGTCAGGAAACTCGACCTCAAGATAAGTATTTTGCCACCCAAGGCACTCTTTAAGAAGCCTATCTACGAAGTGAAATCGATTGGACGCTTCACTCCACTCTGAACTTCCTGCTGGCCGAGCTTCGAGCATCGCCTTGAGCGCAGCAAGGCCTTGGGTCATTTCGTATGGAGCTTGCATCGGTTCAGTCATAGAGAGTTCAATCTCCTAATTTTCAACGCAAAACCGTGAACTTGGTTTGGTTACAAACATAATGCGCGAGTGTTCGGCAAATTGTCTAGCGTCCATCGACGCGATCAGTGGTTTCCAATGAGCGCAAGCGGCCTGGTCAAATGCCGAATATCCACTTTGATATACATAGACTGCTAGTCAGACCACTGAAATACCTCTGAGAGACACAAACATGCGATTAAAAAGGCGCGCGTCTGCTTCATCCTCTGGATCGTAAAAGTTCGCGCTTGCAGCGAAGGTCCGCAATCCGCCCTTACCTACCAACCTGTCACTCAGTCTAGAAACCAACGCATCGGATCTGCCGCGTAAAGGCGAAGACTGTCGTCCCAGGGGTGGATCCAATATTCGTGAGTGCGCTCGCCGGGGACGATGCCGTGTGTCGCGGCTGGAGGTAGTGCGCGGCCAATCAACCCGGTTTTCCAGAATGTCTGGCCGTCTGGCGTGGTGATCGTGTCGGGCATGTCTTCATTCTTCATGGTGCCAGCGTCGCTTCGTTTGGTGGATAGATTCAAGTGTAAAGCGGGTCTCTCATGCACATTGTATTATCCTTGGCGGAACGACGACTGGACTTCCAAGTCAGTCAGAGCGGTAGTGTCGACACGCTCGCATGTATTCGCGGGCGTCGCCCGGATTTCCGGGCTCTGCTCAGTAGCAGGACTAAACCGGATCCTGTGACGAAAGCAGGAGATACACATGACCAATCAATCAACACAGACGGAACCGGAGCAAGCTGTTGCGGTGAAGCGGTCCGCAGGCGCAAAGGGCCCATCCAAGAAGGCCCAACTCATCAAGCTGCTGTCACGGAAATCAGGAGCCGATGCCATAGCGATCAGCGAGAAGTTTGGCTGGCAACCGCACACAACGCGCGCCGCCTTATCCGGGCTGCGCAAGGCGGGCTTTGACGTTACTAAAGAGAACGCTGGTTCCGGCAAGCAAACGCGGTATCGGATATTGGCTGCTTCGGCGAATGTAACAACTGTGGAAACGCCCCATGGCGAGTGAGGGAGCGTTAAGCCGGACAAAGCTGCTTGAGCAATGGGAACAGGCGTTCGAGTTGGCACCGCCGCCCTATCTGTCGATTCCGTTCATGACCAAAGCGCTGTCATATCAGGCACAATGCAAGCGGGCAGGGGGCTTGCCTGCCCAAACCCGCAGGGCTCTGCAACAGATCGCCTCGGGTAAGCCTGTCAAAGACGTGCCTATGAACCCATCCAAGATAGGCACCCACTATGTGCGTGAGTGGAACGGGCGGACCTATCAAGTAGCCGTGGTTAAAGACGGCCTTGAGATGGACGGTCGGGTTTGGCCATCACTCTCCGCCATCGCCAAGCACATCACCGGCACCACGTGGTCTGGCCCGCGCTTCTTCGGCCTCGCCAAAGTCCGGAGCGCTGCGGCATGAAGAAGATCCGTTGCGCCATCTACACCCGCAAGAGCTCGGAAGACGGCCTGGAGCAGGAGTTCAACTCACTGGATGCGCAGCGGGAGGCCTGTGCGTCCTACGTCGCCAGCCAAAAGCATGAGGGCTGGGTGCTGCTGCCAACGGCCTACGATGATGGCGGCCTCTCCGGAGGGTCGCTAGAGCGTCCCGCGCTGCAGCGCCTGATGCAGGACATGCGAGATGGATTGGTCGATCAGATCATCGTCTACAAGATCGACCGCCTGACGCGATCCCTGGCTGACTTCTCAAAGATTGTCGATGTACTGGATGCAGCAGGTGCGTCCTTTGTCTCAGTGACGCAGTCCTTCAACACAGCGACAAGCATGGGTCGGCTGACGCTCAACATGCTGCTGAGCTTTGCGCAGTTCGAGCGGGAGGTCACGGCCGAGCGGATCAGAGACAAGATCGCGGCCTCAAAGCGCAAAGGGCTCTGGATGGGAGGGCTGGTCCCCATCGGGTACGATGCAGATGGACGGACCCTGAGTATCAATGAGGCTGAAGCGGCAACGATCCGCACGCTCTACGATCTCTATGAGCACCATCAAACGGTTCGGGCTGTCAAAGAACATGCTGATCTTTTGAAGCTGCAAACCAAAGTCAGGCCGGCAGCCGATGGGACAGTCAGAGGCGGAAGCCCATTCGCGCGCGGTCATGTCCACCATATCCTGACCAACCCGCTTTATGCTGGACGCATCCGGCATCGCAAGTTGGTGCACGATGGCCAACATCCTGCACTGATCGATCCTGCGCGTTGGGAACGGATACAAGACATGCTTCAAGACGGTGCGGCAAAAGATCGACGAACAAGATTTAAGAGCCAGTCTTCATGGCTCTGTGGAAAGCTGTTTGATGAGACAGGGGATCGGCTCACGCCGTCTCACACCAAAACGAGATCAGGCAAACGCTTGCGCTATTACGTCTCGCACCGCTTGATCGCAAAAAGTGGTGAGCAGCATCTTGATGGGTGGCGATTGCCTGCGCCGGAATTGGAAGCGCAGGTTGCAGCACTCATCCGCAAGACCCTGACTGACGCTTCCGCCGCAACGCGACTGATGATCGGTGCATCTTCAGATGACATCGGTAACGCGCAAACGACGCTAACGAACTGGCTGGCTACTGCGACCCAAGCAGACCTCGTTTGTCTCGCGAAGAAGATCACGATCGAACCGGGCCAGCTAGCAGTTCAGATCGATCAGAGCCAAGTGGCCAACATTCTGGACACCAGTGCTGAAACGCTGAACGAAGATGCGCTCAGTATCGGACGTGTCTTCCAAATCAGAAAGCGCGGAGTTGAGACCAAGCTTATCTTCGCAGATATGCCAATCGGGCAGGATGATGCCTTGATCCGCAACATCGCCAAAGCGCACAGTTGGTTCGAGCAGATGAAAGCGGGCAAGAGCTTTGCTCAGATTGCTGATGTGGAGAAGACATCAAAACGCCGCGTCCAGCAGATGATCGATCTCGCGTTCTTGGCGCCAGACATCGTTCGAGATGTTCTCGACGGCAATCAACCGATCGGATTCACGTCCGATTGGTGTCTGCGCCATGCGCTGCCATCTGACTGGAATGAGCAGCGGCAACTGCTAAAGACCCTCAACTAAACACCCCAAACTCGTATCGCCGAAATGCCAATCGCAGACTTTGCGCTGGAATGGCCCATATCGGACCACCTACGAGCGTCTGAGCAAACGTACGGACCGCACAAGCATTTGAACTTGCGACACTAAAGCCGCGCAACCGTGCACCGTCTGGTTTGAGTGGAATGGCTGGCTGGGGTGGTAGGATTCGAACCTACGGTACACGCTACCAAAAAGCGTTGCCTTACCACTTGGCTACACCCCACCAACGTGGTCGAGATACGCAAATCCCAACAGGTGATCAACCCTCAAAAGTGATAATTTTGCTATTCCTTGGCTGCATCATTGCGCAGCAGGTTTTCGCCGACGCCGATCTCGCGTTCGGCGTCGATCATACGGTCAAGTGCGGCTTCAGCTTGGGCGCAGACCGTGGCGATTTTTACGTCGTCTTGCGGCGATGAGTGGAGCGGTTTTTTTGGCTCAAAGGTGTTTGGCTGATTGCCTAAACCGTAGCCTTCAATCGTATAAGTGACGTTTGGCAAGGTCACGCCGGACGCCATTATCGCACGTTTTACATGGCGCAATGCCTCGCCGCGGGCCAGCGTCATAGAGGTTTCGGTTTGGTCGATCCAACCGACAACTACAATTTCCATCCCGGCATGGTTCATGTCGCCAAGCCACGCATTTGCGGGGGGGTCATTCAATACGAACGGCAGGTTTTGCACTGTTGTGACAGCAAGTTCGCGGGCGATGCCCAGATCGGCTTCGCTGTCGATCGTCAGCGTGAACATAAAGCGGCGTTCGCGATTCTGACTGAAATTGATGATGCGCGACTTGAAGACCGTCGAGTTGGGAATGCGGATATGGTTGCCATCAAAACTGAGCAGGATCGTGGCGCGGCTGGTCAGGCGGATGACTTTGCCTTCGTCGCCATTGATTTCAACCACGTCATTGGGGCGAAATGGCTGGCGGATCGACAGCATCACCGATGCGATAAAGTTTTCGACTGTATCACGGACCGCAAAGCCTATGGCCAAACCGATCAGACCTGCTGCACCAAGGATGGTCGACAGCAGGGCCGTGGCGTTCATGATATCCAACGCAATGACGATGGCTGCGATGACGAAAAAGATCATCACCAAGATGCGAAATAGATCGGCGATGAACGCGTTGGGTGCAATGCGATCCCATGGATTGCGCAGCCGGGAGACGAACCGACCGATCCATGTGATGATCAAAAAGACCGTCAGCGCGATCAGCGCAAGGGGCAGCTGGATTACCAATTGCTCCATCCGGTTCATGAATCGTTTGATGGCGGGATCAAGGCGGCGCGCGATGTCGGTTGTCTCGGAGACCTCGTTCTTTATTGCAACGACGCCTTCAATCCGCGTCACCAGAGCATCGAGGTCTTGCGCTTCGATCCGCGAATTGGTGGTTCCGCGCAAGGTCACAACGCCGTCTGAGACAGTCACGGTGACGTCTTCATAATTGCCCAATTCCCCGAGGATTTCACGGATACGCACAGCAATGCTGGCGTCTTGTTCGCCGGATTGACCCGTCGTGATGGTGCCTGTCGGGGCGTCTTGCGCCATTGCGGGCAAGGCTGGCAACAATATGATAATTAGGGTCAGGAGCCGTAAAATATGCATGATAGATCGCCAATCAAATGATTGACGCAATCCTAGGCTGAACCTGATGGCGAATCTAGAGGTGGCCGACCTTAAAGGCGGATCGGGTCTGCCTTCGCAATTGCGTCCAGCGCCATCAATGTTTTAAGAACACCGTCCATGTCGCGCAGCGCTATCATGTTGGGTCCGTCCGACGGCGCGTTGTCAGGATCTTCGTGGGTTTCCAAGAATACCGCACCGATGCCGATTGCCACTGCAGCGCGGGCCAGAACGGGGGCGAATTCACGTTGTCCACCGCTTGAACCACCAAGGCCGCCCGGTTGGGCAACGGCATGCGTTGCGTCCATCACTACTGGATAACCGGTCTTCATCATTTCGGGCAGAGAGCGCATGTCGGTCACGAGGGCGTTATAGCCAAACGAGACACCGCGTTCCGTCAACAGAATGCGGGTGTTGCCTGTGGATTCAACTTTGGACACGACATTGGCCATATCCCATGGCGCAAGGAACTGGCCCTTTTTGATGTTCACTGCGGCACCTGTTTCGCCTGCTGCCAACAACAGATCCGTCTGGCGACAAAGGAACGCAGGAATTTGCAGGATATCGACGACTTCAGCCACAGGCGCACACTGATCGGCAGTGTGGATATCGGTCAGCACGGGGCAACCGAATTCAGCTTTGATTGCGGCATGGATCGCAAGACCTTCGTCCATTCCAAGCCCGCGCTTGCCTGACAGAGACGTGCGGTTCGCTTTGTCATAGCTGCCTTTGAACACAAACTGCGCCCCATGGGCGTCGCAGACTTTGCTCATCTCTTCGGCAATCATACGGGCATGGGCTAGGGATTCCAGCTGGCATGGACCTGCGATGATCGTCAAAGGGCGATCGTTGGAGGCCGTGACCGACCCTATTTGTACGTCTTTCATCAAGAGCTTACCTGTTCACGAAGGATGGAGACTGTGAGCGAAATCATCAGATAGATGCCTGAGAATATCAGGAAGGCCAAGAGCATGTTTTCAAACGCTTTTGGGTATGTCGGCGAGTCTGGCGCGATGGGGGGCACTGAGATCGTTAAATAAAGGCTCTGCCGCGTTGCTTCAATCCGTGCTGTGTCCATCTGCATAAGCGTCGCCTGAACGTTGGTGACTTGAAAAACATAGTTTTCTTCAGCTTGGCGCAAGCGGGCGTTGTTGGACACAAGCGATCCACCGTTGCCACCAGACAGTTCACCGCGCAGCAGCGCAATTTGGTCTTCAAGAAGCCCGATCTCTGACTCCGTTGCGCTTAAAGATGCCGCGTTCGGGCGACTATTTTCCAAAAGGCTGGCAAGATTCAGTCGTTCATCATCAAGCCGAATTTCAAGGGTCGTGATCCGCTGTTGCAGGGCGGCAGATTGGGCGAGGGGGTCGCTTTGTTGTACTTCTTCTTGGATGCTCACGAGTTCAGCGAGAGCTTCAACGCGACGGGATTTTGCGGCGGCATAGGTTTCTTGGGCACCCGACATCTGGTCTTCGCGAACCCGCAGCGTTTGCTGGTTGATCTGTTCCTCAGCGTAGCTGATCAACGCTTCGGAAAACTCTTGGCTTTTGGCGGGGTTGGCCGCGATGACTTCCATTTTTAGGAAGCCTTCTGTTGGATCGTAGCCAATCTGGACGTGGTTTAGAAATACGTCATAGGCATCGTCGCGGGTGGCATCAGAGGCCAATCGCTGAATCGAGTCGATGTTGGGATCCGAGAAATGTTCGGTGAATCCATGATCGGCATCAAGGCGGATAAAGGATTCAAGCGAGGTCATGTAGGATTGCACTGTTGTGCTATCGGTTTGGGTGGCGAGGCCGGTTCCTTGGAACAGACTTCCCAAGCCTCCGCCGCCGGTGCTTGCGGCCTGCTTGATAACCATCTGGGAATGGGTGCCATACATCGGCGTCGCCATGACATAGAAATAATATCCCGCCGCAAGGGTTGGCAAGAACACAAACATCGCGAGACGACCCATAAGCGCGATGATATTTTTACGGCGGCGTTTGGCGATATCTTTCTGAATGCGACGGATCTCACCAGCGCGTCGATCGGCCGGATTGTCACCTGCACCAACCTGTGTGGACGGCAGAGTTTGCTGGCGCTGCACTGTTTGTGGCAGTTGCACTCTTGCCTCGGCAGGGGACATCTTGGCGGTCGCGGCCTGCATTTGACCTGTGGTTGATTTGGCTTGAGCGTCGCTTGGTGTCACGAGGTCAAGGACATTGGCGCGCTGGAACGGGTCCACACCTTGCTTGCGTAACTGGCGCACAGCATCAAAATCAGACGTCACCGCGAGGCCATTTTTTTGCGCGACGCGCCATACGCAACTGGCGGCCCGTCAGACCTTCTTGGCGGATCGCATCAATGTCGGTTTCCGACGACACGGTGGCGGGGCTGTCCACGGCGCCTGAGACGGCCCCATGCATCGCCGTGGCCGCACCTTGAGAATAGGGCTGCCCGGTCGGTGAAACCGGGACAGCTTGGGTCGGCGTCGAACTGGGCGCAGCAGCGGTGGCGTTAGCCGTGCTCGAACTGCGTCGTATCCGGAATTTCTGTGCCTTGGGTTTCGTAGTCATAAACCTGTTTCGCTTCTTCCAAGGTGTCAAACATGACCAACTGACCGTCCCTTAGAACGGCGGCTGATCGGGCGAATCTTTCAAGCGTGTCCGCTTGGTGGGAGACGATGATGACTGTTGTGTCGACCAATCTCTCCTTGAGAACCTGTCCCGCCTTGCGGTTGAACTCCGCATCGGTCGTTTGCGGCATGCCCTCATCAATTAGGTAGATGTCGAAATCAAGGCTCAGCATCAATGAAAATGTGAAACGTGCCCGCATGCCCGCGGAATAAGTGCCCACTGGCATGTCGAAGTATTCTTCGATTCCCGTCATCCAACGGCAAAACGCCTCAACGTAATCGGGGTCAAGTCCGTAAAGTCGCGCGATAAAGCGGCTGTTCTCTCGCGCGGTGTGGCGGTTCACGACCCCGCCCATAAAACCCAATGGAAACGACACACGGCAGGCACGGTTGACTTGGCCTTCGTCAGGCTTTTCGAGCCCTGCCATCATATTGATGATCGTAGTCTTACCAGTGCCGTTCGGAGCCAGAATGCCTAAAGAATGCCCTAGTTCCACACGAAAATTTGCGCGATCAAGGATAACCTTGCGCTGGGTTCCTGTCCAAAAGTACTTACTGACGTTCACAAATTCAAGCATTGAATGTCTACGCTACCTCGGGTCGGGCCCTTTTGGGGGATGTCCCGTACGATGTTGAAAATCGGGCGAGTGGCGCTGCTTGATTGATGGTTAGGCGACGTCCTTGATTTGGTCAAGCGTTACGGTATTGCGATGATCTAGCAAAGCTTGCTTGAGAATGGGGAGTTGCTTGTAGGCCTTTAGGCGGCGGAAGCCTTTCGCGGCTTCCAGCATACCAGCCCCTGTCCAGCGCAGCGCCATTTTTGCATCGCGCCAGCGTTTGACGTTTCGACAGACCTGTCGGATCACGCTGTTCATAGATTCAATGATGTTGGTGCTGGCCAATGAGCGTCTCAATTCCACAGGTAGCCCCAACCTAACAACAGTTAGAATTTCGTCTAGGCCCTCAAGGATCGACTTTGAAACGTCCGGAGCCTCAAGCTCTAGTCGCTGGGCAAGATTCCGCATCAACCGCTCGGCTTTGTCGGCATCATCAAGCTCCCATGCTTGCTTCAGCGCGCGGCGTACGGAGGCGTGCAGCTTTGGAGGAAGCCTGTCAGTTATGTTGCGGGCCTTGTGTATCTGGCATCTTTGGATGGGAATATCGGCACCAAATGTGCGCCGAATTGCCTTGGTCAGTGCCTTAGCCCCATCTACGATGAACAAATAGCAGCCCGCTGGATCGAGCCCACGCTCTATCAGATTGTCCAAAAGCGCCTGAACCGTCGCGGCGTTCTCGGTCGCCCCTTCAATGACGCCCAGAGGGTGCTTTTCGCCTGAAACCTCCACACCCACGGCCGCAAGCACCAACAAATGATCGTCCAAATGCAGCCCGTCGATCTGGATCGCTACAAGGTCAAGCTCCGATAGATCAGATGACATCCACTCATCCAGGCGCGCTTGGGTGAGTGCTTTGAAGCGACGCGAAACTGCTGACCTGGACAGCCCGCTCCCTGCCTTATTAGGCACCTTCGCTTCGGGCAGCCGTACAGCTCGGTCATACTTACGGGTGGAAACATTCATCAACATTAGGCTCATTGCCCATTGTTCAAGGAAGCCACCCGAGGAGGCCTCTTCCCAGCTCGGCAGGACAATCTCTTTACCGGTCACTTTATCGCGCACACGGGCGCGCTCCAGCTCAATCTTCCCACCATGGAACCCAACCTGACCTTTCGCGGTGCCCCATCTGTGGCCAGGCTTGTCAGTGCAATGCTCGTATCGGCCACCCGCCAGCGTATCTGCGTCCTCACCAAACATCTGAACCAGACTGGCGACGCCCGCCGTCAGGCAGAACTGCTCGAAGCTCTCGCCAACTTTGTCCCAGGCTGTTTCCACGAGTTGATGAACATTCGACGCGCTGGCAAGTCCAGCGCTTGCTGTGATAGTCTTCTTCATGGTGTTGCTTCCTTTTGCGATTAAACACCCAGAGCCTACGGCTCAGGGGAAGCAACGCCACCCTAAATTAAAATTTCAACATTCTTCGGGACATTCCCCCCTTTTGGACCTATGTCTTAGGTGACAGATTACCCTATCATTGTCTCCAATAAGAGAACAATCTGGCTACAATCTGGCTACAATCTGGCTACAATCTGGCTACAATATGTCGTTAGGGCAGGTCTTTGTACAACGCATTTGTCAGGAAATTGATCTGAGTTGAACGGTTTTCCTCAGGCTTCGCTGGCCTATAGGGACAGTTGGTATAGTTTTAAGACATGACGTTGCGCCACCAAATCACTGCTTGCACCCTGTGTGCGGATCGGTTCGCCGCCACGCAAACCGCCCATTCGCCTCGCCCGATTGTCTGGTTTGAACCAACGGCGCGGCTGCTGATCGTAGGGCAAGCCCCTGGCAAGAAAGTATATAAAAGTGGTTGCCCATTTACCGATCCGTCAGGGGATCGTTTGCGCGACTGGTTGGGCGTCGACGAGACCACATTTTATGATCGGAGCAATGTTACAATCGTGCCGATGGCCTTTTGTTTTCCAGGCAATGATAAAGCTGGGTCAGATTTGCCACCGCCCAAGGTTTGTGGCCAGACATGGCACGACAGCGTGATGGCGGATCTTCCTGATGTGAAGCTTCGCATTTTGGTCGGGGCATCGGCACACCGATATCATTTGGGTGTAAAGACCAGTGCCACTGAAACTGTTGCAGGCTGGCGGGACCATGCGCCGGACACCTTTGTCTTGCCACATCCGTCGTGGCGCAATACCGCATGGCTGAAGAAGAATCCGTGGTTCGGGGCGCAGGTTTTGCCAGCGCTGCGCGTCCGTGTGAAAGAGGTTTTGAATGACGGAAGTAGACACAACTGAAATTGATTTGGCCCACGCCGCTATGGTCGCCGATGATGCGGATGATCTGGCGCGTTTGCGGTTTTACGAACGACTGGCAGAGTCCGAGCTGTTCATGTTGCTTGAGGCAGAGGTTGAGGGAGACCAGATTTCGCCAGCAATGTTTGAAGCAGAAGATCAACAATTTGTTTTGATTTTTGACCGCGAGGCGCGGATGTCAGAGTTTTATGGAAAAGCGATCGCACCCTACGCTGCGCTGTCTGGGCGAGGCATGGCGCAGATGCTTGAAGGCCAGCGGATCGGGATGGCGCTGAACATGGGCGTGGCCCCGTCCGCTATGCTGGTTTCGGCTGACGCCGTGGATTGGTTGGCACAGACATTGGGGTCGGATCCCGAAGAAGTGGACGGCCAGATCACGCAGGTAAGTGCGCCGACGGGTTTGCCGGACATCTTGCTAGAGGCGCTTGATCGAAAGCTTGCTACAGCCGCAGGGCTGGCGGTTGAGGCTTACCTGTGTGGTGTGACCTACGAGGGCGGCGCGCGCGGGCACATGTTGGCGTTTGTTGGCACCATTGAGGGCGCTGAGGGCGCATTGACGGCGGCAGTAAATGAGGCGTTGGTGTTTTCTGGCATCGAGGCAGGCATGCTTGATGTTGCGCATCTGGCCGGGGGTGATCCGGTGTCTGAACGGGTCGCCAAAGTCGGGCTGCGGTTTGATCTGCCAACGCCGCAGATGCCGGGATCTAGCAATGGTCAGCCCGGTGCAAACCCCGGTATGGACCCGACCAAGCCACCTAAGCTGCATTAAGCTCGCTTGCCGCGAGCGGGGTGCAGATTTTTTTGGAAATCTGCACGAGAGGTGGGGCGCTGCCCCCGCTTTGCGTCCCCGGGATATTTCTAAAGGAAAGACGGGATAGGATTTAGTAGCCTTTGCTGCGATCCACGAGGTGCATGAAGGGTAAGCCGTCTTCGCCGCGCCGGATGTTTTCCGCGATGCAGAGTGCGGCTGTGCTGGCCCGCGTTGTGGATGCGATATGCGGCGTAACTGTTATCTTGGGATGGTCCCAGAATGCGTGGCTTTTTGGCAAAGGTTCGGTCCGAAAAACGTCCAGTGTGGCGTGGGCGACATTGCGGTCAAGCGCCTTAAGCAGTGCCACGTCGTCAATCAGGGGGCCGCGACCGGGGTTGATGATGAATGCCCCGTCCACAAGGAGTGCGAGTTTTTCGGCGTTCAGGATATTGGTTGTCGCATCCGTAAGCGGCAGCAATAGCACGACAATTTCTGCATCTGTCAAGGCGTCACGCAAGCCGTCATTGCCGGAAAGGCAGGTCACGTTTACGATGTCTTTTTGGGAACGGCTCCATCCCGTCACAGGAAAATTCAAAGCCGTAAGCATTTTGGCGCAGGCGGCCCCGAGCGCGCCAAGGCCAAGGATTGTTACCGGGCGTTCCTGCGCCAACGGCGGAAATGCGGCGCGCCAGATGCCGTCTTGTCCATGAATGTGATCGTCGATGCCAAGGTGGTGGCGCATCGTGTGCCCGACAACCCATTCGACCATGCCGTCAGTCAGGCCAGGGTCAACCATGCGCGCCAGCGGTTGGGTCAGGGTCTTGTTGGTTGCGATATCTTCGACACCTGCCCAAAGGTTCAGCACGGCCTTACAGCGGGTGAACGGAGCAAAATCTTGTACCGGGCCATTCGGGGCGGCGATGATGTAGTCGACCGTTTCAGGCGCGTGGTCGCGCGACACATCAACCGTTAAACCCTGCGCCGCAAATGCAGGAGGCAGTGCCGCTGCGTAGTCGGGCCAAGCGGCATCGCCTGCGGAAAATAGCGCGCAGATGGGTGTGTTTTTAGTCATCGCGGTTTATGCACGTGGGCGGACTGCACCAGCCCGAAGGCCGCCATCAAGACCAGCATCGCCGAGCCGCCATAGCTGACAAGCGGCAACGGCACGCCGACAACAGGCGCGAGGCCCATCACCATCGCCATATTGACCGCAAAGAACAAAAAGAACGTCACCGCGACGCCCATCGTAACAAGGGACGCAAAACGGTCTTTATTGGTCACCGCAGACTGCACGCAAAAGATGATGATCAGCGTGTAAAGGATCAGCAGACCGAACGCGCCAATAAAGCCAAACTCTTCTGCCAAGGTCGTGAAGATAAAGTCTGTGTGTTTCTCGGGTAGAAAATTCAGCCGGCTTTGGGTACCCTGCATGAACCCGCGCCCTGTCCAGCCGCCCGATCCAAGCGCGATCTTGGCTTGAGTGATGTGATAGCCAGCCCCTAGGGGGTCTTGGGTCGGGTCGATGAACGTGTCAATGCGGCGGTATTGATAGTCTTTCAGCATCTGCCAACCGGTGCTGCGCGACTGAAACACAGCCGTCACGAGGCCGACAGCGCCCGCAATCACACTTGCGAAATAGGCCCAGTGGACCCCCGCGAGGAACATAATTGCCCCACCACCGGACACCAATAGAATGGTCGTGCCAAGATCGGGTTGGCTCAGCACGAGGTAGGCAGGTGCCGCGATGAACAGCAGGGGCACGATGATCCATTGCGGCTTACTGACCTTGTTGAGGGGCAACCAATCGTAATAGGCGGCCAGCAGCATAATAAGGGTAATCTTCATCAGCTCAGAGGGTTGTAAATCCATCGGTCCAAGGTCGAGCCAACGCTGCGAACCGTTGCGTTCAACGCCGATGAATTCGACCAGCACCAGAAGGGCCAAGGCCAAGGAATATCCGACGACAGCCATATTGCGCCAAAACCAGATGGGGACCATCGCCATGCCCAGCATGACGCCAACGCCGAGGCCAAAGCGTTGGATTTGCGGGTTGACCCATGGGTCCATCGATCCGCCAGCGACGGAATAAAGCATCAAGAATCCAAAGCCTGACACAGCCGTCACCAAAAAAACCACGGGCCAATTGACGTAGAGCAGTTTGCGAAAGCCGACGGGGATGTGTTTGACTTGATATTCCAGATAACTCATCAGGCTTCATCCGCGTTGCGGCCAGGCTGGATGTCGCGGATCAGATCGTTCAAGCGACGCTGTTGGTCGGCAATTTGACCGCGCGAGGCTGACGGGTAAGCGGACAGTGGCGGTGTGCCTTCGTAGAGCGCTTGCAACATGACATCGCGCGCAATGGGTGCTGCGGCGGTAGAGCCACCCCCGCCGTGCTCAACGACGACAGCGATTGCATATTTGGGATTATCAGCTGGGGCGAACGCCACAAAAAGCGCGTGGTCACGGCGGTTCCAAGGCAAGTCTTCATTGCGGGTGACGCCTGCGTCGCGTTCGGCTTGCGTGATCCGGCGGACTTGGCTGGTGCCGGTTTTGCCCGCAATGCGGAATTCTTCGGTGGCGATGCGGGTGCGATACCCAGTGCCGCGCGGATGATTGGACACATCATACATCGCCCCGCGCACGCGGCGCAGGTTGTTCTCGTTCAAGCCGAGGCTTTCGCCCGCGCCTGACGGTTCATCCACCCCATCAATAGAACGCACCAACCGTGGTTTCACGGCCCGCCCTGTGGCAATCCGCGCGGTCATCACGGCCAGTTGTAAAGGCGATGTCAAAACATAACCCTGACCGATACTCGCGTTCACGGTGTCGCCAATACGCCAGTCCTCGCCGCGCGCTTCGCGCTTCCATGCTTTGTCTGGCATAATACCGGTGCGGATGGCGGACATTGGTAAATCATGGCGTTCGCCCAGACCTAACTTGCGGCCCATCGCGGCGATCTTGTCGATGCCGACACGCTGGGACACCTCGTAGTAATAGACGTCGCAGGATTGTTTCAGGCTTTCGTTCAGGTTCATATTGCCGTGACCTGCGCGTTTCCAGCAATGGAACCGTACGTCAGATACATCTAAATGCCCGACGCAGCGCACGGTTTCATCTGGACCAATGGCCCCGTCTTCAAGTGCGGCAAGTGCAGTCACCATCTTGAAAGTCGACCCCGGCGGGTAGGTGCCCTGCACGGTTTTGGCGGCGAGGGGGCGACGGTGCAGGCTGGCGTCCACACCCCGTTCGTTCAGCTCATCCCACAAGGCAACGGAAATGCCTTGGACGAAGACGTTGGGATCAAAGCTGGGGGCAGACCCGATGCCTTTTATGTCGCCGTTGGTCACCTCAATCACGATGGCCGCGGCGGATTCACCACTCAGCCGCGCTTGAATGTAGTTTTGCAACCGCGCATCAACGGTCAATTGCACATCCGCCCCCGGCGTGCCTTCGACGCGGTCCAGCTCGCGCATCACGCGACCCGCGGCGTTGACTTCGACCCGCTTGGTGCCCGCGGAGCCGCGCAAGTCGCGTTCTAGTCTGTTTTCCACCATCGTCTTGCCGATCTGGAAACGGGGAATTTGCAGCAATGGGTCGCGGTCATCAATTCGGCTCAGATCAAAATCGCTGACAGGGCCGACATAACCTACCACATGGGCCATGTCCAAGCCCTGTGGGTAGATGCGGCTGCGGCCCAGTTCGGCCACAACACCGGGCAGGGCAGGGGCGTTCACATTCACCCGCGCGACGTCCTGCCATGACACGCGTTCCGCAACGGTCACAGGGACAAACGGGCTGCGCGCGCCCAGTTCTTCGCGCGCCTTTTCCAGCCGTTCGGGATCAAGGGCGACAAGACGGTTCAACCGCGCCAGAATTTCATCAACATCGCCTGCGCCTTCGCGGGTCATGGTGATTGTATAATGCTGTGCGTTGTCAGCCAGAACGACGCCATTGATATCGTAGATCAACCCGCGAGCCGGTGGGATCAGCCCCATGTTGATGCGGTTTTCTTCGGCCAACATTCGAAATTCGTCGGCCTGATCAACTTGCAATGACGCCATGCGCGCGCCCAAGGCCGCAATGATACCAAGCTGCGCGGTCCCAAGCAAAAGTGCGCGTCGGGATAAGCGGCGCGCGCCGTCTTCGGTTTCTTTGGGGCCGCGTTTCATAGTCGGTGCTGCACTTTCATATTCGATGCCCGAGTGCATCCACTTCGCCTGGCGCTGGGCGGCTTACACCGAACAGGATGTAGGACACGAAAACAACGGCAGGGTACGTGATCAATGTAAGGCCCAACTGAAGTATTGTCAGCCCCAGCGGGCCTTGCGGGATCAAAACCATCGACAATGTGAACCGATAGACAATGGAAATAGCCAATATGCCGACGGCCACAGTCACCCATTCCAACCAGAACGGCAGGGTGCGCATCGATCGTGACCGCCCGCGCAAGATTTCGGTCAGAATCAAGACAAGTGCTGTCCACAGTCCGGGTGGACGTTGAAACAGCAGATCGGCCAGTAGAAACAGGATGGCAATCACCCAGACAGGTGCAAACGATGGCCGCCGCGTGACCCATGTCACAGCCAACAAGATCAGAAAGTTGGGTGCGATCCAGCGGACGGGATCAAAGAATTCTTCGACTTGAAAATCGGCGTTCGGTGTCGCGCCGCGCTGTTCTAGCGGCACAAGCGAACTGCTGCCCAAGCTTGGTGGAACAGTTTCTAGTGGGATGAGATGTGAGAATATGATGAACAGGCCAAGCAACAAGAACGTCAACCGACCGATCCACCTGCGGCGGTTAAGGGTGTTGTCAGCCATCACTGCCGTCCTCGGACACGCCGACTTCACCGTCTTGATCCGCAGCAATCGGTAAAACTGGGGCGGCAAGCGGCGCCAAAAGTGCGCCTGCCTCCTCGATCCGCGCGGTCGGCTGGCTGCGCAAGACGCGTAGGAATTCGATGCGTTCAAGATCGGCGGACAGGCGTGCGCGGGGCCGCCCATCTGTTCCCCGCGCCAGTTGCCCGACCAACAGATCAGCGGGGAAAACGCCGCCATCGCCCGACGTCACAATGCGATCCCCTGGTGTCACTTGATCGGGGTCTTCGATGAATTGCAGCAGTGGATTGATCGTGTTGTCACCTGACAGAATGGCCCGTTGGCCCGATGGCTGGATCGTGACGGGAATTTGGCTAGACGTATCTGTGACAAGGATCACACGGGACGTTTCATTGCCGACGCCAGAAATACGACCCACCAGCCCGATGCCATCCATGGCAGGCCAGCCATCCAAAATGCCGTCACGCGCGCCGACGTTCAGCAATACGGATTGGCGAAAGGGTGACCCTGAATCCGCCAACACAACACCTGTGATCCGCGTCAGTTGTGGGTCAAGCTGCACATTGATTAAATCGCGAAGTCGCGCATTTTCCTGATCAAGCTGAATGGCGGCTTCTCGCCAGCTTTTCATGTCTTGCAATTCTCGGCGTAGGTCGGAGTTTTGCTGTGCAAGCCGCTGATAAGACTGAAAATCGGACAGCAAGTTCATCACACCTGTGACGGGGGACATTGCCCAATCGAAATTCGGCACAACCGCATCAATGACCATCATGCGGAACCGTTCAACGCGCGGGTTGTCGATACGCCAAATCAAGAACGTGGCGAACATGAACAGCACCAACATCCCAACCAGAAGGCGCCGGACGGGACTTACGAAATCTTCGGTTTGCTGTCTGTCCCGTGCCACAGGGGTGGCCCCCCTAAGAATTTAAAGTGCTTTAGCTATCGTAGTCGATAACGTGGCGCAATTGGTGTTCGTATTCCAACGCCTTACCGGTGCCCATGGCCACGCAATTCAGGCTTTCATCGGCGACAGAAACGGCCAGCCCAGTTTGTTCACGCAGCGCAAGATCAAGTTCGCCAAGCAACGCACCGCCACCCGTCAGCATGACGCCGCGATCCACGATATCGGCGGCCAAATCTGGTGGCGTCGCCTCAAGCGCTGTCATAACCGCTTCGCAAATTTGCTGCACGGGTTCTGCGAGCGCCTCAGCGACTTGTGCTTGGCTAATTTCAGTTTCTTTCGGCACACCATTCAGCAAATCGCGCCCACGGATCATCATCGACTGACCACGGCCATCGTCGGGCATCCGCGCCGTGCCAATGGATGTTTTGATGCGTTCAGCAGTAGCTTCGCCGATCAACAGATTATGCTGGCGGCGCAGATAGGAAATGATCGCTTCGTCCATCCGGTCCCCACCGACGCGCACGGATCGTGCGTAAACGATGTCACCTAGCGACAGCACCGCGACTTCAGTGGTGCCACCGCCAATGTCCACAACCATGTTACCGGTCGGATCGGTGATTGGCATCCCCGCGCCAATAGCGGCTGCAATTGGTTCAGCGATCAAACCAGCGCGGCGTGCGCCAGCGGACAAGACCGACTGGCGAATGGCGCGTTTTTCAACGGGTGTCGCGCCGTGGGGCACGCAGACAATAATCTTCGGCTTAGAAAAAGTTGAGCGTTTGTGAACCTTGCGGATAAAATGCTTGATCATCTCTTCGGCGGTATCGAAGTCTGCAATCACGCCTTCGCGCATCGGGCGGATCGCTTGAATCGATCCGGGTGTTCTGCCCAACATTAGCTTTGCATCTTCGCCGACGGCCAACACTTTTCGAACGCCATCTTTCATGTGGTAGGCAACGACTGAGGGTTCGGACAAAACAATGCCCTTGCCTTTGACGTAGACCAGTGTGTTCGCGGTCCCGAGGTCGATCGCCATATCGGACGAAAAAAGATTGCCTAAGCCAAACATATCGGTGCCGTTCCCATAGATATTGCGCCCGCGACTCCCCACGGGAAATACCAGGGGTGCTAACGTCCATGATATATAGGGTGCGTGGGCATTGGGGGAAAGGGGGATTTGCGGATCGTTTAAGCGCTATTCCGCCATGATTTGGTCGAAAATATTGTCACTAGCGTGTTGGTCTTGCACATCATGTCGCAATGGCCCCAAGTCTTGACCGGCAAGCCCGCAGATTTCACGTGCGTGGCGCAGCGACGGCGAGCGCCGCTGCAGCCGTCTTATCTAAAACTACTCGCCCGCGTCTGTGTAGCGGATTTCGGGCGTATCCACCCCCGGCGCAGTTTTTTCGCGCCGGACCAAAAGGCGGTTCAGCGCATTGATGTAGGCCTTGGCGGATGCCACGACCGTATCGGTATCCGCGGACTGACCCGTGGCGATGCGCCCGTCTTCTTCCATCCTGACCGACACGGTCGCTTGCGCGTCAGTGCCTTCGGTCACGGCGTGGACCTGATACAATTGCAGGCGTGCGTCGTGTGCAAACAATGATTTGACTGCGTTGAACGTGGCATCTACCGGACCATCGCCCGTGGCAGATGTAGCGTGGTCTTTGCCGTCAATTTCCAGAACCATATCAGCTTTTTGCGGGCCGTTCATGCCGCAAATGACGGTCAGGTCTTTCAGCTTCAAACGGTCGTCTTCGGAGTTATTCTGGCGCACCAGTGCAATCAGGTCGTCATCAAAAACTTCCTTTTTGCGGTCGGCCAAATCCTTGAAACGCACGAACACATCTTTGAGTTCGTTGTCGCCCATCTCAAAGCCCAACACTGACAGTTTTGCCCGCAAAGCTGCGCGGCCCGAATGTTTGCCCAGCGGCAGGGTCGTGCCAGCCAGACCAACGTCCTCGGGGCGCATGACCTCGAACGTTTCACGGTTTTTCAGCATGCCGTCTTGGTGGATGCCGGATTCATGCGCAAAGGCGTTTTTGCCGACGATGGCCTTGTTGAACTGCACCGGGAAGCCGGACACTGTGGCGACGCGGCGCGAAATATTCATGATTTTGCGGGTGTTGACCTTGGTCTCGAACGGCATGATATCCTTACGGACCTTCAGCGCCATCACAACTTCTTCGAGGGCAGTGTTGCCCGCGCGTTCGCCCAAGCCATTGATTGTACATTCAATTTGGCGCGCACCACCCTGTACAGCAGCCAGAGAATTCGCCGTCGCCATACCCAGATCATTGTGGCAATGGGTTGAAAAGATCACGGTATCGGCGCTGTCCACTTCGGCGATCAGTCGCCTGATAAGACCCGCGGATTCAACGGGTTCCGTATATCCAACCGTATCGGGAATGTTGATCGTCGTCGCGCCTGCCTTGATCGCAATGTCGACTGTGCGTTTCAGAAAATCCCATTCCGTACGCGTCGCGTCCATGCTGGACCATTGCACGTTATCGCACAGGTTGCGGGCATGGGTGACGCAGTCGTGGATACGCTCTGCCATCTCGTCCATGTCGAGATTGGGAATGGCGCGGTGCAGCGGCGAGGTGCCGATGAACGTGTGGATACGCGGGCGTTGGCTGTGTTTCACAGCCTCCCAGCAGCGGTCGATGTCTTTGAAGCTGGCACGAGACAAGCCACAGATTTGCGCGGTTTTGCTGCGCTTTGCGATCTCGCTTACCGCGTTGAAATCCCCCTCGGATGCGATTGGGAACCCGGCCTCGATGATGTCGACACCCATTTCATCGAGCATCTCTGCGATCTCGACTTTTTCGTCGTGAGTCATGGTCGCGCCCGGGGATTGTTCGCCGTCGCGCAGGGTCGTATCGAAGATCAACACATGATCGGTCATTTTATTAATTCCTTGTTTTCCTTAGACTTTCTTGGCGCGTCCTACCCTCTGAGCGGTCGCGCCGAAAGGCACGCTCAGAGGCGACTAAGGAGGAGGCCTAGGAGGGCCTGAATATGAGCAATATACAACATGTGGCTGACTATACCCACACGGAGCAATTTGAAAAGGGTAGAGTTGTTAAAACTTGTGATGCGTGACTTGCAGAGTGTTTGAGTGGGGCGCTGCCCCCGCGCTGAGCGCTCCCCCAGGATATTTATGCGACAAAGGCAATTGGACTAATGTGTTGTTCGGGTTAGGTAAATGATTATGAAAAATGCATTGGTTATTGGCGCTTCGGGCGGAATTGGGTCTGCGCTAGTGCAGGAACTGGATGCGCGAGGCTATGCAGTTAAAGGCGTGTCGCGTTCTGATGGGTTGGATGTGACCAATCCAGAATCGGTGGCGCGGGTTTTGGGTGCGCTGACGGGGCCGTTCGAGGTGGTGTTTGTGGCCATTGGAACCTTGGCGGCGGGCGGTGCGCCGGAGAAGTCTTTGGCGGCAATTGATGCGCAGCGAATGGGTGAAATTTATGCGGTGAATGCCATTGGGCCCGCCTTGATATTGGCGCAACTGGAACGGCTGATTCCGCGCGATGGGCCTTGTTTTGTTGGGGTTTTGTCGGCGCGGGTTGGATCGATTGGCGACAACAAAATTGGCGGCTGGCATTCGTATCGTGCATCCAAGGCAGCGGCAAACCAGATTGTACGCGGGGCGGCGATCGAGCTAGGCCGCAAGCATAGCGGCGCGGTGATTGTCGCGTTGCACCCCGGCACTGTAGAGACAAATTTTACTGCAAATTATAAGGGCCACAAAATGGTACCTGCGCCGCAAGCGGCGGCAAATTTATGTGACGTCTTATTGGGATTAGATGCCAGTCAATCCGGTGGGTTCTTTGATTATGCCGGCGTCGCAGTGGCGTGGTGATCCGCGTTCAAAGAGGCGCGCACGGGCGAAATTAGCGGTTTTGTACAAAATATTTCGGGCGAGTTATCGGTTTGTACAAAACTATTTGGTATAGATTTGGTTAATGGGCCGAGGATTGCCGTGGGTATTGAGTTTTGAAAGTTAACAGAACATGACCCCGCGCTGGGCGAGGAGCTGGGCGTCATGTGCGCCGCGTTTGTGGGCATGCAAGGCCGGATTGATCCGCCGTCGTCGCTGGGTGATCTGACGGTGGAGCGGTTGTCGCAGACTGCATCAGAGGCCGAGGTTTGGGTGGCAACCACAAAAGCTCAAACGACTGAATTTGGGCTCATCGCGGGTACGGTGATCCTGACGCCGAAAGACAAGGTGCTTTGCGTTGGCAAACTCGCCGTGCGGAACCGCCGTACGGGTTTCGGTCGAGCATTGATGGCACTCGCCGAAGAGCGGTCACAGGCGCAGGGGTTTGGGTGGCTTGAACTGCAAAGCCGGGTGGAGTTGGTTGAGGTCCATGCCGTGTTCAAGGCGCTTGGGTTTCGCGAGATCGGACGGACCACGCACGCGGGATATGTCAGGCCGACGTCGATTTTGTTTCGTAAAAGGGTTGGGTGAATTTGGCGAAGGTCGGGTTTGAGCCCACTTTACTGTTTTTCTGTGTTACAACGTGTGACCGCTATGCGCACTCGCAACCGTGCGAAGCGGAAAGCATCAGGGTGCGAATAGTTCGGCTGGAACACTATTGCGAAACACATCCAACCACCCCACTGAATTAAAATTCAGAAAATGAAATCAATCGAGTATATCATGTCAAAATCATTCATCGCAGCGTCAGTACTGGCGCTCAAACTTTCCACCCCTGTCCTTGCCGATCCAGCACTGGGCTTTGGTCTTAACTTCACATTCGGAAATGGCAGCGTGAACACTGGCGTTGGCGTCCGCGCTTTTTCAGATGACGAGCAGTACAAGGGCGCCGCGTCGGTTGGTCTTGATTAGTAACTCCCAAGCACCCCAGCCGATAACGGGTTTTTGTCAGTTTTGATGTTTGAATCCAAGGTCTCCTTGGTTATTAGGCGCATGAATTTTCTGTTGTGGTCTGAATTTCGTGGCGCTGTGACGATTTCTCTGAATCATTGGTGGAATGGACCAAGTTACTGCTCTTGAACAACTCCTCGCCACGGCTCTGCGCAGGATCGCCGAGTTGGAAGCCGCGTTGGCGAGCATGGCGCAAGAGAATGCGGATCTGCGGCGTCAGTTGGCCAAGAACAGCAGTAATAGCAGCAAGCCGCCTTCGAGTGATGGGTTGAAGAAGCCGGTACCGCGTAGCCTGCGTGGTAAGTCCGGTAAGAAAAGTGGTGGCCAAGTTGGCCACCGAGGCGACACCCTACGTCAGACAGCAACGCCTGACTTTGTGGAGCGACATGAGGCTGAGGCCTGTGGCACCTGTCAGCATGGCTTGACGGCTGGGATGATCAAGGCGGTGGAGAGGCGTCAGGTTTATGACATACCGGTGCCGCGTCTGGAGGTCACAGAGCATCAGGCAGCGATTTATTGTTGTGGCCATTGCCGAGCCACGACGACAGCCACCTTTCCCGATGGCGTGAATGCACACGTGCAATACGGTAAGCGCATTCGGGCGGCGGCGGTCTACTGCAATGTTCAGCAGCTGATCCCCGAGGATCGGGTCTGCCAACTCCTGCGTGATTTGTTTGGTGCCACCAGCCTATGCGCGGCCAGCGTGACCAACTGGGTGAACGGCACAGCGCGTACCTTGGGTGGCGTCGTCGAACACATTCTGGCCCGGCTCAATGAAGGCGGCGTTCGGCATCTGGATGAGACCGGACTTCGTGTTGATGGTAAGCTGCACTGGCTGCACTCAATCAGCGATCTCGCCTTCACGCATTATCGCATCAGCGCCAAGCGCGGTGCTGTTCCATCCTTCCTGACCGGCGGGACAATTGTTCATGACCACTGGAAGTCCTATTACGCCCATATGAGTGGGGTGGACGCGCACGCCCTGTGCGGGGCGCATCATTTACGGGAACTCAAGGCCATCGAAGAAATCGAAAAGGAGCCGTGGGCGTGCGCGATGAGCGTGCTGCTCAACAGCGCCAATCAGCTCAAGTGCGCGGCTCAGGGGCGAGGCGAGACCGAACTCCCCACGTCGGTTCACCACGACATCCTCACCAAATACATGGCGATCCTCACCGAGGGCCTCGCCTTCCATGAGCGACAAGACCCACTGGCTAGACGCACTGGTGCGCGAGGCCGAAAAGCCAGGCGGCCAGGCCATAACCTTCTGGTCCGCTTGCGCGACTACCGTGATGACGTCCTAAGGTTCCTTACGGACTTCACAGTTCCCTTCACCAACAATCAGGCCGAACGGGACCTGCGCATGATGAAGTTGCGCATGAAAATCTCGGGAACTTTCCGCACCCTCGAGGGCGCGCAGGTCTTCGCTGACATCAGATCCGTCATCTCGACGGTCAGAAAACACGGGGGCAATATCCTCGAAACACTCACCCTATCACCACAACAGATCATCGCTCGGCTCTAACGTCGCAAGGGCAACACAAAACCCGATATCCGATGGGGTCCTTGGGAGTTACCTTGATTATATGTTTGGCAGCCAAAGCTGGCGCGGTTCCCTCGGTGCGGCTTACATGATGGACAACAGCTATATCGAGCTGAACGGCGGCTATGACTTTAACAACGGCGGGTTTGACTTTGGCATTGGTGGCGGTTGGGCGAACACGACCGATGGCGACGCCGCGCCGGTTGAAGAGTCCCCAAGGGAAGGAGGTGCCTGATGGTTTTTTACTATACTCCTGCGCCTGAATTGACCTGACGATTTTGGGCCTGCGATTCACTTCGTCGCATGGCCAAAGGCGGTTCAGTCTGTATTTTGAGTTTATGAGCAAGCAATACAAAACAGTCTCCTTATCCGACGAGCAGCGCATAGCACTTGAAGCGCTTTGCCGCCGCCGCAAAGTTGACGCCCTTGTTTGGAAACGGGCGCGCGCGTTTCTTCTTTTGGACGCAGGAGAAGACGCCGGAACGGTTTGCCGGATTTTGGATATTGGCCCGACAGTTTTGACGGAGTGGCGATTTGCCTTTGCCGGTGCGGGACTATCGTTTTTCGGTCTGAAGGACTACAGCCAGCGTCAGGGTCATTTGTCCGTCGTGCAAGAGCAGGCGGTGAGAGCCCATTTCACCGCGCAGCCTGCCCGCAATGCCGATGAGGTCTGTGCCTATGTTCTAGCCGAGTGCGACCAAAACTACAGCACGTCGGGAGCCGCCAAGCTGATGCGCCGCCTGGGGTTCGCGTATAAGAAACCACAATTGCTGCCTGCACAGGCCGATGAAGCCAAGCAGGCTGCGTTTATTGCCAAATATGAGGCCCTGATGAACGGGTTGGCCGCAGATGAGATGGTTGTCTTTTCGGACGCTGTCCACCCCGAACACCAGAGCCGCCCCGCCCATGGTTGGTTTCCCAAGGGGCAAAAGACGGCCCTGAAGGCGACATCAGGGCGCAAGCGGCTCAACATTCAGGGCGCGCTTGACCTTGAGACTTTCCAGGTCACCTTTGTGGAAGGCGAGAAGATCAATGCCCAGACAACCCGACAGATGCTGGAAAAGTTGGAACGCAACAACCAAACCAAGACGGCCATCCACGTCTTTGTCGACAATGCCCGCTATCATCATGCCAAGATACTACAGCCATGGCTGGACAGCCCAGAACGTCGGGTGAAGTTGCATTTCTTGCCAGCATATGCCCCGCACCTCAACCCGATCGAGCGTCTTTGGGGTGTTATGCACAAATGGGTCACCCACAATCGGCACTATGCAACGTTCAACCAATTCACAGAGGCCATTTTCGACTTCTTCCGCAAGACCCTGCCAGAAAAATGGCCAGAGTTCCGCGACACCGTCACCGACAACTTCCGCGTCATATCGCTCAAGGAATACAAAGTGATTTGAGGGGAAAACCTCAGGTCAATTCAGGCGCGGGAGTATAGATGCTGATGGAAAGGTAAATGTGTGGAACCAAAATGCAGAAAGTATTACCAGGTATGATAAGCGCGAGGTAATGGGGCGAAACCTTGTTTCGAACTTCATCTCAAGAAAATATAGAGATTCAGTAGGTAAGGTCCTCTCTGACGCGCTTAATGGTAAGGAAACTGCAAATTTTGAATTTCCGTTGTTCAGTAAGTCAGGAGAGCAGATCGATGTTTTGCTCAATTCAACGACACGGCGCAATGCCTCTGGTGAAGCTGTTGGTGTCATCGGTGTGGGTCAGGATGTCACCGAACAAAAGAGGGCCAATGATCTCATCTGGAAGCAAGCCCATTACGACATCCTGACCGGACTGCCGAACCGGCGAATGGCCAGAGATAGGCTGGAAGAGACAATTAAGAAGTCGCGCCGCACCGGTTTACCGTTTGCGCTTTTGATGTTGGATATTGATCGTTTTAAAGAAGTGAACGACGCGCTGGGACATGCGCAAGGGGACTTATTACTGGTTGAAATCGGGCGTCGAATCACCAAATGTGTGCGTGAATCTGATACCGTTTCCCGCTTGGGCGGCGACGAATTTGCCATTATCCTGTCCGACCTAGAGCAGATCGAAAAATCTGGACATGTAGCCCAGAAAATTATTGAGGCGCTGGCAATGCCGTTTCGACTGGGAGATAATACGTCCTTTGTGTCAGCCAGTATGGGTATTACCCTGTCTCCGAACGATGCGGTTGATTCTGATACGCTCAGGGTGAACGCCGATGAGGCGATGTATCTTGCCAAAAAATCAGGAGGCAACCGCGTTTGCCACTACACAAAGGCTTTGCGCAAATCCAACGAAACGCGCAGGCGTATGCTCAGTGATTTGCGCGGCGCACTGCTGAAAAAACAGATCAAAGTTCAGTATCAGCCCATCGTTGAAATTGCGACGGGCAAGATTTTCAAGGCCGAGGCGCTGATGCGCTGGCAGCACCCTGAATTTGGTGTGGTCGAGCCCAAACGATTCATACCACTGGCTGAAGAATCAGGGCTTATTCATGAATTGGGCGACTGGATATTCCAAGAGGCGACGCGCGAGGTCGCGCGCTGGAGGGAGCTGTTTGACCCGAAATTTCAGGTGAGTGTGAATGTGTCGCCCGTACAGTTTCGTCAGAACGGGAAAAGTCACGAACCGTTGTGGATCAGGCATTTGCGTCGAGAGGATTTGTCCGGACGAAGTCTTATCGTTGAAATCACCGAAGGTGTTTTGGTCAAAGCTGAGATGAGCGTTAAAGAAAATCTTCTGTTATTGCGAAAAGCGGGCATTCAGGTGGCGTTGGATGATTTCGGCACAGGGTATTCATCGCTGGCCTACTTGAAGACATTCGACATCGACTACCTCAAGATCGATCAGTCTTTTGTGCGAAACATGGGGGCCGATACTGACGATCAGGCCCTGTGTGAGGGGATTATTGTCATGGCGCATAAACTTGGACTGAAGGTGATCGCGGAGGGGGGGGAGACCGAAAAGCAGCTATCTATACTTGAATCGTTCGGGTGCGACTATGCCCAAGGCTGGTTGTATTCAAAGGCTGTCACGGCCGAGAATTTGGAGATCATTTTGCAAAAGCAAGCCGATGCGGCGTTGCCGGTTTCCGGACGCGCGCTCACCCCCACCGGTTGAGATACCCACAAACCTGCTGGTCGGGACGCTGACCTAGGTTCAGGCTTTGGCGACATTACCGAGCAGCGTTTCATAAATTCCAATCAGCGTGTCCGCTTCTTTCTCCAACGTAAAGTTTGCAACCACATGGGCGCGCGCCGCGGTCGACCAGCGGGGGAGGATTGCCGGATCGGACAATGCGCTGTCTAAAGCGTTGCTCATCGCTGCGATATCATCACGCGGGATCAAACGGCCAGTTTCGCCATTAACGATCAATTCTTCGAACGCACCGACGCGCGTGGCAATCACTGGCACGCCGCAGGCCATGGCCTCCAAGGGGGTCAGGCCAAAGCCTTTCCAGCGTTGCGGCGCAATAAACAGATCCAGCGCTTAATACCATTCAGGGATCGCGTCCACGGTCACCTCGCCGCAAAAACGGATGCGATCAGTCAGACCCGCTGCGGAGATTTTATCTTTCAAACCTTGCTCAAACGCGGTGTGGTCTTTCGTGGCGCGGCCAAGGATTATGCCTGTGATATCAGGGTGACTGGCCAGATTTGCCAAAACTGCATCCACAAATACGTCAGTGCCTTTTTGGGCGCGGATACGGCCAAAGCAGCCGATGAGCCGTCCGTCAGGCAAGCCAAGGTGCGCACGCAGGTCGCTTTTATCAGCGGGGTAGAACTGTGCGGGATCAATGCCATGATGCACCACGGTGGCGGGCTTGGCTAAATAGGCGGCCCCTTTGGCAGACGTTGCGACAACGGCATCCATGTGTGAAATCAGCCATTTGGTATAACCGGAATGTTCGCGCTGTGAGGCTGAGGTGAACAGCAGTTTCCAGTTCTTGCGCAGCACGACCTTAAACCCAAGCCCCAACAACATCTTAACATTGCGCCGCGCGTGCCAGACGCGCAGCGGTTCGCGGGCCAGCAAGGCCACGCGGGTCAAGGAGATGTGCGGCGTGTTTGCGGGCAATCCTGGTCCTGTGGCCTTGATTGCAATTTTGCAGGCTTGCAGCGGCACCAACCGCGCAATCGTGGCCGTGACACCTGACAGGCGTTTCTTAAGGTTCGGGGCAATGACAATCGGGTCGGTCATGGGCGAAAATCCAGTGCAATTAAAATCATGCGGCGTTGGGCGACGCCGACGTAGCGCAGGGATCGCACCGCCATGCGGACTTGGCTGAGAATACGACGCTGTCGAAAGCGGGCTTGTTGTTTTTCGGAAAACGCAGACATATCCGGTTTGGGCTGGCTAAGCGGCGCAGATGACACCTGAATGGGGGCAGGGAGGGGTGTGGTGATTTGCCGACGTATTTGGCGCGATTGCGGACCTCAAGATTGATATGGTCGATGCCAGTTCCAGTCTTAATGGTGGTCAGAAATTGTGGCGTTTGCGCCGACAGCAAAGCGTCGTCTTCAAAAACTAAACAAGGGTCATCTTCTGCGGCAATCAGTGCCCAAACGGATCGGTGTGACGCATACAACGCCTTTTCGATTTGGCGCATGGGCCGTTCCCACATCGCCCAGCTTAGATCGTCGCTCGGCGGTGACAGCGTGTCCGGCGTGATCGCGTCTACCCGTTCATAGATCAGCCCAAACCGCGAGAGTTGCGCATCTTGAAACGCCATTCGCGTCGTGGCCGTGGCGACATTGATCACGCGAATTTTCAATTTTTCGGTCCGTTTTCAAACAGGTCCAGATATTGATCCACAATGCCACGCTTGGAAAACAGAGCTTGGATTCAAACATCAAGTGCAACGGTTGATTTGAAGGCCGCGATTTCGTCGGCCATGGCTTCAGCGGGTGTTCTCCATCCGAGGGTTTTTCTCGGACGGTTGTTCATCAGGTTTGCAACGTCGTTCAGCCATGTTTGGCTTGCACCGTTCAGGTCAGTTCCTTTGGGCATGAACTGACGCAGCAGTCCGTTGGTGTTCTCGTTGCTGCCGCGCTGCCAGGGGGCGTGCGGATCGCAGAACCAGATATCTATTTTCAATCGCCGCGCCAATTCCGGATGGCAGGCCATTTCGGAGCCACGGTCATAGGTCATGCTCTTGCGCAAAGCAGCGGGTAGTCGTCTCATCTGGCGGGTGAAGCTGTCGAGCGCGGCCTCGGCCCCATTGCCGTCCATTTTGCAAAGAATGACAAAGCGTGTCTTGCGCTCGACCAAGGTCCCCACTGACGAGCGATTGAATGCGCCCTTGATGAGGTCGCCCTCCCAATGGCCTGGTACCAGTCGTGCTTCGATCTCTTCAGGGCGGTTGATAATGCGCAATGATTCCGGGACCATAGCACTGCCCGCCCCTCCGTGCCAATAAGCGTGAGGCAATTGACTGGCTAAAGTTTACACTTGAGGGCGTAGGAGAACGAACCCATGGTTATGCCTTCACAATCACCACTTTCGCCAGATGCTGGATCTGGAGCCGTTTTGGCCCCGACGTCGCCTCCCCGCGTTGTTAATGCGCCGTTGGCTCCCACAGCGGAACTGACGAGCATCCCGAAGCGACGCAACTTCACAGCCAAATACAAACTGCGCATTCTGGATGAGACGGACCAAGTGGCAGACACTGGCGGGGTTTCCGCCATTCTACGGCGGGAGGGGCTTTATTCCTCTGCACTGACCGATTGGCGCCGTGCGCGGGCGGCCGGCACATTGGGTGCATTGCAGCCAATGCGCCGTGGCCCACAAAAGGCACCTGCCAATCCATTGCAAGCTGAGCTGGCCAAGGCCAACCGTGAGGTGACAGCCTTGCGGCGCCGTCTGGATCAGGCGGAAGCCATCATTGCCATCCAAAAAAAAGTGGCGGGACTTCTGGACGAGATGGAGCAGACGCAAGAGCGCAGCGGCAAATCATGATGGCCGTCGCGATTGCATTGCCCACCGGCAGCGGCTTGACCTCGGCTGTCTGCGCCGCGCTATCATTATCGCGCGCGAGCGTTCTTCGACAGCGTGCGGCGCTGACGGCACCACCACGCACACGCCCACCGCGCGCAGCGTCTTCGCGGGCTCTGCCGGAAAGGGAAAGAGACCAGGTATTGCACCACCTGCGCGAACCCCGCTTTGCGGATCAGACGCCCACAGAGGTCTTTGCCACCTTGCTGGATGAAGGCACCTATCTGTGTTCAATCCGCACGATGTATCGGATATTGGCCGCGCAGGGCGAAGTTGGCGAACGCCGCCGACAGCGCACACATCCCGTCTATCAAAAGCCTGAACTTCTAGCTGAAGCCCCCAATCAGGTCTGGTCTTGGGACATCACCAAGCTGAGGGGCCCGGTGAAATGGTCCTACTTCTATCTCTATGTCATCCTCGACATCTTCAGCCGCCGCGTTGTTGGCTGGCGCGTCGAGCACGCGGAGAGCGCCAGCCAGTTCAAAGAGCTGTTCATCGACGCGATGGAAAAACACGAGGTTCCACGCGATCAGCTGACATTGCATGCAGATCGCGGTGGGCCCATGAAGGCAAAGACGACAGCCCTGATGCTGGTTGATCTTGGTGTGCTCAAGTCCCACAGTCGGCCCCACACCTCAAACGACAACCCGTTCTCCGAAGCCCACTTCAAAACACTGAAATATCAGCCAGAGTTCCCCAAGAACTTTGAAACCATCGAGCAGGCTCGCGCATTCTGCCGCAGGCTCTTTGCATGGTATAACCAAGACCATCATCACGCCGGGATTGGTCTGATGACGCCCGACCAAATCCATTTTGGGCAGGCCCAAGAAATCTACACCGCGCGACAAGCAACACTAGACGCGGCATTCCTCGCCACGCCCGAACGCTTCGTACACAAACCACCAAAACCGCCTCAAATCCCGACCGCCGTCTGGATCAACCCACCAAAACCAACCGAAGAAACCCAAGCCTAAAGTCCAAAAGCCACTGTCTCAAAGTCGTTGACACGTTCCGGGGCGCAGAGCCACCTTCGACCATTTTTGCGCCAAAAGCAGGATCGTCTTTGATTTTCTGCAGGCCTGCCACGAACGGGTCTAGGTCATCAATATCGGTCAGCACGCCGTTACGGCCATCGACTATGTACCATGACGGCCCCTCTGAACGGGTGGCGACGACCGGCACTTTGGCCTGCCAAGCTTCGAGCACCACATTGCCCAAAGGTTCGTGGCGCGATGTTATGCCAAAGACGTCGGAGGCCGCGATATAGTGGATTGGTTCATCGACCCAGCCGATAAATCGGGTGCGTTCTGCGATGCCTTCACTTTGCGCAAGGGCTTCCAGCGCATCGCGCTCTTTGCCCTCACCAATCAGCCAAAGATAGGCGTTTGGCACCCGTGCCGCCGCACGGATCAGAAAATCCATCCCCTTGCGGTTCACAAACCGCCCCGCGCTTGAGATCACAAATGCATCTTCGGGCGTGTCCAACGCACCGCGCGACACGGGCACAGGCGTCACTTGGCGCGCAAAGTTGGAAATGGTGCAAATTGGCTTGTCCCAGCCGAGGTCTTGGCTGTGTGTGGCGATGCCAGGCTGATTGCCGACCAGAACATCAAGGTTCTTAAAGTGGCGCAAATGTACGGGATAATCGCCGAGCCGCGTTAATTTCACGGGGCCGTCCATATTCGGGATTAGGCGGGAGGCACGCGGCATCCATGCCATCACCGCATCCGGCTGCCATGTCTTGATCAGCCGTTTGACGCGCCATTCCAGCAGGAAACTTGACAGCGAAAAATAGCGATAGTTGTTATACTCCCGCGCCTGAATTGACCTGAGGTTTTCCCCTCAAATCACTTTGTATTCCTTGAGCGATATGACGCGGAAGTTGTCGGTGACGGTGTCGCGGAACTCTGGCCATTTTTCTGGCAGGGTCTTGCGGAAGAAGTTGAAAATGGCCTCTGTGAATTGGTTGAACGTTGCATAGTGCCGATTGTGGGTGACCCATTTGTGCATAACACCCCAAAGACGCTCGATCGGGTTGAGGTGCGGGGCATATGCTGGCAAGAAATGCAACTTCACCCGACGTTCTGGGCTGTCCAGCCATGGCTGTAGTATCTTGGCATGATGATAGCGGGCATTGTCGACAAAGACGTGGATGGCCGTCTTGGTTTGGTTGTTGCGTTCCAACTTTTCCAGCATCTGTCGGGTTGTCTGGGCATTGATCTTCTCGCCTTCCACAAAGGTGAACTGGAAAGTCTCAAGGTCAAGCGCGCCCTGAATGTTGAGCCGCTTGCGCCCTGATGTCGCCTTCAGGGCCGTCTTTTGTCCCTTGGGGAACCAACCATGGGCGGGGCGGCTCTGGTGTTAGGGGTGGACAGCGTCCGAAAAGACAACCATCTCATCTGCGGCCAACCCGTTCATCAGGGCCTCATATTTGGCAATAAACGCAGCCTGCTTGGCTTCATCGGCCTGTGCAGGCAGCAATTGTGGTTTCTTATACGCGAACCCCAGGCGGCGCATCAGCTTGGCGGCTCCCGACGTGCTGTAGTTTTGGTCGCACTCGGCTAGAACATAGGCACAGACCTCATCGGCATTGCGGGCAGGCTGCGCGGTGAAATGGGCTCTCACCGCCTGCTCTTGCACGACGGACAAATGACCCTGACGCTGGCTGTAGTCCTTCAGACCGAAAAACGATAGTCCCGCACCGGCAAAGGCAAATCGCCACTCCGTCAAAACTGTCGGGCCAATATCCAAAATCCGGCAAACCGTTCCGGCGTCTTCTCCTGCGTCCAAAAGAAGAAACGCGCGCGCCCGTTTCCAAACAAGGGCGTCAACTTTGCGGCGGCGGCAAAGCGCTTCAAGTGCTATGCGCTGCTCGTCGGATAAGGAGACTGTTTTGTATTGCTTGCTCATAAACTCAAAATACAGACTGAACCGCCTTTGGCCATGCGACGAAGTGAATCGCAGGCCCAAAATCGTCAGGTCAATTCAGGCGCAGGAGTATAGCAGCTTTTGCGCCGCCTGCTTGGTCATCCCATAGCCGATCAAGCACGTGGGCACGCGGTACGGAACGACGAGACGTTTGGTTCCGTGTGTCGTCTCAAAGACCGCCTTAGGCGATTGATCAAAGGAGAACAGCTTGACCATATCCCAATCGCTTTGCGCGACGTTCAGGTCGGCAAGCGTAGCCCCCGACGTATCATCCGCCAGAAAGTCATCCTCAAAGACGAATCCGCCCGCAGCGTCGCCGTTGGCAATGCGTGTCCAAGCGGCGATGTGGCTAAGGTAGCAGCCAATCTCGGACGCGACCAAGGGTGCTTTGGCATGGGTCTTATTGGCTGCGACATCATAGTTTTGTGCGATTTGGCTAGGGGTTAGCGCCCACCCGTTGACGGCATTGATACGCTCAAACGGGATAGCCTGTGCCATAAACTGCGCCGTTGAATTGTCCGGCCGCGCGGTATTGTCCGCCAGATTGATCGGGTAGCTTGGCCACATCATCGAGCACACCGATAGGTCCTGTGTTGCTGCTTTGCTGGCGTAAATACTTGGGGGGTGAGACCCTCAATCACGTCATGCTTAACCAGATCAAACTCAAATTGATCATAGGTCCCCCTGAACCATGCCGAGCGGGCGGACTTTGGCGCGTCCCGGCCCCCCGTACGCACCTTACTGCAATGCAACTTCAGAATTATCGTGTCGCAACTGCGATGCCGGAGTGCCTTTAAATGTCTGAGAAGTTCCAAAACCTATGTTTTCCCAACTGCAGAAATATACCATTCCGGAAACACAAAGCTAATGCGCGCTCTCGGGTTGCAATCACAGGTGGTCTGTTTGCTAAACACGAGGGCGGCAATTCCAAGCACCCGCCTTATGCCCCGAAGCCGCCAAGTGGGCTCTTGGGGGAAATGGTCAGTAAAAGGAAAGGGCGGCATGCTATCGACCATATGCTTCGAACTTTGCCTGTAATTTGGCGGCGTCATAATCGTGTTCCAGCCAGTCTTCGAAATCTGAATAGGACGACGCCGCGAAATCATCCAGCAGCAAGTCCAAAACTCCGGCTTTGGTCCAACTCAGATGGACATAGCGCCACGACAACATTTTGCGGGCTTGGGCGAGTGGCTGTTTTTCGATCACCAAAAGGTAAATAACGCTGGCAAGGCCGGTGCGGTCGGCCCCGGATTTACAGTGGAACAAAACTGGTTTTTCAACTCTGCGAAACAGATCAATCAGGGTCTGTAAGTCGTGGCGATTTGGCGCGTGTTGCGATCTTAACGCCAACGTTTCGAGGCGAAGTCCGAGCCGCGTGCAGGCTTCGTGTTCCAACAACGCCCAAGGTGTGGTGCGGTTGCCACGCAAGGTTATGATGGTGTGAGTGCCCTGTTGAGCAAGTGCCGTAAGCCTTGCGGCAGTCGGATGGTTTGAGCGCCAGACACCTGGCGCAATTTCAAACATATTGGTCCAGTACCGTCGCAAGATCCCGTGATCAAACCAGCGTTCATAAATCACCGCGCGGCGTCGGTTCTCGGGTGTGGACAGGTCCGTGCAAAAGGATGCTTTGGTCGCGTCAAAGCGATCTTTTAACCGACTGCTCAATCTGCCCAACATGGTGCCCCGTGATCCGCTAATTCTCTGTAACGACATAATGAACAGGGCTGGCGAAGACAATAATGCCTTTTCGCCGCGCGTGGCTGCGCGTACACATCGATCGTTAGGTAGAATAAGTCTTCGCATTGTGAAGGCGAGTGATCGAGGTAGGACCCCTGAAAGACCGCATTCAATACGTTTTTGTAACGGCCTTATTGGCGGCGTTGGGGGTTTTGCCACATCGGTGGCGGGTGCCGTTGGCGGGGTGGTTCGCGACGTGGATTTTGGCACCTATATTAGGGTGGCGGCGCAGGATTGGGGGTAACCTCGACCATGCGATGCCGGACCTGCCCGCGGCCAAACGACGTGAACTTTTGCGCACTGTGCCCGATAATTTGGGCCGCTTGTTCATGGAGCTCTTTTCACCAAAAGACATGCAAAGCATCGTTGCGAATACGCCGTTTACCGGCGCGGGAGCAGAGGCTTTGAAGGCCGCGATGGCTGACGGAAAGGCCGTGATTTGTGTGTCGGGGCATTTCGGAAACTACGATGTGTTCCGGTCTGCGGCGATCCAACACGGCGGCGATGTTGCCGGTTTGTTTCGCCCGCTCAATAATAAACTGATACATGCGCGCTACATCGCCGCCATTTCGGCCGTTGGCGGCAAGCTGTTTTCGCGGGGTCGTCAGGGGTTTGCGGGGATGATCCGGCATCTACAGGGCGGCGGGTTGATGGCTTTGTTGATTGATCAACATATGAACCGCGGTGAGCGACTGACATTCTTTGATCAACCGGCCTTCACGGCGATTTCGGCAGGGCAGATGGCGCTAAAATACGAGGCTTTGTTGTTTCCGGTCTATGGGATCCGTCAACCTGACGGCCTGAGCTATGTCATTGAGGTTGAAGCGCAGGTTCCTGCAAGCGACGCTGTGACAATGACCCAAGCGCTGAATGACAGTCTTGAGGCGCAGGTGCGTGCGCATCCAGAACAATGGCTTTGGACGCATCGGCGTTGGAAAGATCGCACCAAAGCCACGGGGTCACCAAAAGCGAAAACCAAGTAAAGCTGGCGATTGTGACGCCGCCAGCACGCGACTGCCAGCATGGTGCGGTTGACTGAAATTAACCGTCTGCTTACGTATCACCGAGTAAACGCTGGCGAGGTAACCTGATTTCCTTACTTCATTCCATGTATTTGGCACTAAGCCATGTGACAGCACCGGTGTTTTCGCGCATCCAGCGCAAAGCGTTGAAAGTTGGCAAAGAAGACCCCGCGCGCATGGCTGAGCGTTGGGGGCGCGCAGATCGGCCCAGACCAGACGGGCCGCTGGTGTGGTTTCACGCGGCGAGTGTTGGTGAAACGCAATCGATCCTGCCGCTGGTCTCAGTCCTTCTTGAGGCGCGCAAAGACGTCACAGTGCTGATCACATCGACCACCCGCACGTCTGCCGCGCTGCTTGCCGATACGCTACCGCCAAGGGTCGTTCATCAAATGGTGCCCTATGATACAGTCAAGGCCAGCCGTGCGTTTTTGCAACACTGGCAGCCCGACGTCGCGATCTGGATTGAGAGCGAATTGTGGCCAAGGATGCTGCGAGAGGCCGGCGCGCGCGCCATTCCGAGGCTGTACCTGAATGCCCGCGTGTCGCGTCGAACCGCCCGTCGCTGGGCGCGGTTTTCGGGTTCGGCGCGCGCTGTCTTGTCGAACTTCGATATGATTAATGTTCAGGAAGCGGCCACGTTTGACGCGCTGTCCGCAATTGGTGTGTCAGGTTCGAAGGTCGTGTTGACGGGGTCCCTCAAGAAAGATCGCGCACCGCTGGACTGTGACGAAAAAGAACTGACCCGTCTGCGTGCGACGATTGGCGACAGACCTGTGTGGTGCGCGGCATCGACCCATTCGGGCGAGGAAAACATTGTGCTCGCCGCACATCAATCGCATGCAGGCCTATTGATCCTTGTGCCTAGACATCCCGATCGGGCTGGTGCGATTGCGGACCTTTGTTTGTCTGCGGGTTTCATGACAGCGCGGCGCAGTTCTGGCGATAAGATTGCGCCGGATACGCGGGTCTATATCGCCGACACGATGGGCGAACTTGGGCTTTGGTACCGGCTGGCGTCGGTTTCGTTTGTCGGCGGATCGTTGGCGCCAGTCGGGGGGCACAATCCATACGAGGCGGCGCAATTGGGATCTGCAATTCTGCATGGTTCAAACGTGGCTAATTTTGCCAGTATCTACGACGATCTGGATCAAGTGGGCGGCGCGAAAACGGTGAACGATGCAATGACACTCGGCGATGCAGTGAACCTACACGACGCCGCGCACAAGGACATGGCCGTAGCCGCGACCACAGTGCTGAACGACGGAGCCGGTGCGACGGACGCGGCATTGAAGGTGATCCTTCAATACCTAAATTGACGGTAGGCATATTCAGTTCGACCTTCGAACTGGACCAACACCGGTAATCCCGCCGCAGTGGTTAAAGCAGCAAGCCAAAGGCGGTTGATGGTGCGTTACTCGCAGCGGAAAGGTGTCTGTTAACACACACAATGTGATGGATTGGCGTCAATCGTGATCGGGTTCAATTCGGCGCCTTGCAGTATCTTTTGATAATAATGGACTATCCAAAGTGATGCTTAGCGGGCGTCGAAGCTATCTTTCGTAGGGGTCCGCAATGCAGCCAATTTATGGCCGTATAACATTCGGGTAGCACCGCTAAAGGTGCTTTTATGTGTCGTCAGTGAAGAGCCCAACTCTCGGTGGGGCAGTTAATACTGACTTGAGCGACTGGAACGCAAAATGACGTATTCTGACTTTGCCTCCAATATTGTGAGGAAAAAATCTAAAACTTTAGTAACTCCCAAGCACCCCAGCCGATAACGGGTTTTTGTCAGTTTTGATGTGAGTCTCCTTGGTTATTAGGCGCATGAATTTTCTGTTGTGGTCTGAATTTCGTGGCGCTGTGACGATTTCTCTGAATCATTGGTGGAATGGACCAAGTTACTGCTCTTGAACAACTCCTCGCCACGGCTCTGCGCAGGATCGCCGAGTTGGAAGCCGCGTTGGCGAGCATGGCGCAAGAGAATGCGGATCTGCGGCGTCAGTTGACCAAGAACAGCAGTAATAGCAGCAAGCCGCCTTCGAGTGATGGGTTGAAGAAGCCGGTACCGCGTAGCCTGCGTGGTAAGTCCGGTAAGAAAAGTGGTGGTTAAGTTAGCCACCGAGGCGACACCCTACGTCAGACAGCAACGCCTGACTTTGTGGAGCGACATGAGGCTGAGGCCTGTGGCACCTGTCAGCATGGCTTGACGGCTGGGATGATCAAGGCGGTGGAGAGGCGTCAGGTTTATGACATACCGGTGCCGCGTCTGGAGGTCACAGAGCATCAGGCAGCGATTTATTGTTGTGGCCATTGCCGAGCCACGACGACAGCCACCTTTCCCGATGGCGTGAATGCACACGTGCAATACGGTAAGCGCATTCGGGCGGCGGCGGTCTACTGCAATGTTCAGCAGCTGATCCCCGAGGATCGGGTCTGCCAACTCCTGCGTGATTTGTTTGGTGCCACCAGCCTATGCGCGGCCAGCGTGACCAACTGGGTGAACGGCACAGCGCGTACCTTGGGTGGCGTCGTCGAACACATTCTGGCCCGGCTCAATGAAGGCGGCGTTCGGCATCTGGATGAGACCGGACTTCGTGTTGATGGTAAGCTGCACTGGCTGCACTCAATCAGCGATCTCGCCTTCACGCATTATCGCATCAGCGCCAAGCGCGGTGCTGTTCCATCCTTCCTGACCGGCGGGACAATTGTTCATGACCACTGGAAGTCCTATTACGCCCATATGAGTGGGGTGGACGCGCACGCCCTGTGCGGGGCGCATCATTTACGGGAACTCAAGGCCATCGAAGAAATCGAAAAGGAGCCGTGGGCGTGCGCGATGAGCGTGCTGCTCAACAGCGCCAATCAGCTCAAGTGCGCGGCTCAGGGGCGAGGCGAGACCGAACTCCCCACGTCGGTTCACCACGACATCCTCACCAAATACATGGCGATCCTCACCGAGGGCCTCGCCTTCCATGAGCGACAAGACCCACTGGCTAGACGCACTGGTGCGCGAGGCCGAAAAGCCAGGCGGCCAGGCCATAACCTTCTGGTCCGCTTGCGCGACTACCGTGATGACGTCCTAAGGTTCCTTACGGACTTCACAGTTCCCTTCACCAACAATCAGGCCGAACGGGACCTGCGCATGATGAAGTTGCGCATGAAAATCTCGGGAACTTTCCGCACCCTCGAGGGCGCGCAGGTCTTCGCTGACATCAGATCCGTCATCTCGACGGTCAGAAAACACGGGGGCAATATCCTCGAAACACTCACCCTATCACCACAACAGATCATCGCGCGGCTCTAACGTCGCAAGGGCAACACAAAACCTGATATCCGATGGGGTCCTTGGGAGTTACGAAAATTCTAAGGAAGAAGCTCAGAAGATTGAAAAATGTGTTTTTTGAACCTTCGTGCTATGATCTTTTGAATGATGCTTTTTGTAGCGGCGGTGCCAACCGCCATTTTTTATAGTTGGGTAAGTCGGACCTCTTTAGCAAACGAAATCAGTCAGGTAGACGAGAGCCACTTGATCATCGCCAAGAACCTCTCTTTGGCGCTTTCACGGTATTCTCAGGATGCGATTGCGGTCTTTGATTTCGTGGTTTCCCACAGCCGGGAAAGCACATCCAGCTACCCCAAGCTTCTACCTATGTTCGATATCCGTGAGGTGATGCTGCTTGATGCGGACAATCAACTGATCTTACAGGTAACTGGTGGTGATGAGCACACCGACGTAACGCTGGACCCAGACATTATTGCCGAACTGCGTCTGCTGACCGCAGCCAAACCGGGCGAGATTGTGGTATCGGGACTTCGCCAATATGACGGGGCACCACATTTCTTTATCGCGCAGCTGCTAGCGGACGGGACAGTCGCACTAGCTCCGTGGAGTACACGTTATGTAATTGAGCTTCAGCAATCCATTGCCTTCGGCGAACTTGGCCATTCAATGATGGTCGATCACCAAGGCCTAGTTGTGGCTCACCCTAACCCCGAATGGCAACGGGTCAGCAAAGATGCTTCGGGACTGTCCGTCGTTCAAGCGATGCTGGACGGCAGGACTGGAGTGATGCAGTTCTATTCGCCGCCCATGGATGCAGACATGATCGCAGGCTATACATATGTGCCGACAACTGGTTGGGGTGTAATGGTTCCGCAGCCGATCAGAGAGCTAGAGGCCAACGTGGACAGAACGTGTCAACGACTTTGAGACAGTGGCTTTTGGACTTTAGGCTTGGGTTTCTTCGGTTGGTTTTGGTGGGTTGATCCAGACGGCGGTCGGGATTTGAGGCGGTTTTGGTGGTTTTGGTGGTTTGTGTACGAAGCGTTCGGGCGTGGCGAGGAATGCCGCGTCTAGTGTTGCTTGTCGCGCGGTGTAGATTTCTTGGGCCTGCCCAAAATGGATTTGGTCGGGCGTCATCAGACCAATCCCGGCGTGATGATGGTCTTGGTTATACCATGCAAAGAACCTGCGGCAGAATGCGCGAGCCTGCTCGATGGTTTCAAAGTTCTTGGGGAACTCTGGCTGATATTTCAGTGTTTTGAAGTGGGCTTCGGAGAACGGGTTGTCGTTTGAGGTGTGGGGCCGACTGTGGGACTTGAGCACACCAAGATCAACCAGCATCAGGGCTGTCGTCTTTGCCTTCATGGGCCCACCGCGATCTGCATGCAATGTCAGCTGATCGCGTGGAACCTCGTGTTTTTCCATCGCGTCGATGAACAGCTCTTTGAACTGGCTGGCGCTCTCCGCGTGCTCGACGCGCCAGCCAACAACGCGGCGGCTGAAGATGTCGAGGATGACATAGAGATAGAAGTAGGACCATTTCACCGGGCCCCTCAGCTTGGTGACGTCCCAAGACCAGACCTGATTGGGGGCTTCAGCTAGAAGTTCAGGCTTTTGATAGACGGGATGTGTGCTCTGTCGGCGGCGTTCGCCAACTTCGCCCTGCGCGGCCAATATCCGATACATCGTGCGGATTGAACACAGATAGGTGCCTTCATCCAGCAAGGTGGCAAAGACCTCTGTGGGCGTCTGATCCGCAAAGCGGGGTTCGCGCAGGTGGTGCAATACCTGGTCTCTTTCCCTTTCCGGCAGAGCCCGCGAAGACGCTGCGCGCGGTGGGCGTGTGCGTGGTGGTGCCGTCAGCGCCGCACGCTGTCGAAGAACGCTCGCGCGCGATAATGATAGCGCGGCGCAGACAGCCGAGGTCAAGCCGCTGCCGGTGGGCAATGCAATCGCGACGGCCATCATGATTTGCCGCTGCGCTCTTGCGTCTGCTCCATCTCGTCCAGAAGTCCCGCCACTTTTTTTTGGATGGCAATGATGGCTTCCGCCTGATCCAGACGGCGCCGCAAGGCTGTCACCTCACGGTTGGCCTTGGCCAGCTCAGCTTGCAATGGATTGGCAGGTGCCTTTTGTGGGCCACGGCGCATTGGCTGCAATGCACCCAATGTGCCGGCCGCCCGCGCACGGCGCCAATCGGTCAGTGCAGAGGAATAAAGCCCCTCCCGCCGTAGAATGGCGGAAACCCCGCCAGTGTCTGCCACTTGGTCCGTCTCATCCAGAATGCGCAGTTTGTATTTGGCTGTGAAGTTGCGTCGCTTCGGGATGCTCGTCAGTTCCGCTGTGGGAGCCAACGGCGCATTAACAACGCGGGGAGGCGACGTCGGGGCCAAAACGGCTCCAGATCCAGCATCTGGCGAAAGTGGTGATTGTGAAGGCATAACCATGGGTTCGTTCTCCTACGCCCTCAAGTGTAAACTTTAGCCAGTCAATTGTCTCACGCTTATTGGCACGGAGGGACAGTCGCGGTAATATAAAGTCCACCTACGGCTACTCGGTCCACACTGGCGTCGACGAAGATGGCTTCATCCACCGCCAAACGGTCACACCAGGCAATGCCCATGACAGTACCGAACGGGACACGCTATTGCTGGGCGACGAGGCAGCGCTTTACGCGGATGCCGCCTATTCTTCGCAAGCCACACGCGAAAAATTGGCGCAGTTTGGTATTGATGATCAAGTGCAGCGCAAGGGTTATTGGGGCCACCCTTTGTCCAAAGCGGATTTGGTCCGCAACAAAGAGATTGCCGTGATCCGCTCCGGCGGCGAGCGCCCCTTTGCCACCTATAAATCCCGCTATGGATTAGCTCGAACGCGACTGATGGGGCTGGCTAAAAACCTGACCCTGTTCGGCCTGGCAGCCATCGCCCATAATATCGCGAAGGGGGCAAAGTTCTTGGCGCTCTACGGCCTGCCAGACCCGGAACCCACTGGATAAGTGGGACCAAAATCAAAAAATAACGTAACTCCCAAGGACCCCATCGGATATCGGGTTTTGTGTTGCCCTTGCGACGTTAGAGCCGCGCGATGATCTGTTGTGGTGATAGGGTGAGTGTTTCGAGGATATTGCCCCCGTGTTTTCTGACCGTCGAGATGACGGATCTGATGTCAGCGAAGACCTGCGCGCCCTCGAGGGTGCGGAAAGTTCCCGAGATTTTCATGCGCAACTTCATCATGCGCAGGTCCCGTTCGGCCTGATTGTTGGTGAAGGGAACTGTGAAGTCCGTAAGGAACCTTAGGACGTCATCACGGTAGTCGCGCAAGCGGACCAGAAGGTTATGGCCTGGCCGCCTGGCTTTTCGGCCTCGCGCACCAGTGCGTCTAGCCAGTGGGTCTTGTCGCTCATGGAAGGCGAGGCCCTCGGTGAGGATCGCCATGTATTTGGTGAGGATGTCGTGGTGAACCGACGTGGGGAGTTCGGTCTCGCCTCGCCCCTGAGCCGCGCACTTGAGCTGATTGGCGCTGTTGAGCAGCACGCTCATCGCGCACGCCCACGGCTCCTTTTCGATTTCTTCGATGGCCTTGAGTTCCCGTAAATGATGCGCCCCGCACAGGGCGTGCGCGTCCACCCCACTCATATGGGCGTAATAGGACTTCCAGTGGTCATGAACAATTGTCCCGCCGGTCAGGAAGGATGGAACAGCACCGCGCTTGGCGCTGATGCGATAATGCGTGAAGGCGAGATCGCTGATTGAGTGCAGCCAGTGCAGCTTACCATCAACACGAAGTCCGGTCTCATCCAGATGCCGAACGCCGCCTTCATTGAGCCGGGCCAGAATGTGTTCGACGACGCCACCCAAGGTACGCGCTGTGCCGTTCACCCAGTTGGTCACGCTGGCCGCGCATAGGCTGGTGGCACCAAACAAATCACGCAGGAGTTGGCAGACCCGATCCTCGGGGATCAGCTGCTGAACATTGCAGTAGACCGCCGCCGCCCGAATGCGCTTACCGTATTGCACGTGTGCATTCACGCCATCGGGAAAGGTGGCTGTCGTCGTGGCTCGGCAATGGCCACAACAATAAATCGCTGCCTGATGCTCTGTGACCTCCAGACGCGGCACCGGTATGTCATAAACCTGACGCCTCTCCACCGCCTTGATCATCCCAGCCGTCAAGCCATGCTGACAGGTGCCACAGGCCTCAGCCTCATGTCGCTCCACAAAGTCAGGCGTTGCTGTCTGACGTAGGGTGTCGCCTCGGTGGCCAACTTGGCCACCACTTTTCTTACCGGACTTACCACGCAGGCTACGCGGTACCGGCTTCTTCAACCCATCACTCGAAGGCGGCTTGCTGCTATTACTGCTGTTCTTGGCCAACTGACGCCGCAGATCCGCATTCTCTTGCGCCATGCTCGCCAACGCGGCTTCCAACTCGGCGATCCTGCGCAGAGCCGTGGCGAGGAGTTGTTCAAGAGCAGTAACTTGGTCCATTCCACCAATGATTCAGAGAAATCGTCACAGCGCCACGAAATTCAGACCACAACAGAAAATTCATGCGCCTAATGGCCAAGGAGACTCACATCAAAACTGACAAAAACCCGTTATCGGCTGGGGTGCTTGGGAGTTACAATAAAAGGCCATTGTCCTTCTCCTTTGTGGCTGCTTCATTGAGGCCAGTATATTGTACCTCGTTTGCCCAAGGAGAGCGGCATCCACAGACACACCATGTCATTCGCTACGATTTATTAAACCTCATGGTGAAATTGAATTGGTTAAGTGTTCGCCTTGCTGAGGAAAAAATTCAGATTTTGGTGAAGTTAGATGTCCGGTATGCTTCATTTTGCCTTTGCCCAACGCAACTGCAGAATAACAATTGGTAGCATCAAAATGAGGCCAGCCGCCATGGTCGCCAAGCCTGGCGCGATGAACAAGAATGACACCAGCGCTACCCACCATCTTTCCCATTTTTTCAACGGAGCGAATAGGTAGCCCGAGAACGACACACCAAGTGATGCAATTCCGAGCATAGCGCCAAGCAGAGTCACCGTGAACAGCCACCACGTAAATCCGTCCGCGACCAGTAATAAGGCTGGCGAATAGACGAATACGAACGGCACAAGCGCTTTCGCGATGCCAAGCCGGAACGCTGTGTTGCCTGTCTTAAAAGGGTTTGACCCTGCAATCCCTGCCGCTGCGTAGGCCGCAAGCGCTACGGGAGGCGTGATATCCGCCAACACGCCGTAATAGAAGACAAAGAAGTGCGCGACGAGCGGTTCCACTTGTAACTGCGCCAACGCAGGGGCGGCAACGGCCACAAGGATTATATAAGTGGCTGTCGTCGGGATGCCCGCGCCCATAATGATGCAAGAAATCGCGATCAGAACCAACGACGTGAACAGCGTCCACTGACCCACAGTAAAGTAACCCAGCACAGGCAGCGTGCTAAAGAACGTGCCGATGTCCGTCGCGGTTTGGACGACAACGTAGCCAAGACGAAATCCGACGCCAGTCAGGGTCACAACCCCCACAACAACGCCAACGGTTGCCGCAGCTGCACCAACGGCCAGCGTGTTCTTGGCACCCACCGCCAGAGAGGTCCACAGGTCTCGAATTGTCAGGCGGTGGGTGGGGTTCAAAAAGCCAACGACGACACAGGCGATGATCCCGTAAACGGCGGCGAAATCAGGCGTGCGCCCCGACAGAATAAAATAAACAAGGATGATCAACGGTATAAGGCTGAGCCAATGATCGCGCAGTACAACGCCCAGTTTGGGCAATTCTTCGGCGCGAAGGCCGCGCAACCCCAACTTTTTCGCCTCAAGATGAACCATAATGAAAATACCGAAATAGTGCAGCAAGGCCGGAAACAGCGCCGCGGTCAATACATCACGCAGTGGGATTTCCAGGTATTCGACCATGATAAAGGCCGCAGCACCCAAGATTGGTGGTGTGATCTGCCCGCCGGTTGACGACGTTGCCTCAACGGCGGCTGCAAAGTGCGCAGGATATCCGACCTTCTTCATTGCCGGAATTGTTAGTGCGCCCGTTGTCACAGTGTTGGCGATAGAAGAGCCTGAAATCGTGCCCATAAACGCACTGGAAAAAATTGCGACTTTCGCAGGTCCACCAGAATAACGCCCTGCAATCACCAATGCGATGTCGATGAACAATTGCCCAAGACCGATGCGCGTTGCCAGAACGCCGAATAGGATAAACAGGAACACATACTTGGCCATCACGCCGATCGCGATGCCGTAGATCCCCTGGTTGGTCATATAAAGATGGTTGATAATTCCGAGCCATGATGACCCGCCATGTTTCAGCGCACCTGGCATCCATGGTCCAAAATAAGCAAATCCGATGAATAGCAGGCCAATAATCGGCAGGGTCGGGCCAATGCTGCGCCGCGTTGCCTCAAGCGTTAGGATCAACAGGCAGGAGCCCATAAAAATATCCGAGGGCGACGGATTGCCGACCCTTTGGGCCAATGCTTCGGGGGGTAAAAGCGGCAGATACATCGCCGCGGCTACCGCCAGTATCGCCAGCGCCACATCAATCAGCGGCACACCGTCAAACCGATACCAAGCCTTGGGCGCAACTTCATTGCCGGATTTACGCAGACCGAACAGCAAAAAGACTAAACCAAGGACGAATGACAAATGGATCCCACGGTGGACAAGTTCGCGGATCAGGCCGAAGCCGGATGCGTAAAAATGATAAACCGACATCGAGACCAGTATAGCGGCGATCAAAAAGCCAAGGTTCTTGCCTGTGGGGCGAAACGCCGTTTCAGGGTCAAACTCCCGTTCAATCTCGGCCAGCTGTTCTGGGGTCATCGCAGGTGTCGTGTCAGCTTGAAGATCAGCGGCCATGGCTAGAATTCCGTTTATAGCGTGTCTTGAAAAGAAAAATCCCGGGCACGAATGCGCCCGGGGGCTGTGTTGTTAAATTAGCTACCGATTACTCGACCAGGCCTGCTTCGCGGTAAAAACGCTCAGCACCGGGGTGCAAAGGAACGCCGACCCCGCTCAGGGCCGTTTCTATTGTGATCGTGCTGCCTTTGGCGTGACCAACGTCAAGCAATGTGCGGGTTTCGTCATTCCACAAAGCGGTTGTGATATTGTAGATCAGTTCTTCGTCCTCGTTCGCGGACGTGTACCACTGTGCGCCAACGGCGACCGTGGTGACTGCATCAACGCCTTCATACGTGTTCGCAGGAATGTCTGAGGACGCAAAGAAACCGTAGGCGTCGGTTAGCGCATCCGCACCGGCACCGTCGATTGGCACCAGCTTGATGTCAGCTGCAGACGCCAGTTCAACCAAAGTACCGGTCGGGTAACCGGCAACCACAAAGAATGCATCGATGCGACCGTTACGCAGGGCATCCGCCGCTGCGCCACCTTTGAGGGCCTCGGCTGACAAATCATCAGTTGACAGACCATTTGCCTCAAGGATCAAGTTCGCGTCGACATAGGTACCTGAACCGGGCTCATCCAAGGACACGCGCTTACCAGCAAGGTCAGCCACGGAATTGATGCCACTGTCAGCCAATGCCACGAGGTGAATGTGCTCTTCGAATAAGGCGCCAATTGTACGTAGCTCAGTCGCGGGTTCACTGCCTTCCATGGTGCCGGTGCCAGTATACGCCCAGTATGCTACATCCGATTGTGCGAAACCGGAGTTGCGCAAGCCAGAGGTAATCGCATTCAAGTTGTCGACAGAACCACGCGATGAGACAGCAGATGCGATCAACCCGTCAACACCACAAGAACCGCCTTCACCACACTCACGTGAGCCAGGTGGTTTGGAAATGGCGTTCGCAATGACGCCGCCAACTGGATAATATGTGTAGGCCGTGCCGCCCGTGCCGATTGTAAAGAATGTCAGCTCTTGTGCGGCAGCGGAACCCACCATGCCGAGAGCCAGAGCTGCACCAATCGCAGCCGTTTTAATCGTATGGATCATTTGATCCTCCCTGAGTTATTTGGCCCTATTTCACCCTTGAGATAAGGCCATTTCCATTTCGTATGGGGCGAGGTCACTTTCAACGCGTTGAAGTCACGTAAAAATATGTGATTCCCAAGCCCACACTGCCCCACTTCCGTACTGCAGTCCAATGCTGTCTAATTTTGCTTGACGGGTGACGCGCAATCATAAGTCCTCGACCATTTACCTCTAAACGATATCCTCGAGGACTTTGCGTGCGACCCTGAAGCACTCAAGTGCCTGCGGGACGCCACAATAAATGCCTATGACGTGGATGATTGCACGGATTTCGGCTCTTCTCCGCTTTGTTGAGTTATTCTAGGATTTCAAATAGAACATAGATTGATTATCTGGGATGGATGATTGTCTAATTTTGAGTTTGAAGTATTCGGTATCCCTGATGCCCCTGGCTCGTTTGCGGATCATTCCTATACTGACATTACCAGCCTCTATTCTGGCGCTTGTCAGCTTGTGTTTCGCGTAGTTGCATATGCCCACACAATGTTTTCTTAGGGATTTTGCGAACTTTTTCAGATAGAGCATGTGTGACTGATCTGCGATCAGGCACCAATTTTCCAGTTGCTCTGACATCCCCTCAAATGATGGGGCGCTCCACAGAGCCTGAAGCTGTTCTTTTAAGACGTAAAGCGTATTCAGGTTGCTATTGCTCTCCAGCAACGTTTGCAGCTTGTTACTTTGTTTTTCATTCAACTTATCCGCATTTTTGAGCAACAGATAATGCGTGCCCTTCATCAACTCTTTACCACTTTGATCGGCCTTCCTGAACTCAAGGCGACGCTGATTATGGATAGCCTTGCTGTAGTTTTTCATGACGTGGAAACGGTCAAATACGATGTCGGCCATCGGCAAGGACTCCCTGACAGCCTTTTGGTAGGCAGGCCCCATATCCATCGACACGGCCTTTATTTTATGGGCTGTATCTGGCCGCAGCTGTTTCAAAAACCTTGAAAAAACTTCGGCAGTTCGACCGGCTTCCACCCAGATCAGATGCCCTCCGACCATATCGTAGACCACCGTCATATAGTCATGACCTTTCGCCCGGGCCACTTCATCGACACCAATGTATTCCAAGCCAGCAAGCTGTGCGGGATCAAGCGCAGGGAGCGTTTCCATCAGGTATGCCTTGTCGATATTCTTTACCGTCTCCCATCGTATACCTAAATGCCTGGAGACAGCCAGAATGGATAAATGACGGCACAATCCACTGATAAGATGGCAAAATCGATGGGTGAAACGGCACCCTTTATCAACAAAAGGACACGCCTCAATGCGGCGCTCACCCTTGCTAATAAAAACCTGCGCTAGCTCAATCTCAATCACACAAGGATACCCAAAAAACGGGATGTCGTTTACTTGTCGGCGAATATGTTGGTTGATGCTACCCTTCTTGCCGGTTGCAGGGTCTATAGCGCTCCTGCGGGCATCCCGACTGCACTGAACAATAACCTTCGCACCGTCTTCAGCCAGCTCAATTTCATTTACACGTTGCCCCTTCAGGCGTAAAATATGTTGCGAGATGTCGATGGTCATATACCTGCCCTATGTAAAGTTGTCAGAAACCTAACATATCAACAGGTTACTTGATGGTCGGCATCTTTTCTTACTGAACAAAGCGGAGAAGAGCCCGGATTTCTTCCTTTGAGACGCCGTTGTTTATCGCTCAACGGCAATGGGTTTCCCATTCAGCCATTTTTCCAAGTGCGCCAATCATCGATATGTTCATCATAGAACGTGTCTTTGCGTCGATCACATCATCGCCCCATCCGAAGCCCCAGCACCATGCTGTCATCGCCTCCTGAAATGGCCGCGTGAAATCATCCGCAGCGGCCCGATTTTTCTCGACATATTCCGCACCGAGTGTCGCTTTTCGCTGCTCTAATCTATTGAGGAACAAGTCCCGAGCTATGACTGAAACTGGTGTTTGGGGGATTTGAAGGTTGGCGGCGTATCTGGTTGAATTGTTGTTGCGAGACAGCCCCCCAACCGAAGGAGATACACCACCATGGAAACGACTAACATTGTTGATTTTGCGCGTTGAGACGGGACGACGGACGCGCTGACGGATTTGTTGAGAACGGGAGCCCAGCAATTGATCGCGACAGCAGTCGAGGCAGAGCTTGCCAGTTATCTGGCGCAATTTGCCGACTTGCGCACTGAGGCAGGTCACGCAGCTGTGGTACGCAATGGGCATCATCCGGCTGCCACACCCGATCTTTGGCGCGATGGCTATGATCGCCGCCGATTGATTGGCATACTCATGCTCGTGTTCAAAAATCATCCGAACCGCGCGGGCGCGGACCTCGGTCGAAAACCGGTTTGCTCTGTTACTTTTTTTCCATAGGCCCCATCCATACTTACTTTGGAGCCTCCGGCAAGCTGGGGGCGGTTCAGCTTGCTCGTGTTCGGCTCCTGATAAATCGGAACCAACCTCATGAGCCGCATCAGACGGTGCGCGCGATGGCGGCCGCATTTGTGGTTGTCGCGCTTCATGTGCCGAGCCATTTGGCGCGATCCGTACCAAGGCGTCTCTTAAAACTGCTTATCCCCTCTCGGGATCATGCGTTGCATGACCCTGCCGGCAGCGGGACAAATAGTTCTTTCGTTTTGTCATTTTGGAGCGTCACTTTCATCATGCGATCCACCTTAACAACTGCTCCGAAATTCCGCGACCGCCTCATTGTTTGTTTGAAAATTGTACCCGAACCTAAAAGGCAATACGATTACCAAAAGCAAGATCTGGCATTCAGCCGTTCTAAAAATCACATTACGATACCTATCTCCGTCAACCACCCACATTACACTTGTCATCCCTTCCATAAGACCGGACGTTCGTGCATCTGAACGCGAGAGAGGATGCTACGTTCATATGTTTGAAATTTGGGATGGTTTAGCGGCCGCTTTTTGGCTTGTTGTTACGTTCGATGCGGCCCTGTGGGACATAAGCCTACGGTCGCTTCGCGTGACACTGACCGCGTTGGTCATTGCCTCGGCGATTGCTATTCCACTTGGAACCTATCTTGCAGTGCAGCGCTTTCGCTATCGGCGTTTTACCATTTCTCTAATCAACGCGTTTATGGGGTTGCCCCCCGTTGTTGTGGGCTTGATCGTCTATATTATGCTGTCGCGCGCTGGACCCTTTGGCGTGTTGAACCTGCTGTTCACACCCACAGCCATGATTATTGCGCAGGTGGTGATCATTTCGCCGGTCATTGCGTCGATTGCGCATCAATCAATGCGGGAGTTGTGGGCAGAATATCATGATTTGCTCATCTCGCTGAACACATCAAAATGGCAGCGTATGCTGACACTGGTTTGGGACGGACGGCGCAACTTGCTAACAGCGGCGCTTGCCGGATTCGGGCGCGCGATTGGCGAAGTCGGCGCAGTTATGATCGTGGGCGGCAACATCGATAATGTCACCCGCGTCTTAACCACAGCCATCGCGCTTGAGACTGGAAAAGGCGATTTTGCTTTGGCGTTGGGCTTGGGCTTTGTTTTGATCGGCTTGGCCATCATCGTGAATTTGGCGATCCATACCCTGTCGCGTACCGAACGGGAGGGCCGCTGGTGAGCGCGTTGTTTCCCCTGACATTGCGAGATGTGCAGGTACGTCGAAAGCGCAAGCGCGTAATTGGTCCTATTGATCTTGTTCTGGATCCAAGTGGGCCAACCATTTTGATCGGACCAAACGGATCAGGGAAAACGACGCTTCTGCGCGTCCTGCATGGGCTGGAACGCGTGAACACAGGGCACGTTGGATGGACCAGAAACGACCCTTCGAGACACGCGTTTGTTTTTCAGTCGCCGATTGTGATGCGACGCTCTGTTGCTGAAAATCTGGCGTATCCGTTGCGCTTGCTGAACACACCCAAGCAAGAGATCAAACAGGCTGTTGATGACTGGTTGCAAAGGACAGGGCTGACTGCTGTTCGCAACAGCCCTGCGCCACGTTTGTCGGGCGGGGAACGCCAAAAGCTGGCGATTGCCCGCGCCCTTATCCGCAAGCCAGATGTGTTGTTTCTGGATGAACCATGTGCGAACCTCGACGGCTACGCGACCCGTGAGATTGAGGCGCTCTTGCATGAAGCGGCAGCAAATGGCACGCATCTGATAATGGCAACGCATGATATGGGGCAGGCCCGACGTCTCGCGCATGGTCTGCTTTTTATGCTGGATGGAAAAATACACGAAGTCGGGTCGGCAGCAGACCTTTTTGCTGCGCCATCTACCGATGAACTGTCGGCGTTTTTGAGAGGAGACATAGTGATATGAAAAAAATCGTGATGTTTGTTGCAATATCCCTTTGGGCGCAGACGTGCACAGCCGATGTGATGCGTGTTGCCGTCACGACGTCGTTTGAGAATTCTGGTCTGTCGGATGTTCTTTTGCCCGCGATCAAAGAAGATATCGATCTTGACGTGCAGCTGTTGGTGGTTGGCACGGGGCAAGCGTTACGTCTTGGCGAAGCGGGAGACGTAGATGCGGTTCTGGTCCATTCGAAATCGGCAGAGGACGCATTTGTTGCTGCTGGACACGGAACACACAGACGTGAGATCATGTACAATGACTTTGTTGTCGTCGGACCGAACGGTGACCCTTCCGGCATCGCAAGCGCGGACACTGCGGCTGACGCGTTCGCCATGATTGCGGCGGCTAAGGCCCCCTTTGTCAGTCGCGGCGACGACAGCGGCACCCACAAAGTTGAGTTACAGATTTGGGCCAGTGCGGGTTTGGTACCGGACGATTTTGGCTCTTGGTACCGCTCTGTCGGGGCGGGAATGGGGGCTGCATTGAATACGGCATCCGGCATGGGAGCCTACGTTGTTTCGGATCGTGCGAGCTGGCTGAATTTTGGCAACAAGGATGATCTGGCGCTGCTGTTTTCGGGCGATCTGGCTTTGTTCAATCAATATTCTTTGCTGCCCGTGACACCTGCGAAAAACGATAGAATCCGAAATGATCTTGCCATTGAACTTGAGGCTTGGTTGACCAGCCCACGCGCAGCCGACCTAATCAACAATTATACGATCAATGGTGAGAAACTATTCGTTTTCAACGCAGTGACAGATTGATCAGTGGTGGTGATGCGGTTCGTCATCGTCCAGTGAGCCGTGCACCGCAAACTGGGTGATGTCAGCTTCTTGTGCTTCGATCACTCGGTAAGCTTCTTTGACACCCGCAGGAGTTAATTCGCGCGCGACAGTCAAGAGCGTGTTGGGTGCATGATCAGCGCAGAGTTCTGCCATTTGGTCGAGTTCTTCTAAGGCGACGGTTCTCGCGGTATCGACATCGGGGGCGCCGTAAATCTCCACGAAATGTTGCGCCAGAAGCGTTGCGATGACGGCGCGCTCTGCGGGCTCGATTTGCGTCACTGCCACAAAACTCACACGGCCGAACGTTTCGGTTCCCATCCATCCATTCGAGAACGCCTGCCGTGCCTTGCCGACAAGGTCGGCTTCGCCCCAGTTCGAAAACTCGAATCCGCCAGAAATGCACCACTCGCCTGTGCGGGCCGGATTGTGAAAAACTCGTTGGTCACTTTCGTCAAAATGGATGGCGCGGGCAAGTATCATGCGGGCCTCGTCAGATTTGCTGTCAGGGGTATCAATACTGTTTCGGCGTCGATCTTCAACAGGAGGCCAAGATTTTCTTCAAGCCCGACGTATGCGCCGGTTTTACCGGCAACCGTCATATGACCCTCCAAGCCATGGGCAAGTCCCGCCCATTCACGATGCAGGTTTGCAGTGCCAGCATCAGCCCACGCGTTGATTCCGACAAGGGTGTGGCGCACCCATGCCTCAAGCAGGGTAACCGCATCGACCTCGGCGCAGCCTTCTGCATAAAGCGCTGTTTCATCCGGCGTCAGGCCAGTCTCGTCGCTACCTGGCCAAAGCGTTAAGGTCAGGTCGACCACCAACCAATCCGGCTCAGCCTCTGGTGTTCCGGACGCCGCCATGCGCAATGCACCACAGCGCCCACCATTTACGTAGACAGTGCCGTCCCATCCCAAGTGTATTCCAACCTCTGGCGGGGCGAGGACACCAAGCGCGTTTTGAAGCCCCACGCCGCAAATCGGGAGCATCGCGGCCGCCTCTGTTAGCGTTACATCAGGCGCAAAGACGATGGACGCCCGGAGCTGATCCGGGGCCAAATCATAGATGACAAGCCCTGCATCGCAGCCCTGATCCGCCGCAGCACAGGCCAGCGCAAACGTGTCACCGCCCGTGGCATCTTGACCAATAAACAGCGGAGGAAACTGCGGTGCGTTCATGCGAGGCCTTTGGCAATCAGCTGTTTGGCGACATCGCGAAAGGCAGCGGCGTGCGGACTATCGGGTTTGGAAACAACGATCGGTGCGCCGCCATCGGCAGCAAGCCGGATGTCTATGTGCAATGGAATCTCTGCCAGCAGCGGGATGCCAAGTTTCGCTGCTTCGGTCGCGACGCCGCCATGTCCGAACATATGTTCTTCGTGCCCGCAGGCCGAACAGATATGGGTCGACATGTTCTCGATCATTCCAATTAGCGGCGTCCCAAGCTGATTGAACATATCAATCCCCTTGCGTGCATCCAACAGCGCGATGTCCTGCGGTGTCGACACAATGATCGCGCCATCCAGCTTTGCCTTTTGCGCCAGTGTCATTTGCACGTCGCCAGTGCCGGGCGGAAGATCAACGATCAAGACATCCAGCGCCCCCCACTGCACCTGCGACAGCATTTGTTGCAACGCGCCCATCAGCATCGGCCCGCGCCAAACCACCGCCTGATCGTCGTTTGTCATCAAGCCGAGCGACATCATCGTGACACCAAAGTTGCGCATCGGCAGAATTGTTTTGCCATCCGGCGAGGCGGGCCGCCCCGAAACACCAAGCATGCGCGGCTGGGACGGGCCATAAACATCCGCATCCAATAGCCCGACACGTCTCCCCTCTGCGGCTAATGCGCAGGCAAGGTTGGACGCAACCGTTGATTTACCCACACCGCCCTTGCCAGACGCGACGGCAATAATCCGGTCGATACCCGGCACTTTTTCGGGTCCTGCCGAGGCTGCCCCGCGCGACGGCTTTAAATCTGGCGGGGCCTTGGATTTGTTGTGGGCGGTCATGACGATGGAAACCGAAGCCACGCCATCCAGGGCCTTGATCTGAACGTCGGCTTTGTCTTTCAGGGCCGTGTAGGCGTCAGCGTGTTCGCCGCTGACTTCCATCACAAAGCGCACAACCCCGTCCTCGACGGTGAGGGCTTTAATAACGCCAGCCTCGACGATTGAGGTGCCACTAATCGGGTCTTCGAGTCCTGCCAAAATGCCAAGAATAGCTTCGCGGTTTATGATCACGTTAGGATTGCCCCTCGATTGAGCCGGTCACAACGTGTTCCATGTCCAACCCGTCAATCGTCAGGACAACTTTGGCTTCGAATTGACGGTCGGACGTGTCTCCAGCATTGCGCAGCGCCTCCTCGATGGCTTGTTGGGATGTTACGCCAACCTGTTTGAGAAACTTGCGCATAGACATATTAAAATCTTCGCTCATGGGGTCTTCCTTTAGTTAATTGACGGCTTTGCGGGATGCCACTTATGTTATGATATTCAAGATAGGGAGGGTATGATGAAATTTATGATGGTCCTGATGGTGTGCATCCTGCCGTCATGCATCGCAGCCCAAGATAAAACCTTCACCCTGTCTGCACCAATCCCGATTGTTGATACGGGGTTTTTGCAACACCTTTTGCCACGTTTTTCTCTCAAGCATGGGGTGCGCGTTCAACAGGTGCCCGAAGGCGGGGATGTTGTCATTGGGGCAGGTGGCATTGTGGTTTTTTCCGGATTGGATGCCGTCTGGTCTCTGGCGCACAACGGAGCTGACGGACCATTGCTCTTTGTAGAGTGGCTGACGTCTGACATCGGCAAGCGCACAATAGCCAGTTTCAAGCCTGACGGCGTATCGATTTTCAGCGGCGATGTTGAGGTCGAGACAGTTGCCGCCGAGGTGACGTTCCAAGGAGACACCATCGCGGGCGAAACACTGTCCTTGCGACACTGTGGGCGGTGTCACGTCATCAATCAATCCAACCGGATGAACGGCATGGAACAAACCCCTTCGTTTGCCCTGCTGCGCACGTTTTCGGATTGGCAAGACCGGTTCAGCAGGTTTTACGTCCGCAACCCGCATCCAAGTTTCACTCAAGTCATTAATATCACGGCACCCTTTGAGCGCAATTTGCCGCCCGCAATTGTTCCGCTGGAAATCACCCAGGACGAGCTTGACTCCATACTCGCCTACGTGGCGACCATCCCGCCGGCGGACTTGGGCGCGCCGTTGCAAAATCATTGATCCTTACGGTTTGACAGATAGTCGTCGGTCGAGCGCGGCTTTGGCCGCTCTTTCCCGGCGAACGGATTATTTTGCGAATGGTACTGCGCGTTGATCCGGCAATTGTCGCACATCTGGATCATTCGTACGGCGCTAGGATTGGAGAACATATAATGGTTTCCCGCCAGTTTTTCGACAATCTTTTCAACGGTCGATTTGACGCCGAACAGACCACCGCATTCAACGCAGGCAAACGGTTCTTCTTCGTTTGAAACGGTTTGTGCCAAGGCTGCATCGCTGAGATCAAACTGCGGCTTAAGTGTGATCGCCTTTTCCGGACAGATATTTGCGCACAACCCGCACTGCAGGCACGCACTTTCCTGAAACCGCAGCTGTGGCAAGTCCGGATTATCGCCAAGGGCCCCGGACGGGCACAACGATACGCAGGCAAGACATAACGTGCAGGCATCGGTATCAACAACGACCGCGCCATATGGTGCATTGTCCGGAAGTGGCAAAAGCTTGGCATCGGGATTCAATGCCTTGGCGGACAGACGCGCCACTTGGCGGCGCGTTCCGATGGGCAGGATGGGGGCGGCGATTGCGACATGCCTGTCTTGTGCGAACAGATGGTCGGATAGTGCATCTGGGTCTGCAATATCAAGCAACGCAACCTTTTCACCCGCCATTGCACAGGCCAGTTCCAGCTGTGTGTCAAGCGCGTCACGCTCGGTTTTTGGGCCGATCAAAACATTGACGTGACCAAACCCGCTCGCCAGTGCGGCAAGCATTTCGGCATGGCCAAATCCGGATAACGCTGTGATCTCCATCGGGATCACATGCGCGGGTAAGCCACGGCCAAACCGCGCCGAAAGCCGGATCATTTCTGCGCCATGATCGTCATGGACCAGTAACGACGGATCGTCACCGCCCGCATTGCGATAACCGCTTGCGAGGGTACTAAGGCGGCGGAATATGTGATCAACAGTCGGGGCGTCATAGCTGATTGCTCCCGATGGGCAGACAGCTGAACACGCGCCGCACCCCGCGCAGATCAAAGGATCAATGCTGACGACTTCTCCGGCGGACAGGATGGCCCCAGTCGGGCAGACGTTCAGGCAATTCGAGCAGGCTGGTTTTTCGGCACGCGAATGGGCGCAAAGTGTTGGTTCCAATCGCACGTAAAGCGGCTTTTCAAAGGTACCGACCATCTGGCTCGCCGCGAAAATCGCATGGCTGACCGCAGGCTGGCTTTTGGGGTCGGCACGCAGATATCCGTCGCGTTTTTCTGCTGCAGGAAATAGCGATGACCCGCCAGTCAGGTCTAGAATGATATCGCATTTCGATATTGCACCGTCTTTGGCCTGTGTAAGGCTGGGCGTGCCGCGCCCGCCAAACACACTTTGTTGGAATGCATCAATGTGGATTTCAAACCGGCCAAGAGTTCCGGTTGCTTGGCGCAGGTCACCGACCACTGCATCGTATTTGTGCGTCGGCAGGATGTCCGTTCCAAGTTCAAACAAGACGGTCACAGCAAGAGCATCTGCGAGTCTTTCCGCAGCCGCCAACACGATCTCCTCAGCACCGAGGATCAGGCACCTTCCTTCTGAAATAATATCAACTGATTTCGTTGCGGGCGTTAACAGAAGCGCATCAGCGATCAGCGCGGCCATTTTTGGCGACTTTTCCTGCACGTCATCAGACCATCCGGCGCGGTCACGGATATCTACAAATTGCGGCTCCGGCGCACCAAGGTCTTCTGCGATGGCGGCAAAACGGTCAGCTTCTTGCTGACAGGCAATTACCACGTCACCGTCTGCAATCGCTTTGGACGCGATGTCGGACTGATCCATACAAAGACTGGAATAGCACGTTTTACAGGACAAACCTGTCGCTGCGCTCAGTGCACCAGCATCAACATTTTGTGATCCAAGGCAATCGCAGACGAGCAGTGTTTTCGACATAACATCCTCCAGATGAACAGGACACAGCTAGGCAGGAAACGCGAAGACAGTAAACTGGTAATTCTTGGTGGTTCCCTTTGAACCCTGTTTGCAAGCGCAGCATTCGGGGGTAGATATTTCCGCACTGCAGCGCAATAAATGGCTTTTGTTTTACAATTTAGACCTTCGCCAAACGCTGCGTCGCAGCAATCATGACGGGTAATAATATTTAAAAGAAATTGCTTTGATATTACGGCAATTTGGAGGAAACTTAATTGAATTAATTGACTTAAAGATTCGGGCGGAGATCGATTGAAGCAGACTTTTCCAAATTCGCAAACAATTCCGCTTGGTGTCGTCGTGAGGCGGACACCGGGTGTTACACGCTGGGCAAAGTTTGCATGGCAAGTGTCGGATGTATTGCCTGGTGCCATGAGTGCCGATTGGAAAGTCCTGCGGGCAGAAGGCGATGTCACCGAATTCCACGCGGCCACCCTGCCTCTCACTCTTTATGTTTCAGATGCAGAAGCCTACTCGCACGAGCTTCAGTCGCGCATGCCTAGTGTCTATGCCGTGCTGCGCCCAACCGGTCAGAACAGAGATATCCCTTGGTCAGTCGCACTGGTGACAGCTTCACCGTATGAGGCACAGGATTATTGTGATTCAGCCGAAGAGTTGGTCGAAAAAATCCCGATGTCTGATGGATTGCTCGCATGGATCAAGGACTTCGTGGATACGCATTATGAAGAAGAGGTGTTTGTGAAGCGCCAGCGCAAGAACGCGCGGGTTGATCAGGTAGATGATGGCATTGGTGATTCACGGATACTTCAAACCAGCGATGTCTATCGTGCACCGCGTCGCAAGACGGTGATCAATTGAATCGCCCCGTATCATCGTGGTCCGCCCGTCGCGCGGCCGTCGCAGCAGAGGCAGAGGCCGAAGAGCATGCAGCGCACGAGGCTATTATCTTGCAACAGCGTGCGGAGCTCGCTGAAATGTCGGACGAGGATATCCTTGAAGAGTTGGGATTGCCTGATCCGGAAAGCTTAAAGTTAGGGGATGATTTCAAGGCGTTTATGTCAAAGGCTGTACCAGAGCACCTGCGCAAACGTGCGTTGCGAAAGTTGTGGCGGAGCAACCCTGTGCTGGCCTGTGTTGACGGGCTGAACGACTATGATGACGATTATTTGACTGGCAGCACAGGTCAAGGCATCATTAAAACCGGTTATCAAGTTGGTAAAGGTATGCTGGCACACCTGCTCGAAGTCGAGCGCCTGAAAACCGCGACTCCCGTAGATACGCTTGTACCAGCGGAGCCCGAAGACGTTTTAGAAGAAGTTGAACAGGTAGATGTTGTGATTGAAGAGCCGGATAACGACCTCGAACCGGCCTTTGAACATGAGATTGTGTCTGAGGAAATCGAAGCCCCCGCGCTGCGACGTATGCAGTTTCAATTCGAGGATGACATCGCATGAGCGTCGCGACCAAAATTCCTGAGGTTGAAGCCGAAGATCGCCTTCGGGCTGATCTTTATAACTACCTTGGCGTAATGCTATCTGGTCCACCTGACCAAACCCTGCTGGAACAAACGGCCGCGCTGACGGGCGATAGCACACCACTTGGTGTGGCGATCAGCGGACTTGCCCGCGTCGCGAAGGTGTCTAAGCGAAAGGGTGTTCGCTCAGAGTTCAACACGCTTTTTATTGGTTTGGGCCGGGGAGAGCTGTTGCCCTATGCCAGTTACTATCTCACCGGCTTTTTGAACGAAAAGCCTTTGGCCAATCTGCGCGCGACCATGGCCAGCTTTGGCATGACGCGGGCAGATGACGTGTTTGAACCCGAAGACAATATCTCATCCCTGATGGAAATGATGGCCGGTATGATCGTCGGCCGCTTCGGGCGGATTGCAAGCGGTGCAGAGCAAAACAGTTTCTTCAATGCGCATATCGGAACTTGGGCCACGCATTACTTTAACGATTTGCAAGCGGCCAAATCATCGGTGCTTTATGCATCTGTGGGCGCAGTCGGTGCTGCATTTATGGACATTGAACGCGAAGCTTTTCGCATGACTGCAGACTGACACGTTTGCGCAACCGGCGGGGTGCCCGCCACACTTAGGAAGGGGAGACATCCCATGACCGACCAAAAAGAAGGCACAAGTCGTCGCGACTTTCTTAAAATCGCAGGCACAGCAGCCCCGGCTGCTGTCTTGGCTGTCAGTTCCGGCGGGGCAGCACAGGCTGCAGCACCTGCTGATCTTTCATCCGAGACGATGCAAGACACCGCTCACACGCGGGCTTATCTCGAAAGTACACGCTTTTAGGCGACACTTACGTCAAGATTTCCCCGGCCCGCGCCGGAAATGGGAGGAAGACCATGTTAAGAAGAAAGACTAATGGACTTACACGTCGATCAGGCAGTTCGCCGATCACTGTGAAGAATGGCAACAACACGGTAGACCGACGCGGCTTCTTGCGCGGTTCCGGCCTTGCGATTGGCGGTTTGACCGCGATTGCAGCAACCGGGGGATCGGTGACGCAGGCAACGGCCCAATCAGCGGCAACGCGTGCGGTGGAAACCATCAAATCCGTGTGCACCCACTGTTCTGTCGGCTGTACGGTTATCGCAGAAGTCGACAACGGTGTTTGGACTGGTCAGGAACCAGCGTGGGACAGCCCGTTTAACCTTGGCGCGCATTGCGCCAAAGGATCTGCGGTCCGCGAACACGCCCATGGTGAGCGCCGGCTCAAGTACCCGATGAAGAAAGAGAACGGCGAATGGGTCCGCATCAGCTGGGCACAGGCGATCGAAGAAATTGGCGACGGGATGATGAAAATCCGCGAAGAAAGCGGTCCGGATTCTGTGTATTGGCTGGGTTCGGCGAAGCATAACAACGAACAAGCATATCTGTTCCGCAAATTTGCGGCCTACTGGGGCACCAATAACGTCGACCACCAAGCGCGGATTTGCCACTCGACAACCGTTGCGGGCGTCGCGAATACTTGGGGCTACGGCGCCATGACCAACAGCTATAACGACATCCATAATTCCAAGGCGATCTTTGTGATCGGCGGCAACCCAGCCGAGGCACACCCGGTGTCCCTGCTGCACATGCTGAAAGCCAAAGAGCAAAACAATGCGCCTTTGATTGTATGTGACCCGCGCTTTACGCGCACGGCAGCACACGCTGATGAATACGTCCGGTTCCGTCCCGGTTCTGATGTCGCGCTGGTGTGGGGTATCTTGTGGCACATCTTTGAAAACAGCTGGGAAGACAAAGAATTCATCCGCACACGCGTGTGGGGCATGGACCAGATCAGAGACGAAGTGGCACGATGGACGCCTGAAGAAGTTGAGCGCGTCACCGGCGCACCCGGAAGCCAGCTTGAACGTGTTGCGCGGACGTTGGCCAACAACCGCCCCGGCACCGTAATCTGGTGTATGGGTGGCACGCAGCACACCAATGGCAACAACAACACCCGCGCATACTGTATCTTACAGCTTGCCCTAGGCAACATGGGCAAAGCAGGCGGTGGTACGAACATCTTTCGCGGCCACGACAACGTGCAAGGCGCAACCGACCTTGGCGTTCTGGCAGATACCTTGCCGGGCTACTACGGACTATCTGCTGGATCATGGGCCCACTGGGCGCGGGTCTGGGAAGAGGATCTTGATTACCTCAAGGGCCGTTTCTCACCTGAACTCGTTGGGGACACGCCAATGATGAACCTGACGGGTATTCCCGTCAGCCGTTGGATTGATGGCGTGCTCGAAGACGCCGCTGATATTGACCAGCCAGACAATACCCGCGCAATGGTTTTGTGGGGACATGCACCAAACAGCCAAACCCGTCAGAAAGAGATGAAGACGGCGATGGAAAAGCTGGACATGCTTGTCGTTGTTGACCCCTATCCGACTGTATCTGCTGTTTTGCATGATCGAACCGATGGCGTTTATTTGCTGCCGGCCTGTACGCAGTTCGAAACCAGAGGGTCCGTGACCGCATCCAACCGGTCGCTTCAATGGCGAGATAAAGTCGTGGAACCGCTCTTTGAATCTCTGCCAGATCATACGATTATGGCGATGTTCGCGGAGAAATTTGGCTTTCATGAGAAGATTTTCCGCAATATCGCGATCGATGAAGGCGGTGAGCCAAACATCGAAGACATCACCCGCGAATTTAACCGCGGCATGTGGACTATCGGCTACACAGGCCAGAGCCCTGAGCGCTTGAAATTGCACATGGCCAACCAATACACATTCGACCGTACTACTTTGCGCGCGGTTGGTGGCCCCGCTGATGGCGATTTTTACGGCCTGCCATGGCCCTGTTGGGGCACCCCCGAGATGAACCACCCGGGCACAGCAAACCTTTATGATATGTCAATCCCGGTTGCAGATGGAGGCCTGACATTCCGCGCCCGGTTTGGTGTGGAACGTGACGGCGATAACCTGCTTGCCGAGGGAGTGTTTACACCCGGTTCGGACATTGAGGACGGTTATCCGGAATTCACTGTGCAAATGTTGCGCGATCTGGGTTGGGAAGACGATCTGACCAATGGTGAAAAGGCATCGATCAACGCTGTCGCGGGTTATCCCGAGGGCGCGCCGCTCACGAGTGAGGCCGAGTCCGATTTCAATGCGGCGACCGCTGGCGTAAACTGGAAAACCGACCTTTCTGGCGGTATCCAACGCGTCGCAATCGCCCATGGGTGTGCGCCGTTCGGAAACGCGAAGGCCCGTGCGGTTGTCTGGACATTCCCGGACCCTGTGCCAACCCACCGCGAACCGCTTTATTCCAACCGTCGGGATCTGGTGGCTGATTATCCAACCTATGAGGATAAGAAATTCTGGCGCGTTCCAACCTTGTATGCCTCCATTCAGGAAAATGACTTTTCGGAAGAATACCCGATCATCCTGACCTCGGGGCGTTTGGTGGAATATGAGGGCGGTGGCGACGAGAGCCGCTCCAACCCGTGGCTTGCGGAATTGCAGCAAGACATGTTCGTCGAGATAAACACCCGCGATGCAAACAATCTGGGTGTACGTGATGGCGCACAAGTTTGGGTCGAAGGACCTGAAGGCGGCAAGGTAAAGGTGATGGCAATGGTCACCGAGCGGGTCGGCGAGGGCGTCGCCTTCATGCCGTTCCACTTTGGGGGTCACATGGAAGGCGTTGATCTGCGAGATAAATATCCCGAAGGTGCCGATCCATATGTGTTGGGCGAAAGCACCAACACCGCACAGACATATGGCTATGACAGCGTAACCCAGATGCAAGAGACCAAAGCGACTCTTTGCAAAATCTGGACAGCATAGGGGAGATTGAGACATGGGAAGAGCTAAGTTTCTCGTAGACGCTGAACGCTGCATCGAATGCAACGCCTGCGTAACAGCCTGTAAGAACGAACATGAAGTGCCGTGGGGGATCAACCGCCGGAAGGTTGTCACCATCAATGACGGCAAACCTGGTGAGCGGTCGATCTCGGTCGCGTGTATGCACTGTTCTGACGCCCCCTGTATGGCCGTGTGCCCAACAGATTGCTTCTATCAGACCGCCGATGGTGTGGTGTTGCACTCAAAGGATCTGTGCATCGGGTGTGGATATTGTTTCTATGCGTGCCCCTTTGGTGCGCCTCAATTTCCGCAGGCAGGCAACTTTGGGTCGCGCGGAAAAATGGACAAATGCACCTTCTGCGCCGGTGGCCCGGAAGAGAACAACTCCACCGCCGAGTTCCAGAAGTATGGCCGCAATCGCATTGCTGAGGGCAAGCTCCCGATCTGTGCTGAAATGTGCGCGACCAAGGCGCTGCTTGCTGGTGACGGCGATGTGGTGTCAGGCATTTACCGGGAACGTGTTGTCGCCCGCGGCTTTGGGTCTGGCGCATGGGGCTGGGGAACAGCCTATAGTCAAAAAGGCGAATAAACGGCCCGTTTGATTACGTAATAATAGGGCGGCCTGTGGTGGGTCGCCCTTATTTCATCACACCATTAGGAACCAAATAATGCATCGTATCTTCGCTGTTTTCATGGTCTGCCTCACCTGTGTCACATCCGTTTCAGCGCAGGTTAGCGATGCGCCGGGCCAAAGTACTGTGGAAACAAATCCAACAGTGTCGACCCTGGAAGACATTATGCGTCGCCAGGAAGGTTTAACGGTCGATGAGGGTGATCGCGCTGCCAGTGTTGGCGATCCTGCCAATGCGCAGCCTGCCGATGGTCAGTTGGGCACGCTTGGCGGTGCTTCCGATGCTGATCTTTGGCGCGCTTTTCGCTTTAACGAGGCGGACATTACGACACAGGCCCGCGTTCCGGCCGCGACTACGCTGATCCAAGATGGCGGTATGTGGTGGCTAAAATTCCGCGCTGGCCCGCTGTTGCAAATCGGTGTCTATTTGCTGGGTGGAACGCTGCTGGCGCTCACGGTGTTCTATCTAATCCGGGGACGCATCCGCATTCATGGTGAAAAGACCGGTCGCACTATCGTGCGGTTCACATCTTTTGAACGCTTTGGTCACTGGTTACTCGCGACGTCATTTGTCGTGCTTGGCATCACCGGTCTTATCTCTCTGTTTGGTCGCAAAGTGCTGATCCCTGCCTTTGGCCATGAGACATTTTCGTTCATCGCCGTGAGCAGCAAATGGGTGCACAATAATATTTCATGGGCGTTTATGGTCGCGCTCATCATCATTTTCGTTTTCTGGGTTGTGCACAACATTCCCGACCGAACAGACCTGCGTTGGCTCGCAAAGGCGGGCGGGCTTTTCGGGGGCGAACATCCGCCTGCCAAAAAATTTAACGCCGGACAAAAGTTGATCTTTTGGGCCGTTATCATTCTTGGTGGCTCGATTTCCGTTTCGGGCCTATCATTGCTGTTCCCGTTTGAATTCAATCTCTTTGGTCACACGTTTTCCTTGCTTAATGATTGGGGCGTGCCAGGCTGGTTTGGGGCTGCCGATCTGCCACATCCGCTCGAGCCACAAGAAGAGATGCAGTACGCGCAACTGTGGCACGCGCTTATCAGCCTTGTCCTGACGGCCATTATCATTGCGCATATCTACCTTGGATCAGTCGGCATGGAAGGAGCGTTTGACGCGATGGGTAAGGGAGAGGTCGAAGAACAATGGGCCCGTGAACATCACAGCATTTGGGCGGAAGAGATGACTGGCACCCAAACTTCATCCAAAAAGGAGGTTTGATATGAAGGCCTTTCTTCTCGCCCTCGTTGCGCTTTTGGTGATAACTATCGGTGCCAATCAAATTCTTCTTGGAATTGGTTTTTCAATCGAGGAAACAACGGTATCCTCTAAGAATGTTAGGTTGCCTGACCAAAATGAATGATGAACAGCTGGTCGATGCCCGCGGGCTTTTATGCCCCCTGCCAGTCTTGAAGCTGCGCAAAAAGTTGCAATCGGTCCCGTCGGGGACCTTGTTACAACTATTGGCGACTGATCCAGCGGCAGTCGTCGACGTGCCACATTTCTGCATGGAAAGCGGCCATGAGTTGGTCGAAATCAACGATGATGGGACGGCCACGACCTACAGCGTGCGTAAGGCTTAATTTTTGCGCTGCAGGCTCAGAAGATGCCAAGCGCGGCATATGGCAAATAGCGTACCAGCATTCCAGGACTGATGTCGCATGCCTCGTCCGGTAATTCGACGAGACCATCGGCCCACGAAATGCTACTGATCCTTCCCGATCCTTCTGATGCGAAAACCTCTACGGCTCCATCCACCAGTCTTGCCCGCAAAAATTCCCTGCGACCTGGTTTCTTTTGTTTGGAAAACGCGGCAGGGACGTGCATTGCTAACGGCTCACACCACCCTGCGCCGGCCATCAATGACAGGGACGGGCGCGCAAAAATCGCAGCACACACGAGCGCCGCAACCGGGTTGCCCGGCATGCCAATCACGAGCACCCCATCCCATAGGGCGAGCGCCAGTGGCCGCCCAGGTTTCAATGCAATCCGCCAGCTTGAAAGTGTGCCTCGGTCCCGCAAAAGGCGTGATACGTGGTCCTCATCCCCTGCTGACGCCCCGCCCGTCGTCAAAATCACATCCACCGCCGCGCTGTCCAGTCGCGCAGCGATCTCGTCTGGATCATCTCGCACATGCCCAAGGTCCACCGGTGTGTAGCCCCAGCCTTGAACAAGCCCGAGCAACATGGGCCGGTTGGCATCATAAATCTGATGCGGTTCGGCCGGTTGTCCTGCGGTGGCGATAATCTCGTCACCAGTCGACAAAACCCCGACCCGCAGCGGACGAAACACCGTGACCTCGGCGATGTTCAACGCCGAAAGAAGAGCAAGATCCGGCGCGCGAAGGCGCTGTCCCGCCCGTACAGCGATTTCCCCCGCTTTCATGTCCTCACCAGCGGCGCGGGCATTGGCTCTAAATTTTGCAGGGCCATCAAAAGCTACATGGGTCGCGTTGGCCGCGCAATCCTCTTCCAAGACGACGGTATCTACGCCCTTGGGCAGGATTGCGCCCGTCAGGATGCGAACGGCGTTGCCCGCCGGCACAGTGCCGTCAAACGGACGGCCTGCTGCGGCAACACCTTGGACCAATGGCAGTTCCTGCACACCATCGCCCGTTGCGGCATGCGCAAATCCGTATCCGTCCACGGCAGAATTCGGGCGCGGCGGATTAGATCGTTGCCCCACCGCATCGCGGGCGAGCACTGCACCCAATGCCGAAGTTGGATGCAGTGTTTGTGTGTCTTCGATTGGGCCAAGCGCCGCACGTAACCGCGCCAGTGCATCGCTGACCGGCACCCATTCCACACCTTGTGGCATGGCAAAACAATCGTCACGCAAGCGGGGAGGTATCAGGTCGTCGTTCATCTCAGGTCCGCCCAAATGAAATCTGCAATTGCGGCCGTATCGTCGAGATCGAGGACCGGCACTTTGGCGGTTTCAACGGGTTCATCCGCCGCGATCAAACGCACCGTGGAATTGTCATGCGCAATCAGCCCTTTGCTCTGCTTTACACCAGCACGATGGCATTCGACCTTGGGGTGTGATCCGGCTTTGTACCCCTCGATAAGCGCAATATCGTGGGGGTCGAGCCATGCCAGCAAATCCTCAACACTGGGCTCTGGCGCGCCGTGCAGTTCAGTCATCAGCGCCCATCGTTCGGGCGTCGCCAAAAGAACCTGTCCTGCGCCCGCAACGCGATGGCGATGGCTGTCGGTGCCGGCCTGATCGATATCCGCACGGTGGTGGGCATGTTTCACCGTCGCAACCCGCAACCCGCGCCGCGTAAATTCTGCCACCAGACGTTCCATCAACCCGGTCTTGCCGCTGTTCTTCCAGCCGGTGACTCCATAAACTTTCAAAACTGCGCCTCTGCCCATGCAATATCGTCCGGGGTGTTAATGTTGAAAAACGGGTCAACGTTACCGACGGGCCACACCGCCTGACCCGCATTGTGGCTGTCGGTCCAGACGACGACCTTGCGCAATCCATCCGCTAACGCGGCACGCAGATCATCGCGTAGCGCAACGGGCCATAACCCAAAGGTCGGCTGGCGGTAAATCTTTCCGTGCTCACGCGTCGCCGCCAATGCGAGCGGACCCTGTTCGCAGAGCCGCGCGACAAGGTCCTGTGGGAAAAACGGGGTATCTGCGGCGACCGAAACGATATGATCGAAGCCCCGTGTCGCGGCCCAATCCATCCCCGCAAGAACACCCGCCAAAGGCCCAACAAAACCCGCCACACTGTCGGGTATCACAGGCAGGCCAAGCTCTGAAAATCGTGCGGTCTCTCCGTTCGCATTTAGCACCATCGCGCCCACCTGCGGTGCAAGCCGCGCAATCACCAGATCGATCAAACGATCTGGGCCAATACGGCGCAAACATTTGTCACCGCCGCCCATGCGGGTTGCTTGCCCACCCGCAAGGATCACTGCAGGAATCGGGGCAGTCATCACTTTGCCCCACTGCTTCGGCTGGCTCGTGTCTCGTCAGGGATCGTCTCGGGGTCCGCGTCCAGCACCAACCTCTCTTGTCCACTGAGGCAGAGAAAACGCTTACCCCGCATCCGCCCGATCAATGTCATATTCAGCTGTTGCGCGATCTCGACACCCCACGCGGTAAAGCCTGAACGCGAGGCCAAAACCGGAATACCCATGTTTGCCGTCTTGATCACCATTTCGGAGGTGAGCCTACCGGTGGTATAAAGGATCTTGTCGGCGGCGGTACTTCCAGTCTGGAACATCCACCCCGCGACCTTATCGACAGCATTGTGCCGACCCACATCTTCCATATATATTAACGGCTTGTCTTGTTGACATAGTACAGTCCCATGGATCGCGCCGGCTTCCAGATAAAGCGATGGCATGGTGTTGATCTGCCGTGACAAAGAATAAAGCCAAGAGCTGCGCAGCTCCGCATTTGGTAGAGTCAGAGTTTCCAGCCCCTCCATCATATCGCCAAAGACTGTGCCGACAGCGCAGCCGCTTGTGCGGGTCTTTTTGCGCATCTTCTCTTCATACGATGTCTTTCGCGACGTCCGAACCACTACGACCTGCAAGTCTGCATCATAGTCCACGCAGGTGATCTCATCATCATCCCGCAGCATGGCCTGATTGCGCAAAAAGCCGATCGCCAGGTATTCGGGATGATCCCCGATGGTCATGGCCGTCACAATTTCCTGGCTATTGAGGTATATCGTCAGGGGTCTTTCTTCGACGACCCGCAGGTCATGCACTGCGCCGTGCTGATCCGTCCCCTGCACGGAGCGGGTCAATGTGGGATCTTTCGGGTTGGGCAGGATCATAGGAAACCTTTCGTGGGTTACGCCATCTTGATAGAATGCGTTAACCGTTGCAAGATAGAGCGCTATGCTGGGATATGTGAACATTCAAGGGCGCGACTTGCCATTCGGCGGGCATCGGCGCTTTTGAACATTTCAAAAAGCTGAAAAATGTTTGGATTTCTACATCCGAAAGTTGCAATGCGGCGGTGACTGATAATGCTAAGGTGACATATCGGTGAAAAGTGGGTTCATTAAACGTCTTTTGCGTGAGTTTTATTCACAGATATTTGCAACTCCCAAGCACCCCAGCCGATAACGGGTTTTTGTCAGTTTTGATGTGAGTCTCCTTGACCATTAGGCGCATGAATTTTCTGTTGTGGTCTGAATTTCGTGGCGCTGTGACGATTTCTCTGAATCATTGGTGGAATGGACCAAGTTACTGCTCTTGAACAACTCCTCGCCACGGCTCTGCGCAGGATCGCCGAGTTGGAAGCCGCGTTGGCGAGCATGGCGCAAGAGAATGCGGATCTGCGGCGTCAGTTGGTTAAGAACAGCAGTAATAGTAGCAAGCCGCCTTCGAGTGATGGGTTGAAGAAGCCGGTACCGCGTAGCCTGCGTGGTAAGTCCGGTAAGAAAAGTGGTGGTTAAGTTGGCCACCGAGGCGACACCCTACGTCAGACAGCAACGCCTGACTTTGTGGAGCGACATGAGGCTGAGGCCTGTGGCACCTGTCAGCATGGCTTGACGGCTGGGATGATCAAGGCGGTGGAGAGGCGTCAGGTTTATGACATACCGGTGCCGCGTCTGGAGGTCACAGAGCATCAGGCAGTGATTTATTGTTGTGGCCATTGCCGAGCCACGACGACAGCCACCTTTCCCGATGGCGTGAATGCACACGTGCAATACGGTAAGCGCATTCGGGCGGCGGCGGTCTACTGCAATGTTCAGCAGCTGATCCCCGAGGATCGGGTCTGCCAACTCCTGCGTGATTTGTTTGGTGCCACCAGCCTATGCGCGGCCAGCGTGACCAACTGGGTGAACGGCACAGCGCGTACCTTGGGTGGCGTCGTCGAACACATTCTGGCCCGGCTCAATGAAGGCGGCGTTCGGCATCTGGATGAGACCGGACTTCGTGTTGCTGGTAAGCTGCACTGGCTGCACTCAATCAGCGATCTCGCCTTCACGCATTATCGCATCAGCGCCAAGCGCGGTGCTGTTCCATCCTTCCTGACCGGCGGGACAATTGTTCATGACCACTGGAAGTCCTATTACGCCCATATGAGTGGGGTGGACGCGCACGCCCTGTGCGGGGCGCATCATTTACGGGAACTCAAGGCCATCGAAGAAATCGAAAAGGAGCCGTGGGCGTGCGCGATGAGCGTGCTGCTCAACAGCGCCAATCAGCTCAAGTGCGCGGCTCAGGGGCGAGGCGAGACCGAACTCCCCACGTCGGTTCACCACGACATCCTCACCAAATACATGGCGATCCTCACCGAGGGCCTCGCCTTCCATGAGCGACAAGACCCACTGGCTAGACGCACTGGTGCGCGAGGCCGAAAAGCCAGGCGGCCAGGCCATAACCTTCTGGTCCGCTTGCGCGACTACCGTGATGACGTCCTAAGGTTCCTTACGGACTTCACAGTTCCCTTCACCAACAATCAGGCCGAACGGGACCTGCGCATGATGAAGTTGCGCATGAAAATCTCGGGAACTTTCCGCACCCTCGAGGGCGCGCAGGTCTTCGCTGACATCAGATCCGTCATCTCGACGGTCAGAAAACACGGGGGCAATATCCTCGAAACACTCACCCTATCACCACAACAGATCATCGCGCGGCTCTAACGTCGCAAGGGCAACACAAAACCCGATATCCGATGGGGTCCTTGGGAGTTACAGATATTTTTGGCTATGAAGCAATTCGAACGGCACTGTCGAAAGAAAACTTGTCGAGGCGGGAAGGGCGCGAAATTAGCGTCGCGGGATGACAAAACACAGCCCTTGCGTTATTTTAAGATGAGCCCGGAAACCCTCCGCTTAGCCGTCGTGATGTACGTTCGTTTCCCGCTTTCGCTTCGGAGCGTGGAGGACCTTCTGAACGAACGCGGCATCGACATCAGCCACGAAACGGTGCGATGTTGGGGGACAGAATTGGCCCGATGTTTACCGCTAAAATTCGCAAGAAAAGGGTCAGCCAAAAGCGTGCATACTCAAATGGGCAGTGGCACATGGACGAGGTGTTCGTGAAGATCAACGGCGAGACGCACTATCTCTGGCGGGCTGAGGATCACGAAGGGGAAGTCCTGGAAAGCTTCGTTACAAAGCGCCGTGATCGCAAGGCAGCCTTGAAATTCATCCGGAAAACCATGAAACGCCATGGCTGCTCACATATCTTCGTCACCGATAAGCTACGTTCCTACGGTGCAGCGATGAAGGTGATCGGCAATGTGTACAAACAGGAAACTGGCCGCTGGCTCAACAATCGAGCCGAGAGTTCACACCAGCCATTTAGACGAAGAGAGCGGGCGATGCTGCGATTTTGGCGGATGCGAAGTTTGCAGAAATTCACTGCCGTCCACGCCTCAGTCCACACCCATTTCAACGTGGAACGCCATTTTTACAGCCGATCAAATTTCAAGCTGACCGCGCCGCCGCCCTAGCCGAGTGGCGCGGTCTTGGCGTAGCCTAACGGATTGAGGTTGCTGGAGAACTGAGACTTGTGCGCATTTGTCTGACAGCACCCTTTTGACTGTTTGGTCTGGATTTCAAGGTGATTTTTGAAATTTTATAGCCGCAAAGGTTGATTGTCGCCAGAAGTCGCTTTGAATGCGAGGGTGCGTTGCGACTTCTGCGGAAAGATATCTAGGCGCGTAGGCGGTTGGTACGAGATATTCACTTTGGTTGAATCATTTCCCCACAAGGAAAAAATGGCGTCCATCTTTATTCCTGATTTGTGAGCGAAAAAACCGGTTTGTGGCCGATTGGAAGCTTCACCAAACATGATGTGGTGAAATTGGCCATGATTGGTCGTTTTAGCAGGATACTTCATAGGTAGAATTAGTGACGTGTGGTGCATAGTTAGCAATGAGTTGCAACGCACGGCATGCAGGATTCTGTTTTGTCCAATGGCGGCAAAATTGCAGATAGAACAACAGGCGATACCATTGTGAACTTCCCTTCGGTCACGCGCAGCAAATCCTGCGAGAAACGTTGACCAATAGGAAAATAAGTTTAACAGTGGGAATATATTATAGGGTAGAATCGATGGCTTTAGATCAACAAAAGGGCGTCTGGAAATCTGGCAAAGGCAAAGGGCGCCACACGCCCAAAGGCCGCCAGTTGCAAGATGATGCTTGGGATGATGTCCGCAGCCTTCTGGGCAGCAGTCCGTGCCAGCGTGATCTGCTGATCGAATACCTGCATCTTATCCAAGACAAATTTGGTCATCTATCCGCAGCGCACATTCGTGCCTTGGGCGAAGAAATGCGCATTTCGATGGCCGAAATCTATGAGGTCGCGACGTTCTACGCCCATTTCGATGTGGTCAAAGAAGGCGAAACACCGCCCCCCGCGCTGACGATCCGGGTCTGCGATTCATTGTCCTGCGAGCTTGCAGGCGCGCAGCAGCTGAAGGTCGCGTTGGAAGGCGGGCTTGATGCCAAAAACGTCCGCGTGTTGCGCGCGCCTTGCATGGGGCGGTGTGACACGGCTCCAGTGCTGGAAATCGGCCACAATCATATTGATCATGCGACACCTGAAAAGGTGCTGGCTGCAATCGCAGCGCAAGACACCCATGCACATGTGCAGGATTATGAGGGCTTTGATGCCTACGCTGCAGATGGCGGCTATGCGACCTTGAAAGACCTGCGTAAAAACGGAAATTGGGAAGACGTTCAGGCAAGCGTAAAGGAATCAGGCCTGCGTGGACTCGGCGGTGCGGGCTTTCCGTCCGGCACCAAATGGGGTTTTGTGCGCGGCAATGTCGGACCGCGCTATCTGGCCGTCAATGGAGACGAAGGCGAACCCGGCACCTTCAAAGATCGCTATTATCTTGAGCGCACGCCGCACTTGTTCCTTGAGGGCATGTTGATCGCTGCTTGGGCGGTCGAAGCTGAAACCTGTTTTATCTACATGCGGGATGAATACCCGGCTGTCCTGCAAATACTTGCAGATGAAATTGCGGCCCTTGAACAGGCTGGCATCGTGCAAAAGGGCTTTATCGATCTGCGTCGAGGCGCGGGTGCTTATATCTGCGGTGAAGAATCCGCGATGATCGAAAGCATCGAAGGCAAGCGCGGAATGCCGCGCCACCGTCCGCCTTACGTCGCGCAGGTGGGTGTCTTTAATCGTCCGACACTGGTGCACAATGTTGAAACCTTGCTTTGGGTGGCGCGTATTTGCCGCGAAGGTCCTGAATGCTTGAACAGCACCGAACTCAACGGTCGCAAGGGCCTGCGCAGCTATTCGGTGTCGGGTCGTGTCGCCAATCCCGGTGTCTACCTTTTGCCAGCGGGTTCGACGATCACAGACATCATTGACGCCTGTGGAGGCATGGCGGATGGCCACGTCTTTAAGGCCTATCAGCCAGGGGGGCCATCATCGGGACTGCTGCCCGCGTCGATCCATGACGTTCCGCTTGATTTTGACACGTTGCAGCCTTTGGGCACTTTCATCGGATCTGCTGCTGTGGTCGTGTTGTCGGAGGCCGACAGTGCACGTGGCGCGGCGCTCAATATGTTGCGGTTCTTTGAGGACGAAAGCTGCGGCCAATGCACACCGTGTCGTGTTGGTTGCGAAAAGGCAGTCAAACTGATGCAGGCAGACACTTGGGATCAGGGTCTGCTTGAGGAATTGAGCACCGCAATGGTGGATGCGTCCATTTGTGGCCTGGGGCAGGCGGCGCCAAACCCGATCCGTATGGTGTTGAAGCATTTCGCGGATGAAGTGAGCGACGGCGCAGACAAGGGATCCACGACATGAGCGATATGATCAAATTTAGGCTGAACGGCGAAACCGTTGAGGCCGAGGCTGGCGTTACAATCTGGGAGGTCGCGAACGGTCGCGGCCTAAAGATCCCGCATTTGTGCCATAAGCCGCAGCCCGGCTATCGCCCTGACGGTAACTGCCGCGCCTGTATGGTCGAGATTGAAGGCGAAAGGGTTTTGGCAGCGTCCTGCATTCGCGAACCCTCCGAAGGGATGGTCGTTACAACCAACAACGCCCGCGCCGAAAACGCGCGTAAGATGGTTGTTGAGATGCTGTTGGTTGATCAGCCAAAACGTGATGTTGCCCACGATAAATCCAGCCATTTCTGGGATATGGCTGAACTACAGGGCGTCAGTGAAAGCCGTTTCCCCAAGCTCGAAGATGGGCGCATCCCGCTGCTCGATAACAGTCACGTTGCTATGAGTGTGTCTTTGGATGCCTGTATCCAATGTGGTCTGTGTGTGCGCGCGTGTCGCGAAGTGCAGGTCAATGATGTGATTGGTATGTCGGGACGTGGTCAAGACAGTTATCCAACGTTCGACCTTGCTGATCCTATGGGCGATTCCACCTGTGTGGCCTGCGGCGAATGTGTGCAGGCCTGCCCAACGGGGGCTTTGATGCCTGCGACGGTCGTGGATGATGCGCTGGTTGGTGACAGCGCCGACTTTGACAGTGAGACGGACTCCGTCTGCCCGTTCTGCGGTGTCGGCTGCCAGATCAGCGTGAAAGTCAAAGACGGCAAAGTGAAATACGTCGAAGGCATAAATGGTCCTGCGAACGAAGGTCGTTTGTGCGTAAAAGGACGCTTCGGGTTTGATTATACCCACCACCCCCACCGCCTGACGAAACCGATGATCCGCCGTGATGATGCACCCGCTAAAGGCCTGAATGTCGACCCAGGCGATCTGTCCACGCATTTCCGCGAAGCAAGCTGGGACGAAGCGTTGGATTTTGCTGCTGGTGGCATGTCAAAGCTGGCGCAGGCTCACGGTGGCAAGGCAGTGGCTGGCTTTGGATCCGCCAAATGCACCAACGAAGAAGCCTATCTGTTCCAAAAGATGATCCGCCAGGGCTTTGGCCATAACAACGTCGATCACTGCACGCGGCTGTGCCATGCGTCGTCTGTGACCGCCTTGATTGAAAACGTCGGTTCGGGTGCTGTGACGGCGACCTTCAACGAAATTGAAAACGCGGATGTAGCTATCGTGATCGGGGCGAACCCTGTCGAAAACCATCCCGTTGCGGCGACCTATTTTAAGCAGTTCACCAAACGCGGTGGCAAATTGATCGTGATGGACCCGCGCGGCGTGGGCTTGCGCCGTTTTGCCAGCCACATGCTGCAATTCCGTCCTGGTGCGGACGTGTCGATGCTCAACGCGATCATGCATGTGATCGTGGAAGAAGAACTTTACGACAAGCAGTATATCGAAACCTACACCGAAAACTGGGAGGCAGAGAAAGAGCACCTCAAGGCGTTCAGCCCAGAGGAAATGTCTGGGATTTGCGGTATTGCGCCAGACGTATTGCGCGATGTCGCACGCACGTTTGCGGGTGCCAAATCTGCGATGATTTTCTGGGGTATGGGCATTTCCCAGCACATTCACGGCACCGACAATTCGCGCTGTCTGATCTCGCTGGCCTTGATGACGGGCCAAATCGGGCGCCCGGGTTCGGGTCTGCACCCGCTGCGAGGACAGAACAACGTTCAGGGTGCGTCTGATGCGGGCCTAGTGCCGATGTTCTTGCCGGATTATCAAAGCGTGATGGACGACGGTATTCGCAAATCGTTCACCGACGTTTGGGGCAGCGAGGACTTTAGCGCCGAGAAGGGCCTGACCGTCACCGAGATCGTGGATGATATTCATGCGGGCAACACCAAGGCAATGTATATCCTTGGCGAAAACCCGGCGATGTCCGACCCTGATGTGGACCACGCCCGCGAGGCATTTGCCAAACTCGAACATCTCGTGGTGCAGGATATCTTCTTGACGGAAACGGCGAACTACGCAGATGTTTTGTTGCCTGCGTCTACGCTGTTCGAAAAATCGGGCACCGTCAGCAACACCAACCGACAGGTGCAGATGGTACGCCAAGCTGTGCCTCCCCCGTGTGATGCGCGCGAAGATTGGTGGATCGAAGTAGAGCTTGCCAAACGCCTTGGCCTTGGGTGGACTTACACCGACCCGAGTGAGATTTTTGCCGAAATGACCGTCAACATGCGCTCATTCGACAACATCACGTGGGACCGTTTGAAAACAGAGGCAGTTACATATCCATCGCTGTCGCCCACAGACCCTGGGCAGTCTGTTGTGTTCGGTGATGGTTTCCCGCGTCCAGATGGTCGTGCGAAGTTCACCCCTGCCAGCGTGATCCCACCGGATGAAGTACCGGACGCCGAATTCCCGATGATTATGACCACAGGTCGGCAGTTGGAACATTGGCATACAGGGTCCATGACCCGTCGTGCGAAGGTTCTTGACGCGGTTGAGCCGGAGGCGAACGCATCGCTGCATCCCAAAACATTGCGCGCAATGGGCGTTGAACCCGGTGAGATGATCGAACTGACGACGCGGCGCGGTTCCATCACGATCATGGCGCGCGCGGATAGGGCAGTGTCGGAGGATATGGTGTTTGTACCGTTTGCCTACGTTGAGGCCGCGGCCAATATTCTGACCAATCCGGCAATTGACCCTTACGGCAAGATTCCGGAATTCAAATTCGCAGCGGTGCGAGTTGAAAAGGCAAAAGACACGATGTTGGTGGCCGAGTAATCGGCCACCAACATCTAACTTCAGTCTGTCGCAATGGCGCGTTTGCACCAGTCTTCGATTTGGTCGGCAGATACGGAGTGGGCCATATCGCCCGCCCAGTTTTCAAGGTCGGCCAGATAGCCGTCGCGCACACCAATTAGGGTCGGGATGTCCCGAACAAGGGCGGCGCTGATTGCGGTCCGGAATCCACGGCCTTCAGCCTCTTGGCGGCCAAATTTGTTGACGATCAGCAAATCGGGAGGCTTTGGTGCGTTCAGGCTTGCCTCGACCTCTCCCACAGCTTCCTCGAGGGCTTGGGGGTCAAGGCGACAGCCCGATGCATGGACGCCGAGGGACTGACTGATGCGAATGGTGCGCGTGCCGGTTAAAATTTTGAGGTCCATGTCGCAGGATGTGTCGGCTTCATCCGGCAGATTGCGCTGCACTGCGCCCGCGACGCGAAGGCCACGACCTGCAAGATCTTCGGCAAGCGCGTAAAGCAGATCGTCGATCGTTCCACGTCCCTGAATGTTCACGTAGCCTAACATTGCGATCTCTCTTTTAACGGTTTGGACATTCTATCAAAGCAAGCGCGCGCATGAAAGGTTTGCCATGATCCTGCCCAATCGGCTTTGTCAGAATAAATCTGCTTGAGGCGGGCAGGGCGGTTTCCTAGCCTTTTCTGATGTCGAAAACAGACCCCTTCAAGTACTTTCATAGCAGCCCCGAGATCATCTGCCTGGCGGTCATGATGTACGTTCGATTTCCACTTTCGCTCCGCAATGTCGAGGACTTGCTGCACGAGTGCGGGATCGACATCAGCCACGAAACTTTGCAGTGCTGGTGGAATAGATTTGGCCCGATTTTTGCCGCTGAAATCCGCCCCAAACTTGACCAGAAAATGCGTGCATACTCGAATTAGCAGTGGCACTTGGACGAGGTTTTCGTGAAGATCAACGGCGAGCGGCACGACCTGTGGCGCGCAATTGATCAGGAGGTTGGAGTGCTGGAACCTGTCGTCACAAATCGACGGGACCGCATAAAAACCTTTGAAATTATACAATAAGAGGTCTCTGCATAAGTCTGGGATTCCCCTGAAGGTTTAATTTTGCTATTTTAAAGCCATGCAGAAGCCATTTTCCACCCAACCCGAACTCTTCATTACCAGCGCTGATCTTGAGCATGCGAGCCTGCAAGGGTTGGACGGTGCCGAGGCGATTTTGGACTGGGTAAAGCTCGAACAAATCATGGCCGAAATCTATGCCAGCAAGACTGGCCGCCCGAGCTATCCATTGCTGACTTTACTCCGCGCGTCATTGCTGGGCATCTGATATCGCTTGAGTGATGCTGAGCTGGCTCTGTCCCTGTTTCGCGATCTGTTGTTCAGGAAATTCTGTCACCTCGAATTGGGTGGGGATGTCCCTGACGCCACTACCATTGGGCGCTTTCGGGCGAGGTTGATGGAACTGGGCCTGTGGGAGGTTTTACTGGGCGAAGTGAACCGCCAACTTGAAGCAAAACATATCATCATGACTGAAGGTCGCATCAATATCATCGATGCCACTCCGGTTGAAGCGGCGCAGTCGGGGTACGGCAAAGACGCCAATGATGAACCCACGCGCGACAAGGATGCGGGCTGGCACGTAAAGGCCGACAGTCGCGGTAATATAAAGTCCACCTACGGCTACTCGGTCCACACTGGCGTCGACGAAGATGGCTTCATCCACCGCCAAACGGTCACACCAGGCAATGCCCATGACAGTACCGAACGGGACACGCTATTGCTGGGCGACGAGGCAGCGCTTTACGCGGATGCCGGAACGTGACAACGACTTTGAGACAGTGGCTTTTGGACTTTAGGCTTGGGTTTCTTCGGTTGGTTTTGGTGGGTTGATCCAGACGGCGGTCGGGATTTGAGGCGGTTTTGGTGGTTTGTGTACGAAGCGTTCGGGCGTGGCGAGGAATGCCGCGTCTAGTGTTGCTTGTCGCGCGGTGTAGATTTCTTGGGCCTGCCCAAAATGGATTTGGTCGGGCGTCATCAGACCAATCCCGGCGTGATGATGGTCTTGGTTATACCATGCAAAGAACCTGCGGCAGAATGCGCGAGCCTGCTCGATGGTTTCAAAGTTCTTGGGGAACTCTGGCTGATATTTCAGTGTTTTGAAGTGGGCTTCGGAGAACGGGTTGTCGTTTGAGGTGTGGGGCCGACTGTGGGACTTGAGCACACCAAGATCAACCAGCATCAGGGCTGTCGTCTTTGCCTTCATGGGCCCACCGCGATCTGCATGCAATGTCAGCTGATCGCGTGGAACCTCGTGTTTTTCCATCGCGTCGATGAACAGCTCTTTGAACTGGCTGGCGCTCTCCGCGTGCTCGACGCGCCAGCCAACAACGCGGCGGCTGAAGATGTCGAGGATGACATAGAGATAGAAGTAGGACCATTTCACCGGGCCCCTCAGCTTGGTGATGTCCCAAGACCAGACCTGATTGGGGGCTTCAGCTAGAAGTTCAGGCTTTTGATAGACGGGATGTGTGCGCTGTCGGCGGCGTTCGCCAACTTCGCCCTGCGCGGCCAATATCCGATACATCGTGCGGATTGAACACAGATAGGTGCCTTCATCCAGCAAGGTGGCAAAGACCTCTGTGGGCGTCTGATCCGCAAAGCGGGGTTCGCGCAGGTGGTGCAATACCTGGTCTCTTTCCCTTTCCGGCAGAGCCCGCGAAGACGCTGCGCGCGGTGGGCGTGTGCGTGGTGGTGCCGTCAGCGCCGCACGCTGTCGAAGAACGCTCGCGCGCGATAATGATAGCGCGGCGCAGACAGCCGAGGTCAAGCCGCTGCCGGTGGGCAATGCAATCGCGACGGCCATCATGATTTGCCGCTGCGCTCTTGCGTCTGCTCCATCTCGTCCAGAAGTCCCGCCACTTTTTTTTGGATGGCAATGATGGCTTCCGCCTGATCCAGACGGCGCCGCAAGGCTGTCACCTCACGGTTGGCCTTGGCCAGCTCAGCTTGCAATGGATTGGCAGGTGCCTTTTGTGGGCCACGGCGCATTGGCTGCAATGCACCCAATGTGCCGGCCGCCCGCGCACGGCGCCAATCGGTCAGTGCAGAGGAATAAAGCCCCTCCCGCCGTAGAATGGCGGAAACCCCGCCAGTGTCTGCCACTTGGTCCGTCTCATCCAGAATGCGCAGTTTGTATTTGGCTGTGAAGTTGCGTCGCTTCGGGATGCTCGTCAGTTCCGCTGTGGGAGCCAACGGCGCATTAACAACGCGGGGAGGCGACGTCGGGGCCAAAACGGCTCCAGATCCAGCATCTGGCGAAAGTGGTGATTGTGAAGGCATAACCATGGGTTCGTTCTCCTACGCCCTCAAGTGTAAACTTTAGCCAGTCAATTGTCTCACGCTTATTGGCACGGAGGGACAGTCGCGGTAATATAAAGTCCACCTACGGCTACTCGGTCCACACTGGCGTCGACGAAGATGGCTTCATCCACCGCCAAACGGTCACACCAGGCAATGCCCATGACAGTACCGAACGGGACACGCTATTGCTGGGCGACGAGGCAGCGCTTTACGCGGATGCCGCCTATTCTTCGCAAGCCACACGCGAAAAATTGGCGCAGTTTGGTATTGATGATCAAGTGCAGCGCAAGGGTTATTGGGGCCACCCTTTGTCCAAAGCGGATTTGGTCCGCAACAAAGAGATTGCCGTGATCCGCTCCGGCGGCGAGCGCCCCTTTGCCACCTATAAATCCCGCTATGGATTGGCTCGAACGCGGCTGATGGGGCTGGCTAAAAACCTGACCCTGTTCGGCCTGGCAGCCATCGCCCATAATATCGCGAAGGGGGCAAAGTTCTTGGCGCTCTACGGCCTGCCAGACCCGGAACCCACTGGATAAGTGGGACCAAAATCAAAAAATAACGCCTGAAACCCAACGCTACAGTCGCCTAAGAGCGTAAACACAGGCAGCTTTTGGAAACACATGACCAACGGGAACCCAAACAACAGGTTATGCTGAGGTCTCAATAAATAAATGAAGCGGCGCGGCCGCCCTCATATTTTGGTGACCGACAAGCTGTGATCCTTCGGTGCGGCGATGAAGGAAACTGGCAATGCCGACAAGCAGGAAACTGGCCGCTGGCTGAACAATCGGGCTGAGAATTCCCACTTTCCTTTTCGACGACGGGAGCGAGCCATGCAAAGGTTCCGCAGCATCCGAAGTCTGCAGAAATTCGTCGCTGTTCATGCCTCCATCGACGACCATTTCAATCAGGAACGCGCGCTCTACTGCAGAGACAATTTCAAGCTTAACCGCGCCGCCGCTCTCGCTGAGTGGTGCCAACTTTGTGCGAAATAAGTTCTGGCATTTAGGGCCATAATGAGACTGGTTCAAATCTGCCTGACAGCAACAGTAAATCTTATCCCCACAGTAGCGCGTAGTATTTGCTGCCGACGCAGATCCTCATTTCCTTGTCGCAAGCTCAAAAGGCACGGACCTTGGACAAGGAATAGCTGCGTTCATGTGGGATTATGGACGGGCGTATCGTCCCATGGAAGTCCTAGAGGACCGATTGAAGCGAGATGGGTTGCTGATAGAGCAGGGGGAGGGACAATTACACAGCCGCTTTTTTACGATCAGTCGACGACGGGGGAGTGCAGCTATGTTCGGATACCTGAATTTAGCACCTACTTTTTTATTGCTAAGCGCAATCCTGTGAGATAATCCGCCGCTCTGTTGAGTTGTTGCAACGTCACTTGGACCAGCTATTTGGCGTAGAAGTGACGTAGGCCTTAAACCCTAAATAATGTGAGCGAAATATACATGAAGAACTCGATCGGAGATCGCTTTGACGGACGCCTCAAAACTGCGTCTGAAGCCAAACAGCAACGGCTTGAACGGTTCAAAGCTGCGGCTGATGATCCCGAGAAGTTGGCAAGACGTGCTGAAAGGCATAAAGTGGCGGCAAGCCTTGAGGCAGAACGTAAAGTTAAATCCATGAAACTGAAGCAAGAAAACGACGAAGTCGAAAGGCAACGAGCTGAGATCGCCGAAAGGCAGGGCGTGCAAACACTGGCGCGTGACGCTAAAATAGAGACGGAGCGTGCAGAGGCTGTCGTTCAAGAGATTGAACAAAACGCTGTGCAAGAAGCCGATCGTAAGGCTGAACGGGATCGTCGCTATGCTGCGAGACGCAATCGCAAACGCTGATTGAGCGAATGAGGAAGGTTTTAGTCCGACCCGAACTATTGGGTGAGGAGCGCCGCACATCGATCTAGGGTGTCGGCGCTGGCCTTTTTTTGCCGATAATAAAACAGCCAGACACATCAGTGGGCAACATCTTTTGAATTTTTATCGTGAGTAGCTGCGCAGCCCATGGGTTCCGTCCGCTCAGTTTGTTTCGCAGGACCAAAGCGCCCGCTAGGCTCAGGACCTTTTAATCTACGTGATGCTATTATGTCTGCGTGATTCAAAGTCCCAAAGATAGGGGGGGGAGAATGAGCAATCTTGATTGGCTGAGTGAAGCGCAGATGGATCGGCTACGGCCTTACTTTCCCAAGAGCAGAGGCCGTGCACGCGTGGATGATCGTCGCGTTTTGAACGGCATTATTTTCATTAGAGCTATGACTGAATTTGGTGTTTGGGGGATTTGAAGGTTGGCGGCGTATCTGGTTGAATTGTTGTTGCGAGACAGCACCCCAACCGAAGAAGAAATCAGCCAGCTCGAAGACGACGAAGCGGTGATGTTCCTCGAAGAGATGGGGCTGGCAGAGGCCGGATTAGACCGTCTGATCAAAGCGGGCTATGAGCTGCTGCACCTTGAAACCTATTTCACGGTTGGTCCGAAAGAAGCCCGCGCGTGGACTGTTTCGGCGCAGACAAAAGCGCCGCAAGCGGCGGGCGTGATCCACGGTGATTTCGAAAAAGGCTTCATTAGGGCGGAAACGATTGCCTTTGATGATTTCCTGAAGCTGGGCGGCGAACAACCCGCCAAAGAAGCTGGCAAAATGCGCGCCGAAGGCAAGAGTTACGTCGTCAAAGACGGCGACGTGCTGCACTTCTTGTTCAATACCTAAATCGCTAAAAACGCGGTACACAGGGCGTACACAACCTGTACACACCCTGTGCACCGCGCGTGTGTACACTTGGCGTAATCAGCAATTATGTTATGCGAAACAGTGCATTACTGGTTTGGAGTGTCGCGGGCGCGGCTAGGGTTGTGCCGCCTCGGCGGTTTTGATCTTGCCGAGAAGATCATCGCAACGCTCGGTCTGATAGTCCGACCCATCGACAAAGAACGCCCGCGCGGCGGTGACGTAGGTTTTCGCCTCGCTCAAAACGGCAGGGTCTGGGTCCAGCCGATACCGCGCGAGGGCGAGGTCGGCGATATTCCATTGGAGAACCGCCCAAGAGAATGGAGAGTCCGTTTTGTAGTCCAGTGCCTCGCAGGCCCCATAGCCCTGTCGCGCGGTGTTGAGTGTTGGCAGATCATCGGTGACGTCGCCAAGGCGGCGCTGGGCGAGGGCAAGGTTGCCTTGGGTTCCCGCCCAGTGGATTTGCTCGGCTTTGACGTCCTCTACTAAGGCCAAGGCTGTCCTCAAGGCCTCCACAGCTTCGGTTAACTCGGCGCACCCGCAACTGTTTCGCCAGTTCCCGTGTTGCCCGAACCGACGGCATGCGCCAATAAGTTTGCAACTCTTCCAATGAAGCCGATCCTGGTCCGGTCGTTCTGCTGTTCTTGAGTCCATCTCCTTCTGAACAGGAGTTCGGACCGACCAGTGGTCTACGGAACTTAAATCAGCCTGGTAGTTCAGCATCTGTATAGAAACGAGTATCCGTCTTGATCAAGCCCCCTTTGTCACCCAATTTCGATCTGCTTTGATGAGAGCGTTGGCGAGTTCGATGAGCTTTCGCATGAGTGCCGTTATGGCGACTTTGGGGGCTTTCCTGCTTTGATCAGGGCTTGATACTTAGCCTTGAAGTCTGGGTTGTGTCGCATCGCTACCAAGGCCGGCATGTAGAGTGCATCCCTCACTATTTTCCGCCCACCCTGAATGAATGATTTCCCGCGCCACTGCCCCGATTGACGCGTCATCGGGGCTAGGCCAGTCAAACTGGCCACCTGCTTCCGGTCCATACTCCCGATCTCGGGCATCTCTATCAAAATGGTGGCAGCACAGATAGCGCCAACGCCTGGAATGGAGCGGAGGATTTTCATCGAGTGCGCCAGTTTATCGCTGGAGTTTATCAAGCGTTCAATTTCAGCATTGATTTCAGCGATTTGCTTATCTACCTGAGCCAAACGGGCTTTGCTTTGGCGGCGCGTGATGGACAGGGTTTGAGTTTTCATTCGGCTCATGATGCCGGTTCTATCCTTGATCAATCCTGACCGAAATGAGCGTAACTCTTTCAGATCGTGTTGAATTTCAGCTGCTGGCTCATCCGGTTCTAATGCAAATGCATTCCCCATGTCTGCCAGCATTTTGGCATCAACAGCGTCTGTTTTTGCGCGCAAGCCTTGGGCTTGTGCAAACCGGCGCGCCTGCAAAGGGTTCACCTTTACCAATGGCAAATGTGCGCCCAAAGCGCGTTCAAGCCCGCTGTGATAGGCACCTGTTGCTTCATAAACAACGCGTGCCACTGCCGTCTTTGCGCAGAACCTGGAAAGCGCCTTAAATCCTACAGGGCAATTGCTAAACGACATCGTCTTCCCGTCGCTTAGCCGGTGAATGTCCAAAGTGGCTTTGGAAATATCGATCCCAATGGTATCATCTGTCATCTTCGTCATATCCTATGCTTGTCCTAGAGGGCTTTGTGCCGCTCTGTAGCCGTTCAGGCCTTTGGCGAAGGTGATGGTTGATCCTACTCGTTTACGGTCCTCAAAAACCAAGGGTTTGCCGATCCAACCACCACCACCGATCAGCACTCTAGAATGCTGATCGGTGGCTCTTGTTTCGCACAAAAGCTGGGATATTCATAAGACGAGACCTCAGCATAACCTGTTGTTTGGGTTCCCGTTGGTCATGTGTTTCCAAAAGCTGCCTGTGTTTACGCTCTTAGGTGTCTGGTCTTGCCACGGTTTAGTTCCGGTCTCTTTCGAGCAATGTTTGCTATGAAGGAGATAAGGAATGGCAAAGAGATACACAGACGAGTTTCGGCGTGATGCAGTACGCATCGCGATCAGCAGCGGTTTAACGCGACCGCAGGTTTCATCAGATTTAGGTGTTGGCCTTTCGACGCTAAACAAGTGGGTTCAGAAACATCAGCATGAGGATCTGATGTCTGGGCCGCACGATGACGTCGAGAAAGAGAACACCCGTCTTCGTAAAGAACTCCGGTTGGTGCGTGAGGAGAGGGAAGTGCTAAAAAAAGCGGCGATCTTTTTTGCAGGCCAAAGTCGGTGAGGTTCGCCTTTATCGACGCCTGGAAAGAAGTTTGGTCAGTAGAGTTTCTCTGCCGGATTATGCAGGTCACATCGCGTGGGTTTCGCGCTTGGCGGAAGCGGCCGATGAGCCAGCGCCAACGTGATGATATGGTGCTTTTGGCCCACATCCGTGAGCAACATCGCCTCAGTTTACAAAGCTATGGGCGACCCCGCATGACCGAAGAGCTACAGGAATTGGGGCTGCGGGTTGGGCACCGTCGCGTGGGCCGTTTGATGCGTGAGAATGGCATCAAGACCATCAGAACCCAGAAATATAAGGCAACGACGGACAGCAATCACACGTTCAACATCGCGCCTAACTTGCTGGACCAGGACTTCTCAGCGGATGGGCCGAACCAGAAGTGGGCCGGTGACATAAGCTATATCTGGACCAGTGAAGGGTGGCTTTATTTGGCCGTTATCCTTGATCTGTACTCCCGGCGCGTCATCGGCTGGGCTGTCAGTAACCGCATGAAACAGGATCTCGCGATCCGTGCGCTGGACATGGCTGTGGCACTGCGCCAGCCGCCCGAATGCTGCATTCACCATACGGATCGCGGCTCGCAATATTGTTCCAACGCGTATCAGAAGCGCCTGAAAAAGCACGGCTTCAAGGTCTCGATGAGCGGCAAGGGCAATTGCTATGACAATTCCATGGTTGAAACGTTCTTCAAATCCATCAAGGCTGAGCTGATCTGGCGCAATCGTTGGGACACACGCCGTCAGGCCGAGGGCGCGATCTTCCAATATATCAATGGGTTCTATAACCCGCGCCGCCGCCACTCATCATTAGGCGGCAAAAGCCCCTTGGCATTCGAGCGAAAGGCCGCATAAATGAGTTGAGAGACCGGAACGCAAACGGGACAAGACCAGTCTGTAGCGTTGGGTTTCAGGCGTTATTTTTTGATTTTGGTCGCACTTATCCAGTAGGTTCCGGGTCTGGCAGGCCGTAGAGCGCCAGGAACTTTGCCCCCTTCGCGATATTATGGGCGATGGCTGCCAGGCCGAACAGGGTTAGGTTTTTAGCCAGCCCCATCAGTCGCGTTCGAGCTAATCCATAGCGGGATTTATAGGTGGCAAAGGGGCGCTCGCCGCCGGAGCGGATCACGGCAATCTCTTTGTTGCGGACCAAATCCGCTTTGGACAAAGGGTGGCCCCGATAGCCCTTGCGCTGCACTTGATCATCAATACCAAACTGCGCCAATTTTTCGCGTGTGGCTTGCGAAGAATAGGCGGCATCCGCGTAAAGCGCTGCCTCGTCGCCCAGCAATAGCGTGTCCCGTTCGGTACTGTCATGGGCATTGCCTGGTGTGACCGTTTGGCGGTGGATGAAGCCATCTTCGCCGACGCCAGTGTGGACCGAGTAGCCGTAGGTGGACTTTATATTACCGCGACTGTCGGCCTTTACGTGCCAGCCCGCATCCTTGTCGCGCGTGGGTTCATCATTGGCGTCTTTGCCGTACCCTGACTGCGCCGCTTCAACCGGAGTGGCATCGATGATATTGATGCGACCTTCAGTCATGATGATATGTTTTGCTTCAAGTTGGCGGTTCACTTCGCCCAGTAAAACCTCCCACAGGCCCAGTTCCATCAACCTCGCCCGAAAGCGCCCAATGGTAGTGGCGTCAGGTACATCTTGGATTCAAACATCAAGTGCAACGGTTGATTTAAAGGCCACGATTTCGTCGGCCATAGCTTCAGCGGGTGTTCTCCATCCGAGGGTTTTTCTTGGACGGTTGTTCATCAGGTTTGCAACGTCGTTGAGCCATGTTTGGCTTGCACCGTTCAGGTCAGTTCCTTTGGGCATGAACTGACGCAGCAGTCCGTTGGTGTTCTCGTTGCTGCCGCGCTGCCAGGGAGCATGCGGATCGCAGAACCAGATATCAATTTTCAATCGTCGCGCCAATTCACGATGGCAGGCCATTTCGGAGCCACGGTCATAGGTCATGCTCTTGCGCAAATCAGCGGGTAGTCGTCTCATCTGGCGGGTGAAGCTGTCAAGCGCGGCCTCGGCCCCATTGCCATCCATTTTGCAAAGAATGACAAAGCGTGTCTTGCGCTCGACCAAGGTCCCCACTGACGAGCGATTGAATGCGCCCTTGATGAGGTCGCCCTCCCAATGGCCTGGTACCAGTCGTGCTTCGATCTCTTCAGGGCGATTGATAATGCGCAATGATTCCGGGACCATAGCACTGCCCGCCGCTGTCCTGCGCTTGAGCCCACGCTTAGGCTTCGCTTGACGCAACGCCTCGATCATCGCCGCCTTCAGCCCGCCACGTGGCTGCGCGTAAATCGCGGCATAGATGGTCTCATGGTTCACATGGGCGGATGGATCATCAGGCTTCATGAGACGCAGTCTCTGCGCAATCTGCTCAGGCGACCAGTGCAGATGTACGAGCTTGCCATGAACGAAACGATAAAGATCGCTCCCCTCCACAAGCTTGCGCTTGCGGCGGCAGCGCGCGCGCCGGGCATCATAGGCCTGCCGCGCTGCTTGCGGGCAATAGCTGCCGTCTTCCTGCCGACCTCGCGCCAGCTCACGGCAGATCGTGCTCGCCGGGCCCTCCGTGCCAATAAGCGTGAGACAATTGACTGGCTAAAGTTTACACTTGAGGGCGTAGGAGAAGAACCATGGTTATGCCTTCACAATCACCACTTTCGCCAGATGCTGGATCTGGAGCCGTTTTGGCCCCAACGTCGCCTCCCCGCGTTGTTAATGCGCCGTTGGCTCCCACAGCGGAACTGACGAGCATCCCGAAGCGACGCAACTTCACAGCCAAATACAAACTGCGCATTCTGGATGAGACGGACCAAGTGGCAGACACTGGCGGGGTTTCCGCCATTCTACGGCGGGAGGGGCTTTATTCCTCTGCACTGACCGATTGGCGCCGTGCGCGGGCGGCCGGCACATTGGGTGCATTGCAGCCAATGCGCCGTGGCCCACAAAAGGCACCTGCCAATCCATTGCAAGCTGAGCTGACCAAGGCCAACCGTGAGGTGACAGCCTTGCGGCGCCGTCTGGATCAGGCGGAAGCCATCATTGCCATCCAAAAAAAAGTGGCGGGACTTCTGGACGAGATGGAGCAGACGCAAGAGCGCAGCGGCAAATCATGATGGCCGTCGCGATTGCATTGCCCACCGGCAGCGGCTTGACCTCGGCTGTCTGCGCCGCGCTATCATTATCGCGCGCGAGCGTTCTTCGACAGCGTGCGGCGCTGACGGCACCACCACGCACACGCCCACCGCGCGCAGCGTCTTCGCGGGCTCTGCCGGAAAGGGAAAGAGACCAGGTATTGCACCACCTGCGCGAACCCCGCTTTGCGGATCAGACGCCCACAGAGGTCTTTGCCACCTTGCTGGATGAAGGCACCTATCTGTGTTCAATCCGCACGATGTATCGGATATTGGCCGCGCAGGGCGAAGTTGGCGAACGCCGCCGACAGCGCACACATCCCGTCTATCAAAAGCCTGAACTTCTAGCTGAAGCCCCCAATCAGGTCTGGTCTTGGGACATCACCAAGCTGAGGGGCCCGGTGAAATGGTCCTACTTCTATCTCTATGTCATCCTCGACATCTTCAGCCGCCGCGTTGTTGGCTGGCGCGTCGAGCACGCGGAGAGCGCCAGCCAGTTCAAAGAGCTGTTCATCGACGCGATGGAAAAACACGAGGTTCCACGCGATCAGCTGACATTGCATGCAGATCGCGGTGGGCCCATGAAGGCAAAGACGACAGCCCTGATGCTGGTTGATCTTGGTGTGCTCAAGTTCCACAGTCGGCCCCACACCTCAAACGACAACCCGTTCTCCGAAGCCCACTTCAAAACACTGAAATATCAGCCAGAGTTCCCCAAGAACTTTGAAACCATCGAGCAGGCTCGCGCATTCTGCCGCAGGTTCTTTGCATGGTATAACCAAGACCATCATCACGCCGGGATTGGTCTGATGACGCCCGACCAAATCCATTTTGGGCAGGCCCAAGAAATCTACACCGCGCGACAAGCAACACTAGACGCGGCATTCCTCGCCACGCCCGAACGCTTCGTACACAAACCACCAAAACCGCCTCAAATCCCGACCGCCGTCTGGATCAACCCACCAAAACCAACCGAAGAAACCCAAGCCTAAAGTCCAAAAGCCACTGTCTCAAAGTCGTTGACACGTTCCGGCAGCGCGCGCGCCGGGCATCATAGGCCTGCCGCGCCGCTTGCGGGCAATAGCTGCCGTCTTCCTGCCGACCTCGCGCCAGCTCACGGCAGATCGTGCTCGCCGGGCGATGCAAAAGCTGGCAGATCAACCGCTGACTGCTGCCCCTATTATGCTCGGCTAATATCACGCCACGGTCCTCGCTGCTGAGGTGCTTGCTTCGTATGTCCATCACAACATCCTATGCCCAAAGGGCTCTGAGTGTTGCATTTGAAACTTGAGTCTAAGCATCCCCACCCAATTCGAGGTGACAGAATTTCCTGAACAACAGATCGCGAAACAGGGACAGAGCCAGCTCAGCATCACTCAAGCGATACCAGATGCCCAGCAATGACGCGCGGAGTAAAGTCAGCAATGGATAGCTCGGGCGGCCAGTCTTGCTGGCATAGATTTCGGCCATGATTTGTTCGAGCTTTACCCAGTCCAAAATCGCCTCGGCACCGTCCAACCCTTGCAGGCTCGCATGCTCAAGATCAGCGCTGGTAATGAAGAGTTCGGGTTGGGTGGAAAATGGCTTCTGCATGGCTTTAAAATAGCAAAATTAAACCTTCAGGGGAATCCCAGACTTATGCAGAGGCCTCAAGACAAGTGCTTTAAGGTCTTCGTTGCTTTGACCGCGCTTTTGCAGATAAGGGAAGTGACCAAATCTTGCCCACATTGTGTGCCTATGGGTGCCATTCCATGCCAATTCGCCGGTAAATCGGTCATTTTGGATATGAGCCAAGTTATCTGTTTTTGGCCTTGTAAACCTAATGTTTGCGCGGTTATACGCATCGGTGGAGACGTGGCCGAGTGGTCGAAGGCGCTCCCCTGCTAAGGGAGTAACGGGCAACCGTTCGAGGGTTCGAATCCCTTCGTCTCCGCCACAACCCTATAAGTCATATAAATAAGGGGTTTGGTGGAGGTCTACCACCTACATTGACCACCAACGTTGCACTGAATTATTTTTTGTAAAAATCTAGAGAAGCCGTGGGGAGCAATCCTTGGTGGCTAACATATTTTCTTATTTTGTAGATGACTCGGGATACCCCCCTGATCAAAATCGTTTGCCAGTAATTTTGGGGGACCCTAATTCACATGCGGATGATTGCTGGCAAGTCCTCGGTCACGACAGCCAAATTTACCCTGACAAACTTGATTGAGAACGGCAGTGCAAAAGTGAGCCACGGAAGTGGCAGGATTATCTTGCTGCAGGCAAAGTAAAACTTTGCCACTTTAGTCTTTTCTGTTTTCAGGGAGGGCGGGGGTATTTTCAGCGTGGAACTTTACAGAAAGGTCCGCCTCGCACGTCGAGGTGGCATGAGCGAACGAGCAGCAGCCGTTCATTTTGGGATATCGCGCGCGAGCGTGAAGAAGATGATGAGCTTTTCGGTTCCGCCCGGATATCAACGAACTGCGAAGATCAAGCGGCCCAAGCTTGATGGCTTTACCGGCTTCATTGATCAATGGCTGCAAGACGATCTCAGCCGGAACCGTAAGCAACGCCACACGGCCAAGCGCATTTTTGAACGTCTGCGGGACGAGCATCAATTTCGAGGCGGGCAAACCACGGTCAAGAACTATGTCCGGGAACATGGCCGCCACCATCGAGAGATGTTTGTCCCACTGGCACATGCGCCTGGCCACGCTCAGGCGGATTTTGGCGAAGCGATGGTCGTGATCGGCGGTGTGGAGCAGAAGGCACATTTCTTTGCACTGGATCTGCCCTACAGCGACGCATGCTTTGTGCGTGCTTATCCTGCAGCGGTCTCCGAGGCCTGGGTTGATGGCCATGTCCATGCCTTTGCCTTCTTCGGGCGGGTGCCGCAGTCGGTTCTCTACGACAACGACCGGTGCCTTGTTGCGAAGATCCTGCCAGACGGTTCACGCAAGCGGACCAAACTGTTCAGCGGGTTTCTGTCGCATTACTTCATCCAGGATCGTTATGGTCGCCCGGGCAAGGGCAACGATAAAGGCGCCGTTGAGGGTCTGGTCGGATATGCCCGGCGCAACTTCATGGTGCCCATCCCTCATTTTGCCACGTGGGAGGCATTCAATCTTTGGCTGGAAGAGCAATGCCGCAAGCGCCAGAACGATGTCTTGCGCGGGCATAGCGACAGCATCGGGCAACGCTTGGCCCGCGATCTTGAGGCCATGATGGATCTGCCAGCATCTCCGTTCGATGCCTGTGATCAGGCCAGCGGCCAAGTGAACTCGCAAGCATTGGTGCGCTATAAAACCAACGATTATTCCGTTCCGGTTGCCTATAGCCATCGTGACGTCTGGCTACGCGGCTATGTCGATCAGGTTGTGATTGGCTGTGGTGGCGACGTCATTTCCCGCCACCCAAGGTGCTGGGACCGCGAAGACATGGTCTTTGACCCGATCCACTACTTGCCCCTGCTGGAGCAGAAGGCGGGCGCATTGGATCAAGCCGCCCCTTTGGCGGGCTGGGACTTGCCGGACGAATTTGCGACCCTGCGCCGCTTGATGGAAGCCCGAATGATCAAGGCGGGGCGGCGTGAGTATGTACAGGTCTTGCGGCTGCTGGAGACCTTCGAGATGGGGGACCTGCACATCGCCATCAAAAACGCGCTGCGCATGGGCGCAATTGGCTTTGATGCCGTCAAACATCTTGTGCTTTGCCAAGTCGAGCAGCGGCCACCCAAGCTGGATCTGGATGTCTATCCCTATCTGCCCAAGGCCAATGTCGGCACAACATCTGCAGCCAGTTACATGTCCTTGATGCGGGGGCAATCAGCATGACTGAAGCTCCCCAAATCCTTCTGGACCACCGCCTCAAATCGCTGCGGCTGCCGACCGTTCTGCGGGAATACAGCAAACTGGCCAAGCAAGCCGCAGCCGAGGGACTGGACCATGTGCAATTCCTTGCACGTCTAATCGAACTGGAGATGATTGACCGGGAACGCAGGATGATCGAGCGCAGGATCAAAGCCGCAAAGTTCCCAGCCGTTAAAAGTCTGGACAGCTTCGATTTCAAGGCGATCCCCGCCCTGAACAAGATGCAGGTGCTGGAGTTGGCGCGTTGCGAATGGATCGAACGGCGTGAGAATGTCATCTCGCTTGGCCCCTCGGGCACCGGCAAGACCCATGTCGCCTTGGGCCTTGGCCTATCAGCATGCCAGAAAGGCATGTCCGTTGGATTTGTCACCGCCGCCGCACTCGTCCATGAGCTGATGGAGGCCAGAGACGAACGCAGACTGCTACGGCTTCAAAAGCAGATGGTGGGTTACAAGCTGCTGATCATCGACGAGTTGGGCTTTGTGCCACTGAGCAAAACCGGCGCTGAGCTGCTGTTTGAATTGATCTCCCAACGCTACGAGCGCGGATCCACGCTAATCACAAGCAACCTGCCATTCGACGAATGGACAGAAACATTTGGGTCAGAACGCCTGACAGGCGCACTCCTCGACCGCCTGACCCACCACGTCAACATCCTAGAGATGAATGGCGAAAGCTACCGCCTTGGTCAGAGTAAGGCGCGTCAGGCAACGCCCAAAACCTGAACCTCAATCAGCATAGATTGGCCCTGACGGGCCAAAGCATCCGGGCAAACGCCAGCTATATGACAAGCGCGGCTGCCCGGATGCTGGCGCTCGTCTATACGCTGATTGTCCCAACCCCAAAGTGGCAACATTTTGCGCTGACCTTTGGCTCACTTTTACTCTGCCGTTGACACCCCCTTCTCGGCAGATTGCTGCGCAATCGCCTGTCAGCAATGATCGAGCGATTATGGGCGGTCATGCATCAACATGTGACGCACAATCGATATCACACGACACAAAAACAGTTCGCGAATGCGATCCTGAAATTCTTTCGCGAAACCATCCAAAATGAGTGGAAAACCTTCCGAAGCCAAGTCTCAGACAATTTCCGCGTCATAACTCATGAAAAATTTCGGGTTTTGCCGTAGCTGCGGTGAGCTATGACTGAATCTGGTGTTTGAGTGGTTTGAAGGTTGGCGGCGTATCTGGTTGAATTGTTGTTGGAAGACAGCAGCCCAACCAAAGGAGATACACCACCATGGGAACTACTAACATTGTTGATTTTGCGCGTCGAGACGAGATGACGGACGCGTTGACGGAGTTGCTGAAAACGGGAGCACAACAACTGATCGCGACAGCAGTTGAGGCTGAGCTTGTCAGTTATTTGGCGCAATTTACCGGCTTACGCACCGATGCCGGTCACGCGGCAGTCGTGCGTAATGGACATCATCCGGCCCGCCCGTTTCAAACGGGCATTGGCCCTGTGAGCGTGCGCATTCCAAAGGTTCGGTCCAAGGACGGCACACCGGTGACATTCCGGTCTGCCCTGGTGCCGCCCTATGTGCGCCGCACGAAGACGCTGGAAGCGGCCTTGCCATGGCTTTACCTCAAAGGGATCTCCAGCGGCGAGATGGCTCCCGCCCTCAAGGTTCTTCTGGGCCCAGATGCCGTTGGCTTATCGGCTAATACGGTTTCGCGTTTAAAACGCGATTGGGCCAATGAATACGAGGCTTGGAAAGGCGCTGAGTTAGATGACGAGCCCACGTCTATATCTGGGCCGACGGCGTTCACAGCGGCCTTCGGGGCGAGGATGACAAGCTCTGTGCCCTTGTTATTATTGGGGTAACTGCCCGTGGCAAGAAGCGATTTCTGGCAATTGAGGATGGGGTGCGCGAGTCCACGCAGAGCTGGCGCGAGGTTCTGCTTAACCTCAAAAGCCGAGGCATGAATGCGCCCAAACTGGCCATCGGGGACGGTGCCATGGGGTTTTGGGCGGCCATGGACGAAGTCTATCCTGAGACCCGCCATCAACGCTGTTGGCAACACAAAACGATGAACGTGCTCAATTGTTTACCCAAGCTGTCTCAGCCAAAAGCCAAGGCCGCGCTGCACGACATCTGGCAGGCCGAGACCAAAGTCGATGCAGAAAAGGCGTTCGATCTGTTCATCAAAACCTACGAACCCAAATACCCCAAGGCCACACTATGCCTGCAAAAAGATCGTGAGGAACTCATGGCATTCTTCGACTTCCCGGCGCAGCATTGGCAAAGCATCCGCACTAGCAATCCAATTGAATCGGCCTTCGCGACGATCCGGCATCGTACCAAGCGTTCAAAGGGCTGCCTGTCACGCGATGGCATGCTGCACATGATGTTCAAACTGGGGCAATGTGCTGAGCAAAATTGGAGGAAGCTACGCGGCTTTGACTACCTCGCAAAAGTCATCACAGGCGTCACGTTCAAAGACGGAATCGAAACCACAAACCCCGACCAGATCACCGCATGACCAACAATACTCAAACACCAGATTTGACAATAACTCTGCAGTCAGTTGATAGAAGTAGATATCTTGAGACCTTTAACGATGTTCTAGCTATGACCAACCAGACAGAACAATACTCAGATAGAATACTCAAGTTTATGAACTTCAGGAGGGACAACTTCCATGAGACATACTGGATAGGTAAACTACCTGAAGAGCAGCAACAGTAGTCATCTACCTAGAGAGCAGTAACAGTAGCCCCCTTATCTGGAGAGCAGCAGTAGTCCTCCTATCTATCATTACTAGGAAGAGTTGAGTTTAGCCTGCCTATAGGTCATCAGGTGGTCGTTGTGTCGATTTGCTGCTACGGGGTGCCAAAATGCGCTAATGACTCTGTGTGAAGCTATATTGGCCTGTGAGTGGCTGCTGAGGTCCTGTGGTTGCTATTCTTCGTAATAACCCCAGTCAGTTACAGGGAAAATCTTGAGCATATCCTCCAGCAATGACATTAGAGTTCTCCTTGTACCATAATCCTTATGAACTTTGGATGCACTCTCTGTGGCCCGTGCTTCGTATCGACTGTGGCAAGAACTTAATTATCTAAATGAGAAACCCGATGGGCGCTGTGGAACCTGCCACGTAGCTTGGCTTAGTCCTTCTAAAGACGTTCCCATGAGCGTTTCATTAGTCAAAACACCCACTACGCCAGAGAATATTAAATCATTCAGTCACACTGTATCAGAGGGTTCGACAACCGCAGCAACAGCCTTCACATCATTAGCTTGGGTAATTGTTGCACTGACATTTATTTGTACACTCATTGCTACCTTTGTGATTGCCGCAGATGGAGACACCTTCCTAGCCATGATGATGTTTATAGGTGGATGCTTTAGTGCAGTACTCTTGGGATTGCTGACTGAGATTTCTGCTAACATTGCTAAACTGGTGAATAACTCTCGTTAAGAGGCTAGTGAGTTCTATTTCGTGAACTTTTATATTTGAGGGGATTAATAATGGCTGCGTGTTTGAACTGTGGCACCAATTCACGGCCTGGCACAGCTTAGGCTCAAGTTTCAAATGCAACACTCAGAGCCCTTTGGGCATAGGATGTTGTGATGGACATACGAAGCAAGCACCTCAGCAGCGAGGACCGTGGCGTGATATTAGCCGAGCATAATAGGGGCAGCAGTCAGCGGTTGATCGGCCAGCTTTTGCATCGCCCGGCGAGCACGATCTGCCGTGAGCTGGCGCGAGGTCGGCAGGAAGACGGCAGCTATTGCCCGCAAGCGGCGCGGCAGGCCTATGATGCCCGGCGTGCGCGCTGCCGCCGCAAGCGCAAGCTTGTGGAGGGGAGCGATCTTAATCGTTTCGTTCATGGCAAGCTCGTACATCTGCACTGGTCGCCTGAGCAGATTGCGCAGAGACTGCGTCTCATGAAGCCTGATGATCCATCCGCCCATGTGAGCCATGAGACCATCTATGCCGCGATTTACGCGCAGCCACGTGGTGGGCTGAAGGCGGCGATGATCGAGGCGTTGCGTCAAGCGAAGCCTAAGCGTGGGCTCAAGCGCAGGACAGCGGCGGGCAGTGCTATGGTCCCGGAATCATTGCGCATTATCAACCGCCCTGAAGAGATCGAAGCGCGACTGGTACCAGGCCATTGGGAGGGCGACCTCATCAAGGGCGCATTCAATCGCTCGTCAGTGGGGACCTTGGTCGAGCGCAAGACACGCTTTGTCATTCTTTGCAAAATGGACGGCAATGGGGCCGAGGCCGCGCTCGACAGCTTCACCCGCCAGATGAGACGACTACCCGCTGCTTTGCGCAAGAGCATGACCTACGACCGCGGCTCCGAAATGGCCTGCCACCCCGAACTCGCCAGACGGTTGAAGATCGATATCTGGTTCTGCGATCCGCATGCGCCTTGGCAGCGTGGCAGCAACGAGAACACCAACGGACTGCTGCGTCAGTACATGCCCAAAGGAACTGCTTAGGCTCAAGTTTCAAATGCAACACTCAGAGCCCTTTGGGCATAGGATGTTGTGATGGACATACGAAGCAAGCACCTCAGCAGCGAGGACCGTGGCGTGATATTAGCCGAGCATAATAGGGGCAGCAGTCAGCGGTTGATCGGCCAGCTTTTGCATCGCCCGGCGAGCACGATCTGCCGTGAGCTGGCGCGAGGTCGGCAGGAAGACGGCAGCTATTGCCCGCAAGCGGCGCGGCAGGCCTATGATGCCCGGCGTGCGCGCTGCCGCCGCGAGCGCAAGCTTGTGGAGGGGAGCGATCTTTATCGTTTTGTTCATGGCAAGCTCGTACATCTGCACTGGTCGCCTGAGCAGATTGCGCAGAGACTGCGTCTCATGAAGCCTGATGATCCATCCGCCCATGTGAGCCATGAGACCATCTATGCCGCGATTTACGCGCAGCCACGTGGTGGGCTGAAGGCGGCGATGATCGAGGCGTTGCGTCAAGCGAAGCCTAAGCGTGGGCTCAAGCGCAGGACAGCGGCGGGCAGTGCTATGGTCTCGGAATCATTGCGCATTATCAATCGCCCTGAAGAGATCGAAGCGCGACTGGTACCAGGCCATTGGGAGGGCGACCTCATCAAGGGCGCATTCAATCGCTCGTCAGTGGGGACCTTGGTCGAGCGCAAGACACGCTTTGTCATTCTTTGCAAAATGGACGGCAATGGGGCCGAGGCCGCGCTCGACAGCTTCACCCGCCAGATGAGACGACTACCCGCTGCTTTGCGCAAGAGCATGACCTACGACCGCGGCTCCGAAATGGCCTGCCACCCCGAACTCGCCAGACGGTTGAAGATCGATATCTGGTTCTGCGATCCGCATGCGCCTTGGCAGCGTGGCAGCAACGAGAACACCAACGGACTGCTGCGTCAGTACATGCCCAAAGGAACTGACCTGAACGGTGCAAGCCAAACATGGCTGAACGACGTTGCAAACCTGATGAACAACCGCCCGAGAAAAACTCTCGGTTGGAGAACACCCGCTGAAGCCATGGCCGACGAAATCGCGGCCTTCAAATCAACCGTTGCACTTGATGTTTGAATCCAAGCTGACCTGAACGGTGCAAGCCAAACATGGCTGAACGACGTTGCAAACCTGATGAACAACCGTCCGAGAAAAACTCTCGGTTGGAGAACACCCGCTGAAGCCATGGCCGACGAAATCGCGGCCTTCAAATCAACCGTTGCACTTGATGTTTGAATCCAAGCAGTTACCCTTGTATAAGGGTCACAACATTTTGCTTTGAAGCATTGGCTTGTGCAAGTATGGTTGTGGCCGCTTGTTGAAGAATTTGAAATCTAGCAAGAGAGGTGGCCTCAACTGCATAATCAGCGTCATCTATTCGAGATATAGACTGAGCTAAGTTACTAGCCGCATTTGTATTACTTTCTATTACATGGCTGATTTGGTTGATTGACGCGCCAAGTTCACCCCTAAGAGAGTTGAGGACTTGCATCGCTTCATCAAGAACAGAAATGTGTGTCCTAGCTGTCGCTGAAGTGACTTCTACTGAGTAATCAACGCCCAGTTCGACAAAGCTCGGTATATTTATTGAGATCGTGATTTTATCTGCATCAGTAGCTTCGCTCCCTATAAGAAAAGTCTTATTTGTAAATGTACCATCCAACAGGTTCTGACCCGCCCAGGCGGTGCTGCGGGCTATATGGTCCACTTCAACCAATAACTGCTGAGCTTGAGTATTTAGGTTAGTTCGGTCAGCCGCAGAGTTAGTGTCGTTTGCCGCCTGGACCCATATCTCTCTGATGCTTTGTACAATGTTCTCGACTTCATTCAGAGCACCCTCAGCTGTGTTCAACAAGGCTGAGGCATCCATGGCGTTTTTAATGCCTTGCCTAAGCCCGATCAAACTAGAATTTAACCTTGAGCTGATAGCCAATCCTGCGGAATCATCCCTTGCACCATTAATCCGTTTGCCCGTCGACATCCTCTCCATGGAATCTTCCATAGCAATATTTATTGAGCTGATCTCGGCTGATGCCATTAATGCGCTTATATTTGTGCTGATAGAAAGCAAAGTATGACCACCTGATTGTAGTTCTAAAGTTTTATAAGCGCCAAATTAAATACACTATACTCCTGCGCCTGAATTGACCTGACGATTTTGGGCCTGCGATTCACTTCGTCGCATGGCCAAAGGCGGTTCAGTCTGTATTTTGAGTTTATGAGCAAGCAATACAAAACAGTCTCCTTATCCGACGAGCAGCGCATAGCACTTGAAGCGCTTTGCCGCCGCCGCAAAGTTGACGCCCTTGTTTGGAAACGGGCGCGCGCGTTTCTTCTTTTGGACGCAGGAGAAGACGCCGGAACGGTTTGCCGGATTTTGGATATTGGCCCGACAGTTTTGACGGAGTGGCGATTAGCCTTTGCCGGTGCGGGACTATCGTTTTTCGGTCTGAAGGACTACAGCCAGCGTCAGGGTCATTTGTCCGTCGTGCAAGAGCAGGCGGTGAGAGCCCATTTCACCGCGCAGCCTGCCCGCAATGCCGATGAGGTCTGTGCCTATGTTCTAGCCGAGTGCGACCAAAACTACAGCACGTCGGGAGCCGCCAAGCTGATGCGCCGCCTGGGGTTCGCGTATAAGAAACCACAATTGCTGCCTGCACAGGCCGATGAAGCCAAGCAGGCTGCGTTTATTGCCAAATATGAGGCCCTGATGAACGGGTTGGCCGCAGATGAGATGGTTGTCTTTTCGGACGCTGTCCACCCCGAACACCAGAGCCGCCCCGCCCATGGTTGGTTCCCCAAGGGACAAAAGACGGCCCTGAAGGCGACATCAGGGCGCAAGCGGCTCAACATTCAGGGCGCGCTTGACCTTGAGACTTTCCAGTTCACCTTTGTGGAAGGCGAGAAGATCAATGCCCAGACAACCCGACAGATGCTGGAAAAGTTGGAACGCAACAACCAAACCAAGACGGCCATCCACGTCTTTGTCGACAATGCCCGCTATCATCATGCCAAGATACTACAGCCATGGCTGGACAGCCCAGAACGTCGGGTGAAGTTGCATTTCTTGCCAGCATATGCCCCGCACCTCAACCCGATCGAGCGTCTTTGGGGTGTTATGCACAAATGGGTCACCCACAATCGGCACTATGCAACGTTCAACCAATTCACAGAGGCCATTTTCGACTTCTTCCGCAAGACCCTGCCAGAAAAATGGCCAGAGTTTCGCGACACCGTCACCGACAACTTCCGCGTCATATCGCTCAAGGAATACAAAGTGATTTGAGGGGAAAACCTCAGGTCAATTCAGGCGCGGGAGTATAGACGCTATTAATAATACTTTCTGAGTCGAAATATCGATGGCCTATTGGATTTTCTGAGACGCTGACTTCAGACACTTATGATTTAATCGTTGGAGAAGACTTATCCCTTTTAGTTCGGTTGCCCCACATGTTGACGCGGCGCAGAATCTTGCCCTTGTGGCTTTAGAGGCGGATCGGATCAGTTTGTAACGTCTGGTGGGTTTATAGGGCGTGGCTTTTGCCGTGAACGAGGCCCTTCAGGCGCGCTGTTCAACAAAATCACGATATGTCGCTGGCCCGAGACCAACACCGATCCCCAGCAGCGTGTCGAAGGCGCTTCGCATGTGTCGCCGTCGGTTCCAGCGGAACACGAATTCGTCGAGATAGCGTTGTAGATGGCACTTTCTGAGGCCGTGGAAGACGCCTTTTGCCCACGTTTTTAGGTTGGAGAACACGCGGTGGACCCAGTGGAGTATGTCGTGTGCCTTCTTGCCGCTGACGACCTTTGCCTCATGCGTGTTTGCAGGAGGATTTTCGTAACCGAGCCAGCCATCCGTGATGATGTGAGCGCCAGGCTCTACAGCCTGACCAATGAACCCGTGCAGCGTCTTTGACGCGCCGTCGGGAATGTGTTTCATCCTGATACGGCGCGGATGTCCGTCACTTGATAACTCGACGGCACAGACGACAAACATCTTTCCAACCGGGCTGCGCCCACCCTTTGGCCGGTCCTCGGGATCATGCCGGGACCGGAACGGCATCTCTGTTTCATCGATTTCGACAAGGTCTTTCAGGGGGTTGCGGTCAGGGTTGACCATCGACCGCCGCAGCTTTTGCAAGAGGAGGTCGCCGAGAAGCGCCATCGGTCCGAGCGACGATGGCGACCCGTCTTGTAGCTGCCAAGGCCAAGTTGCGCCTGAAGTTGCAGCGCTGACATGCCGTTGGAATGGCTGGTGATGATGTGCGCGGCAAGAAACCAAATTCGCAACGGCAAATGGCTGCTGTGCATTACCGTGCCAGCCGTCACGGATGTCTGCCGTGCGCAACCGGCACATTCCCAAGTCGCGCGATTTCGCTTTAACGGCCAGCCCTTGCAGGTGCCACAGGAAGGACAGACGAAGCCCTCAGGCCAACGATGTTCCACCAGATAATGCGAACACGCTTCCTCATCAGAAAACCTGGCGTCGAACGCGGGGCGGGACATGGGTTTGTCGTTTTTCCATCTGGCTGGCATGGGAAGAACAATACCAGAACATTCTAGATTGGCAAGCCGCTTCGCACTACATCAGGTGCCGCCGGAGCAAAGGGGATAAGCCTTTCGTTGGAGTATAAACATGGCTGTGAGCTATTGTCAAATCTGGTGTTTGAGGTTTTTGGGTCATGCAGCGATCTGGTCAGGGTTTGTGGTTTCAATTCCATCTTTGAATGTGACGCCGGTAATGACTTTGGCGAGGTAGTCAAAGCCGCGTAGCTTTCTCCAGTTTTGTTCGGCGCATTGGCTCAGCTTGAACATCATGTGCAACATGCCATCGCGTGACAGACAGCCCTTTGAGCGTTTTGTGCGGTGCCGGATCGTTGCGAAAACCGATTCAATTGGATTGCTAGTTCGGATGCTCTGCCAGTGCTGAGCAGGAAAGTCGAAGAATGCCATAAGCTCCTCGCGGTCTTTTTGCAGGCACAGCGCCGCCTTTGGATATTTGGGCTCGTAAGTTTTGATGAACAGATCAAATGCCTTTTGGGCATCAGCTTTAGTCTCAGCTTGCCAAATATTATGGATCGCGGCTTTGGCTTTTGGCTGAGAGAGCTTGGGCAGGCAGTTGAGAACATTCATCGTTTTGTGTTGCCAGCAGCGCTGATGGCGGGTCTCAGGAAACACCTCATCCATGGCAGCCCAGAACCCCATCGCACCGTCCCCGATGGCCAGTTTAGGTGCCTTCATTCCTAGGCTTTGAAGTTTGAGCAAAACCTCGCGCCAGCTTTGAGTGCTCTCGCGCACGCCATCCTCAATCGCCAGAAACCGTTTCTTGCCACGGGCCGTAACCCCAATAATAACAAGGGCACAGAGCTTGTCATTCTCGCCCCGAAGGCCGCTGTGGACGCCGTCAGCCCAGACGTAGACTATTGGCTCGTCACCAAACGCAGCGTCTCTCCAATCATCGTACTCTTTTGCCCAATCGCGTTTGAGCCGCGAGACGGTATTCGCCGAAAGACCCAGAGCTATGCTTGAATTTGGGTGACGCGCATCATTAGGCGGCGTGGTTTTCGGTGTCACCGGTCACTTCGACACCGTCGTTGAATTTGATGCCATCGATGACTTTTGGCAACTGGTTTCTACCCTTGAGCCTCAACCATTTCTTTGATGCGGCCTGAATGAGGGTAAAAACCATCAGCTTTGCAGTTTTTTGCGACAGTGCGCCTTTGGTACGAACCGTTCTGTGTCGGACGGTGGCAAACACGCTTTCTATAGGGTTTGAAGTGCGTAGATGGCCCCAATGTTCCGCCGGAAAATCAAAGAATGCGAGCATCGCGTCTTGATCCTTGATTAGACATGCAACGCCCTTTGGATATTTGACCTCATATTTCTCAGAGAACACTGCCAGCGCCGCTTCTGCTTCTTTGCGCGTCCCTGCGTGCTGGATGTTATCCAGATCTGACTTCACAGCCGGTGCCATCTGCTTGGGAAAACAATTCAGAACATTCTTCACCTTATGCACCCAACACCGTTGGTGTTTTGTGCCTGGAAATGCCCTGTCCAGCGCGTTCCAAAACCCCATGGCCCCGTCACCAACCGCAATTTCCGGTGCGACGGACAACCCACGACTTTTTATGTCGCTCAGTAACTCATGCCAACTCTGTGCGCTCTCCCGCAGACCGACCTGAAAGCCGATCAATTCTTTCTTGCCCTCCGGTGTTGCACCGATGATCACCAGCATGCATTCGGCATTTTCTTCCATCCGGGCCTGAAGATAGACGCCATCGGCCCAGATGTAGACATAGTGACGAGCAGAGAGATCACGCCGGGTCCAGGTGTCATATTGTGCCTGCCATCCAGCCGTCAGTCGCGAAATGACGCTTGGCGAAAGGTTCGGCGCGTCGGTGCCCATAATGGCTGACAGCGCTTCTTGAAAATCACCCGTTGAAATGCCTTTCAGATAAAGCACCGGCAACAAGGCATCTAAGCTTACCGAGCGGCGCGCCCATTTCGGCAGTATGTTCGATGTAAAGCGGATTTTTTTGGACGGATCAGGTGTTGCCAGCCGGTCGCGCACCTTGGGCCGCTGGACATCCAGAGAACCAATGCCGGTCTGGATCTGCCGTTCAGGGCCAAATCCATGCCGCACAATCCGCTGGCGGCCATCCTCCAGCTGTTCATCTGCAAAGCTGGCGACAAATGCATCAGCTTCGGCTTTCAGCGCTTCCGCCAACATCCGGCGGGCACCCTCCCGTGCAAGCTCTGTCAACGGATCTACGATCGTTTCCGATTGGTGGAACGGCAGGATCTGTGTATCGTTCTTCATAGGCGTATTGCTCCTTGTGAGGTTCTGGCCGGCTTTGACACCTGCCACAATACGCCGCCTTTCAAATCACGCCATCACCCAAATTCCACCATAACTCAACGGACCTGGGCGCGGTTCGCGCTGATCAGGGTGATTGAGAGGATCTCGACTTCGAGCCGTGCGTCCTCGCCGTAAGTATCGGGCGGATAAGCCTCGCTGCCACTGGTCCAGAGCGCGCGCAGGCTGGCGGCAGCCGCCTCGTCTGAGTGCGACAAGACACGCGCCACGCGTAGATCATTGTCGAGCTGGTTATAGGTCTCGCGGTCGGTGACATAGCGGAAGACCTGTGCTTCGATGATGGCTGGCCGTTCGGCAAGGGAGACGGCTTCGACAGCGGCATTGGGCAGGGCCATTCCGGTCTCGCTATCAAAAGGCACGATCATTGGAGCGGGGTCGACATCGAGAATGGCCACGAGGGCTGCAGCAAGACAGCCGAGCGCGCCAAAGCCCAGGCCAGCGAGCCCAAGCTTTTGCCAGAAGAGCTCGCGACGCCGTGCGCCATAGACCAGTTCTTTCTCAATGACCTCCAAACCCTCGGCCATCCGTTACCGCAAATCCGGCAAGGTGAAATCCATATACCGGCGTTCTTCGGCGAGCGTTGCGGCATCTGCGACCCCGGCCTGGCCTGCGCCCACGGTTTGGATCGCTTCGAGTTCCCACATGCGGGTCATGGCGATGGCAAGCTCTGCGGTGACGCGGGTATTGTGATCCACCGCTTCCTTGAGGGTCTCCATGTTGGGTATGAGATCGACCAGCTGGTCGACGCGCTCAAGCGACTGTGCGGCCTCGGCGTAGCTGTTCTGGGCTGCGGCCGACATCACAGCACCCGTGCTGGCCTGGGAGGCGGTGCGCTCAGCACCTGCATTGCCACTGGTCGCCATTGTGGACAGCGTGTCCTGATCGAAGCCCGCGTCTTCCAGTGCCTGGGTCATGCGGCCTTCCATCTCGGGGCCCGCATTGCCAATGAGACCGGAGAAATCGCCGGTCTGGATCTGGGCAATCACGTCCAAGAGATCGCCGAATTCCTGATCGAGCAGCCCGTCGAGGTCGCCGCCCATGGCCATCTCGAGGATATCGGAAGTGCCGGTGAGTGCGGCATAGGTGTCGTTGAGCGTATCGAGCTGGTCTTGGATGAGGTTGATCTGGTCGAGAGCCGCGTCGAGTTGATCGGACTGGATCCCAAAATCTTCCAGCATTTGCTGCAACTGCCGGATTTCCTGGGCGATGTTGCGCGTATCTATTGTAGGCACGCCCTGCGAAAACGCAGGAGGTGCTGCCAGCATAGCGCAGGTGGCCACTGTGGTAAAAAACTGTCGTACGGGGTGCCTCATGGCAGTACCTCCAGATCAAAATGCAAAAACTGTTGCTCGCGTGCTTGGGCGGCGGCCATCGTGAGGGCTTGCGCGCTGAGGGGCTGCGTTCGCGCGGCCTTGAGGCGGATTCGAATGGCCATAAGTCGGGCAAGCTCTGCGCGGGCATAGGTATTGAGTGACAGGGCGGCATGGACATCCTCCGTCTCTGCGATGCGGGTGATGATGTCCTGAATGCGCAGAGCGGCAGCCCGCACTGAGATCAGGGAATAATCGCCATAGATGCCAGCCCCATGGGCACTGAGGCTCATGGAGGCATTGGCCATCAGGATCGGATCAATGGTGCCAAGCGCGTCGATCCCGCCCACGCGGGTGAGGTAAAGATTGTAGCGCTCGGGGATGACCTGAACGTAGTGCTGCGTCTCGGCAAAGGGCGGCACGCCGCCATAGCGCTGCACATTGCCGGGGCCCGCGTTGTAGGCGGCCAGCGCGTGGATGACGTTGCCTTCGAACATGTTCAGCATTTGTGCGAGGTAACGCGCGCCACCGGTCACCTGAATATAAGGGTCGTCGAAATAGGCTGGATTGATACCGAGATCACCAGCGGTGGCAGGCATGATTTGGGTCAGGCCAAAGGCACCGACGGGCGAGCGCGCCCCGACCTGGAACCTGCTTTCTTGCCAGATCAGCGCCTGGATCAGACAGCGCCATTGCACCAGAGACAGCCCCGCGCGGCCCACGCCGGACAGACCATGGGTCTCGCGCGCAGCGCGGATGATGAGCGCCTCGACGGTGCCTCCAGCATCGCCGAACATTTGCGGCGCAGCCGGATTGGGATCGGTGGGCCCGAAGAGCGTAGCGGCGGCGCTTTCGTCTGAGCGGCCAGCCTCAAGGCTTTGGAGCGTGCTGGCGGTCGAAGGGCCAATAGTCGACGCTTCCAGCAGATCTTCCAGCGCGGCATGCTGATCTGCCTCCAAGGCCGCCAGTTCTTCCTCACGGCTGAGCCGGTCGCGCTGCAGGGCAAGATCGCGGTCCCCTTGGCCCAGAATTTGCTCGCGTTGCAGAAACGCACCCAAATCGAATGTTGGCACGCCTTGGGCCCCGGCCATGACGGCCGGACCCAAGGCAAGGAGTACACCCAATATGGAAGCCCCGCGCTTAGCCATTTCTATTCCCCACATGACCAACCGCATGCAGCAGCTCGAAGCTGCAATCGCTGCGGGTCACTTCCACAAAACTGTTAAAGCAATCAGCTTCAGAGGGCTGATATTGCGCGCAAGCCGAGAGCATCAGAGCGAGACCAATCAGCAAACTACGGGGAAACAAGCAGCTCATATCATTCTCCAAAAATCCGGGCGGTCACGGTAATCGGCACCAACAAGCGCCTCACCCTTTTCCATGCCGCCCAGGATGGTGAGGTGAGGTCCGAGCACGCTGAGATCAGCATCGATCACGACCGAGCCTTGGTCATCGCGCACCAGCGCCAATCGGGAATTGCTGCCCGTGCCAAGGAGGACGTCGAGCTCCTTGGCGGTCAGGCCAAGCATGGCGTAATCGCTGGCTGAGGCGCGGATATTGGGCAGGAGCAGCTGTGTCGGCACGGCTTCTACAATGGTCTTGCCCGTGCGGGTCTTCTCGAGCTGGCTGGCATATTGCGTCATCATGACAACGACGGCGTTTTGCTTGCGCGCTGTGACAAGCCAATTGCTTAGCCGCTCCGCGAAGTATGGATTGTCCAGTGCCTTCCAGGCCTCATCGATGATGATCAACGTGGGTCTGCGATCCTCGATCACCCGCTCGATACGGCGGAAGAGATAGGACAGGACGGCCATGCGTTCCTTCTCGCTTTCACTGTCGAGAATACCAGTGAGGTCGAAGCCCACGACATCGCCCGCCAATGAGAACGTGTCCTCGGCACTTTGCCCGAAGATCCAGCCGTAGCGCCCATCAGCCGTCCATTCCTAGATACGCTCGAAAAGATCACCATCATCAGCGCCCGCCACGAACAGGGACGCCAGGTCCTGCCAGTTGCGCAGCGCGGGATCGGAGGCTGTGGCGTTCTGGCGCACCACGTCTTGAATGCGGTTGATCTGTACGGGGCTCAGCGGCTTGTCGCTGCGGTGCAGGAGCGTGGCCAGCCAATCGGCAAGCCAGGCTTGCCCGCGGCGGTCGATCTCGGTGCGCAGGGGATTGAGGCCCGTGGCTTCGCCCGCTTTGATGGCGCTGAAACGCCCCCCATTTGCGCGCACGGCCATTTCCATACCAGCCCGATAGTCAAAGACGAAGACCCGCGCGCCACAGCGCCGGGCTTGCGTCATCAAGAAGGCCGAGAGTACAGATTTGCCCGAGCCGGGACGACCGAGGATCAGCGTGTGGCCACCCGTCGGTTCCTTATCCGGGCTGCCGGTCTCGTGGTAGTTGAAGAGATATCCTGAGCGTTCCGGCGTGGGGAAGAGCGCGATGGGCTTGCCCCAGGGGACCTGATCGCCGGTTTTGCCCAAAGGGCTGCGGTGGAGCGCGGCCAGGTCCGCGAAATTGAGATTGGTGATGGCGGCCTTACGGCTGCGCATCTAGCCATTGCCCGGATGCTGCCCGAAATAATGCGTCCGCGCGGCAAACCCCTCGCTCACCAGCGTGACACCCTCACTGGCGGCGATATTGCGGATCTCGGCCGCGATGGCGTCGAGCTCGTCCTCGGTCTCGGCAAATACTGTGACGGTCATGTGATGTTCGCCAAAGCTCAGGCGCTTGGATTCCAGGTCATCGAGCGCTTCGACCAGTTCTTCAGTCAGCGAGATCGCACCGTCATCGCTGGCCTTCATCAGCCGCTGTTGGCGCTTGATCCGGCCCGCCATCATGTTGCTGTTGATGGGCGTGAAGGAATGAGTGACGACCATATCGATGGGTAGGCTCAGCTCGTCGAACATGGTGCAGCGCGTTTTGGCCGGGTAGGTTTTGATGGCAAAGCTTGTGCCAACGCGGCGGCTCGTTGTGCCGTCGTCGAGGACGAAGGTCCGGCCTTGAAACGTGATCCGCGTGTTGGCCACGTCTTCGGTGACGATGCCAAATCGCGATTTGGGAAACAGCGGGCGTTCCACGCCGATGTTCAACCCGCCGAGAAAGCCGAGCAGATCGCCGCTTGTGGCCCCCAGCAGGCGTGGCCGCATCTCGGCGAAGGAGGACATCAAAAACCCCACCACTTCCTCAAGCTTGCGCAGTTGCTTGGCGGTCCTGGTCTTTATCTGCTTGAGTGAGGCGTCCGCGCGGAATGGGAGGCGCGTACCGGATGGAGGGCGCTTCATAACCGTAAGTGTCAGGGTCTTGTCACGCAGGCCTGCCTTGTCGAGCCCCGCGCGCCAGCGTTTGTCGACCGCGTTGGCGAAACCGTCGTCCTCGACCACCGGCAAATCTACATCGATCGCTTTGGAAACTTTATGAACGTAGAATCCATACTCAGGTCCGATCTGTGAAATGATGGCCGCAAGCCGTGCGCGGGTCTTCTCGAGATGCGCGTCCTCGCTGGTCATGCTGTTGACGCCTTCCAGCCGGATGCACTGAAACAGCGCATTGCCGCGGGTGCGGATCGTTACGTCATTTACGAGACTGACATAGGGCAGCATTGCCGCCATGGGCCGCTCGCGGCTGGCCCAGGTCGGCAAGCCTGTGAGATCGTCGGTGAGGATGTTGGCGGGTTCAGGGTGCATAGCTGTCGCCCCCATGGATCTGTCGATTTGTTGTGGGCGGCGTCTCTTGCAGCGATGTGACCACGACCTCTAGAAAGGCCGGGTCCCAATCAGCGGCCTTCCAGAGCGCGGGGTAAGCAAGCCCTGCCAAGATAATGACGGGCCAGCTCTGCACCCAGAGAAACACCAGCACGAAGCCAAAGAGCCATACCATCGCATACATGATTGGCAGGCCGATCAGCTTGGGCGGGCGGATGAGGCCCAGAAATAATTGGGTTTCTTCCGCCATACCTGCCTCACGCGCCCCAGATCGCCGTCACGATAGTCGGCGCTGCGGCAATGCCCGCGATTGCGACCAGCACCCAAAGCGCCTGGCGAAAATCCAGAATGCCAAAGAGCCACGACAAGAACACGCCGATCAGTGCCAGCGTGCCGATCACGATGCCAAGCGGTCCGGTGATCGCATCAACAATGCCCTGCAGTAAGTTTTGCACTGGGGAGAGATCGATGCTTTGCGCGAGCGCGGGCTCGGCGACCATAAGACTGGCCAGCGCCAGCCCCACGAATAGGCGGATTTGGGATGGCATCAGGAGGCTCCAATCAAGCGGTCACGCACGGCCATGACGCGGCGAACGTGATTTTGTGTCTCGGTAAAGGGTGGAATGCCGCCATGTCGCGCGACCGCATCGGGTCCAGCATTATACGCGGCGAGAGCCAGTTCGGGCGTCCCGAACCGGGCCAGCATGGCGAGGAGATAGCGCGCAGATCCGTCGAGGTTCTGGGCAGTATCATGGGGGTCGACGCCAAGATCGCGGGCTGTCCCCGGCATGAGCTGGCCCAGACCGATGGCCCCCGCGGAACTGACTGCAGTGGGGCGATACGCGCTCTCGACCTCAATATTGGCCTGAAACAGCGTCAGCCAGTCCGAAACCGAAAGCCCGGCCTGGCGCAGGGCGGCATGGCCGCCGTAGCGCAGCGCGGTCTCTTGCAGGGCGGTGAGGATTGCGGGCTGCAGGATCGAGGCTGTGATTGATACAGGCGCGATCTGCGTATCATCACCATCACCATCACCATCTCCAGCGTCATCGCCAAATATTGCGGGGCCGCCGTCGTTTGTTGGTCGACCCGCGACATAGCTTTGTGCAAACCCTAATTGTGGGGATTGTGCTGCAAGTTGGCCATCTGAAGCCATAGCGAGCACAAAGCCCTCTGCATCTGCCGGGGAGGAGATCAGCAGGGCAGTACAAGTTAGAAGTGCGAGGGAATTACTTGTCCTCGGAAAGCTTGTGCGATGCGACTTTGCCTTCGACCATCGGGATCGAGACCAGATCAAAGCCAAGGCTGGCCACGAAGCTTGTGAGCCCATTGATCGTCTTGAACTCGCGCGCGACCATGTTGTTACGGGCCGTAACCAAAAGGCGGCGTTCGCCATCGGGGGCACCGCAATGCACAGTCCAGACGCCTGACCACTGCGCGGCGGTGCGCTCGGGCGTGACCCGGCACAGCACATCGCAGCTGTGGCCCTCACCAAGGAATTTACGCAGTCCGTCTTCGCTGACAACATTTGGGGCGTCTTGCATCCAGTTCATGTGATCCGGGCCTCCACAAATTAACGGAGTGCCCGGCTGTCCCTCATGGACACGCCAAGCACTACAGTATTATAATATTGCAATCAAGCGTGATATTGCAGAGCAACACGGCCTTCATGCATTCAAACAATAATACTGCAGCGGATCCAGAAATCCAAGTCATGACGACAGCAATGAGAACATGGAAATTGGCGGTCTGGATCATGGTATCGAGCACGCCGGGATTTGCGCAGGGCTGCGTGGCACCCACTGTGCCGTTTTTGCCTGCTGATCCGGCCAATATCCGCACCTATGCCGACATTCTGCGCGCAGACTTTGAGACCTACTTCGCAGATGTACAGGCTTACTTCCGCTGTCTTGAGCAAGAACGAAACCGCGCGTTCGTCGAAGCGCAGGAGGTAACCGAGGCCTATGCGCGGATGCTTGAATTGCTGGGGGAGTGAGTTGTGCGCAGCCTTACATGCCCTTTTTGGGGAAGAACCGCTCTTCGAACTCAGAGCGGACAGACAACTGATGCTCTCCGTTGTCCCAAACATAAACTTCACCCATCTTGACGCCGGTTTTTGGGCAAATCAGCTTCGCGACGGGCTCTGCCTCGAGCCGCTGTTCATGGGAAATTGGCACGTTTATACCTCGCTCGTTATGAAGCTCTTTGATGCTGACACCGAGCGCCTTTGCGATCTGTTCCAGTTTTTTGGCCGTCGGGGACGACTGCCCGTGTTCAATCAGGCTCACATAGCTTTGATCGATGCCCGCCTCAGCGGCAAGACGTTCCTGGCTCCATCTGCGGGATTGCCTGAGGTTCTGGATATTTAACCCTATGAGTTCGGTTGCATTCATACGCCGATTTCGACCGAAACAACCCCGACACTCTACGGAATATATTCAACAAAACGATCGCACCGCACTCCAACCTCTTGCTCGCAGGGCCCTCAGAAGGAAGGCTGAAGAACAATGAGGCAATATTATTGTATTGATTACGGGAGGGATTTCTTATGGTGAAGGGCTTGATCCACAAATTGCTCAGGGCGGCTGCGCTTTCGCTGGCGTCCTTGGTAACCACGCAACCCGCCCAGGCCTATCCGGTCGATTGTGCGATACTCCTTTGCCTCGCAGGTGGCTGGCCAGCCTCGGCCGAGTGCACGTATGCGCGCGCTGTGTTCATCCGGCGGATCACGCCATGGCCAATTGAGCCGCCCTTACAGATTTGGCGCTGTCCGATGGGGGTGGCCGACCGAGGTCCGTTGCAAAGTACGGCACCCAGAGTTTGGGACACCAGCAACCAAATTGGCCCACCTCTTGGCAAATTCATCTTGGCGCAAGTGATGGAAGGCAGCGCCGATATCGACATCAGCGGCCTGGAGTTCGAGTTCGTGCGCTCGATCCGCGTCTGGGATGTTCGACACTACAGCCATCGCGAACGTGGCCGCGACGACGATTGCTCAGAAAGCTACAATATGCGGCTCGGGACCTATGGCGCGCAGGGCGCATTTGGCTGGCAGCGCACAACACCGGCGGCTGCCCCGCAATGGGTTTTACCAACGCGGCGTTGCACGTCATCGAATTGGCGACGCGGTGTTGGTGTTGAATGGGAAGACTACGAAGGCAATCGCGGATACGAGTGGGTGGCCTACTAAGGCTATTCCCCGATGTCCTTCATGCGTTCCGCGATATCCCCTGCAATACGCTCGTATAGCGCAGCTTGCTTATCTCTGGGTGAACCGGGTTTAGGGTTTCGTCGCCGGATGCGTTTGGCAAGCCAGAACAGAAGGCGCGCGGCGGGGTCAGACGTCGCATCGGGTTCTCCGGCAGGATATTTTTCTTCTAGTGCGACAACGATTTCTTGAGACATGCTACGCCGATTGAGCGCGGCATGCGTTTCCAGCCGCTTTTTGAGGGCGGCGGGGAGCAAGAGTTTGAATTGGAGCAAAGCTTCATCTTTCATGAGTCCAGTATGGACAATACTTGTCCCTGATGACATGGACATTTTATGTCCATATTCTGAGGTGTAAATATGAAGACAACCCAGTTCAAGCTTAACCTGCCAGCTGACGTCAAAGCCTGGCTTGAAGAGGAAGCAGTGCAGAACCTGCGTTCACAGGGAGCGCAAGTGGTGACCTGCCTGCGGGCGGCCATGTCGCGACAGGATTCCTCATGTACGCGGGCAGAAAAATGAGACCAAGCCAAATTCAGCTGATTCCAACCCCTAAGCTGGCACTTTTGTTTGGATACAGTGAGCCAAGCGCGTCCTTCTACGACTTCTGCCGTAGGACGGGCATCGCTCCAGTGCCAGGGCGGCGGGGGTGGTATGATCCAAAACTTATTCGGGCGCGATTGGATGCTGTTCAGGGGATAAGCGAAGCTGAGCGCGAGGAGGCTTTGCAGCCGAGCCTAGTCGCACAGCGGAGAGCGCGCCGTGCCCAGAAGTAACTTACCCAAAGGTGTTCATCGCGTTAGGCGTAAAGTCGTATCCGGTGTTCGTTATCACTTCTATGCATGGCGGGGTGGTCCAAAATTCTGGGAAGGAAAAGAACCAAACCCCAAAGAGCCTGAATTTTTCCATGCTTTTTCGCAGTGTGGCATGCCGCTCAGTCCAGCTGAATACCTGACGACCCATTTGGTTGACGACTTTTTCTCCAGCGCATCATTACCCAAGGCCGAGCGTTCCAAAGCAGATATTCGCAAGTGGTTGGAATTCTTTCGCCAGGAGTTTGAAGCGGATCCCGTTGCGATGTTCGAAGAGCGCGCCTCAAGAGGCGAGGTCAACTCTTGGCGCAAGAAATGGCTCCACTCGCCCAAACAGCATGACATGGCGGGCACGCATGCGACCCGCCTTTTGAATTGGGCGGTCGAAGAGGGAAAACTTAAGGAGCACCACTGCCACAAGCTCAAGAAGCTCTATCAATCGAACCGTACTGAAATCATCTGGACGAATGGCGATATCGCCCAGTTTAACAAGCATGCGCCAAAGTGGGTTCAGAGGATCTTGGCCGCAGGATGTGAAACTGGCTTGCGAGCGGCTGATTTGGTCCAAGTCAAAATGGACCAATTCGAAGACACGCCGCACGGCAAACGCCTTCGCTTTCGCACCAGCAAACGCGGGCAGATCGCCTATATCCCAGCCACTTCAGCGCTTGAGCAGCTGATCTCGGAGACGCCGGAGGAGCAGGAAATACTGCTAGTTTCTGAGTTGGGGAGGCCTCTGACGGCTCGTTGGGCGTCAAACCAGATCACAAAGTGGCGGCGTGAAGCACAGATTCCCCCGTGGATCGATGGCCGTGAGAAGACTTTGTCCGATACCCGTGGGACAGCTGCGACAAGATTGCTGAATGCAGACTTATCTTTGCGCCAAATCGCGGTCCTAATGGGGTGGTCAGTGCGCTATGCAGCGCAGGTTATCGAGCATTATGCGCAGGTTAGCCCCGACGAAAGCGACGCTGTTTTGCGCAAGCTCAATCTTTCCAAATCACTATCTAAAGACACAAAAATGTAAACGCCCCTGTAAACGGTGGGCCCCAAGCATGGGAAGGAATACTCTAAGTGTTTGATTTTAAATGGAGGCGAGTAGGAGAATCGAACTCCTGTACACGGATTTGCAATCCGCTGCGTAACCACTCCGCCAACTCGCCGCCTGTGGTTTGGATGTGCTTTAGCGACGAATGCGCTGTGGTTCAATAGGATGTTTGCGTGTTGCCCAAATGCACTGCTGGCGCGGCAGTAATGGCAGCGGCAATCCCAGGGGCAATGGGCCGTTGCGGGACGGCGGGCGCTGTGGCATCAACGAAAGGTAGAGTCTGAACGAAAGAGTTTAGCAATTGGCTGACTATCTTACCCGAAGAACGACGATGGTCGACACGCAAGTGCGCCCATCTGATGTGACCAAATTCCCCATCATTGATGCAATGCTCAGCATTGCGCGTGAGGATTATGTCCCTGACGCCAAGCGCGAAGCTGCCTATGTCGGCGAAAATATCGACATCGGCGCAGGTCGTGTGCTGCTCGAGGCCCGCACATTGGCCAAGATGCTTGAGGCGGCCGATGTGCAGCCCAGCGATGTCGTGCTCGATCTTGGATGCGGGCTTGGCTATTCGACCGCAGTTCTTGCGCAGTTGGCCGATTTCGTCGTTGCCGTAGAAGATGAGCCCGGTCGTGCGCAAGAAGCACAGCAGAACCTGTCCGATCACGGGGTTGATAACGCCGCCGTATTTGAAGGCGCGCTGGCAGACGGAGCGGCCAAGAATGGTCCTTATGATGTCATTATGCTGCAGGGCGCAGTTGAACAGATCCCCGCAAACTTGCTGGCACAAATTAAAGACGGCGGACGCATCGTTGCAATATTTACCGAGGGCGCTTTGGGCGTGGTTCGCCTTGGTCGCAAGATTGACGGCACGATGAATTGGCGCATGTCGTTTAATGCTGGCGCCCCGGTGCTGGCTGGATTTTCCAAAGAAGCCGAATTCACGTTCTGAAAAACTATTTCTTGCGAGCGCCAGATCGGACGCTTGCCACCTGAATTGATAAGGAACTGACTATGACCATGACTTTAGGCCGTTTGTTCGCCACGATGTGCATTGCGCTTACGGTTCTGGGCTCACCGGCCCGCGCAGATTCGCTCGCCGATGTCTTGCGGGACGCATACCACAACTCAGGTCTGCTGGATCAAAACCGTGCACTGCTGCGTGCGGCGGATGAAGATGTGGCGCAATCTTTGGCAGCCCTGCGCACGGTCGTTACATGGCAGGCGCAGGCCGCTTATGTCGCAACCTCTGCCAACCAATCGTCCAGTAGTTTGTCTGATGATTTGAGCAGCTCGATTTCTGTTACAGCAAGCCTGCTTCTTCATGATGGTGGCGCGAGTGCGCTGGCGACAGAAGTCCAGAAGGAGCTTGTGTTGCAAACCCGCGAGGGTCTGGTCCAAGTCGAACAGGAAGTTCTGTTTCGTGCGGTTGACGCCTTTATGAATGTGCGCCGCCAGTCTGAATTTCTTGCCCTGCGACGCAGCAACGTTGGCGTCATTGCCCAAGAACTGCGCGCTGCAGAAGACCGCTTTGAAGTGGGTGAAGTCACACGCACCGACGTGGCCCTCGCAGAAGCGCGGCGTGCGGCGGCGCAAAGCCAATTGGCCGCGGCGGAAGGTGCGCTTGTACAGGCAAACGAAGAATTCCGCGCTGCTGTGGGCCGCGCACCGGGTCGGCTAGATGTCGTTACGCCTGCGGCCGTGCAGCAAAATATAGAAGAGGCACGCGCCTTTGCCGTGCGCCGCCATCCAAATATAATCGGCGCCCAACATGGGGTCTCTGCTGCTGAGCTGAACATCCGCCGCGCCGAGGCCGCGTTGAACCCCAGGTTGAGCCTGAGCGGGACAATCGGTTTGACGGATACGGGCGACAGTACCCAAAGTCTGGGCATAACCTACGGCGGCACGGTCTATCAGGGTGGCCAGTTGAAATCGGTTATCCGCCAGGCACAAGCGCGCCGCGATGCGTCACGCTCTACGCTTTTGATCACCACCCAAGGCGTGAACCAGAATGTCGGCAATGCCTATGCGGTTCTGCGCGTCGCCCGTGCCAGCAGTGAGGCGTCCGGCTTGCAGGTTCGCGCCGCGCGCACGGCCTTTCGTGGTGTCCGTGAAGAGGCAACTCTGGGTGCACGCACAACATTGGATGTGTTGAATGCGGAACAAGAATTGCTCGACGCGCAGGCCAGCACGATTTCCGCTCAGGCCGATGAAGTCGTCGCAAGCTACCGCGTTCTGGCTTCGATGGGTTTGCTTACGGCGGATCATCTGAACCTTGGTGTGCAAGGTTATGATCCTGCGGCTTACTATAATCTCGTGCGCGAAGCCCCTGCAACTTACTCACAGCAGGGCCAAGCGCTGGACCGCGTTTTGCGATCCATCGGAGATTAGATCAAATCCCGACTATCGGTTGTTTGGAATCGCATGGCAGGTTAGAGTATGGCTTGAGGATTAAGCAGGATAAACAATGTCCGATCAAGTAACCAATGTTGAAATCGAGGACGTGCTGTCGTCCATCCGCAGGCTCGTGAGCGATGGAGATAAGGCGCGCAAGCGTGATCTGATCCCTGATGTGGCGAAAGAAACGCCAGCGGAAAACCTGTCTGTGGACGCCGCTGAAACCGGCGAATCGCAGCCCGATAAATTCGTGTTAACTCCTGCGTTTATGGTCGTTGATAACGACGCAGTACCCGGCGTGGAAACTGCCGCACAAGAAGATGACGACGACGAAGAGTCCGGTTGGGTCGAAGAAGTCAGTGACGAACAAGATATGGATCAACCCGAAGCGGCTGAGCACGATGGTGAGAATGAAGATAACGCCGCTGAAGCGGCACCTGCTTCCGTTCAGCCAACTGATGGCGCGGAAACAGATTCGACTGATATTGAAGGTGCGCATAATGATGCACCCGAAACAGATGACGCACTGCTGAAAAATATGGTCTGGGATTCCGTCAACGAGGGGCGCAAAGCGGGCCTCGCCGCTGTCCCGCCGCAAGCGGACGTCGCCGAAGTTGAAAGCATTGTAACTGCCAAAAAACCGTCGGACCGTTCCAAGTTGATTGCATCGATTGCCGAACTCGAAGCCGCAGTCACCAACGATGTGCAGGATTTTGAACCGGACGGCAGCGAAGTCGAAGACGAAGTGATGGGTGAAACCATCGCTTGGCCGGGTTCTGTTGTGCGCAGCTTTGAAGACGTGCAAGACGCCGAGGAGGCAGAACACGCGGTTACTGACGCTGAAGCTGAGATTGACGACGCTCCGATTTCGTTTGAACACCGCGAAGCCGCCGTCGAGCCTGCGCAAGAAGACCCCGCGGATGCGGGCGAACAGCGTGCCGATGATTATGGTGATGACGACGATTACAGTAATGACGACGACTACAGTGATGATGATTTGGACGGATTGCTGGACGTGGGCAATGTGTCGCTGGACGAAAATGCGCTGCGCGCGCTTGTTTCAGACGTTGTACGTGAAGAATTGACCGGACCACTGGGAGAGCGGATTACCCGCAACGTGCGAAAATTGGTCCGGCGTGAGATTTATCGGATCCTGTCGAGCAAAGAGTTCGACTAGAGCAAAGCGGACGCACACATCGTAAAAGTAGACCGTCACGCTGACTTGGGGATGGTTTCGGCCAAGCCCAAAATGGCTGCGACATCCAAATGCGTCTCAAGATGAAGCGCCAATTCATTTAGCGTTGCATCCACGCCCGCGTCGTAGTTGAGCGATTGAACCGGCGCACCGATACCCGCCATATAAGACCCTCGAAAACCGTCTGAGGCGAACAGCCCGTGCAAGTAGCAGCCCTTTACCCGTCCATCGCCACTGGCGGCTCCCTCACGGCGCCCATCCAGTGTCAGCCAGCCATTATCGCGGTCCGGCCCAACCGTTTCACCAATGTGGATTTCGTACCCTGACACCGTGTCGCCCGTTGCGTCATAGGTCGCATTGCTGAGGTTCAATCGCTTGTGCGCCGACATCGTGGTCGTGACATCCAACAAACCAAGCCCGCGCACATGGGTGGCGGGCCCTTCAATACCGTCCGGGTCTGCGATCTCACGTCCAAGCATCTGATAGCCGCCACAGATGCCCAAAACATGTCCGCCGCGCCGCACATGGGCCAACAGGTCAGTGTCCCACCCTTGGGCGCGAAAATGCGCAAGATCGGCTATCGTCGATTTGGAACCGGGGATCAGCACAAGATCGGCGTCGCCGGGCAGGGGGCGTCCGGCGTCAATGATTTCAACAGTGACATCGGGCTGGGCCGCGAGCGGATCGAGATCGTCAAAGTTTGCGATCCGGTTCAGACGTGGGACTACGACCTTGATGGCGCCGCCTTTGCGCGTGGCGATGTCCATCACGTCTTCGGCAGGCAATTTCCAAGCGTCATCAAACCACGGCACGATCCCCAGTGGCAGCCAACCTGTGTGGTCCGTTATGGCGGTCATGCCGTCGGCAAACAGGGTTGGATCACCGCGAAATTTATTGATCGCGAAGGCTTTGATGCGCGCGCGGTCGGCATCGGGCAGTATCACGTCTGTGCCAACCAATTGCGCGATGACGCCACCACGATCAATGTCCCCAATGAGAATAACGGGACAGCCTGCGGCTTCGGCGAATCCCATATTGGCGATGTCACCCGCCCGCAGGTTGATCTCAGCGGGGGACCCTGCGCCCTCGATGACAATCAAATCGTGTCTGGCCGCAAGGCGGTGGTAGCTTTCCAGCACCCTCGGGATCAGATCGGCTTTGCGGGTTCCGTATTCCCGCGCTTTCATAGTCGCGAAACGTTTGCCCTGCACAATGACCTGCGCGCCGACATCGGTTTCGGGTTTCAACAACACCGGGTTCATATCCGTATGCGGTTTCAACCCACAGGCGCGCGCTTGCAGGGCTTGTGCGCGGCCAATTTCACCACCGTCTGATGTCACAGCAGCGTTGTTGGACATGTTTTGCGGCTTGAACGGCGCGACGGACAGCCCGCGTTTGACGGCTGCACGGCACAGGCCCGCCACCAACATGGATTTCCCCACATTGGATCCAGCCCCTTGGATCATGATTGCCTTGGTCATCGGGTTCCTCCACGCTACGTATCTAGTCAGGCAAAGCGTCCGAGGGAAGAGCATGAACACACCAGCGCACCTAATTCTCGGGCTGGCCGCATTTGGTAAGGTCGACGCACCATCGGTGACTGCGGCGGCATTGGCGGGCGCCCTGATCCCCGGCCTGACATTGTATCTGATGGGCGGCACGCATTTGTTGCTTCTGGGAACGGACCCTCAGATCGTGTTTGGGAACCTTTACTTCTCGGAGCGGTGGCAAGCGATCTTTCGCATTGATAATTCAATCGTGCTGTGGGGCATGGGTTTGGTTTTTTTGCGATATGGGCGCGATCCGTTTGGGCGATCGCATTGTGCGGCGCGGCATTGCTGCATCTGGGTCTGGATTTTCTGTTACACCATGACGACGGGTGGGCGCATTTCTGGCCGCTGACGACGTGGAAATTCCAAAGTCCGGTCAGTTATTGGGACCCCAATCACTATGGCCGGATTGTCGGGTTGATCGAAATAGCGGTATCGCTGGCGTTGTGTGCTCTGCTGTGGCGGCGATTTAGGGGCCGTGCCATGCGAGGTCTGATCGCGCTGTTGGCATTGGCTGAAACCGTACCTGCGATCATGTTCTCACTTATGTTTGCTGCCACTTAAACACGCAGCAAACAAAAAAACGCGACCCCGAGCAGAGGGTCGCGTTTTTTTGGTGTAAGCTAAAACTTGGAGTAGATTAAGCGGCGCGAACTTCTTGATCCGCGGCTTCAGCCACTGCGCGCCGTTCGCTTTCTTCACGTGACAGAGCGACAGACGTACGCACGCCTTTGCCGACGAAGTCCATCAAACCCGTTACAACGCGTTCGTTGGGGTCGATACCTGCGCAGGACAGAACTTCGCGGCCGTCACGGGAGCGTGCCCAGCGCGCGATCTGTTCAGGCCCATTGCCATACTTCTTATCGTCCGCAATCGCATCATCCAACGCGGCCAACACCACCGCCGCAAAAAGCTTGCGTGCGCGATTGCCTTGTTCATTGTTAAACGCTGTGCCGTCGACGAAATCTCGCATATTCGGTCCTTGTACTATTTTTGGCCTTGTAGCTGGTAGTTTGGGCAATATGCCTGTTTCCAACCGATTCGGGGGTCCTCATTTGGAATAGCAGGTATGCGCATAACGCATAGCTCAATCATTCCTAAAACAGTATCTGGTTGGCTTGCGCGGTGTGTCATCACAATATATAATCCTCGTCAACTTCAATGCAACCTTCTGACATCGTTTGGACACACTGGGTTATGGCAAAAATTAACGGCAACGAAATTCGCATTGGAAATGTACTTGAACATAATGGTGGTCTGTGGGCTGCAGTGAAAGTCGATCATGTTAAACCGGGTAAGGGCGGCGCGTTTGCGCAGGTCGAAATGCGCAATTTGCGCAACGGTTCCAAATTGAACGAACGCTTCCGGTCCGCCGATAAGGTCGAGAAGGTTCGTCTGGAGCAAAAAGACCAACAATTTCTGTATGAGACTGATGGAATGTTGACGTTCATGGATATTGAAACCTACGAGCAGATTGAACTGCCCGCTGAATTGCTGGGCGATCGTCGTCCGTTCCTGCAAGATGGCATGATTGCTGTGATCGAATTCCACGAAGAAGAGGCGTTGAACGCGCGTTTGCCGCAAAAAGTGACCTGCAAGATCGTTGAGACGGAGCCTGTTGTGAAAGGCCAAACCGCGGCCAATTCATTCAAGCCTGCCATTTTGGACAACGGTGTGCGCGTCATGGTGCCGCCGTTTGTGGGTCAAGACGAAGACATCGTCGTGAACACTGAGACGATGGAATACTCCGAACGCGCCTGACATTGCGGTGCGCCTCGCGCGCAGGTGGGGAGGGGGCCAGCCCCCTCGGCCTTCGGCCTCACCCTCGGGATATTTTTAAAGCAAAGACAGGATTAAGAGCGAAGTAAGGTTGCCGCGCCTGCCTGCATTTCGCCCGTCGCACGATCAAAGCGCAGCTGCGCGAGGGCAAGGCTGCCAGATTGCGTGTAAAGCGTGCCAGCAGGGCGCCCGTTGGCGGTGATTTCGGTACCTACGTCCGCCGCCCCGGTAATGGACACCTGTGCGAGGCCCTTTTTCAACGCGGTCTTGTGCTTCATCCGGGCAGCAATTTCTTGACCGACGTAGCAGCCTTTGCGAAAATCAATTCCGTTCAACCGCTCAAATCCAGCTTCGAGTATGTAGGTGTCCGGCGTTAGTTCAACGCCGGTTTCCGGGATCACGTGTGCCACGCGCAGCGCGTCCCAATCCGTGCCGTCACTTTGGTCTCTGTCTGCGATAAGGCGCCAACCAAGGGCTGTGTGGCGCGGGTCGGGCATGGCACCACCGGGCGCTGGACCTGTGCCCCGCGACACGATCAGTGGCACTTCGGCGATCTGCACGTCCGCGCGCAAGCGATACATCGTCAAGCGTTGTGCCAGCATGGCCGCGTGAGGTTGCGCGACATCCACCAACAGCGCGTCGTCTTGCGCCGCGACAAAAAAATCCGCGATGAATTTGCCTTGCGGCGTCAAAAGGGCTGCGTAGACAAGACCGTCCTTGGTTTTGGCCACATCATTTGTGATTAGTCCTTGCAGGAAATCGAAGGCATCCGGGCCGGACAGACGGATAAGGGTGCGATTGCTCATGTGTTTTACCTAAGGTCGGTTGGGGCGATTAAAAAGACGCGCGAGCCAAGATTGTGGCCGTTCGTTTGGTTTAACAGCGAAGACTTTCTTGCGGGGGCGGTTTTTGCCGTCGATGACTTGTTTGCCGTCGCGAAATTGCAGGCGGTACAGATCGGCATAAAGCCCGCCGCGCGCCAGCAGATCGGTGTGTGTGCCTTCGTCAACAACGCGGCCCTTGTCGATTACAACGATCTTGTGGGCGTTTTTAATGGTCGACAGGCGGTGCGCAATCACAAGGGTTGTGCGCCCCTTGGCGAGACGGTCAAGCGCGCCTTGCACGATGGTTTCTGATTTGGTGTCCAGTGCGCTGGTCGCTTCGTCCAGCAGCAAAATCGGTGTGTCGCGCAGCAGGGCACGCGCAATGGCGACCCGTTGGCGCTGTCCACCAGACAAGTTCGATCCACGCGGCCCCGTAGGGCTATCGAGTCCAGCTGGCAGTTTATCAAGAAAGTCGGTGACATGGGCATTATCGAGCGTCGCGTTCAGCACATCGTTAGAGATGCCTGTTTGACCCAGCAAGATGTTGTCGCGCAGCGTTTCATCAAAGAGCGCCGCGTCCTGTGACACAGTCGACACAAGGCTGCGAAGATCTGTCAGCGCAAGGGTGTTGATCGGCGTGTCATTCAAGCTGACGCTGCCTGATTGCGGTTCAACAAGGCGGGTCAGCACGTTAAACAACGTGCTTTTGCCCGCACCGGATGCTCCCACCAGTGCCGTCGTTTGACCCGCCTGCGCAGTAAACGTCGCACGGTTCAGAACCGGCAGATCACCATAGCTAAGCGAGACATTTTCAAAGATGATTCTTGGCGCGTTTACAGGAATCGGCGCAGGGTTGCTGGGAGAGAGCAAGGTTGGTTGTGTTTCAAACAGATCCAGCAAGCGGTCAATTGCGGCAGCGGCGGCTTGCCAAAGGCCGGTCAAGTTACCCAGACGGCGCAGCGGGTCAAACGCGATGGCCATGGCGGTGAAAAACGACATGAACTCACCAACGGTTTTCTGCCCTTCAATGATCTGATTGCCGCCATATAACAGCACCGCAAAAAAACCGAGGCCCGCCATAACATCCACCAAGCTCGGGATCATCCCCTGTCCGAACGCGGCCTGCGTTTCGGTGCGCACGCGCCGGTTTGTCAGGGCTTCGTACCGTTTCCCTTGGTAGTCTTCTAAGCTGTTGAGTTTGATGGGGTTAATCCCATGAAACACCTCATCCAGCCGCGTGGACATATCGGCTGCGACCACGAGCGCGGCGCGCGCCTTACGACGTACATAGCCCTGGATTGCAAAGGAGGGCAGCACCAGAACGGGGATGCCAATCAATGCGATGGCAGTCCAAACCCAATCGACCCACAGCGCCACGGAAAACAGGGCCACAACCGCGACCATATCGCGGCCAAGACCGGTGATCAGACCTGTCCAAACACTCCCCAGTGCCTGCACATCGCCCTGCACCCGTTCGATCAATGTGCCAGGGGGGTGGGCCTGATGGAACGCCGTGTCCAGCCGCATCAGATGGCGCAAAAGGTCGGTCCGAATGTCCGCCGCACTTTTTTCCGCGATCCGTTTCAGGATTACACGCTGGGCGAGTGATGTCACCGCACGCATCAAAAAGAGCGAGAGAATGACTGTGCCAATGATCCAGACCGCGCCCTGTTCGCCACCAATGAAGACGTTGTCGAACATCGGCTGCATCATGTAACTCAAAACGCCAAACGTTGATCCCTCAAGGATCATCAACGCCACCGCGACCGATAACAAAACCATGTGCTGGCGCAGATAGTTGCCCCACAGCCACTGAAACATTTCGCGACTTGTGCGTTCGGGTTTCGCGGCAGGCTGGGGCGTTTGGGCGGGGTCGGTCCTGTGGGCGGGGTCGGTCCTGTGGGCGGGGTCGGTCCTGTAGGTGGGGTCGGTCATGGCGGTTCCGTCTTTAATTTACGTACGTCTAGGCGCTAACGAACTGAGGCGAAAGGTGCGGCCGCGTTCCAGATCATCTGTCCGCCATTGACGCGGCATTTGCGCAGGATAGTGTCTGCCCGACACAATTCATTTAAGGACGCAGCGCATGTTTGCCAATGGTTTGACTTATCTTGCAATTCCAGGCCCATCTGTGATGCCGGACCGGGTGTTGCGGGCAATGCACCGCGCAGCGCCTAACATCTACACGGGTGAACTTCATGACGTGACACGCAGTTTGTTTCCCGACCTGAAGGCGGTTGCTGGCACGCGTCACGAGGTGGCCATCTACATTGGCAATGGCCATGGCGTCTGGGAAGCGGCGCTGTCCAATATTCTGAGTGATGGTGACACGGTTCTGGTGCTTGCGACGGGGCGGTTTTGCGTCGGCTGGGGCGAGATGGCCGAAGGGTTGGGCGCATCGGTTGAAACGATTGATTTCGGCGACAATGACGCGGTTGACCTGACGCAGGTTGAGGCCGTGTTGAAAGCCGACACCGCCGGGCGCATCAAGGCTGTGTTGACGGTGTTGGTTGATACATCGACCGGAGTTCTGAATGATGTCAAAGGCATACGCGCGGCCATCGACAACGCGGGCCACGGTGCTTTGTTGATGTGTGACGCCATCGCGTCGCTTGGGTGCGATGAATATCACATGGACGATTGGGGAGTGGATATCACTGTTGCCGCCAGCCAAAAGGGTCTGATGACACCGCCAGGCATCGGGTTTGTGTGGTTCAATGACAAGGCAGACGCGGTGCGTGAAACCATCGGCCGTGTGTCGAAATACTGGGATTGGCGGCCGCGCGTCGCGGGCGATGAATACTGGAAATTCTTTGACGGGACCGCGCCGACGCATCACCTTTACGGGCTGCGCGAGGCGCTTGATATGATCAAAGACGAAGGGCTGCAAAACGTTTGGGCGCGCCATGACGGGTTGGCCCATGCGGTCTGGGCTGCGATTGATGTCTGGTCTGCAGACGGGCCGATGCAGATCAACGTAGCGGACCCCGCAGCGCGGTCGCGCGCGATCACGTCACTGCGACTTGATGAGGGGCAGGGCGATGCACTTCGGGCATGGTGCGAGGACAATATGGGCGTAACATTAGGCATTGGTTTGGGACGCTCCCCCGCCAGTGCATTCTTTCGCATCGGTCACATGGGCCACGTCAATGGCCATATGGTTATGGGGTTCCTTGGCACGATTGATGCAGGGTTAAAGGCGCTGGGCATCCCCCATGGCGCGGGCGCATTGGAAGCGGCGTCGCAGGTGTTGGCTGACCTAACCCGAGCTGGAGGCACGAAGCCGCGCGGCGCGCAGGCGGATCAAGCCGTCGATCAGTGCTGCGGATAACAGCACCCATACGAACCCTTTGGTGGCGGCCAGCGTGAAAAATGCCATGAACAACACCAGACCAGCGGTGATCAAAAAGGCGTTGGTGTAATTTTCGACGCTTTTATATGGTTTGCGCATGGCATGCTCCTGTCGCGGGTTGATCATACCCTAACCGCTCGCCATGAAAGATCACTTAAGTTTTTTGTGAACCTGTTCCGAACAACGATTTGCCCAAAACTTGGCCTGACGCTTGCGCCAGAGCTTTGGGCAACGCCTTGGCCACCAATGTCATGTCTTTTGGGGTGCCACACGAGATCCGGATGCAGCGGTCTTGCGGTGCGACGAACGGCATGCGTACAAAAATACCCATTTCTATCAACTCATTAAGAACCGCACGGGCAAATTCACCATCCTGCCCGCAATCAATCGCGACAAAGTTCGTCGCGGACGGAATCGCCTTCAACCCATTGTCTTCCGCGATTTGGTACAGCGTCTTGCGTGCCGCATCGACTTTGTTGCACACGTCACCCAACCAGTCCTGATCGGCCAGCGCCTCAAGCGCGCCAGCTTGCGAAATCCGGCTCATCCCGAAGTGATTTCGCACGCGGTTGAACGCCGAAATTAACGTCTTATGACCGAGCGCATACCCAACCCGCGCGCCGGCCATACCGTAGCCCTTGGAGAACGTGCGCAGACGGATCACCCGCGCATCATTGGTGTTGATCGCGGGTGCTGTGCCGTCGAGCGCAAGTTCAACGTAAGCCTCATCGAGGAGCAACAGGCAGTCGCGGGGCACGCTTTCAATCATCCGCTGGATCGTCGCTGCGGAATGCCACGTACCCATCGGATTGTCAGGGTTTGATATATAAATCAGTTTTGCACCGACCTCTCGCGCTTTGGCGATCAGGTGTTCTGGATCTTCATAATCTGCAGTATATTGAACCGTGTGGATCACCCCACCGTATCCCGTCACATGATAGTTGAACGTTGGATAGGCCCCAAGGCTGGTCACGACAGGCGTGTCCTTGGTGACCGTTAACCGCACGAGGCTATCAAGAAGTCCGTCAATACCCGCGCCGACGACAATCTCGCTTGGATCAATGGCGTGATGTTTGGCGAGGGCCATTCGCAAATCGTGGCTTTCAGGATCGCCGTACATCCATGTTTCTTTGACGGCCATGCGCATGGTTCGGATTGCTTTTGGTGACGGTCCGAACACGCTCTCGTTGGCGCCGAGGCGGGCTTTGAACGGCGCACCGGCGCTGCGTTCTTGTGCTTCGGGCCCGACAAAGGGAACTGATGTTGGCAGCGATGCTGCGAGGGCCGTCAGGCGGGGATCATTTTCTGGTTCATTAAACATAAGGTGACTTTGCTGCCTTCCTTCCCCTTTGAAAAGGGTTAACGCAGCTCTCGTATCTGATTCAGAAAGATTTTTATGCCTCAACCCAAAAATCGCCTTACACGCAGGGGGTTTATTGCAGTGGCCAGTGCCGCCTTAAGCGTGCGCGCAATTGCGCCACTCGCACGTAGCGGGTCTGGCCGGCGCATCCTGACGCTGGTTTATGACAAATCCCTCACCGTGATGCGCGCGGTCGAGCGCGTGGTGCATTGACCACACGCCCCCCCCCCAAAAAACGTCTGCAGCTAGATTTCGTTGAGCTGCACCAAAGCCGCCGACAGTTGCGCAATTTCTTCGGTCCGCAGCGCCAGATTTGCCTTGGCCTCATCGACAACTTCAGCCGTCGCATTTTCGGCGAATTTCGGGTTGCCCAGACGCCCACGCAAACCGTTAGCTTCTTTTTCAACTTTGCCCAATGACTTGGTAATGCGGGCTTTTTCGGCGTCCACGTCGATGATGTCGGCCAGTGGCAGCGCAAATGTCGCGCCTTTGGTGCCGACGGTCAGCGACCCCGTCGGCGCGTCTCCAACCGTCAAGGCATCGACCCGCGCGAGACGTTTGATCAGGGCTTCGTTGTTTGCCCATGCGGTCTTGGCGGCATCGTCGGCCTCGACCTGAATGAGAGGCACGTAAAGACCCGCAGGCACGTTCATTTGCGCGCGGGTTGACCGGATGTTTTCAATGATCTGGATAACCCAAAGCATTTCAGACGCCGCGTCTGCATCTACAAGATCGTCGCCAAGTTCGGGCCAGTCAGTGTGACACAGCAGCCCGTCTTTGCCCATCAAGCCCCACAATTCTTCGGTGATAAACGGCATGATCGGGTGCAACAGGATCAGCGATTGGGTTAACACCCAGTTCATCACTTGTTGACATTCGGCCTTTTCGGCGTCCGTTCCATCTAGCAAAAGCGGCTTGGACAATTCGACATACCAATCGCAGACCTTGCCCCAAACGAATTTATAAAGCGCGTCTGCGGCGTCGTTGAAACGGTAATTGCTGAGCGCGTCGTCGACTTCTGCCAGCACTTTTGACGTCTCGCCGATGATCCATTTATTTACCGAAAGCGACGTATGATTTGCGTACAGATCCTTTACACCACCTGTATGTACAGCGTCTGTACTGAAGGCCCCGTTCATTTCGGCAAACCGACAGGCATTCCACAGCTTTGTGCCAAAGTTGCGGTAGCCCGCGATGCGGGACGTGTCGAGTTTCAATGCACCGCCAAGCGATGCCATCGCCGCATTGGTAAACCGCAGCGCGTCTGCGCCGTATTCGTCGATGATATCGAGCGGGTCGATGACGTTGCCGGTTGATTTGGACATCTTCTTACCCTTGGCGTCGCGCACGAGGCCATGCAGGTAGATGGTGTTGAACGGAACTTCGCCGACGACGGCCAATTGCATCATCATCATCCGCGCGACCCAGAAGAACAGGATGTCCTGTCCTGTGATGAGGTCGGAGGTTGGGAAGTATTTTTTCAGCTCGGGCGTGTCTTCGGGCCAGCCGAGCGTGCCGATTGGCCAGAGACCAGACGAGAACCACGTGTCGAGGACGTCGGGGTCGCGGAACATCGGCAGTTGCATCGGGCCTGCAAAGGATCTGATCGAGCCTTCGTCGCGCGTGTCCAACAGGCCAAGTTGTTCTTGGAGAATCGAAGCGGCCTCTTGTTCGTCAGCCACGACGCGAAATTCTGTGCCTTCGGGATATTGCAGGGTCGCGCTTGCGATGGCCTCTGCTTCGGTCGCGGCACAAATGGCGTACCAATCGGTTTCGCCCGGAACATACCAAACCGGAATCTGGTGCCCCCACCACAACTGGCGTGAGATGCACCAAGGTTCGATATTCTCGAGCCAATGGAAGTAGGTTTTCTTGCCCGACTCCGGCATTATCTTCACTGTCCCATCGCGCACCGCGTCCAGTGCAGGGCCGACGATCTTGTCGGTTTCCACGAACCATTGATCCGTCAGCGCGGGTTCAATCACGACTTTTGATCGATCGCCAAACGGCTGCATGATTTTCTTGGACTCGACGTATGGCACGGTCTCGGTGACGTCGCTCTCAACCCCCTCATCATCCTTTACTTTGCGGGTGGCCTCAACCATCACGGCCAGGCCTTCGGCGGTGATATCTGCCACCACTGCGTCGCGGGCCACGAACCGATCCATGCCGCGGTAGGCGTCCGGCACAAGGTTCATCGCGGCAATCATTGCTTCGTCAAATTCGGTGTCCCCAGTGGCGATGGACTGCGCGATCGCGGCTTCCTCACTATAGATTTTGCCATCTGCGCGCATCGCGCCTTTGGTGTCCATCAGCGCGTACATCGGGATGCCGTTGCGCTTGGCGACCATGTAGTCGTTGAAGTCATGCGCGCCGGTGATTTTCACCGCACCGGAGCCGAAATCCATGTCCGGATAATCGTCAACAATGATCGGTATCAGCCGGCGAGATTCTTTTGGCCCAACAGGAATTTCACATAGTTTTCCGATGATTGGCGCATAACGTTCATCCTTTGGGTTAACTGCAACGGCGCCATCCCCAAGCATGGTTTCGGGCCGTGTCGTCGCAATAGAAATATAGTTACGCTTTTCGCTAAGTGTTACGTTTCCGTCTTCATCCTTCTCGACGTAGTCATAAGTAAGGCCACCCGCGAGCGGGTATTTAAAATGCCACATATGGCCGTCGACTTCGACATTCTCGACCTCAAGATCGGAAATCGCGGTTTCAAAATGCGGGTCCCAATTGACCAGACGTTTGCCGCGATAAATCAGGCCCTTGTTGTACATTTCAACGAAGACTTTGATGACGGCGTCGTGGAAATTACCTTGGGCAGATGCGGGCGCACCGGGGGCGCCGGACATGGTGAACGCTTCGCGGTCCCAGTCACAAGACGCACCGAGGCGCTTGAGTTGGTTGATGATCTTCCCACCGGATTCGGCCTTCCAGTCCCAGACCTTTTCAAGGAACTTTTCGCGCCCCAGTTCGACCCGTTTGGGTTGACCTGTTTCGGCCAGTTGGCGTTCGACGACCATTTGCGTGGCGATGCCTGCATGGTCTGTTCCGGGCTGCCAAAGCGTGTCAAAGCCGCGCATGCGATGCCAACGCACCAGAATGTCCTGCAGCGTGTTGTTGAACGCGTGGCCCATGTGCAAAACGCCGGTGACGTTTGGCGGCGGTATCATAACGCAGTATGTGTCATCCCGCGACGCGTTGGCGCCTGCGACAAACGCCTTTTCAGACAGCCAGCGGTTTGTAATGCGGGCCTCGGCCTCGTTCGCGTCGAATTTCTTTTCCATTGGCATGGTCTGCGATCCCTTTGTTTGGGCGTGAAATAACCGAGCGAGGCGTGAAGGGAAAGGGGCCAAGGTCAGGGTCAAGGTTTGGTTTAAGGTTTGGGCCAAGGTTTAGGCTGGACGCGCCCGCTGCGCGGTCTAGGGTTCAGGCTGAGCCAAAAGGAGCGACGGACATGGAAAAGTTTGGGAAATCCCAGCCAATCAAGCGGGTTGAGGACGTTCGTTTTCTGAACGGCACGGGGCGTTATGTGGATGACATTGTGCCGAGCGGTGCGCTGCGGGCTTATGTGTTGCGATCAACCGTCGCGCATGGCGACATCACCACGTTAGATGTTGCGGACGCGCGTGCGGCAGATGGTGTGCATATGGTGCTGACGCTGGCGGACCTTGAAGCCGCAGGGCTGAACGTTGCGATGAACGCTGACATCATCACCAATAGCGACGGGACCAAGGCCGCAGCACCTGAACGCCCGATCCTGGCGCGGGGCCGTGTGCGATTTGTCGGGGAACCCGTGGCATTCATCGTCGCTGACACCTTGGCGCAGGCGCGTGATGCAGCTGAGATGATCGAGTTGGATTTTGACGATCTAGATGTCCACATGGCGTTGGCGGCGGGCGGGGCTGCACTCCACGCGGAAGCGCCCGACAACGTGGCGTTTGATTGGTCGATGGGGGACATCGCCTCGGTGGATGCAGTGCTGGCCAGCGCCGCGCATGTGATCAACGTGCCGGTGCAGGACAACCGCATTATCGTTAATTCAATGGAGCCTCGTGGATGTTTTGCGCAACCCGAGGGCGCGCGCTTGCACGTGAGCGTCAACGGTCAAGGGGTATGGTCGCCGCGCGCGTCTATTGCGCAAGAGTTGCGGATGGACGCGGCGGATGTGCGTGTCACCAACCCTGATGTCGGTGGCGGGTTCGGGATGAAGGCGATGGATTATCCCGAGACGTTTTTGTGCGCCTACGCTGCGCGGACGCTGGGTCGCGCCGTTGCGTGGATGTCGGATCGATCCGAAGCCATGCAAAGCGACAATGCAGGGCGCGATCTGGTCAGCACTGCGACGTTGGGTTTCGACGCCAGCCACCGGTTGATCGCATACAAAGTCGATACAATTGCCAATTTGGGCGCCTATAATTCTCAAGCGGGACAATTGATCCAGACCGCGTTTTTCAGCAAGGTTTTGCCCGGTGTTTATGATGTGCAGGCGGTGGCGATGCGCACCGTCGGGGTCTACACCAACACCACGCAGGTCGACGCCTATCGCGGTGCGGGGCGACCCGAGGCGATTTACGTGTTGGAACGCAGCCTAGATCACGCGGCCCGCGAGATGGGCGTGGACCCTTGGGCGCTGCGGCAGCGTAATTTTATCAAGCCGGACCAGTTTCCATATTTGTCCGCAACGGGCCAGCCCTATGACGTGGGCGATTTTGAACGGGTGTTGGCGCGTGTGACGAGTGCGGCGGACCGTGACGGGTTCGCGCAGCGCCGCGCGGTGTCTGCGGCGGCGGGTAAGCTGCGCGGGATCGGCCTGTGTTATTATATCGAAAGCATTCTAGGTAATCCAAGCGAAACCAGCCGCGTCGATTTCAACACCGACGGAACGGTGTCGATCTTTGTCGGCACGCAAAGCAACGGGCAGGGCCATGAAACTGTCTTTGCGCAGTTTCTGGCGGATCAAACGGGGATTCCTGCGGACCGGATTTCGGTTGTACAAGGTGATTCCGATTTGATCCCCACGGGTGGCGGCACGGGTGGTTCGCGCTCAGTTACCGTGCAAAACACCGCGACGTTGGCCGCAGTTGGTGTGTTGATCGACGGATTTTCGGCGTTCCTTGGGGAGGTTGAAGGCGTGCCCGCCATGGACGTTTCTTTCGATGACGAGAGGTTCCGCATTGCCGGATCAAACCTGACGCCCACCATGCTTGATGTGGCGGACATGGCGCGGGGTGCTGGGCGCGATGACCTGTTGAGTGTGTCAAAACAGATCAAACTTGACCACCGCAGCTATCCCAACGGCGCACATGTTTCAGAAGTCGAGATCGACCCGCAGACAGGTGTTGTCACCGTGCAGCGCTACACGATAATTGACGATTTTGGCAATCTTATCAATCCTATGTTGGTTGAAGGACAGGTGCATGGCGGGGTGGTGCAGGGCATTGGGCAGGCGCTGTTTGAACGGGTTGTTTATGATGAAGACGGCCAACTTCTCACGGCATCGTTCATGGACTACGCTATGCCTCGCGCTGAGGATGTGCCGATGATGTATTTCGACACCGAAGCGACGCAAAGCCTGTACAACCCTATGGGCATGAAGGGCTGTGGCGAGGCCGGCACGGTCGGTGCTTTGGCTGCCATCACAAACGCGGTGCAAGACGCGGTCTGGGACCTTGGGGTGCGCGACGTTCAGATGCCGTTCACGCCGCATCGTGTCTGGCAGATGTTAAACAGGGGCGGTGATGCGTCTACTTAACTGGGTCCAATCCCTTATCAGACGTAGCCGCACGCATGAGACAGCTGGCGTGCGACACCGCGGCTCTGCGACCCATGTGGTTATCCTTGATGGGACGATGTCGTCTTTAGAGGTTGGCTGTGAAACCCATGCAGGACAGCTTTATAAGCTTCTGCAAGAGGCGAGCGGTGGCACCAAACGCGCCGCCAACCTTACGATTTATTATGAACCCGGTATCCAATGGACCGACTGGGGAGAGACCTTGGACGTGATGCTGGGGCGCGGCATCAACAGCCAGATCAAGCGGGCGTATGGGGTTTTGGCATCGCGCTACCGGAGTGGGGATCGCATTGTTTTGGCGGGTTATTCACGTGGGGCATACGCTGTGCGCTCTCTCGTGGGGGTGATTGATCTGGTCGGGTTGGTGCGGACCGATTGCGCGACAGAACGCAATGTTCAACTGGCCTACCGCCATTATCGCCGTGGTGGGCGCGGTTTGGCAGCCGAGGCATTCCGCAAGCGCATGTGCCATGCAACGGTCACAATTGAGGCGGTTGCGGTTTGGGACACGGTCAAAGCGCTTGGCGTGCGGTTGCCGATCCTATGGCGCTGGTCCGTCGTCGAACATGCCTTTCACAACCACGCGCTGGGCGCGTCGGTGCGCCACGGTTTTCATGCCTTGGCGCTGGATGAAACCCGCGAGGCCTATGCGCCCGTGCTGTGGGCGTGTCCGCCGGGATGGTCCGGCAAAATGGAACAGGTCTGGTTTGCGGGCACCCACGGTGACGTCGGCGGGCAGATCAATGGCTATGAACCGGCGCGCCCTTTGGCCAATCTGTCGCTGGTCTGGATGTTGGAACAATTGGAACGCTGCAAAATCCCACTGCCCGATGGGTGGGCCGCCCGATTCCCCACGGACGCAACGGCGCCGTCAGTGGGCCTATGGCGCGGTTGGGCAAAGCTGTTCTGGTCGCGCAAAGCGCGGGTTGTCGGGCGCGACGCATCCGAGCGGCCGCACCCGAGCGTTGCCAAAAACCGACCTGATGACCCCAAGGTTGCACTGCGCAATTGATCCCAAGCGGGGGTCAGGCCACGTTTTGAAGCCGCAGCGCAGGTTCCATGCCGAGAGCGTGGCAAATGTCGCGGGTCAGTTCAGGTTTATTGAGGGTGTAGAAGTGTAGGTGGTTGACGCCTTCGGTGAGCAATTCATCACAGAGTTCGGTGGCCTGCGCGGTGGCAAGCAGGTTGATCACGTCGGGATCGGTGGCATTTCCAAACGCATCCTTCAGGATTTGTGGGATGGCGGTGCCGCAGCCCGCAGCGAATTTTTGCACGCCGGCCCAGTTTTCAATCGGCAGGATGCCGGGCAGGATCGGGGCGGTGATGCCCGCATCGGCGCAGGCATCGCGAAAGCGCAGAAAAGTGTCGGACTCAAAGAAGAATTGCGTGATGGCGCGGGTGGCGCCTGCGTCGATTTTCGCCTTGAGGTGGTTGATACAGGCTTGTTGGCTTGCCGCATCTGGGTGGCATTCGGGATAAGCGCCGACGGTGACGTCGAAGCCTTCGTCAGCCAAGGCGCTGGTCAATTCGATCGAGCTTTGAAAGCCGTCGGCGTGCGGGGCGAAACCACCTGTTCCCTTTGGTGGATCACCGCGCAGGGCCACAATATGGGTGACACCAGCGGCCTTGTAGCCAGCCGCGATCTCCAGCGTTTCAGCGCGGGTGGCATCGACGCAGGTCAAGTGGGCGGCCACGGGCAGATCGGTGGTTTTTACAATTGCGTCAACGGCATCGTGGGTCAGCTGGCGGGTGGTGCCACCTGCGCCGTAAGTGACCGACACAAAGCTCGGGTCCAGCGGCGCAAGGGTTTGCACACAGTCCCACAGCCGGAACGACGCCTGCAGTGATTTGGGCGGGAAGAATTCAAAGGATACTGACGGACGGGACATGTGGGGATCTCCATAAGGTTGCGTCTTTATCCCGTCTTGGTCTACATGAAGCAAATTCATAAGTTTCACGAACATCATGAGGTTTGTTCAGTTATGCACATCGAGTTCCGTCACCTGCGCACGATCAAGGCGATCCATGAGACCGGTGGTCTGGCCCGCGCAGCCGACAGTCTGGGCATTACCCAATCCGCCTTGAGCCATCAGATCAAGGGGATCGAGGATCAAGCGGGGGTCGAGCTTTTCGTACGTCGGTCCAAACCGTTAAAGCTGTCAGCGGCGGGGCATCGGTTACTGGCGGCGGCGAACCGAATTCTCCCCGAAGTGGCTGCGCTGGAATTGGAATTTTCCGGACTGGTGCAGGGCAGCTCGGGGCGGATGCACATCGCGATTGAATGTCATGCCTGTTTTGAATGGCTGCTTCCGGTGCTTGAGGAATTCCGCAAGGCATGGCCGGATGTTGACGTCGATATTCGCCCTGGTCTGACGTTCGATGCGCTGCCTGCTTTGCGCAAAGAACAGGTCGATCTGGTGGTGTCTTCTGATCCCGAGGACATGCCGGGGGTGACGTTCCTACCGTTGTTTGATTACGAACCGGTGTTTGTCGCGGCGACAAACCACGCGCTGGCCAGCAAAGCATTTATTGAAGCGGACGATTTTCGTGATCAAACGCTGATCACTTATCCTGTGGAACAATCCCGCCTGGATGTGTTTTCGCAGCTTTTGATACCTGCAAAGGTGCAACCAAAGGCGGTGCGGCAGGTTGAACTGACGGCGGTGATTTTGTTGCTCGTGGCATCGGGGCGCGGGGTTGCGGTGCTGCCTGACTGGGTCGTGCGCCAAGCGTCATATGGATCTGACTACGTGACGCGACCACTGACCGAAACGGGGCTGACCCGCAGGCTTTATGCGGCGGTGCGCGATGATTGTGCAGAACTGCCTTTTGTTGCCCATCTGGTGGCGCAGGCGCGCAAAGAGGCGGTGAAATTGCAGCGTGTCTAGGCGGTCTTCTGAGGTGTAAAAAGCACCGCTGCCTGCGCCAGCGGCACGGCAGGACTGAACAAATAGCCCTGCGCAGCCACGCAGCCCATGTTGATCAATTCTTGGCTTTGGGCCTGCGTTTCGACGCCTTCCGCAATGACACTGACACCAAGACCCGATGCGATGTTCAAAAAACCCCGAACGAGGACTTCGGAGGTTAAATCGTGGCTAAGCCCTGCGACGAAACTGGTGTCGATCTTGTGTTCATCGAAATCAAGCTGGCGCAGATGATGGAACGACGCAAAACCGGTGCCAAAATCATCGAGAGATATGCGTACGCCAAGGTCGCGAAAGCTGGCAATTGAGGCTTGGATCGCGTCCGCTGCGCGGGCGATGAAAACGTCTTCCGTGATTTCCAACGTCACGTGCTGCGCGGCTGTCGGGCTGGCGGCGAGGATACGGTGCAAATCCTGACGCCCCGTATACCAAGACAAGGCACATATCAGCAGAGCTGTCGCTATGACCAATTCAGTATCTCGGACGCTCAGCTTTGCGCTATCGGCAAAGTGGGGCCGTGTTGAAGCGATAATTCTGTTAAACACACGCTTTCCCACGGCTCGTATCGCTTCACTTAAGCACATTCTGGCATACAAAGTGTTAAGACGAGGCAACGACTGCCACAGTCTTTCAATCGGATTTGTGGCGATTATCGCCCCTTGTTTGCACATGGCTCAGCCCCTATACGCCCCAACAAACGTTGCGCGGCCAGTTTTTGGTCAACGCACAAAGGAGATCGACATGGTTGCCAGTGCGAACCTCAACGTGATGATGAAAACGGCCCGTCGTGCGGGGCGTGCGTTGCTGAAAGACTTTGGTGAGGTCGAGAACCTGCAGGTGTCCACCAAAGGCCCTGGAGATTTTGTGACCCGTGCCGATAAAAACGCGGAATTCATGATCCGTGAGGCATTGATGGATGCGCGACCAACGTACGGTTTTCTGGGCGAAGAAGGCACCGAGATTGAAGGCGCCGACCCCACCCGCCGCTGGATCGTTGACCCACTGGACGGCACTACGAATTACCTGCATGGCCTACCGCATTGGGCTGTTTCAATCGCGCTGGAACACAAAGGCCAGATCGTTATCGGCGTTATTTATGACCCGATGAAGGACGAGTTGTTCTTTGCCGAAAAGGGCAGTGGCGCGTGGTTGAACGAGAAGCGTTTGCGCGTTTCGGGGCGCTCAAAGATGAGCGAAAGCATCTTTTCCACGGGTCTGCCGTTCGCGGGCCGTGCCGATTTGCCGACAACCTTGCAAGACCTCGCACGGATTTTGCCGACCTGTGCGGGTGTGCGCCGCTGGGGGGCTGCGTCGCTCGACCTCGCGTATGTGGCCGCTGGCCGTTACGACGGGTTCTGGGAACGCCGCCTGAAATCATGGGATATGGCTGCTGGTCTTATCATCGTGCGCGAAGCAGGGGGCATGGTTGAATCGATCAACCCCGCCAACAATATCATCGAGTCCGGCGAAGTTATCTGCGCTGCCGAGACGATTTTTGAAAAGTTCTCAAAAGTTATCCGGTCCAAAAACGACTAAAGCGCGGCAAAGATGTCGATCTGGTAGCCGTCAGGGTCGCGGACTGTGGCGTAGCGTTGGCCCCAAAACGCATCCCACGGTTCCACCGTCAGGGTGTGTCCTGCGTCTTTCAGCGCGGCCGCAACCGCGTTAACCTCTGCCACAGTGTCACACAACATAGCGAAACTCGCATGGTTGGGCGGTGTTGGCGCGTGGCCACTCAGTTCCTCCATCAATTTAGCGGTGTCGATCATCAGGCGCACGTCCCCAGCTTTGATGTTGGGTTCGACATGCTTGTCGTCAACGCTCCATTCCGGAAAGTCGAAGCCGAGCAATTCATAAAACGCGACGGTCTTGGTCATGTCTTTGGACGACACAGCGACGGCATCTAAACGGATCATATCAGGCCTTTCGATCAGAGGGGTGATTGACGCCATCGTGCCAAACGATGGGCTCGAACTCGGCAGGGTTCACGCCCTCAATCCCGCCCATGTTTACCCCGTATTCATTGGGGTTTGCGCGGCGTTGATGATGGGTGTAAATCCCACAGATCTTACAAAAATGGTGCTGCGCGGTGTTGGTCCCAAAGCTGTAGCGCGTAAGGTTGTCCGCGCCGCGAACCACCTTAAGATCGCCGACATTGATCGTGACTGCTGGGGCTGCACGACGGCGACAAAATGAGCAATCGCAGCGCCGTGCCGTATTCAGCCCGTCGGCGAGTTTTACGCGCAGTTCAACAGCGCCGCAGTGGCATGTGACTTTGGTCATTTTTGCCGCCGGATCAGTGGGATGCTGGATTTGGGATAGTGCGTTTCAGGGTGGGGCGGATGTCCGCTTGTGCGGTCCCAGTAGCGGGAGCCGCCGCGGCGCAGCCAGACCGGGATGGTCATCACAAACCCTGCAACAAAGCCGCCCACATGGGCCCAATAGGCCGTCCCGCCACCGTTCAGATCACTGCCCAAACCGTTAAAGACCTGCAAGCCCATCCACAAGCCCAGAACGATGAAAGACGGGATTGGCAGGATGCGAAAGAAGATGACAAAGAAGATGAACACATCGACACGCGCCTTGGGAAACAACAACAAATAGCCGCCCATGACGCCTGCGATTGCGCCCGATGCACCGACCATCGGCACGGCGCTTAGGACGTTGGGCAGGTATTGCAGATAGGCCGCCGCAAACCCGCTGAGGATGTAGAAGCCGAGAAACGGCAAGTGGCCTATTTCTTCTTCCATGTTGTCGCCGAATATCCACAAAAACAGCATGTTACCCGCCAAGTGCATAAAGCCAGCGTGCAGGAACATGTGGGTGAATAAGCCGAGGGTTCCTTGCCCATCGTCAAACAGAACGGGCCAGAACGCATAGTCGATCAGGAATTGGTTGCTTGCAGGGATGCCGGTCACAACCAGTTCTTGCCACGCAAACACGGCGATATTAATCGCGATGATCACATAGGTGACATAGGGCGTCTTTTCAGAAGGATTATGATCGCGAATTGGAAACATGGCTGACCGTCCGCGAAGCAACGCGGACGGTCAAGACCCAAAACGTGTTCAGTTGCCGCCGACTTCCGCCAGAAGTGCGGCATTGCCGCCCGCTGCCGTTGTATCGATACAGATGTGGCGTTCGTGCAGGACGTGGCCCGCGACCAACCCACCGGTAATGAGCGGCACAATGGCCCCAGTGCGGCGCGCCAATGCGCGCTCATAGGCGCGTGCGGTGTCTTCGTCGCCATCCCAAACGACTGCGGCGCAGTCCAGCGTCAAAAGTGCTTCAGCCGGCAGGTCGCCTTCGGGAACCATAGGAACACCGCCAAGGACCGTGGCGGCATCGGCTTGTGAGCCGAGGTCTGGAATGATCGGTATGCCACCAAGGGCCGCCACCGCGTCGGCCTGCGTGCGCGCGTCAGGCCCGAGGCATGCAATGGGGCCGCGTGGATGAACCGACAGGCGATTGGATTCGCCTGTTGGGCCCGGCAGATCGACGGGTTCGGCTGCCGGGATCGGCTGTATTTCCATCATGGCGGCAAAGCGCGGCATGTACAGCGGACCGCCTGCCTTTGGGCCAGTACCAGAAAGACCTTCTCCACCAAAGGGTTGGCTGCCGACGACCGCCCCAATTTGGTTACGGTTGACGTAGATGTTGCCCGCGTGGATGTTTTCGACAACCTGCTGCACACGGTCATCGATGCGGGTGTGCAGCCCGAACGTCAGCCCGTAGCCCGTTGCATTGATATCGGCGATAATCTTGTCCAGGTCACCGGATTTGTAGGTCGCGATATGCAGCACGGGGCCGAATATTTCACGGGTCAAATCGGCAATACCGTTCACTCTGATCGCCGTGGGCGCCACGAATGTGCCAGTATCCGGAGCGACAAGCGCGTGTATCACACGGCCATCAGTGCGCGCGGCATCGATGTGGTCTTGGATGCCCTGCCGCGCGGTTTCGTCGATGACGGGGCCAACATCGGTGGTCAAGTGCCACGGATCGCCCATGCGCAATTCATTCATCGCCCCCTTGAGCATGTGAATTACTTTTTCTGCGACGTCTTCTTGCACATAAAGGCAGCGCAGCGCCGAACAGCGTTGGCCTGCTGATTGGAACGCCGATTGCAAAATGTCGCGCACAGCGTGCTCGGGCAGGGCTGTTGAATCGACAATCATTGCGTTCAGACCGCCAGTTTCCGCAATCAGCGGTGTGCCGGGGTCGCAATTTTCGGCCATTGTCGCGCGGATTTTCAGCGCAGTCGGGGTTGATCCGGTGAAGGCAACACCATTGATCCGCGCATCCGACGTCAGCACCGCACCGATGTCGCCGCCACCGGGAAGCAGGTGCAAAACGTCCGCGGGAACGCCAGCCTCAATCATCAATTGCACCGCGCGGTGGGCGATAAGGCCGGTCTGTTCGGCTGGCTTGGCAAGCACGGCATTGCCTGCGGCTAACGCCGCTGAAACCTGTCCCGTAAAGATCGCGAGTGGAAAATTCCACGGTGAAATACAGGTCCAGATGCCGCGGGGGGTCGGGTTCCGGCCCTCGGCCTCTGCTGCATAGTAGTACAAGAAATCAACGGCTTCTCGGATTTCTCCGACAGCGTCGAGCATGGTTTTACCCGCTTCACGGTGCAACAATGCGAACAGTTCTTCAGCGTTGTCTTCATAGGCAACCGCAACTTTGCGCAACACGTCAGCACGGTCCGCTGCGGGCAAATCCCACGGGACCGCCGCAACGATTGCGCGCTTGGCGTCATCCGGTGTGGCAAAGACGATTTGGCCAACGGTATCGCTCGGCACAGCGGGGTTCACCACGTCGCGGGCTTTGGCGTTTGCAGCGTTTGACCACGCTGATGACAGCGGTGTCGCGTCCCAGACGTGGGCATGAAACGGATCACGCGCCTTGTCGATCTCAATCAGCGTCGGGCGGTGCGTGATGTCCCAGCCTTTGGCGTTGGCGCGATGCGGCGCGAACAAATCGGGGCCTTTGGGCAGGTTTGGCGTGACACCAATCTGATCAAACGGATCTGCGGCGACAACCTCAGGTGGGACGTTTTCATCAACGATCTGGTTCACGAACGACGAGTTCGCGCCATTTTCCAACAAGCGGCGCACAAGATAGGCCAGCAGGTCTTCGTGCGCCCCGACAGGCGCGTAAATACGGCAGTTGGTGGCGTTGTCTTTCAACACAATCTTATGGAGCGTTTCGCCCATGCCGTGTAAACGCTGGAATTCATACGACTTTGCACTGACCCCCATATCATCTGCCAGATGCAGGATAGCCGCGACGGTGTGGGCATTGTGGGTCGCGAATTGCGGATACAGCCGGTCGGTCAGTCCGAGCAGTTTGCGCGCGTTCGCGATGTAGCTGACATCTGTGTGGGTTTTGGCGGTGAAAACGGGGAACCCTTCGAGGCCAAGCACCTGTGCGCGTTTGATTTCGGCGTCCCAATAAGCGCCCTTCACAAGGCGTACCATCAGCTTGCGATTGGTGCGGGTCGCCAAATCACCGAGCCAGTCAATCACATAGCCAGCACGTTGCCCAAAGGCCTGCACGACGACACCAAAACCGTCCCACCCAGCCAAAGCAGGGTCCGACACCACCGCCTCGATCACATCTAGTGACAGCGACAGACGATCGGCTTCTTCGGCATCGACATTGAACCCCTGACCAGCGGATTTGGCCAACATCGCAAGGCTGAGCAGACGCGGCACAAGTTCAGCCATGACGCGGTCGCGTTGGGCTTCTTCATAGCGCGGATGCAGCGCGCTCAGTTTGACGGAAATACCGGGGTTTTCGGCCACGGTGTCATGGGTGCAAGCGTCCGCAATCGACGCAATCGCGCGACTATAGGAGAGGTGGTATTGTTTGGCGTCCTTTTCGGTCCGTGCAGCTTCGCCCAGCATGTCATAGCTGTAGGTGAACCCCTTGGCTTCCATATTCGCCGCGCGTTTCATCGCCTTGTCGATGTCGACGCCAAGCACGAATTGCTGGCCCATCACGCGCATGGCACGGCCAACGGCGGCGCGGATCACAGGTTCGCCAAGGCGTTTGATCGCGCGGCGCAGGGGTTGTGCCAAGCCGCGATCATCATCGAGCACGCGACCCGTGAACATCAGCGCCCACGTCGACGCGTTGACAAGGCTGGATGAGGATTTGCCCAAGTGGGTGCCCCAGTTGGACGGTGCGATTTTATCGTCGATCAGCGCATCAATCGTGTCGGCGTCTGGCACGCGCAGCAGCGCTTCCGCCAGACACATCAGTGCAATGCCTTCGTCGGTGGACAGCCCGTATTCCGCGAGGAAAACTTCCATCAAGCCCGGGTCGGACGCGGCGCGGATGCGACGCACGAGGTCTGCCCCCTGTTCGGCGATGGCAACGCGATCTTGTGGTGTCAGATTGGCCTGCGTCACCAACCGTTCAAGCGCCACATGTTCGTCCACCAAATAGGCTGCATCAATTTTGTTGCGGAGTTTGTTTGCTGCACTTTTAGCCATGTGATGTCTCCCTAGGGCTTGATTTTTGAGTGAGTCTTTGATCCGATATACATCTCAATTAGAGAAAGATATGCCCGTGTTTGCCAGCATGGTGATACATATCGACTGAATTATGGGGTAAAATATGGTCGAAATGACTTCTAACATGGACGGTTTTGATCGCAAGATTCTAGACGTGATCGCGGTGGAAGGCCGAATCACCGTGACCGATTTGGCCAAACGTATCGGGTTGTCCAAATCGCCAACCCAAGCGCGGCTGCGTCGCCTTGAAGAAACCGGCGTTGTGCGGGGCTACCGCGCGCTGTTTGACCCCATTCTTTTGGGCCGCGACCATGTGGCTTTCGTTGAAGTGAAGCTCAGCGATACGCGCGAATCCGCGCTGGCGGCGTTCAACACCGCTGTGACGCGCATACCCGAAATTGAACAATGCCACCTGATTGCGGGGGCGTTCGACTACCTGCTTAAGGTGCGCACCAGCAGCATGAGCAGCTACCGCCTTGTGTTGGCTGACCGTTTGTCGACCTTGCCGCATGTAGCCAGCACATCGACCTACGTGGCAATGCAGGCGGTGAAAGAAGAAGCAATCACGCCGAAGGCGGGGTGAGTTGACGATCGCGCAAACTGCGCCATCATATACGTCATGAAATATGCAATCATATTGAGTGTGCTTGCCGCCCCCGTTTTCGCGGACTGTTCGGTTGGCACGAATTATTCTGATGAGATCGCACAGATCGTCGGTGATATGCAGGCCGCTCCTGACCCGGGATCAGCGCAAGTGTTGTCGGGGGAAATGTGGGAAATATGGCTCGATGCGCCGGATGAGTTGGTGCAGGCGATGCTGGATGATGGATTGGCGCTGTTGCGGGTGGGCGATTATGTCAGCAGCTACACTTCGCTTAGCGCATTGATAGACTACTGCCCCGACTATCCCGAAGGCTACAACCAGCGGGCGTTCGGAGCATTTTTGTCCTGCAATTATGATGCGGCCCTTGTCGATCTGGATGCCGCGATTGCGTTGCGGCCGGTGCATTTGGGCGCGTTGACCGGAAAGGCGCTGACCCTGATCGCGATGGATCGGCGCGACGAAGCACAAGGCGTTTTGCGCGCGGCATTGGCGATCAATCCGTGGCTGTCGGAACGTGCACTGCTCGATGAACCAGATGGCACCGATATCTGACCAGAAATGCACTGGACGCGCGGTTCGATTTGCCTATGTTCGCACAAGCTGGCCCGCGTGGTGGAATGGTAGACACTGGAGACTTAAAATCTCTTGGCCGTATGGCCGTGCCGGTTCGAGTCCGGCCGTGGGTACCAGCTTTTTGGGGCACGTTTTTCTTTAGAGAATGTGCCCCAAAAAGCACTGGTGAGCACCACCGCATGTGGCCGTCGTTTTGCAAAAACGATGAGAACACGCAGAGCCAGGCAAAACTCCATAAACAAAATCCTCCCCCATCGTCAAGCAAGGGCCAAAACTCTAGTTCGTCTGCCGCAGGTTATTGTAGGCGCGCCGCGGACAGCGCAATGGCCTGTTGGTAGACCGTTGCCGCGTTCCAATCGTTCAGCACGCGAAAGTTGGCGCTGCCTTCTTGAAAGCTTTGACCGGGCTGCCAGCCTTTTTGGCGCAAGAAATTGGCCGTCGAGGCAAGGCTATCCGTGATCGAATACAAATCGACTCGCCCGTTGCCGTCCGCGTCCACACCGTAGCGCAGCGCATTACCGGGCAAGAACTGTGTGTGGCCCATTTCGCCGTGCGCGGCACCCTGTTGGGTCGGGTCAAGTCCGCCCTGATCTACCAGCATCAGCGCAGCAATGGCGTGGGGCGTAAAGAATGCAGAGCGGCGGCAGTCGTAGGCAACCGTCGAGATACTATCGACCACGGGTGTGCTGCCCATTGTGCGGCCAAAACCGGTTTCCATGCCGTGGATCGCCAGCAAGATACCCGCAGGTACACCGTAAGCCTGTTCTAGGGAGGCGTAGAAAGTCGGGTTCTTATTCTGTTCGCGCCGCATCTGGCTGGCAAAACTGTCGAGTGAGCCAAGGCGGATGCGGATGAAGTCGTTCAATTCATACCGCACGCCCGTCTGGTTGCGATCCGCGCGGATGGTGGAGTGGGAATACTGCGCGTTGGCCAAGGCTGACAGGCCCGATTGCCCAACGCCAGCCGCCGCTGCTTCTTGCGCAAAGGCCAGTTTCCAAGCGGAAAACCCGGAGGCGTCATTGCCACACGGGGCGGCCAGGGCAGGGGCGACCGCGAGCGAAACGGCGGCGGTGAAAGCGGCGGAAAGTAAGGTACGCATACTAAAACTCCGGTCAAAAAACTAATCCAGGAAAGATTAGAAGGTTTTACGGGGCTGTTAAGTCAGGAATTCGCGACGCGCTGGAATGGGTGGTCCTGTGCCTTGCGGTGTTAGAACGCGGCAGGCTGTCGCGCCTTGGCTTGATCCGCCCAAAATTCAGCAGATCGATGCCAGCGCGCATCTAGCACCAACATCGACACGCCGGCGCGCCACACAGCGCCCCCGATCAAAGATCTAGTCGCGCGATCCGGCAAACTTTTCGACCCATTCTTCGCGCTGTTCGTCGGAGATTTTGGCAAACAGATTTTCGGGCACCGTAAACGGGTGTCCGGCGGGCAACGCACGCGCTGCGGCGTCCATGTCGTCGGGCCAATCCATGTCCATCGTATTCATCGCTGACAGCAATGTGGCCGAGGCTGTCGGAATGAACGGTGCTGAAAGAACTGCGTAGATGCGGATCAAGTTGAGCGCGAGCCGGATTTGCGCTGCCGCTTGATCGGGGTCTACCTTGAACACGGACCACGGTGCGGCGGCCTGTAAATATTCATTTCCAGCGGCCCACATCGCGCGCACTTCGGCAGCGGCCTTGCGCACTTCGATCGCGTCCATCGCGGCCTGATATGCCGTCAGACGGATTTGCAAATCTGCAATAAGCTTGTTTTCAGCGTCGCCGTATTCGCCCCCTGCGGGCACGTCTTCGGAGAATTTAGAGCGGCAGAATTTTGTGACACGGCTGACAAAGTTGCCCAACACATCGGCGAGGTCTTTGTTGGTGTCTGTCTGGAACGCCTCCCAAGTGAATTCGGCATCAGAGGTTTCTGGTGCGTGGGACAAAAGCCACCAGCGCCAATAGTCCGCAGGTAGGATTTCAAGCGCTTGATCCATGAACACACCGCGCCCGCGCGACGTGGAAAACTGCCCGCCATCGTAATTCAAAAAGTTGAACGATTTCAGGTAGTCGACCCGCTTCCAAGGCTCATCCGATCCAATGATTGTGGCCGGAAAGCTGAGCGTGTGGAACGGCACATTATCCTTGCCCATGAACTGCGTATAGCGCACGTCGTCCGCGCCTTTGTCCGTGCGCCACCAACGTGCCCAGTCCTGACCACCTGTCGCATCCGCCCATTCTTGCGCGCAGGCAATGTATTCGATCGGCGCGTCAAACCAGACGTAGAAAACCTTGTCTTCCATGCCGGGCCACGGCGCGTCGCCGCGCATCACCGGCACGCCCCAATCGAGGTCACGGGTGATGCCACGGTCCTGCAATCCGTCGCCGTCATGTAACCATTTCTTGGCAATCGACGTCGTCAGAACGGGCCAGCCGGTCTGGCTGTCGATCCAGGCTTCGATGTCGTTTTTCAGCTTTGATTGCAGCAGATACAAATGCTTTGTGTCGCGCATCTCGAGATCGGTTGAACCGGAAATTGTCGAATACGGATTGATCAAATCAACCGGGTCAAGCTGCTTGGTGCAATTGTCACACTGATCGCCGCGTGCTGATTCAAAGCCGCAGTTGGGGCAGGTGCCCTCAATATAGCGATCCGGCAAATATCGCCCGTCTTCATGGGAATACATCTGCGTTTCCATGCGTTCTTCGATCAGGCCTTTGTCGGCCAACACGCCCGCAAAATGCTGCGTCAGCGCGCGGTTTTGCGGTGAGCTTGAGCGCCCGTAGTGATCAAACGACAACCCGAACCGCGCCGCCAAATCGGACTGGACTGTCCACATCTCGGCGCAATACTCTGCAACCGGTTTATCGGCCTTGGTCGCCGCCAGTTCTGCTGGGGTGCCGTGTTCGTCTGTCGCGCATAGAAACAAAACCTCGTGGCCGCGCCCGCGCAGATAGCGGGCGTACAGATCAGCTGGAAGCTGACTACCGATCAGATTACCAAGGTGCTTGATCCCGTTGATATACGGAATTGCGGATGTGATGAGGTGACGTGCCATGTTTTCCTGCCAATGCGCTGTTGGCACGGTCTAGCGTGAAGCGCCCTTGGATGCCAGCATCCGAAACGACAATTGCGCTGTTGCTAGCGGTCGCGCGCGCGCCGCAACAATCGCCCGATCGTAAACGACGTGCGTGGCGCGTAAACATAGGGTGTGCGGTCTGCGCGGGTGTCGCGCACGCGCATCCGGCTAAGGCCAAACACGATCAACGCCACATGACCGATCGAGATGAACACGAACAGCGCGGATGGTCCGAACGTGTCGATTAGCAGTGACGTCAGCCAAGGCGCGGCGATGGCGCCGACGGCGTAGAAAAACATCAGGGCTGCGGACAGTTCGATGCGTTCCTCGGAGGTGGCGAAATCATGGGCATGGGCGGCGGCGACGGAATAGACGGGAAACGTCGTCAGCCCGAAAAGGGCCGCACTGATCATCACGCCTGTTGTACCAAGACCCGACATTGCGACCGTGATGGCGCAGGAAAACACCGAAGCCACTGACAGCCAAACCAAAACCCAACGGCGGTCATACTTGTCCGCCAGCCAACCGGCCGGAAATTGTGCCGCAGCACCCCCCGCAACAAAGGCAGCGAGGAACAGGCCGATCTGGCTGGCCTCAAGCCCGACTTCTTGGCCATAAATCGGGCCGACCATCCGGAACGACGCGCCCGACAACGCCGCCACGAGCACACCTGCAACGGCCAGCGGCGACATGCGCCACGCCAGCCCCGGTCGAAGGCGCGGAGCGTCGGGAATCTCGGGCTGCGGCATGCGGGTCAAGGCCAGCGGCAACATTGCCGCACAGCACAGGATCGTCAGCAGATTGTAGGCTATATAGGTCTCCATGCTCGCCAAGGTGCCGATCAACAATTGTGCGATGAGGCTGCCGCCCATATCGACAACGCGGTACAGCCCCATTGCACGGCCACGCGACGCATTTGTGACTTTCGCCTGTAGCCAGCTTTCGACGATTGTGTAACATCCTGCGATGCAAACACCTGACATGACACGCAAAAATGCCCAAGCCATCGGATCGATAATCAGAATATGACCCGCCATGCCGATGGTTCCCATCGCCGTGAAAACGGCGAAAGCACGGCTGTGCCCGACGTTGCCCATCAGGCGCGGGGCCCACCAGCACCCAATAAAAAAGCCCAAGAAATGCATGGAGCCGAGAAAGCCAACCTCGCCTCGGCTGAAGCCGTTCTGCAATCCTGTCAGCGCGTCCAGTGGCCCAACGCCGCCCGACGAAAGCTGCAACAACAAGACCGACAAAAAAAGGGCCGCAAAGGAGATCAACATCCGCATGGGCCCATAAACCCCCAAGTCGCGCCCGACTTCTAGGGCGTTATCGACGCCCTATGTCGTTCACGTGTCGCAGATGGGTCACGTGTGAGGGTTGCGGTGGTCTGCAAGCGAGCTATGTTTCTGCCAAATCGAAACAAGGCACACAGGGGACGTGGCATGAAACAGATCGAACTTGGGCGCACGGGCATTATGGTTAGCGATTGGTGCCTCGGCACGATGACGTTTTCAACGCAGACCCCACAGGATGATGCGCACCGCCAAATTGATATGGCTTTGGACGCAGGGCTGAACTTCCTCGATACGGCGGAAATGTATCCGGTCAATCCGATGCGCAAAGAAACCGTCGGCAATTCCGAAAAGTGCATTGCCGATTGGATCAGCAAGTCTGGACGCCGCAAGGATGTGGTGATTGCCACAAAAGCTGGCGGTGACAGCCCGCTGATCCGCGGTGGTGCGGGTTTTACGCCTGAAAACATACTTGATGTTCTGGACGGCAACCTGGCGCGGCTTGGCACGGATTACATCGATCTGTACCAACTGCATTGGCCCGCGCGTGGATCGTATATGTTCCGCCAGAACTGGACGTTTGATCCAAGCGGGCAAGACCGTGCGCAGACGATGGACCATATCGGCGGCGTGCTGGAAAAGCTGAAACAGGCGCAGGCAGATGGCAAAATCCGCGCCTTCGGTCTGTCCAATGAAAGCGCGTGGGGAACCACGAAATGGATCGATGTTGCGCAAGAGTTGGGCGCGCCGCGGGTGGCGTCTGTGCAAAACGAATACTCGTTGTTGTGCCGTCTTTACGACACCGACATGGCGGAAATGTCGGTCAACGAAGACGTGGTGTGCTTTTCATTTTCACCCCTAGCAGCAGGTCTTTTGACCGGCAAATACCAGAATGGCGCGGTGCCGGAGGGATCGCGCATGACCTTTGGGCCGCAGTTGGGCGGGCGGGTTCAACCACGTGTGTTTGATGCGGTAGATGCTTACTTAAAGGTGGCCGAAAAGCATGACATGTCACTCGCGCATATGGCGATGGCGTTCCAGCGGTCCCGCCCGTTCAAGGTCAGCGCGATTTTCGGTGCATCTACGTCCACGCAGCTGGCAGAACTACTGGAAGGCAAGGATCTGGAACTGTCCGATGACGTCTTGGCAGATATCGACGCCGCCCACCGCGCCCATCCGATGCCTTTCTAGGTCCAGTATTAAAGATCGGAATTAAGTGAAGCGGCTGCGCCGCGCGTGATGGTTTATTTGCGGGCTGTGGTTGGCGGATCGCGATTCATTCCGCGCGGCGCTCGATGAATGGTTGGAGCCTCCGGCGGGGATATTTCCGGCCTTATGTATCAAACGCACGAACAAATGTGAATCCTTTTCAGCCCATTTTTGTTAGGCTGTGCGAATGCAGGACAAGACCATCAACAACGCGCTGCTGGCGCTGTATCGCACAGGTGAGGTGAGAGTGCATGTAGACGCTCTAATGGCGCTAAGGGGCATTAGAGCGCCCAAGTGCGTTCATGACAGGCCGTTGGGTCGCGGTAAGTGCAAGCGGCTGGCGTTTTCGCTGCTGCCATGCACCACGTCTGTTGTAGCGGACGCCATACAGCGCGAGTTGTCCGACATTACGCGCAAGAGTGCGGTGAATAAAGCTTATCAGGCGCTGTTGCGGTTAGAGGCAAGGGGTGTGGTTGTGCAGGGCTTTGGACCAGATGGGTGTTTGTGGCGGGTGCCACGAACACCTAATCCTGTTTCGTGCCGAAAATGAACCCGATACATCCCGTTACTATAGAGGCTAACAACGAAAGAATGTTTGAAGGTCCGTCCGAGATGGTTCCGGCCTCCCGATTGAAGGCCACGCAGAATACTATAATCATAGCCAAAAGACACATTCCGACAGCAACAAACGCAATGGTCTTTGATGAATCCGTTGATCCAATCAGCTTTCCGATTGGACCCATTTGAACTTTCATGGATCTTCGATCTTGCGTCAGCCCTCTCGTCAGATGTTGAGAACGCGTCCGCTTCACCGATATCGGTGTTATACTCCTGCGCCTGAATTGACCTGACGATTTTGGGCCTGCGATTCACTTCGTCGCATGGCCAAAGGCGGTTCAGTCTGTATTTTGAGTTTATGAGCAAGCAATACAAAACAGTCTCCTTATCCGACGAGCAGCGCATAGCACTTGAAGCGCTTTGCCGCCGCCGCAAAGTTGACGCCCTTGTTTGGAAACGGGCGCGCGCGTTTCTTCTTTTGGACGCAGGAGAAGACGCCGGAACGGTTTGCCGGATTTTGGATATTGGCCCGACAGTTTTGACGGAGTGGCGATTTGCCTTTGCCGGTGCGGGACTATCGTTTTTCGGTCTGAAGGACTACAGCCAGCGTCAGGGTCATTTGTCCGTCGTGCAAGAGCAGGCGGTGAGAGCCCATTTCACCGCGCAGCCTGCCCGCAATGCCGATGAGGTCTGTGCCTATGTTCTAGCCGAGTGCGACCAAAACTACAGCACGTCGGGAGCCGCCAAGCTGATGCGCCGCCTGGGGTTCGCGTATAAGAAACCACAATTGCTGCCTGCACAGGCCGATGAAGCCAAGCAGGCTGCGTTTATTGCCAAATATGAGGCCCTGATGAACGGGTTGGCCGCAGATGAGATGGTTGTCTTTTCGGACGCTGTCCACCCCGAACACCAGAGCCGCCCCGCCCATGGTTGGTTCCCCAAGGGACAAAAGACGGCCCTGAAGGCGACATCAGGGCGCAAGCGGCTCAACATTCAGGGCGCGCTTGACCTTGAGACTTTCCAGTTCACCTTTGTGGAAGGCGAGAAGATCAATGCCCAGACAACCCGACAGATGCTGGAAAAGTTGGAACGCAACAACCAAACCAAGACGGCCATCCACGTCTTTGTCGACAATGCCCGCTATCATCATGCCAAGATACTACAGCCATGGCTGGACAGCCCAGAACGTCGGGTGAAGTTGCATTTCTTGCCAGCATATGCCCCGCACCTCAACCCGATCGAGCGTCTTTGGGGTGTTATGCACAAATGGGTCACCCACAATCGGCACTATGCAACGTTCAACCAATTCACAGAGGCCATTTTCGACTTCTTCCGCAAGACCCTGCCAGAAAAATAGCCAGAGTTCCGCGACACTGTCACCGACAACTTCCGCGTCATATCGCTCAAGGAATACAAAGTGATTTGAGGGGAAAACCTCAGGTCAATTCAGGCGCGGGAGTATATAAGCCACCTTGAAGTTATTCTCAGCAGCGACACGATGCCTTGGTGCCGTCCTTGTGTGTCAGGTCCGAAAGCGCAAACCCCGAAAGATGGCCGTAGCGCCCCCAAATCCAAGTGACGAGATTTCGTGTGTTCTCGTCGTCTTGGTCGACATTCTCCGGCGCAGCAAATGGGTTTGATGACTGTGGCGCAGTTATCGGCTTACGCCCAAAAACTTTGAACGCGTGATAAAGGCTATCAAAAACGGGGCCATGCTTCCAGATTTCTGGACCTTCTGTGGTCAATCTGGGCTGCTCCAATCCGTAGACTGCTAGCGACCAGCCATATGAACAATAAACCAGCTTCTAAAGCTTCATGTGCTCGATGCCTTTGTCGGCACCAAATTGCTCAATAAAGTTGTTTGCGATAGCGAGTGGGTTGTATGGAACGGGCATAGGGTCGACCTCGCTTCTCTTGTAAATCTGTCTTTATAACATACGAGTCCGATGTAAGATTTACAAGATTTCAGTTTCGTTTGTATTAAGGCGTGCGCTGCCAGTACCCCTTCCAGCTACGCGACACTGGTGCGTCCATTGCGTTAGACACAACCAACTGCGCCAGTGTGCCGTTGTCGGTGCGGCGGTTGTCTTCCAGCCATGCAGAGTGGTTTGCGTACTGGTGCAGGTACTGTGGCGACACGCCGTGGTGCTGGCCTTTGATCATGTTGCGCAAGCGGCTAAAGAAGCTTTCAACCATGTTTGTGTGCTTACCGTGGTCGCTGTAGATTTCGGAGTGGTTCACGCGGTCAACGTGGTGGCCCATGTGCAGTGCATCCCAGTGGGACGCTTCGTCGGCTGACATGGTTGCCGTGCGGCATACGTTCTCGTTTGCCAGTGCAACACCCTCAGCTTCTGACATAGATACGAATGGCAATGTGCGGCCTGTCCGCTCACGAAGGGCCACCACAACGCGGCGCTTGCCTGTCTGGTGGCGCTTGAGGCGAAGGTCTACGCGGTCAACCTTGGCGTTGGCAGGTCGGATATGACCGCTAAAGTACGCCCCATCAATCTCAATGTGACCTTGCAGAACTTCGCCTGTCTGGACCTCTTGCGCCATGGCTTCGCGCAGCTTGTGGGACAGAACGAACGCTGTCTTGTACTGGCAGTCCAGATCGCGGGAAAGCTGCACCATGGATACGCCCTTGGATGCGTTCACCAGAATGAAAATTGCGGCCAACAGGTCAACGAAGTCCATCTTGCGCGAAGCAAAGATCGTGCCGGACGTGACGCTAAACTGGTGCGCACAGCCCTTACACTTGAACTTGCGGCGCGTGGTGATCTTGTACGTTTCGTGGTTGCCACACTGGGGGCAAACAGCCTCCCCGTTCGTCTCAGGCCAGCGCATTGCGCAGAAGGTTGCGTATGCCGCATCTTCGCCAGCCTTGTAGATCGCACGAAGGCTGGTGGTGCGGGAAGCTGCTGAGAGAAGAAAGTGCTGGGCCATTGCCATCATATCCATTACTTATGTAATGAATATAGTACGTAGACGTATCAAACACAATACCTTATGTATCGTAAATGATGCTTTTATTTATATAGGTGATACATGCCGGACCAGAATGAGTGGGAAATGAAGGCCGCGAACCTTCTGAAAGCCGAATTGAAGCGCAAGGGCGTGACTTATGCGCAGTTGGCGGAATTGATTGGCGAAAAGGAAGTGAACATCCGTAACAAGCTGTCACGGGGGAAGTTCAGTGCCGCGTTCATGCTGCAAAGTTTAGTTGCTATTCAAGTGAATGACTTGCGTTTGGCCTAGCCCATGCAGTTTCCCAACTTTCCCCCTTAAACCGTTCAAACAACTCATAGGTGTCAACCATCGTTTTGTTGGTAAATTCGTCATCTACGATAAACCGTAATTTATTGTCGGGAGAAAACCATCGAAACTTTTGAGTTCCAGCGTCCATCTGAATTGACGTAGCCAGAAGCCCCAAATTTCCTGCTGCGATAATTTCGCCGGAAATAGCCTGCGCTCTTGGCGAGGCTTCGTACTCTCTTGGACTAATGCCCATACTACACGACTCTTGTGATTATGGGTGGAATTAGTATCCACGGTGAGACAGCGGCGTTTGGGTCTGACCTGAGCAGTTTACGGAGCTGATCGAAGCCAATTCGAAAGAATGACTTTGCAAAATATCCGTGTTTTTTCCGCTTCATTTTCCCGCCTCCAATAAGCTTTGTGGCGGTTTTAGATGCCCATGCAACCGCGAGCGCAACGAGACCTAAAAGAAGCTCAAGTTTTTTGGAGATGGTCAGTCGTGTGTCTTCAAGATTGAAGCCGCGTGTCTTTGTGTCGCCAAAGAGGCTCTCAATGGCCCATCTTTTCTTGTAGGTGGCGAGGGCCCGATGTGCGGGCCGGTTAGAGACGACGATCAAAAGCTCACCCCCCTTGATGCGCTTTGCAGCAAAGCTAAACCACGTGGCCTCCCCCAAATTGTTGCCTCCAAATCGGGCATCAAAGTTGCGCTTACCGCGACAGGTGCGCAACAAGGTGCTTAGATTTTGCGTTTTCCCGTCCTGTGTGGTCACAAGTTGGTTTGCTTTGATACGGATGACAAATGGGACGTTGTTTTTATGAAGAAAATCCAACCATTGTGCTCCAATGAATTCCCGGTCCGCTAACAAGAACTTGATGGTGGAGACCTCAAACACCGACAGATAACGTTTCATCAAGGCAATGCGCTGAGCAGTATCGCTGTTCCCTGCACGCCCCAAAACGCTCCACATCAACGGAATACGGTGGCGGCGTGTGACAATGGCTAAGACCAAGAAGTTGACATGGCGTTGGCTAATTTTCCAATTTGTTCGGTCCAAGCATAAATGCCAGGTGGGGCCAGAACCAATCATTTTAACAAGCAAGGGGGCCGCCCAATCCGAGCCAAGATCAACATGCTGGAAAAAGCGTTGTAGGCGACGGTAGGTGCTTTCAACCTTGCTATCGGTAGGAAACTCACAGGCCAGATGGCTCAAATTTACCGTCCGGGCATTCACCATTCCCATGATCAAGAGGCACATCGTTTCAAGGCGACTGTTGCTCAACTCTAAATGGGGGGATAACCTCTTCTTGAGGGTCGTCAGGGCTTTCGTGATCATCCGTGGAACCTTTTTTAGCGATAAGAGTCCGCTCCTAAATCACCTTCTGACACCCTCAACCACCCTACTGTCGTGTAGTATGACTAATGCCAGAGAAGGCACAGGCAGCATGCTTGACGCTTATATTCTTAATTCCATATGCCCATTTTTCATCACGCAAGGCCGCATCGGCTTGACGCCTATCAATCCTTACCGCCCAAAAGTGCGCCCACGCGCCAAATGTTGCCCCCAGCAAGGTGAAAAACGAGTTCTGAACCCATTGGGTTTGGAAAAGCTCAATCATGGGATCAACCCAAGACGCAGAGTTGACCCCAAGTCGCTGCAGCGCCTCATCAAAGAACGGCTCAAACAGCATAGCCCAGAATGCTGATAATGCGGCCATGCCAAAAATTGAAAGTAGTATATACCTAAGCAGAAGGCTTATCCCTTTTAGTCCGGTTGCGCCACATGTTGACGCGGCGCAGAATCTTGCCCTTGTGGCTTTAGAGGCGGATCGGATCAGTTTGTAATGTCTGGTGGGTTTATAGGGCGTGGCTTTTGCCGTGAACGAGGGCCTTCAGGCGCGCTGTTTAACAAAATCACGATATGTCGCTGGCCCGAGACCAACACCGATCCCCAGCAGCGTGTCGAAGCCGCTTCGCATGTGTCGCCGTCGGTTCCAGCGGAACACGAATTCGTCAAGATAGCGTTGCAGATGGCACTTTCTGAGGCCGTGGAAGACGCCTTTTGCCCGCGTTTTCAGGTTGGAGAACACGCGGTGGACCCAGTGGAGTATGTCGCGTGCCTTTTTGCCGCTGACGACCTTCGCCTCATGCGTGTTTGCAGGCGGATTTTCGTAACCGAGCCAGCCGTCCGTGATGATGTGAGCGCCAGGCTCAACAGCCTGACCAATGAACCCGTGCAGCGTCTTTGACGCGCCGTCGGGAATGTGTTTCATCCTGATACGGCGCGGATGTCCGTCACTTGATAACTCGACGGCACAGACGACAAACATCTTTCCAACCGGGCTCCGCCCACCCTTTGGCCGGTCCTCGGGATCATGCCGGGACCGGAACGGCATCTCTGTTTCATCGATTTTGACAAGGTCTTTCAGGGGGTTGCGGTCAGGGTTGACCATCGACCGCCGCAGCTTTTGCAAGAGGAGGTCGCCGAGAAGCGCCATCGGTCCGAGCGACGATGGCGACCCGTCTTGTAGCTGCCAAGGCCAAGTTGCGCCTGAAGTTGCAGCGCTGACATGCCGTTGGAATGGCTGGTGATGATGTGCGCGGCAAGAAACCAAATTCGCAACGGCAAATGGCTGCTGTGCATTACCGTGCCAGCCGTCACGGATGTCTGCCGTGCGCAACCGGCACATTCCCAAGTCGCGCGATTTCGCTTTAACGGCCAGCCCTTGCAGGTGCCACAGGAAGGACAGACGAAGCCCTCAGGCCAACGATGTTCCACCAGATAATGCGAACACGCTTCCTCATCAGAAAACCTGGCGTCAAACGCGGGGCGGGACATGGGTTTGTCGTTTTTCCATCTGGCTGGCATGGGAAGAACAATACCAGAACATTCTAGATTGGCAAGCCGCTTCGCACTACATCAGGTGCCGCCGGAGCAAAGGGGATAAGCCTTCCTAAGCAGTTTTCCCATATCGGAAGGTATGCCAGCGGTGTTGGGATGTGTGGAGTCCTAATCATCGCTCACACCCGCTTGGTGCGTTTGATACATAAGGCCGGATATTTCAGAAGCAAAGACGGGTTTAACGGTCTGATTTGACCCAGAACCGCGGTCCAAAGCCGGTGATTTCTTCCAAATCGGGCATCGCGCGGTAAGCTGCGATCGCGGTCGCGTTGTCGGGATCGGTGCCAATTGACAGGCGCGAGACGCCAAGCGTGTTGGCGTGATGTTTGACGGCCTTGATCAGGGCAGTACCGACACCACGACCGCGATGATCTTGCGCAACAAACAGATGGTGGATGTCCAGACGGGTTTCACCGCTATGTAAAACAAGGGTCGGGATTAAGCCCGCATAGCCGATGGCGGTGCCATTTAATTTGGCTATTAATGCAGTCACCACGGGCGCGGGACCAAAGAACGCATGATGTAATTGCGCCTGTGTGACCTGTGCGGTGTCGCCATGAAACGCCGGCAGTGCGCGGATCATCGCCAGAATATCTGGCAGGTCAGGGGCGGCCGCCAAAGTGACCGAAGGGCTGGTATCTGTCATTCGCCCAGTTCGTCGACTCCGGGCTTGCGTGTCAAGGCGGTCCAGCTAAGGTCGCGCAAAAGGGAGAATTCAATGCCACTCGCCATGAACCGTGACGTCTTTATCACCGCCGCAATTACCGGGTCCGGTAGCACCCAAGATCGCAGTCCGCATGTGCCGCGCTCGCCCGAAGACATCGCCAATAGCGCGATTGATGCGGCCAAAGCGGGGGCTGCTGTGGTGCATTGCCATGTGCGTGACCCTGAAACGGGCGTTCCCAGTCGCCGATTAGATTTGTATCGTGAATTGACGGATCGTATCCGTTCGGCCGATATTGATGTGGTATTAAACCTTACGGCCGGCATGGGCGGTGATATTGTGTTTGGTGGCACGGAAAATCCACTGCCGACTGTTGATGGCACTGACATGGTTGGCGCGAGCGAACGGGTCGCACATGTTGCGCAATGCCTGCCTGAAATTTGCACGCTTGATTGCGGCACGATGAATTTCGCCGAAGCTGATTATGTCATGACCAATACCCCCGGAATGTTGCGCGCGATGGGCCAGATGATGACGACTTTGGGCGTAAAGCCCGAGATTGAGGCGTTTGATACCGGTCATTTGTGGTTCGCCAAGCAGCTCGTGGCTGAGGGTATTTTAGAGCCCAACGCGCTGGTGCAACTGTGCATGGGGGTGCCGTGGGGGGCGCCTGATGACCTCAATACCTTTATGGCGATGGTCAACAACGTGCCGCCCGAGTGGACGTTCAGCGCCTTTGGTCTGGGGCGCAGCCAGATGCCTTACGTGGCGGCGTCTGTGCTGGCGGGCGGCAATGTGCGCGTCGGGCTTGAGGATAATCTGATGCTCGACAAAGGCGTGTTGGCGACCAATGCACAACTGGTCGAACGCGCGCGTGGGATTGTTGAAAACCTTGGGGCAAAAGTGATCGGGCCCGCCGAGGTGCGCGAAAATCTTGGGTTGGTGAAGCAAGCGCCTAAATGAGGCTGCTGGCGTTTATGATGCTGACGGGGTGCGCCCAAACTGTGCCACACTCCTTTGGTGTCACCATGGTCGAAGAAACCACCTGCATCGGACAGGGTGGGAAAATTGTGATGGGGCCAGATGGTGGGTTTTGTGCTGGGGGCTAGCGGGCTATGATGCGACGTGTTTTGACAGGGCTGGTGCTGGTGATTTTGGCCGCGTGCACCGCCGAACAGCCCGTCCTGACCCAAGGGGCCGTTTTGCGCGATCCATCTGCTCAGATCGCATCGCAAACCAATGTCACGGCGGACCGAATGGCCGGAAGCTGGGTCATTCGGCAAAGATTTGCCAGTCAATCTGGCCCACTGGGTGTTGTGACGTTTTACACGTTGCCAGACGGCGCGTTGCAGATGGCACAGACCCGCCAAACCTGCGATGTTGATCCCTGCGGTAACGATCAAATCCTTGTATTAATTGAACCAATGGGGCCGGGTCGCTGGAGTCCGGTTGATGTGCCTGTCTTCTTTCCACGCGAAGAACTCTGGGTGATGTGGATGGATTTCGACAACCGCACCGCTGCCATTGGCACCCCAAGTGGTGAATTTGGCTGGATCATGGACAAGAACCCGACAGGCGGCGGTGACCGCATTGCCGCAGCGCGCGACATCATGGATTGGTTTGGCTATGATGTGTCGCAACTCCAAGAGGTGGCACAATGAAACGCGCGGGCGCTGGTTTTGGTTTGGTGCTGGCGCTTGTCGGCTGTAACGAAATTGCGTTGTCCGGTTTGCCGGGTGCTTCGACCCCAACGGGCGGCGGCGGCTTTCGGGAATACATCGTCCTCGGGTCAACCATGTCTTTTGAGGACTGTCGCGCCCGTGGTGGCATCATAATTCAGGATGCGGGCAGCCCGATGATTGCGTGTGAATAAGTTCAGATAGATGTGAGACAAAATTTTGTTGCCAAGATTTAGGCGACCTCGGAGACTGAGAATTGAAAGAAACCAGCTCACGAGGCCAATATGCAAATCATCGGACTGCACAAGAACGTTTATAAACTTTATGCTTGGGCGCGGACACAAGAATGTTTGGACGTGTACCGTATCAAATACGAAGGTCAGGTTCGGCAATGGGACGACTTACGTACAGAGGGCGTTTCTCTATCAAAGTGCGCTGAATTCGTCGGCATCTCGCGCGCGACATATTACCGTCACAAGCGTATTTTGAAGGATTTGGCGCAGGCAATCATACCGCCTTCAAAGGCTCCCAAACGCTGCAACAAGTCACAGTGGGGCGAGGCAGAAAAGCAATTGGTGCTTGAGGCCCGCCGCGACAATGAAACCTACGGTAAGGAGAAAATAGGGGCCATCTTGCGTCGCGACAAAAAGCAAACCATGAGCGATAGCACCGTGGGGCGCATTTTGAGCTTTCTAAGGAAAAAAGGCCTGATCACACGATCAAGATCTGCGCCCCAAAAGCGCAAGCGTAATTTTTCCAAGGGGCATGCCAAGGGATGGAAATATAGGGATTACAAAGATATTGTGGTTGGCGAGCGTGTGCAGATCGATCATATGACTGCCACGAAGAACGGCGTCACGTGCAAACACTTTCAAGCCTGGGAGAGGTGTAGCAAGCATATCCACGCGCAAGTTTATTCGAATGCCACGGCACGCTCTGCCAAACGGTTTTTGCAAGAACTCGTGGAAATAGCTCCCTATAAGATCATCTCAATTCAAGTCGATGGCGGGTCTGAGTTTATGGCCGATTTTGAGACAGCGTGCGAACAGATGGAGATCCCGCTCATTGTGCTGCCGCCAGCAAGGCCAAAATACAACGGTGGTGTCGAGCGCGGTAACCGCACCTTCCGCGAAGAGTTCTATGCATGTCGTGATCTCATTGCCGACAGCATAGGAGCGATGCGGTTTGAACTTCGAAAAGCCGTCAATAAATACAACACATTCAGGCCTCATCATGCCTTGAAAGGCAAGACACCAATGGAGTACATTCGAATCACTCAGGCCAAAGTCGTGTGAGTCTCAAAACACCTGAACCTATACACGTGCGACCCGCGCGTACTCCGCGAACCTGTCCCCGCAAACGAATTTGACCACCCCGGCAGTCCGGTTCCGCAAGCGGAGGCGGTTGTGGACGGCTAAACGCGCAATTGGTCTTGACGCCCCCCGCAAAAGGGCCTCGCATGCGAGGGAAATTTAAGTCTTGAAGGGGCGGAATTTGACACAAAGTGCAGCGATCATTGGCGGCGGCGTTATCGGTGGCGGTTGGGCCGCGCGGTTCTTGTTAAACGGATGGGACGTGCGGGTTTTTGACCCTGATCCGAACGCGCAGCGCAAGATCGGCGAGGTGTTGGATAACGCCCGCGCGTCGTTGCCTGGCCTTTATGACATGCCGATGCCCGTTGAGGGCATGCTGACGTTCCATGACACATTGGCGGACGCCGTAGATGGTGCGGTTTGGGTTCAGGAAAGTGTGCCCGAACGCCTTGAGATGAAGCACAGTGTCTACCGCGACATCCAAAAACACTGCGCGGCGGACGCGGTCATTGCGTCCTCGACCTCTGGTTTCAAGCCGTCACAGTTGCAACACAACGCCATACGTCCCGAACAGATCGTCGTCTGTCACCCGTTCAACCCTGTTTACCTTTTGCCCCTGATCGAAGTTGTCGGCACGGACGTGAACGCGGATATGATTGGCGGAGTTGAGGATGTTTTGCGCGGCGTCGGTATGTTCCCCCTGCTGGTCAAAAAGGAAATCGACGCCCATATCGCGGATCGTTTCCTTGAAGCTGTGTGGCGCGAAGCCCTGTGGTTGATTAAAGACGGCATCGCCACCACGGAAGAAATCGATGACGCGATCCGCATGGGATTTGGCCTGCGCTGGGCACAAATGGGCCTGTTTGAAACCTACCGCATCGCAGGTGGTGAAGCGGGGATGCGGCATTTCATTGAACAATTCGGACCCTGTCTGGCCTGGCCTTGGACGAAACTGATGGACGTGCCAGAGCTGACCGAGGAGCTGATCGACAAGATCGCGAGCCAGTCGGACGCACAGTCGGGTCACCACACCATCCGCGAACTGGAACGCCACCGCGACGCCAATCTTGTGGGGATGATGCGCACCCTTAAGGCGCGCGATTGGGGGGCGGGCGCGATCCTGAACACCCATGACAAAACCATGAACCAGACCTGCGCGATCCCCGAGACGTTGGCGGACGTGGGCGACCTGAACCTGGCCGTTAAAACCGTGGAACGCGCGGTCCCGCTGGATTGGACGGACTACAACGGACACATGAACGAAGCGCGGTATTTGCAGGCCTTTGGCGATGCCACTGACCGTTTGATGCATATTGTTGGCTGCACGCCGGACTATATCGCGAAGGGTGGCAGCTATTTCACCGCCGAAACCCACATTCGCCACCTTGATGAAGTCAAAGCCGGGGCGCGGATCAGGGTCGAGACGCAGGTTTTGTTGGGGGCGGGCAAGAAAATGCAGCTGTTTCACGCAATGTATGAAGGCGATCGTTTGCTGGCCACGGGCGAACATATGTTGATCCACGTCAGCCTTGCGACGCGGCGCGCCTGCGATCCAGCCCCGGATGTGGTCGATCAACTGGGCAAACTGGCCGCCGCCCACGCGCAATTGCCGCGACCGGACGGCGCGGGCGCGGCTGTGGGCAAACGCTGATGCGGGTCCTCATCACCGCAGGCGCATCGGGCATCGGTTTTGCTATGGGCGAAGCTTTTGCAGCCGCAGGGTATGACGTTTGGGTCACGGACGTGGATGGGGTGGCGCTGGCAGAGTGCCCGGCAACATGGACCACACGATTGGTGGACGCAGCAAACGAGGCGCAAATGCGCGGCTTATTTGAGGAGATCACCAGCGCGGGCGGGTTGGACGTGGCCTGTGCGAATGCAGGCATCGCAGGGCCAACGGCGCGAGTTGAAGATGTCGCCTGGGAGGATTGGAAAATCTGCGTTGATATCACCCTAGGCGCTGCCTTCCTGACGGCAAAATTCGCGGCGCCCTTGTTGAAGGCGGCAGGCGCGGGCGCGATTATTCTGACATCTTCTACTGCGGGCGTGTTTGGCTACCCAAACCGTGCGCCTTATTCGGCGGCGAAATGGGGCGTGATCGGGCTGATGAAAACGCTGGCTATGGAATTGGGGCCGTTCGGTATTCGCGCCAACGCGATCTGCCCCGGTGCTGTGGAAGGCCCGCGCATGGACGGCGTGTTGCAGCGCGAAGCGGCGGCCAAAGGCATGACACGCGACGCAGTCTATGACGGATACGCATCGGGCACGTCGATGCGCACGTTTGTGCGCGCACAAGATATCGCGAACATGGCGGTGTTTTTGGCATCTGAGGGCGCTGCGCGGGTGTCGGGGCAGGTGATTTCTGTTGATGGCCATACCGAAAATCCGGACCCAAAGCCATGAAGTCGAATTGGCTGCGCCAATCCGATCAAAGGGGGCCGGCCCCCGTCCTGCGGACTCCCCCGGGATACTTTTAAAGCAAAGACCGCTCAGAGGTATTTTGCTTTTAAGGTTCGAATGTAGTCTGGCAAATCACGTGGCGTGACGGATGCTTCGCGCACCAGCGTGTCAAAATGGCGAGTCATCAATTGCACCCGTTCGGTGTCGCGAAAGGCCAGATAGTTTTGCCCCATATACAACACCGCCAGCAAGGGCCCGAACACTGTCATTGACGCGGAAAACAGGCGGCGTGCATCAAAAGCATGCAAGCGCAGCGTCGGGTAAAGATCGGTTTGAAGTGTGGCGAAATGGTCCAGCTGCGCTGCTCGTAAATCGGCCGGAACGCCTTCGTAATAGCCTGTGCCGGACGCAAAACTGGTAAGTTCATAGATCGGCAACGCGATTTCGTAGTCCGATTTCGCCGCCCGCATCCAGCGCAACCGGTCCTCAGATGCGCCGATTGCCTGTTCAGTCGAGCGGCCCAATTGCGGCCCGTATTCCCAGCGCAACAGGTCGGGCAATTTCATCATGTCAGGCAGGCCGGCAGGGACGTGACGGATTTTGTAACCCTCTGCCTCTTGATGCCAAGCAAATACTTGCTCATCGACCAGCGCGCGGGGCGCTTTGGTGACTTCAAACGATGCGGCAATCAAATCGGCCGCCAGTTCGGGTCGCGCGGTCAGGCCAAGCAACCAATCGGCTGACACCCCAAGCGCGTAGGCGCATCCCGCCACGATCTGTGCGTTGGGCAGCCGCGCGCCGTCCCCTTTCAGCAGTTGCGATACGGTTGATCGATCGACGCCAATGGCGCGCGCGAGGCCCGATTGCGTGGCGTTCTGTGTTGTCATTGCCTCCCGCAGACGGGTTCGAAACAGCAGGGCGCGAGCGCGTTTGTTGATATTTTGCAACATTGGGTTATAGGTATCACCATATGCGCGTTTTGGTAACCCTTTCCAGAATTCCGTCAGCATGGCAATGCAGGTAGACCAGAGAAAAACAGGTTACGGAGCACCCATGGACACGCGCAAACGCACACTCGTCAAAGCCATTATCTGGAACCTGATCGGGCTTATCGTGATGCTGACGGTTGGTTTCATCGCGACGGGTTCTTTTATTGTTGGGGGTGCAATGGCGGTGGTGAATGCGTCGATTGGCCTGTCGAGTTATGTGCTTTATGAACGGGTTTGGGATCGGGTGCATTGGGGTCGCAATGTCTGATCGCAGCGCGACGCTTGTGCCCAGCAGAGCTGTTGAATGGCCGACGGTTCGTTTGGCAGCTGTCTGTTATCTCGGGGCGTTTTTGGCGCTGTGGGTCTTGCCGACATGGGCTGCGATCCTTGTGTTGGGGCCGATCATTGCGCTGCATGCGTCGCTGACGCATGAAGTCGTGCACGGCCATCCCTTTGCCAATCAAACACTGAATGTCGCGCTGGTTTTTCCCGCCTTCACGCTGGTTGTGCCCTATGCGCGGTTTCGCTCCACCCATCTTGCCCATCATCGCGACGAACATTTGACCGACCCCTATGATGATCCCGAAAGCAACTATTTTGATCCAGCCATTTGGGGGGGATTGGCCGCACCAATGCGCGCCCTATTGCGGTTTAACAATCGCCTTTTGGGGCGGCTTTTGATCGGGCCGCTGGTCGGCCAGTTCATGTGGATGGCCAGCGATCTGCGGGCCTGTCGCGCGGGCGAGCGTGATGTGATCCGTGGATGGGTCGCGCATATTCCGGCCGTCGCAATGGTTGTGGCGCTTATTTGGGCGGCGCCCCTGCCGTTTTGGGCCTACGCAACCGGCGCCTATATTGGCCATTCAATCTTGCGCATCCGCACGTTTCTTGAACACCGTGCCCATGATCTATGCCGCGCCAGAACTGTCATTGTCGAAGACCATGGGCCACTGGCATTATTGTTCCTAAACAACAATCTACACGTTGTTCACCACATGCACCCCAACGTGGCTTGGTACGATCTTCCCGCGCTTTACGCCACCAATCGCGGGCATTATCTGCGCCGCAACGACGGCTACGTTTTCACTTCTTACGGCGACGTGTTCCGCCGGTATTTCTGGCACGCCAAAGACCCTGTTCCCCATCCCCTCTGGCGCAAAGACGACTGAGCGTGCATGAGGGGCCATGGACGCTTGGATCCCCATCACCCTTTTGGCTGCAGTTGCGCAAACCGCGCGCTTTGGTCTGCAAAAGCAGCTTAAATCAACGCAGCTAAGCACGGGCGGCGCGACCTTCGCGCGGTTCATCTATTCATCGCCCCTCGTGGTGCTGGGCGTGCTGATGTACGCCAGCATCACCGCGCAAACGCTGCCCGCCATCCCGCCGGTGTTTTGGGCCTACGCGCTGGTTGGGGGCGCTGCCCAAATCCTCGCGACGATGTGCGTTGTGGCGCTGTTGTGCATCGCAACTTTGCCGTCGGTATCACGTTCAAAAAGACCGAAGTGTTGATGGCCGTGTTCGTCGGCCTGCTTATTCTGGGCGAGGGCGTCACATGGTTTGCGTTTGGTGCCATTCTGATCGGGCTGGCTGGTGTTGTGTTGCTGTCCGACCCACCTGGTGCGTCACAAGACGCGTGGCACAAACGTATCCTGAACCGCGCGGCGGGACTCGGTCTTGCATCGGGGCTGTTGTTTGCCTGTTCCGGTGTCGGGTATCGCGGGGCGTCGCTGTCGCTGGACACAGGTGATGTGTTCTTGCGTGCGACGCTGACATTGGCCTGCGTCACCACGGCGCAAACCATCGCCATGGCGATCTGGTTGCGCCTGTTTGACCGCGGTGAAATCAGCCGCGTGCTGTCCACATGGCGTGTTTCAAGCCTTGTGGGGATCACCAGTATGATCGGATCAACCTGCTGGTTCGTCGCCTTCACGTTGCAAACTGTGGCCTATGTCAAAGCGCTGGGGCAGATCGAATTGCTGTTCTCCCTCGCGCTTACGATGTTCTTTTTCAACGAAAAAGTCAGCCGCCGTGAGGTACAAGGCGGCGGCTTATTGGTCCTGTCGGTGTTGGTGCTGGTCTTGGTCACTTAGGGTTCATGCGGGCTGACACCACCAAGCCGTGTCACCAGATGCGCCTCGTCGTCATTGCGAAAGAACGGCACGGTGTTAGGTGGGCCGTCGCGGTGCAGGCCTGACGCGATCTCGGCCAGAACCACTTCGGTGATGAACGGCAAATCAAGCGCGCGCGCCTCGCTCAACGGGACCCAATGAAGGTGGCCCAACTCATCCTCGGCGTTTGTGAAATCGTCGGGGTCGGTGACAAGCTGATCCGCGTTAACCATAAAAAACCGCGCATCAAACCGGCGTGGGCGACCTTGCGGTGTTACGGCGCGAAACACGAACTGCAATGCTGACGCATCGGGGCGATGTCCGCTGCGCGCGAACCCGCGCCAGCCTTGCGGCGCATCGGGCCAGCGCGTGGGCGTGCCTAGAATTTGGCCAGTTTCTTCCCATAATTCACGGATTGCTGCGGCGGCGAGGGTCTCGGGCGTGCGCGTGCTGTGCTCAGCCAATCGATCAGCATCGAGCTGCGACAATCCGCGCCCTAGCTCAATCGCGCCATCACCTGCGTCAACTGCACCGCCGGGAAAGACGTATTTGTTTGGCATGAATGCAGCCGACGCGCCGCGCTGGCCCATCAACACACAAGGCTGCTTCGCGCGGTCGCGCAGCACAATCACTGTTGCTGCGTCCCGTAGCGCTGTTTTGTCCAAAATATCACCCATCGCTGCCCCACGTGTCGGGGTCAGGATGTGCCCCCAAATCCATGCATCCGTCGCGACCATTGGATGGCCACGACCAAGCCTTTCAGCCTCGGCAAAAGATAAAGCGAAAGCGCGACGCTGACAATCGTCAACACGGTCGCGAACACCATCGGGTCCGGGCGAAACTGCGTCCAGCCAAAATGCATCATCACGGCCACAAGATGCGCCACCAGCAGAATCGTCAGATACGCGGGTCCGTCGTCTGCGCGTTGATGGTGCAGGTCTTCGTCGCACACAGGGCAGCGATCAACGACTTTCAGGTAGCCCACAAACATCATACCTTCGCCGCAGTTCGGACAACGACGACGCAAACCGCGCCACATGGCGGGTTTGGTTGGGCGGTCGTCTTTGGGAATGGCGTTTTGATTTGGCATAATGTCCTCAATCTCTGAAACGCTGTTATGCCGCTGTAAGGTGTGAATTCATAGGGGTGATAGTGTCGCGCCCATGTCCTGAAAACCGCACCTCCCCAAAAGCCAGCGCAAAATAATTCCGCAGTCTGCGACGGAAACCCGCGCCCCATCCGTTCTATCTGCATCGACGGCCTGACTGGTCGTCACAACAAGACCCAAAAAGGACGATAAAAATGAAAACGACATTTCTTGTAGCAGCAATCGCAGCAGGCATGACATTGGCGGCCACGGCCGAGGCCCGCGAAGGCAACCCGCCTCGCATGGAGATGCCAGCGTTCGAAGACCTCGACATCAACTCTGATGGCGCTGTGACCAGCGACGAAATTGAGGCGGCGATGCAGGCCCGTGCCGCTGCGCGTTTTGCACTAACGGACACCAACGGCGACGGCGCACTGTCGGTTGAAGAATTGATCGCCCGCGCTGATACGGCCCGCCAGGACCGCGCAGCAGGCCGCGCCGCTGAGCAGATCGAAAGGGCCAACACCAACGGTGATGGTCTGTTGCAAGCCGATGAACTGGCAGCCCAAAGGGCGGATCGTGGCGAAGGTCGTGGGGATCGCGGACCAGATCGCATGTTTGAGCGTGCCGATGCTGACGACAACGGCAGCCTGAACGCGGAAGAATTCGCCGAGGCCCAGACCCGCATGCAAGACCATGGCGAGCGCCGTCCACACGGACAACGCGGCGATCACTAAACGCAACGTGCGGCGCGGGGGGGAATACCTTCGCGCCGCACCCTTGCGAGGGATGGATGATATGGGTGGCTGGATAATTGATGACGGATCAGGCTGGTGTTCAACGCGCGCTCCAAAGTGCGCCACAAAGCGACGCGGATCTTCTCGCGGCCTTCGCGGCTGGCGATCGTGGTGCGGCTATGGTGTTGACGCAGCGATTAACCCCGCGCGTTATGGGGCAGGCGTACCGCATGCTTGGCAACCGTGCAGAGGCCGAAGACGTCGCACAAGACGCGATGATGCGCCTGTGGGAAATTGCGGCTGATTGGGACCCGGACCGCGCGCAGATCACCACGTGGCTGTACCGCGTTGTGGCTAACCTGTGCACGGATCGTTTGCGAAAATCTGGCCGCGGTGTTTCGCTCGATGCGATTGAAGAACCAAGTGATCCGCGCAAATCCGCCGCGCAAGACATACAAGACACTGCCAGATCGGCGGCCTTGCACAGTGCAATGGCCGATCTGCCGGACCGGCAGGCGCAGGCCGTGGCGCTGCGCCATCTCGAAGAATTGGGCAATCCGCAAATTGCCACCATTATGGACACCAACGTGCGCACCGTTGAAAGTCTGATAGCACGGGGTAAACGTGCCTTGATTGCAAAACTATCTGGGCGCAAAGATGAATTGGGGTATGACGATGACCACGGATGACAAAATGCTAGACGCCGCGTTTACGCTGGCCCGCACGCCGGATGTGGCCCCATCGGACGCCCTGATGGATCGCATCATGCTGGACGCCGATAGCGTGTTGGCAGGGTCCGCACCTGTTATCACCCGCCGCAAACAAAGCCTTGGGGCCATGCTGCTTGATGTTATTGGTGGCTGGCCGACCTTCAGTGGTTTGGCGGCCGCGACGGTTGCAGGCTTCTGGATCGGGGTCGCGCCACCAGTTGCTCTGTCAGATTTGTCTGCGGGGATTTGGGGGGCCACCATCGAAGTGCCCCTGTTTGAAAACGACGTTTACGCAGGGTTGGAGGGCTGATTATGGCCGAAGAAAAGACGAAATCACAGCGTATACAACGGATTGTGCTGATTGGATCACTGGCCTTGAATCTGCTTATTATTGGCGTTGCCACGGGTGTGGCCCTCAACGGGGGCAAACCGGGCGCAGGTCAGCGGTTCGATTTGACCGTCAATCCGTTGACCCGCGCGATGGAAGGTGCGCGCAGCGACGCCGTGCGCGATGCCCTGCGCAACAGCGGCGCGTTTGAACGCGATGACCGCTCAGACATGCGCCGCGATATGAATGCCTTGCTTGCGACCCTGCGCGCGGATGAGTTTGATGAGGTCGCATTTCGCACGGTGCTCATGCGCCAACGCGACAGATTTCGGACCGGACAAGAGACGGTTTTGGGTGCTGTGAGCGCGCAGATCGACGACATGAGCGCCGGCGAACGCGCCGCATTTGCGGACCGATTGGAAGAACAAATGCGTCGCGCGCCCCGCGCGCGCCAATAAAACGTTTGGGCCCCGTGCGCGCCAATGAGAAATGCCAATAAGAAATGCGGACCGGCCGCGTGCCGATACGTCATGCGGGCCGCCTGCGCGCAGCGGGTCCGCCGACGTGTGAATTGTCATCAGGCGGCTGACAGGCTGACCTTATTGCGACCACCGCTTTTGGCCGCATAAAGCGCAACATCCGCCGCGCTGACCAATTCACCAAGGTCATCAACCATATCCGTGGCCTCCTGTCCGTCGCTCAGGCTGACACCAACGGACATCGTCACGCGGACTTCTTGTTGGTCGGGGCCAACAAAAAAAAGGGGCGCCGCCGATTAATTTGCGCAACCGTTCGGCTGCGGTGCGGGCATGATAGACGCCGTTGGGGATCGCGACAAGAAACTCTTCCCCGCCAATGCGCGCAAGCAAGTCCACAGCCCGCAAATTTCCCTGCAAACGGCTTGCGGTTTGGCGCAAAACCTCATCCCCGACTTTATGGCCGTAGGTGTCATTGATGGATTTGAAATGGTCGAGATCCAGAACCATAATCGCAAATTGCCGTCCGTCTTTGCGGCTTTGCGCTGACAGCCGCGTCAAATGTGGCATGGCGTAACGACGGTTGAACAACCCTGTGTGTGGATCGGTGATCGCCGCCTCAAGTCCGGTTTCAACCGTGCGACGCAGCGCGTCCGCCTCAAGTTTGGCTTGGATCAAGACTGCGCAACGATGCCTAATCTCAGCCGCATCAACTGTCGAATAGACCGTATCACTCGCCCCGAGATCCAGCGCCATTGCCGCCGCATGGTGCGCGTCTTCGGGCAACAACACCAAGATTCCTGCATGGCGCGTGGTGGATCGGGTGCGCAATTCGGACAGGATGCGAAACAAGACATTATCGTCGCTTAGCCCCGCACGAAGATCGAGCAAAAACAGATCCGTGGACCCTGAATTCAAGTCAAGACGGGTCAAGCATTCGGCCTGCAACGAGGTCATTTGGACGTTCTCAAGGGTTTGCGACAAGTGCGACAGATCGGGCGCCAGCGGATTGGTAGTGAACGCCGCCACCACCCGCGCAGGGGCTTTGAACCCATTGCAGGCCTCGGCAAAACCAAGGGCCGTGCGGGTATCGTCGCGCATCCGCAGCTCTTGGCGTGCATCGCGCCCGCGCAACAGACTACGAATGCGCGCCTGCAAAATATGATCGTCAAACGGCTTGGTCAAAACATCATCCGCGCCGGCCTCAAGTGCGACAACACGGTCGCGCGGGGTCTTGAACCCGCCTGTCGCGATAATCGGGATCAGGTTGGTGTTCGCGTCAGCCTTCAGAGATTGGCAAAAGGCGTGCATTTGTTCTGCGTCAGAGCTGATGTCTAATAGGATTAAATCGGGCAGCGACGCTGCAATTTCGGCGCGCGCTTCGTCCAGTGTGGCGCAGGGCCGGACGCGGTATTGCGACGCGAGAAGTTTGACCTTCAGCACAATGCGGTTGGTCGCTACACCGTCTATAATGAGAATATCGCCGGCCATCTTGTTTCCTTCTGAGCGTTACCCCAAACTCCCTGAAGCAACTTTGCCCCTTAAATGGTTAAGAAACCCTTTCCGTATTGGTAACATCCTAAAATGACTCCTGAACGCGCTGAACAGATCGCCCTTTTTGCCCTCACATGGCTTGCCACTAAGGAGGAACTTTTGCCCTTGTTTTTAGGATCTTCGGGGGCAAATGCCGAGGACATAGCGGGGCAGGCGGAAAACCCCGCTTTCCTCGGTTCTGTGCTGGATTTTGTGACCATGGATGATGCTTGGGTCATCGAATTTTGCGCCGCAAATGGGGTAAAGTATGAAGAACCGCTAACGGCGCGTTATTCATTACCGGGCGCGGAAGTGGTTCATTGGACATGATTTCGCGGCCCATAAAAGGCATCATTTTCGACAAAGATGGTACGCTGTTTGATTTCAACGCGACATGGGGCGCATGGGCACGAAACGTGTTTGAAGCTGAAACCGCAGGAGATCCCGACAAACTTGCACCACTTGCCGCAGCCCTTGGGTATGACCTTGCGGCAGGGCGGTTCTTGCCTGAAAGCCTCGTGATTGCCAGCACCGTGGATGAGATTGCGCAGGCGGTTTTGCCGTTCGTCGCAGAAACCGACCCCAGCGTCTTGATTGCGCGGTTCAACTCCGCCGCGACGCGCGCCCCGCAGGTTGAAACGACACCCCTTGTGGCATTTATCACCTCGCTTAAATCGGCGGGTCTGAAGGTCGGTGTTGCCACCAATGACGCCGAATCCCCCGCCCGCGCGCACCTGTGTGTGGCCGGCATTGAAGCATTGTTTGATTTCATCGCAGGGTTTGATTCCGGCTTTGGCGGCAAGCCCGCGCCTGGGCAATTGTTAGGCTTTTGTAATGTGACAGGACTGGCCCCGTCCGAGTGTGTGATGGTCGGCGACAGCACCCATGATCTGCACGCAGGGCGCGCGGCTGGCATGGCCACGGTCGCTGTTCTGACAGGTGTGGCAGGACGCGCAGCCCTTGCGCCCCACGCCGACGTGGTGCTGAATTCCATCGCTGAGCTGCCCAACTGGTTGAATTTGTAAGCCCGCGCGCGTTTGGTTCGCGACATCTTTTGTCGCTAAATGCAGGGCGCAGGGGCGCGGGCATGTCAGATTGAAGATAACCCGAGAAGGAAATCCCGATGTCTGACGTTGCTCCTCCGAAACGCCGCCGCTCAGGCGGGCGCGCTGCCAATACCGCCAAACGGCTCACGTCCGACATCAACCAGATGCCATGGCGTTTGCCGATCAACACTGACCGCCCGACAGAACCACTGGACGGTGACGGGGTGCAGGCGATTCATGACGGCGCAATGCGCATACTCGAAGAAATCGGTATCGAATTTCTGAACGAAGAAGCGGTGGAATTGTTCAAACAAGCCGGCTGCACCGTTGATGGCACCAACGTCAAAATGGGTCGCGACTGGGTCATGGAAATGATCGCCAAAGCGCCAGAACAATTCGACATCACCCCGCGCAATCCCGACAAAAAAATCACGCTGGGCGGCGGGCATATCCTGTTCGGCAACGTGTCGTCGCCGCCGAATTACTTCGACCTTGAGATCGGCAAGAAGGTTTCCGGCAACCGCAAACAATGCGCTGACTTGCTGCGATTAACTCAACATTTCAACTGCATACACTTCGCGGGCGGCTATCCTGTGGAACCTGTGGATGTGCATGCCTCCGTGCGTCACCTTGATGTGGTGTTTGATAAAATGACCCTGACCGACAAGGTCGGCCATGCCTACAGCTTGGGCAAAGAACGCGTCGAAGACGTGATGGAAATGGTGCGCATTTCCGGTGGCTGGACGGACGAAGAATTCGTATCAAAGCCACGGATGTACACCAACATCAACTCGACCTCGCCGCTCAAGCACGACGTTCCGATGATCGACGGATGCCTGCGTTGCGTGCGCCGTGGTCAGGCCGTTGTCGTCACGCCGTTCACGCTTGCGGGGGCCATGGCGCCGGTGACCATGTCGGGTGCTGTGTCTTTGTCCATCGCCGAAGCGCTGTCCGCAATTGCGCTGTTCCAATACGTCCGCCCCGGTGCGCCCTGTGTCATCGGCACGTTCACCTCAAACGTTGATATGAAATCCGGCGCACCCGCGTTTGGCACTCCCGAATATATGCGGGCCACGCAAATGACCGGCCAAATGGCGCGGTTTTACGGCCTGCCCATGCGATCCAGTGGCGTGTGCGCCGCCAATGTGCCGGACGGCCAAGCCATGTGGGAGACGTCAAATTCCCTTTGGGCGGCCGTACAATCGGGCACCAATATGGTCTACCACGCGGCGGGCTGGCTTGAAGGCGGACTGATCGCATCGCCTGAAAAGTTCGTCATGGATTGTGAAGTTATCCAAATGATCCAGCGCTACATGGAGCCGCAAATCACCGCAACGACCCCCGCCGACATCGCGTTTGATGCGATCAAAGAAGTCGGATCGGCAGGTCATTTCTTTGGCATCCAACACACCCAAGACCGCTATGAAAAGGCGTTTTATGAACCGTTCGTCAGCGACTGGCGCAATTTTGAGGCGTGGGAGATCGCGGGCGGCGAATGGACCGCACAGCGCGCCCATCGCATCTTCAAAGACATCATTGCCAATTTCCAAGAACCACCCATGGACGCCGCGATCCGCTCCGAACTGGAAGACTTCGTGGCACGGCGCAAATCCGAGGGCGGCGCGCCAACCGATTTTTAGGGCCGGAGCCTCCGGCGGGGATATTTTCGAGACAAAGGCAAGCATGAGAGTCAGTCTATCTGGGGCCGTGATTGCAGTCGGGGGCGTCTTAAGGCTATCGAGATGGGGTAACAGGATCTTGAGACGTTAATCCCATGATCCTGCACCATTTCTTGGCAAGGCCCAAAAACTTGGGCAGCCGCCGGGGGCGTCTTTGCGCCAAACCGCTTTAGCCGCCCAAACACTGCGCGTAGGCCGCAGCTATCGCACGCAAAGTCTGTTCGTAGTGGTCTGGTCCCGGTGCAAATGCCGTGCCCATGGGGTCGGCGATGGCCGTGCGCGCATTGCTCCCGTCGCGCACCAGATCCACCCATTCCCGGCGTGTCTGTGGATCGCTGAGCACACAACTTATGCCATCCTCGCGTACCAAATCGCGCAATTTGGCGATTTGGGCAGGATTGGGGCTGGCCGCATCGCTGAGCGAAATCGTTCCAACGGTCGGCACATCGTAGCGTTGCCCAAAGTACTGATAGGCATCATGGGGTACCAAAACCCCGCCGCGGGGCAGGTCGGCCATTTGTGCGGCGATCTCTTGATCTAACTGGATCAATCTCGCAACAGTTGCGTCCGCATTGGCGAGGTAGGCTGCTTCGTTTTCTGGGTCCAGACTGCGCAAGACAAGCGCAATATGGCGGGTCCAAACCATCGCCACTTGTGGGTTGAGCCATGCGTGCGGGTCGAGAACGCTATCATCATCATGACCATGATCATCATGCCCGTGATCGTCATGATCATCCCCCAGTCACGCCGCTCCAACGATGGCCAGTTTTCGCTCGCCAACAACTCAAATTCGTTGTCCGATGTGGTTAAGGTTTCCAAAGCTTCGCCCAACCACGGTGTCAAATCTGCTCCCACCCAAATCACCAGATCAGCGTCTTGAACGGCCTCGGCTTGCACGAACGTGAATTGGAAGTCGTGCGGCGATGCCGCGCCGCTGATCAACACGTCCGGCACACCAACCCCTGACATCACCTGCGCCACGAGGCTGTGGATCGGTGCAATATCGGTGACAACCTTTGGCACATCCGCCCGCGCGGTCATCGGCATCATCAGGACGAGGAGGGGTAAAATCAGGCGCATATTGGTCTCTCTTCTGTTGTAAGCTTGTTGATCGGTCATGGGTGCGCTATAAAATTTGTTATAACATAACAAAAAGCAATAAATGGCATCCCCGTATCCGCCCAAAACCGCCCCCTTCGCCGCGCATGACCATAGCCATTGCATCGCATCCGCCTTGTCTGCAGCACAATCGACTTGCGCCGAAGCTGAGCTGCGCCTGACGCCTGTGCGTCTGCGAACGCTGGAAATCTTGCTCGAGGCGCACGAAGCCTTGGGCGCCTATGAGGTGCTGGCGCGGCTTGACGCGGATGGATTCGGCTCCAAACCACCCGTCGCCTACCGCGCCCTTACATTCCTTGTGGACGCAGGGTTGGCGCACCGGATCGAACGGCTGAACGCCTTTGTCGCCTGTGTTCACCCCGGCCAAGACCACGATCCCGCGTTCCTGATCTGCAAAAGCTGCGGCACCGTCGCAGAAGGCGAAGCGGCGGGTGCCATGCAATCCTCAGCCGCCGCTGTGGGCTTTCAAATCGAACGGACCACCGTCGAAGCCACGGGCATCTGCCCCGCCTGCCAAGAGTGACGCCCGCACCATGATGCCCCTGATCAATGCGCAAAACATCGAAATCCGCCACGGCGCGACCCGGGCGGTCTTTGGGGTGACCCTCGCCATTCAAGCGGGTGAGATTGTCACCATTGTCGGTCCGAACGGGTCTGGTAAATCGACGCTTCTGCGGGCGCTGATTGGCGCACTCGCACCGAGCAAAGGCACGATCACCCGCGCGCCAAATTTGCGCGTCGGCTATGTGCCCCAAAAGCTGCATATCGATCCGACGTTGCCGATGACTGTGCGGCGGTTCCTGAACCTTCCGGTTCGTGTGTCGGTGGCGAAAATGCGCACGGCACTGGCTCGAACTGGCGTAGATGCCTCTGAAAAAAGGCAACTTTCTGCGCTGTCTGGTGGTCAGCTTCAACGCGTGTTGCTGGCGCGCGCGATTTTGAATGACCCACAAATCCTTGTGCTCGACGAAGCGACCCAAGGCCTCGATCAGCCTGCATCGGCTGCGTTTTATCGCCTTATCGAAACCCTGCGTGATGATATTGGCTGTGCGGTTTTGATGGTTAGCCACGAATTGCACGTCGTCATGTCTGCCACGGATCGTGTGATCTGTTTGAACGGCCACATCTGTTGCGAAGGCACGCCCGATGTCGTCACCGCCACGGCCGCTTACCGTGACCTGTTTGGCACGGGCACGGGTGGCGCTTTGGCGCTGTATCGCCACGACCATGACCACGGTCACGACCATGACCACGACCTTAAACATGACCACCCACACGAGGCCGCAAATTGACCGATCTCCTAGACGATTTCATGGTCCGCGCGATCCTTGCCGCCGTGGGAACCGCGCTGGCCTGTGGCGCTTTGGGCTGCTTTGTCGTCTGGCGACGAATGGCGTATTTTGGCGACGCGACAGCGCACGCCGCGATCCTTGGCGTGGCCCTGGCGTTGCTGTTTTCGGTGTCGGTCCCGCTGGGCGTCCTTATCGTTGCGCTGGCGATGGGGTTGCTTGTCGGGGTGTTGTCAGGCCGCACGATCACACCTGATTCCCTGCTTGGGGTGTTGTCGCATGGCTTCCTCGCGCTGGGTCTGGTGGCGGTTTCGCTGATGCCGGACGCCCGCGTTGATCTGGATGCTTATCTGTTCGGCGACATCCTCGTGGTCAGCCGGATCGACCTTGCGGTGATCTGGGGCGGGGCGGCGATTCTCTGCGGTGTGCTGGTCTGGCGCTGGCAGGCGTTGCTCGCCGAAATTGTGTCAAACGACCTTGCTTATGCCGCCGGATTGAACCCGTGGCGCGACCGCATAATGCTAACACTTCTGATCGCCGCCGTAGTCGCCGTGTCGATCAAAGTGATCGGCGCGCTGCTGATCACCGCCATGTTGATCATCCCCGCTGCAAGCGCGCGCATGATTGCCCGTGGCCCCGAAGCCATGGCGGCATGGGCTACATTGATCGGTGTTGTTGCGGCCATTGGTGGGCTTTATGCAGCGCGGTCTTTCGGCACGCCCGCGGGGCCGTCGATCATCTGTTTTGCGTCTGCAATCTTTTGTGTCGCCAGCGTCGTTGGCCAACTGCGCAAGGCTTAACTGTCGGTATCCAGCCAGATCGTCACTGGCCCGTCATTGACCAATGACACCGCCATATCCGCGCCAAACTGCCCTGTTTGTGTTGGGACCAAAGCCGCCATTTCAGCGGCAAACGTTTCATACAACCGCGCACCATCCTCAGGCGCTGCAGCTGCCGAAAACCCTGGCCTGTTGCCGCGCGAAACATCTGCCGCCAAGGTGAACTGACTGACGACCAATGCCGCGCCACCGACATCCAGCAAAGACCGGTTCATCCGGCCCGCGTCATCCTTGAAGATTCGCAGCTTGGAGATCTTTGTGGCGAGTTTAGCTGCCAGATCATCGCTGTCGCCCTGCATGGCACAGACCAGCACCAGGACGCCCGCCTGACATTGCCCGATCAACGCACCGTCCACATGAACTTGCGCCGACGTCACCCGCTGGATCAGCGCCCTCATTTGCGCGACTTACAGGCCAAGGTCTGCCGCCGTTGGCGGGTTCGCGCCAGCCCGTGACACCGTCACCGCCGCGACCCGCACGCCCAGATGCAACGCGGCGTGAATGTCCTCAGCGCTCAGGTTTGCGATGCGGTCTTTGGTCAATGCGCCCGCACGATCCAAACCTGCCAGTGTGCCTGAATTAAACGTGTCACCCGCGCCGACCGTGTCGACGACGACTGCGCGTTCGGACGGGACGAACACGGTGTGTTCTGCGGAATATCCGGTGACACCTTTGGCGCCTTCGGTGATGCAGACCAGCTTGGCGCCCTTGGCCACCAGCCCCTTGGCAAGTTCGGCCAGATCGCCTTCGCCTTCCATCCAGTGCAAGTCTTCATCGCTGAGTTTGATGATGTCTGCCGCCGCCATCATCCGGTTGATCCGCGCGCGGTACGCGGCCACGTCCTTGATGAACGACGGGCGGATGTTGGGATCAATCATTGTGACACGGCGGGGGGCTTCGCGCAGCATCAGCGCCTCGTAAGTGTCGCCGCAGCCGTCCCCAACCAGTGAAATGCCGCCAAAAAACATCGCATCCGCGTCGATTTCCGGCGCATCATTCAGGGATCTCATTGCCGATTTTTCGTCGTAAAACGCATATGTTGCTTGCCCGTCCACCAGTTTAACAAAGGCCACGGTGCAGGGCGCATACAGGCGCGGCGACGGGCTGTGATCAACATCGCTCGCGTCCAGCGCAGTTCGTAAAATGTCGCCGAGAAAATCGGACGACATGCCGCATAAGAATTGCGTCTTCACACCCAAGCGTCCCAGCCCGATTGCCGTATTGAACACCGCACCACCGGGGTAGGGGGCAAACGCCGCCTCACCCAGTGTACTTTCGCGCGGCAGCATATCAATCAGGGCTTCACCACAGGTCAGAATCATTGTGCTCGTCCTTCGCAATCCAAAATCTTGCGGTGGTTTATCACTGACTGTTAGCGATAACAATTCCGACAATTCCGGCGACGATCAAACCAAAAATGACCGCAATCGCGATCTTGATCGCTGAATAGGGCCTCTCGCCCTGAACGCGGCCCGTCTGCCCGTTAACAACAAACCGGAACGTGCGGCCATGATACTTATACGCCGCCATCCAGACCGGCAGAAGCACGTGTTTGAACGTCAACGTACCAATCGCCGTGTCCACCGACCCTACCTGTTGTTCATCGCCGCCAATGTCGTGTTTCACATCACGGTGTATGACCGCGTCCATGTGCGCGCGCGCTTCCTTGAACGCATCAGCAAGTTCAACCTGATAGCCCTCGGCGCGAAATCCGGCCAGGTATTGCGGCTGATAAGGTTGCATTGCCGACAGGTCCCACGGTTCCAGCGCATCGGTGTATTTCTTGGGTAGGGACTGCGACCCCAGCACCAATACATCGTCAAAGAACCGCGCAACGCGGCCCCGCACGCCGTGCCACCGGGTTTTTCGTACCTGTTCCTGTTCGGTTTTGCTGTTGCGAGTGACGGTGCGGGTCTCGTAATAATGCGTGCCGCGCTGGCCAGAATACTGGCTTTTGGTGTCGGCATCAAACGTCCAGTACGGCACATAAATGCCTGACATTTGTCGCCCCTTTCGGGCGTAATCTTGCAACCCGTTCGGCGCAAACCAAAGACTGCCAAGCCAGTCGGTCATCTTGGCGCGCGCGGCGCGTTCGTCCAGCCCGAACGGCAACAACCCCTTCGGCTTGATGTGGCGATGCAGCCCCGTGTCCGTCACCACGGGTGTGGCACAAAACGGGCATTCAACGGCATGAACGGTCTCATTAAATTCGGTTTGCGCGCCGCAATTGGGGCAGGCCACAACGCGCGTTTCCTCAATCTCGGCCTCAGGGATATCGCCAGCGACGGCGCTGCGAAAATCGATTTCTTTCAACGTGTCACCACGCCATGGCCCCACGTCTATCACTTCCGTATTGCCGCAATGATCGCACATCATTTGGTTCTGACCGGGGTCAAACCGAAGATCGGACCCGCAATTGTTGCAAGGGAAACGGTGTTCAGCGTCGGGGTGGGGCATATCAATAGATTCCATCCGCTAAAGATAGCGGTGAAACGCCTTCAGCGCCATAATGCGCAACGCATTATCGCGCAGTTTTATGTGCCACCAGATGTGAAATCCCGCATGGGCAATCGCCAAAACCGCAATTGCGGCAAATCTGATCACGCACCCGGTGGCGGGGGTGGCATCACAGTGAACAATTGCGCCAATTCTGCGATTTCATCGGCTGCCATCCAGCCGTCCTGACCCTGTGTCCAAACAATGCTGGCGCGGGTCAATGTACCATCAACCACCATGCGTCCCAACGACGCCTTGGAAAACGGCCCCGTGGTCTTGCCTGCCTCGGCGATATGCCAAACGTGTTCGACAGGCGGCGGCGGCGGCGCGGCTTGTGGCGCGGTAGGTGCGATCTGTTGCGCCGCCGAATTAAGCCAAGGATTTGCCATCTGCTGTGCCATCGCCATGCCCATTCCGGCACCCATGCCAGCGCCCATAGCACCCGACGCTTCGCCGCCAGCTCGCAACGCCTCAGCGGCGGCGTATTTCATATGTGCGTCCAAATCACCGGTCAGGCCGCGCGATGTGCGCGTGTCCAAAGCGGCCTCAACCGCAGGGGGCAAGCTGATGTTTTCGATGTACAGTTCAGGAATAGAAATGCCGTATTCCGCAATCGTATCCGCAATCGCGCCTGCAATCAGTTTACCCAGATCAGCGGTGTTGGCGGCCATATCCAGCACCGCGATTCCAGATGCTGCAATCGTTCGGGTGAACGCTTGCACGATGATGTTGCGGATCTGGAAACTGATCTCGTCCATGGTGAATTCGCCGTCGGTGCCGACAATCTCTGTCAGGAACTTGGCGGGGTCTGTGACCTTCACACTATAGGTGCCAAACGCCCGAATACGGGTCGGTCCAAATTCAGGATCGCGCAGCATGATCGGGTTTTTAGTGCCCCATTTCAGATCGTTGAACCGTGTCGTGTTGACGTAATAAATTTCCGATTTGAAAGGCGATTTGAACCCGTGATCCCAGTGCTGCAACGTCGTCATGATCGGCATGTTGTTCGTCTCAAGCATGTAAAGACCCGGCGTAAACACGTCCGCCAGCTGGCCTTCATGCACAAACACAGCCGCCTGACCGGTGCGAACCGTCAGCTTGGCGCCGTATTTGATCTCATGCGCCTCGCGCTCAAACCGCCACACCATCGTGTCGCGGGTGTCATCGGTCCATTCAATGACGTCAATAAATTCGCCGGTGAGAAAATCGAGAATGCCCATGTTCGTGGTTCCTGTCTTAGTTAAATCTGTCCCGTCACGCCAAAACTATGCGGGCCCGTTGTTCATCAATTCTGTCGCAATCACCCGTGCTATCGGCGCGGCTACGGCCGCAGTCATGCCGGTTTGCAGGCGATCATCGTATAGCATTTTCAACAGCAATTCATCGTGCGTCGTCAGCAATCCGAATTCCTCGTCATCATTAAAAATCGACGGGCGCGCTCGCGGGCTGTCGTTGGCCAGCCCCAAGCCCTGCGCCAGTTCTTCGTGGATACAGGCCAGCCGCATCAGATCGGGGTGTTCGCCACGGATCAACGCCACCGCCTTGGAATATTGCGGGCTGCCACCCTCTGAAAACGCCAGCACCAGACACAACGTGTCGCGCGGCAAATCCATGAACGCTTGGACGCTTGTATCATCAATACCGGGCACCAAGGCACGCAGCTGGCCCTCATAGCCGAAACGATCGTCTTCGTTCAGGATCAAGACGTGAAAATTTGGGTTTGTATCGCTCATGCTCATCGGTTCGCTCGTGACCTGACTTAGCCGCGACACGAACGTACCCACAGATTGAATGTCCTCACGGCGCTGATCTTCGGGCACCGTCGCGCCGAACTCCACCACAAACCGCACCGGTTGTTCCCAACGCCGCAAGCGCGAAATCGTAGGCTGCGCGCGCAGGCCAGTGGGTGTTGCGACAAATTCATCAAACAGCGCGATCCGCACGAAATTACGCGCCAAAATCGTATCAGTAAACGTGGTGTCTGGCCCGCCACCGTCGGTGCGCAGCAATCCACGTGCCAGCAGATCATTCTGCACGCGCTGGAAATGCAACGACAGGGCGCGGCTGGCGTCAGACCGGGTTGCCAATTCGGGGGTAAGCGGTGGCGCCACTAACCCGCTTGGGCGCGTCTGCGGCGACGGTGACACGGCCAACGGCCCTGTCGCTGTGCAGGCGGCAAGAGTCAGCAAGACCGCAAGGCCCGCCACTTTCCCGAAAATGCCGCCCGCCAGTTTGCCCAAGTTGCCTACGCTCCTGCAGACGACGCGATGTTGTGTCCGGATGCCGTCCCGCTCGCCTTGGCTGCCGACAACGTGGACTTCAATTCGGCTTCCATGTTCTTCAACTCGGTCTCTGCCTCGGCGCGCTTGCGCTTGCCTTCATCCGCAATCTGCAACGATTCCTCGATTGTGCCGATCAGGTCCGCATTGGCCTTCTTGATTGCCTCGATATCGAACACGCCGCGCTCCATCTCAGTGCGGATCATCTTGTTGGCAGATCGCAGGTTTTCGGCATTCGCCGTCAACAACTCGTTGGTCAGATCGTTGGCCTCGCGCACGGCCACAGCCGCCTCGGCAGACCGTTGGATCGTCACCGCCTGCGCCAGTTGGGTTTCCCACAGCGGCACCGTGTTGATCAGCGTCGAATTGATCTTGGTGACCAGTGATTTGTCGTTCTCCTGCACCAAACGGATCGACGGCAAAGACTGCATCGTCACCTGACGCGTGAGTTTCAGATCGTGCACACGGCGTTCCAGATCATCACGGGCCGCGCGCATATCGCGCAATTCCTGCGCCATCATGACGCCCTTATCCTCGGGCGCTGCGGCAACCTCAGCCTCCTTGGCGGGGATCGTTTTGGCATCAAGATCGCTCAACTTGGCTTCACCAGCGGTAATATACAGCCCCAGCTCGTCGTAAAACGTCAGCGTTTTATCATAAAGAACATCAAGGCTTTCGATGTCTTTCAGCAGCACATGCTCGTGCTTGAGAAGATCGTCCGTGACCTTGTCAATCTGGCCCTGAACCGTTTCAAACCGCGCGGCAAATTGTGCAGCAGGGGCCATGCGCCCTAACAGGGCTTCCCACCAGCTGCGTTTGCGGCGCACGTCCAGCTCGGACACGTTAAACCCGCGAATGGTCGTCACGATCTGGCGCAGTGAATCGCCCGCCGGACCGACGTCCTTATTGCGCACACCTTGCAGCATGGATTGTGAAATCACCTGCAATTCGGCTTGCGCGGATGATCCAAACGAAATGATTGAAGTGGTTTCCGACATGTCCAGTTCGGCCATACGCTTGTTGATCGCGGCGCTGGTTGTCTTGTCAGCGGCCGCGAGCGGTACCAATTCATTTTTTGGCTCTGCCAGAACGACGGCGGTGACTTTTTCCACCTCTTTCTGGCTCGCTTGGGCTTTTTGCATGTTGTTTGCAACAGTATCAGACATCGTGTGTCCCCCTCATGTTTGGCACGTTTACAGGCCTTCTCGCTGCAACCGATCGCGCAGCACTTTAATTTCTATATCCATGTCACTGCGATCATCTAGCAACATTTTGTCGGTTCGGGCGGCGAAGTTCTGCTCAAGGTCAGACAACAACGCCTCGAAATCGGCGCGGGCATCTTCATTGCGCTGGCGTTTGTATATGTCAGCGAATTTCGCCGCCGCATCGCGCGCGCCCATCAGATAGACGCCCAAAAACTTACGCGCGCCAGTCAGATCGCGTGGGTCTTCTTCGACAGTGTGGATCATCCGTCGCGCCATCAATTGAAACTGCGTTGTGCGGGTTTCCAGATGTCGATCGCCAATACTGTCGATGTGATCTTTCATCGATACCAGATACGCCTCTGCCTCATCAACGACCTTGGCGACCCGATCTTGTTGGAAAGTATCAATCCCCTCCATGCGCTTGTCGCGCAACGGGTCGATGCCAAACGCCACCGTGTGCAAACCAGCGGCGACAACGCCATAGATAATTGCGGCCAACATACTGGGATCGTTGGACAGTGACGCCAATACAATGCCGACACCTGCCAGAACAGTCCCGAACAATTTGCGCGGTATTCTTGGCTTTCGTGCAACCTTGCGCAACTCGAACGCCGCTGCGGCCCGCAGCCCATCACGGGTCAACCACGCAGACAACGTCAACACCCCAGCCCCGATCAGACCTAAAATCAGATCCAACGCGCCCTCATTCAAAGACAAGAACGCCAGCAAGACACCGGGCACGAACAGCACCTTTGCTTCCGATCCCGCAGCAGTGACCTTGCGCTCATCGACAACGGCCTCACGGATACCGTCAGGCGCTGTCTCGTCAGGGCTAAACTTTCCACCGAACTTTTTGGCCAAACCTAAAGCCACCCAAGCCAGCCGGTGACGACACCGAACATCAGCAGGATCAACAAGACAAATGAGATGGTTTTTACTGTATCAGGCAAGCGCGCCTCCCGCGTGGATTGTGTTGCCAGAACCGCCCTTTGACCCAGCCAGAAAGCTGTGACCGCAATAGCGGTGACGATCAGTAGAATAAGGATGATTCGCACCATGCGTCAGGCTCCCATTGGCAATCAGCTCGCCCATAGGTAGTGGCTTGCAACCGCTTTTACGAGGCCCTAAAGCGCATTCTGCGCCCCAAAACGCCAAGCCGCAAAAGCCGTGATATGACATAGTCGAAAGACATGACGGCGTCCCCAGAAAACCCGATTTAAACCAATGCATATCCATGCACAGTCAAATCACGGGGGCAAGGGTCATTTGCGCGGCGGTTTCCCCGCCGAGCGACCCGCCGAATGACCTGAGGTCGGGCCAGAATTGCGCTCAACGGCACCAGTATTGCGCTTTGTGGGGTCTGAATTGCGTTTTTCAGGATCGGTAAACCGCTTTGCCGACGCAGCCGTGCCGCGCTTGGGGGGCGGACGTTTACCCTTTTCCGCAGCCTTGCCGACCATCGTGGGCTTGGGCGTTTCACGCAGTCCCATCTGGTCGCGCACGATACGTTGTTTCACTTCTTCGACCTTGCCGGGCTTCAATGTGCCCAACTGAAACGGTCCATACGAAATGCGCAACAGGCGGTTCACGACAACGCCCATGGCTTCCATCAACTTACGGATCTCGCGGTTTTTGCCTTCGCGCAAACCCATAGTCAGCCAGGCATTTGCACCTTGCTGGCGGTCAAATTTCACCTCGACGGGGGCGTAGTGCACACCGTCAATCTGGATTCCTGCGCGCAACTCATCCAGCTTGGCCTCCGACAGGGACCCGTTGATACGCACACGGTAGCGGCGCAACCAACCGGTACTGGGCAGTTCCATCTTACGCTTCAGCTCTCCGTCGTTGGTCAGCAACAACAGCCCTTCGGAATTGATATCAAGCCGCCCGACCGACACCACACGCGGCATGTCATCGGGCAGGGTATCAAACACGGTTTCGCGACCTTTTTCATCGCGCTCGCTCGTGACCAAGCCGATTGGCTTGTAATACAGCCAGATGCGTGGCGGTTCTGGTTCGGCCAATGGTTTGCCATCAACCACAATGCGATCCTTGTCCGTCACGTTCAGCGCTGGCGTCAAAATGGTCTTGCCGTTGACCGTGACGCGCCCAGCCTCGATGATCTTTTCGGCCTCGCGGCGGCTGGCCACGCCTGCGCGGGCCAAAACCTTGGCGATACGATCACCCGGAATGGCCTTGGTGTCGGGATTGGCTTTGGGGGCGGGTGTTTTGGACTCGTCATCATTCATTCGCCCCGCTTAATCGCTCACACCGGTCATCGCAAGCGCGGCGCGCATTGCCTTTGTCTCAAAAATATCCTCCCCGAAGGGAAACCGGTCCTTGCCAAGGACCCCGATCCCCAGACACAAAAGCACATGACTTTCCGCACCCACATGGACGCTGCCCTCAACGAAGCGCGCGCCGCCGCTGCCCGCGGCGAAGTGCCTGTCGGCGCGGTCGTAATTGGACCGACAGGATTGGTAATCGCCACCGCTGGCAATCGCACCCGCGAACTCAACGACCCCACGGCCCATGCCGAAATCCTCGCCATTCGCGCTGCCTGCGCCGCGTTGGGCCAAGAACGGCTGACAGGGCATGACATTTACGTCACCCTCGAACCTTGCCCGATGTGTGCCGCCGCCATTGCCAACGCCCGCCTCGCGCGGCTGTATTACGGCGCGTCCGATCCGAAATCCGGCGGGGTCGCCCAGCCTCCGCGCGTCTTCTCGCATCCGCAATGTCACCACACACCCGAAGTCTACGATGGACTGTCCGCAGAAACGTCCGAAACCTTACTAAAGTCTTTCTTTGCCGCAAAAAGAGGCAGCTGACGTTTTGTACAAACCATGCATCTCTCTGAGATGTTTTGTACAAAGTCGACTGGTTTGCTGATTTTTCCAAGGTTGAAGCCCAGCCGCGCCACGGGTAAAGCGGATCAAACGTCTAACGGAGAAATCCCATGTCCATCGACATTCAAACCGCCCGCCGCGTCGCCAAGCTCGCGCGCATTGCAGTGCCTGAGGCTGATTTGCCTGAATTGGCTAAAGAATTCAGCGCGATGCTGGGTTTCATCGAACAGCTTAACGAAGTCGACGTTGAGGGGATTGAACCCATGACCTCGGTCACCCCGCAGCGCCTGAAACGCCGCACTGATGTGGTCACGGATGGCGGTCAACCCATTGAAATCCTAGCAAATGCCCCTGATGCCCGAGAAGGTTTTTTTGCCGTTCCGAAGGTTGTTGAATAATGTCTGATCTGTCAAAACTGAAAATTTCCGAAGCCCGCGACGCCCTGAAAAAAGGCGATGTCACCAGCGTGGAACTGACACAAGCCTGCCTGTCCGAGATCGAAAAAGCTGGCGCTTTGAATGCTTTCGTGCACAAAACCCCAGAGCTTGCGATGGACATGGCCCGCGCCGCAGACGCCAATAAAGACGGCGGTGACATGAACGGAATCCCGTTGGGAATCAAAGACTTGTTCTGCACCAAAGGCGTGCCCTCACAGGCAGCATCCGGCATTCTTGCAGGCTTCAAACCCGAATATGAAAGCACTGTCACAAGCCAATTGTTCGCAGGTGGTGCGGTCATGTTGGGCAAGTTGAACATGGACGAATTCGCCATGGGTTCGTCCAATGAAACCTCGGTTTATGGCAATGCGGTCAATCCGTGGAAACGCGGCAACGACGCAGCTGAACTGACCCCCGGTGGCTCATCTGGCGGATCCGCATCCGCCGTCGCAGCCGATCTTTGTCTTGCGGCAACAGGGACTGATACCGGTGGTTCTATCCGCCAACCTGCTGCTTTTGTTGGAATAACTGGCATCAAGCCAACCTATGGCCGCGTATCACGTTGGGGCATTGTGGCGTTTGCATCCTCGCTTGATCAAGCGGGCCCAATGACCAAAGATGTGCGCGACGCGGCGATCATGCTGCGCGCAATGTCGGGGCATGATCCCAAAGACAGCACCTCCGCCGACCTTGCCGTGCCGGATTTTGAGTCGGCTTTGACAGGCGACATTCGTGGCAAAGTCATTGGTATCCCCAAAGAATATCGCATGGACGGCATGTCGAGCGAGATAGAAAAACTCTGGGCTGACGGCACCGCGATGCTGAAAGACGCAGGCGCAGAAATTCGAGACATCACCCTGCCGCACACCAAATACGCGCTGCCCGCGTATTACGTGATCGCCCCCGCCGAAGCGTCTTCAAACCTCGCACGCTATGACGGCGTGCGCTTTGGTCATCGCGCCAAACTGGATGCGGGCGATGGCATCACAGAGATGTATGAAAAGACCCGCGCCGAGGGGTTTGGCAGCGAAGTGAAACGCCGCGTCATGATCGGTACCTATGTGCTAAGTGCCGGATTTTATGACGCTTATTACAACCGCGCCCGCAAAGTGCGTGCCCTGATCAAGCGTGATTTTGAAAATGTATTTGCCGATGGCATCGACGCCATTCTGACCCCCGCGACCCCCTCTGCGGCCTTTGGGCTTGGTGAAATGACGGATGCGGATCCGGTGCAAATGTACCTCAATGACGTGTTCACGGTGACGGTAAACCTCGCCGGATTGCCCGGAATTGCGGTGCCAGCAGGCCTCGATAAGAACGGCCTGCCGCTTGGCCTGCAACTTATCGGGCGGCCATGGGAAGAAGGCGATTTGCTGAATACTGCTTACACACTGGAACGTGCGGCTCAATTTGTGGCAAAACCGAACCGATGGTGGTAAACTGTTTAAAGTGACGTCGTTTGATGACAGATAGTTAAAGTAGACACCATGGCTAAGCGTATGAAAAATATATTGATTGTTGGTGTTAGCTTGCTGACCTTGGCAGGGTGTCAACAGCAGGTTCCCAACAGCGCAGAAGGTGTCGGGTTCAACGACTATGCCCAATACGAACTGGAACGCGCCCGCCGAGAAGCGTCATTGCAAGGCACGCCGCTGCCATCTGGCACCGCGATTGTCCCGCCAACCAACAATCAAGGCGTGACAAGTAGCGATCTGGCGGCTGCGGGAATCAACATTGGCGGGATGAACACTGGCGGACTTAACACTGCCGGAACCAATACTGGCGCAAACACTGGCGCCCAACAGCCCGACCAACCGCTAGCCGCTCTGCGGTCTAACCCCGAAATTTCTGACGAACAGAGCTTTGATGCAGTCGCCGGCCGTGAAAGCATCGAAAGCGACGCCGATCGCCGCGCGCGTCAGGCCGCAGCATATCAACAAATCCAAGCCACAGCGCTGCCCGATCGGACAGGCAATGCCGGACCAAACATAGTACAATATGCCCTGCTAGCGCCCAATGATCGCGGCGAAACCGTGTTTGATCGCATGGGTTTCTCGACCGAAGCACGGTTCCAGCGCAACTGTTCTGGTTATCGCACGCCCGATGATGCACAGCGTGATTTTATCAGCCGTGGTGGTCCCCAGCGCGACCGTTTGGGCCTTGATCCGGACGGCGACGGGTTCGCCTGCGGCTGGGACCCCCAAGCGTTCCGCGCGATTGCAGCCGGCAACTAAACCCTTGGGCTTGTCGCCCAATTGTGGGCCGCGCCGCGACGGGGCTGTCCCCGACATCATCGTTTTGCACTACACAGCGATGCCAGATTGGACCGCAGCGCGGGACTGGCTTTGCAATCCAGACGCCGAAGTGTCGGCCCATTATATCGTTTCAGAACAAGGCGATGTGGTTCAACTCGTCGCCGAGGATCAGCGCGCGTGGCATGCGGGCGCGGGGTCTTGGGGCGACGTCACGGATATTAATTCACGCTCCATCGGGATTGAACTTTCAAACAACGGATCATCGCCCTTTGCCGTACCGTTGATGGACGCGCTTGAGGTGTTGTTGCCTGCAATCATTGACCGTTGGGCGATCCCTGCGAGTCGCGTGATTGCGCATTCCGACCTCGCGCCGGGGCGCAAGATTGATCCCGGTGCACGGTTCGATTGGGCGCGATTGGTGCGGTCTGGCTTGGCGGTCGCTGCGACGGCAACTAGGGCCGTTACGTGCGACGCTGATGCGTTTGTGCGTGATGCCCGCACGATTGGCTACACTGCAGACACTGACGCCACGACACTGCTGTCGGCGTTTCGTCTGCGCCACAGACAGGGCCACGTTGGGCCGCTGGATGGGTGGGATTGTGCGCTGACGGCTGATCTGGCCGCGCGTTTTCCAGTTGCGAAGTTCGGGCGTACATCTTAGGGCAATCTCACGCGGAGGATTGGATGGCCGAGGTGCGGGGCAACTTGCATCTAGGAAAGTCCGGACTCCATCAAGGCACGGTGCCGGGTAACGCCCGGGCAGGGCAACCTGACGGATAGCGCCACAGAGAACAGACCGCCTTGCTGTGACAAAGGTTCGCTTTTGGATCAGCAAGGTAAGGGTGAAACGGTGGGGTAAGAGCCCACCGCGGTGATGGTAACATCGCTGGCATGGCAAGCCCTACCGGGAGCAATGCCAAATAGGGGCCGCGCGTGCAGGGTAACTTGCGCAGGATCGTCTTGATCCGAGCAGGTCCGGGTTGGCAGCTAGAGGGCATATGGCAACATATGCTTGAGATGAATGGTCATCGAATTTGGGGTTTCGGCCCCAAAGGAACAAAATCCGGCTTATAGATCCTCCGCGTACTTTCGACCGAAGGGTCGAAAGTACGGGTGCGCAATAGTGGGTTGGCGCAGCCAACTTACTGCGCACGCAGCAGTTACAGTGCGATGGGGTTTCAAAACGCTCAGAACTTATGGCGCGCCTGTATCGGCACGCCATGTGTTGCACTCCGTCGCACCCTTCGACAATCTGTGCTCAAAGGAGCCCTCATATGACCTACACCCCCGCCGCTGACCGCTACGACCAGATGATTTACCGCCGTTGTGGTAATTCTGGCCTGAAATTGCCCGCCGTGTCCTTTGGCTTGTGGCACAATTTCGGTGAGTCGACGCCGCATGACATCAAACGCGACATGTGTCGTACCGCGTTCGATCACGGCATTACGCATTTTGATTTGGCGAACAATTACGGCCCCCCAGCGGGCAGCGCTGAGGAAGCGTTTGGTGAGGTTTTGTCCACCGATTTCAAGGGCTATCGCGACGAGCTTATCATCAGTTCCAAGGCGGGCTACGACATGTGGGCTGGGCCCTACGGCGAATGGGGCAGCCGTAAATATATGATCGCGTCGTGCGATCAATCGCTCAAACGGCTCGGTGTGGATTACGTCGATATCTTTTATTCGCACCGCTTTGACCCCGAGACGCCGCTGGAAGAAACCATGGGTGCGCTGGATCATATCGTGCGATCTGGCCGCGCACTTTATGCCGGTATTTCATCGTATAATTCTGAACGCACCCGCGAGGCTGTGGCGATCCTCAAAGACCTCGGCACGCCGTGTCTGATCCATCAACCAAGCTATAATATGCTTAACCGTTGGATCGAACGTGACGGATTAAAGGACACGCTGAAAGAAGCCGGGGTCGGGTCCATCGCCTTCACGCCCTTGGCGCAAGGATTGCTCAGCAATAAGTACCTTGGCGGCATTCCCGACGGCAGCCGCGCCACGAAGGGCAGCTCACTGGATGCGGGCGTCATCACAGATAAGATGGTCGCGGCGTTGCAAGGGCTGAATGCCATTGCACAAACCCGTGGCCAAAGCTTGGCGCAAATGGCGATATCATGGGTTTTGCGCAACGACGGATCGAACGGTGCGGCCATCACCACAGCGCTGATTGGCGCGTCAAATCCGGCCCAGATTGTGGACTGTGCGGGTGCTGCCCAAAACCTTGAATTCACCCCGTCAGAGCTGACCGAAATCGACAAATTTGCCAACGACAAGGGCCTGAACCTCTGGGCGAATTCATCCGAAGGCGTTTAACCCGCCGTTTGCAGTTGACTCGGGCGCTCAACCCCTTAGAAGGCGGGTTTCAGATGCATTTAATCGCTGCAATAATTTGCGCGAAATCGGAGAGAACCCATGGCGAAGCCAACCACGATCAAAATCCGCCTGAACTCCACAGCAGGCACCGGCCACTTTTACGTGGCAAAGAAAAACGCACGCACGATGACGGAAAAGATGGTTGTTAACAAATATGACCCCGTTGTTCGTAAGCACGTCGAATACAAAGAAGGTAAGATCAAGTAAGGTCACCTGACTTTGACGACTTTAGCGGGTCACCCTAACAGGGTGGCCCGTTTTCGTTTGTGCGATTACGACAGCGAAAGTGGGGCAGGGCGCGACCAAAGCGTAAGCGAGCCAGACGTCGCCAGTGCTAAAATCCGGCCCGTCCAAGAAAATCCGTGCGCATGGATGTCATCCCCCGCAGTGCCCATCAAATAAAACGTCGCATCCTTGCCGTAGCCGTTCCATTTTGCTCGGCGAAACGAATGGATGCGTTTGGCGGTTGCAGCAAACACTGTACGCTTGCGGGTGTGGCGATCTTTTCAACCGACCAACCATCGTCCGCAACGCCCCACCATACAGCCCAGCCATATCGAACCGTTCGTCTGCTGGATGATCCAGCCGTGTTCCTTTAAGCGCTGAGGTATTCAAGCCGTCAGCGTCGCGATTGGGGTACATGATTTCGCCCGTTGTGGCCTCCATGACGCTTTGTCCGTTGTGTGACGTCACGAGGAGGACGTCGCCGCTACGGCCGAACCCAAGCGCTGTCAGCCCACCGATGGCCCGCACGTTAACCTGTTGTCACGGTCTTGCGGATATGGCGGGTTCAGCCTGTGTCAATGCCTGCGCAACGGAGGTCAAAGACGGCGCTGCGCCAAAGAAAGATTGCATCAATTTCACAAAGTTCGCCTTATATCAGTGGCCATAATATCTGACTCATTTTTTTGGTTTTAATTTTTGGCAAACTCTGAATCAATGACCTCCATAGATTGGGAGGTGCTCATGGGTGGAGCCATAAAAATTACGCGCACGGATATGTCTGCGTAAGATTTGCGCCGTGCGGCAAAGCGAACCAAGGATGGGCGGGTTGTACGGCGACTACTGGCCATAGCGCTGGTGCTTGATGGGGTGGATCGTGAAACGGCTGCCCGCAGCAGTGGTATGGATCGACAAACACTTCGAGATTGGGCGCATCGCTTTAACGCAGAAGGCATTGAGGGGTTATCGGATCGGAATGGCAAGGGGGCAAAACCACGGTTGTCGCCCAAGCAACAGGCGCAATTTGTGGCTTGGGTGGAGGCCGGGCCCGACCCAGTAAAAGATGGCGTAGTACGATGGCGTTGTGTCGACTTGCAGGCTCGTGTTGAAGAGGAGTTCGACGTGAAACTGCATGTGCGTACGATTGGGAAATATCTAACCAAGCATGGCTTTCGCCGCCTGTCTGTGCGTCCAGAGCATCCGAAAACTGATCGCGAAGCGCAGCAGACTTTTAAAAAAACTTTACCAGCCTCGTAAACGATACTCTGCCAGAACATGCAAAGGGGAAGCCTCTTGAGGTATGGTTCCAAGATGAAGCCCGCGTTGGACAACAGGGGACACTCACCCGTAAATGGGCCAAGCGTGGAACTCGCCCGCGCGCACCCCGTGATATACGCTTCAAATGGAGTTATATCTTTGGTGCCGCTTGTCCCGCACGTGGTACCGCCGCAGGTCTCGTCCTGCCCTACGTCAACGCCGAGGCTATGGGGCCGCATCTTGATGAGATCGCAAAAGCTGTCGCACCCGGCTCACATGCCTTGCTGATTGTTGATGGGGCGGGGTGGCATGGCGCAAAATGTTTGCAGGTGCCAGATAAAATTACTCTCGTTAAGCTGCCACCGTATTCACCCGAACTGAACCCCATGGAAAACGTCTGGGCTTATCTGCGAGCCAATAAACTCGCAATCACAGTTTTCGACACCTATGACGAAATACTCGACAAATGTGCACAAGCTTGGAACTTCTTTGCGAACGACCCAGAGCGAATAAGTTCAATCACAGATCGAGAATGGGCAAGGGTCACTTAATTCGGCCATTGGTATTATGCCCAAACCGCGGCGGCACAAATGGGAGCAGCCGCGCGTGCCATAGGTTAACAACTTGACGATGTTGGAGGATACGATGTTTCAAATTCGCGCCACCACCAAGCGGGATATCGCCGCAGTAGATGCGCTTCTGGCGTGGGCTTATCCGCGCCTGCTGAAGGGGGACTACCCACCATCGACCATCGTGATGGCTGTGCCGTTGATAAGTCGCGCACAGTCCGCGCTGCTGGCCTGTGGGACCTACTATGTGGTGGAGGAGGATGGCGTCGTGCTTGGAGCGGGCGGTTGGACTGTAGCGCCACCAGGCACAGGCAGTATCACACGCGGTGTTGGCCATATTCGCCATGTTGTCACGGATGATCGTGCCACACGGCGTGGCGTGGCGCGCATATTGTTGACCCGTATTTGCGCTGACGCCGAAAGCATAGGCCTGCGCCGTCTTCACTGCCTTTCAACCCTGACTGCCGCGCCATTTTATGCGGCGATGGGCTTTGAGACGCTTGGACCCGTTAGCGTCCCTCTCGCGGCTGGAATCGATTTCCCCGTGATTGAAATGGAACGCCACCTTTAGCTTTGCGTTTGCGCAGCACATTCGGGCCAAACGAAAAAAAAGGGCCGCCCCTGAACTTAATCAAGGGCGGCCCTACAAATTAAATCATCTAAATGTTATTCGCGGTTGCCCATAAGTTGCAGCAAGAACATAAACATGTTGATGAAATTGATATACAAGCTCAACGAGCCCATGATCGCAGACTTATCCATCCATTCTTGATCGCCGTGCTCTGCGTGCGCGATGTAGTCGGTCTTGATCCGCTGTGTGTCGTAAGCTGTCAGACCCGCAAAAATCAGCAAGCCAATGATCGATACAGCCCAGCCGATGACGTCGGACTGCAACCAGATGTTGACGACAGACGCAACGATCAGGCCAATAACGCCCATGATCAAAAAGCCACCCCAGCCGGAAATGTCGCGCTTGGTGGTATATCCCCAAAGCGACAGACCGCCGAAAGCGATTGATGTGATCAAAAAGACCTGCGCGATAGATGCACCGGTAAACGCCACAAAGATCCAAGAGATCGACACGCCCATGGCTGTCGCAAACACATAAAAGAACGTCTGTGCAGCGGCGGCTGACATGCGGTTGATCATCGCGCTAAACACGAACACTAAAACCAGTGGCAAGAACATAACCACCCACTTGAGCGGGCTGAGATACAGCGTTGCGCCCAAATCAGTCAGGTATTGGTTCGAGCCAATTGCGTATTGTGTTGGCACGGCGGACACAGTCATCGTGCCAATCGCCCATGCCGCCAAGAACGTCATAAGCAGACCAAATGACATCAGCCCGTAGACCTTATTCATATGGGCGCGCAGTCCCTCATCGATTTCCGCCGTGTGAACGCCAACGGTGGCGCCCATTTGCGGGGTTCTGTAGTCAGCCATGTACATCCCTCCAGGGTATATAATTCAAACATTCAGGCCTCGGCTGCCCAAAACTGGCCGCTGAAACTCCCTTGGTGATGATATTGGCATGGTTTATCTGTATTTCAAGAGAAACCGCAGGCTAATCCACGCATTTGTATGCAAATTTGTTGTGCATGATACGCTGACCGCTGTGACGGTTTATTGGCACAGACGCTTTGGGAGGTCCCAGAACGGGCGCGCGGCCTCAATCGTGGCGGCCTGCGGCGAAATTCCGAGGTCTTTGAGACGCGCATCATCAAGCTTTGCCAAGGCGCGGCGCTGGGTCCACACGGTGAAAGCCGTTGTGATGAATGGCAATCTTGCGGTGCCGCGGCTGCGTGAAATTTGGGCGTGTGCGGGGTTGAGGGTAAATGTCATGTCCTGTCCTTTCGTGATGCAATGTCACTGTTTCATTCGATATGTTGATATATCCACGATCTTGCGTCATAATGAAAATGAATGATTGATAGATGAAGCATCAGGATTAGTGATATGGCGAGAAATCTGGACATGACTGCGCTGCGCTCTTTTGTCATGGTCGCGGACGCGGGCGGTGTGACAAAGGCGGCGGGGCTGCTCAACCTGACGCAGTCGGCGGTGTCGATGCAGCTCAAACGGTTGGAAGAAAGCCTGAATTTAGCCCTGCTTGATCGATCTGCGCGCCAGATTTCGGTGACACCAGAGGGGGAACAATTGCTCAGTTATGCGCGGCGCATGTTAGCGCTGAACGATGAAGCGCTGCGGCGGTTGACGGCAGAAAACTACGAAGGCGAAATCAGCCTTGGCGTTCCGCACGACATCATTTATCCTTATATTCCGCCGGTTTTGCGCCGATTTGCTGCCGATTTCCCCCGTATGAAGATCAAGCTGGTGTCGTCGCCCACGAAAACCCTGCGCGAAATGTTCGGGCGCGGAGAGATTGATGCGATCGTGACGACCGAATTGCACCCCGGTCCGGGGGGCGAATCACTGGTGACACTGCCGCTGGTTTGGGTCGGCGCCGTGGACGGCATCGCATGGCGCAATCGCCCGCTGCCCGTCGCGTTCTGTAAGAACTGTATCTTTCGTTCCGGTGTGTTGAAACGGTTGGATCAAGCCCAGTTCGATTGGCAGATGGTGGTGGAATCCGATCTTGATAACGCGGTTGATGCGGTGGTGAGCGCGGATCTTGCGGTACACGCACTGATCAAAGGCGTGTACCCGCGCCAGACGGCTCCGGTGCCCCACGATGGCGCGCTGCCTGATCCCGGAAAAACCCAGATCGTGCTGTATATGCAGGCCAAAGATGACCCTGTTCAGGCCGCGCTGCATGACATGATCCGCCATTCTTACTTGTCGGAATGGGCCGGCGCGGACGTGGAACGACGCAGTGCCTGAGTAAGTGCTAGTCAAAGTCAGGGCTTAGGGCGCCACGACAACCTTACCGGGGCTTTTACGACTTCGCAGCAGCTCGAGCGCATCTGCCGCCTTATCGAGTGGTACAACGTGGCTGACATGGGGCTTAAGGCGACCTTGTGCGTACCAGTCAAGCAATTCGCCCATGCTGTCAGTCAACGCTGTTGGATTGAATTTTAGATAGCCACCCCAGTAAAACCCGATGACCGTAATATTCTTGACCAGCAGGTGATTTGCGGGAATTTGCGGGATGTCGCCGCTTGCAAAGCCGATGATCACGATCCGGCCTTCGCGGTTGGTTGCGCGGAGTGCGGCCTTAAAGGACGGACCGCCCACAGGGTCATAAACCACATCGGCACCACCCAAGGCGCGCACTGCAGCTGTGATATCTTCGCTGGCGTCGATCACGTGATCCGCACCTGCGGCCTTGGCCACGGCCATTTTTGCCGCTCCTCGCGCGACACCAATAACAGTCGCGCCCATGGCTTTGCCGATTTCCACAGCCGTCAGGCCAACGCCACCTGCCGCCCCCATAACCAACAGCGTCTCCCCCGCCTGCAGCTTGGCGCGGCGGGTCAGGGCAAGATGGGACGTGCCGTATGCCACTTGAAACCCAGCGGCGATCTCGGACGTCATCGTGTCAGGGACTTCGCGGCACAGGGCGGCCGGAAAAACACCTTGATCGGCGAGCCCGCCTTGGCCGCCAAACACCGCGACCCGCGCACCAAGTGCAGGGGTCGTCACACCAGCACCAAGCGCCAGAACCGTGCCGCAAACTTCCATTCCTAAGGTGAATGGTGGGGTGGGTGTGTCCTGATAGGTGCCATTTGCCATCAACAGGTCCGCAAAGTTAAGTCCGCAAGCTTGGATGCCCAGCAGGACCTCGCCTTCTGCGGGTGGCGTCGCTGGTGCGTCAATCAAGGCGGCTGGCGTGTCGAATGAGGTGACTTGGAAGGCGCGCATGGGGAACTTTCTTAGAATTTTACCCGTTCAGAAACAAGTCGTTAGCGTTTTTCTGGCGGGTATCTATGGGGGAGTGTTAGCCGATAAATCCAACAGCATAGTCCGTTCTGAAAGGGCATGTAGAACGAACCTATCCTAAAGGCGGCTCTACCTATCCTAAAGTATAAGGTTTTAGATACAGCTCTTGCGTGTTTCGAGTTGGATCGTTTTAAGGGAACCAGAGCGGTAAAAACTGCACCGGTAAATCAGAAAGTCGCGGCGCTGCCTATCACGCCAAGACCCAGCTATAAAGCGCATAGAAAGTAAAGTATGAAGCATCCAGTTGACGTTCATGTTGGAAAACGCATCCGCCACCGCCGTTGGGTCAGTGGCACAACACAGCAACATCTTGCTGATCAGGTTGGCATCAAGTTTCAGCAAATCCAAAAATATGAGACCGGCATGAACCGAGTCAGCGCGTCACGACTTTGGGACATTGCCCATGCATTGGGCGTTGAGGTTGCGTTCTTCTTTGAAGGTCTGGAAGGCAATCTTATTGGGAAAGACATTGGTGGTATGCCCAGCGATATCCTGACCGACAAAGAAGCCTTGGATTTGTTGCGGTCCTACTATGCAATTCCCGAAAATCAACGCCGTCGTCTGTTCGACCTTGCCCGTGTGCTGAGTGAAGCGGCGTAGCCCCGCCTGATTTAGCCAAGCCATTCCGCTTGACCTTTGGTCACCACCGCGGCTACCGCAGCAGGTAGAGTTTGGCCAAAGGCGCGTGTGATGACCCTTTCGAAGATACCCCTGACGTCAGATGAACAGGCCGCGCTGCGGACTTGTGCCCATGTGATGGCTGACGCCGCACGTGATGTGATCCTGCCGCTGTTCCGGTCGGGTCTTGTGTCCGACAACAAGGACGTTGCTGGGTTTGACCCCGTCACAGAAGCTGATCGCGCCGCGGAGCAAGCCATGCGGGCAGTTTTGGCTGACCTGCGCCCGGCGGACGGAATTTTTGGCGAAGAATTCGGGATCAGTGACGGAACCAGCGGATTACAATGGGTGCTTGACCCGATTGACGGTACGCGCGGATTTATCAGTGGCACGCCGACGTGGGGTGTGCTGATTTCTGTGCGTGACGCACAGGGCCCACTCTATGGCATCATTGATCAACCTTACATCGGTGAGCGCTTTGAAGGCGGTTTTGGCTGTGCTGAAATGGTCGGCCCATTGGGACCGCGTGCCCTTGGAACCAAAACCACAACCGAATTGGCCAATGCGACGATCTTGACGACGTTTCCAGAGGTCGGCACTGCGCAAGATGGCGCTGGATTTCATGCTGTGGCGAAGCGCTGTAAGCTGACGCGATATGGCATGGACTGTTATGGCTATGCGTTGTTGGCCGCAGGTCAGGTTGATCTTGTCATCGAAGCAGGGCTGAGCGCGTATGATATTCAAGCGCCGATTGCTGTGATCAAGGCTGCAGGCGGACTTGTCACTGACTGGCGCGGCTGCCCAGCCCACGAGGGTGGGCGGGCTTTGGCGGCAGCAAACGAAGCATTGCATGTACAGGCATTGGCGATTTTGGCAAAGTTTTAGTCGAATTGGCTGCGCCAATCCGATCAAGTGGGGCTCTGCCCCGTCCTGCGGACTCCCCGGGATATTTATCAAGCAAAGACGTAACTCCCAAGCACCCCAGCCGATAACGGGTTTTTGTCAGTTTTGATGTGAGTCTCCTTGGCCATTAGGCGCATGAATTTTCTGTTGTGGTCTGAATTTCGTGGCGCTGTGACGATTTCTCTGAATCATTGGTGGAATGGACCAAGTTACTGCTCTTGAACAACTCCTCGCCACGGCTCTGCGCAGGATCGCCGAGTTGGAAGCCGCGTTGGCGAGCATGGCGCAAGAGAATGCGGATCTGCGGCGTCAGTTGGCCAAGAACAGCAGTAATAGCAGCAAGCCGCCTTCGAGTGATGGGTTGAAGAAGCCGGTACCGCGTAGCCTGCGTGGTAAGTCCGGTAAGAAAAGTGGTGGCCAAGTTGGCCACCGAGGCGACACCCTACGTCAGACAGCAACGCCTGACTTTGTGGAGCGACATGAGGCTGAGGCCTGTGGCACCTGTCAGCATGGCTTGACGGCTGGGATGATCAAGGCGGTGGAGAGGCGTCAGGTTTATGACATACCGGTGCCGCGTCTGGAGGTCACAGAGCATCAGGCAGCGATTTATTGTTGTGGCCATTGCCGAGCCACGACGACAGCCACCTTTCCCGATGGCGTGAATGCACACGTGCAATACGGTAAGCGCATTCGGGCGGCGGCGGTCTACTGCAATGTTCAGCAGCTGATCCCCGAGGATCGGGTCTGCCAACTCCTGCGTGATTTGTTTGGTGCCACCAGCCTATGCGCGGCCAGCGTGACCAACTGGGTGAACGGCACAGCGCGTACCTTGGGTGGCGTCGTCGAACACATTCTGGCCCGGCTCAATGAAGGCGGCGTTCGGCATCTGGATGAGACCGGACTTCGTGTTGCTGGTAAGCTGCACTGGCTGCACTCAATCAGCGATCTCGCCTTCACGCATTATCGCATCAGCGCCAAGCGCGGTGCTGTTCCATCCTTCCTGACCGGCGGGACAATTGTTCATGACCACTGGAAGTCCTATTACGCCCATATGAGTGGGGTGGACGCGCACGCCCTGTGCGGGGCGCATCATTTACGGGAACTCAAGGCCATCGAAGAAATCGAAAAGGAGCCGTGGGCGTGCGCGATGAGCGTGCTGCTCAACAGCGCCAATCAGCTCAAGTGCGCGGCTCAGGGGCGAGGCGAGACCGAACTCCCCACGTCGGTTCACCACGGCATCCTCACCAAATACATGGCGATCCTCACCGAGGGCCTCGCCTTCCATGAGCGACAAGACCCACTGGCTAGACGCACTGGTGCGCGAGGCCGAAAAGCCAGGCGGCCAGGCCATAACCTTCTGGTCCGCTTGCGCGACTACCGTGATGACGTCCTAAGGTTCCTTACGGACTTCACAGTTCCCTTCACCAACAATCAGGCCGAACGGGACCTGCGCATGATGAAGTTGCGCATGAAAATCTCGGGAACTTTCCGCACCCTCGAGGGCGCGCAGGTCTTCGCTGACATCAGATCCGTCATCTCGACGGTCAGAAAACACGGGGGCAATATCCTCGAAACACTCACCCTATCACCACAACAGATCATCGCTCGGCTCTAACGTCGCAAGGGCAACACAAAACCCGATATCCGATGGGGTCCTTGGGAGTTACGATATGACTTGGAAAATGGCAGCGTAGGGTCAATAAGCAAACTGTCCGGAAAACGGGACGAAGTTCAGTTCGGGCGCGCGCTTGGCTGGGGTTTGACGGCGATCATTGAAAACGCCTATCGCAATCTGGTGTTTTTCTATGAACCGGGCGATGAAATTTGCATTTTTGGCTTTTCACGCGGGTCATTTGCGGCGCGATCTTTGGTCGGGCTGATCCGATCCTGCGGAATTCCTGCGCGTGAGCGTCTGGCGGATATTCCTGATGCGATCAAACGCTACCGCAGTATGGACCCGACGACGCACCCCAATACGGACGAAAGCCATGCCTATCGTTTGGATTTTGCGCCACGCGTAACGACGAGCGATAAGGAACGCGCGTGGCGTAAACGGATGGGCCATTCGGTGGCGGATGTCGTGGCGCTGAAGATCGCCTATCTTGGGGTCTGGGACACGGTGTCCGCGCTTGGCGCGCCGGAATTTCTTCCGGTTTCCAAGTGGCTGAACGTGCAATACCGTTTCCATGACGCTGAGTTGTCGTCGATGGTTTTGGCGGCGCGCCACGCCATCGCCATTGATGAACGCCGGATCACATTCCCTAGCTATCCGTGGTCTAACATGCCGGAATTGAACGAAAAATATGACAGCAATCTGGTGCCGAGCCACATGCAGCACTGGTTCCCTGGTAACCATGGGTCGGTTGGTGGCGGCGGCAACCAGATCGGCCTGAGTTCAATTTCGTTGAATTGGGTCGCGTTGGGGGCCGTGCGTGCAGGTTTGGCGATTGACTGGCCGCAGATCGACAAGGTGGCGTATCATTTTGATGTCACCGATCCGCTGGACAATAAGTTTGGGCCGGTGGGTCTGTCAGGGGCGTTGATGAACGCGATTTCAAGGGATCGCAGGGGGCCTGCGTCTGTCGATGAAATGTCGATGGCAGCCGTGGATCGATGTTTCAAAGCGCCGGATTATCGTCGAAACCGGACGTTGGCGCGGGCCTATCATCAATTGCATGGAATGGACGACACGCAGCGCGAAAATATGCGCGCGGCGCGAAAATGGGTCGACGGGGGCTTCACCCATCTGCCCGATGAGGTGACGCGCCCCCGAGAATGGCTTTAGCGCGACGACCTTTGGCCGCGATTTAACCGAGCGTTCCGTCGGCATTGATCATGGTTTTGCCACCCATATGTCTGTGTAGGGCCGTTGGAATGGTGACGGACCCATCGGCTTGTTGGCCGTTTTCCAACACCGCAATCAGGCAGCGCCCCACGGCGAGGCCGGAGCCGTTCAGCGTGTGAACGAACTGCGGTTTTCCACCATCCGCTGGCTTGAATCGGGCGTTCATCCGGCGGGCCTGAAATTCGCCCGTGGTCGAAACCGAACTGATTTCGCGGTAGGCATTCTGACCGGGCAACCAGGCTTCGATGTCAAACGTGCGGCGTGCGCCAAAGCCCATGTCGCCCGTGCAAAGCAAAACGGTTCTGTAAGGAATTTCAAGGCGTTCAAGCAAATCTTCGGCACAACGCAGCATGCGTTTTTGTTCGGTGTCTGATTCGTCTGGATGGGTAACGGATACCATTTCGACCTTTTCGAACTGGTGTTGGCGCAACATACCGGAGGTGTCACGCCCGGCGCTGCCCGCTTCGGAGCGGAAACATAAGGTATGCGCGGTGTAGCGCCGCGGCAGGGATGCGGCGTCGATGGTGTCGCCAGCGGCGATATAGGTCAGTGGGATTTCCGAGGTGGAGATCAGCCACATGCCTTCGGTCGTCTGGTAGCTATCACCAGCGAATTTTGGCAGCTTGTCGGTGCCATACATCGCGTCGTCGCGCACGAGGACAGGTGTGTTCATCTCGGTCAAACCGTTTTCAACCGTATGAATATCAAGCATGAATTGCGCCAAGGCGCGGTGCAGGCGCGCGACCGCACCCGACATCAGAACAAAACGGCTGCCGGAAATCTTGGCGGCGGTTTCAAAGTCCATGTTGGGCTTCACTGCCGAAATGTCAAAGTGTTCGGCGGGCGTGAAATCAAACGTGCGCGGCGTGCCCCAGCGGCTGATTTCGACGTTGTCGTTTTCATCTGCCCCCATGGGGACATCATCGGCGGGCAGGTTCGGGATCATCGCCAAACGCGCTGTAAGTCCAGTGGCCTGGGCCTTTGCTTGATCATTAAGCTGCGCGATTTGTGCCTTCTTTTCAGAGACAAGCGCACGCAGGCGTTCAAATTCTTCGTTATCCCCACGCGCTTTCGCCGCTCCGACGTCTTTGGCGGCTTTGTTGGCGTCCGCCTGCGCGGTTTCCGCTGCGAGGATTTTGGCACGCCGCGCTTCGTCCATGGCGAGCAGTTCAGCCGACAAGGGTGCGTCGCCGCGACGGGACAGGGCTGCATCAAAGGCTGCGGGGTTCTCTCGGATGGCGCGAATGTCGTGCATGGGATCGGTCCTTTGATCGGTGTATATGGCCGTTCATATGCCGCAAAATTGCGGGTATGGAAAGCGAATGGATCGCATATGGATTGCATAAAACCGCAGCGTACATATTTGACGTTTGTACGCGTTGCGAATCCCGCGCCACATTCGTAGTGTCGCTCAAACGCGAGGGGGGTGCCTTCGTGTAAGAACAAGGAAAAGACGACATGGACTCCTTCGGCCAATTCATCCCACTTATTCTGATCTTCGCGATCATGTATTTCCTGCTGATCCGTCCGCAGCAAAAAAAGCTTAAGCAACATCAAGCGATGGTGGCGTCGTTGCGCCGTGGCGATCAGGTTGTGACCGCTGGAGGACTTATCGGTAAAGTCTCCAAAATCAAGGACGATGCTGAAGTTGAAGTTGAACTGGCAGAGGGCGTGAAAGTCCGCGTTGTGCGCTCAACCATCGGGCAAGTTCTCAACAAGACTGAGCCAGCCGAGAAATGATCAAGACCGCGCTCATGGCTTTCGGCGTGAGCGCGGGCGCACTAAGTGCGCTGTTTTTCGGGGCGTTGACGGTATGCTTGCTGTTCATCAGCTCCGGCGCGGCTGTTGCGCGAAATGCGCAGGGCATTGTCGCGACGCCTTTGGTGTTGGACGCCCGTGTCGCGACGCCTGCGGGCGATAAAGATGATGACGAAATTGACGGTGTTCAGATTGATGGTGTGCAGGCGGGCGACGTTTCTGTTGTCGCCGCACATTTCGATGACGACGCAGGCGCGACATTGCCGTTTCTGGTGGTTGATTTTGCTGTTGCTGCGTCTCAGACTCCGAGTGGATTAGCGGCCATTTTCGTGGCGCGGCTTGCGATGGACGGGTCCGACCCCAGCGCCGGTTTCTACCCCTAACCTGTGTTAAACACAGCCTTTTGCGCTGGTCGTCCTTGACGCCGCGCGCCCATCCCCACATGACATAAATAACGGGCCTAATGGCCTTTGATATAATAGACAGGACGTCCCCATGCTCAAGATTGATCTTTGGAAGCGCACCGCGATTTGGCTGGTCGTGGCGTTTGGCATCCTCGTTGCCATGCCGAATGGTTTTTATAGCAAGGTTGAGATGTCCAATGACGCGGAAGCGTCCATTGTCAAAAGCGGCACTACCCCCGAACTTGAAGCGGCGGCCGCCGATTGGCCATCTTTCCTGCCCGATAATCTGGTGAACCTCGGTCTTGATCTGCGGGGCGGGGCGCAATTGCTGGCCGAAGTGAAGGTCGAACAAGTTTACGAACAACGGATGCGGGGCATGTGGCCCGAAGTGCGCGATGTTTTGGCGGCACAGCGTGATGTTGTCGGGTTTGTGACGGACGTCAGCATCACATCGGGTGAATTGCGGGTGCGGATTTCTGAACCTGCTGGCATGGATCGCGCCTTAGAATTGGCGCGCGGTTTGGCGCAACAAGGGGGCAGCGTCACCAGTGTTGGTGAGACCGACATCGAAGTGTCTGCGGTGTCTGCCACCGATCTTGTCATCACGTTGTCGCAGGCCGAACAGGTTGCCACTGACGATCGCACGGTGCGCCAAGCGCTTGAAATTGTCCGTCGCCGTATTGACGAGACGGGCACGCGCGAACCGTCCATCCAGCGCCAAGGTGCGAACCGGATTTTGATCCAGGTCCCCGGGGTTGGGTCTGCGCAAGAGGTTAAGGACATCATTGGCACCACCGCACAACTGGGGTTCCACCCTGTTGTCGGATCCACCGCTGATCCGGATGCGCGCGCCGGTGCAGGCAATATGGTGATCCCGTCGCTGGACGTTGAGGGCCAGTATTACATTGTCGAACGCTCCCCGGTTGTGACGGGCGAAGAACTGGTCGACAGCCAGCCCACGTTCAACGAAAACAACCAACCCGCCGTGACGTTCCGGTTCAATCCATCAGGTGCGCGCAAGTTTGGTGATTATACCCGCGACAATATCGGATCGCCCTTTGCCATCGTTCTCGACAACGAGGTGGTGAGCGCGCCGACCATTCAAAGTCATATTTCGGGTGGATTGGGGATTATCACTGGGCAGTTCACGCTTGAGGAAACGACCAATTTGGCCGTGTTGCTTCGCGCCGGTGCCTTGCCTGCCGAATTGAACTTTTTACAGGAACAAACCGTCGGGCCTGATCTTGGGCAAGACAGCATTAATGCGGGCACAATCGCCTGTATCGTCGCATTTGCGCTGGTGCTGATCTACATGGTCCTGAGCTATGGATTGCTGGGCGTCTTTGCCAACGTCGCCCTGCTGGTCAACGTCGCGCTGATCTTCGCGATGTTGTCGCTTATCGGTGGCACGCTGACGCTGCCGGGTATCGCGGGCATCGTGTTGACCATCGGTATGGCCGTTGACGCCAACGTGCTGATATTCGAGCGTATCCGAGAGGAATCGCGCACCGCCAAAGGCCCCGCACGCGCGATTGAGCTGGGGTATGAAAAGGCATTGTCGGCCATCATCGACGCCAACATTACCACCCTCATCACTGCCGGCATCCTGTTTGCTATGGGCGCAGGGCCGGTTCGCGGGTTCGCGATCACGCTGGGTCTGGGCATCATCACATCGGTGTTCACGGCGATCTTTGTGACCCGCCTGCTGGTGGTGATCTGGTTTGAACGCAAACGCCCCAAAAAGATACTTGCGGGCAAATACCTGCGTTTGGTCAAGTCAGAAACAGCGTTCGATTTCTTCAAGCGCGGCAAGATCTGGCTAGGGCTGTCTGGCATCATGGTGGTCGTGGCGTTCATCTCCTTCCTCGCGCAGGGTCTGAACTATGGTATTGATTTTAAGGGCGGAACAACGCTGCGTACCGACAGCACCCAGGTGATTGACGTCGGTGCTTATCGTGATGCGGTTTTGGTCTTGGATATAGGCGAAGTGACAGTCACCGAAGTTTTCGATCCAACCTTCGGGCCGGATCAAAACGTCGCCACCGTCGCGATTTCCGCGCAAGACGGCGAAGAATCGGTGACAAATGACACCATTTCAGCTGTGCAAGATGCGCTGCGCACTATTGATCCTGACATGACATTCCCGGCGGTGGAATCTGTTGGCCCGACAGTATCAGGGGAATTGATCCAATCGGCCATTCTCGCCGTCGTTTTTGCCATTGGGGCGGTGCTGATCTACATCTGGATGCGCTTTGAGTGGCAGTTCGCCTTGGGTGCGGTGGTGGCGCTTATCCATGACGTCGTGCTGACGATTGGCATCTTTTCGGAACTCAACATCCGATTCGATTTGGCAATTATCGCAGCCCTTTTGACCATCGTGGGCTATTCGTTGAACGACACCGTGGTCGTCTTTGACCGCGTGCGTGAAAACTTGCGCAAATATAAGGCCAAGGACCTCAAGGAGGTGCTGAACCTGTCGATCAACGAAACCCTAAGCCGGACATTCATGACATCGTTCACGACATTGCTGGCTCTGATTTCGCTTTATGTGCTTGGCGGTGATGTGATCCGCGGTTTTGTCTTTGCGATGATCTGGGGCGTGATTGTTGGAACGTATTCGTCGATCTTCGTGGCCTCCACGACATTGCTGGTGCTGGGCGTCAAACGTGACTGGTCGGGCACTGCCAAAAACGTTGGCGGGCAGTATTCAAACATCGACGCCTGAAGGGGGGCCAAATCATGCGACTGAATGAAGTTGTCTACACCGATGCCAAACCCGTTGACGGGTATGGCCCCGGCTTCTTTCGCATTGGTGGTGACGTCTATGAAGGGGCGTCGGTCGTGCTGCCGTCGGGCATTGCGCCTTGGGGCGGGTTTGAGGACGCGCAAACCATGATCGACGCGGCTGATGCCATCGATGTGGTGTTCATCGGGACAGGTGCCGAAATCGCCTACATTCCCGCCGAATTTCGCAAGGCGTTAGAAGACGCGGGCCTCGGGGTTGAGGTCATGTCGTCCCCGACGGCGTGCCGCACATATAATGTGGTTTTGTCCGAAGGGCGGCGCGTCGGTTTGGCGCTTTTGCCCGTCTAGTGGCACAATGGCGCAATGTGTTAGTGTGATCTCATGAAGTTAACCGTCACAGACCTATCTGTTGCGCGCGGCGGCGCGCCGGTGTTGTCGGGCGTGTCGTTCGTGGTGAACGCGGGCAGCGCGTTGGTGCTGCGCGGGCCAAACGGCATCGGCAAGACGACCTTGTTGCGCACGCTTGCGGGCTTGCAGCCTGCGGTGTCTGGAACCGTAGACGTCCCAGAGGACGCGGTCGCATACGCCAGCCACGCTGACGGGATCAAAGCGCAACTGACAGTGACGGAAAATCTGGCGTTTTGGGCGGATGTGCATGGCACGACAATGCCCGATAGCGTGTTTGGTGCCTTTGATCTGGATGATTTGCGCACGCGGTTGGCTGGCACGCTGTCGGCAGGTCAAAAACGCCGCCTCGGGTTAGCACGTTTGGGCGTGATTGGTCGCAAGGTTTTGTTTTTGGACGAACCGACTGTCAGCCTCGATGGATTTTCGGTTAAAATGTTCGCGAACTGGCTGCGCGATGTGCATTTGGCGCAGGACGGGATCGCCGTGATCGCCACGCATGTCGATCTTGGCATTGACGCGCCGGAGTTGGAATTGACACCTTTCAAGTCAACGGCGCACGCTGGCGGCGGGTTGGACGAGGCGTTTTTATGACGCGCGGGTCGCATCCGTGATCGCGCTGTTGCGCCGCGACCTCACCCTTGCGGTGCGCGCTGGGGGCGGATTCGGCCTTGGATTGGCGTTTTTCTTGATTGTTGTGGTGTTGGTGCCATTTGGCGTCGGGCCCGAGGCGGCGGTGCTTAGCCGCATCGCACCGGGCATCTTGTGGGTCGCGGCCTTGCTGGCAGCCTTGTTGTCACTGGACCGGACTTTCGCGTTGGACTTTGAGGACGGAACACTACCGCTTCTCGCGACATCGCCGCTGCCATTGGAAGGCGTGGCGTTGATCAAAGGTGTTGCGCATTGGATTACCACGGGCTTGCCCCTGACACTGGCGGCACCTGCGTTGGGGTTCCTGTTGAACCTTGAAATGAGCGCTTATGCTTGGCTGCTCGCCTCCCTTGCGCTTGGCACGCCCGCGCTGTCGATGATCGGGACGTTCGGGGCCGCATTGACCGTGGGTTTGCGGCGCGGCGGGTTGTTGATGTCGCTTTTGGTGCTACCGCTGTATGTGCCGACGCTGATTTTTGGGGCCGAGGCGGTGCGGCGCGGCGCGCTTGGTCTGGACGCCACCACACCGCTGCTGATGCTCGCAGGAATCACGCTCGGCAGCTTCGCCCTGTTGCCATTTGCCGCATCGTCCGCACTTCGGGTCAACCTTAGGTGAGCGGTATTGTCGCCCCGCAAACAGCAGGATAACACACTACCATGTCGATCTGGGAATATGCCAATCCGAAGAAATTCATCGCGACCACGACACCGCTGGTGCCGTGGGTCTTGGGCGTGGCTATTGCCTGTCTTGTGATTGGCTTGTTCTGGGGTTTTTTCCTGACACCAGACGACTTTCGGCAGGGATCAACCGTTAAAATTATCTACCTGCATGTGCCTGCTGCACTTATGGCGATAAACGCGTGGTTCATGATGCTTTTGGCGTCGCTGGTCTGGCTGGTACGTCGCCACCATGTCAGCGCACTGGCGGCACGCGCAGCCGCACCCGTTGGGATTGTCATGACCCTTATCGCATTGATAACTGGCGCTATTTGGGGCCAACCGATGTGGGGTACATGGTGGGCATGGGACCCGCGGTTGACGTCATTCCTGATCTTGTTCCTGTTTTACCTCGGCTATATCGCGCTGTGGGAAGCCATTGAAGACCCCGACACCGCCGCCGATCTGACAAGCGTGTTGTGCATCGTCGGGTCGGTCTTTGCGGTGCTGTCGCGCTACGCCGTTAACTTTTGGAACCAAGGCCTGCACCAAGGCACCAGCGTGCCCGTCGCCACGGGGGAACGCACGATTTCGGATGTGTTTTTCGTGCCGCTGGTGATCTGCATGGTTGGGTTCGGGCTGTTGTTTTTTGCATTGGTCATGGTGCGCACCCAGACCGAAATTCGCGTGCGCCGCATGCGTGCACTTGAGATGAGAATGCGATCATGATCCCTGATCTGGGCAATTACGCCGCCGAAGTGATGGCGGCTTATGGGCTGTCGTTCCTGCTTCTGGTCGGCATCGTGGCCATGTCACTGCGTCGTTGTCGCAAGCTCCGCACGCAACTGGCCGAAGTCGAAGCCCGGAGGGACCGCGCTAATGTCTAAATTGATGATGGTGCCGTTCGTGGTGTTTGCAGGGATCGTAGGGATCGTTCTGGTGCAGGGCCTGTTTGGGGGGCAAGGGCCTGAATTACCCTCCGCGTTCATCGGACGATCTGCGCCTGTCATTGACGTTTCTGAAATCGACGGTCTTGCGCCCTTAACCGACGCGATGCTGCGCGATGGGGAGGTCAAGATCGTGAATTTTTGGGCCAGTTGGTGCGCACCGTGCCGCGTCGAACACCCCAACCTCACAGCGCTCGCAGATGAGGGCGTGCCGATTTATGGCATAAATTACAAGGATATAGACGGAAACGCCCTTTCATTCCTTGATGATCTCGGTGATCCGTATCTGGCCGTCGGGGCAGACCCGCGCGGTTTTCACGCAATTGATTGGGGCGTTTACGGTGTGCCGGAAACGTTCCTGATTGACGGCTACGGTACGATCCTGCTCCGCATGGCAGCACCCGTGACGGAGCGCGAATTGATCAACCGGTTGCGCCCTGCACTTGACGCAGCGCGTTCCGACAATTGACCGGTTAGCGGCTGTATCGCAGCGACATGCAGCTGAGCCCGCCATCGACAAGGGCGGCTTGACTGGTATTCAGAATCCGCACTGAATAGCCCGCACCGTCAAGCATTTCTGCGGTCTTTGGATATCCCGCGGACAAGAAGACATGCGCGTTAACGCGGATCGCGTTGGCGGCAGCCTCTTCGCCAATCGCCGTTTCAAGCACCTTTAGGCCTTTGAACGCGCCTGACCCTGCCAATGCCGGGGTCGCCAGCACAGTTTGGCGATCAAGGAGCGAGCTTTCGGTCTTGAAGTGCAGGATTTCGGGCGGCGTTTGCAAGACCTCTAGAGTGTATCCCAAACTCTCGACAATTGAGCGCAAATCCTCGGCGCCTTGTCCGTTGGTGCGCGCGGACAGGCCCAGCAACACGCGGTCATCCGTGCACAGTATATCGCCACCATCGACGTAGCCATCAGTGGTTAAGTCAATGACATCGTTCATGTTTTCCAGCAATGCGGGCCTAAGTGCGGCAGCTTCGCCAAGGCGGGACGCAGCCCCCGGGCGCAGCACAATAGCGGTGCCGGTGAGCACCAAGGCGGGGTCTTCGATGAAGACTGAATCGGGGAAAGCTTCATCGGCGGGCAGGACATTGACGACGCAACCAGCCCCGCGCAAGGCGCTGATGTAGGCGGCGTGTTCTGCAGCAAATGCAACCGGATCTGGGTCGCCGTGGTCGCTGGCGCGCAATCCATCGGTGACGGATGTTGCGGGCAGGCGGCACAGCGCGTGAGTGAATTCAAATGAGGGATGTGTCATTGGTCGCCTTTTGTGTTCGTTGTCTTTGTCTCGAAAATATCCCGGGGAGTCGAGCATGCTCGACGGGGCAGAGCCCCCAAAACAAGAAAGCCGCGCCCGTTTGGGCGCGACTTTTGGATCATTATTGCCGTTTCGATTTAGGCAGCTTTGGCAAGGTTGCGAAGAACGTAGTGCAGCACGCCGCCGTGTTCGATGTATTCCACCTCAATTGCTGTATCGATGCGGCATTTCAGGGTGATATCCTTCACCGTGCCGTCGGCCATGGTGATTGTGCACGGCACCTCTTGCAGGGGTTTGATCGTGTCCAACCCTGAGATCGACACCGTTTCATCCCCCGTCAAGCCAAGCGATTTGCGGCTGTCGCCCTTGGTGAACTCAAAAGGAATGACGCCCATGCCCACAAGGTTTGAGCGGTGGATGCGCTCAAAGCTTTCAGCGATGACGGCTTTCACGCCGAGAAGGTTAGTGCCTTTGGCTGCCCAGTCGCGCGATGATCCGGCGCCGTATTGTTCGCCCCCGAAGATCACTGTCGGCGTGCCCGCAGCCATATAGGCCATCGCGGCATCAAAGATCGACATCTGTTCGCCGTCCGGCCCTTTGGTGTAGCCGCCCTCAACGCCGTCCAGCATCTCGTTTTTGATGCGGATGTTGGCGAAGGTGCCACGCATCATCACTTCGTGGTTGCCACGGCGCGATCCGTAAGAGTTGAATTCACGCACGGGGACTTGGCGTTCAAGCAGGTATTCGCCCGCTGGCGTGGTTTCCTTGAACGAACCAGCAGGTGAAATGTGGTCCGTCGTGATCATATCGCCAAGCACGGCCAGCACTTTGGCGCCGTCAATGTTGGTGATAACGCCGGGGTCTTTTGACATGCCTTGAAAGTAGGGCGGGTTCTGGATGTAGGTGGATTGTGGCGGCCAATCGTAGGTTTCTGCGTCCGTGGTTTCTACGGCTTGCCATTTTTCGTCACCCTTGAAGACGTCTGCATATTTCGACTGGAATGCTTCGCGGGTTACGGTTTGTTCAACCAGATCAGCGACTTCTTTGGAGGATGGCCAGATGTCTTTCAGGTAGACGTCATTGCCGTCCCTGTCCTGACCAAGCGGATCTTTGGCGATGTCGACATTCATATCACCGGCCAATGCGTAGGCCACCACAAGCGGAGGTGACGCCAGATAGTTTGCCCGCACATCCGGTGAAATCCGACCCTCAAAGTTGCGATTGCCCGACAAAACCGATGTCGCGATAATGTCGCCTGACGCAATCGCGTCGGACAATTCCTGTTGGATCGGGCCTGAATTGCCGATGCAGGTCGTGCAGCCATAGCCCACAAGGTTGAACCCGATGGCATCGAGATCTTCTTGCAGACCAGCCGCTTCGAGGTAGGCGGACACAACTTGGCTGCCCGGTGCGAGTGATGTTTTCACCCAAGGCTTTCGGTTCAAGCCAAGCGCGCGCGCCTTGCGTGCCACCAGACCTGCGCCGATCATCACGTAGGGGTTGGACGTGTTTGTGCAGGATGTAATCGACGCGATGACGATTGTGCCATCATGGATCGTGTAATCCTCACCCACGACTTTGGCGCGCTTGTGCTTGCCGATATCGCCGGGGATGGAGCGCGGCGCGATTGCGCCACCTTCGGCAGCCCATTCGGTGGTTTCTTCTTCGTCAGCAGACCATTCGGCACGCTCACCGCTGATGTATTCACCGAATGTCTTAGCGGCCACATCCAGCGCCACGTAGTCCTGTGGGCGCTTGGGGCCGGAAATTGCCGGAACGATGGTGCCCATGTCGAGTTCGAGCGTCGAAGAGTAGACAGGATCGTAGTCCGCGCCGCGCCAGAATCCGTTTTCTTTTGCATAGGCTTCGACCAGTTCAATCCGGTCTTCATCGCGGCCCGTGTTGCGCAGGTAGCGCAAGGTTTCGTCGTCAATCGGGAAGAAGCCGCAGGTGGCGCCGTATTCCGGTGCCATGTTGGCGATCGTTGCGCGGTCGGCCAGTGGCAGGTGATCCAGACCTTCGCCGTAAAATTCCACGAACTTGCTGACAACGCCGTGGGCGCGCAGCATTTCGACGACCTTGAGCACGAGGTCGGTGCCTGTCGTGCCTTCCAACATGCGACCGGTCAGCTTGAAGCCGACGACTTCGGGGATCAGCATGGAAATCGGCTGTCCAAGCATTGAGGCTTCTGCCTCAATCCCGCCAACGCCCCAACCCAAAACCGCCACGCCGTTGACCATGGTTGTGTGGGAGTCTGTGCCGACGAGCGTGTCAGGATAGGCCACCTCAACCCCGTTCTGATCCACATCGGTCCAGACGGTTTGGCTGAGGTATTCAAGGTTCACCTGATGGCAGATGCCTGTACCCGGTGGCACAACGCGGAAGTTGGAAAATGCCGATTGGCCCCACTTCAGGAATGTGTAGCGTTCGATGTTGCGTTCATACTCGCGGTCCACGTTCACTTTGAAAGCACGCGGGTTGCCAAATTCGTCGATCATAACCGAATGGTCGATGACCAGATCAACCGGATTAAGCGGATTAATCTGCTGGGCATCCCCGCCAAGGGCGACAATTCCGTCGCGCATCGCCGCCAAATCAACAACAGCGGGAACACCGGTGAAATCCTGCATCAGCACGCGGGCAGGGCGGTAGGCGATTTCGCGCGGGTTTTGCCCACCTTTGGTGGCCCATTCAGCGAAGGCTTTGATATCGTCCACTGTCACCGTCTTGCCATCTTCGAAGCGCAGCATGTTTTCCAGCACAACCTTCAATGCGGCGGGCAACTTGGAAAAGTCGCCCAAACCTGCGGCGGTCGCGGCTGGAATCGAATAATACGCAAGCGACTGGTCGCCCACTTTGAGGGTTTTACGGGTTTTGGCGCTATCGTGGCCTACTGTGATGGGCATATCGGTCTCTCCTGCAGGGGCATGGATGATGATTCTGATTTCGGTATACTATTGCACACAATTGGTGCCAAGCCTTGTTTTGCGAGATATTGATGCGTCATATATCCGTAACCGTCGGCGTTGTTACAGTGCTACAATGATATTGTAACAGTTCAATCGCAAACGGTTGATTGGCGTGTCGCGTGTGCTTGCGCTAGGCAAAGGGTTCAATGTCAGGATTTTTTATGCGCCAAACTTTCGCCGTCGCCTTTTCGATCTGGGCCACATGCTTTGCCCTTGTTACACCTGCGATGGCTGATGGCCCTGTGGTTGTGGAACTTTATACCTCTCAGGGCTGTTCCAGTTGCCCGCCAGCGGACGAAATGTTGCACGTATTGGCGGCGCGATCAGATGTGATCGCATTGGCACTGCATGTGGATTATTGGGACTACATCGGCTGGGCGGATAGTTTTGCCGATCCTGAACACACGGTGCGCCAGCAACGCTATGCCTACGTTGCGGGGGCCAGTTCGATTTACACGCCGCAGATGATTATTGGCGGCGCGGATCATGTGGTCGGCACCAAGCCGATGGATGTTGCTAACTTGATCCAAGCTCACAATGCCAGTCCGACAGGCACGCGCATTGTGTTGCAACGTTCTGGTGATCGGTTGCAGATCACGGGCCAAACATCGCACCCGTTGCGCAGTGGAACAATTGTGCAGCTCATCCGGTATAGCCCGCAAGAAACTGTTGATATCCGCCGTGGTGAAAACGCGGGCAGATCGCTGAGCTATGTCAATATCGTCACAGATTGGCGCAGTGTCGGTGACTGGAGCGGCGGTGGCGATCTGAATATGACAGTCAATGTTTCTGGTGATGGGCCCTTGGTGGTTCTCGTTCAAGAACCCGGCCCCGGTGCGATTATGGCGTCTGCTGTTCTGCGTTAAGCGTCGAGGGGCGGGTTTGTGGTCGCAAGGCCGGTGCCGATCATGCTGTCACGCGTCACAACCCCGCCAGGTCACTTTGTGACATGTTTTCCGTGCCTTCGGGTCGGTTCGGGATCACGATGTAGCGCATGTCTGCGGTGCTGTCGTGGACGCGAATTTTCGTTTTGTCGGGCAATATGACGCCGAATTCAGCCAATACAGATCGTGGTTCACGCACGGTGCGGCTGCGATAGGCGCGGGATTTGTACCAATCCGGTGGCAGGCTCAAAAGATTGCGCGGGTAACATGAACACAGGGTGCACACGATCATGTTGTGGACGTCGCCCGTGTTTTCCACGGCGATCAATTTCAGCGCGCCGATGTCGAAACCCATGGCGCGCGTCGCTTCGGACGCGTCATCCATCAGTGCTGCGTGAAATTCAGGATCGCACCATGCGCGGGCCACGACCTGCGCCCCATTGGAGGGGGTGCGGGCATCCATTGTATCAATCTGGGACGCGATTTCGTTGGCGGTGGTGATGCCTTTTTCAACCAGCAATTCGCGCACGGCGATTCCCATCACCTGCCAATAGCTCAGGGGTGCATCGTCATCGGCGCGGTAGGGATGTCCGGATGGGCTGAGGTTATCATGGTCATGGTGGTCATGTGGCATCTGCTGGCTCCAACCAATGTTCATAGATTTCGGCGTCCAGCGTGTCGTTAGGGTTTTCGGCATTTGCCCCCCAAACATCGGCCATGGTGAACCGAACGCGGTGTAATGGCAGCGCGCTGGCAGTCACGCCGTACGCGAGGTCTTCGGGATTTGGAAACACGCCAAGTGAGCGTTCGATGACGCCGACCTTGCCGCGCAGATAGGCAGGGGTGCGCACGTGGCCCGGTGGCATGAGGGGTTTTACATGGACTATTTGCATCAAATGCTCTTCATTTAACAGGGGCCGCTGCATCGCCGTATGTATCACCGCGCGCGGTGACGTCGGCCATTTTCGCCGCGAGGTCGGCCGTGGTATAGGCCCCCCCTTCGATGAGGTTCTGGTTCACAGCCATGATCCAGCGTTCGTAATAGGTCATGGTTTCAAACGCCTCTTCGCCCAAATCTTCGAGGACTCGGCGCAACCCGTCGACGATGAAAAAACCCTTAGCAGAGCCGAGGATCATCAAGGCATCAACGCGCTTTTCCCAAAGTGCGAAGTCATGATCGGCGTCTGGACGTTGGTCCATCGGGATCGGGCCAGCGGTGTCGCCGCCCATGTCGTGCCATCGGCGGGCGGGTAAGGGGATTTGTTGTTTTGTCATGTGGTGATGTTAGGCCGACAGGCCCGCGCAGGAAACCCTGCAAACGACGCGTTAGTCTTCGCCGTCCAGATTGAGCGTGATTGTGCCCGCATCCGCCGCCGCGCGGATGGCAGTGACCACAGCGGTTTGCGCTGCTTCTGCGTCGGATTGTTTGATTTTACCGGCTTCTGATATTTCTTCGCGCAGGTTGTCGGCCATGCGTGTCGACATATTGTCGAGCAGATGTGCCACTGCGAGTGCCAAAAGTCCGCCCATTTCGGTGGCTGAGGCCAAGGCGCGCACAAGGTCTGTTTGGTCGATGTCGCGCAGAACCTTGGGCACGTCCGCAATGGCGAGCCGTGCGGGGATGTCCGCGAATGTGAAGATCGCTTTGCGCACGCTTTCGCCAAAGGTCGGGTCCTGCGACAACAGACCCTCAAGGACTTTATCGCGGGTCGAGGCGGGGGTTGAGTTGAGGATCGCCCCGATACGCTGTTCAGCGCTCTCACTAAAGGCGGGCAGGGATGGGCCACAATAATGCTGCGCCAATCCTGTGCCGATCCGCACGATGGTGTCGGATGTGACGTTTGTTGTCTTGGACATAGCATAGGCGATCCGGCGGGCGCGATTCCCTGGCATCAGGCCCAACAAGATTGCGGCCTTACTCGTTGGGAGTTTTGAGAGAAAAATGGCACAAACCTCTGCGCTTTCGGCGTCGGTGATGGGCAGCATTTCCTCGGCTGGCAGGGCAAGTACGATGGTCCACGGGTCGCTGCCCGATTGCGCTGCGGCTTCTTCGCGCAAGCGCGCGACCGTCGCCGCTGAAATGCGCCCGTCAAAAGATTTTAACGCCGCCTCAAAACTGCCGGGGGCAGTCAAAGCGACGTCAGCAAGTTCGCGCGCGAATTCCTGTGCGACGCTATTCAACGTGGCTTTGTCGATGATGTTGAGCGCGCCGAGTTCTCGGGTCAGGCGCGCCTGCGCCGCCTCGGGCAATTGCGACAACGGCAGATCACCGCCACTGCGCAACAGCAGTTTCACCACCATCGCCGCCTTGCGCGATCGGGTTATATCGGTTCTGGGCAATGAGGTCGGGGTGGCGGCTATAACAGCGTGCTCCTGAAAGAAAGGGCTCAAGCCAGTTCTTAGCCGTTCAAGGTGAACAGGATCTTAATTGCATCGGCGCGTCTGTGGCTACTTATGGTTATTGCTTATTTCGGACGGTGTTTAAGTCTCCCGCTGGCGGCATCGGTGAAAAAGGTGCGGAATGGGAGAGTTAAAACCCAAGTGCCGCAGTGTAGTATTTGCGCTTAGGTTGTGTCGGTGTGGGTCATTACAACGGCCAGCAGATGCAGTTCAGTTCGCCAGTTTTCGGAGATGCCGCCTTGGAACGCAGTCATATCGTGAAGCGATTGGACGCACTGCGATAACTGTTTGATTTCGTCGTCTAAGCATTCGCGATCGGGGCGCGAAAAACTGGCCAAGCTGCGGCTGCCGCCGGTGTCAGTTGCGATGGTGACGCCGTAAGCCATTCCATACGCAAGAGACTATCCTAATATGTTATGATCGTCCATTTCTGTCAAGCCGGACCAGCGAATTGACCCGGTTTCGACAAAGCCCCACCGCACTGTGGGATCCTGCATCACGTAGCCTTTTTCCGAGTAGATATTCGTCCAGTCTTTAGGGTAAGTCTGAAACAGGAAGTCGGGAGAGGTCAGGCGGATATGGAATGCGATTGCGAAACCTGACGGGGCCAGATTATCAACACTTTTCAGCAATACTTTAAGTTTGCTAATTTCAGCCATTGTTCCCTCCACTCGCTTTGCGGTTGCTTATAAGCGTCCCCAACGGCTAAAATGCCACGACGAGCATTATGGCGAATATAGGTGATTGGTGGCTGCAATGACAGTGTCATTCACTCAGTTATACTGTCGAAAGGGCCAGGCTTGACTGAGCTAAATTCTGCTGAAGATGTCGAAATAATAGCCATAAATGGCTATTATATAGCTTTGCGGGTCGGCTTCGCTTTCCCGCTTGAGGAAGTGAATGCATTGCCTGCGCCTTGGGTGGATCACTACACAACCCATCGGTTTATGCTGCACGATCCGGTCATTCGGTGGATTTACGCCAACACAGGCGCGATCCGTTGGAGCGCGATTGATTTGCCCGATCCGATGCGGGTTTTGGACCAGGCGCAGACGTTTGGGTTGCGCTACGGTGTGGCGGTTGCGTGTTTTGACGGCAACCGCGAAGGCCAGCGATCGTTCGGGACGTTCGCACGGTCTGATCGTGAGTTTGAACAGGCGGAGATTGACGCTCTGCATGCCTATGTTGTGCAGCGCCACCATGCCAAAGCGCCGCCAACGAATCTTACGCATGCGGAACTTGAGGCGTTGAGAATGATCAAAGAAGGTTTGCGTTTAAAACAAATCGCATATTCATTAAGCATTTCTGAGGGGGCCGTAAAACAGCGCCTGAAGAACGCCAAGATCAAGCTCGGGGCGCAGACATCTGCCCAAGCCGCTGCAATGGTTAGAGAATTCGGATTGATTTGAACCTTTTGAAATCATTAACAAAAGGTTAATATTTGAGTTATACTCCCGCGCCTGAATTGACCTGAGGTTTTCCCCTCAAATCATTTTGTATTCCTTGAGCGATATGACGCGGAAGTTGTCGGTGACGGTGTCGCGGAACTCTGGCCATTTTTCTGGCAGGGTCTTGCGGAAGAAGTCGAAAATGGCCTCTGTGAATTGGTTGAACGTTCCATAGTGCCGATTGTGGGTGACCCATTTGTGCATAACACCCCAAAGACGCTCGATCGGGTTGAGGTGCGGGGCATATGCTGGCAAGAAATGCAACTTCACCCGACGTTCTGGGCTGTCCAGCCATGGCTGTAGTATCTTGGCATGATGATAGCGGGCATTGTCGACAAAGACGTGGATGGCCGTCTTGGTTTGGTTGTTGCGTTCCAACTTTTCCAGCATCTGTCGGGTTGTCTGGGCATTGATCTTCTCGCCTTCCACAAAGGTGAACTGGAAAGTCTCAAGGTCAAGCGCGCCCTGAATGTTGAGCCGCTTGCGCCCTGATGTCGCCTTCAGGGCCGTCTTTTGTCCCTTGGGGAACCAACCATGGGCGGGGCGGCTCTGGTGTTCGGGGTGGACAGCGTCCGAAAAGACAACCATCTCATCTGCGGCCAACCCGTTCATCAGGGCCTCATATTTGGCAATAAACGCAGCCTGCTTGGCTTCATCGGCCTGTGCAGGCAGCAATTGTGGTTTCTTATACGCGAACCCCAGGCGGCGCATCAGCTTGGCGGCTCCCGACGTGCTGTAGTTTTGGTCGCACTCGGCTAGAACATAGGCACAGACCTCATCGGCATTGCGGGCAGGCTGCGCGGTGAAATGGGCTCTCACCGCCTGCTCTTGCACGACGGACAAATGACCCTGACGCTGGCTGTAGTCCTTCAGACCGAAAAACGATAGTCCCGCACCGGCAAAGGCAAATCGCCACTCCGTCAAAACTGTCGGGCCAATATCCAAAATCCGGCAAACCGTTCCGGCGTCTTCTCCTGCGTCCAAAAGAAGAAACGCGCGCGCCCGTTTCCAAACAAGGGCGTCAACTTTGCGGCGGCGGCAAAGCGCTTCAAGTGCTATGCGCTGCTCGTCGGATAAGGAGACTGTTTTGTATTGCTTGCTCATAAACTCAAAATACAGACTGAACCGCCTTTGGCCATGCGACGAAGTGAATCACAGGCCCAAAATCGTCAGGTCAATTCAGGCGCAGGAGTTTACCAGCGATTCCTGTAAAATATACTGTGGCAAAAGCAGTTTCGCAGTTAACAAAAATAATTCTCGACGCTAGATGGACTCTCCAAAAAGGAGAGTAACGATGAAAAATATCATTTTTAAATTGTCTAACGTGCATCTGCATGGTCCAGCTTTTTTGACTATCTAAGCTTGCGAAAGCAGTTCTTCGTCGATGAATTACATTGGCAAATCCCGCATGATGCTGAAGTTGAGATGGACCAATATGATAACCCGATGGCGCGCTATTCCCTCGTGTTGGACGATCAGGGTCGTGTTGTTGCCGGCGCGCGTGCCATGTCCACAACGGCCAAGTGGGGCGATCATACCTACATGCTAAAAGATGCGATGACCGGTAAGCTGGGCACGATCCCAAGTAACCTGCTGAGCGAGATCGTCGACAGCCCCAAGGTTTGGGAATGTACGCGTTTGGTAATGGCGCCTGAAATCAAATCCATGCGGGGACGGTTGCAGTGTCTGGACCTGATCGTCGGCGGGCTGATCGATATGGCCACAGCGGAGGGTGCTGAGCGGATGATGTCGTTGTCAAACCTGTGAGTTTTGCGGGCGTTGAAACGGTTAGGCTATGGCGCTGAATTTCTGGGCCAACCGTATGAGAACGAGAGTTATTGTCAAATCTGGTGTTTGAGTATTGTTGGTCATGCGGTGATCTGGTCGGGGTTTGTGGTTTCGATTCCGTCTTTGAACGTGACGCCTGTGATGACTTTTGCGAGGTAGTCAAAGCCGCGTAGCTTCCTCCAATTTTGCTCAGCACATTGCCCCAGTTTGAACATCATGTGCAGCATGCCATCGCGTGACAGGCAGCCCTTTGAACGCTTGGTACGATGCCGGATCGTCGCGAAGGCCGATTCAATTGGATTGCTAGTGCGGATGCTTTGCCAATGCTGCGCCGGGAAGTCGAAGAATGCCATGAGTTCCTCACGATCTTTTTGCAGGCATAGTGTGGCCTTGGGATATTTGGGTTCGTAGGTTTTGATGAACAGATCGAACGCCTTTTCTGCATCGACTTTGGTCTCGGCCTGCCAGATGTCGTGCAGCGCGGCCTTGGCTTTTGGCTGAGACAGCTTGGGTAAACAATTGAGCACGTTCATCGTTTTGTGTTGCCAACAGCGTTGATGGCGGGTCTCAGGATAGACTTCGTCCATGGCCGCCCAAAACCCCATGGCACCGTCCCCGATGGCCAGTTTGGGCGCATTCATGCCTCGGCTTTTGAGGTTAAGCAGAACCTCGCGCCAGCTCTGCGTGGACTCGCGCACCCCATCCTCAATTGCCAGAAATCGCTTCTTGCCACGGGCAGTTACCCCAATAATAACAAGGGCACAGAGCTTGTCATCCTCGCCCCGAAGGCCGCTGTGAACGCCGTCGGCCCAGATATAGACGATGGGCTCGTCATCTAACTCAGCGCCTTTCCAAGCCTCGTATTCATTGGCCCAATCGCGTTTTAAACGCGAAACCGTATTAGCCGATAAGCCAACGGCATCTGGGCCCAGAAGAACCTTGAGGGCGGGAGCCATCTCGCCGCTGGAGATCCCTTTGAGGTAAAGCCATGGCAAGGCCGCTTCCAGCGTCTTCGTGCGGCGCACATAGGGCGGCACCAGGGCAGACCGGAATGTCACCGGTGTGCCGTCCTTGGACCGAACCTTTGGAATGCGCACGCTCACAGGGCCAATGCCCGTTTGAAACGGGCGGGCCGGATGATGTCCATTACGCACGACTGCCGCGTGACCGGCATCGGTGCGTAAGCCGGTAAATTGCGCCAAATAACTGACAAGCTCAGCCTCAACTGCTGTCGCGATCAATTGTTGTGCTCCCGTTTTCAGCAACTCCGTCAACGCGTCCGTCATCTCGACTCGACGCGCAAAATCAACAATGTTAGTAGTTCCCATGGTGGTGTATCTCCTTTGGTTGGGCTGCTGTCTTCCAACAACAATTCAACCAGATACGCCGCTAACCTTCAAACCATTCAAACACCAGATTCAGTCATAGCTCTGAGAAGATGATGACGGCCACAAATACGCGGTTATCGGAATTCCTGCGCGACACAAACACGTCGCCAACCCTGTGCTGGAGATGAGCGCAGCGTAGCCGAGTTGCCAACCCATGGGCCATTCGGGGGCCCATGGAGGCATCTTTGCGGGTTTACGTGTCGTTGCCAAAAACGCGTGCAAAAATCGTATCGACGTGTTTGGTATGATAATCGAGGTTGAAATTGTCGTTGATCGCCTCCACGCCGAGCGCCGCAACGACCTGTTCGTCCGCCAGCAGTTCTTCGCGGAAATCTGTCCGGTCTTCCCAGACTTTCAAAGCATTACGCTGGACCATCGCATAGGCATCTTCGCGCGACGTGCCCGCCTGCGTCAGCGCCAAAAGCACGCGCTGTGACATCACAAGGCCAGGAAATTTGTTCATATTGTCGAGCATATTTTCAGGGAAAATCAGCATTTTATCGACAACACCGGTCAAGCGGTTGAGGGCGAAGTCCAGCGTGACGGTCGCGTCCGGCCCAATGCCGCGTTCGACAGAAGAATGGCTGATATCGCGTTCGTGCCACAGGGCGACGTTTTCCATTGCGGGGATCACGGTCATGCGCACAAGACGCGCCAGACCTGTAAGGTTTTCGGTCAGCACTGGGTTCTTTTTGTGCGGCATCGCCGATGAGCCTTTTTGCCCGGCTGAAAAGAACTCCGCACCTTCCAACACTTCTGTGCGCTGCATGTGACGAATTTCTGTGGACACGTTTTCAATTGAGCTGGCAATCACGCCGAGTGTGGCAAAAAACATGGCGTGGCGGTCGCGCGGGATCACTTGGGTGGAAATTGGTTCAGGCGTTAGGCCCAATTGCGCACAAACATGTTCTTCGACGCGGGGATCAATATTGGCAAACGTGCCAACTGCGCCGGACACAGCACCGGTCGAAACCTCAGCGCGGGCAGTTTTCATACGTGCAAGGTTGCGGTCCATTTCGGCGTAAAAACGCGCGAATGTCAGGCCCATGGTGGTCGGTTCGGCGTGAATGCCGTGGCTGCGACCGACACGGATGGTCATTTTATGTTCTATCGCGCGGCGTTTCAGCGCTACGAGCAGGGCTTGGATGTCCGCGATCAGAATGTCGGCGGCAAGCACCAGTTGGACGTTGAAACAGGTGTCCAACAAGTCAGAAGATGTCATGCCTTGGTGCACAAAGCGGGCTTCGTCGCTGCCGACGTGTTCGGCCAGATGGGTCAAAAACGCGATGACGTCGTGTTTTGTCACGGCTTCGATCTCGTCAATCCGTGCCACGTCGAATTCGACGTCTTTCGCTTTCCACACCGCATCCGCGTTTTCGCGCGGGATGACGCCAATGTCTGCCATGGCCTCGCAGGCATGGGCTTCGATCTCATACCAGATGCGGAACTTGGTCGCAGGTTCCCAAATGTCGGTCATGGCGGGGCGTGAATAGCGGGGGATCATGGGTTTTGGCCTTTTTGTGAGGTGCAAAAGCAGATGCAGGCGTCATAAGGGGGTGCAGCACGGGTCACAAGGGAAGGGCGGTCAGAATGGGTTGGTTATCCGCATTTATCGGGTCATATGATGTTGCGCGTGTCATTGATGACCGCAGAGCAGCCGCGCAGTCGCGATTTGAAGGGCGGGCCGTGTTGTCCCTATCGTCCAGTGGCGCGGTCTATCGTGAAACCGGCGCGTTGATCCTGAACGGTCAGCGGTTTGAGGCAGAGCGCAGTTATTTATGGCACGAAGACGGGGGGCGCATTTGGGTTCGTTTTGCCGATGGCCGTGAGTTTCATGATTTTGATCCAAAGATTGGCGGCCTGGCGAGCGCGCATTTGTGCGGGGCTGATATGTATCGCGGTGGCTATGAGTTGTCGGACTGGCCGCGTTGGAGTGTCACGTGGGACGTGAGCGGGCCGCGCAAGGACTATCGCTCGATCACAACTTATATGCCTGCCGAGTAACCTGATCGGGCTTCGCACTTGCAGAAACGGACCTACTGGGGCATTACTTATATAAATGAGGCAATCACAGGAGCCAAACACAATGGCGATGACGATGAATAACCCCGCATTGGCCGAAGTCTTTGGCCCGACCGAAGGCACAGCACTTCGGATCAAACAGGTCGTCATGGTGCTGCTTGGCATCGTTTTGTTGGCAGTGGCCGCGAAGGTTTCGATTCCGATGCTTCCAGTTCCGATCACCATGGGCACGTTTGCAGTGCTGACGGTCGGCGCCGCTTATGGCCCGCGTCTGGGTATGGCAACGATCCTTGGCTATATGATTGTCGGTCTCGCGGGCTTTGATGTTTTTGCAGGATCCTCCGCCGAGGCGTTTGGCTTTGAGTATATGATGGGCAGCACGGGCGGCTATTTGGTCGGCTACGTGTTGGCGACTTTGGCGCTTGGATTTGCGGCGCGAAAAGGCTGGGACCGGTCCATCGGGACCATGGCGCTGGCGATGTTGGTCGGCAATGCGTTGATTTACATTCCGGGTTTGTTGTGGCTGGGGTCACTTTATGGTTGGGACGAGCCGATCCTTCAGTGGGGTTTCACACCGTTCATCGTTGGTGATTTTCTGAAGTTGGGGTTGGCGGCATTACTTGTTCCAGCGATCTGGAAGCTTGTCGGTGAGGCCCGCAGCTAACACTCCCAATTCGGGTTGTTAAATTGCGAGGCGCGGAGCGATGCTCCGCGCCTCATTTTTTTGTTTGGTGTCTGTGGTGGTTTGAGCCCATCGCGGTGGCGGTGCGTTTGGCGAAGTCGACCCTCCGGGGGGGGGTATTTTTGAGACAAAGGCAGGCGAAAGAATAGCGGCAGACCGCAGGATTTAGGCGAGTTTTGTTTCAATGTGGTTGGAGCGTTCCAATGATTGATGAACTGGGCAACGGTCGGCGATTTCGAGCAAGCGGGCGCGTTGGCTGTCGTCAAGGTCGCCTTGCAACGTGATTGTTAGAACGAAGCTGTCGATCTTTGATTTGGTTTCCGTGCCCGCGTCCTGTCCGTGGACTTTGTCGTGGGTCACATCAACGCTGACCGAGGTCAGCGGCCAGCCTTTGCGGCGGGCATACATGCGGATCGTCATGGACGTACACGCGCCAAGGCCTGCAGACAGGAAGCCGTAGGGTGTCAGGCCTTTGTTGGTGCCGCCGTAAGCTGCGGGTTCATCTGCGAGCAAGTGGTGTGGCCCTGATTGCACGTCTTGCAGGAAGCCATTTGGATCCGCCTCAGAAACGCGCAATACGCCTTCGGGGGTGCCGATGGGCGGGGCAGGGCTGGGCAGGTCAATGTAGCGCTTGGCCCATGTTGCGATGACGTCGGCGGCGTATTCGGCGTCCTCTGCGCGGCTCAGCAGGTGGTCGGCACCGTCCAACGTGATGAAGCTCTTGGGATGTTTGGCAGCGAGGAAGATTTCAGACGCGTTATCGATTGAAACTGTGGCGTCGCGCGGGGCGTGGAGCACCAGAAGGGCGGCGTTAAGGGACGCGATGGCGGGGGTGAGTTTACCTTTGGCGATGTCTTGTAAGAAATCTTTGGAGATGCGGAAGGGGCGCCCACCAAGTGACACTTCGGCGACGCCGTCACGGATGATCTGCGGCAGCGCATCGGTGAAATTCTTGGTGACGTGTTCGGGGTCAAACGGCGCGCCCAAGGTCACGACCGCCTTGATGTTTTTCATCTCGGGTGCTGCTTTGAGAACGGCGGCCCCGCCTAAGCTGTGACCGACCAGAAGCGACGGGCACATGCCGCGCCGCGCGAGTTCTGCGCTGGCCGCCACGAGGTCTTGTACATTGGTGGTGAAATTCGTGTTTTCAAATTCGCCCTCCGAATGGCCCAAACCGGTGAAGTCAAACCGCAGCACAGCGATGCCCATGGACGACAGCCGCGCGGCAATGCGGCGCGCTGCGGGGATGTCTTTGGAGCAGGTGAAGCAATGGGCGAACAGGGCCGTCGCAAGGTGGGGACCTTCGGGCAGATCAAGACGGGCGGCGAGTTGCTGGCCATCTTGACCGGGGAAGGTAAAACGTTTGGTGGGCATTTTGAATCGCCTTTTGACTTGGGGTTGCAGTACAGGTGGCGCAAGGCGGATGCGCAAGCAAGGGATGTGACGCGTGCGTCACAGGAAGGTGAGTAAATGTGGTCTTGGAGTGCGCGCGGATTGGTTGTCTGTGCGGCCGTTGTATTGGCCACGTCATTCGCGGGGGAGGTGCACGGGTTAGGCGACAGTCTGGCGGTGTTTCGACCGATAGTCCTGATCGGGTGTCTTGTGGTGTTGGGCTTGGTTTGGCGCTGGCGTGGGGCGCAGGTCCTTGCAGTTCTTGCGTGTTTGGCAGCACTTTGGCATGGGGCGGGCTTTTTGCCACACGGCAACCCGCGCGATAGAGTTGACCTGACACTTTATCAAAAGAACATGCTGTTCCGGCCAAGCGATTGCACTTTGCAGATGGCTGATCTGCGTCAGGCCAACGCCGATGTTGTGACCTTGCAAGAAGTCAGCCGCGTCAACTTGGCGATGTTGGACAACATCAGCGACCTGTATCCCTATCAGCTGGTGTGCGACGCCCATTCGGTTGGCAAAGTTGCCGTTCTGTCGCGTACGCCATTGTTGCACGAAACCTGTGCCCGTGCGCCCGGTATGGCGTCGGCTGTCACGGATGTGCGCGGGATTTTGGTGCAAGTCGTATCGGTGCACATATATTGGCCTTGGCTGCATTCGCAACAAGACCATGCCACTGCTTTGATTAAAGAAATATCGCAATTGGAGGGCGGTGTGACTGTCATCGGCGGCGATTTCAATATGGTTGCGTCGGGGCGAACTTTGGCATGGTTTGAACAGGCCACTGCGACTGCGCGGGTCGGTCGGTTGGTGCGCGCGTTTGATCTGTTCGGTTATCCATTGGGCATCGATCATGTGTTGGCGACAGATGGTGCGGGGACGTTATCGGTCCGGCCACAATTGGGGTCAGATCACTTTGGCTTGGTCGCGTCGGTCGCGTTTCCCTAGCGCCCCGTCTTATCGGCCCATAAGTGCATCGTCATGGGGATATGTCGTCAAGTTTTCGAACCCGTCTTCGGTGATCAGCACTTGGTCTTCGAGTTTGATTGAAAAATCGCCGCCCTCTTCGCCGAGCAAAGCCTCAACGCACAAAACCATGCCCGCTTTGAGCTCGTGATCAAACGCGCCGTCGACCATGCTGTCGGGATAGGCGACCAGTGGCCATTCATCGCACAGGCCAACGCCGTGCATTAGGCAGCCGTATTTTTGTTTTTGATATTTGGCGTCCAGCACATGGGTGTTGCGGCTGAGGTCCTGGATATTCACGCCCGGCTTGAGCATTTGCATATTGGTCTCAATATGTTCGACACCGTGCTTCATCGCCTCAACCATATCGGGGCGGGGTTTTTCATCGCCGATCCACCACGTGCGTGAGATGTCGATACAAATGCCGTAGCTGCCAATCAGATCTGTATCAAACGCGAGGATTTCGTTCGGCTGGGTGATTCGTGGTCCACATTCCTGGAACCACGGGTTCGTGCGCGGGCCGGACGCCAGCAGACGGGTTTCGATCCATTCGCCGCCGCGTTTGATATTTTCGCCGTGGAGCACCGACCAGATATCGTCCTCGGATGTGATGCCATTGCCGGACCTATTGCGGGCGAAATCCTCCATAACTTTGACGGCGGTTTCGCAGGCGTGATTGGCGCAGCGCATGGCAAGAATTTCGTCGACGCCTTTGATGGAGCGTGCGTGTTCGGTGACTTCTTCGCCTTCCATCACCTCAAATCCGCGGGCTTCTAGTGCGCGAAGTCCGTCGACCATGATCTTGTCCACCGCGAGGCGGGTGTTTGTCCCTGCATGTTCGCCCATGATGTCTTTAACCTCATCCGCGAAGGTAGATGCGGCCTGTAAGCCTTTGTTACCGTTTGAGAAATAGAACATCGATGCACCGCTGCGCCGTTCGCGCACAAGCGGGTTAAACGCGCTCAGGAATGGCGAAATTTTGTAGTCCCAGATAACCATGTATCCATCGGCACACAGCAGCACCGCACGAAACGGATTGTGGGTGTTCCACAATTGCATATTGGTGCTGTCGGTAGCGTATCGAATGTTGAGCGGGTCAAACATCAGCAAGCCGCCATACCCGCGATCAACAATGTGTTGTGTCAGGCGTTGCCAGCGGTATTCGCGCATGTTCTGCAAGTTCGGCAAAACCAGACCCGCAGTATCCCATTCACCAAACGCCAGCTGCGTCGGCCCGATTTCAACGCGGTCGTTGTCATTTGGGCTACCGTCCCCCAAAACAGAGCCCTTGGACGGGTCGATTTTACGGGTATCGCGATAATGGGTGTTCATGGCTTGCCTCCACTGGGTATGATCAACGTGACGGGGCAATTTTCGTCTGTCAGGTCAAATAGCGACACGAACAGGCGGCGCAAATGAACGATAGTCGGACCCCGATATTGCAGGATAAATTGCCACGTGGTCAGGCCGATGTAGCCGCTGCGCGCCTGCCGTCAATGCGCCCTGTCGTGGGCCAGTGGCTGACGTTTGATGGCGCTTATGGTGCACAGATGGGGGAACGGCGCCGACTTTTGCAGAGCTGTGAGGCGGATGTTTATGCGCAGACGCCGGATGGTTTGGCGGCTGCGTGCGGATTTGTTGTGGCCGCATTAGACGCTTTGCCGGACGGGTTTGTGCGGACGGGCGATCATGTGCGCTGTCAGGATGGGCACGAGGTGACGATAGACTGGCGTGCGCCGCTTCGATCTATCGGCGCGGTTTTGCAGCAAGACGTCTGTATCTTGGAGCGGCGCGGTGATGAGCATGTCTTGAGCGGGGCCGTGTTGTGTTTTCCGGCAAGTTGGACGTTGGCGCAAAAGATCGGCAAGCCACTGATCGCAATTCATGATCCAGTGGTGGACTATGACAGTGCCATCGCGACGCGGGTTCAGCGTTTATTTGATGGGGTGCAGGAGGGGCGTCCGATGTGGCGGGCAAATTTACTGCGCTATAATGAGGCCGATTTGCATCAGCCGAGGCTGGAAAACGATCCGCGCCCCGTCGGGCAGCCGGATGCGCCGTATCTGCGCAGCGAACGGCAAACGATCTTGCGACTGCCGCAGCCTGATGCTGTGGCGTTTGTCATTCACACTACTATGGTGGCGGCAGACGTCCCCTAGGCGTGTGTTTAGAGGATCAGGGTAAGAAGAGCGACCATGGCGACGCCCGCGAGCGCGAAGCTGCGGGGTTTGGTGGCGACACCCCAACGCAATGGATCGGACACCATGGCCCCAATGCTGCGCACGGGTGCGCCGTATTGATGTGCGTCATTCGACATCCCACGGGTTTGCCACGCGGTCGACATCGCTCGTCCGCATTGGTGCGGAGCAGAGGCCGGACGATCCGTGATCTGATGCGCACCAAAACGTGGCGTAGGGGTTTCGCGGGGGGCCACTTTGGGCGCAAGGGAAAAATCTGTGTTGGTCATATCTCGATATTGACCAATCAATTCGTCAACAACACGTAACTGATCGGTCAATCTCGGGCGTTTGTTGCGTCCATTGTGTGGCGGGTTGACCAAGTGGGCCTGGGACATCAAAAAAGGCGCCCCGCGGGGGACGCCTTCACATTGATAGCAGACTCTAAACCCAAAGGGTCCTAGCAGCTGTAATACAATTTGAATTCAACAGGGTGTGGGGTGTGTTCGTATTCGTAGACTTCCTCCCACTTGAGGTCCATGTATCCTTGCAACTGGCCTTTGGTGAACACATCGCTTTGCAGCAAGAAGTCCATGTCTTTTTCCAACTCTTCCAGCGCTTCACGTAAGGATCCGCAGACCGTTGGGATTTCAGCCAATTCTTCTGGCGGCAGATCATAGAGGTCTTTGTCGGATGCAGGACCGGGATCGATCTTGTTTTTGATCCCGTCAAGACCGGCCATCAACAGCGCTGCAAAGCAAAGGTATGGGTTGGCGGCGGGGTCAGGGAAACGGGCCTCAACGCGCTTGGCTTTGGGGGATTCTGTCCACGGGATCCGCACGCAACCAGAGCGGTTGGAGGCGGAATAGGCGCGCAGAACTGGGGCCTCAAAGCCCGGGATCAGCCGCTTATAGGAGTTGGTGGACGGGTTCGTGATCGCGTTCAAAGCTTTGGCGTGTGTCAGGATTCCGCCAATGAAATACAGCGCTTCTTGTGACAGGTCGGCGTATTTGTCGCCTGCAAACAAAGGCTTGCCGTCTTTCCAGATCGACATGTTTACGTGCATGCCCGTGCCGTTGTCGCCCGCGATGGGCTTAGGCATGAATGTTGCGGTCTTGCCGTAAGCCTGTGCGACGTTGTGCACGACGTATTTGTACTTTTGCAGCTCATCGGCTTGTGTCGTCAACGTGCCGAAGATCAGGCCGAGTTCGTGCTGACAGGACGCCACTTCGTGGTGGTGCTTATCGACTTTCATGCCCATGCGCTTCATCGTCGACAGCATCTCAGAACGGATGTCTTGCGCGTCATCGATTGGGTTCACAGGGAAATAGCCGCCTTTGACACCGGGACGGTGGCCTGTGTTGCCCATTTCGTACTGCGTATCCGTGTTCCAGGATGCGTCGATTGCATCAACTTGGTAGGACACTTTGTTGATGCCGACTTGGTAGCGGACATCGTCAAACAGGAAGAATTCAGCCTCGGGACCCCAAAAAGATGTGTCGCCGATACCCGTGGATTTCAAATATGCCTCAGCACGTTCGGCGGTTCCGCGTGGGTCGCGGTCGTAGCCTTCGCCGGTGTCTGGTTCGACCACAGAGCAGTGAATGCACAGCGTTTTTTCAGCGTAAAACGGGTCAATGTAGGCGCTATCGACATCCAGCATCAGCTTCATGTCGGATTTATCGATAGATTTCCAACCAGCGATGGAGGATCCGTCGAACATGAAGCCTTCTTCAAGGAAGTCTTCGTCAACTTGATCTGACATCAAGGTCACGTGCTGCAGCTTGCCGCGCGGGTCGGTGAAACGGACGTCGACATAATCGATGTCTTCGTCTTTGATCATTTTGACAATATCTTTGTTGGTCATATCAGCGGTCTTTCGTTTGATAGGTTTGATGTAGGGCTGAAAGTACTGCGCGCTGGGTGGCAGCGCTCAATATTTATAAAGCTTCGTCGCCTTCTTCGCCGGTGCGAATGCGGATCGCCTGGCTCACGTCAGAGACAAAAATCTTTCCATCACCGATTTTGTCGGTTTTGGCAGCTGCGATGATGGCTTGAATGGCGCCATCGACTTGATCGTCGGCCAAAACGACCTCGATCTTAACTTTTGGAAGGAAATCCACAACATATTCAGCGCCGCGGTACAATTCGGTGTGGCCTTTCTGGCGGCCAAACCCTTTGACTTCCACGACGCTTAGGCCTTGGATGCCCGCGTCTTGCAGCGCTTCTTTTACTTCGTCAAGCTTGAACGGTTTGATGATCGCTTCGATCTTTTTCATGGCTGCGACTCCCCTGCCTTGCGTCTTCAGGTTGGGAGAGACCACGTCTGTCTCTTGCTCACAATTCGAGAGGGCGGGGCGGCTCCCGTGTCAGACGGGTTTCCCGCAGGTGTGCACAAAAATTAAGCAGAGTGACGCAATTATGGTCGGAAATGAATCGCATTGATCCCCGCGCCCAACAGGATGGTTTTCCGATGATCGTCATTTCACGAATATTTCAGGGTCCGAAGGGCGTGCCAACGCGACGGTGGCGTCCCAAATGCAAAACGCAGCCCTGAGAGACTGCGTTTCATTCGTTTCTGATTTGGCGACAAGATCGCGCGGGAAGCCATAAGCGCGACTTAACGCGCATATAGAGAACGCGCATATAGAGGACGTTTCGGTCCGCTTACACGGCAGTACTGGCCACTTCGAGGCCGTCTGCATAAACTATGTGCTGAAGGTCAAAGATCAGTTCATAAACGGTTATTGTTCTGGCAGCGATTTTGGACACGAATTCACCGTCAATCAGGCGTTTCGCCTTTACTGTTGCGACATCAGCGCCAAACAAAGCTTTGGCGCGCCAGTCGCGAATGTGAACCAGCGTGTCGGGGCCCATGATCATATCGGACTGTGGTCGTGTATGGCCAAGCGAACCAGCCTTGATTTTGATAGCTGCAACCCGGACTTGTGAGATGCGGATGTCGCGCAGGATCGCCATGCCGCTGTCACGGGTGATGATCCGGTCGACGGCATTCAAATGCTCGACAGGAAGGTCGCCGTCCAGTGTTATCACTGTGGTCCCTGTCGCGAGCCCGCAGACATTGGCGGGTTTTACCGCGCTGCATTCTTTGAAATCTCGCGTCATTTCCATGTGCATGGCGTTACTCGCTCTAATCATTAAACCACTACCTCAGTCTTTTGACCTGAAATATGGCAACAAAAAGTTACTGGTGCGGCAATAATCGCGCAATTCCGCATGACGACCCAAAAGTGAGTCTTTTTCGTCACGGCAAGGGTTCAATCTATAGTGATCGCCAAAGCCCTGAATAATAACGTCAGATCATGTCAAATGGCTTGCGTTTTTCTCTCGCATCCCTGCCGACACTTTGCTAGGAAGCGCGCAACTTAGGGGGAGGGCATCGTCGTCCCCTTAAATATATGCGGGTGTGGCGGAATTGGTAGACGCACTTGGTTTAGGTCCAAGCGCCGCAAGGCGTGGGGGTTCGAGTCCCTTCACCCGCACCACGATATTTTTGGCCCTTCGGCCTGTGAGACAAAGAAAAGGACGATACCATGACGGTCAAAGAGACCCTGAACGACGGCCTCAAGCGCGGCTATGAGATCAAAATCACGGCTGCCGAACTGGACGCAAAAGTCCTAGAGAAGCTCAAAGAGGCACAGCCTGAAGTCGAGATGAAGGGATTCCGTAAGGGTAAGGTCCCGATGGCAATGATGAAAAAGCAGTTTGGCCCCAAGGTTCTGGGCGAAGCAATGCAGGAATCCGTCGACGGTGCCATGAACACGCATTTGGAAACGTCCGGCGATCGCCCCGCGATGCAGCCTGAGATGAAGATGGCCAACGATGAGTGGAAAGAAGGCGACGATGTTGTCGTTAACGTGTCCTACGAAGCACTGCCCGTTGTTCCTGAGGTCGATTTCAGCAAGATCAAGCTCGAAAAGCTGGTTGTGAAAGCCGACGACGAGTCGGTGCAAGAAGCGCTGACGTCACTCGCCGAGACGGCAAAGAACTTTGATGACCGCAAGACGGGCTCAAAGGCCAAAGACGGCGACCAAGTGATTTTTGACTTCCTTGGTAAAGTTGATGGCGAACCGTTTGAAGGCGGCGCTGCAGAGGGTCACGCCCTTGAGCTCGGGTCCGGTCAATTCATCCCAGGTTTTGAAGAAGGTCTGATTGGCGTCAAAGCTGGCGAAGACAAGAACGTGGAAGTCACATTCCCAGCTGATTACAATGCTGAGCACCTTGCAGGCAAAGTTGCTGTGTTTGAGTGCAAAATCCTGAACGTTAAAGAACCCAAGACATCCGAGATTGACGATGAGATGGCTAAGCAGTTTGGCGCAGAAGACCTTGCAGGTCTGAAGGGTCAGATCACGTCAAAGCTGGAAGAAGAGTACGCAGGTGCGGCACGTGCAGTCACAAAGCGCGCGCTTCTTGATGAATTGGACAAGATGGTTTCGTTCGAGCTGCCACCGTCCTTGGTTGAGGCCGAAGCAGGCCAGATCGCACATCAGCTGTGGCACGAAGACAACCCAGAGGTTGAAGGCCACGATCACCCTGAGATCGAGACCACCGAAGAGCACACCAAACTTGCAGATCGCCGCGTAAAGCTCGGTTTGCTACTGGCTGAAATCGGTCAAAAAGCCGAAATTCATGTGTCTGATGCTGAATTCACCCAAGCGGTGATGAACCAAGCCCGTCAGTACGGCGACCAAGCGCGCCAGTTCTTTGAATTTGTGCAGAAGAACCCACAGATGCAGCAGCAGATCCGCGCACCTTTGTTTGAAGACAAAGTTGTGGATCACATCGTTGAAGCCGCTGCTATGAAAGAAAAAGAAGTGTCTAAGGACGATCTGCAAAAGGCTGTTGAGGCGCTCGAAGAAGAGTAAGCTTCACAGCAGTGCGAAATTCAGGCCGCTTCCCGTTCAGGGGAGCGGCCTTTTTCGTGCGCTTCCCTTATCACAAAGCGAAGGTCCGGAATACCTGACCAAATGTACAAAAATTTTGACTATCCAGATGCGCTGTTTCTCGCTTAGCCTAACGTCGGATGAAACGGATGATATTGGTGATAGTTATGAGTAAGCTTATTTTGACTGTATTGGCGATGTTAGGTCTTGCAGGCGCTGCGCAAGCCTGCCCGAATTGGAACCTAAACCCATCCTACGGCAGTTTTAACTTGAGTACGGGACAGATGCGATCCCCTCAAACCTTGTCCTTGCTGGCTGGGGGCGATAATTACATATGGAACTGTCAGAATGTGAACCCGCAGACCGACGTTGGTGCTGGTTATTTCACGTCACAGCCGGACGCGCGGTTTTTCATCAGCGGGATCGAAGGCCGCCGACTGATCATTTCTGTGCGCAGCAATTGCGACTTTGCGCTGCTGATCAACACCGGCACAGCGACATGGTACTATGACGACGATGATGCAGGCAATCTGGATCCGCAGATCGTGCTTACCCGCCCGCGTAGCGGCCAGATTGATGTTTGGGTTGGGACCTACGACGGTGCGACTTGTGATGCGGTCCTGTCATTGCAAGCCCGCTAAGGTTATGTCCGAACGCTGAACGTGAGGCCCGCACTGGAATCATCCGGTGCGGCTTTTTTGCGTCGCTTTTGACTAGTCGATGCCGCTGGCATCGAAGGAAGGGGGAGGCCGCGCTAAAGATACAAGTTTACTTTCCACAAACGGGATTAAAGCCACCGGCTTCCAGCCGGTCCGCTTTAGCGTAATGTACTATAATCTTCCCTCTCATTTTTAAGACCCCGCGAAGCGGTAAGGGTCTTAAAAATGAGAGGGAAGATTATGATCTATTCCACAGGAAGCCATACCAAATTTTATCACCGATTTCACGTCGTCTGGACAACAAAATACCGATACAAAGTTATGCGCGGTGAAATGCGTGAGCGTATCCGTGAAATCATTATCCAAACATGCCAAGAACTTGGCGTGCATATTGAGACGGGCGTATTGTCGACCGATCACGTCCACATGTTCATATCGGTCCCGCCTCAGATAGCTTTGTCAAAGGTGATGATGCGGATCAAGGGACGCTCGTCTTATACCAGCGGCCAGAATATCTGACTCATTTTTTTGGTTTTAATTTTTGGTAAACTCTGAATCAATGACCTCCATAGATTGGGAGGTGCTCATGGGTGGAGCCATAAAAATTACGCGCACGGATATGTCTGCGAAAGATTTGCGCCGTGCGGCAAAGCGAACCAAGGATGGGCGGGTTGTACGGCGACTACTGGCCATAGCGCTGGTGCTTGATGGGGTGGATCGTGAAACGGCTGCCCGCAGCAGTGGTATGGATCGACAAACACTTCGGGATTGGGCGCATCGCTTTAACGCAGAAGGCATTGAGGGGTTATCGGATCGGAATGGCAAGGGGGCAAAACCACGGTTGTCGCCCAAGCAACAGGCGCAATTTGTGGCTTGGGTGGAGGCCGGGCCCGACCCAGTAAAAGATGGCGTAGTACGATGGCGTTGTGTCGACTTGCAGGCTCGTGTTGAAGAGGAGTTCGACGTGAAACTGCATGTGCGTACGATTGGGAAATATCTAACCAAGCATGGCTTTCGCCGCCTGTCTGTGCGTCCAGAGCATCCGAAAACTGATCGCGAAGCGCAGCAGACTTTTAAAAAAACTTTACCAGCCTCGTAAACGATACTCTGCCAGAACATGCAAAGGGGAAGCCTCTTGAGGTATGGTTCCAAGATGAAGCCCGCGTTGGACAACAGGGGACACTCACCCGTAAATGGGCCAAGCGTGGAACTCGCCCGCGCGCACCCCGTGATATACGCTTCAAATGGAGTTATATCTTTGGTGCCGCTTGTCCCGCACGTGGTACCGCCGCAGGTCTCGTCCTGCCCTACGTCAACGCCGAGGCTATGGGGCTGCATCTTGATGAGATCGCAAAAGCTGTCGCACCCGGCTCACATGCCTTGCTGATTGTTGATGGGGCGGGGTGGCATGGCGCAAAATGTTTGCAGGTGCCAGATAAAATTACGCTCGTTAAGCTGCCACCGTATTCACCCGAACTGAACCCCATGGAAAACGTCTGGGCTTATCTGCGAGCTAATAAACTCGCAATCACAGTTTTCGACACCTATGACGAAATACTCGACAAATGTGCACAAGCTTGGAACTTCTTTGCGAACGACCCAGAGCGAATAAGTTCAATCACAGATCGAGAATGGGCAAGGGTCACTTAATTCGGCCGTTGGCATTATAAGATACAGCGCGAGTTTCCCGAACTGCGCAAACGGTACTGGGGCCAGCGGTTTTGGGCTCGCGGATTTTTCTCAACAACCAGCGGCAATGTCACTGACGCTGTCATACTTCAGTATCTTGAATTACATTCAAAAAGGGAACCTACCGGCGTCAGCCGGTAGTCGTTCAGTCTAGGAAAACTGGGTGTTTGGCAGTAGGAAGGGCAATCTTATCAACACATTGGAAATTGAATGAAACATCTACTTGTCTCGACTGTCGCGTTTTTTAGTTTCACAGGCGCTGCCTGTGCCTGCTTGGATTCAAACATCAAGTGCAACGGTTGATTTGAAGGCCGCGATTTCGTCGGCCATGGCTTCAGCGGGTGTTCTCCATCCGAGGGTTTTTCTCGGACGGTTGTTCATCAGGTTTGCAACGTCGTTGAGCCATGTTTGGCTTGCACCGTTCAGGTCAGTTCCTTTGGGCATGAACTGACGCAGCAGTCCGTTGGTGTTCTCGTTGCTGCCGCGCTGCCAGGGAGCATGCGGATCGCAGAACTAGATATCAATTTTCAATCGTCGCGCCAATTCCGGATGGCAGGCCATTTCGGAGCCACGGTCATAGGTCATGCTCTTGCGCAAATCAGCGGGTAGTCGTCTCATCTGGCGGGTGAAGCTGTCAAGCGCGGCCTCGGCCCCATTGCCATCCATTTTGCAAAGAATGACAAAGCGTGTCTTGCGCTCGACCAAGGTCCCCACTGACGAGCGATTGAATGCGCCCTTGATGAGGTCGCCCTCCCAATGGCCTGGTACCAGTCGTGCTTCGATCTCTTCAGGGCGATTGATAATGCGCAATGATTCCGGGACCATAGCACTGCCCGCCGCTGTCCTGCGCTTGAGCCCACGCTTAGGCTTCGCTTGACGCAACGCCTCGATCATCGCCGCCTTCAGCCCGCCACGTGGCTGCGCGTAAATCGCGGCATAGATGGTCTCATGGCTCACATGGGCGGATGGATCATCAGGCTTCATGAGACGCAGTCTCTGCGCAATCTGCTCAGGCGACCAGTGCAGATGTACGAGCTTGCCATGAACGAAACGATAAAGATCGCTCCCCTCCACAAGCTTGCGCTTGCGGCGGCAGCGCGCGCGCCGGGCATCATAGGCCTGCCGCGCCGCTTGCGGGCAATAGCTGCCGTCTTCCTGCCGACCTCGCGCCAGCTCACGGCAGATCGTGCTCGCCGGGCGATGCAAAAGCTGGCCGATCAACCGCTGACTGCTGCCCCTATTATGCTCGGCTAATATCACGCCACGGTCCTCGCTGCTGAGGTGCTTGCTTCGTATGTCCATCGCAACATCCTATGCCCAAAGGGCTCTGAGTGTTGCATTTGAAACTTGAGTCTAAGCTGTCCGGATTGGCTCTTCTCCGCTTTGTTGAGTTATTCTAGGATTTCAAATAGAACATAGATTGATTATCTGGGATGGATGATTGTCTAATTTTGAGCTTGAAGTATTCGGTATCCCTGATGCCCCTGGCTCGTTTGCGGATCATTCCTATACTGACATTACCAGCCTCTATCCTGGCGCTTGTCAGCTTGTGTTTCGCGTAGTTGCATATGCCCACACAATGTTTTCTTAGGGATTTTGCGAACTTTTTCAGATAGAGCATGTGTGACTGATCTGCGATCAGGCACCAATTTTCCAGTTGCTCTGACATCCCCTCAAATGATGGGGCGCTCCACACAGCCTGAAGCTGTTCTTTTAAGACGTAAAGCGTATTCAGGTTGCTATTGCTCTCCAGCAACGTTTGCGAGTTATTGTCAAATCTGGTGTTTGAGTATTGTTGGTCATGCGGTGATCTGGTCGGGGTTTGTGGTTTCGATTCCGTCTTTGAACGTGACGCCTGTGATGACTTTTGCGAGGTAGTCAAAGCCGCGTAGCTTCCTCCAATTTTACTCAGCACATTGCCCCAGTTTGAACATCATGTGCAGCATGCCATCGCGTGACAGGCAGCCCTTTGAACGCTTGGTACGATGCCGGATCGTCGCGAAGGCCGATTCAATTGGATTGCTAGTGCGGATGCTTTGCCAATGCTGCGCCGGGAAGTCGAAGAATGCCATGAGTTCCTCACGATCTTTTTGCAGGCATAGTGTGGCCTTGGGATATTTGGGTTCGTAGGTTTTGATGAACAGATCGAACGCCTTTTCTGCATCGACTTTGGTCTCGGCCTGCCAGATGTCGTGCAGCGCGGCCTTGGCTTTTGGCTGAGACAGCTTGGGTAAACAATTGAGCACGTTCATCGTTTTGTGTTGCCAACAGCGTTGATGGCGGGTCTCAGGATAGACTTCGTCCATGGCCGCCCAAAACCCCATGGCACCGTCCCCGATGGCCAGCTTGGGCGCATTCATGCCTCGGCTTTTGAGGTTAAGCAGAACCTCGCGCCAGCTCTGCGTGGACTCGCGCACCCCATCCTCAATTGCCAGAAATCGCTTCTTGCCACGGGCAGTTACCCCAATAATAACAAGGGCACAGAGCTTGTCATCCTCGCCCCGAAGGCCGCTGTGAACGCCGTCGGCCCAGATATAGACGATGGGCTCGTCATCTAACTCAGCGCCTTTCCAAGCCTCGTATTCATTGGCCCAATCGCGTTTTAAACGCGAAACCGTATTAGCCGACAAGCCAACGGCATCTGGGCCCAGAAGAACCTTGAGGGCGGGAGCCATCTCGCCGCTGGAGATCCCTTTGCGGTAAAGCCATGGCAAGGCCGCTTCCAGCGTCTTCGTGCGGCGCACATAGGGCGGCACCAGGGCAGACCGGAATGTCACCGGTGTGCCGTCCTTGGACCGAACCTTTGGAATGCGCACGCTCACAGGGCCAATGCCCGTTTGAAACGGGCGGGCCGGATGATGTCCATTACGCACGACTGCCGCGTGACCGGCATCGGTGCGTAAGCCGGTAAATTGCGCCAAATAACTGACAAGCTCAGCCTCAACTGCTGTCGCGATCAATTGTTGTGCTCCCGTTTTCAGCAACTCCGCCAACGCGTCCGTCATCTCGTCTCGACGCGCAAAATCAACAATGTTAGTAGTTCCCATGGTGGTGTATCTCCTTTGGTTGGGCTGCTGTCTTCCAACAACAATTCAACCAGATACGCCGCCAACCTTCAAACCACTCAAACACCAGATTCAGTCATAGCTCAACGTTTGCAGCTTGTTACTTTGTTTTTCATTCAACTTATCCGCATTTTTGAGCAACAGATAATGCGTGCCCTTCATCAACTCTTTACCACTTGGATCGGCCTTCCTGAACTCAAGGCGACGCTGATTATGGATAGCCTTGCTGTAGTTTTTCATGACGTGGAAACGGTCAAATACGATGTCGGCCATCGGCAAGGACTCCCTGATAGCCTTTTGGTAGGCAGGCCCCATATCCATCGACACGGCCTTTATTTTATGGGCTGTATCTGGCCGCAGCTGTTTCAAAAACCTTGAAAAAACTTCGGCAGTTCGACCGGCTTCCACCCAGACCAGATGCCCTCCGACCATATCGTAGACCACCGTCATATAGTCATGACCTTTCGCCCGGGCCACTTCATCGACACCAATGTATTCCAAGCCAGCAAGCTGTGCGGGATCAAGCGCAGGGAGCGTTTCCATCAGGTATGCCTTGTCGATATTCTTTACCGTCTCCCATCGTATACCTAAATGCCTGGAGACAGCCAGAATGGATAAATGACGGCACAATCCACTGATAAGATGGCAAAATCGATGGGTGAAACGGCACCCTTTATCAACAGAAGGACACGCCTCAATGCGGCGCTCACCCTTGCTAATAAAAACCTGCGCTAGCTCAATCTCAATCACACAAGGATACCCAAAAAACGGGATGTCGTTTACTTGTCGGCGAATATGTTGGTTGATGCTACCCTTCTTGCCGGTTGCCGGTTGCAGGGTCTATAGCGCTCCTGCGGGCATCCCGACTGCACTGAACAATAACCTTCGCACCGTCTTCAGCCAGCTCAATTTCATTTACACGTTGCCCCTTCAGGCGTAAAATATGTTGCGAGATGTCGATGGTCATATACCTGCCCTATGAAAAGTTGTCAGAAACCTAACATATCAACAGGTTACTTGATGGTCGGCATCTTTTCTTACTCAACAAAGCGGAGAAGAGCCATATAATTCATCTGGCGATCAACTGTATTCGCCGCGCAGTTTCAACATCGTTGCAGGAGGTGACAATTACCTTCCTGACTGTGGGTTCGGTTCCAATAACGTTGGGTATTTCCCGACAACGCCCGACTTCTCTTTCGATCTGAGCAATATGAACGGCTATCGACTGGAAATTTCAGTGTTGAGCAACTGTGATGCGGTGCTGTTGGTCAATACGGCGGACACGCAGTGGGTTTTACGATGATGACAGCAATGGCTAAGCGGACCCGCGTATTAATCTGTCAGATCGGCAGGTCGGGAACGGGGTTCTTGATGTCTGGATCGGGACCTATGATGGCGACTACTGCGATGCCACTTTGACGCTTGAGACGTTCTAGGAGCATTTTTTTATGGAATTATTTTGAGCCGCGTGGGGAAACCTGCGCGGCATCATTCGTTTAGATGGTCCCAAAATCGACGTTCTATTGTGAATGGCGCACGAAAAAAAGGCCACCCATTACAGGGGCGGCCTTCATTCGATAGTCAGCTTGAGAAGACTTAGCCTTCGTCAGAAGCGTCTTCAGCCGATGCTTCGGCGGCAGGGGCCGCGTCGTCATCGCCAAAGTCGTCGAGACCGGCAGCGCCGAGATCGTCGAACAGCTCCTGAATTTCGAACTCAGCAGCGGCTTCTTCTTCGGCAGCCAATTCAGCAACAGATTTGCCAGCAGCCTGAAGTTCAGCTTCCTCAACCGAACGTGCGACGTTCAACTTGATGATTGCTGTGACTTCCGGGTGTAGCTTGACTGCGACGTCGTGAATGCCAAGCTCTTTGATCGGGTCAATCAATGCGACCTGCTTTTTGTCGACTGTAAAGCCAGCCGCAGTTGCAGATTCTGCAGCGTCACGGGTGGTGACGGAGCCGTACAGATTGCCGCCATCGGATGCAGAGCGAATCACGATGAAGGTTTCACCGTCCAACTTTGCAGCCATTGCGTCGGCTTCTTTCTTGGTCTCCAGGTTTTGCGCTTCAAGTTGCGCTTTCTGGGCTTCGAAAGATTTCATGTTTGCAGCATTGACGCGCAGTGCTTTGCCTTGCGGCAGCAAGAAGTTACGTGCGTAGCCCTGTTTCACAGAGACGACGTCGCCCATCTGACCCAGCTTCGCTACGCGTTCGAGAAGGATGATATCCATGATGTCTGTCCTTTACTTGACGGCGTACGGCAGCAACGCGAGAAACCGTGCGCGTTTGATGGCACGGGCCAGCGCACGCTGGTTCTTGGCGCCAACTGCGGTGATGCGGGATGGTACGATCTTGCCGCGCTCGGAAACATAGCGCTGCAGAGTACGAGTGTCTTTGTAGTCGATCTTTGGGGCGTTATCGCCTTCAAACGGATCGGACTTACGGCGGCGGAAAAATGGTTTAGTAGCCATGACTTATGGTCCTTTCTTGATCTGATTAATTAGCGGCGTTCGCGGCGTTCTGGACGCTCGTCACGCTTTTGCATTTGCACCGAAGGGCCTTCTTCGTGTGCATCAACTTTAATCGTAAGAATGCGCATTACGTCTTCGTGCAGACGCATCAGGCGTTCCATTTCCTGCACGGCGGGAGCCGGTGCATCGGAACGCAAAAAGGCATAGTGGCCCTTGCGGTTCTTGTTGATCTTGTAGGCCATTGTCTTGACGCCCCAGTATTCGGACATGACCACTTTGCCGTCGTTGTCCGACAGCACTGTGGAAAAATGTTCGATGAGGGCTTCAGCTTGCGTGTTGGACAAGTCCTGGCGCGCAATAAACACATGCTCATATAAAGGCATGGGTGCTCCGTTCATATCTGCGGCGCATTTCATAGGGTGGGGATTTCACCTTGCGCTCCCACCCACGAGAGACTGCGCAGTTCATAAAAATCTGCGCAAGGTTGGGGCCTTATACAAAGGAACGGCGCGAGGGCAAGCGAAACACGGCCGCGGCGAGGATTGTTCGGCGATTGATGCGCTGACGGATGCAGTTTGGTTAACAGAATTTCCCGCACTCACCTATTGGCGAACACGTTTGTGCCTAAGTTCGCCGTAAAGTTGTATTTGAGCAGAGGAGCCACCAATGAGCACACATCCCGATCCAATCGACTTCACAGACTTGACCACAGAAACCTATCAAGCCCGATCAAACCAAAACTCTATGTCCATGCGTCCAAACGTGACTGAGCATTATTGGGTTACGAGGTACGTCCATACGAACAACTCGTTGATATCGCCGTGTTGCTGCGGGCGACCTGCGGATTTTTGACAGTGGCGACGTTGATCGCTGCCGTCGGTCTCTGGCTGTTGCCGTCAACGGTATTTGGTGCGCAGGCCATGGTCGCAAAGATGACTGTGTCGCTGTTGTTGATCTGTGCGGCGCTGGTGTTGGCACGCGTGGTCGCGCGCGGAACCTGTGTTCGGGTCCAGATTGACACTGCAGCAGGTGAAGTGCGCGAAGTCGTTGACGGAATGTTTCAGAGCGACATCGTGTTGGCACATTACAGGTTTGATGCAATCGACGCCGTAGACGTCATTGCCGCGCGTTCCAGTGCGTCGTTCCGGCAGGTTCAGATCATCATCAAAGGGATCGGTCCTGTGCCTGCGGGCGATGGATCGCCGCTGTTGATTGCCGTATTGCGCAGCCGCTTGGCCAGTGATTTCGGATTGGAAAACGCGCATCCTGCGCGTGAGGCGGTTTGGGGTGGGCCACTGTCGCCCTCCTAAGATCCAATGCGCAGACAGCTTTAACGTGTTTTCGGCCCCCAAAGCGGGGCCGTTTGCCGTTTACCAGCCTAAGCGCCTTGGTCGCCAGATGTCTTGTGCGCAGGCTTTCGCCACGTTACCCCTGAGGAAAGAAAAAGGAGGGGGCATCTATGAGAGCGTTTGTTTTTCCAGGTCAAGGCGCGCAGACCATCGGGATGGGGCAGGCCATGGCGCAGGCGTATCCTGCGGCGAAGGCGGTGTTTGACGAGGTCGATGATGCGTTGGGCGAAAAGCTGTCGGATCTGATTTGGTCCGGCGATATTGCAGATCTGACCCTGACCAAAAATGCACAACCCGCGCTGATGGCCACATCATTGGCCGCGATGCGCGCGCTTGAGGTCGAAGGCGTCACGATTGCCGCTGCGTCGTTTGTCGCGGGTCATTCGTTAGGGGAGTATTCGGCGCTCGCAGCATCTGGTGCATCGAGCATTGCAGATACCGCACGTCTGTTGCGTATTCGCGGTGAGGCGATGCAGGACGCCGTGCCCGTGGGCATTGGCGCAATGGCGGTTTTGTTGGGCCTAGATTTCGCAGGTGCACAAGCTGTTGCGGCTGAGGCAGCACAAGGTGAGGTGTGTCAGGCTGCCAATGATAATGACCCGAGCCAAGTTGTCGTATCGGGCCACAGGTCGGCTGTCGAGCGCGCAGTGGAGATCGCAAAGGCACATGGCGCAAAACGCGCCATGCTGCTTCCGGTGAGCGCGCCGTTCCATTCATCGCTGATGGGTCCGGCGGCGGATGTGATGGCAAAGGCATTGGCGGATGTGACGATGACGGCGCCTGCGGTGCCTTTGATTGCAAATGTACGGGCTGCTGCCGTTGGTGTGGACGACATCAAGGGGTTGCTTGTGGAACAGATCACAGGGTCCGTACGCTGGCGTGAGAGCGTGATGTGGATGGCAGATGCAGGTGTCACCGACGTGTGGGAAATTGGCGCGGGCAAGGCGCTGTCTGGGATGGTAAAACGGGTGGATCGCAACATCGCGACCCGCGCAATTGGATCACCTGATGATATTGTGGCGGCGGTTGCTGCATTGAACGAAGGATAAGACATGTTTGATTTAACTGGAAAAAACGCGCTTATCACCGGCGCATCAGGTGGCATTGGCGGGGAAATTGCGCGTGCACTGCACGGCGCGGGCGCAACGGTGGGTTTGTCGGGAACGCGGGTTGAACCGCTTGACGCGCTGGCCGCTGAGCTGGGCACGCGCGCGCATGTGCTGCCCTGTGATCTCAGCGACGGCGCGGCGGTTGACGCGCTGCCCAAGCAGGCGATCGAGGCGATGGGGTCTGTCGATATCTTGATAAACAACGCTGGCATCACCCGCGATCAGATTTTTATGCGGATGTCGGATGACGAATGGGGCGACGTGATTAACGTCAACCTGACGTCTACGATGCGTCTGTGTAAGGGCGTGATCCGTGGCATGATGAAGGAGCGTTGGGGGCGGATTGTGAATGTGAGTTCCATTGTCGGTGCCACAGGCAATCCGGGCCAAGCAAATTATGCCGCGTCCAAGGCGGGTATGGTTGGGATGTCCAAATCCATCGCCTATGAGGTGGCATCGCGCGGAATTACGGTCAATTGCATCGCGCCGGGCTTTATCGCAACACCGATGACCGACAAGCTGAGCGATGAGCAAAAAGACAAGATTAACCAACAGATTCCCGCCGGTCGGATGGGAACACCGGAAGAAATTGCTGCGGCTGCACTGTATTTGGCAAGCGTGCAGGCGGCCTACGTCACCGGCACAACTTTGCACGTCAACGGTGGTATGGCGATGCTGTAGCCCCTATATAGAGGCTTATTGAAAGCGTTTGCCAAGACAGGATTCTCTGGTATAGGCGGCGCAGAATTGGGGTTTGTGACGCAGCGTCTCAAGTCTTAGCGGTTCTAAGGCGGATCAAAACAGCTGCCCCGACGCACGTTGGATGTGGCATACCTAATAGGGCCAAAGCCCTGAACTATATGAGGAATTTGACATGAGCGACGTAGCAGTCCGCGTTCGGAAGATCGTTGTAGAGCACCTTGGTGTTGAAGAAGACAAAGTTGTAGAAAGCGCGTCATTTATCGACGATCTGGGTGCAGACAGCCTCGACACTGTTGAGCTGGTGATGGCGTTCGAAGAGGAATTCGGCATCGAAATCCCTGACGACGCAGCAGAAACGATCCAGAGCTTTGGCGACGCGGTCAAGTTCATCACTGAAGCGTCCTAAGCGACCTTTGGTTCTAAATCGGGAAGGGCGGTACCTATAGTGGGGCCGCCTTTTTTGTTGCGATAACAGGGGCCTTGCCTTTACGGTTTGTTGGACAAGATTTGAGGCGAATATGAAACTGCTGATCCTTTACGGACTAATTGCTGCCTGCCTTGTGTGCCTACTGGCCTATTTCGGGATGACACAAGCGTTGGGCGCGCATCCGTGGTGGGCCTTTGATGTCGCGCTATTCGGGGCTGTGCCAGGGATCTTGCTGGCGGTTGGTTTGGCATATGTGACGCGGTTTGCCTTATTTTTTGCAGCATTTGATCTGGCTTTGTCGGGTGCAATCGTGTGGTGGGGCAAACGGATGTTTGTCGTGGCCAACGGCGACAATGCATTGGCGGGGCAGATGTGGTTTTTTGGTTGGATCGCAGTTTGTGCCTGCGCTGTGGCCGTGATCGCTTTGCTGGTTCAAAAGATTAAAAGTGACGCTGCGCAGTCACCCGCCAATTAAACCCAAAGGCACTGTCGTTATACTTGGCACCTCGTGCGTCACACGGTATCAGGTAAAAAAGAAATTTAAACGTGAGGGTTGAGCCATGCGTCGAGTAGTTATTACCGGATTGGGGCTGATTACCCCGCTGGCTGACGGGGTCGAGAAATCGTGGGAACGGCTTCTTGCTGGCCAATCAGGTGCAGGGCCGATCACGCGCTTTGATCCCGAAGGGTTTGCGACCACCTATGCGTGCGAAGTCCCCTACGGTGACGGCACGGACGGCACGTTCAATCCAGACAAATATATGCATCCCAAAGATCAGCGTAAAATCGACACCTTCATCCTGTTCGCGATGGCTGCTGCGATCCAAGCGGTTGAGGATTCAGGTTGGATGCCCGAAAATACTGCCGATCTGGAACGCACCGGCGTTCTGACGGGGTCGGGCATTGGCGGTCTGCAATCCATCGCTGAAACCGCGATTATGATGAAAGAAAAGGGCCCGCGCCGTGTGTCGCCGTTCTTTGTTCCTGGTGCATTGATCAACCTGATTTCGGGTCAGATTGCCATCAAGTACGGCTTTAAAGGGCCAAATCATGCGGTCGTCACCGCCTGTTCCACGGGTGCGCACGCTATTGGCGATGCGACGCAACTGATCAAAACTGGCCGCGCTGATGTGATGGTTGCGGGCGGTGCAGAAGCGACAATCTGTGAGATTGGCATCGCGGGTTTCAACGCCTGCAAAGCCCTATCCACCAAACGCCCTGATGATCCGACTAAGGCCAGCCGTCCGTATGACGCGGACCGCGATGGGTTTGTGATGGGTGAGGGCGCGGGCATGGTTGTGCTGGAAGAATACGAACATGCCAAGGCGCGCGGTGCGACGATTTATGCAGAGGTATTGGGCTATGGTCTGACCGGTGACGCACACCATATTACAGCCCCGTCCGAAACTGGCGAGGGTGGCGAGCGGTCCATGCGCATGGCGCTCGATGACGCAGGGCTTCAGGCCAGAGATATCGATTACATCAACGCGCACGGCACATCCACGATGGCGGATACAATTGAACTTGGCGCAGTGGAGCGGCTGATGGGGGATGCGGCCAATAAGGTGACGATGTCGTCAACCAAATCGGCAACTGGGCACCTGTTGGGGGCTGCGGGTGCGATTGAAGCGATTTTCTCTGTGCTGGCGATCCGTGATCAGGTGGCGCCACCGACGATCAATCTGGACAATCTGGCAGTTGAAACGACCATTGATCTGGCGGCCAACAAGAAGGTTGAACGCGAAATTAATATTGCGCTGTCCAATTCGTTTGGTTTTGGCGGCACCAATGCAAGCGTATTGTTCGGAAAGGTTTCCTGAATGTGGAAACATATTGCGGCCAATGCGCTGACGTTTCTGATCGTCGCGTTGTTCCTGTTTGGCGGTGTCATTGCCTGGGGAACCAATGAATACAGCGCTGAGGGCCCGCTAGATCAGGCGATTTGTGTGCAGGTCCGGTCCGGGTCCAACATGCGACTGGTGAGCGTCGATCTGGCCGAGCAGAACGCGATTTCATCGCCGGCAATTTTCCGTATGGGCGTGGATTATTCCGATAAGGCGTCGCTGCTGAAAGCGGGCAGTTTTCTGGTGCCCGAACGATCTTCGATGGCTGAGATCGTCGATATTGTGACGCGCGGTGGCCAAAGCACCTGTGGCACAGAAATTGTGTACCGTGTCGGTGTGACACGCGTTGTGGCGCAGGTGCGTGAATTGGACCCTGTGTCCGGTCGGTTTGTTGAATTGGCAGATTTCGATCCCGCAGAGGTTGGCGAAACGCCTGTGGCATACACCGAAACCCGCGCGGCTGATGACACGCAATACCGGGTTGTGATCGCCGAAGGTGTCACCAGCTGGCAGGTGGTTCAGGCACTCAATTCATTAGAATTTATGGACGGTGAAGTTTCGGATATTCCGCTTGAGGGCAATTTGGCGCCTGATTCTTATCAGGTGCAACCCGGGGATTCTGTGGCCGAACTGTTGGCTGTAATGGAGTCTTCGCAAGCCCGCATTCTGGCGTCGGCTTGGGCGGAGCGCGCCGATGGATTGCCATTATCATCCCCGCAAGAGGCGCTGATTCTTGCGTCGATCATCGAGAAAGAAGCATCGACATCAGATGAGCGGTTTGACGTGGCATCAGTGTTTGTGAACCGCCTGAACTTAGGCATGCGTTTGCAGACGGACCCGACGGTCATTTATGGCGTAACCGAAGGACGCGGCGTGCTGGGTCGTGGATTGCGACAGAGTGAACTTCGCGCTGAAACGCCCTGGAATACTTACGTTATTGCCGGATTGCCCGAAACGCCGATTGCCAATCCCGGGGCCGCCACGATTGAGGCGGCGCTGAACCCCGCGAGCACGGATTTCATCTTTTTCGTGGCAAAAACATTGGACCCGCGCGACGGCCATAACTTTGCGGTGACGCTGGATGATCACAACGCGAACGTTGCGATTTACCGCGCCCTTGAAGCGGAACGTGCGGCACTCACCGACAACTAGACGTTAACGATTGGTTGACGCGGCGAACGCTAACGCACTGGTAAGATTTGGTTAAAACCACCGCCCAGCGTATCAATACCACACGCTGGACGAAAGCTGAACGGGCTTTGGGCGCAATCCCAAGGCCCGTTTTCGTTTTCGTTTCATGGGCGGAGTAACCTGAGAGGGATCTCCCTGATGACCAACCAAAGCGGTGGTGAACCCACCGAACATAAAACGGCTGCCGAACGTATCGAGGAGGCTAGGCAGCTTAACCGAAACATCAATCAAACTCTCAAGACGATCATCGAGCTGTTTCAGGAGGGTGATTTTGACAACGTCGCGCTGCTGCCCAAGCAGATGGCGTTGCTGAATACCGTCGTCACCGAGAGCCAGAAGAGAGAGACAGAATTCAATGACAGACATGGAACAGGGCTTGCCGAGGGGGACATCGATTTCGACGACCTCATACCAGCGGCCAGAATATCTGACTCATTTATTTGGTTTTAATTTTTGGCAAACTCTGAATCAATATTCTCCATAGATTGGGAGGTGCTCATGGGTGGAGTCATAAAAATTACGCGCACGGATATGTCTGCGAAAGATTTGCGCCGTGCGGCAAAGCGAACCAAGGATGGGCGGGTTGTACGGCGACTACTGGCCATAGCGCTGGTGCTTGATGGGGTGGATCGTGAAACGGCTGCCCGCAGCAGTGGTATGGATCGACAAACACTTCGGGATTGGGCGCATCGCTTTAACGCAGAAGGCATTGAGGGGTTATCGGATCGGAATGGCAAGGGGGCAAAACCACGGTTGTCGCCCAAGCAACAGGCGCAATTTGTGGCGTGGGTGGAGGCCGGGCCCGACCCAGTAAAAGATGGCGTAGTACGATGGCGTTGTGTCGACTTGCAGGCTCGTGTTGAAGAGGAGTTCGACGTGAAACTGCATGTGCGTACGATTGGGAAATATCTAACCAAGCATGGCTTTCGCCGCCTGTCTGTGCGTCCAGAGCATCCGAAAACTGATCGCGAAGCGCAGCAGACTTTTAAAAAAACTTTACCAGCCTCGTAAACGATACTCTGCCAGAACATGCAAAGGGGAAGCCTCTTGAGGTATGGTTCCAAGATGAAGCCCGCGTTGGACAACAGGGGACACTCACCCGTAAATGGGCCAAGCGTGGAACTCGCCCGCGCGCACCCCGTGATATACGCTTCAAATGGAGTTATATCTTTGGTGCCGCTTGTCCCGCACGTGGTACCGCCGCAGGTCTCGTCCTGCCCTACGTCAACGCCGAGGCTATGGGGCTGCATCTTGATGAGATCGCAAAAGCTGTCGCACCCGGCTCACATGCCTTGCTGATTGTTGATGGGGCGGGGTGGCATGGCGCAAAATGTTTGCAGGTGCCAGATAAAATTACGCTCGTTAAGCTGCCACCGTATTCACCCGAACTGAACCCCATGGAAAACGTCTGGGCTTATCTGCGAGCCAATAAACTCGCAATCACAGTTTTCGACACCTATGACGAAATACTCGACAAATGTGCACAAGCTTGGAACTTCTTTGCGAACGACCCAGAGCGAATAAGTTCAATCACAGATCGAGAATGGGCAAGGGTCACTTAATTCGGCCGTTGGTATCAGGCGTGAGATCGGGTGCCGCCTTGGTCGCATCCGCCGATGTTGCAAATCGTAAGGCGTTTTTGCGCGGGTTGTCGGGGCCGCAATTAAAGGCACTGCCCTATTTGTTCGAGATCTGGGCATTGGACCATCAGTTGGCCCCAGAGGGGGACTGGCGGACGTGGATTATTTTAGGCGGTCGCGGCGCGGGTAAGACGCGCGCGAGTGCTGAATGGGTCCGCTCAATGGTGGAGGGGTCGCGTCCGCGCGACCCCGGCATGGCGCGCCATGTGGGGCTGATCGGCGAAACGATGGAACAGGCGCGCGAAGTCATGGTGTTCGGGGCAAGCGGCATTCTGGCGTGTTCGCCGCCCGACAGGCGACCACAATGGATTTTAGGGCGCAATTTGCTGGTCTGGCCGAATGGTGCCGAGGCAAGATTGTATTCGGCATTTGACCCCGAGAGGTTGCGCGGGCCGCAGTTTGATGAGGTTTGGGCCGATGAACTGGCAAAGTAGCCAAAGGCGCAGAACACGTGGGACATGATGCAGTTTTGTTTGCGTTTGGGCAAAAAACCGCGTGCATGTGTCACCACGACACCCAAAAACGTCGAGATATTGAAAGACCTGATGGCGCGCAAAAGCACGGTTCAAACTCATGCCACGACGCACGCCAATCGCGCCTATCTGGCTGATAGTTTTCTGACAGAGGTGCAGGAACGCTACGCGGGGACGCGGCTGGGGCGTCAGGAATTGGAGGGTGTTTTATTGGCGGATGTTGACGGCGCGCTGTGGACGTCGGCGCGCCTTCAGGCCGCGCACATGAGCAAACTGCCCGAGATGGACCGCATTGTCGTAGCAGTGGACCCGCCCGCGGGGGCGAATGCGACGTCTGATGCCTGCGGGATTATTGTGGCCGGGATGGTCAGCCAAGGACCCGTATCGGACTGGATGATATACGTGATTGAAGACGCCAGTGTGCAGGGTGTCAGCCCGTACGAGTGGGCGGCGGCGGCGATTGCCGCGATGGACCGCCACGGCGCGGACCGCATGGTCGCGGAGGTCAATCAAGGGGGGGCGATGGTTGAAACTATTGTGCGTTCTATTGATCCGTCCGTGTCCTACCGCGCGGTCCATGCGACGCGGGGCAAGGCGATGCACGCGGAGCCTGTGGCGGCGTTGTATGAACAGGGGCGGGTGCGTCACGCGCTAGGGCTGGGAGAGCTTGAGGACGAGATGTGCCAGATGACGGCGCAGGGATACGGCGGAACAGGGTCGCCGGACCGCGTGGATGCGCTGGTTTGGGCGCTGACCGATTTGTTCTTGGAACCTGCCAAACGCTGGCGGGCACCGCATATCCGCACACTTTAGCCCTATAAATATAGGGTTTTGCAGGGTGTTGCGCGGCCACAGAGCGGTAGGTTTCCATCTTCGTAAGAATTTTAGTCGAAATTGTATCGTGTTGGATCGAACGCCTGTCAGGGGCGGCACCAAAGGGGATTTGAATGTTTGATTTTCTGAAGCGGGCGGACGCGGGCCAAGAGATGGGCAAGATGGATGTGCCAGAAGTTAAGGCGTCAGCAACGGGCAAGATTGCGGCGTGGGGCACGGTGGGTCGGTCTGTTTGGGGTGCTCGGGACGTGGCGACGCTGACGCGCAGTGGTTTAACCAGCAACCCCGTCGGTTTTCGCGCGGTCAAGATCATTGCCGAAGCTGCGGCGGCTTTGCCGTTGGTGTTGCAGGACAATGAGCGCCGTTATGACACGCATCCGGTGTTGGACCTGATCCAGCGCCCGAACGCGGCGCAAGGACGTGCTGAATTGTTTGAAACTTTGTTCGGTCAGTTGTTATTGACTGGCAACGGGTATCTTGAGGCCGTTGGCGGTGACGATACGCCGCTTGAGCTGCATGTGTTGCGGTCCGATCGCATGACGTTTGTGCCAGGTGCGGATGGCTGGCCGGTTGCCTATTACTACACAGTTGGCGGGCGCAAGCATCGTTTCGCTGTCGGTGAAGGCGCAAGCCCGATTTGCCATGTCAAAAGTTTCCACCCGCAGGACGATCATTACGGGTTGTCGCCGATGCAGGCCGCGGCGACGGCGCTGGATGTGCACAATGTGGCGAGCCGTTGGTCCAAAGCGTTGCTTGATAATGCGGCGCGTCCAAGTGGTGCAATCATTTACAAGGGTGCAGACGGTCAAAGCCAGTTGAGTGCGGATCAATATGATCGGTTGTTGAGCGAGATGGAGACCCAGCATCAAGGTGCCAAGAATGCGGGCCGTCCGATGTTGCTGGAAGGTGGGCTTGACTGGAAGCCGATGGGGTTCAGCCCGTCGGATATGGAATTTCAGAAGACAAAAGAGGCGGCAGCGCGCGAGATTGCGATTGCGTTCGGGGTGCCGCCGATGCTGCTGGGTCTGACGGGCGACGCGACCTATGCGAATTATCAGGAAGCCAACCGCGCGTTTTACCGGCTGACCGTGTTGCCATTGGTGACGCGCGTTGCAGGGTCGATTGCCGATTGGCTTGGCGATTTCACCGGTGAGCGCTTCGATCTCAAGCCGGATCTGGATCAGGTCGCAGCACTTTCTGTTGAGCGGGACGCGCAGTGGAAACGGGTCGCAACCGCGGCATTCCTGACCGACGCCGAGAAGCGCAATCTTCTGGGGTTACCGATCCTTGAGGTGGGCGATGGGTAATGTGCGTGAAACGTTTCAGTGCGGCCCGTCGCTGCGCATTGATGCGCAGGAGCGCATGACCGCCCTGCAATTTGCCCAGATGAGTATCCAGCTTGGCAAGATCGAAGCAATGATGGAGCGGCTGGAACGGCGGTTGTGGCTGACGGTTTACGGCGTGGTCGGTGTGGTGCTGGCCAAGGCGGTTCAATCATTCGCCGTGTTGATGCCTTGAAAGGAATTGAGATGACTTTGGAACATAAATTTATTGCCCTTGGCGACAGTGTTTCTGTCACGAACGGAATCGAGATCAGTGGCTAGGCGTCGCTGTTTGGCAAGGCCGATCAGGGCGGCGATGTGGTTGAAACCGGCGCTTATGTGGCGTCGTTGGCGACGCTGGCGGGCAAGGGCGGGCGGGTTAAAATGCTGTGGCAGCACGATCCCGCACAACCGATTGGCGTGTGGGACGAGGTCCGGGAGGACGCCGCTGGCCTTTGGGTCAAGGGCCATATCCTGCGCGATGTCGAGAAGGGCCGCGAGGCCGCCACGCTGATCGAGGCGGGCGCCATTGACGGGCTTTCCATAGGCTATCGCACCGTGCGGGCCACCAAGAATGCGAAGGGCGGTCGCCTTTTGTCCGAACTGGAGCTTTGGGAGGTGTCACTGGTGACGTTCCCGATGCTTCCCGATGCGCGGGTGGGGGCGAAGGGGGATGACCCTGCCGACTGCACCTTGCGTGAATTGGCGGGGGTGTTCGAGACTGCCCGCGCCGTGCTGGGCCACCGCTAGGACTGGCGTTTCCACCCATTGATCAAGAGGATCTGAACATGACCAAACCCGAAGCTACGGCTCGGGCCGGGGAAGATACGCCCTCTCCGGCTCAGGACCTAAAGACCGCGATGGCGGGATTTGTGATCGATTTCAAACACTTCACCACTGATATTCAAACCAAGATGACCGAATGACCAAACTTGACCGTAAATCTATGACCTTTGGCGCACGCCCTGCGTTGGCGAGCAATGTAAGCGATCAAGCGCCGCACCAGAAAGCGTTCGAAGCTTATCTGCGGTCGGGCGACGATGATGCGCTGCGTGGCCTTGAGCTGGAAGGCAAATCCCTTTCGTCCGCCGTGGCGGCTGATGGCGGCTGATGGTGGCTATCTGGTGGACCCGCAGACATCTGCGTTCGTTCAATCCACGCTGGCATCTACCGCGTCGATCCGTGCGATCGCCAATGTCGTGAACGTCGAGGCGACGTCCTATGATGTGTTGATTGATCACACTGAAATGGGCGCTGGATGGGCGACGGAAAACGACCCGACAGCTAAATTCGGCACACCGCAGATTGATCGTATCACGATTGGTTTGCATGAGCTGTCCGCACTGCCAAAGGCATCGCAACGATTGCTGGACGATTCAGCGTTCAACATCGATGAATGGCTTGCTGGCCGTATCGCTGACAAGTTTGCACGATCAGAGGCGGCGGCGTTTGTGAACGGCAATGGCGTTGATAAGCCCACGGGCTTTCTGACAGTGCCACAGGTCAACAATGACGTCTGGGTTTGGGGCAATATCGGCTATGTCGTGTCCGGCGCAGACGGTGATTTTTCCGGTGCAGAGGCGTTGATTGATCTGGTCTACGCACTTGGTGCAGCATATCGCGCCAACGGCACGTTTGTGATGAATTCCAAGACCGCTGGCGCTGTGCGCAAGCTGAAGGACAACGATGACCGTTTCTTGTGGTCTGACGGTTTGGTGGCTGGTGAACCAGCACGCTTGCTGGGCTATCCGGTCCTTATCGCCGAAGACATGCCAGACATCGCGTCTGATGCCACGGCGATTGCGTTCGGTGATTATGGTACTGGTTATACGGTGGCCGAACGTCCCGATTTGCGCGTGCTACGTGATCCATTCAGCGCAAAGCCACACGTGCTGTTCTACGCAACCAAGCGCGTCGGCGGTGCAGTGTCTGATTTTGGCGCGATTAAGCTTCTCAAGTTCGGCCTGTCCTAAGGGCTGAGGGGGACGGGGGCGCCTTTTATAAGGTGCCCCCGGGTCCGGGCGTGTGCGTAACGCGGGTAAACCCTCGCGTTGTCCAGCTGCTTCCTTCCGTCCAAGCAATGCGAGGGCTGGCACGCGCCCGGATTTTTAATCAATTTATCCAGCCGATTTCGGAGTTAAGTCCATGATGTTGATCGAAGAAACCACAGTGCCCACGGGCGCGTTGCCAGTTGCGTTTTTCAAAGAACACCTGCGCCTTGGTTCGGGCTTTTCCGATGCTGGATTGCAGGATGATCTGTTGGAGAGTTTCCTGCGATCCGCACTTGCTGCCATCGAGGGGCGCACAGGCAAGGCGCTGATAGAACGCACGTTCAGCTGGTCGGTAACGCGGTGGCGTGACAGCGGCGCGCAGGCATTGCCGATCGCACCTGTCAGCGCGATTGTTGATGTTGTGCTGCTGGATCGTCTGGACAACGAGGCGGTTGTCGATGCGAACAGTTACCAGTTGCGCCCCGATATGCAGCGCCCGATCTTGGCTGCCATTGGTGCGAGTTTACCGCCCATCGGCCAGAGCGATACGGTGCGGGTTCGCATGCTGGCGGGCTTTGGCCCGGAGTGGAGCGATTTGCCAGCCGATTTGCGCCAGGCGGTGCTGTTACTGGCGGCGCATTACTACGAATACCGCCATGAAGTTCAGTACGACGGCGGCTGCATGCCTTTTGGCGTCAGCGCGTTGATTGAACGTTACCGCACCATGCGGTTGCTGGGCGGGGGTGCCGCCTGATGGCCCCGCGATTGAACCGCCAACTGGTGTTGGAAAGCCCGACGCAGATCGCTGACGGGGCGGGGGGCTACTCGCAAGGCTGGGACGCACTGGGCACTGTGTGGGCCAATGTAGTGGCGCGCACCGGTCGTGAGGCGGTGGGCGTCGTGGCCCCGCTGAGCCGCGTGGCCTATAAGATTATAGTCCGCGCGGCGCCGGTCGGATCGGACGCACGCCCAAAGGCAAACCAGCGATTTCGCGAGGGTCTGCGGGTGTTCGTTATTCTGGCCGTGGCTGAGGACGACGCGGATGCTCGGTATCTGATGTGCACCGCGCAAGAGGAGACAGTGGCATGAGTTATGGCGTTTCAGCGGCATTGCAGACAGCCGTCTATCAAGCACTGGTCGGTGACGCGACGCTTGGCGCGTTGGTTGGGTCAGACATCTATGACGCCTTCCCGACGGGCACGTTGCCCGCGCTGTATGTGGCGCTGGGGCCTGAGGTGGTCAAAGACCGGTCCGACAAAACTGGTGGTGGCGCGACACATGAATTTACGGTGTCCATCGTGACCGAAAATGCAGGCTTCGCCACGGCCAAACATGCGGCGGCGGCGGTGTCTGACGCGCTGGTGGACGCCAATCTGACATTGGCGCGCGGCAGCCTGATTGCGCTGAACTTCTTTCGCGCCAAGGCGGTTCGGGTGGGGACCGCCGACCAGCGGCGCATTGATCTGACGTTCAAGGGGATCGTGCAGGATGACGGATAATCCCGCATCTCGAATGATTTATTTTTAAACACTTACGGAGTATTCGACATGGTAGCTCAAAATGGCAAGGATCTGTTGATCAAGATCGATATGACGGGTGATGGCCTGTTTGAAACCGCAGCCGGCCTGCGGGCCACGCGGATCAATTTCAACGCGGAAACAGTTGATGTGACGTCGCTGGACAGCACAGGTGGCTGGCGTGAAGTATTGGGCGGTGCGGGTGTAAAAACCGCGTCGATTTCAGGGTCGGGCGTGTTCAAAGACGAAAGCACCGACGAGCGGGTGCGCGAGATTTTCTTTGATGGCGAAACTCCGGATTTTCAGGTCATCGTACCGGATTTTGGCACCATCGAAGGCCCATTTCTGGTGAGTTCGATTGAGTATTCGGGCGCGCATAACGGTGAGGCGACATATGAGATGTCACTGACATCGGCGGGTGAGATTACCTTTGTTGCGTTTCCATAATGAACGCGGTCGCGCCACATTGCCCCCCGTTCAACCCCTGGGCAGGCGAGGTTGCGCTTGTCGTCGACGGGCAGCCCCATGTCTGCAAGTTGACGCTTGGCGCGTTGGCTGAACTTGAGGCCGCGCTGGGGGCGGACACGCTGGTCGAGCTGGTCAAACGGTTCGAGAGTGGCGGGTTTTCAAGCCGCGATGTGCTGGCGTTGATCGTTGCGGGCTTGCGTGGCGGTGGCTGGCAGGGATCGGCCAAAGATCTTGTGAGTGCGGAAATTGAAGGTGGCGTCGTGCGGGCGGCCGAGGCGGCGGCCGAACTGCTTGCGCGCGCGTTCGCCGCGCCATGACTGGATCAAAAACGGGACTGGATTGGCCGGGATTGATGCGCGCAGGATTATGCGGGTTGGGCTTAAAGCCGGATGAGTTTTGGAATCTGACGCCAGCCAAATTGTGGCTGATGTTGGGGCCAGCGGCGGGTGAGATGCCCATGGGCAAATCTCGGCTGGACGAATTGAGCCGCAGCTTTCCGGATCTGGAACGTGAGTTGGATATTGGAGCAGATGATGGATGATATTGACGGGCTCGACGCCCTAGAAAGCGAAGCCAAGGCCCTCGAGCAGACATTGGGGTCCGTGACGGCGATGACGGATGCGTTTGACAGCCAGTTGGGGCGTATGAAGGCCACATTGGGCGAAACGACGCGCGATCTGGGCAATCTGGAACGCGGTTTTTCCGGTGGCTTGCGTAAAGCATTTGACGGTCTGGTTTTTGATGGGCGGTCCTTGTCGGACGCTCTGGCGACAGTCGGCGAAGCGATGTCGCGCACTGTTTACAACAATGCGTTGAAGCCTGTGACTGATCATTTTGGTGGCTTGCTCGCGAGCGGTGTCAATTCATTGATTGGCAGTTTGACGCCGTTTGAATCTGCCGGTGCATTCAGCCAAGGCCGCGTGATGCCTTTTGCCAAGGGTAGCGTCGTATCGGGGGCGACACATTTCCCGATGCGCGGCGGCACCGGATTGATGGGTGAGGCAGGACCAGAGGCAATTATGCCATTGACGCGCGGCGCTGACGGCAGCTTGGGCGTCAAGGCGCAGGGCGGTCAGTCGGTAAATATCACCATGAATATCAGCACGCCGGATGTGGCGGGTTTCAAGCGCAGCCAGAGCCAGATTGCGGCGTCTGTTGGTCGGGCTTTGGGCCGTGGCCAGCGCAACCGCTAGGAAGGATCAGGCAGATGAGTTTTCATGAAATACGGTTCCCCACGACGTTGAGTTTTGGGGCCCTTGGCGGTCCTGAACGGCGCACGGAAGTGGTGACGCTGGCCAACGGGTTTGAGGAACGCAACACGCCGTGGGCGCATTCGCGTCGCCGCTATGACGCGGGCCTTGGGCTGCGATCCTTGGACGATGTGGCGGTGGTGATTGCGTTCTTTGAGGCGCGTCAGGGGCAGATGTTCGGGTTCCGCTGGAAAGACTGGTCAGACCACAAATCAGCCAGGCCGAGCCGCGCAATCACTGGCGATGATCAGGCGCTGGGCATGGGTGACGAAGTCCGCTCCGAGTTTCAGATCGTTAAGAATTATGCATCCGGAACAGCGCGTTATGCGCGACCAATGACCAAACTGGTTGCTGGCACAGTGTTGGTGTCTGTCAGTGGTGAGCCGCAGGTTGAGGGTGTTGATTACACGGTGGATGTCACCACAGGTCTGGTCACGTTTAACCATCCGCCGGATTTTCAGGCGGTCGTGACGGCGGGCTATGAGTTTGATGTTCCGGTGCGGTTTGACACCGACGCGATCATCACATCGATGACGACGTTTCAGGCTGGTGAAGTGCCGGATGTCCCCGTGGTTGAGGTGCGGGTATGACCGAGTTTCAGGCGCATCTAGGCACCGGAACGACCAAACTGGCGCGGTGTTGGGCGGTGCTGCGGCGCGATGGCACGACCTATGGGTTTACCGATCATGATTGCCCGCTGACGTTTGGCGGCATCACGTTTAAGGCGGACGCGGGCATGACCGCGCGCGCAGTTATGTCGGCAACCGGACTGTCGGTTGATAACTCCGAAGCGATGGGCGCGCTGAGCGATGCGGCCATCACCGAGGCGGACATTGAAGCGGGCAGGTTTGACGGGGCAGAGGTCAAGGCGTGGCTGGTAAATTGGGCAGATGTGGCGACGCGGACGTTTCGGTTTGCCGGCACGATTGGCGAGTTGCGCCGATCCGGTGGCGCATTTCACGCGGAACTGCGTGGGCTGACCGAACCGCTGAACCAGCCGCAGGGTCGCGTTTATCAGACACCGTGTTCAGCGATTTTGGGTGACGGGGATTGCGGGTTTGATCTGGATACCGATGGTTTTGCGACAGAAGTCGCGGTTGAAGGGCTGGTGGATCGCCGCCGGTTTACGTTTTTCGATATGGCAGGGTTTGAGCCTGCGTGGTTTGAACGCGGCCGTCTGCGCGTGATTTCCGGTGCGGCCGCAGGGTTGATCGGGCTGATCAAGCGGGATCGTTTCATAGGTGACACGCGCGAGGTTGAAGTTTGGGAGGGGTTTCGGACCGAAATCGCCGCAGGTGATATGATCCGGCTTGAAGCGGGTTGCGACAAACGGTTTGAAACCTGTCGCTTGAAGTTCGCCAACTTGCTGAATTTCCGCGGATTTCCGGATATTCCTGGCGATGACTGGTTGGTCAGCACGCCCGCAAATGGCGCTCAGACCGTAGGCGGAAGTCTGCGGCGCAGTGTGTGATCGTGACTGATATTGTCGCGATTGCGCGAACGTGGATTGGCACGCCGTATGTGCATCAGGGCGCGCGTCGCGGTGCGGGGTGTGATTGTCTGGGTCTGTTGCGTGGCGTCTGGGCTGAGGCGAGCGCAAGCCCGTTGCAGCCCGTGCCGCCCTACACGTCCGATTGGTCAGAACCGCAAGGTGATGAAGTGTTGTGGCAGGCGCTCGCGCATCAACTGATCGCCAAGCCACGCGATGCACCACAGCAAGGCGATGTGCTGTTATTTCGGATGCGGCAAGGCGGCGTCGCCAAACACGTTGGATTGCAGGCCAATACCGGCCCGCATGCGACATTTATTCATGCGTATCAGGGGCATGGCGTGCGCGAAAGTACATTTTCGTCACCTTGGAAACGGCGTCTTGTAGCGCGGTTTTCAACCCCTGAACGCCCTTAGGACAAGGTCTAGACATCATGGCAACGATTGTACTTTCAGCAGCCGGCATGGCGCTTGGCGGGTCTTTGGGCGGGTCCGTTTTGGGGCTTGGCATGGCGACGGTTGGTCGGGCCGTTGGCGCCACATTGGGGCAGGTTATCGACCAACGGATCATGGGGGCGGGCAGCGACGTCGTTGAAACCGGCCGCGTTGATCGGTTCCGGTTGACTGGCGCCAGCGAAGGCGCTGCGATTGCACAGCTTTACGGGCGTATGCCGATCGCGGGGCAAGTGATTTGGGCGACCGATTTTGTTGAGACGACGACGGTTTCCGGTGGCGGCAAAGGCGGGCCGAGCAAACCCAAGACCAAAGACTACAGCTACACAGTGTCGCTGGCGATTGCGCTGTGTGAGGGCGAGATTTCGCGCGTGGGCCGCGTTTGGGCTGACGGGGTTGAAATTGCCCGCGATGATTTGAACATGCGCATTTATGCAGGTGCACGTGACCAACTGCCTGATCCGAAAATGGAGGCCGTTGAAGGCGCTGGCAAAGTGCCCGCCTACCGTGGCACGGCCTACGTCGTGCTGGAGGATCTGGACCTCGGGCAGTTTGGCAATCGCGTGCCGCAATTCTCGTTTGAGGTCATGCGTCCGGGGCAAACTGACGGCGACACCGACACGGCGGTTCACGCTGATCTCGCCTCCTTGATCACAGGCGTCGCTTTGGTGCCAGGGACGGGGGAGTATTCGCTGGCGACCACGGCAGTCACAATCTCAAAAGGGTTCGGGCGGCGTGGTGTGACAAACGTGAACACGCCGTCCGGCAAGAGTGATTATCTGGTGTCTGTTGAGGCGCTGGAAGAAGAATTGCCAAACTGTGGGTCGGTCACAATGGTGGTGTCTTGGTTCGGTGATGATCTTCGTTGCGGGGACTGTCAGATCAAACCCGAGGTCGAACAAACCGCGGCCGACGGCATCGAAATGGAATGGTCGGTTTCAGGCGTCACGCGCAGCGCCACCGAGGTTGTCGCGATGGAGTCCGATCGCCCGATCTATGGCGGCACGCCCGCCGATGATGCGGTCATTGAAGCCCTGCGCGATTTGACTGCACGCGGCCAAAGGGCGGTGTTTTATCCGTTCATTTTGATGGAACAACTTGCGGATAATTTGTTGCCCAATCCATGGGATGGCGGCGTGGGTCAGCCGCGCCTTCCTTGGCGCGGTCGGATCACCACATCTTTGGCTCCGAACGTTGATGGCACGCTGGATCAAACCGCGACCGCAGATGATGAGGTTGCAGCGTTCTTTGGTGCGGCGCAGGTGTCGGATTTCGCGATTGTCGGGGGCAGGGTCGCCTATTCCGGCCCGCCTGAATGGTCATACCGCCGTTTCATCCTGCACTACGCGCATCTATGTGCGCTGGCGGGTGATGTGGACGGATTTTGCATCGGATCAGAGATGCGATCATTGACCCAAATTCGCGGCGCTGCGGGGTTTCCTGCGGTGCAAGCGATGATTGATTTGACCCAAGACGTGCGCGCGGTTTTGGGACCGGACGTAAAGATCGGCTATGCTGCAGATTGGTCGGAATATCACGGCTATCAACCCGGCGGAACGGCAGACAAAATCTATCATCTTGATCCGCTCTGGGCGCAAGAAGCCGTTGATTTCATTGGAATTGACCACTACATGCCGATGTCTGACTGGCGTGAGGGCGACGATCATCTGGATGCGGGCTATGGCTCGATCTATAACCTCGACTACCTTGCTGGCAACGTCGCGGGCGGCGAGGGGTATGATTGGTATTATCACTCCCCTGAGGCTGCAGCCGCGCAAATCCGCACGCCAATCACCGATGGTCAAAACGAGCCTTGGATTTTCCGCTACAAGGACCTGCGCAGCTGGTGGTTTCGCGCGCACCATGACCGCGTGAACGGCGTTCGCGCACTGCTGCCGACCGCGTGGGAGCCGGGCAGCAAGCCGATCTGGTTTACTTTCCACAAACGGGATTAAAGCCACCGGCTTCCAGCCGGTCCGCTTTAGCGTAATGTACTATAATCTTCCCTCTCATTTTTAAGACCCCGCGAAGCGGTAAGGGTCTTAAAAATGAGAGGGAAGATTATGATCTATTCCACAGGAAGCCATACCAAATTTTATCACCGATTTCACGTCGTCTGGACAACAAAATACCGATACAAAGTTATGCGCGGAGAGATGCGTGAGCGTATCCGTGAAATCATTATCCAAACATGCCAAGAACTTGGCGTGCATATTGAGAAGGGCGTATTGTCGACCGATCACGTCCACATGTTCATATCGGTCCCGCCTCAGATAGCTTTGTCAAAGGTGATGATGCGGATCAAGGGACGCTCGTCTTATAAGATACAGCGCGAGTTTCCCGAACTGCGCAAACGGTACTGGGGCCAGCGGTTTTGGGCTCGCGGATTTTTGCTCAACAACCAGCGGCAATGTCACTGTGAATAAGTTCAGATAGATGTGAGACAAAATTTTGTTGCCAAGATTTAGGCGACCTCGGAGACTGAGAATTGAAAGAAACCAGCTCACGAGGCCAATATGCAAATCATCGGACTGCACAAGAACGTTTATAAACTTTATGCTTGGGCGCGGACACAAGAATGTTTGGACGTGTACCGTATCAAATACGAATGTCAGGTTCGGCAATGGGACGACTTACGTACAGAGGGCGTTTCTCTATCAAAGTGCGCTGAATTCGTCGGCATCTCGCGCGCGACATATTACCGTCACAAGCGTATTTTGAAGGTTTTGGCGCAGGCAATCATACCGCCTTCAAAGGCTCCCAAACGCTGCAACAAGTCACAGTGGGGCGAGGCAGAAAAGCAATTGGTGCTTGAGGCCCGCCGCGACAATGAAACCTACGGTAAGGAGAAAATAGGGGCCATCTTGCGTCGCGACAAAAAGCAAACCATGAGCGATAGCACCGTGGGGCGCATTTTGAGCTTTCTAAGGAAAAAAGGCCTGATCACACGATCAAGATCTGCGCCCCAAAAGCGCAAGCGTAATTTTTCCAAGGGGCATGCCAAGGGATGGAAATATAGGGATTACAAAGATATTGTGGTTGGCGAGCGTGTGCAGATCGATCATATGACTGCCACGAAGAACGGCGTCACGTGCAAACACTTTCAAGCCTGGGAGAGGTGTAGCAAGCATATCCACGCGCAAGTTTATTCGAATGCCACGGCACGCTCTGCCAAACGGTTTTTGCAAGAACTCGTGGAAATAGCTCCCTATAAGATCATCTCAATTCAAGTCGATGGCGGGTCTGAGTTTATGGCCGATTTTGAGACAGCGTGCGAACAGATGGAGATCCCGCTCATTGTGCTGCCGCCAGCAAGGCCAAAATACAACGGTGGTGTCGAGCGCGGTAACCGCACCTTCCGCGAAGAGTTCTATGCATGTCGTGATCTCATTGCCGACAGCATAGGAGCGATGCGGTTTGAACTTCGAAAAGCCGTCGATAAATACAACACATTCAGGCCTCATCATGCCTTGAAAGGCAAGACACCAATGGAGTACATTCGAATCACTCAGGCCAAAGTCGTGTGAGTCTCAAAACACCTGAACCTATACAACTGACGCTGTCATACTTCAGTATCTTGAATTACATTCAAAAAGGGAACCTACCGGCGTCAGCCGGTAGTCGTTCAGTGAAGTGGGTTGCGCTGCGGTCGACAAAGGCACCAATGAGCCGAACCGTTTTGTTGATCTGAAATCGTCGGAGTCCGGATTGCCACGGGCGTCCAATGGCATCCGTGATGATTATATCCAGATGCAATATCTGCGGGCGCTGTACACACACTACGGCGATCCAGACCTGAACCCGACATCAATGGTGACTGGCATTCAAATGGTTGATCCGGATCGCATCCACGTCTGGGCCTGGGATGCACGGCCATTTCCTGCGTTTCCGGGCAATGCAGCACTTTGGTCGGACAATGTGAACTATGCGCGCGGGCACAGGATCAACGGACGTGCCGCGTCGCGCCCGCTGTCGTCTGTGGTGGCTGAAATTTGTGAAAACACCGGCCTCATGGCTTATGATGTCAGTGCTTTGCACGGCGTCGTGCGGGGCTATGGCATCGATGATATGACAACCGCCCGGTCGGCCTTGCAGCCATTGATGATGGCCTATGGGTTTGATGCGATTGAGCGCGACGGCGTGTTGGTGTTTCGGACCCGCACAGCGCGGCTGGATGCCAGCGTGGACAGCGCGACCTTGGTTTATGAAAAAGGCACGGAGGGCGCAATTGAGCTCACGCGCACGCCAGAGGCGGAGGTCTCGGGCCGCGTGCGCGTTGGCTACGTTGAGGCGGATGCGGATTACGAAGTGCGCACGACCGAGGCCGTGTTCCCCGACACGCGCGGGCAAACCACGTCCGGATCGGACTTGTCGCTGGTGCTGACCAGCGCCGAGGGTCAGCGCATCGCAGAGCGGTGGTTGAGCGAGGCCCGCGTGGCGCGTGACACAGCGCGGTTTACGCTGCCGCCATCGCTGATGTCGGTCGGCGCAGGGGATGTGATACGCCTGCCGGATGAATACGGCGACGGGCTGTTTCGCATTGATCAGGTCGAACAAACCGACCGACAAGCGCTTGAAGCCGTGCGGATAGAGCCTGCGATTTATGAACCGCAAGACGTCACGGAAAAGACGATTAACTTGCGCAACTTCGTCCCACCGGTTCCGGTCGAGATGATGTTGATGGACCTCCCACTGTTGCGCGGCGACGAAGACCCCGTCGCGCCCTATGTGGCGGCGTCCGGTGTGCCGTGGCCCGGCAGTGTTGCACTGTATTCAGCGACGCAGGATGCGGGGTACGGATTGAACCAGTTGCTGACGTCCGCGTCGGTTATCGGAATGACGCAAACTGCTTTGCCAAGGGTCAGCGCGGGGATTTATGATCGCGGTCCAGCGCTGCGGGTGCAGTTGATCCGTGGTGATCTGCAAAGCGTGTCCACAGACCAGATTTTGGGCGGTGCGAACCTTGCCGTCATTGGCGATGGGTCAGCGGAAAATTGGGAAGTGTTCCAGTTTGCGCAGGCCGTTATCATTGATGCTGACACATTCGATTTGACCCTGCGTCTGCGGGGGCAGGCAGGGACGGACGGTGTCACCCCCACTGAATGGCCCGAAGGATCAATTTTTGTGCTGCTCAACGGGGTGCCGGAACAGATCGAACTGGCCAGTTCCGCGCGCGGTGTGACGCAGCATTTCCGCTACGGTCCGGGCACGCGTCCGTTGGGCATGCCAGTTATCAATACCGCACCGAGGCTTTTAGCGGCATCGGGCTGCGCCCCTATTCAATAGCCCACTTGCGCGGCGTCTTGCGGGATGGTGATGTTGATCTGACATGGATTCGTCGTGCGCGCGTCGGCGGCGACAATTGGGGTACCGAAGATGTGCCGCTGTCAGAAGCGTTTGAGCGATACGTCGTGCGGGTCTTTAAGGACGACATTCAGGTGCGTCAGCTGGCTGTGTCCAATCCACGATGGACCTACACAGCCGCATTGCAGGCCACTGACGGGCCAGGTGCCACGCGCATTGATGTGGCGCAAATGTCCGAAACGTTTGGCGAGGGGCCGTCGTCAGGCCTCGTCTTGGCCACATGATGCGATCCGTGGGACTCAGCGATCTTGATCTTGCCGCACGCGCCCTGTTGGGGTTGCCGCAAGAAACATGGGCTGCGGCGGCAGGCCAGATGATCGAAGCCGCACACACTGCTGATCTGTGGCGCAAGCGCCATAGGCGCGCGCACCCTAGTGGCGGGACCGGATCGCTTTATGCGCAGGCCAGTTTGTGCCCGCGTGCGGCGTCATCGCCGCCAAGCGCTAGCTATTGTGCGGCGCTGCTGGCTGTTCTGCAGGCGCTAGAGCTGTGGCGCAATCGGGGTCATCGCGAATTGTGATATGCACGTTCACAGGTTTATTCTTGGACCATCCACCCTATGTAGGGTAGAAGAAAGCCAACAAAGTGAGGTGGTCCATGGCCCAGACAAATCCAAAACTCGCGCAGATCGATCCGGTTTGGCAGCGAATTTGCAACGAAGCCGAAGACGCGATCCGCAATGAGCCGCTGATCGGTGGCTTCGTGCATACGTCCGTTTTGCACCACAAATCGCTTGAGCATGCGCTGGCGTACCGTATTTCGATGAAGCTCGCATCCTCTGAGATGTCGGACCAAATGCTGCGCGAGATTGCTGATCTTGCATATGCTGCTGATCCCTATCTGGCCGAGGCTGCGCGCGCCGATATCGTGGCGATCTATGACCGCGATCCTGCAAGTCATCGATTCTTGCAGCCGCTGTTGTTCTTTAAGGGTTTTCAAGCTGTTCAAGCTTACCGCATTGGTAATTCGTTGTGGAAACAAGGCCGTAAAGATTTGGCCTATTATGTGCAGATGCGGATTTCTGAGATTTTTGGCGTGGATATTCACCCCGGTGCAACCATCGGCAAGGGGTTGATGATTGATCACGCCCATTCGATAGTGATCGGTGAGACGGCTGTGGTTGGCGACAATGTGTCGATGCTGCATTCCGTGACGCTGGGTGGTACCGGCAAAGAAGAAGAAGACCGTCACCCCAAAATCGGTGATGGCGTGTTGATCGGTGCCGGAGCAAAGATTTTAGGCAATATCACTGTCGGCCATTGCAGCCGCATCGCGGCGGGTTCTGTGGTGTTGGAAGATGTGGCACCAATGAAGACGGTGGCGGGGGTTCCGGCCAAGGTTGTCGGCGAGGCGGGCTGTTCGCAGCCGTCGCGCACAATGGATCAGTTGTTGCGCACCCACGGGTAGTTTCGAATTTACGACGTAAATCCGAGGAGGCGGGGGCCAACCCCCGTCGCTGCGCGACTCCCCCGAGATATTTTGAAGCAAAGATAATGTTAGACAGAAAGAAGGGCCGTGCGGAGTGATCCGGCGCGGCCCTTTTATATTGTTTTAGCGGTATTTTAGGCGAGCATCCCCATCGGATTTTCGAGGTTGGCTTTGATCGCATTCAGCAGGTTCGCGCCCATTGCGCCGTCAATCACGCGGTGATCAACGGACAGGGTTGTGGACATCACTGTCGCGACCTTGATGTCGCCATCTGCCCCGACGATCGGTTTTTTCGCGCCAGCGCCCACGGCCAGAATAGCGGAGTGGGGTGGGTTGATGATGGCGTCAAAGTTATCGATGCCAAACATACCTAGGTTGGAAATCGCGAAGCTGCCGCCTTGGTATTCATGTGGTGCCAGTTTGCGATCCCGTGCCCGTGCTGCGAGGTCTTTCATCTGCGCGCTCAGCGCAGAAAGCGACTTGGTTTCAGCGTCTTGCAGCACAGGAGTGAACAAACCACCTTCAATCGCCACGGCAACAGCCACGTCTGAGGCTGTCATTTGCAGCACACGATCACCGGCCCAAACTGCGTTGGCTTCGGGGATTTCTTGCAAGGCCAGTGCACAGGCTTTGATGATGAAATCGTTGACCGACAGTTTCACACCGCGCGGTTCCAGCGTTTTGTTCAGCTGGCTCCGAAATTTCAGCAAGGCGTCGAGTTCGATGTCGCGGCGCAAGTAGAAATGCGGCACGGTTTGTTTGGCTTCGGTCAGGCGCGACGCAATGATTTTACGCATCCCGTCGAGTTTGACTTCCTTAAACGTGCGGCCTTCGTACATCTTGATGACCTGCTCAGTGCTTGGGCCTGTGGCAGCGATGGCGCCAGTGGCAGCAGCAGGTGCGGCAGATGCCGGGGCGGCAGCAGCAGCGAGGGCGGCGGCAGGCTGGGCGGACGCGTTTTCAACGTCGGCTTTGATGATGCGGCCATGGGGGCCGGAGCCTTTGATGGTTGCAAGATCGAGGCCTTTGTCTTTGGCGATGCGCCGCGCAAGCGGTGTTGCGAACAGGCGGGAGCCGTCCTTTGCAGCAGGTGCGGCTTTGGGCGCGGAGGCTGGCGCGGCGGCGGGCTCGGAAGCTGGTGCAGCGGATTCGGCCTTATCCGCGGATAAGGTATCTCCTTGATCTTTAACACTTTCTTTACTTTTGGGGGCGGGCGCAGACGACATGTCCTCACCTTCTTCACCAATAATACAGATTGGCGTATTCACTTTGACGCCTTCCGTGCCTTCGGCGACCAGAAGTTTGCTGACGATGCCTTCTTCGACGGCTTCAAATTCCATCGTCGCTTTGTCGGTCTCAATCTCGGCGATCAGGTCGCCGGATTTGACTTCGTCGCCTTCTTTGACCAGCCATTTGGCCAGTGTGCCTTCCTCCATTGTGGGGGACAGCGCGGGCATGAGAATTTCGATAGCCATTGTCTGTGCTCCTTAACGGTAGGTGACTTTTTTCACGGCTGCGATGACGTCGTCTGTCGTCAAAAGCGCGTGTTTTTCAAGGTTGGCGGCATAAGGCATCGGCACGTCTTTGCCGGTGCAGTTGATCACCGGTGCGTCAAGGTAATCAAACGCTTCCTGCATGATCGTCGCACCAAGGTGGTTGCCGATGGACCCAACAGGCCAGCCTTCTTCGACAGTGACGCAACGGTTTGTTTTCTTTACAGATTCGAGGATCGTGGCATAATCAATCGGGCGTAGGGTGCGCAGGTTGATCACCTCGGCTGAAATACCATCAGCAGCCAGTTTTTCAGCAGCCTCCATCGCGTAGGTCATGCCGATACCAAATGATACGATGGTGACATCGGTGCCCGGAACTTCGATATTGGCTTTGCCGAATGGAATGGTGAAATCATCCATCACAGGCACTTCAAACGAACGCCCATATAGGATTTCATTCTCAAGGAAGATGATAGGATTATTGTCGCGGATTGCGGTTTTCATAAGACCTTTGGCGTCGGAAGCAGAATAAGGTGTCACGACCTTCAGGCCGGGAACCATCGCATACCACGCTGAATAGTCTTGAGAATGTTGTGCACCAACACGGGCCGCAGCCCCGTTTGGCCCGCGAAACACCATAGGCGCACCCATCTGACCACCGGACATATACAATGTCTTGGCGGCAGAGTTAATAATCTGGTCAATCGCTTGCATCGCGAAGTTCCATGTCATGAATTCAACGATTGGGCGCAAACCACCAAACGCCGCACCAACGGCGATGCCGGCAAAGCCGTGTTCAGTGATAGGGGTATCGATAATCCGTCTTTCGCCGAACTTGTCAAGCATGCCTTGCGTTATCTTATAAGCACCTTCGTACTCGGCGACTTCTTCACCGATCAGGAACACGTTTTCGTCGCGCTCCATCTCTTCGCACATGGCCTCGTTGAGAGCTTCGCGCACTGTCATCGATTTCACTTCGGTACCAGCTGGCCAGTCGGGTGACGTGTCTGAGGGCGCAAATGCGATGGCGATTTCGGACACAACAGCGGGGGAGGCAGGTGCCGCGACTGCTGGCGTGTCGTCTGGTTTTTCGGCTGCGGCTGCAGGTTCGGGCGCTGACATGTCTTCGCCTTCCTCACCGATGAGGGCGATTGGGGTGTTGACCTTGACGCCCTCGGTGCCCTCAGCAATCAGGATTTTTCCGACGATACCTTCGTCCGTCGCCTCAAATTCCATCGTCGCCTTGTCGGTTTCAATTTCGGCTAAGATGTCGCCGGACTTAACGGTGTCGCCTTCTTTGACGAGCCATTTTGCCAGTGAACCTTCTTCCATCGTCGGGGAAAGCGCGGGCATGAGAAGTTCGATAGCCATTATGCTGTCTCCTGCGGCAGGTTCTCTGCGTAGATGTCCGTCCAAAGTTCGTCCAGATGTGGTATGGGGCTTTCTTTGGCGAACTCTGCTGCCTCATTTACGGTGGCCTTGATCTCTTTGTCGATTGCCTTGAGGTCGTCTTCGGTGGCGTGTTTGCCAGTCAGAAGTAGGCTGCGCACCTGTTCGATCGGGTCGCGTTCTTCGCGCATTTTCTGAACTTCGTCGCGGGTGCGATACTTTGCAGGGTCCGACATAGAGTGACCACGGTACCGGTATGTTTTTACTTCGAGAACATAGGGTCCGGCGCCAGAGCGGCAGTGTGCCACCGCTTTTTCGGACGCTTCTTTGACCGCCAGAACGTTCATCCCGTCGACGATTTCACCGGGAATGCCGAAGGCCTCACCGCGGGTGTAAAGATCGGGGGTGGAGGTTGAGCGTTTTTGCGATGTGCCCATGGCGTATTGGTTGTTTTCAATTACGAAAATCACTGGCAGGTCCCAAAGGGCGGCCATGTTGAATGTTTCGTAGACTTGACCTTGGTTGGCTGCGCCATCTCCAAAATACGTGAAGGTCACGTTGTCGTTTCCGCGATATTTGTCGGAAAATGCGAGTCCCGCGCCAAGTGGTACGTTCGCTCCGACGATCCCATGACCGCCGTAGAAGTCTTTTTCTTTTGAAAACATATGCATCGAGCCGCCCTTGCCTTTTGAGTAGCCATCTTGACGCCCTGTCAGCTCAGCCATCACTCCCTTTGGATCCATTCCGCAGGCCAACATATGTCCGTGGTCGCGGTAGGTTGTGATGCGTTTGTCGCCTTTTTTTGTTGCGGCCTCTAGACCGACAACAACGGCTTCTTGGCCGATATAAAGGTGGCAGAACCCGCCGATCAGACCCATGCCATAGAGCTGGCCGGCCTTTTCTTCGAATCGTCGGATAAGAAGCATTTCACGATAATAACCAAGCAATTCGTCAGCTGAAACGTTTGGTTTCTTTGATGTTTTCTTAACGGCCATGCGTCCTCCGGTGGGGTCTGCGAAAGGTCTGAGAAAATATAGTTTAATACTAAACTATCTCCTACAAGGGTAAACAGCAAAAATCGACAACCAATGTGACGTCGGGGCAGGCGGTTGGGAAATTGCCGCCTTGCGCTGGATGCATGGGGGGATAAACTTGAGCGATGAAATGGAAGATCAGACAAGAAACCGAAGGCGATGAAGTCGCAATCACGCAAGTTGTGGCGCGTGCGTTTGAGGGGAAATCCTACGGCGATGAGAACGATGCAAAGCTTGTAGACGCATTGCGCGATGCGGGTGCGCTGGTACTGTCACTCGTGGCGGCACACAAAGGGCAGATTATCGGGCAGGTGGCGCTGTCGCCTGCAAAGATCGGTGAGGGGCGCTATTTGTGTGTCGGGCCACTGGCCGTCTTGCCGGAGCATCAGCGCAAGGGAGTAGGCACGGGTTTGATGGGGCACGCCTTAGGCGTCGCACAGGTTTACGGTCGCGACGGCGTCGTGTTGCAGGGTGACCTCAATTACTATGCTCGTTTCGGGTTTGAGACATTCCCGTCGGTGAGCTACGCTGGCGAGGGGGCGCAGTTTATCCAAGTGCTGCCGTTCAAAGGCACCCCATCGGGCGAGGTGAAATTCCACCCAGTCTTTAGCGGATAACAGTGTTTAGCGGATAACGATTTCATCCGCGCGCACCATGCCCAGCATGTCGCGGGCCTGTTCGTCCAGCAGATCAAGATCAAGGTAGGTGTCGGACAGGCGGCGGGTCAGGTTTTCCAACTGGTCGACCTGCATCTGCAAAATGGCGAGTTCTTGTGTCAACGCGCGGCCTTCGGCATCAATCTCGGCCCGTTTGAATACGCCGAAATCACCCTGCACAGCGGCAAAGGTGAAATAGAGCCCCAGCATCAGGGCACCCGCGAAATAAAGGAGAACACCCATTGGCGCGCGTCTGCGGTTCATTTTTGTCTGCCTCAACTGGCGATCTCTCACGGATCGCTTCGGGGCAGAATCGCACATATGCTTCGTCTTGGGAATCCCCTTTATGTGGGGAGGCCGTTCGGGGTGCCTACAAGCTAAGCGATAGAAGCCGCAAAGATGTTGTCGATGGTCCGCCCAAGTAACGCGTTGAATTCAGTGTCCGATTGGTGCGCGGACAGGCCTTCGGTCAAGGCACGGCTGAAACTGGCGACGACCGACGGGTTCTTGGCGAGGCGTTCGTTGGCTTCATCCCGTGAATAGCCACCGGATAGCGCGACGACCTTGAGGCACGCGGGGTGGTCAACGAGCGATTTGTACTGGCCCGCAATCTTGGGCAGGGACAGTTTCAACATCACCTGTTGGCCGTCCGCCAAGGTGTCGAGGTGGCGCAGCAGCGTGTCGCGCAGCATGTCTTCGGCCTGTGCCTTGTCGATGATGGTGATGTTAATCTCCGGCTCGAGGATCGGCATCAGCCCGTGGCTGGCGACCTGTGCGCCAAGTTCAAATTGCTGCGCTACAATGGCTTCGATGCCAGTTTGTGATGCCGCGTGAATAACAGAGCGTTCTTTGGTGCCAAAGACGCCGTGCGCCACAGCGCGTTGTAAAAGGTGGTCCAAATTGGGGATCGGTTTGAGCAGTTGCACGCCGTCCGCTTCATCCTCAAGTCCCTTGTCGATCTTCAAAAAAGGCACGACGCCGTTGTCTTCCCAAAGGGCTGCGGCGGAAGGTTTGCCGCCAATCTCGCGATCCATCGTCATTTCAAACAGGATCGCGCCGATGACTTTGTCACCGCTAAAGCTGGGCGCATTGACGATTCGCGCGCGCATGGCGTGGATCAGATCATACATTTGATCGTCGTTGCTGTAGGCATCCTCGGACACGCCGTAGGCTTTCAGCGCCTTGGGCGTGGACCCGCCCGATTGATCCAATGCGGCGATGAAGCCTTGGCCGTTGCGGATGAGGTTGGTCATTGCGTCGGTGGAGAATTCGTTCGGGGATTGGGCCGTCAATTGGGTCATGGGTCGTGTCCTTTTGATGCGTTCACCTGCATCATAAGGGACGGCCACAAGAGCACAATTCTGCTAACGCTAACTGGTCGCGCTAACAGGGTGCCTGTGTTGCTTATCCACCCGCGCTGTCACTCTTTGCGGCCATTAACCGCCAAGAGCCGCGACACCGGGAAGGGTCTTGCCCTCCATCCATTCCAGAAACGCACCGCCTGCGGATGAAATATAGGTGAAATTATCCGCCACGCCCGCAAGGTTGAGCGCGGCCACAGTGTCGCCGCCACCTGCGACGGTAATCAGGTCGCCGGATTTGGTCAGGTCCGCCGCAGCCTTTGCAGCCGCAAATGTCGCCGTCTGAAACGGGTCGATTTCGAACGCACCAAGGGGCCCATTCCAGATCACGGTCTTTGCCGTGCTAAACAGCGCCGCGATTTGGGCGACAGAATTTGGCCCCGCATCAAGAATCATCATATCGGGCGGGCAGGCGTCGGCGGCGACAGTTTCATGCGCTGCACCCGCTTTGAATTCAGCCGCCACTACCACGTCACTGGGCAACAGTAGGCTGCAATTAGCTGCTTTTGCCTTGGCCATGATGTCCTGCGCGGTGCCTGCCAGATCATGCTCGCACAGGGATTTGCCGACATCGTGTCCTTGGGCTGCAAGGAATGTGTTGGCCATGCCGCCACCGATGACAATTGAATCGACGCGTGAGATCAGATTGCCCAGCAGGTCGAGTTTGGTGGACACTTTCGCACCGCCAACCACCGCAACAACAGGGCGCTGCGGGTTGCCAAGCGCCTTTTCCAGCGCGGAGAGTTCTTCGGCCATCAGACGGCCCGCGCAATTGGGCAGCAATTCGGCCACGCCTGTGGTCGATGCATGGGCGCGGTGGGCGGCTGAAAAAGCATCGTTGCAAAAGACATCGCCCAAACTTGCTAAAAAACTGGCCATTTTGGGATCATTGGCTTCTTCCATCGCGGAAAAGCGGGTGTTTTCAATCAGGATGACGGCACCCGCCGGGGCTGCGTCAAGTGTCGCGCGGTCGGGGCGTTCAATGAATGTCACGGGGCGGCCAAGAACCTTTTCCAAGGTTGGGACGGTCACGCGCAACGACATCTCAGGCACATATTCGCCCTTTGGTCTGCCAAAATGCGCCAACAACACGGGCTTGCCGCCAGCGGCGAGGGTATCCATGATCGTCGGCTTGATCCGTTCGATCCGTGTTGCGTCCGTGACGACGCCATTCTCAACGGGGACATTGATATCAACCCGTGTCAGCACCACTTTGCCCGCCAAATCCATGTCGTCGAGTGTGTTCCAGCCCATGATACTCTCCTGTTTTGTTGGCTTGTTCATGGGCAATCGGTGCAGTGTGGTCAACCGCGTCTTGGAATCGCATCTTGGAATCGGTGGCAACCCGCACTAGGTAACGCGGCAACGTATTCAAGTTTAGGAGCCCTACAGATGGCCGAGATCAAAGACCCAGAAAACACGATCCTGATGGAACTGACCAACGGGACGGTTACGATTGAACTGCTGCCAGACGTCGCACCAAAGCACGTCGCGCGGATGAAAGAGCTCGTGCGTTTGGGATCGTATAACAACGTGGTGTTCCACCGCGTCATCGACGGGTTCATGGCGCAGACGGGCGATGTGGCCAACGGCAACATGGAAAACGATTTCAACATCAGCCGCGCTGGCACAGGCGGGTCCGACATGCCCGATTTGCCTGCTGAATTTTCCAAGATTCCCCATGCACGTGGTTCGATTGGTGCAGCACGTTCGGCCAGCCCAAATTCCGCCAACAGCCAGTTTTTCATCAACTTTGGCGACAACGATTTCCTGAACGGTCAGTACACTGTGTACGGCATGGTGTCTTCGGGCATGGAACATGTGGACAAGCTTACCCGTGGTGAACCGCCAACGTCCCCTGACCGGATGATTTCGATGAAGGTCGCTGCAGATGATGCTTAAAGGCGCAGTTTTCGCGACACTTCTGGCAGGAGCTGCGGCGGCTGACGGAATAGCGATTGATGTGACCGGCGACGCAAGTGGCACGGTCTACATTGACCTGTTTGAAGACATTGCACCGCTTCACGCGGCGCAAATCACCGCTTTGGCGGCTGATGGGTCTTATGATGGCGTGGTGTTTCACCGTGTGATTAATGGCTTTATGGCCCAGACAGGCGATGTTGAGTTTGGCGATGCATCCGACGCGCAGTTCGATATGCGTCGCGCTGGCACAGGCGGTTCGCAGCTTGACGACATCGCGCTTGAGGCGAGCACAGAGCGGTCGTTCACCCGTGGTATGGTCGGCATGGCGCGCTCGCAGAACCCTGATTCAGCAAACAGCCAGTTCTTCATCATGTTTGATGATGGCGCGTTCCTGGACGGTCAGTACACCATCGTTGGCGAAGTGGTCGTTGGCATGGACGTGGTTGACGCCATCAAGCTTGGCACGGGGGCAAATGGCGCGGTAATCGGTGAAGCAGACGCGATGGACGTTGTCCGGGTGATCAACGCTGATGAGCTGAGCGACATCGTGGACGCCGCGACGCTGTAGGACACGGTAACATCACAATGACGTTGAGGGGCTAGGCAGAGATGTCTGGCCCCTTTTACGTTCAGGGGGAACAAACGGGAGAGATTTGATGCGCGTTCTAGCACTGGTATTTTCACTGATGGCGACAGGCGTGTGGGCGAGCCCAGAATTTTGGCGCAATGAATGGCCGAACACGGATTTTGACAACACCAGTATCGAAAGATGGGTGGAAATCATGTCAGGCGGGCCGCCGAAAGACGGTATTCCCGCGCTGAATGATCCGTCGTTTATTGCAGTGGCGGTTGAGACAGACCTCAGTGCGCGTGAACCTGTTATTACCTTGGAGATACAGGGGGAAACCCCACGTGCCTACCCGATCCGGTTCCTAATTTGGCACGAGATTGTGAATGACGAGGTTGGCGGCATTCCCGTCGCGGTGACGTTCTGCCCGCTGTGCAATTCCGGCATTACTTTCGATCGCCGTACTGACGCGGGTGTGTTGACGTTTGGTGTGTCCGGCAAGCTGCGCAATTCCGACATGATCATGTTTGACCGTGAGACCGAAAGCTGGTGGCAGCAGGCCATCGGTGAAGCCGTTGTCGGTGATTTGACCGGAACCGAGCTGCAAACGCTGCCGTCCTGGATGGAAAGCTGGTCAGAGTTCGAGGCGCGCAATCCAGATGGTCTGGTCATGGCCGAGCCTGATTTTCCGCGCAACTATGGCGCCAATCCGTATGTGCAATATGACAGTTCCAACCGCCCGTTCCTGTATTCCGGTGAAATGCCGCCACATGACATTCCAGCGCTGGCGCGGGTTGTGCGGGTCGGGGATGCGGCGTGGCCAATGACGCGGATTGCTGAGGCGGGGGAGATCATGGAAAACGGTGTCGTGCTCAGCTGGTCAGCCGGACAAGCGTCGGCTCTGGATTCACGAGATATCGGTAGCGGGCGTGATGTTGGCACCGTGCGGGTACGTGACGCCGCGGGCAATGATCTGGCCCACGACGTGATGTTCGCCTTTGCCTATGACGCGTTTTGGCCCGATGGGGCGTGGATGCTGGGGCAATAGGTCAAGACGCTGCGCGGGCGAGGTGTTTAAGAACCAAAGGCGCGCTAAGTCCCGCAAAAAGTCTGGTGTACTTTCTCAGCTTCTTCGGGAGGATGTGCGTAGTCCGCGTTTGGGGTGAACGGGTCGTGTAGCGCTGCGAGCATGGCGTGGAAGGGTTCGAAATCCCCACTCGTGGCGGCAACGATTGCCTGTTCGATTTTATGAGTGCGCGGTATTATCGCGGGATTGGTCTTGCGCCACAACGCATCGTCGGGGTCCGCCGCGCGCCATGTCGCGTACCAGTCAGGGAACGTGGTCGCAGTTTCGTCCAACGCGTTGAACGTGTTGGTAAAGTCCGCGCCAGCGTTGGCCATTTGCGCCAGCAGTTCTTTGGCGAGCGCGGTGGTGGCATCGTTTTGTGGCAACCCGAGTTTTGGCGCAAAGGCCTTGGCCCATTCGGCGTCAAACAGGCTTGGGAATTGGTTCAATCGGGCGGTAAAATCTTCAATGGCTTGGTCGGTGTCGGGCATGATCTGCACCAGTGACGTGGCAAACTGCGCCAGGTTCCAATGGGTGATCGGGCCCTGATTGCTATAGGCATATCGCCCCTGTCGGTCGATGGAACTGAACACGGTATCGGGATGATAGCTGTCCATAAAGGCGCAGGGGCCGTAGTCGATGGTTTCGCCCGCAATCGCGACGTTGTCGGTGTTCATCACCCCGTGGATAAAGCCAACCGACATCCATTTAGCCACCAAGGTCGCATGCTTTTGCATGACCATTTCAAACAATTGCAACGGATCATTGGCGTCGGGGTAGTGGCGGTTAATTGTGTAGGCCGTCAGCTTTTCCAATGCCTCAACATCGCGCTGGGCGGCGAAGTATTGGAAGGTGCCAACGCGGATATGGGACGCCGCTGTGCGGGTCAGGATCGCACCGGGCAGGCGGCCTTGTTCACGCCCGATGAAATCGCCGGTTGTGACGGCCGCAAGTGCCTGTGTTGTAGGTATATCGAGGGCGTGCATCGCACATGACATCAGGTATTCGCGCAGCACAGGGCCAACCCATGCGCGCCCGTCACCGTTGCGCGAATAGGGCGTCGGGCCGGAGCCTTTGAGCTGGATGTCAACGCGGCCCGACGGCGCGGCGATCTCCCCCAAATGCAAGGCACGACCATCCCCGAGCTGCGGTGAAAACCCGCCAAACTGGTGGCCCGCGTAGACCTGTGCGAATGGCGTTGCATTAGCCGGAATATTGTTTCCCGAAAACAGGTTAGCGGCGTCTTCATCGCTCATGTCTGATGTGTCTAGCCCCAGTTCAGCGGCCAGCGCGTGGTTGAACGCGATCAGGGTCGGGGCGCTGACAGGGGTGGCATTCAGTTTGGAATGAAACCGTGCTGGCAGGGTCAAATATGTGGTGTCAAACGGGATGTTGATGGGCATTTTTTGGGCCTTTGGTGGTTTGGCACCGAGCGTACACAGGGCGTATACAGGCGCTGGGCATTAAGTCTCGTCAGAGCAGTCGCGTCATCAGGGAACAGGTGTCCCGTAATTTGAAATGCGCCCGCGCGTACAGGCGCTGTGTGGCGTCATCGCTGCGGTCAACTTCAAGGTGCAACGCCTTGACGTCAACCCCCGCAAGGCTGGACGAGATCGCCATTAACACCTCGGATGCGATGCCGCGCTTGCGCACGCTGGGGCGGATGAACAGCTCATCGATAAAGGCGTCCATGCCGCCCATTTCCATCGACCAGCCAAAGGTGATGATCGTGTAGCCGGTTGGTGCCTTTGCAGGACCGAACAGCCACGCCGCACCGAGAGGTGAGCCTTGCAACAGGGGCATCAGTGCCGCTTGGCGTTGTTCGTCGCTCCGCTCGATACCGCATTCGGCGTGGAAGGCTGCGATCAGCGTCAGCAGGCGCGGCGCATCATCAGGGGTGGCGAGGTGGATGGCAGTGGTCATGGGGGTGCGGCCTTTGGGGTAGTGAGGCCGCCTCTTAGCGTCTGGCACGTCGGAAAGATAGCCGGATTGGTTTGCAGCATTGCGACCCGTTTCAAAGACGGCTTTTAAATAAGCCATGCAAATAAGCCATGGGCCGCAATGCCCGCTAGGACGACGTCGCCCGACAGATCAGCTCATTGAGCTTATGACCACAACCATGAGCAATGAATACAATGCGACACCACCACCAATCAAAAAGAAGGGCCAGTTCTTGGTCACAGTTGCCGTCGCGATTGACTTCATTTGATACATCAAATCCGGCCACGTGTAGGACACGAAATCGCCTTGCGTGAAGACGGCTTTGATTTGCCCGTTGTCATCCACAACAGGAAGGCGTCTGAATCGTTCATTCGACATTATCCTGAGCCAATCCAGCATATTGTCGGTCTCACGTGCCACGCGCGGGTCTTTTGTCATTATTTCAGACACGGCGGTCTTTCGGGCATCCAATTCTTGGGCAACCAGTTTGTTCATCACATCGCGTTCGGTGGCAACGCCAAGAACCTTTTTGTCAGCGTCAATTACAACGACCGCCCCGTAATTCTTTTCAGACATCGCGGTGATGGCGTCAAAAACACTGGTGTCGGGTGAACAGGTCAGTGGCTGCTGTTTTGATTTGTACTCGGGCCGGTCCATGAGGCGGTTACCGGGGCGGTTGACTTTATCTGGCATGTTTTTGATCTTTCCATCTGGCGTGTAGAAGGAAGTAGCCCTTGGAGGGCACGCGACCAGTTTGGCGGGCCGTAAAAATGTGTAGCACCCCTGTTTTGCCGTCAAGAACGCCCACAAATTGGGGGTTTGCCCCAAACGCGCCAAACGCTCTGCCAGCAATGCAAAGAATCCGTCGGCGTCGATGGGTAGGTACCTGTCCGCATCAACACGAAGCTGGTTTTGTCACGGTTTAGTTCCGGTCTCTTTCGAGCAACGTTTGCTATGAAGGAGATATGGAATGGCAACGAGATACACAGACGAGTTTCGGCGTGAGGCGGTGCGCATAGCGATCAGCAGCGGCTTAACCCTTGCCCGACAGTCGATACGCAGTATCGTTGAGAGGGGCGACGCAGGTATCATCAGATTTGGGCGTTGGCCTTTCGACGCTAAACAAGTGGGTTCAACAACATCCGGCGCCCGGCAGGGTATTGCGCAGCAATGTCCCGAGAGGGAGCATGATGATTTGATGATCGTCATTTGAGCGCCATTGGTCCAAGTGAAGATGGCGATGGCCGCATGAGGACGTTGAGAAGGAGAACACCCGCCTTAGCAAATAAGTCCGGCTGCTGCGTGAGGAGAGGTAAGTGCTAAAGTGGAGGCGTTGGCAATTGATCCAGTGGATCATTTGTCGCCGATATCGCGGCGATCCACTGACCGGCAGGGCATTGCGCAGCAATGTCCCGAGAGGTTCTTTGCAGGCCAGAGCCCCCTCTCGTGCATGTAAACATGCACTGCCGGGCAGTGGGTGGGTAATCCTCCCGAAAAATGGTCGTGCTGAAAGCTAGAATTTTCTCGGCAGGATAAGCTAAGGAGATTTACGATGAAGAAATCACGTTATTCAGAGGCCCAGATTGTCGCGGTTTTGAAAGAAGCTGAGAATGGTGTGCCTGTATCTGAACTGTGCCACAGCCATGGAATGAGCAGCGCTGCGTTTTACCAGTGCCAGGCCCAGACTTTCCCCGTGAGCGATAAATCTCTGACCTGGGATCGCGGTAGAGAGCTGGCAGACCCTCCGCGCTTCACAATGGCAACCAATGTTAACGTCTACTTCTGCGACCCGCAGTCGCCCTCTCGGAAGATTGCTACGCAATCGCCTGCCGGGCAATGCATGGCAACGCGGATCGAACGAAAACACCAACCGGCTTTTGAGGCAGTATTTGTCAAAAGGAACCGACTGATCCAGCCTTTCTCAGGCGAAACTCAGCGCAATCGCAAGGCAACTCAACGAACGTCCTCGCAAAACCTTGCAATATCCCCCCCCCGCGGAGAAGTTTGCGGAGTGTGTTGCGTCGATCAGTTGAGACTGCCGCTCAAGCAGACCTTAAAGGCTTATACCCTTTGCTCCGGCGACACTTGATGTAGTGCGACGCGGCTTGCCAATCTATAATGTTCTGGAATTGTTCTACCTAGGCCAGCCAGGTGGAAAAACGACAAACCCATGTCCCGCCCGGCGTTCGACGCCAGGTTTTGTGATGAGGAAGCCTGTTCGCATTATCTGGCGGAACATCGTTGGCCTGAGGGCTTCGTGTGTCCGTCCTGTGGCACCTGCAAGGGCTGGCCGTTAAAGCGAAATCGCGCGACTTGGGAATGTGCCGGTTGCGCACGGCAGACATCCGTGACGGCTGGCACGGTAATGCACAGCAGCCATTTGCCGTTGCGAATTTGGTTTCTTGCCGCGCACATCATCACCAGCCATTCCAACGGCATGTCAGCGCTGCAACTTCAGGCGCAACTTGGCCTTGGCAGCTACAAGACGGGTCGCCATCGTCGCTCGGACCGATGGCGCTTCTCGGCGACCTCCTCTTGCAAAAGCTGCGGCGGTCGATGGTCAACCCTGACCGCAACCCCCTAAAAGACCTTGTCGAAATCGATGAAACAGAGATGCCGTTCCGGTCCCGGCATGATCCCGAGGACCGGCCAAAGGGTGGGCGCAGCCCGGTTGGAGAGATGTTTGTCGTCTGTGCCGTCGAGTTATCAAGTGACGGACATCCGCGCCGTATCAGGATGAAACACATTCCCGACGGCGCGTCAAAGACGCTGCACGGGTTCATTGGTCAGGCTGTAGAGCCTGGCGCTCACATCATCACGGATGGCTGGCTCGGTTACGAAAATCCTCCTGCAAACACGCATGAGGCAAAGGTCGTCAGCGGCAAAAAGGCACACGACATACTCCACTGGGTCCACCGCGTGTTCTCCAACCTAAAAACGTGGGCAAAAGGCGTCTTCCACGGCCTCAGAAAGTGCCATCTACAACGCTATCTCGACGAATTCGTGTTCCGCTGGAACCGACGGCGACACATGCGAAGCGGCTTCGACACGCTGCTGGGGATCGGTGTTGGTCTCGGGCCAGCGACATATCGTGATGATCCGATCCGCCTCTCAAGCCACAAGGGCGAGGTTCTGCGCCACGTCAACATGTGCGGCAACCGGACTAAAAGGGATAAGCCTTTAGACCTTATTTGCAGTGACGATGCGATATTCGCCTTTGGAACTTCCGCGGCAACTCAGAAAGGTTTGGCGGTAATTTTTGGATGCTGGCTCAGGTTTGTTCAACCAGGTTTTTCGCGCGCTCACGCAGGACGAATTTCTGGATCTTACCAGTTGAGGTTCTGGGGACACTCGTTACCACAAATCTTCCTGGAACTTTGTAGGCAGCGAGCCTGTCACGGCACCAAACGCGCAGCGCGTCTGTATCGATCTCTTGGCCCAGCGTGGCTTCGATAAAGGCGCAAGGCGTTTCGCCCCATTTTTCATGGGGCATGGCGACAACCGCTGCAATTTCTATGGAGGGGTAACTATAGAGCACCTCTTCTATCTCGATAGAGGAAATGTTCTCGCCACCCGAAATGATAATGTCCTTCGAGCGGTCCTTGAGCTGGATATAGCCATCGGGATGTACCACTCCCAGATCGCCTGAATGGAACCACCCGCCCTCAAAGGCCTTTTTAGTGGCCACGGGATTACGGAAATACCCCTTCATCACGACATTACCGCGAAACATCACTTCGCCCATTGTTACACCATCGCGCGGAACAGCGTGCAGTGTTTCAGGGTCAAGCACGTCAAGCCCTTCGAGGGGGAGGTAGCGCACGCCCTGACGCGACTTGAGACGCGCCTGTTCATCGTTGGGCAGGGACGACCAGCTTTCATGCCAGTCATTCACAACGGCTGGACCGTAGGTTTCGGTCAGCCCGTAAAGGTGGGTTACGTCGAAGCCAGCCGTTTTCATATCCGCCAGCAGCTTTTCAGGAGGCGGAGCGGCGGCGGTGAAGAATTGCACTGTATGATCAAGTGTCCGCCGCGCATCTACGGGCGCAGCGATCAGCAGCGACATCACAATTGGCGCGCCGCACAGGTGTGTCACATTATCATCGGCCAATGCGTTCCAGATCGGCTCGGCGCGTACTTGGCGCAGGCAAACGTGTGTGCCAATGATGGCAGAGAGTGTCCACGGGAAGCACCAACCGTTGCAGTGAAACATCGGCAGCGTCCAGAGATAGACTGCGTGTTTGCGCATCGACGTGGTGATCGCGTTGCCTTGTGCCAAAAGATATGCGCCCCGGTGGTGCGAGACGACGCCCTTTGGGTCGCCCGTTGTGCCGGACGTGTAGTTGATCGAGATCGCGTCCCATTCGTCTGCGGGCATGAGCCAAGCGAAGGCCGGATCACCATCTGCAAGGAAGGATTCATAGCCTCCCCCATCAAACGCCGCCTTTGCACCTTCATATTCAGGATCATCAACCTGTATCACCAGCGGGCTGACCTCGGCCAGCGCCAACGCCTCTTGCATCAGTGGCATGAACTCGGCATCCACGATGATGATCTTTGACATTGCATGATCGAGCTGGAAAGCAATGATCGCCGCATCAAGCCGCGTATTGATCGAATGGAGAACGCCCCCGCACATTGGCACACCATAGTGACATTCCAGCATGGCTGGCGTGTTGGGCAGCATGGCCGCCACAGTGTCGCCCCGCCCGATACCGCGCTGCGTAAGGGCAGAGGCAAGTTGCCTTGAGCGCGCATAAAACGTGGCGTAGTTGCGGCGCAGCTTGCCATGAATGATCGCCGTATGATCCGGGAAAACCGCGGCCGCGCGCTCCAGAAAGGTGAGCGGTGTCAGCGGCTGGTGGTTTGCCGGGTTGCGATCCAGATCGGTGTTGTAAGGGTTTGAAGTCATATCTCAGGCGTCCTGCCATTGGGGCGCGCGCTTTTCGATGAAAGCGCCGATCCCTTCCTGCGCATCATGCGCCAGCATGTTGTCGACCATCACCTGAGAAGCGTAATCATAGGCTTCGGCAATCGGCATTTCGCGCTGCGCATAAAAGGCGCGCTTGCCTGTGGTTAGCGTCATGCTTGATTTGGAGGCGATCTTGCGGGCCATTTCGGTTGTTGCGTGTTGTAGCGTGTCTTCGGACGTAACGCGGTGGATCAACCCGATCTCGGCGGCGCGGGCGGCTGGGGTCATGTCGCCGGTCAGGAGCATTTCCATCGCATGTTTGTTGGCTACATTGCGCGACAGGGCGACCATAGGTGTAGAGCAAAAAAGGCCAATATGAACCCCTGGCGTGCTGAACTGCGCCGTGTCTGCTGCGATGGCCAGATCGCAGGTGGCCACCAGTTGGCAACCCGCCGCCGTGGCGATGCCTGTGACTTCGGCAATCACGGGCTTGGGGCAGTTGAGGATGCCCTGCATCACGCCTGAGCACATGGACATAACCTTAGCGAAATATGCCTCACCACCATCCGGCCCGCGGCGCCCCGCTGTCATCTCTTTTAGGTCGTGGCCCGCGCAAAACGCCGGACCGTTCGCGGCAAGGATAATCACCCGCACAGCAGGATCACGCCCCGCCTCAGAGAAGGTTGTGCCAAGCGCGCTCAACATCGCTTCCGAGAGCGCGTTGCGCCGTTTCATATCATTGAGCGTCAGGCGCAGAATGCCGTCATCGCTCAGATCACGCAGTAGAATATCGCTCGACGCCAAAGGGCGGCTCCTTAAATCAAGCTTAGCGGATGTTGATCTCAACACTGTCCACAAGGGTGTTTGCAATAAAGCAATAGCGGTGCGCGCGCTCTTGCATCTCGTCCATTTGCGCATCGGTTACGGCAAAGCCCGTGTCGAAACGCACCACGGGATGAAGGTCAATCCGCGTGACCGACATTTGCCCTTTGGGGTTTTTACCAAGATGTGCCTCGGCATAGTCGTGATAGCTTGCCACCCGCCAGGCCGCTTTCGCCGCCAGCGCGAGAAAGGTCATCATGTGGCAGCTAGAGAGCGCTGAGGCCAGCGCCTGTTCGGGGTTTGTATTTGCCGGATCGCCACCCCAATCGGGGGCGGAATCCACGATAATATCATATAATCTATTCATCTGCACGGTATGTGCGTTTGAATATGTGCCTGTTGCAAACACGGGCTCGGCGCGCTGCCAATGCAGTTCGATGGAAAGATCTGACATAACTGAAATCTCTTATGATGATGTGGAATGCTGCAGCGCATGCACCCCGGGGAGCATACGCGCTGCTTGTGATCTAGGTAGCCTACGCTGCCGCAATCTGCTTCTTTGGGTCGTAGAACGGACGCTCGACAACAGTAGCCTTAGTCGGACCGGACTTTGTCACAACTTCCACTTCGGCCCCTATCACCGCCGCATCTGCCGCAACCATCGCCAGGGCTATGTTTTTCTCAAGGCGGGGCGAATAGACCGCCGATGTCACCTTGCCAATATCTGCGCCGCCTTGGTTAATCGTCCAGAACATGGTGTTCGGGCCTGTGAGCGGCTCACAATCAATCACCAGACCAACTTGCTTGCGCTTGGGGCCTTCGTCCTTGATGCGGCGCAGTGCAGCCTTGCCGATGAAATCCGCGTCCATGTCGAGGTTCACAAGGCGGTCAAAGCCCAACTCGTAAGGATTTGTATGAATGTCCGCATCTGCATGATACGACAGCATGCCGCCTTCAATCCGGCGAATGGAGGAGGTGTGACCGGGTTTGAGACCATATTCCATGCCTGCCGCCATGATCCGCTCCCAAAGTAGATCGCCTCTTGAGCCATCGCGCAGGTAAAGTTCGTAGCCGAGCTCGCTCGACCAGCCGGTGCGCGACACGACGAGCGGGATGCCATCCAACTCGACTTCGCGGAGCCAGTAGTATTTAAGGTCCATGATGCTCTCGCCAAAAAGCTCTTGCATGATCAGGCCCGAGTTTGGCCCCTGAAGCTGGAGCGGTGAGACATCAGGTTCGACAATCTGCACATCCATACCCGAATGCACAGCAACGCCTTGCGCCCAAAGCAGGATGTCGCTGTCTGCCAGCGAAATCCAGAAATGGTTTTCCGCAAGACGCAGCAGGATCGGATCATTCAGAAGGCCACCATCCGCATTTGTAATCAGTATGTATTTGCACTGGCCCACGGCCATCTTCGACAGATCACGCGGCGTCAGGATCTGCACGAATTTTGCGGCATCCGGCCCGGTGATTTCAACCTGGCGTTCGACGGCCACATCACACAGGATCGCCTTGTCCACAAGGTTCCAGAAATTCTGCTCAGGATCACCAAAGTCACGCGGAATATACATATGATTATAAACAGAAAAACCCTTGGCGCCCCAGCGAACCGTTGCATCGAAGTAGGGTGATTTGCGGATTTGTGTGCCGAAGCCAAAGTCATTTGCTTGTGTCATATTTACGCCCTCATAGCAGGTGGCCTGACCGGCCAGTGAAGTGTTGAAACCTGCTATGATTTAGCTTGAATTACGAAAAATTCTTGGTCTGATAACGTGCGCCATTTAGGCCGATCAGACCGATTATGGGGCCTCGATTAGCCCGTTCAGTCTTTGAGGGCTATTTCTGGCTCTTTGTGATCAGTTTAGTCAGATTGGGCTGGCTGGTTTTGACCTGACGAGTCGCAATGTATATCATGTAGCGATCAATCGCGAGATCGGACGAAAGCATCTCATCGATGAGCGCCTGAAAGGCGGCAAGGCTTGGCGTAGCCGTTTTCATCACGTAGTCCACGCCGCCACCGGTCGCGATGCAATCCGTCACCTCGTCAAGATTTCGGATGTAGCCTTCAAAGCGATCAAATTCTGCTTTGCGGTGCGAGCCGAGAGAGACAGTCACCACAACCTGCGTGAAATCAACGATGCGTTCCAAAGCTAACTCAGCGTGATAGCCACGGATATAGCCCGCAGTCTTCAGCCGGTCCAAACGTGCCCAGCACGGGGTGGGCGACAGGTTCACGAGCTCGGCCAACCTTGCCTTACTAAGTTGCCCGTGCTGCTGGACAGCGCTGAGGATACGAATATCCGTGGCATCAAGGCCGAGCTTCTTCATGCGCGTGTTTCTTTCACTTGGTCGAAGTGGCGGTTGCCCGAGTTTCCCTGAGAATAACCTTCCCATCTAATCTCAGCCAAATAACTGGATTTGGCACACACCTTTCCGACCTATTCTCCCATAATCGCGCCAACAACTCCTTGCTGCGCTTCGTCTCGATTTATAAATAGCGGCCAAGGTTGGGGGGGCAGAAGAAGGCGATGGATAACGCGAACACGATGTACGCTGTGGGGGCTTGTCAGGTCGTTTTGTGCGGCACGCCGACCCTAGAGCAAATGCAGTGACCCGTTGAAACCGCACCATAGACCGACGTTTCAGCCAACAAAATGCTGGGCTGCGGATGAATGACATGGTGTGTCTGTGGATGCCGCTCTCCTTGGGCAAACGAGGTACAGTATACTGGCTTCGGCCCATCTCGGCGATGCACGCATCGCCTACCGTCGCGATATGCGCTGCGGCCAGCACAAAACCGCCCTTGTTTATGCGAGGTTCGGGGCGCCGCCGAGACGGCGAACGCTACTAAGGATCTATGTCGGCAGATCACTACTTGGGCGATATATGTGCCGTCGCTTTGATCCAGCATTCGTAGGCTTGACCTGAATCGAAATGAGACAACAGCCAAATTAACGGACTTCCCCATATGCTTACTTCGGGACGTTTCGCGCACTCAAGCGTCCCACAGCCTTTGATATGAACGGACGGATCGGCAGAAATGCGCGATACCCGACCTCAAGCACCGGCAATACGCCGCGGACCCTGGCCGCACGGGCGGCCCACTGCCAGCCCGGTAGCGTATCCCAGACCTCTACAAACGCCCGTGCGCCCGAGACGAGTGAGCCATCTGATCGGCGAACATGGAACCGCCGCATTGCTGTATCAGACGTAAGATCAGCGCCAAGTCGGGCATCGTTGCGGGATACATCGATAAAGCCCAATTTGTCGCCACCCACACGAGACGCGTAATGATCTATTTCAATCGAACACAGTGCACACGACCCGTCAAAGTAGATGGTCGGCCCATTTTTAAACGCTTGGTCTGGACTGCTATTCTCTGGATTGCTCCGGATTTCGATCACATCATTGTCGTTATGCTGCATCTTTGACGACCTGATGACGGCGCAAAATGCGCTGCAATGTTCGACGGTGCATCTGTAAAAGTCGCGCGGTTTCCGAAACGTTTTTGCCCGTCTCGTGAAAGACCTGTTCGATGTGTTCAAACCGTGCATCATCGGGTGAAATGGGCGCATCTGGTGCCGGTGGCCGCGTGCCTTTTGGGGCCATGAGCGTATCGACAATCTCGTCGGCTGTGGCGGGTTTAGTAATATAGTCGATGGCCCCAAGACGCGTTGCCGCAACGGCAGTCGGGATATTGCCGTATCCCGTCAGAATGATTGCGCGCGCATCAGGGCGTTGTTGTTCTAGCGCCTCAACGACGTCCAACCCGCTTCCATCCTGCAACCTAAGGTCAATGACTGCATAGTCTGGTGCATTCGCGCGAACTGCACGCAGACCCTCAGCGACGCTTGACGCAGACGTGATGTTAAACCCTCTTTTTTGCATCGCGGTACCTAGACGCGACCGAAGCGCATCATCATCCTCGACCAGCAGCAGGGTCTTTGTATAGTCGCACAAATACATAATTTTTTTCCTTTGTTATAGATACGCCGGAGATCGCTACATGGACGTTGATCGCGTCAATCTGCCGCTGATGTATGCGCCGATCGTCCTTTGGGACCTGTCAGGCTTACTGCTATCGCGTGTGATCACTGCCAGCGGGTCTTTTGGTTCGCCATGACGCACAGTTGGCGCATCCCCCGACACGGCGGCCATTAACGTAAGACCTGGCGACATTTCAACGTCTGCAATTTGCGCAACCAACGGATGCTGTGCGCCTAAATTGCCAGACACCTGCGGTTCGGGCACATTTTTACGACATGACGCGCGTCCAATTGGCCATCATCGTACTGCACACAGCAGTCCGACCCGTTTGGCACCACTGCGCTAACCGGTGTTCCGAGCTGCACGTCAAATCCTGCTGCCATTTCTTTGGGACATGCCGACATGCCGGGGCTTCCCACGCTCCAAAACTCTCCTGCATTATTGATCCACGGGGCGGCATGATTATAGTCACATAGGCGGCGAAGTACGTTGTGAAACTGCCCCTTTCGCACGGGCACGCCGCGTGGCGACACCGATCACGTCCAGGCCCGCATCAGCCAAGAGGCGCGCACAGGCCAAGCCTGAGATGCCCGCACCAATGATAATAATATTCGTCATGCCAGTCCCGTTTCTCCCAAGATACGCGGGATTTTTTTTCTGACTTTGAAAAAGCCCGCCGTGGCGTGCGGCCAGATCGCGTCATCCCATTTACGACGCTGTTCGCATAATGTGATGCCGTGTTGCGCGAGGATAGGTTCAGCAAGCGTCAGCCAATCGCGCAGTGGCCCGCGTGTGACGTAAGGTGTGAAAATTTGTTTGACGCCGCAGGAAAAGGCCCAGTTTGCCAACTCCTGCGGGTCATCTGCCTTTAATTGTGTTGGGCTAACGTCAAGGCGTGCGGCGGCGTCGGCCAGTGCGGCACGTTCAAATGTACCGACCATCGCGCCCACAGCGCGCGGCGACCGTAGGTGAGTACACGACAAAGTCGCCGTGACGCAGACATTAAGGCCGGACAAATCAAAGTCCTCGATCCGGCAATCCTCGTCTGTGATCAACAACGCGGTCGCAACATCTGGCGCGGGGGCGTGCATATCGCGCAGGGGCAAAACGATTGGCAACCCATCAGGTTCGGTGGCGTCTAACCCCTGCGTGACTTCGGCCAGATCACGGTCGCGCGGGTTAAACCGCCCGCCCGTAAACGCGGCAATATTCTGGGCGCGTGCAGGATAGGGTTTGCCGCGCGTGTGCAGCCCCGCCGCCCACCGCCAATTTAGCGTGTTCGCCGCCGCGTCACCGTCTAATAAGTGGCGATAGAAAAAATCCGCCCCCAAACGCCATGGCAAACCAAGGGTGAAAATCCAGATCGACGCGAACCACATACGGGCGTGATTGTGCAGATAACCGGTATCGACCAGTTCCTGTGCCCACGTGTCAAAATAGTCCATTCCGGTTTGCCCCGTTTCGGCGAGCTCAAGATCGCGGCGCAGTCGTCGGTCGCAGTTCAATGACACGAGTTTTGCATTCAGCCCAAGGACATAGCTATCCCAAACCTGTGGCCGCCGTTCAAGCCAGCCTTTGAAATATCCCCGCCAAATCACTTCTTCGATGAATACGCGCGCATCGTTGGGCCCGTGGGTGGCAAGTGCCGCAGCGACAACTTCAGCCTCGGTCAATAACCGGCGACGAATGTAGGGCGACAGGACAGATACCGCAGAATGCTGGCCCGGACCATGATCGTAATTGCGCCCGATTTCGTACCGCTTCCCCATGACAGGTATGAAGGCCTGCATTGCGGCGAGCCCCGCACTGCGGGTAATTGTTCCGTCAGACATATTGCAGTCCCTTTTAAATCCTAATCAGGAGGGTGACCCTGAATGCAAAGAGTTCAACCCCACGGCTGGCAACGCCTCGTGTTTCTTTAGGCGCACTGACGCGATCTGCGGGGGCCATATGCACGGCTGTATGCGCAGCGATAAGGGTTTGAGGGGCACTGCTACAGCAAAATCGGTTGAGGCGGGCAGGGTGAGCACTTAGCCTCTGTGGATGACAAAACGCAGCCCTTTTCGCTACTTCAAGACGAGCCCGGAGATCATCCGTCTGGCCGTGATTATGTATGTTCGGTTTCCGCTTTCGCTTCGGAATGTCGAGGATATTTTGCACGAGTGTGGCATCGAGATCAGCCACGAGAAAGTTCGATTTTGGTGGAACAGATTTGGCCTGCAGTTTGCCGCTGGGATCCGCGAGCAAAGGGTCAGCTAGATGCGCGGATATTCGATTTGGCAATGGCACATGGACGAGGTGTTCGTGAAGATTAACGGCTAGCCGCACTACCTTTGGGGGCAGTGGATCTCGACGGGGAAGTCCTGGAAATCTTCGTCACAAAGCGCCGTGATCGCAAGGCAGCCTAAAAATTCCCGAGGAAAACCATGAAACGCCATGGTCGCGCAGATATCTTCGTCACCGACAAGCTCCGTTTGTACAGCGCGGCGATGAAGGAAATCTGCAACGCTGATCGGCAAGAGACCGGGCGTTGGCTTGATGGCAGGGTGGAAAATTCACACCAACCGTTTAGGCGAAGAGAACGGGCTATGCCGCGCTTCAGGCGGATGCGAAGTTTGCAGAAGTTCACCGCCGACTGCGCCTCAGTCCACACCCATTTCAACGCGGAGCGCCATCTTTACAACCGATCAAATTTTAAGCTGAACCGTGCCGCCGCTCTTACCGGATGGCGCGGCCTCAGCGCAGCCTAAGGGATTGAGGTGGCTGGAAAACTGAGACTGGTTCTCATTTGTCTGACAGCACCGCCGCAAGTGTAAAAGGCGGCCCTGAAGCTGACTTCAACAGGCCGCCCATGGTTGATCGAGCCACGCGCTGCGCCACAACAAGCGAAAGGACCCAACCGCTTGTAACGGCAGTTGCGATCCCCAACCAGACACCCCAGACGCTGAAATCCAGCACGCTGATGAACATCCACACGAAGAACGCGACACCGAAGCCTTGTCGGTAGATGCTGATCCAAAGCGTCCAGATAGGTTTCTTAAGCGCCTGAAGGAGCGAGTTGATCGAAAACAGCATCATATAAATAGGGAACAAAAATGCGTCGACCCGCAAATAACTGAAACCAACGCGGATGACTTCTGGATCGTCCGAAAACAGCGACATCGCCTTTCCGCCACCAAATAGGAGGATTGGGGTCGCAATCAGGGTCATCGCGAACCCAGTTTTCCAACAGAACAGCACTGCCGCGCGAACGCGATCGAAGTCTTGAGCGCCAAAATTCTGTCCTGCGATCGGCAGCAAGGCACCTGTCATTCCAAGAACTGGAAGCAGCAGAATTTGCTCGATCCGCAGCGCGATACCGTATGCTGCAACCGCGTGCCCACCAAATTCCTTGAGCGCGAATTGCACTACAAAGCCTGACACAAACATAACCATCATCGCTGAACTAGCGGGGATCAGTTGCCCAATGATCTGCATAAAGCTGGCGCGGTCTGGCCAGAATGCGGCGAGGTTAACTGAACGCATCATCTCAAGTTTCAGAATGCGTGTGATGATAAAGATCATGACGCCTGTCTGGCTGATGATCGTGGCGACAGCGATGCCGTTGAACCCGATACCGTTCCAAATGCCGTCGATCCCAAACATCAAAAGCGGGTTCAGCCCGATGTTGGCAAGAAATGCCACCATCATGGCCCGCTGCATTGTGCGGCTATCACCATGTGCTTGCAAAATACCGTTGCCGCCGTAAGCGAGAAAAAAACCGGGTAAGGCAAGGATCAGAAACTTGAAGTAACCTAAAGCTGCATCTCGGTATGCACCCGGTTCAGAAACAAGGTTGATCAGCAATGGTCCGATGAACCAACCGATGACCATTGACACAAAAGTCGCGATTATGCCAAAAGATAGACCCTGAGCGGCAAGGCGTTGGGTCTGGGAATTGTCACCGCTGCCTTTGGCATTTGAGACCAACGCACTGAGTGCGGAACTGAGGCCAAAGCCAATGGCCATCAAGACAAAGAAAGCTTGGTATCCGATTGCAAGGCCAGCTTGCGCGTCTGTCGAAAGTCGCCCTGCCCAATAAACGTCGACGACGTTATATAACGTCGCAAACAGCATTCCTAATGCAGCGGGGATTGCAAGAGTACGGAAATGGGTCGCCATCGCACCCTTTGTCAGATCTTCAGTTTGCATCAGGTATCACTAGCTTTCAGGCGTCGCTCGAACCAGCGCACGCCAGCAGAAACAATGAGGATTAGGACAAGATATTCCAGAACCAAAATGGTATAGATTTCGAGGGGCCGGTATTCTGATACAACCAACTCGTTGGCCTTGCGTGTCAATTCTTGCAGTCCGATCACGGAGACCAGCGACGACATCTTCAGCATATACACGAGCTGGTTACCCAACGCAGGCAGGATACGCCGGATCGCTTGAGGTAAGATAATATACCGCATCGTGTCGCGGTAATTCAGGGAGACAGACTGCGCCGCCTCGTATTGGCCGCGTCCGATGGACTGGATGCCTGCGCGAAAGATCTCAGCTTGAAAGGCACTGTCGCTGAGGGCCAAAGCTAAAACACCAGCCCAAAACACGCTAAGTGTGATGCCCGAAACTGTAGGGAGACCGTAGTAAACCCAAAGGATCAACACGAGTATTGGCACTGAGCGCACTATTTCGACATAAGTTCGGTTAAACATACGCCAGCCGCGTTTTTCCGATAGGCCTGGAAGGGCAACGAGAAGGCCCACAACGACTGAAATCAAGATCGCCGTAACCGAAATCAAGATCGTGTAGTAGGCGCCAAAAGCCATAAATTTTAGATTAGTCCAGCCCGACGATGTTGTCGGGTCGACCACATACCAGCCCCAATTGCCGGAACAGCCTGAGAGTAGAAGCAAGATTGAGGTAAGGATCAAACATTTCTTCATGGTCATTCACCTAATGGTTCAAGATTTGTTTGATGAATTTCTCAAAACGCTTAGATTTAGGCGCGTTGAATACGTCTTGCGGTGCGCCAACTTCGACGATCTCGCCTTTGTCCATAAACACCATCCGATCAGCGACACGGCGGGCGAAACCCATCTCGTGTGTGACGACAATCATGGTCATACCGCTCGACGCCAGTTCGGTCATCACGTCAAGGACCTCTGCGATCATTTCAGGATCCAATGCCGATGTTGGTTCATCGAACAACAATATCCGTGGCTCCATACAGAGCGACCTGGCAATCGCAACACGTTGTTGTTGACCACCGGAGAGCTGGCGCGGAAATTTATCAGCCTGTTCAGAGATCTGCACCCTTTCAAGGTAAGTCATGGCCCGTTCACGTGCTTGGATCTGCGTCAGTCCAAGAACACGGCGGGGTCCCAGACACAGGTTGTCCAAGACTGTCAGGTGCGGAAAAAGATTGAACTGCTGGAAAACCATGCCAACATTGCTACGGACTTTTTCAAGGTTAGCAGGGTCAGCTGTTAGGGTCGTGCCATCGACCACAATGTCGCCAACTTCATGTGCCTCTAGGCCATTGATACAGCGGATCAAAGTAGACTTGCCTGATCCCGAGGGACCACAGATGACAACGCGCTCACCTAGGGCCACATCTAGAGAAACGTCCTTGAGTGCTTGGAAGTCCCCAAAGAACTTTGATACGTCGCGCATTGATATAATGGTCATGGCAGCCGCGCTCCTATTGGTCTTACAAAACAACGACATGTTGCAGATTTTTATTATTATGTCACGCCATCTGCATTTCCTATTAGCGCTACCGTCCTAAGTTCAACATAGTACTTTGAAAGGGAAACCAATGAAATTCTTCAAAATAGTCGCTGCTGCGGCCCTCCTCGCGACAGGTGCCGTACAGGCATCTGCACAATCTGCCTTGGACGAAATCCTATCTGGAGGCGTTCTTAAAGTAGGCACAACGGGCGACTGGAACCCGATGACGATGCGCGACATCGCAACAAATTCATATGTTGGCTACGATATCGATGTCATGACCGCGCTAGCCAATGATTTGGGTGTCGAAATCGAATTCGTACCGACAGACTGGAAAACTCTGGTCGCTGGTGTGACGTCTGGTCAATATCACATAACAGGATCGGCGTCGGTATCGCCAGCCCGTGCCAAGGCAGCCGGTTATTCCGACAGCTATTTTTCGCTCATGACTGTGCCACTTACATTGCGAGAGAACGCCGATCGTTTTACCAGCTGGGATGATTTGAACGTTGAAGGCGTGTCCGTGGCTGCAACGCTTGGCACCACCCAAGAAGGACAAGTCAAACAGTACTTCCCCGAAGCAACACACCGCATCGTAGAAGCGCCGGCTCGCGATTTTCAAGAAGTTCTGTCAGGCCGTGCGGATGCTAGCATCACATCAAACATCGAAGCTGCTACGCTTGTTGAGCAATATGAAAATCTGATTATTATTCCAGTCGATGCTGGGCGTTCGCCAACACCGGTTGCGATGTTGTTACCGCAAGCAGATCAGGTTTGGATTAATTATGTAAACACATGGATCGGCCTCAAGCAGGAACAAGGTTTCTTTGACGATCTTGGCGAGCAGTGGGGTTTGAACGCCGAATAATCCAATCCTGACGACTAAGGCATTTGGGCCAGTCCAACGCGGCTGGCCCTTTGCATTTCTGCTACTCGGAGGTTCTACATGCTGACAATTTATTCGGTTCCTGTTGCGGTCTATTGCGCAAAATTGCGCATCATGTTGCGTTATAAATCCATCCCGTTTGAACAACTACCCCCACCGGGCGGATACGGGTCAGATGAATACCGTGCAATCGTTCCGTCTGGCAATCTGCCTGCAATGATCCACGACGGGTTCATGTTGTCTGATTCCGAAGCAATTGCTGAATATCTGGAAGAAACATTCCTTGATATGCCAATGCTGCCAAACACTGTGAAATTACGCGCAAAAGCACGCGAATTCAGTCGGTCACACGATACGCGTTTGGAACCCGCGGTGCGGGCAATCTATCCGCAAGTCGCGTACCTTACCCGTGATGCAGACGCGGTGCAGATAGGAGGGCTTACAATCTCCAAACACCTGTCATCCCTCGCATTGTTATTGGAAAAAAATCCCATGGACACGAACAAGCTGTGGCTATGTGATTGCGGATTTACAGTAACTTTTGCTTGGATCAGGGCGTTTCAGGATGCCGTCAATCTTCCAGTCGAATGGCCACAGATCGTGACTGACTACGAGATGCGCCTTAAGGAATTCGAAGTGGTTTCTAGCGAATTGGAAGCCTACCGTCCTGCGATGGACGCGTATTTGGAAAAAGCCAAACCCGCCTAGACGCACAACGGGTCAAAGCAGGACGACATGTCCAAGTCGGTTGATCGCTCAATGAAGGTGTAAGGTAAACACCAAGGGAACCCCCTTGTTTGGGCCCGGTTTGATCTGGGCTTCTTGTGCGAAGCTGTTATTTGGCCGGCGTAATGGGTTTGGATTTTATGATGAGCTAGGGGCCGCGGAGACATAATTATCAGCACGGCCTTGATCAAGCAGCGTCTTTTGCCTCGGCCTCGGCGGTTTTAGCGTTGATCATGTCCTGATAGGCCCACGGCATGAGATCGTTTATACGGTTTGCTGGATGGTCCTGGATGCGTTCCAGCACCCAAGCAAGCCAGGCTTCGGGATTTACCTTGTTCATCTTGGCTGTCTCAATGAGGGTATAGGCGATGGCGGCAGATTTACCGCCTGCTTCTGATCCCATGAAGAGATAGTTTTTACGGCCAACGGCCACAGGGTGCACTGCGTTCTCAGCTGTGTTGTTGTCCAACTCAAGAAAGCCGTGATCGAGATAGGGACGTGCCTTGGGCAGGCGGGCAAGCGCATATTTGATCGCCTTGGCCAGCGGCGTCTTGCTGGAGATTTTACCCAGTTGCTCTTTAAGCCAGACCTCTAGGTCGTCAAAGATCGGTTTGGCGTATTCCTGACGCAGGGCCACGCGTTCAGATGCTGGCAGGAACCGCGCTTGTGTCTCAACATCATAGAGCTTTTTAATCCGCAGCACAGCTTCGCCAGCTACAGGCAGCTTTGTGCTTTCATAAAGATCAAAGATCTCACGTCGCACATGCGCGATACAGGCCATCTCTTTGATGCGTCCCGTTCGGTACGCGTCATTATACCCAGCATAGGCGTCCGCATGGGCAAAGCCTTCATAGGTAGCCGGTGGCGTCGTCGAACACATTCTGGCCCGGCTCAATGAAGGCGGCGTTCGGCATCTGGATGAGACCGGACTTCGTGTTGATGGTAAGCTGCACTGGCTGCACTCAATCAGCGATCTCGCCTTCACGCATTATCGCATCAGCGCCAAGCGCGGTGCTGTTCCATCCTTCCTGACCGGCGGGACAATTGTTCATGACCACTGGAAGTCCTATTACGCCCATATGAGTGGGGTGGACGCGCACGCCCTGTGCGGGGCGCATCATTTACGGGAACTCAAGGCCATCGAAGAAATCGAAAAGGAGCCGTGGGCGTGCGCGATGAGCGTGCTGCTCAACAGCGCCAATCAGCTCAAGTGCGCGGCTCAGGGGCGAGGCGAGACCGAACTCCCCACGTCGGTTCACCACGGCATCCTCACCAAATACATGGCGATCCTCACCGAGGGCCTCGCCTTCCATGAGCGACAAGACCCACTGGCTAGACGCACTGGTGCGCGAGGCCGAAAAGCCAGGCGGCCAGGCCATAACCTTCTGGTCCGCTTGCGCGACTACCGTGATGACGTCCTAAGGTTCCTTACGGACTTCACAGTTCCCTTCACCAACAATCAGGCCGAACGGGACCTGCGCATGATGAAGTTGCGCATGAAAATCTCGGGAACTTTCCGCACCCTCGAGGGCGCGCAGGTCTTCGCTGACATCAGATCCGTCATCTCGACGGTCAGAAAACACGGGGGCAATATCCTCGAAACACTCACCCTATCACCACAACAGATCATCGCTCGGCTCTAACGTCGCAAGGGCAACACAAAACCCGATATCCGATGGGGTCCTTGGGAGTTACGAAAAAAGGCCTGATCACACGATCAAGATCTGCGCCCCAAAAGCGCAAGTGTAATTTTTCCAAGGGGCATGCCAAGGGATGGAAATATAGGGATTACAAAGATATTGTGGTTGGCGAGCGTGTGCAGATCGATCATATGACTGCCACGAAGAACGGCGTCACGTGCAAACACTTTCAAGCCTGGGAGAGGTGTAGCAAGCATATCCACGCGCAAGTTTATTCGAATGCCACGGCACGCTCTGCCAAACGGTTTTTGCAAGAACTCGTGGAAATAGCTCCCTATAAGATCATCTCAATTCAAGTCGATGGCGGGTCTGAGTTTATGGCCGATTTTGAGACAGCGTGCGAACAGATGGAGATCCCGCTCATTGTGCTGCCGCCAGCAAGGCCAAAATACAACGGTGGTGTCGAGCGCGGTAACCGCACCTTCCGCGAAGAGTTCTATGCATGTCGTGATCTCATTGCCGACAGCATAGGAGCGATGCGGTTTGAACTTCGAAAAGCCGTCGATAAATACAACACATTCAGGCCTCATCATGCCTTGAAAGGCAAGACACCAATGGAGTACATTCGAATCACTCAGGCCAAAGTCGTGTGAGTCTCAAAACACCTGAACCTATACATGGGAGAGACTGTCGTTGACCAAAACGCCGAACTGAGACATGATTCAAACGTGTCGAGATACCTCGATGCGACAATGATCTGACGCCAAATCAACCAATCGTTCCGCGCATAGGACGTTATCACTGACGATACAGGCGGGCTTTCCATAGACGCGCACAAGCGCATCCAGCTCGCGTGCCGCCCTCGCACCAGAGATGCTGGTGTCGGCCATCCGTTGCCCGGCAGGCGATTGAAAAGCAATCTGCCGAGAGGGGGCACAGGTTCTCGCGACAGCAATCGTCATTCACGGCCAACATACGGAACTTGCGTGATGCGCCAAAGGTGTCGGACACAAAGTCCAGCGATCCCGCTGACCGGCAGGTGATTGCAAGCAATCACCGAGAGGGGGCGCTCGCCAGGACGCAAAGCCACTGGCATCGACGTGCGCGATCCCCGCGCACGTTTGCGGCCCCTTCGCCGCCTGACGCCAAGCTTTTCTTCAGTATAGAGGCGATACAGCTTCTTGTGATTCATGGTCATTCCTTTGCGTTCCAACAGCACGCCGATCCGGCGCTTCTCGGTGATTGTTAACAATCACCTGTCAGCCAATGGATAGCCGAACCGACGCCGCTTGCTGGCAATCGCCTTCATCTCTTCGCGAACCTCTGGATTATCTCCCTCTCACCGAAACTGCGTTTCGACTGCCGGGCAGCGGGACGGCTCATCGCGCCGGACGGTCTTGGGATCGACACCGACCAGCCTGCACGCTCCGCGTTGTGAGATATTATGATCGCGCATTGCCTTGCGTGCTGCAGCCCATCGCACGTTCGGTGTCGTAAGTTTTTTTCAAGCAAATCTTTCAACACAACATTGTCCAACATGGTGTCTGCCAAAAGGCGCTTCAGCTTAGCGTTCTCATCCTCCAGCGATTTAAGGCGGTGGGTGTCAGAAACGTCCACTCTCGGGACATCGCTCCACGATACCCTGCAGTACAGTGCATGCCAGCCTTTGAGCCTAGCGCTGCATAATGCGGTTCTAGTTCGGTCTCTGGCGTTTGGCAGGATTCGCAGGGAATAGGGGCGCATGGGCGATAAGGTCACGCGTTCCGTGGGAGCGCGGAAGTGGCGACAGGTTAACCAAGTATGGGAATATAGAGGGTTATTCTGATCCGCGTGCGTCCAAGTGCGGCCCTGACACGATTTGGCGTCAGGGCCGCACTGCTAGATTTTAGGACTTCGCGCGCGACTTGCGTGGAGCGGCGGTGCCACCCTTTGCGGCCAGTTGGCGGGCACGGTTTTTCTTGCTCGACGCTTTGCCCTGTGCCGGCGATCCGCCAGCGTTGGTTTTCGCATCTTTGCCTGCGTAGGGCTTGCCAGCTGGTTTGCCCGCATAGGGTTTGCCGCCAGACTTGTCGTCGTAAGGTTTGCGCGCCTTGATCGGTTCGATTGTGTCGTCAGAGGCTTTGTTTTTATCGTTCTTGCCTGCATAGGGCTTTTTGGTGTCGTATTTTGGCTTGGCACCCACTTTGGGCTTTCTCGGCTTTGGCGTGGATGTATCGTTCCAATCCACAGGCGTGGTGTTGCCGCTTGGTTTGAGTTCTGGTTTTTCGAAAGGTTTTTCCGCAGCCGGTTTAAAATCGGATTTATCTTTCGCCTTATACGCAGGCTTGTCCTTGTTTTTGTAGTCCGGCTTATCGCCAGACTTGTAATCGGGCTTGCCGCCAGACTTTGGACCATCATAGCGTGGTTTTGATTCTTTGCGGGCGGGGCCACGCTCAAAGCTTGGCGGGTTGGCAACGCGTGTCAATGGAGCGCCGTTTTCCAGTGTCATATCAGAGCCGAGCGCGGCGGTGAGGGTTTTTACAGACGCCTCACGGACCTCGATATAGGACGTGTCCGGTTGGATGCGGATCGCACCGATGTCGTCCTTGGTGATGTTGCCCATTTTACAGATCATCGGCAGGATGCGGCGCGGTTCAGCGCCGGCGTCGCGACCACCGGGCAGAGAGAACCAAACGCTTGGGCCAAAGGCTTGGCGTGGCTTTGCAGGCTCGCCCACGTCAGACAGCTCTTCTGGTGCGGTGTGCTTTTCACGGTAAAGACGCAGGTAGGCCGCGGCGAGTTGTTCTGGCGCGAAGCGTTCGGCCATCGTCGCGACCATCGCAGTTGCCGATTCTTCGACGTCGGCGGACCAATCGGTGTCTTCGAGCATGCGTTCTTCGTCTTTGGCGGTGACTTCGTCGGCGGAGGGCGCATCGGCCCATGTTGCCGTTAGTTTGGCCCATCCCAACAGACGCTCAGCTTTTTTGCGCACAGCTGGTGGCACGATCATTGCGGATGTGCCTTTGCGACCGGCGCGACCGGTGCGGCCAGAGCGGTGCAGCAGCGTGTCTTGGTTGGTCGGCAGTTCAGCGTGGATTACAAGGTCGAGGTTGGGCAGGTCGATGCCACGGGCTGCAACGTCAGTGGCCACACAAACCCGCGCACGGCCATCGCGCATGGATTGCAGCGCGTGGGTGCGTTCGGTTTGGGACAATTCGCCCGACAAGGCCACAACGCTAAAGCCACGGTTGGACAGGCGGGTGGTCATGCGGTTGACGGTTGCGCGGGTGTTGCAGAACACGATGGCATTTGGCGCCTCGAAATAGCGCAGCACGTTGATGATGGCGTTTTCGGTATCGCGCGCCGACACGCGGAAGGCGCGGTATTCGATGTCTGCGTGCTGCTTTTCGCCGGTGGTGGTGGCGACGCGTTCTGCGTTGCGCTGATAGCGCTGCGCGAGTTTTGCGATGGACGCAGGCACGGTCGCAGAGAACAGCAACGTCTGACGGTCTTTTGGCGATTCATCGAGGATGAATTCAAGGTCTTCGCGAAACCCAAGGTCGAGCATTTCATCGGCTTCGTCCAGCACAACCGCCTTCAGGTTGGACAGGTCGATGGATTTGCGCATGATGTGGTCGCGCAAACGTCCCGGAGTGGACACAACGATATGCGCACCACGGCCAAGGGCACGGCGTTCGTCGCGCATGTCCATGCCGCCAACAGTCGATGCGATGACTGCGCCAGTCTTTTCGTACAGCCATTCAAGTTCGCGTTTAACCTGTAAGGCCAATTCGCGTGTCGGTGCGATTACCAAGGCTAGCGGCGCATCGGCGCGATCAAAGCGTTCAGCGTCTCCGAGCAGGTTGGGCGCGATGGCAATACCAAAGCCGAGCGTCTTGCCCGATCCAGTTTGCGCAGAGACCAAAAGGTCGCGGCCTTCCAGCGCGGGATCGCCGCATGCTTCTTGGACGGGGGTGAGCGTGTCGTAGCCACGCGCTTCGATGGCATCAGCAAGAGCCTGTTTCACGAGATTTCACTTTTCTACATTGGGGTTTGGGCGCAGCCCCGATGGGCACGCGTCATTGTTTGACGCGGCCTTAACCTGTTGGAGCGCGCTTGTATAGGGCGCTTGGGTGGCAATCTGGTATGCAGTTTAGGGCGTCAACCCGTCTGCACGACACGCCGAAACGTGCGTGATTGCCACAATGGCCAGCCGATTATTTGGCTGATGGTGACAAATCGCAGCTCGCGCGCGGTCAGCCCGTCGAGGGTCTGGGGCATGGCGTCAATCGTGCCGCGGTGGATGTCGTGGCTTAGAACGATGCTGCCTTAATGGGTGTGCTGAAGGATGCGGTTGGCGACGACGCTGGTACCCGGTCGTCGCCAATCTTGTGGGTCGACAGACCACAGAATTGTCGGCAAGGCCCGCGTGGCGTGAAGGCCTGTGCGTTGGCTGCGGGTAAATGCGCCGTAGGGCGGGCGAAAAGTGACCGGTGGGCGACCGGTGACCTGAAAGATGGCATCCGTGGTGCGGTCAATTTCACTGGCGACGGTCGATGCGCTCAAGCGATCCAGAAACGGATGTGTGTAGCTGTGATTGCCAATCTCGTGGCCTTCTTCGGCGATGCGCCGCGCGATTTCAGGGTATTGCACCACGCGGTTGCCAATCAGATAGAACGTGGCGCGAATGTCGCGTTCGCGCAGCATATCGAGAAGGCGCGGCGTGTTGGTGGGGTGTGGCCGATCATCAAACGTCATGGCAACCACGGGAGACGGTGTGCTGACGGCGGTTATCGTCGCCGCATCCGTGTTGATGATGTCGTCTGGCAGGGCAATCAACGCCCGCGCCGAGGCTTGTGTGCCGCTCATTGTAGCGGCGCATGCGCCAAGACCAGCCGCCAATGCGTGGCGGCGCGAAAGTAATACCATTTGATCCCCCCAGGGATTTATCTGCAGACTCGACGACAGCTGGCGGTATTTCGCACTGAAATTAAAGTATTTTTTGTAAAATCGTGGCGGCGCAGGGCGCGCACATCACACACACACTGCATCTTGTGGGGGTTGATGTGTGAAAAGCTGCGATTGTGCTTCGCTTGTGGCTTGACGGGGTGCGCACCCGTCCCTAGAAGCCAAGCACGTTGATGCAAATCAGCGGACAGTGGGCGGTTGTAGCTCAGTTGGTTAGAGTACCGGCCTGTCACGCCGGGGGTCGCGGGTTCGAGTCCCGTCAACCGCGCCACCGCTGTCCCTTTGGTCCCTAGGTTTGGGACCCGTTGGCCCAGGACTTGGGCTCCCTTGGTTCGGGGTTACGAACCAAGTGCGCGGTTGTAGCTCAGTTGGTTAGAGTACCGGCCTGTCACGCCGGGGGTCGCGGGTTCGAGTCCCGTCAACCGCGCCACTTTTATCTTCATAAAATTATCGGCAAATCAGTGGCTCATTGCCGCCACATTTGCTGTTTAATGATTCTCCAAAATATAGTGCAGTAATGAGCTGTCGCAGTTTTGAGGCTTCGATGATGACCTATGAAATGGCAATGTTAATGAACTGGCTACTGGTGGCGTCCGGTTTGCTTGCGTCTGATCTGTTCAGCGATTTGTTCACCAGCAGTTCTAATGATGCGTCTGACGACGACGTGGACGTTGAGCCGATCCGCGAACTGACCCTGCTCGGACTGGGGGATAATACATTTGTCGGTACCGACGCGGATGACAGTGTTTTGGGCCAAGCGGGAAATGATACGATTTCTGGCGAGGGCGGCGCGGACGATATTGAGGGCAATACCGGCGACGATTTCATTTCTGGCGGTTCGGGCAACGATATTTTGGCCGGTGGCAGTGACACTGACAAGATCTTTGGTGGCGACGGCGACGATATTTTGTCGAGCGATCGTTTAGATGAGGATGCGGATTGGTCACGCGGTGAAGATGAAATCTTGCATGGTGGCGCGGGCGACGATCAGCTGTACTTTTCGGATGGCGATGAAGCGATTGGCGGCACTGGTGCCGATACGTTTGGCATGATCTTCTCGGATGAAGGCAGTGCGCAAATTTCCGATTTTAACCCCGAAGAGGACAATGTCGTTCTTTATGTCGACGACCTCAGTGAGGAGACATCGCTGATCATCAGTTATTTTACTGATGAGGATGCTGGAAATACCACTGTATCCTTGGACGGCACCCCGACGTTGGTTTTTGACGGTGTGTTTACGCCAGAACAGCTCGCGGTGACGCTGGCGGACACTGATTCGAATGATTTTTCCACCGCGCCATAATGCTCCCACCTTAGGGACTACGTCATGGAGTTGATGAGGGTCGTGTGCGTGACAAGACTGTTTCGTTGCCGGTTGCGTCCCTGAAGGGGCGCAGCAGCTGCGTGGGTGCAGCTGTATTCGTAAATAACTAAATGTGGGTTTCCCGTTTGAGCGCACAGCCTGCACGCGGGGCCAATGGTGCATAAACACGCAGGCTGTGGTGCGCCCTAAACCTGTTGGAGGGCGCGGCCGTTGCGGTTGTGGCGCGCGATCAATTTGATCTGTTCGCGCCGCGCCGGAATGAGAACTGCTGGGGCAGGAGTTATGCCCTGCGACAATTCTGGAAGCAGCGTCAGGATTTCAAGGCGCGCGTCGTGCGACAATGCTTCCATCGCGGCGGGGCCTGCAAACAGGCTTTCGGTGTGCGCACCGTCCGCACAGATGACTTCGTGTTCGTCAAATAACAGGTGGAAATAAGTGGTGGGCCGCACGGTCGTGTCCACGTCAATGCCGGGCAGGTCGGTGAGGCGAATTGCGCTGACCAGCACGTCACGCACACCGAACATGCGCTGTGCGATGATAGATGACACCATCATGCGGTGTTGGCGCGACACACGCATGTCACGCGCAGGCACGCCGTGCCCAAGTGCGTCGGCACGGATCAACACGGGACGAAGTTTTTCATTTTTGGTCAGGTCGTCCGCCGTTAGCGATTTACAGCCAATCCAGCGCAGTGGGCGCGCGCCATTGAGAGTATCGACAATTGATCCCGCGCGCAGGTCTTGCACCAATGTTGGCCCGTTCGGGGTATCGATTAGCGTGTCTTTCGTCAGGCAAACCATGATGGAGATGTCATCAATCAGAGCGCCGTAAGAATCGTTCGGGCCGATTTCGGTGAACGTGAGTGTATATTCACCAGTCGTCGGAAACGTGACGGGGAAGGTGAACGTCTGGAATGTCTCAGTTGTGGGCAGGATCGTGGTCTCAAAGATGACCGCGCCGACGTTGTCGGTAATTTGAACGGTAAACCCATCCTCACCCGCGATCGTTTTTTGTGAGCGCAAGGCGGCTTCAAATACAAGATCAGTGGTTTGGCCTGCAGCGACGCTGAACGTTTGTTGCATCACTGTGGTCTGGTTCGCGCCACCGTTCATTTCTGCAACGCTGTCGTTGGATCCGTTACTTTGATAGGTATTTTCCGAATACGTGGTTTCCAGATCGGTGCCGGACCACCCGAAGTTGGCGTCGCCAGGGTTTTGATCAAATGATCCGTTTACAATAACATTTGTTGGCATCGATAAGCACTCGCAGGTTGTGGCACACGGTTAAGATGCAATGGTTGAGCCTGCGCAATAGGGTACGTAATCGTTGATAAAATGGCGTCAACAGCGTTTTAGTTTGGTGATAATAAGGCTGGGTCAGAAGAGCGCACCCGGGACGTTTCCCGTCAGGGTTGTCTGGCCGGATACGCTAATTGGCGGATCGTGCCTGCGCAAAGGCGGCCCGCAGCAAGGGGTCTTCGCCTGCCAACAGGGGCGCGGCGGTGATCGCAAAGGCGATGTCGGGCGGGACGCCGACGGCTTCAAACGATTGGCCGTCCAGTGTGCGGTAGGTCTGATGTGACAGTCCAAGGTCCCAACCGTTTGCCAGTTTGAACCCCAGAATGTCGGACAACCCGCCAGAGGTGGTCTGGCCCATCGTGGTCACTTGTGGCAGGTCGCGCAGCGCCATCGTCAGGATTTCTGCGGCAGACCCAGTGAGTTGGCTGGTCAGCACGATCACGGGTTGCATCATCGGTGTTGCGTCAAACGGCTGCAGCGTGGCTGTGAACGGCGCGGATTGGCCCGACCCGTCGCGGGTGGTTTTGGTGAACATATCCAACGGGGTGTCTACGAAATGGCTGGCGACGCCAACGGACACTGAATCTGATCCGCCTGGATTGTAGCGCAGATCGATGATGAACGAATTGGCGTCTGCCATGCCGTCCGTGACCTGTGCAAACGCCAGTGCCATGGCGGTTTGGCTTGTGGTGCCAAACGGTGTGTCGATGTCCATATGCCGGATCAACACATAGCCGACCCCGTCGGGCAGCAGGACGTATTCAATGCCCGTTAGGTCAACGGCGGTGAGGTCCGTGCCAAGCGTGTCGCGTGCGATTTGTGTTAGGGTATCGCGGTTGAGAGGATCCACCAGCCAGTCAGGCCCCTGCGCAGGAGAGACATAGCCGATGGGCGCGCCGATCTGGACGTGACCGTCATCAAGGCCCTGCAAAGTGTCTGACAGCAGCGCGAGGAGAGCGCTGTCCGTCATCGTGTCGCCAACTGCGGGCGCGAATGCGCGCCGCGCATCCCAATCGACGCCGTGCAGATCAAAAAACGCGTAATGTTCATCCATGGCCGACCACAGGGAGTCGAACACGGCGCGCGGGGTGGCGTTGGGATCGGCGGGGCCGCAGGTGTCAGGCAAGGCGTCAATACGATCAAGGATCATCGGGTCAAGCGAGCCATCCACTGTCAGGTGCAATTGGGTGTCAATCACGGACACAGTTGCGCCTTGGGTCAGTTCGACAAGCTTCATATGGGCGGGGAACGACAGCTGATGCAGACAGGCCACGCTGGTTTCTGAATACATCTTGGCGGTAAACGGCGATAGCGTGATGATCGTGCCGCCGGATTGCGCCCGCCAGACACCGCGTTCGTCGCCGTTTGGCATGTAAAAGACCCATGTCACCGCGATGGCTGCAACAAAGGTGGCAATCACAATCCAGATTTGGTTGAGAAGGCGTTTCATCTACAGGCCTCGTGCTTGGTTAAGTCAGTGCGGCCAGCACACGGGCCCAAGACCGCGTGCCTTTGTGAAACGCCTCAACGTCATATTTTTCGTTCGGGGAATGGATGCGGTCGTCCTCGGCCCCAAAGCCGATCAGCATGGCGTCCATGTCGAGAACGGATTTGAAATGGCCCGCGATGGGGATGGAGCCGCCCATGCCAACAAACACGGCCTCGCGGTTCCATTCATCAGAAAGGGCCTGACGTGCCAGTTCGAATTCGGGGCGGTCGGTGTTCATGACAGATGCGGGCGCGCCTTCGAGGTCGTTGTTCCATGTGATGGTTGTGTCAGGCCGCAACTGGTCCTCGACGTGTTTGCGCAGCGCGGTGCGCAGTTTGTCAGGGTCCATATCGCCCACCAAACGGCAGGTGATTTTGCAATGGGCGTCGGCGGGGATCACGGTTTTGGATCCCGCACCTTGATAGCCGCCCCACAGTCCGTTGATTTCCAAAGTGGGCCGCGACCATTGCTGTTCGAGCACGGAATAGCCTTTTTCGCCAGCGGGCGTCGTTAGCACTGCGCCGGACATATAATCCGCCTCATTAAAACCGCAGGTTTCCCATTGCGCCAACAGGTTGTCACCGATTTCAATGACGTCGTCATAAAACCCGTCGATCGTCACGCGGCCTTGGTCATCATGAAACGACGCGATAATGCGGCTGATTTCACGAAGCGGGTTGATTGCCGGGCCGCCGTAGTGCCCCGAATGAAGGTCCATCGCGGGGCCGTGCAGGGTGAATTCCTCCTTTAGCATGCCACGCAATTGGCTGGCGATTGACGGCACGCCCGGCGCGACCATGCCAGTGTCGCAGATCAGCGCGAGGTCGGCTTTCAATTCATCGGCATTCGCGTGCATGAACGGAACGAGCGAGGGCGATCCGGTTTCTTCTTCGCCTTCAAATAGGAAGCTGATTTTGCACGGCAGTTCACCGTTTACCGCGATCCAGGCGCGGCAGGCTTCCATGAACGTCATCAACTGGCCTTTGTCGTCGGCTGTGCCTCGGCCACGAATAACTTTCTTGCCGTCCCTGTCTTCGATAAACGGCGCAAACGGATCGTGATCCCATAAGTCAATTGGATCAACCGGTTGCACGTCGTAGTGGCCATAAAACAGCAAGTGAGGTCCGGTGTTGCCCACATGCCCGATGACAATGGGGTGCAGCGGGGTTTCGCGTTTGGATGCATCCACACCAAGGGACGCGAGATCGGCAACCAGCCAGTCGGCGGCTTTGTTAATCCCGTCTTTATAGGCAGGGTCGGTGGACACCGATTGCAGCCGCAGCAGCCCCATCAACCGATCAAGAGAGACATCAAGGTCAGCGTCGATTTTTGCGAGGACGGCATCAAGGTTGCTGTTGTGGGACATGGGGATACTCCGGCGGTTGGATTTTGCGCAAGAGTGTCACAGTAAATCGCCGCGTCAAGCGCGTGTGATTGCTTGATGCAGATCAAAGAAACGGGTGGCACAGGTTGCTATATGTGCGACCAACGGTAACAGGGGCGTAATAACGACGTTCCAAGTGTTGCCTGACATGGGACGGGTATATATCAAGGAGTACGAACCTTGACCTCGGGATGTGTCCCAAGGCTGCACGACAAGGGAACGAAAACATTGAACTTTGACGCAAAACTCGACGTGGCATTGGCCCGACTTCATGATGAAGGCCGATATCGTACGTTTATCGACATAGAACGCAAAAAGGGTCATTACCCGCATGCGATCTGGACCACGCCCGAGGGCGAGGAAAAGGACATCACCGTGTGGTGTGGCAACGACTATCTTGGCATGGGCCAGCATCCGGTGGTGCTTGACGCAATGCACGCCGCACTTGACGCCACTGGCGCCGGGTCAGGCGGGACGCGCAATATTTCGGGCACCACGGTGTATCACAAGCGGCTTGAGGCCGAGTTGTCGGACCTGCACGGCAAAGAAGAGGCGCTGCTGTTTACATCCGCCTACATCGCCAATGATGCGACACTGTCGACATTGCCGCGCCTGTTCCCTGGTCTGATTATCTATTCGGACTCTTTGAACCACGCATCGATGATCGAAGGTATCCGGCGCAACGGCGGCGAAAAACGGATTTTCAAGCACAATGATCTGGATGATCTGCGCCGCATTATGGCCGCTGATAATCCTGATGCGCCGAAGCTGATCGCATTCGAATCAGTGTATTCCATGGATGGCGATTTCGCGCCGATTGAGGCGATTTGTGATCTGGCCGATGAATTTGGAGCGCTGACGTATATCGACGAAGTCCACGCTGTTGGCATGTATGGCCCGCGCGGCGGCGGCATTGCCGAACGCTATGGGCTGGCGCACCGCGTCGATATTATCAACGGCACATTGGCCAAGGCGTTTGGCGTCATGGGCGGCTACATCGCGGCAAGCGCGAAAATGTGTGACGCGGTACGGTCTTATGCGCCGGGGTTTATTTTCACGACATCGATCCCGCCCGCCGTTGCGGCGGGGGCGGCTGCGTCTGTTGCGCATCTGAAGACCGATCAGAACCTGCGCGATGAGCAGCAAACACAGGCGAAAATCCTGAAAACCCGTCTGCGTGGGCTTGGACTGCCAATTATTGATCATGGCAGCCATATCGTGCCGCTGATTGTTGGTGATCCGGTCCACACGCAAAAACTGTCCAATATGTTGTTGCAGGAACATGGCATGTACGTGCAGCCGATCAATTTTCCGACGGTGCCGCGTGGCACCGAACGGTTGCGGTTCACTCCATCGCCAGTTCATGGACCAAAGGAAATGGACGCGCTTGTGAAAGCGCTGGATTCACTGTGGTCCCATTGTGCGCTGAATCGCGCCGAGCTTGCCGGTTGACTATCGATAGATATGCAAATGCCTTTTTCTTGTGATAACTAGACTATAAGGAATGGCGACGAGACGAATCAAATCGTCTCGCTGGGGCAGACAGGCAAGGGTACCGGATGATCCGAAAAGGGTTCAGACGCGGGAAAGAACAACAGGTCGTTGAAGCGGTCGGTTTTGATGCGTTCGAGCTGCGTCTGGGTGATTTGATGCGCGGCGAACGTGCGACCATGGGCAAAAGCCTATTGGACGTGCAGCGTGAATTGAAAATTAAAGCCGCCTATATTGCAGCGATTGAAAATGCCGACCCGACAGCTTTTGACACACCTGGATTTATTGCTGGCTACGTTCGCTCGTATGCGCGGTATCTGAGCATGGATCCTGATTGGGCCTATGACACGTTCTGTACCGAAAGCGGATTTGTCACCGCCCACGGAATGTCCAAGCAAGCGTCTGGTGCCAAGGCCGTGCGACATGCGCCATTTGACAAAGATATTTTCGCCATGCCAGCGACGCCATTTATTCCTGCAAGTGATGCGATGTTTGCGGCCGTTGAACCGCGCGCTGTTGGGTCTTTTTTGGTGCTGATCGCGTTGATTGGTGGCTTGGGCTACGGTGGCTACACGGTGCTGCAAGAAGTTCAAAAGGTGCAAATGGCGCCGATCGAGAATACGCCGACGGTTGTGGCAAACATTGACCCGCTGGCGGGTGGCGGCTTGCCGACCGCCGATGCTGGCGTGAATGTCATTGCCGGATTTGATGCGCCGTCGACCGAAAGTCTGAACCGCCTCTATCGGCCACAAGCGCTGGACGCGCCTGTTCTTGTGCCACGTGATGGTCCGATCGCATCGCTTTCACCGCTGGGCAACGGCATGTTTGCACCGACCGCCGATGAACGTCCGGGCCTCGTGGGGCAGGACGTTGGAACGACGCTGGCCGGTGTCGCGCCAAACATCCAAGTCACAGAAAGCCCGCTTCCTGGTGTGCAGCTTGTGGCAGTGCGGGATGCTTGGGTTCGGGTGCGCTCGGCTGATGGGACTGTCATCTATGAGGCGACGATGGCCGCTGGTGACACGTTTGATGTGCCCCAAACGACTGAGCCTGCAACATTGCGCATTGGTGAATCCGGTGCGGTGTATTTCGCGATAAACGGGGCGCATTATGGTCCGGTCGGTCCAAACGGGCAGGTGACGTCTAATCTGGCGCTGTCTTTGGACAACCTGACGACCAGCTTTGCGGTCGCCGATCTGACGGCGGACAGTGATCTGGCCGACGTCGTGCGCGTGGCAGAAATGCAGGTTCTGACACCGCCGCAAGATCCCGCCAAAAATCCCTAGCTAAACTGTCGCAGCCCGTTGTTTGCAGGCAGAGCGACCGTTAGGTTATGTGCAACGTTTCCCTTACAGGTAGACCCGTGATGCCGCTGAACCATATCCGCCCTTGGCGCAATATTTACCGCCGCAAAAGCCGCCAAATCATGGTGGGCAATGTGCCTGTGGGGGGTGATGCGCCAATCACGGTTCAAACGATGACCAACACGTTGACGCCGGACGTGGCGGGCACGCTGGCGCAAATCCAGCGCTGCGTTGATGCGGGTGTTGATATTGTGCGGGTCTCTGTTCCGGACGAAGCCAGTTCCAAAGCGCTGAAAGAGATTTGCGCGCAAAGCCCCGTGCCGATCGTGGCCGACATTCATTTTCATTACAAACGTGGCATTGAGGCGGCGGAGGCGGGGGCTGCGTGTTTGCGCATCAACCCCGGCAATATCGGGTCCGAGGCGCGGGTGCGCGAGGTGATCAAAGCCGCGAAAGACAACAATTGTTCTATGCGCATCGGGGTGAACGCCGGATCGCTTGAAAAGCATCTGCTTGATAAATATGGCGAACCTTGCCCAGACGCGATGGTTGAATCTGGTTTGGACCATATCAAGTTGCTTCAAGACAACGACTTTCACGAGTTCAAGATCAGTTGCAAGGCGTCCGACGTGTTCATGGCCGCCGCCGCCTATCAGCAACTGGCCGAGGCCACGGATGCGCCGATCCATCTTGGGATTACCGAAGCTGGTGGGCTGATGTCGGGAACAATCAAGTCGTCCATAGGCATGGGCAGTCTGTTGTGGGCGGGGATCGGCGACACGATCCGTGTGTCGCTGTCGGCTGATCCGGTTGAAGAAGTTAAGGTCGGGTATGAGATCCTCAAATCCCTTGGTTTGCGCCATCGCGGGGTGAACATCATATCGTGCCCCAGCTGCGCGCGTCAGGGGTTTGATGTGATCAAAACCGTCGAAAAGTTGGAAAAGCGGCTCGAACATATCAAAACGCCCATGTCATTAAGCATTATCGGCTGCGTCGTGAACGGCCCCGGTGAGGCGCTGATGACCGATGTCGGGTTTACTGGCGGCGGCAACGGCGCGGGCATGGTGTATCTGGCGGGCAAGCAATCCCACAAGCTGAGCAATGACCAAATGGTTGAACATATCGTCGAGCAGGTCGAGGCCAAGGCGAGGGAATTGGATGCGCAAGCGAAAATAGACGCTATGGCTGAAGCGGCAGAATAGCGATAGAGTCGGTGGGCGGTTTACGCGCCGCTGTTTTGAACCACCATGTAGATCAAATATAAAATTCCGAGCTAAAATGCGATATAGATCAGGGTTCGGATCAGTTTGCGCAGGCCATGGGCGACGGCGAGCCCGAAGCCGCCCCATATGACAGCCATCAGCGGTTCTTCGGGATTTGTCATGTAGCCTAAGTAGCCGATACCAGCTGCGCCGGACAGCAAAATCAGGCCGTCCAGCCAGTCGTCAGTGCGCGTGTTGGTCTTTGATTTGCCCCGTGCGCGGCGCTGTTCGTCCTTTTGCCGTTTCTGTTCTTCTTTGCGGTCGAGGTCTTCGTCGCGGTGTCTCTCATCGCGCCGGCGCCGTTCTTCTTGCGAACGCTGACGTTCGCGTTGGATTTCATTATTGCTCTTCATTTGCGGGAATTTACAATTGTTGTTCAGGCAAATCCCGTCAACATAATTGAATTGGCCGCATTTGGGGCACGCCACCACGTCACGCCTTTCGTCGGAATGAAATGGATCTCAATTCGGTCAGACTAGCACAAATTCGCGATTTTGTGAATGCCCTTGCTTACCCGTCGTCGCGTTCCTGTTCGACGATCTGGCGCATCTGCGCGAGGTTGATGTAGCCGCGCACCATCTGGTCGCCAAACACGAATGTCGGGGTGCCGGTGATCTGCATCCGGTCCCCAAGGGCGCGGTTGTTGGCCAGCACCGCTTTGGTGGCGTCACTGTTCATTTCGGCAAAGATCGCGTCGCCGTCCAGATCGAAGGCAGACGCCAAGGACGACAGGCTGGTCGGTGTCACGTCCGATTGCAATGCGATCAGCGCGTCCGAGACGAGTTTGTAGGCTTCATCCCCCGCGACGGTCTTGGTGGCGACGGCGAATTGTGAGGCCAGCACGGATTGTTCCCCCAGAATGGGGAATTCTTTGGTGATGATGCGGATATTGCCATCGCTTGTGACCAATTCAGCCACTTCGGGGTGGGCGCGGCGACAGAAACCGCAGCGGTAGTCGATAAATTCAACAATTGTTATGTCGCCGTCCGGATTGCCGCCAACAAATGAGAACCCGTCATCAATGAGCGCGTTCATATTGACCTGCGCGAGCGTTTCATCACGCGTCGCTTCGGCCTGTTCCTGACGGTTTTCAAGCACAGCGATGGCTTCCATCAACACTTCGGGGTTTTCCATCAGGTAGGCGCGGACTTCGGCGCGGAATGTGTCGCGCTGCGCGTCCGTCATTGCGTCGTCAGATGTGACGTCTTGGGCGAACACAGACGTTGTGGTCAGCAAAAGGGCGGCGATGGTGGATATCAGGCGCATGGGAAACTCCGTTTAAATTATTGAACAGCAGAAAGCACGTCTTGCGCGCGCTGCCAAGGGGCAGAGCCGCGCGCAAGTCGATCAACGCCGCGGGTGGCATGCACAAGTGCGTCATCCATCCGACCCTGAAGCGCGTAACGTTCGGCAGTGGCCAGCGAGGCAAGGCCCGGTTGATTGGTGCGCGCATAGGCTTGCCCAAGATCGCGCAGGGTGGCTGATGACTGCCCGTCCAATGCACGGGCGCGTTCCAGTGTCGTGACCGCACGCGCATTGCTGTCAGCCGTATCCAGCGCCAGCAACGCGCGGCCATATCCCGCCAAGATCAGCGGTTCATCGCCATTTAAAGCGACGGCGTTCTGGTAGGCTTGCACAGCGGGGCCCGCTTGTCGGCTTTCGAGCAGGATTTGACCGAACAGTTCGTACCAGTAGGCGTCGTTGGGATATTGCGCCAACAGGGTTTGCATCGTTTGGATGGCACGATTTGCGTCCGCTTGGCGGTGATAGGCGACCGCAGCGCGCATGAGGCCTACGGGGGAGTCGTCATTTCGCACTCGGCGCAGGGTCCAGCTGGGATTTTGGGTGAATGCGCTCAGTTTGCCTTGGGCGCGGGCGAACCAGAAATCAGCGTTCGGATTGGGCGCGGCATTTCCGGGATTGGCGGCGATCAGGCCGCGCAAGGCCCGAATGCGATCCGATGTCAGCGGATGGGTGCGCGCGTAGGGGGCTTGGCGCGACACAGACAGGGCTTCTTGTCCGCGAAATAATTCGAGCACTTCGGCGGTGCTGGCGGGGTCCACGCCCGCACGCAGCATGAATCTGACGCTGGATTGATCAGCGGCGGATTCTTCGGCGCGGGTATGGGCGAAAAATTGACGCTGTGCAGCGCCAGCTGCCCCCGCAGCAATGCCACCTGCTGCGGCACCACTGTCAGAGGCGATAGCGACTGCCAATGCCAATGCAATGCCAAAGCCCGCAGCCGTGTTGGCCCCGCGCAGATTGGTAAGGCGGCGTGAGATGTGGTCATTGGCAATATGGGCGGCCTCATGTGCGATGATAGATTGCAACTGCCCCGCACTGTTGACCCGCTGCAACAGGCCAGAATGGATAAAGATCGCGCGTTCATTGATGACAAAGGCGTTCATCGTGCTGTCATTGACGATCAGAATGCGCACGTTGTTGGGGTTCAGCCCAGCCGCGCGCAGGATGGGGGCGGCCAATTGATCAAGGCTGTGTTCGATGTCAGCATCGCGGATCAGGTTTACCGCATGGGCGGGTGCCGCGACACTGACAAGTGTGATCGCGGCGCTTAGAAAGATGGACAGCACTGAAAGTCGCATTGACGGGCTCCGGCAGGACAGGGCAAACATAGCTCAAAACAAAGTAAGGCACAGCACATGCGGAACTCAAGACGGGGCGACGTCGATCCCTTTATCGTGATGGACGTGATGGAGGCGGCGCGGGCGGCTGAAACAGCTGGGCGACATATTATCCACATGGAAGTGGGTCAACCGGGGACGGGGGCACCGCAAGACGCGGTGCAACGGCTGGCGGGCGATATGTCGCGCGATCCATTGGGCTACACGGTTGGGCTCGGGTTGCCGGAACTGCGTGCGCGAATCGCGCGCCATTACCGCGATTGGTACGGGCTGGACTTGGACGCGGAGCGCGTGGTGATAACCGCTGGTGCATCGGGTGCGTTCTTGCTGGCGTTTTCGGCGCTGTTTGACACTGGCGAGCGGGTCGGTCTTGGCGCGCCGTGCTATCCGTCTTATCGCCAGATTTTGAAGGCACTGGATTTGGTGCCAGTGGATATGCCCACAACGATGGCCGCACGCATGCAGCCCGTGGCGGCAGACGTGGCGGCGCATAAATTGTCAGGTCTGATTGTCGCGTCGCCCGCGAATCCTACCGGAACGATGCTGGATATTGATGCCATGCGCGCATTGGCGGATGCTTGCGCAGCGACCGGCGCTGCGTTTATCAGTGATGAAATTTATCACGGGCTGGCATACGAGGGTCGCGCCGTGAGCGCCTTAGAGGTGACGGACGAGGTCTATGTCATCAACTCGTTTTCCAAATACTTTTCCATGACGGGGTGGCGTGTCGGTTGGATGGTTGTGCCGAAAGATCACGTGCGCACGATTGAACGGTTGGCGCAGAATATGTTTATTTGCCCGTCCCATGCATCCCAACGATTGGCGTTGCACGCGATGGAGTGTGGGCCGGAGCTGGATCTGAATGTAGACGTCTACCGCGCCAATCGAGCGCTGATGCTTCAAGAACTGCCCAAGGCGGGCCTTGGCAAGTTTGCGCCACCTGACGGGGCGTTTTATGTGTATGTCGACGTGTCCGATTACACCGACGACAGCATTAAGTTTTGCGCGCAAGTGCTTGAAAGCGCTGGTGTTGCGATCACGCCAGGTCTGGATTTTGATCCTGTTGAGGGACATCACTGGGTGCGGATGTCATATGCACGATCCAATGAAGATATTCGCGAAGGTCTTGTTCGACTGGTGGCGTTCATGGCCGAGCGGGAGGCCGCAGCTTGAGGGTTTGGGTCAAAGCAAAACTGGGGATTTTGGCGCTTTGTTTGGGAGTCTCAGGCGGCGTCAGCGCGCAGGATTTTTCCGCATTGGCGCGGCTGGATGTTACGCAATCGGGGGCGGATGATCGGTTCCGCAACGTCGAGGTCGCGCTGTATCTGTCCCAGCCGGTGCCCTACCGTGTATTCACGTTGGATGATCCAAAACGCTTGGTTTTGGATTTTCGCGAAGTTGATTTTCGCGGTGTCGATGCTGCGGCCTTTACCAGAAGCGACTGGATTTCGGGCGCGCGGTTCGGGGCGCTGCGGCCAGGGTGGAGCCGGATGATCCTTGATTTGGTCGACCCTGTGCGCGTCGATCAGGCGGGCATGACGGTGGACGCGGTAGACGGAACCGCGCGGGTTGAGGTCGTGTTGCGCGCGACGTCGCTAGAAGATTTTATGGCAGCGGCAGGGCCGCTGAACGATCCTGATTGGGCGTTCCTGATGGCGGCTGATCCTGCATCTGTTGCGCCGCAGGACGCAGATGGGCCGTTGATTGTTGTGATTGATCCGGGCCATGGCGGGCTTGATCCGGGGGCGGGATACGCCGATGTACATGAGGCCGAGTTGATGCTGGCGCTGGCATTGGAATTGACGGCTGCGTTGGGTCGCATTGAGGGAGTTCAGCCCGCAGTAACCCGCGCCGATGACACGTTTGTGGCGCTGCAAGAACGCCTGACATTGGCCCGCGGGGCGGGGGCGGATTTGTTTATTTCGTTGCATGCAGATGCCTTGGAAGGCGCGCAGGCAACCGGCGCGTCCGTTTACACGCTCACAGAAACCGCAGCTGAAGGCGCGTCCCAGCGGATGGCTGAACGTCATGAAGGCGGTGATTTGCTGGCTGGCGTTGATCTTAGCGGGCAAGGCGATGAAGTCGCGATGGTGCTGCAGGATCTATTGCGGGTCGAAACGGCGGCAGCGGGAGAGCGGTTTGCAGATCAGCTGGTCCAAGCGATGCGCGACACGGGCGCAGTGTTGAATTCGCGACCAAGGCGGCAGGCGGAACTGGCCGTCTTGAATGCGGCTGATTTTCCGTCCGTATTATTAGAGGTCGGATTTTTGTCCAATGATGCGGACCGTGCACGCCTGACCAGCCCGCAGGGGCGCGCGCCGATTGTGGCGGCGGTGACGCTGGCGGTTGGGCGTTGGGCGATCCAAGAAGCCGCATTCGCGCCGCTTATCCGGCAGTGATTACCCTGTGTAACGGGCCAGCCAAATGGTGTGAAAATCGCAAGTCGGGTCCTCTGGGCGATATTCGATGACCTTAAAACCATGGGTGGTGAGCAGGTCGCGGTAGTCATCGGGATCAAGGCTGGAATGATAAACGGGCGCACCAGCGGCATGGCCCCAAACCTCACCCGCGATGTGGCCAGATGTGAACATCAGCGATGCTTTTGGCGCCGCGTGGGCCTGAAAAAATGCAAACATGGCGCGCTGATCATGCGGGCTCAGGTGAAAGAAACTGTCCCAAGCGAGGATTGCATCAAAGGTTTCTCCCAAATCAAGGGTTCTCATATCTGCGTGAACGGCGGTGGCGTTTGGCAGGGTTTGGGCAAACAGATTGACCATGGCAGCGGCACCGTCAACACCGGTGATCGCCATGCCGCGTTCTGCCAGATATGTCGCGATTGGCGCGCCGGGACCGCAGCCCAGATCAAGCAATCGGCGTGGCGACAGATTGCGCGGCGTGACGCCTAACATCCTGTCCAATATAGGTTTTTCAACCAAGCTTCGATTACGCTGGGACTGATAATCAGCCGCGACACGGTCATAGGTTGCGATGATGTCGGCGGGGCTTGATTGAACTGTCATCGCATCGGTTTGCGCTGACAAAGAGGGGCGTGCAACCGCTATGGCGTGGAGCACAATCGAACAGGCGAAAAGAAGCCAAAAACGCGTGCTGATCTTTTGACGATCTCGTGCAATCCGCATATAAACGTTGGAAATATATTAGGGGCACTTCGCCACATGATCCTGCGTTTCATCTTCTCGTTCTTTGGCGGCATTTTTTCGATGCTAACGCTTGGGGCTGGCATGGCCGCTCTGTCGCTGGGTGCGATTTTCTATATGTATGGTAAGAACTTGCCCACATATGAAACATTGGCCAATTATCAGCCAAAGACGATCAGCCGCGTGTATTCCGGCGAGGGTCAGGTGATTGACGAATTCGCTGAAGAACGCCGTCTGTTCACACCCGCAGAAGAAATCCCTGACATTGTGAAGCAGGCGTTCATTTCCGCAGAGGACAAGAACTTTTACACCCACGAAGGTTATGACATTCGCGCTATCGGTGCCGCCTTGCTTGAGGCCGTTGTCAGCCGTGGCGAAAACCTGCGTGGCGCGTCAACGATTACCCAGCAGGTGGCGAAGAATTTTCTGTTGGATGGGTCAATCACCATTGAGCGCAAGGTTCAGGAATTGATCCTTGCGCCCCGCCTTGAGGCAACATTGGGCAAAGAAGGCGTGTTGGAACTCTATTTGAACGAGATTGATCTAGGGTATCGCAGCTTTGGCGTGACGGCCGCCGCGCGCACCTATTTCAACAAGTCACTATTTGAATTGTCCCCCGCGGAGGCCGCGTTTTTAGCCGTGCATCCCAAGGCACCCTATAGTTACCGCCCCGTGCGTAACCGCGATGCGGCACTGGCGCGGCGCAATGAAATCCTGAGGGAGATGCACGAGAACGGGTATATCGACGACACCGAATTGGCGGTGGCTTTGGCAGACCCCATGCGCACAGTTCAGGGCGGTGATTTCCCGTCCTATCAATCCGAGCGCCCCGATCGTGATTATTTTACGGCCGCAATCGTCAACGAAGTCGAAGACCTGTTTCCCGATTCCGATATGGACAGCGCCGGTTTGTCTATCCGCGCCACAGTGGATGAAGAATTGCAAGCGGCGGCGCGTGAAGCATTGCAGCGCCAATTGGAAACCTATGATCGCGGTATTGGCCGCTGGCGGGGCACGGGGCTAACAATCCCTGTTGAGATGCTGACAGATGAAGAGCAATGGCGTGGCGCATTGCGAAGTGCGCCGATCATTCGTACGATTTTGCTGGAAAACCAGTGGTTTCCCGCCGTCGTACTTGAGGTTGGCGATGACAAGATACGGATGGGCATTGAAGGCTGGGTCGTGGGCGATGATGAGCCGATTGTGCCGCGCCGTGACATCGAGTGGATCAGCGGCAATTTCGCAGAGAATTTCAACGCCGGTGATGTGGTGCATGTGCGCCGTATGACGCAAGACACCGACGGTGCGTTTGTTCGCTGGACGCTGCGCCAAGTGCCAGAAGTGCAGGGCGCGTTTATGGCGATGGACGTCAACACGGGTCGCGTTTTGGCGATGCAGGGCGGGTTTGGTTATGAAATCCGCATTTCTGAACTTAACCGCGCTTATGCGCAGCGCCAGCCAGGTTCGGCATTCAAACCGTTCGTTTTTGCCGCTGCTTTGGATTCCGGCTACACGCCCGCGACCGTCGTCGTCGACGCCCCGATTGAAGTGTCGGCAGGCGGTGAAATCTGGCGCCCACAGAACTATTCCAACCAGTTTTACGGCCCGACGCCACTGCGCACGGGCATTGAGCAATCGCGCAACGTGATGACCGTGCGTTTGGCGCAAGAGGTCGGGATGCGGGTGATTGCGGAATATGCTGAACGGTTTGGCGTGTATGACAACATGACTGCATTTTTGTCTGCTGCGCTGGGTTCGGAGGAAACCACGCTGTACCGGCTCGTGGCGGCCTACGCGATGTTTGCCAATGGCGGCGAGCGGGTGGAGCCGACGTTGGTAGACCGGGTGCAAGACCGCTACGGCGATACAATTTACCGCCACGATCAACGGGTCTGCGTAGAATGTTCTGATGCGAACCTTGAACAGGGGCGTGGCCCGCTGATTGTGTCGGATCGTGAACGTGTGATTAACGCGGTCACTGCGTATCAGTTGACGTCGATGTTGGAAGGTGTGGTTATTCGCGGCACCGCACGTGGTGCTGTCAATTTGCCCGTTCCGATTGCGGGCAAAACAGGCACCACAAACGACGAGAAAGATGCGTGGTTCGTAGGCTTTTCCAGCAACATTGTGGCTGGTTGCTACATCGGATTTGACACACCCCGCCCGATGGGTCGCGGTGCATCCGGTGGTGGGATTTGCGCGCCGGTATTCAATGCGTTCATGGAGACGGCGATTGCGAAATATGGTGGCGGCGCGTTTGCGGTGCCTGATGAGTGTATGTTCATCAACATTGATCGCTTTACCGGTGCCCGCCTTCCGGACGGGGCGTCGGGCGGCAATGTTGTGCGCGAATGTTTCCGTATGGGCGAAGAGCCGATCTTTGGCATCACCTTTGATGGTGGCTTTGCCATGGCTGCGGACCTGCCGCTGTTTGACGAAGCGCGCCCGCATGGTGCGGTCAGCGTCACGACAGCTGATGGTGTCACGGCGACAATCAATTCCAACGCCAGCTTCGGGTCATTGTCGTCGGGTGGGCTTTACTGACGGGTTTGATTGCCCCGCTTAGGGCGATGCGATAGAGCACCCCGAAACCCCTTGGTAGAAGTTAGACATGCGCGCTGAAATCCAAACGATCGCTGGCGAAATTGAAAAAAGTCTGTCGTTGCTGGCGCAGCGAATGGAGTGGGACACTGCATCCCATCGCTTGGAAGAATTCAACGCACGTGTGGAAGACCCCACACTGTGGGACGATCCGGATGCTGCGCAAAAATTGATGCGGGATCGCCAGTCGCTGGTCGATGCCATCGCAAGCTATGAAGCCATCAGACAAGAGCTGTCGGATCATGTAGAGCTTATCGAGATGGGCGAGATGGAAGACGACGCAGGTGTTGTCACTGAGGCGGAGGACGGGCTTAAGGTCTTGGCGGCGAAAGCGGCCGAGAAAGAGCTTGAGGCGCTGCTGAATGGCGAAGCGGACGCCAATGATACTTTCCTTGAGATCAATTCGGGCGCTGGCGGTACGGAGGCTTGTGATTGGGCCGCGATGCTGGCGCGGATGTATGTCCGGTGGGCCGAGCGCAAGGGCTACAAGGTTGAATTGCAATCTGAATCCGCAGGCGAAGAGGTCGGTATTAAATCGGCGTCCTACAAGATCAGTGGTCATAACGCCTATGGTTGGTTGAAGTCTGAATCTGGTGTGCATCGCCTTGTGAGGATTTCGCCGTTTGATTCTGCCGCCAAGCGGCACACGTCGTTCACATCTGTGAAGGTTTATCCGGTTGTTGATGACAATATTGAGATTGAGGTCAACCCGTCTGACATTCGCATTGATACTTACCGGTCGTCCGGTGCGGGCGGTCAGCACGTCAACACCACCGATTCCGCGGTGCGGATTACCCACGCGCCGACTGGTATTGTGGTGACGTCATCGGAAAAATCGCAACATCAGAACCGCGACATCGCGATGAAGGCGTTGAAGTCACGGTTGTATCAGATTGAAATGGATAAGCGGTCTGCACTGGTCAACGAGGTCCACGAGAATGCTGGCGATGCAGGATGGGGCAACCAGATCCGGTCCTATGTGTTGCAGCCCTATCAGATGGTCAAAGACTTGCGCACTCGCCACGAGACGTCTGACACGCAAGGTGTGCTCGATGGTGATCTGGATGCGTTTATGGGCGCGACGTTGGCCATGGACGTCAGTGGCAAAAGCCGCGCAGACGCCAACGCTGACGATTAAGGGCTGGCGTGTTGCGCCCTCTGGCCGCAGGTATTTAACACACAACGACTCTTCGTGCCGCTTGACGCGGTTGGATTTGCGCAGGATGTATGAGACTGGAGGGTCGTTATGTCCGAAACTTCGAAACCAGCCCAATCACCAGAACCGTCCCCAATTCCAAGTGTCGGCACGGTCACGGTGCACGAACTCTGGACCTGCCTGAAGGCAGGTGTTGCAGACTTTCGGGCGGCGCCGCAATTCGGGCTGTTCTTTTCGGCCGTCTATGTGGTGGCCGGATTTTTCATGCTTTGGCTCGGGGCAGGGCATGTGTCGTGGATTTTAGCAACGTCACTGGTGTTTCCACTGGCAGCCCCGTTTGCGGCCGTCGGGTTATACGAAGTTTCACGCCGCCTAGAAGCCTGCGCGCCGCTGGAATGGCGCGGCGTCTTGGGTGTGGTCTGGCAGGAACGGACGCGGCAGGTGCCAATGTTGGGTGCAATCATCGTGCTTTACTTTCCACAAACGGGATTAAAGCCACCGGCTTCCAGCCGGTCCGCTTTAGCGTAATGTACTATAATCTTCCCTCTCATTTTTAAGACCCCGCGAAGCGGTAAGGGTCTTAAAAATGAGAGGGAAGATTATGATCTATTCCACAGGAAGCCATACCAAATTTTATCACCGGTTTCACGTCGTCTGGACAACAAAATACCGATACAAAGTTATGCGCGGTGAGATGCGTGAGCGTATCCGTGAAATCATTATCCAAACATGCCAAGAACTTGGCGTGCATATTGAGAAGGGCGTATTGTCGACCGATCACGTCCACATGTTCATATCGGTCCCGCCTCAGATAGCATTGTCAAAGGTGATGATGCGGATCAAGGGACGCTCGTCTTATAAGATACAGCGCGAGTTTCCCGAACTGCGCAAACGGTACTGGGGCCAGCGGTTTTGGGCTCGCGGATTTTTCTCAACAACCAGCGGCAATGTCACTGACGCTGTCATACTTCAGTATCTTGAATTACATTCAAAAAGGGAACCTACCGGCGTCAGCCGGTAGTCGTTCAGTTCCTGTTCTGGACGTTTCTGGCACATATGATTTTCGCGCTGTTTATGGGGATTGGCACGCTGACCAATATCACGACATCTTGGGAGGCGTTTCTGACGCCATCAGGCGTGGCGATGATAGTTGTCGAGATTGTTGTGGGTGCGGTGCTTGCGTTCTTTTTGTTTTCGCTGACGGTCGTCAGTCTGCCGTTGCTGCTGGATAAGGAAATCGATTTTGTCACCGCCATGCTGCTAAGCGTGCAGTGCGTGCGCGCGAATGTCAGGGTGATGCTGTGCTGGGCATTCGTTGTGGCAACGCTGACGTTTTTGGCGCTTTTGCCTTGGTTTTTAGGCTTGGTGGTCGTGTTGCCTGTGCTGGGCCATGCAACGTGGCACCTGTATCGCCGCGCACTTTATGATCCGCTGTAGCGACGTAACATACCCTATATGACCATCTCGCGGACACGAAAACGGGGCCAACGCTGGTGCGCGGCCCCGTTTTAAAAACTCAAAAAGGGTCTAGACTTTCGGTGTGTTGGGTGTGACTGGCGCCGCTGGTTGTTTTGGTGCGCTTTTGGGCGCGCCTGAGTTCAGCGGGTCGTCTTGGCGTTGAACAGAGCCCTCAAAGTGGGCGCCGGATTCAATTGCAATGGTCTTGTGGATGATGTCACCCTCAACCCGTGCGGTGGATGTCAGGCGAACCTTGAGGCCGCGCACTGTGCCAACAATGCGGCCGTTGACCACAACGTCGTCCGCCATGCATTCGCCGTTGACTGTTGCACCCTCTCCGACTGTCAACAGGTGCGCGCGGATGTCGCCATCAACGGTGCCTTCAATCTGGATATCGCCAGTGGTCTTCAGATTGCCCGTGATGTGCAGGTCCGGAGACAACTGCGACGCCGGTGGCTTTGCTTTTGGCGCGGAGGATTTGAAATCGCTCTGCGATGGAACAGGGGACCCGCCGGAAGGCTTGGTCGTGTCCTGTGTGGAAGGAGCGGCAGGGGTGCCAGGTTCGTTGATTTTGCTTTTAGAAAACATCTTGTCCAGCTCTTATATAAATCATGGGGTTAACGGGTCGTCCGCCAACGCGGATTTCGTAATGAAGGTGCGGGCCAGTTGATCGTCCAGAGTTTCCAATATCACCAATCCGGTCACCGCGCGAGAGTCTTTGTCCAACTTCGACGCGAATCCGGTTTTGGTGCGCATATCGTGTCTCAATTCCGAACGCATGCTGTACCTTGACGAGACGTCCATATCCTGAGGACCAGCCTGCAAACGTGACTACACCGTCTGCGGGTGCGTAGATTGGTGTACCGGTCGGGGCGGCAAAGTCGGTACCGTTGTGCATCCGGCCCCAGCGCATTCCGTAACCAGACGTAAACCGGAACCCGGGGCGCACAGGCATATCGAACGGGATGCGTTCAGCCGCGATGCGGTACAGGTTTAAGCGGTCCATTGACCTCAAGATACCGTTCGCGCGGGCCGCGTCGGGGTCTTCCTGACCACCACGGGTCGAAAATTGCAGCGGCGTCAGGGGGCCACCCATGCCAGAATATCCGCGGCGAACCTGATCAAGGACATCATCAGAGTTCATGCCCGCTGCGCGGAACATGTTGTCGAGGGGTTCTACCGAAACAGTGAACGCTTCTTCGAGCTGACGGAAAATCTGGTCGTTGCGATCTTGGAGCAAGCGCAGTTCGAGTTCCATATCAGCCGCATGGCTGAGGGCGAATTCGGCATCGTTTGCGATCTGGTCACGTTCTGCGGCGGTATCAGCGAGAGCGGTTGCCAAGAGATCAACGGTGCTATCCGCTTGACCGGCTTGCGCATACCCGACCGGCAGGTCGCCATCGCCTTGGATGACCGTTTCAAGCACCAAAATCTGATCCTGCGCATCTTTGCGTTCGCCCATGGTGCGGCGCAGCGTGACTTGCACGACTTCTAGACCGGTTTCCAATTCGCGGCGACGATCCTCTGAGCGCAGCAATTCGGATTGCATAAGAGAGACCTGATCAAGTGCTGAAGAGAAGCGTTGTTGTGCGGCGACAGCTTCGCCGGTGCGGACATCGCGTTCAACAGACATTGCGTTGAGGCGCTCTTCGTATGTGGATTGGTCACGTTGAGCTTGGGCGCGGAAATTGCCTGCGCCGATGCTGTCCATTAAGAGCACTGCGGTGGCAATAATTGTCCAACTGACAACAAGGGCACTCCCCGTCCATGCAAGAAGCTGGGTTTCAGGTTTGAGACGGATAAACCGCGTCTCAGTGTCTGAACGTAGGAATAAACGCTTCTCAGGGAAGCGCTTTTCCAAAGCGACATGCATCTTATGTATCAAGCGTGCTTTCACGTGTGTGTCCTGATCCCATCCCGAAACGTTAACGTGACCCCGCAATCACGTCATGACCGTGTTAACGGGTGGTGGAATCGCTGGCAAGGTTTTTGCCCAAATGATTGAAGATTCAGTGTTCTACAGCGTAATGTGGGCATCAAACCGCCGACTACGATGGGGCGTATGGGCCGAATTGGCCGCAGAAATTGGTTAACGTCTGCATTTGGTAACGACGGCGTCGGTTGGCGATGGACCCAACTGCGCGGAACCGTCAGGAGGCCATTGCACATTTTGGATGTGGTATAGCGGGTGCTTAATCAAAATGGCGTAGGTTTAATGACTATGGCGGCGAAGTCACTGCAGTGCAGTCATGGTGCGAAAGGCTGGTTTGCGGACCGGCTCTAAAATCTTTGCCGATCCGCAAGGGGTGGATACGGTTAGCTGTACCAACCGCCCATTTTTGCTTCGATTCCGTCAGGCAGCATTGCGGCGAATTCGGCAGGGTCTTGTGTGCCGTTGTCGCGGCCACGGTAGTGGTAGGGATAGACATACGTCGGGGCAAATTCAGCGACCGCTGATGCTGCAGCTTCTGCGTCCATCGTGAACGGCAAGTTCATGCAGACAAAAGCGAGGTCGATGTTTTCAAGGCCGCGCATTTCGGGCGTGTCTTCGGTGTCACCGGAAATGTAGACGCGGAAGTCACGATAGGTCAGCACATAGCCGTTGTCGCGCCCTTGGGGGTGGAAGTTCAGGCGGTCTTCGGTGGTGTTATAGGCCGCGATTGCATCAATCGTCAGATCGCCCAGACCCATCCTGTCGCCATTGGCAAGCGATGTTGCGCGGGCTTGCTGGTCTTCGGTTAGCATGGCGAACACGGCTGGATTGGTGATGAAGACGCTGGAACCAGTGTCGAGTGCTGCAAGCGTTTCGGCATCGAAGTGATCACCATGTTCATGGGTGATCAGGATTATGGCCGCCGCAGGTAGGCCCGCGTAGTCCGCAGCATCACCAACCGGATCGACGTAGATTGTGCCATCAGCCAGTTCCAGCACAAGGGATGCGTGCGCGATGGGATGGACGGTCAAATCGCCCATCGATGTTGGAAACATATCAGGTGCATGGCCGTCGGCGCGCGCTGCAAACGGTAGCAATGTGATCGCCGCACCAGAGGTCGCGAGGAATGTTCTACGGGTGTGCATTGTGGTCTCTCCTAGTTTCAACTTTTATGATCGTTAACGCAGTACGTTAAATTTTCTGTCTAGAGCGCACGGATGGTGTCCAAGACGTCTTCGACGTGGCCCGGCACTTTTACTTTGCGCCAGATTTTGGCGATTTTGCCGTCGACGATCAGGAATGTGGCGCGTTCGATCCCCATAAAGACCTTGCCGTACATCTTTTTCTCGCCCCAGACGCCGTAGCGTTCGCAGACGTCACCCTCAGCGTCAGACAACAGTGCAATTTTTAGGTTGTGTTTGGTGATAAACTTTTCGTGCTTGGCGACGGTGTCTTTGCTGACGCCGAGGATCGTGGCACCGCTTGCGCTAAACGCGACCAGTTGATCGGTGAACCCGATCGCTTCGGTCGTGCAGCCCGGCGTGTCGTCGCGCGGATAGAAATAGACCACGACAGGGCCTTTCAGGTCGGCCAAGGTGACGGTGTTGGCGCCGTCACGGGGCAGGGAGATGGCGGGGGCTGTATCGCCTTCACGAAGTTCTGACATTTTGGGGTCCATTCAGGTTGTATTGCGTTCTAGCCCGACAGCGGCGATTATAAACCCCTATGAACGAGAACAGTAATACCCCAGCAGAAATTGACGTGCCGCAGGTGAAGACCCGCCGCCCGAAATCTTTGCGCGTGTGGTGGTGGCTGCGCGCCCTGATCTTGACGATCGGCGCCCCGGTGTTGATGGTGATTATCGCCGCAGTTTTGCTGATCGGTCGCGAGGTGTCGGCGCCATCATGGATTGTGCGCGACGTCGAAGTGCGCGCGGCTGAGGTCTTGGCCGGCGGATCGATGGGGTTTGGCGCCATGAAGGTCACGATCGGGCAAGATTTTCACCCGCGATTGGTTTTGGAGAACGCGGTGTTGCGCGACGCTGACGGTGGCGTCTTGGCACGCGTTCCGCGCATCGAAGCCTTGGTGTCGCCGCGCGGAGTGTTGCAGGGGCGTATTCTGGCGCAGGACATTACACTGCGCGGCGCGCAAATTTCGCTGCGACGTGCCAAGGACGGCACAGTGGCGTTGGCGTTTCACCAAGACTCCGCTGCCATTGGTGCGGCGGATGGTTTTCTAGATTTGTTGGATCAAATCGATCAGGTCTTCAACGAGGGCGCGCTTGAGGCGCTTGAGCAGGTGCACGCCACCGGATTGATCATCAATTATATTGATGCGCGTGCGGGGCGGTCCTGGATCATTGATGACGGACGCATTGCGCTTGATGTGCGCGATGGTGGGCTGCAACTGCGTGCGAATGTCGCGTTGTTGTCGGGGCGGTCTTACGTGACCAACGCCGAACTCACCTATAATTCGCCGCGCGGCAGCCGGACGGCGCAGATCGGGCTGGCGATCACGGATGCGGCGGCGGCAGACATTGCCAGCCAATCGCCACTGCTGGCGTGGCTTGGCGTTCTTGATGCGCCGATTTCGGGGGCCGTGCGCGGCCAGTTGGACGAGGACGGCGGGCTGACGTCGGTGTCGGCCACGTTGCAGATTGGCGCGGGCGAATTGCGGCCCAATTCCCAAGCGCGGCCTATACCGTTTAATTCTGCGCGCACTTATCTAAGCTATGATCCCTTGGCCGATCAGTTGACGTTTGATCTGATTGAAGTGGACAGCGCCCTTGGGCGTGTGGCGGGGACGGCGCGCACGTATCTGCGTGAATTTGAAGACGGGTGGCCGTTGGCGCTGTTGGGCCAGTTGCAATTTAGCGAGATTTCCAGCGCACCCGAGGTGATATTCGACAGCCGGATTGCGATGTCGCAGGCGAACTTGGATTTCCGGTTACGCCTTGATCCGTTCACGCTGGATATCGGGCAGGCGGTGTTTGTGAATGACGATGTGCCCCTGCGCATGCATGGGCAGGTCTCGGCGGGGTCACAAGGCTGGTCTGTTGCCCTTGACGTGCAGACGGACGAAATTCGCTCCGATCAGGTGATTGCCCTTTGGCCGACAGATATGGCAGCAGAGACCCGCGACTGGCTTGTTGAAAATGTGCGGAGTGGCTATTTTTACGATCCCACAGTCGTGTTCCGCGCCCGCCCGGATGCGCCACCGTCTTTGGCATTGTCGATGGAATTTCGTGATGCGGACATCGCGATTATGCCCACTTTGCCACCCATTGAAGGCGCAAGCGGCACGCTGTCGATCCTTGATCGACGCATGGCGATGACGCTGGACCGCGGCCAAGTGACAGCACCGAATGGTGGGCGGATTGAAATGGCGGGAAGCACAATGGTGATCCCCCACACAGGCATCCCGAACGCGTCGGCGCGGTTTGATTTGTCCTTGCAGGGGCGTTTGACGGCGGCGATGGCGATCCTGAACCTTGAACCGTTCAACGCGCTGCGCAATTCGGATTTACCGGTGGGTTTCGCGCAGGGTAACGCAAACATTCAAGTCGTGCTTGAAACACCATTGGGAAAAGGCATTACGCCAGATCAAAGGGCATGGTCTGCCAGCGCGCAGGTGCGAAATGTGCGATCTGATATTTTGATCCCGAACCGCACGATCACCGCATCAGCGCTGCAAGTGAGTGCAAACGCGGACAGTTTGGTGGTGCGCGGGCCTGTGCAACTGGGCGACGTTGGCGGCGCGGTTACGTTTTCGCGCGCATTGGGTGAAGGGTCAGAGGGCACCGCGTGGGTTGACGCCAGCGTCAACATCGGACCTGCTTTTCTAGATGCGTTCAACGTCAATTTGCCGCCGGGGATGGTCACGGGCCAAGCGCCCGCGCAGGTTGCCATCAACCTGAGCGACCCAAACGCGGCAGGGTTTCGTCTGACGTCTGATTTGCGCGGTGCGGAATTGTCACTGGCCGGTTTGGGCTGGTCCAAAGCGCGCGAGGTGGCGGCAGCATTGACGATTGTCGGGCAGCTTGGTGAAACGCCGCGCATTGACGAATTGTCGATTACAGCGCCCGGTTTGCAGACCACGGGCACGATCCGGTTGGCGCCTGGTGGCGGACTATACCGCGCGGCGTTTGAAAGGGTGCGTTTGGGGGGCTGGCTTGACGCGCCTGTCGTGCTGCTCGGACGCGGCGCGGGTCGCCCTGTTCAGGTGCAAATTGCAGGCGGAACGCTGGACCTTCGGGCGGCGAATTTCGATGCGGGTGGAGACGGTGAGGGCGCGCCGCTGGACCTCGCACTGGATCGTTTGCAAATCACGGACAGCATCGCGATTGAGAATTTTCGCGGCACGTTTACATCGCCAGCGGGGCTTCAGGGGCAGTTTCAGGGCGACGTAAATGGCGCAACTGCGGTGCGTGGGACAGTGGTGCCGGTCAATGGGCGATCCGCCGTGCGCATTGTCAGTGATGACGCCGGAGGTCTGTTTCGCGCCGCGGGGCTTTTGCGCAACGCCTATGGTGGCGAGGTGCAGTTGACCCTGATCCCTGCGGGCGCTGAGGGCAGTTATGACGGAACCTTGGTTGGCACTGCGTTGCGCATCCGCGATGCGCCAGCGCTGGCGTCGCTTCTGGATGCGATTTCGGTCGTTGGGCTGCTGTCCCAGATGGGCGGACAGGGCTTATTGTTCACGGATGTCGATGCGCAATTCCGACTGACGCCGGATCGTGTGATCGTCACACAATCAAGCGCGGTTGGTCCGGGCCTTGGCATTTCGCTGGACGGAATTTACAGCCAAGGCACGGGAACGATGGATTTTCAGGGGGTCGTGTCGCCGCTGTTTTTAATCAACGGGATTGGTGCGATTTTTACGCGCCCCGGAGAAGGGCTGATCGGGTTCAATTTCAATTTGCGTGGCCCCGTTGACAACCCGTCGGTTTCGGTAAATCCGCTGTCGGCACTGACGCCGGGAATGTTTCGCGATATTTTCCGCCCCCCCCCCCCCACCGTGGGCCAATAGGACCCAAGATCCATAGGACGCTGACAATGAAGCTGAGCGATTTTGATTTCGATCTGCCTGACACGCTGATCGCGGTGCGCCCCGTGCGACCCCGCAGTTCTGCCAAATTGTTGGTGGCAGACGGGCCTGAAACGCACGATCTACAGGTGACAGACCTAAGATCGGTGCTGCAGGCGGGCGATCATCTGGTGCTGAACGACACCAAAGTTATTCCCGCGCGGCTGTTCGGGGAACGCATCCGCAAAAGCCCGGATGGCGCGGGGCTGGCCAAGATCGAAGTCACGTTGCTGGAACCGCAGGCCGATGGCACGTGGGCTGCGTTAATCAAGCCGCTGCGCAAAGTGCGCGATGGCGAACGGATCGTGTTTTCGCAAGATCTATCGGCCATGCTGGTGCACCGCTACGATGGTATGGGCTATCTGGAATTTAACGTCAAAGACGATGATTTTGATACCGCCTTGAACGCGGTGGGTGCGATGCCTTTGCCGCCATATATTGCTGCAAAACGGCCAGCCGATGATCTGGACAAAGACGATTATCAGACGGTTTGGGCCCGCGCATCCGGGGCTGTGGCCGCACCAACGGCGTCTTTGCATTTTGAGCAATGGTTGCTGGATGACCTCATCGCGATGGGCGTGAAAATCAGCTATGTGACGCTGCATGTGGGGGCAGGAACGTTCGTGCCGGTGAAGGTCGATGATGTTGCCGATCACGTGATGCATTCTGAGTGGGGACAGGTCAGCGCGCTGGCGGCGTCCGACATCATGGCGACCAAGGCGGCGGGTGGCCGTGTCATCCCCGTTGGCACAACCGCGTGCCGTCTGATCGAAACTGCAGGGGCCTCTGGCACGCTTGTGGAATGGGAAGGCGAGACGGATATCTTCATCACGCCTGGGTTCGAATTTCAAATCACTGACGGTCTGATGACCAATTTTCACCTGCCGAAATCTACGTTGATGATGTTGGTGAGCGCGTTGATGGGCACGCAGCGCATCAAGGACATCTATGCGCATGCGATCGCCAATGAATACCGGTTTTTCAGCTACGGTGACGCGTCCATTTTGTTGCCAAAGGGTTAACGGATGCGAATGAAGGTTGAACAGGTGCCTAACGCCCTGCTGGCCTTGCGCTGGGGCGTGATGGTGCTGGCACTGATCTCGCTGTTTGTGCTGGAGTGGTCCGGGGTGGCGTTTGCCTTGATCATGATCGGGCTTGGCCTATGTGTGGTGTTGCGATTTGCTGGCGCGCGCCGCTGGATCGCGTCAAAGCTGACAAATGGCAAGTCCGATCAAATTCCAAAGTAGGCGCGCCAACTCGCTGGACGCAGCGCCGTGGTCATAAAACTGCAATTACTCTTGGGCTAGAAGCCGCTTGTGGCCCAAAGTGACGGCTTGCGGCATGAATTCGTCGTCTTTAGGGGCGACGCAAATTGGTGACTCGCGCAAGTCGTAGTCAACGGAAAGATAAAGTCTGGAAGGGCGCACGATGCTTAAGGTTTTAATCGGGTCATGGGCGCTGTTCCTTGGTATGTTCATGCTGATGGTTGGCAACGGATTGCAGGGGACACTCCTGGGTATCCGTGGCGGCATTGAGAACTTTTCGACCTTCCATATGTCGATCATCATGTCGGCCTATTTCGTTGGCTTCTTGGGGGGATCACGCCTCGCGCCGGAAATGATCCGTCGGGTTGGCCATGTGCGGGTGTTTGCCGCCCTTGGTTCGACGATATCTGCCGTGTTAATCCTGTATCCGGTCCTGACCGAAGTCTGGGCGTGGACATTGGGCCGCGTTGTGATCGGGTTCTGTTTCGCGGGCGTTTATGTGACGGCGGAAAGCTGGCTGAACAACGCCGCGACCAACGAAAACCGTGGAAAATCGCTGAGTGTTTATATGTTGGCACAGATGTCGGGCATCGTTGTGGCACAGGGTATTTTGAGCGTCGGTGACGTTGGCGGCTATGTCTTGTTCATTATCCCGTCCGTTCTGGTTTCGCTGGCGTTTGCACCGATTTTGCTGTCAGTGTCCCCGACACCGTCGTTTGAAACCACGCGAGCCATGAGCATCCGTAATCTCGTAAAAATATCGCCTTTAGCGTCTGTCGGGATGTTTTTGTTGGGCGGTGTGTTTGCGGCGCAGTTTGGCATGACGGCGGTTTACGGCACGCAAGCCGGGATGAGCGTCGGGCAGATTTCGCTGCTGGTGTCAGTGATTTATGTCACGGCTTTGGCGGCGCAGTATCCAATCGGTTGGGCGTCAGACCGGATGGATCGACGTATCCTGATCATCGGGCTCGCGGCGTTGGGCGGTGTGGGGGCGTTGCTGTCGGCGATGTCAGGGGGTGATTACTATGTCATTCTGGTCGGGGCCGCGATTGTCGGGGGCACGTCAAACCCACTTTATTCGCTCTATATTGCTTACGCGAACGACTTTCTTGAACACGAAGACATGGCAGCGGCGTCCGCCGGATTCATCTTTATCAACGGTTTTGGGGCGATCATGGGCCCGATTCTGTTGGGCTATGTGATGGGTGCCTTTGGTGAGGCTTATTTCTGGGTTGTTGTGGCATTCCTGATGCTCACAATGGCGGTATATGGATTGGTACGGGTCCTGCAGCGGCCCAGCGATACATCGGTTGAGGATCAGGTACACTACGCGCCGGTTCTGGCCAGTTCGTCGCATGTCGCCTTGGGGGTTTCGCAAGAGATTTACATCGAAACAGAACTGGAAGACCAAGCTGCGGAGGCAGAGCAAAATACCTAGAGGTTGCCAGAGCTTACGGTTTCTGTAACGGTCAAAGATGGGGCACGAGTTGGGATCGAAAGGGACAGCAATGGTCACTCCTGAACAGGTATTATCGTATTGGGTCGATGACGTGGGGCCGGTTGGCTGGTACAGCGGCAACGCCGAACTTGACGCAGAATTGCGTGAGAAATTCGCCGCCACTTGGCGTGAGGCACGCACGGGAGCCTGTGGGCTTTGGTTGACGTCACCGGTCGGAACACTTGGATATATTGTGCTGACCGATCAACTGCCGCGCAACATGCATCGCGGCACCGCAGATGCGTTTGTGACAGACAAAAGCGCGCGGGCATCGGCCAAAATAGCGATCGAACGCGACTGGGATTTGCGGATACCCGAACCCGTGCGCCAGTTTTTTTATATACCCTTGATGCATTCTGAAAACCTGATCGATCAAGACCGATGCTGCCGATTGATGAAGACGCGGATGCCGGAAGTCGGGCTGGACAGTTTACGCCACGCCCGCGCCCATCGTGAGATTATTCGCCAGTTCGGAAGGTTTCCATTTCGCAACGAGGCCCTTGATCGCGCGACCACATCTGCAGAAGCGCGCTGGATGAAAGAGGGTGGATACGCATCGGCCCTTCGGGTCGTTGACGCAAAAACGGCCGCCTAATACCAACGGCCGAATTAAGTGACCCTTGCCCATTCTCGATCTGTGATTGAACTTATTCGCTCTGGGTCGTTCGCAAAGAAGTTCCAAGCTTGTGCACATTTGTCGAGTATTTCGTCATAGGTGTCGAAAACTGTGATTGCGAGTTTATTGGCTCGCAGATAAGCCCAGACGTTTTCCATGGGGTTCAGTTCGGGTGAATACGGTGGCAGCTTAACGAGCGTAATTTTATCTGGCACCTGCAAACATTTTGCGCCATGCCACCCCGCCCCATCAACAATCAGCAAGGCATGTGAGCCGGGTGCGACAGCTTTTGCGATCTCATCAAGATGCAGCCCCATAGCCTCGGCGTTGACGTAGGGCAGGACGAGACCTGCGGCGGTACCACGTGCGGGACAAGCGGCACCAAAGATATAACTCCATTTGAAGCGTATATCACGGGGTGCGCGCGGGCGAGTTCCACGCTTGGCCCATTTACGGGTGAGTGTCCCCTGTTGTCCAACGCGGGCTTCATCTTGGAACCATACCTCAAGAGGCTTCCCCTTTGCATGTTCTGGCAGAGTATCGTTTACGAGGCTGGTAAAGTTTTTTTAAAAGTCTGCTGCGCTTCGCGATCAGTTTTCGGATGCTCTGGACGCACAGACAGGCGGCGAAAGCCATGCTTGGTTAGATATTTCCCAATCGTACGCACATGCAGTTTCACGTCGAACTCCTCTTCAACACGAGCCTGCAAGTCGACACAACGCCATCGTACTACGCCATCTTTTACTGGGTCGGGCCCGGCCTCCACCCACGCCACAAATTGCGCCTGTTGCTTGGGCGACAACCGTGGTTTTGCCCCCTTGCCATTCCGATCCGATAACCCCTCAATGCCTTCTGCGTTAAAGCGATGCGCCCAATCCCGAAGTGTTTGTCGATCCATACCACTGCTGCGGGCAGCCGTTTCACGATCCACCCCATCAAGCACCAGCGCTATGGCCAGTAGTCGCCGTACAACCCGCCCATCCTTGGTTCGCTTTGCCGCACGGCGCAAATCTTTCGCAGACATATCCGTGCGCGTAATTTTTATGGCTCCACCCATGAGCACCTCCCAATCTATGGAGAATATTGATTCAGAGTTTGCCAAAAATTAAAACCAAAAAAATGAGTCAGATATTCTGGCCGCTGGTATAAGATGCGCCTTTAACCGGATCGTAATGGGTTATGGTGCAGGTTCGCCGTTTATTGGCAAGGGACCAGCATGACCAAACCAGAAAAGATTCAAACTGGCGCGCCTGTGTCTTGGCAAGACATTCGCGGCGACGATAACGGTGATCTGATGCTGGCCACGCAAATCATGAATGTGATGGAGCAGGGGATTATCGTCTGGTCGCCTGACGGCACCTGCGAATTGCACAACACGCGTGTTTTTGATGTTCTTGAACTTGAACGCGATGCAATCGGGATTGGCACCAAGCGGGACGATTTTCTGGACGCCGCCTGCGCGTGCGGCGAATTTTCCGCTGATATATTGGCGGAACACAAACGCCGCCTGTTGGCGCATGTTTCATTTCAATTTGATCGCACTTTGCCATCCGGTCGTGTGGTGGCAACCTATGCGCGACCCACCCGTGAAGGGGGATATGTCGTGACGTCCACGGATGTCACCGAAGCGCGCCAAGCGGCGGCTGATCTGGCAGTAGCCAAACAAGCCGCAGAAGACGCCGAAGCGCAGGCGCGTGAAATTCTGTTGGAAGAACGGGCGCGCCAAGCCGAAGCGCATACGTTGTCAAACCTCGATGAATGGCTGCAATCATGTAAATCTCTGGATGAGTTGTTTCAGATCGTTGCTAAATTCATGGGGTATTTGCTGCCCGACAGTTTTGGCGAACTCTACCTGTATTCTAATTCACGCGATGTCTTGGATGGGGCTTGTGAATGGGGCCAAGACGGGATGATGAACGATCACATAACACCGGATTCGTGTTGGTCATTGCGGCGCGGGCGCGCCTATGAACACAGCCCCAATACGCTGTGTTTTCCATGTGACCACTTGCGGCCGGAACTGTCGGGCCAGCTGGGGGAATACATTTGCATACCGGTTATTGCCCACGGCGATACGGTGGGTTTATTGGCTCTTCTCCGCTTTGTTGAGTAAGAAAAGATGCCGACCATCAAGTAACCTGTTGATATGTTAGGTTTCTGACAACTTTACATAGGGCAGGTATATGACCATCGACATCTCGCAACATATTTTACGCCTGAAGGGGCAACGTGTAAATGAAATTGAGCTGGCTGAAGACGGTGCGAAGGTTATTGTTCAGTGCAGTCGGGATGCCCGCAGGAGCGCTATAGACCCTGCAACCGGCAAGAAGGGTAGCATCAACCAACATATTCGCCGACAAGTAAACGACATCCCGTTTTTTGGGTATCCTTGTGTGATTGAGATTGAGCTAGCGCAGGTTTTTATTAGCAAGGGTGAGCGCCGCATTGAGGCGTGTCCTTTTGTTGATAAAGGGTGCCGTTTCACCCATCGATTTTGCCATCTTATCAGTGGATTGTGCCGTCATTTATCCATTCTGGCTGTCTCCAGGCATTTAGGTATACGATGGGAGACGGTAAAGAATATCGACAAGGCATACCTGATGGAAACGCTCCCTGCGCTTGATCCCGCACAGCTTGCTGGCTTGGAATACATTGGTGTCGATGAAGTGGCCCGGGCGAAAGGTCATGACTATATGACGGTGGTCTACGATATGGTCGGAGGGCATCTGATCTGGGTGGAAGCCGGTCGAACTGCCGAAGTTTTTTCAAGGTTTTTGAAACAGCTGCGGCCAGATACAGCCCATAAAATAAAGGCCGTGTCGATGGATATGGGGCCTGCCTACCAAAAGGCTGTCAGGGAGTCCTTGCCGATGGCCGACATCGTATTTGACCGTTTCCACGTCATGAAAAACTACAGCAAGGCTATCCATAATCAGCGTCGCCTTGAGTTCAGGAAGGCCGATCAAAGTGGTAAAGAGTTGATGAAGGGCACGCATTATCTGTTGCTCAAAAATGCGGATAAGTTGAATGAAAAACAAAGTAACAAGCTGCAAACGTTGCTGGAGAGCAATAGCAACCTGAATACGCTTTACGTCTTAAAAGAACAGCTTCAGGCTCTGTGGAGCGCCCCATCATTTGAGGGGATGTCAGAGCAACTGGAAAATTGGTGCCTGATCGCAGATCAGTCACACATGCTCTATCTGAAAAAGTTCGCAAAATCCCTAAGAAAACATTGTGTGGGCATATGCAACTACGCGAAACACAAGCTGACAAGCGCCAGGATAGAGGCTGGTAATGTCAGTATAGGAATGATCCGCAAACGAGCCAGGGGCATCAGGGATACCGAATACTTCAAACTCAAAATTAGACAATCATCCATCCCAGATAATCAATCTATGTTCTATTTGAAATCCTAGAATAACTCAACAAAGCGGAGAAGAGCCGGTTTATTGCACATCAATTTCGCCGCAACGGACAAACCGTCGTTTGCAAAGGCACTTGGGCAGTTCGCGACGCGGTGCGCAGAACATATTTCAATGGCGATTGCCAATGTGAAACTGCGCTATGAACTGCACGACCAATCTATCCGCGATCCGCTGACGGGGCTTTATAACCGTCGTTATTTCATGGACTCGATGCGGCGTGAGACAGTGTCGTTCGAACGTGGCGAAAAGGGTTTTGGCCTGATCTCGTTTGATGCGGATAAATTTAAGACGTTCAACGACAATCATGGGCATGAGGCAGGTGACTTGGTGCTGCGCGCCTTGGCGGAACGCATGGTTGCGGTGATGCCCGATGATGCGATCTGTGCGCGGATTGGCCGCGAAGAATTTGCAATTCTGGTGCCCAAAACCGATCTGGACGAGGCGCTGGCCTGTGCCGAAAGTCTGCGCCGCGATGTTGAAGCTATTGAAGTGCGGACGGCATTTGGACCTTTGCCGCGCGTCACCATTTCATCAGGTGTCGTGGCCCATGACGGGGGTGCGACCCCGCCGAGCGTTTTGATGAAGCAAGCCGATGAAGCTCTTTATGTCGCCAAAGCTGGAGGGCGCAACCGCGTGGAGGCCGCAATATCTACAACGAGCTAAGCTGTGCCGCCCGCGCATAGCCGAAATAACGCTGGGTCACTGGTTCTGATCTGAAATATGGTTTAATACTAAACTAAATTCGGATGAGGAGGATTCCAGCTTGGCCCAAGATGAAACAAAACACTTTGATATGATCGTGATCGGCGCAGGACCCGGTGGCTATGTCGCCGCTATTCGGGGCGCGCAATTAGGGCTTAAGGTCTGCGTTGTAGAACGCGAAAATTTGGGCGGAATTTGCCTGAATTGGGGATGCATCCCGACCAAAGCAATGTTGCGCAGCGCCGAAGTGTTCCACCTGATGCACCGCGCCAAGGAATTCGGTCTGTCGGCTGACGGTATTAACTTCGATCTTCCCGCCGTCGTGAAGCGATCACGTGGGGTTGCGGGGCAATTGTCCGGCGGCATTGGCCACCTTCTGAAAAAGAACAAATGTACCGTTATCATGGGCCACGCGAGGATTACCGCGAAGGGTAAAGTTTCGGTCAAGACAGACAAAGGCGTCGAAGACTTGGCCGCCAAGAACATCGTTGTGGCAACCGGCGCGCGCGCGCGTGAATTGCCCGGTCTTGAGGCGGACGGCGATTTGGTCTGGACGTACCGCGCGGCGCTGGAACCTGTGCGCATGCCCAAAAAGTTGCTGGTCATTGGATCGGGCGCAATCGGCATTGAATTTGCAAGCTTTTACAACACCTTGGGTGCTGACACGACTGTGGTCGAAGTCATGGATCGCGTGTTGCCGGTTGAAGACGCTGAAATTTCGGCCTTCGCAAAGAAAGTCTTTGTGAAGCAGGGCATGAAGATTATGGAAAAGGCGATGGTCAAAAAGCTTGATCGTGGCGAAGGCAAAGTCACCGCGCACATCGAAGTCGGCGGCAAGGTCGAGAAGATGGAGTTCGATACCGTCATTTCCGCTGTTGGTATTGTCGGAAATGTTGAAGGCCTCGGCCTTGAAGAGGTGGGCGTCAAGCTGGATCGCACCCATGTGGTGACGGATGAATATTGCCGCACGGGTGTGGATGGAATTTATGCCATCGGCGATATCGCCGGCGCGCCTTGGTTGGCGCACAAAGCCTCCCATGAAGGCACCATGGTCGCTGATCTGATCGCGGGCAAATCCGCACATCCCGTCAAGCCTGAAACCATTGCCGGCTGCACCTATTGCCACCCGCAGGTCGCGTCCGTCGGCTACACCGAAGCGAAGGCGAAAGAGCTGGGATATGAGATCAAAGTTGGTCGTTTCCCGTTCATCGGCAACGGCAAAGCGATTGCCTTGGGCGAAGTCGAGGGCATGATAAAGACGATTTTCGATGCCAAAACCGGTGAGCTTTTGGGCGCCCATATGATTGGTGCGGAAGTCACTGAACTGATCCAAGGCTACGTCATCGGGCGCAAGCTTGAGACCACCGAAGAAGACCTGATGGAGACCGTGTTCCCGCATCCGACGTTGTCGGAAATGATGCATGAAAGTGTTCTGGATGCTTATGATCGCGTTATTCACATGTAATGTGGCCTGCGCAGTGTTGAGACGGAAAAGGGCACCCGCAACGGTGCCCTTTTTCGTGTCTTGCCCTGCCTTGCGAGCGGGCGTAGCCACACTCCATGACAGACCAGAAAACCATGTGGCCGTTGATTGCTTTGTTGTGGACAACCGGCCTTTTGGCCGCTGCGCAATTTGCGAAACTGACGTTGACATTGGGTGCTGTGCAGGACCTTTATCCAGACGCCTCAGTGCCATTGGCAGTCTCAGGGGTATCGATTGTCGGCATTTTAGGTGGGGCATTGGCGGGCTTTTTCGTGTCCAAGATCGGTGTGCGACATGCGGTCCTATGGGCCGTTGTGATGTCGGCGACGCTATCCTTGATCCAAGGCTTCGAGATGTCGTTCGCTGTGTTCATGGCGACCCGGGTGCTGGAAGGGTTCGGGCATTTGCTGTTGGTTGTGGCCCTGCCGACGATGATGGTCGCTTTGGCAAAACCATCCGACAAAAGCGTCGTTATGGGGATTTGGGGCACGTTTTTCGGGGTTGGGTATGCCTTGGTCGCCGTTATCGCGCCAAGCGTATTGGCATGGGGTGGGGTTCAGGCGCTGTATGTCGGGCATGGGTTGGTGTTGGCCGCCTTGTTTCCAATCCTGTGGTGGATATTGCCGCGGGTGATGGCAGGCGGCAACATGATGCCCAATGTGATGGCCGTGCATCGTTCGATCTATTCAAACCCGCGTTATTTCGCGCCAGGTTTGGGGCACGGAATTTACACATCGCTCTTCATCGCGTTGGTGGCGTTCTTACCGGCCGCGTTAAATGCGCCGTGGCTAACGGCTATTTTACCGCTGGCAAACTTGTCCGGCACGTTCGCCAGCGGCTTTGTGGCCCGCAAAATTGCGGCCTCAAGATTGTCGGTTGGCGGGTTCGCTGTGGCCGCTATTTTGTTTGTGGTAATGGCGGTAACGGGATCCGTTGCGATTGCGCTGTGCGCGTTGTTTGCAACGGGGCTGACGGCGGGCGCGAATTTCGCCGCAGTGCCGGAATTAAACCACGTGCCGCGCGATCAGGCCCGCGCGAACGGGGCCATGGCACAGCTTGGTAATATCGGCACGTTCAGCGGCACGCCGATCTATGCATTGGTAGCGGGCAGCCTGTGGGGGATTGCCGGGGTTAGCATCGTGATTTGCGTCACAGGTGCCGTCTTTGCGGGGCTGGCTTACCGCGCTGCGCGCAACGCGGAGCCCCCAGCCGCACAAAAGTCAGCAGACATAGGTTAAATCTTTCTTATGTTCGTGTTATGTTCTAGACAGGGGCTGGTCACAGCGTGTTGCGTCACTATGTGGTAGAGAGAAATATGGGGTTATGTCATGGCTGAGCTGAAAAATATCGAAGTACGCGGTGCGCGTGAACATAATCTCAAGAACATCGACGTCGATATTCCACGTGACAAGCTTGTTGTTATTACGGGGCTTTCGGGGTCGGGCAAGTCATCGCTGGCCTTTGATACGATCTATGCCGAAGGGCAGCGCCGATATGTCGAATCGCTGTCGGCTTACGCGCGCCAGTTCCTCGATATGATGGGCAAACCGGATGTAGACCACATTTCGGGCCTGTCGCCCGCGATTTCAATCGAACAGAAAACAACATCGAAAAATCCGCGATCCACCGTCGGCACCGTGACCGAAATTTACGACTATATGCGTTTGCTGTTTGCCCGCGTCGGCACACCGTTTTCCCCGACAACCGGTCTGCCGATTGAAGCACAACAGGTGCAGGACATGGTCGATCGCGTCATGGCGATGGAGGAGGGGACCCGCGGGTTCCTTTTGGCCCCGATTGTTCGCGACCGCAAAGGTGAATACCGCAAGGAGTTTCTTGAACTTCGCAAGCAGGGCTTCGCGCGGGTCAAGGTCGATGGCGAATTCTATGAACTGGATGAACCGCCCAAATTGGACAAGAAATTCCGCCACGACATCGACGTGGTTGTTGACCGTATTGTGGTTCGCGAAGGGCTGGAAACACGGCTCGCGGATTCGTTTCGCACCGCACTTGATCTCGCCGATGGCATCACGGTTCTTGAGACCGCGCCAAAAGAAGGTGAGGCTGAGCGTTTCACGTTCTCGGAAAAATTCGCCTGCCCCGTGTCCGGTTTCACCATTCCCGAAATTGAACCGCGTCTGTTTTCGTTCAACGCGCCGTTCGGGGCCTGCCAAGACTGTGACGGTCTTGGGGTTGAGCTGTTTTTTGACGACCAACTGGTTGTACCGGATCAAACGTTAAAGATTTATGACGGCGCTTTGGCACCGTGGCGCAAGGGCAAGAGCCCATATTTTCTGCAAACGATTGAGGCGATCGCCAAGCACTACGAGTTCGACAAGAACGACCGTTGGAAGGATTTGCCAGCGTTTGTGCAGCAAGTTTTCCTGCATGGTTCGGGCGACGAAGAGATCAAGTTCCGTTACGACGAAGGCGGGCGGGTCTATGAAGTGTCCCGCGCATTTGAGGGCGTGATCCCGAATATGGAACGCCGCTACCGTGAAACAGACAGCAACTGGATTCGCGAAGAATTTGAGCGTTATCAGAATAATAGACCATGTGGGACCTGTGGTGGATACCGTCTGCGCGCAGAGGCTTTGGCGGTCAAAATCGGCGGTTTGCATGTTGGGCAAATTGTCCAGATGTCGATCAAAGAGGCGTATGAGTGGTGCAAGTCGGTGCCCGAGACGCTGAGCAAGCAGAAGAATGAAATCGCAGTGGCGATCCTGAAAGAAATTCGTGAGCGGCTTGGATTCTTGAACAATGTTGGGCTTGAATATTTGTCGTTGTCGCGCAATTCTGGCACATTGTCGGGTGGCGAAAGCCAGCGGATCAGGCTTGCCAGCCAAATCGGGTCAGGCTTGCAAGGTGTGTTGTATGTGCTGGATGAACCGTCGATCGGGCTGCACCAGCGCGACAATGACCGGCTGTTAACGACGCTGAAAAACCTGCGCGATCAGGGCAATACGGTGATCGTCGTTGAACACGACGAAGAAGCCGTGCGTGAGGCCGATTATGTATTTGATATTGGTCCGGGTGCGGGTATTCATGGCGGGCGCGTGGTCGCCAAAGGCACTCCGGCTGAGATTATTGCAAACCCTGATAGCATCACGGGCGACTATTTGGCGGGGCGTCGCTCAATTCCGATCCCCAAAATTCGTCGCAAGGGCAACAAGAAAAAAGTCACCGTCAAGAAAGCGAGTGGTAACAATCTGCAAGCGATTACCGTTGATTTCCCGCTTGGCATGTTTGTCTGTGTGACGGGTGTTTCGGGCGGCGGCAAATCGACACTGACGATCGAGACGCTGTTCAAAACGGCATCCATGGCATTGAACGGTGCGCGTCAGGCGCCTGCACCTTGTGAGACGATCAAGGGGCTCGAACACCTCGATAAAGTGATTGATATTGACCAGCGCCCGATTGGGCGGACGCCACGATCCAACCCCGCGACCTACACCGGTGCGTTCACGCCAATTCGTGATTGGTTCGCCGGATTGCCAGAATCCAAAGCGCGCGGATATAAGCCCGGACGCTTTAGTTTTAACGTCAAAGGTGGGCGCTGTGAGGCCTGTAAAGGGGACGGAGTCATCAAGATCGAGATGCACTTTCTGCCGGATGTTTACGTGGAATGTGAGACCTGTAAGGGCAAACGCTACAACCGCGAGACGCTTGAAGTGCGGTTCAAAGGCATGTCCATCGCCGATATCTTGGATATGAATGTCCAAGAGGCGCAGGTGTTTTTCAAGGCGGTGCCGAGCATTCGCACAAAGATGGATGCCTTGGTGCGCGTCGGACTGGGCTATATCAAAGTTGGCCAGCAAGCGACGACATTGTCGGGCGGCGAAGCGCAGCGCGTGAAGTTGTCCAAGGAACTTGCCAAGCAGTCGACGGGCCGCACGTTGTATATTCTGGATGAACCGACGACGGGTCTGCATTTTGAAGACGTGCGTAAGTTGCTCGAAGTGCTGCATGAACTGGTTGAGGGCGGCAACACCGTTATCGTGATTGAACACAATCTGGATGTGGTGAAAACTGCCGATTATGTGATCGATATCGGCCCTGAGGGTGGCGACAAAGGCGGGCAGGTCGTGGCCGTCGGCACGCCCGAGGATATCGCCGAAGTTGAGGCATCCCACACAGGGCGCTACTTGAAACAGATGCTACAGCCCAAATCCGTCGCAGCGGAATAATCAGCTACGGGGTTTGTCCATCAGATGCGGCAGCATGGCCGAAAAATCCATGCCGCCCATGCCGTGCAGTTCCACGAAATCGGCATAAAGCTGTGTCGCGCGGGCACCCATGGGGGTGTCGGCGTCCACGGCCTCAGCCGCTTGTTGGCTTAGGCGCAGGTCCTTAAGCATCAGTGCGGCGGAAAATCCGGGCGTATAGGCGTTGTCGGCGGGGCTGTTCGGGCCAATGCCGGGGGCCGGGCAATAAGCGTTCATCGACCATGAATAGCCAGACGATGTGGACACCACATCAAACATGGATTGGCGGTCAAGGCCAAGTTTGTCGGCCAGCGAGAAGGCTTCGCAGGTCGCGATCATCGTCGCACCAAGGATCATGTTGTTGCAAATTTTTGCGGCCTGTCCCGCGCCAGCTTCGCCGCAATGCACAGCCTTTTGGCCCATGATGTCAAACATTGGCTGCACGGTTTCAAAGGCTGCAACAGGTCCGCCCGCCATGAAGGTCAGCGTGCCGTTTGTCGCACCACCCATGCCGCCAGACACGGGGGCGTCAATTGCGGATAAACCAGCAGCTTCAGCGGCTTGGGCGACATCGCGCGCTGACTGCACGTCGACAGTCGAGCAATCCAAATGCACCGCACCTTGCGTCATCGCGGGGTGAATATCGTCCGCCACAGCGCGTAAGATATCTCCGCTTGGCAGCATGGTGATAACCACATTCGCATCCGCCACCGCGTCTTGGACCCGCGCGCAGCAAGGGACGCCGTCGGGCGTGGCGATGGGGTCAAACCCCATAACTTCATGGCCCGCAGCGATCAAACAACGCGCCATCGGTGCGCCCATATTGCCAAGGCCGATAAATGCAATTTTCATGTGGGATTTCCTGTTAAGACAAGTGGCGGTTTGACCGGATAGGTCATCGCAACGACATCACCACCGGTCACATCGCGCCATGATGTGTGGCGCCATTTCGGGGTTTTGTCGCGATCAATAATCGCAGCGCGAATGCCTTCGATAAAGTCACCGCGTTCCATCGCGCGCGAGGTAAAGCGGAATTCATGCATCAATGCCGCCTCAATCGTGTCGGTCATACGGACTTTGTGGATCATCCCGACCGTCGCGCACAGCGACAATGGCGAATGGCGCAGCAACAGTTTTTGGGCATGGACCAAGGCGTCGGGCAGGGATTCGGGCATGGCGCGCCAAATATCCGCAAGCGACTGGCCGCCAAAAACGGCATCGATATCGGCCTGCCATGTGGCGAGACGGGAAGGGGGCGGTGTGTGTGCCGCGCGATCAACGGCAGACCAATCGCCAGTTTTTGTTAGCGTTTCGATTAAGGTCGGCCAATCTGTTTGCGGGACAAAATAGTCAGCAAAACCTGCATAAATGGCGTCTGCGGTGTCCATTCGGTCTGCCGTGAGGCCGAGGTATTCGCCCAACCGACCCGGTGCGCGCGCAAGGATGAGGGAGCCACCAACGTCAGGCACAAGACCGATGGACACTTCAGGCATGGCGATCACGCTGTTTTCGCACACGATGCGGTGGGATCCGTGGCAGCCAACGCCAACGCCGCCACCCATGGTAAACCCGTGCAGCAATGTCACGACAGGCTTGGGAAAGCGGAACAGTTTCGCGTTCATACGGTATTCGTCGCGCCAAAAGCGGGTGCCGTAGCTGTAATCGCCCGCCGCGCCGGTGGCGTACATTTCTTGGATGTCACCGCCAGCGCAGAACGCTTTTCTCCCCGCACCATCGATGATGAGAAGCGCTATTTCCGGGTCGTCCGCCCAGGCGTCGATGGCGGTTTCGATGGCGGAACACATGTCCCACGTCAGTGCGTTCAGCGCGTCTACGCGTGTCAGCGTGATGCGACCCGCGACTCCGTCTTTACGAATGTCGATATCGCTCATGTGATTAGGTGCCGTGCGGTGATGACGCGCATGATTTCGTTTGTCCCTTCAAGGATTTGATGAACGCGCAGATCGCGCACGATTTTTTCGATGCCATAGTCCGCGAGATAGCCATAGCCGCCGTGCAGCTGCAGGCACTGGTCGGCGACGCGCGATCCGGTTTCGGTGCATAGCTTTTTGGCCATGGCACAAAAGACCGTTGCGTCGGGCACTTGGGTGTCGAGTTTCCACGCGGCCTGGCGCAGGAATGTGCGGGCCGATTGCAGATCAATTTCCATATCGGCAAGGCGAAATTGCAAGGCTTGGAACTGATCAAGCGATTGGCCAAAGGCCTGGCGTTCGGCCATATAGTGGACTGTTTTGTCGAGTGCGGATTGCGCAGCACCAATCGAACACGCGGCAATGTTCAGCCGCCCCCCGTCGAGGCCTTTCATAGCGTATTTGAAACCCTGATCGATGTCGCCCAATAGGTTTTCGGCAGAAATGGCGCAGTTGACTAATTGAACTTGGCGGGTGGGCTGTGATCGCCACCCCATTTTGTCCTCCAAGCCACCAAAACTTAACCCTTCGGTGCCGTTTTCAACAACAAAGGCCGAGATGCCTTTTGGGCCTGCAACACCGGTGCGGGCCATGACGATGTAGGCGTCCGAATAGCCGCCGCCTGAGATGAACGCTTTGTTTCCACTCAGCGCATATCCCTGTTCGGTGACGTCAGCTTTGGTCTTAAGGGATGCGGCGTCGGATCCGCTGGCGGGTTCGGTCAGGCAGTAGGATAGGATCGTTTCCATAGAAAGAACCGTCGGCAGCAAACGGGTTTTCATGCTGTCCGAGCCAAAGTCGTCAATCATTTTTGCACACATATTGTGGATCGACAGGAATGCAGCGACAGATGCGCACGACGCTGATAGCGCTTCAAAGACCAGCGTCGCATCAAGGCGGGTCAGCGCCGAGCCGCCTGAGGTTTCGGACACATAAAGACCGCCGAAACCCAGTTCTGCCAATTTGGGCCACAGATCACCCGGGATTGTCCCCGCAGCATCCCAATCGCGCGCATGCGGCGCGATATGTTGCCCACCGAACGCGTGGGCCATGTCATAGATCGCGTTCTGTTCTTGCGATAGCGCGAAGTCCATGTCTAAAGATCCTCACTGAATTCGGCGATAAGATGGTCGACGACCGCGTCCATTTTTGCAGAGGCATCGCCCTTTGTTGCCGCTGCGACGGCGCGTTGACGGTCGCTGCTGGTGCCGCCGGTAATGATGCTCCGTAAACTTTCCAGGACGTTCGTGCACTGCAAAATATCAGCGTCTTCTTCCACCAGATCAAGTAATTCATCGAACAGATCGGCAAAGGGCACGATTTCACCACGACCAAAATCGATCAGGCCTTTGGAGATACCGTAGCGCTGCGCGCGCCAGCGGTTTTCCTGTACCAAAAAGCTGTCATATTGCCGCCAGCGCTGGTTCTTGATCCGCAGCCGCCACAGCATTCGTGTCAGGCATTGAACCAATGCGGTCAAGCCGACAGTGTGGCTAAGGCGCGGGGAAACATCGCATATTCGGGTTTCCAGTGTGGGGAATTTCGCCGAAGGGCGCAGATCCCACCAGATTTTCGAGCTGTCTTCGATCACCCCCAGATCCACGAGAGCTTGGACCGAACGGGTGTATTCATCCCAGCTGTCCAAAGTGGGCGGAAGGCCCGTGCGAGGCAGGTTGTCAAAGACGGACAATCTATAGGACGCCAGTCCGGTGTCATCGCCCTGCCAAAACGGGGAGGACACCGAGAGCGCCAAAAGATGCGGCAAAAAATAGCTGAGTTGCCCCATCAGGCTGAGTTGCCCCATCAGATCGGCCCGCAGCGTATCATCATCCAGCCCGACATGGACACGCATGCCGCAGATCAACATGCGCCTACCGACGCCGCCAAGGTCATTTTTCAGCTGGTTATAGCGATCTTGGTCGGTGTGAGCCTGATCTTTCCAATCCGCCGACGGATGGCAGGACGCTGCAATTGGAGCGAGGCTGTAGTTCGCCGCACAGTCACGGATCGTGTGGCGCAGATGTGCGAGATCATCAAACGCATCGCTTGCCGTGGCGCAGATACCTGTTCCGACTTTGATTTGGCATTGCAGAAATTCAGGGCTTACTTGGCTGCCGAGCGCGGCTTCGCATTCTGCCATAAGGGCGTCAGGCACTGTCGCCAGTCCGCGCGTCTGAATGTCAACGAGGAGGTATTCCTCCTCAACTCCGATTGTGAAATCCGGTTCGATCATGCCTTAGCGTGACCGGAAACGATCATAAGGTCTAGCTAAAGAAGCCTGACTTGCGTTCCAGTTTCAACAACGGCAAAAAGCTCTGCGATATGATCGTTGTAGAGGCCGATACAACCGGATGAGCTTTGGCGGCCAATCTTGCGGGTGTCGTGCGTTCCGTGGATCAAGTAAGCTGGCCAATCAAGGTACATTGCGTGGGTTCCGAGTGGGTTACCTGGGCCGGCATCCATCATCACCGGCAAAGACGGATCGCGTTCGCGCATGGATTGGGTCGGCGTCCACGTCGGGCCAACGCGTTTGCGCACGATTTGGGAATATCCACGACGGGTCAGGTCCTCGCTCATTGGAACGGACGACGGGTACAGCCGGTAGCTGCCATCTGCGCCCCAATAGTGCAGTGCGCGAGACGTAATGTCAGCCAATATCGCACCATTTCCCAACGTGGAAAAATGATCCTGCCAGTCTTGCGTGATGAACGATGATGAATTGCGATCTGGCGCTTCTTGCGCGCCCACAACAAGAGGGGTCGCAAGGGTCGCTGCGGCACCAATAATAAAGCTGCGTTTGGTCTGCATTGGTCGGTCCATCCGTAATTTTTTTAAGCATTTACACGGATGGGCTGTTCGATCAAGTCTCATCAATTCACGCCTGCGTGAAACCGCGCATTACCCGACGGTGATCGAGGCGCGCATGTTGCCGTGTGGGCGGCAGCGGTACGAGAATGAACCCGCACTTGGGAATGTCTGGCTGGCGGATTCGCCGGGTCGGATAAGGCCCGTGTCGAACGCGTCGCCGCTGTCCTGCCAAGCACTGTGGGCTGCGCGGTCCTCATTGACCCAAGTGACTGTGTCGCCAGCAGCGATTGTCAGATCGGCAGGGGAAAACGCGAAATTCTTGATGGTCACAGTGTGGGTTGTTTGTGCCTGTGCGGCAATTGCGGCCAGAAAGGGCAGGGCGGCCAGTGTTGCAGCGCCTGTGCGGAGGAAATCGCGACGGGTCGTGGTCATGGTGTATCCTTTCAAAAATCAGTCCCGTCGAACTTGACGGATTACTCAAGCTACGCGTTGTGCGTACATTTGGTTTCATCATATATTCCTGCGCCTGAATTGACCTGACGATTTTGGGCCTGCGATTCACTTCGTCGCATGGCCAAAGGCGGTTCAGTCTGTATTTTGAGTTTATGAGCAAGCAATACAAAACAGTCTCCTTATCCGACGAGCAGCGCATAGCACTTGAAGCGCTTTGCCGCCGCCACAAAGTTGACGCCCTTGTTTGGAAACGGGCGCGCGCGTTTCTTCTTTTGGACGCAGGAGAAGACGCCGGAACGGTTTGCCGGATTTTGGATATTGGCCCGACAGTTTTGACGGAGTGGCGATTTGCCTTTGCCGGTGCGGGACTATCGTTTTTCGGTCTGAAGGACTACAGCCAGCGTCAGGGTCATTTGTCCGTCGTGCAAGAGCAGGCGGTGAGAGCCCATTTCACCGCGCAGCCTGCCCGCAATGCCGATGAGGTCTGTGCCTATGTTCTAGCCGAGTGCGACCAAAATACAGCACGTCGGGAGCCGCCAAGCTGATGCGCCGCCTGGGGTTCGCGTATAAGAAACCACAATTGCTGCCTGCACAGGCCGATGAAGCCAAGCAGGCTGCGTTTATTGCCAAATATGAGGCCCTGATGAACGGGTTGGCCGCAGATGAGATGGTTGTCTTTTCGGACGCTGTCCACCCCGAACACCAGAGCCGCCCCGCCCATGGTTGGTTCCCCAAGGGACAAAAGACGGCCCTGAAGGCGACATCAGGGCGCAAGCGGCTCAACATTCAGGGCGCGCTTGACCTTGAGACTTTCCAGTTCACCTTTGTGGAAGGCGAGAAGATCAATGCCCAGACAACCCGACAGATGCTGGAAAAGTTGGAACGCAACAACCAAACCAAGACGGCCATCCACGTCTTTGTCGACAATGCCCGCTATCATCATGCCAAGATACTACAGCCATGGCTGGACAGCCCAGAACGTCGGGTGAAGTTGCATTTCTTGCCAGCATATGCCCCGCACCTCAACCCGATCGAGCGTCTTTGGGGTGTTATGCACAAATGGGTCACCCACAATCGGCACTATGCAACGTTCAACCAATTCACAGAGGCCATTTTCGACTTCTTCCGCAAGACCCTGCCAGAAAAATAGCCAGAGTTCCGCGACACCGTCACCGACAACTTCCGCGTCATATCGCTCAAGGAATACAAAGTGATTTGAGGGGAAAACCTCAGGTCAATTCAGGCGCGGTAGTATAGTTAGAAAAAATTCTCGAAGCGATCAACCATTCAACGTCACGCAAGCGCTTTTATGTGTGCAAGGAGATCGTCGCGTGCGCTACCTAGAATGTCGAAGACCTGTTCTTTGGTATCGCTGATACGGATCAAGATCGTGTCAAATCCTTACCATGGTTTGTGCACGATTGCCACCAATTCGGCAGGCGGGACCGGCTGGGTGTGAAAGACCATCAATTGTTCACTGGCGCTGCGCGGATAAACGGCCACGAGTTTCGCTAAAGACCTAAAAAAGTATAGGTTAATCAACCTGATATCTGGTGACTTGGCTCTGGTCAAAGTTATGTGGTTGGCCGTGGTCAAAGTCAGGTTCGCGCGCGAAGTGTTGCAGGGCCGTCATGATTTCATCAAGCACGACATGGTTATGATATAGCATCTAGTTTAACTGTGGACTGGTAAAAAACGGGTACTCAACAGGCATTCTTTCCCTTAATTTTATCCCCCTCCGATAAATAATCCGAAGGGGGATAGGATAATTAAGCGAGACGGTTAGTCCATTGCTTTAAAGTTGAACTCGCCGCCTTGCTTAATTCCGGACGGCCAACGTGAGGTCACGGTTTTGGTGCGCGTGTAGAATTTGAACGCATCGGGACCGTGCTGGTTCAAGTCGCCAAAGACCGATTTTTTCCAACCGCCGAAGGTGTGATAGGCCAGCGGCACGGGGATCGGAACGTTGATGCCGATCATGCCGACGTTAACGCGGCTGGCAAAGTCACGCGCGGCGTCGCCGTCGCGGGTGAAAATCGCGGTGCCGTTGCCCATTTCGTGATCCATCGCCAGACCCAATGCCTCCTCGTATGATGCAGCACGTACGCAGGACAGAACGGGTCCAAAAATCTCTTTTTGATAGATTTCCATGTCCGGTGTGACGCGGTCAAAAAGGTGAGGGCCGACGAAAAAGCCGTCTTCATAGCCTTGCAGCTTAAAGCCCCGACCATCAACCACAAGGTCTGCACCTGCTGCAATTCCGCCTTCTATCATCTTGAGAATGTTGGCTTTTGCCGCTGCAGTTACGACAGGGCCATAGTCAATATCATCGCCGGATGTATAGGGTCCGACGCGCAGCTTTTCGATGCGCGGGATCAGCTTTTCGATCAGCCGATCTGCAGTTTCTTCACCGACAGGAACAGCGACAGAAATCGCCATGCAACGTTCACCGGCAGCACCGTAGCCAGCACCAATAAGCGCGTCAGCAGCTTGGTCAAGGTCGGCGTCGGGCATAATGATCATGTGGTTTTTAGCACCACCAAAACACTGAACCCGTTTGCCGTTAGAACAGCCGCGCCCGTAGATATATTCGGCGATCGGCGTGGATCCGACAAAGCCAATGGACTGGATCGTCTCGTTGTCGATGATCGCGTCGACGGCTTCTTTGTCACCGTTCACGACTTGAATAATGCCCTTGGGCAAGCCGGCTTCTTCGAGCAATTCAGCAAGCATCAATGGCACGGACGGGTCGCGTTCGGATGGCTTCAAGATGAAGGCATTGCCGCAGGCGATGGCGGGGGCAAACATCCACATTGGGATCATCGCGGGGAAGTTGAACGGCGTGATTCCTGCTGTAACACCAAGGGCTTGGCGCATGGAGTAGATGTCGATTCCGGGACCTGCACCGTCGGTATATTCGCCCTTCAACAACTCGGGCGCACCGATGCAATACTCAACAACCTCAAGGCCGCGCTGAACGTCGCCTTTGGCATCGGGGATGGTTTTGCCGTGCTCGCGCGACAATGCCTTGGCGAGCTTATCCATGTCGCGGTTCAGCAAACCAACGAAGGCCATCAACACCCGCGCACGGCGTTGTGGGTTCGTGGCGGCCCATTTTGGTTGGGCGGCAGCGGCGATTGTGACCGCGTGATCCAGCTCAGCAACAGAGGCCAGCGGCACACGTGCCTGCACTTCGCCCGTTGCCGGATTGAAGACATCGGCAAAACGGCCTGATGTGCCTTTGACGTGTTCGCCGCCGATGAAGTGGGTGAATTCGGTTGTCATAATTGAGCTCCGGTTTTTGGGCGGTGACAGGCGTAGGCAGCCTTTACTCCGCAAGTTTGGACAGGTTCGGGTTTCTGGTCTCAGCTTAGCCTTGCGTTTTCGGCTGTAAAAGCGCCAGTATAACAAATTCATTTTGCATAAATGCAAAGCCAAAAAGGTAAAACATGACACGATGGGACGATATGCGGGTGTTTTTGGCTGTGGCGCGGGCGGAAAGTCTAAGCCGCGCTGCGCCGATCTTGCGCATGGATGCCGCGACCGTGGGCAGGCGGATCACGCGGCTTGAAGGTGAGCTGGGGGTGGTGCTGTTCGTGAAGTCGCCGCAGGGTTATGCGTTGACCGACCTCGGGGCGCGGATGCGCGACCACGCGGCAGAAGCGGAAGCGTCAATGTCATTGGCCATTGAGGAAGCCCGCGGCGATCAGGTGAGGCTGACTGGACAAATCAGGATCGGTGCGCCAGACGGGGCGGCGAACTACCTGCTACCACAGGTTTGCGCCGCGATCGGGGCGGACAATCCGGAGTTGGAAATCCAGATCCTTTCGCTGCCGCGTGTCGTGAACCTGTCCAAACGCGAGGCTGACATGGCGATCACGGTGTCACGGCCACAGGCAGGGCGGCTAACGGTCCAAAAAGTGAGCGATTATCGCCTGCATCTGGCGGCACCGAAGGCCGCGCAGATCAACAGTCTTGCCGACCTAAGGGGCCAGCGGATCGTCGGGTACATTCCCGACATGATTTTCGATAAGGAATTGGATTATTTGGGTGATCTTGGGGCAGACGGTGTGCAGATGGCGTCTAATTCTGTCGCAGTACAAGTGATGGCGTTGCGCGCGGCTGCGGCAGACGTTGAAAACCCCTGTGTCGGGATCGTGCATGATTTTGCCCTACCGTTCGCGCCAGAATTGAAACGTGTGCTTATGGAAGAGGTGTCTTTGACGCGGTCGTTTTATCTGGTGCGCCATGCCAGTGATCGCACGTCGGATCGTCTGAATCGGTTTGCAGTTGCGTTACACAGCGGATTGCGGGCCGAGATTTCGCGTCTTGAACGCGAGGTCGCTTGACACACATGGGGACGGGCGTGACACTTAACCACAATAGACTTGTTTCAATAAACTTGGTTCGACTAGGCTGGGGAGCTTGCAATGATTGTTTCACAAATCCTAAAATCCAAAGCGACGGGTGGCGTGTTCACGCTGACGTCTTATGCGAATGTCGCTGATGCGGCCGCGATCATGTCCGATATGCGCATTGGTACCATCGTAATCAGCGATGACGGTGGCGCGACGCCAGCGGGTATTTTGTCCGAACGCGACATCGTCCGTGAATTGGGCAAACAGGGGCCAAGCTGCATGTCCCGCTTGGTTAGCGATATGATGACCAGCAAGCTGGTGACCTGTGGTCCGTCTGACACGACCGATTCAGTGCTGGCAAAAATGACCGAAGGGCGTTTTCGCCACATGCCGGTGATAGACAACGGCAAGATGGTCGGGCTGATTTCCATTGGTGATGCGGTTAAAGCGCGATTGTCAGAATTGGCGGCGGAACGCGATGCGCTGACCGGAATGGTGATGGGCCATTAGATCGCTTGCCTTCCGGTGCGTGATCGGGTGTCTTGCGCCCAAATAGATTAAGGGGCTGCCATGCGCGTCGGGCTATATCCAGGAACATTTGATCCTGTGACATTGGGTCATTTGGACATCATCAAGCGCGCGTGTTCGCTGGTCGATAAACTGGTCATCGGTGTCGCGATCAACCGCGATAAGGGGCCGCTGTTCAGTTTGGAAGAACGGGTCGCGATGATCGAGGCGGAATGCGCAGACCTGTCAGCGCAAACGGGCTGTGAAATTGTGGCCCACCCATTTGAAAATCTTCTCATCCATTGTGCCAAAGATGTCGGCGCGACGATCATCATCCGTGGTTTGCGCGCCGTGGCAGATTTTGAATATGAATATCAGATGGTTGGAATGAACCGCCAGTTGGACAACACGGTTGAGACAGTGTTCTTGATGGCCGAAGCCCAGCATCAGGCGATTGCGTCAAAGCTGGTCAAAGAAATTGCGCGGCTAGATGGCGATGTGTCGAAATTTGTCACCCCTGAGGTGCAAGAGGCTCTTGCTGTGCGGTTTCAGACCTAGGTCATTGCTTGGCGCCATGATGGGGTTTGGCCCAGAATTGATGGCCCGCTGGGTAAGATTGCGGGACATCCATATTTGATCGAACGTTTTAGCCGTAAACGACGCGGGCTGCGATTTTGCTGGCGTCGCTTGGAAAAATGCCAAGATCGTTGACAGCAAGTTCAGTTGGAAGATTTGCGATTTCGCTGCGTGTGCGAACGTAAGCGATCCGTTTTGCTATGCGATTTTGCAGGTTGGTCATCAGGGTCATTGGGCGTCCTTTCGGGGATTGCTGTGTTTCTTGTGACCCATACATAGGCATGCTGCAGTGCAGCACTAGACCCATGTTCGCGCTAACGGGTTTGCATTTACTTTCCACAAACGGGATTAAAGCCACCGGCTTCCAGCCGGTCCGCTTTAGCGTAATGTACTATAATCTTCCCTCTCATTTTTAAGACCCCGCGAAGCGGTAAGGGTCTTAAAAATGAAAGGGAAGATTATGATCTATTCCACAGGAAGCCATACCAAATTTTATCACCGATTTCACGTCGTCTGGACAACAAAATACCGATACAAAGTTATGCGCGGTGAAATGCGTGAGCGTATCCGTGAAATCATTATCCAAACATGCCAAGAACTTGGCGTGCATATTGAGAAGGGCGTATTGTCGACCGATCACGTCCACATGTTCATATCGGTCCCGCCTCAGATAGCTTTGTCAAAGGTGATGATGCGGATCAAGGGACGCTCGTCTTATAAGATACAGCGCGAGTTTCCCGAACTGCGCAAACGGTACTGGGGCCAGCGGTTTTGGGCTCGCGGATTTTTCTCAACAACCAGCGGCAATGTCACTGACGCTGTCATACTTCAGTATCTTGAATTACATTCAAAAAGGGAACCTACCGGCGTCAGCCGGTAGTCGTTCAGTGCATGGGTGTTTTCGATTTTGCACAAAAAAAGGACCGCCCAGACGGACAGCCCTTAAAACTAAAAGGTATTTTGGGTTAAAGCAGTTTGCCCATGGCAACAGCCGTGTCGCCCATGCGGTTCGAGAAACCCCACTCATTATCATACCACGTCAGGATGCGGCACATCGTTCCGCCGATGACTTTGGTCTGGTCGGTCGCGAAAGTTGACGAATGTGGGTCGTGGTTGAAATCACAGCTCACCAGTTTGGAATCTGTGAAGGCGAGCACGCCTTTCAATGGGCCACTTTGGCTGGCGGCGCGAATGACGTCGTTGATTTCTTCGACTGTCGTGTCGCGGGCGGCCTCAAACGTGAGGTCGACGCAGCTTACGTTGGGCGTGGGAACGCGGATCGCTACACCATCAAGTTTGCCATCAAGTTCCGGCAACACCAGTCCCACAGCCTTTGCAGCACCCGTGCTGGTCGGGATCATCGACAGGGCGGCGGCACGGGCGCGATATAGGTCAGGGTGCATGGTATCCAGCGTCGGCTGATCACCCGTGTAGCTGTGGATCGTCGTCATGAAGCCTTTGACGATGCCGATTTCATCGTTGAGCACTTTGACCACGGGCGCCAGACAGTTGGTGGTGCATGACGCGTTGGATACGACGATATCGTCCGCTGTCAGCGTTTTGTCATTCACACCGTAGACGATTGTCTTGTCGGCGTTTTTTCCCGGTGCAGAAATCAGCACGCGTGACGACCCATTTTCAAGGTGCGCCTGACAGGCTTCTTTCGATGTAAAGATACCGGTACATTCCAGCACGATGTCCACGTCGGCCCATGGTAGATCGGCCGGGTTGCGTATGGCGGTGACGGCCATCGGGCCACGGCCCACGTCGATGGTGGTGTCGGTTGTGGTGACCGGATGCGGGAAACGGCCATGCACTGAGTCGTATTGCAACAAATGCGCGTTGGTTTCCACAGGGCCAAGATCGTTGATCGCGACGACCTCGATATCGGTTCGTCCGGATTCGATAATGGAGCGCAACACGTTGCGTCCGATACGGCCGAAGCCGTTGATTGCTACTTTGACGGTCATAGGAGCCTCCATTTTTTGGTCAGCGTCATATGGCGGCAGGGTGCCACCACTGTTGGCGCTAACATCCCCAAAAAAGCGCAAAGGTCAACCCGTGACGCAGCTTTCGGTTGCTGTGACGCAGGCCCGCTTAGCGCCAGATTGCCAGATAATTGATCAGTTCAATCATCTTTTTGCCAAGGAACAACCCAGCGTTCATCTGCAGGACATAATGGTCCAGCACGAAAAACAGCGCGATAAGGGCAGCGAAGCCAAGGGAAATTTTAGTGGTCATAGGGACAGTTTAGCTTGGCGGATCCGCTTTGCAAAGGCCGGGACTTCAATCTGCCAAGGTCGGGCCTGCTGACGTTCGGGTTAGACTTGAAGGCCTAAATCAATCGTCCCATGTGGGCCGCCACGTCGGCCATGCGCACTGAAAAGCCCCATTCGTTGTCATACCACGCCAACACCCGCACGGTGCGGCCTCCCACGACTTTGGTTTGATCGGGCGCGAAGATGGATGATTGCGGCGTGTGGTTGAAATCAATCGAAACTTTCGGTTCTGGATCATACGACATCACCATGCCCATATGCCCCGCACAGGCCGCAGCGACGGCGGCGTTCACGTCTTCTACTGTCACGGATTTTGCGGCTTCGAATGTCAGGTCCACAGCAGAGACATTGGGCGTCGGCACGCGCAGGGCAGTTCCGTCAAGTTTACCTTCCATTTCCGGCAGGACCAGTGACAGTGCTTTGGCGGCCCCAGTGCTGGTCGGGATCACGACAAGGGCAGCAGCGCGGGCGCGGTACAGATCATCGTGGCGGCGATCCAGCGTCGGCTGATCGCCCGTATAACTGTGGATTGTTGTCATAATGCCGCGTTCAATGCCAATCGCGTCATTAAGGGTTTTGACCAGTGGCGCGAGGCAATTGGTGGTGCATGACCCGTTGGACACCATTCGATCCATGGGCGTGAGATCGCGGTGATTGACGCCGTATACGATGGTGCGGTCAACGTTTGTGGCGGGGGCAGAAATCAGCACCTTTCGCGCGCCGCGTTCAAGGTGAACCGCCGAGAGGTAGCCGTCATTGAATTTGCCAGTACACTCGAGAACGACATCGCAGCCGTCCCAATCCAGCTCGTTTGGATCATAGGTCGACATCATGTCAATCGGTCCACGGCCAAGGTCGAGCTTGCCGTCGGTGACTGTGATGTCACCCGGGAAACGACCATGCACTGAATCGTAGCGCAGCAGGTGGGCGTTTGTTGTCAGCGGACCCGTCGCGTTGATTTTCACGACTTGAACGTCGTTGCGCGCGGCCTCGGAAATATGGGACAGCGTGCAGCGACCAATGCGGCCAAATCCGTTGATACCGACTGTGACGGTCATGATGGCAACTCCTTAACGTCTAAAATCTGGCCTTTCTTAGGGGGGGTCACACCTGATACCAAGGGAAATGCACAATTTTTCAATATGTTAGCGATAACTCAGTCTGGTGGCTGTGGGTTTGCGCTAACAATTCAACCAAAGGGCGCGCACGTTTGCGCTAACGTTCGCGAACGGCATCGGGGAATGACAGGATGTAGAATCAGCTTGCGCAGGGCGCTGTGTTCTTGGGCCGCGTTTTGATCGCAGTTTTGTTTTTGGGTGAGGCTTTGCAAAAAGCCAACGATCCGGTGCCGGCCATGGCGTTATTGTCGAATTTTGGCTTGGCGGCATGGCTGGTTTGGCCTGCGTTAATGTTCAACGCGCTGGTCGGGGTGGCGTTGATCGCAGGTGCGCGGCGCGGCGTTGCGCCGCTCGCTGCGGGATATTGCGCCGTCACAAGCGTGTTTCTTTACCTGCCCGATGATCCATGGCAAATGACAATTTTTTTAAAAAAACTGGTCGATTGCAGGGGCTGTTTTGATCTGGCGGTGCTCGGAGCGGGGACGTGGATTTTCGCTCGGGCCTTGCGGCCGCGACCATGAGCGTTAGTTTCAGAACCAACACCAGATGGAGACGGTAGTATGAGCGGTTTGATTGCTTTGTTGGACGATGTGGCGGCCCTGACGCGGATTGCTGCAACCAGTCTTGATGACGTGGCCAGCATGGCTGCCAAGGCGGGCACCAAAGCTGCTGGCGTTATTATTGACGACGCGGCCGTGACCCCGAAATATGTCACCGGACTTGATCCAAAACGTGAACTTCCGATCATCTGGAAAATCGCGCGCGCGTCGGTTTTCAACAAACTGGTGATCCTGTTGCCGGTCGCGATGCTGCTTAAGGCATTCGCACCTGTGTTGTTGATTCCGCTGTTGATGTTTGGCGGGCTTTACCTTTGTTTTGAGGGGGCCGAGAAAATCTATCACGTGTTGCGCCCGCACGGCGATACCCATGTCGAAGCGGACATGGACATTGGCGATCCGGCAAAACTGGAAGAAACCCGTGTCAAAGGTGCGATCAAGACAGATTTCATTCTGTCCGCTGAGATTATGACCATCACTCTGAATGAAATTCCAGATGGCAGTATCGGTCTGCAAGCCGCGGCGCTGGCTGTGGTGGCGATTTGTATTACCGCATTGGTGTACGGGGTTGTCGGTCTGATCGTTAAAATGGACGATGTCGGTGCTTTGCTCGCGTTGAATGCAAACACAGGTGTCGGTCGCGGAATTGGCAAAGGTCTGGTGCGCGGGATGCCACATTTACTGACCGTGTTGTCAACAGTGGGGACGGCTGCGATGCTTTGGGTTGGCGGGCAGATTTTGGTCCATGGGCTGCACAACCCTGACTTCATTGGCTGGGCGCAGCCTTATGGCGTTATCAAGGAGGTATCGCAGAATGTTGCGGGCGACGCTGGGTTTGGAAATTGGGCTGTGACCGCGTTCTTTGACGGAGTGATCGGGCTGGCAATTGGTCTGTTGCTGATCCCTATCGTGACCCGCGTCATCGCACCGCTTATCGGGGCCCTGACCGGATCAAAGGCTCAGCACTAAGCGTTATAGCCTAGAGGAGCGGCGCTGAAGCGTCTGCACCGAATAGGACTGTCGGATTTTGTCCTCGTCCTGTGGGAGAAATCCCGGGTCGGACGTGACGCAGCGCAGGCCGCACAATTGCAGGGTCGTTCGGGTCTGGAAATCCACCAGCCATACGCGCCCACCGGGGGGGGGAAACGTAGCCGTCGATGCCGAAATCAAAGTCCGATGTCAGATCGATCACTGACGGCACTTCGTTATCGTACCGGCGCCCATATGCGCCGTGGGTGTGGTAGCTGGCAACTATGCCTTGACCCGCAAGCGGCGCTGGCATGTCACAGCTGGCAAACGTACCGCCGCGCGGTGTGCTGGCTTGCAGACGGCCATCCGAGCCGATGAAAAAGTAGCCGCAATGTTCGCGACGTTCCGCGATGGATCGAACTTGCAGCGTGTTCAGGAAATTGCGCGCAAAATTGTCGACGAGAGGTCCACTTGGCGCATTCGCGGGGGCCACGGAAAAACCTGCGTTCATCTGACTGGACTGGCTTGTCGCGCCCTTGGGATTTGGTTGCACGAACGTCTGGCTTGTCGGGGCGTCGCACGTGGTCAGTGCGATGGACGCAGCGGCAAGAAGGGCTGTCAGACGGATCATGGGCAAGGCTGCTGAAAGATTCTTGAAAAGTTTAGCAGAAACGGGTCGAGCAACAATATAGGCCAACGAAATCGGGCCACACCCGCGTGCAAAGCACGAAACTGTGGCCCGATTTGGCATGTAAGGGGCGATGTTTAGGCGAGCAGGTCGCGGACTTTTTGCGCTGTGGCCTCAGCGGTGATGCCGAATTTTTCAAACAGGATCGGCGCGGGTGCGGAGGCACCAAAGCTGTCCATGCCAACAAAGCCGGCTTTGCTTTCGCGGCCACGCTCACCGAGCAACCATTTGTCCCAACCAAGGCGCACGCCGGCTTCAATTGCGACGCGAACCGGACCACCCGGCAAGACGCGCTTGCGGATACTCTCTTCTTGCGCCTCAAACAGCTCCCAACAAGGCATGGACACAACGCGCGTGCCGATGCCTTCCGCCTCAAGGATGTCGCGTGCAGCCATGGCGACGCTGACCTCTGAGCCTGTGGCCATCAGGATAGCCTGCCGTTTGCCGTTTTCAGCGTCGGCCAGAACGTAGGCACCTTGGGCGGTCATGTTCTTGGTCTTATGTTCGGTCCGCACGAGCGGCAGACCTTGACGCGACAGGCACATAACAGACGGCGTTGTCTTGGATGTGAAGGCGAGTTCCCACGCCTCGGCGACCTCAACAGTGTCGGCGGGACGGAAGACATGGGTGTTCGGTGTCGCGCGCAAAATGGCGAGGTGTTCAACCGGCTGGTGTGTTGGCCCGTCTTCGCCAAGTCCGATGCTGTCGTGGGTCATGACATAAACCGTTGGGATTTCCATCAAGGCAGACAGGCGCATGGCGCCGCGGGCGTAGTCGGTGAAACACATGAACGTACCGGAATAGGGCCGGATGCCGCCGTGCAGGACCATACCGTTCATCGCTGCCGCCATGCCGTGTTCCCGGATTCCGTAATGGATGTAGCGACCAGCACGGTTGTCGGGGCTGAACACACCAAGATCGGACGTTTTGGTGTTGTTGGACCCTGTCAGGTCGGCTGAACCGCCAACAGTTTCTTGCATGATCGGGTTGATCACCTCGAGAACTTTTTCCGAAGACGACCGTGTCGCCATCTTTGCGCCCGCGTCAGACACTTGTTTCTTGAACGCTTTGATGGTCGCGGACAGCTTTTTCGGGGCGTCTAGCGCCAAGGCGCGGTTGAATTCGTCCTGCTTTGCACTGGACAGCTTGGCAAAACGGGTGTGCCAGTCGGCGTGGGCTGCGGCGCCGCGTTTGCCCATGGCTTCCCATTGGGATTTCACGTCAGCGGGGACCTCAAAAGGGCCGTAGGTCCAGCCGTAGGTATCTTTGGCGGCTTGCAGTTGGTCTGCGTCGGTAAGCGCGCCGTGGCCTTTGGACGTGTCTTGCGCTGCGTGGCCCAGCGCGATGTGGGTTTTGCAGTTGATCATAGACGGGCGCGGGTCTGCTTTTGCGGCAGTAATTGCGGCGTCAATCGCATCAGGATCGTGGCCGTCGATGTCGATGACGTGCCAGCCGGACGCGACGAACCGCGCGGATTGATTGGTGATATCGGCCAATGCAACGGGGCCATCGATTGTGATGTTGTTGTTGTCAAAGAAACAGATCAGGTGGCCGAGCTCTTGCATCCCCGCAAGGCCAATCGCCTCTTGGGAAATGCCTTCCATCAGGCAACCGTCGCCCGCGATGACGTAGGTGTGGTGGTTGACGACTGAGCTGCCGTAGCGTGCGCGCAGGATTTCTTCGGCAATCGCAAAGCCGACAGAATTGGCGATGCCTTGGCCAAGCGGACCTGTCGTGGTTTCAACGCCGTCCATGTGGCCGTATTCTGGATGCCCCGCAGTGCGCGCACCCCATTGACGGAAATCTTTCAACTGTTGCAGCGTTGCCTGCTCGTAGCCGGTCAAATGCAGAAGCGCGTAAATCAACATGGATCCATGACCCGCCGACAGGATAAAACGGTCGCGGTCGGGCCAGTGCGGCGCCTTCGGATCAAAGCGCAGGTGCTTTTCAAACAGCACGGTGGCGACGTCAGCCATGCCCATGGGCATGCCGGAGTGGCCGGAATTTGCGGCAGCGACGGCGTCAAGCGTGAGGGTGCGGATCGCGGCGGCGCGCATCCAATGCTCGGGGTGGGCTTTGCGGAGGGCTTGGATGTCCATGTGACAGGGGTCCTTTGGGCTGCGATGTGTGGCTTTGCGCAAGGTCATAACAGGGCGGACCCCAAGATCAAGGCAGGTCTGCGTGATGCATGAAAACTGCAGTGTAGTGGATTGAAATATAACTATTTTCGGCGTTTGCCGCCATGACGCGCATGGCTTAGACTTTACCCAGCAGGGCGCGATTCGTGAGCAAAGCCCAAGCGCAGCGGTTCTTAGGTGTGTTCAAAGCGAACTGACCAAGCCCGGAAAGGACAGGCGATGAGCGAACTTCCACAACTCGAAACGCGGATCACGGCGGCGCTGGACCGTATAAAAACGGGGTTAGATAGGCTTTCGGTGCCCGCACCTGTCCCTGAGCCCGACGTTGATGGCGCCGATGTAAGTGCGCTTACGCTGCAAGTGGCTGAACTGGGCGCCAAGCTTGATGAAGAACAAACAGCCAATGCGCAGCTTGAAGAACGTGTGAGACTCCTCAAGGAACGGCAAGACGGAAAGCTGGCCCAGCTGGAAAGCGACGTCGATGCGGGACGTGCACGGTCCGCGCGCATGGATCGTGAATTGCAGCGGTTGCGCCAAGTGAATGCAGAACTGCGAGATATCAACGGTCAGCTTCGTGACGCCGTAAGCGCTGGCGTGAGCGAGCCGCATTTGGTTAACAAAGCGATGCTGGCCGAACTTGAGGCGCTACGTGCAACACGTGCAGCGGATGCAGCCGAGATGGACGCGATCCTGCAAGAACTGACGCCGATCATTGAACGGGAGGCTAGCGATGCCACAGGTTGAAATCACCATCGGAGGCCGCAATTTCGAGGTCGCCTGTCAGGACGGCGAAGAACAGTTCTTGATGACAGCGGCAGCCATGCTGGACGTCGAGGCATCGTCGCTTTCAACGCAAGTAGGGCGGATGCCCGAAAGCCGGATGCTGCTGATGGCGGGTCTGTTGTTGGCGGATCGCACGGCTGGTCTGGAGGACAAAGTCCGAGAGGCCGAAGGACGGCTCGCGCAAGCGCAGGCGCAACTTGAACAGGCACCTACGCAAGGAACTGTCGAGCGCGTTGAAGTGCCCGTCATGCCGACCGAAGTCAATGAAACCATGAGTGGGATAGCAGCAAGGGTTGAGGCGATGGCCGACGAAGTTGAGGGCCGCGCGTCCTAGAAATTGGTGAACTTAGACATCAAAATGCCGCACCCCAGTCATGAGGCGCGGCATTTTTCATTTCGAAAGGCCGCTTAACCGTTGGCTTCGCGGATCTTTTCAGCGGCGTCTTTGTCATAGGTGACGCCGTTTTCTGCAAACAACGTATCGAGTTCACCTGACAGCGTCATTTCGGTGATGATATCGCAGCCGCCGACGAATTCGCCTTTGACATAAAGCTGTGGAACAGTTGGCCAATCTGAATAGTCTTTGATGCCTTGACGGATGGCTTCGTCTGCCAGCACGTTCACATCGGCGAATTCGACGCCCATAAAGTTTAAAACACCCGCGACGCGGCTCGAAAACCCGCACTGCGGCATGGCTTTTGTGCCCTTCATGAACAGCACCACGTCATTGGTCGTCACGGTCTCTTTGATCTGGGTTTCGGCGGTCATGGCTTTGATCCTTGTTTGTCTTTGCGGGCAATCTTTTGATTGGCGCGTGTGCGATCGAGTTCTTCCATCCCAGTAGTATTAATCGTTCTGGGGTCGGGTTTCATGTGGCTCAGTGGGCGGCTATGGCGTTTGGCGTACCAGTCATCCGCGAGGATCGCGCCGACCAGAACCAAACCACCAAACACCAACCAGTTTAACATCACTCAGGTGCCTTTGTTGTCAGGGCAAGGGCATGCAGATCACCATTCGATCCATCCATCTTTCCCTTGAGTGCACCGTAAACCGCGCGTTGCTGTTGCACGCGATTTTTGCCTTTGAAGGACGTGTCGATCACTTCGGCGGCGAAATGAGAACCATCGTCGCCTTGTACTTTTATCTGTGCGTCCGGAAACGCATCGCGAAGCAAAGTTTCGATTTCTGAGGCAGTGATGGGCATGAATGTATCCTAATGTTCGTTTAGATGTAGGGGCGCGGCACGCCTGCGGCAAGGTTTGTGGCGCATTACTACGCAAACGTATCCGCGAATGTGGTCCGAAATAGGGTAGCAAGATCGGCGAGGGGGGCTGAACTGTCGCCCATGCTCACCTGATTACCGCCGAATTTACCCACGGACGCGATTGGCACGCCGGCACTGCCGGCAGCGACCATCAAAGCTTCGGCTTGATCATAGGTGCAGGCGATGAGGTAGCGGGCTTGGTCTTCGCCAAACAATGTGTGTGTGTCGGCGGAGTCGAGGCTGACGCCCGTACCACCTGTTTCGGCCATTTCAAACGCGGCGAGCGCGAGGCCACCGTCGCTCAGGTCGGTGCAGGCATCGATCCATTGCGCGTTGGCGCGGATAAAGTCGCCGTGAAGTTTTTCAGCCACGAGGTCCACGTCGGGCGCATCGCCCTCAATGCGGTGCAACACTTCGGCCAGTATTGCGGATTGACCGAGGTGGCCAGCTGTGGTGCCGACGAGGAGTGCGACATGGCCTTCGCGGGCAATGCCGCCAATGATGTCATCGCTGTGCTTCAATAGGCCGACCGCTCCAATGGTGGGTGTGGGCAAAATGCCGGTGCCGTCGGTTTCATTATAAAGCGACACATTGCCGGACACGATGGGCATATCAAGCGCGATGCAGGCCGCTGCAATGCCTTTGATCGCGCCGACAAATTGGCCCATGATTTCGGGTTTTTCAGGATTGCCGAAGTTCATGTTGTCGGTGGTGGCCAGCGGTGTTGCGCCCACAGCGGTCAGGTTGCGGTACGCCTCTGCAACAGCCTGCGCGCCGCCTTTTTCGGGGTTGGCCATGACGTAGCGTGGCGTCACGTCCGAGGTAAAGGCCAGCAATTTGTCGGTGCCATGCACGCGCACAATTCCTGCGCCAAGACCTGGTGCGCGGACAGTGTCAGCCATGACCTGGCTGTCATACTGTTCATAAACCCAATGTTTGGCGGCATAGTTTGGGGTGGCCAACAGGGCCTTCAGCCCGTCGATCGGATCAATGTTTGGCACATCAGCCAGCGGATCAGCGGGCGGCGTTTCCACCCATGGGCGGTCATATTCCGGCGCGGAGCCTGACAGCGTTGCTAGCGGCAAGTCGGCTTTAACTTCGCCGTGGTGCAGCACCAAAAAGCGGTCTTCGGCAATGGTTTCACCGACGATCGCGAAATCAAGGTCCCATTTGGTGAACACGGCGCGGGCCTCGGCCTCATGCTCTGGTTTCAGGACCATGAGCATGCGTTCCTGGCTCTCGCTCAGCATCATCTCATAGGCGGTCATGTTGGTTTCGCGTTGCGGCACGTCTTCGAGGTTGAGTTTGACGCCCAAACCGCCTTTGTCGCCCATTTCCACAGCCGAACAGGTCAGGCCAGCCGCACCCATATCTTGAATCGAAATGACGGCACCTGTTGCCATCAATTCCAGCGTCGCCTCCATCAGGCGCTTTTCTGTGAACGGATCGCCGACCTGCACAGTGGGGCGTTTGTCTTCAATTGTGTCGTCAAACTCAGCTGATGCCATTGTCGCGCCGCCCACACCGTCACGTCCGGTTTTTGCGCCAAGATAGACGACGGGCATGCCGATGCCGGACGCCGCCGAATAGAAAATCTTGTCGGTGTCCGCGAGGCCAGCGGCAAACGCGTTGACTAGGCAGTTGCCATTGTAGGCGGAATGAAAGCGCACTTCGCCGCCCACAGTCGGCACGCCAAAGCAATTGCCGTAACCGCCGACGCCCGCAACGACGCCGTGCACCAGGGCTCGCGTTTTGTGATGGCTGGGATCCCCAAAGGACAGGGAATTCATTGCTGCAATCGGACGTGCGCCCATCGTAAAGACATCCCGTAGGATGCCGCCGACGCCCGTTGCCGCGCCTTGGTAGGGTTCGATGTAAGACGGATGGTTATGGCTTTCCATTTTGAAAACAACGCATTGTCCGTCGCCAATGTCGACGATGCCCGCGTTTTCACCGGGACCGCAGATGACTTGTGGGCCGGTCGTGGGCAGCGTGCGCAACCATTTCTTTGAGGATTTATAAGAGCAGTGTTCGTTCCACATCGCTGAAAAGATGCCGAGTTCGGTGAACGTTGGTTCGCGTCCGATAATGTCCAATATCCGGTCGTATTCCGAAGGCGACAGGCCGTGGGCCGAAATCAGGTCGGATGTGATGGCTGGCTCTTGCATGTGCGTCCCTTGAACTGGTTGCGCGACGTTTATGGCAAGGCGCGTCCGTATTCAACATCGGTTCAACGTGGGACAGCAGCCCGTCAGGGTCATCCGACAGCTCACCAGCAAAAAATGCCAGTGTTGCGCCAGCCTTTAGCGGGTCAACGCTGCAGATGTTGCGGTTTTGGATGGTATAGACGGCCCCGCGCCATTTGAAGGTTTCGACGGGCAGGATGGCGCGCAGAGCAAGTTGATCGTCGACCCATTTGGTTTGCTTGTTGCAATAAATTCAGGCGCAACGGCCTGGTTTCTGGTCGCTCATGCTGCCTCCGATCCGTGATATCGGACGAGTTTAGTCTAACGTGTCGGCACGCAATAGCATTGCTGACGGTAGAGCAGAGTGTGTAACAGGTTTTGCATTTTGACTTCTGTAGCAATCGATTGAACTGGCATGATGCTGAGCGGCAGGATTTTATTTTCCACAAACGGGATTAAAGCCACCGGCTTCCAGGCGGTCCGCTTTAGCGTAATGTACTATAATCTTCCCTCTCATTTTTAAGACCCCGCGAAGCGGTAAGGGTCTTAAAAATGAGAGGGAAGATTATGATCTATTCCACAGGAAGCCATACCAAATTTTATCACCGATTTCACGTCGTCTGGACAACAAAATACCGATACAAAGTTATGCGCGGTGAAATGCGTGAGCGTATCCGTGAAATCATTATCCAAACATGCCAAGAACTTGGCGTGCATATTGAGACGGGCGTATTGTCGACCGATCACGTCCACATGTTCATATCGGTCCCGCCTCAGATAGCTTTGTCAAAGGTGATGATGCGGATCAAGGGACGCTCGTCTTATAAGATACAGCGCGAGTTTCCCGAACTGCGCAAACGGTACTGGGGCCAGCGGTTTTGGGCTCGCGGATTTTTCTCAACAACCAGCGGCAATGTCACTGACGCTGTCATACTTCAGTATCTTGAATTACATTCAAAAAGGGAACCTACCGGCGTCAGCCGGTAGTCGTTCAGTGCACGGCAGAGCTCTTGGTGGGCGTTAATGGTCTATCAATATCTCAATTGTGAAAAAAATGGAATTGGGAAAATGCGGGCTACACGTCTTGTCGCGCGGATCAAGCCGTTCACAAACAAGGAGTTAGACAAAGAAATGCCGGGCACAAAGGCCCGGCGAAGTCCAACAGGGAGGTATAAAGCGGCAAGGCCACTCTATGTCGTATGTTAATGAGGCAGCGACGAAACGAGCAAGCGATAACGGCGCTCTTGGGTGCATGTCCGCCATGCGTGTGTCGCATAGGTCACGGCCCTGAGCGATATGATGAGATGCATTTAAGCGATCGCGGCGGCGCCATCACGAATACGGCGGCGATGGGCAATAATCTCATCCTGAACAAAATCGCGGAACGCCATGATCCGTTTGGATTGCCGCAGCTCTTCGGGATAGGCAAGGAAAACAGGGACTTCACCGCTTTCAACCTCAGGCAGAACGCGCACAAGGGTGGGGAAGTCCTCGATCACATAATCAGGCAAAACGCCAATACCGAGGTCGGACAGCACTGCCTGAAGCACGCCAAAGTAATTGTTCACATGCAAAAGACTGGGTTTGTCATAGCTGAGCAGATGCCCGACAAGTGTTGCCCCCGCCGCCACCTGAAACGCGCTGGGGCTTTGACAAATGAGCCGATGACGGCCGATGTCCTCGATTTCATCGAAACCACCCACTTTGTCGAGGTATGCCTGCGACGCATAAAGCCGCATGCGCACTGTCATCAGCTTTTTGCGAACCAGATCGGCCTGCGAGGGTTCTTTCATGCGAATTGCCACGTCGGCTTCGCGCATTGGCAGGTCGAGCACGCGTTCTTCCAGCATCAGGTCGATGTTAAGGTCCGGATATTTTTCATAGAGTGCAGGCAGGCGCGGCGCGAGCCAGAGGGTGCCAAAGCCTGTGGTGGTGGTGACCTTCAGCTCACCAAAGACTTCTTCGGCGGAATCCTTAATTCGTGCACTGGCGGCATCCAGACGGCGTGACATGGATTTGGTTGCATCAAACAGCAGTTCGCCCTGTTCGGTCAGGATCAAGCCACGGGCGTGACGGTGAAACAGGATCGTCGAAAGTGATTCTTCGAGCGCACGAATTTGGCGCGACACCGCCGATTGCGACAAATGTAGCTTGTCACCCGCAGCTGTCAGCGACCCTGCGTCAGCGACCGCGTGAAAGATTCGTAACTTGTCCCAGTCCATCGGATATCCTTGCTGCATCTGTTACCGCTCACATGTTGGCACTTGTTACGTATCCCTTATGTCTGTTTCATTCCGTGATGTCAGGTGAAATGCGTTTGGTAGGTCAGCTTTTATGACCTAAGATGTGAGAGAGAGCCGTAATATCACGCAGGGAGGTGTTATATGACCCGTCAAGACGTCACGCTGAATGACCGCTATGATTTGACTAAAAAGCAGATTTTGTTGAATGGCACACAGGCGCTTGTGCGGCTGATGTTGATGCAAAAGGCGCGTGATACGGCGGCGGGGCTGAATACCGCAGGATATGTGACCGGATATCGCGGATCGCCGCTGGGTGCGGTCGATATGCAGATGGAACGTGCCCAAAAGGTGCTGAGCGAGGCCGATGTGACGTTTCAGCGCGGCCTGAACGAGGATTTGGCGGCAACGGCGTTATGGGGCAGCCAACAGGCCGAATTGCGCGGCGAGGGGACGCATGACGGCGTTTTCGGACTTTGGTATGGCAAAGGACCCGGTGTGGACCGGTCTGGCGATGTCATGCGACACGCCAACATGGCCGGATCATCGGCCAATGGCGGTGTCATCATGGCGATGGGCGATGACCACACCGGCGAAAGTTCCACGACACTGCACCAGTCCGATTGGGCGATGGTCGATGCCTATATGCCGATTGTATCGCCCGCCGGTGTGCAAGAAATCCTTGATATGGGGCAATATGCTTGGGCCTTGTCGCGCTTTGCCGGTGTCTGGGTTGGGCTAAAGACGATGAAGGACACCATTGAAGTCACCAGCGTGGTGGACGGTGATCCGTTCGTGCAAGACTTTGTAACGCCAGACTTTCCGATGCCCGAGGGTGGGCTGAACATTCGTCTGATCGATACGCCAATTGCGCAAGAGGCGCGGATGATTGACCACAAACGGTTCGCCGCCGAAGCGTTCGCGCGGGCCAACCGGATCGATAAAGTCGTGTGGCCGCGCGAAGGGGCCAAGATTGGCTTTGTCGCGGCAGGTAAAAACTGGCTCGACCTGTTGCACGCATTTTCGTTGTTGGGAATTGATGCGGATGAGGCCGCAAAGCTCGGGTTGACGACCTATAAGGTCGGGCAAGTCTGGCCGCTGGACGTGGAAAGTTTCCATGAATGGGCTGCGGGGCTGGATTTGATCATTGTGGTCGAAGAAAAACGCAAGCTCATCGAAGTGCAGATCAAGGAAGCGATCTTTGACGATCACGACGGGCGGCGGGTTTACGGCTGGCACAAGGGTGACAGCTGGGAAAATGGCCGCCGTGAGGAAATGTTTCCGACGCGGTATGCGCTGGACCCCGTTTGGATTGCCGAGAAAATCGGTGGTGTGCTGATCGAAGAGGGCAGACGCACGGACGGAATCGAGGGCGGTTTGGCAAAGCTGGCAGACGTAAAACGCGCCGATAACGTGGAAGAAATCGCTGCTCGCCTGCCGTATTTCTGTTCCGGTTGCCCGCATAATTCATCGACCCGCGTGCCAGAAGGCGATCGCGCCTACGCAGGCATCGGCTGTCATTATATGGTGCAATGGATGGACCGCGACACAGTTGGGTTCACGCAGATGGGCGGTGAAGGTGCCAATTGGGTCGGCGAAGCGCCGTTTTCCAAACGCGATCACGTATTCCAGAACCTTGGGGACGGGACATACAACCATTCGGGCGTTCAGGCGATCCGGTTCGCGCTTATGGCGGGCACCAACATAACCTACAAAATCTTGTATAATGATGCCGTGGCAATGACCGGCGGGCAGGGCAATGATGGTGGGCTGACAGCCGACCAGATTTGTCGCGAAGTACTGGCGATGGGTGTGAAAACCGTGGCCCTCGTGCATGATCCCAAGGAGGGTTTGGACCTGTCGACGATCCCGTCAGGCATTGCGATTTCAATCCGCGATGATCTGGATGCGGTTCAAAAATGGATAAGCAAAGTTAAAGGCGTATCGGTCCTTGTTTATGTGCAGACCTGTGCTGCCGAAAAACGCCGTCGCCGCAAACGCGGGCTCTTTCCTGACCCTGACAAACGCGTGTTCATCAATACCGATGTTTGCGAAGGCTGTGGCGATTGTGGCGTGCAATCCAACTGCGTGTCCATCGTTCCACTTGAAACCGAATTGGGCCGCAAACGCGCAATTGATCAGTCGTCTTGCAACAAAGACTTCTCATGCGTCAACGGGTTTTGCCCGTCATTTGTAACGGTTGAAGGCGCACAATTGAAAAAGGCGGCGACCACATCCGTTGATCTGCCTGATCTGCCCGATCCGGTTTTGCCACAGATCAACGGCACGCATAATGTTGTGATCACCGGCGTTGGTGGTACGGGCGTTGTGACCATCGGCGCGGTGCTGGCGATGGCGGCACATGTGGACGGCAAGGCGGCTGGCATGATGGAAATGGCTGGGCTGGCCCAAAAGGGCGGTGCGGTGCATATCCATTGTCGATTGGCTGAGGAGGCCTGCGATATTCATGCGATCCGCGTGTCGACTGGCGAATGTGATACGTTGATTGGCGGCGATTTGGTTGTGTCTGCTGGTGCCAAAACGCTGGGGCTGATGTCGACAGGGCGCACGTGCGGCGTGGTCAATTCGCACGAAGTCATGACCGGTGATTTCACCCGCGATGTTGATTTCAAATTGCCCACAGATCGCCTGACGCTGGCGTTGGAGGTGCGTCTAAAAGATCGCCTGTCGATGTTTGATGCCCATTCGCTCGCCAAAGCACTGATGGGGGACGCGATTTATTCCAACATGATGGTGTTCGGGGCGACGTGGCAGATGGGCGGGATCCCGATTTCGGGTGCGGCGATCCGCCAAGCGATCGAATTGAATGGTACCGCGGTGCAGCGCAATTTGCAGGCGTTTGAATATGGTCGCTGGGCGGTGCTTCATCCGACACAAGTCGAACAAGTTTTGAACCCGACGGTGGTTAATAAGCCAAAAACGCTGGACGAAAAAATCGCGTTTCGTGCACAGCATCTGACCAAGTATCAAAATGCAAAGTACGCCAAACACTATACCGATTTTGTTGCCGGATTTGATGGTGATCTACGTGAAGCGGTGGCGCTTGGGTATCATAAGCTGTTGTCTTACAAGGATGAATACGAAGTCGCGCGGCTACTGATCGACACGCGCAGACAGGCTGAGGCGGAATTTGAGGGGACGCTAAAGCTGACCCACCACCTCGCGCCGCCGTTAGTGAGCGGAACAGGATCTAACGGGCGACCAAAGAAGATCGCAATGCCCAAGGTTACGGCAAAGCTGTTCCCGCTTCTTGCGCGCATGAAGGGATTGCGCGGCACCGCGTTGGATATTTTTGGCCGCACCGATGAGCGTAGAATGGAACGCGCGCTGATTGCGGAATATGAATCCGATATGATTTCGGTGCGCGGGGACGTGCGCCCTGACAGCGTCGACGCTGCCGTCGCACTTGCCCGTTTGCCGCTCGATATTCGCGGGTTTGGACCGGTGAAACTGGACTACGCCGCCAAGGCTGCAAAACGGCGCGAAGAATTGCTGGCGGTTCTGCGTACCCCAGAAGGGCGTGTTGCTGCAGAATGAGGCGAAAAACCTGCATGGATTTCCCGTGGAAAGGCACGTAGAACCCAACCAACGGCGTTTGCGCGTCTCATAATCAAAGGCAAGGCAGATGGCAGTTGGCATTTTTGACAGTGGTTTGGGCGGGTTAACCGTGCTGGATGCGGTGCAGCAGCGCCTGCCGGATGTGCCGTTTGTCTACTACGCCGACAGCGCAAATGCGCCCTACGGCGTGCGCACGGCAGATGATATTTACAACCTGACCACGGCGGCGACACAAGCGCTGTTTGATGCAGGTTGCGATCTGGTGATCCTAGCCTGCAACACCGCATCGGCCGCGGCACTGCGGCGTATGCAAGAAAGCTGGGTACCAAAAGACAAGCGGGTTTTGGGGGTTTTCGTTCCACTCATTGAGGCCATGACCGAGCGGTCGTGGGGCGACAATTCCCCGCCACGCGAAGTCGGTGTCAAACACGTTGCGCTATTTGCCACACCCGCAACCGTTTCGAGCCGCGCATTCCAGCGCGAACTGGCGTTTCGCGCCATCGGCGTAGATGTCGAAGGACAAGCCTGCGGTGGCGTGGTTGATGCGATTGAGGAAGGCGACATGATCCTTGCCGAAGCCTTGGTGCGCAGCCACGTTGACGCGCTAAAGCGCAAGATGCCGGAACCGGATGCTGCCGTGCTAGGCTGCACACATTACCCGATGATGCAGGACGCGTTTCAGGCTGCCCTTGGCGCAGACGTGAAGGTTTTCAGTCAGGCCGATCTGGTTGCCGACAGCCTTGCGGATTATTTGCAACGGCGGCCAGAAATGGTGGGCGGTGGCACGTCAAAGTTCCTGACATCGGGGGATCCAAAACGGGTCAGCGACCGCGCGACACAGTTCCTGCGACGACAGATCACGTTTGAGGCGGCGTAAACCAATTAGATGTGACGAAGATATGCGCTGAACTGTCAGCGTGAGGATACTGAAATGACTTATAAAATTGCGATTCTTGGGGCGTCTGGATACACTGGTGCCGAACTTGTGCGCCTGATTGCTGGCCACCCGTCTATCGAGATTGCCGCGTTGTCGGGAAATTCGAAAGCCGGGCAAAGCATGGCGCAGGTTTTCCCGCATTTGCGCCATCTGGACCTGCCGATCTTAACCACGATTGAAGACATGGATTTTGACGGGATTGACCTGGTGTTTTGTGCTTTGCCGCATAAAACCAGCCAAGAAGTGATCGCTAAACTCCCAAAAATACTCAAGATTGTTGATCTGAGTGCGGACTTCCGGCTGCGCGATCCTGCGGCCTATAAAAAATGGTATGGCAATGACCATGCTGCGTTGGACCTGCAAAAAGAGGCCGTATATGGCCTGACTGAGTTTTACCGCGATGACATTGCGGCAGCGCGGCTTGTGGCTGGCACGGGATGTAACGCGGCGACCGCGCAATTCGCGCTGCGGCCTCTTATTGCTGCGGGTGTGATTGATCTGGATGACATTATCATCGATCTCGCCTGTGCTGTGTCAGGCGCGGGGCGGTCGTTAAAGGAAAACCTGTTGCATGCGGAGTTGTCCGAGGGCGCACATGCCTACGCGGTTGGCGGAACGCACCGTCATTTGGGGGAACTGGATCAAGAATTCAGTGCGATTGCTGGACGCCCGGTTGAAGTGCAATTCACACCGCATCTGATACCGGCGAACCGCGGGATTCTGGCGACTGTTTACGTGAAGGGTGACGCGCAAGCCCTTCATAACGTGCTACAAAAGCAATATGCGGATGAGCCGTTCATTGAGGTCCTGCCGATCGGCGAACATCCGAGCATCCGCCATATTCGCGGATCGAATTTCTGTCACGTGGGTGTGGTTGCAGACCGGCGCGACGGGCGGGCGATTGTCATTGCAGCGCTTGATAACCTCACCAAAGGGTCAAGTGGTCAGGCATTGCAGAATGCCAATCTGATGTTAGGTCTGCCAGAGACAGCGGGACTTATGATGGCGCCATTGTTCCCATAATTTTACAACCTTCTAGGGTAGATCGATGAAATCTCTTAAGAAAACCAGACGCATTCAGATTATTTTGGTCGCCTTTGTGGCGCTAGGCTTGTCGACGGCAATCATTGGATATGCCTTGCGCGACGGGATTAACTACTTTCGGTCCCCCACTGACGTCGTGTCCGAACCGCCCCAAGAGAGTGAGCTGTTTCGCATTGGCGGCATGGTACAGGATGGATCGATTGTGCGGGGCGAAGGGCTTGAAGTGTCGTTCGTTGTCACCGATTGCTGGAACGTCGTGCCTGTGACCTTCAACGATATATTGCCGAGCCTGTTTGAAGAAGGTCAGGGCATGGTTGGTCAGGGTTACTACATTAACGGAACATTTGAAGCCGTTGAAATTCTTGCCAAACATGACGAAACATACATGCCTGCTGAGGTCGTGAATATGCAGGAGGCGCAGAATTTCTGTGACCCTCTCGACGCGGTTGACGCGGACGCAACGGACGGTGCCGCCACCAGCGGTTAACCTTTTATCTGCACCCTGCATGGTCAAACGCATGGGGGTGTTCTGATGAACGATGTCAATCAAATTGCCGAAGAAATTGTCACCCGTGAGGGCGGCTATGTGAACGATCCCGACGATCCGGGCGGTGCGACGAATTTTGGTGTGACAATCCATACGATAAGCCGGTTGGGGCTTGATCTGGATCACGACGGCGTCGTGACAGAACAGGACGTGCGCATGTTGTCGCGTGAACAAGCTGTGGCGATTTTCATCAACCACTACTTCGAACGCCCGCGTATTCGCGATTTGCCTGCTGCACTGCACGCATCGGTATTTGATATGTATGTGAATGCGGGCGCGAACGCGGTGCGGATTTTGCAGCGTTTGTTGCGCGATATGCGGATCGACGTCGGTGTGGACGGGGTGATCGGGCAGCAAACGATTGCGGGCGCGCAGCAGGGCATGGCGGCAGCCGTTGATCATTTCGTTGATGCTTACGGAATCGCGCGGCGCAATTATTACTACGCGTTGGCCGATGCACGCCCAACCAGTCGCAAATACGCACGGCGTCTGGATGGCGGCAAGGGGGGCTGGATCACGCGCGCGGAAGAGTTCATTTCACCGCGCTATCACCTCAGTCACGACGAGCACCGTGAAAGGATCGCACAATGGGTTTGATTGAACGCATTTTTAGTTCGGTGTTTGGCAATGGTCGCAATGTGATCGTGGAAACCGCACAGGTGTTTCGTGAAAACGCCGAAGGGGCGGCGGTGCGACAGGCGTCGATCCAAACACAGTCAATGCAGCAGTTTGCGTCAGAATTTAGGGTGCAGCGACAGGGCGGGTTTGACCGGTTCATGGATGCATTAAACCGCTTGCCCCGTCCGTTACTGGCGTTCGGCACGATCGGATTGTTCGTCGTGGTGATGTCTGATCCTGTTTGGTTTTCCACGCGGATGCAGGGCATTTCGCTGGTGCCTGATCCGCTGTGGTGGCTGATGGGCGCGATTGTCAGTTTCTATTTTGGCGCGCGTCATCAGGCACACAGTCAGGACTTCCAACGATCTATTGCGCAGACATTGGCGCGGGTTCCGACCGTTGTGCAAAACACCCGTGCGCTGCAAGCGTTGCGATCAGATACGCCGCAGGTGGCGCAAAGTGCGCCGTCGGCTGAATTGACACTTGGGGCTTTGGCACCGAGCGATAATCCGGCGCTGCTTGAATGGCAAAACAGCCAGCCGTAACCTGACGCTGACGCTGACGCAGACGTGACGTGACGTTTCGCCTCGCATATGTGGGGCGGTTTCGCTGGCTCCATAGGCAGGGCGGACTATACTCGACCAATGATTACAGAACTTGGACATTTCGCTTTGATTCTTGCGGCCCTTGTGGGGGTCGTTCAAATGGTTGTGCCTCTGGTTGGTGCACACAAAGGCTGGCGCGGTTGGATGGGGTTGGCGGACCCCGCAGCGGTGGTGCAGTTGCTTCTTGTCGGCTTCAGTTTTTCCGCATTGATGTATGCGTTTGTGGTGTCTGACTTTTCGGTTAAATTGGTGGTGGCGAACAGCCATTCGGCCAAGCCGTTGCTGTACAAAATTTCAGGCGTTTGGGGCAACCACGAAGGGTCTATGTTGCTGTGGCTGCTTATATTGGTGCTGTTTGGCGCTTGTGCCAGTTGGTTTGGCGGCAACCTTCCGGCCAGTTTGCGGGCCCGGGTTTTGGCTGTGCAGGCGGCGATCAGCGTCGCCTTTTATGCCTTTGTCCTTTTTACGTCGAACCCGTTTGAACGCTTGGCATTTCCGCCCTTTGACGGGCGCGACCTGAACCCGCTGCTGCAAGACCCCGGCTTGGCATTTCATCCGCCGTTTTTGTATTTGGGGTACGTCGGGCTTTCGATGTCGTTCTCGTTTGCAATTGCAGCCTTGCTCGAAGGGCGGGTCGATGCTGCTTGGGGGCGGTGGGTGCGCCCGTGGACCTTAGCGGCGTGGATTTTCCTGACAATCGGCATCGCGCTGGGGTCTTGGTGGGCGTATTACGAATTGGGCTGGGGCGGCTTTTGGTTCTGGGATCCGGTTGAAAACGCATCCTTCATGCCGTGGCTTTTGGCGGCCGCATTGCTTCATTCGGCCATCGTTGTCGAAAAGCGCGAAAGCCTAAAGGCGTGGACAATCCTGCTTGCGATCCTTGCATTCGGATTCTCGTTGCTTGGGACATTCATCGTGCGATCCGGCGTGCTGACATCGGTACATGCCTTTGCCAATGACCCCGAGCGCGGTGTTTTCATCCTCCTTATCCTCGCGTTTTTTGTCGGTGGTGGCCTGTTATTGTTCGCCCTGCGCGCCAGTGCGATGGAATCCAAAGGCGTGTTCGGTATGGTCAGTCGTGAGACCGCCGTCGTGTCCAATAATGTGCTTTTGGCGGTGTCCTGTTTTGTGGTGTTCTGGGGAACGATTTGGCCGCTGGTGGTGGAGCTCGCGTCGGCCAATCCAGTCTGGGGCGCAGGTATGACCAACCCATTTTACGCCATGGGGCTGTTTGATCGACCGGAACAAGTGTCCGTCGGATCGCCATTTTTCAACTTTGCCTTTACGCTGATCTTTGTGCCACTGACGCTGATCCTGCCGATTGGGTCGGTGCTGGCGTGGAAACGTGGCAGTCTGGCGCGGGCGGCTAAAGCCATGGCACCGTTAGCGGTCTTGGCAATTGCCTTTGGGTTGCTGGCTTATGCCGTGCAGACTGGACGATCCGCGATGGGACCAATTGGTGTCGTCCTTGGAATATGGGTCGTTGGCGGCGCTGCCATGGATCTATGGCTGCGCACAGGGCGTGCAGGGCTGGCAGATCGCGCGGGGCGTCTAACCCGTTTGCCGCGCGCGGATTGGGGTAAATTCACCGCGCATGCCGGTATGGGGATCACGGTCTTTGCGGTCGCTTCATTGCTGGCATGGGAAGACGAAGACATCCGCATTGCGCAAATCGGCGATCGCTGGCAAGTCGGAATTCATGAGATCGAACTGACTGATGTGATCGGCATTGAAGGGCCAAACTATTTCGGCGAAGGCGGCATCATCACAGTGTTCCGCAATGGGCGCGACGTCGGGCAGGTCTTTGCGGAAAAACGCATTTATCCAGTGGCACAGATGCCGACAACCGAAGCGGGCATTCGCAATGGCATCCTGCGCGACGTTTATGTTGTGCTTGGTGATCCGCAAACGGGGGGCGGTTGGGCCGTGCGCACCTACATCAAGCCCTTTGCAAGCTGGGTCTGGGGCGGCGCGATATTGATGGCGTTGGGTGGCTTCATTTCGCTCAGTGACAGGCGGTTGCGGGTGGCTGCGGGTGCCGCAAAATCCAACGCAAAATCGGTACCGGCAGAATGAAATGGCTCGCCCTCGTCTTTTGTTTGTTGGCTGCGCCTTTGGCGGCTGTGCAGCCGGATGAGGTGCTGGACGACGCCGCCCTTGAACTGCGCGCCCGCGCGCTGTCCGGCGAATTGCGCTGCCCCGTGTGTCGCAATGAAAGCATTGATGAAAGTCACGCCGACATTGCCCGTGACCTGCGGTTGATGCTGCGCGAACGGCTGGTTGCGGGTGACAGCGATGCGCAAGCGATGCAGTTCTTGGTGGATCGTTACGGCGAATATATCCGGCTGAACCCACGGGTTGAGGGGGCCAATATTCTGCTGTGGTTTGCCGCACCAATCATGCTGCTGCTGGCAGGGGCAATCGCGCTTGCCACTATCAAGGGACGGTCGCGTGCGGCTGGGCCCGCCGCCTTAAATGTCGATGAACAAAAGCGCCTTGATGAGATTATGGACAAATAAAATGGCGGTTGCGTTTTGATCGACTGACGCGGCGTTTGGGCTTTTCTAAACAGCACAGTTCACTACTGTGGGAGCAACTTAATTAATGAAGGACGCCCCATGGAATACGCCGTCATCCAGCTTGAGACTGCCAACAATGTCGCCACGCTGACGCTGAACCGACCTGCCATGAAGAACGCGCTGAACGTGCAAATGCGCGCTGAAATCACCCACGCTGTGAAGGCGGCTGAGCGGGATGCGCGCGTGTTGGTGATCCGTGGTGCGGGGGATGCGTTCTGTTCTGGTCAGGATTTGGGCGACAGCGGCAATGCCACAAACCTTGATCTTGAACGCACGTTGCGCGACGAATATGTGCCGATGCTCAAAGCGATCTTTGATTGCAAAATTCCGACGATTTGTGCCGTGCATGGTGCTGCTGCGGGGGCAGGTGCGAACCTTGCGCTTGCGGCGGACGTGGTGATTGCGGCTGACGAAGCTTATTTCATTCAGGCATTTACCCGAATTGGCCTGATTCCAGATGCAGGTGGCACCTATTGGTTGCCGCGCCAGATGGGGGCAGCCAAGGCCATGGGGGCGGCGCTATTTGGTGACAAGATCACCGGACGCCAGGCCGCTGATTGGGGCATGATCTATGAAGCCGTGCCGCTAAAAGAATTCGACACCCATGTGGCCGCGCGGGCGCTGCATTTGGCAAAGGGGCCAACGGCTGCCTACCAGCGTGTCAAAACGGCGATGCGGGGATCTTTTGAGAACACGTTGGACCAACAGCTCGCTATGGAAGCGCGGCTGCAAGGCGAATGTGGCAAGACCCGCGATTTCCAGGAAGGCGTTTTGGCATTTTTGGAAAAGCGCCCCGCGAACTATGAGGGGCGCTGATCAAGATGTCGCGTCGGGGTTACGCGGGCGTGTAGATTGACGTGAAGACATCGGCGCCGAGCCCGTCGACCGGATCAAATGTCCCGACGATGATGGCTGCGGTAATTCCATCAATCAAAATCAACCGGCCGTTGCCAGACTCCAGGTCGGCATCTGTTATTGTGATTTCGGCATCTACGTTATCATCGGCCAGCATCACCACAATGACGTCTTCGGAGGTGTCGAAATCTGTTACAAGGGCGGCATTTCCGCGTCCGATCCAGTCTCCTATGACAAAATCATCAAAACCTGCTCCGCCCGTCGCGACGTCATTCTGCCCAAGAAATAAGAGATCATTCCCATCGCCGCCTATCAAGGTGTCATCCAAATTTTCAGAACTAGCGACGTCAGTTCCAGTGAGGCCCCATTCGGGGAAAATGGAATCACCGTCTTCGTTGATTGGTAAGGTGTCACTTCGTAGGCTTGTATAATCTTCCGATGTTAATTCGCGACTGAACAGCGTCGATCCCATGAGTACGTCGTCACCATCGCCGCCATCCAAAAAGTCTTGGCCTGCGCTGCCCAACAGCAGGTCGTCCCCACTGCCGCCGAACAAGCTGTCGTCGCCAGCGCCGCCAACCAACAGATCGCCGCCGTTGCCGCCGTTCAGAACATCATTGCCATCGCCGCCAAACAACCCGTCAACCCACGCATCGCCGTTGAGGATGTCGTTGCCGCTGCCACCTTCCAACAGGTCCTTACCGTCGCCACCCGAAAGTTGATAGTTGCCCGATCCGCCGTCCAGATCATCAAAGCCGCCCCCGCCGCTTAAGATGTCATTCCATCCGCCGCCTGAAAGTGTGTCATAGCCCGCACCGCCAAACAATTCGTCCTTGCCCAAGTCGCCTTCAATGATGTCGTTGCCGGTTCCACCCGCGATCGTGTCAAACCCTGCAAGTCCATCAATGCTGTCATTTCCAGCGCCGCCATCGTAAAAATCGGGGCCACCTGTCAGAACAACGGTGTCATCACCATCGGTGCCCACAGCGGGATCACTGTCTGTCGATGGGGTGTCAGGGTCATCATCGCTGCCCCCTGAAATGAGCGCGCCAAGACCCAATGCAACTAATAGTGCGAGAAGAATTTCCATAATTCTGTCCTGATGACGTAACTCGTAAAAAATAAATTATACTCCTGCGCCTGAATTGACCTGACGATTTTGGGCCTGCGATTCACTTCGTCGCATGGCCAAAGGCGGTTCAGTCTGTATTTTGAGTTTATGATCAAGCAATACAAAACAGTCTCCTTATCCGACGAGCAGCGCATAGCACTTGAAGCGCTTTGCCGCCGCCGCAAAGTTGACGCCCTTGTATAGCACTTGAAGCGCTTTGCCGCCGCCGCAAAGTTGACGCCCTTGTATAGCACTTGAAGCGCTTTGCCGCCGCCGCAAAGTTGACGCCCTTGTTTGGAAACGGGCGCGCGCGTTTCTTCTTTTGGACGCAGGAGAAGACGCCGGAACGGTTTGCCGGATTTTGGATATTGGCCCGACAGTTTTGACGGAGTGGCGATTTGCCTTTGCCGGTGCGGGACTATCGTTTTTCGGTCTGAAGGACTACAGCCAGCGTCAGGGTCATTTGTCCGTCGTGCAAGAGCAGGCGGTGAGAGCCCATTTCACCGCGCAGCCTGCCCGCAATGCCGATGAAGTCTGTGCCTATGTTCTAGCCGAGTGCGACCAAAACTACAGCACGTCGGGAGCCGCCAAGCTGATGCGCCGCCTGGGGTTCGCGTATAAGAAACCACAATTGCTGCCTGCACAGGCCGATGAAGCCAAGCAGGCTGCGTTTATTGCCAAATATGAGGCCCTGATGAACGGGTTGGCCGCAGATGAGATGGTTGTCTTTTCGGACGCTGTCCACCCCGAACACCAGAGCCGCCCCGCCCATGGTTGGTTCCCCAAGGGACAAAAGACGGCCCTGAAGGCGACATCAGGGCGCAAGCGGCTCAACATTCAGGGCGCGCTTGACCTTGAGACTTTCCAGTTCACCTTTGTGGAAGGCGAGAAGATCAATGCCCAGACAACCCGACAGATGCTGGAAAAGTTGGAACGCAACAACCAAACCAAGACGGCCATCCACGTCTTTGTCGACAATGCCCGCTATCATCATGCCAAGATACTACAGCCATGGCTGGACAGCCCAGCACGTCGGGTGAAGTTGCATTTCTTGCCAGCATATGCCCCGCACCTCAACCCGATCGAGCGTCTTTGGGGTGTTATGCACAAATGGGTCACCCACAATCGGCACTATGCAACGTTCAACCAATTCACAGAGGCTATTTTCGACTTCTTCCGCAAGACCCTGCGAGAAAAATAGCCAGAGTTCCGCGACACCGTCACCGACAACTTCCGCGTCATATCGCTCAAGGAATACAAAGTGATTTGAGGGGAAAACCTCAGGTCAATTCAGGCGCGGGAGTATAATATCTTTTTAATTTACAGAGTCTTCTGAATTCGTAAGACAAACTGTTTCCAAAATCGAAATAGGACTTACGCAGGCCGTGGCAGAGCGAGGTAGACGCTGTCTGACCACACACCTTGGATTTAAACATCAAGTGCAACGGTTGATTTAAAGGCCACGATTTCGTCGGCCATAGCTTCAGCGGGTGTTCTCCATCCGAGGGTTTTTCTTGGACGGTTGTTCATCAGGTTTGCAACGTCGTTGAGCCATGTTTGGCTTGCACCGCTCAGGTCAGTTCCTTTGGGCATGAACTGACGCAGCAGTCCGTTGGTGTTCTCGTTGCTGCCGCGCTGCCAGGGAGCATGCGGATCGCAGAACTAGATATCAATTTTCAATCGTCGCGCCAATTCCGGATGGCAGGCCATTTCGGAGCCACGGTCATAGGTCATGCTCTTGCGCAAATCAGCGGGTAGTCGTCTCATCTGGCGGGTGAAGCTGTCAAGCGCGGCCTCGGCCCCATTGCCATCCATTTTGCAAAGAATGACAAAGCGTGTCTTGCGCTCGACCAAGGTCCCCACTGACGAGCGATTGAATGCGCCCTTGATGAGGTCGCCCTCCCAATGGCCTGGTACCAGTCGTGCTTCGATCTCTTCAGGGCGATTGATAATGCGCAATGATTCCGGGACCATAGCACTGCCCGCCGCTGTCCTGCGCTTGAGCCCACGCTTAGGCTTCGCTTGACGCAACGCCTCGATCATCGCCGCCTTCAGCCCGCCACGTGGCTGCGCGTAAATCGCGGCATAGATGGTCTCATGGCTCACATGGGCGGATGGATCATCAGGCTTCATGAGACGCAGTCTCTGCGCAATCTGCTCAGGCGACCAGTGCAGATGTACGAGCTTGCCATGAACGAAACGATAAAGATCGCTCCCCTCCACAAGCTTGCGCTTGCGGCGGCAGCGCGCGCGCCGGGCATCATAGGCCTGCCGCGCCGCTTGCGGGCAATAGCTGCCGTCTTCCTGCCGACCTCGCGCCAGCTCACGGCAGATCGTGCTCGCCGGGCGATGCAAAAGCTGGCCGATCAACCGCTGACTGCTGCCCCTATTATGCTCGGCTAATATCACGCCACGGTCCTCGCTGCTGAGGTGCTTGCTTCGTATGTCCATCACAACATCCTATGCCCAAAGGGCTCTGAGTGTTGCATTTGAAACTTGAGTCTAAGCACCGTCGATGCAAAATGTGCCTTTGGCGCGGTGGGTTTCGGTAAAACCAAGGGACGTGAGCAGCCCGACTGACGCGGTGTTGAGCGGGTCTGCATCGGCGGTCAGTTCGGTGTGATCCGTGTTCGCCCATAGGAAGGGGATGATTGCACCCATCGCTTCGGTGATGATGCCTTTGCGCCAATGATCGGGGTGCAGGATGAAGCCGACTTCGTTGTCGACGTGATTGCCCGCGTTGCCAATAAGCCGTCCGTCCAATTCGATCTGGAAGTAGGTTTTTCGGCTGTGCCAGTCGTTAAGGCGCCACTCAAGGCTTCGTTTCGTCACTGCGCGGCTCTCATGGGGCGCGGTTGACCAGTACTGCATGGCGCGAGGATCTGAATAGATCGCAAACATATCGTCTAAATCGCCCGCCTGTGGGCCGCGCAAGATCAGTCGTTCGGTAAATATCATAAAATAAGCTCCCCCAAGCAATAAGGGCCCCCAAGATGAACTTGGAGGCCCTTTGGTCTGTCATTTAGACAAATTAACGGTCTTCGATATCCACATAATCAATGGCCGCTTCACCCATGTACAGCTGACGGGGACGCCCAATTTTCAGCTGTGGATCATCAAGCTGTTCTTTCCACTGCGAAACCCAGCCGACGGTGCGCGCCAATGCGAAGATCGGCGTGAACATTGACGTCGGGAAACCCATCGCCTCAAGGATAATGCCGGAATAGAAGTCAACGTTCGGGAATAGCTTTTTCTCTGCAAAGTAGGGATCAGCGAGTGCCTGTTTTTCAAGTTCCATCGCGACCTGAAGCAGTGGATTGTCTTCGACGCCCATCAGTTCGAGCACTTCGTCAGCAGATTTTTTCATTACCGTCGCGCGCGGGTCGAAGTTTTTGTAAACGCGGTGACCAAAGCCCATCAAACGGTAGTTGTCGTTCTTGTCTTTGGCGCGGGCAATGAATTCAGGTATTCGATCAACCGTGCCAATTTCTTTTAGCATCTCAAGGCAGGCTTGGTTTGCGCCACCATGTGCAGGCCCCCAAAGACAGGCGATGCCAGCGGCAATACAGGCGAACGGGTTGGCGCCAGATGAGGACGCAAGGCGCACCGTGGACGTAGATGCGTTTTGTTCATGATCCGCGTGCAGCGTGAAAATACGGTCCATCGCGCGCGCAAGGATCGGGTTCACGTGGTATTCTTCTGCGGGAACGCTGAAACACATATGCAAGAAATTGGACGCATAATCGAGGTCGTTGCGCGGGTACACAAACGGTTGCCCGATTGAATACTTATACGCCATCGCTGCAATTGTCGGCATTTTCGCTACCAAACGAATGGACGCCACTTCGCGCTGGTGTGGATCGTTGGGGTCCGTGCTGTCGTGATAGAAAGCAGACATTGCACCAACCACGCCAACCATCGTCGCCATCGGATGCGCATCGCGACGGAACCCGCGGAAGAAGTTGTGCATCTGTTCGTGGATCATTGTGTGGTTCGTCACGAGACGTTCAAATTTCTCCAACTCTTCAGCAGATGGAAGATTGCCGTAGAGCAGTGCAAAACACACTTCGAGATAATGGGATTTTTCGGCCAACTGGTCAATCGGGTAGCCGCGGTGCAGCAATTCGCCCTTGTCGCCATCGATAAAGGTAATCGTGCTGTCGCAGGCCGCTGTCGACGTAAAGCCAGGATCGTAGGTGAACACGCCCGCTTGGCTGTAGAGTTTGCGAATATCTATGACATTCGGCCCAGCGGTTGGGGAAAGAATCGGCAGCTCATATGAAATGCCATCAATTGTCAGTGTTGCGGTTTTCTGTTCAGCCATGTTTTTTCCCTTTCAAGGCACGCCCATGGGGGTCCCAAGCAGCGTCAGCGGTTATCTGGTTCACTTTTCGTTACCCAAGAAAGGTAACAAAAGCGTTTCAGCAGGTGGCGTCTTGAATACGAGAGATAGTTTCTTCGCGTCCAAGGATCAACATCATGTCAAAAATCGAAGGGGACACACCGCGACCCGCGAGCGCCGCGCGAAGCGGGCCAGCCAGTTTGCCGAGTTTGGTGTCATGGGCCTCAGCGAGGGCGGCCACGATCCCCTCAAGTTCTTCTCTGGACCAGCTAGCAGTTTGCAGCTGCGGCGTCAATTCTGCCAGTATACCTTTGTGTACATCGTCAAGCGACTTGGCAGGCTTTTCATCAATGGATATAGGCCGCGACGTCAAGATAAAGTGTGCCTTATCAAGAAGTTCTGGAAATGTCTTCGCACGTTCTTTCAGGCTAGGCATGGCCTTCAACATGCCGTTACATTGCGCTGCAGTCAGCGCAGGTGCGTCCGTTGCCACCAGAAACACCTCAAGTTCATGCAGCAGCGCAGCATTTTCTGCGACTGCAACATGCTGACCACACAGGTTTTCGAGCTTTTTGGTATCAAATCGCGCGGGGCTTTTGCCGATGCCATCGAAATCAAACCAGTCACGCGCCTGCGCATCGCTGAAAAATTCATCATCGCCATGTGACCAGCCTAAACGGGTCAAATAATTACGCATGCCTGCCGCTGGATAGCCCAAAGCCTGATATTCGGACGCACCCGTCGCGCCGTGGCGTTTGGACAGCTTTTTGCCATCAGGCCCGAAAATAAGCGGTATGTGGGCGAGTGTGGGTTTGCTCCAGCCCATGGCGTCGTAAATCAGGTTCTGGCGAAACGCATTTGCAAGGTGATCGTCACCACGGATCACATGGGTGACTCCCATATCATGATCATCCACCACCACCGCAAGCATATAGACCGGCGAGCCGTCAGAGCGCAGCAATATCATGTCATCGAGTTGCTCGTTTTGCCATGTGACGTCGCCTTGGACCTCATCATGCAAGGTTGTCGCTCCGGTGCGCGGAGCTTTGAGGCGCACAACAAAGGGCAGGTCGGGGTGGTCGGGGTCTGCCACGTCGCGCCAAGGTGAGCGGTAGAGGGTCGAGACCTTGTTGGCGCGCGCATCCTCTCGGAACGCCTCAATCTCGTCTTGGGTTGCGAAACATTTGTAGGCATGCCCATCTGCAAGCATCTGGTGCGCGACCTCTGCGTGACGATCAGCTTGTGCGGCTTGCGATGTTGGCGCACCGTCCCAATCCAGGCCCAGCCATGTCAGCCCGTCAAGGATCGCTTGGGTGTTTTCGTCCGTTGATCGCGCCTTGTCGGTGTCTTCAATGCGCAGCAAGAACTTGCCGCCACGCCCGCGCGCATAAAGCCAGTTGAACAGCGCCGTGCGTGCGCCGCCGATGTGCAGCGCACCCGTTGGTGAGGGGGCAAAGCGGGTGACGACGGGCGTTTCGGACATGGGAAATTAACCTTTTGCTAACCACCATTTTGGTATGTTGGTGGGCTTAGGCGGGCAATACTAACAACTTGAGGGAATATCCAGTGCGCAGGCTGCACGACCTTGGGACACAATTCGGTGCCCAGCGGGGCCATCTGTTCGGCTGGACACCTGTTCTGCTGGGTCTTGGCATTTGCGGCTACTTTGCAGCGCAGACCGAACCCGCTGCGATCACTTGTGTAATGCTACTTGGGATCGGGCTGTTCGGGATCGCTGTGCAACGGCTTTTGCCAGATGGTGCGCGCATTATCGTTGTTGGCGTGGCGCTGCTTCTGGTCGGGTTTGGTTTGGCCGGACTGCGGGCCAATATCGTGGCGGAACCGGTGTTGGGGTTTCGCTATTATGGCCCCATTCAAGGGCGCATCATCGAAATTGACCGGTCCGGCATACTACACGACTCTTGTGATTATGTGTGGAATTAGTATCCACGGTGAGACAGCGGCGTTTGGGTCTGACCTGAGCAGTTTACGGAGCTGATCGAAGCCAATTCGAAAGAATGACTTTGCAAAATATCCGTGTTTTTTCCGCTTCATTTTCCCGCCTCCAATAAGCTTTGTGGCGGTTTTAGATGCCCATGCAACCGCGAGCGCAACGCCCCCTACAAGAAGCTCAAGTTTTTTGGAGATGGTCAGTCGTGTGTCTTCAAGATTGAAGCCGCGTGTCTTTGTGTCGCCAAAGAGGCTCTCAATGGCCCATCTTTTCTTGTAGGTGGCGAGGGCCCGATGTGCGGGCCGGTTAGAGACGACGATCAAAAGCTCACCCCCCTTGATGCGCTTTGCAGCAAAGCTAAACCACGTGGCCTCCCCCAAATTGTTGCCTCCAAATCGGGCATCAAAGTTGCGCTTACCGCGACAGGTGCGCAACAAGGTGCTTAGATTTTGCGTTTTCCCGTCCTGTGTGGTCACAAGTTGGTTTGCTTTGATACGGATGACAAATGGGACGTTGTTTTTATGAAGAAAATCCGTAACTCCCAAGGACCCCATCGGATATCGGGTTTTGTGTTGCCCTTGCGACGTTAGAGCCGAGCGATGATCTGTTGTGGTGATAGGGTGAGTGTTTCGAGGATATTGCCCCCGTGTTTTCTGACCGTCGAGATGACGGATCTGATGTCAGCGAAGACCTGCGCGCCCTCGAGGGTGCGGAAAGTTCCCGAGATTTTCATGCGCAACTTCATCATGCGCAGGTCCCGTTCGGCCTGATTGTTGGTGAAGGGAACTGTGAAGTCCGTAAGGAACCTTAGGACGTCATCACGGTAGTCGCGCAAGCGGACCAGAAGGTTATGGCCTGGCCGCCTGGCTTTTCGGCCTCGCGCACCAGTGCGTCTAGCCAGTGGGTCTTGTCGCTCATGGAAGGCGAGGCCCTCGGTGAGGATAGCCATGTATTTGGTGAGGATGCCGTGGTGAACCGACGTGGGGAGTTCGGTCTCGCCTCGCCCCTGAGCCGCGCACTTGAGCTGATTGGCGCTGTTGAGCAGCACGCTCATCGCGCACGCCCACAGCTCCTTTTCGATTTCTTCGATGGCCTTGAGTTCCCGTAAATGATGCGCCCCGCACAGGGCGTGCGCGTCCACCCCACTCATATGGGCGTAATAGGACTTCCAGTGGTCATGAACAATTGTCCCGCCGGTCAGGAAGGATGGAACAGCACCGCGCTTGGCGCTGATGCGATAATGCGTGAAGGCGAGATCGCTGATTGAGTGCAGCCAGTGCAGCTTACCATCAACACGAAGTCCGGTCTCATCCAGATGCCGAACGCCGCCTTCATTGAGCCGGGCCAGAATGTGTTCGACGACGCCACCCAAGGTACGCGCTGTGCCGTTCACCCAGTTGGTCACGCTGGCCGCGCATAGGCTGGTGGCACCAAACAAATCACGCAGGAGTTGGCAGACCCGATCCTCGGGGATCAGCTGCTGAACATTGCAGTAGACCGCCGCCGCCCGAATGCGCTTACCGTATTGCACGTGTGCATTCACGCCATCGGGAAAGGTGGCTGTCGTCGTGGCTCGGCAATGGCCACAACAATAAATCGCTGCCTGATGCTCTGTGACCTCCAGACGCGGCACCGGTATGTCATAAACCTGACGCCTCTCCACCGCCTTGATCATCCCAGCCGTCAAGCCATGCTGACAGGTGCCACAGGCCTCAGCCTCATGTCGCTCCACAAAGTCAGGCGTTGCTGTCTGACGTAGGGTGTCGCCTCGGTGGCCAACTTAACCACCACTTTTCTTACCGGACTTACCACGCAGGCTACGCGGTACCGGCTTCTTCAACCCATCACTCGAAGGCGGCTTGCTGCTATTACTGCTGTTCTTGGCCAACTGACGCCGCAGATCCGCATTCTCTTGCGCCATGCTCGCCAACGCGGCTTCCAACTCGGCGATCCTGCGCAGAGCCGTGGCGAGGAGTTGTTCAAGAGCAGTAACTTGGTCCATTCCACCAATGATTCAGAGAAATCGTCACAGCGCCACGAAATTCAGACCACAACAGAAAATTCATGCGCCTAATAACCAAGGAGACTCACATCAAAACTGACAAAAACCCGTTATCGGCTGGGGTGCTTGGGAGTTACGAAAATCCAACCATTGTGCTCCAATGAATTCCCGGTCCGCTAACAAGAACTTGATGGTGGAGACCTCAAACACCGACAGATAACGTTTCATCAAGGCAATGCGCTGAGCAGTATCGCTGTTCCCTGCACGCCCCAAAACGCTCCACATCAACGGAATACGGTGGCGGCGTGTGACAATGGCTAAGACCAAGAAGTTGACATGGCGTTGGCCAATTTTCCAATTTGTTCGGTCCAAGCATAAATGCCAGGTGGGGCCAGAACCAATCATTTTAACAAGCAAGGGGGCCGCCCAATCCGAGCCAAGATCAACATGCTGGAAAAAGCGTTGTAGGCGACGGTAGGTGCTTTCAACCTTGCTATCGGTAGGAAACTCACAGGCCAGATGGCTCAAATTTACCGTCCGGGCATTCACCATTCCCATGATCAAGAGGCACATCGTTTCAAGGCGACTGTTGCTCAACTCTAAATGGGGGGATAACCTCTTCTTGAGGGTCGTCAGGGCTTTCGTGATCATCCGTGGAACCTTTTTTAGCGATAAGAGTCCGCTCCTAAATCACCTTCTGACACCCTCAACCACCCTACTTTCGTGTAGTATGCCGGTCCGGATCAGACGCCGTGCGCCTGACGCTTGATCGTGTTGTGCTGGCGCGGATGGACACAGCCCGCACGCCCGCAACCGTGCGTATTTCGTTGCATGGCGATCAGGGGTTTATCACGCCCGAACCGGGGCAGGTCGTCTTGATGACGGGGCATCTGTCGCCGCCATCCGGCCCTGTGGAACCGGGTGGTTTCGATTTTCAACGCATGGCATGGTTTGAAGGGCTCGGCGCGGTCGGCTATACACGCACCCCTGTTTTATTGGGCGCTGAGGCCAGCGAGGCCGCGGCGGGTCTGTGGGTCTATCGCCAAAGGGTCGCAATCAGTCGCGGCGTGCAGGACCGATTGAACGGCGAATCCGGTGCCTTTGCCGCTGCGATCATGACGGGGGACCGATCCGGCATGGGGCAGGACAGTTTGGCGGCGCTGCGGGCGTCCAATCTGGCGCATTTACTTTCCACAAACGGGATTAAAGCCACCGGCTTCCAGCCGGTCCGCTTTAGCGTAATGTACTATAATCTTCCCTCTCATTTTTAAGACCCCGCGAAGCGGTAAGGGTCTTAAAAATGAAAGGGAAGATTATGATCTATTCCACAGGAAGCCATACCAAATTTTATCACCGATTTCACGTCGTCTGGACAACAAAATACCGATACAAAGTTATGCGCGGTGAAATGCGTGAGCGTATCCGTGAAACCATTATCCAAACATGCCAAGAACTTGGCGTGCATATTGAGACGGGCGTATTGTCGACCGATCACGTCCACATGTTCATATCGGTCCCGCCTCAGATAGCTTTGTCAAAGGTGATGATGCGGATCAAGGGACGCTCGTCTTATAAGATACAGCGCGAGTTTCCCGAACTGCGCAAACGGTACTGGGGCCAGCGGTTTTGGGCTCGCGGATTTTTCTCAACAACCAGCGGCAATGTCACTGACGCTGTCATACTTCAGTATCTTGAATTATACTCCTGCGCCTGAATTGACCTGACGATTTTGGGCCTGCGATTCACTTCGTCGCATGGCCAAAGGCGGTTCAGTCTGTATTTTGAGTTTATGAGCAAGCAATACAAAACAGTCTCCTTATCCGACGAGCAGCGCATAGCACTTGAAGCGCTTTGCCGCCGCCGCAAAGTTGACGCCCTTGTTTGGAAACGGGCGCGCGCGTTTCTTCTTTTGGACGCAGGAGAAGACGCCGGAACGGTTTGCCGGATTTTGGATATTGGCCCGACAGTTTTGACGGAGTGGCGATTTGCCTTTGCCGGTGCGGGACTATCGTTTTTCGGTCTGAAGGACTACAGCCAGCGTCAGGGTCATTTGTCCGTCGTGCAAGAGCAGGTGGTGAGAGCCCATTTCACCGCGCAGCCTGCCCGCAATGCCGATGAGGTCTGTGCCTATGTTCTAGCCGAGTGCGACCAAAACTACAGCACGTCGGGAGCCGCCAAGCTGATGCGCCGCCTGGGGTTCGCGTATAAGAAACCACAATTGCTGCCTGCACAGGCCGATGAAGCCAAGCAGGCTGCGTTTATTGCCAAATATGAGGCCCTGATGAACGGGTTGGCCGCAGATGAGATGGTTGTCTTTTCGGACGCTGTCCACCCCGAACACCAGAGCCGCCCCGCCCATGGTTGGTTCCCCAAGGGACAAAAGACGGCCCTGAAGGCGACATCAGGGCGCAAGCGGCTCAACATTCAGGGCGCGCTTGACCTTGAGACTTTCCAGTTCACCTTTGTGGAAGGCGAGAAGATCAATGCCCAGACAACCCGACAGATGCTGGAAAAGTTGGAACGCAACAACCAAACCAAGACGGCCATCCACGTCTTTGTCGACAATGCCCGCTATCATCATGCCAAGATACTACAGCCATGGCTGGACAGCCCAGAACGTCGGGTGAAGTTGCATTTCTTGCCAGCATATGCCCCGCACCTCAACCCGATCGAGCGTCTTTGGGGTGTTATGCACAAATGGGTCACCCACAATCGGCACTATGCAACGTTCAACCAATTCACAGAGGCCATTTTCGACTTCTTCCGCAAGACCCTGCCAGAAAAATGGCCAGAGTTCCGCGACACCGTCACCGACAACTTCCGCGTCATATCGCTCAAGGAATACAAAGTGATTTGAGGGGAAAACCTCAGGTCAATTCAGGCGCGGGAGTATACATTCAAAAAGGGAACCTACCGGCGTCAGCCGGTAGTCGTTCAGTTGCAATCTCCGGCATGCATATGGGCATTTTGGCCGCATTCATATTTGCGACGCTGCGCTATGGGTTCGCGCTGTGGCCTACGGCCGCGCTGTATTGGCCGACCAAGAAAATAGCCGCCATTGGCGCATTGATCGTGGCGGCGGGCTATTTGGCCCTGTCGGGTGGCAATGTATCGACGGAACGCGCGTTTGTTATGGTCGCGGTGATGTTGGTGGCGGTATTGTTTGATCGCCGTGCCCTGACGTTGCGCGCCGTCGCGATTGCAGCGCTAATCGTGCTGACATTGCGGCCAGAAGCGCTGTTTGGCCCTGGATTTCAAATGTCGTTTGCGGCAACGACAGCCCTAGTCGCGGTGTTTGGTGTGATGCGCCAAATGGACTTGCCGCGCATGCCGCGATGGGCGAAATCCGTCGGCGCTGTAATTATTTCGTCCCTTGTGGCAGGGTTGGCAACAGCCCCCTTCGCGGCGTTCCATTTCAACCAGATCGCGCAGCTTGGGCTGATTGCGAACCTGATGTCGGTGCCTTTGATGGGGACGCTGGTGATGCCTGCGGCAGTGTTGGCCGCGGTCCTCGCGCCCTTGGGAATGGAGATGGTCGGGCTGTGGGCGATGGATTTGGGCCTGCGTTGGATTTTGGGCGTGGCACATTTTGTCGCCGATCAGGACGGTGCCTTGCGCCATGTTGTGACACCGGGACCAGAGATTTTGGCCCTGATCTCATTGGGTGGGATCTTCGTGGTGCAATGGCGCGGGTCGATCCGTTGGGCAGGTGTCGCGCCGGTGATTTTGGCGTTTGCGCTATGGCATCTGGCGCAACGTCCGGCGCTGTTGATCGCCGAGTCGGGGTCGTTGATCGGCGTGATGACCGAAACTGGTCGGGTTGTGTCCAAAGAAAGCGTTGAAGCATTTGCCGCAGAAAGTTGGTTGGAAAACGACGGCGCACCGGTTGCGCAATGGGTGGCCTATGAGCGGGACGGATTTTTGGAACAGGGCCGCACGGTGTCCGTGACAGTAGCAGGCACGCGGGTATTGAACCTGCGCGGAGCCACCGCGCTGGCGGCGATTGAGGGCTGCGGTGGGGCTGATATCGTGATTACCAACCAAGAAATGCGGGCCTTGGCGGGCTGTGAGGTGTACGACATCGTGCGCTTGCGCCAAACGGGTGCGCTGGCGGGATGGATCGAGACGGGCAAACTGCGGCTGATTTCCGTGCGCGATCACACAGGGGATCGGATCTGGAACACCGCGTCCGTGCGCAGGCGCGAGCGGCCGTTGATGACCCTGCTCGCGCAAGCGTTGAACTGATTAGTAGGTGCGGATGAGGCCCACCAAACGGCCCTGAACCTTGACCTGATCATCGCGATACAGGCGGGTTTCGTAAGCTGGGTTCGCCGCCTCAAGTGCTATGGCACTGCCGTTGCGCCGATAACGTTTCAGCGTCGCTTCGGCGTCTTCCACCAAGGCCACAACGATGTCGCCGTTGTCCGCTGTCGATGTCTCCCGGATCACCACGACATCGCCGTCATTGATGCCCGCGTCGATCATCGAATCGCCTTTGACTTCAAGGGCGTAGTGTTCCCCTTTGCCAACCATAGAGGCCGGCACAGAAACGTTATGGCTGATTTCGGAAATCGCCGCGATCGGCACACCTGCAGCAATGCGGCCCATCACGGGCAATTCAATCGCGCCACCAGTTTCAAGCGGTTGTGCGCCGTGCGGGCGGCTGTCGGGACGATCGCCATCAATCACGCGCGGGGTGAATCCGGACGCGGCATCAAGCTTGTTTTGCAACGCCTCGGGCAGTTTCACAATTTCAAGGGCGCGGGCACGGTGCGCGAGGCGGCGGATAAAACCGCGTTCCTCAAGCGCTGTAATCAGGCGGTGGATGCCAGATTTAGACCGTAAATCAAGGGCTTCTTTCATTTCATCAAAGCTCGGCGGGACACCATCGCGGGCCACGCGTTTCTGAATGAATTCTAACAGATCAAGTTGCTTCTTTGTGAGCATATGCACTCTCCCTCAACACCAATTGATTTGTGATGTTCTATCCTTGTTCCCGTTTTGTGTCAATATGTTCTATCTAGATCGGGTAGATGGTGACCGGATCGCCTGACGCTTTTGCGGTATCATCGATCGGGCGCAGCAGCAGGCAATTGGCTAGCGACAAGACGGTCAGCATGGAACTGTCCTGCTTGTCGAACGCGGAGACGATGCGGGCGTTTTTACCTTCGCTGAAGTGCGCACGCATGTAATGCGCACGTGGGCCACCTGTGGGCAAGGGCGCATCAAGTCGGGCGGACACACCGCGTGGCAAAACGTCAGATTGGCCAAGTGCGCGGCGCACCATCGGCAACAAGAACAGGTGGCCACAGACCACCGCAGAAACCGGGTTTCCAGGTAACCCGAGAAAGGCCGTTGAGCCCAAAGCGCCTGCCATCAGCGGCTTACCCGGACGCATGGCAATTTTATGAAAGCTGCGGGTCACACCGAAACGGTCCAACGCAGGTGCCACGAGGTCATGATCCCCCACCGACGCGCCACCGATGGTGACGATGATGTCCGCACCCCAATCACTGGCCTGTTGCAGGATGTCATCAAGGGCGTCTGGCGTGTCTGGCGCGATGGGCAGGACGTTGGGGATTGCGCCAGCGTCAATCAGCATGGCCTGAAGCGCAAAAATGTTGGACGCTATGATTTGATCGGGCGCAGGATCGCCCCCCGGCATCAACAATTCATCGCCGGTAGATATTAGGGCGACCTTCGGGCGGTGGGTGACGCGCACCGATCCGTGGTTCATCGCCGCGATCAGGGCGAGGTCGGAGGCCGTCAATTTTCTAGGTGCATTAAGCGTGAAGGTTTCTTTAAAATCAAGGCCTTGCGGTCGAATATTAATGTTACCTATCGCGTCGGGGCCAAGAGTAATCGTCTCACCTGTGCGGGTCACATTTTCCTGAATAACGACTTGGTCCGCGCCGTTTGGCACCGGCGCTCCTGTAAAAATGCGGACAGCTTGATCAGCGTTGACAGTGCCGTCCCAACCGTGTCCCGCCGCGGATTCTGCGATGACCGTGAGGGTGGCACCAATCTTTGCGTCGTGGCTGCGTATCGCATATCCATCCATCGCCGACGCGGAAAACGGTGGCTGGTCACGTTTGGCCCGTAGCGGTTCTGCCAAAGTGCGACCATGGGCATCGGCGAGCGCGATCGTTTCGACAGGTCCGGTTTGGACCAGCGCAAGGCACAACGCCTGCGCTTGTTCAACGGTGATCATCCTTCAAATCGGCCGGATTTACCGCCGTCTTTCAAGGTCACATGCAGCCCGCCAATTTCCATGTCTTTCTGCACCGCCTTGAGCATGTCGTAGACCGTGAGGGCCGCGATTGAGGCCGCGGTTAGGGCTTCCATTTCGACGCCAGTTTGCCCGGTGGTTTTAACCGTCGCTTCGATCCGCACACCGGGCAGCGTGGGGTCCGGCGTCAGATCGACCGCGACCTTTGTGATCGCCAATGGGTGACACAGCGGGATGAGGTCTGATGTCTTTTTTGCGCCCTGAATACCTGCGATGCGGGCGATATCAAGGACATCACCCTTTTTGGCGGTGCCTGCGGTGACATGGGCCAGCGTTTCAGGTGACATCTTGATCCACGCGGCGGCCGTTGCGATGCGCGACGTGATGTCCTTGGTGGACACATCAACCATGTGCGCCTGTCCCTGCGCATCGAAATGGCTTAGCGTGTCTGGCGTCTTTTGGGGCATCTACATACCGCCCATAATGTTGGGGCTGGCCAGCAGCCGGCGGGTGGCGGCGGCCACATCGTCTTGGCGCATCAGGCTTTCCCCGATCAGAAAACTGCGCGCGCCATATCGTGCCATATCCGCGAGGTCTTGGGCTGTGTTCAGCCCACTTTCGCACACGATTGTCCGATCCGCAGGAACAAGACGCGACAGGGTGCGTGTGGTGTCCAAAGTGGTCTCAAACGTGTTGAGGTTGCGATTGTTGATGCCCATCAGCGGCGATTTGAGAGCGCTTGCGCGTTCCAATTCTGCCGCGTTATGGACTTCAAGCAGGACATCCATGTCCCACTCAAGTGCTGCGGCTTCTAGTTCAGCCGCTTGCGCGTCGCTGACCGTGGCGAGGATGATCAGGATCGCGTCGGCCCCAAGGGCGCGCGCTTCGGTGACTTGATAGGTGTCATACATGAAATCTTTGCGCAACGCGGGAAGTTCGACGGCGTCGCGTGCGGAGGTCAGGAACTCGTCCGCACCTTGGAAGGATGGACCATCTGTCAGCACGCTTAAACAAGTGGCACCGCCAAGGGCGTAGGCTGCGGCCAGTTCGGGTGGGTTGAAATCTGCGCGGATCAAACCCTTGGAGGGGCTGGCCTTCTTGATCTCGGCTATTAGGCCAAAGCCTTGGCGACTGGCTTCGATCAGGCGATCTGCAAAGCCGCGCGTCGGCGAGGCGGCACGGGCGGCGGTTTCGAGTTCGGCCAGTGGGCGCGCCTGTTTACAAGCGGCGATATGGTCGAGTTTGTAAGCTTTTATTTTGTCTAAGATATCCATGGCGTAGTGTTAGCGCTGCTGGCTACCGTGTGCAATTGCGCGTGCCGCGGATGGGTGCAAAAAGTAAAAAATTTGCGGTGATTCGTACGGCGGGTCTCGATGTGGGAACCGATAGGTGGCGCCGTTTGGCGGATTTGGAGGGGGCCTGCCCCTACTGTATGTCGTCAGGTTTATGGGTCCAAAGGCGGCTTAAACTAAAAGAGAGTTCGGCTCATCTGGTTGGTTTCATTATGCGGCGCGTTGCCTATGATGCAAGCGTCGTGCTTCGGGCGTCTTTCGTTTGATCCTTTCGCGCTGTTGCAGAATGGCTTTGTCACGTCCGAAGTAGCCGTCAGATGGCGTGAAGTTGTTCAGGCTCTCGTGGAAGCGCCGATGGTTGTAGTGATCGACGAAGGCTTCGATCTGCGCTTCGAGATCACCTGGCAGAAAGTAGTTTTCGAGCAAGATGCGGTTCTTCAAAGTTTGATGCCAACGTTCGATCTTGCCTGGGGTTTGAAGGTGGTAGGGCGCGCCGCGAGAATGCTTCATTCTCTTATCTTGCAGCCATTCCGCCAAGTCGCCTGAGACATAGCTGGATCTGTTGTCGCTGAGCAAACGCGGCTTGTGAACAATGTGGTCTCCCATACTACACGACAGTAGGGTGTTTGAGGGTGCCAGAAGGTGATTTAGGAGCGGACTCTTATCGCTAAAAAAGGTTCCACTGATGATCACGAAAGCCCTGACGACCCTCAAGAAGAGGTTATCCCCCCATTTAGAGTTGAGCAACAGTCGCCTTGAAACGATGTGCCTCTTGATCATGGGAATGGTGAATGCCCGGACGGTAAATTTGAGCCATCTGGCCTGTGAGTTTCCTACCGATAGCAAGGTTGAAAGCACCTACCGTCGCCTACAACGCTTTTTTCCAGCATGTTGATCTTGGCTCGGATTGGGCGGCCCCCTTGCTTGTTAAAATGATTGGTTCTGGCCCCACCTGGCATTTATGCTTGGACCGAACAAATTGGAAAATTGGCTAACGCCATGTCAACTTCTTGGTCTTAGCCATTGTCACACGCCGCCACCGTATTCCGTTGATGTGGAGCGTTTTGGGGCGTGCAGGGAACAGCGATACTGCTCAGCGCATTGCCTTGATGAAACGTTATCTGTCGGTGTTTGAGGTCTCCACCATCAAGTTCTTGTTAGCGGACCGGGAATTCATTGGAGCACAATGGTTGGATTTTCTTCATAAAAACAACGTCCCATTTGTCATCCGTATCAAAGCAAACCAACTTGTGACCACACAGGACGGGAAAACGCAAAATCTAAGCACCTTGTTGCGCACCTGTCGCGGTAAGCGCAACTTTGATGCCCGATTTGGAGGCAACAATTTGGGGGAGGCCACGTGGTTTAGCTTTGCTGCAAAGCGCATCAAGGGGGTGAGCTTTTGATCGTCGTCTCTAACCGGCCCGCACATCGGGCCCTCGCCACCTACAAGAAAAGATGGGCCATTGAGAGCCTCTTTGGCGACACAAAGACACGCGGCTTCAATCTTGAAGACACACGACTAACCATCTCCCAAAAACTTGAGCTTCTTTTAGGTCTCGTTGCGCTCGCGGTTGCATGGGCATCTAAAACCGCCACAAAGCTTATTGGAGGCGGGGAAATGAAGCGGAAAAAACACGGATATTTTGCAAAGTCATTCTTTCGAATTGGCTTCGATCAGCTCCGTAAACTGCTCAGGTCAGACCCAAACGCCGCTGTCTCACCGTGGATACTAATTCCACCCATAATCACAAGAGTCGTGTAGTATGGTGGTCTCCTTCAGCGCCAGCTTCACAACTTTGCGCCGCACCTCATCAGGAATGCGGTTCCAAACGTGTTTTGGTTTGGGAGATTGATCCTGCAACCCAGCCTCACCGCGTTGAAGGTATCGGTCGTACCAGCGATAGAATGTGGTGCGAGGAATACCCAGCTTGGCTAACGTCAGACGTGCCGATAGATGCGATCCTTACCACAAGCCGGATGATCTCCAGCGTCTCAGATGCCGGGTACCTCATTCGTGGTCGCCCCATCCATTGCCCGGCAGGCGATTTCAAAGCAATCTGCCGAGAGGGGCCTATCATGCTTTTTTTGAGCAAACGGAGTTCAAGCGTTTGTTCCGCCACGACCTCCTTCAGGTCACGGGCCTCTTGGCGCAGGTCTTTGACTTCGTCAGTCGTGGCAGCACGGGCGGTGTCTCCAGCCAGTCGGCGCTTCCCAGCTCCATGAAGTCCTTCGACCATTTGTAATAGATGCCTTGGGAAAGGCCCTCACGACGGCACAGTTCGGCAATACTGTCTTCACCTCGCAGACCGTCCAAGACGATCCTGATCTTCTCTTCCGACGAATAATGCTTGCGGGTAGCCCGTTTGATATCTTTGACGAGCTTCTCGCCAGGGCTTTTGCGTATTCCAGTTGTCTGTCTCATGTTCCACTCCTCAGTGGTTACGATGAGCCAACAACTCTCTCCTATCAAATATGGCTATTGGGACCCATAAGCGCTGACGTCAGACAGTTCCAAACGTGTATCAGCTACGGCTGTCAAAGCATGGGTTCAAGGTCTCGCCCTCTCATGCATGTAAACAAACCACTGCCGGGCAGCGGATGAGTGGGAAAGGTAATTGCTATGACAATTCGATGGTTGAGACGTTCTTCAAATCCACTCTTATCGGTGAATATGAATATTCACCTGCCGGGCAAGGCAAGGCAGAGTTGATCTGGCGCAACCGTTGGGACACACGCCGTCAGGCAGAAGGCGCGATCTTCCAGTATATCAGTGGGTTCTATAACCCGCGCCGCCGCCACTCATCACTAGGCGGCAAAAGCACCTTGGCATTCGAAAGAAAGGCCGCATAAATGAGTTCAGAGACCGGAACGTAAACGCGACAAGACCACTTATCAAATTACCCTATTTGGACCCATAGGCGCTGATGTCTAACAGGCAGCATATGCTGATGACAACACAACGCCTTCACGCCGCGAAATTTTTTAGCCGCTGATCGCGACCCAGCACAGTGCCAAAGTTGTACACGCCATTAAGCTCAGGGTGGCGATAGCGGAGATGAAGGTAAAGTAAGACTGTCAGATTGGACATTGGGGCGCGCAATTTTCTAATAAGTCGCCAAGAAGAAATAAAATTCGGCGACCCATTGTAACCGCATTTCGATGTACCCAATTCTCATACATCGGCACTCAGGTGTGGCGAGTGCCAATTAGTCTCTAAGTATGCCACCCATTCCCGGAAATCTTCAGAAGGAACATTTCCATGTCGTTTACCCCCCTACATGACCGTGTCTTGGTTCGCCGCATCGACGGTGACGAAAAGACTGCAGGCGGCCTTATCATCCCCGACAACGCAAAAGAAAAACCTCAAGAAGGTGAAGTTATTTCCGTCGGTGCTGGCGCAAAAGACGACGCAGGCGCACGCATCGCTATGGACGTCAAAGCTGGCGATAAAATTCTGTTCGGAAAGTGGTCCGGTACTGAAATTAAGATCGACGGCGAAGAACTGATGATTATGAAGGAGAGCGACATTCTTGGCATCATGGCCTGAACCTCGCACCTATTATCCCATATTTTTAGCTTAGGAATACCGACATGTCTGCAAAAGACGTCAAATTCAGCACGGACTCCCGTGACCGCATGCTTAGGGGCATCAACACTCTTGCCAACGCCGTAAAGGTTACACTCGGTCCCAAAGGCCGCAATGTGGTCATCGACAAGTCCTATGGCGCGCCGCGTATCACCAAGGATGGTGTCACGGTCGCCAAAGCAATCGAGCTCTCAGACCCGTTTGAGAATATGGGCGCACAGCTGGTCAAGGATGTCGCATCGCGCACCAATGATGAGGCCGGTGACGGCACGACTACCGCGACAGTTCTGGCACAAGCCATCGTCAAAGAAGGAATGAAAGCGGTCGCCGCCGGGATGAACCCGATGGACCTAAAGCGCGGTATAGACAAGGCTGTGGCTGCAGTTGTGGCCGAGGTTAAAGCAATGTCTCGCCCTGTGGGCGATACGGCTGAGATCGCGAAAGTTGGCACTATCTCTGCCAATGGCGAAGCAGCAATCGGTAAACAAATTGCGGACGCGATGGCGAAGGTCGGCAACGAAGGCGTCATCACGGTTGAAGAGAACAAGGGCCTAGAGACAGAGACCGAAGTGGTCGAGGGCATGCAGTTCGATCGCGGCTACCTCAGCCCATACTTCGTCACAGATCCCGCCAAGATGACAGCGGACTTGGAAGATTGTGTCATTCTGCTTCATGAGAAAAAGCTGTCATCTCTAGCACCAATGGTTCCCTTGCTTGAAGCGGTCATGAAGGCGGACAAACAGCTTTTGGTTATCGCGGAGGATATCGACGGCGAAGCACTTGCTACGCTGGTCGTGAACAAGTTACGCGGTGGCCTGAAGGTGGCTGGCGTCAAAGCCCCCGGTTTTGGTGATCGCCGTAAAGCGATGCTCCAAGACCTTGCTATCCTCACTGGCGGACAGGTGATTTCCGAAGAACTGGGCATCAAACTAGAGAATGTCACGATGGACATGCTTGGCGACGCTAAGAAGATCACGATCACCAAAGACACGACAACCGTGATCGATGGGTCCGGTGACAAGGCGGCAATCGCTGCACGCGTTACTCAGATCCGCGCGCAAATTGAAGATACCACCTCTGATTACGACAAGGAAAAGCTGCAAGAACGGCTTGCAAAGCTCGCAGGCGGCGTTGCGGTGATCAAAGTTGGCGGTGCCACTGAGATCGAAGTGAAAGAGCGCAAAGATCGCGTCGATGACGCCTTGAACGCAACCCGTGCTGCTGTTGAAGAGGGCGTTGTACCAGGTGGCGGTGTCGCATTGGTGCATGCAGGTAAGGTTCTGGAAGATCTCAAAGGGGATAACGCGGATCAGGTGGCCGGTATCGCCATAATTCGCAAGGCACTTCATGCACCCCTGCGCCAGATCGCAGAAAATGCCGGCGTCGATGGATCGGTTGTTGCCGGAAAGATCGTTGAGAACAGGAGTAAGACGTTTGGCTATGATGCGCAGTCAGAGGAATACGGCGATATGTTGAAGGCCGGTGTCATCGACCCGACCAAAGTCGTTCGGATTGCACTTGAATATGCCGCATCGGTTGCGGGATTGCTGATTACCACTGAGGCGATGATAGCTGACAAACCGTCCAAGGCTGGTGGCAGCAGCATGTCTGACATGGGCGGAATGGGCGGCATGATGTAGACGACCGCCGTCACGGCCTGCAGATGGAAGTTTGCAGGCCAGACCCATGCGTCGCCGATAAAAGATAAGAGATTTACATTTTTGATGTAAATTTTCACAGTTAAAAAGTTGGATTGACGGTCGACTAAGAGCCGAGTTTCTGGTCGTCGACCTTCGACCTTCGACCTTCGACCTTCGACCTTCGACCTTCGACTTTCAGCCAATCAGTTTAATTATTCTGGATCCGGCCATTGGTGCGCCCGCAGCGAAAGCTCACTTTGTTCTGTGTGGATGGCTCCTGCTTAGCAAGACATTTCTGATGCGATTTATTTTTGTCAGATGCGGTCTTATGTTCCCGCTGCCCGGCAGTGGTTTGTTTGCAAACCATGAGTATCCGTATTGGTCAAGCTGGATATTCGCCCCATTTTCGCTGATCCCGTAGAAGGGCATTTGCGGTGACAATCAGCTTTCGCATAACTGCTGTGATCGCCAGCTTCTTGCATTTCCCAGTCGATATCAGATGTTCGTATTTTGCCTTCATGTCTGGATTGAAGCGTGTTGCAACGGGTCTGTCAGATCATTGAACTTCGTCCCGTTTTCCGGACAGTTTGCTTATTGACCCTACGCTGCCATTTTCCAAGTCATATCTTCGAAAGCCTGTTTTGGCGTTTTGTAGCCGACGCCTGAATGACGGCGCTGGCGGTTGTAGAAGACCTCAATGTATTCGAAGATGGCGGCCTTGGCCTCAGCGTGTGTTCTAAAGCGCCGCTGGTGAACCATCTCCTTTTTCAATGAAGCAAAGAAGCTTTCCATCGGCGCATTGTCGAGGCATTGGCCCTTGCGGCTCATGGATTGAGTGAGTTTCGCCTTTTTGATCAGCTTGCGATAGTCCCCGCCAGCATATTGGCCGCCCCTATCGGAGTGGTGTATCAATCCCGGAACCGGGCCTCTGCGTCCCAGAGCCATCTCGAGGGCGGCGCAGCAAAGCTCCGCACGCATGTGATCCTCCATCGCCCAACCGACGATCTCACGCGTGGCTATGTCCTTCACGCCAGCCAGATAAAGCCAGCCTTCGTCCGTGTCGATATAGGTGATATCCGCCAGCCAAACGGCATTAGGCGTCTGGCTGTGGAATTTCTGTTCCAACAAGTTTGGGGATGGCTTCAGCTTATGATTGCTGTCCGTTGTGATTGGCTTTCTACGCTTGCGAAGAAGCGGGGACACCTTGTGTTCCTTCATTATTCTCGCAACACGGCGCTCGGAGACGACCTCACTATCCGCCAGTAAGTCTTGGTAAATACGCTTTGATCCATAACATTTCTTACTGGCCTTGAAGAAGGTTTTTATCTTGGGAAGCAACGCCTGATCCCGAGCGTCGCGATTAGCTTGACGCTGATCACGTGCAGGCTGACTGGCTGGGAACCCGTAGAACCAGCCCCGGGATATCTCTAGAAGACGGCATAATATTGAAACCGCGTATTGAGCTTTATGGGCGGTGACGAAAGCACGCTTGTTCGTCATGGTTTCACCGCCCGCGCCGCGAAAAAAGCGGATGCTTTGTGCAAAATCTCCACTTCCTCAGCAAGCCGCTTGTTGTCTTTGCGAAGGCGGAGCAATTCAGCCGCATCCGCCTGCTGACGCCGTTTGGCTTCAACTGAGCCAAACGCCTCAATTTCCAAGCGCCACGTCTTCAGCTGCGTCCCAGTGATCCCAAGCTCCTTGGCAACGCTGCCTTGCGTCGCACCAGGCTCATATAACCGCTCAACTGCAGCTGCCTTATACTCGTCTGTATAATTGCGTCGATGTTGTCCCATTTGGTGCCCCTTTCACGGACTGGGGTAAAGTACCCCAATGTCCGGCAACAGGGACGAAGTTCAATTGACCCTTTAGAGGAAAAAAAGACGCGCAGGATTGAGCCAACAGTCGCAGACCTTGCATCAGATTGGCTTGATGTTCACGCGAGCGGCCTAAAGAGCGAGCAAGCCATTCGTTCGCTGATCGGTGGCGATCTTGTCAAAGCCATTGGAAGGATGAAAGTGACGGACGTGCGCAGGCGCGATGTGATTGAGGCGGTAGAAGCTAAAGCAACGACCGCACCGCGTCAGGCCGCTCTGATGCTGTCTTATGCGCGTATGCTGCTAGACTACGCCACCGACCGTGACATAGTCCGAGCTAACCCTGTTGCAGGATTGAAGCCGGCTTCAATTAAGGTGGCGGGCAAGCGTGATCCGCTTAAACCCGTCGTACGCTTACGAGTGTTGGATGCTGAGGAAATTAAAAGCATGTGGGTGAACGTCGAATCCTGCGGGTTACATTTGCTGACGGGCCTTGCGCTCAAATTGGTTTTGGTGACGGGCCAGCGACCCGGTGAAGTTGCGGGGATGCATGAGAACGAAATAAGTGGGCGGCTGTGGACTATTCCGGCAAGTCGCAGGGGCAAAACAAGCACTACACAGACAGTATATCTGACTGACACTGCCTTAAATATCATCACTGTTGCAAAGGCTGAACTTGAACGCCTGCAGGGCCGCAGGAAGGGCGCACTGAGTGGCTATATATTCGAGGCCAAAGGAGGCTCATCAATTACCAATTCGGCCTTGCCACGGGGCGTTCAGCGCTCCCATGAAGCTTTGGGGGTAAAGGATAATGAAACCTGGGGACATTGGACGCCGCATGACTTGCGCCGCACCATGCGTACTGGACTTTCAGCATGTAAGATTGCCCCTCACATTGCCGAATTGACCATCGGCCACACCAAGCGTGGAATTGTTGCGACATACGATCAGCACACTTTTGATAGTGAGCGCCGAGATGCGATGATGGCTTGGGAGTTGCGGTTGATGACAATCGTCGCGGGGAATAACCCTGATGCAATAGTGGACAACGTTTTAAAGCTGGAGGCGAAGGCATGACTGATCAGTTGCCTCAAGAAAGCCAGACTGCCAAAGACTTGCTGATAGAGCACTTCCCTGAAGTTGAATGGACAGAAGGCCAGTTGGATTTCTATTGTAATTTTTTGTCCCCAAGCTGGTTGACCGCTGGTAGTTTGGTGGAGGCTGTCGAGGCGAAGGTGGTGAACAAGCGGCTTGATAATATCGAACGCTTGGCGGATAATCTTTGGACTGAATATCACAAGCTTCCCCTCCAAGTGCGCGCGAAACGCTTAGGTGACGAAGAGCACGACCTTTGGCGACGACTTATGAAAGTGACATACGACATCACGGGTAAAACCCCTTTCGTAGTTCACGGTGCGGGGCAAGAAATAGTTGCCCGCGCCATGCCTCGAAAGATGGGTGCATTACGGAGGATGCGGGAGAGAGCTTCTAATTTTTTTCCCATGCATCACAACCAACGTCAGTGTGAGTTTTCTAGTAAGGTACACCTAGTGACTCACTGCCGTGAGTTGTGGCTAGATCTCAAAGGTGAAGATGCGCCTGTCGCACCGTCGGCAGCAGGGGAATCGCGTTTGGAACTGAGTGAGTAAAGGATTGCTCTTGCAGGTGATGGCGGGATGGATTCTGGATGGGTGGTTGTTCTCATCGGGTGCTCATCGCCATGCATATTTTTCTATCCGCCTTCGACGAAGTTCCTGATCCGCGCGCCAGTAACGTGCGCCACGACCTTGGTGAACTGCTCGTTATCGCCTTCGTGTCGGTCTTATGTGGATCGACCTCCTGCGCCGAGATGGCCGCATTTGGCCGTGCAAAAGAGAGCTTTTTCAGGAACTTCCTGAAACTCAAGCATGCCATTCCATCGCATGATACCTTCTCGGAGGTCTTCCGGATCATCGACCCGAAGGCACTCGATGCGGCCTTCAGTAAGGTACTTGCCGATGTGACCAAGCTCCTCAAAGACGGTGATATCATCGCGATTGACGGCAAAGCGTTACGGGGTGCGCGCGACCCGGGCGAAAGCGCACGGACCCGCATGATGGTCTCAGCCTATGCCTCGCGGCTGCGCCTGACGTTGGCGACAGTACCTGCCGACTGAGGCACAGAACTCAGCGCGGCCATAGAGGCGCTTGGGTTGATCGATCTGCGGGGCAAGGTGGTCACCGGTGATGCATTACATTGCAACCGCCGCACGGTTGCCGCAATCAACGCAGGCGGCGGTGATTGGTGCCTCGCCCTCAAGGGTAACCAGGAATCCCTGTTGTCTGACGCCCGTGGATGTTTCAGCAAGGGGCACAAAAGCGATCCAACAGCCGTTACGGAAAATACCGGCCATGGAAGAAAAGAAACCCGTAAGGCGGTTGTGGTATCGGCTAAGGCATTGGCAGAATACCACGAATTCCCTGGCCTCAAGGGGTTCGGTCGCATCGAGGCGACCAGAGAGACGGGCGGAAAGGTGACCTCAGAGACCCGCTACTTCGCGCTGTCTTGGGTTCCCACACCTGAGGTGCTGTTGGCCGCTGTCCGCGACCATTGGGCCATCGAAAATGCCCTTCATTGGCAGTTGGATGTGTCTTTCCGCGAGGACGCCGCACGCAATCGGAAAGACAACGGTCCCGGCAACATCGCCGTTCTACGTCGCCGCGCACTCGACGTCCTCCGGCGTGACACATCCAAGGGCTCTCTCTCCATAAAAATCAAACGTGCAGGCTGGGACACCACCTTCTTACGCAGCATTCTCAGTGACTTGGCAACAACATGAGCCAAACGCGATTGCCCTGCCGTCGGCAGGAGCACCTTTCTATAACTTTGTTGGTGACGTAATTATGCAAGCTGGAAAAGAATGGTCTGTCGACGTCACCTTAAGAAAACATCGGATGTTCACTACAAACGAGTAAGCCAAATAAATCGTATTTACCTGAAAGTGAGATGTTCTAGACAATCACCGACTTTGACTCATGTTATTAACGCATGAGGCGACACAATGGACTTTCAAAACGACTTAATACGCGAACCTGAATATGCGCGCCTGACCGGCCGCAATGTTAGAACCGTTCAACGCGAACGGGCAAGACGCATTGGCCCCGCTTTTATCCGTATTGGCCGTAAGGTTTTTTACCGCAAAGCCGCAATAGAAGCTTGGTTACTTGCTCAAGAGCAAGCTCAGCCAAGGTCAGTGAGGGGGCGGTAATGCATCAGGCAAAACAAACCACTATTTCAGCCAGAACTACAACTGGGGTTGATTATGCAAAAGCGGCTAGCTTTAGTAGGCAAGAAAATCTGGAAAGCAGTTGCAATGTAGTTGCAGGACTTATTGATAGCTTACTAGCCTCCGCCCGCTGCCGCCACGAAAGACGCGTCACCACAGTCATGGTGCCGGCCAATTTGGGGCTCGATGATGCGCTCTCAATATGCACAATATACTTAGACCAGCATTGCGCAGGTGACCCGCATTATGACTCCTTTGGAAACATTCGGAAATCTGCGGATTGGTGGGCAGATCTTGCGAACATCGTTGAGTTTCAATGCTACTTTGCGGCAGCAATGAAATATTTTAAAGATCAGATCTCGAGGGTCAAGGCACGAAAGTGCACATTCACTGCCCTTTGGTTTGCTTTAACTAATGAAGATCGACAGGCATCTTTGACCCGCGTTGACGCCAAAGGTAACTTTTATCGTAAAGGTGGCTCATGATGGATGATTTTCATGACTGGCCACCAATGCCGCCGGTTGAGACTTACCTGGAAGGCAAATTAAATGTGTCGACACAGTTGCAGTTTCCTACACCTTTTGTTTGGCAAGATCCGGCAACATTGCCGCGACGTCCGTGGCTCTATGGGCGTCACCTGTTGCGTCGCCAAGTCTCTGTCACTGTCGCACCGGGTGGTGTTGGTAAGTCTTCACTGACGATCTGTGAAGGGCTGGCGATGGCATCGGGTCGCGATTTGATGGGCGAATGGATCGCTGATGATTTGTCTGTCTGGATATTCAACTTGGAAGACCCCCGCGACGAATTGCAACTGCGGATCACGGCGGCGATGCAACATCACAAGGTCGCGCCAGAGGAGATCGAAGGACGTTTATACGTGGACACTGGGCGTGAACGCGAACTTTGCACGGCTGTCGCTGGCCGTGATGGTACGAAGATCGTTAAGCCCGTAATGGATGCACTGGCCGAAGAAATCATCTCTCGCAATATCGACGTTCTGGTGATCGACCCCTTTGTGTCGTCACACCGCGCAGGCGAGAATGACAACAACGCAATTGATATGATTGCTAAGGAATGGGCGCGGCTGGCCGATAGGTGCAATTGCGCAATCGAGTTGGTTCACCATACGCGAAAAACCAATGGAGCTGAAGCGACAACGGAAGATGGGCGTGGCGGGTCTGCCCTGCTGGCTGCTGCACGTTCAGGCCGTGTCCTCAATAAAATGGCGGATAATATGAAGGAGGACGCCGGCATCCCTGCGTCGGACCTGCGCACATATTTCGCAGTTATCCGTGATAAGGCTAACTTAGCGCCGGTGGGCAAGCGACAATGGCGTCGCATGGAAACTTTTGAGATGGCCAATGGTGAAGACGTTGGTGTCTGTGAGGCCTGGGAATGGCCTGACACGTTTGACGGTATGACTTCCAAAGACCTGTTGGCTGTCCAGAACGCAATCGAAGGCAAGGCTGCACGGTTCTCTGAACAAGCTGGCGACCAATGGGTGGGCTGCATTGTGGCCGATGTGCTCGGCATAGATGTCATCAAAAATCGCAAGCGTATCAAGCGGATCATAGCAGGATGGTTGCAATCTGGGGCGTTTGTGAAGGGTGAGGCCTATGGCCCGCAACGCCGCAAGGTGCCGGTTCTGGAGGTGGGTGAATGGGCAACCGAATGATGTGCGTGACCACCTCAAGAATGGTGGTAGCGCAGGGTCGCGCAGACCATTGCAAATCAGGTGCGCCACTACCACCACCCCCTAAAGGGGGTGGGTGGTAGTGGTCGCGTTGCATGCCTTCATGGTGGGGTAGTGGCGCAAGCTGGTTTTGATAAAGTGTAAATCGCGCTTTCAAAAGCATAGGGGGGTGGGCGCAGGTTGTTGTTATGCGTTTGATCTGTTTAACTGGCCGCAGTTTCTGGGATGTGAATCTGTCAATATCTAATTGAGTGATAATCTGACCCCATCGATTATAAGGGAGGGGTGGGTCAAATCGCTCCAGACTCTTTATGGCGCAGACCCACTACACCCCCACGCGCAGATTTTATTTCCCGGTAAGAGTTAGTATTTGGTGCATGACGACAGTTACACCTTCGAGGATAAGGGTGTTGAGTAACTGTAACAATTATTGCTTTTAAACCGTTTATATTCAGTATCTTAAGGGCACTCTCTTAGAGCGTTTGTCGCGACGATGCTTTTTGGTCAAAGTTCAAATCGTTTTTCCCGAAACGTGTAATTATGGTTGGAAAAGCTGCTGTTCGGAGCTAATTAATAAGTGTTGTTTCCGGCCCTGAGCTGCCTTTCGCCACCTCTTTAATTTGCTGCAGTGCGGCCCGTCGAAGCCGCTCTCTGTCTGTGGTTAAGTCAAGGGTGTTAGGTTCTGTGTCTTCCGGGTCCGTGGTTCTCTACGAGGTCAGGGATTATCCTGCCTCCTGATGGCGTACGGGACTGATCTGCCAAAATGTCATTCACGAGGTTGGGATTTGCCCACCTCAGCCGCTTTTCTGGCTCGATCTGCCTCCGTCCCGGAGGACGTCGAACCTACCCCTTGTCTCTCGGGCAGGTATTCAAAATCTCAATCTCTCAGCTGGCGCCCCCCATTCCAGGCTCAAACACTTTTTCGTTTCGCCAGAGGCAATGTAGGAGGACAGCAATTTTCCGGGAGGCGGCCACAGCTGCTTTCTTGTGCCCTTTGCGCTCGGCTAACTTTGTTGCCCACTCTTTCAAACGAGAGGGCTTTCTCGTGCAACTGATCAATGTTGATGCGGCTGAGTATAATAACCGGCGCATATCACAATCACCGCATTTGGATATTTTACCCGACCAATCCACCTCGCCCGATTGATGGCGTTTTGGTGTGAGGCCAAGGAAAGCCCCAACATCGACCGATTTCCTGAACCGTTTTCATCGTCCAGTGTCGCGATATATGCCAACGCCACGATGGGACCAACTCCTGGTACGGTCATCAGTCGACGCGCCAGCTCACTTTCTCGCGCCATCATCCTTACTTGGTCGTCCAGCGCATCTCTGGCAATGCAGAGTGTCTTGTGCAGAGGGATGAATGTTTCTGACAACAGCGCAATCGCCGGATCCGTATCCGCCGCAGCTACGAGTTGATCTCGAAAGTCCCTTCGCAACTTCCCCGTTCCAACCGACGTCATGCAAACACCGAACACCTTGAGAACGCCACGTACATGACCTTCAAGATCCTTACGCATACGGATCAGCCGCTCGCGGGCACCAATGAGAACGCGCACGCGCTCCGATGCCTCGCTGCGGATATGGACCTGAGTGAACCAACCCGTTCGCGCCAACTGAGCCAGTCCTTCAGCATCGCCCTGATCGGATTTGTTAATGCGCCCCGACAACGCTTTGTGCGCGAGACGCGCATCGATGCAAATGATCGGCACACCACGTTTCTCTAACTCACGGGTCAACCAAATCGCCAGAATGCCGCTCTCATGAACAACCCGCTCTACGTCTGGCGCGTGCTTCGAGATAAAGTTCGAGATCAAATCTGGATCTGTTGAGATATCCGTGCGCGCCGCAACAACGCCCTTGTCATCCATAATACAAATCGACGTTTCTTTGACGGACACGTCCAATCCAACATAATATGCCATTGTCGTTCTCCTTTGTGGCTGCTTCATTGAGGCCAGTATACTGTACCTCGTTTACCCAGGAGAGCGGCATCCACAGACACACCATGTCATTCGTGCAGAGCGCAGCATTTTGTTGGCTGACCCAAACGCCGCCGCCGCGTGGCGTCACGCAGCCGGATAATATCTTGAGGCGATGATCAGGTTGCCTTAAGCCAGCAATTCAAGCGTTCGGAGGAACGATCTTCGCCAGCTTAATAAGCCCCTTTGGGATTAAGAGAACCTGTTCGGCGATCTTTTCTGACCCGTCAGAACGTGTGACCGTCTTTGTCTTATGCTCCATCAGGCCTTGTTAAGTGGTCCTGCTTTTTTTGGACAGTTTTGCGGCTTGGCTGAGATGCATCTGGTGTGAGTTCATGCCACTTTTCGTATCTCGGCGTGGCCAAAAGTATGCGATGTCCGGAGTGCGCTTATCAAGGGCAGTGTGAGGGCGCTCTGAGTTGCAGAACTCAATCCAGTCATCGATAATCCGTTTCGCTTGAAACTGTCTGTGATTTCATGCAGATAGACTGCCTTTTGTTTCAACAACGGCCACAGGCGTTCGATAAAGATGTTGTCCAGATAGCGGCCCCTGCCAACCATCGATATTTTGATGTCAGATTTGGTCAAAGTTGTGATCCAACTGGAGCCTGTATATTGGCTGACTTGGTCCGTATTCATTATCTCTGGCTTGCCATATCGGGCAATTGCCTCCTCCAACGCCTCAACACAAAAGCTTGCATCCAACGTATTGGAAAGCCGCCAGGTCAAAACTTTACGGGTCGCCCAATCCATGATTGTACCAGATACAGAAAGCCATTTTTGACTGGAATATAGGTGATGTCGCTGATCCAAACCTGATTGGTTCGGGTGATTGCCAGTTTTCTCAGCAGGTAAGGGTAAATGCGGTGCTGTGGGTGCTTCTTGCTGGTGTTCGGCCCCTTGTACAATCTCGTGCATGTAAACATGCACTGCCGGGCAGCGGATGGCCTGCACCCCATGATGTTCATCAGGCGACGAACACGGTGTCGTCCGGCCGAGAAGCCAGACTGAGGAAGGTAAGCAACAATCTGGCGACTTCCGAAAACTGGTATTTGGTGAACACCCTATCAATCTCATGCATCAGCTTAAGTGTCTCAGCATTCACCCCAACTGGTGTGTAATAGATCGACGAACGGCTGATCTTGAGCAGCCACACTGGCGCGTCAGGCTCAGTTTTGAGTTATCTTTGCGGATCATCTCGCGGCGTTTTAATGGGCTCACCGCTTCAGCCCTTGTGACAAAAAAACGTTCTCCACCGCCAGCTGACCAATCTTGGCGTGCATCTCCTTTATCTCACCGTCCGTATTCTCAGCCTTTTTTTACCGTTTCGGAAAAAACGCCTGCCATGCTTTTGATCGCCTGACGTTTCCATGTGCCCACCTGTGTAGGGTGGAGTTGGCGCTTGGCCGCAATCTCCTGAACCGTCTTGTCACCGCGCAGCGCTTCAAGCGCCACAGCAGCTTTAAACTGGTCTGAAAAGTTCCGTCGCTTTGTCATTCTCGTATCCATTCGTTCGTGCTGGATACATCTTAGCATGCTGTCCGAATTTGCCGGACCACTTCACGGCTGGCAGGGTGGCGCGGACCCAACGACCGAGCAGCTATTTCATATGCAGCAAAAACAGGCTGAACAGTTCCACCTGAGACGAGATTTGCAGCTTGGAATAGATGTTGCGCCGGTGCGTTTTGACCGTCGCCAACGAGATGCCAAGGTTCAGCGAAATCGACTGGCTGGAATGGCCGATCAGGATCAGCTGCGCCACCTCGCGTTCACGTGCGGTCAGGATATCACCGCCGAAATCATGAAATCGGTCCTCCTGGTTGGCAGGGCTGTCAGCCGCCTCCAGACTGGCAGGGTTGAGCGCGAATTGGCGGTGCAGCACCGCGTCCAGCATCGGATAAAGCTGTGTCATCATCGCGCGACAGGCCGTGGTCTGCGCGCTGCCCAGAGGCGTGAGAAAGCTGAAGTCAAGCGCGGTGCCATTCGGCAGGGCGATCAGCAAGATCACCTCGGCCATGTTCTTGGGCCAGCCGGGAGTGCGATAGCCGATCAGCTCGTTCTCTTCGATGTGAACGTCGATATCGGGCTGATCGATAGTGGCGCTGTCCTTGGGAAAGAAGTCCGAGATCATATAGACGCCCGAAGCTTGCCCCTGTTGATAGGCGCGGTAGGCGGGATTGATAACATGGGTGTAGGCTAGGTAATTCTGCAATCCGCGCGCATGGGCGGGGGGGTCGGGGTGATTGGCCAGCGCGGCAGGCCCCTGCGCCTTGCAGTAGAGAAAGATGTGAAACGACTGAAACTCAAAGCTGTCGGCCAGCACCCCGGCCAGATCGCGGGCAAAACTGTCTCGACCGATCAACGCAATCAGCGCGGCGATCTGTGCCGAGCTGGGCTGGTGGTCAAGCGGTGGTGCGAGTGGGGGCACAGGCTTCATGGAGCCATTAACACCGCCCCGCTTGCGCAGATCAAGGGCCGCGTGTGGCTTGAGCGCGCCTCTGCCTCATCCTTTAGGATGATATGTTTGCAGCAGCGTTGGTCGCATACTGATCCAAAGACGGCCCGCGACATTCGCGGCAAGGGGGATATTGACCATGGCTTTTCCGATTGACGACGTGCGCGCCATGTTCCCGTCGTTGGCGCAGACCGACGATGGCGCCGCGCGCTGTTATCTGGACAATCCGGCGGGCACGCAGGTGTCCAAACTGGTGATCGACGCGGTCAGCGACTATTTCATCCACCACAATTCCAACGCCGGCGGCGCCTTTGTGACCAGCCGCCAGACTGACCGCATCTGGGCTGGGGCGCATGACGACATGGCGCTTATGCTGGGCGCGGCATCGAGTTCTGAGGTGGTCATCGGCCAATCCATGACCAGCCTGACGTTCCATCTGTCGCGCTGCATTTGCCATGATTTCCAGCCCGGCGATCAGATCGTGATCACCCGAATGGAGCATGAGGGCAACGTTGGCCCGTGGCTGGAGATCGCCAAGGACAAGGGGCTGGAAATCCGCTGGGTCGATTTCAACCGCGAAACTTGGCAGGTCGAGCCCGAGGATCTGGCCGCGCAACTCAGCGATCGCACACGGCTGGTGGCGCTGAACTACGCCTCGAACATGACTGGGTCTATAAATGATATTGAGGCGTTAACGAAGGTTGCCAAGGACGCGGGCGCGTTGGTGTTCGTCGATGCGGTGCAATTGACGCCGCATCATCTGGTGGATGTGCAGGCACTGGGCTGTGACTTTCTGGCCTGTTCGTCGTATAAATTTTTTGGCCCGCACATGGGCATCGTCTGGGGCCGACATGATCTGCTGAACACGATCTACCCCTACAAGGGCCGCTGCGTGTCGAACGCCAGCCCCGACCGGCACGAAATGGGCACGCCGCAATATGAATTGCTGGCCGGGTTGTCCGCCACCGTGCGCTATTTTGAGTCGCTGGGGGGGATGTTGGGCGGCACCGGCAGCCGCCGCGATCTGATCGCGCAGGCCTACAGTGCCTCGCGCCAATATGAGGAACCGCTGACTGATACGCTGATCGCCGGGCTTCAGGATATTCCCGGCATCACCATTTACGGCATCACCAATCCCAACCGGATCGGCGAGCGGGTGCCGACCGTGTCGATCCGCCACGCGTCCGTCGCGCCCCAACTCATCGCCGAGGCGCTGGGGGCGGCGGGCATCCATGTCTGGCACGGGCATAATTATGCGTATGAGCCCGCGCGCGCGTTGGGCCTGCCGCTGGATGAGGGCGTCGTGCGAATTGGTATCGCGCATTACAATACACAAGCCGAAATCGAGCGCGCACTGCAAGAGATTCACAAGGCCGTTACAAAGACCGGATTAATTCGACACTGGTAAAATATAAACCAGGAGAAAACAGACCATGAAACGACTCCACGGACTATTCGCCGCCGCCGCTGCGGCACTGACCTTGGGCACCACCCTGCCTGCCAGCGCCGAAACGTTGCGCGTCGGCATGGAATGCACCTATGCCCCCTTCAACTATCGCACCGACGCGGGCGAGTTGGCGGGCTATGACGTCGACGTTGCCACTGGCGTGGCTGCGATCATGGGCGCCGACCTTGAATTCGTCTGTCAGCAATGGGACGGGATGATCCCCGCGCTGCTGGCCAACAAGTTCGACTTGATCGTCGCCTCGATGTCGATCACCAACCAGCGTTTGGAAAAGATCGACTTTTCCAGCCCCTACCGCGATTCCGTGGGCCGTCTAGTGGGCCGATCGGAAGCCAATTTGAACCTGTTCGACGAGGCGAGCAATCCCATTCCCGAGAACTTCAAGGGCCTGCGCATCGGGATTGAACGCGCCTCGACCTATGAGGCCTGGTTCAACGCCACGCTGCCCGATGCCGAAACCGTTCTCTATGACGGGAACGAACCCATGTATCTGGACCTGCGCAATGGCCGCGTCGATGCGATCATGACCAACCCGATGAAGGCGCATCTGAGTTTTTTGGCCACCGAAGAGGGCAGCGGCTTTGAATTCGTCAGCCCCGCAATTTCCGAGATCGAATATTTTGGCACCGGTGTCGGCATCGGTCTGCGCCAAGGCCAGCCCGAATTGATGGCCCGGCTGGACGCCGCGATCAAGCAGTTGATCAACGACGGCAAGCTGACCGAATTCGCGCTGAAATATTTCCCCTTCCCTATCCACAACGAAAAATGGGGCGATAGCTGATCCCTGATCTGATCGCATGGGGCGGCGCGCGCAGGTTCGCCGCCCTATTTTTACCTTAAACCACGAAAAGGGGCACGCCGTGGACGTTCTGACAGGCTGGTGGGACGATTTCTTCTGGGGCTCCGTCGTGGTGGCGCAGGTGTTTCTGGCCTCCCTCGTGCTGATGGTAATCTTTGGCCTGTTAGGCGCGGCGGCCAAGCTGTCGAGTAATCGGATCTTTCAAAAGATCGCCAACGGCTATACGATCGTGTTTCGCGGTACGCCCGAAATTCTGGTGATCCTGCTGCTGTATTTCGGCTCGGCCATCGCGCTGACTGCCATCGCGCAGGTGTTCAACCCCGAGATCAAGTTTCTGGACGTGCCGCCCTTCTGGGCCGGGACCATCGCCATCGCGCTGATCGTCGGTTCCTACGCGACCGAGACGTTTCGCGGGGCCTTTCTGGGCGTCAAACCCGGCAGTATCGAGGCGGCGCAGGCGCTGGGCATGAATGGCTTTCAGGTGTTTTTCTATGTCCGCGTGGCTGAAATGTGGCGCCTGGCCCTGCCGGCCTTCGGCAATCACATGCTGTCGCTCATCAAGGATACCGCGCTGATTTCCATCATCGGCCTAAACGAGACGCTGTTCGTCGCCAAACAGGCCATCGCCACCACGGGCGCGCCGTTCATCATGTATATCATGGTGGGCGTGATATATCTGGGTTTTTCCACGGTGATCACCCTGACGGTCATGACGCTGGAATACTATGGCACCCGCCATATGAGGTCGGCGACATGAGCTTTGATGTTTCCCTGATTTTCTCCGCCCTTCCCAAGATGCTGATGGGCATTGGCTTGACCTTTCAATTGCTAGTGCTGTCGGGGGTGCTGGGTCTGGCGCTGGCTATTGTGCTGATGCTGATGCGCGTCAGTGGTAAATGGTATCTGGACTGGCCCGCACAGACCTATATCTATATCTTTCGCGGCACGCCGATCCTAGTGCAGATCTTCATCGTCTATTACGGCTTTCCGCAGCTTGAGTTCATCCGTGAGGGTATCCTGTGGCCGATCTTCCGCGATCCGTTTGGCTGTGCCATCGTCGCGCTGACGCTGAACACTGGGGCCTATGTGTCAGAAATCCTGCGCGGTGGCGTTCTGGGCGTGGATCGCGGCATATTGGAGGCGGGCGAGGCGCTGGGCCTCAATCGCTGTCAGCGGTTCACCTATCTGACCACCCCCATCGCCGCACGGCTGGCCCTGCCGGCCTATGGCAACGACGTGATCAGCCTGCTAAAATCCACCGCGCTGGTCAGCACGATCACGCTGGCGGACATGACGGGGATTGCGCGGACCATCGTGGCGCAAACCTATGCGCCATATGAAATCTTCATCTCGCTGGCGATCGTCTACATGATCATAACGCTTTTCATCCAGAAACTCATGGCCCGGATCGAACGCTGGCTGGGCCGCTACACGGTAAGGACGGGCCAGACATGAGTGCCACGCAACCTCTCATCCGCATGGAGCATGTCGGCAAGAATTTCGGCACGTTCAAGGCGCTGCATGACTTCAATCTTGTGGTGACCAAGGGCGAACGCATCGTGGTCTGCGGCCCCTCCGGGTCGGGCAAATCAACGATGATCCGCTGTATCAACCGGCTGGAAAAACATGACGAGGGTCGGATCTTCATCGGCGATATCGAGTTGACGGACAAATTGAAGGATCTCAACGCCGTGCGCCGCGAGGTCGGCATGGTGTTTCAAAGCTTCAATCTGTTTCCGCATATGACCATCCTGAAAAACCTGATGCTGGCCCAGAAACTGGTGCGCAAGACCCCCAAGGACGAGGCGCGCGAGGTGGCGATGCATTATCTAAACCGCGTCAAGATCCCCGAACAGGCCGATAAATACCCCATCCAGCTGTTGGGCGGTCAGCAACAGCGCGTCGCCATCGCCCGTGCCCTGTGCATGAAGCCCGAGGTGATGCTGTTCGATGAACCCACCTCGGCGCTGGACCCCGAAATGATCAACGAGGTGCTCGAGGTGATGACCGACCTTGCCAAGGACGGCATGACCATGATCTGCGTCACCCACGAAATGGGCTTTGCGCGGTCGGTCGCGGATCGCGTGATCTTTATGGACGCGGGCGAGATCGTCGAAGAGGCGACGCCCGAAATCTTCTTCGGCGCGCCCAGGAACGAGCGCACCAAACTGTTTCTCAGCCAAATCCTGACACATTGAAAGACCGACCATGACGCGACCCGACGACTCTGAATTTATGGCCTTTGCCGAAACCTTGGCTGATCTCAGCCGCGCCATGCTGATAGCGGCCGCACGCCACAAGCCGGACATCGAAATCAAGGCCGATGCATCCTTTGTCACCACCACCGACAAGGCGGTCGAGTCTGCCCTGCGCGAACGTATTCTGGCGACCTACCCGGATCACGGCATTCTGGGCGAGGAATTTCCCAGCGTGAACACTGTTGCCGAATTCGTCTGGGTGCTGGACCCGATCGACGGCACTGCGCCGTTCATCGCCGGCATCCCCGTCTATGGCACGCTGATTTCACTGGCCTGGAATGGCGCGCCCTGGCTGGGAGTGATCGATCATCCGGTGACATCCGACCGCTGGACCGGCGTGGCGCATGAAAGCGCCCATCACAACGGCGTGCCGGTGCGCGTGCGCGACTGCGCGGCATTGGAGCGCGCGTTGATCACCTGTAGCAACGCCGATTTCATGGCGAGCGAAGCGCGCACGCAGTTTGACATCATCCGCAGGCGGGCGCAATATGTGCAATACGGCGGGTCATGCTTTGCTTATGCCGTGATGGCCTCGGGGCGTACGGATATGGCGATTGACGGCGGCATGGATCCGTTTGATGTCTACGCACCGGCGGCAGTGATCCTTGGCGCGGGTGGGTATTTCTGCGATTGGCAGGGTCAACCGCTGAGCTTTGCGATGGATGGCTATGTTCTGGCCGCTGGGGACAAGGCCCGGCTGGACGAGGCGCTGGCGGTTTTGGGCGGCGCATAACGGAGACCATATGGGCAAACCGATCATTCTGGACCCCGCTGACGTCGCCGCGCACCTGCAACGGCTGGACGTTGTGGCCGAATTGCGCGCGTTGTTCCGCGCCTTGGGTGACGCTAGTCGGCGCGAACCCAGCCGGCAAAAAAAGTCCTTCTGACACTGCCCAAAGGGCGGTTTCGCGCCTGATTATGCTGCGGTAAACAGTGTTGGACGGGCAGACAGCTCTGGCTGTCGCAGATCGTGGCCGCCGTCGTGGACATGGGTAGACACCCCGGCACCCTGTGCTGCAAACCAATCGATCAAACGCTGGCTTAGGGGCCACGGACAAATCGGATCGCATTTTCGGGCGGTAATCAGGACCTTCTTACCAGAAAGTGGAGGGTTCGCCGCCGGTTCCCAAGGGATCAGCGGATGCAACAATACGATCAGCGCAAACAGATCGGGATTTGCTATTGCAACAGAGGCAAGGATATTTGCCCCGTTCGAATAGCGAAAGCCATAGACCAGCGAGGCAGGGTGTTGCGCTTTATGCAAGGCTAAAAATGCCGCCACCGTCTCTGTGCGGCGGGCCCGATCGTCCATATCATAAATGCCCTCGCCGGTGCGGCGAAAGAACCGCTCCGCGCCGCGTTCGGACACATTACCGCGTGGCGAAACAACGCCTGCCCCCGGAGAAAGCTGTTGCGCCAGATCAAAGAACTGATGCTTGTCGTCGCCGGTCCCGTGAAAGGCAAAGATCAGCGGCGCGTCCGCTTTGGGGGCTTTGGTCAACGTGTGATAGCTGTCTTTGACATTGGAGTTTCCTTTAAGGTGCAGTCGGGGGCAAAAGACGTTCAATCTCGGCGCGGTGCTGCTCGTATCGGGTGGGCAGCTTCAGGGCCTGACCCAGTTGCGCGGTGTTTTCGTCACGGTCAAAGCCTGGCTTGTTGGTCGCAACTTCGAACACGACATTAATCAGGCTCTTTGTCGCTGCTTTGGGCACTGACCAAACATCCAATTCTTATTGTCGAATAACATCTACTCTAATGGCCGCTTTCAAGAAAACATGAGTTCAATTTGCGAACGCAGCGAAAGGCTGCCAACCGCCCTTTGTGGCAGAATTAAACGCGCAAGTTTGAAGTGTTTGGGTCCTTCCGAGGCTCTTTCCCTCACAGGGGAAATGCGCACCCCGTTACGTAAGACAGGCGGGAATTTTCTTAGCTGATTGTTTGGGTTCTTGTTGTTGTTATTACGCTACCTGACCTGAGTATATCTAACGCTATACGACGAACCCGCCATTAGCTACAGACCACGCCAAAGACAAAACTCCTGACACAGCTCCCCTGCCAAAAACGGCACGTTTCAGTTGTTAAAAAGCAAGCCAAAGGCAATAACCCGCATTACACAACCTACAGCCTACGGTTAAAAAAGGGGGGGAAGGCCGCCTGATTGGACTGACCAAGGGCGGCATGAATACCAAACTGCATGCGATCACAGACACCAGCGGACGCCCTATCCGTATCTTTATCACAGCAGGGCAAGTCAGTGATTATACTGGCGCTAACGCCTTGATGAATAATCCAAGCATAATGCATTGTCGGCTTGGAGAACTGGTTCACCTTCCATCAGTAATGACCAAAAAAGACGGGCGCTGCGTCATTCGGATAAGCAGATCTTAAGACATCATCTGGCAGTGGTTGGTCCGGCAGTTCTTCTGGATTACGAACGGATATCCGATCTTATTTCACGTCAACCCACACATCAGATCCGAGCTTAGAGCGACCATGATCTCAAACAGGCGGGCTATTAAGCGCCTTTCCCTAAGATAAGCTTTCATCTGACGGGCTTGGGCGAAACTGCGCTAGTATGATTTCGGTATCAGCGCCCAATTCTCGAATGGAGCCGAGCGGGCAATGCGCCACTGTTTGTCCGATGCGAAACGGCAAACTCGGCACTGTCAGTCCAGTCTGTTCATCGTGGTGCAGGTAGCCTCGGGCCTTGCTATGCGGTGTGTTCAGGCTTTCCGGCAAGGTACGTACTTTGGCAACCGGCACGCCGCTTTCCAGCAGATGCGCTTCCCAGTCGTCCGCGCTCCTCTGCGCAAGGGCCTCGACGAGCACATCTTCTAAAAGGGGCGCGTTTTGCTTGCGGTTCTGGCGTTCCGCGAACCGCGGATCGGTTAGCCAGTCCGCCCGGCCCAGCCCGATGGCCAGCGCGCGAAATTGACTTTCCTCGTTGACGCCGAGGCTCAGCACGCCCTCCTTGCAAGGAAAGCTTCCGGCCCCGGGGCTGCGGCTGTTGGCGGCGTTACCGCGCGCGGCGGGCACATTTCCGGTCGCCAGGAAGTCGGTGATCGTCGAACTCATCAAAGTATAGGCCGTGTCCAACATGGAGACGTCGATGAAGGTCCCTTTGCCCGTTTTCTCTCGCTCAAACAGCGCCGCAGCGATGGCAAAGCCTGCCGCTAGTGCGACAGAATAATCCATGATCGGTGCGCCTGTGCGTAGCGGTCCGGTGTCTTTGGTGCCCGTCAGGGTCATGATGCCGGAGGTGGCCTGTATGTTCACATCATAGGCTGCGGCATCTTCGTTTTTGCCGCCGCGTCCGTAGCCAGTCATCGCGCAGTGGATAAGCCGGGAGTTTAGCGCCAACGTGCTGCCCTCGTCGAGGCCGAGCGCTTTGAGCGTGACGGGGCGATGATTTTCCACAAGCACATCGGCGGAGCGCAGTAGGTCCTGCATAGAAGCCTTCCCGTCCGCACTATCCAGATCCAGCGTAATCGCAGACTTCCCGGCGGCCTGAGTCACATAGGCTGTGCTCATGCCGTTGGCGGAACGTGCGGGATCGGTTCCGCCCCGATGCCGCATGGCATCTCCCCGCTCCGGTCGTTCCACTTTGATGACCTCCGCGCCCAGAAGGCCGAGGTAATAGGCGCAGGCAGGACCGGCGAGCACATGGGTAAAATCGATCACCCGAACACCCGTCAGCGGGCTGGTCATGCGGTATCCCTTCCGACGTAGATCGGGCTGGACCACGCGATATGCCCGTCTTCCAGTGCAACGCGGGCAAAAACCGCCCGTTCCCCAGTTTTGGGGATCGCGATATCGCGGGAGACCGTAATTCGCTTGTCCGAGAAGACTTCAGGAAGGCGTTGGACGGACAGCGTCTTGTCAATGCCACCACATTCCAAGACAGTTGGCGTAACGCCGATGTCGGACATGGCCAACTTGAGAGTTCCGAGATTGGTTTCGATCTCAATCTTCGCATTCGTGTCTACACGCGAAAGCCAGACGTCAATCGCTGAGAAGCCGCCTGTGGTGACAGTCACCCAGTCGATGATGCCGGGCGCGGTCAGCTTCGGTTGCTTGTCGGGGTTATAGTAGTTCACCGCCGCGATCCGTGAAGCATTGGCTCCGGACAGGCGCGCTTGCCCAGTCCATTTTACCAGACGTCCACGCCCCCAGGTTTCCTGTCCCTTGCAGATAATCCGCAGGCGCGCGCCCAGATCGGCGTCCGTGAAGGGCCTGATCGTTTCCAAAAGCGTGGTTCCGTCGAACAGGTCGACCCGCTCGACTGGGGAGGGGGCCGAAACCTCGATGTCTAACCGTGCCGTGTCTGTCTGCGTGCGGACGATATCGCCCATGATGGCCTTGGAATGATGCACGAAGCTTTTAGGCTCGAAGTCGGGGTTGCGGTGGAAGATGCGGGCCGGTTCCTCAAAACTCAGGCTGGTAGACAAGAACAGGCGTACGCCCGTGGTGGCGTAGTGGTGGCGGCGCCGGAACTCCTCAAACAATGCGTCGCGGCTGAGGTTTGGCAATAGGTGACAGGTCAACCCGCCGTAGGAGCCGAATTTCGCGTCGCCGGGATAGCTGGCACCGGGGCGGCCCTTGTGGCCGTCGCTGCCCGCTACGATGCCGATGCGGTGGCCGTTCTGCAAGCTTTGTTCCACGATCCAGTCAAAGGTGCCCCAGGAAGAATGGACCTCCACCGAAGGCTCCAATCGCGCATCATGGGCGTAGGAGACGTCGGCGAAGCGCCCGCCGACATGCGGCACGACGATGACATCTTCGTCCAGTAGCGCGTCGAACAGGTCCTTGACGTCGTGGCAGTCGGTTTCGGGGCGAGTCTCGTCTGAGATCAGCGCTCGGCTGGAGCGATAAATGGGCCGGCCTTCGGTCCTGTACCAGATGTTGTGATCGCCGCCCAAGCCGGTGTTGCCCGACCATTCATAACCGGGCAGGCAGAGGAATTTCCCCTCCACGTTGAATTCAACGGCGAGGGCATTGATCTCGTCCCAGAAGGCGTCGGTGACCTGAAAATCGTTGGCCTGATGGCCGGTGATGTCAATGAAACTTCGGTCCCGCGCGAAGGCGAAATATTCCCGGGCCGTGCCAGTGCCGATGCTTTCGCCGGACTGACCGTGCATGTCGGACCAGAAATGCGCGAAGGGACTGTCCGCGATACGGAGCGGGTTGGAGGTGGCGTGCAGCGTGTCGCCGTCGAACACTTCGACGGTGTAGTCCCCCTGAACGTCCAGCGTCAGCTCGTCGACGATCGTCGAAAACTGACCCCGCGCCAAGGTGACGGAGGACGGCAGGCCGTCGATCTGCGGCTTAGCTTTCAGGCGCAGGGATCCGTCGAACTGGTCACTCGGGTTGCCCCACCGATCCTCGGCCTTGATTATCAGACGAAACGGCTCTCCAGGGCGGCGCAGGGTCGGCAATAGCGCTTTCCATACCACGGGTGGGCCAGGGATGATGGTGACGGTCGGCTGATGTTCTTCAAGGACCGGCGTGTAGTCGACCGAGGCGAAAGCATCGACTGTCACGCGGAACTGGAACGCGCTTTCGCAGTGGGTCTGCATCCGCACACCAGGGCAGCCCTGTCGGCTGTCGCCGATGCGGAAGGTCAGCGTGTCGTTGGGCCGCAGGAAGCCCTTGCACAGCACGGTGATACAGTTGCCCCATGGGCGGATGTTGCGCTTGTAGTCGAAGCGGTATTCGAGCGGTGCTCCGTTCGATGCCTCAACCGTCAGGTAGCCAGGTGCCTTGGGATCGGTCGTTTGCAACGGGGTCATGTCTGAATGCGTCCGCATCGCCACGCGAACGCTGCCCAGATCGTCGATACCGAATTTGCCCGCCGTGTAGATGAGGGTGAAATTCGTCCAAGATCCCGCCACAATGGGCGAGGTATCGGCCAGTTTGGCGTGACCCATCAGGTCCATACGATAGGAATGGTCAGGCATCTTTGAGAGAAGCCTCCTTTGCGTGCTGGCTCAGCGTCCTTGCACGGAAGGCAAGGGCGGCAATGCCGATGATGAGGAAGAGGAGCGCCACGGGTCGTGTTACGAAGATCAGCAGGCCGTTTTGGGACAAAAGAAGCGACTGGCGAAACGTTTCCTCCGCGCCGCCGGCTAAGACGAAGCTGATGATGAAGGCGGCCGGGTTGAAATCGAATTTCTTCATCAGCCAGCCGCCGAATCCCGCGATGACCATAACAAACACGTCGAACAGGTTTCCGCGCGAGGCGAAGGCCGCGATGAAGGCGGTTAGGAAAATGATGGGGTAGAGAACTTTGACCGGGATCATGGTGATGAAGCGCCCGACCCAGGCCGCGCCAAAATAGCCAATCAAGCCATACATCGCGATGCCGATCAGGCCACAGGCGAACAGGCTGAAGATCAGTTCACGCGAGGTGATGAACAGGGTCGGACCAATCTGGATGCCGTGGATCAGGAAAACGCCCATCAGGATCGCACCGATGGTCGAGCCGGGAATTCCCAAAGTCAGCAGCGGCGCCATGGAGGGGCCGGAGACGGCGTTGTTGGCGGCCTCGGGTGCCGCGACGCCTTCCAGCGCCCCGTGCCCCCAATCCTCTGGATTTTTCGCGCGACGCTTGCCCTCGCCGTAGGCCACGAAGGCCGCGATGGAGGAGCCGAGACCCGGCAGAACCCCGATGAAGGCCCCGATGAAAGAAGATCTGATGACATGGGGCATGCAAAGGCGATACTCTGCCCAGCTCAGTCTGTTGCGGGCCTTGCCCTCTGCTCCAGTTGGGTATTGGGTAATCTCGACGGGGGCGTGGCGCTTCTCGAGCTGGGAGAAGACTTCGCCCAGCACGAAGATACCGATCATCAGGGGCACCAGCGAGATGCCGTTGGTCAGGTCAAACAAGCCAAAGGTAAAGCGATCCTTGGCGGAAATCGGGTCAAGCCCGATCATGTTGATCAGAACCCCGAGCGCCGCAGATGCCAGCCCTCGGGTGATGGATTTGCCGATGACCGAGCCGATCACCACGAAGGCCGCGAAGTAGATCGCAAAAAGCTCCGGCGGCCCGAGGCTCAGGGCGATCGCCGCAATTGCGCCGACGCCCACGATCAGTAGGATGTCCCCCGTGAAGTCGCCGATGACCGACGATATAGTCGCCACCTTCATCGCCTTGGAAGCCATGCCGCGTCTGGCAAGCGGATAGCCGTCGATCTGCGTCGCAGCCGATGCGGCGGTGCCGGGTGTGTTGAACAGGATGGCGGAAATCGATCCGCCGTAACGCCCCGATTTTCCGATCACGTACAGGAACGCGAGCGCCGAGATCGGCTCCATGTAGAAGGTCAACGGCAGTAACATCGCGATGGCCGCTGAGGCGGTCAGGCCCGGAATGGCACCAGCAATCATGCCAACGATGGCGCCGGCTAGAACCCAGCCCATAAGGGCGGGATCGGTCAGGACGCTGCCGAGGGCGAGAAAAATTTCCATACCTCAGTACCCCTGGATCACGTCGAGCAAATCGAACCAGCTGCCGTAGGTAGGGAACACCCCCAGACCTACGAAGAATATCAGGTGATAAATTGCGGGGCACAGTACCGCCGCCGCCAGAAGGCCGCGCCGGTCGCGGATTCCGAAAAGCATCAGCGCCAGCGGTGCCACTATTGCCGTGCTGACGAGATATCCCACGAGGCCGACAGCCCAGGCATAGCCGAGCGCGAGTGCCAGCAGACCCGCGACGGCCCACCCGTCGAAGGCTGGCAGCGGGGTGGAATGCCCTTCCCGCAGGCCCTTCGCCAGTTCAACAAGGCCTAGCACGGCCAACGTCCCTGCGCCAGCAAGTGGAAAGATTCGGGCTCCCCAGCCGCCGTCACGATCAAGATCAATCTGGAAACAGGCCACGAGGGCCGCGATGCCGAACACTGTCAGCACCACGCCCACGTTTGTGGTTTGATTCATCCGTACGAGAGGGGAGGCGTTGGCCACGCTTATTCAATCGCCGCTATGATAGGGGCAGCGGCGTCGCGCATTTGCTCCAGCCGGGCTCGGGCAGCATCGCCGTCCAGATAGGCCGGGGTGTTTCCAAGCTCCAACATGGCGGCGGCAAACTCGGGCTGGCTGGTGATGGTTGCCAGCGCGGCTTCCATGCCCGACACGATCTCTGCATCCATGCCAAGTGGCGCAAAGAGAGTGATAGGCGACGAGATGACTGGCACATCATATCCCTGCTCTGCAAATGTAGGAACCTCAGACGCAATGGAATCGCGCGTGTTGGAGATCAGAGCCAGAACCCTCAGTTCGGACTCGAACCCGGCGGCCTGCTGAATACCGATCATGCCAAAATCAACCTGCCCGCTGATTACCGCTGCGCGCGTTGCACCGCCGCCATCGAAAGGCACATCAACCCCGTTGAGGCCTGCGGCATTCATGAAGCCCTGGCCCGCAATATGGTGGAAGCTTCCGCGCCCGGTATGGTTCCAGCGCATCTCTCCGGGACGGGCCCTTGCATCGGCCACGAGGTCGTCGATCGTCTGATAAGGGCTGTTTGTCGGCACCATCAGCGAGGTGGTCAGATCACCGATCTGGCCTACGGTCACGAAGCTGTCGAAGGGGTTCACGTCGGTGTCTCGCAACAGGTAGGTCAGTAGGAACGAACCGCCCGAGGTCATCATGAATGTGGTCCCGTCGGGCCGCGCGCCCGCAACCTCGGTCGCGCCCGTGATGCCTGACGAACCAGGTCGGTTCACCACGACCAGCGGAACGGACAAGGCGCTTTCCGCACCTGCGGCCAGCGCGCGCGCAAAACTGTCAGTGCCGCCGCCTGCACCGTAGGGCACGATCAGGTTTATCGGACGACGCGGTTCCCATTGGGCAAAGGCGGCGGTGCCAGACAGGGCGGCAATCGCCGGTGCCGCGAGGGTGATATGCAGAAATGACCTGCGGTCCATGGAAAGCTCCTTGTTGAGGTGTACCGGATCAATTCCCGGATTGTTATTTATTGATGCTATGGCAGAAAAGTTCTTCGTAAAAATAGAATATTTGAAATATAACTTCCAAATATGTGATGAATTTTCTATTGCCGGGACAGGACCGAAGGATGCGTCGATGAACCTCAAGAGCCTCCGTGTTTTCGTCAACGTCATGGAAGAGGGGACGCTTGCTCAGGCATGCCGAAAGCTGAACCTTAGCCAGCCGGCCGCCAGCCGCCTGATCCAAATTCTCGAAGCCGAGTTCGATATTCAACTGTTCCATCGGGAAAAAAAGCGCCTAATCCCGACTCATGAGGGAGAAACTTTTTATCCCGAGGCCCTGCGCATCCTCGCCTCGATCGACGATCTGCCGGGGATGTTCGAGCAGATCGCAAAAGACGCTGCCCCCCCCTTGCGGGTCATCTGTCACCCCCGCCTAGTGGAGGGCCTGATCGTTCCTGCGATGGCCGAGCTGATCAAGCGCGTCCCCTCCGTCAAGGTCAAGCTGGAGGTCCACCCCCGCCGCTACCTCGGCCGTCGCATCCTTCACGGGTTGTTCGACGTTGGCATCGCGACTCTACCTTTGCCGGATCGGAACCCCACGCCTCGATTCCTGGCCCGCACCGACATGCTGGTGGCCCTGCCCGCCGCGCATCCCTTGGCGGCCAAGGCAGTTCTGACCCCCGGCGATGTTTCAGGAATGGCCTACGTCGCACTGGAGGACACCACGAACATGCGCAGTTTGCTGGATCGAGAGTTGGCGAAAGCGGACGAGCATCTTGAGGTCACGCACGAAATGTCCACAAGCTTGGCCGCGTGCCTACTTGTCAAGGAGGGGATCGGCTTCACCTTTACGGACGCCATCACCGTAAGCCCTGAAGATGAGCGCGGCATCGCGATTCGCCAATGGCGCCCACGTGTAAACATCGAATTCGGCTACTTCGTCTCGGATACCAAACGCCCGCACAGGGCTCGGGATGAGTTCCTAAGTATCCTGAAGCAAATCTGTGCAAGCCGAGCGGAAACAGAGCTTGATTGAGGCCTAGGAACACCCGCTGGTTGGCCTGGTTTCAAAGAACGTTATTCACAAGTAAAAAGCAACACATCGTTGTCGCGGATACCAGAGCGGAGGCGCACTGGGGCAGCCTAACAGATTGAGACCGCTCGGGAACCAAGACTGGTTTGCATTAGTCTGACAGCACCCAAAACTCGACTGTGCATCCCTTTGCCAGTCTTTATCTCCTTCATAGCAAATATTGCTCGCAAGAGGTTGGAATTAAACTTGGAGCGGATTTTAGCCGGTTTTGCTATGATTTTACGTTGACAGCCCTTTAAAGCAAAGTTAGGTATTGCGAAGTTTTGGTATACCAAAATGTCAATCGTGTGGTTTTCGGATTAGGCCATGCACAAGGGAGGAATTGAAATGTCCAATTACACCACGACGCTATTACGGTCGTTCGTTTACAGTGCGGCAATTCTTGGTGCAGCGACGCTGCCCGCGATAGCCGAAGATTTTCCAACACGCACCATTGAGGTGATCACCCACGCCGGCAACGGCGGTGGCACCGATGTCACCACACGAATGATGATGATCCGTGCTCGGCGCGCGTTCGACACCGACATGGTAGTGGTGAATCGCGGTGGAGGTGGTGGCGCGACCGCAATGGATTACTACCTTACGCTTGAAGCCGACGGCCACAGCATCTTGACCTACACCATCGGCCATGCGGCCACGATGGCACTGGGCAACACGGATATGAAATTGTCGGACATTCGTCCAATCGCGCGTGGAACTGATGATCCGCAGATCCTCATGGTGCGTTGCGGTGAATACGACAGTGCCGACGCATTCTTAAACGCACAGCGCGAAGACGGACTCATCTACGGCACCACACACTTGGGCGGCATCGACGATGTCTCGGCTTTCATGTTCGCGCGTAAAGGCAACCTTGCTACGCCAACAATGCTACCGTTTGAAGGTGGCGGTGAATTAGCCACGCAGTTGATTACAGGCGCAGTTGATGTGGCGGTTCTGAATTTAGCCGAGGCTGGGTCGCAGATTGCAGCTGGGGAGGTTTGTCCGATAGTTGTAATGGCGCCTGAGAGAATGTCGGGCTTGCCTGATGTCGCTACGGCTATGGAGCTGGGCATTGACGCCAACTTCTCAACCGTGCGTGGCTTTGTTGTGCATGCCGACACGCCTGACGATGTGGCGTTGAAGTTGGAGGAGGGGCTGTTGGAGGCTATGAACCATCCAGTTTATCAAGCCTTCCTTGAGTCCGCTGGGTTGGACGCGACATCTGTGGCTGGATCCGAAGTATGGGGTGGCCAGATCACCTCTATGCTGGGTGATATGGACGCGGCGCTGCGCGACCTAGGCTTCATCGAGTGATCAATAAATTGCATGTGCCAGGGGTGTTCAGCCTCTGGCACATGTGCCCTGATTGGGGAAATAACACTTGCTTCGGGAGAAAACTGAAATGAGCAGATTTATAGTCCCTTTTGGGCTGATCGTATTCTGCGTGCTTACGTATTGGCAGACCACTCAGTTCGATCGGGTGCCACCTATCCTTCTTCGTGGGATGCAGCCTGCCGATTTTCCGCAGTTGGTACTATTTCTGATTGTGTCACTTAGTGCCGTGTTGCTGTATCAGGCTTGGCATTCTAATCCGCCAGAGCCAGAAGTGGGCGCTGAGCCCGACGATATCACGCCCACCATGTCGCCGAATGTCTGGAAGACGATGGGACTATTTATCGTCTTCGCTGTCGTCGCGCCCGTTGATTTATTTCTAGGGCTTGGTGTGTTTGGGTTATGCTTGACGGTCCTTTGGGGAGAGCGCCGCATCTGGACGCTTATGCTGGTCGCGGTCATCGCGCCGCTCCTCATATTTTTACTTTTTGACCAGGTTTTCGAGATCCGCTTCCCTCGTGGCCTCTTAACCAACCTTTGGTACGGATAGACTCATGAATGATCTTATTTCAGGCCTTTTGGCCATCGCTGATCCGCAACTTCTGATCATTCTTTTCGCGGCCACCTTGGCAGGCGTCATCATCGGCGCGCTGCCTGGGTTGAACGCCACCACAGGGGCGGCGTTAATGCTGCCGTTCACCATTACGATGGACCCGATCCCTGCTATCGCCGTCCTGACGACGATTTATTGCTCCGCCACCTTTGCAGGCGCGATCACGGCGATCTTGATTAACACACCCGGCACCTCGGCAAGTGCGACGACCTGCCTTGACGGCTACCCGATGGCGCTGCGCGGCGAAGCGGGCCGCGCGCTTGGAATGGCTACGGTGTCTTCTACTTTTGGTGGCATTGTGTCGATCCTGTGCCTAATGGCAGCAGCTCCTTTGATGGCGCGTGCTGCCTATAATTTTGCGCCACCGGAGTACTTTGCGCTCACTGTCTTTGGCTTATCAATGTTGGCAACCATTGGAGATGGATCTCCAATAAAGAACCTGATTGCTGGTGCGGTTGGAGTGCTGGCTGCAACTGTTGGCAAAGACCTTCTTACCACCGTAGACCGCTTCACCTACGGGATGTCGGAGCTAACCGAGGGCATCGGATTTGTGCCTGTAATGATCGGCCTTTTCGGTATTTCGGAGCTGCTTGTTCAAGCAGGCCGATTGTCAGTTGAGCGTCAGCAAATAAAGATGAAGGCTATAAAGTTGCCAAGCCTCGCGGACTACAAGAAGGTCTGGAAAACTATTCTTCGATCCTCTGGCATTGGTACCTTCATTGGTATCTTGCCTGCGGAGGGAGCCACAGTTGCATCAATGATCGGCTATAACGAGGCACGGCGCTGGTCCAAGACGCCTGAAGAATTCGGCAAAGGAGCGATTGAAGGCATTGCCGGTTCTGAGGCTGCCAACAATGCTGCTACTGGCGGCGCCATGGTGCCGACCCTTGCGCTTGGTATTCCAGGCAGCCCAACCGCTGCGGTGATCCTCGCTGGCATGATGATCCACGGGCTGCAACCCGGGCCGACTATGTTCACTGAGCAGGCTGTGTTTGCCTACGCCATTTTTTGGTCGATGATGTTTGTGAACATCTTGTTTATTTTTGTGGGCCTGTTTGGCGCCAAGCTGTTTGCGCGGATCAGTTTCGTACCAATTCCAATCCTGTGGCCCATCGTTTTCACGTTCTCGATTGTCGGGGCTTATGCGCTTGATCAATCCATCATCGATGTCTGGATCGCGATTGGTGCAGGTTTTCTTGGCTACTTCATGCGGCGCTTTGGCTATTCGGTTGTGCCGCTTGCCATTGGACTTATTTTGGGCGGGATGTTGGAAAAGCGCCTTGGCCAGTCATTGATCATGCTCGATGATCAATGGTGGTTGATGCTGACCCGCCCACTTTGCATTTTATTCTTCGCTTTAACCTTCCTCGCACTGTTTGGGTCTGCCATTTGGCGCAGGCTCTTTACGCAGCGCGATCCGCTCAAGTCAATGGGAGAATAACCTTATGACCAAGATCAAATCTGTCCGAACCAAAGTATGGAACTGGACCGGTAAAACTGTTCCTCCCCAAGGAAGTTTCTGCACCAATGCGGGTGATGCTCTTTACGAGCGAGGCGACGCTATGGGAAGCTTCCGTTTCCACCAATGGCTGACTTGCGAAATTGAGTGCGAAGATGGCACCATCGGCATTGGAAACGCAGCGCTGGCACCTAATTTGGTGAAGGCGACAATCGATCAATATTTGGCTCCAATGGTGATTGGCGAAGATCCATTCGACTACGCTTATCTGTGGGAAAAGATGTACCGCAAGACCCACGCTTGGGGGCGTAAAGGCATTGGCATGACGGCGATCTCTGCGGTCGATATTGCGATCTGGGATCTGATGGGCAAGCTGACGGGAAAGCCAGTGTTCAAGCTGCTTGGAGGGCGCACGAAAGAGTCGATCCCGGTTTATTACTCCAAGCTCTATTCTGGGCCCATTGATGCGATGCAGGCCGAGGCAGCTGAGGCACAGAAAAGTAACTATCAAGGCTATAAGATGCGCTTTGGGTTTGGCCCAAAGGATGGCATGGCAGGCATGCGCGAGAACCTTAAACGGGTGGAGGCCGTGCGGGAGGTAATCGGCTATAACGTTGACTTAATGCTGGAATGTTACATGGGGTGGAACCTCGATTATACACGCCGGATGCTACCGAAGTTGGAGAAGTACGAGCCGCGGTGGTTGGAAGAGCCCGTGATCGCCGACGACATCCACGGCTATGCAGAGTTGAACCGCGGGCCGATCCCGATATCGGGTGGGGAGCATGAGTTCTCACTGATGGGCTTCCGGCAGCTGCTCGATCTGCGTGCAGTAAGCGTCATTCAGTACGATACCAATCGGGTGGGAGGCATTACGGCGGCGCAGAAGATCAACGCATTGGCTGAGGCCTACCAAGTACCAGTGATCCCCCATGCAGGCCAAATGCACAATTACCACCTCACCATGGCGAACGTGAATTGCCCGATCTCAGAATATTTTCCTGTGTTTGATGTCGAGGTCGGGAACGAGCTTTTTTATTATGTCTTCGACGGTGATCCTGTGGCTGAAAACGGGTTCCTGCAGTTGGATGACACTGTGCCTGGCTTAGGGCTAAGTCTGTCTGACAGGCATTTGAATGACTTTGAGATTGAGGAGTAGACGCGGATGAATATTTACAGTGGAATTTGGCCCGTAGCGCCGACGCCGTTTCACCCCAATGGCGCCGTTGATTATGAAGGCATGGAACGTGTGCTCGATTGCATAATTGATCAGGGCAGCGATGGCATTTGTATCCTTGCAAATTTCTCGGAGCAGTTTCTGATTACCGATGAAGAACGACGTCTGCTGACGGAACGTAGTCTTGCCCATGTGGCGAGGCGCGTGCCTACGATTGTCACGATTAGCCACTATGCCACACAGATCGCCGTAGGTCGTGCAAACCACGCCAAAGCTCACGGCGCGGAGATGGTGATGATGATGCCGCCTTATCACGGCGCGCTGATGCGCGGCACAGCAGAGCAAACCTATGATCAATTCGCCCGTGTGGGTGAAGTTGGCCTGCCGATCATGGTGCAAGATGCGCCATTGTCCGGCGTTGATTTGCCTGTGCCGCTGTTGGTTCGGATGGCGCGCGAGATTGAAATGGTGAAGCTTTTCAAGATCGAGTGCCCACAAGCGGCCTCCAAAATACGTGCGTTGATTGCGGAAGGCGGCGATGCAATTGAGGGTCCGTTCGACGGCGAAGAGGCGATAACTTTGATGGCTGATCTGGATGGTGGGGCGACAGGGGCGATGACGTCTGCCATGATCCCTGACCAGATCAAGCTGGTTCTGGCCCACCATGCTTCAGGAGACCGGGATGCAGCGCAGGCCGCCTATGCGCGTGTCCTACCATCTATCAATTTTGAAAACCGTCAATGCGGATTCCGTTCGGCCAAGGCAGTCATGGTAGAAGGCGGCGTTATTGGCAGTGAATTTTGCCGCCATCCGATTTCACCACTTCACCCTGATACCCGTGCGCAACTGCTGGAGCTGGTGCGCCCATTGCAACCTATCGCTTTAAATTGGGGACGTTAAGATGCCAGCCATGGAAGACTTGAAACAAGCACTTTCTGGGGTTGGCGGTGTAACCCGCTCACTTAGTCTCGCAGAGGACGCAGCGGAGAAAATCCGCGAGATGATTCTGCTGGAACGGCTAGCGCCCGGCACCGCCCTGCCCGAACGTGATCTGGCTGAAGCCTTGGGGGTAAGCCGCACACCAATGCGTGAGGCCATCAAGCTTTTGGCCAATGACGGCCTTGTGGACTACACTGCGTCACGTCGCCCGTTCGTGGCCGACCCCTCCTTAGAAGAAATCTGCGATTACCTCCGCGTTCAAGGTGCGCTAGAGGCACTCGCTGGTGAACTGGCGTGCATCAATACAACCGACGCACAATTGCATGGGATCGACATATTGAACCGTGAGATCGTCGAACGCGCAGACGGCGATAAGATGATGTCGTTTAACCGTGATATGGCGTTCCATAATGCCATTGTGCTGGCCTCAGGTAATGCAGCGCTGATTGAGACACACGGACGATACAACGCGCGGCTTTGGCGCGCACGCTTCATGTCCTCGCAACGGACAGTCAGTCGAGCAAGCACTACGCAAGAACATTCCAGGATTGTGCAGGCGCTGCTGGCGCGGGACGAAGCAGGGGCCTCTCAGGCCCTCAAGAAACACTTGAAGACTGCTGAGACCAACATCGCTGAGGCGATATTTGAACGCGCCCTTAAGAGTGGAAAATAGGCACATGACCAAACCTAAAATTGCTATCATTCCTGGCGATCCGTCCGGTATTGGCCCCGAATTAATTGCCCAACTTCTTGCAAGCGACGGCGTGAGCGAGGCAGCGGATATCTTGCTTGTTGGCGATACACATATTTGGGAACAAGGTGCGCGGCAGGCGGGTGTAAGACTGCAGCTTGATCCGATTGCGTGGGCTAATTTGGCGGAATTCTCGGGTCTTCGCCAGTTGGAGATGGAAACTATAGATGTGGCTGACGTAAAGGTCGCCGAAGTCACGATACAGAGTGGCAAAAGCGCGCTTCGCACTCTCGACCAAGCACTCGATCTGGCCGTCGCAGGTATTGTGGACGGCGTCCTGTTTGGGCCGTTCAATAAAGCGGCCTTAACCGCCGCTGGCCTCAATGCCGAGGATGAGCACCGCTATATGGCACGCTATCTAGGATTTAAGGGATATCATAGCGAGGTCAATGTGCTGGATGACCTGATGACTACTCGAGTGACCTCTCACATTGGTCTGCGCGAGGTGGCGGATAACATCACCGCCGATGGTGTGCGCAAGGCTATTATGATGGCCCATGATACGCTGGCGAAGGCAGGTAAGTCACGGCCCCATGTGGCCGTCGCGGCGCTGAATCCCCACGCGGGGGATAACGGTAAGTTTGGGCGCGAAGAGATCGATATTCTGGCTCCTGTCGTAGCCGAATATCAAGGGCGGCATATGCATGTGTCAGGTCCATGGCCATCCGATACCGTGTTTCTAAAGGCCAAAGCTGGTGAGGTCGATGCAGTCGTCACAATGTATCATGATCAAGGCCAAATCGCGATCAAGCTTATGGGATTTGACCGGGGCGTGACTGTTGCAGGCGGGCTGCCGATCCCTGTGGTGACCCCCGCCCATGGTACCGCGTTTGATATTGCGGGTCAAAGCGTTGCCAATGTGGGCGCGACACGCAACGCCTTTAACCTTCTATTGCGGCTTGCGGTAACCCACCGCGAGACGCGCATTGCCCCAATTAAATAGGATTATGCCCATGCTGTCAGGACTACATTTCATCGATGGAACTTGGGTTTCTTCAGACACTCAACTCGACGCACCCGACAGCCCTCTGGCAGGTGTCCACCAAGTCAGTGATGTGCAGATCGGCGCTGCCGCCCGCGCTGCCCGTGCCGCATTTCGGCCTTATAGTTCAACGAAGACACAGGACCGCGCGACTTTCCTAGAAGCCATCGCGGAAGAGATCGACGTGCGAGGTGATCAAATTACTGAGGCGGCCGTTGCGGAATCTGGTTTGCCTCAGGCGCGATTGGTGGGTGAACGCGGACGAACAACAGGTCAATTGCGCATGTTTGCGAATCTGATCCTGTCTGAGAGCTATCCCGAAACTCGTCATGATCCGGCTTTGCCAGATCGCCAACCCTTGGCCCGTCCTGACTTGCGTTTGACGCATATCCCGCTTGGCCCGGTGGTTGTGTTTGGCGCTTCGAATTTCCCGTTGGCGTTTTCTACAGCAGGCGGCGATACTGCCTCGGCACTTGCTGCAGGCTGTCCGGTAATTGTTAAAGGTCACCCGGCGCACCCCGCCACAGCAGAGCTGGTAGCAAAAGCCATTGAGGCTGCAATTGCTCGCTGCGGCATGCCCAAAGCCACGTTCCAGATGGTCCATGGCGCGGCGAATGAGGTCGGGGCGAGCCTTGTCCAACATCCTGAGATCACTGCTGTTGGCTTTACTGGGTCGCTTGGTGCTGGACGTGCTTTGTTTAATCTATGCGCTGCCCGTCCTGTACCAATTCCATTTTTTGGAGAGCTAGGATCCATAAATCCTGTCTTTTGTCTGCCCGGAGCCGTTGCCTCGCGCGGCGCTGCGATTGGCGCGGCTTGGGTCGGGTCCTTGACCATGGGCGCGGGGCAGTTCTGCACCAATCCAGGCGTGTTGATCGGCGTAACTAGCGCTGGCTTTGATGCGGTGCAGACTTCAGTCGCCACGGCTCTGACTATGGCGGCTCCACAAAAGATGCTGACGGACCGCATATGCGAGACCTATCGAGATACCGTTGAGGGCATGTCAAACAAGTTAGAGGTTCTTGGTGTAGGGACAGGTGAAGGGGGCATCCGGATGGGCCGCCCAGTCGCGTTTAAGACCGATGCAGCGACATGGCTTGCGACACCAGATCTTCACCATGAAATTTTTGGAGCTGCGGGCATGGTCGTGGCGTGTGATGACGCGGATCAGATGGTAGCTGTGGCCGAGGCCCTTGAGGGACAATTAACGGCGACGCTGCAACTTGATATGCCGACGGATCGCGAGGCAGCACTCGCGCTTTTGCCCGCGCTGCGCGAACGGGCAGGGCGCATTCTATGTAACGGTTATCCGACCGGCGTCGAGGTTGCTTCTGCTATGACCCACGGTGGCCCTTACCCAGCCGCAACTGACAGCCGGACCACCTCTGTCGGCACTATGGCCATCAACCGTTGGCTCCGGCCAATCAGCTATCAGGACTTTCCATCTGAGCTCTTACCTGAAAGCTGACTGTTAAGAAAGAATGGCTTACACCGCGATGATGTCAGATCTGATAAACTCAGGCCAAAACGGGTCTGGCGCCAATTACAAGCGATTTGAGGGCTGTGAGAAACCGCGCAGTACAATCAAGACACCCGCTTGTTTCAGACACTGTCATCGAAAGAAGTCGCTTATTTGGGCTAATAAAAACAATAAATCTTACGGCAGAGGTGACGCTGGCTAATATCGCAGTGAAAGTCGCGTGTGGATGGCTCCTGCATAGCAAAATATTTTTTATCAGATTTGTGTATTTGTCTGATAACACCATCTAAACGGTTATTGCGAGTTTATCTGTGGTACTTTTTTTGTCCTGATCGCTCTCCCACAACCAAAAATACTACAAGATAACAATTGCTTAGGCCGAAATCCGGGCGGTTTTCGTGTTTTTGGCGTGTCGCAAACTCATGCAACACGTCTCCAAAGATTACAAACGCTTACGTCCATCCCCGATGCCTCTGTGCAACACCCAATAGACTGAAGATCCGTTTCAGGCGATTCTGGCGCCCATGCGGACCTTCATTCATCGCCTTATCGGCCTAACGCGCACTCGTGGCTTCGATGGTGCGGTTGCCGGGCGGCGTTGGGAGAAGCCGGCGTGTTGTACCCAGTGAACGGCGCGCGGAAAAAGCTGTGACTAAGAATCAACTTGGCCAGAGTAAGTAGTGGCCTCTGGTGTGATCTGCGAGCTATGACTGAATCTGGTGTTTGAGTGGTTTGAAGGTTGGCGGCGTATCTGGTTGAATTGTTGTTGGAAGACAGCAGCCCAACCAAAGGAGATACACCACCATGGGAACTACTAACATTGTTGATTTTGCGCGTCGAGACGAGATGACGGACGCGTTGACGGAGTTGCTGAAAACGGGAGCACAACAATTGATCGCGACAGCAGTTGAGGCTGAGCTTGTCAGTTATTTGGCGCAATTTACCGGCTTACGCACCGATGCCGGTCACGCGGCAGTCGTGCGTAATGGACATCATCCGGCCCGCCCGTTTCAAACGGGCATTGGCCCTGTGAGCGTGCGCATTCCAAAGGTTCGGTCCAAGGACGGCACACCGGTGACATTTCGGTCTGCCCTGGTGCCGCCCTATGTGCGCCGCACGAAGACGCTGGAAGCGGCCTTGCCATGGCTTTACCTCAAAGGGATCTCCAGCGGCGAGATGGCTCCCGCCCTCAAGGTTCTTCTGGGCCCAGATGCCGTTGGCTTGTCGGCTAATACGGTTTCGCGTTTAAAACGCGATTGGGCCAATGAATACGAGGCTTGGAAAGGCGCTGAGTTAGATGACGAGCCCATCGTCTATATCTGGGCCGACGGCGTTCACAGCGGCCTTCGGGGCGAGGATGACAAGCTCTGTGCCCTTGTTATTATTGGGGTAACTGCCCGTGGCAAGAAGCGATTTCTGGCAATTGAGGATGGGGTGCGCGAGTCCACGCAGAGCTGGCGCGAGGTTCTGCTTAACCTCAAAAGCCGAGGCATGAATGCGCCCAAACTGGCCATCGGGGACGGTGCCATGGGGTTTTGGGCGGCCATGGACGAAGTCTATCCTGAGACCCGCCATCAACGCTGTTGGCAACACAAAACGATGAACGTGCTCAATTGTTTACCCAAGCTGTCTCAGCCAAAAGCCAAGGCCGCGCTGCACGACATCTGGCAGGCCGAGACCAAAGTCGATGCAGAAAAGGCGTTCGATCTGTTCATCAAAACCTACGAACCCAAATATCCCAAGGCCACACTATGCCTGCAAAAAGATCGTGAGGAACTCATGGCATTCTTCGACTTCCCGGCGCAGCATTGGCAAAGCATCCGCACTAGCAATCCAATTGAATCGGCCTTCGCGACGATCCGGCATCGTACCAAGCGTTCAAAGGGCTGCCTGTCACGCGATGGCATGCTGCACATGATGTTCAAACTGGGGCAATGCTTGGATTCAAACATCAAGTGCAACGGTTGATTTGAAGGCCGCGATTTCGTCGGCCATGGCTTCAGCGGGTGTTCTCCAACCGAGAGTTTTTCTCGGACGGTTGTTCATCAGGTTTGCAACGTCGTTCAGCCATGTTTGGCTTGCACCGTTCAGGTCAGTTCCTTTGGGCATGTACTGACGCAGCAGTCCGTTGGTGTTCTCGTTGCTGCCACGCTGCCAAGGCGCATGCGGATCGCAGAACCAGATATCGATCTTCAACCGTCTGGCGAGTTCGGGGTGGCAGGCCATTTCGGAGCCGCGGTCGTAGGTTGTCAACGGCAGAGTAAAAGTGAGCCAAAGGTCAGCGCAAAATGTTGCCACTTTGGGGTTGGGACAATCAGCGTATAGACGAGCGCCAGCATCCGGGCAGCCGCGCTTGTCATATAGCTGGCGTTTGCCCGGATGCTTTGGCCCGTCAGGGCCAATCTATGCTGATTGAGGTTCAGGTTTTGGGCGTTGCCTGACGCGCCTTACTCTGACCAAGGCGGTAGCTTTCGCCATTCATCTCTAGGATGTTGACGTGGTGGGTCAGGCGGTCGAGGAGTGCGCCTGTCAGGCGTTCTGACCCAAATGTTTCTGTCCATTCGTCGAATGGCAGGTTGCTTGTGATTAGCGTGGATCCGCGCTCGTAGCGTTGGGAGATCAATTCAAACAGCAGCTCAGCGCCAGTTTTGCTCAGTGGCACAAAGCCCAACTCGTCGATGATCAGCAGCTTGTAACCCACCATCTGCTTTTGAAGCCGTAGCAGTCTGCGTTCGTCTCTGGCCTCCATCAGCTCATGGACGAGTGCGGCGGCGGTGACAAATCCAACGGACATGCCTTTCTGGCATGCTGATAGGCCAAGGCCCAAGGCGACATGGGTCTTGCCGGTGCCCGAGGGGCCAAGCGAGATGACATTCTCACGCCGTTCGATCCATTCGCAACGCGCCAACTCCAGCACCTGCATCTTGTTCAGGGCGGGGATCGCCTTGAAATCGAAGCTGTCCAGACTTTTAACGGCTGGGAACTTTGCGGCTTTGATCCTGCGCTCGATCATCCTGCGTTCCCGGTCAATCATCTCCAGTTCGATTAGACGTGCAAGGAATTGCACATGGTCCAGTCCCTCAGCTGCGGCTTGCTTGGCCAGTTTGCTGTATTCCCGCAGAACGGTCGGCAGCCGCAGCGATTTGAGGCGGTGGTCCAGAAGGATTTGGGGAGCTTCAGTCATGCTGATTGCCCCCGCATCAAGGACATGTAACTGGCTGCAGATGTTGTGCCGACATTGGCCTTGGGCAGATAGGGATAGACATCCAGATCCAGCTTGGGTGGCCGCTGCTCGACTTGGCAAAGCACAAGATGTTTGACGGCATCAAAGCCAATTGCGCCCATGCGCAGCGCGTTTTTGATGGCGATGTGCAGGTCCCCCATCTCGAAGGTCTCCAGCAGCCGCAAGACCTGTACATACTCACGCCGCCCTGCCTTGATCATTCGGGCTTCCATCAAGCGGCGCAGGGTCGCAAATTCGTCCGGCAAGTCCCAGCCCGCCAAAGGGGCGGCTTGATCCAATGCGCCCGCCTTCTGCTCCAGCAGGGGCAAGTAGTGGATCGGGTCAAAGACCATGTCTTCGCGGTCCCAGCACCTTGGGTGGCGGGAAATGACGTCGCCACCACAGCCAATCACAACCTGATCGACATAGCCGCGTAGCCAGACGTCACGATGGCTATAGGCAACCGGAACGGAATAATCGTTGGTTTTATAGCGCACCAATGCTTGCGAGTTCACTTGGCCGCTGGCCTGATCACAGGCATCGAACGGAGATGCTGGCAGATCCATCATGGCCTCAAGATCGCGGGCCAAGCGTTGCCCGATGCTGTCGCTATGCCCGCGCAAGACATCGTTCTGGCGCTTGCGGCATTGCTCTTCCAGCCAAAGATTGAATGCCTCCCACGTGGCAAAATGAGGGATGGGCACCATGAAGTTGCGCCGGGCATATCCGACCAGACCCTCAACGGCGCCTTTATCGTTGCCCTTGCCCGGGCGACCATAACGATCCTGGATGAAGTAATGCGACAGAAACCCGCTGAACAGTTTGGTCCGCTTGCGTGAACCGTCTGGCAGGATCTTCGCAACAAGGCACCGGTCGTTGTCGTAGAGAACCGACTGCGGCACCCGCCCGAAGAAGGCAAAGGCATGGACATGGCCATCAACCCAGGCCTCGGAGACCGCTGCAGGATAAGCACGCACAAAGCATGCGTCGCTGTAGGGCAGATCCAGTGCAAAGAAATGTGCCTTCTGCTCCACACCGCCGATTACGACCATCGCTTCGCCAAAATCCGCCTGAGCGTGGCCAGGCGCATGTGCCAGTGGGACAAACATCTCTCGATGGTGGCGGCCATGTTCCCGGACATAGTTCTTGACCGTGGTTTGCCCGCCTCGAAATTGATGCTCGTCCCGCAGACGTTCAAAAATGCGCTTGGCCGTGTGGCGTTGCTTACGGTTCCGGCTGAGATCGTCTTGCAGCCATTGATCAATGAAGCCGGTAAAGCCATCAAGCTTGGGCCGCTTGATCTTCGCAGTTCGTTGATATCCGGGCGGAACCGAAAAGCTCATCATCTTCTTCACGCTCGCGCGCGATATCCCAAAATGAACGGCTGCTGCTCGTTCGCTCATGCCACCTCGACGTGCGAGGCGGACCTTTCTGTAAAGTTCCACGCTGAAAATACCCCCGCCCTCCCTGAAAACAGAAAAGACTAAAGTGGCAAAGTTTTACTTTGCCTGCAGCAAGATAATCCTGCCACTTCCGTGGCTCACTTTTGCACTGCCGTTCTCATAGGTCATGCTCTTGCGCAAAGCAGCGGGTAGTCGTCTCATCTGGCGGGTGAAGCTGTCGAGCGCGGCCTCGGCCCCATTGCCGTCCATTTTGCAAAGAATGACAAAGCGTGTCTTGCGCTCGACCAAGGTCCCCACTGACGAGCGATTGAATGCGCCCTTGATGAGGTCGCCCTCCCAATGGCCTGGTACCAGTCGCGCTTCGATCTCTTCAGGGCGATTGATAATGCGCAATGATTCCGGGACCATAGCACTGCCCGCCGCTGTCCTGCGCTTGAGCCCACGCTTAGGCTTCGCTTGACGCAACGCCTCGATCATCGCCGCCTTCAGCCCACCACGTGGCTGCGCGTAAATCGCGGCATAGATGGTCTCATGGCTCACATGGGCGGATGGATCATCAGGCTTCATGAGACGCAGTCTCTGCGCAATCTGCTCAGGCGACCAGTGCAGATGTACGAGCTTGCCATGAACAAAACGATAAAGATCGCTCCCCTCCACAAGCTTGCGCTCGCGGCGGCAGCGCGCACGCCGGGCATCATAGGCCTGCCGCGCCGCTTGCGGGCAATAGCTGCCGTCTTCCTGCCGACCTCGCGCCAGCTCACGGCAGATCGTGCTCGCCGGGCGATGCAAAAGCTGGCCGATCAACCGCTGACTGCTGCCCCTATTATGCTCGGCTAATATCACGCCACGGTCCTCGCTGCTGAGGTGCTTGCTTCGTATGTCCATCACAACATCCTATGCCCAAAGGGCTCTGAGTGTTGCATTTGAAACTTGAGCCTAAGATGTGCTGAGCAAAATTGGAGGAAGCTACGCGGCTTTGACTACCTCGCAAAAGTCATCACAGGCGTCACGTTCAAAGACGGAATCGAAACCACAAACCCCGACCAGATCACCGCATGACCAACAATACTCAAACACCAGATTTGACAATAACTCGTGATCTGCGACGTCACGTATGAGCGTTCCGAGGCAATAAATGATGTGTATGTTTCAAAACTCCTCAAAACCATGGCACCTAGGTCATTTCTCATGGGTCGTTTCGCGTCCTTACCACGTAGCTCAAGGTATTTTGCTTCACTATTTTTGGCAGCGCTGGCGAAATCATATCCAGCGGTTATTTTTTCACCTGCGGTTATAACCTGGGGCTTTAAAAATGCTCGAAGTGCAGCGTGGCGTTCGTACATAGCACAAACAAAGGAGCGAATAAGCCATTTCAAGTCGATTTTTTCATAGCCGAGATGTTCTAGCTCTTTTCGAAGTGCGGCTTTGCACTGTGAAGAACTTTTGAAATCTAAGGAGTTGAGCCACGGAGAGACATTGAACCCAGCATCAGATTTTCTAAGGTTTCCGACAGTATCATGGACAAAATTAGTCTTACCGCCAATAGAAAACCCACCCATCCTGAGTGCACGGTGTTGGACATGATTTCTGAGCTGATCACAAATTCGATAACTCAGGTGAGTGTCGAACGTTTGACTGCGCGTTTTGCAGTTAAATTCCTTTGTTTTTGGAAGGTTGATCGAAGATTTTAGAATTCTGTTGCAGTGGTAGTCATAGCTTCGGTACAGGGGAATCGCATATGGATTCTTCTCGTCGCATCGAAATCGAAAAACATAAAACCTGACCACGAGCGCGACGAGAGAGCCGAGCAGTTCGCGCTTTGTTCGCTATTATTCGAGCTCAAATTTCCAAACGCGATAGCCCTGAGCTTCGGTACGCAGTTAGAATTGTGATGATATCGACATTGAAACGGTGCCGAATATTGCTGAAAGATACTTCATTATTTAGATCCAAGATGTAGATATAGGTATACTCAAAAACCATATCCAACAGATCTTTCTCAAACCTAAAAAAAGACTGTGCAAAGACTTGAAATAAATCTTCGATTTCCTTGGCAGAAACGACTGTCGTAAGCGTTTGACTGAAAGTCGCATACTGATCTGCATCTATTTCAAATTCTCGTCCGGATAGGAAATTCTCGCAGAGAGAAAAAGCCGCAGATGTCTCGCCTGAATAGATTGTCACTGAATAAACCTCTCGCAATTTTCCATGATGATATAATGGAGAATATCATCCACACTGCCAAGGGTTCTTGGTCTGCTTTGGACTGCGGTCATTAGGTGTGTTTCGCGCCACCGACAGACACGATTCGAATATTGTTTGGGCCTTTGACCTTGCCCCGACTGCACCGTGTGCGCTTGGCTGAGTCCTGAACAGATGGTTCTCTAAATCATTGCGTTGAGAGGTATCAACGCACTATGGTCGCAAAGGCTACAGGTCAAAGCTAGGTGGTTGTCTGTGATGCTGGCAAGTCGGGTCATGTGAAAAGTGGTGACAAATCAGGTAACAAGGCCAAAAACTCCCTAAGTCCGCTCGAAGCCAACTAAGCTAAGATATTGCTTAATTAGGGAAAATTGGCTCCGGCGGTAGGGATCGAACCTACGACAAATTGATTAACAGTCAACTGCTCTACCGCTGAGCTACGCCGGAATATCGCTGTCCGTATAGCCACGAGATTCTTGGGCGTCTAGGGGGTATGCGAGGTTTTTTGCAACTCAGTGCGGACAAATTGCGCTGTGGCCGAAAGTGGACCGATTGAGGCGGCTTTGCGGCGTTGTGTGAGGTCGATGAGATGGGCCAGAACGTTGCGCTGTGCCATGCCAAGCAGAGCAGGGGCCACATCGGTGTAGATTATTGCTGTCAGCTTGGACGGTGTTGCAGAGCCCGCATTAAGTGCGGCAAGGATTTCGCCCTCGCGACCCAAGCGGTGCGCGACGAGGTCTGCCAGACGCCCTTGCGCATCTTTGATGGGTGCGCCGTGGGCGCTGTAGGCGCGCGTCATCGGGGTCGCCGCGAGGGAGGCGCTGGACGCCATGAAATCAGTCAAATCGCCATCAGGGGGCGATACGAGGGATGACGCCCAGCCCATCATATGATCGCCGGTGAACGCAGCATCCCCCCACAAGAAACAAAGGTGATTGCCAAAATGCCCCGGCGTGTGAACCGCGCGCAATTGCCAACCGATCCCGTCGATGACGTCCCCGTCCGCAATCAAGACGTCGGGCGCAAAGTCCAGATCCACGCCTTCGCCGCCGCCCATGACGCCGGACGCCGCCAGTGTTTGCATCATCTTTGAGCGCCCCGCGCGGCTGTTACCGAATGCCAAGACGGGCGCGCCCGTCAGATCGGCCAGCGGGCGCGCGAGTGGGGAGTGATCAAGATGGCTGTGGGTTACGATGATGTGGCTGACTGTACGTCCGTTGATCGCAGCGATCAGGGCTGACAGATGGTTAAGGTCCATCGGTCCGGGGTCAATGACGGCGACACTGTCCCAGCCAAGCAGGTAAGTGTTGGTCCCCCAGTGGGTCATCGGCGATGGATTGGGCGCCAACACGCAGGCCAATCCGTCCTCAAATTGGTTGGCGACACCGGCTTTAGGCACTTCATTGGTCATCATGCGTTCCCTTGGCTGGCATTTCACATTAGCGTTTGTTCATGGCTTATCGCATGTCGTTCAGTATGCTCAAACACTACATGCCGCGTTCCTTGTACGGGCGCGCGGCGTTGATCCTGATTTTACCCATAATTACATTGCAATTGGGCATTTCGGTGGTCTTTATTCAACGCCATTTTGAGGGAGTGACCGAGCAGATGACCAGCAGTGTGGCGCTTGATCTGCAATATCTGTTGGACGGCGTGAACGCTGCCCCCGATTTGACAGCGGCGCAAGCGATCGGGGGCACAGTGGCGAACCCGCTGCAACTGCTCATGACCTTGCCGGCTGAGGGGATGCCGCAGGCGAGCAGTTGGCGTTGGTTCGATTTTAGCGGCCGCGTGGTTGAGAGGACATTGAAAGTCAGCGTTGACGGGCTCGGCCCTGTGGTGCTGCCTGATAGCCGCTGGGTTGAGCTATGGTTTGGTACGTCCCACGGCCCAATTATGATTGAATTTCGCCGCAGTCGTGTGTCGGCCTCCAACCCGCATCAATTGCTGGTTTGGATGGTGGTGCTGAGCGTGTTTATGACGTTGATTGCCTATATTTACCTTCGAAATCAGTTGCGTCCGATCAAACGGCTCGCGGCGGCATCGGCAGAATACGGACGCGGGCATGTTGTCACCTACCATCCGGCGGGCGCAAACGAGGTCCGCGCAGCGGGGCACGCCTTCCTCGATATGCGCAACCGGATCGAACGCCACACCCAAACCCGCACGATGATGTTGTCAGGTGTCAGCCATGATCTGCGTACACCGTTAACCCGCCTTCGCCTTGGCCTTGGGCTTTTGGACGGGGACGAAGTTGAACCATTGGTCCGCGATGTGGACGATATGCAGCATTTGCTTGACGTATTCCTCGATTTTGCCCGCGGTGATGCGCAAGGTGACGCTCAGCTGGTCGATCCGATTGAGCTGAGCGCGACTATTCTGGCGGACGCGCGCCGTATGGGACAAGCGGTGACTGCGGGCTACATGACCGGCGGCGGTGACGTTACGCTGCGACCCCTCGCGATCCGGCGCGCGATTGAAAACCTGATCGGCAACGCACTGCGATATGGTGGTGAAGCAAGGCTAAGTGTGATTGTGACACCGCGCGCGGTAGTGTTCTGCGTCGAAGACGATGGACCTGGAATCCCGCCAGATCAACGTGAGGACGCGGTGCGCCCCTTCACGCGCCTTGATCCTGCCCGCAACCAAGATCGTGGCTCCGGTGTCGGGCTGGGTCTGGCAATTGTCGAAGACATCGCGCGCGCGCATGGCGGCACACTTCGGTTGGGTAAAAGCGACGATATGGGCGGGTTGAAGGCAGAGATTGTGTTAGGGCGGTGACAGGTTTTCACGATGATCGACGGTCTGATTTGCGGCTGTTCGTGTTGCACATTTGCGTCGCAAACGTCCTCTGCAAACGACCTTTGCACGTTGCGCGAATATGCCTGCGCGTGGATTGCGGCAATCTGGTGGGGGTGTGCACCTCACATTTGCGTCGCAAACGTGACTTGTGCACCCAGTCAATCCACTTTCGTGAATTGGCTGTGGTAGGCCCGGCAGGACTTGAACCCGCAACCAAAGCGTTATGAGCGCTCTGCTCTAACCAGTTGAGCTACAGGCCCCCCGACGTGGTTCGTATCAGAGAGAGGCGGGTGGTCAAGCGCTGAGGGTTTTTGTTCGATTTTTTCCACGATTAATTTTAATCATAAGCATCATGATATTTTAGAAATGGGAATTTCACCATGAAACTAAAATCTGCTCTCTTGTCTTTTACGACAATCATTTTGTCTGAACCCGCCGTGGCATGCGCCAATCTTTCAAGTTTTCCTTAGGTAACATCGGATAGGGGCGGCGACGGAACCGCAGGCCTTGTTATCTCGTTGGTGATTGGCGCACTGATATTGTTGAACGGGCCGAACGAGATCAATCGCTCACAGGCCAAAACGCCCGCGCAAACGGCTGATGATGATGATGACGACATCATTATGAAGTTCTGATTTGGCGCGATTCTAGCGCGCCGGAAAAAACATCCGGCTCAGCGGATCGATTAAAATGGGACCCAAGCGGTGCGACATCAGTGGCGCCTCGTTGGGGCCGTCCAGTCCAAAAGACAAATCCTCGCGGTCTCGCGTGATGTAGAGCGTGCAGACCATCCAGTCCCAAATCGCCAGTATGTGCCCATAATTCCGGTTGAAATGCGCGGGCTTTGTCGAATGGTGGATGTAATGTTGCGCGGGCGAGATGAACACACGTTCCAGCACCGGACCAAAGCTGATCCAGATATGTGCATGGTGGAAATTGGCGACCGTGAGGTTGGCCACGACGACAAACGCGTTGACACCCACCAGTTCGGCTATCGGTGTGTCTGGCGAGATCACCCCGACAATCACCCCCAGCGCCACGCCGACGATGCAGGTGCTGATGGATGTCCCGACGATCAACGCCAGTGGATGTTGGCGGTAGGCCGTCAGCGGGGTCAGGACCTCGGCGCTGTGGTGGACCGCGTGTAGCGGCCAGATCACAGATGTTGCGTGAAGCAACCGGTGTGACCAATATGCGGCGAAATCGACGATTACCCACAACAAAAGTGCGAGGCTCATTGGCCCCAATCCAGGGGCTAAGCCTGTGTCGGCTCCGGTGACGCTGCTGATCAAGCCCGCAATCCAGACACTGACCAAAGGCGCTACGCCGAACCGGCTGAAAAGTCCTGCAACAGACAACAGGCGGCCCATGACAAATAGCCAGAAATCAGCGGACGTGGATTTGTGCATCCACAGGCGCGCCGGAAACAGCCATGGCAGAAACCCACCTTTTTCGCGCCGCACCAGATAGATCAGCCATGCCAACCCGACAAAGGCCAGCACGTAGGGGGGCGAGAGCATCTCGCCCGCTCCAAACGTGTCCAAAAGAATTTGCCTAAAACGGTCCATCGTCACGAAGTGGCCCTTTTGTGTTGTCTACGTCAACCATCCGGTTGAAGGGCGCAACACTTTGGGATATCGCGCGATGTATCATGTTTGTAGGGATTTGATCGATGACAACGACGGGTAAGAATGGTCTGACATATGCAGACGCAGGCGTCGATATCGACGCAGGTAACACGTTGGTAGAGCAGATTAAACCTGCCGCCAAGCGCACAAAACGATCGGGCGTTATGGCTGGATTAGGTGGCTTTGGTGCGATGTTTGATCTCAAAGGGGCAGGGTTCAAAGACCCCATTCTGGTTGCGGCCACGGATGGTGTTGGCACCAAGCTGCGCATCGCCATTGATACTGGAAACGTTGACGGCGTCGGCATTGATCTGGTTGCCATGTGCGTTAATGATCTGGTCTGCCAAGGCGCTGAACCGTTGTTTTTTTTAGACTATTTCGCGACTGGCAAACTGGAATTGGACCAGGCAACGCGCATCATTAACGGCATCGCCAAGGGCTGCGAAATGTCGGGATGCGCGCTGATAGGGGGTGAAACCGCGGAAATGCCGGGGATGTACCCTGAGGGTGATTTCGACCTAGCGGGCTTTAGTGTTGGTGCGATGGAACGTGGTGCAGACTTGCCGCGCGGCGTGGCTGAAGGCGATGTCTTGTTTGGCCTTGCGTCCAACGGCGTACATTCCAATGGCTATAGCCTCGTGCGCAAGATCGTCGAACTGTCTGGTATTGGGTGGGCTGATGCCAGCCCGTTTAGCGACGGCACACTGGGCGAAGCATTGCTTGCGCCGACAACGCTGTATGTCAAAGGCGCGGTCGCGGCGATTTCTGAACCCGACATGGTCCACGCCTTTGCACACATTACTGGCGGCGGTTTGACCGAAAACCTGCCACGGGTTCTGCCCGACGGCTTGGGAGCCGATATTAATCTGGATGCTTGGGATCTTCTGGCTGTGTTCAAGTGGTTGGCGGATCAGGGCGGCCTGGATCAGGCCGAAATGCTCAAGACCTTTAATTGCGGCATAGGCATGGTTGTGGCGATTGCGCCTAACAAAGTTGACGCGGCGCGCGGCGCGTTCGAAGGGGCCGGGCACGACGTCTATGAAATCGGCAAGGTCGCTGCGGGTGAGGGCGTTCGCTACACTGGCAAACTTCTGTGACCAAACGCGTCGCCATCCTGATTTCCGGGGGTGGGTCGAACATGGTGGCCCTTGCCAACAGCATGGTGGGCGATCATCCGGCGCGTCCTGTTTTGGTTCTGTCAAATAATACTGAAGCGGGTGGTCTTGCCAAGGCACGTGACCTTGGAATTGCGACTGCTGTTGTAGATAGTCGAGAATTTAACAATGATCGTAATGCATTCGAGGACGTTCTTCATGCAACGCTTGAACGTTTTTCACCGGATATTATTTGTCTGGCAGGTTTCATGCGCATCCTGACCAATGGCTTCACAGCCCGCTATTCGGGTCGGATGCTTAACATGCACCCATCGCTTTTGCCAAAATACAAAGGGCTGCACACCCACGCCCGCGCCCTGCAAGCGGGTGACGGCGAACACGGGTGTAGCGTGCATGAAGTGACCGCAGCACTTGATGATGGGCCTATCCTTGGCCAAGCGCGGATCGTGGTTCTGCCTGCAGACACGCCCGAATCTTTGGCGACGCGTTTATTGCCGTGTGAACACGAACTCTACCCAGCTGTCTTGCGGCGGTTTGCTGCCCAAGATCGCCGCGCCCTGCACCTTCCCATCACCCGATCAATCCCCTAGTGTTTGATGAAACTAGCGGGGCTCAGCAAAATGTGGGCCCAAGAATATGAAAAGGCCCAGATGAAGACCATCACAACAACAGCCGAGCTTGCGACGTATTGCGCCCAGGCCGCGAAATATCCCTACGTGACCGTGGACACCGAATTCCTGCGCGAACGGACGTATTATTCAAAGCTTTGTCTCATTCAGCTGGCCTATATGGGCGAGGGTGGCGATGATGCGGTGCTGGTGGACCCATTGGCGGAAGGCCTTGATTTGGCACCGCTGTATGAGCTGTTCAAAGACGAAAACGTGGTGAAAGTCTTTCATGCTGCACGCCAAGACCTCGAAATTTTCTTTGTGGATCAGGGCATTATACCAAAGCCGCTGTTTGATACACAGGTTGCAGCGATGGTGTGTGGATTTGGCGAACAAGCTGGCTATGAGACCTTGGTGCGAAAAATCGCCAAAGATAACGTTGATAAATCATCCCGATTTACCGACTGGTCGCGCCGCCCTTTGACGGATGCACAAAAGACCTATGCGCTGGCCGACGTGACCCATTTACGGGTGATTTATGAGAATCTGTCAGCCGAGCTCGAAAAATCTGGCCGGAAAAAGTGGGTGGCCGAAGAAATGGCAGTTCTGAACGATCCAGCGACCTATCAGGCGGACCCTGATAACGCATGGAAACGTGTTAAAACGCGGACAAGTTCGGGAAAATTCTTGTCAATCGTTCGTGAATTGGCCCGATTCCGCGAGCTTCATGCAAAAAACCGAAATATCCCGCGTAACCGTGTGTTCAAGGATGACGCGCTGGTTGAAATCGCGTCAACCAAACCAACGTCCGAAGACGATCTCGGGCGGTCCAGATTGCTGTTGCGCGAAGCGCGGCGCGGCGACATTGCGACCGGTATTTTGGCGGCTGTACAGGCAGGTCTGAACACCAAACCCAAGGACGCACCGCGCATCGACGCGAGCCGTGAAAAGCTACAGGTGAACCCGGCGCTGGCGGATATGTTGCGCGTTTTGGTGAAATCGGCGGCGGACAATGAAGGTGTTGCACAAAAGCTGATCGCAAACAGCGCCGATTTGGATGCTATCGCGGGCGGATTGCGCGATGTTGCAGCCCTTAGCGGGTGGCGCAAAGAAGTGTTCGGCGCGGATGCGTTGCGGCTGTGTGACGGCAAAATTGGCTTGGCGGTAAAGGGCGAAAAGGTTGTGACCTTTACGCTGTGATCTGATCTTGTCGGCTAAGAGCGATCGCGTTTCTACCGTCCGGACGTCCGCGCGTTCGTTGCTGCCGTAACTCGGACACTACGAATGGCGGCAAGGTCACTGCGTTCAATGACGTGGGCCGCGCTAATCTGGCGTGATTGTGTGGTGCCGGGCACCACTAGTGCGGTCGGCGCTTGGGCGCGGAACTCAAGGTCAAGCACACCGTTCGCGACACCGCGGCTGACCAGTTCTGCGTTAAAATAGCCTTGTGTTTGGGCAACACCAACAGCGCGGACAATGGCCCCGGATGGGGTGGGATCAATACTTAGCGATGTGATACTTTGCACCATTGTCCGATTGTCGATTACGACAGTGCGGCTGTTTGCAGGGATCAACGGACGGGTCTGGCCGTTTGCGTCTACCGGAGCCTCGGTGCTGCTGCCAAACCAGTTTACCGGGTTGAAGCGGCTGTCGGCGATGCGGGCACAACCTGTCAGCGTGAGGAGAACGGCAGTGCCGAGAAGTGTTGCGCGCAGCATGGATGATCCCCTTTGGTCTTCGTCGCTTATGTCTTGCTAGCCCAAAGTCGCCGTGGTGAAAAGCAGACACTGGAAAAAGAGACGTTGAAAAAAGCGGCCACTGGACGTTCGCAGGGACGCGGCCTAAGTCAGACACAAGATAGGGGACAACCATGGCCACGCAAGCATTTGAAGATATCGCCGAAACATTCGAGTTCTTGGACGATTGGGAAGACAGATACGCCCATGTTATCGACATGGGCCGGGAGATGGCGCCGTTGGACGATGCGTTCAAAGTGCCCGCGACCAAAGTGGATGGCTGCGCGTCACAGGTTTGGCTGGTGCCAAAGGTCGACGATGGCGTGTTCACATTCGAAGGTGCGAGTGATGCGATGATCGTCAGCGGTTTGATCGCGATTTTGCACGCCTTGTACAACGATTTATCAGTGGCCGATGTCGCAGCCGTGGATGCACGCGCTGAGTTTGAGCGGCTGGGGTTGAACGATCACCTCTCTGCGCAGCGATCCAACGGTTTGCGTGCGATGATTGAACGGATCAGATCGGTTACGGCGTAAGGTTGGGCCATCCAACCCAACACAGCGTCGAAATTCAGGCCTTCGCGGCCAGTGCCGTTGCTAGATCGCCGTAGCCCGTGAGGCGGCGTTCAAACGTGAGGCCGAGGCGCTCTGCATGTTGTTTGGCCAATTCGGTCAAGGCGGGATCATCGGTTTGGGCCTGATAGACCAGTGACTTGTAGTTGCCGAAATACATGTCACGCAGTTCTGGGTGGCGATCCAACCCCAATGGTTTGACCACAAAAGCATCAAATTGGCGCACCAGAAAATCGGTCAGGTAGAAGCTGTAGATTTCGTCTTGCGCACCGAAAGCGTCGTTGCCCTCAAAGAATGAATAGCAGTGCGGGCCTTGCACCATTTCGACGCCGAGCCTGTCGCAAAGTCGTTGCAACATGCCCCCAGTGCCGCAATCGGCATAGACTACGAACACGTCGTCATAGGCATCGCGATGTTTCAGGACGGCCTTTTCTACGGCGTCGGGGATTTGGTCGGGGTGCACGTGCAAAATCGCGGGGAGGCAGTGCAAATCCATATGCGACCAGCCGTTTGCCTTTATCAGATCGAGGATTTCGCGCGCCAGTGCGCCGCACGCCAACAAAAGGATGCGGCCCTGTCCCTTGGGCGCGAGTCCGTCGGTGGTGAGGGTCGCGTCATCCATGGAGTGCTGCGACTTTGGCCACGGCAGGGCGCGCTTTCATGGCTGCAAAATGCGCTGCGAGTTTGGGGTAGTTGGCAATGGCCACGCCGTCCCCCTCAAACCAGCGGTAAACGGCGTAAAGATGGATGTCAGCGATGCAATAACTGCCAAGGAACCAACCCGCGTTTGGCAAAACGGCCTCGATAACGCTACAGCTGTCGGCCATGGTTTCTGTCACTTTCGCGGCCATGGATACGTGGGCAGCCGGATCGTCAGACCAGCGGGCAGCGCGTGGACCATGGGCGTGGTTAACGTGCACTGTCGCGGCAAGGAAGCTGATCAATTCACGCGCGCGCGCTTTTTGAAATGGATCAGATTGCATAAATTTATCCGATATATCAGCGATATAATCGAGAATTGCGGGCGTTTCGGTGAGGTGGCCATATTCGGTCAGTAACGCGGGGAGGCGGCCTTTGGGGTTTATAGCCAGAAATTCGGGGCTGCGCTGCTCCCCCTGAATAATGCTGATCCAGTGGATCGTGTAGGGCAGGCCGGCCTCTTCCAAGGCCACATGCGCCGCAACCGCGACGGTGCCTTGGGGTGCATAAAGCGTCAACATCTCGTGTCCCTTCAGAATAAAAACGCGCCCGAGGGGCTGGCCACCGGACGCGCTTCATAGCCGAGCAAAGCAGTCTTAGGCGGTTGCGCCTTGGTTGTGCTTGCGGGCCATAAACGCCTTTGCGGTTTCAACGGCAACGGCGGCGTCGCGGCAATAGGCGTCTGCGCCGATGGCCTTGCCGAATTCTTCGTTCAACGGTGCGCCGCCGACCAGCACGATCAGATCGTCGCGGATGCCCTGTTCGATCATCGTGTCGATCACCACCTTCATATAAGGCATCGTCGTGGTGAGCAGGGCAGACATGCCTAAAATGTCGGGTTCCTCAGCCGCAATCGCCTCAAGGTAGCCTTCGACGGCATTGTTGATGCCAAGGTCCACGACCTCGAATCCGGCGCCTTCCATCATCATCGACACAAGGTTCTTTCCGATGTCATGGATGTCGCCTTTGACCGTGCCGATGACCATTTTTCCCACACGCGGCGCGCCGGTTTCGGCCAGCAGCGGTTTAAGGATGAACATCCCGCCCTTCATGGCGTTGGCGGCCAGCAAGACCTCTGGCACAAACAAGATGCCATCGCGGAAATCGTGGCCCACAATCGTCATGCCGCCGACAAGCGCCTTGGTCAGGATGTCGTAGGGGGTCCATTTGCGTGCCAGCAGGATGTTCACGGCTTCTTCGATTTCTTCTTTCAAGCCATCGTAGAGGTCGTCGAACATTTGCGCGACGAGATCGTCGTCGTTCAGTTCGCTTAGAATGATGTCGCCTTGATCGTCGGACATGTCAGAACCTTTTGATGTGTTGTTGCCTGATTTGCGCTGAATTGGCGCATTTGGTCTGGGACGATTGCGACATAGCGTGCCCATGCAGCGACGGGACTGCAAATGAATACTTTGCGCGAGTATAATAAGGCGGGTTCACTTGGTCGTACATTGTTCGGTGCTGGTACACTGAATGATCTGGGTCAAAAGAGGTTCACAGCAACGCAACGGGGCCTTAGCTGCGTTTGCGTCCGCGTCGAGGTGCACGCACTGGTCCTGCGCTGTCTGTACCGTCTGACACCGATGAAAATCCGCCTAGTCCGGCTACAATGGCTTCTAGTGTGGGGGCATCCGCCTCAGGGCGGGATTCCAGTGCTGCTCGCATGGCACGCAAATGATCCGGCGTCGTACCACAGCAGCCGCCGATGATTGTGGCCCCGCTGTCGCGGGCAAGGCAGGCGTAATCGGCCATCAGGTCCGGTGTGCCGTCGTAGTGGATGTGACCTTCTACGTATTTCGGAATGCCGGCATTGCCTTTGGCAATGATGGGTTGTTCTGGTCCGGCGGCCCCGAAACCCAGAACGGTTCGCAACAGATCAGACGCGCCAACGCCGCAGTTTGCGCCAAACGCAATCGGCGGATTGGGCAGTTTTCCGACCAGTTTCACCAATTCTGCGCTGGTCAGGCCCATCATCGTGCGCCCTGCAGTGTCAAAGCTCATGGTGCCGCACCATGGCATGTCGGCCAAGGCAAAGGCTTCCGCGGCGGCTTTGAATTCTTCGCCTGCGGAAATTGTCTCACACCACAAAACGTCTGCGCCCCCTGCTTTCAGGCCTTCGGCCTGCTCGTGAAACATCTCGACTGCGCGGTCGTGGGTCAGGGACCCCATCGGGGTCATAATCTCACCGGTTGGGCCGACGGACCCGGCAACGACCACCTTGCGGCCAGATTTATCAGCAACTTCACGCGCGATTTCAGCAGCCACTTTGTTGATTTCATGCACTTTACCTTCACCATTATGGAGCTTTAGACGCGATGCATTTCCACCGAAAGTATTGGTGAGGAAGATATCGGAACCAGCGTCGACCGCGCCCTTATAGAGCGCCGTAATCCGGTCGCGATGTTCAAAGTTCCAGAACTCAGGCGCGTCGCCCGATTGCAGCCCCATGTTGAATAATGTCGTGCCCGTTGCACCATCAGCAAGCAGCCAATCACGGGTTGCAAGCAGGTCAGACAGGGCATTTTGCTGGATATGAGGCTGTGTGGTCGACATCGCGGAGCGCTCCTAAAAGGGGATGCAATCGCTTCGCATGGTGGTGGCGTGCGCGCAAATGAATAATCCTCATTATTTCGCTGAGTAGGATTGAGGTCACGCAGTGCCGTTGGCTGGAAGATGTCATAGGCCAGCGGTGTGATTGCGAATGTCAGATGAAAAATATTGGACGTCTACATATAGAACGGCGGCCATCATAGGCGGATGTGATGGTCGTCGGTGTCATAATGGAAAGGCCAGCGCATCTTTCGATGGGCTGGCCTAACAAGTTGTCGCGAATTGCAATCGGATCTTCCTGAGATCAGCCTGAAGGCCGACTGGAAATTAAACCTCTTTGATCAATTGGCCTTTGGCCTGCGCCATGCATTCCGCCATTTTCGCGCGGGTCGTGGCCTCATCAGATAGATGGCCCACATCTTTGAACAGCTTGCGGTAGACGTCTTCGTGGCCCGCTTCTTCAAAGTCGGCTTTGATAACTTCTTTGGCGTAGGCCAAGGCGTCGTCGCCTTCTTTGCCCATCAAACCGGCAGCCCACAGGCCAACAAGCTTATTTCGGCGGGCCTCTGCCTTGAATTGCATGTCTGCGTCATGGGCGAATTTGTTTTCGAATGCGTTCTCACGATCATCAAAACCGGACATTTCATACTCCTTGAGGTGTTCTTGTAGCGATCGAATAAGATATGACCACGTCCACGCTTGCCCGCAAGGGGGGCTTGGCTTATGACGCCGCTATAGGGGACTTTTTGCCCGCTTTGAGCCTCAAGGCGACATGATTAATCCTTGGACCCGCAGGAGACAGCATGGCACGTCGTAAACTGGTGTATGAAGGCAAGGCAAAGATCCTTTATGAGGGTACAGAGCCGGGGACGCTTGTTCAGTATTTCAAGGACGACGCGACTGCGTTTAACGCCCAAAAGAAAGGAATCATCGACGGCAAGGGTGTGTTGAACAACCGCCTGTCGGAATTCTTTATGTTGGGGCTGGCGCGCATCGGTGTGCCGACGCATTTCATTCGCCGCCTGAACATGCGCGAACAGCTTATCCGTCAGGTTGAGATTATCCCGCTCGAAGTGATTGTGCGCAATTTTGCTGCCGGAACCATGGCCAAGCGGTTGGGCATGGAAGAAGGCACACCGCTGCCGCGTCCGATCGTCGAATTTTCCTATAAAGACGACGCGCTTGGCGATCCGTTGGTACCAGAAGAATACATCATCGCCTTTGGCTGGGCGTCCCAGCAGGACCTTGATGACATTATTGCGTTGGCGTTGCGGGTTAACGATTTCATGGCAGGGGTCATGCACGGCGTCGGAATCAAGCTGATCGATTTCAAAATCGAAGTTGGCCGCGTTTGGGACAATGATTTCATGCGCTTGATTGTGGCTGATGAAATCAGCCCTGACAGCTGCCGTTTGTGGGATATCGAATCTGGTCGCAAGCTGGACAAAGACGTGTTCCGCCAAGATTTAGGTGATTTGGCGGATGCATACACCGAGGTCGCCAAGCGGCTTGGCGTTTTGCCGTCGAATGCGACGCATATGCCAAAACCAACACTCATTAACTAAGTAAATTAAAGGGATAGACGCCATGAAAGCCCGCGTGCACGTGATGTTGAAGGAGGGCGTTTTGGACCCACAGGGCGCTGCGGTGAAACACGCACTTGGCGCGCTCGGGTTTGAGGGCGTCAATGGCGTGCGTCAAGGAAAAGTGATCGAACTTGATCTCGCCGATGGCACAACCGAGGCCCAAGTCGGTGAGATGTGTGAAAAGCTGCTCGCCAATATGGTCATCGAGAGCTACCGGATCGACCTTCTATGAAGGCGGCAGTGATCCAGTTTCCCGGATCCAACTGCGACCGGGATATGGCCGTAGCGTTGGAAAAATCCGGCGCGGACGTGCAGGTCGTTTGGCATAAGGATGCGGTGCTGCCATCGGGCGTTGATCTGGTCGCAATCCCCGGTGGATTTTCGTTTGGTGATTATCTGCGCTGCGGCGCGATTGCCGCCAATTCGCCGATTTGCCGCGCGGTTGTCGATCACGCCAATGCCGGTGGATACGTCTTAGGTGTTTGTAATGGCTTCCAAATTTTGACTGAAACAGGGTTGTTGCCTGGTGCATTGTTGCGCAATGCGGCGCTGAAATACATCTGCCGCACGGTGGGTCTGAAGATCGAAACCGCCAATTCTGCCTATACCGAAAGCTATAGTACAGGCAGCGAAATCGGTGTTCCGATTGCACATCACGACGGCAATTATTTCGCCGATGATGCCACGATTGCGCGACTTACGGGCGATGATCGCGTGGCGTTTACCTATACCGATAACCCAAACGGCAGCCGTGCGGATATTGCAGGGATTTTGTCGCAGAACCGCCGCGTTCTTGGGATGATGCCGCACCCTGAACGTGCGTTTGAAGACGCCCACGGAAACACCGACGGCCAGCGCCTTTTCGCCGGTTTGATGGCGCAGTTGACGTCTGCCTGAAGGCTAAGATGGACGGCGCAGGGGTGGGGCGGTAAGATTGCTACATGTTTTGGTGCATCATTTGAGACGGCGCCGCCTTTCGGCAGTCTGGTGGACGCGCATCCTGGTGATCGCGCTTGTTACACTTGGCTGCGTGGTCGTCGTTACATCTAACCGGCTTTTGACTGAACGCTTTACCGAACGCACGCGCGGCGCGGCGGATGTGCGGCTGGCGCTGTATTCCGCCAATCTGATCAGTGAACTCCAGCGAAATTCCATTGTGCCGCAACTGTTGGCACGCGACCCCGCTTTGATTGGTGCGCTGAATTCCGGCGACTTCGCCCAATCCTCGGCGCGGCTGTTGTCGTTCGTGGATGAGATTGGCGCCGCATCTTTGGTTTTGATGGACACGGATGGGCGCATCGTGGCGGCAACCAACCGCGAACGGCTTGGTGAAAACCAACGCAGTCAGAGTTCATTCGTGGACGCGCTGCGATCCAATGTGACCGTCTTCACGGTTGATGAACGTGACGAGGGCGGTTTTTCATTCACCTATTCGCGTCGCGTAGATGACAGCAGTCTGGGCGTTGGTGTTGTGTCGGTCGAAGTGGACCTTGCAAAGCTTGAGCGGTCTTGGGCGGGCATTTCGGATGCTGTCATGGTGCTGGATAGTGAAGGACGCGCGATTTTGGCAACCGAGCCGCGCTGGCGGGGCCGCTTGGAAGCAGACGCGCTGGACCTGCTTGAACCGCAAACGGCCATTGAACGCACGCTTCGTGGCACGCCCGATTGGTCCGCGTTGCCGATTGACGCGTATCTTCGTGGTGACGGTGTGATGCGCCAAGAACTACGCGTGCAGTTCCAAGGCTGGCGCATAGTTAGTTTCACGACGTTTCAGTCTGTTCGCGAGCGGGTAAATTCAATCATCGCGTTGGAAATCATGGGCTTCGCTATACTGCTGGCGGGATTATTCTGGATATTGTCGCGCAGATCAAATGTTGCCGCGCGGATGTTTCAGTTGGAATCGGCGGAGCTTCGCCAGTTGAACCGACGTTTGCAGCGGGAAATTGCCGAACGCAAGAAGGCCGAAAAGGACCTTGAGGTTGCCGAACAGACCGTCGCGCAGACGTCCAAGTTGGCCGCACTGGGTGAGATGTCGGCGGCTGTTTCCCATGAGCTGAACCAACCGCTTGCAGCGATGAAAACCTACCTTGCGGGGGCGCGGCTTTTGATTGCGCGCGAACGCCCTGATGAAGCCGTTGTTGCCGTGCAGCGCATCGACGGTTTGATCGAAAGGATGGCGGCAATTACCAAGCAGTTGAAATCCTACGCCCGCAAAGGCAAAGACAGTCTTGAACCCGTTGATATTAAGGACGCGGTGCTATCGTCGCTGTCGATGATGGAACCACAATTACGCCAGCGGCAGGTTATCATTACACGCACTTTACCAGATCAGCCGGTGATGATTTACGGCGATCGGATGCGGCTAGAACAGGTCATTATCAACCTGTTGCGCAACGCATTGGATGCGACAAAAATGGCCCTTGAACCGAGCGTTGAAATCTTGCTTGTGCAGGGTGACGTGGCGCGCCTGTCAGTGCGCGATAACGGGTCGGGGATTGAGGACCTAGATGAGTTGTTTGAGCCGTTTTATACCACCAAGCAGGCGGGGGACGGCACCGGGCTGGGCCTTGCTATATCATCTGGCATCGTAAACGACTTCGGGGGACGCCTCACTGCGCGCAATTCCGACAAGGGTGGGGCTGTATTTGAAGTTGAACTGCCTATTTTAGGCGCAGACCTAGATCAAAACATAGAAGCAGCGGAGTAGCCAAATGGCACAAGCCATGAAGATCGCGATTGTGGACGACGAGCAGGACATGCGGCAATCAATCAGTCAATGGCTGGCGTTGTCGGGCTATGACACTGAAACTTTTGCCAGCGCCGAAGACGCGCTGAAAGGTGTCGGGCAGGATTATCCTGGCATTGTGGTCAGTGACATCAAGATGCCGGGCATGGACGGGATGCAGTTTCTCAAGAAACTGAAAGGCGTTGATAGTTCGCTGCCCGTCATCATGATCACCGGCCACGGCGATGTGCCAATGGCGGTTGAAGCAATGCGCATTGGTGCGTTTGATTTCCTCGAAAAGCCCTTCAATCCTGATCGCATGACTGAATTGGCCAAGAAAGCAACTGTTGCACGGCGACTGACGTTGGACAATCGCGCGCTGCGCCGTGAACTAAGCGATGGTGGGGCGCTGATGAAAAAGCTCATCGGTGCGTCCCCTGTGATGGAGCGGCTGAGGGAAGATATCCTCGATCTCGGGCAGGCGGACGGTCATGTGTTGATTGAGGGTGAAACCGGAACTGGCAAGACGTTGGTTGCCCACGCGCTGCATGCGGTCGGCGCGCGCGCCAACAAAAAATTCGTGCTGATTGCCTGTGCTGCCTACGAGGACGATGACTTGTCCAAGCGTTTGTTTGGGCCTGCCGGACAAGACGACCCGATCCCTGCGATCGAAGAAGCCCGTGGTGGCACGATCGTTCTTGAAGACGTCGAAGCCTTGTCAGAAACAAATCAGGCCCGTCTGCTAACGGCAATCAACGAACAGGGCACACCGTCCGAAACCCGCATCGTTGCAATTTGCAATTTACAGGACGAGGGCAAGACATGTGAAAGCGTATTGCGCAATGATCTGTTTTACCGCCTTGCGGCGTTGCGGATCACGGTGCCGCCATTGCGCACGCGCGGCGAAGACATTTTGACGTTGTTCACCCGTTTGGGCGAAGTGTTCGCAGATGAATACGGCTGCGACGCGCCGGAAGTATCAGCGCAGGAAGCCGCGCAACTGCTGCAGGCGCCTTGGCCTGGCAACGTGCGCCAGCTGTATAATGTGGCCGAACGCGCGGTGCTGCAAAATCGCCGCGGAACGGGGTCCATTGCGTCCCTGTTGATGACCGAGGATGACGAAAGCCAGCCCGCCATCACCACCGAAGGCAAGCCACTGAAGGAATTCGTCGAGGCGTTCGAGCGGATGTTGATCGACAACACCATGCGCCGCCACAAGGGGTCTATTGTGAATGTCATGGACGAGTTGTGCCTGCCACGCCGGACCTTGAACGAAAAGATGGCTAAGTATGGGCTGCAACGGTCTGACTACCTCGGCTGATCTGGGCTGCACGAGATGAAAATTATCAGTCTGAATGCATGGGGTGGGCAGGTTTGGCCCGCCCTTGGCAGTTGGATTGGTCGCTGTGGCGGTAACGTTGTATGCCTGCAAGAAGTCATTCGCCCAAGAGAGCCGAGCCCCCTTGGCTTGCCTATCGCGACGCCCATCGCAGTCTGAACCAGCGGTCCGATCTGTTTGGTGACATCAGCGCGACGCTGCCTGATCACAAGGGCGGTTTTTTCCTGTGGCCATGGGGCCATTGTCGGACGCGGGTGGCAAGACCTATTAATCCCAACATGGGCTTGGCCAATGGGTGGCACCGCGTCTGGACATCCAAACGCGCCAAGACGGGTTTGTGCATAGTGTGTTTCGCACTGGCGGGTGGGGCATGGACCCTGTGCCGCGTGGCTTTCAGGTCGTTCGCATTGCCCAAAACGGGCGCGCGCGGCCCATCAGGGTTGCGCATTTTCACGGGCTGCGCAACGTTGGTGGCAAAGGCGATACGCCTGCGAGCGCAGATCAAGCCAAGCGCGCCCTGACGTTGTTGTCACAAATTGCATCCCCGCAAGACGACATCGTCTTTGCAGGCGATTTCAATGTTTTGTCCGACAGTGAGACATTGGCGATCTTTGCGGATTGTGGTCTGCGCGATCTGGTGGGGCAGCAAGACACGCGCACGGCGCTGTGTCCCAAAGCCATCCGGCACGCCAATTACATGCTGGTCACAGCGTCCGTGGACGTGAGATCCTTTGAGGTTCCCGCCAATCCTGTGGTGTCGGACCATCGCCCATTGATTTTGAGCATTTCCTGACATCGTATCCGTTAACGGATTACCGCGCCGCTAAATCACATAAGACAACGCAACGTCACACTTTGGCGTTGTAAAGTGACCCCATCGTCCCCTATGTGTAAAGGACGGGCGGTTGCCATGACGCTTTGCGCAAAAGCCCGGTGAGTTTTTCTGTTTTTGGTTGCAGTGACCCGATTAAATGATCCCGTCATACCCAAAGACAGACCGAAAGAATGTGGTCCCCTTTGATTGATTTTGGGCGGGATCAGATGAACAGCTCCCGGCGGTGACGGACATCCTTAATCGCAGGGGCCTTGAACGGGCCACTAATTGGTGGTCGGAGACCAACGCGATGGAACGCGCGACATTATACGGCGAGAGAGCAGGCGGCCAATTGGCCGCTCGCGCCGCTGTTGCGCGCCTCGCCATAATTGAACACGCCCCAGACAATGCAGCGCCCCCCGGATTATTGTGGGGGTTGCCGCCAAATGGCGCGTGGAACAGGACACAATGGCTAAGAAAATGCTTATCGACGCCACCCACGCGGAAGAAACCCGCGTTGTGGTGGTTGACGGAAACAAGGTTGAGGAATTCGACTTTGAAACCCAATCCCGCCGCCAGCTTGCTGGCAACATCTACCTCGCAAAAGTAACAAGGGTCGAACCGTCGCTTCAGGCGGCGTTCATTGACTATGGCGGCAATCGCCATGGTTTCTTGGCGTTCAACGAAATCCACCCCGATTACTACCAGATTCCGGTGGCCGACCGCCTTGCGCTGATTGCCGAAGAAAAGGCTTACGCTGAAAGCCAAAAGGCTGAGGCTGAGGCCGAGAAGCCAAAGCGCAGCCGCACACGTACCCGTCGCAAGCCCAAAGCGGCTGAAGTCGATGGGCAGGACGCGGTCGCAACTGCTGATCCGGTTGAGACATCCGAGGAAGAAACCTCCGGCGATATTGCTGGTATGGAAACGATTGATCTGAGCGATGACGAAACTGGCGAGGGATCGTCGCCGATGGAAACTGTCGCTGACACGCCGGTCGACACCCCTGAACAGGGTTCGGGCGACGGCGATGATGTGGCTGACAATGAGACGGATGGGGACGACTCTGACGGCGGTACGGAAGCCACTGACAAGGACGAAACCATCGAAAGTGTTGCGGATGAAGATGACCATGAAGATGTGCGTCCTGTTCGCAAGCCACGCCCGAAGCGCTATAAGATACAGGAAGTTATTAAAGTTCGACAAATTCTGTTGATCCAAGTGGTCAAAGAGGAACGCGGCAACAAAGGTGCGGCCCTGACGACCTACCTGTCATTGGCGGGTCGCTACTGCGTGCTAATGCCGAACACCGCACGTGGCGGCGGCATTTCACGCAAGATCACCGTTGCGGCAGACCGCAAAAAGCTGAAAGCGATTGCAAATGAAATGGCCGTGCCCGAAGGCGCTGGCCTGATCATCCGCACCGCTGGCAGCCAGCGCACCAAAACCGAGATCAAGCGCGATTATGAATACCTGCAACGCCTATGGGAACAGATTCGCGAACTGACGCTGCGGTCTTCCGCACCAGCGCAGATCTACGAAGAAGGCAACCTGATCAAGCGTTCGATCCGCGATCTGTATTCGAAAGAGATCGACGAAGTGATTGTCGAGGGCGAGGGCGGTTACCGCACGGCCAAGGATTTCATGAAAATGATCATGCCATCCCACGCTAAGAACGTGATAAACTACAAAGAACAGATGCCGCTTTTTGCGCGTCACCAGATCGAAAGCTACCTGTCGGGCATGTTTAACCCAACTGTGCAACTGCCATCGGGCGGCTACATCGTGATCGACACGACCGAAGCGCTTGTTGCGGTTGACGTGAACTCCGGTCGCGCCACCAAAGAAGGTTCGATTGAACAAACGGCAACAAAGACCAACCTTGAGGCCGCGGCAGAAGTCGCGCGTCAACTGCGCCTGCGTGACCTTGCCGGTCTTATCGTCATCGACTTTATCGATATGGATGAGCGTAAGAACAACGCTTCCGTAGAAAAGCTGATGAAAGACAAGCTCAAGACCGACCGGGCCCGCATCCAAGTGGGCCGGATTTCCGGCTTCGGCCTGATGGAAATGTCGCGTCAGCGTTTGCGTCCGGGCATGTTGGAATCAACGACCCAGCCATGTTCGCATTGTCACGGCACAGGCTTGCTGCGCTCTGACGCTAACGTCGCATTGGGTATTCTGCGCCAGCTGGAAGAAGAAGGTGTGCATGGTCGTTCAAAAGAAGTCTTGATCAAGGCGCCGATCGTCATTTCCAACTTCTTGACGAACCAGAAACGTGAACACATCGCTCAGATTGAAGCCCGCTATGGCCTGTCCGTGCGCATCGAGTGTGATCCGCATCTTGTATCGCCTGATTTCGTGCTTGAGAAATTCAAGACCGCCAGCCGCGTTGTGGCTGAAGTTGAATTGGTGTCGGTGATTTCGTCAGAAACGGCTGTTATGGCTGAAGTAGACGATGCCCCGATGGAAGAGGCTGAGATTGAAGTGACCGCATCCGTTGAGGCCAAGACCGAGGGTCACAGCGTAGCGCCTGAATCGCAAGACGGTGACGCGCCGACCAAAAAACGCCGTCGGCGCCGTCGTCGTCGTCGCGGTAGCGGCGGTGGTGAAAACGCCGAGGCCAACGGTGAGCACGCAGCACACAACGATGGCGATGCGGCGGTGGTCGTGAAATCGGACACGCTGGCTGACGTCACGCCAAGCGATCAGGGCGAAACCCCGGTCGTTGATGCAGTCGTTGACGCAGTTGCGGTTGAAGATGCGCCCAAGCCAAAGCGCACACGCACCCGTCGCAAGAAAGCGGATGCACCTGTCGAAAGTGCGGAAGTGACGGAGATCGTCGAGGCCGCCTTGGTTGAGGCGGCAAGTGCGGAGGCTGCGGCGGAAGACGCGCCCAAGCCTAAGCGGACCCGATCACGTCGCAAGAAGGCCGACGATGTGCCAAGCGATGACGCACCAGCGGCACCTGTTGCAGAAGCAGCGCCAGTGGGTGCACCTGCTGCAAAGCCCAAACGCGCGCCGCGCAGTCGCAAGAAACCGGCTGCTGCAGTGGATGATACTGCGGTTGCGGAAACGCCGGCTGAACCAATTGCTGCGTTTCCTGCTGAAACGCCGGAACCGGTGGTGGCAGATAAGCCTAAGCGTGTGCGCAAAACCACGTCCAAGCCAAAGGTTGAACCTGAGGTGGCCCCAGCCGCCGAACCAGTACCAGCACCAGCCGAGGCTGTTGTGGAAGACGCGCCGGTTGCCGATGATGCGCCCAAAAAGCGCGGTTGGTGGTCTTTGGGACGCTAACGTATCGCTTGAGAAACGCCCGCTAAGGCGCTGACATCAAACGCCGCTCCGTTCATACGGGGCGGCGTTTTTTATGGCAACGTCGTCTGTTTAATCACGTAAATCTAGTGCCTGCCTGCGTTAGACTGCGACACCAATTGGTGTCCCGCCTCAACGCAAAAGTGCGGGATATCTATAATCGCAATCGGATCATCTGCCCAAACAGTGACAACCGTGCCGGTTGGTGCGTCGCGCAGCACCTTGGCGACTTTCAAAACCGGCAACGGACATTTCAAGCCGCGCGTATCAACAATTTCTTCCATTTCAAAGACGTGCCCCGCGTTGAGCCAAATGTCCACCAGTTCGAAACACGTCTCAAACGAATTAAAACACGTTTCAACGATGATGTGACCATCTGCACAGTGACGCCGCGGGCACAGCCAGTTAAAATGGATTTATGTTTGAAACAGAAACCTTCCTCTTGGCCTCGTTGCTTCCCGCGCTTTTGGTGGCATTTTCGGCAGGTATCCTGTCGTTCCTAAGCCCCTGTGTGTTACCAATCGTGCCGCCGTATCTGGCCTATATGGGCGGCGTCAGCGTCACGGATATGGAAGACAACCGCGCCGCACGCGGGCGCGCTGTGGTTGCGTCTTTGTTTTTTGTGCTGGGCCTGTCGACGGTGTTCCTGATCCTCGGCGCAGGTGCATCGGCGCTTGGTCGCGCGTTCGCATCCTACCGTCCATATCTTGAGGTCGGGGCGGGTGTTGTTGTCGTCATCTTTGGTCTGCATTTCCTTGGCCTGTTTCGGCTGAAATTTCTGGATCGTGAAATGCGCATGGACGCGGGGGATCAAGGTGGATCGGCGTTTGGCGCTTACTTCCTCGGTTTGGCGTTTGCGTTCGGATGGACGCCGTGCCTCGGGCCCATCCTGAGCGCGATCCTCAGCCTCGCGGGGGGCCAAGCAGACGTCAGCAAGGGTGTAATGCTGCTTGGCGTCTATGCTATCGGACTGGGCGTGCCGTTTGTGTTAGTGGCGGCATTCTTCCCGCAAATGAAACGCCCAATGGCGTGGATGAAACGCAACATGGGGGTGATCGAAAAGACGTCCGGCGTGTTGTTGGTCGTCGTCGGGCTGGCCATGGCCACCGGATTCATGTCGATGTTCTCTTTCTGGATGCTCGAGACGTTACCGTTCCTTGCGATCTTTGGCTAGTAATTTACTTAATTCTGCCGAAATTGATGCCTATAGTACCTTCAAACTAGGGACAGGCGCGCGATGGAACAGACACCACAATCACCCGTGAAACGAACGGTCAGAAACCGCAGGGTGTTCTATATTCCGGGCTATGATCCGATCCATCCACGCCGCTACCGTGAGTTGTATCGCACTGAATCCGCGGCACAATCTTCAATATCGGGATACGACATTGGGATCGCGCCCAAAAAAGGTGAACATTACGGCTGGCGTGTGGAATCGCGCATGGACGGGCAGTCTGTTGATGCGCAGGTTGAGGTGCTTGTCTGGTCCGACATTGTGCGCAATTCAATGGCTTCGACTATTCCCGCAACCTATCTGCAACTGGTGCGAACTGCGTTCATATATATTGGATCAGGCGCATTGCGCCGTTTGATGTGGTTGCGCAAGGGGCCAGTGATTGCGGCGTTGTACCCCGTGGGAATGTTGCTTTTGAAATTGCTGGTCGCGGTTCTGCTTGGACTGTTGGCGGGTAAAGTGTTGGGTTGGACGCTGACATCGGGTGCGCGTGCGTTAATAGGTTTGATCGGCAACGGCGATGCGTCGGATCTCAATTTCTCAACTTTGTATGCGGGCCGCATGGTTGCGCAATGGGCTGTGGGCGCATGGATCGCTTTCATGATTTTGCGGTGGTTCAAAAAGAAAGACGGCAAGATTTTCGCATACTACCTCATGCATGACTATGCTTATGCAGCACAATCAAAGGGCGCTAACCCACCCGAGCTTGAAGACCGGATGGCTAATTTTCGCCGCGCAATTTCGGCCGCTTTGGACGATGATGTAGACGAAGTTTTGGTCGTTAGCCATTCATCCGGTGCGCATTTGGCGGTGTCGATCCTTGCGGATCTAATTCGTGAAGGTGGGGTCCCCAAACAGGGTCCTGCGCTTGGTTTCTTGAGCCTTGGCTAAGTTGTGCCGATGGTCAGTTTTCTGCCCAAAGCTGATCGTTTGCGCGCCGATCTGCATTATTTGTCCTCCCGCGATGAATTGACTTGGGTTGACGTAACCGCTCCCGGTGATGGCTGCGCGTTTGCGCTGTGTGATCCGGTTGCGGTGTCCGGCGTGGCACCGGATGGGCAGAAATGGCCGCTGGTGATTTCGGCAGCCTTCACGCAAACCCTAAGCCCTGAACGCTGGAAAGAGTTGCGCTGGAAGTTCTTCCGACTGCATTTTCAGTATCTCTGTGCGTTCGACCGTGTTGGGTACTACGACTATTTCAGCATTACAGCGGGGCCACAAACGCTGGCAGACCGCTTTGCGGGTCGCGCCCTGTCCAAATCACGCATTGACGTCGCCGCGTCCAAGTTTACCAGTATGAACTCTGATCCCGCCAAAACCCCCCTCACGTCCTGAAAAGGTTTCCCTTTGGCGCTATCTGAAATTGTTTCGCCAAGACATCCTGTCGGCGCAACCGGCAAAGCTGTACCGCGCGTGGATGGCCGAATTTCGCACGCCATTCTTTCGCAGCTATTTGGTGAACGATCCGGCGCTGGTAAAACGGGTCCTGAAAGAACGCCCCGATGATTTCCCGAAATCTGATCGCGTCGGCGCAGGGTTGCGTCCGTTGTTGGGCAATTCAGTTTTTCTGACCAACGGAGAGACTTGGAAACGTCAGCGCCGCATCATTGATCCCGCATTTGAGGGGGGGGCGTCTGCGCGGCACGTATGGCGCGATGTATGCCGCAGGCGAGGCAGCGGTTGCACGAATGGCCGCGAATACCGGCGTGCAGGATATCGAACCCGAAACGTCCCACGCTGCTGCTGACGTGATCTTTCGCACGCTGTTTTCGATCCCGATTGAAGACGAAACCGCGACAGCCGTGTTTGAGAAATTCCGTGATCATCAGCGCACGCAGCCAATTTTAAACTTGCGCGCTTTTATTCCCGGTCCGCGCTGGATGCCGCGGTTTTTCAGCCGCGCGACCAAATCCACGGCGCGCGATATTCGTCGACTGATCACCGATCTGACAGAACGGCGGATGTTTGAAATTGACGCGGGAACGGCGCCCGATGATCTTGCGACCAAAATCATGTCGACCGCCGATCCGGTCACAGGCCAGACGTTCAGCACGCAAGAAATGGTTGATCAGGTGGCGATTTTCTTCCTCGCAGGGCATGAAACCAGCGCGTCGGCCTTGGCGTGGACATTGTATTTGTTGGCGATGCATCCCGAATGGCAAGACAGATTGGCGGTTGAGGCAGCGGCCGTTACGCCCGATTTTGCCAGTGTGTCAAAACTGCGCCTCAGCCGTGATGTGTTTCGCGAAGGTTTGCGTCTGTATCCGCCGGTTCCGATGATGGTGCGCGAAACCAAATGTCGCGAAGAGATGCGGGGCCGCGCCGCACCAAAAGGTGCGCAGATCGTGCTATCGCCGTGGCATCTGCATCGACATGAACGTTTGTGGGACAATCCTGACGGGTTTGATCCGACGCGGTGGGGCACTGAAAACGGCAAGCAATGCCAGCGTGTCGCCTATATTCCGTTTTCTGCCGGACCGCGCGTCTGCACTGGCGCGGGGTTCGCCATGGTCGAGGGGCCACTATTGTTGTCGATGCTGGTCGCGCGGTTCCGGTTTGAATTGACTGACCGAGTTCCTGTCCCCGTCGCACATTTGACGCTGCGCGCGAAAGACGGGATTTGGCTGAAGATCACGGAACGGGATTAGGGCCTTCGCTTTTCAGGGCGTTCAGCACAAATACTCGGATGGCGGACGCAAGTCCGATATCGCCGCGGGCTTCGTCAATCTCAATAGCCAACCCGTTTAGGGTTTGATTACGCTGAGCGGCGATGCGGCGAAATTCCTGCCAAAATTCCGGCTCTAACGAAATCGACGTGCGGTGTCCGCGCAGGGTGACGGAATGTTTGGCAGGGCGCTGTTGTGGACCTGTGGTCATTCGTCCTCGAATTTTAGCTGATCAAGCTGGAACTTGGCGCGACCGGCACGGGCGGTTTCGGCCAGCCGCTCCGCCTTGGTGCGGCCAAACTTGGTGGCATTCACGTCAGCTTCGGCTTTTTTAGCAGTGAGTTCGCGAGCCTTTTTGATTTTGTTAAGGTTAACAATGTTCATCTATTTCGGGCCGATCATGTCTTCTGGGCGCACGACGCGATCAAAGGTTTCTTCATCAACAAATCCAAGTGCGACTGCTTCGACCCTTAGGGTCGTGCCGTTCTTATGGGCGGTCTTGGCGACTTTGGTGGCGTTGTCGTAGCCGATTTCGGGTGCCAGTGCCGTGACCAACATCAGCGATTCTTTCATCAGCGTGTCGATTCGCGCCTCATTGGCTTCGGTGCCCGCAAGCATCCGTAGGGTGAAACTGTCCGCCGCGTCACCCAAAAGCTGCATGGATTGCAACAGGTTATACGACATCATCGGGTTGTAGACGTTAAGTTCAAAGTGTCCTTGCGATCCAGCAAAGCCAATCGCCGCATCATTGCCAAGGATATGGGCGCAAACCTGCGTCATGGCTTCGGCTTGGGTCGGGTTCACTTTGCCGGGCATGATCGAACTTCCGGGTTCGTTTTCGGGCAAGATCAATTCGCCCAAACCGGATCGCGGACCAGAACCAAGGAACCGCATGTCATTGGCAATTTTGTAGCACGCCATGGCCACGGATTTGATCGCACCTGACATGAATACCATGGCGTCATGGGCGGCCAATGCCTCAAATTTATTGGGGGCAGTGATGAACGGCAAGCCAACGATATCGGCCATATGTGCCGCGACAGTGGTGTCCCAGCCTTTGGCAGTGTTCAAGCCGGTGCCAACAGCTGTGCCGCCTTGTGCGAGCTCATAAATGCCAGGCAAGGCCAGTTTGATGCGCATGATACCATTGCGCACCTGCATGGCATAGCCGGAAAATTCCTGCCCCAATGTCAGCGGTGTCGCGTCTTGTGTGTGGGTGCGCCCGATCTTGATGATGTCTTTGAACTTGACGGCCTTGGCGTCCAACTCATCCGCCAGCTTTTCCAAACCGGGCAGCATGACGTCGCGGGTCGTCATGGCTGCGGCGATGTGCATGGCCGTCGGGAATGTGTCGTTTGACGACTGGCCCATGTTGCAATGATCATTGGGGTGGACGGGCGATTTGGACCCGATTTCGCCACCCAGCATTTCGATTGCGCGGTTTGAGATGACTTCATTGGCGTTCATATTGCTTTGCGTGCCAGACCCTGTCTGCCAGACAACCAATGGGAAATGATCATCAAGCTTACCGTCGATTACTTCAGTGGCAGCCGCGATGATGGCGTCCGCCAAAGTCCCGTCAAGCTTGCCCGAAGCCTTGTTTGCCATCGCACAAGCCTTTTTGATGACGCCCAATGCGCACACGATCGCGACCGGCTGCTTTTCCCAACCGATAGGGAAGTTCATCAAAGATCGCTGCGTCTGCGCGCCCCAATAACGGTCACTTTGGACCTCAAGCGGGCCAAAGCTGTCGGTTTCAGTACGGGAATTGGTCATGGGGTCGTCCTCACGCAGGGGAATGTGGTTCTGTATACAGTCGTATGCCGTTTAATGGTGAGACCCGTGCATCGCAACTAAACAATGCGCGCAAATTATTTGCGGAACTGATCCAAGGACACGATATCGGCGTCCTTTTTGGGCGCGTCTTTTTCTGGTTCGGCCATAACGTCCATCGGGGCTTCTGGTGTTTCGCCATCTTCGTCGTCTTGGGCTTCAAAGCGCAGGCCGAATTCAACGGACGGATCGACGAAGGTTTTGATCGCGTCGTAGGGCACATACAAAGGTTCCGGCTTGTCGCCAAAGCTCAGCGTGATTGAAAACCCATGATCGGTCACTTTCAGGCTTTCGTATTGGTGCTGGATCACGACTGTCATCTCACCGGGGTAGCGGTCTGACAGCCAGTCGGCGATTTCGACGTCCGGATGCATTGTGTCAAACGTGATAAAGAAATGGTGGTTCCCCGGCAGGCCTTTGGCGCACACGTCGGTTAACACTTCAAGTATCAGCCCTCGCATCGCTTTGTGCATGAGATTGCCATAATCGATTGTATGAATTGTGTTGGACACTGGGCAGCTCCGAATTTGCAGTCACCCCCACCATACGTGGTTCTGGTCCGGATAAAAGGGGTGGATTAGGTCAATGGCATCATCGCGACGCCCGCAGCGGCCATGACAGCCAGTGTTCGTGTCATCCCCCATTTGCGCCATAACAAGAGTGTGGCGGCAAGCAGGGTTAGCAGGGCTGCGGTGATATTGAACGACGACCAGAGCGGCGCGAGGATGGTGAGCGGGCCAGATGTTACGCCCACCTCGTCAAACATCACGTGGGCCGCAAACCACAGCGACAAGTTGGCAATGACACCGACGACAGCGGCGGTGATTGCAGCCAGTCCCGCGCGGATACGCGGGTAGCCGTCCAGCCAATCTATCAGCGGCGCACCTGCGAATATCCAGATAAAACAGGGCACGAACGTCACCCACACTGTCATCAATCCCGCAAGCACCCCCAACGTCCAGCCGCCCTGCGCCGTTCCTGCCAGCAGGCCGACAAATTCGGTCACCAAGATCAGTGGGCCGGGTGTGGTTTCGGCAAGACCCAGCGCGTCGATCATTTGTGGCGTTGTCAGCCAGCCGTAATCTGTCACCACCGCTTGCGTCATATAGGCGAGCACGGCGTAGGCGCCGCCGAAGGTCACCAGCGCGAGTTTTGAGAAGAACAGCCCGATTTCCAGCAGGAATGTCGCACCTGCAATCCATGCCAGTAAAAGTGGGGCAACCCATAAACAGCCACCGACAACGACGGGCGCGATGGATCGTCGCCACGGCAGGGCTGTTTTGATCGAAGAATAATCGCGGCACGCCCATGCGCCATAGGCCGCTGCCAACACGATCACCGCAGGAAAGGGCATGTTGAACAAAAACAGCGCCGCAAACGCGAGGGCCGCAACGATGCGGTGGTCCGTTCGCCCCAATGCGCGACCCAGCAATTTTAGGATTGCTTGAACGACGATGATAATGACCGCCGCTTTGATTCCGAGGAACGCGGCTTGCACCAGCGGCAATGCCCCAAAGGACGCGTAGGCAAAGGCCAGAACGGCGATCAGCAGCGCACCGGGCAGGACGAACAACCCACCCGCAATGAGGCCGCCACGAAGCCCGTTTAATTTCCAGCCTGCATAGGTCGCCAATTGCATCGCTTCCGGTCCGGGCAACATCATGCAAAACGACAGCGCCTTTAGAAATTCCGCTTGGATTAGCAGCGGGCGGTCATCGACCAGTTCTTTTTGCATCAAGGCGATCTGGGCGGCTGGCCCCCCGAACGACAAGCACCCGATACGGCCAAATACCCGCACCATGTCCTGATTGGTCATGGTGCGTCTGGCAGGCTGGCGTGGGTTTCTTGCGCGCCATCCCGCGCCCAACGGTACAGCGCATCATAAAGCGGCATGGCGGCGTCCAGTTGCGCATTATCATCACGATACATACGCGACAGGCCAACGGAAAATGCCAGTAAACCAGCGGCTTGTGGGCTGTTGTTGTTATCGGTGTCAGCGGCGCGGATGATTTCGGACAGTCGGTTCAGCGCGTCGGTGCGCAGATCAAACAGGTCGAGCATGGCATCAAATGTGCAGTGACAATCTTTGTGGGTCAGGACAACGTCGGGAATGTCGAATGGCGTGGCGCTGTAGCGGTCCGCGACACCCGCTACCCAGTCTGGGCTGACGAACATGAATTCGGCGTCCGCGTCAATAAATCGGCGGATCAGCCAAGGGCAGGCGATGCGGTCAATCTTGGGACGATGTCGTGTGACCCAGAGGTTGGACGCGGGCAGGGCGGCAAAAGGAATGCGCGGCGCGTCGGGCGTTTCGCGCCAGCCATACATGCCCTCCTCGAGGTATTGCGCATCAATGTCGCGCCCGCGCAGCCGCGAGGTCAGGCCTTGGCTAAGTTTCATCCCTTTTTGGCAGGCGATAATACAGCCGCGCCCGTTCAGCCTCGCAACCAAACCTTCAAAGTCCGTGTGCGTGTGGCGAAAGGATCCGGGGATCAGGAATGGGTCTTCGGAAAAGTCGGGGTCGATCGAGATATCTACGATGACTGGTCGGTCGGGCATCCCGATCAGGCGCAGCAAGTTCTTACAGGAAATTTCGTTTGGGGCAGCCATAGCGCATGCTTCCTTTCGGTGAACATGCGAACCTTTGGCCTAAGCCTCACGGGGGTGTTCGCGGTGTGCCCCTTGGTCATCAATGTGACGTCCCAGTGGCGCGGGGTCAAGTGCGGACGTGCAGCGCGTCGAGGCCGTGGAAGTGATAGGTGTCGCCGTATTGCGGTGGTGCTGTTAGGCGAATGGTCGGGCAACGATCAAATAAAACCTGCAACGCGACCCGCAATTCCAGCCGCGCCAGGGGTGCGCCAACGCAAAAATGGATGCCGCCGCCAAAGGCCACGTTAACCGGACCTTTGCGGCTTGGATCAAACCTGTTCGGGTCGGGATACGCCACTGGGTCGCGGTTGGCGGCCCCGAGCAGACATTTGACCGTGTCACCGCGTTTGAACGCGTGGCCAAAGACCTCACAATCTTCAATCACGTAACGGTCAAACATGTGCAGGGGCGGGTCAAACCGCAGGGCTTCCTCGACGATCTGCGCATCGGCTGCGCGAATGTCGCGGTCCAGCAGGGTTTTGACGGTGTTGCCCAAGGTGTGCACCGTCGCCTCATGTCCGGCATTGAGCAGCAGGATGCAGGTTGTTATCAATTCATCGGTCGTCAGCTTTTCACCATCTTCTTCGGCTGCAATCAGGTGCGACAACAGATCATCAGCTGGTGTTTGGCGTTTTTCGTCGACGAAACCGCGCAAAAACGCGACGAACCTTTCGGTCGCGGCGACTGCTTTGTCTTCAATGTCGCGGGTGCGACCGCTGACATACATCGCGACCATCGCGTTGGACCACGCGAGCAGATCTTGCACGCGGGTTTCCGGCACCCCGAGAAGGCGGGCAATGATGATCACCGGCACGGTGCGGGCATAGGCGTCAAGCAGATCGAATTCACCACTTGGAAATTGATCGATCAGTTTGTGGCACAGGGCCGTAATTTCTGGTTCTAGTTCCGCGATGCGCCGCGATGTGAAGGCCCGCAAAACCAGACCGCGCAGACGGGTGTGGCGCGGCGGGTTCAGCTCCAACATCGAATGGGATTCAACTGCGTAAAACGGTGCGATGTGGGCGGGTATATTGGGTGCAAATTCGGTTGGGATTTCACGCCCCATGCGTTTGTCTTTCAGGCAGGCTGCAACTGCCGCGTGCGACACGGCACAAACCGCGCCGTAGTCGGTCCAATAAAACAAATCGCCTGTCCCCCAATCCCCCGCTGAACGGGCTGAGTCGTAAAACGGGTAGGGGTCTTGCACGAAGGCGGGATCGGTGGGGGATTGGGTCAGGGTTTGCATTAGGGTCTGATGCCAGCCAAAAATGTGGTTTGCAAGGATGCGTCGCCTCTGGCCTTTGCACGCTTTGGTTCCTAGTCTCGCGCCATGTTGAATGCCCTGCACACACGCATCATCGCCGTCATGGCCTTTTTGGTCGCGGTTGCGGCGTTGTCGGCGGGCGTGGGCTGGGTCGGATATATGTCCGCACTTGATCAGCTGGAACAACGGGGCCAGTCCGATCTCGCACTTGCGTCCGATCGCCTGACGAGTGAGCTGCACCGCTACCGCGAATTGGCCGTGTTGATGGCGGATCACCCCATAGTTGCAGCCACAGTCGACGGGGACGCTACTGGCGTGGCTGAATTATTGCGCCAAACGGCTGATAAAACTGGCAGTTTGGATATCTTGGTGGTGTCTGTGGCGGGGCGCGAATTGGCGTCTGCGTCCGGGATCGGTGCGGAATTGCATCGACAACAGCCCTATTTCACCCGCGCGATGGACGGCGCACTTGGGGTGTTTCATCTGGTGCACAGCCGCTACGGACAGCGGACGTTCTTGTTTGCATCGCCAGTGTTTTCCGACGCCGGTCCGGTGATCGGCGCGGTGATCGTGGTTGTTGATGTTGATGCGGTTGAGGCCGTTTGGCGCGGCGCGCGGCCAACGGTTTTTTTCACCGATGAACTGGGTGTCACGTTTATCTCCAACCGCTCCGAAATGGTGTTTATGGCCCGCGAGGTTGGCATGACAACGCGCAGTGCAACGGCTGAATATGCACCCGATTTGCTGCGCCCCTTTATGACTCATTCGGTGGTAGACCGACGTGGCCGTGCGGTTTGGACTGTTCAAGGGCAACGCTACGTCCCCCGCGCGGCGCTGCATTTGTCATTGCCATTGCCGGTGATCCAGATGACCGGTGAGGCGTTGCTGGATGTGGCACCGGCGCAGCTTCTGGCGCTGCTTCTGGCGGGGGTTGCGGCGGCGATCTGTCTGGCGTTCGGCGCGATGTTATTTTTAGCCACAGAACGCCGACGCACCTTGGCGGACGCCAACGCCAAGCTGGAAGGCGCTGTGCAAACCCGCACCGCAGAATTGTCCCGCGCCAACGCCGAATTGCGCCATGAGGTGGGTGAGAGGACCGCCACGGAAGCACAGCTTAAGAAAGCGCAAAGTGATCTGGTTCAGGCGGGGAAATTATCTGCGCTTGGGCAAATGTCCGCGGGAATTAGCCATGAATTAAACCAACCATTGATGGCCATCCGCAGCTACGCCGAAAACGCCGAAAGCTATCTGGAACGTGGCAACACCGACATTGCAGGCCAGAACCTTGGCCGTATCGCCGACCTTGCCCGCCGCATGGGGCGCATCATCCGCAACCTGCGCAGCTTTGCCAAACAAGAAAGCGAGGCTCTGACAGATGTGGACTTGCGGTCAGTCATGGTTGCAGTTTTGGAAATGACGCAGGCGCGGGCGAAGTCCAGTGGCGTTGACATCGCGTGGACAGCCGCTGAAACACCGCTGATCGTGCGCGGAGGAGAGGTGCGTTTGCAGCAGGTCGTGTTGAACCTTGTGACGAATGCGATGGATGCTATGGAAGGCCAGAAAAACGTAGCGCGCGTCGAAATTGATGTCGAAAAAATTGATGACCGTGTCGAACTACGCGTTCGGGACACAGGCCCAGGTCTTGATGAACCGGACCGCATTTTTGATCCGTTTTATACGACCAAGCAGGTGAACCAAAACGCTATAGATCAGGATGAAGTGGGCCAAAACGGGATGGGTTTGGGATTGTCGATTTCATACGGATTGGTGCAAAGTTTTGGCGGAATGATCCGTGGCCGCAATCACCCCGATGGTGGGGCGATTTTCACGGTCACGTTAGACGCAACACACCCACGTGAGGCTGCACCATGAGCACCCATGTGTTGATCGTTGATGACGAACGTGACCTTCGTGAGGCCGTGGGCCAAACGATTGAACTGGCCGATTTAGTGCCTGTGCGGGCGGGCTCGTTTGTTGAAGCTAAGGACCATATTACCGCGAGTTTTGACGGGGTGATCGTCACCGATATCCGTATGCCAGGGCGGGATGGGTTTCACCTGTTAGACTACGTGCGAAAGGTTGATCCGGACCTACCCGTCATTTTGCTGACCGGTGAAGGCGACATTCCGATGGCCGTCAAAGCAATGTCGGACGGTGCCTTTGCATTCTTGGAAAAACCTTGTGGTGCCAAGGAGTTGCTGGCCGTTGTTGCCAAAGCACTGCAGGCACGAACACTGGTGATTGAAAATCGCCGACTTAAGCTAGAATTGGATCGTGGCGATGCAGCCGCGCGGATGTTGGTTGGCGTATCGGCTGTGTCTGATGCATTGCGCGGACGGGTTCGCGCAGTGGCGCGCACCAACGCCGAGGTCTTGATCACCGGCGAGCCGGGGACTGGCACGCCAAAGATCGCCGAAGTGATCCATTTGTTGTCGGGGGCCGCCAGCCGCCCCTTTGTCAAACGCCCCGCCGCACAATTATCGGCCATTGATCTGGCGGCTGCATTGCAAGAGGCCGCGTCGGGCACGCTTTATTTGGATGAGGTCACAGCGCTGGCGCCGGCTGTGCAGTTTGCGCTGCTTGAAGTTTTGGAGGCAGGTGGCACGGTGCGGGTTTTATCCGGTACATCGCGCGATATCGCCGATGATGTGGCGCAGGGGCGGTTCAGCACGGATTTGTTCTACCGCCTCGACTTGATGCGTGTGCATGTGCCAGCATTGCGCGAACGCCCTGAGGACATTCCGGCGCTGTTTCGCCACTATGTCGCCCAAGCCTGCGAACAAGCAAATCTGATTGAGCCGCAAATTACTCAAAAGGTCATCGCAGCGCTGATGGCCCAGGATTGGCCAGGTAACGCACGTGGGCTGATGAACACCGCGATGCGGTTTGCCTTGCGGATTTCGGGCGACATTGGCGAGGATGGTTTGATGGCAGGCCAAGACAGCGGGCAAGGTGGTGGGCTTGGGTTGGCGGAACAATTGGCGCAGGTCGAACGCTCGTTGTTGATTGAAGCCTTGCAGCGCAGTCAGGGTCGATCCGGCGAAGCCGCCGACGCGCTGAAACTGGCGCGCAAAACGTTTTATGACAAGCTGACACGCCACGGGATCAAACCTGAGGGCTTTCGCGGATAACTGTGCGGTTTCCCACACAGTTGGCGGTAACAGGCGTGTGATAATCCGCGCTAATCGTTGCGTGGACATGACTGATTTCATATTTTATACTTCTAAATCAATGCTTTGATTGATCTCAAAATCATCGCTTTCCCGTACGCGGCATTTTGCCTTCTATGGGCCTGTGGTCGGCCCGGGAGGGGTCAGACTGATTTAAATTTCTAGGGAGGAAACACATGAAGTTTCTCATGAACGCAGTGTCCATCGCTGCTTTGACAGTGTCTGCTGGCGCTGCATTCGCAGACGGCCACGAAGGGTGTGATGACGGCGAGATCGTCGTCAAATTCAGCCACGTGACAAATACGGACCGTCACCCAAAAGGCATCGCCGCGACTTTGCTGCAAGAACGGGTGAATGCCGAAATGAATGGCGTGATGTGCATGGAAGTGTTCCCGCAGTCTTCGCTTTATAACGATGACCAAGTGCTTGAAGCGATGCTTCAGGGCGACGTTCAATTGGCGGCACCGTCACTGTCCAAGTTCGAAGCGTTTACCCGCCAGTTCCGCATTTTCGATCTGCCGTTCATGTTCACAAACATTGAAGCGGTTGACCAGTTTCAGGCGTCTGAAACAGGGCAGGCCATGCTGGATTCCATGCAGCGTCGCGGCCTTCAGGGTCTGTCGTATTGGCACAATGGAATGAAGCAGATGTCGGCAAACGTACCGCTGGCTTTGCCAACTGACGCTGATGGTCTGAAGTTCCGCGTGCAAGCATCCGATGTTCTTGTCGCACAGATGGAAGCCATGGGCGCATCCCCGCAGCCAATGGCGTTCTCTGAGGTTTACGGCGCTTTGCAAACAGGTGTTGTCGACGGTCAAGAGAACACATGGTCCAACGTTTGGGGTCAGAAGTTCTTTGAAGTTCAAGACGGTACGACAGAAACTAACCATGGCATCATCGACTATCTTGTCGTGACGTCGGTTGATTTCCTCGATTCGTTGGACGCTGACGTGCGCGATCAATTCCTGACCATTCTGGATGAAGTTACGGTGACACGTAACGCTGAATCCTTTGCCGTAAATGAGGTCGCCAAGCAGTCAATTATCGACGCAGGCGGCACCATTCTTGAACTGACACCAGAACAGCGCGCAGTTTGGGTTGAGACGATGAAACCTGTCTGGGAGCAGTTTGTCGACGACGTAGGTCAAGACAACATCGACGCAGCACAGGCTATCAACGCCGCGCTGTAAGCGACTACTTTGATTGTATAAAGTCTGGATCGGCCACCTTATGTGGCCGGTCCGTACAAGTCGCGCAGGGGGGGGCGAAAAATGTCTGGGGTTTATAGTCCGAAAGGTCGCTTGGGCGCGATTGTTCACACGCTCGAAGAGAGCATTATTGCACTGTTGCTGGGGCTGATGACGATTGTCACGTTCATCAATGTGGTGATGCGTTATGGATTTAACAGTCAGCTGATTTGGGGGCTTGAGCTCACGCTCGTCCTGTTCGCTTGGCTGGTTTTGTTTGGTATTTCCTACGGGTTCAAAGTTGTTAGTCACCTCGGCGTTGATGCGGTTTTGAATTTGGTTGGACCGACAACGCGCAAACGCATGGGAATTCTGGCGACAGCCATTTGTATTTTCTACGCCCTGCTATTGTTGAAGGGGGGCTGGGATTACTGGGCGCCGTTTGCTGGATTGGACGCGACCACCGGGCGCGTCATTCCCGGAATTGTTCGCGCTGAAGATGGTGCTGGTCTGTTTGGGTTTACGTTTGGTGGTTTCTTCGAAAATTCGCGCGATCAAGGTTGGTATGAGACAGAACAACTGCCGATCCCGTTCGCTCAGACGTGGCTGGAAAACACATTCAACGTCGGTGAGCCTTATGAGAAGATGCCGCGTTTTGTTCCCTATATGATTGTTCCGTTTGCAATGGCGTTGATGTTGTACCGTCTGGTACAATCCTTGATGCGTATTCTGCGCGGTGAAATTGATACGATTATCGTCAGCCATGAGGCCGAAGATGCGGTCGAAGACGCGGGCAAATCTCTGAGCGAGGACGCATAAGATGGATGTCGCAATTCTATTCGGGATGGTGATTGCCCTCCTTGCAATTGGTGTGCCGATCGCGGTGTCGCTCGGCCTGTCTTCAACGTTGTTTTTGTTGGTGCTGTCTGACAGTTCTTTGGCATCGGTGGCGCAGTCACTCTATCAGGCGATGGCGGGGCATTACACGCTTTTGGCCATTCCGTTCTTCATCCTCGCGTCGTCATTTATGTCGACGGGTGGTGTGGCGCGGCGGATTATTGATTTTGCGATTTCGGTGATTGGCCACGTGCGCGGCGGCTTGGCGATTGCCGGCGTTCTGGCCTGTATGTTGTTTGCGGCATTGTCCGGTTCATCGCCTGCGACCGTGGTGGCCGTCGGGTCTATCGTGATCGCGGGTATGGTCAAGTCTGGCTACACCAAGGATTTCGCGGCTGGCGTTATCTGTAACGCAGGCACGCTGGGCATCTTGATCCCGCCGTCGATTGTGATGGTGGTTTACGCGTCCGCGACGGACGTGTCTGTTGGGCGGATGTTTCTTGCGGGTGTGATCCCCGGCCTGTTGGCGGGGTCCATGCTGATGGTGACAATCTATGTCATCGCACGAATCAAAAACCTGCCAAAAGGCGAATGGCAGGGGTGGGAGCAAGTCTTTTCCTCGATCCTCGATGCATCATGGGGTTTGTTCCTGATGGTCGTGATCTTGGGCGGCATCTATGGCGGCGTGTTCACCCCCACCGAGGCCGCGGCAATCGCATCCATCTATGCCTTCATCGTGTCGATCTTTATTTACCGCGATATGGGCCCCCTTAAAGGTCGGTCTTGGTTGCCCGAAGCGGACGCGGACATCGGTCTGTTGGGACTGCGCGTTTGGGGGTTCACATTGGTGACGTTCATTCTGTACGCGGTTGGGTGTTTCATGGTGGGCGCGCCGATGTGGATCGCCTTTGTTGCGGCGGCTGCGTTCTTTGTTGTGGCCTTTGTGCTGGCCTTGCTGATGTCAAAGGCAGTGCCTGCGGGCAAAGGTTTGCAATTGGCCACCATAGCGGTCGCGATCTTTGGGGTTCTGCCGACGTTGTATTTGATCGTGCGCATCATTGCGGGTGATACGACGACGTTGTTTGCGATCATTCAGATCATTGGAACAATCTTTATCGTCTTGCTGCCCCCAGCGGTGTTCACGTTCTCATTGGTGCGCGGCGCGCAGCGGTTGGCGGTTGTTGGCGGTGGGTTTGGTCAATCGATGATGGTGGGCGGCAGGAACCTTGTGCGGGCGAACGTTGAAAACGTGATCTTCGCGATCCCGTCTTTCTTTCACCGCGACACCAAGGCGACACTGCTAGAGGCCGGTAAGCTGACGATCATGCTGATGTTCATCATCGCGAACGCGTTGATTCTGAAGCATGTTCTGACCGACGAACAGATCCCGCAGCACATCACCGAGGTGATGTTGGCTGCAGGACTGGGGCCGATCACATTCCTGATAATCGTCAACGTTATCCTGTTGATTGGTGGTCAGTTTATGGAACCGTCCGGTCTGATCGTGATCGTCGCACCACTGGTGTTCCCGATTGCCATCACGCTTGGAATTGATCCCATTCACCTTGGCATTATCATGGTCGTAAACATGGAAATCGGGATGATCACGCCACCTGTGGGGCTTAACCTGTTCGTTACATCGGGTGTCGCGAATATGTCCATGATGCGGGTCGTGCGCGCGGCCCTGCCGTTCCTTGCGGTGTTGTTCGTGTTCCTGATCTTGATCACGTATATTCCTTGGCTGTCCACGGTCTTGCCGACCGCCTACATGGGGCCGGAGATTATAACGAACTAAGACATTCATTGCGCGCTAGGGTGCGCTCTGAATACAAAAGGAGACAGGCGACGCCCACAATTCGGAGCGTCGCCTTTTATTTTGGTGTTTTCAACTAAAGTAGCGGAAAGACCTAGGCGCTACGCTCAAGCGCGGTGATGATCGGGGAGAAGTCCGCGGCCTTCAGGGAGGCACCCCCGACGAGGGCGCCATCAACGTTTGGTAGCGCAAAAATGTCATCGGCGTTGCTGGCTTTGACAGAACCGCCATACAGCAGACGCATGGCAGTACCGGACGCGCCAAAGCGTGCCGTAAGATGGGCGCGCAAGGCCGCATGGACTGTTGCGATTTCGTCTGGTGTCGGTGTCAGCCCCGTGCCGATGGCCCAGATGGGTTCATAGGCGATTGTCGTGGTTTCCGCCGTGGCGGCATCGGGGATGGAGTGGTCCATTTGCCTGCGCAAAACGTCAAGGGTTTCGCCGTTTCGGTACTGGGCTTCGGTCTCGCCGATGCATAAAATGACGTGCAGTCCGGCATCCCATCCGGCGGCGGTTTTGGCCGCAATCAATGCGTCGTTTTCGCTGTGATCGGTGCGACGTTCGTAATGGCCCGTGATGACGTAGGTCGCGCCAGTGTCGGCGATCATCGGGGCTGAAATATCGCCCGTGTGGGCACCGGACGTGATTGGATGGCAATCTTGGCCCCCAATGGTCAGACCCGTCGCGACCATGCGGCCAAGCAGGGTTGCGGGGCCGCAGATCACCACATCAACGCTGGCGTTGTCATGGGCTTTTGCCAATGTGTCCAGCTGCGGCAAATTTGCCTGCACTCCGTTCATCTTCCAATTGCCTGCGATCAGTTTGCGCATCTCACTCTCCCCATTTGATTCATCATGATGTAGCAAGCGGGGAGAATAAGCGAAAGGGTGGGGCGATGATCCCGAGGATTGATGCACAGGCATTGTTAGCAGGTGACAGGGCGGTGGTCGAACAGGTACGCGTTGCAGCCCATGAGGTTGGTTTTCTGACGCTGCACAACACGCCTATTCCGGCCGGTGATATCGCAGAGGTCCTTGCCGTCTATCGCAGCTTTTTCACACTACCCGCGGCGCAAAAAGCCGCAGTCGACATGGCGCGGACTGGATCTAACCGTGGTTGGGGGGCAGGTGGCAGTGAACAGGTCGATCCTGATGCAAACCCTGATTACAAACAGATTTTCGATTCAGGGTTTGAGGTGGCAGGGTCAGATTTGCCCACATATGCGCCCAATCAATGGCCTGATGTGCCCACTGATTTTAAAGTGGTGATAGAGAATTACTATGCCCGCGCGCTGGCGTTTTCCGGTGACGTATTGGCCGCCATTGTGGGCGGAATTGGCGAGGACGTTGGATACTTTCGCGCCCAGTTTGACCAACCCATGGCGCTGCTTCGGGGCAATTACTATCCGCAACGCCCCGCGTGGGCGGGGGCCAAGGATTTCGGCATCGCGACGCATACGGATTACGGTTGCCTGACATTGCTGGCCATGGACGGCACACCCGGATCTGAAGTGCGCGGGCGCGGTGGTCGCTGGATTCCGGTGTCTGCGCCGGTTGGGGAATTCGTGGTGAATTTCGGGGAAATGCTTGAAATGTGGACACAAAAGCGCATCAAAGCGACGCCGCACCGCGTCGTTGGCGGTGACGTTGAACGCATGTCGGTGCCGTTGTTTTACAATCCAAATGCGTTCACCAATGTGGCCCCGGCTGGGTCAGGTAACGTCATCCGCGCGGTCGATCATTTGCAAAAGCGGTTCGATGAAACGTATCTGCATCTAAAGAATACGCCGTAATCAGCTGTCTTCATACCGGCGACGTTCATGTGGCGACATTCGGGGCCTTATTGGTGGACGCACAACACGTAGTGCGTGCTGACTTTCTGGACCATGCGCGGGCGCATGGTGTCGCGAGTGTTGCTGATGAGGTCACAGCGCTGTTGTGCAAACTGGCGCAATCAGGACCTGTTTTGTGCACCTGTTCGACCTTGGGGCCATTGGTGGATGTGATCGGGAATGACAAGATTGTACGGATCGACCGACCTGCGATGGTCGCCGCGGTTGCACAAGGCGGGGAGGTCGTCGTGGCGATCTTTCTCGACAGCACGCGGGAAGCAACTTTGGCGTTGTTTGATGACGTTGCAGCAGGGCGCTCAATCGCAAAATTGGTTCTGTGTGACGCGGCTTGGCCGTTCTTCGAGGCGGGCGACATGGACGGATATGCACGCCCCATTGTGGCATCCGTGGCGGGACAGGGATCGCGGGTCTTGTTGGCGCAGGCATCAATGGCGGTGGCCGCACCCTTGCTTGCGGCACAAGGCATCACAGTTTTCACCACGCCAGTTGCGGCGGCACGGGCAGTTGCAGCGCTAGACGTCTAGGTTTGGATTACAAATGTTCCAGGGCGCGCCGCGCTAGGTCACAGGCCTCATTGGGATCATCAAGCGCGCTTTCGGGCAGTTTCCAATACGGCATCGCCGTCGGTTTTGGGGAATTGTCACGCTGATAGGTCCAGCGGGTCAGGCCCATCGCGTCAAGCTCATCTTGGAAGGCGCCCGCGCCTTTGATCATGGTGCCATAGTCGGAATGCACGATGGCAAAGATCGTGCCGTCAGAATACAGACACAGGCCACCCATCATTTTACGGCTCGTCAGTGGCCCCAGATCAGAGAATAAATCCGTTGCGAATTCAATCTCTTCTGGGGTGACGCTCATGCGCCGAGGTTTTCATCGAACTTGATGGATTCACCACAACCGCAGGCTTCTGTGACGTTTGGATTGCGGAATTTGAAACCGGACTCCAGCAGCGACACTTCGTAGTCGATTTCAGTGCCGAACAGGAACATCTGCGCCATGGGCGCGATCATCACGCGCGCGCCGTCTTGTTCCACGACTTCGTCCAATGGATCGACGTCAGCGACGTAATCCATGGTGTATTCCATGCCTGCACAGCCGCCTTTTTTGACGCCGATGCGCAAGCCTTGGTTGCCTTCTTTGGCCATAAGCTTTGCGATCTGGATCGCGGCTTTGTCTGTGATGGATACGGCTTGCTTGCCGGGAATGCCGAACATGTGGATCTCCTTTGGGTACAATTTAGGGCGCTACGGGCGCGATCTCAAGGGGGGGAAGGTGACCGAGTGTGGCCTGCGTTGCGAGTGCGGCGAGGATGGCCCAGCCAAATGAGGCCAGCGTGCCGATGATCACATATTCTGCGGTGCGCTGATCACGCGACGCGGTACCAAAGCGCAGGACAGATTTTGCTGCGATCAGAAACCCGACGGCAACTGGTAAGTTAGTGAGGATAAAGAGGAAAATCAGGCCGCGTTCGAGCAGTCCAATTTGGCGGCCCCCATCCCTTAAGCCATTGTTTTGTATGCGCATTGCGTGTGGTCGCATCAACAAGGCGATGGCGTGCTGGCCCGCGGTGAGCGTGACGAGGAGGCCCGTGAGAAGGGCCATAGCCGGAAGCATCCAAGGATGCGCGGCCCATGCGCCTGTGGCCCAAAGGGCCGGGGCAAAACTGGCAAGCGCTGCGATGGTTGCGACGTGGGCGATTTGGTCGACCAAGAATGCGGTGAAGCTGCGAAAGCCGCCATAAATCTTGACGCAATCGATAATCAGGTGCGCGGAGGTCAGCAGGAAAAGTTCTGGCGCGGCGATTTGGCCTGTCGTGACTTGGGCGGTGAGCAGGACGATGGCGGTGTGCAGGGCCATGACGCGGGGCGCGCGTTTGTGTTTCACCATTGCGCTGGTTTGCAGAATGAAATCAGCGAGGACATGGGCGAAAATCAGGGCTGTGAAGGTTGCGATCATAGCGTGACCTCGGCAAGTGGTTTGGCTTTCTTTTGGGGAAGGAAAGTCATTGTGCTTGCTCCTCAATCGCGGTGAGGGCCGCTTTGATTGCGGGGTAGCCTGCGGCGTCTAGGGCTTGGCCGACGGCTTGGCGGGAGATGCCGAGGTTACGCGCGACGTCTTTTTGTGTCCAAGATTCAGCCGGATGGAGAAACGGTGCAATCGCGCGCGCCTGCGCAGTGGTCCAGCTGCGACTGATATAGTCTGCAAGAACGGTCGCACCATGATGTGACCCACCTGACGCATGGGCCATCAAGTGATCGTCTGACATACTGTCCAATGTGCGACCAGATAGGATGAATGTTGGTGAATTTGCCCTAGAAATATCTTTGTTTTCAAGGCTTTCATCACCCACTGCGATGGCAATGCGGGTTTCATACTTGTCATTTGGCGCAAGCAGAACGGCGCGAAACAGAAGGGCGATCCGCAAAGCCTTTCGCCGGTCGGTGAAGGCGGCCTGCCATCCGTCACCGCGATGAATATCAAAGTGAGGCGACCCTGCCACGAGGTGAAGATTGCTGTTGGCGTCCTTTAGGGTTTGAGCGATCTCAAAAAGCTCAGCCGCCGACAAATCAGTTGATCCGACAATATCGCCTGTGAGAACACAAATCGCCATGAAGCACCCCTTTTAAGGCAAGCTATACCGCTTTCTTTTTGGAAATGCAAGGTAAAGGGCTTGCTTACATAAATCCAAGCTCAAGGCGGGCCTCGTCGGACATCATATCCATGCCCCATTGAGGCTCCCAGACCAATTCCACATCGACGGTTTTGACACCTGCCAAGGGTTCTATGGCATCTGCGACCCAGCCGGGCATTTCACCTGCAACGGGACAGCCCGGTGCGGTGAGGGACATGAGGACTTTGACTTCATTCTCGTCATTGATGCTGATCGTATAGATTAGCCCAAGATCTTGAATATTAACGGGAATTTCCGGATCATAGACCGTGCGGCATGCATCAACGACATTGTCGTAAAGCGGGTGGTCCGTGGTGGAGGGCTGGATCAGCGGCGTGCCTTCCATGGGGGTATTGATGTCGGACATATTGGTCATTCCTGTAATTCCTGACAAAACATATAGGGATTAGCGAGGTTGGCGTAAAGGGCCGTGGATGCGGCAAACCCACCCGATTTGTACAAAAGTTTTTCGTGGGAGTGCATGGTTTGTACAAAATATATCGGGCAATCAGGACGTGAATTTTCCGCAATGGTGTCGTGATCCTTCCAAAGTTGGCGGGCAGACGGGACATATGAACATGATGACCCCCACGCCTCATCCCGGTGATACGGTGACCGCCATTTCGATGTATCAAAAAGCACTAGAGTTTCATCAGGCCTTCGACACGTTGACCGGAGACGCTGCGCGCCTCTTGGCCTTGCAGGCAATCGAGGGATATTTGATCGCTTATGTTCGCTACCATGGCATGAAGAACGAAGACGTACGGTGTCTGAACCACGACCTTGTGCAGCTTGTCGACAAGGCAGGGTCGTGTGGCCTGATTCTGCGCAACCGGACCCACGTGCATCTGAGCAAAATAAGTCGCACGCGAGAGTATCTTTTTGTGCGCTACGGAATGTCACAGCACGAAGATAAAAGCCAACCGACGGCCCTGCAATCAACCCTCAGTGAATTGATGCAGAAGGTCGGGGCGATCCTGAAGCGCCCTGATCCCAAGCCGAACGCCTAGATCTTTTTGCGCGTGGCCTTGAGCGGCGCGGGGCGCACCTGGTCTTCGATATGGTCAAACAGCTGACCTGCGAGGTTCTTCTTGCTCGCGTTCTCAATACCTTCAAACCCAGGTGATGAATTCACTTCGAGAATTTTCGGGCCGTCATTGGAGCGCAACAGGTCAACGCCTGCCAGCCCGAGATTGAACGCCTTGGCAGATTTCACCGCCATGCGGCGTTCTTCGGACGAGATTTTGCAACTTTCGGCAGTGCCGCCACGGTGCAGGTTAGATCTGAAATCATCGCCCGCCGATTTGCGGCGCATGGCGGCCACGACTTTGCCCGCGACTACGAAACAGCGGATGTCTTCGCCGCTGGCTTCTTTGACGAAATCCTGCACCAAGAAGTTCGCCTTCAATCCGCGAAACGCATCGATCACGGATTCGGCCGCCTTTTTGGTTTCGGCAAGCACGACGCCTTTGCCTTGGGTGGATTCAAGAAGTTTCACGATCAGGGGGGCGGTGCCAACAAGCCCGATCAGGTTGGATGTGTCTTTGGGGGAGGCGGCAAACGCCGTCATCGGCATGCCGATTTTGTGGCCAGCGAGGACTTGGTGCGCGTGCAGTTTGTCGCGGCTGGCGGTGATTCCTGCTGATCCGTTAACGCAATAAATGCCCAGCGTTTCGAACTGGCGCAGAACGGCGGTGCCGTAGGATGTGACCGTTGCGCCAATGCGCGGGATGATCGCGTCATAGCGGGGCAGGCGTTTGCCGTCGTAGTGAATTTCTGGCGCCAAGGCGTTGATCGCCATATAGCAGCGCGTGGTGTCGATGACTTCGACTGTGTGGCCGCGTTCTTCGCCCTCATGGACGATGCGTTTGGTGGAATAGCTGTTGGGTTCGCGCGACAACACACAAATGCGCAACGCGCGGTTCGGGGTCACGGATTTAATACGTTTGGCGGAATACACATCAAACGAGCGTTCGGGCAGCAAGAAGCGTTCGGTCGGCATAACAATGACATCGTCGCGCAGCGCTTGGCGGCCCAGCAACATGCGGCTGGACATGCCGCCGCGGTGGGTCAGGGTGACTTCAATCGGCCAACTGTTGCCGTTCCCTGCGTCCAGAGTGGTTTCAATCACATAGCGCATTTCGGTTTCGCCGTTTGACGATGTTACTTCGCGGCGATCCACCACAAGGGCCGAACAGGGGATTGTCAGGTCTTCGCGGTCCGGCACCGGATGGATTGCAAAGCGCACTCTGGGTTTGCTGGCAGGCCCGAAGGTTTCAATGTCAAAGGCATGCAACGCGGATGTGCGCGCGCCTGTATCGACTTTGGCTTTGATTGTTGGCAACCCGAGGTCGGGCAGGCCGAACCATTCTTCCCAGCCAAGTTTGATTGTTGTGCTCTCGTTCATGCTGCGTGTCCCTCGGGAAAATGTTGGCGCCATAGCTAGCATGTGTGGGCCGGAAGGAAAGCTGATGCTGTTTTGGGTCCCAAATAGACGCGACGGTTCGATATCGAGGTGCAAATGGTGCGTGCGGTGCAAAGGGTCTTGGGTTTACGCACCAATTCCGGTAGCGGCAGGTCTGTTATTGGATAAAGGCGGACCCACATGACTGTTCCTTTTTCGTTTGATTTGCAGGCCACGGACGGGTCTGCGCGGACTGGTGTGATGCGCACCCAGCGCGGCGACATCCGCACGCCTGCGTTTATGCCCGTTGGCACTGCGGCCACAGTGAAGGCGATGATGCCCGAAAGTGTGCGCGCGACGGGTGCGGATATCTTGCTTGGTAATACGTATCATCTGATGCTGCGCCCCACGGCGGAACGGATTGCGCGGCTTGGCGGGCTGCACAAATTTATGAATTGGGACCGCCCGATACTGACGGATTCGGGTGGTTTTCAGGTGATGAGCCTTGCGGGGATGCGCAAGCTGACCGAGGAAGGTGTTGTGTTCCAAAGCCATTACGACGGGTCTAAACACAATCTGACGCCGGAGCGGTCAATGGAGATTCAGGCGCTTTTGGGGTCTGATATTGTGATGTGTTTTGACGAATGCCCAGCCCTTCCTGCGGATCGCACACGGCTGGAAGACAGCATGCAGATGTCGATGCGGTGGGCCAAGCGATCGCGCGCGGCCTTTGGGGATCGGCCCGGTCATGCGCTGTTTGGCATCCAGCAGGGCGGGCTTGATGAGGATCTGCGCAAGCAATCTGCGGACGCGTTGCAAGACATTGGGTTTGAGGGCTACGCGGTTGGCGGGCTGGCCGTGGGGGAGGGGCAGGAGGCCATGTTTGGCTGTCTTGATTTCGCGCCGGATCAATTGCCCACACAAAAGCCACGTTATTTGATGGGTGTTGGCAAGCCAGATGATATTGTTGGCGCAGTGAAGCGCGGCATTGATATGATGGATTGCGTGTTGCCGAGCCGATCAGGGCGCACCGGGCAGATATTTACCCGCACTGGCGTGCTGAACATCAAGAACGCGCGCCATGCGGATGATCCAAGGCCGCTGGATGAAGGCTGCCGCTGTCCGGCGTGCAGCAACTATTCGCGGGCGTATTTGCATCATGTGTTCCGCAGTCAGGAAATGATTTCGGGCATGTTACTGACCTGGCATAATCTGACGTATTTTCAGGATATTATGGCAGGAATGCGGGACGCGATCGCGACGCAGAGCTTTGCCGCTTGGGAGGCGGATTTTCACGCGGGTCGTGCGCAAGGCGATATTGATCCACTTTGAAACAACCAGGGACGCGGTGTGGTTGCAGCGCTGTTCATTTTTGCGTGACGTGGCGATAAGATGCAAAAGAGCGTCCTTTGGCGGTAAAAAGACGCAATTTTCGTGCTTTATCCCCAGTTTTGACAAATTGTTGACTTGCGGGCGCTTGAGTCGACAGGCACCATAGGGAAACCGAGGCGGTTATTGGTTGAAAGCGGGCGCAAGACCCCCACATTACTAACCAAGACCGGAAACGGCGCTGTTGCCTTTTAAAGGGACGCGTCGTTTTGCAAACAAAGGAAAAAGAGCATGTCAGATACCATTCGTGACCCCCTAAGCCTGTCCTACCCCGTTCTGCCGTTGCGTGACATTGTGGTCTTCCCACATATGATTGTGCCGCTTTTTGTCGGGCGTGAGAAATCTGTGTCTGCACTCGAAGAGGTGATGAACGACGACAAGCAAATCCTGCTGTCCAGTCAGATTGACCCCGGTGTGGATGACCCTGACGAAGACGGCATTTATAAAGCCGGCGTGTTGGCCAATGTATTGCAGCTGCTGAAATTGCCCGATGGCACCGTTAAAGTGCTGGTTGAAGGCATTGCGCGGGTGCGCATCACCGGTTTCATCGAAAACGACAAATATTTTGAGGCGTCGGCAGAATATCTGACCGAAATGCCAGGTGACATGACCACGATTGAGGCGCTGACGCGCACGGTCGCCAAGGAATTTGAACGGTATTCCAAGGTTAAGAAAAACATTCCCGAAGAAGCGCTTGGTGCCGTATCCGAGGCGTCCGAGCCAGCCAAACTGGCAGATCTGGTCGCGGGCCATCTGGGGATTGAGGTTAAGCAACGCCAAGAGCTGCTTGAGACGCTGAGCGTGTCGGAGCGGCTGGAGAAGGTCTACGGGCTGATGCAGGGCGAAATGTCCGTGTTGCAGGTCGAAAAGAAGATCAAGACCCGCGTGAAGACCCAGATGGAACGCACGCAGCGTGAATATTATCTTAACGAGCAGATGAAAGCGATCCAGCGTGAGCTGGGCGACGGCGAAGAGGGCGAAGGCGAAGTGGCCGAGCTAGAGGCGAGAATTTTCGACACCAAGCTGTCCAAAGAGGCCAAAGAGAAGGTCGACGCGGAACTTAAGAAGCTGAAAAACATGTCGCCCATGTCAGCGGAAGCCACAGTTGTGCGCAATTATCTGGACTGGATCCTGTCGATCCCGTGGGGCAAGAAATCCCGCGTCAAAAAGGACCTCGCTGCGGCTGAGGCGGTTTTGGACGGGGATCACTACGGGCTTGAGAAGGTCAAAGAACGCATCGTGGAATATCTGGCCGTGCAGCAGCGCAGCCAGAAGCTGAAGGGGCCGATCATGTGCCTCGTCGGACCACCCGGTGTGGGTAAAACGTCGCTCGGTAAATCTGTCGCGAAAGCCACGGGGCGCGAATTCATTCGCATCTCCCTTGGGGGTGTGCGTGACGAGTCCGAAATTCGTGGCCACCGCCGCACGTACATCGGGTCCATGCCGGGTAAGATCATTCAGGCGTTGAAAAAGGCGAAAACGACGAACCCGCTGATCTTGCTCGATGAAATCGACAAGATGGGCAATGACATGCGCGGCGATCCTGCGTCTGCAATGCTTGAGGTCTTGGACCCGGAACAGAACAGCACCTTCGTGGACCACTACCTTGAGGTCGAATATGACCTGTCCAACGTGATGTTTTTGACCACGTCTAACAGCTACAACATGCCGGGGCCTCTTTTGGACCGGATGGAGATTATTCCGCTGTCGGGCTATACCGAAGACGAAAAGCGCGAGATCGCAAAGCAGCATTTGCTGGCCAAAGTGATGAAAAATCACGGACTTAAGGCAAGTGAGTTCAAGCTTGAGGATTCAGCCCTGACGTCGATCATCCGCTACTACACCCGTGAAGCCGGTGTTCGGAGCCTTGAGCGTGAGATTGCCAAGATTGCACGCAAAGCGGTGACCAAGATCGTCAAGAAAGAGGTCGAAAGCGTTGTCGTGAACGAGGACAACATCGACGACTACCTTGGCGTTAAAAAGCACCGGTTCGGGTTGGCGGAAGATCAAGATCAGGTCGGTGTTGTGACCGGACTTGCCTACACATCGGTTGGTGGTGAACTGCTTAATATCGAAGCGCTGCGTCTGCCCGGTAAGGGTCGAATGAAGACGACCGGTAAGCTTGGTGATGTGATGAAGGAAAGCATTGATGCGGCATCGTCGTATGTGCGCTCCATTTCACCACAGATCGGGGTGAAACCGCCGGAGTTTGATAAGCTGGACATCCACGTTCACGTCCCAGACGGCGCGACACCAAAGGACGGGCCGAGCGCCGGTCTGGCGATGGTGACGTCGATTGTCTCGGTGTTGACGAAAATCCCAGTTCGCAAAGACATTGCGATGACGGGTGAGGTGTCTTTGCGCGGTAATGCGATGCCAATCGGTGGTTTGAAGGAAAAACTGCTGGCGGCATTGCGCGGCGGAATTACGACGGTGTTGATCCCCGAGGAGAACGTCAAAGACTTGGCGGACATCCCAGACAACGTCAAACAAGGGCTTGAGATTATCCCCGTGACCCACGTGTCCGAGGTTCTCAAGCACGCGCTGACCCGCACGCCAACTCCGATTGAATGGGACCAAGAGGCGGAAGACGCGGCCGCTGCCGACGCTGTGTTGCGGGCGCGTGATGCGGGGATGACGCCTTCTGTTGCGCACTAAGTCCATGTAGGACCAAGATAAAATTTTGACGGAAGGGCGCTGTGGGAAACCGCGGCGCCCTTTTTTTTGGGCAGGTGGTATATTGAACGTCTGAAAGATCAGTTCAGCAGACAAGGACGGTGTCGCGACCTCTGCAACCTCAAGGATTGAACTTCGTCCCTGTTGCCGGACATTGGGGTACTTTACCCCAGTCCGTGAAAGGGGCACCAAATGGGACAACATCGACGCAATTATACAGACGATTATAAGGCAGCTGCAGTTGAGCGGTTATATGAGCCTGGTGCGACGCAAGGCAGCGTTGCCAAGGAGCTTGGGATCACTGGGACGCAGCTGAAGACGTGGCGCTTGGAAATTGAGGCGTTTGGCTCAGTTGAAGCCAAACGGCGTCAGCAGGCGGATGCGGCTGAATTGCTCCGCCTTCGCAAAGACAACAAGCGGCTTGCTGAGGAAGTGGAGATTTTGCACAAAGCATCCGCTTTTTTCGCGGCGCGGCTGGTGAAACCATGACGAACAAGCGTGCTTTCGTCACCGCCCATAAAGCTCAATACGCGGTTTCAATATTATGCCGTCTTCTAGAGATATCCCGGGGCTGGTTCTACGGGTTCCCAGCCAGTCAGCCTGCACGTGATCAGCGTCAAGCTAATCGCGACGCTCGGGATCAGGCGTTGCTTCCCAAGATAAAAACCTTCTTCAAGGCCAGTAAGAAATGTTGTGGATCAAAGCGTATTCACCAAGACTTACTGGCGGATAGTGAGGTCGTCTCCGAGCGCCGTGTTGCGAGAATAATGAAGGAACACAAGGTGTCCCCGCTTCTTCGCAAGCGTAGAAAGCCAATCACAACGGACAGCAATCATAAGCTGAAGCCATCCCCAAACTTGTTGGAACAGAAATTCCACAGCCAGACGCCTAATGCCGTTTGGCTGGCGGATATCACCTATATCGACACGGACGAAGGCTGGCTTTATCTGGCTGGCGTGAAGGACATGGCTACGCGTGAGATCGTCGGTTGGGCGATGGAGGATCACATGCGTGCGGAGCTTTGCTGCGCCGCCCTCGAGATGGCTCTGGGACGCAGAGGCCCGGTTCCGGGATTGATACACCACTCCGATAGGGGCGGCCAATATGCTGGCGGGGACTATCGCAAGCTGATCAAAAAGGCGAAACTCACTCAATCCATGAGCCGCAAGGGCCAATGCCTCGACAATGCGCCGATGGAAAGCTTCTTTGCTTCATTGAAAAAGGAGATGGTTCACCAGCGGCGCTTTAGAACACACGCTGAGGCCAAGGCCGCCATCTTCGAATACATTGAGGTCTTCTACAACCGCTAGCGCCGTCATTCAGGCGTCGGCTACAAAACGCCAAAACAGGCTTTCGAAGATATGACGTAACTCCCAAGCACCCCAGCCGATAACGGGTTTTTGTCAGTTTTGATGTGAGTCTCCTTGGCCATTAGGCGCATGAATTTTCTGTTGTGGTCTGAATTTCGTGGCGCTGTGACGATTTCTCTGAATCATTGGTGGAATGGACCAAGTTACTGCTCTTGAACAACTCCTCGCCACGGCTCTGCGCAGGATCGCCGAGTTGGAAGCCGCGTTGGCGAGCATGGCGCAAGAGAATGCGGATCTGCGGCGTCAGTTGACCAAGAACAGCAGTAATAGCAGCAAGCCGCCTTCGAGTGATGGGTTGAAGAAGCCGGTACCGCGTAGCCTGCGTGGTAAGTCCGGTAAGAAAAGTGGTGGTTAAGTTGGCCACCGAGGCGACACCCTACGTCAGACAGCAACGCCTGACTTTGTGGAGCGACATGAGGCTGAGGCCTGTGGCACCTGTCAGCATGGCTTGACGGCTGGGATGATCAAGGCGGTGGAGAGGCGTCAGGTTTATGACATACCGGTGCCGCGTCTGGAGGTCACAGAGCATCAGGCAGCGATTTATTGTTGTGGCCATTGCCGAGCCACGACGACAGCCACCTTTCCCGATGGCGTGAATGCACACGTGCAATACGGTAAGCGCATTCGGGCGGCGGCGGTCTACTGCAATGTTCAGCAGCTGATCCCCGAGGATCGGGTCTGCCAACTCCTGCGTGATTTGTTTGGTGCCACCAGCCTATGCGCGGCCAGCGTGACCAACTGGGTGAACGGCACAGCGCGTACCTTGGGTGGCGTCGTCGAACACATTCTGGCCCGGCTCAATGAAGGCGGCGTTCGGCATCTGGATGAGACCGGACTTCGTGTTGATGGTAAGCTGCACTGGCTGCACTCAATCAGCGATCTCGCCTTCACGCATTATCGCATCAGCGCCAAGCGCGGTGCTGTTCCATCCTTCCTGACCGGCGGGACAATTGTTCATGACCACTGGAAGTCCTATTACGCCCATATGAGTGGGGTGGACGCGCACGCCCTGTGCGGGGCGCATCATTTACGGGAACTCAAGGCCATCGAAGAAATCGAAAAGGAGCCGTGGGCGTGCGCGATGAGCGTGCTGCTCAACAGCGCCAATCAGCTCAAGTGCGCGGCTCAGGGGCGAGGCGAGACCGAACTCCCCACGTCGGTTCACCACGGCATCCTCACCAAATACATGGCGATCCTCACCGAGGGCCTCGCCTTCCATGAGCGACAAGACCCACTGGCTAGACGCACTGGTGCGCGAGGCCGAAAAGCCAGGCGGCCAGGCCATAACCTTCTGGTCCGCTTGCGCGACTACCGTGATGACGTCCTAAGGTTCCTTACGGACTTCACAGTTCCCTTCACCAACAATCAGGCCGAACGGGACCTGCGCATGATGAAGTTGCGCATGAAAATCTCGGGAACTTTCCGCACCCTCGAGGGCGCGCAGGTCTTCGCTGACATCAGATCCGTCATCTCGACGGTCAGAAAACACGGGGGCAATATCCTCGAAACACTCACCCTATCACCACAACAGATCATCGCTCGGCTCTAACGTCGCAAGGGCAACACAAAACCCGATATCTGATGGGGTCCTTGGGAGTTACGATATGACTTGGAAAATGGCAGCATAGGGTCAATAAGCAAACTGTCCGGAAAACGGGACGAAGTTCAACCTGTCGTGGAAGCGATGTTGGCGGTGTTGGGTCGCGCGTTGATCGGTGGCGAAGAATTGACCGTTCCGCCTTTGGGTAAGTTGATGATCAACCGCACCAAAGAGGTGTCAAATGCGACGATCGTGAATCTGAAGTTGCGCCACCCGAACGCAGACAAAACCCATAGCGACGCACCAATCGCAGACCCTATTGTGGCGACGCTGGAATAAGATTTATCTGGTCAAGGGTTGGCCAGAACTTTGGACGAAGCTTTGGAGGATGGGCGCAGCCAGCGTTGGCCGCGCCCGTTTCAATTTGTTCAGTCCTTAGGCGGCTGTTGCGCCAACTGAATTGCTTTGGGAGGCTTGCAGCACACTATCCGCGGCCAATTCTGCTGTTGCTGCTGCCAGCGTAAAGCCCAAGTGTCCGTGGCCAGTGTTGTAAAACACACCAGAGGCTTTGCCCGGCCCGACGCGGGGCATCATGTTAGGCATCATCGGGCGCAGGCCTGCCCAAGGAATAGCGTGTTCGGTGCTGACGTCTGGAAACAGGTTTTCTACCCATTTTGTGAGCGGTGCAATCCGGTCATCGCGGATGTCTTTGTTGTAGCCATTAAATTCCGCCGTTCCAGCAACGCGGAAGCGGTTTTTACCAAGGCGTGAGGTCACAATCTTGGCTTTGTCATCGAGCAGGGACACCCACGGGGTCGCCGCGCAGCTTTCATCGTCGTCCAGCTGCACGGTGATGGAATAGCCTTTGACGGGGTAGATATTAACGCGATCCCCGACCTGCGCTGCAAGCGCGCGGCTGCGCACACCGGCACAGATGACGATGCCGTCAAAATGGTCGGACACGTTGCTGTTTTCTGTGTTGGTCCAGCCGACGTCAACGCCGCCACTTTTGCGGGTCGTCAAGGTTTCGACGTCGCGGCCGTATTTGAAGACAACGCCGCGCTTTTTGCAGGCATCGCCGAGACCCTTGGCATAACTGTGAATGTCGCCGGTAAAATCGCTTTCGGTGAAGTAGCCGCCATAAAGATCGCCCTTTAGCGCGGGTTCGATGACCTTCATTTCTTCTGGCGTGACGGCGTGGCGTTCAAGGCCACCTTCGGCCAGCATGTCGTTGACCTTGGCGGCACCATCAAAGTCGGCTTTGCAGTTGTAGACGTGCAGGATGCCACGGTGTTCACAGTCGAATTTGAAACCCTCTTTTTCGGCATGCCCCATCAGGTGTTGGCGCGCGTCAATCGCGAGGCGCACGGATTCGATGGTGTTTTTGCGATAGTTGGGGATGTTGGACATGAATTCCGCCATCCAGCTGTATTTGTGCCAAGATGGTTTGGGGTTCACAAGCAGCGGCGCGTTGCGCGATGCCATCCATTTGATGCCCTTGATGATCGTGGACCACTGGGTCCAAACTTCGGCGTTTGAGGCGCTGAGCTGTCCGCCGTTGGCGAAAGATGTTTCCATCGCCGCGTAACGGTTGCGGTCAAACACGGTGACGTCAAAGCCACGTTCAAGCAGGGCATAGGCGGTGGTGATTCCGGTAATTCCGGCACCGATAACTGCGATTGATTTCATCAGAATGGTCCTTAAAAACGGTTCAGTTGCGGACTGGCGGATGCCAGCGGTGAACCCATCTGTCTTTGGACCTGAGAGTTTTGCCACGTCCCCGAGGTACGGGGTTTTACGGTGACGTCTCCTTCGGTGGGCGCTTTTTAACGCCGCTCTCCAGATTGCTTACGCTCCGCGGTCCGTTTGCCTGAGAGTTTCCGGGTCGTTGCTCCTTCGGCGCCGGATTTTAATCCGGTCTCTCCCGCGGGCGAGAGATGCTAGGCCGCTATGAGGTGTTACGCGATTCGGTGCAACGGATTTATTGTGGTGGTTCGGCGTATGGGTATTGGATTGCGATGGTGGGCATCCAATTTGGCTTTGCAAATCGGGATGCGCGCAATATGCACGCTGCATGACATATCCCGAACTCTATATCCTGCGCCACGGCGAGACGACGTGGAATGCAGAAAACCGCATGCAGGGCTGGCTGAATTCGCCACTGACCCTCAAGGGCGAGGCGGATGCTGCGCGCCAAGGTGCAATCCTAAGGGGCCGCCAATTGGACGGGTTTGCCTATCTGTGCAGCCCGTCGGGGCGCACGGTGCAGACGGCGGGGATCGCTTGTGCGCAGATCGCCGAGGCGGTGCACACCGATATACGTCTGCGTGAGATTGGCGTCGGTGATTGGGCGGGCCGGTTGCGTGATGAGCTGCCACAGGGGACGGGCAATGATCCCTATATGGCGCAATACGAAATGGCCCCGAATGGCGAGGGCATCGCCGTTCTGTCCGCGCGGTGTCTGGCATTTTTGACGGATTTGAGCGGGCCCGCTGTCTTGATCACCCACGGGATCACCAGCCGCGTGATTCGTGAAATCGTTGTGGGGCCGGACGCGTTGAGCAACCCGAGCATCCACGGCGGGCAGGGTTGTGTGTATCATTTAAAGGGTGGTGTGCAAAACTTGCTCACCTAGGTGTTGTTGGGCTTGCGCGTCGCGAAAAGGGACGCTAAACGCTGCCACACCGGGTCGTTAGCTCAGTTGGTAGAGCGCTTCGTTTACACCGAAGATGTCGGGAGTTCGAGCCTCTCACGACCCACCATTGTATCCTCTATTTTAATAGATATCCTTGCAGTTATGGGAATCTGTCACTACCGTTGTCACTACTATGTTCACTACAGGTGGTTGAGCTGGAACAGCAAGAACCGGAACGTGTCAACGACTTTGAGACAGTGGCTTTTGGACTTTAGGCTTGGGTTTCTTCGGTTGGTTTTGGTGGGTTGATCCAGACGGCGGTCGGGATTTGAGGCGGTTTTGGTGGTTTGTGTACGAAGCGTTCGGGCGTGGCGAGGAATGCCGCGTCTAGTGTTGCTTGTCGCGCGGTGTAGATTTCTTGGGCCTGCCCAAAATGGATTTGGTCGGGCGTCATCAGACCAATCCCGGCGTGATGATGGTCTTGGTTATACCATGCAAAGAACCTGCGGCAGAATGCGCGAGCCTGCTCGATGGTTTCAAAGTTCTTGGGGAACTCTGGCTGATATTTCAGTGTTTTGAAGTGGGCTTCGGAGAACGGGTTGTCGTTTGAGGTGTGGGGCCGACTGTGGGACTTGAGCACACCAAGATCAACCAGCATCAGGGCTGTCGTCTTTGCCTTCATGGGCCCACCGCGATCTGCATGCAATGTCAGCTGATCGCGTGGAACCTCGTGTTTTTCCATCGCGTCGATGAACAGCTCTTTGAACTGGCTGGCGCTCTCCGCGTGCTCGACGCGCCAGCCAACAACGCGGCGGCTGAAGATGTCGAGGATGACATAGAGATAGAAGTAGGACCATTTCACCGGGCCCCTCAGCTTGGTGATGTCCCAAGACCAGACCTGATTGGGGGCTTCAGCTAGAAGTTTAGGCTTTTGATAGACGGGATGTGTGCGCTGTCGGCGGCGTTCGCCAACTTCGCCCTGCGCGGCCAATATCCGATACATCGTGCGGATTGAACACAGATAGGTGCCTTCATCCAGCAAGGTGGCAAAGACCTCTGTGGGCGTCTGATCCGCAAAGCGGGGTTCGCGCAGGTGGTGCAATACCTGGTCTCTTTCCCTTTCCGGCAGAGCCCGCGAAGACGCTGCGCGCGGTGGGCGTGTGCGTGGTGGTGCCGTCAGCGCCGCACGCTGTCGAAGAACGCTCGCGCGCGATAATGATAGCGCGGCGCAGACAGCCGAGGTCAAGCCGCTGCCGGTGGGCAATGCAATCGCGACGGCCATCATGATTTGCCGAGCTATGACTGAATCTGGTGTTTGAGTGGTTTGAAGGTTGGCGGCGTATCTGGTTGAATTGTTGTTGGAAGACAGCAGCCCAACCAAAGGAGATACACCACCATGGGAACTACTAACATTGTTGATTTTGCGCGTCGAGACGAGATTGTATAGGTTCAGGTGTTTTAAGACTCACACGACTTTGGCCTGAGTGATTCGAATATACTCCATTGGTGTCTTGCCTTTCAAGGCATGATGAGGCCTGAATGTGTTGTATTTATCGACGGCTTTTCGAAGTTCAAACCGCATCGCTCCTATGCTGTCGGCAATGAGATCACGACATGCATAGAACTCTTCGCGGAAGGTGCGGTTACCGCGCTCGACACCACCGTTGTATTTTGGCCTTGCTGGCGGCAGCACAATGAGCGGGATCTCCATCTGTTCGCACGCTGTCTCAAAATCGGCCATAAACTCAGACCCGCCATCGACTTGAATTGAGATGATCTTATAGGGAGCTATTTCCACGAGTTCTTGCAAAAACCGTTTGGCAGAGCGTGCCGTGGCATTCGAATAAACTTGCGCGTGGATATGCTTGCTACACCTCTCCCAGGCTTGAAAGTGTTTGCACGTGACGCCGTTCTTCGTGGCAGTCATATGATCGATCTGCACACGCTCGCCAACCACAATATCTTTGTAATCCCTATATTTCCATCCCTTGGCATGCCCCTTGGAAAAATTACGCTTGCGCTTTTGGGGCGCAGATCTTGATCGTGTGATCAGGCCTTTTTTCCTTAGAAAGCTCAAAATGCGCCCCACGGTGCTATCGCTCATGGTTTGCTTTTTGTCGCGACGCAAGATGGCCCCTATTTTCTCCTTACCGTAGGTTTCATTGTCGCGGCGGGCCTCAAGCACCAATTGCTTTTCTGCCTCGCCCCACTGTGACTTGTTGCAGCGTTTGGGAGCCTTTGAAGGCGGTATGATTGCCTGCGCCAAATCCTTCAAAATACGCTTGTGACGGTAATATGTCGCGCGCGAGATGCCGACGAATTCAGCGCACTTTGATAGAGAAACGCCCTCTGTACGTAAGTCGTCCCATTGCCGAACCTGACCTTCGTATTTGATACGGTACACGTCCAAACATTCTTGTGTCCGCGCCCAAGCATAAAGTTTATAAACGTTCTTGTGCAGTCCGATGATTTGCATATTGGCCTCGTGAGCTGGTTTCTTTCAATTCTCAGTCTCCGAGGTCGCCTAAATCTTGGCAACAAAATTTTGTCTCACATCTATCTGAACTTATTCAAGATGACGGACGCGTTGACGGAGTTGCTGAAAACGGGAGCACAACAATTGATCGCGACAGCAGTTGAGGCTGAGCTTGTCAGTTATTTGGCGCAATTTACCGGCTTACGCACCGATGCCGGTCACGCGGCAGTCGTGCGTAATGGACATCATCCGGCCCGCCCGTTTCAAACGGGCATTGGCCCTGTGAGCGTGCGCATTCCAAAGGTTCGGTCCAAGGACGGCACACCGGTGACATTCCGGTCTGCCCTGGTGCCGCCCTATGTGCGCCGCACGAAGACGCTGGAAGCGGCCTTGCCATGGCTTTACCTCAAAGGGATCTCCAGCGGCGAGATGGCTCCCGCCCTCAAGGTTCTTCTGGGCCCAGATGCCGTTGGCTTGTCGGCTAATACGGTTTCGCGTTTAAAACGCGATTGGGCCAATGAATACGAGGCTTGGAAAGGCGCTGAGTTAGATGACGAGCCCACGTCTATATCTGGGCCGACGGCGTTCACAGCGGCCTTCGGGGCGAGGATGACAAGCTCTGTGCCCTTGTTATTATTGGGGTAACTGCCCGTGGCAAGAAGCGATTTCTGGCAATTGAGGATGGGGTGCGCGAGTCCACGCAGAGCTGGCGCGAGGTTCTGCTTAACCTCAAAAGCCGAGGCATGAATGCGCCCAAACTGGCCATCGGGGACGGTGCCATGGGGTTTTGGGCGGCCATGGACGAAGTCTATCCTGAGACCCGCCATCAACGCTGTTGGCAACACAAAACGATGAACGTGCTCAATTGTTTACCCAAGCTGTCTCAGCCAAAAGCCAAGGCCGCGCTGCACGACATCTGGCAGGCCGAGACCAAAGTCGATGCAGAAAAGGCGTTCGATCTGTTCATCAAAACCTACGAACCCAAATACCCCAAGGCCACACTATGCCTGCAAAAAGATCGTGAGGAACTCATGGCATTCTTCGACTTCCCGGCGCAGCATTGGCAAAGCATCCGCACTAGCAATCCAATTGAATCGGCCTTCGCGACGATCCGGCATCGTACCAAGCGTTCAAAGGGCTGCCTGTCACGCGATGGCATGCTGCACATGATGTTCAAACTGGGGCAATGTGCTGAGCAAAATTGGAGGAAGCTACGCGGCTTTGACTACCTCGCAAAAGTCATCACAGGCGTCACGTTCAAAGACGGAATCGAAACCACAAACCCCGACCAGATCACCGCATGACCAACAATACTCAAACACCAGATTTGACAATAACTCTGATTTGCCGCTGCGCTCTTGCGTCTGCTCCATCTCGTCCAGAAGTCCCGCCACTTTTTTTTGGATGGCAATGATGGCTTCCGCCTGATCCAGACGGCGCCGCAAGGCTGTCACCTCACGGTTGGCCTTGGCCAGCTCAGCTTGCAATGGATTGGCAGGTGCCTTTTGTGGGCCACGGCGCATTGGCTGCAATGCACCCAATGTGCCGGCCGCCCGCGCACGGCGCCAATCGGTCAGTGCAGAGGAATAAAGCCCCTCCCGCCGTAGAATGGCGGAAACCCCGCCAGTGTCTGCCACTTGGTCCGTCTCATCCAGAATGCGCAGTTTGTATTTGGCTGTGAAGTTGCGTCGCTTCGGGATGCTCGTCAGTTCCGCTGTGGGAGCCAACGGCGCATTAACAACGCGGGGAGGCGACGTCGGGGCCAAAACGGCTCCAGATCCAGCATCTGGCGAAAGTGGTGATTGTGAAGGCATAACCATGGGTTCGTTCTCCTACGCACTCAAGTGTAAACTTTAGCCAGTCAATTGTCTCACGCTTATTGGCACGGAGGGAGCGCCGCTTCACCAGACCAGCCGTTCTTGCACGCCGCAGCATTTCCTTCACGGCAATGACTGGGTAGCGGACAATCAGGCCTAATGAACCAGACCGAGTTTACTGGAGAGCATAAAGCTTGGAAGGTAAGTCATGACAAAAGGAAATTCAGGGAACCGTTTTTCGACAGAAGTGCGGGCGCGCGCAGTGCGTTTGGTGCTTGAGAATGAAGCGGATTATCGGACGCGATCTGAGTGCTTCAGATCGATTTCGAAGAAGATAGGATGTAGCCCCGAAACGCTTCGGGACTGGGTCAATAAGCAGGCGGTTGAAACCGGTGATCGGGAAGGTTTGACACAGTCTGAGCGCGCGCAGATGAAAGAGCTTCAGCGCGAGATCCGTGAGCTGCGCCAGGCCAATGACATTCTTCGTAAGGCGTCAGCTTTTTTCGCGGCGGCGGACCTCGACCGCCTATGGAAGAGATGACCATGTTCATAGACGACCATCGTGAGCATCTTGGCGTCGAGGCGATTTGCAAGGTTTTGCCGATCGCGCCATCCACATATTACCACCACAAATCGATTGAGCTTGATCCTGAGAAGGCCTCTGCCCGCGCAAAGCGCGATACCTTCTTAATGACCAAGATCCACATCTACTGGGAGAAGAGCAGGAAGCGATATGGGGCCGTGAAAATCTGGCATGACTTGCTCGACGAGGGCACTGTAGTCGCCCGTTGCACGGTTGTTCGCCTCATGAAAAGCATGGGAATACAGGGAATTACACGCGGTGATGTGACAACCACGAAGAGTAACTCTGCCTTGCCGTGCCCTGAAGACAAGGTGAACCGAAAGTTCAAGGCACCAGCACCAAACATCTTGTGGGTTGCTGACTTTACCTACGTCAGAACCGCCGTCGGCTTTGTATATGTCGCGTTCATCATTGATGTCTTCGCGCGCTACATCGTTGGCTGGAAGGTCTCTTCCTCTCCCAATGCCCAGATGGTGCTCGATGCTCTGGATCAAGCGCTAGCTGCGCGTCAACCAGATCCAAAGACCCTTATTCATCATAGCGACAGAGGCGTTCAATACTTGTCGACCAAATACACAGAGCGCCTTGAAGAAGCCAAAATCGATCCGTCAGTTGGCAGCGTTGGTGACAGCTACGACAACGCGATGGCCGAGACAATCAACGGTCTCTACAAGGCTGAGGTCATCGAGCATGAGGGCCCGTGGCAAGGCAAAAAAACCTCGAACTTGCAACGCTCGATTGGGTTCACTGGTTCAATCACGAACGCCGTTTTGGACCCATCGGATACATCGCTCCAGCACAAGCAGAAAGGAACTTCTATGAGAGCCTGAACACTGTTACTCTGACTGCAGAATAGGAACTAAACCGTCTCCGGTAAACCCGGTCTGGTTCACTAATGTAGTTGCGAAACTGCTCATAATGAAGTTAAAGCTTATACTCTGGGAGTGGACACCGAGCACGCTCATTGACCTTGCTGCGATCGCAGCGCCCATCTGCGAATTATCACAGAACGGGTTGAACTCACTTTTTACCAGATGAAAACCAGGGATGCTATGCATCAGATCAAAGTGAAATCGCACCTGTTCGACGGGTTTCTTGCTTTCTGGACCGCTTGTTTCGCTTTGGGCGTGCCAGTCTTATGGTTGTTTGGGTCTCCGCCAATGGCAATTAGGTCCGCAACCCGCCTGTGGGTGCACGGGGTCCTATTCGGGCTGAAGCATATTGTTGGGCTGAATTATGTCGAGAAGGGTCGCGACCTGATCCCGACAGAACCCTGTCTCATTGTATGCAATCATCAGTCCACCTGGGAAACTCTCGCGTTTATCGTTCTCTTCCCGGACGTAGCGATTATCGCGAAGCAGGAACTTCTGCGGATTCCGATTATCGGTTGGTATATGAGAAAATCACCGATGATCATCATTGATCGCGAGAGCGGGTCCAAGGCACTGAAGGCTATGCTAAACCAGAGCCGTGAAGCGCTAGCCTGTGGCCGCTCCGTTCTCATTTTCCCAGAGGGGACACGAATGGATGGGCGAGAGCCAATCAGATTCAAGCGGGGGATTGAACTACTTTATGCAAAGCTGGGAACGCCCGTTCTGCCCGTATTGGTGAACGCGGGGAAATTCTGGGGACCGAGCCCACAGAGCAAACGTAGCGGGAAAGTCACTGTTTTATATTCATCGCCAATCCCGTCTGGGATGCCAGCCGAACAATTTATTCGGAAGGCTGAGGGGCAAATGGAGGCAGATCTATCAGTATTGAATGAACTTACCGACAACAGCCGGTAGTCGTTCAATCGCCGATGACCGTGCCCCATTTCACTTCCAGCGCGGCGAAGAGCGTAGTCGTGCCGTGGCGCTTGTAATCATGGGTCATCGCGACCAAGCGGCCCTTTTTCAGCGGTAGATGTCGACTGTTGGCCGTTCGTGTCAAAAGACAGACCGGCGGATTGCGGACCTCCGATGCGGTCGTGACCAGAGGCGGCTAAGGCGGCTTTCCAGCTAGAAGCTGCCATCCACCACCATTAACGTAATATGTTGAAAAGAAAAAATGTCGCAGGTTGCAGGCCATGATTTTTCAGCGGCGATACATATATGTCTTTCAGAAAAAGGAGCACGGACGATGAAAAACGACGTTTCGTTTACTGCTGAACTAGCCACTGAAAATCTTCATCATCACACGCCGCAAGATTTCAGGGATCGTATAGCCCTGCGTCTAGTTAAATTCATGCGCGTTTTTGCCGACAAATTCTTTTCCGACCGCTATGGCCACCGCGCTGTTGTGCTGGAAACAGTTGCTGCGGTGCCTGGTATGGTTGGTGGTTTGCTCCAGCATCTTAAGGCACTACGGAACGTGTCAACGACTTTGAGACAGTGGCTTTTGGACTTTAGGCTTGGGTTTCTTCGGTTGGTTTTGGTGGGTTGATCCAGACGGCGGTCGGGATTTGAGGCGGTTTTGGTGGTTTGTGTACGAAGCGTTCGGGCGTGGCGAGGAATGCCGCGTCTAGTGTTGCTTGTCGCGCGGTGTAGATTTCTTGGGCCTGCCCAAAATGGATTTGGTCGGGCGTCATCAGACCAATCCCGGCGTGATGATGGTCTTGGTTATACCATGCAAAGAACCTGCGGCAGAATGCGCGAGCCTGCTCGATGGTTTCAAAGTTCTTGGGGAACTCTGGCTGATATTTCAGTGTTTTGAAGTGGGCTTCGGAGAACGGGTTGTCGTTTGAGGTGTGGGGCCGACTGTGGGACTTGAGCACACCAAGATCAACCAGCATCAGGGCTGTCGTCTTTGCCTTCATGGGCCCACCGCGATCTGCATGCAATGTCAGCTGATCGCGTGGAACCTCGTGTTTTTCCATCGCGTCGATGAACAGCTCTTTGAACTGGCTGGCGCTCTCCGCGTGCTCGACGCGCCAGCCAACAACGCGGCGGCTGAAGATGTCGAGGATGACATAGAGATAGAAGTAGGACCATTTCACCGGGCCCCTCAGCTTGGTGATGTCCCAAGACCAGACCTGATTGGGGGCTTCAGCTAGAAGTTCAGGCTTTTGATAGACGGGATGTGTGCGCTGTCGGCGGCGTTCGCCAACTTCGCCCTGCGCGGCCAATATCCGATACATCGTGCGGATTGAACACAGATAGGTGCCTTCATCCAGCAAGGTGGCAAAGACCTCTGTGGGCGTCTGATCCGCAAAGCGGGGTTCGCGCAGGTGGTGCAATACCTGGTCTCTTTCCCTTTCCGGCAGAGCCCGCGAAGACGCTGCGCGCGGTGGGCGTGTGCGTGGTGGTGCCGTCAGCGCCGCACGCTGTCGAAGAACGCTCGCGCGCGATAATGATAGCGCGGCGCAGACAGCCGAGGTCAAGCCGCTGCCGGTGGGCAATGCAATCGCGACGGCCATCATGATTTGCCGCTGCGCTCTTGCGTCTGCTCCATCTCGTCCAGAAGTCCCGCCACTTTTTTTTGGATGGCAATGATGGCTTCCGCCTGATCCAGACGGCGCCGCAAGGCTGTCACCTCACGGTTGGCCTTAGCCAGCTCAGCTTGCAATGGATTGGCAGGTGCCTTTTGTGGGCCACGGCGCATTGGCTGCAATGCACCCAATGTGCCGGCCGCCCGCGCACGGCGCCAATCGGTCAGTGCAGAGGAATAAAGCCCCTCCCGCCGTAGAATGGCGGAAACCCCGCCAGTGTCTGCCACTTGGTCCGTCTCATCCAGAATGCGCAGTTTGTATTTGGCTGTGAAGTTGCGTCGCTTCGGGATGCTCGTCAGTTCCGCTGTGGGAGCCAACGGCGCATTAACAACGCGGGGAGGCGACGTTGGGGCCAAAACGGCTCCAGATCCAGCATCTGGCGAAAGTGGTGATTGTGAAGGCATAACCATGGTTCTTCTCCTACGCCCTCAAGTGTAAACTTTAGCCAGTCAATTGTCTCACGCTTATTGGCACGGAGGGTACGCCACATCCGCGACGACCAAGGTTGGATCAGGGAGTTAATTGAGGAAGCTGACAACGAGCGTATGCACTTGATGACGTTCATTCAGATTGCCCAACCATCACGCTTTGAGCGGTTTCTGATAACGGCCACTCAGTTGATCTTCTATAATTTCTATTTTTCCGTAACTCCCAAGCACCCCAGCCGATAACGGGTTTTTGTCAGTTTTGATGTGAGTCTCCTTGGCCATTAGGCGCATGAATTTTCTGTTGTGGTCTGAATTTCGTGGCGCTGTGACGATTTCTCTGAATCATTGGTGGAATGGACCAAGTTACTGCTCTTGAACAACTCCTTGCCACGGCTCTGCGCAGGATCGCCGAGTTGGAAGCCGCGTTGGCGAGCATGGCGCAAGAGAATGCGGATCTGCGGCGTCAGTTAGCCAAGAACAGCAGTAATAGCAGCAAGCCGCCTTCGAGTGATGGGTTGAAGAAGCCGGTACCGCGTAGCCTGCGTGGTAAGTCCGGTAAGAAAAGTGGTGGCCAAGTTAGCCACCGAGGCGACACCCTACGTCAGACAGCAACGCCTGACTTTGTGGAGCGACATGAGGCTGAGCCCTCCGTGCCAATAAGCGTGAGACAATTGACTGGCTAAAGTTTACACTTGAGGGCGTAGGAGAACGAACCCATGGTTATGCCTTCACAATCACCACTTTCGCCAGATGCTGGATCTGGAGCCGTTTTGGCCCCGACGTCGCCTCCCCGCGTTGTTAATGCGCCGTTGGCTCCCACAGCGGAACTGACGAGCATCCCGAAGCGACGCAACTTCACAGCCAAATACAAACTGCGCATTCTGGATGAGACGGACCAAGTGGCAGACACTGGCGGGGTTTCCGCCATTCTACGGCGGGAGGGGCTTTATTCCTCTGCACTGACCGATTGGCGCCGTGCGCGGGCGGCCGGCACATTGGGTGCATTGCAGCCAATGCGCCGTGGCCCACAAAAGGCACCTGCCAATCCATTGCAAGCTGAGCTGGCCAAGGCCAACCGTGAGGTGACAGCCTTGCGGCGCCGTCTGGATCAGGCGGAAGCCATCATTGCCATCCAAAAAAAAGTGGCGGGACTTCTGGACGAGATGGAGCAGACGCAAGAGCGCAGCGGCAAATCATGATGGCCGTCGCGATTGCATTGCCCACCGGCAGCGGCTTGACCTCGGCTGTCTGCGCCGCGCTATCATTATCGCACGCGAGCGTTCTTCGACAGCGTGCGGCGCTGACGGCACCACCACGCACACGCCCACCGCGCGCAGCGTCTTCGCGGGCTCTGCCGGAAAGGGAAAGAGACCAGGTATTGCACCACCTGCGCGAACCCCGCTTTGCGGATCAGACGCCCACAGAGGTCTTTGCCACCTTGCTGGATGAAGGCACCTATCTGTGTTCAATCCGCACGATGTATCGGATATTGGCCGCGCAGGGCGAAGTTGGCGAACGCCGCCGACAGCGCACACATCCCGTCTATCAAAAGCCTGAACTTCTAGCTGAAGCCCCCAATCAGGTCTGGTCTTGGGACATCACCAAGCTGAGGGGCCCGGTGAAATGGTCCTACTTCTATCTCTATGTCATCCTCGACATCTTCAGCCGCCGCGTTGTTGGCTGGCGCGTCGAGCACGCGGAGAGCGCCAGCCAGTTCAAAGAGCTGTTCATCGACGCGATGGAAAAACACGAGGTTCCACGCGATCAGCTGACATTGCATGCAGATCGCGGTGGGCCCATGAAGGCAAAGACGACAGCCCTGATGCTGGTTGATCTTGGTGTGCTCAAGTTCCACAGTCGGCCCCACACCTCAAACGACAACCCGTTCTCCGAAGCCCACTTCAAAACACTGAAATATCAGCCAGAGTTCCCCAAGAACTTTGAAACCATCGAGCAGGCTCGCGCATTCTGCCGCAGGTTCTTTGCATGGTATAACCAAGACCATCATCACGCCGGGATTGGTCTGATGACGCCCGACCAAATCCATTTTGGGCAGGCCCAAGAAATCTACACCGCGCGACAAGCAACACTAGACGCGGCATTCCTCGCCACGCCCGAACGCTTCGTACACAAACCACCAAAACCGCCTCAAATCCCGACCGCCGTCTGGATCAACCCACCAAAACCAACCGAAGAAAACCCAAGCCTAAAGTCCAAAAGCCACTGTCTCAAAGTCGTTGACACGTTCCGGAGGCCTGTGGCACCTGTCAGCATGGCTTGACGGCTGGGATGATCAAGGCGGTGGAGAGGCGTCAGGTTTATGACATACCGGTGCCGCGTCTGGAGGTCACAGAGCATCAGGCAGCGATTTATTGTTGTGGCTATTGCCGAGCCACGACGACAGCCACCTTTCCCGATGGCGTGAATGCACACGTGCAATACGGTAAGCGCATTCGGGCGGCGGCGGTCTCCTGCAATGTTCAGCAGCTGATCCCCGAGGATCGGGTCTGCCAACTCCTGCGTGATTTGTTTGGTGCCACCAGCCTATGCGCGGCCAGCGTGACCAACTGGGTGAACGGCACAGCGCGTACCTTGGGTGGCGTCGTCGAACACATTCTGGCCCGGCTCAATGAAGGCGGCGTTCGGCATCTGGATGAGACCGGACTTCGTGTTGATGGTAAGCTGCACTGGCTGCACTCAATCAGCGATCTCGCCTTCACGCATTATCGCATCAGCGCCAAGCGCGGTGCTGTTCCATCCTTCCTGACCGGCGGGACAATTGTTCATGACCACTGGAAGTCCTATTACGCCCATATGAGTGGGGTGGACGCGCACGCCCTGTGCGGGGCGCATCATTTACGGGAACTCAAGGCCATCGAAGAAATCGAAAAGGAGCCGTGGGCGTGCGCGATGAGCGTGCTGCTCAACAGCGCCAATCAGCTCAAGTGCGCGGCTCAGGGGCGAGGCGAGACCGAACTCCCCACGTCGGTTCACCACGGCATCCTCACCAAATACATGGCGATCCTCACCGAGGGCCTCGCCTTCCATGAGCGACAAGACCCACTGGCTAGACGCACTGGTGCGCGAGGCCGAAAAGCCAGGCGGCCAGGCCATAACCTTCTGGTCCGCTTGCGCGACTACCGTGATGACGTCCTAAGGTTCCTTACGGACTTCACAGTTCCCTTCACCAACAATCAGGCCGAACGGGACCTGCGCATGATGAAGTTGCGCATGAAAATCTCGGGAACTTTCCGCACCCTCGAGGGCGCGCAGGTCTTCGCTGACATCAAATCCGTCATCTCGACGGTCAGAAAACACGGGGGCAATATCCTCGAAACACTCACCCTATCACCACAACAGATCATCGCTCGGCTCTAACGTCGCAAGGGCAACACAAAACCCGATATCCGATGGGGTCCTTGGGAGTTACTTTTTTCCTTTATTTGCTTGCTCCGCGCGTCGCACATCGCGTCGTCGGTTATCTGGAGGAGGAGGCGGTAATCAGCTACACACAGTATCATGAAAAAATTGATGCTGGGACGGTTAAAAATGTCCCCACGCCAGAAATAGCAAAGAAATACTGGAACCTACCCGATGACGCCCGTCTGCGAGACGTCGTTATAGTGATCCGTGAAGATGAGGCAGGACATCGTGATAAAAATCACGACTTTGCCAACAAAATTGCAACCAGTGCCCACCCCTGAGAAAGTTGCACTCAGTAAACGCGGCATCGCTTTTGATACATTCTTCGCGGATAAGCACCGCTGAGAACTCAAGCTTTGAGGTGATTGCGTAAGTAGAATTCGTATACCTCAACGCGGTGCTTTGGGCCGTTCACGTCGGACGGTCGTCAGCCGATCTTGATGGACACGCTGCACTGCGAACGGTAGGTCTGAGCCCTTGTTCGTCAATGATGTCGTATTTGAAGCACTGACGCCGTGTAGCGAACGTGGCACGCGGCGCGACGGCAAAACCGGGCAGTATTTGACGTCGTTGGAAACCCAGTGCAAACGCATCAGGTTCCCTCATTAACAACATTGAGAATTGGGCCATTCGTGGAGAGGCTGCTGATATTTTGAGCAATAATGCCGGTGACATGTTCGATCGCCTCGTCGCTGAAACCGGCCACGTGCGGTGTTAGCAAGAACCCTGACATGCCCAGAATTGGATCTTTCGGGTCAGCTGGCTCGGCCCAGAATGTATCGAAGGCCGCACCCGCGATGCGCTCCATTTCGAGTGCCTCGCGAAGCGCATCGTAGTCGACTAGGGCGCCTCGACCTGCATTGACCAAGAACGCTGTCGGTTTCATCAGGTTCAATTCTTGGGCCCCGATCAGGCCGCGCGTTTCATTCGTCAGGGCGGCGAGAACGACGACGAAATCCCCCTCTGGCAGGAGGCTGTGTAATTCTCCAGAGCCCCGGAGGACGTCGACGTCAACGGCTTGCGCTGGATCTGGTCGCCGCTTTGTTGCCAGCACCCGCATTCCCAAGGCCCGAGCCATCCGTGCGAGTTCGCTGCCAGCTGCCCCTAATCCAACAATCAGAAGGGACTTGCCCTTGATCTCAAGTCCTGAGGGTGCGCCTACGATGCGCCGCTCAATGAATGCCTCTGTGAGACCCAACTGCTTCGCCTGAAATAACATCAAAGCAAGGCAGTGCTCGGCAACAGCTACGCTGTTTCCGCCTGGCACGTTCGCAACAACGATGCCCCGTTCGGTCGCAGCAGCAAGATCTAGGCTGTCAGTGCCGCGCCCGTGCTGATGGATGAGCCGCAACCGCGGCGCGCGATCGAGATCGGCGGCGGTGACTTTCTGGTGGCCGAGCATCAAGACATCGATGTCGCCAAGCTGGTCGGCGAACGGAACCGTTTCATCGAAGGCGCGCAGCTCCGCTGTCTCAGAAATCTTTTCCGCGAGCCTTTGCATAATGGGTAGATAGGTTGAGCCGAGAACTTTCACGATACATTCTCCATGTCGTTAGAGGGGGAGTGAGTTGTTAGAACGGGTTTGCGTCGGTTCGCCAGTATGATGCCCAACAAGACGCAGGACAATCCGATGGTGAAACTGACTGTTATCGTTTCAGAAAGCAAAAGCGCTGCAAGTGCCGTTGCCGCGAGGGGATTGAGGGTCACAAAGACGGCAACTCTCGTCGGTGACGACCGTTCCAGTGCCCAAATCCACAAGAAAAAGCCGATGCCACCGCCGATGGTCCCGATAAACACGACGGCCATCCATCCGGATTCGTTGATTTCCGGCAGCCCCGTGCCAGAGATCTGCCAGATCGCCGCTGGTGCCAGAAACAGTGTTCCCGCGAGAATTGATAAAGCGGTCACATGAAGTGTGGGATGACGCTTGAGGTAAGGTTTGGAGAAAACGGAAAATATCGCGCCACACAGGGCGGTCAGAAACATCAGAAAGTATCCTAACCAGCTTGTGGACAAGCCGGTTTGAACGCTGGCGCCAAGCGCTATAGCGACCCCTAAGTGTGTCAGGGCTACGCCGAAAAGGAGTGTGCGGGTGATCTTTTCATAACCAACTGCGCTGGCAATGCCTAAAGTGAGAAGTGGCATTGTCGCCAGCACTACCGCGCCGCGGGAGGCCGGAATATGCTGTAGTGCCGCGCTGAATGTCCAAGGGAATATGCCGAAGAACACAATGCCGAGACCCATGATCGGCAGCACGTCACGCCAAGGAATGTTGACCCGCTTTGGCCAGATCAGGAATGGGGTCAAGCAGAGTGATCCTATCAGGTAACGGAGGAAAGCCAACTGCACGGGAGTCGTCTGATCTATCACGTACTTCGTCGCAACTACCGAGGCACCAAAGAAGATACTGGCCATGGTGGCCGCTGCGGGCGCGAGTCCGACACGTTTCATATTGTTACTTTCTTCGCTCACTCAACGACCCTACCGAGGCTCAGCTTCACCGTCCACCGAAGTGTCAAATTGGAAGGTGCATGCAGGGAGGGTCTCTCCAACTGGATAGGTTTTGTGGCCGTTACTCACGCAGTGACTACTGAGACCTTGGCGTGTTCCCAAGCCGTCAGTGCCTCGATTCGGCATGACATGGGCCACGATCCGAGCACCATTTCGGCGATCTAGCCCTATAATCTCAACGGGTTCGATGCCTTGGCGAACGTCGTCTTTATCTCGCTAATCGATGTTCCAGCCGACAAAATGCTGCGCTCTGCACGAATGGCCGCAAAGACGGGCCGCACCGCAGCATCGGGAAGTAGCGGTGAAAGTCCGCTCTGGTGTAGGTTTCTCGGACGCCACGCGCGAGGTTTGGGTGACGCGGAACATTGCCTGGCGTCGGAGAAGCGCTCAAGCGGGAAATCGCGGGGTTGGTCTGGGTGGATCGATTGTTGCTATGGGGATTTGCGCAATGCGTGTGTTTTCGCCCGGAGCTGACAGGCCAGTTTGGCGGGGCGCATTGAGTTAAGCGCAGCGCCGGTTTTGCCTGCTGTTGGTTGAAACTCACGGTATTTTGTCGGCGTCACCATGTTTTGCCACGCTGATCGCTTGATCAAAGCATGCCGATTGGTTCGCAGGAGATATAGCGAGCGGCCGAGGGTGTCGTTCGTGATGTGCGGTGCGCGCGTCATGCAGCAGCCCTTTGTGTTTTTGGCGGCGCTCTGGGATGTTGGGCTGGTGCGATTGTGTCGACGATTATCAACTGCCCGCCACAACATGGGCAAGGCAGAGCAAGAACACGAGGAGGTTCATCTGCATCGTTGATGGTGTTGCCTTTATCGTGCTCCTTGTGAGGGGTTTTGGCCCCCAGCAGTTGCCGGATCCGCGCGATATTGGCCGTGCGGTTGCTATTCCCATAGAACCCATAATGTCGGATGCGGTGCTGGCCTCTGGGCAGCACGTGGATCAGGAACCGGCGAATGAACTCATTTGTGGATCAGGAACCGGCGAATGAACTCATTTGTGGATCAGGAACCGGCGAATGAACTCATTTGTGGATAAGGACATGGTCGTGTGGCGGCCCGCACCTTTGAGGCGATAGTCCTTGGCGCGGAAGGTGACGTTTTGCGCATCGAAACGGATCAACCGGCTGTTTGAAATGGCAATCCGATGTGTGTAGCGCGATAGGTATGCCAGCACCGCTTTTGGCCCGGTGAAGGGTTCTTTGGCGTAGACCACCCATTCGATTTTACGCAGCGGTTGCAGGAAAGTGTCAAAGACATTTCGATCTGCAAGGTTTGTGAGATCGCCGAAGAATTGCAGTTTCCCGGCCTTATGCAGCTTGGCCAGCCCTTCCAGAATGAGCCGCCGATACAAGCGGGATAGAACGTGGACAGACAGGAAGAAGTTCTTGCGGCAGGCGATCCATTTTGAACCATCTGTCGAAAGCCCTCCCCCCGGCACGATCATATGGACATGGGGGTGGTGGGTCATCGCCGAGCCCCAAGTGTGAAGGACCGACGTTATGCCAACCTTTGCCCCCAGATGTTTAGGATCAGCGGCGATTCTGACCACAGTGTCCGCGCTTGCCCGCATCAGAAGATTATAGATCTCGCGTTTGTTCTGATATGCGATGTCAGCAATCTGCTTTGGCAAGGTGAAGACCAGATGGAAATACCGCACAGGCAGCAGTTCAGCCTCACGTGCCGCAAGCCATATCTTCGCTGCACCCGCCTGGCATTTTGGGCAGTGACGGTTGCGGCATGAGTTGTAGGCGATATGCTCATGCGCGCAGTCGGCGCAGCGCGCGACATGACCGCCAAGCGCCGCGGTTCGACAGCGCTCAATCGCACTCATGACTTTGAACTGGTTCAGGCTGATGTGTCCTGCGTTTGCGGCACGCCAAGCAGCACCATGGTCACGGAAGATATCCGCGACCTCCAGTGATCGACTGGGCATGGTGGCCTATGAAGGCTTAGGCTTGCCCTTCTTCCGCTTGGCTCCATTCAGATCATCCAGCGGACTGTCCACTGCCGCAATCATGCCCGTGGCAACGCTGGCATAGCGCGCAGTAGTTGTCAGTTTGGAATGCCCGAGCAAGGCTTGGATCACCCGGATATCGACGCCGCGCTCCAACAGATGGGTTGCAAAACTGTGCCTCAACGTGTGCAGCGTGACCGGTTTGGTGATCCCGGCTTCCCGCGCGGTCTCTTTAAATAGCCGCGATATCTGTCGCGCTGAGAGGTGTTTGCCGCGATAGCTGGGAAAGAGGACCCGCTCGGGTGCAGGAACATCCTTGTCCTGACCGGTCGGCCGTTCTTTCCACCAGTCGCGCAGCAGGCTCAAAATATCGACAGGCAGCATGACGATGCGATCCTTGCGCCCCTTCGATTGCACGATGCGGATGATTTCCTGATCGCTATCAATATCACCAACTTTGAGCCGCACGACCTCGCCCGCACGCATCCCGCAGCCATAAGCCAGCGACAACATCACGCGCGCCTTCAGGCTCGGAGCCATAGCCAGAATGCGTTTAATCTCCTTTTTGCTCAGCACCAGTGGCACTTTCACCGGTTCCTTCAAATGGAAGATCTCGGCCACAAGATCATGCCGTCGAAGGGTCACGCGGAGCAGAAACTTGACCCCTGTCATCGTTTGGTTTCGGGTGCAGATGCTGACGCCGCTCTCGATCAGGTGTTGTTGGAAATACTTCACATCGTCTGGCGTGGCCGTCTCTGGCGAGCGCCCTAACCAAGCCGCAAAACGCTTACAGGCGCGCAGGTGACTACTCTGTGATGCAGGGCCGAGATTGCGCCCTGACATATCGGAAATCATGCGCGCACGAAGGGGCGTCGTTGGTGTCGATTGTTGAATGTTCATCGGAATATCCTCTGTCAATCGAGGCAAAATCACCTCGACCAACAGCACACACCCAAAATCTAGAATCGCGCAACAAATCCCTGTTAAGCCCTACACCCGCAGCAAGCGCCCCTATCGCGGAGCGATTTAGTGCTTGGGCTGATAGTGACAGATGCTGCACCATGCACATTTCGACGTGAAGGGCGGAAAGCGGAAGTTCGCCGCACCTGCATACGTGTTATCTGAGATTGAGAAAAGCGGACATGCACAGGACTAAAGACCGCTGCTTCCGCGCTGCGTCCTGCTCCAAGGTTCGCTATGCGCGGGATGCAGGCCAAATGGACGTCAGGATAGGCTTTTTTGTCTGGTATCCTGTACGATACTCCAGCCAAGGATTGCCGATATTTCGTAAGCGATTTTGGTGATTTGAGGGCCAAGTTTTTCACGAAACGCTGGTGTGAACACCCGCACCGAACCGGTCGCACCTATGGACATTGTGGCGCCGGGCCCGTTTGGCGCAAGCGGAGCCGCAACCGAGCACATGCCGCGCTCAATTTCTTCCACGCATTCCGCAAAACCGCGCTGGCGAATGGTTTCGAATTCCGCTTCCAAATCATGCACATTTGTCAGGGTGAATTCAGTGTATGCACGCAACCGGCCTTCCATTTCGCCAGTCAAAAACAACTCTGGCGAAAAAGCGGCAACAGCCTTGGAGCAGGAGCAGGCATGCAGTGGGCGCTTTCCCAAACCAGGATGAAGATAGGACACACCGGTGTCCGGCGTCTCGACATGAATGATTTCCACGGATTTCCCGCGCAACCGCGACAGGAAAAATGCGGCTCCGAATTCGGTGGCCGCTTGTTTCAACGTTGGCGCAATTAGTTCCAGCAGCGCACGGTCGGACTGATCGCGGTGCGTCATCTGCTTCAGGCGGGTGCCAATTGTGAACCGCCCACGTGCCACAGGTTCCAACAGGCCGACGGAAACGAGGTCCTGCACCAATCTATATGCAGATGGCTTTGGGAGGTCTGAATGGGCGCAAATCTCGGCCACCGTTGCCTCGCCCTTCTGTCCTACAATTTCGAGAATACAAGTGAGGCGTTCCAGGTGCATATTTTTACCTTGCGAGAATCCAATTATCAATTTACGAGAAATGCATATTATTGCAAGGGAGGAATGTGATGATGGACGGCGCATGTTGTGGCCCGGGGTATGCAAGCCCGGCCGAAGCCATCAAGGCTCCACGTGAAAAATTGCTTTACACGATCGCCATATACACGGGCACCGGCATTCAAAAGCCGGACTACTTGGCGACGGTTGATGCGGACCCCGAAAGCCCGACCTATTCACAGGTCATCCACCGTCTCGAGATGCCCGGCATCGGGGACGAGCTTCACCACATGGGGTGGAACGCCTGTTCGTCGTGCCATGACGACGCGGGCATGTCGCGCAAGTACCTGCTGGTGCCCGGTGTGCGGTCCAACAATATCCATGTCATCGACACGGCCACTGACCCCTACGCGCCGCGCCTGCACAAGGTCATTGATGGGGCCGAGATCAAGTCGAAGACTAACCTAAGTGGCCCCCACACTGTGCATTGTCTAGGCTCTGAGATAATCATTTCGTTCCTCGGCGATGCGCAAGGCGAAGCTCCCGGTGGCTACCTGCAACTCAACAAGGATTTCGAGATCGTGGGCCGGTGGGAAGAAACCATGGGCGACATTCCGTTCAGCTATGATTTCTGGTACCAGCCGCGCCACAACGTCATGGTGTCGTCCGAATGGGCAGCTCCCAACACGTTTATGCCGGGGTTCGACCTGGAAGAAGTGGGGCACCTGAAATATGGACGCCGCCTGCACATCTGGGATTTCGAGGCGCGCAAACCGGTCGAGACCATGTATCTCGGTGAAGACGGGCTGATGCCCCTGGAAGTGAAATTCCACCATAACCCTGAAAGTAGCCATGGATTTTGCGGTGCGGCCCTGTCGGCTAATGTGATCCATTTCTGGAAGTCTGACGCAGGCAAGTGGGAATGGGAAAAGATCATCGACGTCGAGAACGAGCCGCACCCCGAATGGCCTATCCCGATACCGGGGGTGATGAGCGCGATCCTCGTATCTATGGACGACAAGTATCTTTACCTGAATAACTGGCTGCACGGCGACATGCGCCAGTACAACATCAGCGATCCGCACAACCCTGTGCTGACGGGCCAGGTCTACATGGGTGGTCTGCTGGGCAAGGCACCCGAGGTTAATGGCATCAAGGTCGCGGGCGGGCCGCAGATGTATCAGCTCTCGCTGGATGGAACGCGGCTTTATGTTACGACCTCGCTGTTCTCGACATGGGACAACCAGTTCTACCCCGAGATCCGCACTCAAGGGGGGGTCATGCTAATGATCGACTGCGATGTCCAAAACGGCGGCATGAAGATAAACGAGGATTTCATCGTGGACTTCGGCAAGGAGCCTAATGGCCCCAGCCGCTGCCACGAGACTCGCTATCCCGGCGGCGATTGCACGAGCGATATCTGGCTGTGAACGCGACCCGCACCATAACGATCGCCAACTGCGGCGGCGCGACCTATCAGGTCGAGGCCCGCCGCCCGTTACTGGACTGCCTGCGCGAGCAGGGTGTGGATCTGCCTTACGGCTGCAAATACGGCGGCTGCATCACCTGTGCGGCCAAGCTGACTGCAGGTGAGGTTGACCAGCGCCGCCAAGTGGCGCTGAACAATCGACAGATCAACAATGGCTACGTCCTGCTCTGCGTCGCACGCGCCGTCACCGATTGCACTTTGGAAGTTGGCGTCGAAAGCCACGACAAACTTTACCGCAACCCATTCATCGACCCGCTGGAGCCGCATGAGCTGAAGGCGGATATAGCAACACCCAAGGAACGTTAACATGCCAGCAGCAGCGCTTGATGAGCTCTACAACTACGACCAGCAGTACCTTGATGACATCCTGGAATCAGTCAAGACCATCGCCATGGTCGGGGCCAGCGCTGACAAGACGAAGTTTAGCTATGGTGTGCTGCGCGTGTTGCACGAGACGGGATACGACATGATCCCGGTGAACCCGAACCCTAACCTGACGGAGATCCGCGGCATTCCGGTGTATCATTCGCTCGAAGAAATTGACCGCCCTGTTGATATGGTCGAGGTTTTTCGACCAAAAGACGAACTCTACGGCATTACAGAAAAGGCCATCGCCATCGGTGCGAAAGTGCTTTGGGGACAGATCGATGTTTACGACGACCTGGCGGCGAAGCTCGCGCAAGATGCGGGCTTGAAAGTGGTGATGAACCGCTGTCCCAAGATCGAGCTGTTCCGCCCGTTCTGGAAGCCCCGCCTCGACCTTGAGATTTGATCTGAGGGACCTGACGCTATACTTAAAAGGAATCTGAATATGCCGCAGACCATTACCAAGACTTCCGAGGACATCGTGAAAGAGGCGATGGCGACCGTGCCTGAAATCAGCGCCAAGGAGGCATTGAGCCTAGCCGGCTCGCCTGATCACGTCTTTGTCGACCTGCGCGATGGCACGGAACAGGCAAAGACAGGCGTCATCGCCGGGGCCGTTACGTCGTCGCGCGGCATGATGGAATTCCATATTGATCCGGAAAGCCCAGCACACAAATCTGAATTCAATCAGGACAAGACCTACGTCTTCTACTGCGCATCCGGCGGACGATCGGCGCTCGCGGCGAAGGTGGCCATGGAGATGGGCCTCTCGCCAGTCGTAAACATGTCCGGCGGCGTCGGTGCATGGAAGAAGGCCGGAGGCATGTTGGAGTAAATCATGGAAGGTACAATGGAAAACGACAGCCTCATCCTGCGCTCAGATCAAGACGGCATTGCCGTCCTGACGCTGAATTCGCCCAAATCAATAAACGCTCTATCAGAGGCGATGTTGGCCACAATGTCGGAGATGCTGGACGACATCTCAGCAGACCGCAGTGTCAAGGCGGTCGTGCTGCGTAGCGGCGGTAACCACTTTTGCGCAGGCCATAACCTCAAGGAAATGACGGCGCGCCGCGCCGACGTGGACGGAGGTTTCCAGTATTTCCAGGACCTCTTCGCCAAGTGCTCGGCGATGATGTTGCGCGTCGTGCGACTGCCACAACCCGTGATCGCCGAAGTCAAGGGGATTGCCACTGCGGCGGGCTGCCAGCTTGTGGCCTCCTGTGATCTGGCCGTCTCCGCCGATGATGCGAAATTCGCCACGTCGGGTGTGAACATTGGGCTGTTCTGCTCGACCCCGATGGTCGCTCTGGCGCGCAATGTGCCGCGCAAACTGGCAATGGAAATGCTGCTTCTGGGGGAATTTCTTCCTGCGGACCGGGTCGCTGAAATGGGTCTTGTGAACCGTGTCGTGCCACTGGCAGAGCTAGAGGGCGCATGCATGGATATGGCGCGGATCATTGCCGACAAATCCCCGGCTGCCGTCAAGATCGGCAAGCGCGCCTTTTACGAGCAACTCGAAATGCCGCTGGAGCAGGCGTATGCCTTCGCTGGCCGCACGATGGCGGAAAACATGATGGCGAAAGATACCGTGGCGGGCATTGGCGCCTTCACGCGCAAGGAACCCATGCCCGAATGGACCGGAGAATGACCTTCGAGGGCCCCGAGCTTGCGCGTAATGCAGCCAATCACACGGCCTTGTCCCCTGTTTCGATTCTCAAGCGCGTAGAGCGTGTGCACCCGGAACTGCCCGCACAGATCCACGGGCGTATACGGCGCAACTGGGGTGAGGTCGCGGTGCGTTGCAAGCGGCTTGCCTCGGCTTTGGTCAAGCGCGGCATCGGCAAGGGCGACACAGTTGCCCTTATCGCTCCGAACATCCCCGAGGCGCTGGAATGTGCGCTGGCGATGCCCATGCTGGGCGCTGTTCTGAACGCCAACAACATGCGGCTCGATGTCGGCACCATCGCCTATATTTTGGAGCATGGCGAAGCTAAGGTTCTGCTGGTTGATACCGAGTTCTCGGCGATGGCAGCCGAGGCCGTCGCGCAGTCGGGCCGCGACGTTCTGGTTGTCGATATTGAAGACAGCGAAGGACCGGGTGGTGACAGGATCGGCACGCTGACCTATGACGACCTGCTGTCCGAGGGCGATCCGGATTTTGCCTATACCCTGCCGGATGACGAATGGGACGCGCTTGCGCTGAACTATACCTCCGGCACCACGGGGCGGCCCAAGGGCGTGGTCTATTCCCACCGCGGCGCGTGGACCAACGCGGTCAACAACGTGGTGACATGGGCAATGCCACACCATCCCGTGTATCTGTGGACGCTGCCGCTGTTTCACTGCAACGGCTGGTGCTTTCCCTGGACGATCACCATGCTGGCTGGGACGCATGTGTTCCTGCGCGCGCCAAGAGCGGACGTGATCTATGACGCCTTCGCCGATCATGGTGTCACGCATCTCTGCGGCGCTCCGATCATCATGTCGATGATCAGCGATGCAGAAGAAAAGCGGGGCTTCCCACAAAAGATCAAGATGATGACCGCCGCCGCTCCGCCGCCGGCCAGCGTCATCAAGGGTATGGAGGCGATGGGCATCTCCATCACGCATGTCTACGGCCTGACCGAAGTCTATGGTCCCGCTGTCGTGTGCGCCGAAAAACCCGGCTGGGCGGCGCTTCCCGCTGAGCAGCAGGCCGAGATGAAGGCCCGTCAGGGTGTTGCCTACGAGCTTGAGGAAGACGTGCTGGTCCTCGACCCCGAAACAGGCACACCCGTGCCGTGGAATGGCAAGACGCTGGGCGAGGTCGTGTTTCGCGGCAACATCGTCATGAAGGGGTATCTGAAGGCCCCCGAGGAAACCGCCAAGGCCTTCAAGGACGGGTGGTTCTGGTCCGGTGATATCGCGGTACAGCACGCCGATGGCTACATCGAAATCCGGGACCGCTCCAAGGATATCATCATCTCGGGTGGTGAAAACATCTCCTCCATTGAAGTGGAAAAGGCGCTCTATTCCCACCCCGCCGTCAGCGTCGTTGCCGTGGTGGCGATGCCCGATGAAAAATGGGGTGAGGTGCCCTGCGCCTTCGTCGAATTGTCGGGTGAGGTGACAGAAGAAGAATTGCTTGCCCATGCCAAGGCAAGGCTTGCTGGGTACATGCGCCCAAAGAAGGTGATCTTTGGAGAGCTTCCAAAAACCACCACTGGGAAAATCCGAAAAAACGAACTCCGCGATCTGGTCCGCCAGAAAATCTGACCCCTCACAAATCAAATTGGATACACATCATGGCACATGAACTGGAATTTGCACACTTCAGCTTCGGCACTCAGGTCCGAAAATCCCCCTATTCCGACGCGGCTCTGCGTTGGGGCGCCAAGGGTTTTTCAGTCTATAACCATATGTACATACCGCGCGATTTCGGCAATCCGGAACAAAACTTCTGGAACCTGATCAATCAAGCGATCCTGTGTGACGTGTCGGTCGAACGCCAGGTCGAAATCAAAGGGCCGGATGCCGCCAAATTCACACAGTATCTATGCTCGCGTGACCTGTCGACATGCAAGATCGGGCAATGCAAATACGTGCTGATCACCGATCAGGACGGCGGGGTCATCAATGATCCGATCGTGCTCAAGCTTGCCGAGGATCATTTCTGGCTGTCTATTGCCGACACCGACGTCCTGCTCTGGGCGCGCGGCCTGGCCGTGAATGCCGGCATGGATGTCGAGCTGTCTGAGCCCGATGTTTCGCCCCTTCAGCTTCAGGGCCCCAAGTCTCGCGACATCCTACGCGCGTGCTTTGGCGACGCCCCGACAGAACTGAAGTACTACCACTTCATGGAATATGACTGGCACGGCGTGCCGTTGATTATTTCGCGCACTGGATGGTCGAGCGAGCTTGGCTACGAGATCTTCTTGCGCGACGGCTCGGCTGGTGGCCGGCTTTGGGAGCACATCATGGATATCGGCGTGCCAATGGGACTCAAGCCGGGCCACACCTCCGGCATTCGCCGGATCGAGGCGGGAATGCTATCATATCACGCCGATCTGACCTTGGCGAACAACCCTTTCGAGTTGAACCTGGACCGTCTGGTCAATCTGGACATGGAGGCGGATTTCGTAGGCAAGGATGCGCTGGCCAGGATCAAGGAGAAGGGTGTAAGACAGCGGCTAGTTGGTTTGGAAATCGAAGGGCTTCCTTTCGTTGGAACAAACGATTTCTTCTGGCCGGTCATGAAGGATGGCACGCAGGTCGGCACGGTTACCTCGGCAGTCTATTCCCCGCGGCTGGACAAGAACATCGCTCTCGGAATGCTGAGCGTCGAACACACAGACATCGGCACGCAGCTGATAGTAGACAAGCTGGGCGAAACACGGGGCGGGACTGTTGTGCCGATCCCGTTCCACGATCCGAAAAAGTCGCTCGCTGTCGCGAGCTGATCGGTTTGCGGCACAGGATCAATGTCCTGTGCCGCGTATGCTGTGGGCAGATGCGGGCCATCTATGTGTTCCTTGACGCTGAAGGAAGAAATCATCGCAGCCACCGTGGCTGATTAAAAACAGCCAGCTCCTGATTGTGCAGACGCAGCAAATGTCTCCTTCGACGGGCTGCATCGCAGCATTCGGGATCGTTGCTGGACGGCAGCTTTGGGCCGCTAGCTGCCCAACAAAATTGATCGGCTAGCGGCCATACGTTCAGTCAGTCCGCCTGATTTCCCCGTTCGGAACGTGTCAACGACTTTGAGACAGTGGCTTTTGGACTTTAGGCTTGGGTTTTCTTCGGTTGGTTTTGGTGGGTTGATCCAGACGGCGGTCGGGATTTGAGGCGGTTTTGGTGGTTTGTGTACGAAGCGTTCGGGCGTGGCGAGGAATGCCGCGTCTAGTGTTGCTTGTCGCGCGGTGTAGATTTCTTGGGCCTGCCCAAAATGGATTTGGTCGGGCGTCATCAGACCAATCCCGGCGTGATGATGGTCTTGGTTATACCATGCAAAGAACCTGCGGCAGAATGCGCGAGCCTGCTCGATGGTTTCAAAGTTCTTGGGGAACTCTGGCTGATATTTCAGTGTTTTGAAGTGGGCTTCGGAGAACGGGTTGTCGTTTGAGGTGTGGGGCCGACTGTGGGACTTGAGCACACCAAGATCAACCAGCATCAGGGCTGTCGTCTTTGCCTTCATGGGCCCACCGCGATCTGCATGCAATGTCAGCTGATCGCGTGGAACCTCGTGTTTTTCCATCGCGTCGATGAACAGCTCTTTGAACTGGCTGGCGCTCTCCGCGTGCTCGACGCGCCAGCCAACAACGCGGCGGCTGAAGATGTCGAGGATGACATAGAGATAGAAGTAGGACCATTTCACCGGGCCCCTCAGCTTGGTGATGTCCCAAGACCAGACCTGATTGGGGGCTTCAGCTAGAAGTTCAGGCTTTTGATAGACGGGATGTGTGCGCTGTCGGCGGCGTTCGCCAACTTCGCCCTGCGCGGCCAATATCCGATACATCGTGCGGATTGAACACAGATAGGTGCCTTCATCCAGCAAGGTGGCAAAGACCTCTGTGGGCGTCTGATCCGCAAAGCGGGGTTCGCGCAGGTGGTGCAATACCTGGTCTCTTTCCCTTTCCGGCAGAGCCCGCGAAGACGCTGCGCGCGGTGGGCGTGTGCGTGGTGGTGCCGTCAGCGCCGCACGCTGTCGAAGAACGCTCGCGCGCGATAATGATAGCGCGGCGCAGACAGCCGAGGTCAAGCCGCTGCCGGTGGGCAATGCAATCGCGACGGCCATCATGATTTGCCGCTGCGCTCTTGCGTCTGCTCCATCTCGTCCAGAAGTCCCGCCACTTTTTTTTGGATGGCAATGATGGCTTCCGCCTGATCCAGACGGCGCCGCAAGGCTGTCACCTCACGGTTGGCCTTGGCCAGCTCAGCTTGCAATGGATTGGCAGGTGCCTTTTGTGGGCCACGGCGCATTGGCTGCAATGCACCCAATGTGCCGGCCGCCCGCGCACGGCGCCAATCGGTCAGTGCAGAGGAATAAAGCCCCTCCCGCCGTAGAATGGCGGAAACCCCGCCAGTGTCTGCCACTTGGTCCGTCTCATCCAGAATGCGCAGTTTGTATTTGGCTGTGAAGTTGCGTCGCTTCGGGATGCTCGTCAGTTCCGCTGTGGGAGCCAACGGCGCATTAACAACGCGGGGAGGCGACGTCGGGGCCAAAACGGCTCCAGATCCAGCATCTGGCGAAAGTGGTGATTGTGAAGGCATAACCATGGTTCTTCTCCTACGCCCTCAAGTGTAAACTTTAGCCAGTCAATTGTCTCACGCTTATTGGCACGGAGGGGTTCAGCTTTTTTCTTAGCTCTGGCTATCGCACTGCGCTTTCATAGTTCTGACATTGTCGCGCGGATTGCTTCCTTTTGATCGACTTCAGGGATTGGAACGATCTCAGCGTCGTAGGCTTACCCCGTTTCCCGCCCTGCTTTGAGCAACCCGCACGTGTCACCATCAGGCCCACGTCCGACTGTCTAAGGATTGCACGCCGGACAATTCGCAGGGCCTGTATGGATGAGACCGTCAGCACGGGATCTTTCGTCTTGATGCGTGCATGCCGCACAACCGAAGACCTCTGACAGAACCCATTCGGTCGCGGTTTCACACATCTCGCAGGGCAGACCCCGAATCACTTTCACGCGCCCCCAACCCGGTGCTGCGCAGGACGGACAAAAACGCGATAGACGATCTGCGAGCTGCATTGCGAGGGTAGTCAGGGATTTCATGCGGGTTGGGTTCAGGTGCGCGCGCATATCGGTATCAACGCGCGCACAGCCATCATCAGAAAGTGCGGCGGCCGCTTGAATTGCGGACTGTAGGTCAGGAAAATTGACTATTCCTTTAACAAGTGCCGTCTCGATATCACCAACATTCGGCCGCACGATCAAACCATGCGACGGAAATCCCACCTGAGCCAGAAATTGCGTTATAGGTTCCATTCGCGAAGTTTCTATATGCGCAAAGTTTGTCTCGTCGATCACAAGGCTTTCGTGGACCGTCGTGCCCCGCTCATCATCGACGAATGCCATCAGTTCAAAGCCTGCTGGTATGATCGGGAAAAGCGGGTGCGGCCCGAAGCTGCCCTCGCTTGCTATGCCAAAGGGAAGCCGTGCGCGTTCCATACCGAGACGCGCCTTTGCAACAGCCGTTTCTAGCACTGTGCCACGTCGCGGAGTTTCGCCAGAAAATGTTCCAAGCGCATCCGTGTCGACGCCCTCCGCCGGTGCGACTATTACATTCAAGGTAGCGAGGAACACCGGCGCGATTGCTTGTTCTTTTCCATGCATGGTCGCAAGCACGGCACGTCGCCCGAAAAATGGATTTCTCCGTTTAGTCATGCTATAAACACTCTGCCATTGCGCCCGTAGGTACAACGGTCAGAAGCAGCCCCCGCGGCACATAAAACTACCCCGTCTGTACTATACTCCTGCGCCTGAATTGACCTGACGATTTTGGGCCTGCGATTCACTTCGTCGCATGGCCAAAGGCGGTTCAGTCTGTATTTTGAGTTTATGAGCAAGCAATACAAAACAGTCTCCTTATCCGACGAGCAGCGCATAGCACTTGAAGCGCTTTGCCGCCGCCACAAAGTTGACGCCCTTGTTTGGAAACGGGCGCGCGCGTTTCTTCTTTTGGACGCAGGAGAAGACGCCGGAACGGTTTGCCGGATTTTGGATATTGGCCCGACAGTTTTGACGGAGTGGCGATTTGCCTTTGCCGGTGCGGGACTATCGTTTTTCGGTCTGAAGGACTACAGCCAGCGTCAGGGTCATTTGTCCGTCGTGCAAGAGCAGGCGGTGAGAGCCCATTTCACCGCGCAGCCTGCCCGCAATGCCGATGAGGTCTGTGCCTATGTTCTAGCCGAGTGCGACCAAAATACAGCACGTCGGGAGCCGCCAAGCTGATGCGCCGCCTGGGGTTCGCGTATAAGAAACCACAATTGCTGCCTGCACAGGCCGATGAAGCCAAGCAGGCTGCGTTTATTGCCAAATATGAGGCCCTGATGAACGGGTTGGCCGCAGATGAGATGGTTGTCTTTTCGGACGCTGTCCACCCCGAACACCAGAGCCGCCCCGCCCATGGTTGGTTCCCCAAGGGACAAAAGACGGCCCTGAAGGCGACATCAGGGCGCAAGCGGCTCAACATTCAGGGCGCGCTTGACCTTGAGACTTTCCAGTTCACCTTTGTGGAAGGCGAGAAGATCAATGCCCAGACAACCCGACAGATGCTGGAAAAGTTGGAACGCAACAACCAAACCAAGACGGCCATCCACGTCTTTGTCGACAATGCCCGCTATCATCATGCCAAGATACTACAGCCATGGCTGGACAGCCCAGAACGTCGGGTGAAGTTGCATTTCTTGCCAGCATATGCCCCGCACCTCAACCCGATCGAGCGTCTTTGGGGTGTTATGCACAAATGGGTCACCCACAATCGGCACTATGCAACGTTCAACCAATTCACTGAGGCCATTTTCGACTTCTTCCGCAAGACCCTGCCAGAAAAATAGCCAGAGTTCCGCGACACCGTCACCGACAACTTCCGCGTCATATCGCTCAAGGAATACAAAGTGATTTGAGGGGAAAACCTCAGGTCAATTCAGGCGCGGGAGTATAGAACGAATTGGCGACATAGATATCCTTGCAAAATTGTTTGGCCAGAATCATCACAGTGAGAATGAAATGTCACGACAGAAAATCGATGCCACCAACCTGAGTGACGCATCTCACCTTGGAAAAAACAGCATTGCCTAGAACACTGGTTATTCTTGGTAGATTGCGCAGGGAGGTCAATTTTCGGCCCAGCATCAGCAACCCAACATCTACGATTTTTCACTGTTCGATCAATGACCAGTTGATCGGCACTATTGGGATAATCAACCCCTTCAAAACGGCATTATTCATCGCCTGCCGACGCGAAACTCGGTCACATTGCCTGTCGATCTTTACATTCATAGATTTCACATCATAACTCTAAAAACCGGCCGATGATCCTACCCCCCGCCCACAACCCTGCAACCGAAAAGAGATCGCCTTGACCAATCCAAATGCCGTCCTGATTGACAATCACCCCGGCCGATCGACCCAGACCATCGGCCTTGCCATCGAAATCGGGACCGATCCGGCCCTTATCCATGAGCCGTCTGTCGGCGTGGTTGGCACCAAGGGCGACAGCCAATGCTATCTGGGCGTGGCCGCCAAGGTCGAGGCGATCCACCAGGCTCTCAAGACCCGCATCGGCACCGAGCCGGGTCAGTTGAAATATCGCCTCGTACAGCCTGAATTCACGATTGCTACCTCGGACGGCATGCGCAACGGCACACCTGAGATGCGCTATTCGCTGATCGGGCGCGAGGTTACGCATGATGCCTTGTGCGAACACCTAAGTGCAACGGGCCTTGCTGGTACTATTGCCGTCGTCGCTTGCGACAAGCCGCCCGTCGGCACACTAGCGGCCATGCTGGAACATAACTTGCCCTCGATCATCATGTCTGATGGTCCAATCCACCCCGGCACCGACCCCAAAACGGGCGAAAAGCTAGATATCGTCAGCGCCTTTCAAGTCGCGGGCCATCCGGACCCCGAATACCGCCACCACATCGCCTGCCATGCCTGTCCGGGCTTTGGCAGCTGCGGTGGCATGTTCACCTACAACACCATGCAGACTTTCATTGGGGTTTTAGGAATGCAGCCCCTGCACATGGTTGCCCCCCCGTCGGACGATCCACGCCGCCTAAACGAGTTTCCTGCCGAACTGGTCACGTTGCTGGCCCAGATGATCGAGAACGACCTCAAGCCCCGCGACATCGTTGGGCGCGACAGCCTGCGCAACGCCACGATTGTGGCCATGGCCATCGGTGGCTCCACCAACGCACTTTTGCACGCGCCCGAGATTGCCCGCGCCGCAGGTTTTGCTGATTTCTGGAAAGACATCATCACACCCGAAGAGTTCAACCACCTATCACAACACGTCGTTCCTGTGCTGACCAACGCGCGACCTTACGGCAAGTATTCCATGGTTGATATCGACAGGGTGGGCGGTGTGCAGATCATAGTGCGCGAATTGCTGGAAGCGGGTCTGCTGAACGGCGATGTGCTGACTTGCACGGGCGAGACGCTGGCCGAGCAAGTCGCGCGCCTTGGTGCCAAACGTGCCGACGGCGAGGTGATCTATCCCGTCGAGGCACCTTACAAGCCCACTGGTGGGTTGCGCATGCTGGGCGGCAACTTATCACCCGAGTTTTCGGCCATCCTGAAGCTTGCAGGGGTCGAGGGCGGGCTAGAGAACAATCTGTTCCGCGGCAAGGCGCGAGTCTTCGACGGTCAGCAGGCACTGCTCAACATGTTGGACCGGACACCCGAGGGTTTTGAAGACAACGACATGATCATCGTGCGCTACGAGGGGCCAAGTGGTGCGCCCGGCATGCCCGAAATGCTCGACCCTACCGCGCGCATCACGACCCTGTGCCGCGAGCGCGGCATTGTCATCGCCCTGATGACTGACGCACGCTTCTCTGGTGGCTCGATCGGCCTTGTCATTGGCCATGTGGGGCCCGAAGCTGCACTTGGCGGACCAATTGCCTTTGTCGAAAACGGCGATGAAATCGTGGTGGATCTAAATCTTAACGAGATCAACTGCACTGCCCTGAGCGATCCCGCGATCCTTGATGTCCGCAAGGCCGCGTGGGACAAGGTGGTGGCAGACAATGGCGGCTTCCATCCAAGTGCGGGTGTTGCCGATACCCGCCTGCTGCAACGTGCTCGGCACATGGCTGTTCCGGCGCGGCGTGGGGCGGGTCTGCACCCCAACCGAACCGTCTGGGTACTCAACCCGCGTGACGCGACCGGGTCGGGCTTCACGCCGCGAAACAAGTTCCGTCCCGAAACGGACAGGAGGCGTGAGATAGCCGGAATCGATCCAAAGGCCTGATCTGAAATATCGCCGTGTCATAGGGCACGGCGAAGACTCCTGCAGTTGCCCACTTGTTACTCGATGATTACAGGAAATTTTACGGAACTCGATCATTGGGCGATGCTGCCATAGGGCTTTCAGCGAGGCCAGACGCAAAAAAGCCACGGCCTTTGCGTGCGACTCTTCAAACGTTGACATGGCGTTGACACAAAATGCGCAAGCAAAATCCCAACTGTTTAGGTCGGGTTTTATCTATTTGATATCGTTTATTAATTTGGTTGTGGGAGTAGGATTTGAACCTACGACCTTCAGGTTATGAGATAGCTCCCACCACTCCGCATGGGTTTCGCCTAATTGCGCCAGTATACCCTATCTTGTTGGAATCAATTATTTTTAATTGACTGCCACTGTGCTCCCTCACTACGGATGACCCTACAATTCGCGTCCGCTTGCTTCCACAGTGCTTCCACGGATCGCGTCACATTAAAGGGATGACCCATGCCTAACATCCGCAACAATCTCGCCGTGCATTGTTGTGGCGTGTTACCCAACCAAGTGATCTTTGCAAATAAGATCGCGAAGATGCGCGAACTAGATCGCCAACTTCTGGGGCTATTCGTTAGCCGTGCAGCAACCTCAGAAGTTGCGCCGGATGAGTTTGAAGGCTTCATGGAAAGCCATGTGGATGCATTGCTGCGTTACACTCAAAGACCCTAGATGAGCGCTTACAGAAGGCCAGCGTGCGGTATCGGTGGACATAAGGTCATTAAGGGCGGATTGCGGACTTTCGCTGCGCCCGCAAACTAAATTGGTCAACTTGAAGAAAGCGGACGCTAACCACAGCAGATTTTCATCAAGTCGCCGCGCCTGGTGTTATGATCTGAGAGCCGCTTTCATTTGCTATGACGGTCGGGCTTTCGATGGCTATGCGGGCTTGACCGATCCTTGGGTGGAGTTTGTTTGCCAAAGCCCAGGTGGATATCAAGGCGACGCCACCGGCGACAAAGACGCCCGAGATGGGCGCTGCCAACAATACCAACCACGCCGCGGCCGGCGTTACAATTCCCGACACATCCCGAAAACTTGAATAAATGGCTGACATTTCGGTTCGCTCAGACGGTTTGACCGCAAGCAAGAATGGCAATCCGCCGCAAACATCCAAGAGGATCAGGAAGAATGACCCCGACATCAGACACGCGACGGCAAACAGCGGAAAGCCGTGAGGCATGCCCGCCAGCGCAAAGACAAGGCCAGACATCAAAAAGCCAGTTCTAACTGCGGTTCGAACCGAATGGCGTTGCATGAAACGAAACATCAAGGGTGTAAGAAATAGCGCACCATTTGAAATTGAGAGGGCCATTCCCCCCAGCTGTTCGCTTAGTCCGTTTTGGACAGCGTAGATCGGAAGATAGATAACGTAGACCCACCATCCACACGACCGGATCACCGCAAAAATCCATCCTGTGATTAGCCTTGGTTGTTGAAAAAATCGAGGCAAATAGGCGAATGGATTGGATGGAGCGGTATGCCTTCTCACGATCAGCCTTCCGTTCCCTAGGCGCATTACCAAGAATATTACCAACATCGCAAATGCCGCAACGGCCGCGATCAGGAAAGGTGCCGGTTGCCACCAATCGTAAAGGAACACACCCAATGCGGGCCCTACTGTCCACCCCAACGCGCTGTAAAAGAGGCGCGATGTTTCATACTTTCCAAGGTTTGTTTTTGAAACATAATCAAGCACATAAGCGTTCAAACATACGAATGTCGTGACCGTTGCAAATGTCGTCAGCGACAGCCCCACAATGGTCGCACCCGCGCCCTCCAGAATGGTGGTAAGCGCACCGGCAACAAACATCATCGTACCCACTAAATAGATCCAAAGCCTTGGCACAAACCGGATCAGATAGGGGATCGACAAGCCGATCAAAAGAGATGCAACGCCGACAAAGAAATAGACCTCTGACACAACGCTCGCATCTTGAAGAGCACGATACATAGCCAATGGGAAAACCGAGATCAGAATGCCTCTGGCGATAGCTTCGGCACCAGCCAAGACAGCAAAACCACGTACACTTGGCGCGGGGGCATGGCGGAGCCATTCGGGTATTCGGCGTTCATGCATGAGTTTTGCTTCACTAGCTAAGACCCAGTATTCGCAGTTTTTACGGCACGCCTCTTTTCCAGTTGCGACGTCGTGTCGTTTTTGCGCATATCTTCTTTGATTTGAGGAAATACAAAAGCAGACAATCAAAATTTTGGATCAAACTGCAGCTTTGTCCACGGTGTGTGAGTTCATGCGCCGTGTAGCGAAAGTCGGCTCATCCCAGACCAGCCGTTCGTGCGTCCCGCAGCTAACGGCAGGTCTGAGCGCACCTTTTCAATTTTCTGTAGCGCCGCGAATGGCAGCTTCGTCACTATGCTTCTGAGCTGGAGACTTCCCCGCAAGCAAGTTCTTTAAGGCGGGATGCGGAAATTTGCGTGGCAGAGTTACCGCAAAGAACGGCTCGGAGATGCCCAGAGGGAAAGCCGCCGTCTGCAATATGCCGCTTGCGATCTCTTCTGCGAGGACGACCGTCGGGGCAACCGCCACACCGATCCCTGCACGCGCAAGCAAGCGGACCATCCCTCCGTGCCAATAAGCGTGAGACAATTGACTGGCTAAAGTTTACACTTGAGGGCGTAGGAGAAGAACCATGGTTATGCCTTCACAATCACCACTTTCGCCAGATGCTGGATCTGGAGCCGTTTTGGCCCCGACGTCGCCTCCCCGCGTTGTTAATGCGCCGTTGGCTCCCACAGCGGAACTGACGAGCATCCCGAAGCGACGCAACTTCACAGCCAAATACAAACTGCGCATTCTGGATGAGACGGACCAAGTGGCAGACACTGGCGGGGTTTCCGCCATTCTACGGCGGGAGGGGCTTTATTCCTCTGCACTGACCGATTGGCGCCGTGCGCGGGCGGCCGGCACATTGGGTGCATTGCAGCCAATGCGCCGTGGCCCACAAAAGGCACCTGCCAATCCATTGCAAGCTGAGCTGGCCAAGGCCAACCGTGAGGTGACAGCCTTGCGGCGCCGTCTGGATCAGGCGGAAGCCATCATTGCCATCCAAAAAAAAGTGGCGGGACTTCTGGACGAGATGGAGCAGACGCAAGAGCGCAGCGGCAAATCATGATGGCCGTCGCGATTGCATTGCCCACCGGCAGCGGCTTGACCTCGGCTGTCTGCGCCGCGCTATCATTATCGCGCGCGAGCGTTCTTCGACAGCGTGCGGCGCTGACGGCACCACCACGCACACGCCCACCGCGCGCAGCGTCTTCGCGGGCTCTGCCGGGAAGGGAAAGAGACCAGGTATTGCACCACCTGCGCGAACCCCGCTTTGCGGATCAGACGCCCACAGAGGTCTTTGCCACCTTGCTGGATGAAGGCACCTATCTGTGTTCAATCCGCACGATGTATCGGATATTGGCCGCGCAGGGCGAAGTTGGCGAACGCCGCCGACAGCGCACACATCCCGTCTATCAAAAGCCTAAACTTCTAGCTGAAGCCCCCAATCAGGTCTGGTCTTGGGACATCACCAAGCTGAGGGGCCCGGTGAAATGGTCCTACTTCTATCTCTATGTCATCCTCGACATCTTCAGCCGCCGCGTTGTTGGCTGGCGCGTCGAGCACGCGGAGAGCGCCAGCCAGTTCAAAGAGCTGTTCATCGACGCGATGGAAAAACACGAGGTTCCACGCGATCAGCTGACATTGCATGCAGATCGCGGTGGGCCCATGAAGGCAAAGACGACAGCCCTGATGCTGGTTGATCTTGGTGTGCTCAAGTCCCACAGTCGGCCCCACACCTCAAACGACAACCCGTTCTCCGAAGCCCACTTCAAAACACTGAAATATCAGCCAGAGTTCCCCAAGAACTTTGAAACCATCGAGCAGGCTTGCGCATTCTGCCGCAGGTTCTTTGCATGGTATAACCAAGACCATCATAACGCCGGGATTGGTCTGATGACGCCCGACCAAATCCATTTTGGGCAGGCCCAAGAAATCTACACCGCGCGACAAGCAACACTAGACGCGGCATTCCTCGCCACGCCCGAACGCTTCGTACACAAACCACCAAAACCGCCTCAAATCCCGACCGCCGTCTGGATCAACCCACCAAAACCAACCGAAGAAACCCAAGCCTAAAGTCCAAAAGCCACTGTCTCAAAGTCGTTGACACGTTCCGCCACGAATTAATCGTAGGTTTGGTTTAGGGTAATCCGTCCATTTTAAGGTAGTCATAATCATCCCAAGTAGTGACAGGAGTAGTGACACAAGTAGTGACAAAGCCCATATTATAACTTATTATCATAAAAACAAGGGGGGCAGTGGAGCGGGTAACGAGAATCGAACTCGTAACTGAAGCTTGGGAAGCTTTCGTGATACCTTTTCACCATACCCGCCACAGTAATTTGGATACGCAAGCTGCGCTCATTCCGCAAGCAGAAACAATAGGACTGCGCTGGGAATGGCGAGCGCTATCTTAGTCTGCAGTCTGCGCGATGTCCGCAATTTTGCGCACAACGAGAGCTATGACTGAATCTGGTGTTTGAGTGGTTTGAAGGTTGGCGGCGTATCTGGTTGAATTGTTGTTGGAAGACAGCAGCCCAACCAAAGGAGATACACCACCATGGGAACTACTAACATTGTTGATTTTGCGCGTCGAGACGAGATGACGGACGCGTTGACGGAGTTGCTGAAAACGGGAGCACAACAATTGATCGCGACAGCAGTTGAGGCTGAGCTTGTCAGTTATTTGGCGCAATTTACCGGCTTACGCACCGATGCCGGTCACGCGGCAGTCGTGCGTAATGGACATCATCCGGCCCGCCCGTTTCAAACGGGCATTGGCCCTGTGAGCGTGCGCATTCCAAAGGTTCGGTCCAAGGACGGCACACCGGTGACATTTCGGTCTGCCCTGGTGCCGCCCTATGTGCGCCGCACGAAGACGCTGGAAGCGGCCTTGCCATGGCTTTACCTCAAAGGGATCTCCAGCGGCGAGATGGCTCCCGCCCTCAAGGTTCTTCTGGGGAGTTATTGTCAAATCTGGTGTTTGAGTATTGTTGGTCATGCGGTGATCTGGTCGGGGTTTGTGGTTTCGATTCCGTCTTTGAACGTGACGCCTGTGATGACTTTTGCGAGGTAGTCAAAGCCGCGTAGCTTCCTCCAATTTTGCTCAGCACATTGCCCCAGTTTGAACATCATGTGCAGCATGCCATCGCGTGACAGGCAGCCCTTTGAACGCTTGGTACGATGCCGGATCGTCGCGAAGGCCGATTCAATTGGATTGCTAGTGCGGATGCTTTGCCAATGCTGCGCCGGGAAGTCGAAGAATGCCATGAGTTCCTCACGATCTTTTTGCAGGCATAGTGTGGCCTTGGGATATTTGGGTTCGTAGGTTTTGATGAACAGATCGAACGCCTTTTCTGCATCGACTTTGGTCTCGGCCTGCCAGATGTCGTGCAGCGCGGCCTTGGCTTTTGGCTGAGACAGCTTGGGTAAACAATTGAGCACGTTCATCGTTTTGTGTTGCCAACAGCGTTGATGGCGGGTCTCAGGATAGACTTCGTCCATGGCCGCCCAAAACCCCATGGCACCGTCCCCGATGGCCAGTTTGGGCGCATTCATGCCTCGGCTTTTGAGGTTAAGCAGAACCTCGCGCCAGCTCTGCGTGGACTCGCGCACCCCATCCTCAATTGCCAGAAATCGCTTCTTGCCACGGGCAGTTACCCCAATAATAACAAGGGCACAGAGCTTGTCATCCTCGCCCCGAAGGCCGCTGTGAACGCCGTCGGCCCAGATATAGACGATGGGCTCGTCATCTAACTCAGCGCCTTTCCAAGCCTCGTATTCATTGGCCCAATCGCGTTTTAAACGCGAAACCGTATTAGCCGACAAGCCAACGGCATCTGGGCCCAGAAGAACCTTGAGGGCGGGAGCCATCTCGCCGCTGGAGATCCCTTTGAGGTAAAGCCATGGCAAGGCCGCTTCCAGCGTCTTCGTGCGACGCACATAGGGCGGCACCAGGGCAGACCGGAATGTCACCGGTGTGCCGTCCTTGGACCGAACCTTTGGAATGCGCACGCTCACAGGGCCAATGCCCGTTTGAAACGGGCGGGCCGGATGATGTCCATTACGCACGACTGCCGCGTGACCGGCATCGGTGCGTAAGCCGGTAAATTGCGCCAAATAACTGACAAGCTCAGCCTCAACTGCTGTCGCGATCAATTGTTGTGCTCCCGTTTTCAGCAACTCCGTCAACGCGTCCGTCATCTCGTCTCGACGCGCAAAATCAACAATGTTAGTAGTTCCCATGGTGGTGTATCTCCTTTGGTTGGGCTGCTGTCTTCCAACAACAATTCAACCAGATACGCCGCCAACCTTCAAACCACTCAAACACCAGATTCAGTCATAGCTCTCTTCTGGGCCCAGATGCCGTTGGCTTGTCGGCTAATACGGTTTCGCGTTTAAAACGCGATTGGGCCAATGAATACGAGGCTTGGAAAGGCGCTGAGTTAGATGACGAGCCCATCGTCTATATCTGGGCCGACGGCGTTCACAGCGGCCTTCGGGGCGAGGATGACAAGCTCTGTGCCCTTGTTATTATTGGGGTAACTGCCCGTGGCAAGAAGCGATTTCTGGCAATTGAGGATGGGGTGCGCGAGTCCACGCAGAGCTGGCGCGAGGTTCTGCTTAACCTCAAAAGCCGAGGCATGAATGCGCCCAAACTGGCCATCGGGGACGGTGCCATGGGGTTTTGGGCGGCCATGGACGAAGTCTATCCTGAGACCCGCCATCAACGCTGTTGGCAACACAAAACGATGAACGTGCTCAATTGTTTACCCAAGCTGTCTCAGCCAAAAGCCAAGGCCGCGCTGCACGACATCTGGCAGGCCGAGACCAAAGTCGATGCAGAAAAGGCGTTCGATCTGTTCATCAAAACCTACGAACCCAAATATCCCAAGGCCACACTATGCCTGCAAAAAGATCGTGAGGAACTCATGGCATTCTTCGACTTCCCGGCGCAGCATTGGCAAAGCATCCGCACTAGCAATCCAATTGAATCGGCCTTCGCGACGATCCGGCATCGTACCAAGCGTTCAAAGGGCTGCCTGTCACGCGATGGCATGCTGCACATGATGTTCAAACTGGGGCAATGTGCTGAGCAAAATTGGAGGAAGCTACGCGGCTTTGACTACCTCGCAAAAGTCATCACAGGCGTCACGTTCAAAGACGGAATCGAAACCACAAACCCCGACCAGATCACCGCATGACAAACAATACTCAAACACCAGATTTGACAATAACTCCGCACAAAATCACCTGTGGCGATATAGGCCTCCTCTGCGGCGGTGGACGCACGGCCGAGAACCGCGTTGCGGTGCGGGTGTCGAGCGAACGTCGCAATAATCCCCATGACCCGTTCATGCGGGAATGTCCCGAAGAATGTTGAAATTTTAATTTAGGGTGGCGTTGCTTCCCCTGAGCCGTAGGCTCTGGGTGTTTAATCGCAAAAGGAAGCAACACCATGAAGAAGACTATCACAGCAAGCGCTGGACTTGCCAGCGCGTCGAATGTTCATCAACTCGTGGAAACAGCCTGGGACAAAGTTGGCGAGAGCTTCGAGCAGTTCTGCCTGACGGTGGGCGTCGCCAGTCTGGTTCAGATGTTTGGTGAGGACGCAGCCCTCCGTGCCAATAAGCGTGAGACAATTGACTGGCTAAAGTTTACACTTGAGGGCGTAGGAGAACGAACCCATGGTTATGCCTTCACAATCACCACTTTCGCCAGATGCTGGATCTGGAGCCGTTTTGGCCCCGACGTCGCCTCCCCGCGTTGTTAATGCGCCGTTGGCTCCCACAGCGGAACTGACGAGCATCCCGAAGCGACGCAACTTCACAGCCAAATACAAACTGCGCATTCTGGATGAGACGGACCAAGTGGCAGACACTGGTGGGGTTTCCGCCATTCTACGGCGGGAGGGGCTTTATTCCTCTGCACTGACCGATTGGCGCCGTGCGCGGGCGGCCGGCACATTGGGTGCATTGCAGCCAATGCGCCGTGGCCCACAAAAGGCACCTGCCAATCCATTGCAAGCTGAGCTGACCAAGGCCAACCGTGAGGTGACAGCCTTGCGGCGCCGTCTGGATCAGGCGGAAGCCATCATTGCCATCCAAAAAAAAGTGGCGGGACTTCTGGACGAGATGGAGCAGACGCAAGAGCGCAGCGGCAAATCATGATGGCCGTCGCGATTGCATTGCCCACCGGCAGCGGCTTGACCTCGGCTGTCTGCGCCGCGCTATCATTATCGCGCGCGAGCGTTCTTCGACAGCGTGCGGCGCTGACGGCACCACCACGCACACGCCCACCGCGCGCAGCGTCTTCGCGGGCTCTGCCGGAAAGAGAAAGAGACCAGGTATTGCACCACCTGCGCGAACCCCGCTTTGCGGATCAGACGCCCACAGAGGTCTTTGCCACCTTGCTGGATGAAGGCACCTATCTGTGTTCAATCCGCACGATGTAACGGATATTGGCCGCGCAGGGCGAAGTTGGCGAACGCCGCCGACAGAGCACACATCCCGTCTATCAAAAGCCTGAACTTCTAGCTGAAGCCCCCAATCAGGTCTGGTCTTGGGACATCACCAAGCTGAGGGGCTCGGTGAAATGGTCCTACTTCTATCTCTATGTCATCCTCGACATCTTCAGCCGCCGCGTTGTTGGCTGGCGCGTCGAGCACGCGGAGAGCGCCAGCCAGTTCAAAGAGCTGTTCATCGACGCGATGGAAAAACACGAGGTTCCACGCGATCAGCTGACATTGCATGCAGATCGCGGTGGGCCCATGAAGGCAAAGACGACAGCCCTGATGCTGGTTGATCTTGGTGTGCTCAAGTCCCACAGTCGGCCCCACACCTCAAACGACAACCCGTTCTCCGAAGCCCACTTCAAAACACTGAAATATCAGCCAGAGTTCCCCAAGAACTTTGAAACCATCGAGCAGGCTCGCGCATTCTGCCGCAGGTTCTTTGCATGGTATAACCAAGACCATCATCACGCCGGGATTGGTCTGATGACGCCCGACCAAATCCATTTTGGGCAGGCCCAAGAAATCTACACCGCGCGACAAGCAACACTAGACGCGGCATTCCTCGCCACGCCCGAACGCTTCGTACACAAACCACCAAAACCGCCTCAAATCCCGACCGCCGTCTGGATCAACCCACCAAAACCAACCGAAGAAAACCCAAGCCTAAAGTCCAAAAGCCACTGTCTCAAAGTCGTTGACACGTTCCGGCACGCCTCCGTACGCCGCGCGCTGAAGCAAGCATGGGAGCTTGATGATGCCGACAAAGCCGAGCGGTTGATGCGGAATCTTGCCCAGCGACTAGAGCTTGAGGCTCCGGACGTTTCAAAGTCGATCCTTGAGGGCCTAGACGAAATTCTAACTGTTGTTAGGTTGGGGCTACCTGTGGAATTGAGACGCTCATTGGCCAGCACCAACATCATTGAATCTATGAACAGCGTGATCCGACAGGTCTGTCGAAACGTCAAACGCTGGCGCGATGCAAAAATGGCGCTGCGCTGGACAGGGGCTGGTATGCTGGAAGCCGCGAAAGGCTTCCGCCGCCTAAAGGCCTACAAGCAACTCCCCATTCTCAAGCAAGCTTTGCTAGATCATCGCAATACCGTAACGCTTGACCAAATCAAGGACGTCGCCTAACCATCAATCAAGCAGCGCCACTCGCCCGATTTTCAACATCGTACGGGACATCCCCCGTTCATGCTGCCCCCGAAGTGCGCCGCGCATGCCCGCCAAAACATCGGGCATAGCTGCTTCTATGGTTGCGATTACGTCCCATTGTGCATTGAGTCGGTCCCAATGATCTGGCCCTTCACAGTGGGTAATCGCGATGATGAAAAATGTCTGTTCCCACGGCATCAATTCGGCGAAATGACCGTTCGCGATCCCCTCTAGCGCGAGGCGCGTCGCTTTGATGTCTTGCGCAAATGCACCCGGCGTGTCGCGCCATAGTGAGCGCGGGAATTGATCCAATGTAATAAGAAGTGCTAACCGTCCGCGCGCGGTTTGCGCCCAGTGATCCAGTTCACCGCGCGCCGCAGCGATGGTCAAAGGCCCAAAAGAGTCGACGATTGTGGCGTCCATGCCGCCTTGCATTCGTTCATCCCAAAATGCGCCGTGGGTTTCTATCGCGGTCTCATGGCCAGTTTGTGGGAACCAGAGGTCGAGGACTTCATTGGGTTCAAATGTGTGTTCCGTCATGACAAATCCTGATCCAAACGGTGTTAACGGACCAAAATGCGGCCTATTGTACCAGCCTAGTCTAGGCCAACACCTGATTTCGGGCAAGTGACAGGGACATTACGCCCAAAAAGCGGCCCGTGATCGGCACATTCAGTTTGGGCAGCTCAGCTTGCGCGGCGTCGCCTGCGCCCACCACCATCGCCGCTGCCTTGAGTGTTAAACAAGGCATCTGGCAGCGGTGCAATTGACCGCAGGATCGTGAACGGGTCCGTCGCATGTGGTATGGCATTGGCGTTAACGAAGTGTTCTTGGAATTTTGGTTCAATCGCGGTTTCAACTTTGATGATCTTTCGCACCGTCACTTCTATCGCGGCGCGTGCGGCGACGGAACACAGTGCGATGCGCGCGCCCGTACCAGCGGCGTTGCCCGCCGAGGTCACTTTGTCGAGCGGGACGTCAGGGATCATACCCAGTACCATCGCGTGTTTGGGTGAGATGTGCGCGCCAAACGCGCCCGCCAAAACCACACGTTCCACCGTGTCGGTGCCCATCTCGTCCATCAGCAAACGTGCCCCCGCATAGAGCGCGGATTTCGCCAGCTGGATCGCGCGGATGTCGGTCTGGGTGACGGTGATCATTGGCCCATCATCCGCCGTACCGTCGTAGATTACATAGGAATGCGTGCGCCCCTCGAGGATACAGCGCGCCGTTCCAGTTTGCGCGGGCGACCCGATCAGACCTTTAGAGTCCAGCAATCCCGCCATGCGCATTTCGGCCACGGCTTCGATGATACCCGAACCACAGATGCCAGTAACGCCTGTTGTGGCGATCGCCGCATCAAAGCCTGCCTCATCCGACCAGATGTCACTGCCAATAACCTGAAAACGCGGCTCTTTGGTCGTAGTGTTGATTTCGATCCGTTCAATCGCACCGGGTGCTGCGCGCTGGCCGCTGCTGATTTGCGCGCCCTCAAATGCGGGACCTGTTGGCGACGAACAGGCGAGGACTTTGGTCTTGTTGCCAAGCAGCAGTTCCGCGTTGGTGCCAACGTCCACAATAAGGGTCAGTTCATCTTGCTGGTCGGGCGCTTCTGACAGCGCCACTGCGGCGGCGTCCGCCCCAACGTGGCCCGCGATACAGGGCAGAATGAAAATTCGCGCGGCGGGGTTCATGCAAGACAGTTCCAGATCGCCCGCATGCAAGGACAAGGATTTCGACGTCGCCAGCGCAAAGGGCGCTTGGCCAAGCTCGACCGGATCAATCCCGAGCAACAGGTGGTGCATGACCGGATTACACACGAACACGGCTTCCATGATTTGATTTGGCTGAATTTCGGCTTCAGCCGACAGGGTGTTGGTCAGCGCGTTTAGGGCCATGCGCACGGACGTGGTCATTTCAACATCCCCACCGGGGTTCATCATCGAATAGCTGACGCGGCTCATCAGGTCTTCGCCAAACCGGATTTGTGGGTTCATGATGCCTGACGATGCTGCGACTTCGCCGGTACGTAGATCGGTCAGGTGGGCGGCAATGGTGGTGGACCCAAGGTCAATGGCCAGCCCGAAAAGCCGCGTTTCATCATAACCCGGTGCAATGTCGAGGATACGGTGCTCCGTGTCTTGATGGCCTTTGTGCAGCGTGACGGTGCAAGTCCATTTGCCTTTGCGCAGAACAGGTTGAAGTTTGCGCAACACAGACATGCCAGCGGTGATGCCGTCGATGTCCCATTGTTCCTTCAGGGCTGTGCCCAAACGTTCTAGATCGCCCGTGGGCGTGTGCATGTCGGGTTCTGCAACTTCGACATAATAGGTGCGCACGGCTGGATCCATGATCATGACGCGGGCTGACGCTGCCTTGCGTACGACTTGGCGGTGGACCTGCGATTCCGGTGGCACGTCTATAACGATGTCGCCCTGAACGGTTGCCTGACAGCCGAGACGACGGCCATTGATCAGGCCGCGTTTGTCTTTGTACCGTTGTTCAACCGAATTCCAGTCCGACAGGGCGGTGTCACTTGACGTGAGCCCGTGTTTTGAAAATTCGCCGAAACTTGGCTGGATCTGGCATTTGCTGCAAATTCCGCGCCCGCCGCAGACGGAGTCCAGATCGACGCCCAGCTTGCGGGCCGCGGTCAAGATTGGTGTTCCTGTCGCGAAATGGCCGCGTTTGCCGGAGGGAGTAAAAACGACCATATGGTCTTTTGTGGGATCAGTGCTCATGGTCGGTCAGCCTTTTGATTTTCGTTGATAATAGCGGGGCGCAATGGGCAATGCAGCCGCTATCCGTCGTCTTTATGTTCAGGAACGTCATGAGGTTGATTTGTGGGACGTGACTGCGGGGCCAAATGACCCTTTCCCTGCACGTCAATCCATGCGAAAGGACCATGCCTAACGACGCCATGCTCAGGAGAGACGCAATGGAGATTCGCGAGGCCTTCACTTTTGATGATGTGTTGCTGGTTCCGGGGGCATCAAGTGTCCTGCCGAGCACCGCAGACACCCGCACGCGGGTGACGCAGACGATCCGTCTGAATATACCGTTGTTAAGTTCTGCAATGGACACCGTGACCGAAGCCCGCATGGCGATTGCCATGGCGCAGGCCGGCGGCATGGGGGTGATCCACAAGAACCTGACTGTGGACGAGCAAGCCCGCGAAGTGCGCCGTGTGAAACGGTTTGAATCAGGCATCGTCTATAACCCCGTCACACTGCGCCCTGATCAAACCTTGGCCGACGCAAAGGCGCTGATCGAACGCTATAATTTCACCGGATTTCCGGTTGTGGATGAAAAGGGCCGTGTGATGGGCATCGTAACGAACCGCGACATGCGGTTTGCGACGTCTGATGACCAGCCTGTGTCGACAATGATGACGTCCAATGATCTCGCGATTATGCGCGAGCCCGCGGATCGCGATGATGCGATTTCAATGATGAAGTCAAAGCGCCTCGAAAAGTTACTGGTGACGGATTCCAATGGCGTTCTGACAGGTCTGTTGACCCTGAAAGACACCGAGCAGGCTGTTTTGAACCCGACGGCCTGTAAGGACGATCTGGGACGGTTGCGCGTGGCGGCAGCGACGTCTGTGGGCGACAGTGGGTTTGAACGCACCGAAGCGCTGATTGATTCCGGCGTTGATATCGTGGTGATCGACACAGCGCACGGTCATTCGGCTGGAGTCATCGAAGCGGTGAAACGCGCCAAGGCATTGGGTGGTGGCATCCAGATCATCGCCGGAAACGTCGCAACTGGGGATGCAACGCGCGCCTTGATTGATGCTGGCGCGGATGCTGTGAAGGTCGGCATTGGACCGGGATCGATTTGCACCACGCGCATGGTTGCCGGTGTTGGCGTGCCACAGCTGACGGCCATCATGGACTGTGCCAAGGCCGCGGGAGATGTGCCGATTATTGCCGATGGTGGCATCAAGTTTTCGGGTGATTTCGCCAAGGCCATAGCGGCGGGTGCGTCCTGCGCGATGGTCGGATCAATGATTGCCGGAACAGATGAATCCCCCGGAGAAGTTATTTTATATCAAGGCCGTAGCTTCAAGAGCTACCGTGGAATGGGCTCCCTTGGTGCCATGGCAAGTGGGTCGGCAGACCGTTATTTTCAGAAAGACGCCGCGTCCGACAAACTTGTGCCCGAAGGCATCGAAGGGCAGGTTGCCTACAAGGGCAGTGCGGCCGCAGTGGTGCACCAGATGGTCGGCGGACTGCGCGCCGCGATGGGCTATACGGGCTGTGCTACTGTGCCAGAGATGCGCAACAATTGCACGTTTGTTAAGATCACCGGCGCGGGGCTGCGGGAAAGCCATGTGCATGATGTCCAGATCACGCGCGAGTCGCCAAACTATCGCATGGGTTAACCCGATGATAATATGATGAAATTCTGCTTTTAACTTCGCCGGGGCGTGAGTTTTCAGTGGAGAACAAAGGTTGAACTGGACAGAACATTCCTAGAACTGGACACTGCATCAGTAATCCAACTGATGCAAAAAAGGATAGTCGAGCCTTTAGACTGATGAAAAACTGCCCCCGATGAATCAGGCACCGGAGCAAGAAATAATGACGGGCGGAACCAAATCTACACTGTCGTCCAGCCTGCCGATTGCGATAGTTGTGGTGCGGCCTATGGCGACGAAAAACTTTCATGTCTGATCGGATTGGAGCGTGAAACATCCGCTTTGCCAAATCTCGTTCGCAGTGCTAATCCAAGGCTTCGCAATTTAGCTGGAACTCGTCATCGATTGTCTGAGTTTCAATGCTTCGGCTGCCAAGTCCTCAAGCCGGGATTATGGATGGCGGAACCATTGTCATCGAGGGTTAAGTGGAAGACATAATAGTCCGTATCCCAAAGCTCATACCGAAGAAGGCCGTTGATCAGTTTCAGTCGTTATGGGTTCGGATTCAACGGGTTTCAGATTGCCTTTGCGGGCAAAAATCATGAGCCGCGTCGTCAAATCAGCACCCAGTTTGGCGGAATCAAGCGCGTCTTTGATGAGGGGCATCTGGCGGTCATCGGCCCCCCGAATTTCCAGCAATTCCAGATTGCCAATGATAACGGTCAGCAAGTTGTTGAAATCATGGGCGATCCCACCCGTCATCTGACCAGTGGCGTCAAGCCGCTGCGAACGGGCCAGCGCGTCCTCAGTTACCTTTCGATTGGTCAGGTCGTGCATGATAGCCACGAACAATCTTTGCCCGTCTACTTCGGCGTTACCGACCGATAGGTGCAGTGGAAATACGGTCCCATCTTTCCGCAACCCCTCGACGTCTCGCCCGATCCCAATAATGCGGCGTTGTCCTGTTTCGATGTGGTGCGCGATGTACCCGTTGTGGTGATCCGCCATGTTTGTTGGCATCAGAATTCTGACATTCTGTCCGACCAGTTCAGCAAGTTCGTGCTGGAACAATTTTGTCGCGGCATCATTGGAACGCAGAATTGTGCCGTCTTTATCAGAAACGATCATGCCGTCGACAGCTGCCGCAAGGATCGAATCTAGTAATGCGCTATCTCTTAATGCACCGATCATACGAAGGTCCTTTGCCGACAGACTGCCAAACGCTGCGCCTTGGGCGCAAGTCTCAATTGATAAGTGGCAACTACGGTACAGATTCCAGCGGTCGCCCGGTCCGCTTGTTTATCACTGCAGGTCAGGTGAGCGATTATACTGGCGCTGCTGCCCGAATGAATGGCCTGCCTGAAGCCGAGCGGCTCCTTGCTGACAGAGGGTATGATGCTGACTGGTTCCGCGAAACCCTTGTAGACAAGGGCACAAAGCCCTGCATCCCCGGACGCAAGTCACGCAAGAAGGCCGCTAAATACGACAAGCGCCGTTACAAACGACGCAACCGTATCGAGAGAATGCTCGGAAGGCTCAAAGATCGGCGCCGCGTCGCAACTCGCTACGACAGATCACCAACAGTCTTCCTCTCCGCAATCGCTATCGCCGCAACCGTCATATTCTGGTTATGAGTCCTGATCCTAGCCTTGTCACGTTTACGTTCCGGTCTCTGAACTCATTTATCCGGCCTTTCTTTCGAATGCCAAGGGGCTTTTGCCGCCTAGCGATGAGTGGCGGCGGCGCGGGTTATAGAACCCATTGCTATACTGGAAGATCGCGCCTTCTGCATGACGACGTGTGTCCCAACGGACTGCTTAAGATGAGGTGCCCCTAGATTTGTAGACGCTTTGCTTGGTAATTTTGGAACCAAGGAGAGACGGATGTGAACAAGGGAGGTAACTCCCAAGGACCCCATCGGATATCGGGTTTTGTGTTGCCCTTGCGACGTTAGAGCCGAGCGATGATCTGTTGTGGTGATAGGGTGAGTGTTTCGAGGATATTGCCCCCGTGTTTTCTGACCGTCGAGATGACGGATTTGATGTCAGCGAAGACCTGCGCGCCCTCGAGGGTGCGGAAAGTTCCCGAGATTTTCATGCGCAACTTCATCATGCGCAGGTCCCGTTCGGCCTGATTGTTGGTGAAGGGAACTGTGAAGTCCGTAAGGAACCTTAGGACGTCATCACGGTAGTCGCGCAAGCGGACCAGAAGGTTATGGCCTGGCCGCCTGGCTTTTCGGCCTCGCGCACCAGTGCGTCTAGCCAGTGGGTCTTGTCGCTCATGGAAGGCGAGGCCCTCGGTGAGGATCGCCATGTATTTGGTGAGGATGCCGTGGTGAACCGACGTGGGGAGTTCGGTCTCGCCTCGCCCCTGAGCCGCGCACTTGAGCTGATTGGCGCTGTTGAGCAGCACGCTCATCGCGCACGCCCACGGCTCCTTTTCGATTTCTTCGATGGCCTTGAGTTCCCGTAAATGATGCGCCCCGCACAGGGCGTGCGCGTCCACCCCACTCATATGGGCGTAATAGGACTTCCAGTGGTCATGAACAATTGTCCCGCCGGTCAGGAAGGATGGAACAGCACCGCGCTTGGCGCTGATGCGATAATGCGTGAAGGCGAGATCGCTGATTGAGTGCAGCCAGTGCAGCTTACCAGCAACACGAAGTCCGGTCTCATCCAGATGCCGAACGCCGCCTTCATTGAGCCGGGCCAGAATGTGTTCGACGACGCCACCCAAGGTACGCGCTGTGCCGTTCACCCAGTTGGTCACGCTGGCCGCGCATAGGCTGGTGGCACCAAACAAATCACGCAGGAGTTGGCAGACCCGATCCTCGGGGATCAGCTGCTGAACATTGCAGTAGACCGCCGCCGCCCGAATGCGCTTACCGTATTGCACGTGTGCATTCACGCCATCGGGAAAGGTGGCTGTCGTCGTGGCTCGGCAATGGCCACAACAATAAATCGCTGCCTGATGCTCTGTGACCTCCAGACGCGGCACCGGTATGTCATAAACCTGACGCCTCTCCACCGCCTTGATCATCCCAGCCGTCAAGCCATGCTGACAGGTGCCACAGGCCTCAGCCTCATGTCGCTCCACAAAGTCAGGCGTTGCTGTCTGACGTAGGGTGTCGCCTCGGTGGCCAACTTAACCACCACTTTTCTTACCGGACTTACCACGCAGGCTACGCGGTACCGGCTTCTTCAACCCATCACTCGAAGGCGGCTTGCTGCTATTACTGCTGTTCTTGGCCAACTGACGCCGCAGATCCGCATTCTCTTGCGCCATGCTCGCCAACGCGGCTTCCAACTCGGCGATCCTGCGCAGAGCCGTGGCGAGGAGTTGTTCAAGAGCAGTAACTTGGTCCATTCCACCAATGATTCAGAGAAATCGTCACAGCGCCACGAAATTCAGACCACAACAGAAAATTCATGCGCCTAATAACCAAGGAGACTCACATCAAAACTGACAAAAACCCGTTATCGGCTGGGATGCTTGGGAGTTACCAAGGGAGTTTGGTTTACAGATGAGTTTAAGCGGGACGCTGTGGCACAGGTTGTCGAGCGTGGATACGCGGTCAGCGAGGTTGCTGAACGGCTCGGGATCAGCACCAAGTCGCTGTACACGTGGAAGGCGCAGTTTGCGAAGTCACCGCATGAAAGAGCCGAGGTTTTAGACCAAGCTGCTGAGATAAGGCGGTTGAAGCGGGAACTGGCGCGGGTGACAGAGGAGCGCACAATCCTAAAAAAGGCGACCACGTACTTCGTGCGAGAATCTCAGTGAGGTACCAACCCATCCGAATACGAACAAAGCAGGACCTTAAAGATGAACAACGGGCGAACATGTGGGGTGGCGCTGCCCTCCGAAGGTAGAGGCCGCAGGTTCGAATCCAGTATGGTTCACCACTTCCAAGTTTTTTGTGTGAAACGGCATTGCGCCATGTGGCGGCTGACGCGAAACAGCTGAAGCGCTTGCGTGTCACATGTTGAGCAGCTTTGACATGGCTGCATCGACTTGGTCGGCAAAAATATTGATGTGCGTTTGATTGTTGCGCCCGACAATTATCTGCCGTGGCGTGAGTGGCAGAAGGCATATTAGTCGCGCTATGGGCGAGATCAGCGGTGCCGGTCTAGAAACGCATCTTTTTCCGACGGGCTTGGCGGCGCGCCTGCAAATATTTCAACGTATTGGCAGCCGGCGATTGCGCGTTGCAGGCGGGGCTCGGACACATGCATCGAATAATATCCGGTCTGGGTCAAAATCACGGTCAGTGCGCGATAATGGGCGGCGTCGCCGGTTTTGCCGAACCGCGCAAACAGGGCTTTGACAGCTGTTAGTCGAGCGTCGTCAGATTGCGCGACTAGGGTTTGTAGGCGCGCGTCGTTTCGCGCCCAGTTTCGGATCGCGAGATCGAGGGGTGCATCAAACAGGTCATTGTCGATCCAACAATCAATCAGGTAAAAGAGTGCGGCGCACAGGCTTTGCGCAGGTGTCGCGCAGCGTTCGATGATGATGCCAGTGTTGCGGGTCCGCCAAATGTCGATGATCGCATCATGAAGGTCTGACAGGTCTTTGAAATGCCAATAAAAACCCGTGCGCGTCAGGTTGAGGGTTTTGGCGAGCGGCATGATCTTTACCGCCTCGATCCCGTCATTGACGAAGGCGGTATAGGCGGCGTCAATCCATGTCTCGCGGCTGGCGCGGTTCTTTTGGGGGGCAACCTTTTTCATAGGGATGTTTCTAAAGGACTTGACAGGTGTGTCAATTCTGGAAACGGTTGACCTGACACATATGTCAGTCATTAGCGCCAAGGATGCCTCGATGTCCACCGATCCATTGCTACAGCCCTTCCAACTCAAACACCTCACACTGCGCAACCGCATCATGACCACCAGTCATGAACCCGCCTATCCACAAGACGGCATGCCCAAAGAACGCTACGCCGCCTATCACGCGGAACGCGCCAAGGCGGGTGTCGCGCTTGCGATGACGGCGGGATCTGCTGCTGTGAGCCGCGACAGCCCGCCTGTGTTCAACAACATCTTGGCCTATAAGGACGAAGTCGTGCCGTGGATTCAGAACCTGACGGATGCGGTGCACGAACATGAGTGCGCTGTCATGATCCAGCTGACCCATCTGGGGCGGCGGACCAATTGGAATAAGGGGGATTGGTTGCCGTCTGTGTCGTCTTCCAAGCACCGCGAACCGGCGCACCACGCGTTTCCCAAGCTGATTGAGGATTGGGACATTGACCGGATCATCAGCGACTTTGCCGATGCCGCCCAGCGCATGCAATCGGGCGGCATGGACGGGATTGAATTGCAGGTTTACGGGCACCTACTGGATCAATTCTGGTCGCCGTTGACCAATGATCTGGTGGGGCCTTACGGGGCCGATACGCTTGAGAACCGCATGCGGTTTCCGATGGATGTTGTCGCGGCGATCCGCAAGCGCGTTGGCGCGGACTTCATTGTCGGTCTGCGCTATACGGCCGACGAGGCGCAAAAGGGCGGCATCACGCCCGATGAGGGATTGGCGATTTCCAAACGCATTGCCGCAACGGGACAGATTGATTTTCTGAACGTCATCAAGGGCCGCATCCACACCGACCCCGCGATGACCGACTTGATCCCCATTCAAGGGATGAAATCTGCCCCTCACCTTGATTTTGCGGGTGAAGTGCGCCGCGCCACGGGGATGCCGACATTCCATGCCGCCCGCATCCCCGATGTGGCGACCGCGCGCCATGCTGTGCAAGCGGGCATGCTGGATATGGTCGGGATGACCCGCGCGCATATGGCGGACCCCCATATCGTGCGCAAAATCATTGAGGGGCGCGAGGAGGATATTCGCCCCTGCGTTGGTGCGACATACTGCCTTGACCGGATCTATCAGGCGGGCGACGCGCTGTGCATTCATAACGCCGCCACCGGACGTGAACTGACCATGCCCCATGACATGACAAAGGCGCAAACGCCAAAGAAGGTCGTGATCATCGGTGCTGGTCCAGCGGGCCTTGAGGCCGCACGTGTGGCGGCAGAGCGCGGGCACGCCGTAACCGTGTTCGAGGCAGCAGCTGAGGCAGGTGGGCAGATACGCCTGACCGCGCGCTCGCCGCGCCGCCGCGAGATGATCGGGATCATCGATTGGCGCATGGCACAATGTGCCGCACGCGATGTGACGTTCCATTTCAACACCTGGGCTGAGGCAGGCGATGTCACCGCCCTGAACCCCGACGTTGTCATTGTCGCAACTGGCGGCATGCCGAACTTGGAACTGTTTGAACAAAACGGTGAGCAGGCGCATGTGGTGTCTTCTTGGGATATCATTTCGGGCGACGTAAAGCCTGCGGGCAAGGTATTGATCTATGACGAAAGCGGCGATCACCCCGCCTTGCAAGCCGCTGAGATTGCGGCGAATGCCGGTGCCTCGGTTGAGATCATGACGCCGGACCGCACGTTCTCGCCTGATGTGATGGCGATGAATTTGGTGCCTTATATGCGGTCGTTGCAGGACAAGGACGTCACCTTTACGGTGACCCGCCGCCTGATGGGTGTCGCGCGCAGCGGCAACACGTTGACCGCGACGATTGGCACCGATTACAGCGATCACACCTACGACGTGCAGGTCGATCAGGTCGTGGTGAATTACGGAACCTTGCCGTTGGATGAATTGTATTTCAACCTTAAGCCCATCGCGTCTAATATGGGCGAGGTCGATTATGACGCGTTGATTGCAGGCGATCCGCAGACTGTGACACGCAACGAAAACGGCACGTTCCAATTGTTTCGCATTGGTGATGCGGTGTCAGCACGCAATACTCATGCGGCAATTTATGACGCCTTGCGTCTGGTAAAGGATATCTGAGCGATGCGCAGCAGCAAAACCATTCACGTTGTATCGTGCCATGCCGAAGGCGAAGTCGGCGATGTCATCGTTGGCGGCGTCGCCCCACCACCGGGCAAGACCCTGTGGGAGCAGCGCACGTGGATCGCGAACGATCAGACCCTGCGCAATTTCATGCTGAATGAGCCGCGCGGCGGTGTGTTTCGCCATGTGAACCTGCTGGTGCCGCCAATCCATCCAGAGGCGCAGATGGGCTGGATCATCATGGAACCAGAGGATACGCCGCCGATGTCCGGCTCTAATTCGATCTGCGTTTCAACCGTGCTGCTCGACAGCGGGATCATTCCGATGACAGAGCCGGTGACCGAGATGGTGCTAGAGGCCCCCGGTGGTTTGGTGCGCGTGAGGGCTGAATGCCGAAACGGCAAGGCAGAACGGATCACAGTGCGCAATTTGCCATCCTTTGCGGGTGAGATGGGCGTGCCTTTGAACGTCAAAGGGATTGGCCAGATCACTGTCGATACGGCCTTTGGCGGCGACAGTTTTGTTGTGGTTGATGCGGCGGCCCTCGGGTTCGATCTGGTCGCATCCGAGGCCAAGGCGCTGGCTGATCTGGGCGTGGCGATTACCAACGCGGCCAACGCGCAACTGACCTTTCACCACCCAAGCAATCCGGACTGGAAGCACTTTTCATTTTGCCTGTTTGCCGGACCAATTACGCGGGACGGCAGCCACCTGACGACCTCCGCAGCCGTTGCAATTCAACCGGGCAAGATTGACCGATCCCCAACGGGCACCGCAGCCTCAGCGCGCATGGCGCTGTTGCATGCGCGCGGCGACATGCAGGTGGGCGAAACGTTCACCGTGCGATCAATCATCAACTCTGAATTCCACGGCCGGATTGCGCAAACCACCACTTTGGGGGACATCCCCGCGATCTTACCCGAAATCACTGGGCGTGCGTGGATCACGGGCACCCATCAACACATGCTCGACCCCGATGACCCGTGGCCCGAGGGCTACCGCCTCAGCGACACTTGGCCCGATTTGAAGGACCGCTCGGACTGACGCGTCTGAACATCCCGTAACTGTCGCAGGACGATCTGACCGGATTGCAGCCCAGCACCGCGCAGTTAATTGACAAGATCGAACGTATCATTCGTGGACGCGTGGACGGCACCACAGGCAGGCACTACGATGCCCGTTGATCCGCGCTTGCGATGGTGTCCCGTATTTTAAAGCAGGGGGCGATCAATAAGACCTGCCGCTCTTAGTCAACGTTGGGGCGGACCTTGGTCACTCTCTGTCAGACGAGCTGGAGGAAATTCTGGATGGACCGCCGATCAGCTACGTTAAGGCCGCACTCGTTGGTTTGTCAGGTGCGATGGAGCACGGCGCGGCCGTGCTCCATCGCAAGTTTGGCAAACCTGTGCGCACACATTGACCTTGTGGGTCCCCGATGCGCCACGCGCGAGCGAGATTGTGCTTTGCATTGGCATGTCAGGCGGAACACGCGCCAATCCAAGGGTCGGCAAAGGCCCGAAAGGTGCCTAGAAGCCTTCGACGACGATCTTGCCTTTCGCCTTGCCGGTTTCAACGAGCCGATGTGCTTCACGCATGTTGGCAGCATTAATCGGCGTCAGCACCTGCGACACAGTTGTGCGAATGCGCCCTGCATCGATTTCTTTGGCGACATGAGACAGCAGTTTGTGTTGCTCAATCATATCGGGCGTCTTGTGCATGGGGCGCGCGAACATGAATTCCCAATGAAGGCTCGCCGCTTTCATCTTCATTCCGGCCATTGGCATCGGCGAGTCCGTACCATCAATAGAGACGATGCCGCCCTGTGGCCGGATCAGTTCAACTGCCGCATCCCAATGGCGCATGTCGTTGAAGACCGCGATATGATCGACGTGATGCATGCCAAGTGCGCGCACCTGTACCACTATATCTTCGCCGTGGCTGATCACATGATCTGCGCCCAGATCTTGTACCCACGCGCTCGTCTCTGGCCGCGATGCCGTCGCGATGACGACCAACCCAGCCTGCTTGGCAAGCTGGATGCCGATAGACCCTACACCGCCGGCGGCGCCGATGATCAAGATCGTCTGGCCCTTGTCGGCGCCATCACGATCAATGCCCAAGCGATCGAAAAACGCCTCATAGGCGGTGATCGTTGTCAATGGAAGGGCGGCGGCTTCTGCGTGGGACAGTGAGGTTGGTTTGTGGCCGACGATGCGCTCGTCAACCAAATGAAATTCTTGGTTGGTACCGGAGCGCGTGATGTCGCCCGCATAATAGACCGCGTCGCCAGCTTTGAACAACGTCACATCAGGCCCAACGGCCTCGACGACACCAGACGCATCATAGCCGATAACACGCGGGCTTGGCTCGACCGTGTCCTTGGGCGCGCGCACTTTTGTGTCGACAGGGTTCACCGCAACCGCTTTGACGCCGACCAGAATATCGTGGCCTTGCGGCCTTGGCGTTTCGAGCGTCACATCAAGAAACGCATTTGGATTTTCGATCGGTAGATACTGGGTGAGAGCGACGGCTTTCATGCAATTTTTCCTCAAATGTTGTGTCCGATAGGCGGGCGGGATTGTTTGATGGCTAAGTCTCACTTAACGGCCAATATCGCAAGTCCGCACAAAGGACGGTCTCCTCGTTTTGGTCCCCGTAAGCCGACGGTCTATGTGTAAAAGGAATTTGGATCCAAACACCCTGAGCGCGCTTTTAGGGAATGTCCCGAAGAATGTTGAAATTTTAATTTAGGGTGGCGTTGCTTCCCCTGAGCCGTAGGCTCTGGGTGTTTAATCGCAAAAGGAAGCAACACCATGAAGAAGACTATCACAGCAAGCGCTGGACTTGCCAGCGCGTCGAATGTTCATCAACTCGTGGAAACAGCCTGGGACAAAGTTGGCGAGAGCTTCGAGCAGTTCTGCCTGACGGCGGGCGTCGCCAGTCTGGTTCAGATGTTTGGTGAGGACGCAGATACGCTGGCGGGTGGCCGATACGAGCATTGCACTGACAAGCCTGGCCACAGATGGGGCACCGCGAAAGGTCAGGTTGGGTTCCATGGTGGGAAGATTGAGCTGGAGCGCGCCCGTGTGCGCGATAAAGTGACCGGTAAAGAGATTGTCCTGCCGAGCTGGGAAGAGGCCTCCTCGGGTGGCTTCCTTGAACAATGGGAAATGAGCCTAATGTTGATGAATGTTTCCACCCGTAAGTATGACCGAGCTGTACGGCTGCCCGAAGCGAAGGTGCCTAATAAGGCAGGGAGCGGGCTGTCCAGGTCAGCAGTTTCGCGTCGCTTCAAAGCACTCACCCAAGCGCGCCTGGATGAGTGGATGTCATCTGATCTATCGGAGCTTGACCTTGTAGCGATCCAGATCGACGGGCTGCATTTGGACGATCATTTGTTGGTGCTTGCGGCCGTGGGTGTGGAGGTTTCAGGCGAAAAGCACCCTCTGGGCGTCATTGAAGGGGCGACCGAGAACGCCGCGACGGTTCAGGCGCTTTTGGACAATCTGATAGAGCGTGGGCTCGATCCAGCGGGCTGCTATTTGTTCATCGTAGATGGGGCTAAGGCACTGACCAAGGCAATTCGGCGCACATTTGGTGCCGATATTCCCATCCAAAGATGCCAGATACACAAGGCCCGCAACATAACTGACAGGCTTCCTCCAAAGCTGCACGCCTCCGTACGCCGCGCGCTGAAGCAAGCATGGGAGCTTGATGATGCCGACAAAGCCGAGCGGTTGATGCGGAATCTTGCCCAGCGACTAGAGCTTGAGGCTCCGGACGTTTCAAAGTCGATCCTTGAGGGCCTAGACGAAATTCTAACTGTTGTTAGGTTGGGGCTACCTGTGGAATTGAGACGCTCATTGGCCAGCACCAACATCATTGAATCTATGAACAGCGTGATCCGACAGGTCTGTCGAAACGTCAAACGCTGGCGCGATGCAAAAATGGCGCTGCGCTGGACAGGGGCTGGTATGCTGGAAGCCGCGAAAGGCTTCCGCCGCCTAAAGGCCTACAAGCAACTCCCCATTCTCAAGCAAGCTTTGCTAGATCATCGCAATACCGTAACGCTTGACCAAATCAAGGACGTCGCCTAACCATCAATCAAGCAGCGCCACTCGCCCGATTTTCAACATCGTACGGGACATCCCCCGCTTTTACGACCCCCACTCTAGTCGGGCATTCAGGCCACCGTCGGGCAGATTGCTGAGGATTAGGTCCACGTCGCGCTGCGCCACCATATCCTGCACAATGGACAGGCCAAGGCCATGTCCGGGAACGGTTTCATCCAGCCGCTTGCCGCGCCGCATGACTGACGCAAGCTCAGCCTCGGAGATCCCCGGGCCGTTATCGCTCACCTGAATAAATCCACGGATCGCGGTCCCTCCTGCGGAGATCGCAATTTTATCACCAGTCCATTTCGTAGCGTTGTCGATCAGGTTCCCCAACAATTCTGTCAGAGCGAATTCGTCAAAAGGGCACACGGCGTGCGGTGCGATATCCATCGTCCACGCCACGTCATCGCCACCGACGCGTCTTTGAAAGGCTTGCACCAATTTTCGCAAAACGGGTCCAGTTTTGCACTGCACAACTTGCCCGCTCATTTGATCGCGCGTTCTTGCCAGTTCTCGTTCCACCAGATGCTGTGTGCTGGTGACTTGATAGTCGATCTCGTCGGGAATGGTCGACACATCGCCACCCGACCGAAGGTCTTGTGCAAGCGCGCGCATCACGGTGAGGGGGGTTTTCAGGCCGTGGGCCAATGTGCTGGCGCGCGCGCGCGCAGTTTCGACGGCTTGTTCTTGGCTCTCAAGAAGATCGTTCACTTCTTTAACAAGTGGTGCGACCTCAGCCGCGCAATCCGTTGACAGCCTTTGGCCCGGTTTGGTTTTCACCAAATTAACCTCGGCTTTAACTTTATCGAGCGGCTTTAGGCCAATGCGGACAGTAAACCATGAGGCGAGCACCAAGAAAGTACCAAGCAACGCCAATGCCATCGTCACACTGCGTCGAAAACTTGAAATCGGCGCTTCGACGCTGGTTTGATCGATCGCGACGGCCACGAGTAACTCCCGTGCTTCGCCTTCATGTTCCAGTGTGATCCGCCAACTCCCCGTGAGGTAAACTTCGCCGTCCGATCCTACAATTGTTGCAAACGCCAGCTTGCCGCGCTCTGCGGGGGGCTCCAAATCAAGTGGCTGTGCCCAATAAGATGCGGACAACACCGGCGCGCCATTCTCTTGTGTGACTTGCCAATAATATCCGCTCAGGGGTTGGGAAAAGCGCGGATCGCCCAATTCCCCGACAGTCAATTGCCCGTCAACATCGAGCTGCGTCTGACTGGTCAGCGTGACAACCCAAGCATCTAACTCGCTATGAATGCGTTCCTCGAAATAATTGCGAAAGAGCTGATTGAGGACCAGAGCGGTCGCGAGAAGGGCAGGGGAATCGCATGAGATTTAGGTGTTAATTATTTCGGCGAGGAAATCATCATCCCATGATGCAATGTGGCGCTTTGATCGCAGGCTATGCTTCCCCTTTACGGAGCGCAGCATGTTGCTTGCAGCGTGTTTTATGGTCGTAAAATTCGCTGGAGCATTGCCTTTTCGGATACGGCATTCATCGTCGCGAAACACCATGTCCATGACCCAATGCAGCCCGTTTTCTATTCCCCAGTGGTCACGGATGGCTTTGGCGTGATGTTCAGCATCTGATGTCATTGATGAAATGTAATAGCGGGTTTCGGCGCGCGTTTTATCCTGCAGGATGGCGTGGTACTGGACCATAACGATGCTTTTCAAACCGGGCCAATTGTGGTCCGCTTTAAGCCAGTCAATATCCGTGCACACTGTGACCCTCCTTGTTTCGATACGGCCATGAGACTTCTCTACCGTTTCGTGGTAAGTGACTGTTGTGTCGTCATAATCTACGGCCGCCTGTTCCGTCATGAATAATTCTGTGTCCTTGCGTAGGCTGCCCTGATTACCCTTCAAAGCGAGGATGTAGTCTGCTTCTTTGGAGATGATCTTCGCGGCGATTTCGCGTTGGCATCCCATAGCGTCGATGGTGACAATAGCCCCCTTCAGGGTGAGCAGTTCCAACAGTTCTGGTATGGCCGTTATCTCGTTGGACTTGCCGTCCACCTGCCGTTGCGCCAGCGTCAGATTCCATTCCGAACTCCAGGCCGAGATCATGTGAATTGCGGCCTTGCCGCCAGCTTTATCCAGGCTGCGGCGAGAGGTTTTCCCATCAATCGCGACCACTCCAGTCACCGTCTTGTTAAGGGAGGCCACCCAGTCGATAAAACAGGCCTGAAACGCCTCGGCATCCAAGGCCGCAAAGATGTTTCCAAGTTGGTCATGGGACGGTGTCCCGTCTGCAAAAGGTAGAAAACGCTTCAAAAAGCCCAGTTTCTTGGTCCCATATATCGAGATGGCCGTCCAGTCATTGGCACCTGACAAAACAGCGCATAGGGTTAAGAGGAGTATTTCCGGCAAAGGGTAAGTCACTTTAACCTCTTGACGTGAATCGCTTATATCTGAAAAATGCGTAAGAAATTCAATGGGATGGATCTCAGGTGAACTTGGGGTTGGCATGGCATATGACCTCGTTAAAACAGTAAAGATCACCCATCGAATCAGCCTCTACAACATTTGTCGACATCGTTATTGTTCATGCGATTGCCTTGCGAGAAGGGCGATGATCGTTGACAAAGCAGACGTGATCAAAAGTCGGAGGCTGAGAGATGACGTCAAACTTTTGCCTCGGCAATAACGTATCCAAAGCCGCGCTTTGTCTCGATCAGGTCTGACCCGAGTTTGCGCCGCAGCCGACCAATCAGAACTTCGATTGCATTGCTGTCGGGTTCTTGGTCGCGAAAATAGATGTTTTCTGCCAAGACACTTTGGGCGACGACCTCGCCTTTGTGGTGCAACAGATAGCTCAGCAGTCGAAATTCCAGCGGGGTAACTTTAATCCGCCGCCCCTCGAGTGTGATCCGCATTTGCAGCAGGTCGAGTTGTAAACCGCCGACGCTTAGCGCTGTCATTTTTTGTGTCGACGTGCGTCGTAAAAGTGCGCGCAGCCGCGCGAGCAGTTCTTCCATCTGGAACGGTTTCACCATGTAGTCGTCAGCGCCTGCGTCAATGCCCTCCACGCGCTCGTTCCAACTGCTTTTTGCACTCAGCAGCATGACGGGAAAATTTACCCCCTCTTTGCGCCAGTTGCGCAACACGCTGATCCCGTCCATCCGCGGCAGCCCAATATCAAGGATGGCTGCTGAATAACTTTCAGTGCCGCCTTTTTCCCATCCGTCTTCACCGTCACTGGCGATTTCGGCGATGTAGCCTTCGCTTTGCAGGACGTCTGCGATCAGGTCGGCGATCCGCGCCTCGTCTTCAACAATAAGAATGCGCATTCAACAGGCCCCTATGCCAAGTGTTGCGCCAGTTAACGCATCAACCGTCACAGTTTGAACCGAGCCGGTCTCCGTGACCATGCGGATTAAATATGCCCTGTTGTTGCCTGCCACAGTGAACCTGACGCGGATCATCTGACCGGGGTGTCGGCGCTGCACGATCCCGAAGATTTCGCGCAGAGGTTTCGCGTCGCCGCGGGCCACGGCGTCATTGGCGCGTGTCATGTTGCGCCGACTGATTGTGATGCCTTCACTGCCGCTGGGGGCGCTGCATCCACCTGCTGATTGATCCTGCTGGTCTCGGTCCGTCGACGAGTTATTGCCCGGTCCAGAAGGAGAGCTCGGTGGCGACGCAGGACTTGCGGCTGAGGGTGCGCTTGCCGGTGAGGCGGCAGAGGGTGATGAGGGGGCGCTTGGCGCCGAGGCCGCCTGTGCGCTGCTCAATTGGGTTAAGATCGGGTTGCAATACACAGCCCCGACCGCAAGGCCCAGTCGGGCAAGTGCCGCGCGCCGTGTGAGTGTTGTGTTCGAACTGCTCATCCGACTTTCTCCTCAAGTGAGCATGCTGGCACGATGAGATGGCTTTGGACAAACTGTTGCAAGGTCTTTGCGCAATCTGTCTTGATCCGCGTCGTGCACTCATCAGGGAACGCCACTGACAATAGGTCCGTGATCTCGACCAAGTTCATGTGCTCTTCGAGAATGGACCAAATGACGCTTGATCCGGGGTTGAGGCGATGAATACCAAGGCCATGACCGTCAGAGACATAAAGCTGTTCGTCGACGCAGGCTTGGATGGTTCCGTGTGCCCGTTGATAGGTGAGTTCGGGATCAAAGACGGGTTGCTCGTTCTGCATGGCGGAAATAAGTGCCACAGATTGCGATGGCAGCGCGTGCAATGGCACGTAGGTCACAGGTTTAGGCCATGAAAGGAATTGAAGTTCCAGAAAGTCCGCAGCCTGTTCTGCATCGCTATAGTTTAAGCGGTAGCGGGCGGCGGATTGGGTGACGGCGTGGCTCGCCATCAGAATCCTGCCAGAATGTGCCAAGCGCGCGAAATTCTGCGTAATAAGGTCATCAAGCAAATCGACCGATGAAATATCGTGCAGGTTTGGGTCTTTGTCATCGTCTTGTCGATCAAGCACGACGATGGCGCCAATTGGCAACATGGACCCACGCGCGGCGAGTGAACTGATCGCGAGGTAGCCATATTGCGCGTTTTCAAACGCTGCGCAGCGATCGACCCAACTGCGAAAGTCGTCGCTGAAGCTGTCGGGCAGCGGTAAACGCAGCCGAGGATTTATCCCGTTGGCGACCCCAAACATAGCCCCCTTATCGTCGATCTGAACGGGCAGAAAATCGTCGGTAAAGACGCGGTAGCCACGCTGGGCTAACACCGCTGTCAAAGTGCTTTTGCCGCTGCGCCGCCTGTTGGGAAACAACACAAGGCGGCCCCTGAATTCAACTGCAGCACAATGCAGACACAACCACGACGGATTGGACTGGATTTGCGCCCATGCAAGCGCCACGACCATTTCGCAAACAGCATTGACCGCGTCCCAGCGACGCGCTGGTTGGTCTGGGTCCCCAGTTTGGCACAGATAAGTGTCTGGACCATCACCCGTGATCGTCATGCACGGGGCAGGGGCGCAGTTTTCTTGCGTCAAAGTGAACGGCCAAGACGGTAAAACCTGTTCTAAAACAGGCAAAAGCGCCTCTGCGTTCTTTAACAGAACGGGCGCATCTAGGCCAGAAAACAGGACGTTCTGGTCGCCGTTTGGAGAGACTTTCAACATTTGGTCTACCGTAGAATAAAGAGCGCGTTCAAAAAAGGCCCCGTGACCCCGCATCGCGTCGTGAGGCCACGGGTTTGGAATTTTAAACCGTACAGAAATCTGGATTGGTGCTGTCTGTAACTGTCGCATCACAATCATCTGAGTTTGATGCACCGCTTGGCCCAGACGAACTGGATGGGCCACTGCTTGCAGACGGCCCACTGCTTGCAGACGGTGCGCTGCTTGCAGACGGCGCGCTGGCCGCAGACGCTGCACTGGCCGCAGACGCTGCACTGGCCGCTGATGCTGCGCTAGCTGCGTGTGCCATACTGATCGTGGTCATCGCAGGCACGGTATAGGCGACGACGGCGAGGCCGCCAATCTTTGTCAGCATGCGACGGCGGGAGAGGGACTTGCTGTTTTCGTCAGTCATGGGATTTCCTTTTGGCTTTGCGTTCGAGTTTCATGCGCTTGATCTGACGACGCCAGAAAAGCACCTCGGGAATTTTCATAGCCGATGCCAACTATTGATTGGCTTAAGCGCCTTGTCAGCGTTTTGTCAGGTTCGTTGGCCTATGCATGCCATTATCTTGAATGCAGGCGCATTTTGACTGCGAAAGGCCATTCCATTGCGGATATTTCAGCCACCCGAACGCACCTTGAAGACCCTCCACAGTTGGCTTGGCATTTTGATCCTGCCATGGATTCTCGTTATTGGAATGACGGGGCTTTACCTCAATCATTGGCAGTTCGTGAACCGCGTGCTGACACAGGCAAGCTATGATGAATCCCAGTTCGACCGCTGGCCCAACCCAGTGGAGCAAAATCTGGAGGATACAATTCTACTGGCCCAAACCCTTTGGCCGGATAGCAGCGTTCGAAATGTTGAATTTACCAATTACCACGACAGAGAGGCTTCGACATTAACGGCAGGCCGAACTCAGTTGATCGTTGATCTTGCAACGGGGCATTATTGGCTCAAAACGCAGTTCAGACGAAGAACCTACACCCCCGAAGGAACGCTGCTGCACACGAAAACCTACTGGGGCGCGTTGTTCAAATCAATTCATGAATACGGCTGGTTTGATCGTCGATTTGGCACATGGCTGGCCGACATTACGGCGAGCGCAATGGTCCTGTTCGGTTTGAGCGGCATCTACCTTTTTACCGCACCACGCTTGCGTCGCCGTAAAAACAGACGCGCGCGAATGGGTGCTTAGTTGTTTGATCCCACGGTTTGATGGTGTGATCTGTTCTTTGGAATGGAAGGACGCATTATGGTAAACATACAGGGAACCCCCTCTTTTTTTGGCATGATCTAAGGTGCGATTATTGCGCGAAGCTGGCGATATGGCTGGCGCGATATGAGGATTTTGATGATGAACAAGACTAGGCGTGGCCGAGGTTCCAAATACACGGATGATTTCAAGCGACAGCTTGTAGCGGAAAGCCACACTGCTGGCGTGAGTGTTCCAATGGTTGCCAAGAAGCACGGTGTGGGCACCAACCGGATTTATGCATGGCGCAGCGATGGGCGGTTTCAGCCTGACAAATCAGATATAGGCCAGTTCACCCCCGTAGAGATTGCCGATGCGGGTATGGTGGACACGCCTGCGTCATCCGGCACCAGCATCTTACCTGTCCCCCATATTGAGATCACACTTGAGAACGGTCGCAAGCTGAGCGTGAGCGACGGGGTTGATGCTGGCTTTGTGCTGGAACTGGCGCGAGGACTTGCAGCATGATCCCTGTTTTGGGGGATGCGAAGATCTGGCTTGCCGCAGGAGTTACGGATATGCGGCGCGGCTTCAACGGGCTGGCGGCGCAGACCGCGCAGGTTCTTGCAGCTGACCCTTACGCGGGGCATCTATTTTTGTTCCGTGGCCGTCGTGGCGATCAGATCAAGATGATCTGGTGGGATGGTCAGGGCGCGTGCCTGTTTACCAAACGGCTTGAACGTGGACGGTTCGTATGGCCCTCAGTCAAGGAAGGTAAAGTCAGCCTAAGCCGCGCACAGCTTGCGATGCTGATGGAAGGCATAGACTGGCGTATTCTCAAGAAGACATGGCGTCCAAGTATGGTTGGATAGCTGTATGTTTTATAGGACTTCTTGCCTTTGTGGGATTCCCATGATGCCCGAGATTTGGTATGTAATGGCATGAGTAAGACCCCTCCAAATCTGACTAATCTGCCCCCTGAAGTACAGGCATACGTTGCCGCGCAAACAGCGGAATTGTCAGAGCTGAAGCAAGCGTTTCTCGGGTCATCCCTTGGCCATGCGACGGTACAAAAACGCCTCAAGGATGAGATGGCATCAGTGGACGCCGCCCTGAGTGCCGAGCGCACCGCTCATGCGCGGGCCATCCAGAACCGAGACACCATCATCGCCGATCTGCGCCTGCAACTCCACGGTCACAACAAGCACCGCTTTGGCTCAAAGTCGGAAAGCAGTGCACAGCTGGCGCTTGAGTTGATCCTTGAAGAACTTGAGATCGAACAAGCCGTTGAGACAGATGATGAACCCTCTGACGCTGAGGCCAAGCCGCCCCGCACACCGCGCAAGCGCAAACCTTTCCCAAAGGGGCTGAAGCGTGTCCAAAAGACCATCACCCCCAGTGATGCTTGCACCGACTGTGGCGGCAGCTTCAAAGTGCTTGGAACGGATGTGATGGAGGAGTTGGAATATGTCCCGGGACATTACATCGTGAACCAAATTGGCCGCCCGCGTCTGGCCTGCACCTGTTGTGAGGCCGTTGTTCAGGCTGAGATGCCAAGCCGACCCATTCCGAAGAGCTTTGTCGGCCCCGCGCTGATGGCCCACATCCTGTGCTGTAAATACGGCTATCATCTGCCGCTGTATCGCCAGAGCCAGATGTTTGCCAACGAGGGCATTGATCTGAGTGGATCGCTCATGGCGGGATGGGTCGGCAAATGCACCAAACTGCTGGAGCGCGTCTCAGATGCAATCCGCGATCACGTCTTTGAGGCGCAGGCGATCTTCATGGATGACACAACGGTCAAGCTGCTCCAGAAGGGCAATGGCAAAGGAAAGAATAAGACCAAAACCGCGCGACTGTGGGTCTATGCCCGAAAAGAAGACACTTGGGCCAGCGGAGCTCCACCTGCGGTGTGGTACCAGTTCTCCACCAGCCGTGAGGCGGAGCATCCCAGCAAGCATCTCGAAAGCTATGAAGGCTACGCCCATGCGGATGCCTATGCTGGGTATAATGACGCCTACCGCACGGGGCGGGTCAAAGAGATGGCATGCATGGCCCATGTGCGGCGTGAGTTCTTTGACCTTTATGAAAGCACAAAGCTGCCCGTGGCGGGCGAAGCCGTGCTGCGGATTAAAAAGCTCTATGATGTTGAGACACAAGCGCGGTTCCTGCCCCCTGCGGAACGCGTGGCCCTGCGTCAGGAATACGCCAAGCCGATCTTTGATGACCTGGAAGTCTGGCTTAAAGAGCAACTGGGCAAGATCTCTAGCAAGACGCCGCTGGCCAAGGCGATCAAATATGCACTGGCGCGCCTGCCAAAGGCACGGCCCTATCTTGATCACGGCTTTCTTGAGCTGGACAACAACACAGCCGAGCGCGCAGTGCGCCCTGTGGCCGTGGGACGCAAAAACTATCTCTTCATGGGATCAGAAGCAGGCGGCAAATCTGCAGCAATTGCTTATACGTTGATAGAGACCGCCAAGATGAACAAAGTGAATCCCAAAGCCTGGCTCGCATGGGTGCTGGAACGCATCCAGGACCATCAAGCAAACCGTATCAACGATCTCATGCCGTGGGCCTATCAGGACATGATCGATGCTAAAAACGCCGAGGCCAAGGCAAAAGACGCAGCTTGATCAAGGGCAGCGTTGATGCTTACGCATTATGGGACAAGTACGTCATGGTTTTGTCACGGTTTAGTTCCGGTCTCTTTCGAGCAACGTTTGCTATGAAGGAGATATGGAATGGCAACGAGATACACAGACGAGTTTCGGCGTGAGGCGGTGCGCATAGCGATCAGCAGCGGCTTAACCCTTGCCCGACAGTCGATACGCAGTATCGTTGAGAGGGGCGACGCAGGTATCATCAGATTTGGGCGTTGGCCTTTCGACGCTAAACAAGTGGGTTCAACAACATCCGGCGCCCGGCAGGGTATTGCGCAGCAATGTCCCGAGAGGGAGCATGATGATTTGATGATCGTCATTTGAGCGCCATTGGTCCAAGTGAAGATGGCGATGGCCGCATGAGGACGTTGAGAAGGAGAACACCCGCCTTAGCAAATAAGTCCGGCTGCTGCGTGAGGAGAGGTAAGTGCTAAAGTGGAGGCGTTGGCAATTGATCCAGTGGATCATTTGTCGCCGATATCGCGGCGATCCACTGACCGGCAGGGCATTGCGCAGCAATGTCCCGAGAGGGGGCAATCACACGTTCAACATCGCGCCTCATCTGCTGGATCAGGATTTCTCAGCGGATGGCCCCAACCAGAAATGGGCTGGCGACATATCCAATATCTGGACCAGTGAAGGGTGGCTGTATCTGGCCATCATCCTTGATTTGCACTCCCGTCGCGTCATCGGATGGGCCCCCTCTCATCGATACTTTGTATCGACTGCCGGTCAGTGGTCAGTAACCGCATGAAAGAGTTATGCCCAAAAGTTGGTGACGGCTTGATTAAGCAGCATTTTGAAGTTGCTTGATCCCGTCTTTGAACTCAACCCCTTGAATGACTTCGGGTAGGCGGTTGGTGCCGCTGAGCTTTCGCCATTTCTTCTTGGCTGACATCATCAGCTTGAAGACCATCGACAGCGCCGTTTTTCGGCTCAGGCAGCCCTTTGTCTTACGGGTTCGGTTACGAACGGTGGCGAAGACGCTTTCGATGGGGTTGGTGGTTCGGATGTGCTTCCAGTGCTCGGCAGGGAAATCGTAGAACGTCAGCAACATGTCGCGATCTTTGGTCAGCTTTTTGACCGCCCGCTCGTATTTGACGCCGTAGGTTTCAACGAACAGATCGAAGGCGACGACGGCCGCCTTTTTTGTTGCCGCCATCTATTACCCAGCAGGACATGCTTGCATGCCTGAGAGGGCATATGTCTTGCAACCCTGCCTTGGCCTTTTCATGCATTGGATTGGGCATAGCACCCGTGATGTTGGCCATCTTGTGGACCCAGCAGCGTTGTTCTTTCGTCGTCGGGTATATCGCGAGCCCACCAACGGTAAGCAGCGCCAACGTCAGCACCAAAGATATATACACCCACAGAGTGTAAAACCACTTTGCCGCCGTCATATTGGCAAACTGGGGATTCCTATAAAGGCCGTCGTGGCACTGTCCGTCAGTTCCTTCGCGCAGTCTTTGTCCAAGTTCAGTATCTGGGTCAATTTGGCCCGCATCCTCATACGAAAAACCAGACACGCCAACGAGGATCAGCGCCTCGCGTTGTTCATCATGCAATTGGTCAAACGTGATTTTGAAATCCATAAATTGCAATCGGCCGTCGCGATCGAGCTTAACTGAAATCTTGTTCGAAAAGAAGTTGTCCACGTCAGCATTTTCGCGGTTCAATGTGCGGCAGCTGCTGTGAAAATTAATGCGCAGGATCGTAAAGCGCCAAGCCCGCATGTTCGTCTCAGGATTGAATTTATCTATGTTTACCAATGCTTTAAGTACGGTGTCCTGCATCATATCATTTGCTGTAGATCTGGTCCGCGTCAGGCTATGGGCAAACGCCCTGAGCGCCGAAAGATATGTCACCAACTCGTCGTGCGGATCGAGGTTAGTCACTGTCTGACGGGGTCGCAGTTGCGGGGTGACAGATACACAGCAGCTACGCTTGAAGTGATACTCAAAGATTGGTCTGACTTTGACAATGAAAACCCGGTTAAGGTGAACCTGTTCAAGTGTTCCATGCGATTTGGACCGCCTCTGGCCAGCAGTTTGTCGATTCCGAAGCCGGTCTGCGCAGCCTTATGTTTTATGGGCCACAGCTAGCGTTTCGCAGCATTCCAATCCGAATACATCTCCGGTCTTTTGCGCAGCAGCTTACTTTCAGTCTTTTCGCTGAGCGTCAGATCGCCGTCCGGCGACACATTGCGATGCTTGAGGGTGATTTTGAAGTTCAACCGATCCTCAAAGAACGAAACCAGCTTGTCCATCTGTTCGTACTGGAACAGGTGATCGACGATGACCTCACCGCTGCCACGACGCAGAAACTTTGTTGAACTGCCGACATTGGCCCATCCCGCGGGTTCACCCTTGGCATATTCGATTACAAAATCATCAAAGGTGATGGTCTTGGTGCTGTGGGGATTGCCATCCACATCCGCGCGTCGACGATAGCGGTACCAGCTGCCTAGCCAACCAATAGGATGGCGCACAACACAGATCAATTTCATGTCTTCGAGCCCACATTTTTCAAGATAGGGCACAAGAAAGCGGTTATGTCGATAGGCTGGCGTGTGTTTTAGAATCGGTGGATTGCGCATCACCATGTCCGAACGCGGCGCCAATGCCGCCTCAAGTGCGGTCGTCCCCGTCTTCGGCATCGCCAAAAAAAACCAATTTTTCCTTCGCAAATACAAGCATTTACACGCAACTCCTGTTCCTCGTTATCTTGTAAACTACTCCTTAACATCTCTGCGGGAAAGATGAGTTGTGAACGATTTTAGTTGAAGTGTTCATGTTTTGATCTCATAAGAGTGAGAACAAGAGGTGAACGAAGCATCAGTTACGACCCCCATTGAAGCATCTAGGGGGGCATGGAATAAGGACAAAAATCATGGCAACGGCAGAGCTCCTAAAGATGACAGACAAGAAATCAGCGGACAAACAAAAAGCGCTCGATTCGGCGCTGGCCCAGATCGAACGTCAGTTCGGCAAGGGATCGATCATGACGTTGGGCGGCAATGCTATTCAAGAGATCGAAAGCACGTCGACGGGGTCACTTGGCTTGGACATCGCGCTTGGAATTGGCGGCATCCCGAAGGGACGCGTCGTTGAAATTTACGGGCCTGAATCGTCGGGCAAAACTACGCTGACGCTGCATTGTCTCGCGGAAGAGCAGAAAAAAGGTGGCGTTTGTGCGTTTGTCGACGCAGAGCACGCGCTTGATCCCGGCTATGCCAAAAAGCTTGGGGTGAACCTTGATGAGCTTTTGATTTCGCAGCCCGATACGGGTGAGCAGGCGCTAGAGATTGTCGATACGCTGGTCCGCTCCGGCGCGGTCTCGATGATTGTTGTCGACTCCGTTGCAGCCCTGACGCCGAAATCCGAACTTGAAGGCGACATGGGCGATCATTCTGTCGGCGTTCATGCCCGCTTGATGAGCCAAGCAATGCGCAAGCTGACTGGATCCATCAGCCGCACCAAATGTACCGTTATCTTCATCAATCAGATCCGGATGAAAATTGGCGTTATGTTCGGCTCGCCCGAAACAACGACAGGCGGAAACGCGTTGAAATTCTACTCTTCTGTGCGTCTGGATATTCGCCGCATCGGATCCGTTAAGGATCGCGATGAGATCGTTGGCAACAGCACTCGAGTAAAGGTGGTCAAGAACAAGGTCGCGCCACCGTTCAAGCAGGTCGAATTCGACATTATGTATGGCGAAGGCATCTCTAAGTTGGGCGAATTGGTCGATATGGGCGTCAAAGCGGGCATCGTTGAAAAGTCCGGCTCATGGTTTTCCTATGGAGATGAACGCATCGGGCAGGGCCGTGAAAACGCCAAGACCTTCCTGCGTGAAAACCCACACTTCGCCAACGAGATCGAGGATAAAATTCGCGCAGCGCACGGACTTGATTTTGACGGCGCAACCAAAAAAGACTGCGCAACCAAAAAAGACGGCGCAGCTAAAAAGCCGGGCAAAGAAGACGACGCGCTTCTGGAAGATTAAATTTGATTGCTGGTCGATTTTTGGGGCCATTGGGGGCGCGGGGGAAACCTTGCGCCCTTTTCGCGTTGCGCGCTGTGGACTTGCGTTCGGCGCAAGGCTATTTCACGACAGCAATAATTGACCCCGACGGAAAGCCAAACACATGACCAGCCTGTCAGATATCCGATCCACCTTCCTTGATTACTATGCGCGCCAAGGTCACGCGGTCGTGGCGTCCAGCCCGCTGGTCCCGCGCAACGACCCGACGCTCATGTTTACCAATTCGGGCATGGTGCAATTCAAGAACCGCTTTACGGGTGTGGAATCAGGCGACTATCAGCGTGCGACCAGTTCACAAAAATGCGTGCGCGCGGGTGGCAAGCACAACGATCTGGACAATGTCGGTTATACTGCGCGCCACCATACGTTCTTTGAAATGCTCGGTAATTTCAGTTTTGGGGATTACTTCAAAGCCGAAGCCATCCCATTCGCGTGGAATCTGCTGACCAAAGATTTTGGCATCGATAAATCCAAACTGCTGGTGACAGTCTATCACACCGATGACGAAGCCTATGACCTTTGGAAAAAGATCGGCGTTCCTGAAGATCGTATTATCCGCATCGCGACGGATGATAATTTCTGGCGCATGGGGCCAACCGGCCCCTGTGGTCCGTGTACCGAGATTTTTTATGACCACGGTGATCATATTTGGGGCGGCCCGCCGGGATCGCCCGATGAAGATGGCGATCGGTTCATTGAAATCTGGAACGTCGTGTTCATGCAAAATGAACAATTCGATGATGGCACCTTGAAGCCGCTGGACATGCAAAGCATCGACACCGGCATGGGGCTGGAACGCATTGGCGCACTGCTGCAAGGTGGGCATGACAACTACGAAACCGACCTTTTTCGCGCCCTGATCGAAGCGTCAGCCCATGCGACCAGCACGGATCCGTTTGGTGATCAAAACGTGCATCACCGCGTCATTGCCGACCATCTGCGCTCCACCTCGTTCCTGATCGCAGAGGGCGTATTGCCATCAAACGAAGGGCGCGGTTACGTGCTGCGTCGCATCATGCGTCGCGCCATGCGTCACGCGCACATACTCGGATCGAAAGATCCGGTCATGCACCGGTTGGTGCCAGCCTTGGTGCAACAAATGGGCGCGGCGTATCCTGAATTGGGGCTGGGACAGACGCTAATCGAAGACACGCTGCTTAACGAAGAAGTCCGGTTCAAGACGACATTGGATCGTGGACTGAAACTGCTTGATGACGCACTCGTTGATGTGCCCGAAGGGTCCGATCTGTCCGGTGATACCGCGTTCAAGCTCTATGATACGTTCGGGTTTCCGCTGGACCTCACGCAAGACGCATTGCGTGAGCAGGGTCGCGGTGTCGACACCGACGGGTTCAAAGCGGCAATGGATGCTCAAAAGGCCAAGGCGCGCGCGGCGTGGACCGGCACAGGCGCGTCTGCGGATGCGGCGATCTGGTTTGATATCGCAGACAAGCAAGGCAGCACAGAATTTTTGGGATATGAGACTGAAACTGCACAAGGCCAGTTGTTGGCAATTGTGTCAGATACTGATCCCGTTGACAGTGCTAGCAAAGGCGACTGCGTCGCGCTGATTTTCAACCAAACTCCGTTTTATGGCGAGAGCGGTGGACAGGTGGGTGACGAGGGCACAGTCAAGACCGACACAGGCACCGCCCGCATAACTGACACCAAAAAGGTCGTCGGACTATTTTTGCACATGGCCGAAGTCACGAGCGGGACAATTACCAAGGGTCAAGGTAGCGAACTGGTGGTGGACCCTGCGCGCCGCGCTGCGATACGTGCCAACCATTCGGCCACACATTTGTTGAACGAAGCCTTGCGAGTCGCCCTTGGCGATCACGTAGTCCAGCGCGGATCGCTGAATGCAGCGGATCGTTTGCGGTTTGATTTCACCCACACTGGCGCCATGACCTCCGCGGAATTGACGCAAGTCGAACAGGACGTGAATCGTTATGTGCAACAAAACACGGCCGTATCTACACGGATCATGACACCGGACGACGCCCGCGCCATTGGCGCACAGGCGCTCTTCGGCGAAAAATACGGCGACGAAGTCCGCGTTGTGTCCATGGGCCGCGCGAAAACGGGCAAAGGCGCCGAAGGGCTGACCTATTCGTTGGAACTGTGCGGCGGCACCCATGTGGCGCGCACGGGCGACATCGGCATGTTTGCATTGACTTCCGAGCGGGCGTCGTCAGACGGCGTGCGCCGCATCGAGGCACTGACAGGTCAAACCGCGATGACGTACCTGCGGACACGCGACGAAACCTTGGGCGACGTAGAAGGCATGCTCAAAGCGAAGGGTGCAGATGTAGCATCCCGGGTCAAAGCCTTGATGGATGAACGCAAAGCGCTGGCCAATGAGGTGGCGCAATTGCGTCGCGAGGTTGCGATGGGGGGCGGTGCGAAGGATGAAGGCCCACAGGCTAAGACGATCAACGGCATCGCGTTTAAGGCGCAGGTGATGCAGGGCATCACGGGCAAGGATTTGCCAGCTATGATTGACGAGATGAAATCGGTCATGGGCAGTGGTGCGATCTTGCTGATCGCGGACGGCGACGGCAAGGCCGCGGTTGCTGCGGGTGTTACGGCAGATCTGGTCGACAAAGTCAGCGCCGTTGATCTGGTCCGCGCGGCTGTTGCCGAGCTTGGTGGTAAGGGGGGCGGTGGTCGCCCCGATATGGCGCAGGGTGGCGGCAAAGATGCCAGAAATGCTGACGCAGCCATAGCAGCGGCTGAAGCGATCCTTCTGGCCTAGTCGTTTCTGCCTTCCCCCTGCCTTTGTCTCAAAAATATCCCGGGGGGGGCGAAGCGGGGGCAGCGCCCCCTCCGAGACACAAAAAAGGCCCGCGTTTCGATATGAAACGCGGGCCTTTATTTATTAATATACTCCTGCGCCTGAATTGACCTGACGATTTTGGGCCTGCGATTCACTTCGTCGCATGGCCAAAGGCGGTTCAGTCTGTATTTTGAGTTTATGAGCAAGCAATACAAAACAGTCTCCTTATCCGACGAGCAGCGCATAGCACTTGAAGCGCTTTGCCGCCGCCGCAAAGTTGACGCCCTTGTTTGGAAACGGGCGCGCGCGTTTCTTCTTTTGGACGCAGGAGAAGACGCCGGAACGGTTTGCCGGATTTTGGATATTGGCCCGACAGTTTTGACGGAGTGGCGATTTGCCTTTGCCGGTGTGGGACTATCGTTTTTCGGTCTGAAGGACTACAGCCAGCGTCAGGGTCATTTGTCCGTCGTGCAAGAGCAGGCGGTGAGAGCCCATTTCACCGCGCAGCCTGCCCGCAATGCCGATGAGGTCTGTGCCTATGTTCTAGCCGAGTGCGACCAAAACTACAGCACGTCGGGAGCCGCCAAGCTGATGCGCCGCCTGGGGTTCGCGTATAAGAAACCACAATTACTGCCTGCACAGGCCGATGAAGCCAAGCAGGCTGCGTTTATTGCCAAATATGAGGCCCTGATGAACGGGTTGGCCGCAGATGAGATGGTTGTCTTTTCGGACGCTGTCCACCCCGAACACCAGAGCCGCCCCGCCCATGGTTGGTTCCCCAAGGGACAAAAGACGGCCCTGAAGGCGACATCAGGGCGCAAGCGGCTCAACATTCAGGGCGCGCTTGACCTTGAGACTTTCCAGTTCACCTTTGTGGAAGGCGAGAAGATCAATGCCCAGACAACCCGACAGATGCTGGAAAAGTTGGAACGCAACAACCAAACCAAGACGGCCATCCACGTCTTTGTCGACAATGCCCGCTATCATCATGCCAAGATACTACAGCCATGGCTGGACAGCCCAGAACGTCGGGTGAAGTTGCATTTCTTGCCAGCATATGCCCCGCACCTCAACCCGATCGAGCGTCTTTGGGGTGTTATGCACAAATGGGTCACCCACAATCGGCACTATGCAACGTTCAACCAATTCACAGAGGCCATTTTCGACTTCTTCCGCAAGACCCTGCCAGAAAAATGGCCAGAGTTCCGCGACACCGTCACCGACAACTTCCGCGTCATATCGCTCAAGGAATACAAAGTGATTTGAGGGGAAAACCTCAGGTCAATTCAGGCGCGGGAGTATAAATCAGAATCTTAGTTCTTCTTTGCATTCCGCTTACGTTCAATCGGGTCAAGGTGACGCTTACGCATACGCACGACGAGCGGCGTGACTTCTACCAGCTCATCGTCATCGATATAGGCAATCGCCTGTTCCAGCGTCAACGTGACCGGTGTTGTCAAACGAACGGCTTCGTCGGTGCCCGATGCACGCACGTTGGTCAGTTGCTTGCCCTTCAACGGGTTCACCTCCAGGTCGTTTTCACGCGCGTGTTCGCCAATGATCATGCCCTGATAGACAGCTTCCTGCGCGCCGATGAAGAACTTACCGCGATCTTCCAGCTTCCAAAGGGCGTACGAAACAGAGGTACCGTTTTCCATAGAAATCAGAACACCAGCGCGACGGCCTGGAATTGGACCCTTATGAGGTGCCCATTCGTGGAACACGCGGTTCATAACGCCTGTGCCGCGTGTGTCGGTAAGAAATTCGCCGTGATAGCCGATCAAGCCGCGCGATGGTACGTGCGCCACGATTCGTGTTTTACCGCTGTTTTGCTTCATCTCGATCAGTTCACCCTTGCGCGTGCCGGTCATTTTTTCGATCACGGCGCCGGAATATTCGTCATCCACATCGATTGTGACTTCTTCGATCGGTTCGCAACGTTTGCCGTCAATGGTTTGGAACAAAACCTGCGGGCGCGAGACTGACAGCTCGAACCCCTCGCGACGCATGTTTTCGATCAAAACACCCATCTGCAATTCGCCGCGACCGGCGACTTCGAACGCTTCACCGCCCGGCGTGTCGGAAATTTTGATCGCCACGTTGGATTCGGCTTCTTTCATCAAACGCTCACGAATGACGCGAGACTGGACCTTTTTGCCGTCACGGCCAGCAAGCGGGCTGTCGTTGATGCCAAAGGTTACGGTGATGGTTGGCGGGTCAATTGGCTGCGCAGGCAAAGCTTCGGTCACCGATGTAGCGACAATAGAATCGGCCACGGTTGCCTTCGTCATACCGGCCAGCGTGACAATATCACCGGCTTCTGCCAGTTCGATCGGTTGCTGGCCGAGCCCACGGAACGCGAGGATTTTGGTGCAGCGGAAGGTTTCAATCAGCGACCCGTCAGCGTGCAGCGCTTTCACAGTTTCGCCAGCTTTCAGGGTGCCAGATTCAACGCGACCTGTCAGGATACGGCCGATGAAGGGGTCCGCGCTCAGCGTGGTGGCCAGCATGCGGAACGGTTCGTCGCGCGTCGCGATCTGTTTGGGGGCTGGAACATGCTTCACCACCATATCGAACAACGCATCAAGATTTTCGCGTGGGCCATCAAGTTCGGCGTCACACCAACCGGAGCGACCAGAGGCGTAAAGATGTGGGAAATCAAGCTGTTCTTCGGTGGCATCCAGGTTGGCGAACAGATCGAAACATTCATCCAGCGCGCGATCAGGCTCAGCGTCTGGCTTGTCGACTTTGTTCAATACAACAATCGGGCGCAGACCAAGGGCAAGCGCCTTGGAGGTCACGAATTTGGTTTGTGGCATTGGGCCTTCAGCCGCGTCGACCAGCAGAACAACACCGTCAACCATGGACAGGATGCGCTCCACTTCGCCGCCAAAATCGGCGTGACCTGGCGTGTCGACGATATTGATGCGCAGGCCTCTCCACTCAACCGATGTGGCTTTGGCGAGGATCGTGATACCGCGTTCGCGTTCCAGATCATTGGAGTCCATCGCCCGTTCGGTCGTGGTTTGGTTGTCGCGGTAAGTGCCCGATTGTTTCAATAGCTCATCCACGAGTGTGGTTTTGCCGTGGTCAACGTGGGCGATGATAGCGATGTTACGCAGGTCCATTGGAAGTCCTTAAGAAAGCATAAAAGCGGGCGCAAATGCGTCCCGCAGAAGATGTTGCGCGGGCAATACCGCGCCTTTGCTGGAAAGGATAGGGGGTATTGACCGAATTCGCCTTAGCGTTAGTGGGTCGCTGATTTTGAGAACATTTGGATGATGACAATTCCTGCAAGGATCAACGCCATACCAAGAACCGCGGGCCAGTCGAGCGTTTGGCGAAACACCACCCAGCCGATCACTGCGATCAGCACAATGCCCGATCCTGACCAAATCGCGTACATGATGCCGACGGGCATCGTTTTCAGCGTCAGGGCCAACAAATAGAACGCTGCGGCGTAGGCGATCACGACGATGATAGACGGACCCAGCTTTCTAAACTGTTGGCTGGCCTGAAGGGCTGTGGTGCCGATGGTTTCAAAGATAACGGCGACGATGAGGGTGATGAAATGTGCGGGCATGATTTGGCTTTTCTACGTGGCGCAAGTCTTAGGTCGCAACGTACCAGTCTTTGCGGTGATTGAACGTGATGATCATATTGACGATGAATGCGCCCAGCATCGACAGCAAGACCGCGCGCGTCTCGATGATGAAAAACGCGGCTGCGAATATGCAAATATCAAACAGCAGCTGCGTAAATCCGGCGCGAAAACCTGTCGCTTCTTGAACATAAATCGCGAGGATCCCGACGCCACCCAAGGAGGCCCCGTGACGGAATATCGCCAGCAATCCTGCCCCCGTGAGCGCGCCGAACAGCGCCACGCCGTAGATAGGGTTCAAGGTTTCAAAACTGATGAGACGGGGAAACCAGATAGAGAATGCCGATACCATGACGACTGCGATCACGGTTTTCAGCACAAAACGAGGTCCGATGCGTTTAAAGCCCAGCCAGTAGAACGGCAGGTTTACTGCAAAGAACATCAGCGCAAATGAATAGCCCGTTGCATACGACAGCAACAATGCCAGACCCGCGGTCTGCCCTGTGACCAAGCCAAGATGCGTCAGGATTACGAGGCCAGTTGCGGCCATGCCGGTTCCCGTCAAAAGGCCCTGCGCGTCCTCAAGATAGGTGTGGCGGCGGGGGCGGTTTCTCGGGGGGATGCGTTCTATGTCGGACATGGCGATGGCCTATGGGTCAGGCTGGACCAAGTCCAGAAGAAAGGGCCACCCGAATTTTTAATCATGCGGGCAGCTCTTTGATTCTTTTTGCTGTGTAGAAGAAAATTAGCTCAGTGCAGCGCTCAGGTTTTCGTTGATCTTCTCAAGGAAACCCTCTGTCGTCAGCCATGACTGATCGGGGCCAACCAGAAGAGCGAGATCCTTGGTCATCGAACCGGATTCAACCGTATCGACGATCACTTTTTCCAGGGTTTCAGCGAAGGCCATCAGCTTGGCGTTGTCGTCCAGCTTGGCGCGGTGACGCAACCCGCCGGTCCAAGCGAAGATCGACGCGATTGAGTTGGTGGACGTCGCTTCGCCCTTTTGGTGCTGGCGGTAGTGGCGCGTCACGGTGCCATGTGCGGCTTCTGCTTCAACGATCTTACCGTCGGGCGTCATCAGCTGGCTGGTCATCAAGCCGAGCGAGCCGAACCCTTGTGCGACCGTGTCTGACTGCACGTCGCCGTCGTAGTTTTTACAGGCCCAAACGTACCCACCGGACCACTTCATTGCAGATGCAACCATGTCATCAATCAGGCGGTGCTGATATTCAAGTCCGGCTGCATCGAAGCGGTCTTTAAATTCCGCGTCAAAAATACGTTGGAAAATCAACATAAACTGACCGTCATACTGTTTCAAGATCGTGTTTTTGGTGGACAAATAGACCGGATAGTTGCGCTTTAGGCCGTAATTGAACGACGCGCGGGCGAAATCCTCGATTGAGTTGTCGAGGTTATACATACCCATGTAGACGCCGGAGGAGGGGGCATCAAACACCTCTTCTTCCATCACAGTGCCGTCTTCCCCGACAAATTTCATCGACAGTTTGCCCGGGCCGGGGAATTTCATGTCGACGGCTTTGTATTGATCGCCAAATGCGTGGCGGCCAATGATGATTGGTTGGGTCCAGCCGGGCAAAAGGCGCGGGACGTTCGAGCAAATGATCGGCTCGCGGAAAATCGTACCGCCTAAGATATTGCGGATCGTGCCGTTGGGCGATTTCCACATCTTTTTGAGGCCGAATTCTTCGACCCGGGCTTCGTCTGGTGTGATGGTCGCACACTTCACTGCAACGCCGATTTCTATTGTCTTTTCAGCGGCATCAATGGTGATCTGGTCATCCGTCGCATCGCGGTTTTCCATGCTAAGATCGTAATACAACAGGTCAATATCGAGGTAGGGCAGGATCAGTTTGTCTTTGATAAAGGCCCAGATGATGCGGGTCATTTCATCGCCGTCCATCTCAACAATCGGGTTGGCTACTTTGATCTTATCCATCGGTGGATGTCCTTGTGCTGGGTGCGGAATTTAGGGTCGGATAGCCCATGTTCAGGCGGGTGAAAACCCCTGTATGCCGTTGTATACCGTTTTGCATATCGCTGCGTGCCATGCTGTTACATTCGAATATACCGCATCACAGCCCATGCACAGGGCGTACACAGGCTGTACACAAGCTGTATGTACACTTTTGCGGATCGTCCGTGACAGAAAGGTGAAATTTTCCTGCAGAAAACTTCATGGAAGAATGGATATTTGAGAAGCAAAGACGAGGTAGAAAAGAAGAAGGGTTATGTGTTGGCGCCAAACCATGCATCAATCTGCGGCGCGAGGGCGGTCCAGGGGGCAGGCGCGCCGCGTTTGGCTTTGACACCGACGCGGGTGTCAATCTGGGTGCGGGTGACGTTGTAGTCCTGCCAAGATCCGCCGCCTGATTGCAGATTGCAGATTAACGGCTGGGCGCGAACAACAGCTTTGGCAAAGTTCGCGTCGGGTGTTGCGGCGGCCTCAAAGGTTTCCCAAATCGCGCGAAATTCGGTTTCCTGAAAATCAGGCAGCATGCCAAACAGACGGGTTGCGGCGGCTTGTTCTTGCGCCTCGACCGCGGCCACATCAAAATCGCCGTGGATCGGGTTGTCGCCCGCATCGATTTCGACAATATCGTGGAGCAGCAGCATAAGCAGCACTGTGTCCAAGCGCGCAGGTGCCGCGGCATGATCAACCAACGTCATCGCCCAGAGCATAATGTGCCAAGAATGTTCACCGGAATTTTCATGGCGCGATCCATCACACAGCGTCGTGCCGCGCAGGACCGATTTTAGCTGGTCGCGGCTTCCATCACGAACCGCAAGCGCGACGCGGTCGGTTCCATCGGTGCAAGGCGGAGTTTGTTCAGCAAGTTGGACGCGTGTTGATAAAGTTCGGGCCAGTCGTCATGCAGATCGGCAAAGCGGCCCGTTTCGAGGATGCCGCGCAGGATATCGTGTTCGTTTTGGGTTTGAACCGGATTGGACAGTTCCAGAAACATCGGCACGGCTTTGTCGATCATTTTGGCATAACGGGCATCCTTGGATTTGCCAGTTTCGAATTCTTCCCATAGCTGGCGATATGCGATGTCTTGGTCAGCCGGCATCAGGCCAAAAATGCGGGTCGCGGCGGCGGCTTCTTTGGCGGTGATGTCATCATGATCATGGGGCAGGTGGATCGGATGATCGCCTTCATCAATTTCCACGATGTCATGCAGCAACAGCATCTGGATCACACGGGCGATGTTGGCCCCATTGGACTGATCCGCGAACACGAGCGCCCAGAGGCAGACGTGCCATGAATGTTCGGCGGTGTTTTTAAAGCGCGACCCGTCGGCCAGCACATTGGCGCGGATGATGGATTTCAGTTTGTCGGTTTCGATCAGAAAAGCCAGTTGCGCGGCTATGCGGTCGGCTGTCTGAAGATTTGGCATCAGGGGCTTTCGGTTTTAGGAAAATTGGCGGTCATGCAGGCGTGCGTCGGCAAGACTGACGGGGTCCGCAGCATGTTGGTGAAGAGGGCTGCATCCGGAAATCCGTCCCACGGATAAAGCCCGTGGATCGCGTTGGCGAAGGCTTCTATGACAGAGTGGTCACGGAGGGGCGTGTCATCGGTGAGTGTCAGGGCGCGGGGAAGTGAAGGAATAGGTTCATAGCCGATAATCTCCCAATGATTGTGGGGCACAAGTGCCAGATCGACCGCCAGCATTGCTTTGACGTCGCGGGCCGGAATCGCGAAGACCTCTGATTTCAGGGTCATGTGGCGGCCGGTGAGATAGAGGACGGCGCGTGTGTCACCGTCTTTGGGTGCTTGGGCAATCTGGGCGAGCGTGAAATCGCTATCCAACAGTGGGATCAAAATGTGATCGGCGTCTTGCGCGTCCATTGGTCCCTCGGGGCTTATTGTGGCGGTTCTGGGAATGCTTTGGCGGCGCGTTCCGCCAGCATGTCGCGGGCGCGTTTTTCGGCGCGGCGCACGCGGATCGAGGTCAGGAACGCTTCTTGCAGGGTTTGGCTGGACGAGCCGAGGATGTCTGCGACTTTTTGGATGATGCCTTCGTCGCCTGTGCGCAGCTCATCCGCGAGGGCGAGCTGCGCAATTTCGTCGGCCATGTCTTCGGTTAGTGCCATGTTTAGCGGGCCATTAGCGGGTTGTTTCGGTCATGCGGTGACGTACGTAGGTTTGCACTGTATCAATCATCGGATCCATGTGCGGATCTTCGAAGAAGTGGCCCGCACCGGGCGTTTCTTCGTGGGTGATGGTGATACCTTTTTGTTCGTGCAATTTATTCACGAGGGTCACGGTGTCAGCAGGCGGAGCCACGCGGTCAGCCGCGCCGTTGATGATCAGGCCAGAGCTTGGGCAGGGTGCCAAGAAGCTGAAGTCATACATATTGGCGGGCGGTGACACGGAGATGAAACCAGTGATTTCAGGGCGACGCATCAGAAGTTGCATTCCGATCCACGCACCAAACGAGAAGCCAGCGACCCAGCAATGTTTGGAGTTGTTGTTCATCGACTGCAGATAATCCAGTGCCGAGGCTGCATCGGACAATTCGCCGATGCCTTGGTCGTATTCCCCCTGCGAGCGGCCAACGCCACGGAAGTTGAACCGCAACACCGTAAAGCCCATCTGATAGAAGGCGTAGTGCAGGTTATAAACGACCTTGTTGTTCATCGTTCCGCCAAACTGCGGGTGCGGATGCAGCACAATGGCGATCGGCGCGTCGCGTTGTTTTTGTGGGTGATAGCGGCCTTCAAGGCGGCCTTCGGGTCCGGGGAAGATGACTTCGGGCATTTTTGTCCGTTTCTGGTCTGGAGGTACCGATTGTTGACTAAAACGCTCAGGCACCTTAGAAAGATTCTAAATCGAGGCGGGGCGACACCCCTGCAGTCAGACTGAGTTAATAGGGTGCTGGGGCGACGTCAACGCCCAAGCACTGCACAGTGAGGGGCAAAACCTGTGAAATTAAGCACAAAAGGCCGGTATGCGATGGTTGCACTGGCCGATATCGCCTTGCAGCCTGTGGGAACGCTGGTCAGCCTTGGGGAATTGTCGCGCCGCCAAGACGTATCATTGCCCTATCTGGAGCAGTTGTTTGTGAAGCTGCGCCGTGCGGGACTGGTTGAAAGTGTCCGTGGTCCGGGGGGCGGGTATCGTCTGGCGAGGCGGACGTCGGACATTCGCGTCGTCGAGATATTGTCCGCCGTTGATGAGACAGTGAGTGCGATGCACCAAGGGGCAGGGGCGTCCGGTGGGTCGTCAGGATCGCGGGCGCAGTCGATGACCAACCGGTTGTGGGAGGGGTTGAGCGCGCATGTCTACGTGTTCCTGCACCAGACCCGGTTATCAGATGTGGTCGACAACGGGTTAGCGCCGTGTCCAGCCGTGCCGTGTTTGTTTGAGGTTGTGGACGAATGATCCGTAAAAATGATCTGGCGATCAGCGCCTGCGGCGGGCGGCATCGTGGGGGCAGCCCCCAATCCTGGGGCGCTGCCCCGTCCTTCGGACCCCCCCGGGATATTTTTGAAGCAAAGACTGGGAAGTACATAAGAGCGTGATGCGGGTTTATTTGGATCATAATGCGACGGCTCCGCTGCGGGTCGAGGCGCGGGATGCGATGATTGCGGCGATGGATGTCGTCGGCAATCCGTCATCGGTGCATGGGGAAGGGCGCACGGCCAAGGCGATTGTTGAACGCGTACGGGCACAGGTCGCAGCGGCAGTGGGCTGCAATCGCGCCGAGGTGGTGTTTACCAGTGGTGCGACCGAAGCTGCGTCGATGTTAGGGCTGTTGAGCGCTGGCGCGGATGTCTTGGTGGACGAGATGTCCCACGATGCGTTGTGGGCGCATGTCAGTATGTCAGGACTGGGCGAGACACCAACACGCGGGCACACGCTGGCGATGGGTTTGGCCAATGGCGAAACAGGGCTGATCACGCCGGCCCCACAAAAGGTCGATGGTCAGTGGTCCTTTGGCGAAACCCGCGCCGATTGGTTGATGTTGGATGTGACGCAGGCCGTGGGGCGCATCCCGTTCGCGTTTTCGTGGTCGGGTGCGGATTTTGCTGTGCTGTCGGGCCATAAGTTTGGCGGACCCAAGGGCGTTGGCGTGCTGATCGTGCGCGATAATGTTGATATCAACCCGCTGAGCGTCGGGGGTGGTCAGGAAATGGGCCGCCGGTCGGGCACCGAGAACATTATCGGGATCGCTGGCATGGGGGCCGCGATCGAGGCGGCCATGGGTGATTTGGCAAACGGCGTTTGGGACCGCGTCGAGAAACTTAGAAGTATTCTAGAAACTGGGGTTGAGGTTGCGTCAAAGGAGACTATTTTAGTCGGGAATGACAAAGCAAGGATTCCTAACACGTCCTGCCTGCTGACACCGGGTTGGAAGGGTGAGACGCAAGTGATGGCGATGGACCTTGCGGGGTTCGCAGTTTCCGCCGGATCGGCCTGTTCCAGCGGTAAGGTGAAAGCCAGCCGCGTGTTGCTGGCGATGGGATACGGGCAAGACGACGCCGCGAGCGCCATACGCGTCTCGTTGGGGCCAGAGAATACCGAAGAGGACGTCACGCGGTTTGTGGATGTCTGGACAGATAAATTAGAGCGGCACCGGAACCGGTCGGCCTGAATAGGAGTTACGCAGATGGACACGATGGAAAAAGTAGACGTCAAAGACGGTGTGGATCAGGATACGGTGGATGCCGTTCAGGCGCTGTCGGGCACCTATAAGCACGGCTGGAACACCGATGTTGAGATGGAATACGCGCCGTTGGGCCTGTCCGAGGACATCGTGCGGCTGATTTCGGAAAAGAACGAAGAGCCGCAGTGGATGTTGGATTGGCGTCTGGAAGCCTATGCGCGCTGGTTGACCATGCTAGAGCCTGATTGGGCGATGGTCGACTACCCCAAGATCGATTTTCAGGACCAGTATTATTATGCGCGTCCAAAGAGCATGGAGGTGAAGCCAAAGTCATTGGATGAGGTCGACCCGAAATTGCTGGCGACCTACGCCAAGCTGGGCATTCCACTCAAAGAGCAGGCGATTTTGGCGGGCGTCGAGGGCGCAGAGGACATGTCCGAAGCGCCGCGCAAGGTTGCGGTGGATGCGGTGTTTGACAGCGTCTCGTTGGGGACGACGTTCAAGGACGAGTTGGCGAAGGCTGGCGTGATCTTCTGTTCGATCTCCGAAGCGATCAAAGACCACCCGGAATTGGTGCGCAAATATCTTGGCACCGTGATCCCGGCGGCGGACAATTATTATGCCTGCTTGAACGCGGCGGTATTTTCCGACGGCTCGTTTGTTTACATCCCCAAAGGCACCAAATGCCCGATGGAGCTGTCGACATATTTCCGCATCAACGCTGAAAACACCGGCCAGTTTGAACGTACGCTGATCATCGCCGACGAGGGGTCGTATGTGTCCTACCTTGAAGGCTGCACAGCGCCCAAGCGCGACATAGCGCAGTTGCATGCGGCCTGCGTCGAGCTGATCTTGATGGACGACGCCGAGATCAAATATTCCACCGTGCAGAACTGGTTCCCCGGTGACGAGAACGGCGTCGGCGGAATTTACAACTTTGTGACCAAGCGGGCCGATTGCCGTGGGGATCGCAGCAAAGTGATGTGGACCCAAGTCGAGACAGGGTCTGCGGTGACGTGGAAATACCCGTCCTGCATCCTGCGCGGTGATGACAGCCAAGGCGAGTTCTATTCCATCGCCATTGCCAACAACATGCAGCAGGCCGACACGGGCACCAAGATGGTGCATTTGGGCAAGCGCACCAAGTCGCGCATCGTGTCCAAAGGCATTTCTGCGGGCAAAGCGCAGAACACCTATCGCGGTTTGGTGTCGATGCACCCTAAAGCCAAGGACAGCCGCAATTACACCCAATGCGACAGCCTGTTGATCGGCGACAAATGCGGTGCACACACGGTTCCTTATATCGAGGTGAAGAACAATTCATCGCGGGTAGAGCATGAGGCGACGACATCCAAAATTGACGACGAACAGATGTTCTACTGCAGATCACGCGGCATGGGCGAAGAAGAAGCTGTCGCGCTGATCGTCAATGGGTTTGCCAAGGAAGTGCTGCAAGCGTTGCCGATGGAATTCGCGATGGAAGCACAGGCTCTGGTGGCGATTTCGCTCGAAGGCTCTGTGGGTTGAAACGTCAGGGCCGCCAAGACCTTATCGCGATTGTTTGCGCTTTTGTGGGCGCAGGCGTTGTGCGTCGCGGGGTGCCACCCGTTGAGGGTATACCAGCAGTGGTCATGTCGATTGTTGGGGCGGCCATTGGCTTGATGCTTGCGCGGGCTGTGTTCAAGATGATGAACGACAAAGAAGCAGCGCGCGCGGCGTTGAAGCAGGCGGATGCGAACAAAGACCTGATCGAAGCTGATCCTGCTGCGGCGCTTTTTGACGATGAGAACGATAGGGGCGACAAGGCATGATGCGTGGGCGGCACGACAAATGTTTGGACGCCATGGAAGCACAAGCGTTTATAGCGATTTCGCTGGAGAACGTCTTTGATTGATCGGCTTCTCCATTTGGAAATGCCGCTGGCATCGGTGGGACATCTAAAGGCTGTAATGACAGGAGTTGCCATTGGAGCGGTGCTTTCTGTGCCGATGTTGGTTGGGGCTAACGGGTGGTTTGCCTTACCCTTTGTATTGTATTTCCCATTCCACGTCTGGATTTGCATTTCGGTGTTTCTCGGAGCAGTCTCTTCGTTAGAACGAGCCAGAACTCTTGGGCCATTTACCTATGGATTTTTTGGTTCACTTTTTGCGCGTTTATTTTCTCCATTTGTTTTGTCTTGGTTGGTTCTACACATCCATGCTGGCCGCAGTTCTAACAGGGGCCGTTGATTGACCTACACCAACCCCCTCCGTTTGTTCTGGTATAAAAAGGAACAGAACTTTGGCGATGCCATCAGTCGCACCATTGTGTCCCATGTGTCGGGGCGCGATGTGACGTGGTCGGGGCATAATGCGTGTGAGATGTATGCGCTGGGCTCACTGATGAAGATGATCAAGAACAACCAGCAGGACCTGCGTGAAAAGGGCGGCAAGCCGTTTATTTGGGGCACTGGCGCAATGTCGGGGTTGGTGGACCTCGAGTTCCTGAAAAACGTTCGTGTGGCGTTGTTGCGCGGGCCGATCACGGCGGCGCTGCTGCAGCGCGATGACCGTGTGTTTGGCGATACGGGGCTGTTGATTGCTGACGCCCTCGGGGATCGACCTGCGCGCGAAGACGTTGTCGGGTTGGTGCCGCATATGCATTTCGCCGATGACCCGCGTTTTGCCAAGATTGCCGACGAAAACCCACAGATCCGACTGATTGACGTGCGTAATCCGGATGCCCACAACGTCGTCGCCCAGATTGCGTCGTGCAGCCACGTCATCAGCCAGTCCCTACATGGGTTGGTCACTGCGGACGCATACGGCATTCCCAACACATGGCTTGACCCGCTTGGCATCCACGGTGGCGCGATGCTGAAATTTTACGACTACGCGGCTGGCATTGGCCGCGCGATTGGCAATCCGATTGAGCCGAGCGACATCGAGCAGGTCGCACGAGCGGCATCGACAGGTGCGCTGGGCTACGCTGACGGGATTGCGGCGGCGCAAGAGGCTTTGTATGCGAGTTTCCCGAATGGTCTAAAACAACAAGAAATGGACGCGTAATGGTCCCCGAAGTGCAATTCTATCCCATGTATGAAGGCGAACCGATGTGGGCTGATGTTGACATGAAAATGCGTGCCCAAGGTCTTGTGCTGCATAAAATTATTCATCAGAAATCCATGGTTCTTCCGTCGAGCCAAGCGTCCAGTCATCACAATCGCGACTGTTCACAATTTTTGGACGGGGCTGCTGTCTATATTCGCAATGTGCAAGACATCGACGCGCTGAGCATGCACCCGCCAAAGGCGCTGGCTTTGGCGGCAGTTATTGTCGTGCAGAGCTATGATTTATGTGCGTATCACCTTAAGGATTTGAAAGCGCGTGGGGCCGGTCTAGGCAGCGCCACGCGTCAGTATTACGGGCGGTTATCATCGGATGTTTTGGCGGATCATCCTGCCCAAGACCCCGCGCAAGAGGAGACGCAAGTGTCGACGTTTGACCTTGATCGCCACCTCACGGCCTGCGCAATGCCGCATTTCGGCCCCACAAGGCTGTTATCGCTCTGCTCAAGTCAATCGAGGATCTATCAAAATGGCAGTCAGTTCGACGACATTTGCGCAGCGGATGGAAACTATAAAGTCCGGAAAAACCACGTCGTGGACCGTTCCGGGGCAGGGTCTTGCGAGCGCGAGCGACGAGCGCAGCTTTTTACGCAAGTCGGGCCACAAAATGGCGGCGCGATCGACACACAAACGCATCAACCCGTTCATGTTTCTGCTGGCGCTGGCGCTGGTCGCCGGAGCAGTGAGCGTGATTGCGGCCCGATGGATCGACTTTACCTATCTGGACACAGCACTGGCATACGCCGCCGCAAAGGGTGTGGACGGCGCGTCGATCATCGGGTCGGTTCCGACCCCGATCAGTCTTGCGGTGGTGATAAGCATCGTCGCGATGTTTGTGCTGCGCTTGGGATCCAAGCAGACCGTCCCATTGCAAATAGTGGGTTTCCTCCGGGCGCTGCTGTTCGAGGGCGACCTTGTGGTGCTGGCGCCCGAGGTCTACGCCCGTTTTTATCCGCAGTCGTGGATCGCCGACATGATGGCGAGCGCTTCACTGCTAACCTAACACCTAAATTCACCTTTAATCTGATACAGAGGGCCGCGGTTTCGCGGGTCCTCTGTTTTGCTATGGAAAGAGAATAAAATGCTAGTAATCAAAGACTTACACGTCAAACTTGAAGATGAAGACAAGCAGATTCTGAAAGGTGTAAACCTGACGGTTGAAGCGGGCAAAGTGCACGCGATTATGGGGCCAAACGGGTCCGGTAAATCGACGCTGTCTTACGTATTGTCCGGCAAGGGCGGCTATGAAGTCACGCAAGGGTCCGCCACGCTTGAGGGCGAAGAACTGTTGGACATGGACGCCGAAGAGCGCGCCGCTGCTGGTTTGTTCTTGGCGTTCCAATACCCCGTTGAAATCCCGGGTGTTGGCAACATGACGTTCCTGCGCACCGCGGTGAACGCACAGCGCAAAGCGCGCGGTGAAGATGAAATGTCTGCGGGCGAATTCCTCAAGGTGATCCGCGCCAAGGCGAAGACGCTGAAGATTGACGCAGAAATGTTGAAGCGTCCGGTCAATGTGGGCTTTTCGGGTGGCGAAAAGAAGCGCAACGAAATCCTGCAAATGGCGATGCTGGAACCAAAAATGTGCATTTTGGATGAGACCGATTCCGGTCTTGATGTGGATGCGATGAAACTGGTGGCTGAGGGCGTGAACGCGCTGCGCAGTGAAGGTCGTGGATTTTTGGTTATCACGCATTATCAACGGCTTCTGGACCATATCAAACCCGATGTCGTGCACATCATGTCCGATGGCCGTATCGTCAAAACCGGCGGGCCTGAACTGGCTTTGGAAATTGAAAACAACGGCTATGGCGACATCCTCGCAGAGGTGGCTTAATGGCACTGCCACAGAAAATAATACAAGCAAAGCATGACGCCACAGACGTACGGCTGGCACAGTTTGACCTGCCGGACGGCGCGGCGTGGATCACCGAGGCGCGCACCGCTGCGGTTAACCGTGTGAAGACAATGGGCCTACCACATGGGCGTGACGAATATTGGAAATTCACCAAACCCGATTCCTTTGTGCAGCCCGTTGCGCCTAAAGCGGCGTTATTTGACAATGACGAAGGCCCGCTTTGGGACGACACAGACCGTCTGAAGATTGTCTTTGTTGATGGTGTTTTTGATGCGGTTGCATCGGATGACTTTTCCGGTGAGGGACTTGTGATCGAGCGGCTTTGCAACGCCGCGAGCAAGGACATCCATTGGGCTAAGGACCTCTACGGGGTGTTGGAGATTCGCGGGCAAGACGCGGTTCAGCGGCCTTTGGCTGCGCTGAATACGGCGTTTGCAACGGATGGCGTGCTGATCCATGTGACGGGTAAAGTGACCAGGCCTGTAAATCTGATTTACCTCCATAAATCAGATAGTTCCGATGTTATCTTGCATCATTGCATTAAGATCGAAGATGGCGCTGAAATAACCCTTTTGGAGACTGGCCCCGGGGCTGCGCGCCTCAACACGGTCATGGAGGTAGAGGTTGCTGATAAGGCGGCGTTCCACCACGTCCGTGTGCAGGGGCGCGACCATGAGCGCCGCGCCGTGACAGGTATGTTCACGCGCCTTGGCCATGAGAGCGCGTTCAAGTCTTTCACTTTGACGATGAACGGGGTACTCACGCGCAACGAATGTGTGATTGAATTGACCGGCGATAATGCCATTGCCCATGTGGCAGGGGCTTGCGTTGGCGATGGCAAAGATTTCCATCAAGACGACACGGTGTTTATCACCCATGACTCGTTGAATTGCGAAAGCCGTCAGGTATTCAAAAAGGTGTTGCGCAACGGTGCGACTGGCGTTTTCCAAGGCAAGATTCTTGTAAAGAAGGGCGCGCAGAAGACAGATGGCTATCAAATCAGCCAAGCGTTGCTGCTTGATGATGACAGCCAATTCCTCGCCAAGCCAGAGCTTGAGATTTATGCTGATGACGTTGCGTGTTCGCACGGCTCGACCACAGGCGCGATTGACGAAGACTCGTTGTTTTATCTGCAGTCGCGCGGTGTCCCAAAGGCGCAGGCGACCGACCTACTGGTCCTTGCGTTCTTGGCCGAAGCCTTGCAGGAAATCGAAAATTCTACGCTGGCAGAGGGCATCTTTGAACGCCTTGAAGCTTGGCTGGCGCGTCACGGTCACTGATGCCGGTTGCTCGTGATATTGTCCGGACCTACAGCGCCCCGCGTCGTGTGACGCGGGCGCTGTATTCGATGGGGCAACGCGAAGATCGCGCGATCATGTGGCTGATGATCGGCTGCTTTATGATGTTCACTTCACGGCTGCCAGCGCTGCAACGCAACGCAGTCGGAACTGGCACGGATTTTCGGCAGGATACGATTTATGCCCTCTTTTCATGGCTAATCTTGGCGCCGCTGCTGTTTTACGCCATTGCGTTCATTCTGTTTGGTGTGACACGCGCGGTGCGCCCCTCAGCAACTGCGTATGGCGCACGGTTGGCGGTGTTTTGGGGCTGGCTGGCTGCGACACCATTGGCCCTGTTTTACGGGTTACTTGTCGGCTTTAACGGGCTTAACCACCCTGGAACCGTGCTGGTTGGCGCGATTTGGTTGGCCGCGTTGATTTGGTTCTGGATCAACGGCCTTATTGAGACATCGAAAGCAATCTGATGGACCTAACACTGACAAGCCTTTGGCATTGGACGAAACTGACGGTGCGCGCCCCTGCGACGGCGTCCGCACTGGTGAGGGCGGCGAAGTTGCCGATTGAGGTGTCGATCATGATGATCGCGCTTGCTGGGATTGTATCTGGCGTGTCATCGGGGTTTCTGGACTATCTGAGCGGCGCGCCGCCCGTGGAATTTCTGATGGCGGACGGGCAAACGCTGTCGTTTGATCGCAGCGGCCCGCTGATGCAGGCCATTTATGCCGTGGGCACCGGACTGGCGCTGCCCTATGCGATTTTTCAGGTTGGCAAACGCATGGGTGGCAAGGGCGGTCTCGCCGATATCATGGCTGTGACGGCGGTGCTGCAACTGGTGATGACGGTGATCTTGCTGGCGCAAACAGTCGCGCTGTTGGTGGTGCCGGTGCTTGGGTTTGGCTTTTTGGTTTTCGGGCTCTATGTCTTCTTTCGTGGCTTGGGCCACGCAGTCAATATTGGTCATGGTTTCAATAGTTTGGGATTGTCGACAGGCGTGATCGCGCTGTCGTTCGTAGCCATAGTGATAATGGCGTTTTTGGTTGTTTCGGTGTTCGGCATCGGCCCCGTGGGAGAATTGAGATGAGCTTTGATGTTGCGGCCGTCCGCGCCGATTTTCCGATTTTGTCGCGTGAGGTGAATGGCAAACCGTTGGTGTACCTCGATTCCGGTGCATCGGCGCAAAAGCCGAACTGTGTTATTGACGCGATCAACACGGCCTATGCGTTTGAATACGCCAATGTGCACCGTGGTCTGCATTACCTGAGCAGTGTGGCGACCGAAAAATACGAGGGTGTGCGCGCAACCGTTGCCAAGTTCCTTGGGGCGCGGGACGAAAACACCATCGTGCTGAATTCCGGCACGACCGAAGGAATCAACATGGTCGCTTATGCTTGGGCGATGAACACCATGTCCGACGGGGATGAGATTATTCTGTCCGTCATGGAACACCACGCTAACATCGTGCCTTGGCATTTCCTGCGCGAACGCATGGGTGTCAAATTGGTTTGGGTGGATGTCGACGCCAATGGTGATCTGGACCCGCAAAAAGTGCTGGATGCCATCACTCCGCGCACCAAACTGATCGCGGTAACGCATTTGTCCAACGTGTTGGGCACGGTTGTGGACGTCAAAACCATTTGCCACGGCGCGCGGGAACGTGGTGTTGCGACGCTGATTGATGGATCACAAGCCGCCGTGCATATGCCGGTCAATGTCGAAGATATCAGTTGTGATTTTTACCCGATAACTGGCCATAAACTTTATGGGCCATCAGGGTCCGGCGCGATCTATGTTCGGCCTGAACGCATGGCTGAGATGCGCCCGTTTATGGGTGGCGGCGACATGATCCGCGAAGTCCACAAAGACGAGATCATTTACAACGACGCGCCGATGAAATTTGAGGCGGGAACCCCCGGCATTGTGCAAACGATCGGGTTAGGGGTGGCGCTTGAGTATATGATGGGGCTGGGGATGGACAACATCGCCGCCCATGAGCGCACGCTGCGCGATTATGCCCGCAGCAAGCTTGACGGGTTGAACTGGCTGAACGTGCAGGGCACATCTGCTGATAAGGCAGCAATCTTTAGCTTCACACTTGAAGGCGCTGCCCATGCCCATGACATTTCAACAGTGCTGGACAAAAAGGGTGTCGCGGTGCGGGCGGGTCAACATTGCACCGGCCCCTTGATGGACCACCTTGGCCAGACCGCCACTTGCCGAGCATCTTTTGCAATGTACAACACCACCGAGGATGTTGATGCCTTGATCGACGCGCTGGAACTGTGCCACAGGCTGTTCGCCTGATCCTGCGCTTTTGAGGGCACATCAACGTTGCACGCCGCCGCAAGGGACGCTATAGCGGCCAAAGCGGTCCCATAGCTCAGCTGGATAGAGTGCTCGCCTCCGAAGCGAGAGGTCGCTGGTTCGAATCCAGCTGGGACCACCATTTCCAAGCCCTCTGTTTACAAAGGTTTTATTCCTTGTAACGATGGACACGAAAACATTTGAAAAGCTGCTTGTCACACTCTGGTCACACCAAGAGGAGCTTTGACATGGCTGCATTCAGGAAACGTAACAATAAATGGCAGGCGCAGATCCGGATCAAAGGACAAGCGCCTCGTACGAAATCCTTCATTACAAAAAGAGATGCCGAAAGCTGGGCTCGAAAAGTCGAGGCAGAACTAGAGGCCTCCGCTGTACGGATTGATCCACGCGCGTTGGAGCGCTCCACTGTTTGCGATCTTCTTGAACGGTATCGAAAAGAAGTGACCGTAGCAAAGCGTGGTGCTGCCTCTGAGAACACGCGCCTTGATGGCTTCCTTCGACAGGCATTGGCAAACAAACCCCGATCAAGAGTGACACCACAGGTGTTGGACCTGTCGCGGTTTGATGCCGCTTGTCTTATGAATATCCCAGCTTTTGTGCGAAACAAGAGCCACCGATCAGCATTCTAGAGTGCTGATCGGTGGTGGTGGTTGGATCGGCAAACCCTTGGTTTTTGAGGACCGTAAACGAGTAGGATCAACCATCACCTTCGCCAAAGGCCTGAACGGCTACAGAGCGGCACAAAGCCCTCTAGGACAAGCATAGGATATGACGAAGATGACAGATGATACCATTGGGATCGATATTTCCAAAGCCACTTTGGACATTCACCGGCTAAGCGACGGGAAGACGATGTCGTTTAGCAATTGCCCTGTAGGATTTAAGGCGCTTTCCAGGTTCTGCGCAAAGACGGCAGTGGCACGCGTTGTTTATGAAGCAACAGGTGCCTATCACAGCGGGCTTGAACGCGCTTTGGGCGCACATTTGCCATTGGTAAAGGTGAACCCTTTGCAGGCGCGCCGGTTTGCACAAGCCCAAGGCTTGCGCGCAAAAACAGACGCTGTTGATGCCAAAATGCTGGCAGACATGGGGAATGCATTTGCATTAGAACCGGATGAGCCAGCAGCTGAAATTCAACACGATCTGAAAGAGTTACGCTCATTTCGGTCAGGATTGATCAAGGATAGAACCGGCATCATGAGCCGAATGAAAACTCAAACCCTGTCCATCACGCGCCGCCAAAGCAAAGCCCGTTTGGCTCAGGTAGATAAGCAAATCGCTGAAATCAATGCTGAAATTGAACGCTTGATAAACTCCAGCGATAAACTGGCGCACTCGATGAAAATCCTCCGCTCCATTCCAGGCGTCGGCGCTATCTGTGCTGCCACCATTTTGATAGAGATGCCCGAGATCGGGAGTATGGACCGGAAGCAGGTGGCCAGTTTGACTGGCCTAGCCCCGATGACGCGTCAATCGGGGCAATGGCGCGGGAAATCATTCATTCAGGGTGGGCGGAAAATAGTGAGGGATGCACTCTACATGCCGGCCTTGGTAGCGATGCGACACAACCCAGACTTCAAGGCTAAGTATCAAGCCCTGATCAAAGCAGGAAAGCCCCCCAAAGTCGCCATAACGGCACTCATGCGAAAGCTCATCGAACTCGCCAACGCTCTCATCAAAGCAGATCGAAATTGGGTGACAAAGGGGGCTTGATCAAGACGGATACTCCTTTGATAGCATTTACTGCAACAAAGGAGATGAACTATGAGACTGACCCGAACGGACGAATTCCGTAAAGATGCGGTGCGTATCGCGCTGACCAGTGGGCTAACGCGTAAGCAGGTGGCCGATGATCTTGGTGTCGGAATGTCGACGCTGAACAAGTGGATCACGGCACACCGAGACACCGACGTTGTATCGAAATAGGATTTAGGCCTCGCCCAAGAGAATGACCGGCTTCGACGTGAGATACTTTTACCTGACAGCACATGCTTGCATGTGTGAGAGGGCGCATTCTCAAGGAGGAGCGGGACATCCTAAAAAAAGCCACTCAGTTCTTCGCGGGTCTAAAGCAATGAGATTTAGATTCATCGAAGAACACGCAGATCGTTTTCCAGCGAACCGATTGTGCAAAGTCGTCGGGGTTAGTTCTCGCGGTTTGCGCGCATTCCGCAATCGACCAGCCAGCCGCAGGCAACGATCTGATATGGTGACATTGGCGCACATCAAAGAACAGTTCCGCCTCAGTCTTGGCAGCTATGCACTGCACGGCAGGGTATTGCGCAGCAATGTCCCGAGAGTGGCAGGCCCCGTATGACCGAAGAACTGAAAGAGATTGGTCTGAACGTCGGGCACCGTCGCGTGGGCCGTTTGATGCGCCAGAACGGTATCTCTGTAGTTAGAACGCGCAAACACAAGGTAACGACGGACAGTAACCACAAGTTCAACATCGCCCCGAACCTTCTGGATCGCAACTTCTCAACAGATCAGCCAAACAAGAAATGGGCAGGTGACATTACCTATATCTGGACCCGCGAAGGCTGGCTGTATCTTGCGGTGATCCTGGACTTACATTCACGCCGTGTCATTGGTTGGGCCGTCAGCAATCGGATGAAGCGTGACCTTGCGATCCGAGCACTGGAAATGGCAATCGCCTTCAGGGCACGGTCCAAAGGATGCATCCATCATACGGATCGCGGCAGCCAATACTGTTCCCATGATTACCAGAAGATCCTGCGCCAACATGATTTTAAAGTGTCGATGAGCGGCAAGGGAAATTGCTATAACAACGCCGCCTTTGAAACGTTCTTCAAAACCATCAAGGCCGAACTGATCTGGCGAGACACATGGAACACACGCAGACACGCTGAGATGGCGATCTTCGAATACATCAACGGCTTCTACAATCCGCGTCGCCGCCACTCAGCACTGGGCTGGAAAAGCCCCGTCGCTTTCGAACGCAAGGTGGCTTAAACGAGCACTTGGGGCGGCACTAAAGCGGGACAGGTCCAATCTTAGATTCCCATTACAATTATCCAATCAATTATTTGACAAATAGCGTAACTCCCAAGGACCCCATCGGATATCGGGTTTTGTGTTGCCCTTGCGACGTTAGAGCCGAGCGATGATCTGTTGTGGTGATAGGGTGAGTGTTTCGAGGATATTGCCCCCGTGTTTTCTGACCGTCGAGATGACGGATCTGATGTCAGCGAAGATCTGCGCGCCCTCGAGGGTGCGGAAAGTTCCCGAGATTTTCATGCGCAACTTCATCATGCGCAGGTCCCGTTCGGCCTGATTGTTGGTGAAGGGAACTGTGAAGTCCGTAAGGAACCTTAGGACGTCATCACGGTAGTCGCGCAAGCGGACCAGAAGGTTATGGCCTGGCCGCCTGGCTTTTCGGCCTCGCGCACCAGTGCGTCTAGCCAGTGGGTCTTGTCGCTCATGGAAGGCGAGGCTCTCGGTGAGGATCGCCATGTATTTGGTGAGGATGCCGTGGTGAACCGACGTGGGGAGTTCGGTCTCGCCTCGCCCCTGAGCCGCGCACTTGAGCTGATTGGCGCTGTTGAGCAGCACGCTCATCGCGCACGCCCACGGCTCCTTTTCGATTTCTTCGATGGCCTTGAGTTCCCGTAAATGATGCGCCCCGCACAGGGCGTGCGCGTCCACCCCACTCATATGGGCGTAATAGGACTTCCAGTGGTCATGAACAATTGTCCCGCCGGTCAGGAAGGATGGAACAGCACCGCGCTTGGCGCTGATGCGATAATGCGTGAAGGCGAGATCGCTGATTGAGTGCAGCCAGTGCAGCTTACCAGCAACACGAAGTCCGGTCTCATCCAGATGCCGAACGCCGCCTTCATTGAGCCGGGCCAGAATGTGTTCGACGACGCCACCCAAGGTACGCGCTGTGCCGTTCACTCAGTTGGTCACGCTGGCCGCGCATAGGCTGGTGGCACCAAACAAATCACGCAGGAGTTGGCAGACCCGATCCTCGGGGATCAGCTGCTGAACATTGCAGTAGACCGCCGCCGCCCGAATGCGCTTACCGTATTGCACGTGTGCATTCACGCCATCGGGAAAGGTGGCTGTCGTCGTGGCTCGGCAATGGCCACAACAATAAATCGCTGCCTGATGCTCTGTGACCTCCAGACGCGGCACCGGTATGTCATAAACCTGACGCCTCTCCACCGCCTTGATCATCCCAGCCGTCAAGCCATGCTGACAGGTGCCACAGGCCTCAGCCTCATGTCGCTCCACAAAGTCAGGCGTTGCTGTCTGACGTAGGGTGTCGCCTCGGTGGCCAACTTGGCCACCACTTTTCTTACCCGACTTACCACGCAGGCTACGCGGTACCGGCTTCTTCAACCCATCACTCGAAGGCGGCTTGCTGCTATTACTGCTGTTCTTGGCCAACTGACGCCGCAGATCCGCATTCTCTTGCGCCATGCTCGCCAACGCGGCTTCCAACTCGGCGATCCTGCGCAGAGCCGTGGCAAGGAGTTGTTCAAGAGCAGTAACTTGGTCCATTCCACCAATGATTCAGAGAAATCGTCACAGCGCCACGAAATTCAGACCACAACAGAAAATTCATGCGCCTAATGGCCAAGGAGACTCACATCAAAACTGACAAAAACCCGTTATCGGCTGGGGTGTTTGGGAGTTACAAAATAGCTTTATCAGACAAAAAAACCAATTAATAAAGCAGTACACTGCTTAGGCTCAAGTTTCAAATGCAACACTCAGAGCCCTTTGGGCATAGGATGTTGTGATGGACATACGAAGCAAGCACCTCAGCAGCGAGGACCGTGGCGTGATATTAGCCGAGCATAATAGGGGCAGCAGTCAGCGGTTGATCGGCCAGCTTTTGCATCGCCCGGCGAGCACGATCTGCCGTGAGCTGGCGCGAGGTCGGCAGGAAGACGGCAGCTATTGCCCGCAAGCGGCGCGGCAGGCCTATGATGCCCGGCGTGCGCGCTGCCGCCGCGAGCGCAAGCTTGTGGAGGGGAGCGATCTTTATCGTTTTGTTCATGGCAAGCTCGTACATCTGCACTGGTCGCCTGAGCAGATTGCGCAGAGACTGCGTCTCATGAAGCCTGATGATCCATCCGCCCATGTGAGCCATGAGACCATCTATGCCGCGATTTACGCGCAGCCACGTGGTGGGCTGAAGGCGGCGATGATCGAGGCGTTGCGTCAAGCGAAGCCTAAGCGTGGGCTCAAGCGCAGGACAGCGGCGGGCAGTGCTATGGTCCCGGAATCATTGCGCATTATCAATCGCCCTGAAGAGATCGAAGCGCGACTGGTACCAGGCCATTGGGAGGGCGACCTCATCAAGGGCGCATTCAATCGCTCGTCAGTGGGGACCTTGGTCGAGCGCAAGACACGCTTTGTCATTCTTTGCAAAATGGACGGCAATGGGGCCGAGGCCGCGCTCGACAGCTTCACCCGCCAGATGAGACGACTACCCGCTGCTTTGCGCAAGAGCATGACCTACGACCGCGGCTCCGAAATGGCCTGCCACCCCGAACTCGCCAGACGGTTGAAGATCGATATCTGGTTCTGCGATCCGCATGCGCCTTGGCAGCGTGGCAGCAACGAGAACACCAACGGACTGCTGCGTCAGTACATGCCCAAAGGAACTGACCTGAACGGTGCAAGCCAAACATGGCTGAACGACGTTGCAAACCTGATGAACAACCGCCCGAGAAAAACTCTCGGTTGGAGAACACCCGCTGAAGCCATGGCCGACGAAATCGCGGCCTTCAAATCAACCGTTGCACTTGATGTTTGAATCCAAGCTGTTATGGCAATAAATGCAGGATTTCCACTATATGACGCATACCAAGCCATTAAAACCCCCAATACGGGTATCCAAAGCGTCGAAAAAAATTCCGCCTTCATTTTAAATCCCCAACTCACTGATAGTTGATAACAATCGCCTCTACTAGGGTCAGGACCCATTAATTGATTGAGTTTGTCGCGTTGTGGTGATTCATAGTCTTCAATTGTAGGGGGATATTATGAGCAATTTGTATTGGCTGACTGAGGCGCAGATGGAGCGTCTCCGGCCGTACTTTCCAAAGAGCCGAGGTCGTGCTCGTGTGGATGACCGTCGTGTTTTGAGTGGCATTATCTTCATCAATCGCAATGGTTTAAGGTGGTGTGATGCACCTTCCGAGTATGGACCGCCGAAGACGCTATATAATCGATGGAAGCGCTGGAGTGATATGGGCATATTTGCCCAAATCTTGATGGGGCTGGCCGAGCAGGCCCCCGACAACAAAACCATCTCAATCCCCTCTCATCGAAACTGCGTTTCGACTGCCGGGCAGTGGACGCCACCTACCTCAAAGCACATCGTACGGCCGCCAGCCTGCCGGAACGTGTCAACGACTTTGAGACAGTGGCTTTTGGACTTTAGGCTTGGGTTTCTTCGGTTGGTTTTGGTGGGTTGATCCAGACGGCGGTCGGGATTTGAGGCGGTTTTGGTGGTTTGTGTACGAAGCGTTCGGGCGTGGCGAGGAATGCCGCGTCTAGTGTTGCTTGTCGCGCGGTGTAGATTTCTTGGGCCTGCCCAAAATGGATTTGGTCGGGCGTCATCAGACCAATCCCGGCGTGATGATGGTCTTGGTTATACCATGCAAAGAACCTGCGGCAGAATGCGCGAGCCTGCTCGATGGTTTCAAAGTTCTTGGGGAACTCTGGCTGATATTTCAGTGTTTTGAAGTGGGCTTCGGAGAACGGGTTGTCGTTTGAGGTGTGGGGCCGACTGTGGGACTTGAGCACACCAAGATCAACCAGCATCAGGGCTGTCGTCTTTGCCTTCATGGGCCCACCGCGATCTGCATGCAATGTCAGCTGATCGCGTGGAACCTCGTGTTTTTCCATCGCGTCGATGAACAGCTCTTTGAACTGGCTGGCGCTCTCCGCGTGCTCGACGCGCCAGCCAACAACGCGGCGGCTGAAGATGTCGAGGATGACATAGAGATAGAAGTAGGACCATTTCACCGGGCCCCTCAGCTTGGTGATGTCCCAAGACCAGACCTGATTGGGGGCTTCAGCTAGAAGTTCAGGCTTTTGATAGACGGGATGTGTGCTCTGTCGGCGGCGTTCGCCAACTTCGCCCTGCGCGGCCAATATCCGTTACATCGTGCGGATTGAACACAGATAGGTGCCTTCATCCAGCAAGGTGGCAAAGACCTCTGTGGGCGTCTGATCCGCAAAGCGGGGTTCGCGCAGGTGTGCAATACCTGGTCTCTTTCTCTTTCCGGCAGAGCCCGCGAAGACGCTGCGCGCGGTGGGCGTGTGCGTGGTGGTGCCGTCAGCGCCGCACGCTGTCGAAGAACGCTCGCGCGCGATAATGATAGCGCGGCGCAGACAGCCGAGGTCAAGCCGCTGCCGGTGGGCAATGCAATCGCGACGGCCATCATGATTTGCCGCTGCGCTCTTGCGTCTGCTCCATCTCGTCCAGAAGTCCCGCCACTTTTTTTTGGATGGCAATGATGGCTTCCGCCTGATCCAGACGGCGCCGCAAGGCTGTCACCTCACGGTTGGCCTTGGCTAGCTCAGCTTGCAATGGATTGGCAGGTGCCTTTTGTGGGCCACAGCGCATTGGCTGCAATGCACCCAATGTGCCGGCCGTCCGCGCACGGCGCCAATCGGTCAGTGCAGAGGAATAAAGCCCCTCCCGCCGTAGAATGGCGGAAACCCCGCCAGTGTCTGCCACTTGGTCCGTCTCATCCAGAATGCGCAGTTTGTATTTGGCTGTGAAGTTGCGTCGCTTCGGGATGCTCGTCAGTTCCGCTGTGGGAGCCAACGGCGCATTAACAACGCGGGGAGGCGACGTTGGGGCCAAAACGGCTCCAGATCCAGCATCTGGCGAAAGTGGTGATTGTGAAGGCATAACCATGGGTTCGTTCTCCTACGCCCTCAAGTGTAAACTTTAGCCAGTCAATTGTCTCACGCTTATTGGCACGGAGGGGCGGTTAAAAAAGGGGGGCGAGGACGCCTGATCGGGTTGACCAAGGGCGGTATGAATACAAAGCTACATGCTGTCACAGACACCAGCGGACGACCAATCCGCCTCTTCATCACAGCAGGACAAGTCAGTGATTACACTGGTGCAGCCGCCTTGATGAATAATCTGCCTGAGGCTGACTGGCTCCTCGCTGACAGAGGGTACGATGCTGATTGGTTCCGTGAAACCCTTGTAGACAAGGGCACAACGCCCTGCATCCCCGGTCGCAAGTCGCGCAAAAAGACCGTCAAGTACGACAAGCGCCGTTACAAACGACGCAACCGTATCGAGAGAATGTTCGGAAGGCTCAAAGATTGGCGCCGCGTCGCAACTCGCTACGACAGATCACCAACAGTCTTCGTCTCCGCAATCGCTCTCGCCACAACCGTCATATTTTGGTTATGAGTCCTGAGCCTACGTGACGTAGTTAATAGTAAAAGGCACTCGAGGTAATAACACTCGGTTAGGTTTCAAACAGAATCTTCATTTTCCATCACTCAACCTCAACTTTTTCAAACGTAATGGAGAACCCCTGCATTGCCCAAAAAACAAGAAGCATTACAGCGAAAACCAATATTTCAGTAGGGGTCAGCTTCCATTGTCTTTGGATTAGACCATTCTTTAGGCCCGCCGCAGATAAAAAAAGTTCCACATTTTCATGGTTTTCCTAAATTTTAAACTCCATTCAGCTCTCCGCATCACAATCAAGCTAAACGCCTCCTTCAATGCCGCCACACCTCTCAAGCAAGCATCAACGCTGCCCTTGATCAAGCTGCGTCTTTTGCCTCGGCCTTGGCGTTTCGGGCGTTGATCATGTCCTGATAGGCCCACGGCATGAGGTCGCGTCGCTAAAGTTCCTGCATCGTCATTTCATTGGCAGCGGCACGGCCCAAGGAGTGGCTGATCCCTGTAAACAAGCGATCAAAACTCTCAAACATCGCGCGGTTTATTTCACCGCCCGCCTCCGTTTCCGAAAACGCAATATAGGCCTGCAAATCCGCATCAGCGAGAGGTTGGTATGCCATAAACAGGAACGAATAAATCCATTCGGTCGTGCTCTCGCTGATCTCTTGTTCCTGGCTCCAGACATCTGACAGGATTTGCTCTTCGCTCAACGCGCCATCAAAAGCACGGCCATCCACAAGCCCGCCATAAAACGCGAGGTTTGAATTCAGCGCGCCCTCTACGTTGGTTTCAATCAAGTTGTTAATGTCGACAAATTCACCGACCAATGCGATGCGCGGGTCGCCGTCCGCCGACGCAATCGCTGCCGCCTCCTTGGCGGCTTCTTCGACGGCGTCATCCAGCAATGCGCGCCGCGCGCTGACCTCAAGTCCGACAATCATCTGGCCTTGCTCGGAGCCGAAGAAGCCAATCAGCGGTGCCAGATCAGCCTCTTCCAAAGACGTCATAAAGTCTGTGCGAACCATGCCTTCCATCATGTCGTAGTCATAAATCCGTTCTACCGTGGCAGCCCATTCCGCTGTGGGTGGCCCGCCAAACAGGTCTTGGCCGATGGTATCGCCGTAACTGACCCCCTCTTCGCGCATGATCTCGATAATATCAGGCAGCATGAGCAGATCAAACAGCACATCCGTCTCGCTCTCCTGTGCCATCGCTGGCATGGCGAGGGTGGCGACGGTGGCAAGTGTTGCAAAACGCATAAACATAGGGGGCCTCTCTTTCTTAACTCCTTAGGAATAGGCATGGTGGTCGGTATTTCCAAGGGGCAGCACAGGGCGCGCACGCGATTGTCACCGAATGCCCTTGCGCGATGTGGTTTGTCAGATTATCAGGCCGACGATCGCAGTCGCGGAGAGGTGGCGGAGTGGTCGAACGTGGCGGTCTCGAAAACCGTTGAGGGTGCAAGCCTTCCCAGGGTTCGAATCCCTGTCTCTCCGCCAATAATCACAGCATGGCACTAAAACCCCATATTTCCTTGGCTTTATAGTATTCAGAGTTGACGGCTTCCAGATTGAACCCCAAGATGGACCCCAAATTGGACCCCATTTTGCTATAGGTTAAGCATGGTTTCTCGTATTTACAAAGCACACAAGATGCACTTCAGGAAGAAAAAATGGTATGCTTCCGTTAGCGTACCGCCTGAGGTTAGACACCTGCATTCAGAACCTAGGCTAAGGTTATCTACTGGCACGAGTGACAAGACCACAGCAGGAATATTGGCTCGTGACAAAGTCGTCCCACTTATACACCGCAGGATAGACGCACTTTTTGATAAACTGGACCCGTTTGTCGAAGGTTTACGAGACATTCTTGAAAATGAGGGGGCAGATGTCAGCCAGTGGTATCATGACGGATGCATCAAACTAAAAGTTAGTGGCGACAAGACCACTTTAAGCGCGATATCTGGTGGGATCAAATTTAAGGCTAATGGAAGAGCTTTAACCGTCGTTGAGCAGTGGAAGGCTACTAATTATAAAGACTTAGCTATGATGGTAACAGGTCTAGGATATGCTGTTCCAGAACGGTTATTGACCGCGCTACCCCGAGACTTAATGCAAGAGATATACGATACCGCCAAGCCAACAGGTGCCCCGCCTAGTGTGATGGGAAAACTTTATAAAGAAATCACAGGCTTGTTGGGGGACGAGGATGGCCAAAGGGCGCTTCAGATGATGCCAAGCACAATTACAAGGATTAATATCCAGTCCGCCAAGACACTTATGCCAATGTTTATCGACTGGTCTGAACGCTACATTAAAGAAAAAAAGCGTAAAGACAGCATTGACGTACACACCAAACGTAAGAAAGCCTGTGCGATGTTTCTTCTAGTTTGCGGGAACAAGCCACTGGATGAGTACGACGCCGTTCATATGATCGAGATGGCACGTTATATGGATCATGATACCAATGGTCGCCAATGGGCCAAAGCAACAATCAAAAATTACGTGTCTTACGTCAAACAGGCCTTTGATTACGCAGGGTCTAGCCGAAACGACTTAGGAAAGGTCGTTCTGACAGCGCATCCATTCCATAACATGCAGGAAATTAAGAGCTACGGAAGCGAGGGTAAGCCATATTTGCCCTTAACCAGTGAGGAACTTACTTCCTTATTTAGCAGCAAAATGGAACCACAAGAACGTCTTTTGTTAGCCGTCTTAGTGACAACAGGCATGAGATTGGATGAGGCGGCGCTAATGATCTGGGAGCGTATTACTCTTCAAAATGGGGTCTTGTGCTTCTCGTTAGTGGACCATGTAGCTGACGAAGCCGTAAGGGTCAAAAATGTAGGCTCACGGCGCTACATCCCTGTTCCCGATGTAATCAAATCTATGCTTGGCAATGGTGGTACAGGCCGCCTTTTTAACTACCGCATAGACACTGAAGGTAAATCAGAGAACGCCGCGTCTAAGTCACTTATGCCAATCATTCGCCAAGTCACCTCCCACCCCCAGAAGGCAGTGCACAGCCTTAGAGGGACATTCATTGATCTAGTGCGCGAACTTGGTGACGTTGATAGTGAGGACAGAAAGTTCATCACTGGTCACAAACAAGGCGATGTTGGAGGAGATGGCTATGGTGAAGGTCCTTCTATGAAAAAGCGCCTTCATATCATCAACAAAGTTGAGCACCCTTGGTTGACCTCAGCCTTTGCGAACAGCCCACACAAACCCTAGGTCATCCAAACTCTGGCGTTGCTCTCCAGACAATGCCTCTTCGGCTGCACGTTGTTTGCTAATCTCTCTGTTCTTGAACGTTGAATGTTAACCTTAGGAGCCGCTTTAAGCATCTCTCAGTGATGGTTGCTGCGGTAGGCAGTTGGAAGTCCTTAAAGTCACTCAGAGACGCTCCCTGTGGCTCTCAGATACCTCTGAATTACCGCATGGCGTCACTTACACCCGACACATCAACCTAGGGTGGCCCTGAGGGGCTCTGTGGGCATCATACAGTGCATGTAGGGTATTTTCTAGATCAACGTCAGCAAATGAGACTTACGCGCTTCTACGGGGCTAATATCTGGGGGCAAAACCTTTTTCTTATGTTGCCGCGCGAGGGGCATACCTAGCTGAGGCAAATCGTTTGGCTGTGATGGCTAGGGTCCCACGGCTTAAAAGTGTCAACTTCTCATTGGCCGTAAACATACAGGGAACCCCCTCTTTTTTTGGCATGATCTAAGGTGCGATTATTGCGCGAAGCTGGCGATATGGCTGGCGCGATATGAGGATTTTGATGATGAACAAGACTAGGCGTGGCCGAGGTTCCAAATACACGGATGATTTCAAGCGACAGCTTGTAGCGGAAAGCCACACTGCTGGCGTGAGTGTTCCAATGGTTGCCAAGAAGCACGGTGTGGGCACCAACCGGATTTATGCATGGCGCAGCGATGGGCGGTTTCAGCCTGACAAATCAGATATAGGCCAGTTCACCCCCGTAGAGATTGCCGATGCGGGTATGGTGGACACGCCTGCGTCATCCGGCACCAGCATCTTACCTGTCCCCCATATTGAGATCACACTTGAGAACGGTCGCAAGCTGAGCGTGAGCGACGGGGTTGATGCTGGCTTTGTGCTGGAACTGGCGCGAGGACTTGCAGCATGATCCCTGTTTTGGGGGATGCGAAGATCTGGCTTGCCGCAGGAGTTACGGATATGCGGCGCGGCTTCAACGGGCTGGCGGCGCAGACCGCGCAGGTTCTTGCAGCTGACCCTTACGCGGGGCATCTATTTTTGTTCCGTGGCCGTCGTGGCGATCAGATCAAGATGATCTGGTGGGATAGTCAGGGCGCGTGCCTGTTTACCAAACGGCTTGAACGTGGACGGTTCGTATGGCCCTCAGTCAAGGAAGGTAAAGTCAGCCTAAGCCGCGCACAGCTTGCGATGCTGATGGAAGGCATAGACTGGCGTATTCTCAAGAAGACATGGCGTCCAAGTATGGTTGGATAGCTGTATGTTTTATAGGACTTCTTGCCTTTGTGGGATTCCCATGATGCCCGAGATTTGGTATGTAATGGCATGAGTAAGACCCCTCCAAATCTGACTAATCTGCCCCCTGAAGTACAGGCATACGTTGCCGCGCAAACAGCGGAATTGTCAGAGCTGAAGCAAGCGTTTCTCGGGTCATCCCTTGGCCATGCGACGGTACAAAAACGCCTCAAGGATGAGATGGCATCAGTGGACGCCGCCCTGAGTGCCGAGCGCACCGCTCATGCGCGGGCCATCCAGAACCGAGACACCATCATCGCCGATCTGCGCCTGCAACTCCACGGTCACAACAAGCACCGCTTTGGCTCAAAGTCGGAAAGCAGTGCACAGCTGGCGCTTGAGTTGATCCTTGAAGAACTTGAGATCGAACAAGCCGTTGAGACAGATGATGAACCCTCTGACGCTGAGGCCAAGCCGCCCCGCACACCGCGCAAGCGCAAACCTTTCCCAAAGGGGCTGAAGCGTGTCCAAAAGACCATCACCCCCAGTGATGCTTGCACCGACTGTGGCGGCAGCTTCAAAGTGCTTGGAACGGATGTGATGGAGGAGTTGGAATATGTCCCGGGACATTACATCGTGAACCAAATTGGCCGCCCGCGTCTGGCCTGCACCTGTTGTGAGGCCGTTGTTCAGGCTGAGATGCCAAGCCGACCCATTCCGAAGAGCTTTGTCGGCCCCGCGCTGATGGCCCACATCCTGTGCTGTAAATACGGCTATCATCTGCCGCTGTATCGCCAGAGCCAGATGTTTGCCAACGAGGGCATTGATCTGAGTGGATCGCTCATGGCGGGATGGGTCGGCAAATGCACCAAACTGCTGGAGCGCGTCTCAGATGCAATCCGCGATCACGTCTTTGAGGCGCAGGCGATCTTCATGGATGACACAACGGTCAAGCTGCTCCAGAAGGGCAATGGCAAAGGAAAGAATAAGACCAAAACCGCGCGACTGTGGGTCTATGCCCGAAAAGAAGACACTTGGGCCAGCGGAGCTCCACCTGCGGTGTGGTACCAGTTCTCCACCAGCCGTGAGGCGGAGCATCCCAGCAAGCATCTCGAAAGCTATGAAGGCTACGCCCATGCGGATGCCTATGCTGGGTATAATGACGCCTACCGCACGGGGCGGGTCAAAGAGATGGCATGCATGGCCCATGTGCGGCGTGAGTTCTTTGACCTTTATGAAAGCACAAAGCTGCCCGTGGCGGGCGAAGCCGTGCTGCGGATTAAAAAGCTCTATGATGTTGAGACACAAGCGCGGTTCCTGCCCCCTGCGGAACGCGTGGCCCTGCGTCAGGAATACGCCAAGCCGATCTTTGATGACCTGGAAGTCTGGCTTAAAGAGCAACTGGGCAAGATCTCTAGCAAGACGCCGCTGGCCAAGGCGATCAAATATGCACTGGCGCGCCTGCCAAAGGCACGGCCCTATCTTGATCACGGCTTTCTTGAGCTGGACAACAACACAGCCGAGCGCGCAGTGCGCCCTGTGGCCGTGGGACGCAAAAACTATCTCTTCATGGGATCAGAAGCAGGCGGCAAATCTGCAGCAATTGCTTATACGTTGATAGAGACCGCCAAGATGAACAAAGTGAATCCCGAAGCCTGGCTCGCATGGGTGCTGGAACGCATCCAGGACCATCAAGCAAACCGTATCAACGATCTCATGCCGTGGGCCTATCAGGACATGATCGATGCTAAAAACGCCGAGGCCGAGGCAAAAGACGCAGCTTGATCAAGGGCAGCGTTGATGCTTACTAATAGTATGTAGTTTTATAACCTGTAATAGTATCCAGATTCTCAGCGCTTGTACGGTCATGAGCGTAGAGATTACTTGGCGACTGACTGGCTCTTTTCCTTTGGAGCACGTGGATTTCCTTAATTCACAAAGTCAGTCGCCGCCTTCTCCCCCCACAACAAAAACCAACTACCTAAGCAGCTTGCTGCGCATTTTATATCCCATTGGCTTAATCGCTGATGGGCATTTTTTATTTCCATTAGAGAGGGAAACGCATGGCTACCGCCCACGCCAAAGGAAAATTGCTTGACTATCTGAAAAACAGCACTACTGGCTTGGCCGCATGACCAAAAACCCTCAAATACCTGATTTGACAATAACTTTTGACAATAAATCTTGACGGGCCGCGACTCATTGTGCAATTTTAACGTAGAGCAATATTGCTCGCAGAGACCTCTGCATCCCCCCCCCAACCAAAGGTAAGTTTCGCTGAGGTCTCTTAAAAAGACCAAGGAGATCTATAAATGGCCGTAAGTAAAATGAATTCTTCTAGCAGCCTTGCAGAAGTTGTTGACCGCATTTTGGACAAAGGCGTTGTTATCGACGCTTGGGTCCGTGTATCACTTGTAGGCATCGAGTTGATCGCAGTTGAAGCTCGTGTTGTTATTGCAGGTGTCGACACCTACCTGAAATATGCTGAGGCTGTTGGCCTAACCGCCGAAGCATAAGCGCTTTCTGACGCTAAACAAGGAAGTCGGCGCCGTGACGGTGTCGGACTTCCTTGTTTTAACATTCAAAAATCAGATGGGAATTTATCGAAATGACACTAACAGCAGAAATGTCGAGACTGACCCTTGTTTTTGCGAACTCTCGCTCGAAAAGACAGACCGAAATAGGTCTGATGAATGCCGCTCTTAAACGGCAAATCAAAGATGGCCGCGTATCAGCAAAGCTGACCTCGAAGACACTTTTTGATGCGATTGAGCATGATCTCAAGGCGATCTCGCGTGATGTGGCTGCAAATCGTAAAGCGGCCTCAAGCCTAATTAAGATTTTTAGCACCGGGCGCCACGCCGAGGCAAAATTGCTTCGTGCGAAACTTGATGCTGACCGTAAGCATTTGGCGGTTACTGTGAAAAATATCATTGATGGTTTGGAGCTCGATCGTCTAGGCGCGCGACAAGTAGTGCGCAGCTGAGCAGTAGCACGCAAAATTAAAGTCGCCCCAGCCAAGACTGAAGCGCCAGCTGCTGTGGCCAAAAGTGACGCAGCAAAAATAGCAACGGTGCCAGCTTCCACACACGTTGCAAAAGCGGATGTCCCCGCAATGCCAAGCAGCTCGGTGGCCCCCAGCTCCAGGCCCGCCGCAAAAAAACCAACTGCGAAATCAGCCGTCAGCTTGGCACCGGCCTTTGGCGCAGCGAAAGTCACGCCAACACCACCGGCGGCGCAGGTTTCTAAACCCAGAGACACTAATTAATGAAGCCCTGAAACCTTAAATTCAGGTGCGTCAAAAGAGAGAGCTAAGTAGCCGTGGGGTGCATTTGCACCTTTCTGGAGCGTAGTGAATAGAATGCAGTTTATCACTTTTCTAAGAGTTAGTGCGGATCACCTGGGCCAAAGTGGCTTGAGGCTGAATGACCATTAACTGCTTACGTTCAACACGGTTACCATTGGCCCTCAATCACCACAGCGGTAACTTATCAACCTTAATCCAGAGCATTTTTGCTTCGGCGTTTTGTCAGTCACGCCACTCGCTCTGATTAGTTGGCAAAGAGGAACCAAATACCTTCAGGCTGTGGCAGTGAGGCCGCCGTATCTGTATGCTCGTCTCATGTCTAAGAAAATGACCACCGAGGAGTTCTTGATCCGCGCTGAAGAGATTCATGGTGAACTCTATGATTACTCTTACGTTGAATATCTCAATACCGGCACCCCAGTGCGCATCATTTGCCCGAAGCATGGGGAGTTTATGTGTTCGCCTAGGAACCATCTTCGACCTGAAAAACCTCGCGGTTGCCCGAAGTGCGGACGTGAGAGGCAGATTAAATTCGCGACTAAACCGTTTGATGAGTTTGTGTCTGTGGCAAAGAAAATTCACGACGGAAGGTATCAATACATTCCTGAGACCTACGCCAATGCAAGGTCAAACATGACCATGATCTGCGCGGAACATGGAGAATTTCGCCAATCTCCAGATAGCCACCTTCGTGGGGCAGGCTGTCCAACTTGCGCAGGGGAGACTCGAGCAAAGAAATACCGAGACAGTCACGCTAGTGCCGTTGCGCAACTCGTAGCATCCCAATCCGATGGGAAGGTGATGCTTGATGCGACCAGTTACAGAGGTCAGAATGCGGACGCGCTTTTTAACTGCAAGCAGCATGGAAACTTCGAGCGCCGTGTAATCCTCGCGCTACAGACAACACATCCATGTCCAGAATGCTTGCAAATTGCACTGGACACATTTCCACAGGAAGCCGACAGCCTAAAGGCAGAAGTGCTTTCGGCTTTGGGGGAGAATTACACGGTTGAGCCCTTTGAGTTCGATGGGCGGGGCACAAAGATGACGCTTCAATGTGAAGACCCAGAACACCCTCCATTCGCGCGGATCATTAGTAGTACCTTCCGGCTTCGCGGGTGCCCTGTGTGTGGAAAACAGAGCGCCTTACGCCACCGACAAGAAGCCCTAGCGCGATTGGCGAAAGCAACCCGTAATGATCGTTTTGACGTCTGGCGTGCAGAGGCTTTAGAAATTCATGGCACCAAGTTTGACTATTCAGAAGTGGAGTATCGTCGGGCGAGGGAGAAGGTGAAAATAGGCTGCCCTGTTCATGGTCCGTTCTGGCAGGCACCGGCTGACCACCTTAATGGAGGGTGCCGGAAATGTGCTGATGAGGATCAGAAAGGGGCGTATTCCAAGTTGTTTTTTCAGAGGAACCAAGCAGCAGGACTACAACCTGCACTTCTTTACTATCTTGGTTTTCATTTCGACGAGGTTTCGTTTTTTAAGGTGGGAGTAACGATCAACGATGTTGCAAAGCGCCATGCAATGCTCAACACGCTTTCTGGTCTGGAGTTCGATACCTTGGCCGAAGGCCCAATGACATTGTTGGAGGCATACGAAGCCGAACAGTACATTCAAACAGAACACGGCGACAATTCTCGTGGTCAACTTCCCTTTTCAAAGGAAGTGCAAAGGAGGATTCGGATAGGCCACACAGAGTGCTTCTTCGAACCGCTATCCAAATCATTGCTCGAAAAGTACTTCGTTTGAACGCCCTACTTAATGGTAAGCGCAGCTTAAACCCCAACTTTTGCGACCAGCGCATTTCTGCGAGTCCCTTGGCATTATAGATTTGCAGAGGAGATTATCGTGGGAGTACATCATGAGCTACGGATGGAGTCCGTTGCCTCCACTTCCCCTTATGGCGGTGTAACAGGAACATCCAACGTTGTCGCACACGACAGTTCAAAGCGGACCTCTAGTCAAAGCGAAGAGAGTGACCGCACAAAGTGCTGAATTCGTAGGACCAGAACCTTTTCCTTATGTTGTCGCGGGAAGTGCATACGGTGCAAAGCCAAATCCTTCTGTAGCTTTTAGTAGGGTCCCATGGCTTTAGATGTGAAGACTTATTAGTCCTCAATAATTACAGCAGTTCCAGACGCTACCAACATGACCATATTGCCTGCGCCGCTCAGTTCTACATAATCAAGATCAACACCAACAACAGCATTAGCTCCAACTTCATAAGCTTCTCGCTTCAGTTCGTAGAGAGCAGTACGGCGGGAGTCTCGCATAGTCTTTTGAACAGCCTCAGAGCGTCCACCAACAACATTTCTTACCCCAGCAAACAGGTCTTTGAACATATTCATGCCAAATGCACATTCAGCCGTGACAATCTCAATGCGCTTGGTGATGTTGAGGTTCGGTGCAGTTTCGGTGGTTAGCATGATAGCGTTAACCTGAGCCGATTCCTCGATCATCGATGCTTTCTGACGTTCTTTTGCCTCAGCGGACAAGTTACTCTTTTCTGTAAGTTCCTTAGCGTGCTTTTGTCGGCAATCCTTGCAGCGTGTCTCCTCAGACCAAAAGGCAATCTTTACCTTACACGTTCGACATTCAGCCATTTTGACACTTCCTAATCTATTATTGTGAGCCATTCAGACTTTTGTAGACCGTAGCTCGACCGATACCTAATTCCTTGGCAATAGCAGTAGCCCCCATACCTGACTCTTTGAGTTCCCTCACCTTAGCATCATCAACAGTCTTGGGTCTGCCCTGATACAGCCCCTTGGCCTTAGCTTTGGCGATGCCCTCAGCTTGGCGTTTGCGGATGATATTTCGTTCAAATTCAGCAAATGCACCCATCATTTGTAGCTGTAGCTTTGCGAAGGCATCATCTGAACTGGCGGAGAAGGTCAGGTTTTCACTTCTGAAGGTTATAGATACACCTTTGTCGTTAAGCGTCTGGATAATGGCTTGTAGGTCACGCAAGTCACGAGCTAAGCGGTCAATGCTGTGAACCAACACAGAGTCACCTTCTCTTACCCAATCCAACATAGCGTTCAGCGCTGGGCGATCCTTAGCGTTCTTACCAGACAGCTTTTCCTCAAAGAGCTTATCAACAGCCCCAAGGTCTTGACGATCAAAGTTTTGATCAACAGTGCTAACGCGGCGATATCCAACAACAGACATTTTAGTCTCCTATGATTCTAGACCTTTATAGAATACTGTCTACAAAATCATAATCAAGTCTAAATAGACACATTCAGGGGGATTTCTTACTGTCTGCTATGGGTAGACCTTTATGGAAGCAAAATTTGGTGTCAGCGCTTGAGGTGTTCTTTGAATTTCACCCACGGCATTTTGAATGGATCATTGAATGGCAGCTAGCACATACCAAAGCTAACTCTGACAGCTATTTGATCGGATATGTTTACTCTCTTATGGCCTGTCTTTGTACTCTTACTGGACCATTACAGTCTCAACAGCTTCAGCTACATTAAAGGCTCAGTAGCTAAGTTAAACTATCGATAATATGTCCCGATAATTATTAATGAGTTTAGTTGACGCCTTCCCCCAGGGGCTATTGAGCAAGGATCGTCGGTAAGGTCACTACCATAGGGAAGGAACTTTACTTGACGGTTCTTGGGGGTAGACTGCTTATGGAGGCGGAAGAAGGCTTAGTGATAACTGATCTAGCATCCACTATGAGGCATAAAGCCTGTAAAAGTGCCGATTTAAGCCAACATCATCGCCTTTAATGCCGACCCCTACCAAAGGCAGAGATAGTCGCTGAGAGGTACTGTAGTGCGTCCTGTGGGTCACTCCAAGCTAGACAACACGCACCCTTTTTAAGCCCCAAGGCCTTATGGACCCCCCCAGCGAAAACTCAAGTGCTTCAACAGCATCTCGGCAAGGACATTGGCCGGAATATCAGGTAGTTTGTTAATGGTATGATAGCCTATGAATGCCGATATACCCCCTCAAGGAAATTACAGTTAAGCTCAATCACTTAGGTCATAATCACTGACTTATTACATGGGTGCTTATTAGCCTTATGACTAGCGTTGAATGAGCGCCAATAATAGTGACATGTATACAACAATATTTCCTTGCAAGAGAACCTAACTAATACTGCATTAGGTGAATTAGGACTCTGCGTGCTAATAACCGCTCCCTTAATAGAGAATCTGTCGGGCGAGCATCAATGTTGCTGCCTACGGCTCATTGAGCAATTTCATAATTACAGAATGACTCCCCTTCGAGGGCTTACTCCTTTGGGAGTCTTTTTGCGTTTCACACACCTTATGGAGAAAGATAGAAACTATGGACGGATCATTTTTTACTGAGCCTACAACACAGACATCTAATCAATTTGGAGAACTTCTGCATGCAGATTCCATTGTTCCTTTGCGGTTTGAGCCAGCAGATCAAGTAACAAAAGAATTTGTCCAAGGTTTTCTTGAAGTACTAGGATTACAGAGACCTACAGCAAATTCGAACCTCAAGAGGATACGCTGCCTTTCCGATCTTTTGGTGGGATGCCGTCAGTCCGAAACAGGTTTGATTGGATGGCCTAGCGCCAACGACAACTTTACTGATGGTCCATATTCTGCTGTGATTCTTCGGGAAGTGCGGAGTGCTTTAGTAAAAGGTAGATTTGTTGAACTAAAGCAAAAATCCTCAAAGCAGGATAATCTTGCAGCTATTTATACATTCGAGCCAAAAATTACTCCCAATTACCTAAAGTTTAAAAGCCACGGCATTGGTCCAATGGTGGAAGTCCGAAGCGAGAAGGTTAAGGTGTTTGGCAATTCTGAAGGTGGCAAGCGTATGTCACCGCATCAATTCAAACCAGATTTTAGTCGTCTGGTAGGCAGTATGAAGACGATCAATAGCCTCGCACTGGTGTACCCTCTGGCTGATTTAGACGGTTTGGAGCTAGGGCAGTCAAAGCGTATCTTTAATAACGGCTCCCTAACCTCAGGTGGACGCATGTATGGCTCATGGCAGAACTCTAAAGAACTAGAGCGGCTACAGATGACTATTGGGGGTGAAGCTGTATGCGAGATCGATGTGACTGCTTGCTTCCCGAATATTTGTCATGCTGTGTTTGGTGGTGATGATCATCTAGGGCGTTACCCATACCAACAGATTAAATTTGTTAGGGAAGCCAACAACCCAGATCGACGTGAGGACATGAAGAAGCTGGCAAAACTACTCTCGGCTGTCTGGGTTGCTAGTGGTGGTACACAGAAACAGTTTCCTGCAGGTAAGAAGACCACTGATAGTGTGAGTGTATCAATTCGAACTAAATATGGGTTACATAAGAAGACAAGATTTCAGGACCTGATGGACCAAATACTCGAGGAGTTTCCGTTCTTTAGGCTAATCAATAAGAGCAGCCCATGCCTCATGTTTAGGGAGTCTGAGATATTCAGCACAGCTATCTTGGATTTGGTTGATCAAGGAATCCCAGCCTATCCTATGCACGATGCTATACTGGTTAGGTTGTCAGATCAGACTCGTGGTATTGAGGCATTGCAGTCCTCACTAAAGCATCATCTTGGATTCTTACCTGATGTTGATGTTTCCTATATCGATAAGGGTGGTAAGGTCCAAAGCTATTATGCAACTAGACCTTATGATGATCAGGCTTCAGTAGTAAAACTTAAGAAACCTATAGCTATGAATTGGCATGACGACGATGATTTTGATGTGCTCGAAGATTACTAATCCTGAGGGTAGAAGCTTAAGAATTAGTAACGAATAACAATAATACCCCTGATGGTTCTATATTCATGAGTAGTTACAAGGGTTATTCTTGAGTAGTAAAGGAGGTAGAAGGGAAATAAGAGGTAAGAGGAAGATTTTAGCATCTGACAATATGATCTCTCTTATGTCACCTCTGTGTTAAAATCTATCGTGGTGCAATAAAGTTAGTGGTCTTGATTATCAATTCCCGTAATGCAGATCGGGTATGACAAGTAAAAATGCGCTGGGCTTTGTAGGTTTAGACACCTGAGGCCCAGCGCAAATAGGTCTTTAAGTGGTTGCTATGTCGATTTGCTGCTACAGGGTGCCAAAATGTGCTAATGGCTCTGCGTGAAGCCCTTTCGGCCCGTGAGGGGCTGCCGAGGTCCTGTGGTTACTATCCTTCGCAATACCCCCAATCAGTTACAGCGAAAATCTTGAGCATATCTTCCAGCAATGACGTTGGCGGTGTTTTTGTACCATAATCCTTATGAACTTTGGATGCACTCTCTGTGGCCCGTGCTATTGCTATGGCCGACTTAGGTCTGCGCGATTTACGCCTGCACCACTCAGGGGCTTGCCCTATCAGGTTAGTAGTTCGATTCCATATATGGCGTCCCAAAATATGAGGAAAAAGCAGGGTGACACCATTTGCCCTATCCATGACATATGATCCAATTATGTTTCTTTTTAACAGATATTATTGACCCAAGTTAGGACCCCACTTTGGACCCCAGTAGGGACCACACAAAAACTGTATCATATTGATTTTAAATTATAATATTTTGTATACCAAGAATCCCTGTCTCTCCGCCAATTACCCTAAAATAATTGTTTAATATCAATTGATTAGGCCTGTAGTGGATTTTAACGTCCCCCATTTAGGCCGCCATTCCTGTTTTGATGGAAAGTCTGGATTGTCTCGAAGCTTAGATTCCCTGAACTGCGGATTCGTGCAGTTTTGACCTGATATCGGTCCCTATATCGATGGGCTGGAAGAATTGACTGCCCTCACGCTAACTGACCGACTAAGCCATGGAGTTCCATGTCGAGTAACGCGAAAGAGGTTTGCTAACTGACAAGCCTCGCATCTGGTGGTAATGAAGCACCAGTAAATAACCACACATTCGAATTACGAAAATGAGGTTAGGCGAATCGTGATTAAACTACTTAGAACCGCCGCATTTTTGCTTGGCAGGCCAGTCTCTGCCCCCGTCATGGCGCAGAATTTTGACAAGGGGTTGGCTGCCGCCGAAGCGGGGGACTATGCAACAGCGTTGCAGGAGTGGCGTCCGCTGGCAAAGCAGAGGTATGCCTTAGCGCAATACAATCTCGGCGTCATGTACGACAACGGCCTTGGTGTGATTCAGGATTATGCAGAGGCGGTGGACTGGTACCGCAAGGCTGCAGAGCAGGGGGATGCCTCAGCGCAAACCAAACTCGGCCTAATGTACTTCAACGGCATAGGTCTGACGCAGGATTATGCCGAAGCGGTGATCTGGTACCGCAAGGCTGCAGAGCACGGGAATGCCTTAGCCCAAACCAACCTCGGCTTCATGTACGAGAACGGCCTTGGTGTGATTCAGGATTATACCGAAGCGGTGGACTGGTACCGCAAGGCTGCAGAGCAGGGGGATGCCTCTGCGCAAACCAACCTCGGCTTCATGTACGAGAACGGCAGAGGGTTGCTTCAGGACGCAGTTTTCGCACACATGTGGTACAACATTGGTGGTGCAAACGGGATTGAACGTGGCTTAGATAACCGCGGTCTAATTGAAGAGCAAATGACCCGTGAACAGATAGCAGAAGCACAGGAACTCGCGCGACGTTGCATGGCGTCAGATTATCAGGACAGTGATTAAGGCATGCCAAGCTGCGCAGCTGGTGGCCCTGGGTAAACATACAGGGAACCCCCTCTTTTTTTGGCATGATCTAAGGTGCGATTATTGCGCGAAGCTGGCGATATGGCTGGCGCGATATGAGGATTTTGATGATGAACAAGACTAGGCGTGGCCGAGGTTCCAAATACACGGATGATTTCAAGCGACAGCTTGTAGCGGAAAGCCACACTGCTGGCGTGAGTGTTCCAATGGTTGCCAAGAAGCACGGTGTGGGCACCAACCGGATTTATGCATGGCGCAGCGATGGGCGGTTTCAGCCTGACAAATCAGATATAGGCCAGTTCACCCCCGTAGAGATTGCCGATGCGGGTATGGTGGACACGCCTGCGTCATCCGGCACCAGCATCTTACCTGTCCCCCATATTGAGATCACACTTGAGAACGGTCGCAAGCTGAGCGTGAGCGACGGGGTTGATGCTGGCTTTGTGCTGGAACTGGCGCGAGGACTTGCAGCATGATCCCTGTTTTGGGGGATGCGAAGATCTGGCTTGCCGCAGGAGTTACGGATATGCGGCGCGGCTTCAACGGGCTGGCGGCGCAGACCGCGCAGGTTCTTGCAGCTGACCCTTACGCGGGGCATCTATTTTTGTTCCGTGGCCGTCGTGGCGATCAGATCAAGATGATCTGGTGGGATGGTCAGGGCGCGTGCCTGTTTACCAAACGGCTTGAACGTGGACGGTTCGTATGGCCCTCAGTCAAGGAAGGTAAAGTCAGCCTAAGCCGCGCACAGCTTGCGATGCTGATGGAAGGCATAGACTGGCGTATTCTCAAGAAGACATGGCGTCCAAGTATGGTTGGATAGCTGTATGTTTTATAGGACTTCTTGCCTTTGTGGGATTCCCATGATGCCCGAGATTTGGTATGTAATGGCATGAGTAAGACCCCTCCAAATCTGACTAATCTGCCCCCTGAAGTACAGGCATACGTTGCCGCGCAAACAGCGGAATTGTCAGAGCTGAAGCAAGCGTTTCTCGGGTCATCCCTTGGCCATGCGACGGTACAAAAACGCCTCAAGGATGAGATGGCATCAGTGGACGCCGCCCTGAGTGCCGAGCGCACCGCTCATGCGCGGGCCATCCAGAACCGAGACACCATCATCGCCGATCTGCGCCTGCAACTCCACGGTCACAACAAGCACCGCTTTGGCTCAAAGTCGGAAAGCAGTGCACAGCTGGCGCTTGAGTTGATCCTTGAAGAACTTGAGATCGAACAAGCCGTTGAGACAGATGATGAACCCTCTGACGCTGAGGCCAAGCCGCCCCGCACACCGCGCAAGCGCAAACCTTTCCCAAAGGGGCTGAAGCGTGTCCAAAAGACCATCACCCCCAGTGATGCTTGCACCGACTGTGGCGGCAGCTTCAAAGTGCTTGGAACGGATGTGATGGAGGAGTTGGAATATGTCCCGGGACATTACATCGTGAACCAAATTGGCCGCCCGCGTCTGGCCTGCACCTGTTGTGAGGCCGTTGTTCAGGCTGAGATGCCAAGCCGACCCATTCCGAAGAGCTTTGTCGGCCCCGCGCTGATGGCCCACATCCTGTGCTGTAAATACGGCTATCATCTGCCGCTGTATCGCCAGAGCCAGATGTTTGCCAACGAGGGCATTGATCTGAGTGGATCGCTCATGGCGGGATGGGTCGGCAAATGCACCAAACTGCTGGAGCGCGTCTCAGATGCAATCCGCGATCACGTCTTTGAGGCGCAGGCGATCTTCATGGATGACACAACGGTCAAGCTGCTCCAGAAGGGCAATGGCAAAGGAAAGAATAAGACCAAAACCGCGCGACTGTGGGTCTATGCCCGAAAAGAAGACACTTGGGCCAGCGGAGCTCCACCTGCGGTGTGGTACCAGTTCTCCACCAGCCGTGAGGCGGAGCATCCCAGCAAGCATCTCGAAAGCTATGAAGGCTACGCCCATGCGGATGCCTATGCTGGGTATAATGACGCCTACCGCACGGGGCGGGTCAAAGAGATGGCATGCATGGCCCATGTGCGGCGTGAGTTCTTTGACCTTTATGAAAGCACAAAGCTGCCCGTGGCGGGCGAAGCCGTGCTGCGGATTAAAAAGCTCTATGATGTTGAGACACAAGCGCGGTTCCTGCCCCCTGCGGAACGCGTGGCCCTGCGTCAGGAATACGCCAAGCCGATCTTTGATGACCTGGAAGTCTGGCTTAAAGAGCAACTGGGCAAGATCTCTAGCAAGACGCCGCTGGCCAAGGCGATCAAATATGCACTGGCGCGCCTGCCAAAGGCACGGCCCTATCTTGATCACGGCTTTCTTGAGCTGGACAACAACACAGCCGAGCGCGCAGTGCGCCCTGTGGCCGTGGGACGCAAAAACTATCTCTTCATGGGATCAGAAGCAGGCGGCAAATCTGCAGCAATTGCTTATACGTTGATAGAGACCGCCAAGATGAACAAAGTGAATCCCAAAGCCTGGCTCGCATGGGTGCTGGAACGCATCCAGGACCATCAAGCAAACCGTATCAACGATCTCATGCCGTGGGCCTATCAGGACATGATCGATGCTAAAAACGCCGAGGCCAAGGCAAAAGACGCAGCTTGATCAAGGGCAGCGTTGATGCTTACGGCCCTGGTGAAGCCTGAAAGCAGCTTTGGTGCCGTTCCTAGGCAACACATTTGACGTCATTGCCATATAAAAAGGGCTTAGACGAATAGGCCGTAAATCTTATCCACCCAAATATTTACCTATTGAGCCGTGCTGCCACCCTTTTTGGCACTGGATGGAGCGTTCAACAAACGGTGGTTTCTGTCGGTGACACAACCCCCGTGACAGGACTTCCTTTGAGTGAACAGAGTGTGGCTAAAAGGTAGGGTTGTCCCGCCTCAGTAAGGCCGAGGCCGGTAATGTGTTTTATGTCAGATTTGGATAGACGCGTGTAACTGTGCTGTCTTCTGAAAGAACACGTACCGCGGTTTGCTCAATTCGCCGAACTTCATTCATCAGCGCCGCTAAGTCGATTTCCTCCAAACCATTTTTACCTTGTGATATGAAAGTGTCCTCATCGATTAAATAAACCCGCTTGATGAACCATCCTCTCAGTTCTTCTTCAGATCGGTTTAGAAATTCATAGTTTTCCCGGGAAACGAAGACAGATTCCAACATTCGTTCAGGACCAGTTTCTATCCAGAGGTCAATCCGTTCGTCGAGATGCTCAACGTTATTTCTAGCATTTCTGCTGAAAATCGGTGAGGCTTCAACAACTTCTAGCGACGCTTTCAGTACACTGGCTCTAGCTTTTGATAGAGCAGAATTACTATTTGGATTCATATACTTAGAAATCATTGTGGTGTGCGATAACGCAGACTGAACGTAAGCCCAGACTTCGCGCCTTTGGCGGGTATTTTCGTTCGCAACAGTTTCGCGCAATCGATTATAAGCCTCGATGGCAAGGTAGGTTTGAACAAGCACTTCCTCGATGAGGAGGTTTCGATGTACGGGTGAAATTTCAATCGGCATGTCGGTTGTTTAACAGAGTCTCAGAGAGGCTAGTACTCAAATCGAGGAGTTGACGGAGCATCTGTCTAAAACGCTCGTTATTGGCACACCCATCGCTTGCCCTGTTTTCCGCTGCCACAAACCCTGTTCAAAACCTTTGGGGTAGGCGCTCATCTAAGCGCTCAGTATGGAAGCCAGCTAAGATCAGGCCATGAGCCTGCGGGTGTCACTGATAGCCTCTAGTGTCGACCTTGAGGCGGAGGGGGCTATATTGTGGCTTGTACCATGTCTGTAGGGCTTCCCTGAAGCCCCAGCGGTGGCGGTCGCGGTCCCTGCGAGATCGCCCCCTTGCAGGCATGGTGCAGCCCCTCAACGTAAGCGGTGGTGGCCGTGGTGACGCCAACGTCTAGTTTTTCCCAGCCCGTTGACGACCTCTGATGTCAACATTTGTCAACATCCCCGACCGTGATGAAGCCTACAGATATAGGTTTTATAAGGTTGCACGATGAGCCGCCAACCTTAACAATTGCTAACATGCGCTGGTTGATAAAAGTTAAGGTTTGGTTTGGTTGAATCGGTGAAAACTAAGTTTCGCCAGCAGCTCAAAACCTTATAAAACCTGACATTGGAGGATCTTTTTGGATGGAGTTTTTTCCGACCTCATTTAAAAGAACGCCACGGTACCCGAACGCAGTTAGCTGCGGCCCTTGGGGTCTGTTACGGTTCAGCGCGGAAAGCCACGCTAAGGATGTCGCTCACGGCCCATTGCGGGCTTTCGAACAGCCCGCAGCGAACGGCCGCAGTGAGCCCAGAGTCACCGATGCTGCGGCATGCATGAATGTTAGCTATCGTGCTCGAGCCAAAACTTTCGACGATCCCACTGACATTTTTGAGGCATTCGCAAAAGATCAGATATTGGCCTTTCGACCTTGATGCCCTCGGCCAATCATGTAGCCCTGGCTCGATTGAAACCCCCAATGAAGGGACCCGCTATGCGTCCGCTTGAAGGAAAAGTCGCGTTCGTTACTGGCGCATCTGCGCCGCATGGCATTGGTCGCGCTATCGCTCTGCGGCTTGCGCAAGATGGTGCAGCGGTCGTTGTCTCGGACATTGACGGTCAGATGGAGGTGGGCGGCAAGACAGTGTCGCGTTCGGAATTGCTACAGAACACTGTCGCGGAGATTGTTAGCTCAGATGGGATAGCGATTTCTCTCATTTTGGACGTTACGGACGCTGAGAGCATTGAAGCTGGGATAAAACAGTCGCTGGCGGAATTTGGGCGCTTAGATATTCTCGTCAATAATGCTGGATCGTTGGCTGGGTCCAATAGTTTTCTATCGACAACGCCCGAGCAGTGGAGCGCAAGTTTTGGTGTGAACCTGTTGGGTCCTATGATGCTTTCGCAAGCGGTCATACCTCACATGCGCCAAATTGGGGGTGGGCGAATTATCAACATCGGATCTACGGGCAGCCTTGGAGCGGAGCCGGGTTTTGGGGCCTACACGACGATGAAGCACGGACTGGTAGGATTCTCTAAAACACTTGCCGCAGAGTTCGGACCTGACGGCATTCTGTGCAACACGGTTTGCCCCGGTTACATCGCGACGGACATGCATACTGCCGCTAACAACCGCCTCGCAAAAGAACGCGACATTTCAGTCGTTGAGATCAAAAAGGAGCGATACGCTAATGTGGCGTTGAGAGACGCTGGGTTGCCCGTCGATGTCGCCAATGCAGTGGCTTATCTTGCAGGACCACAAGCAAATTACGTCACCGGAATGAACCTTCCTGTAACTGGCGGTGTTCCCTTTGGTATTTAATCGTATCGGCATCCATGCGATAACTTGAGGCTTTTCGAAACAGACTCGTCTGCAAAACACAGTTTGGCGGAACCGGACTTTAGCGCAGTTGCAGCGAAAGCTAACTCGTCCGCATAGCTGACCTCTATGCAAAGTGCAGCGAATGTCGGCTCTCCGCCCTAAGTGAATATCGGTTTGTTTAGATCGAAGGTCGCAGAGGGGCCTCAGCGGCCCCGTTCAATTTATCTCATTGGCCGTCTCTTTGGCATCCTTGCAGAGAACAGAAATCATCCGCTTTACGGTTTGCATCTCCCTCGTCCGAAACCCGTGCCGATAGTTTGGATGGGCGGGGCCGGGTGGCGCGCCACCACCAGCACCGTGAACGCGGCAGACCCTCCAACCACGCACAGCAGGCGCTTGGCAACTCTGCCCTGTCCTCTTGGCAGTGGCCGTGCATCTGGGCGCGTCTCTGAGGCGCTGGGTGGGGTCTATGGGGTTAGCGGCACTTTTCATCATCAAACCCTCCCCCCATGCGTCACGTCGCCCACAATGGCTTGCCCGCCCTCGTTCACAGTCACACGTTCAACCCTGACGGTTTTCTGGGCCTTGGCGCGGTATTTCTTGAGCGCATCCATCTGGGCTAGATAGGTGTGGCTATTCACCTCAATTTTCCTAACTATAACCTAGTTGAAAAACATCTCACGTTCCGACTTGTTCAACAGGTGCGCAAATTTGCTGAGAAACCGGAGGTCTGCTTGGTATTCGTAGTGTTCAATTTCCCAGCATTTTCTCTGATACGTCCGGTGCCACATTCCCTTGGGTTTGGGCGCTATCCAATGCGCCGTTCCGGGTTCGCCGCCCAGCGCCATTCGTGTCTTGTTCGCGCGGCGTAGGGCGCGGTCATATCGCGGCTCTGACTGGCTGGTATAGGCGACGTTGTAGCAATGACGACATAGAAAGTATTTGCCGCCTAAGAACAGCTTGCCGACACGTCGCCCGCAATGTCGCCCATTCATGACGCCAGGGCATCGAAAATAGGGCCGCTGATTGCCGTAGTGACAGTCTATGCGGGTTATGGGTATCGGTTGCGTTATCGGCTCCCAGTCGTCGCCGTTAAGCTGGATACGATAGCTTAAAACAAAGCTCGTTTCCGTGGCCTTGCAGCCAATACTAGCCACCTGCTTTCCGTCGCGGGACCATTGCCAGTGACCTTGCCAGCCGGGGCGCAAACAGCCTTCGCGGTTCAATCGGTTCACATCTAGCGTTCGGCAGCCATCGGCTTTCCGCTTGCTGGCTGGTCGTCCTGATCCATAGCCGCCCATTTTTAGTCTCCTAATATTTTCCGAAATCATTAACCAACTTTACGGTAATCGGTTCTCCGCCGTCATGAGTCCAAAGGCGCGTTAGACATGTCGCGCAGCGCTGGTGAGGCGGTGTATATGGCCCACCTAGCTCCGTCGTTATGTCGCCCGCGCCAACCGCACTTTTTGCAATGAAATCGCTCCTCAATTGCATTGAGGTGCGTAGAAGGCTGAAACTTTGAGAACAGTTGATAGGGGGCAATCAGGTAGCGATGATTGCACTGCGGGCAGGACAGCTCAACAACGTCGGCAGGGCTTAGATTATCGAGCCTTATGTCGAACCGAAATCCTGTTGTTTTTGGGGTCAGCGGCATTGGATCAAGATAGGTGTTTGGGTTGCAAACATGCAAGAACAAATAGTGAACACATGCGCGATTCCCCAAAATCTCTGAACTGCGGATGCGTGAATTTTGCACTTCACATCCGTCAAAGACCTTTAAGCTCAGACTTCCGACTGCCCCCCGTCGCCCCAAAGCACATCAACAACCGCAGGACGCAACTCTGCTCCACTTAAAGCCGCTGGAAGAGCTGACCTTTGACCCCGATGGGTTAAGCGGCGGTCCGAATTTTGTTATTCAGCAATTAGGCAGGAATTTCAGCGCATACTTCGCAGGCATCACCGTGAGAGCAGGTAGAAACGACCTATACATGGTCAAAAGTGGCTTCATCAAAACCCTATTGGATGCTGCAATTGAGCTTCGGGCCTGATCTTTTACTTTCGCCCAATCAGTGAGCTTACTTCGCGCCGCCGCCTTACCGAAGGTATCCGGCCATGTCTGTATCTCCAATTTCTCTATGGAGATTGATAGCATATTTTTACTGTCTACACTCGATGAAGCCCGTATAGGCCGACGCGATTTGGGCAATATCTACAGGCGCAACTGGAGCATCTGAAGTCCCTAGAACAGGCTCTACGCCGTTTTGAAACAGGAACAGTTTTGCAAGTTCACCACGAATTGCAAAATTTACGTTCTGGGGAATGTCGCCAGTGAGGTCTGCTACGTACTGTGCATCTAGCTTACTAACCACCACCCCGACGACTTCACCGTCAGCCGCAAGCAATGGCCCACCTGAATTTCCGGGCTGCACTGGTGCAGTGATTTGCATACCGCTCATATCGCCGCCGAAACCCAAGCTAGAAGAAACTGCTCCTCTTGTGACGTTTAAGCCTGAGAGCAACCCCGATAGCGGGAAGCCAACAACCGTAACATCTGAGTTAAGCCTTGCAGGGGCGGGTGAGAAGGTAGCAACAACATCACCGCTCCAGTCAGGGATTTGGAGAAGTGCAAGGTCGTATTCTTCAGATTGTGATACGACGGAGGCTGGCAAGCCGTCGTAGGTCACCTGCACACAACCCTGCACGACGTGCGCATTGGTGAGTGCAAAGCCTTGAGAGCTGACAATAAAACCTGTTCCTGTGGAAATGCGGGCGACCTCGGGTGCGCTGACTTGAGCGGATTGTTGAGGCGCGTTGCTCGCGCTGTCTTGCTCGTTAATGATAGCAAGCGTCTGCATAACAATCGTTTCTAGCGGGCCATCTCGCGTGATTGAGATATTTCTAGAGCTACCAACAGTAATGCTCGCGGCAACGGCATTTAAGATTGGAACGTCCTGCCTATCGGCTGACAACATTGCCGTATGCCATAGACCGTTGATGAAATTTGAGCGGGTGTAGAGAACGCTGCCGTCGTTACGTGTCGCACTCGTTACTGCCAGCGAGGGACGCCTAAGGATATAGAGTTCCGTCGATGACGAATGAACTGACTCTGTGTAATCATGAACATTCTGGACGGTTTGTCGGTCATTTATGCCAGTCGAGTATGAGAGGCTGCTAAACCGGTGACGCCAATTTACAAAATATTCTGTCGATGGGTCCGTCACAACTGCCGTGTAAGGGTAGAGCAAAGACAGACCGAAACTGTTCATTCTGAACATGCCCCACCCGTCGCGTTCAAAGAGGTCAATGAAGCTGAATGCTAAGAAAGCGAGATGCCATTCTTCCGCTGCCGAGCCAAATTCGGCTTGTGCGTAGCTTTCCATAGCCCGCTGACTTCGTGGTCCCCAATCCCCGTCAAGGAGACCGTCATAGTGGCCGTTAAAAGCAAGTGCGGTTTGCAGAAAGCGCTTGTCATCATAGGTCAGCGTTTCGGCTCTAAAGGATTGGAGCAAATCGCGGTAGTCTTGGGCGATTGCCCCAATCGGCGCGAGGCATAGGCAACCAATGAAGGCTAAGAGACTTACAAATCTTCTCATGGTCATGACCTCGCCTGTATCGACTTTCAGGATGCACAATCGATTATGCGGCTGCAATGGAAAATCTAAGATCAAAGCAGGGTGGTGTTTGGAAGTGACGCAATCGGTAGCGTACCTGTAGGAGTGGTAGTATTAGTGTTTCATCTCAGAACCCGTCGGTTTGGCTGAATAGCCTTTGACGGGTTCTCAGGCGGACCTAGCGCATGGCCTCTGGTTCTGGAGCGGACCCGTCATGTTTGGTGACGGGTCCGCCTGAGAACCGTGTTCTGTTTTTCGGGGGCGTCGCCAGTGGTGCCAATCTTGTGTTGCGGCGTCCTTTCCTTTCGTTGTGTGCATGGGCTTCGTTGTCAGTCGCCAGTCATGGGCACGGCGTGAATACCAGTTGCCGCGCTTTTCCAGCTTCAGGAAACCCTTGGTCTCAAGTTCAACGAACGCGCGCTGAACAGTCGCTTTGCCCAGTCCCAGATTTTCAGCCGCCTCATTGAGCGACAAATGCACTTTGCCGTTGTTCGATCCGTTGTAACGGGTGTGCAGTTCCAGCCAGACTTTGACAGCGGCCCCCGAAAGGGACCGCCATGCTTCTGATTTGAGCTGCGCATAGGGAAGCGGCGTGTATTGCTCCTTTGCCGTATTGCGCTGGCTCTTACCCATGCAATGCGGCCTCCCCATGAGCCAAGAGGACGTAAGTGCGGGCGCTGGGCGCTGACAGCCCGTGTTTGCGCATGATGCGTCTCACGGCGGCTGGGAGGGGTGCTGCGCGCTTATCTCTGCTTTCATCCTTCATTGCGCGGCCTCCACATGAAAGTCGCCTGCAATGACCGTGCTGCGTAGCCTGTAGCGGGCGTGAAATCCTGGATAATCGCCGCAGTGTTCCTCCAGCTCTGTGTCGATGGTGAAACCCACATCCCGCAATGAGTGGATGTATGCAGCAAGCCGCAAAGAAGGGTTTTCTAAGGGGGTGATGCCTTGGGATTTGGCACACATTAGGGCGTGCATGGTCTGGCCCATGCGACCTGACAGCGAGATATAGCGGGGGCGTTCGCCGCCCATCAAAGTGACGTCAATATTCATGATAAACCTCATGGAAAGTTGAGGCGCGATACGTTAGGACTTGTGTTGCTTAGACTGCCCAGCGCCCGCGCCAGTTTCAAAACTGCGTGGGCGTTGTTCTATTTACGGGCGGGGACCGCGCTAGGGCGGTCTGCCAGCCATGCAAGGACGGCGCTTTCGGGCCATGCGACAGCACGGCGACCGATACGGATAGGGCGGGGGAAGTCTCCGCTGCCCATCATTGCATAAAGACTTGAGCGGCTAAGACCAGTTGCGGCTTCAACGGCGGGGCGGCGTAGGTGATTTTCTGGCACGTCGCGGTTCCTTTCGGGATAATGCGGCTGTGCTGGTAATATGTGCCAGTCCCACTGGAATTTTTAGAACGTCAAAAGCGTCAGAACCCAATTTCAGATATTGTCGAAGAAATCTTGCAGTTTAGTCGTACATTTGAGGTCAGATGATGATTTTGTCATGGGGTTTTGTCGGGAATTGTATTCCAAGCACGCTGAATAGTCCTCTCACTGGCTTCTTCACCCTCATCTTTGAGCGCGCGTTGAATGTTCTTCCAAGGTGGTCTCAAAGAACGGTCAGGGTACAAAACGCGTAAACGTTCAGCAATTTTCGGTATCCGAGGTGGCCGCCCGACTTTCTCTGTATCATTCAGTACATCAGGCTTTCCAACCGACCAAATTTTGGCAGCTTGTTGAATTTGTTCTTCATTGCGGGGGACATCCTCCGTAATAATAGATAGTCCCCAACCTTCAAAATCTCTTAACCGATGCGCAAAGGATGAAAAAAGTTCGAATTCCTCAGGGTCGAGGTTTGCTTCAAACACTTTGGCGGCAAGGTTTTCCCAGAGGGCAAGCGTTACAAAAAAGTGGGTGGGGTGTATAAAAATCAATCCTAATTCGTTTGATGAAAATCCAAGTGCCGCTTTGGCCCCTGGGTATAATGAACCTCTTTCTAAAATTACGCTTGAAATGCACAGCGTTGTTCCTTTGTTTGAGGTGACAGCCAGCGAACCACATTCTTCAAGAATACTATTAAACAAAGTTTCTGACATCCAACTCAACATTCGTCTGGTTGATGCTTCATCAGGAAAGTTCATGTGTGGGAAGAACCGTCTGATATCGGAATCGGAAAATGTTGCTTGGGTTAATTCGTCTACCCAGAGCCAAACCTCTGCTAGACCTGTTCGTCCTTCTGGCCAAATCATTTAGCTATCCTAACAAGAACCGCGCTCGAAGGCTCAGCAACGAAGCAACTCCATTGTTCCATCAGTTTTCTACGCTTTTCAAACAAGTCAGACCTCGCATAGGCCGCCTCTGCCTTATTCTGAATACTATGTGCCAATGCTGCCTCCGACACTTCGCGGGCGGTGGTGGTGCGTTCCTGACACCAAGTTTTGAAGGACGTACGGAACCCGTGAACGTCCACGTCATATCCAAGCCCTTTGACCAACTTCGATAGAGTCATATCTGACAGCGGGTTGCCCGTGGTGCTTGGGAAAACCAATCCAGTTCCATCGTCCAGCGCCTTGGCTGCTTCTAATACTTCGACAGCGCGGCCTGACAGGGGGATGCGGTGTTCTTTGCTTGCTTTCATGCGCTGGGCGGGGATGGTCCATTCTGCCTTCGCGAGATCAATCTCTGACCATTCGGCCAAGCGCACCTCGCCAGACCGACAGGCGGTCAAAACAGTGAGCTCTAGTGCAAGTTTGGTGGCATTGAACGCACGGGAGCTGCGAACAGCAACCAGACAGCCTGAAACCTCATCGTACGGCAAGGATTTACGGTGCTTCACGGGTTGTTTCTGTTTGGGCAGTGCTTGCGAAATTGCCCCCGCTGGGTTGTCCTGTCTCCAGCCGTTCGCAACAGCCCACTTCATGACCGTGCCGATACGTTGGCGAACCCGTTTGGCAGTTTCGGGCTTTTCAAGCCAGATTGGTTGCAACACAGCCAGCACGTCCGCCGTTGTGACCTCTGATACCTTAAGATTGCTCATGCGGGGGAAGGTATATGTCTCTAAAGTAGAGAGGAATTGAGCGGCGTGTTTTTTGTTGCGCCATGTTGGTTCATGGATTTTGTGGACCTTGCGGGATGCTTCCTCAAACGTCAGCAGCGCCTCTGAGGTGCGTTTAGCCTGTAGCGGGTCTCCGCCTGCACGGGCCAGCTTGCGGTTCTCCAACGCCGTTTCCCGCGCCTCTGCTAGGCTCACAAGAGATGCACTGCCTAATCCAATCTCGGTTCGCTTGCCACGAACCACAATGCGTTGAACCCAACGCTTTGCGCCTGAAGTAACTACTTTGAGAAACAGACCGTGACCGTCGTTGTATTTGCCGGGTGTGGTCGCTGTGCGGACGAATGCTGCCGACAGCGCCTTGTTAGGGTGCTTGTTCGGTTCGGTCCGTTCGATTTCCTGATTTGCGTCCGCCATTACGTCCCCCATTCATATCTGGAATATGGGGGACGTCACAGGAACAATCAAGACGCCATTTGAACGTAACAGATTGTTTTTAAGATGTTTTCGGTATGGTCTGGAACTGGAGTAGGCGGACTGTCTCTCCGCCAATTGCCCTACATTGCACACCACTTAAGTATCTGAAAATACCTATTTTATTAAAGTTTTATGGATATTTGTCTCTTTGTGAGTCCCGTTTTTACTTTCCACAAACGGGATTAAAGCCACCGGCTTCCAGCCGGTCCGCTTTAGCGTAATGTACTATAATCTTCCCTCTCATTTTTAAGACCCCGCGAAGCGGTAAGGGTCTTAAAAATGAGAGGGAAGATTATGATCTATTCCACAGGAAGCCATACCAAATTTTATCACCGGTTTCACGTCGTCTGGACAACAAAATACCGATACAAAGTTATGCGCGGTGAGATGCGTGAGCGTATCCGTGAAATCATTATCCAAACATGCCAAGAACTTGGCGTGCATATTGAGAAGGGCGTATTGTCGACCGATCACGTCCACATGTTCATATCGGTCCCGCCTCAGATAGCATTGTCAAAGGTGATGATGCGGATCAAGGGACGCTCGTCTTATAAGATACAGCGCGAGTTTCCCGAACTGCGCAAACGGTACTGGGGCCAGCGGTTTTGGGCTCGCGGATTTTTCTCAACAACCAGCGGCAATGTCACTGACGCTGTCATACTTCAGTATCTTGAATTACATTCAAAAAGGGAACCTACCGGCGTCAGCCGGTAGTCGTTCAGTATACATTGCACGTTACACTTCGATATACTTTGCAAGTAGGTAAAAGGGGCTTGTTATGATCAAGATGCGCGGTAAATCCTTCCAGCTCTATAAGCGAGTGCCTAAGCGCTATGCATCGATTGAAAGCCGGACTTTTGTTTGGCTGTCTCTGCATACCGATTCAAAGTCATTGGCTGAAGGCAAAGCGACCGGTGCATGGTCGCAGTTCATCGAGGCATGGGAAGCGCGGTTGGCTGGTGATCAAGTCGATGCGGTGAAGCGTTTCGACGCGGCAAGGGAATTGGCAGCTGTGCGTGGGTTCCGATATCTGGACGTTGGCAAGGTTGCTGATCTACCGCTTAAGGAGATTATCGATAGGTTCAAAGCGGTGCCGATAACAAGCGGGGGAATTCCGGATCGTCTCGAGGCAGCTGCGGTGCTTGGTGGGGCTGGTGCAAGCGCTTTAACTGTTAGCGCGGCTCTTGATCTGTATTGGACGCTTGCCGCGGACAAGACGCTTGGCAAATCAACCGATCAGATGCGGCGCTGGAAAAATCCAAGGATCAAGGCTGTGAAAAACTTTATCGCGGTCGTGGGTGATAAAGCGATCAGCGAGATTACCGGTGATGATATGTTAGAGTTTCGTGTTTGGTGGTGGGATCGGATATCCGCTGGCGAGGTCAGCACCAACGCCGCCAACAAAGACTTAATCCACTTCGGTGACGTTCTTAAAACCGTAAACCGCATGAAGCGGCTGGGGCTTGTGCTGCCCTTGTCCGATCTGTCGTTTAAGAATGGTGAGGCAGGAACGGGGAATGTCCCGAAGAATGTTGAAATTTTAATTTAGGGTGGCGTTGCTTCCCCTGAGCCGTAGGCTCTGGGTGTTTAATCGCAAAAGGAAGCAACACCATGAAGAAGACTATCACAGCAAGCGCTGGACTTGCCAGCGCGTCGAATGTTCATCAACTCGTGGAAACAGCCTGGGACAAAGTTGGCGAGAGCTTCGAGCAGTTCTGCCTGACGGCGGGCGTCGCCAGTCTGGTTCAGATGTTTGGTGAGGACGCAGATACGCTGGCGGGTGGCCGATACGAGCATTGCACTGACAAGCCTGGCCACAGATGGGGCACCGCGAAAGGTCAGGTTGGGTTCCATGGTGGGAAGATTGAGCTGGAGCGCGCCCGTGTGCGCGATAAAGTGACCGGTAAAGAGATTGTCCTGCCGAGCTGGGAAGAGGCCTCCTCGGGTGGCTTCCTTGAACAATGGGCAATGAGCCTAATGTTGATGAATGTTTCCACCCGTAAGTATGACCGAGCTGTACGGCTGCCCGAAGCGAAGGTGCCTAATAAGGCAGGGAGCGGGCTGTCCAGGTCAGCAGTTTCGCGTCGCTTCAAAGCACTCACCCAAGCGCGCCTGGATGAGTGGATGTCATCTGATCTATCGGAGCTTGACCTTGTAGCGATCCAGATCGACGGGCTGCATTTGGACGATCATTTGTTGGTGCTTGCGGCCGTGGGTGTGGAGGTTTCAGGCGAAAAGCACCCTCTGGGCGTCATTGAAGGGGCGACCGAGAACGCCGCGACGGTTCAGGCGCTTTTGGACAATCTGATAGAGCGTGGGCTCGATCCAGCGGGCTGCTATTTGTTCATCGTAGATGGGGCTAAGGCACTGACCAAGGCAATTCGGCGCACATTTGGTGCCGATATTCCCATCCAAAGATGCCAGATACACAAGGCCCGCAACATAACTGACAGGCTTCCTCCAAAGCTGCACGCCTCCGTACGCCGCGCGCTGAAGCAAGCATGGGAGCTTGATGATGCCGACAAAGCCGAGCGGTTGATGCGGAATCTTGCCCAGCGACTAGAGCTTGAGGCTCCGGACGTTTCAAAGTCGATCCTTGAGGGCCTAGACGAAATTCTAACTGTTGTTAGGTTGGGGCTACCTGTGGAATTGAGACGCTCATTGGCCAGCACCAACATCATTGAATCTATGAACAGCGTGATCCGACAGGTCTGTCGAAACGTCAAACGCTGGCGCGATGCAAAAATGGCGCTGCGCTGGACAGGGGCTGGTATGCTGGAAGCCGCGAAAGGCTTCCGCCGCCTAAAGGCCTACAAGCAACTCCCCATTCTCAAGCAAGCTTTGCTAGATCATCGCAATACCGTAATGCTTGACCAAATCAAGGACGTCGCCTAACCATCAATCAAGCAGCGCCACTCGCCCGATTTTCAACATCGTACGGGACATCCCCCAGGAACGCGGCCACCGTTCTCCGCGAAATGGATCACGGAAAAACTGTTGGCGCCAGATGCTCTTGCGAGATTGAACGATCAGGCAGAGGCAATTTTGAAGGTCATGGTGAACACAGGTGCGCGGCCATCTGAAGTTGCCGCTTTGACGTCTGAGTGCATTCGGTTGGATTGCGCTGTGCCACATATCTCTATTGAGGCCGTAGGGCGCCAGCTAAAGAGCCCCAACGCCAGGCGGGTCATACCTTTGACTGGCGTATCACTTGAGGCTCTAAGGGGCTTCCCAGACGGGTTCCCGCGCTACCGTGGATCATCGGCAGGTTTGTCTGCTGTCGTGAACAAGTTTTTGCGCGGTAATGGTCTGTGCGAAACGCCGGATCATACGCTTTACAGCTTGCGGCATGGGTTTGAGGATCGATTGCTTGCGGCTGGTGTCGATGAACGAATTCGGCGTGATCTGCTAGGCCATGCTTTGAAGCGTGAACGATATGGCTCAGGGGCTACGTTGGAGCACATGCATGAGCTTGTTTCGAAGGTAGCGCTCTAATAATGTGATGCGACAAAAGCTGACCCTCAGACCTTCAAACTTCATCGTCTGCCTTGCAGACAAAGTTGCCGCCCGAAAGGCCAACATCCTACTTCTAAGACAATTCGAAATTGTCCGCCGTTGCCCGAAGAAAAGCGAGCACATCCAGTTCTGCTTTCCAATTTTTTCCAAAGAATTCACCAAATAACCACATTTCATGATGCATCGGCTCCATTTCTCCCGAAAAAAATCTTGAAACCGTGCCATCTTTAAGGAAGGTCGCGACGAGTTTCTCTGCATGAATAATCTTGTTGCATGCCTCTCGAAGAGACATGTCCTCCTCCCCCTCAGCACCCACATCTTTGGTCAATTTTCCGCAAACTGCACTAGGATAATCGACCCCATGCAGTCCTTTCCTTCGCTCCATGTGGGTTCGGTTGCAGATTGCCAAGTTTATGAGGGTATGGTTGACCTCGTCTTCAATATACTGATGACGCAACCTAAATAGTGGCTCTTCTGACCGTTGCGAACCTCCCCAAACCTGTTGATCCTCTGGGGTCATGTCAAAAATTGCCTTGTCTGACATGAAGATGCAAAACATCCGATAAGCGTCTCTGAATACAATTTCGCTGTTTAGCATGCATACTCCCAGTATTGAATTGAATGCTGCTCGAATGGGCATCTTCAGCATTCAAAATAATACAAATATTTCCATTTCGTTTTGTTGACACGATAGGTGCTTGTGGCGAACAAACAAGAACGATCATCTAGAGCCCCAGACCCGACTTTCGCTGCGCCTTGTGTCGATGGCCGTTTTGTAGAGAGGCCTATACAATCAAGTTAATCTTCTCTTATCAGAGCAGTCTATCCTTCAGCGCGTAAGGGTGATTGTCGCGAAAATAAAAGCCGCTTCAACCGTTCGCTATTGCCTTGGCGCGATCAAAGAGACTGCTGGCTTTTTCATGGTCTGCGATCTCACGTTCTAGCCGATCGAATAGCGGTAGGTAGAAGTGATCAATAATCACCAGTTGCGCAGCCTTGCGGTGCGCTTCCTTTATCTCTGCGAGGGTGATGTGAACGTTGGGCATTTCTGGGACCGGATATTGGGTGCGTTGATTTCTTTATACCAACCGATCTGAGGCTTGCGCGATTTAGGCAAAAACACTTACCAGACGCGATCAAGGATCACCAATTGATCCAGCTTGACTGCTATCTCCTGAACCGTCTTGTCCCCACGCAGCGCCTCAAGCGCCACAGCGGATTTAAAAGTATCTGAAAAGTTCTGACGCTTTGTCATTCTCGTATCCATTCGTTCAGGTTGGTTACATCTTAGCACGCTGTCCAATTTTGCCGGACCACTTCATATTGCAACGGTCGGGGAAATACCCACCAAAACCCAAGCTCAACCCATTGTGATCTTGTTATAAAAACTGATGAGAACAACGTCATCATCAGGAGAAATAAGATCATGGCACGTAAACCTGGACCACATGCAACCTCAGACCTCGCGATCTATCTCGACCGCCGAATTCTGGAGTTACGCCACAAAAAGACCCAGCGAGATATTGCAATCGCAGCAGGCTTCACCAACCCCAATATGCTGTCGATGCTCAAGAACGGTGATACCAAGCTGGCAGTGGACCGGGTTGCGACACTCGCCGCTGCATTAGAGGTCGATCCCAAATACCTGCTCAGACTGGCATTGGCGCAGGATGGAAACGAAACGATGTTTCGTATTTACGATGAGGTGATTGGCACTGTCGTTTCGCACAATGAGGTCGGATGGCTGGAGGTGCTGCGCGAAGCGTCTGGCAACAGCGATCCGGCGGTAACGACGCGTGCGCGCTCGACCATTCTATCGATATTTGGAAAGTAGGAGCCGACAATGCAACGACAGTCAAAGCCAACCATGCACAAGTTAAGCGATAATGAACTCGCCTGGATCGAGTTTCTGCGCCTGCTCAGCCATGATCGAGTGCCATCTCCGACTCTCGCAGCTGTCCAGGCATTGCGACTTACATTGAAAGGGCGAGAGGTGAGGATCTGTAGTCGTGATTGCGACTAAATCCGATTTACCCTTAACGGGTTTTACTGTTCAGAACGAACTCAGCCTTGTTCTCGAACCTGTATCATGTGTCACTGTGCCAGTCTGGTGCCTGCTTATGTGGGAGAATCGGGAAGTTGGTGAAAGTCCAGCACGTGCCCAACGCTGTAAAGGTGATGATCTGTGCGAATGCCACTGGAGTAATCCGGGAAGGCGCTGTGATCAGAAGAACCTAAGTCAGAAGACCGGCCAGACAGCACAGCCTATTCCACGAGGACGGTGGGGTGGGCGTTTACACGTATTGTTGGGGACCAAACAATGCCAAACACGTCAGCGCTGGCTCAGGCCGCACCCTTTTCTGAATCCGAACGCGATGCCGTTTATAAAGCCATCTACACCCGCCGTGATGTGCGCGATCAATTCCTGCCCGAACCACTTCCGAACGAGGTATTACTTAGACTGCTTGATGCGGCGCACCATGCGCCATCGGTTGGCTTCGTGCAGCCATGGAATTTCATCGTCATCCGCAGTTCGGCAGACCGTGAACGGATTTGGAAGGCCTTTAGCGGCGCGAACGAAGAAGCCGCCGCTATGTTTAGCGGTGAACGGCAGTCCACATATCAGTCGCTGAAGTTGGAAGGCATTCGCAAGGCACCAGTGAACATCTGTGTGACCTGTGATCGAACGCGCGGCGGTGATGTCGTGCTGGGCCGAACCCACAACAAAAGCATGGATTTATACAGCACGGTCTGCGCCATCCAGAACCTTTGGCTTGCCGCCCGAGCTGAAGGCGTCGGTATGGGTTGGGTAAGTATTTTCCATGATGCTGACTTAAAGCGTATTCTCGCGATCCCCGACCGGATCGAGATCGTTGGCTACCTATGTCTTGGCTATGTTGATCAGCTTTATGAACGTCCCGAGCTGGAGGTCAAAGGATGGAACCAGCGCGCACTGCTTGACGATCTGATCTTTGATGGAAAATGGCAGGGCGACCCATAAGGCTGCTTTTGGCTCGGTTGTTCTGATAATAGTCGTTGCTTTATCGTGCGATACCACAAGGCCACAGCGATGCTTTTAGATGAAGCATCAGCCACTCCTGCATCGATTGCGCATCGCGTAGAGCGCAAGTTTTGTCGCCACCCCCGACGCCTGCGCTGCGCCGTCGAGTGACGTTATGCGAATGAGCGGCTTTGCGCGCCGGCTCAAGTTCATCTGACCCGTTGGTTGGTCATGCTGGTGGGGCAGGCGATCAAGGGCAAGCCTTGACCCATCGTCAGCGCTTGACCCCACTCAATGTTCGCTTATTGTTCCTATGATGGGCAGACGATACGCAACATCCGCTGATCTAGACACGCGCTTGTTTCATGACGAAACCACGCATGTCACTGTGACGTGCTGTTCATGTGGGCGTGTGGTTAACGTGACGCTGGGTGAAGTGCCTTCTGATATTGATCGGCATGAGTTCGAACGGCGGTCGGTCTGTCAGGGTTGCGGTGCGAAGTGGCCGCAGATTGTGCGGTATCCAGCGCCAAAAAGTCGGTGGTGAGTAATCTCAGACGGACAGGATCTTGTTGGATTTCATATCGAACAGCCGCCTCTGTGGATCGTAGTCCCTGAGGTCTGCTGACCGGATGTCGCTCGGCCTCTCGAACAATGACAGCCACGCCTTATGCGCCTTTATCGTTTCCACAATGGCACCACGACTAACGCAGGGTTCGGACCGCTGGCCCGCGGACCTATGCAGTGTCAGGGCGAAGCGGTCAGGCTCGAGCATGTATACCGCCCCTGCTTCGCCAGTCCTATGATTAGCTTAAAGTTTCTGGAGTTTAGTGATTGGCCGCAGCAGAAGGCTCAAACGGCGCCGTTGAACCCACCGAAGTTGTTGCGGTTTGTTGCAATTTGTTGACAGAACACCCGAATGTCATCACTTGACCTCACGAAAGGGAAACAAACTTTGTTGACAAAGGGAAACAAACTCACAACTAGTGCTGACGAACGGCAAACAATATACCAACCCTCTGTCAATAAAATCAACCACTTAGGCAACAAGTTGTTGCATGACATCCGGAAAACTTTTTTATCGTCCAAATCTGTCAACAACTTAGGTTCCGGATGAACCAATTAGAGCACCAAAACACTCCCAAAAGTATGGATAAACCACACCCAAAAATAGAACCGTCTCTCTTCTATTATTATAATATACCTTTAAGAAAGAAAGTAAGTAAGAGAAGAGAAGCGGATCGAAAACACACCAGCCATACATCCGGACTCAAGCACAGTCTCAGGCAGATAAAACACTCGAGAGCGAACAAACCCATCCGGCTCAAACCCCGCTCTCACAGTGCGTTCAGCACACCAAAGCAACACCGACAGCGCGAACAAGTATGGATGTGCTCTGGTGTAGCTAATATGAAGCCTCAGCTGCACAAGCACAGTGCAGATGACATTCAAAGAACAACATCACCGACGGAAAATTAGATAAACCAATCCCGTAAGCAATAAGGCTGCAAGCAGATCAATCACCAAAACCACAAATGCTGCCATTAAGACCAATTCGACTAATCACGAATGATTTATACAGACAAACGCCAGATCATCTTCGGTCACCAAAAGGTCAGGCATATTCGTAAGGTGTGAAAGAGACCTTGCGTTCATGGGCTGAAGACTGCTGCAGGTGGAGGTGTATCGCCTGCATGTAAAGAAGCCATACGTTGTCTGTGGAAGTTGTCGAAAGTTGGAATTCGATCGCTTGTCTCCTCCTTCACATCCAACAGAACCCACATACCTCCGGCCAGTTCATTATTTGTGCATCGGTCTATGGAAGCCATAACAATCTGTTGAAACCTTTGCATATAAGCCATTCGTTGCGAGCTCGAGGTGAGACTGGGCCATCGGCCAGAACCGGCTGCGATGCTGCCCACCCGAAAGCCCCGGAGAATGAGGCATTGTGAACACGTGAGAAAGAGTTGCTCGGTTCAGTTCTACTTCGCGTTAGCCCCTCATTTCTTCGGCCTCATCTGCGGCCGATTGGTCTCGGCTTGCTTTTTGGCCGTTTTGAAGTCTGTGATCAGCGCTTCGAGATCGGCGAGATGGGTAGTGAATTCCGTTGGCGTGGGCAGCGGCACCGTATCTGCGGCGGGATTGTCGTGGCTATGCGTATTTGCGCGCGTCATGCCCTCGTGGAACTGGATGGCAAGGTCATCGGGCAAGGTGACATAGCGCAGCAGTTGGGTTTGGATGACGTCGGTGCCGCGCCGAACTATATCGGAAAAGATCGTCTCTTCGACCATGCGCTCGTAGGTTTCGCGTAGCCGGCCGTAGAGGCCTTTGATTTCATATTCATAGTCCGAAGGGCTGTTTGAATAGAGCTTGGGAAGCGGCGCAAACTTGGATTTGATCTGACCGATGCGCTTAGCCACGTTGAGGCCCTTCCACACCATGCCCGCGGCGTCGATTTTGCCGGCTGCGTCCTGATCGCTGAAAAGCGAGATTGTTACCGGTTCGATCGCGACTGAATCAGCGGCTTTGCAGAGCTCGTTGAAGAACACGATGTCGTGTGTGAAGACGATGACCTGACGCATCATTGCTTCTCGCGCGATCCGCTTGGCGACGAGAATACTGCGATCACGATCGAGCGACGAGACCGGATCGTCGATGACAATTGGCCCCGATCCATCGGTGAGCGCGACCTCTGTCAGAAACCCGGTGAGTGCGAGTGCCCTCTGCTCACCTTCGCTCAGGATTTGCGATGTGACCTTGGTCAGGGCCGTCTGGGTGTCAGTCTCGTATTCGGCCTTGGTTTGATCACTCTTGCGTGTCAGCCCTACCTTCAGGTGCTCGATGCCGAACTCTTTGCGCTCAGCGTCAAAGCGCGTTACGACCGCCGAGGTCAGGTGGGTGTCGAGAAGCTCATTGGCGAGCTTGGTGATGCCGGTCGTCCTGACAAGGGTCAGTGCCTTTTTGTAGGCGGCCTCGACAACCATCAGGTTCCGCCGCGTCACTAGAGGTGCCTTGTTGGCATGCAAGTGCTGGCGATCCTCAAGTTCAGCTTTTTCGGTTTCGAGCTGCTTGCGATTGCCGGCCTCGCTTGCCTCGGCGAGTGCCTTCTGATCATCGCCTAACTTCCCATCAAGAGCGCTGACCACTGCTGAGTGTGACACAAGCTTAGGCACTTCCACGCTGGCCCCTCCGTGCCAATAAGCGTGAGACAATTGACTGGCTAAAGTTTACACTTGAGGGCGTAGGAGAAGAACCATGGTTATGCCTTCACAATCACCACTTTCGCCAGATGCTGGATCTGGAGCCGTTTTGGCCCCGACGTCGCCTCCCCGCGTTGTTAATGCGCCGTTGGCTCCCACAGCGGAACTGACGAGCATCCCGAAGCGACGCAACTTCACAGCCAAATACAAACTGCGCATTCTGGATGAGACGGACCAAGTGGCAGACACTGGCGGGGTTTCCGCCATTCTACGGCGGGAGGGGCTTTATTCCTCTGCACTGACCGATTGGCGCCGTGCGCGGGCGGCCGGCACATTGGGTGCATTGCAGCCAATGCGCCGTGGCCCACAAAAGGCACCTGCCAATCCATTGCAAGCTGAGCTGGCCAAGGCCAACCGTGAGGTGACAGCCTTGCGGCGCCGTCTGGATCAGGCGGAAGCCATCATTGCCATCCAAAAAAAAGTGGCGGGACTTCTGGACGAGATGGAGCAGACGCAAGAGCGCAGCGGCAAATCATGATGGCCGTCGCGATTGCATTGCCCACCGGCAGCGGCTTGACCTCGGCTGTCTGCGCCGCGCTATCATTATCGCGCGCGAGCGTTCTTCGACAGCGTGCGGCGCTGACGGCACCACCACGCACACGCCCACCGCGCGCAGCGTCTTCGCGGGCTCTGCCGGGAAGGGAAAGAGACCAGGTATTGCACCACCTGCGCGAACCCCGCTTTGCGGATCAGACGCCCACAGAGGTCTTTGCCACCTTGCTGGATGAAGGCACCTATCTGTGTTCAATCCGCACGATGTATCGGATATTGGCCGCGCAGGGCGAAGTTGGCGAACGCCGCCGACAGCGCACACATCCCGTCTATCAAAAGCCTAAACTTCTAGCTGAAGCCCCCAATCAGGTCTGGTCTTGGGACATCACCAAGCTGAGGGGCCCGGTGAAATGGTCCTACTTCTATCTCTATGTCATCCTCGACATCTTCAGCCGCCGCGTTGTTGGCTGGCGCGTCGATCACGCGGAGAGCGCCAGCCAGTTCAAAGAGCTGTTCATCGACGCGATGGAAAAACACGAGGTTCCACGCGATCAGCTGACATTGCATGCAGATCGCGGTGGGCCCATGAAGGCAAAGACGACAGCCCTGATGCTGGTTGATCTTGGTGTGCTCAAGTTCCACAGTCGGCCCCACACCTCAAACGACAACCCGTTCTCCGAAGCCCACTTCAAAACACTGAAATATCAGCCAGAGTTCCCCAAGAACTTTGAAACCATCGAGCAGGCTCGCGCATTCTGCCGCAGGTTCTTTGCATGGTATAACCAAGACCATCATCACGCCGGGATTGGTCTGATGACGCCCGACCAAATCCATTTTGGGCAGGCCCAAGAAATCTACACCGCGCGACAAGCAACACTAGACGCGGCATTCCTCGCCACGCCCGAACGCTTCGTACACAAACCACCAAAACCGCCTCAAATCCCGACCGCCGTCTGGATCAACCCACCAAAACCAACCGAAGCAACCCAAGCCTAAAGTCCAAAAGCCACTGTCTCAAAGTCGTTGACACGTTCCGCCCTGCCCTTGCAGCCAAACGTCGTTAGAATGCTCCTAAAGCGGTATCACTACGGCCGATTGTGACGGCTGCCAGCCGCAGTAAGGCGGCGGCACGGCTGGACGACCGTCTTGTGCGCGACGACAATATCTTGCCACCTGATATCTTGTTGCTGGGCGCCAAGCAGAGCCACGATGTGAAGTGCTTAGCACTCAGCCATGCGCACAGATCGGTTCCGCATTCTCCAACCAGCTTGAGGGACAGGGACGGTCCAAGCCCGTGGATTTGTGTCAGGTCGAGCCCAAGAACACCAAAGAGTGCAGCGCGGACATCGAACGACGGCGTGCCAACTTGCTTTGTCTTGGTCCGAGCTTTGGGCAATTGGCCGGGGTCATGCTCCTGTTCGGCGGCCAGAACATCCAGCATGGCTTCAAGGTTGCGATCACATTCAAGCATCTTGGACTGATAGAAGTAGTAGAGGTCCAAAGACTGCGTAAGGGCGAAGATATGCTCGGGCCGATCATTGCCGTTTAAGGCCGCTTTTATGGTCTCGACCGAGGCATGGCAGCGAACATCGCGATAGGATGCCAAAATATCCAGATCGCGTTCGCCGCCGACAAGGGCACGGATAATCCGGATGCCCCCTCTCATTGAAACTGCGTTTCAACTGCTGGGAAGTGGTCACACCAGTGATGTCCGATACGACATGATGCAGTTGCAAGTTCATCTCCATCAGCGCTTTTTGCATGTGCTGTATGTGGGCTGCTGCGTATTCCACCAGGCGTCCGCGCTGGCGTAGGTATGCCCTCAGCGTCGCAATTTGGGCCGTTGGCCTAAAGCTACCGCGTAGCAAACCGTAGGAATGAAGCTGTCGTAACCAACTGGCATCACTCACGTCCGTCTTCCGGCCCGGCACGTTCTTGGCGTAACGAGCATTCACCAGAATAATCTCGAAGCCGTGCTGCTCCAGTATCTCGTAGGCTGGAATCCAATAGACGCCCGTGGATACCATCGCAACACTTGTGACACCGTGAGATTTGAACCAAGCGGCTAAATCATGCAGATCGTGGGTGAACGTCCCAAACGCCCGAACCGGCATATCTGTCACGTCGGGGTTCACAGCTGCCATGTGTTCTCGTGAACCAATATCAACGGCGGCGGCTCCTGTGTTCACAGTCTCAAGAGCCGGGGCCTTTCGGGTCTTTTGCTTTGCCATCTTAAATTCTCCTGTTGGCGACAGAAGGATGTGAGTTATGCAAATCCGTCATCTTCCTAATCGGGATCACCGTAAAAGGTGTCACCACCCTCAAGTTCGCATGAACCCATGGGCCACGTTTTTTAACGGGGTTCCACCCTAACGCAGATCACCAATAAGCGAACGGCCGCGACCCTTCATCTCGCAACTATAGCACAGGCTGTTTCTACCGCGCACAGGCGGGGTCCAACCCGGAACGGTTTTTTAAGATGGTGCGTTCCTGGGTCCGGTGTTTGTCAAAGGTGTTGTCCGCCGATTTCATGCGGCGTCTCTGATTTCAGAGGCGCTGATTTCGTTTTCTGGGTTCAGCCAGACGGGTCCTGCTGGTTGCCAGTTTCGGGTTTTTCCTGACCAGCGTTGCGGGTTTTGCGCGCGAGCAGTGGCATAGAGATTGGCACGATTTGTGAGCGTTGCACGATCATGACCTGCGTGGCGCGCATTCGGCGTGACGAAGCGGATGGCGCTGTGCAGGTGTTCACTATTGTACCAACCAGCGAAGGTTTGGACCCAGGTTTGAGCATCCGCCTTGGTGGCAAAGCCCTTGGTCGGCCAGTCCGGGCGGTATTTGCAGGTTCGGAACAACGCCTCTGAGAAAGGGTTGTCGTTGCTTACGCGAGGGCGACTGTAGGAGGCCGTGATCCCTAGTTTTTCCATCGTCACCTTCATCGTGGCGCCCTTCATAGGACTGCCGTTGTCAGCGTGCAGAACCAAGGGGCGCAACTGACAGCCCTCCGCTAGCACTGCTTGCCGGATCAGAATGGCAGCCAGATCCGCACTTTCACGCTCATGGACCTCCCAGCACACGATCTTCCGGCTGAAGATGTCCACGATCAGATACAGATAGAAGAACATGCCTGCGACAGGTCCCGGCATCCAGGTAATGTCCCAGGTCCAGACCTCACAGGGCGCACTGGCCTGATAGCTTGTGGGCTTCTTACGCTTGACTGGGGACTTGGCTCGACCCCGGTGATGCTGCAATCCATTGGCGCGCAAAATGCGGTAGAAACTCGATTCCGAGGCCAGATATCGACCCTGATCGGCTAGCTTTGGCACAATCTGACTTGGGGGAAGGCTAGAGAACTCCTTTGAATTACAGACATCTAGAACAGCCGCGCGTTCTGCCGTACTCAACGCGTTTGCTGGTTCCGCACGCGGCACGAGGGGGCGCTTATCAGGGCGAACCTCGCCGTCTTTTGTCCAGCGCCGCAGAGTGCGTTTGCTGATTTCCAACTCGGAACAGGCTTTGGCGCGCCGCGCTCCTGCGGTGACGGCCTCATTGATCAGAGCAACTGCGGTTTGGCGATCTGGGGTGCTGATCATGCGTCCTCTCCGTCCCCCCAGATCGCTGAGGCCTTTTTTCGCAGAACAAGCAGTGCTGCAGTTTCGGCCAGTGCGCGATCCTTGCGAGCAAGCTCGCGTTCCAAATCTTTCATCCGTTTCTTGTCTTCCTTGGTCGCACGCACAAGACGTGCTGCACTCGTGCGGTCCCAGTCGTTGGCCTGCTCGCAAGCAACTCGCCACATGGCAATCTGCGCCGGGTAAAGGCCGCGTTTGCGGCAGTATTCGGCTAGGTCAGCCTCGTTCAGAGCAGCAGTTTCCAACACCGCCGCAAACTTGTCACGTGAAGACCAGCCCTCAGGGCTCGCATCAGCGTCAGGCAAAAGCTGCCCCTTGTTGCGCGCCTCAGCACGCCAGGAGAAAAGCGTCGCTGCCGAAATGCCTTCCTCCCGCGAAAGCTGCCGAATGGCCACGTTGTTCGGCGGAAGCATCCGCTTCAGCACAGCTGCTTTTCGTTCCAGTGAATATCCCATGTCATTGTCCTAATCCGCCCACCTGAAAATTAGAGAAAAATAGAGCAGCGGACAACATCCCTGACACACTGGGGGTCACCCGCGCCAGTTCACCCTTTAACCACCTTATCTCAACAGCCTGATCCAAAACCTCGGCTCTTTCATGCGGTGACTTCGAAAACTGCGCCTTCCACGTGTACAGCGACTTGGTGCTGATCCCGAGCCGTTCAGCAACCTCGCTGACCGCGTATCCACGCTCGACAACCTGTGCCACATCGTCCCGCTTGAACTCATCCGTAAACCGAATTCCTTTGTTCATGTCCGCCTCTCCTTGGTTCCAAAATTACCAAGCAAAGGGTCTACAAATCTAGGGGCACCTCAGGCCAAGGGATCGGTTCCTATGCAAAGCGCCAAGTTCCAGAGCCGTCGAACGGATGATAACAGCGTTTCTGAAGATCGTCGTCCGTCTCGTTAAATGTGGGATTCTTCATAGGAAGCGGCCGAGGCAATACACCTGTCATTCGCGCATTTGCGCTAAGCGCCACGATGTAACCTGGCCTGCTTGACTGTATTCAGCTGGATGATCACGTAAATCAATCGAAGCCAGAGCGAGCCATAATTTCGTCTAGGCTATACTCCTGCGCCTGAATTGACCTGACGATTTTGGGCCTGCGATTCACTTCGTCGCATGGCCAAAGGCGGTTCAGTCTGTATTTTGAGTTTATGAGCAAGCAATACAAAACAGTCTCCTTATCCGACGAGCAGCGCATAGCACTTGAAGCGCTTTGCCGCCGCCGCAAAGTTGACGCCCCTGTTTGGAAACGGGCGCGCGCGTTTCTTCTTTTGGACGCAGGAGAAGACGCCGGAACGGTTTGCCGGATTTTGGATATTGGCCCGACAGTTTTGACGGAGTGGCGGTTTGCCTTTGCCGGTGCGGGACTATCGTTTTTCGGTCTGAAGGACTACAGCCAGCGTCAGGGTCATTTGTCCGTCGTGCAAGAGCAGGCGGTGAGAGCCCATTTCACCGCGCAGCCTGCCCGCAATGCCGATGAGGTCTGTGCCTATGTTCTAGCCGAGTGCGACCAAAACTACAGCACGTCGGGAGCCGCCAAGCTGATGCGCCGCCTGGGGTTCGCGTATAAGAAACCACAATTGCTGCCTGCACAGGCCGATGAAGCCAAGCAGGCTGCGTTTATTGCCAAATATGAGGCCCTGATGAACGGGTTGGCCGCAGATGAGATGGTTGTCTTTTCGGACGCTGTCCACCCCGAACACCAGAGCCGCCCCGCCCATGGTTGGTTCCCCAAGGGACAAAAGACGGCCCTGAAGGCGACATCAGGGCGCAAGCGGCTCAACATTCAGGGCGCGCTTGACCTTGAGACTTTCCAGTTCACCTTTGTGGAAGGCGAGAAGATCAATGCCCAGACAACCCGACAGATGCTGGAAAAGTTGGAACGCAACAACCAAACCAAGACGGCCATCCACGTCTTTGTCGACAATGCCCGCTATCATCATGCCAAGATACTACAGCCATGGCTGGACAGCCCAGAACGTCGGGTGAAGTTGCATTTCTTGCCAGCATATGCCCTGCACCTCAACCCGATCGAGCGTCTTTGGGGTGTTATGCACAAATGGGTCACCCACAATCGGCACTATGCAACGTTCAACCAATTCACAGAGGCCATTTTCGACTTCTTCCGCAAGACCCTGCCAGAAAAATAGCCAGAGTTCCGCGACACCGTCACCGACAACTTCCGCGTCATATCGCTCAAGGAATACAAAGTGATTTGAGGGGAAAACCTCAGGTCAATTCAGGCGCGGGAGTATACATATCAGCGTCTTAAATAAGTGTTTGATTTTATCAACGCGCGATAGGTCGACAAAAATGACGGCTACGATTGTTAAATGTGTCATCTATCTTACTGTCTTGCGGCCCAGATCAGTCCACGGCGCACGATTTCGGTGACTTGCCGTACCTTGAGATCATCCAGAGTATGCCCGATCGAGCAATAAAAGACACGCCCCTGATCCCAACGCCGCGTCCAGACGACAGGGATGGTCGCGCCTTCGATCCACCAGAGGTGATCGCCAGAAAAAGTTGTCGTGGCAAGGACATCGTTGTTTGGATCAACCAGCATGTAATATTGCTCAGATAGCAGGCGGAAACTGTCGATGCCGTTGACGATGGGATGATCCGGTGCGGTGATTGTGACGTCATAGTCGATGAAGTCATCTGACGGAACGGGGTTATCGGGCCAGCCGGGGGGATGGGCGACGAACTGCCCGCCGATCAGGAAATGATATGTCGGGCGGTCGCGAAATGCGTCCCCCATATGCCCGTGCCACCCGCCGATACCGCAGCCAGCCGCGACCAGCTTGAGAAGCCCGTCTTCTTCGGGTTTGGTCATATTGCCGAATTCGATCTTATGGCCAGATCGCGCGGACGACCAAATTGGTACGATCAGATCGACGTCTGATAGGGTGTCAGGATCAGCCAAAGGCGTGAGAGTGTTGTAAACATCGACTTCGAACCCCTCGACGCGCAGTAAATTTGCACACCAATCGGCGAATGCGGTTGGATCATGTCCTTCCCAGCCACCAGCGAATAAAGCTGCCTTTTTCATGTGTTTCCCTCTCTCATGAAATTCAGGATTGCGGCCATGTCGCGGTTTTGAAACCCTTGGGCCATAGCTTTGGTCAAAACTGACAATGTTGCCGCACCTTGTGGCATTGCCACGCCGTTCGCGCGCGCAAGGTCCGCGGCGAGGGCCATATCTTTTTGCGCAAGCGCCACGGTGAACGTGACATCGTTTGCGGCCTCATCAAGGTAGAGTGCGCGGCGGTATTTCAGCATCGGCGCACAGGCGGCAGAGGCTTCTATGACGTCAAACGCACGGTCCGGCGCAATACCGAGGGCCTGCGTCAATGTCATCGCTTCGGCGAGCGTTTGGTTGATCCCGTGGATCATGGCATTGACAGCCAGTTTCATTACCGCCCCCGCACCGGATGTGTCCAGTGTAATGACTTTTCGTCCCATGGCATTGAACACCGGCATCAGGGGCTGAACGGCATCCGACGTGCACCCCGCCATAATCAACAATTGGGCGTCAGCGGCAGCTTGCGTTGCACCGGACACAGGCGCGTCGACCACATTGGCGCCCAAGGGGGCATTGGCCACGAGGTCAGCAATGTGATCCGGGCTCATCGTGCCCATTTCGATGAAGTGCTTGGCATGCGCCCCAAAAAACAACCCGTCAGAACCAAGATGAACAGTTTCGGACGCAGCATCATCCGAGAGCATGGTGATGACAATGTCGCAGCGTTCGGCCAAATCGCGTGGCGTGTTTGCTGTCGCGCATCCGACCTGTTCGGCGAGAGTTTTGGCGACCGCTTGGGTGCGGTTCCAGAGCACCAGATCAAATCCGGCAGACGCCAGATTACGGGCCATATGCTGTCCCATCCGCCCCAGCCCTGCAAAGCCGACGCGCATTACGCCACCTTTTCGGGCACGATACCGGAAATGGCCTGCACCAGATTGTCCTCGGTCACCTCGGTTGCGCCGAATTCGCGCATGATCCTGCCGTGGAACATAGCGATGACACGGTCGGACACGCGCAAAACTTCGGGCATCTCGGAACTGATCACGATGATCGCATAGCCCTGCGCCGCCAAGGCGCGGATCAGATTGTGGATTTCCGATTTTGACCCCACATCAATGCCGCGCGTCGGTTCATCTACGATCAAGACGCGCGGCGCCATCGACAGCCATTTGCCGATGACGATCTTTTGCTGGTTGCCACCCGACAGGTTGCCGGCTTTCTGTTTCCAGCTTGGAGTCTTGATCTCCAGCTTTTCATTATAAATGTTGAAAATCGCGGCTTCTTTGGCGGACGACACAAACGGGCCGTTCGTCAGATGACCGACTTGCGGCAGGGTCATGTTGTCACGGCAATTCATCCCCAACACGAGGCCTTGTTCTTTGCGATCCTCTGGCACCAGCGAAATGCCATGGCCAATCGCGTCAATGGGTGAGGTGATTTTGACCGGCAGACCTGCAATTTCAATTTGCCCCGCTGTCGGCGTGCGCAAGCCAAACAGAGTTTCGGCAATTTCGGTCCGTCCCGCACCGACCAGTCCGTAAAACCCGACAACTTCGCCGCTGCGGACCTGAAAACTAACGTCTTGAAACAGCGATCCGCACGACAGTCCGTCAACCTTTAGGGCGACATCACCCATCTGGGCGGGGACAATCGCGTGGGTCAGATCAAGGCTTCGCCCTATCATCAGTTGTGTGACTTCGTCTTCGTTTGTGTCAGCCGTCACCAGCGATCCGCGATACGACCCGTCGCGCAACACGCTGATACGATCCGAAATCGTGAAAATCTCATCCATCCGGTGCGAGATATAGACCACGCCAACCCCGCGATCGCGCAAATCATTGATGATATCGAACAGCACGACCTTTTCAGCATCCGTCAGGGATGCAGTGGGTTCATCAAAAATCACCGCTTTCGCGTCGACGGTCAGCGCGCGGGCAATCTCAACCATTTGTTTGTTGGCAATCGACAAGCTGCCAACGCGGGTCTGCGGGGTGAAATTGCAGTTCAGACGTTTCAGGATTTCGCCGGATTTGGCAAACAGACTTGCCCAATCGACGCGCCCGAAACTCTTGCGGGGGAGTTCCCCCAGATAGATGTTTTCGGCAACTGACAATTCATCCGCAAGGCTGAGTTCTTGGTGGATGAACACGACCCCTTTGGATTTCGCATTGAGGGGGGATATCATTTTGGCGGGCTGTTCTTGAATGAAAATCTGTCCCTCGTCGGGCTGATAGATACCGCCGAGCACCTTCATTAATGTCGATTTACCAGCCCCGTTTTCACCCAGCAAGGCGTGGACTTCGCCGGGCAAAACCTCAAACGAGACACCGTCAAGGGCGCGTACACCGGGAAAGGTTTTGACGATATTTTCAAGTCGTAGGGCAGGGGTGCTCATACTTTTAACTCCTCTTTACCTTTGCGGTTCAGCTGTTGATCCAGAAACAGAACGGCGATCAGGATTAACCCGATCACAAGGTTCACCATGGCTGTGTCCGCCCCGATATGGCCCAGACCCTTGCGCAACAATTGGATCGCAATGACGCCACCGAAGGTGGAGATCACCGACCCGCTGCCGCCAACCAGTTTGGTGCCGCCGAGGACGACCGCCGTAATGACCCAGAGTTCATAGAGTGTGCCATCATTGGGGTTCACCGATCCGCTTGATGAATAGAACACGACCGAAGACAAGGCGGCCAAGAACCCGATCAACACAAAGTTCCACACCATATGCGGCCCGACGCGGATGCCCGCGTTCACGGCGGCCTCGCGATTGTCACCCACGGCATAGGCATTGCGGCCATGCACGGTGCGGGTCATCAAAAGCCAGATCAGGATTGTGCAAACCACAAAAATGATCGTCGGGGTCTGGATGCCCAGAATGTCGGCTTCGGCCATATCGACCAGCGTCCAATTCAGGTTCGAGGTCGGGTTTTCACCATTATACATAAACACCAACCCACGAAATCCGAGCATTGAGCCGAGTGTCACGATGAATGCATCGACACCCGTTTTCCACACGATCAGCCCGTTGATCAGCCCCAGCGTCATGCCTGTCATCAACGCCAGCAGCCACGCGATAGGGATCACCCAATCGCCGAGTCCGGCAAAGATTGACCATGTCATACTATCGAGCATCACAATCGCGCAGAGCGCAAACGTCGCCCCCACGGACAAGTCAATATTGCCATTGATCATCACGATGGTCATGCCCAACGCAATGATGCCGATGGGTGCCGATTGTTTGAACAACAACAGCATGTTGTCCCAATCCATGAACGCTTTGTCGGACAGCGACAGGAATTCACCCGCGATCGAGAAAAAGATCAATTCGAGAACAATGAAGCCCCAGATTGCGCCTTTGCCCATAAAACCTTTGAGGTTGTCTTTGCTCATGTCCATTTCCTCACGCGATCTGTGACCACAGACGGCCACGCTTTGCCGCAACGTCCAGCCAGACAGTGAGGGTGATGATCACCCATGTCACGACATATTGGACGTAAAATTGTAGGCCAACTAGCAGCAGCCCGTTTTGAATGAAGCCCAAGATCAGGACGCCAATAACCGTCTTGAAGATCGTTCCCGACCCGCCCAGCAAGGACGCACCACCCAGGATCACCGCAGCAAGAACATCAAGCTCAAGCCCTTGCCCGACGGTGTTCTGACTGCCCATGGATCGGCTGGCTTGAAGCAACCCCGCCATCGCAACGCAAAACGACGAAATGACGTAAGACAGGAATACGACCCGCGCCCTCGGGATGCCCGAGAACGTCGCGGCGACACCGTTGCCGCCAACGGCATAGACTTGTCGCCCGAACGCGGTGCGGGCCAATAGAACTGCTAGAAACGCTGCCAAAACACCAAACATGATCACCGGAACGGGGATGCCGAGGACATGGCCCTGCCCGAAAACTGCAAACCAAGTGCCTTCTTTATCGGCGATATCCATGTTTTTGCCACCCGAATAGGTCAGCGTCAGCCCGTGGATGGCCGATAGCATCCCCAGCGTCACTATCAGTGAGTTAAGCTTGAGGTATCCGACAAGGAACCCGATCAGCGCCCCCAACGCCATGGTCATGGCAAACATCACGGGGATCGCAAATGCAGGGCCGATTTTGTCATGCAAATCCAACACCACAATCGCGGAAAATGACATCATCGAGCCCACCGACAGATCCAGATTCCCGCTGATGACAACAAAGGTCACCCCAAGGGCGATGACGCCCAAAATGGCGGACGACCGCACCACGCCCATAACGTTATCAAGGCTAATGAACCGCTCATTTGCCAGCGTAAAGCCAATCATGAATACAACAAAGGCGATCAGAATTCCGTTGCGCGCAAGGAGGTTTGCAATGGCTTTGCCACGCCCGCCGCCGTCGTTCACTCCTGAATCAAACAAGCGTCATCCCTCCATCAATCATCACAATTTGTCCTGTCATGTAGTCGCTATCTCGCGACGCCAGAAACGTCGTAGTCCCGACGATATCATCAGGTTGCGCCACGCGCCCCTTAAGGATTTCGTTGGAAAATTCTTCCATCGCCTGACCGGGGCGCTGGGATGCGCCGATTTCCATCAGGTCGCGGTCCACGTCTTCCCACATTTCTGTCTGCACAACACCGGGCGCAAAACCAGTTACTGTAATTTGGTGCTTCGCCAGATCGCGCGCTGCCGATTGCGTCAGCGACACCACAGCGAATTTCGACGCGCAGTAAGGCGCGACGTTGTCATAGCCCTGCCTGCTGGCAATTGATGCTGTATTGATGATTTTGCCACCGGTGCCTTGCGCAATCATTTGTTGCGCGGCTTCCTGACAGCCAATCAACACACCAAGGCCGTTGATATCCATTATGAAATGCCAGTTTTCCTCAGTCACATCGAGGAAGTTCATCGGCTTGTTCACGCCCGCATTGTTGAATTTCACGTCCAACTTTCCGAAAGCGCCAACCGTTTTTTGGATCATCGCGCGGACTTGCTCGCGGTTGGTCACGTCCACCGTGCATCCAATTACCTTACCACCGTTCTGCGCGGCCAACTCTGTATTGGCGGCAACAACAGTGTCAATTTTTTCTGAATTTATATCAGAAAAACACACATCGGCCCCGTTGGTCAATAGGTCTTCTCCGATGGCGCGCCCAATTCCTTGTGCTGCACCTGTAACGATACATGATCGTCCGCTCAACCGCCCCATGGCGTCCCCCTTTTCAAGCAGTAAACGGGCGGACCAAATGGTCCGCCCGCCGTTGGGAGAGCCTTAGAATACTGGCTTGGTGAATTCGGACTGGTTGTCCTGCGTGATCTTGGGTGTGTCAAAGTAGTTCAGGAATGGAACATCTTCGCCGTTGATCACGTCAATAGCAGTCTGCAAAGCGGCTTCTGCGTCATCAACAGGGGACTGGTAGATAGAACCCCAGTATTCGCCGCGTTCCATGGCTTCGTAGCCAACTGCAAAGTTTGTAGCACCTACGAAGATGATACCTTCGCGACCGGCAGCGATAGCAGCATTCAATGCGCCAACGCCCATGTTGTCATCGCCGGAGTAAACGCCGTCGATGTCGTCATACTTTACCAAGAACGCTTCCATAACAGTCTGGGACTTTTCACGGTTCCAGTCACCTGGCTGCGTTTCCACGATTGTCACGTTCGGGCAGACTTCTGGCAAACGATCATCAAAGCCAGACTGACGTTCGATCGCTGTTGTGTAGCCGGGCTGACCAGAGATTTGTACAACCTGCGCTTCGTCTTGGATGCCCATTTCGGTGAACTTTTCGCACATGATCTCGGCAGAGCGCGATCCTTGCGTGACATTGTCCGGACCGGAGAACGACGAGACAAATTCAAAACCAGCTTCGGCGATGTTGGAGTTGGTGACGATCACCGGAATGCCTGCGTTAAAGGCTTCACGCACCGCTGGAATTACCGCTTCGCCATTGGTTGGCCAGATGATGATCGCGTCCACTTCTTGCTGGATCAGATCCTGCACTTGCGCGATTTGGCGCGCAACGTCACCGCCAGCATCAAGCACAACGGCATCGACGTTCTCGTTCGCTTCGGCAGCAGCAATAAACGAGTTTTCGTAAGTTGTCTGATAGCTGTCAACGCCGACATTGTTTTGAGTAATGCCGATTTTCATAGTGTGGCCGTCAGCCATTGCAGCGCCGCCGATTGCCAGTGCAGCAAGTGCGGTGGTACCCGCGATCATCGTTTTCAGTTTAACATTCATTTTGGTTTCCTCCCATTGAGCTCATTCGAATTTGATAGATTGCCCGCCGCCACTACAGCAGATCGCAGCCTCCAACCACATTCTCAAACATCATCAGCAAACGATCCTTGTGTGGCTTGTGCGAAAATATTCAATTTGAACTTTTTAATGTCCAAAATGAATATTTGGATCATACTCGAACCTGAAAACTTTAGGCACTTTGAACACGGAGACAGAGATGACTGATTCTGACCCTCGTAATATGAACACTTCACACAAAAATAGGCCGCAAACAGTGCTGATGCAGGATATCCAAAAAAATGTCGACGGACGGATGGGGGCTGGCTCGCCCAGCACCCGGACTTTCAGTGACTTGGATGTTTTGAACTTTCTGCAGGCATTTACCAGCGAGATCGACTCCGCGATTTCCGTATCATCGCCAAATCCTTTTCTGAATATGACAGTCTTTTTGATACGCAGTCATGCAGAGGGTCGCGTTGTTACTTCGTCAACGATGATCGCCGCATCGGAGGTGCCATATGCGACTGGCCGCCGAAAGCTGGAAGAAATGATCGCTTCGGGCCAGATTGAACTACGCCCACGGACCAAATCGGGAAAGACATTTTCGTTGCACCCCAGCGCTGATCTTCTGGATCATTGGAACCGGCTCGTGGGTCGTATCGTCCGTTTAGCAGGTCAACATCTGGGTGCGGGACGGGGCGAAGACTACTATTTCGGTGGCTCTTATCTGGCTGCCCATCCGATCAAACCGCCACAGGTCTTGGTGGAACCTCTCGCACTGTCGGGCGGTCTACGCATCCTGGTACATGGTGATCCGACCTTTATGGTGATGGAAAATCTCAAGCGTCAGTTCGAACAGGTCATTGGCGTCAAAATCAACCAGCGCGCATTTTCAATCGACCGTCTACACGAAGAAGTCTTGCGCAATGCAGACCGCAAATTCAGCCGCTATGATATCATCGCCGTAGATTTGCCGTGGATAGGTGAATTCGCCGAGAACAATATTTTGCTACCGCTTGACGACGTGCTCGACACCGAGCGACTGGACCCGAGCGATTTCCACACTGCGGGCTGGTCAGCTGCGCATTGGGGCGGCCGGCCCTACGGCGTGCCCAGCCAGACCACGCCAGAGCTATTGTTTTATCGAAAGGATTGGTTTGCGGAGGCGGGGTTAGAACCGCCATCCACTACGCAAGAAGTTCTGGCCGCCGCACGCGTTCTTCATGATCCGCAGCGCGGCCGATACGGCGTGACGTGGAATGCGGCGCGCGGGACAGCGTTAGGTCATGAATTCATGATGGCCTGTGCCGCTTGCGGTCAGCCAGTTATCAATCTTGAACCGATTGCCGGTGGCTTTAACGCAGATGTGGCGACCCGCCGCGATCTTGAGCCCACGATCGATACGCCTGCCGCATTGGAAGCCGCCGAATATCTTAAGGCGCTGCTGGAATTTTCACCCCCCGATATCCTGTCGATGTCGTGGTATGAACGTGTTCGCCCATACGCCGAGGGCAAGGTCGCGATGGCCTACGGCTACACACTTCTCGCGCCGTATTTTGAGCTTGACGAAAACTCTCCTGCGCATGGGCAAACCGGCTATTTGCCGCACCCTGCAGGCAAATCGGGCGCTCAGATCGCACCCGTTGGAGGCTACGTTCTGGGCATTCCGGCCAATTTGTCTAAGGTTCGGCGCGCCGCTGCGGCAGAGGCATTGATCGCGTTTACATCGCCTGAAGCGCAAAAGCTTTATGTGCAAAGCGGGAGCCGCACCAGCCCGCGCTATTCCGTTGGCGCAGACCCAGAAGTTCGCCGCTTGTCGACAATATTCGAGGCCGTGGACGCGATGTCTTGGCGCGATGAGCTTCAATACTGGCCACGTCCACCCATTCCGCAAATCTCAGACATCATCAAGATTTGTGGTCAAGAAATGCACGACATGCTGCGCGGGATCAATTCCCCGCAGGTGGCGTTGCAAAAGGCGCAACAGCGCTCCGAACAGATACTAAAACCCGGATCCTAAGGGAGGACACCATGGACCCCACTCGCCTCAAAGGTAAAAATATTCTGATCACCGGTGCTGCGCGCGGCATGGGCGAAGCCAATGCCATAAGCTTTGCATCCCAAGGCGCCAACATCTGCATTGGTGATTTGGAACTGGGCGAGGCGCAGAAGGTTGCCGAGCGCATAAATGCAGACGGAAATGGCAAAGCTATTGCTGTCAAAATGGACGTCACCAAGCGTGAAGATAACGCCGCTGCCGTCGCCGCGACCGTCGAAGCCTTTGGGTCCATTAACATTGGCGTCTTCAATGCCGGTCTGAACAAGCCGCGTTTCTTCATGGATATTGATGAAGACAACTGGGACATGATCATGAACGTCAATACCAAGGCGATGTGGCTTGGCATGCAGGAAACGGCCCGCCAGATGATCGCCCAAGGTCCGATGGAGGATCATCCTTATAAACTGATCAACGTCGGTTCAATCGCGTCACGCAAGCCGCTTTTGGATGTCACCGTATATTGCACGTCAAAATACGGCGTCCTCGCGCTGACCCATTGTGGTGCGCTCGGTCTGTCCGAACACAACATCACCGTCAACGGCTATGCCCCCGGCGTGGTTGTGACCCCGCTGTGGGAACAGCTGGACAAGGACCTCGTCGATATTGGGTTCAAGCAAAAAGAGGGTCAAGCCTACGAGGATATCGTGCGTGATGAATTGCAGATAAAGCGGGTGTCCTACCCCAAAGATATCGTCGGCACCGCGTCCTATCTCGCCTCTGACGACAGCGACTACATGACGGGTCAGATGATCCATATCGATGGCGGCTGGTGCATCCAGTAGTCCGTCAAATCCCATTTATAGAATTTAAAGTGGTGGCATACGCCACCTGAAGGAGACCCCAATGTCTGATCGTCCATCCAATGCCCTCATGCCCAACTTGCTTACACCGCAAGATATCGAACCGAACTGGCAATGGGAGGGTAAAATTCCTGCGTGGGGTCATTCCTCAGTTGATTTTGAAAAACGGGTAGATCACGACCGTCTGCGCCGCTACCGTTTGGGCCGCACGCGTCAGGCACTCAAGGATTCCGATTGCGGAACGCTGTTGTTGTTTGATGTGAACAACATCCGCTACGTGTCTGCGACCAAAATTGGTGAGTGGGAGCGCGACAAGATGTGCCGCTTCTGTCTGCTGACGGGCGATGACGCGCCCTATGTTTGGGACTTTGGGTCCGCAGCAATGCACCACAAGAAACATTCGGATTGGTTGGTTCCAGACCACTGTCGTGCAGGAGTTGTCGGCATGCGCGGAACGATCCCGCCCAGCTTTGGCTTGATGAAAAAATACGCCGAAGAAATTGCGGGCTTGATTGAAGACGCGGGCATGAAAGGCATGCCGGTTGGTGTGGATTACGCCGAAACCGCTATGTTCCATGCCCTGCAAGAGGCTGGCTTGAACGTCGTGGACGGACAGCAAACCATGTTGGCCGCTCGCGAGATCAAGAACTGGGACGAAATCCAGCTGTTGACGCAAGCCGCCAGCATGGTCGATGGCGTTTACCACATGATCTACGAAGAGCTAAAACCGGGCATCCGCGAGAACGATATCGTCGCCATGTCCAACAAAATGCTTTATGAAATGGGGTCTGACGACGTTGAGGCAATCAACGCGGTGTCCGGTGAGCGATGCAACCCGCATCCGCACAATTTCACCGATCGGTATTTCCGGCCCGGCGATCAGGCATTCTTTGATATTTTACAATCATATCAGGGTTATAGAACCTGTTATTATCGTACCTTCAACATCGGAATGTCCACGCCAAGTCAACGTGATGCGTATGAAAAAGCGCGCGCTTGGCTCGATGCCTCGATCGCGATGATCAAACCAGGTGTGACGACGGATAAGGTGGCGGCGGTCTGGCCCACGGCGCAATCGCTTGGCTTCCCAGATGAGTTGTCCGCGTTCGGCCTCCAGTTCGGCCATGGCCTCGGCCTTGCGCTGCACGAACGCCCCATCATCAGCCGCGCAGTCAGTTTTGAAAACCCGATGGAAATCAAAACGGGCATGGTCTTCGCGCTGGAAACCTACTGCCCTGCATCCGACGGATATTCGGCTGCGCGGATCGAAGAAGAAGTTGTCGTGACCGACACCGGTTGTGAGGTCATCAGCTTGTTCCCTGCTGCAGAACTGCCCATCGCAAATCGTTACTAACTTCCCTGACCTGCCCGTTTCAGTTCCTAGCTGGAACGGGCACTTTTTTTGGATACCCCCATGAGTGATGCCAAAACCAACACCGAAGAATACCTGCGCATGTACCGCCAGATGGTCAGGATTCGCACGTTTGAGGATAACGCCAACCAACTTTATCTGTCCGCGAAGATGCCCGGATTGACGCATATGTATTCCGGCCAAGAAGCTGTTGCCGTTGGCATCTGCGAAGCCCTGAAAAAAACCGACAAAATTACGTCGACGCACCGTGGCCACGGACACTGCGTTGCTAAAGGCGCGAACTTCAAAGAGATGTTCTGCGAGTTGTTGGGCAAAGAAGAAGGCTATTGTCGCGGCAAAGGCGGATCGATGCACATCGCCGATCAGTCCAACGGCAATCTTGGGGCCAATGCGATTGTCGGCGGGTCCATGGGCATCGCCACTGGCTCAGCGTTCACGGCAAAAATGCTCGGCAAAGATGACGTTACCGTGTGTTTCTTTGGTGATGGCGCGACGGCGCAAGGGATTTTGTACGAGGTCATGAATATGGCCGCGCTTTGGAATCTGCCCGTCATTTATGCCTGCGAAAACAATGGCTACTCAGAATACACCAAGACCGCTGAAATCGCGGCAGGGTCGATCACAGCCCGTGCAGAGGCTTTTGGTATCGAGGCTTTCACCGTCGATGGGCAGGATGTCCTTGCTGTGAATGAACTGACCGAAAAACTGGTGGCGCGGTCCCGCAAAGGCGAAGGCCCGTTCTTCATTGAATTGATGACATATCGCTATCACGGCCACCATGTTGGCGACATTAATCGCGAATATTATCGTTCGAAAGACGAAGAAAAACTTTGGAAAACCGAACGTGACCCGATCACAAAGTTCGCCACTTGGTTGACCAAAGAAGGCATTGCCAGCGACGCAGATCTCGCGGCGATTACGGCGGAGATTTCGGCCGATGCCGCCGCCGCAGTCGAATACGCGCTTGCTGCAAAATACCCTGACACATCTGAAGTCGACCAGCACGTTTTCGTGGCTTGAGGAGAAATAGACTATGAGAGAAATCACCTTATCCCAAGCCGTTAACGAAGCCTTGGCAGAAGAAATGCGCCGCGATCCGACGACGTTTATCATCGGTGAAGACGTGGCAGAGGCTGGCACGCCGTTCAAAATCCTATCCGGCTTGGTTGAAGAATTCGGCACCGGACGCGTTGTGGATACACCCATCGGTGAACCCGGTTTCATGGGCCTTGCCGTGGGTGCGGCGATGACCGGAACGCGCCCCATTGTGGATTTAATGTTCGGCGATTTCATCTTTTTGATCATGGATCAGTTGTGCAATCAGGCGGCCAAAACCCACTATATGTCGGGCGGTAAATTAACGGCTCCGCTCGTGTTGCGCACAAACCTTGGCGCGACTCGGCGTTCCGGCGCGCAGCACAGCCAATCGCTGCACGCGCTGGTCGCACATATTCCTGGTCTAAAAGTTGCAATGCCGTCGTCGGCATATGAGGCCAAGGGCCTGTTGAAAACCGCGATCCGGGACAACAATCCGGTTGTCATCTTCGAAGACAAGCTGATGTATCAGGACAAGGCCGAGGTGCCTGAGGAAGAATATTTGATCCCGTTCGGTATTGCGAACGTCAAACGCGTGGGCTTCGATATCACCCTAGTTGGCACGTCATCAATGGTGCAGGTGGCTGAAAAAGCTGCGGAAATTCTGGCTGCTGAAGGCATTAGCGCCGAGGTCATCGACCCGCGCACCATTGTGCCGCTGGACATGGACACGATCAACGAAAGCGTGCGCAAGACCAGTCGTTGCATTGTCATCGATGAGGGCCACCAAAGCTTTGGCGTAACCTCTGAAATCGCGGCGCGGATTATGGAGCAATCGTTTTACCACCTTGATGGTCCCGTCATCCGCATGGGCGCGATGGACGTGCCGATCCCGTTTTCACCCGCACTGGAAGACATCACCGTGCCCACGCCCGAAGGCGTCGCAGCGAATGCGCGCAAGCTTATGGCCGGGGAGATGTTTCATGGTTGATGTCATCATGCCCGCCCTTGGGATGGCGCAAGACACCGGCAAGCTGCTGCAATGGCTCAAGCAACCCGGAGATCCGGTGGCCGTGGGCGATCAGTTGTTCGAGGTCGAGACCGACAAATCTGTGATGGAGGTCGAGGCGAGCGAGGCGGGCTTCCTCACCCAAGTCAGCGCGTCTGACGGGGACGAGGTTCCTGTCGGGCATGTCATCGCGGTGATCAGCGCCACAGCCGACAATGTGGTTGTGGCCGCAGCACCGAAACCCGCGCCCGTTCCCGATTCCGTCGCTGAGCCGCAAAAAACACCCGTTGCGCCGGTCGCAGCCACCGTTCCTGCGGCTGCGCCGATGTCATCCACGGGGGTATCCACTGGCCGCGTTCTTGCGTCGCCCAAGGCCAAAAGGCTGGCGAAAGAACAAGATCTTGATCTTGGCGCATTGGCGCAGGCCGGACATCCGCAACCCTATCATGTCAGCGACCTTGAAGTCCTGCGCAGCCTGCCAGTGATCGGCGCCAGCCCCAGCGGGCAAACTGTCATCTTGGTCGCCACCAAACAGATCACCGCACGCTGCCCGCGCCAAGGGTCACGTGACTTTATCGACTGGATGGAAACGGACGGCGCGATCACTGTGGTGCCGACTGCCATATTCGCCAGCTTCGCCGCTGGTGCATTTCGCGCTGCCACCGAAGCGGCGCTTGTCGTGGTGCAGGTATCTGGCCCCGACAAGGATGACGTCTTTCTGCGCAATCCCGACTATTCGCGGCTATCCGTTCCTGCGCCCGAAACTGACGACGATGCGACGTTCGTGCTGCACGATCTGAGCGACAGTTTTCTGACTTCGCTGCGTTTGGGCGACACAACTTTGCCAACTCTCAGCATCGGGGCGGACGGCGACAGTTACGCGATCACATTTGAATTCAGCAGCGAGCATATGGTCGACGATCAGGCCATCGCCTTCGTCTCCGGTCTTGCGCGGCGACTGGCCGATCCGCTGCACCACCTCGTTTAGGAAAACACACATGGAATACACCGACCTTTATATTAATGGCGCATGGGTAAAAACATCCGAGCGTTTTGATGTGATCAATCCCGCCACCGAAGAGGTACTGACGTCCGTTGCCTCGGCTGACATTGCAGACGCAGACGCCGCCCTTGATGCGGCTGAGGCTGCGATGGCGCTCTGGGCAGCGCAGACACCGCGCCACAGATCTGAGGTGCTGCGCAAAGCATGGGAATTGATGACAGCCCGACTGCCGGAATTCGCCAACCTGATCACGCTGGAAAACGGCAAGGCCCGCGCGGATGCCATTGGCGAAGCCACTTATGCCGCCGAATTCTTTCGCTGGTTTTCTGAGGAAGCCGTGCGTGCTGATGGCATGATCACCCACGCGCCTGCGTCCGGCGCGCGGATTATCGTGCAGCACAAACCCGCTGGACTTGCGGTGTTGGTGACTCCATGGAACTACCCCGCTGCCATGGGCACCCGCAAAATAGCACCGGCTTTGGCGGCCGGTTGTGCCGTGATCATCAAACCAGCATCTGAAACGCCGCTGACCATGCTGGCGCTCATGCCGCTGCTGGAAGAAGCGGGCGTGCCAAAGGGCCTTGTGAACGTCCTCCCGTCGCGCAAAACCGGCGCGCTGGTCGACCATATGCTGCATGATCCGCGCGTGCGCGTTGTCAGCTTTACTGGCTCGACTGGCGTTGGGCGAAAATTACTGCGCTCTGCGGCCGACCTAGTTCTGAAACCGGCGATGGAACTGGGCGGCAACGCCCCATTGATCGTGTTTGAAGATGCCGATCTTGATGTAGCTGTTGAGGGCGCGATGCTCGCCAAAATGCGCAACTTGGGGGAAGCCTGCACCGCCGCAAACCGCTTTTATGTGCACGCGGATGTTGCCGAGGCCTTTACCTCGAAATTTGTTGCAGCCATGGCGGCTCTGAAAATGGGTGACGGAACTGACCCAACCGTTGACGTTGGCCCCTTGGTCAACGCCGACACCCGTGATCAGGTCGCAGCCTTCGTGGATGACGCCGTGGCAAAGGGTGCGCGTATTGAATTGGGCGGCAAAGCGCCAGACGGTGTCGGTTTCTACTATCCGCCGACCGTTCTGACGAACGTGTCTCAGGACGCCAACTGCGTCGCGGATGAAATCTTCGGCCCCGTTGCCGCAATCCAGACCTTCACTGATCAGGACGACGTAATCGCCCGCGCCAATGACACCGAATACGGGCTGGTCGCCTATGTGTTCTCCGAAGATATGAAGCGCGCGTTGCAGGTTTGCGAACGTTTGGACTACGGCATGGTCGGTCTGAACCGTGGCCTTGTCAGCGATCCCGCAGCACCGTTTGGCGGAACAAAGCAATCCGGACTGGGCCGTGAAGGCGGTCATGAGGGGATGCTGGAGTTCATGGAAACTCAATACATTTCAGCAAGTTGGTGACGTGATGTCAGAAGAAGCCGACTAGTCGGGCAGGGTGACGACCTAGCAATACTTGGGCTCTTTGCATTGCATATGTTTCCACAGGAGGTGGTTCAAAGCCGATGTATTTGACCCGCCCGCTATGGAACACGAGAGCATTTGACAGAACGGCTCAGAATGGTGCACTGGTGGGCTGGGTTTATAGATTTATTGAACCGCACCGAGCTTTCCGTAGGCTAATTTGTTGGCTCTTCTCCGCTTTGTTGAGTAAGAAAAGCTGCCGACCATCAAGTAACCTATTGATATGTTAGGTTTCTGACAACTTTACATAGGGCAGGTATATGACCAGCGTCTCTTTCTTGCTTGTGTTGAGAGGGTAGTGGGTCGCTTGTTAGTGCAGAGCGACAGCAATCCAAGGGAGTGCGATGAAGATGATAGTCATACAGACAACACCGATGATATCACCGTAGATGCTGTCTTCGAGACGTTTGAGGTGCTTAAGCACAAGCAGAGCCTCCTTCGTTATGGGGACTTTCGGGGCAGTTGAATCTGTGTCCAAAGCTAAGACATGGACATTTATGCCACCTGCTATCATTCCATTAAGCAGCCGAGGCTGCTCTTGCTTAGATGTGATCAAGCTGTGACTGGACGGAACGTGTCAACGACTTTGAGACAGTGGCTTTTGGACTTTAGGCTTGGGTTTCTTCGGTTGGTTTTGGTGGGTTGATCCAGACGGCGGTCGGGATTTGAGGCGGTTTTGGTGGTTTGTGTACGAAGCGTTCGGGCGTGGCGAGGAATGCCGCGTCTAGTGTTGCTTGTCGCGCGGTGTAGATTTCTTGGGCCTGCCCAAAATGGATTTGGTCGGGCGTCATCAGACCAATCCCGGCGTGATGATGGTCTTGGTTATACCATGCAAAGAACCTGCGGCAGAATGCGCGAGCCTGCTCGATGGTTTCAAAGTTCTTGGGGAACTCTGGCTGATATTTCAGTGTTTTGAAGTGGGCTTCGGAGAACGGGTTGTCGTTTGAGGTGTGGGGCCGACTGTGGAACTTGAGCACACCAAGATCAACCAGCATCAGGGCTGTCGTCTTTGCCTTCATGGGCCCACCGCGATCTGCATGCAATGTCAGCTGATCGCGTGGAACCTCGTGTTTTTCCATCGCGTCGATGAACAGCTCTTTGAACTGGCTGGCGCTCTCCGCGTGCTCGACGCGCCAGCCAACAACGCGGCGGCTGAAGATGTCGAGGATGACATAGAGATAGAAGTAGGACCATTTCACCGGGCCCCTCAGCTTGGTGATGTCCCAAGACCAGACCTGATTGGGGGCTTCAGCTAGAAGTTCAGGCTTTTGATAGACGGGATGTGTGCGCTGTCGGCGGCGTTCGCCAACTTTGAACTTCGTCCCGTTTTCCGGACAGTTTGCTTATTGACCCTATGCTGCCATTTTCCAAGTCATATCTTCGAAAGCCTGTTTTGGCGTTTTGTAGCCGACGCCTGAATGACGGCGCTGGCGGTTGTAGAAGACCTCAATGTATTCGAAGATGGCGGCCTTGGCCTCAGCGTGTGTTCTAAAGCGCCGCTGGTGAACCATCTCCTTTTTCAATGAAGCAAAGAAGCTTTCCATCGGCGCATTGTCGAGGCATTGGCCCTTGCGGCTCATGGATTGAGTGAGTTTCGCCTTTTTGATCAGCTTGCGATAGTCCCCGCCAGCATATTGGCCGCCCCTATCGGAGTGGTGTATCAATCCCGGAACCGGGCCTCTGCGTCCCAGAGCCATCTCGAGGGCGGCGCAGCAAAGCTCCGCACGCATGTGATCCTCCATCGCCCAACCGACGATCTCACGCGTAGCCATGTCCTTCACGCCAGCCAGATAAAGCCAGCCTTCGTCCGTGTCGATATAGGTGATATCCGCCAGCCAAACGGCATTAGGCGTCTGGCTGTGGAATTTCTGTTCCAACAAGTTTGGGGATGGCTTCAGCTTATGATTGCTGTCCGTTGTGATTGGCTTTCTACGCTTGCGAAGAAGCGGGGACACCTTGTGTTCCTTCATTATTCTCGCAACACGGCGCTCGGAGACGACCTCACTATCCGCCAGTAAGTCTTGGTGAATACGCTTTGATCCACAACATTTCTTACTGGCCTTGAAGAAGGTTTTTATCTTGGGAAGCAACGCCTGATCCCGAGCGTCGCGATTAGCTTGACGCTGATCACGTGCAGGCTGACTGGCTGGGAACCCGTAGAACCAGCCCCGGGATATCTCTAGAAGACGGCATAATATTGAAACCGCGTATTGAGCTTTATGGGCGGTGACGAAAGCACGCTTGTTCGTCATGGTTTCACCGCCCGCGCCGCGAAAAAAGCGGATGCTTTGTGCAAAATCTCCACTTCCTCAGCAAGCCGCTTGTTGTCTTTGCGAAGGCGGAGCAATTCAGCCGCATCCGCCTGCTGACGCCGTTTGGCTTCAACTGAGCCAAACGCCTCAATTTCCAAGCGCCACGTCTTCAGCTGCGTCCCAGTGATCCCAAGCTCCTTGGCAACGCTGCCTTGCGTCGCACCAGGCTCATATAACCGCTCAACTGCAGCTGCCTTATAATCGTCTGTATAATTGCGTCGATGTTGTCCCATTTGGTGCCCCTTTCACGGACTGGGGTAAAGTACCCCAATGTCCGGCAACAGGGACGAAGTTCATCCGCCTGATCCAGACGGCGCCGCAAGGCTGTCACCTCACGGTTGGCCTTGGCCAGCTCAGCTTGCAATGGATTGGCAGGTGCCTTTTGTGGGCCACGGCGCATTGGCTGCAATGCACCCAATGTGCCGGCCGCCCGCGCACGGCGCCAATCGGTCAGTGCAGAGGAATAAAGCCCCTCCCGCCGTAGAATGGCGGAAACCCCGCCAGTGTCTGCCACTTGGTCCGTCTCATCCAGAATGCGCAGTTTGTATTTGGCTGTGAAGTTGCGTCGCTTCGGGATGCTCGTCAGTTCCGCTGTGGGAGCCAACGGCGCATTAACAACGCGGGGAGGCGACGTCGGGGCCAAAACGGCTCCAGATCCAGCATCTGGCGAAAGTGGTGATTGTGAAGGCATAACCATGGGTTCGTTCTCCTACGCCCTCAAGTGTAAACTTTAGCCAGTCAATTGTCTCACGCTTATTGGCACGGAGGGGGCGGTAGCTTTCGCCATTCATCTCTAGGATGTTGACGTGGTGGGTCAGGCGGTCGAGGAGTGCGCCTGTCAGGCGTTCTGACCCAAATGTTTCTGTCCATTCGTCGAATGGCAGGTTGCTTGTGATTAGCGTGGATCCGCGCTCGTAGCGTTGGGAGATCAATTCAAACAGCAGCTCAGCGCCGGTTTTGCTCAGTGGCACAAAGCCCAACTCGTCGATGATCAGCAGCTTGTAACCCACCATCTGCTTTTGAAGCCGTAGTAGTCTGCGTTCGTCTCTGGCCTCCATCAGCTCATGGACGAGTGCGGCGGCGGTGACAAATCCAACGGACATGCCTTTCTGGCATGCTGATAGGCCAAGGCCCAAGGCGACATGGGTCTTGCCGGTGCCCGAGGGGCCAAGCGAGATGACATTCTCACGCCGTTCGATCCATTCGCAACGCGCCAACTCCAGCACCTGCATCTTGTTCAGGGCGGGGATCGCCTTGAAATCGAAGCTGTCCAGACTTTTAACGGCTGGGAACTTTGCGGCTTTGATCCTGCGCTCGATCATCCTGCGTTCCCGGTCAATCATCTCCAGTTCGATTAGACGTGCAAGGAATTGCACATGGTCCAATCCCTCGGCTGCGGCTTGCTTGGCCAGTTTGCTGTATTCCCGCAGAACGGTCGGCAGCCGCAGCGATTTGAGGCGGTGGTCCAGAAGGATTTGGGGAGCTTCAGTCATGCTGATTGCCCCCGCATCAAGGACATGTAACTGGCTGCAGATGTTGTGCCGACATTGGCCTTGGGCAGATAGGGATAGACATCCAGATCCAGCTTGGGTGGCCGCTGCTCGACTTGGCAAAGCACAAGATGTTTGACGGCATCAAAGCCAATTGCGCCCATGCGCAGCGCGTTTTTGATGGCGATGTGCAGGTCCCCCATCTCGAAGGTCTCCAGCAGCCGCAAGACCTGTACATACTCACGCCGCCCCGCCTTGATCATTCGGGCTTCCATCAAGCGGCGCAGGGTCGCAAATTCGTCCGGCAAGTCCCAGCCCGCCAAAGGGGCGGCTTGATCCAATGCGCCCGCCTTCTGCTCCAGCAGGGGCAAGTAGTGGATCGGGTCAAAGACCATGTCTTCGCGGTCCCAGCACCTTGGGTGGCGGGAAATGACGTCGCCACCACAGCCAATCACAACCTGATCGACATAGCCGCGTAGCCAGACGTCACGATGGCTATAGGCAACCGGAACGGAATAATCGTTGGTTTTATAGCGCACCAATGCTTGCGAGTTCACTTGGCCGCTGGCCTGATCACAGGCATCGAACGGAGATGCTGGCAGATCCATCATGGCCTCAAGATCGCGGGCCAAGCGTTGCCCGATGCTGTCGCTATGCCCGCGCAAGACATCGTTCTGGCGCTTGCGGCATTGCTCTTCCAGCCAAAGATTGAATGCCTCCCACGTGGCAAAATGAGGGATGGGCACCATGAAGTTGCGCCGGGCATATCCGACCAGACCCTCAACGGCGCCTTTATCGTTGCCCTTGCCCGGGCGACCATAACGATCCTGGATGAAGTAATGCGACAGAAACCCGCTGAACAGTTTGGTCCGCTTGCGTGAACCGTCTGGCAGGATCTTCGCAACAAGGCACCGGTCGTTGTCGTAGAGAACCGACTGCGGCACCCGCCCGAAGAAGGCAAAGGCATGGACATGGCCATCAACCCAGGCCTCGGAGACCGCTGCAGGATAAGCACGCACAAAGCATGCGTCGCTGTAGGGCAGATCCAGTGCAAAGAAATGTGCCTTCTGCTCCACACCGCCGATCACGACCATCACCTTCGCCAAAATCCGCCTGAGCGTGGCCAGGCGCATGTGCCAGTGGGACAAACATCTCTCGATGGTGGCGGCCATGTTCCCGGACATAGTTCTTGACCGTGGTTTGCCCGCCTCGAAATTGATGCTCGTCCCGCAGACGTTCAAAAATGCGCTTGGCCGTGTGGCGTTGCTTACGGTTCCGGCTGAGATCGTCTTGCAGCCATTGATCAATGAAGCCGGTAAAGCCAGCAAGCTTGGGCCGCTTGATCTTCGCAGTTCGTTGATATCCGGGCGGAACCGAAAAGCTCATCATCTTCTTCACGCTCGCGCGCGATATCCCAAAATGAACGGCTGCTGCTCGTTCGCTCATGCCACCTCGACGTGCGAGGCGGACCTTTCTGTAAAGTTCCACGCTGAAAATACCCCCGCCCTCCCTGAAAACAGAAAAGACTAAAGTGGCAAAGTTTTACTTTGCCTGCAGCAAGATAATCCTGCCACTTCCGTGGCTCACTTTTGCACTGCCGTTCTCACGTTTTGCGGGCATCGCAAAATGTGCCAAACAGTGACGCTTGAGACAGGCCATAACGCGGACGACCTCGCCGAAATGCACCTAAATATTGCTGAAGCAAATTTGCTAAAGGACAAGGTCGTAAATGAAGCTGACAGGCAAGAGATCAGAAGAAATCTGCGCGAGGGGTTCGGAAAGTTCTTGGCTGGCAATGTGGTCAATGTGCCTGCCGAGGTCCATTTCTATGTCGCGACGCCATGTGCAGAACATGCTTGTCCCGAACCGCTAAAATCTCGTGCTGAGCGGTTAGAGATCGGGCTAGTTAGGGCAGGGGGCTCTCTGCCCCATTGCAGTGCGGCATTCGACATGAAGGGCGGAAAACGGCCCTTCGCTGCGGTCTCCACCGAAGACCGCTGTGCGGAGTTAGTGAGCTTTCGCTGCGGCAGCGGGGGATGTCCCGTACGATGTTGAAAATCGGGCGAGTGGCGCTGCTTGATTGATGGTTAGGCGACGTCCTTGATTTGGTCAAGCGTTACGGTATTGCGATGATCTAGCAAAGCTTGCTTGAGAATGGGGAGTTGCTTGTAGGCCTTTAGGCGGCGGAAGCCTTTCGCGGCTTCCAGCATACCAGCCCCTGTCCAGCGCAGCGCCATTTTTGCATCGCGCCAGCGTTTGACGTTTCGACAGACCTGTCGGATCACGCTGTTCATAGATTCAATGATGTTGGTGCTGGCCAATGAGCGTCTCAATTCCACAGGTAGCCCCAACCTAACAACAGTTAGAATTTCGTCTAGGCCCTCAAGGATCGACTTTGAAACGTCCGGAGCCTCAAGCTCTAGTCGCTGGGCAAGATTCCGCATCAACCGCTCGGCTTTGTCGGCATCATCAAGCTCCCATGCTTGCTTCAGCGCGCGGCGTACGGAGGCGTGCAGCTTTGGAGGAAGCCTGTCAGTTATGTTGCGGGCCTTGTGTATCTGGCATCTTTGGATGGGAATATCGGCACCAAATGTGCGCCGAATTGCCTTGGTCAGTGCCTTAGCCCCATCTACGATGAACAAATAGCAGCCCGCTGGATCGAGCCCACGCTCTATCAGATTGTCCAAAAGCGCCTGAACCGTCGCGGCGTTCTCGGTCGCCCCTTCAATGACGCCCAGAGGGTGCTTTTCGCCTGAAACCTCCACACCCACGGCCGCAAGCATCAACAAATGATCGTCCAAATGCAGCCCGTCGATCTGGATCGCTACAAGGTCAAGCTCCGATAGATCAGATGACATCCACTCATCCAGGCGCGCTTGGGTGAGTGCTTTGAAGCGACGCGAAACTGCTGACCTGGACAGCCCGCTCCCTGCCTTATTAGGCACCTTCGCTTCGGGCAGCCGTACAGCTCGGTCATACTTACGGGTGGAAACATTCATCAACATTAGGCTCATTGCCCATTGTTCAAGGAAGCCACCCGAGGAGGCCTCTTCCCAGCTCGGCAGGACAATCTCTTTTCCGGTCACTTTATCGCGCACACGGGGGCGCTCCAGCTCAATCTTCCCACCATGGAACCCAACCTGACCTTTCGCGGTGCCCCATCTGTGGCCAGGCTTGTCAGTGCAATGCTCGTATCGGCCACCCGCCAGCGTATCTGCGTCCTCACCAAACATCTGAACCAGACTGGCGACGCCCGCCGTCAGGCAGAACTGCTCGAAGCTCTCGCCAACTTTGTCCCAGGCTGTTTCCACGAGTTGATGAACATTCGACGCGCTGGCAAGTCCAGCGCTTGCTGTGATAGTCTTCTTCATGGTGTTGCTTCCTTTTGCGATTAAACACCCAGAGCCTACGGCTCAGGGGAAGCAACGCCACCCTAAATTAAAATTTCAACATTCTTCGGGACATTCCCCGGCAGCGCAAACGAACCCTTTAAGCAGCGTTCCAAAAACGGTGGTTTTTAGAGCTGACGGAAGCGGTGTTCCTCACCATTTGGTGTTGCCGCTAAAACTCAAAACGATAGCCGAGAGCCAAATACTTAGATAGAAAGTTGAACTCATGACGAATCCTGACTTGGAAAAACTGTCCGTAGAAGAACTAAAAAAATTGCAAAAAGATGCGGCTAAAGCGGTCGCAAGCTTTGAAGATCGTAAACGTGCAGGCGTGATTGCAGAGTTAGAGGCGGTTGCGCAAAAGCATGGGTACAAGCTGGTGGATCTTACGGGTGGCAAGAAAGCTAAAGTTGCTTCGCCCGCCAAGTACAAGCATCCGGAAGATTCATCGCTCACCTGGAGTGGGCGTGGTAGACAGCCTAATTGGATTAGGGATGGGCCCTCAACGGAAAAATCGTTAATCGTCTTTGCGATCTAAAAATATTTCGCGGATTCAACTCACCAGTGCAACTTTACCCACGGTATGATGCGTGAGGCGGCGATCCGGGACAAAGATCGACCAGACCAGCATCGTGATCAACGCAGCTTCGCAGAAAAGGGCGGTGATCAGCGTGACAGGAACCATATCGCTCATCCGTGCTGCTCCTCGCCGTGTCCTCGCCCGCCGAACTCGGATGGGTCATCGCAAGCGTGGCGCGCGCATTCCAGCTCCAGAGTGGTGTGCTCGATGTCGAATTGGTCGGACAGTGCGGCCTTGATCCGGTCCTTTACAGCGTCTGCGTCACTCCAGCGTCCCTCAGCAATGACGATATGGGCGTCGAGCGCAGCGCGATGTTCGTCCATCTGCCAGAAATGGGCATGGTGGATGCCGGTCACGCCGTCGATGCCGCGCACCGTATGGAGGACAGCTTCCGTCTCAATCTCCGGCGGCGAGCCCAGCATCAGAATGCGGATCACAGGGCCGATCTCATGGAACGATTGCCAAAGGATGTATCCCGCGATCATCACCGTCACAATGGGGTCAACCAGCCGCCAGTCGTAAAGCAGGATCAGTGTGCCTGCGAAGATCACGGCGACCGAACCGAGTGCGTCAGCCACATTGTGCAGGAAGGCCGCACGGATGTTCACACTGGACTTAGACATGGTGTAAGTCAGCATAGCCGTCACCACATCAACAACGAGAGCTATGCCCGCGATGACGACAATAATCCAACCCTCGACATCCTGAGGGTTGGCAAAACGCATTGCGGCTTCGTAGAGAAGGTAGAGGCCTATCACGATCAGTGTCGTGTAGTTAATGAGTGCCGCAAAAACCTCGACCCGGCCATAGCCGAAGGTCATCTCCGCGTCTCGTGGCTGTCGCGCTATTTTGCGCGCGCCGAAAGCGATGATGAGCGAGATCGCGTCGGAGAAGTTATGCAGCGCGTCCGCGATCAAAGCCAGCGATCCGGACATGATACCGCCTATGACCTGCGCGACTGTGAGCCCCATATTGACGGCAATGGCGGCGAAGACGCGGCGGTCGCCCGCTTCGGGGTCGACGTGATGATGATGGCCGTGTCCCATATCGGTAGCTCCTTTCGATTCGCATCCTTTTCATATAGATACGATCTACAGCGACTGTAGCTTCAAGGGGCAAATGTGAAAGAGTATTCAATCGGGCAGATGTCGCGCCAGACAGGCGTTAAAGTGACGACGATCCGCTACTACGAAAGCCGGGGTCTTATCCCGTCACCTGCGCGCACAGAAGGTGGGCAGCGGCGATATGATGACGCCGCGCTCGAACGGCTCGCTTTCCTGCGCCATGCGCGGAAATTGGGGTTCGGGTTCGATGACATCGCGGATTTAATGGCTCTGGCTGAAGAGCCTGCCGAAGATTGTGCGCCCGCCCATGAGATCGCTCGAAAGCAGCTCGCGGCAGTGGACCGACGCATGACCATTCTTGCGCAGCTTCGCAAAGAACTGGCGCGGATGGCAAACGCGGACGATAAGGGGCAAGCAGGGGATTGCCGCGTTATCCAAGTGCTCGGCGATCACCGTCTTTGCATCGGCGCGCATGAAGCACCAACAAACCTGTCTATAACCAATAGCGATTGAACGAACCTCATTGCTTAACAAGACATTGGCTGCACTCTGACGAGCGAACAGATTGGGCTCAGAGCCGCGGTTAGCTGCGTTTGCACATCGAAAAACTGAGTCGCAGCCCCGAGTGTCCGCTTTCTTCAAGTTGGCTAATTTAGTTTGCGGGTGCAGCGAAGGTCTGGAATCCGCCCTTATCGCGTGAGCGATGCCGCCATCAGCGCGGTCATGGGTCACTTCGAGATTTCATCGAGGACACGACGCCAGTTGTTCGAAGCGGGAAGCCCAACAACGGACCTCTACAAGCGCCGAAAGCTGGGTCCAGTCATGGAAGTTGCCGAAGCTTTGGAGTGCGAATGGTGGCCTTCAATTCAGCCATTTACTGGTGTAGATCTACGATCAGACGTTGATCGACTGATGCAGACTGATGCAGCAGAGTAATAGAATCTCATTTTTTCTAAGGAAATTTCAATGCATCTGCTAAACGATAATAACGTGCGTGATGTCCAGATCACGCGCGAGTCGCCCAACTATCGGGCCATTTAATGACACCTGCTGCGCGCGTTGCCGCTGCGATTGAAGTTCTCGACCTGATCTTTGAAGGGGCCACACCCGAAAAATCGCTAACCGGGTGGGGGCGGCGTCATCGCTTTGCAGGATCCAAGGACCGCGCGGCCATTCGCGATCACGTGTTTCAGGCGTTGCGGTGCCGTGCGTCGTATGCGTGGCTTGGTGGTGCGCAATCCGGACGCGGTGTCATGCTCGGCGCGATGCGCGCCGCGGGGCAGGTGGATGAAATGTTTAGTGGCATCGCCCATGCGCCGCGCTTGGTTGAAGACGGTGAAGATGCCCGTGCCATTGAAGACGCAGATCGCGCAACGCAAAACGACATACCCGAATGGTTGCTGCCGCATTTCGACGGTGCTTTGGGCGCGGATTCTGACGGTGTCATGGAGACACTGAAAACCCGCGCTGGGGTCTTTTTACGCGTGAATGCCGCGCGTACAGATACGATGGAAACGATCGACGTCTTGGCACACGACGGCGTCACGGTGGTGCTTGTCCGTGACATTAAAAATGCACTGCAAGTCACTGATAACGAACGGCGTGTGGCGCAAACAGACGCATATCTTACAGGCTTGATTGAACTGCAAGACGCCTCTTCGCAACACGCGATGATCTCCCTTGGATTGACCGCTGGACAACGCGTGCTGGATTTATGTGCTGGTGGCGGCGGAAAGGCTCTTGCGATGGCGGCGCTCGGCGCCGATGTGGTCGCGCATGATATTGATCCGCGCCGAATGGTTGATCTTGCGCCGCGCGCAGATCGGGCGGGCGTCGTGATTGAAACCGTCTTGACGGACGCGCTGGCAACGCTCGCCCCGTTTGACGTGGTTCTAGTGGATGCGCCGTGTTCGGGCAGCGGCACATGGCGGCGGACCCCTGCGGCAAAGTGGGATCTGACACCGGAACGGTTGTTGGAATTGAACCAAATCCAGGCCGATGTTTTGGTGCAAGCTGCACCTTTGGTTGGGGTTGGCGGGACGCTTGCCTACGCAACATGTTCCGTCTTTGACGTCGAAAACGGTGATCGAATTGATGAGTTTACTGAAAAAAATGGTGATTTTGAAGTGATCTCGAAAAGCCTGCGTCGTCCGCGTGCTGACGGTGATGGCTTTTTCTTTGTGCAGTTGCGCCGAACTACCTGACAGCCCTTGATTGCATTTGACATCTAGAGGAGTAGGTTGTTCGGAGCAATGGGCGCCGCACTTTAAGCCGTGGTTAAGGTTTTGATGATTCAGTGTCGCTATCGAATCGAACCTGAAAAGAGACGGGCGTGACAAATCATATTGACCATTCACATCATGGAATTGACCCGCGGCCATCCCTCTCGGCGCTGCGAAAAGAAAAACCGTCTGTTCCCGTTTTTCTGATTGTGATTCCGGGTGTCGTTGCGATTGTCACTGCGTTTTTCGTAGCACATCCATTTGTACGACTTGGCCTACTGGTCTTCGGATCAGCAGTGGTTTTGTTTGCACTTCTTGTTATCGCCTACAAATTTTTGCAAACCCGCAAGACGTCTTATGCGACGCAAGCCCTGATTTCCTTGATCAGTAATGATGCATCGCCCTGCTTCCTCGCTGATTTGGAGGGTCGGGTTTCATTTCGCAATGAAGCAGCCACGGACCGGTTCCGCGAACGGGCGGTCGAAACTCTTGGTCGTGCGTTTTTAGAACTTTTTGCCAACCCGGGCGCGGTGCTTTTTCTGTTGCAAAGCAAGGCGCAAGCGTTGGGCAGTGCGCGCGAAGATATTGTGACACGTAAAGGCCATGTGCGCCTGTCAGTGAACGCCATTGATGACGCTGTGTTTCTATGGCGCCTTGAGGATTTGTCCGACCGCGGTGGCGGTGCGCGTGCAGCCGATGCACTTAGTTTGCCGATGCTGACGGCAGGGCCAACAGGCACGATCCTTTACATGAATGAGGCGTTTCGTCGATTGTTCGGCGGGCGTGCCAAAAATCTTGGTGGCGTGTTTTCCGATCTACCAATCGTGTCGGGCCAAATCCACAAGGTGCTGTGCGAGGCAGGCGAAGTCGACAGTCTGGTAGCCGAAGTCCCAAGCCACGGCCGTCGTCGGGAGATTTACCTTTTGCCGGGCGATAGCCTATCTGAAGAAGCTGTGAGCGGGGCGGAGTGGGACGCCATTGAAGAACTTCCGGTGCCATTGTTAAAAGTTGCGATATCGGGCGAAATCATATCGGCAAACCACGAAGCGCGGGTGTTGTTGGACAATCGCATTCCAAAAGGCAGCCGGATTAGTGACCTAATGAAGGGCTTGGGTCGTCCGTTGGTCGACTGGCTGGCCGAAACCGCCGAGGGCAAAGGCACTTCTAAACCACAATTTCTTGAGGTTATTCATGACAGTAAAGAAATACACCTTCAGGTCTCTCTGAACCCGGCTGGTGACGCGGAAACGCCGCATGTGATTGCAGTTCTCAACGACGTTACAGAATTTAAGAACCTTGAAATGCAGTTTGTCCAAAGCCAAAAAATGCAGGCAATTGGACAGCTTGCGGGTGGCGTCGCGCATGACTTCAACAACCTACTGACTGCAATTTCAGGGCATTGCGATCTGCTTTTGTTGCGCCATGACCAAGGCGATGGGGACTACGCGGATTTGGTGCAAATTCACCAAAATGCCAATCGTGCCGCCGCGCTGGTCGGGCAATTGTTGGCCTATTCGCGCAAACAAAACTTGCAACCGGAGGTTATTGATCTGCGCAACACGCTGTCTGACAGCACGCATTTGTTAAACAGATTGGTTGGAGAAAGGGTCACGCTGACACTGGATCACGATCCGAGGGTGAGCCCGATCAGAGCAGATAAGAGACAGCTGGAACAAGTCTTGATGAACCTTGTCGTAAATGCGCGCGATGCGATGCCAGAGGGTGGCAATATCCGGATCGAAACTGGAAATACTGTGCTTGTTGAGGGATTAAGCCGCGACCGCGTGACAGTTCCGCCTGGTCGCTATGTGGAACTTCGGGTGCATGACACCGGTACAGGCATTCCCGAGGACAAACGGGTAAAAAGATTTGAACCATTTTGGACCACGAAGAAAACTGGTGAGGGCACGGGATTGGGTCTGTCGACGGCGTACGGCATCATTAAGCAGACTGGTGGATATATTTTTGTCGTTTCAACGACTGGGGTCGGCACAACGTTCAGTATCTTAATTCCGAGCCATGATGCGCCGGTTGAGTTTGTCCCTACGCCAGAAGTGATTGAACTCGTTGTTCCGAAATCTGGCGATGGTGTTGTGCTGCTAGTTGAAGACGAAGCACCTGTTCGCGCGTTTGCGTCCCTTGCACTCCAATTACGCGGCTTCACGGTATTGGAGGCTGATTGCGCCGAGGCAGCACTTACTTTGTTGGCCGACCTTGAACTTGTCGTCGATTTGTTCTTAAATGACGTCATTATGCCTGGCAAGGACGGCCCCACCTGGGTGCGCGAAGCACTTGCCGCTCGGCCAGATACCAAAGTGGTTTTTGTGTCGGGCTACGCTGAGGAAGCCTTTGGAGAAGAGCAAAAGAGCATCCCTAATTCGGTGTTCCTGCCCAAACCTTTTTCACTGAACGAGTTGACCAAAACAGTGCACAACCAGCTCCACTAGGTCGAGCGCAAGCTTTCAATGTGTGATGCAGAGCCAAGCAATGCGGCGTAGTCATCCTCGACCACGGAGACGGCAAAATTGGACATGAAACCCGCAAAGCGGCCCTTGTCGCGAAAGGCGTCGGCGAACCCGAACTGTGTCAGGTAGGGTGCAAGAGCGCGCGCCACGCCGCCAACGAGATAGACGCCGCCAAAGGGCAGTTGAATTAATGACAAGTTGCCGCAAACTGTTCCGAGAATGCGCGCAAACATAGCGGCGGCATCTGTTGCGCGTGCATCATCGCCATGCTCGCAGGCGGCCATGATCTCTTGCGCGGTTGCTTGCCCCACGGTGCCACTTTCCTGACCAAGGAAAGAATATACGCGTTCCAATCCGCGTCCTGAAAGGACGTCTTCGACGGCGGGAAATCCGTGGGCTGTTGAGACAAATTGACACAATCGAAGTTCTTGTTCGGTACGGATTGGCAGGTTGGCGTGGCCGGACTCTGAGGGTGGTACAAAACGACCCGCAGCAGTTTCAAACACAGGCGCCGCATTAAAGCCAGTTCCGACACCCACCACCAGACGCACAGCATTCGAACTTGGTGCAACGTCGGGCCCTTTTATGATCGGATTCAAGGAGGCCGCATCCAGATCGCCAATCGCGTGACCTTGAGCCTGCAGATCATTCAGAATCGCTACGGTTTCAGCCTTTGTGGCGCGCATCAAGGTCTCGCGGTCAATCGTCCAGTCAAGATTTGTCATCGTCGCCTTGCCGTCGCGCACGGGGCCTGCCACCGCAACACAGGCTGCGGCCGGATCGACGCCGCCTTCATCTGCCAAATAGGTCCGAAGGACCGCTTCCAAGCCGGAATATTTTGCGTTTGAATACCGCCGGATCGTGTCGGGCAGAATATCTCGACCATTGGCCAAAGCGCAGCGGGTGTTGGTGCCACCGATATCAGCCACAAGCGACAGAGTGTTAGCGGGATGGGTCATAATCAGCGCTCCAAAGCGAATTTAAGAGCGTGATAAGAGGCTTTCGGGGTGCGTTTCAAGGTGTCAAAGTCCATATGAATGAGCCCGAAGCGTTTTTCGTACCCCAATGCCCATTCATAATTATCCAACAGCGACCATAAAAAATATCCATTTACGGGCACACCATCGTCAATGGCGCGCAGAACAGCAGCAATATGCGCGTTCACGTATGCGATACGTTCAGGATCATCTACAACGCCGTTTCTGATCACATCGGCGTTGGACATGCCGTTTTCAGTTACAAGCAGCGGCAGGTCACCAGTGTATTCGCGCGCGGTCCGTGTAAGAAAATTGTACAAACCGTCGGGATAGATCTCCCAGTCCATTTGGGTCTTTGGCAGGGGGCCTTCGACGGTTTTAAGCGACGGCCATGGTCCATCCGTCGCTGCGATGTTTGATCGGGTGTAATAGTTCAGACCGACCCAATCCAACGGTGCTTTGATCGTTGCAAAATCATCCTGCCAACTGTCTGGCATGTGCGGCCCTAAGCCCTCCATGACGTTTGCGGGGTAAGTCCCTTTGAACACACCGTCCATGAAGAAGCGGTTGTAATACCCATCAAAAAGGTCGGTGGCAGCGCGCGATTGTGCGCTGTCATCCGCGGGGTTGGCCCATTCAAAATTGAACACGCCGCCCAAGTTGGACATGCCAAGATCGCGCATTATGATGATTGCAGTCCCGTGTGCCACAAGGATGTGGTGCATGGCGCGGGCTGTGGCGCGGATGTTGCGCAGGCCCGGTGCGTGGGCGCCAAGGAAATGCGACAACCAACCGACACACCATGGTTCATTGATCGGGGCAACGGCCGTCATGCGATCACCGATGCTCCCCATGATACAGGCGGTGTAATCGCTAAACCATTTTGGCATATCCGCACTGCGCCACCCGCCTTTATCGGCTAAAGCACTGGGCAGTTCCCAATGGTACAGCGTCGCGTATGGTGCCAATCCACGTTCCAGCATAGCGTCGGTCAGCCTGTCGTAGAAATCCAGACCTTCGGCGTTCGGAGTTACGCCGTCAGGCATCACCCGCGCCCAAGATGTCGAAAAACGGTAGGCGTCAAACCCTGCCGCTGCCATTAGATCGAGGTCTTCTTCGTATCGATTGTAATGATCGCAGGCCAATTGCCCGTGTTCGTTGCGCACTACATTTCCGGGCGTAGCCGCAAAGGTGTCCCAATGGGTTGACCCCGCACCACCCGCAGCGTGGCCTTCGATTTGGTAGGCGGACGTGGCAGCTCCAAAGATAAAACCTTTGGGAAACTCTGAGCGTTTAAAATCCATGGTGGTCTTTCTGGTCAAGCGGGGGCGGCTGTTGCGGGGGCAGGGCCGGTTGAGCGGCCCACGGTCAATTTGACCTCAAGCAAGTGATGCTGAGGCGGGGCGTCGGGGTCGTTAATTTGTGCAAGCAGCATTTCTGATAACGCGCGTCCGGCGACGCGCACAGAAGACCGCGTGGCCGTGAAAGTTGGAACGACCGCGCCGTTCGCCAGATAGGAAAGGCCGTCATCGTAGGTAATAACCGAAATGTCGCGGCCCATCTGTAGTCCGCGTTCTTCAAGGGCGCGGCGCACGCCCAAGGCGGAGATTATCGAGGAGACGAGGAACGCTGTAGGCGGGCGCGATTGGTCCAATATTTCCACCGTCGATGCATATCCGAATTCTTCCGTCATATCGTTACTGCGCAACAGGGCAGTTTCGAGTTTGACACCGCGCGCGCTCAACGCGTCTTCATATCCACTGCGGCGGCGGTGGGCGAAATCCATCGTTTCCAATCCGTTGATGAGCGCGATGCGCACATGGCCTAGATCAAGCAGGAAATAAGTGGCTCGACGAAATGCGCTGCGGTTGTTTACGTCAAGCCAGCTGTAGTTGACGTCTATGCCAGACGCACGACCATGGACTACAAACGGCAAGCCAATTTTATCCAACAATGCGATGCGGCTGTCGTTCATCTTTGGGCCATGCAGGATAACGCCATCGACGGTACCGCGGGTTTTGAAGGCGCGGTAGACCTTTTCTTCGTTGGCATCATCGACGATCGACAGCACCATTTCATAATTGTTACGCGCGTAAACCTCGCCAGCACCGGCAATGAAGTCACCAAAGATCGGATTGACCATTTCATGTTGATTGCCGATGGGAATCACATGGCCAATCGCGTTGGCGCGCCCCGTCGCGAGGCCTTTGGCGCGGGCATTTGGGCTGTAGTTATGTTCTGCAGCGACGGCGAGAATCTTTTTGCGGGTGTATAGGTTCAGGTGTTTTGAGACTCACACGACTTTGGCCTGAGTGATTCGAATGTACTCCATTGGTGTCTTGCCTTTCAAGGCATGATGAGGCCTGAATGTGTTGTATTTATTGACGGCTTTTCGAAGTTCAAACCGCATCGCTCCTATGCTGTCGGCAATGAGATCACGACATGCATAGAACTCTTCGCGGAAGGTGCGGTTACCGCGCTCGACACCACCGTTGTATTTTGGCCTTGCTGGCGGCAGCACAATGAGCGGGATCTCCATCTGTTCGCACGCTGTCTCAAAATCGGCCATAAACTCAGACCCGCCATCGACTTGAATTGAGATGATCTTATAGGGAGCTATTTCCACGAGTTCTTGCAAAAACCGTTTGGCAGAGCGTGCCGTGGCATTCGAATAAACTTGCGCGTGGATATGCTTGCTACACCTCTCCCAGGCTTGAAAGTGTTTGCACGTGACGCCGTTCTTCGTGGCAGTCATATGATCGATCTGCACACGCTCGCCAACCACAATATCTTTGTAATCCCTATATTTCCATCCCTTGGCATGCCCCTTGGAAAAATTACGCTTGCGCTTTTGGGGCGCAGATCTTGATCGTGTGATCAGGCCTTTTTTCCTTAGAAAGCTCAAAATGCGCCCCACGGTGCTATCGCTCATGGTTTGCTTTTTGTCGCGACGCAAGATGGCCCCTATTTTCTCCTTACCGTAGGTTTCATTGTCGCGGCGGGCCTCAAGCACCAATTGCTTTTCTGCCTCGCCCCACTGTGACTTGTTGCAGCGTTTGGGAGCCTTTGAAGGCGGTATGATTGCCTGCGCCAAAACCTTCAAAATACGCTTGTGACGGTAATATGTCGCGCGCGAGATGCCGACGAATTCAGCGCACTTTGATAGAGAAACGCCCTCTGCTTAGGCTCAAGTTTCAAATGCAACACTCAGAGCCCTTTGGGCATAGGATGTTGTGATGGACATACGAAGCAAGCACCTCAGCAGCGAGGACCGTGGCGTGATATTAGCCGAGCATAATAGGGGCAGCAGTCAGCGGTTGATCGGCCAGCTTTTGCATCGCCCGGCGAGCACGATCTGCCGTGAGCTGGCGCGAGGTCGGCAGGAAGACGGCAGCTATTGCCCGCAAGCGGCGCGGCAGGCCTATGATGCCCGGCGTGCGCGCTGCCGCCGCGAGCGCAAGCTTGTGGAGGGGAGCGATCTTTATCGTTTTGTTCATGGCAAGCTCGTACATCTGCACTGGTCGCCTGAGCAGATTGCGCAGAGACTGCGTCTCATGAAGCCTGATGATCCATCCGCCCATGTGAGCCATGAGACCATCTATGCCGCGATTTACGCGCAGCCACGTGGTGGGCTGAAGGCGGCGATGATCGAGGCGTTGCGTCAAGCGAAGCCTAAGCGTGGGCTCAAGCGCAGGACAGCGGCGGGCAGTGCTATGGTCCCGGAATCATTGCGCATTATCAATCGCCCTGAAGAGATCGAAGCGCGACTGGTACCAGGCCATTGGGAGGGCGACCTCATCAAGGGCGCATTCAATCGCTCGTCAGTGGGGACCTTGGTCGAGCGCAAGACACGCTTTGTCATTCTTTGCAAAATGGACGGCAATGGGGCCGAGGCCGCGCTCGACAGCTTCACCCGCCAGATGAGACGACTACCCGCTGCTTTGCGCAAGAGCATGACCTACGACCGCGGCTCCGAAATGGCCTGCCACCCCGAACTCGCCAGACGGTTGAAGATCGATATCTGGTTCTGCGATCCGCATGCGCCTTGGCAGCGTGGCAGCAACGAGAACACCAACGGACTGCTGCGTCAGTACATGCCCAAAGGAACTGACCTGAACGGTGCAAGCCAAACATGGCTGAACGACGTTGCAAACCTGATGAACAACCGTCCGAGAAAAACTCTCGGTTGGAGAACACCCGCTGAAGCCATGGCCGACGAAATCGCGGCCTTCAAATCAACCGTTGCACTTGATGTTTGAATCCAAGCTGTACGTAAGTCGTCCCATTGCCGAACCTGACATTCGTATTTGATACGGTACACGTCCAAACATTCTTGTGTCCGCGCCCAAGCATAAAGTTTATAAACGTTCTTGTGCAGTCCGATGATTTGCATATTGGCCTCGTGAGCTGGTTTCTTTCAATTCTCAGTCTCCGAGGTCGCCTAAATCTTGGCAACAAAATTTTGTCTCACATCTATCTGAACTTATTCATAAGTTCTATTATGCAACCGCAGCATTTCAACGTAAACCTGAGGGCAGTTGACTCCGTCCCAAAATCCTAGCGATCTCAAGTTACCCAAAGCGCTTTGGTAACTTTGCGCGTGGAAATTTTTAGAATAGTGCGGCGTGCAAAATGCGCTGTTAGGGAGGACTAACATGAGAAATTCACTTGTAACTCCCAAGCACCCCAGCCGATAACGGGTTTTTGTCAGTTTTGATGTGAGTCTCCTTGGCCATTAGGCGCATGAATTTTCTGTTGTGGTCTGAATTTCGTGGCGCTGTGACGATTTCTCTGAATCATTGGTGGAATGGACCAAGTTACTGCTCTTGAACAACTCCTCGCCACGGCTCTGCGCAGGATCGCCGAGTTGGAAGCCGCGTTGGCGAGCATGGCGCAAGAGAATGCGGATCTGCGGCGTCAGTTGGCCAAGAACAGCAGTAATAGTAGCAAGCCGCCTTCGAGTGATGGGTTGAAGAAGCCGGTACCGCGTAGCCTGCGTGGTAAGTTGGGTAAGAAAAGTGGTGGCCAAGTTGGCCACCGAGGCGACACCCTACGTCAGACAGCAACGCCTGACTTTGTGGAGCGACATGAGGCTGAGGCCTGTGGCACCTGTCAGCATGGCTTGACGGCTGGGATGATCAAGGCGGTGGAGAGGCGTCAGGTTTATGACATACCGGTGCCGCGTCTGGAGGTCACAGAGCATCAGGCAGCGATTTATTGTTGTGGCTGTTCCCGACGCTGGGACTGTTCGTTAGCTCGTTTCGCACAAGCGAACAAATCACCGCATCGGGGTGGTGGTATTCATGTTCCCCGCCGAACAAACCCTGCAACTTCGCGCCCTTGATCCCGAGGACAACCGGATCGAAACATCCGCAGGGATTTTCGTGGTCGAAGGGTCGGCGTTTGACGAAGGGTTGGAGGCAGTTGCGATTGACAGTTGGGGGACATCATCGTGCGCACTGGATGCATATTCCGCAGGTGACGTGGCTGATTTGGGGGATGGCGAAACATTCACGCTGAACGCTGATGGCACATATATCTGGCAAGGCGACGACGACCAGATCAGCGGTCGCGCCCAGCGGTTTTTCTTCACTGCGACGATCCCACCCGATTTCACCTTATCGAATTACGACCAAGTGTTGCTGGACGAAAAGAACTCAGAAGGCATGGCAAAGGCGTTCTTTAACACGCTGACGGTGGTCATCCCCGCGACGATCATCCTGATCCTGATTGCGGCATTTGCGGCCTATGCATTGGCGTGGATGAAATTCCCTGGCCGCGCTTTGCTGGTCGCGACGGTTGTTGGCCTGTTGGTCGTGCCGCTGCAACTGGCGCTCATTCCGCTGCTGACTTTCCACGTCGGCGCGATGGAACTTTTGACCTCTGTGATGGGAACAGTTGACGAGGACAGCAAGCTGACCAGCGTGAATTGGTTCGGCAACTGGTTTGGCATGTCGGAAGGCGAGAAGATTGCCGGTAAGGGCTACTTTGGCGCATGGTTGGCGCACACAGGGTTTGGCCTGCCGCTCGCGATTTATTTGCTGCGCCATTACATGGTTGGCCTGCCGCGAGATATCATTGAAAATGCCAGTGTTGATGGTGCGACCGAATTCCAGATTTTCACCAAGATCATTCTACCACTCAGCTTTCCAGCACTCGCGTCATTCGCGATTTTCCAGTTCTTGTGGACTTGGAATGATCTGCTGGTGGCCTTGGTGTTCCTGATCGACAGTTCCGGCAATACAACCGTCATGACCAAGCAAATTGTTGAATTGCTCGGCACGCGGGGTGGCGATTGGGAAATCCTCGCGACCTCGGCGTTCGTGTCGATTGCGGTGCCATTGCTGGTGTTCTTCATGATGCAAAAATATCTGGTGCGCGGTCTGTTGGCCGGCTCCGTCAAATAACCCCAAGGGAGAGCCCTTCTATGAGTAAAATGGACCTAATCATGAGCGATGCACGCTTGGAAAAAGACAAAGATTGGTGGCGCGGTGCGGTGATCTATCAGATCTACCCGCGCAGTTATCAAGACAGCGATGGCGACGGCATTGGTGATCTTGCGGGCATTGTTCAGCGCATTCCGTATATCGCGTCACTCGGCGTCGATGCTATCTGGATTTCGCCATTCTTCACGTCGCCAATGAAAGATTTCGGCTACGACGTTAGCAATTATTGCGACGTTGATCCTATGTTTGGCACTCTGGGCGATTTTGACGCGGTGATTGCTGCTGTGCACCACCACGGGCTCAAGATCATGATTGATTTGGTGCTGTCGCATACGTCCGATCAGCATCCTTGGTTCCAGCAGAGTCGTGTGAACCGCGAGAACGATAAATCCAACTGGTATGTCTGGGCTGATCCCAATGAGGACGGCACGCCGCCAAACAACTGGCTGTCGATCTTTGGTGGGTCTGGCTGGCAATGGAGTGGCGAGCGCGAGCAGTATTTCCTGCACAACTTCCTGTCTTCGCAACCGGACCTGAATTTTCACGAACCAGACGTGCAAAAGGCATTGCTTGATGTGGCCGGGTTCTGGCTTGATCGCTGGGTGGACGGGTTCCGCCTCGATACGATCAATTTTTATTTTCACGACAAACAGTTGCGGTCAAACCCGCCGTTGCCGCGCGATCAGCGCAATTCCACCATCGCGCCGTCCGTGAACCCGTATAATCACCAGTTGCACTTCTATTCGAAGAACCAGCCTTAAAACCACGACTTTTTGCGCAAGTTGCGGGCAGTGATGGAGCCATATAACGCCGCCGCTGTGGGCGAAGTCGGGGACGCGCAGCGCGGCATTGAGATCATGGGCCAGTACACCGCCGGTGATGATCTGATGCAGATGTGCTATGCGTCCGAATTCCTCGCCAATGCGCGCCCCACAGCGGCAGACATCGAAACAGTCATGGCCCGTGTGGATGAACATGCCGCCGATGGTTGGGCTTGCTGGGCGTTTTCAAACCACGACGTTAAACGCCACGCGACCCTCTGGGACGTGCCTGATACGGGTCTGCGCCTGATGACGACCTTGATGATGTGTCTGCGTGGGTCGGCCTGTGTTTATCAGGGCGAAGAGCTGGGCTTGCGCGAAGCCGATGTCGCATTCGCCGACTTGCAAGACCCCTACGGGATCGAGTTTTAGCCAGAATTCAAGGGCCGCGACGGGTGCCGCACACCGATGGTGTGGGAAGCGTCCAACGCCAATGGGGGGTTCAGCACCGGAGCAAAGCCGTGGCTGCCCGTCAGCCATGAACATACCCAGATGAGCGTTGCAGTTCAGGAAGAAGACCCCGACGCGCTGATCCATCATTACCGACGGGCGATTGCGCTGCGCCATGCAAATCCTGCATTGGCAACGGGGGATCATGACGGCGTCAAAGCGACCGGAAACATCGTTCATTTCACGCGAACCCTGAACGCTGACGAAATATTCTGTGCGTTCAATCTGGGCGATACACCGGCGGATCTGGCGATGCCTAAGGGCACATTCACCGCGATTGCGTTCCATTTGGGCGGTGTGGACACACCGCACGGCGACACACTCACACTTGGTCCGTGGCAGGCGTATATCGCAACTGCCGCGCGCACTTAATCAACGGAGGGGACACAGATGACTGATCTCAAACTGACAAATGTTGCCAAGACATATGGCGGCACGATTGATTTTCTTAAGGATATCAACCTCGACATCAAAACGGGCGAATTGATCGTGTTTGTCGGGCCGTCTGGCTGTGGTAAATCCACGTTGCTGCGGATGATTGCAGGCCTTGAAAAGATCACTGGCGGTGAATTGCAGATCGATGGGCAGGTCGTCAATGACGTACCACCTGCACAGCGTGGCATCGCGATGGTGTTCCAATCCTACGCGCTTTATCCGCACATGACCGTGCGCGACAACATGAGCTTTGCGATGAAGCTGGCCAAGAAACCCAAGGCTGAAATCGACGCATCCATTGCGAACGTAGCCAAGATTTTGCAGCTTGAGGATTATCTTGATCGCCTGCCCAAAGCGCTGTCGGGTGGGCAACGCCAGCGGGTGGCAATAGGCCGTTCTATTGTGCGCAATCCCAAGGTCTATTTGTTTGACGAACCTCTATCGAACCTTGATGCAGCGTTGCGTGTTGCGACGCGGATCGAGATTGCACAGCTCAAGGAATCCATGCCGGAATCGACCATGATCTATGTGACCCACGATCAGGTCGAAGCGATGACATTGGCCACACGCATTGTGGTTCTGGCTAACAAAGGCATCGCACAGGTCGGCACGCCGCTTGATCTGTATGAACGCCCAGAGAACGAGTTCGTGGCGCAATTCATTGGATCCCCCGCAATGAATCTGCTGTCCGGTGAAATCGTAGAAACCGGCCCGCAAACCAAAGTGTGAATAAGTTCAGATAGATGTGAGACAAAATTTTGTTGCCAAGATTTAGGCGACCTCGGAGACTGAGAATTGAAAGAAACCAGCTCACGAGGCCAATATGCAAATCATCGGACTGCACAAGAACGTTTATAAACTTTATGCTTGGGCGCGGACACAAGAATGTTTGGACGTGTACCGTATCAAATACGAATGTCAGGTTCGGCAATGGGACGACTTACGTACAGAGGGCGTTTCTCTATCAAAGTGCGCTGAATTCGTCGGCATCTCGCGCGCGACATATTACCGTCACAAGCGTATTTTGAAGGTTTTGGCGCAGGCAATCATACCGCCTTCAAAGGCTCCCAAACGCTGCAACAAGTCACAGTGGGGCGAGGCAGAAAAGCAATTGGTGCTTGAGGCCCGCCGCGACAATGAAACCTACGGTAAGGAGAAAATAGGGGCCATCTTGCGTCGCGACAAAAAGCAAACCATGAGCGATAGCACCGTGGGGCGCATTTTGAGCTTTCTAAGGAAAAAAGGCCTGATCACACGATCAAGATCTGCGCCCCAAAAGCGCAAGCGTAATTTTTCCAAGGGGCATGCCAAGGGATGGAAATATAGGGATTACAAAGATATTGTGGTTGGCGAGCGTGTGCAGATCGATCATATGACTGCCACGAAGAACGGCGTCACGTGCAAACACTTTCAAGCCTGGGAGAGGTGTAGCAAGCATATCCACGCGCAAGTTTATTCGAATGCCACGGCACGCTCTGCCAAACGGTTTTTGCAAGAACTCGTGGAAATAGCTCCCTATAAGATCATCTCAATTCAAGTCGATGGCGGGTCTGAGTTTATGGCCGATTTTGAGACAGCGTGCGAACAGATGGAGATCCCGCTCATTGTGCTGCCGCCAGCAAGGCCAAAATACAACGGTGGTGTCGAGCGCGGTAACCGCACCTTCCGCGAAGAGTTCTATGCATGTCGTGATCTCATTGCCGACAGCATAGGAGCGATGCGGTTTGAACTTCGAAAAGCCGTCGATAAATACAACACATTCAGGCCTCATCATGCCTTGAAAGGCAAGACACCAATGGAGTAAATTCGAATCACTCAGGCCAAAGTCGTGCGAGTCTCAAAACACCTGAACCTATACAAGTGAAATTGCACGGTGGTGGTATTGTTGCGTCAGCCGTGCCGATGCAGACTGCTGATAAGGGCCTGAAAGTTAACATCGGCATTCGACCCGAAGACATGATTTCCACGACCGGCGATGAATTCGCGTTCGAGGGCAAGGTGAACATTACCGAAGCCTTGGGCGAGGTCACATTGCTATATTTCGACAAAGTTGGCGACAATGATGCGGTGATTGGCAAGCTGCCGGGCATTCACGCTGATTTGCGCGGAACGACAGTTCGTATGGTTGCGGCCCCTGAAAAGGTCCAGATCTTCCACAACGGAACGTCGCTGCTTTATCGTTAAGAAAAGGGCGTTGGTTTGTCGCAAGAACCGCTGGCCCTTTACTAGACACGGGTAGGAGGCTAATCGGGATCATGGTCAAAAAACCCACATCACGCATTGGCAAGAACACCAGCGGGCGCGGCAACCGCGATCTGACGGTTAAGGTGAAAACCGCGCGCGGTCGACGGATGTCATCCACCTTGTGGTTACAGCGTCAGTTGAACGACCCTTACGTGGTCCGCGCCAAGGCCGACGGGTATCGTGGCCGTGCGGCCTATAAGATATTAGAATTGAACGAGAAATTTGATTTCTTTACGCCAGGAAAACGTGTTGTTGATCTTGGTGCGGCACCTGGTGGCTGGATTCAGATCGCGGTGCCTAAGGTCAACGCGTTGGGTGAACGCAAAGGCAAACCCATCGGCACGATCCTCGGCATTGATCTGCAAGAGATGGAACCGATTGCAGGGTCAGAGCTGCATGTCCTTGATTTCATGGAAGATGACGCTGACCAAAAGGTCAAGGAATGGCTGGGCGGGAAGGCGGACATCGTGTTGTCAGACATGGCCGCGTCCGCGTCAGGCCACAAACAGACCGATCACAACCGCATCATGGCGCTGTGCGAGGCAGCTGCGTATTTCGCGTTTGACGTGCTTGAGGAGGGCGGCGTGTTTGTCGCCAAGGTTCTGGCAGGTGGCGCCGAGGCTGATTTGCAGCGCTTGTTGAAGGTTAACTTCAAGAAGGTTCAATACGTCAAACCACCTGCGTCGCGGTCCGACAGTTCCGAGAAATTTGTTGTGGCCACAGGCTTTCGCGGCGGATCTGCTTGACGTCATGAACAAGCTGCCTAATCTTGGCAGTCCACCCATGAGGCATCAAACCACCACGGGGTATATATGTCGGTCGCACTTTGGTATTACGTCGAAAACGGTGCCCGCATCGGACCCGTTGAGGCCACAGAGATCGAGCGATTGATCGGCCTGAAAGCGATCACACGCGACACGCTTGTGTGGGAGGACGGCATGTAGGATTGGATGGCCGCTTTACAACACTTTTCATTTGCAGATGCGCCACCGTCCGTTAGGCTCAGGACTCATAACCAAAATATGACGGTTGCGGCGAGAGCGATTGCGGAGAGGAAGACTGTTGGTGATCTGTCGTAGCGAGTTGCGACGCGGCGCCAATCTTTGAGCCTTCCGAACATTCTCTCGATACGGTTGCGTCGTTTGTAACGGGGCTTGTCGTACTTGACGGTCTTTTTGCGCGACTTGCGACCGGGGATGCAGGGCGTTGTGCCCTTGTCTACAAGGGTTTCACGGAACCAATCAGCATCGTACCCTCTGTCAGCGAGGAGCCAGTCATCCTCAGGCAGATTATTCATCAAGGCGGCTGCACCAGTGTAATCACTGACTTGTCCTGCTGTGATGAAGAGGCGGATTGGTCGTCCGCTGGTGTCTGTGACAGCATGGAGCTTTGTATTCATACCGCCCTTGGTCAACCCGATCAGGCGTCCTCGCCCCCCTTTTTTAACCGCAGGCTGGCGGCCGTACGATGTGCTTTGAGGTAGGTGGCGTCGATTGAGATGGTTTTGTTGTCGGGGGCCTGCTCGGCCAGCCCCATCAAGATTTGGGCAAATATGCCCATATCACTCCAGCGCTTCCATCGATTATATAGCGTCTTCGGCGGTCCATACTCGGAAGGTGCATCACACCACCTTAAGCCATTGCGATTGATGAAGATAATGCCACTCAAAACACGACGGTCATCCACACGAGCACGACCTCGGCTCTTTGGAAAGTACGGCCGGAGACGCTCCATCTGCGCCTCAGTTAGCCAATACAAATTGCTCATAATATCCCCCTACAATTGAAGACTATGAATCACCACAACGCGACAAACTCAATCAATTAATGGGTCCTGACCCTAGGCTCAGGACGCAGACCCAAAATATAACGGTTGCGGCGAGGATGATGGCGTAGAGGAAGACCTTTGTGGACCTGTCGGGCTTTCGTGCCGCCCCAAGTGTTCGTTTAAGCCACCTTCCGTTCGAAGGCGACAGGACCTTTCCAGCCCAACGTTGAGTGCCTTCGGCGTGCATTGTAGAAGCCGTTGATATATTCAAAGACTGCTATTTCAGCCGACCGGCGTGTCTCTCAAGTATGACGCCAGATCAGCTCGGCCTTGATGGTTTTGAAGAACGTCTCAACTGCCGCATTATCATAGCAATTGCCTTTGCCAATCATCGATACTTTGAAGCCGTTCTGGCGCAGGATCTTTTGGTATACTCCTGCGCCTGAATTGACCTGACGATTTTGGGCCTGCGATTCACTTCGTCGCATGGCCAAAGGCGGTTCAGTCTGTATTTTGAGTTTATGAGCAAGCAATACAAAACAGTCTCCTTATCCGACGAGGGAATGTCCCGAAGAATGTTGAAATTTTAATTTAGGGTGGCGTTGCTTCCCCTGAGCCGTAGGCTCTGGGTGTTTAATCGCAAAAGGAAGCAACACCATGAAGAAGACTATCACAGCAAGCGCTGGACTTGCCAGCGCGTCGAATGTTCATCAACTCGTGGAAACAGCCTGGGACAAAGTTGGCGAGAGCTTCGAGCAGTTCTGCCTGACGGCGGGCGTCGCCAGTCTGGTTCAGATGTTTGGTGAGGACGCAGATACGCTGGCGGGTGGCCGATACGAGCATTGCACTGACAAGCCTGGCCACAGATGGGGCACCGCGAAAGGTCAGGTTGGGTTCCATGGTGGGAAGATTGAGCTGGAGCGCCCCCGTGTGCGCGATAAAGTGACCGGTAAAGAGATTGTCCTGCCGAGCTGGGAAGAGGCCTCCTCGGGTGGCTTCCTTGAACAATGGGCAATGAGCCTAATGTTGATGAATGTTTCCACCCGTAAGTATGACCGAGCTGTACGGCTGCCCGAAGCGAAGGTGCCTAATAAGGCAGGGAGCGGGCTGTCCAGGTCAGCAGTTTCGCGTCGCTTCAAAGCACTCACCCAAGCGCGCCTGGATGAGTGGATGTCATCTGATCTATCGGAGCTTGACCTTGTAGCGATCCAGATCGACGGGCTGCATTTGGACGATCATTTGTTGGTGCTTGCGGCCGTGGGTGTGGAGGTTTCAGGCGAAAAGCACCCTCTGGGCGTCATTGAAGGGGCGACCGAGAACGCCGCGACGGTTCAGGCGCTTTTGGACAATCTGATAGAGCGTGGGCTCGATCCAGCGGGCTGCTATTTGTTCATCGTAGATGGGGCTAAGGCACTGACCAAGGCAATTCGGCGCACATTTGGTGCCGATATTCCCATCCAAAGATGCCAGATACACAAGGCCCGCAACATAACTGACAGGCTTCCTCCAAAGCTGCACGCCTCCGTACGCCGCGCGCTGAAGCAAGCATGGGAGCTTGATGATGCCGACAAAGCCGAGCGGTTGATGCGGAATCTTGCCCAGCGACTAGAGCTTGAGGCTCCGGACGTTTCAAAGTCGATCCTTGAGGGCCTAGACGAAATTCTAACTGTTGTTAGGTTGGGGCTACCTGTGGAATTGAGACGCTCATTGGCCAGCACCAACATCATTGAATCTATGAACAGCGTGATCCGACAGGTCTGTCGAAACGTCAAACGCTGGCGCGATGCAAAAATGGCGCTGCGCTGGACAGGGGCTGGTATGCTGGAAGCCGCGAAAGGCTTCCGCCGCCTAAAGGCCTACAAGCAACTCCCCATTCTCAAGCAAGCTTTGCTAGATCATCGCAATACCGTAACGCTTGACCAAATCAAGGACGTCGCCTAACCATCAATCAAGCAGCGCCACTCGCCCGATTTTCAACATCGTACGGGACATCCCCTCCGACGAGCAGCGCATAGCACTTGAAGCGCTTTGCCGCCGCCGCAAAGTTGACGCCCTTGTTTGGAAACGGGCGCGCGCGTTTCTTCTTTTGGACGCAGGAGAAGACGCCGGAACGGTTTGCCGGATTTTGGATATTGGCCCGACAGTTTTGACGGAGTGGCGATTAGCCTTTGCCGGTGCGGGACTATCGTTTTTCGGTCTGAAGGACTACAGCCAGCGTCAGGGTCATTTGTCCGTCGTGCAAGAGCAGGCGGTGAGAGCCCATTTCACCGCGCAGCCTGCCCGCAATGCCGATGAGGTCTGTGCCTATGTTCTAGCCGAGTGCGACCAAAACTACAGCACGTCGGGAGCCGCCAAGCTGATGCGCCGCCTGGGGTTCGCGTATAAGAAACCACAATTGCTGCCTGCACAGGCCGATGAAGCCAAGCAGGCTGCGTTTATTGCCAAATATGAGGCCCTGATGAACGGGTTGGCCGCAGATGAGATGGTTGTCTTTTCGGACGCTGTCCACCCCGAACACCAGAGCCGCCCCGCCCATGGTTGGTTCCCCAAGGGACAAAAGACGGCCCTGAAGGCGACATCAGGGCGCAAGCGGCTCAACATTCAGGGCGCGCTTGACCTTGAGACTTTCCAGTTCACCTTTGTGGAAGGCGAGAAGATCAATGCCCAGACAACCCGACAGATGCTGGAAAAGTTGGAACGCAACAACCAAACCAAGACGGCCATCCACGTCTTTGTCGACAATGCCCGCTATCATCATGCCAAGATACTACAGCCATGGCTGGACAGCCCAGAACGTCGGGTGAAGTTGCATTTCTTGCCAGCATATGCCCCGCACCTCAACCCGATCGAGCGTCTTTGGGGTGTTATGCACAAATGGGTCACCCACAATCGGCACTATGCAACGTTCAACCAATTCACAGAGGCCATTTTCGACTTCTTCCGCAAGACCCTGCCAGAAAAATGGCCAGAGTTCCGCGACACCGTCACCGACAACTTCCGCGTCATATCGCTCAAGGAATACAAAGTGATTTGAGGGGAAAACCTCAGGTCAATTCAGGCGCGGGAGTATAGTCATGCGAACAGTATTGGCTGCCGCGATCCGTGTGATGGATGCAGCCCTTTGGCGGTGACCGGAAGGCGATAGCCATCTTCAACGCCCTGATTGCCAGGTCACGCTTCATCCGATTGCTGACAGCCCATCCAATCACGCGCCTGGAATGTAAATCCAAGATCATACCAGTGGCCATAATATCTGACTCATTTTTTTGGTTTTAATTTTTGGCAAACTCTGAATCAATGACCTCCATAGATTGGGAGGTGCTCATGGGTGGAGCCATAAAAATTACGCGCACGGATATGTCTGCGAAAGATTTGCGCCGTGCGGCAAAGCGAACCAAGGATGGGCGGGTTGTACGGCGACTACTGGCCATAGCGCTGGTGCTTGATGGGGTGGATCGTGAAACGGCTGCCCGCAGCAGTGGTATGGATCGACAAACACTTCGGGATTGGGCGCATCGCTTTAACGCAGAAGGCATTGAGGGGTTATCGGATCGGAATGGCAAGGGGGCAAAACCACGGTTGTCGCCCAAGCAACAGGCGCAATTTGTGGCGTGGGTGGAGGCCGGGCCCGACCCAGTAAAAGATGGCGTAGTACGATGGCGTTGTGTCGACTTGCAGGCTCGTGTTGAAGAGGAGTTCGACGTGAAACTGCATGTGCGTACGATTGGGAAATATCTAACCAAGCATGGCTTTCGCCGCCTGTCTGTGCGTCCAGAGCATCCGAAAACTGATCGCGAAGCGCAGCAGGCTTTTAAAAAAACTTTGCGAGCCTCGTAAACGATACTCTGCCAGAACATGCAAAGGGGAAGCCTCTTGAAGTATGGTTCCAAGATGAAGCCCGCGTTGGACAACAGGGGACACTCACCCGTAAATGGGCCAAGCGTGGAACTCGCCCGCGCGCACCCCGTGATATACGCTTCAAATGGAGTTATATCTTTGGTGCCGCTTGTCCCGCACGTGGTACCGCCGCAGGTCTCGTCCTGCCCTACGTCAACGCCGAGGCTATGGGGCTGCATCTTGATGAGATCGCAAAAGCTGTCGCACCCGGCTCACATGCCTTGCTGATTGTTGATGGGGCGGGGTGGCATGGCGCAAAATGTTTGCAGGTGCCAGATAAAATTACGCTCGTTAAGCTGCCACCGTATTCACCCGAACTGAACCCCATGGAAAACGTCTGGGCTTATCTGCGAGCTAATAAACTCGCAATCACAGTTTTCGACACCTATGACGAAATACTCGACAAATGTGCACAAGCTTGGAACTTCTTTGCGAACGACCCAGAGCGAATAAGTTCAATCACAGATCGAGAATGGGCAAGGGTCACTTAATTCGGCCATTGGTATCACAGCCAGGTAAAGCCAACCCTCACGCGTCCAGATATAGGTAAGGTAATCCCCCCTAAAATTAGTGGTGTTCAAAAGTAGAATTTTCTCGGCAAGATATCTGAGGAGATTTTTGATGAAGACAGCACGATTTAGCGACGCACAGATTCTGTTTTGTCTTGGCGTTCGCCTTCCCACTTGTCGCGGTTCTGTCGCGCTTTCGCCAGGTTCGTGGTCGGCATGTTGCCTAGTCCCATTTCCCTGCGTCGGCCAAGGTGGCTATATCTAAAAACCCACTTGGCGCTCTCGCTTTTTTTGACGAGTCGCAATCCGCCACCATCCTCGATCTTGCCGTCGCTTGCGTTCTTTATTTGGATGGCAATGATGGCTTCCGCCTGATCCAGACGGCGCCGCAAGGCTGTCACCTCACGGTTGGCCTTGGCCAGCTCAGCTTGCAATGGATTGGCAGGTGCCTTTTGTGGGCCACGGCGCATTGGCTGCAATGCACCCAATGTGCCGGCCGCCCGCGCACGGCGCCAATCGGTCAGTGCAGAGGAATAAAGCCCCTCCCGCCGTAGAATGGCGGAAACCCCGCCAGTGTCTGCCACTTGGTCCGTCTCATCCAGAATGCGCAGTTTGTATTTGGCTGTGAAGTTGCGTCGCTTCGGGATGCTCGTCAGTTCCGCTGTGGGAGCCAACGGCGCATTAACAACGCGGGGAGGCGACGTTGGGGCCAAAACGGCTCCAGATCCAGCATCTGGCGAAAGTGGTGATTGTGAAGGCATAACCATGGGTTCGTTCTCCTACGCCCTCAAGTGTAAACTTTAGCCAGTCAATTGTCTCACGCTTATTGGCACGGAGGGGATCGTGGGCCACTCACTTGGTGGTGCGGTGGCGCTTAACCTTGCGCTCAACCATGAAGATAGCGTCGGTGCGCTGGCGCTGATCGCGCCCGTCACACAGCCGAGCGACACGGTATCATCCGCGTTCAGCGCTATGTCGATTAAATCAGATGGTTTGCGCCGCTTCGTTTCGCTGACGTTTGCGACACCTCTCGGTTTGTTGATCTTTGATAGGTCTGCAAAATCGGTCTTTGCGCCAGAAACGATACCAGAAAATTTTGGTGTCTCTGGTGGCAGTTTGCTCGCCATTCGACCGACGAGCTATTTCTCAGCGGGTGGCGACATGATTGCCTTGCGTGCAGCACTTCCCGAAATGGCGCAGCGCTATCCGTCCCTAGGGATGCCCGTTGCCATCCTGTTTGGTCGTTCGGATCAGGTCCTTGATCCAGCCAAACACGGCGCGACGCGGTCGCGGGGGCCACGATGACGCAAGTTGACGGCGGTCACATGATTGTATTCACGTTGCCTGACGTCGTTGCCGACTGGATCTTGGCCCAAGACAGGTAAAGCTGTTGAGGGCGGCTAATCTTCCGCCGCAACTTGATCACGTAAAAAACGCCGCAGGATTTTACCGGACGCAGATTTTGGAATCTCGTCCACAAACCTTATCTGATGCAGCTGCTTATAAGTCGCTAGGTTTTCGTTAAAATGCGCATGAATGGAAGCCTCATCTGGCCCACCGTCAGCACAGATCACAAAGGCAATCGGCAACTCACCTGCTAAGTCGTTTGGAAGGCCAATCACAGCGGCATCTGTCACCCTGTCCATGGCGAGCAACGTGGCCTCCAGTTCCGCAGGGGCAACCTGAAAGCCGTTGTATTTAATCAACTCTTTCAGGCGATCAACGATGAACATGTAACCGTCTGCGTCAATGCGCGCGATGTCACCGGTGCGCAGCCAGCCGTCTTCGGGGATCGTTTCGGCAGTGGCATCGGCGTTGTTCAGGTAGCCCTGCATCACTTGCGGGCCCTTAACCCAAAGTTCGCCTTCCTCGTTAATATCCATTTCGTCGCCGCTGTCAGGGTTGATGATCTTGCTTTGCGTATTTGGAACAGCAACGCCAACTGCACTGGATCGGGGCGCGTTGCCGGGCACAAGGTGGGACACGGGGCTGAGTTCGGTCATGCCGAACCCTTGCAAAACGGTGCAACCCAGCCGCGCGGACACGGCGTCCGTCAGCTCCGCACCTGAGGGTGCGGCGGCGATGAACACCTGATCAAGCGCGCTTAGGTCATAATTGTCCACCAACGGATGTTTGGCCAAGGCAATGGCAACCGGTGGCACCACCCACATGCGCCGCGCCTTATGATCCTGACTGATCTGCAAGAACATCGGCAAATCGAAACGCGGCATCGTCACCAATGCACCGCCCCCCGCCAGATGCACATTCATCAATACGGTCATGCCGTAGATATGAAACAACGGCAAAAAGGCCGCCGTGACCTCACCGCGTTGAAAATCTGCGGCGACGATGGATTGGTCTACATTGACCACCAGATTCGGTGCGACAGCATCACGCCTTTGGGCAGTCCGGTGGTGCCCGATGAATAGGGCAGAACCATTGTATGTACGTTAACATCGACGGGAACTTGCGCCGTCAAAGGTTCACCGAACAATGCGTCATATTGCGGTGTGCCGATGACAATAACGTCGCGATTGCCTGCGCCAGCCGCTGCCATTTCCAGAAAGTCAGGAACCGTAATCAGAATATCCGCACCAGCATCGTCCAGTTGATGCGTGACTTCGGGGCCGGTATAGGTCGGGTTAAGCGTGGTGATCGTGCCACCCGCCCAAGCGACGCCATGAAAGATCACGCAGAATTCGGGAATGTTAGGTGCCATAAGCGCAACGGTTTTACCAGCGCCCAAACCTGCCGCCGTCAACCCACCTGCAAGCCGTTTGACGCGCTCCATGAACGCCGCAGCCGTCATGCTCTGCCCGCTGGGTCCGTCCGTCAGAACGACCTCATTGGGTCGATTTATCAATCCGGCAAAAACGCGTTCGGTGATCGTTTGATCCGTGATCGCGACATCGGGAAAGGGGCTGTTGTGGATTGTCATGGCATCCTCCGGTTTGGCTCAGGTCATATATGACGCCAAGTTGCCGGCTGATGTCACGCACAAATGTTGGACTAAGCCGGCGTCAATCTGCGGCCAAGGGCCGTTATGGTCCAGTCTGCAAAATCGACCAACAGCGCATCGGATGCACGATCAAAGGCTACAACGATCGCTGATGTATCTGTTGAGGCCGCAGCCTGTTGCGACCTGAACGTGCGGCTGGCAACGATGCTGGCATCGCGTTCGCGCACCAGTCGCGATGTCATGCGGATCGACACAGTTGCGCCAGTTCCATCCGGCGTCAGTTCCGCCTGAAAATCCACCAATTCGGTGACGATGGCGTAATCACCACTGCCCGCCAGCGGGCGTCTGCCGACGTAGCGCAGCCCGTTCGTGTTCTCAAGCGATCGCAGCATCAGCGTCTGCATCATCACCGGAACCTCATCCCCCCAGCGCACGTCGGGCAGATATTGCGCTTGCAATGTATCGGGGCGGATCATGATCCGGTCGGTGTTCAACACGCCGCTGGTCGTGGGAATTTCGACCACGACATCTTGGGCCAACTGGCCGCCTTGTATCACCGGTGCACCACTTGGCGCGCGCAGATCGTAGACACTCAGCGGGGTTGTGACATCGCCGAGCGCTCCAAGCGCCGAACAGCCCCCAAGGACGGACAATAGGGTGAGAGTAGCAATTATTTTGTGTGTGGCAGCACGGATCATATTTATCTCATCTCTGGTATTCGGGCGATTGCTGGTTCAGGAAGAAGCGCGCCGGGTCACGTTGAATTTGTTGCGTCAGGCGATCAAGATTGCTGATCAACCCACGGGTTTCAACAGCAAGGCGGGTGTACAGGGGCAGACCCGTACGGGTGAATTCGGTGACTGACGGTCCGGCGTTGTCGACGACCTGATCGAGACTGCGAAAAGCTTCGGCTGCGGATTGGCTGGCATTGCGCAGTTCTGCGGTGATTGCAGGGATATCGTCAGACACTTGCGCGATTGCACCGTTGAGCGACGCCAGACTTGTTTCAAGCCCGGAAATAATCCCGTCGAGGTCTTCATTGATGATGCGATCCGCGCCTGCGAACGTGCGTTCGGCAACCTCTAAAGTCCGATCACCGGTTTCCATCGCCGATGTGACCGCCTCAAGCGTGGTATTGGCATTTGCGAATGTCTCAGTCACTTGGGTCAGCGCGGTTTGTGCCGTCAGACTAAGGCCGTCAATGCGCCCGCTGGCCGCCGTCAGATCCTGTGCAACTTGGTTGATGGTGTCCGTCGCCGTTTGGGTGGCCGCGCGAATGTCAGCGACGATCACAGGTAAATCAGTTTGGGCGGCAGTTCCGATAACATTGATGGCGTCCGTCGCGGCCGCAACAGTGGCGCGGGTCTCGGCCAAAAGCGGGGTTGCTTGGGTTTGAAGCAGCGTGTCAAACTGCAAGGCAGCATCGCCCACAGTGAGTGTCGTTTTGCTGATTTGTGCCAGTGTGTCGTTGATCATCACGAGGGTCGCGCCAGCCTCAACGATGCGGTCCGTGGCAGCGACACCTGCGCCGTTAAACGTGGCCAACATTGTGCGGGCATCGGTGCTGATGGTCGCGATTTCTGCGCGCAGGTCTTCGACTGTGGTTTGTAAGGCATAGGTCGTATCTGTCAGGTCTTCGTTGATGTAACGCTGTGCCTCGTTAAAGGTGCCCTGCGCGACGGCGAGCGTGTCGTTTGCAGTGATAACCATGGTCTCGGCCTCCGATGACAGGGTGCCAAGGGAGGCGACAGTCGTGTCCGCCGTTGTCAGCAACGCCTCAACCTCGGGCGCAATACCAGCGAGGATTGCGTTGAACGCTTCGACCTGCACCGTGAACCGTTCAACCGTTTCAGGCACTTCTGCAAAGGCTTCGAGGGTCGCGGCCAGTGATTCCGATGCCTCTTCGGCGTTTTTGAGGATATTTTCGACCCGCGCCTGATTGTCTTCCGCAAACAAGTCGCTAACGCCCTCGATCACGGTCAAGGCTTCGTTGATTAGTTGCGGTGCATCCTCTGATAGGGCCTGTAGAACTGATTGGCCTGCGGTGATCTGTGGCACAGGCGTATCGGACGTTGGCACCAGCAAGCCGGTGTCTGGCCGCCCCGCGCTGATCCCGACAAATGACACACCTGTCACGCCTTGGGATTCAATGGTGGCAATACTGTCGGATCGCACTGGCGTTGACGCGTCCACCTCAAGGCGCACAAGGACCGTGCCGTCGCGGTCTGGCGATAGGCGCACATCGACGACCTGACCAACAGGCAGACCCGCAAACCGCACATCTGACGCTTCGCTTAGTCCGGACACGGACGAAAAGCGGACATCATAATAGGCAAACTGCTGGTCCAGTTCGACGCGTGCGAACCACAATAACAAGGCAATGCTGCCCACGATTCCGGCAAGTGTAAACAAGCCGATCAGGATATGATTTGCGCGGGTTTCCATGTCTTTTTGTTAGTCCTTTGTCGCCACGTCGGCAGCCGTTTTGGTGTCGAGCGCTGCGCGGGCCCGAACACCGTGGAAATAGTCATGCACCCAAGGGTGATCGACCTTTAGCATCTCTTGCATCGTGCCTGTGACCAGCACACGTTTTTCAGCCAGAACTGCAATACGATCACAGATCGCATGCAGGGTATCAAGGTCATGGGTGACCAAGAAGACCGTCAAACCAAGCGAGCGGCTGAGCCCCAAAATCAATTGGTCGAAATCTGCCGCACCGATCGGATCAAGCCCTGCGGTAGGTTCATCCAAAAATACGATCTGCGGATCAAGAGCAAGGGCGCGGGCCAAACCCGCACGTTTGCGCATGCCGCCAGATAGTTCGGACGGGTATTTGTCACCGGCAAAATAGGGCAGGCCGACCATTGAGATCTTCAAATCGGCAAGCGCGCGGCGAATTTTCGGGTCAAGCCCATCAACTGTGCGCATCGGCACTTCGACGTTTTCGCGCACCGTGAGGGATGAAAAAAGCGCACCGTCTTGAAACATCACGCCCCAATTGGCCCCTGCATCGACCATGTCGTCTTGGTCAGCGCTCAGCACATCAATTCCCAAGACATCGACGCTGCCAGCTGCGGGTCGGTTCAGCCCTGCAATCGTGCGCAACAAAACTGATTTTCCGGTTCCGGAACCGCCGACAATGCCAACGATTTCACCACGGTAGATATCAAGGTCCAGATTGTCATGCACGACTTGGGTGCCAAACTGATTGCGCAGCCCACGGATGGAAATGACCACCTCGCGGTCGGTTTGATTGATGTCTTTTGCCATGCCTAAAACCCGATCTGGGCGAAGAAGATTGAAAACACCGCGTCCGCCATGATCACCGCAAAAATTGCGGCGACAACTGAAGATGATGTCATTCGGCCCAGAGACTCCGCGTTGCTTTGGACCTGCATTCCCGCGTGGCACCCGACAACCCCGATGATAAGGGCGAAGACTGGCGCCTTGATCATTCCAGCGGCCAGATGGCTGACGTCAGTGCCGTTGACCAGCCGTGTCATGAACATTTCTGGCGAAATACCAAGATCGATCCACGCCATGATCGCGCCGCCAAATAGGCCCATGACATTCGCGATCAGCCCCAAAATCGGCAACATAAGAACCAGCGCCAGAATGCGCGGCACGAACAATGTCGCGGCCGGATCGAGTCCAAGGCTCCGCATGGCATCAATTTCTTCGCGCATCTTCATCGACCCGATGGCAGCGGTGAATGCCGACGCTGTGCGGCCTGCGACGATGATCGAGGTGAGCAAAATACCCAACTCACGCAGGATCGAAACCGCAATAAGATCAACAATGAACACTTCTGCGCCAAACTGTTTCAGTTGGGTTGATCCCTGAAATGCCAGCACGACGCCGATCAAAAAAGCCATCAACGCGACGATGGGCACCGCCTTGAACCCGACTTCTTGACAGTGGTGCACCAAGGCGGTGAGGCGGAATTCCTTTGGATGGCGGATCGCGCGCAGAAGCCGCGACAAAAACAAACCAAAATAGCCTATCAGCTCAAGCACAAAAGTAACCGCGTCTACCATTGAGCTGCCGATGGCGGCCACCCATTCGATCAGACCCCCTGCGACGACGGGGGCAGGGGTGATGACTGGCATCGCGTCAGTTACGGATTTTAGCAGGCTTTCGTGACCGATCCCGGCGCCGCGTATCTCAAGATGCTGGCCCGCTGTTTCAAGGCGCGTGCGCAGGGACGCAATGGCCCATGCCGCGCTGGTGTCAAACCGTGTGACGCCGGACAAATAGGCGCGGACCGTTCGATCCATCGGCAATGTGTCAAATTTCGCGACAATTTGGGTGACATAGGGCAACGTCATCGCCCCGCGCAGGGTCATCGTAACCGCAGCGTCGGTCGACGTGATTTCAATGTCGCTTGGAACGGTTTCGGTCATAAGGGGCACAATATGCGGTTCGTAAGGGCGCGAAAAGCGGCAATCGAATGGGGGATGGTTGTTATCTTGTGATGATTTGCGCGTTACGGTTACTCTTTTCATGGATCGCGGCGGTTGCGGTTCGATTTATGCCCTAAATTATCTGATCCTCATCAATCAGCGGATCGGACATCAATTGTCCGCTCATCTCATCCATCATATCCTCGGCCTGGGTGAGCGACTTTACACTCGCCAGATGGAACAACGCGTCGCCTTCATTGATGATTGGCATCACCGCGCGGCCAACGATTATCCCGCCAAAGGGCGCGAGTATCTCAATCTCCTCGCCGCCAAACGGGTCGGCCACAGCTGCCAAAAGATCGCCCTCGGCGACCACATCCCCATCAGCGCGAAAGATGCGCAACAGGCCACCCGCAGGTGCGCGCACCCAGCTTGATGACTCGCACAGCTGTGACGGCATCTTGGTTTTCGCAATGCCTTTAGACGATATCATGCCGATATCGTGCATGACCCGCAAGACGCCAGCAACGCCTGCACGGATTGACATTTCGTCGAACCGTAACGCTTCGCCAGCTTCAAAAAGCAACACATCTTTACCAAGCTCAGCGGCGGCGGCGCGCAGTGATCCGTCGCGCAGATTTGACTGTAAGATCACCGGTGCGCCAAAGACATTGGCCAGTTTCGCCGTGCGCTCATTGTTGGCTGATATCCGGATTTGGGGCAGGTTTGTGCGATGAATAGCCGCCGAGTGCAGATCGATCCCAAGATCACAGCGCGCTACAATTTCAGTCAGGAATATATGCGCCAACCGACCGGCCAGCGATCCGGCCGTACTTCCAGGAAAGGATCGATTCAAATCACGCCGGTCCGGCAGATAACGTGAGCGGTTGATGAAGCCAAAGGTGTTCACAATCGGAACGACAATCAACGTCCCCCGAAGCGTGCGAAGGTTGGGAGCGCGCAGCAGGCGGCGCACGATTTCAACGCCGATAACCTCGTCCCCGTGAATACCCGCGCTGACGAACATAACCGGCCCGTCGCTTTTGCCATGGGTGACATGGGCCGACATCGTGACGGGCGTGTGGTCCGACAGAACGCTGACTGGAAGTTCGACAGTTTGGCTGGTTCCGGCATCGATCGTGATGTCACCAACAGTGAAGGGCTGGCGGGCTGGCATCAGGAGGCGTCCTTTATCAGCAGGGTTTTCGGGCGGCGTTGTTTGTCGGAAAACGATGCCAAATGCGCTTTGCGGGTATGGACGGCAATGTTTTGACCCTTAAGTGCTGTGCGCCCAACGATCATCACGAATGTCATGCTCGCGCGATCGGTTAATGATACCGTAATGGGCCAGCTGCGGCCGCCAAGCTGGAAAGTTGTGCGGATCACAACGCGTTCTTCGGGCACGCCGCCAGTGTTCTTTATGTGGCGAATATCATAGATCGGCGCTTCGATATCGACGCCATCCTCGGTTTCTGTGATCTGCACGTGAAACCGCACCCAGGGCACATCATCGCGGCTGAATTGTTCGATTTGCGTCGCATGCAGCGCCGATGTCCGCGCACCCGTGTCGATCTTCGTGCGGATATTCATCAGACTAATATCTGGCAAATCGATATGTTCAATCCATCCGATCACCACCAGTTCTGGCTTTGGCCGCTTTGAGTTCAGTTTCTTAAACATCGTCGTCTTTGCTACCCTGTTGGATCGGCCAAGTCTTTTGTAGGCAATTAGCCATTCTACATACTTTATCGGCGTGAGCCATAACAGGGACACGCCGATTATTTTTTTAACGTGCAGTGTGGACCGCAAAATCAGCCTTTGCCCTTGGTCCTTGTCGCACCCGGTTTGGCGGTTTTTTCAAGGTGCTGGATGATCATTCCTGCAACGTCCAGCCCCGTGGCCTTTTCGACACCTTCCAGACCAGGGGATGAGTTTACTTCCATGACGACGGCACCGTGGTTGGCGCGCAACATGTCGACACCGCAAACCGCAAGCCCCATCGATTTGGCTGCACGTATCGCGGTTGAACGTTCTTCTGGCGAAATCTTGATTAACTTCGCAGATCCGCCACGGTGCAGGTTCGAGCGGAATTCGCCTTCTTCGCCGGTGCGTTTCATCGCTGCGACGACCTTGCCCCCCACGACAATGGCGCGAATATCTGTGCCGGCGGATTCCTTAATGAATTCTTGTGCCAGTATGTTGACGTTTGCACCACGGAACGCCTCAATGACCGACTTTGCGGATCGTTCCGTATCGGCAAGGACCACACCGATGCCTTGTGTCCCCTCAAGCAGTTTGATCACCACAGGCGCGCCGCCTGCAAGTTTCACAACTTCACCGGCCTGTTTGGCATCATGCGCAAAAGCGGTCACTGGCAGGCCAACCCCGTCACGAGCCAGCAACTGCATGGATCGAAGTTTATCGCGCGAACGCCCGATCGCGACGCTTTCGTTCAGCGGGAAGACGCCCATCATTTCAAATTGGCGCAAAACGGCGAGGCCATAAAACGTGACCGATGCGCCGATGCGTGGAATGACGGCGTCATAGCCTGTTAAGGACTCGCCGTTAAAATAAATTTCCGGACGTCGCGACGCGATGTTCATGTAGCAGTTCAGTGTGCGGATCACGTCAATCGTGTGACCGCGTGCTTCTGCCGCTTCAATCAATCGCTGGTGGGAGTACAGTTTCGCATTCTGGCACATAAGCGCAATTTTCATCGGTCTTCCTTTTCACTCGTTTAACGTGGACAGTTCTATAGGTAATAGGGTCTTGGCTTCCGGATCGGCTCGGTTGCGACACCTCTGCCTTGGATCATGCCAAGACGGGCGCACAGGCGCAGCACAGTCCAATAGGCCGCGTCTGAAGTATTGGCGGAATCTTGATTAGACGCTGCACTGATTGTGATATCATCTAAAACAACATTCGGGAGGCAGCTGGCAACGTCTACTTGCTGCCCAGAAGACATCATATCCGATGAAATGAGATATAGATGGCCCCAGATCCATGGCAAGGTGGGCAGTTTGATCAACCGTCGTGCCGCTGCTTCGATGGTTGTTGAAGGGGCGGTGAATAATGTACTGGGCCCCGGTCTGTCGCCGCCAAAGCGAACGCCGTACGGTATTCTGGCGTGCGGGTTTACCAAGACCTCTGCAAAGGGAAGGTCTTTCAAAAAGTCTATCTGGAGCGGGCGGGCCGTCATATGTGGCAGACCTTATTTGGAGTGATAAACGCCCCTCATCGCGGGCATCTTCCCCACAGACGATGAGAGGGGAGCGGTGCGAACAAATATTCTAGAAATCTCACTTTTTGTTAGCATTGTGATCTCGGCAAGTTAAATTTATAATAATCGTGCTTGGGGTGAGTTTTACAAATGCATATTTGGAGGCGTGCTAGACCACATAGCGCCGACTGGTGCGTTCTGGAGGGCAGATGACCCGTTGGGGGCTCTTCTCATCTGCGCCATTCAGAAAGCCACCAACAAAAAGCAGCGCACAGCGCCATAACTGCGCAATCCTAACCATAGAGACACATTCGGTCCCTAAGATGGGTGCGGCCAACCACAAGTCGGATTGGCCAGCACGAAGGCGCGCAAAAACTGCTGCTTTTATGCGTCGCTAGTCGTCGTTGTTCAGGAAGAATCTGACCATCTGCGCGCTTGCGTCTGGTCCGCCGGCATCGGTGAACGACCCTTTGGGCGATCCGCCCGACCAGGCATGGCTAAGACCCTCAATCGTCCATTGTTCGAGCACGGCTGCGTTGTTTTGCGCCGCAACGATACGACGTGTCCAAGATCGCCCGCCGGTTTCCCCGCGCGTCGTTGTGTCAATTGTCTGACGTGGCGCGCGATCCAATACATCACGCGCAATCGCATCGCTGTTTGACGGATGCACCGTGGTGTCCGCGGTCCCATGAAAAACGATTGTGCGTGTTTGTGGGCCGTTCGATTCAACAGTGCGCGCGCCCGCCGTTCCCATCATCGCCGCAAACGCGGATGTCATGTCTGTTGCTGCGCCAAAAGGTAAGCCTGAATGGGCTCCGAAGGCTGCAAAGACATCCGGATAGGTTTCACCCAAAATGACTGCCATAGCCGCGCCAGCAGACAGGCCTGCCACGTAGGTATTGTGGGGTTTTACAGCGTGTTGATCGGTGATCTGTTTGGCAAAGCCCGCAAGAATTGCAGGTTCGCCCATCCCGTGGCATTGATCGCCATGGCGAAACCAATTCCAACAGATTTGGGCGTTATCGCCAAGTGACTGCCCCGGATACACGATCACCAGGCGATGGGTTTCCGCCAGTGCGTGCATCCCTGTTCCCGCTTCGAAATCGTCGGGATTTTGGGTGCAGCCATGCAACATCATAATAACGCCAGCGACACCATCTTTTGCTGAGTTGGGAACATAAGTTCGGTACGTGCGGCTGCCTTGCGGGCAGGTGAACGTGTCCCCGTCAATTACTGATCCGTCCGAGGACATTTGCGCTGGGGACAGGCCGTTCAGGACGGAATTGGGTGCGGTCAATCCGTGCTGCGCAAGCGTGCGCTGCACAAGGTCGGTGGCAGATGACAAGCGCGCGGCCTGCGTCGGTCGACCGGTCGCGCCTAAGTTGAAAAAATTCATATCTACTTTATCCTGAATTGGGCCTGATGAGGGCCAGAAATGGATGGATTTCACGTTACGCGATCGGCGATGGCCATTTTGACCTCTGCGCTGGCTTGCAGTGCGCGTAACACACTGATGGATCCGATTGTGGCCAGCGCCAGTTCCGGCGTCACATCAGCAGCAATCCGCGCAAGGCCGACGACCTTTACGTGCAATGCCTCCTCAACGTTGCGCAGCACCTGCCGGTCGGCAACAGAATAGTCCCGAAGACCAAGTTCCATGGTGTGGCGTTCAATGGATTTAGGGACAACGTCCTCGTGTCCATCGATGAGATTTCGGATCGCAATGCGGATCATACCACTTCTGTTCGAATAAAATCTGTCCTGCACAAGCAGATCGATCCGCTCAAGGTCGACATAGCCGAGGTTTATCGTTCTCGTTCTCGCCCGCAGGGTCACGCAGGAGTGTTACTTTGCCTATAGTCAATATCTTTCTGTCTGGATGGTGTGTGGATGTTAAAATGATGAATGCAAGGGTGATAGATCATCGCTGAACGCCCACCAAGGCCTTGCAGCGGATCGTCGCGCGGGGGGTGATAGGCCATTCCTATCGAAAGCCGCCCTGATGATCGACAAACTCTAAATGTTGATTGCCCTCGCGCGCGAGGAACACTTTGGCCGCGCGGCAATCGCACAAGGTTTCACGCAAGCAACGCTGTCTACGGCGATCAAAACAGCTTGAAGACCAGCTTGGCGTGATGCTTGTGTGGCACGGACGGGTCTGTCAGGCGACTTGCGGCTGGCCGTCATTCCAATAGCGCTGACCGTCGTCGCCGAACTGACGGCAGAATTTGACGATGCACATCCGAATGTGCGGCTTTCCGTGCAATCCAAGACGTCGGCGCAGATCCCGTCCATGCTCGACAACCGCGAAATTGATGCAGGGCTCACATATATTAACAACGAACCGCTTGGCCGCGTGGCGACTGTGCCTTTGTATGCTGAACGATACGTCTTGGTCGCCGAGGCAGGACATCTACTGTTGGCTGGTCCGGTCAAATGGGGTGATCTGGGCGGGAAGCCGCTGTGCCTGCTGACGCCGGATATGCAGAACCGCCGCATCATCACCCAGCATTTGTCGCAAGCAGGTGTCGAGGTCACACCGCAAATCGAAGCGTCCTCTATCGTTGTTCCAATGAGCCACGTGGTCCGCAGCATTCGGGCAACGATTCTGCCGATCCGAGCGGCTGAAATTATTCTGTAGGGCGACGATCTGGGGGCCGTGCCGCTGATTGATCCCGACGCCAGCCATATTTTTGGCATCGTGGCGCCACACCGCGAACCTTTTACCACCGTTCTTGCGGATCTTTTGGACCGCGCCAGGTCGCTTTCCGAACTTGACGGCTCTTGATAGAGTTTGTCTATCAATAAACTGAATCCCGATACTGATTAACCGTGCGAAAACCATGACAAGGGGGGCTCTAATGGGGGACGCCACATGGCCGACGCAGCAACCATCGAAATTATGCAAGGTATCCTTGCCAGCCACGCAACGCAAGAAGGGCCACTTTTGCCAATTCTGCATAGCATTCAGGCGGAATAAGGGTTCAATCCGAGCGATGTGGTGCAGATTATTGCAGACCGCCTCAATATCACCCGCGCCGAAGTGCATGGTGTGATTTCGTTTATCATGATTTTCGCGAAGCGCCCGCGGGCCGGCATATCGTCAAGATTTGCCGCGCTGAGGCGTGCCAGGCCGTCGGATCGAATGTGCTGTCACAACGCGCGCTTGAAAAAAAGGCTCTTCTCCGCTTTGTTGAGTTATTCTAGGATTTCAAATAGAACATAGATTGATTATCTGGGATGGATGATTGTCTAATTTTGAGTTTGAAGTATTCGGTATCCCTGATGCCCCTGGCTCGTTTGCGGATCATTCCTATACTGACATTACCAGCCTCTATCCTGGCGCTTGTCAGCTTGTGTTTCGCGTAGTTGCATATGCCCACACAATGTTTTCTTAGGGATTTTGCATACTATACTCCCGCGCCTGAATTGACCTGAGGTTTTCCCCTCAAATCACTTTGTATTCCTTGAGCGATATGACGCGGAAGTTGTCGGTGACGGTGTCGCGGAACTCTGGCCATTTTTCTGGCAGGGTCTTGCGGAAGAAGTCGAAAATGGCCTCTGTGAATTGGTTGAACGTTGCATAGTGCCGATTGTGGGTGACCCATTTGTGCATAACACCCCAAAGACGCTCGATCGGGTTGAGGTGCGGGGCATATGCTGGCAAGAAATGCAACTTCACCCGACGTTCTGGGCTGTCCAGCCATGGCTGTAGTATCTTGGCATGATGATAGCGGGCATTGTCGACAAAGACGTGGATGGCCGTCTTGGTTTGGTTGTTGCGTTCCAACTTTTCCAGCATCTGTCGGGTTGTCTGGGCATTGATCTTCTCGCCTTCCACAAAGGTGACCTGGAAAGTCTCAAGGTCAAGCGCGCCCTGAATGTTGAGCCGCTTGCGCCCTGATGTCGCCTTCAGGGCCGTCTTTTGTCCCTTGGGGAACCAACCATGGGCGGGGCGGCTCTGGTGTTCGGGGTGGACAGCGTCCGAAAAGACAACCATCTCATCTGCGGCCAACCCGTTCATCAGGGCCTCATATTTGGCAATAAACGCAGCCTGCTTGGCTTCATCGGCCTGTGCAGGCAGCAATTGTGGTTTCTTATACGCGAACCCCAGGCGGCGCATCAGCTTGGCGGCTCCCGACGTGCTGTAGTTTTGGTCGCACTCGGCTAGAACATAGGCACAGACCTCATCGGCATTGCGGGCAGGCTGCGCGGTGAAATGGGCTCTCACCGCCTGCTCTTGCACGACGGACAAATGACCCTGACGCTGGCTGTAGTCCTTCAGACCGAAAAACGATAGTCCCGCACCGGCAAAGGCAAACCGCCACTCCGTCAAAACTGTCGGGCCAATATCCAAAATCCGGCAAACCGTTCCGGCGTCTTCTCCTGCGTCCAAAAGAAGAAACGCGCGCGCCCGTTTCCAAACAAGGGCGTCAACTTTGCGGCGGCGGCAAAGCGCTTCAAGTGCTATGCGCTGCTCGTCGGATAAGGAGACTGTTTTGTATTGCTTGCTCATAAACTCAAAATACAGACTGAACCGCCTTTGGCCATGCGACGAAGTGAATCGCAGGCCCAAAATCGTCAGGTCAATTCAGGCGCAGGAGTATACACGACTCTTGTGATTATGGGTGGAATTAGTATCCACGGTGAGACAGCGGCGTTTGGGTCTGACCTGAGCAGTTTACGGAGCTGATCGAAGCCAATTCGAAAGAATGACTTTGCAAATTATCCGTGTTTTTTCCGCTTCATTTTCCCGCCTCCAATAAGCTTTGTGGCGGTTTTAGATGCCCATGCAACCGCGAGCGCAACGAGACCTAAAAGAAGCTCAAGTTTTTTGGAGATGGTCAGTCGTGTGTCTTCAAGATTGACCCAGTGTGTCTTTGTGTCGCCAAAGAGGCTCTCAATGGCCCATCTTTTCTTGTAGGTGGCGAGGGCCCGATGTGCGGGCCGGTTAGAGACGACGATCAAAAGCTCACCCCCCTTGATGCGCTTTGCAGCAAAGCTAAACCACGTGGCCTCCCCCAAATTGTTGCCTCCAAATCGGGCATCAAAGTTGCGCTTACCGCGACAGGTGCGCAACAAGGTGCTTAGATTTTGCGTTTTCCCGTCCTGTGTGGTCACAAGTTGGTTTGCTTTGATACGGATGACAAATGGGACGTTGTTTTTATGAAGAAAATCCAACCATTGTGCTCCAATGAATTCCCGGTCCGCTAACAAGAACTTGATGGTGGAGACCTCAAACACCAACAGATAACGTTTCATCAAGGCAATGCGCTGAGCAGTATCGCTGTTCCCTGCACGCCCCAAAACGCTCCACATCAACGGAATACGGTGGCGGCGTGTGACAATGGCTAAGACCAAGAAGTTGACATGGCGTTGGCCAATTTTCCAATTTGTTCGGTCCAAGCATAAATGCCAGGTGGGGCCAGAACCAATCATTTTAACAAGCAAGGGGGCCGCCCAATCCGAGCCAAGATCAACATGCTGGAAAAAGCGTTGTAGGCGACGGTAGGTGCTTTCAACCTTGCTATCGGTAGGAAACTCACAGGCCAGATGGCTCAAATTTACCGTCCGGGCATTCACCATTCCCATGATCAAGAGGCACATCGTTTCAAGGCGACTGTTGCTCAACTCTAAATGGGGGGATAACCTCTTCTTGAGGGTCGTCAGGGCTTTCGTGATCATCCGTGGAACCTTTTTTAGCGATAAGAGTCCGCTCCTAAATCACCTTCTGACACCCTCAACCATCCTAATGTCGTGTAGTATGGCCCCAGTGTGGACAGCTTGCCTTCAATTTCACGCAGCATCGCCGCTTCGCCGCCCCACAGATGATCCGATCCCGTGGTGTCCAGGATCAAGCCATTCGGCCCATCCAAAGCCGACCACGGACACCAGCGCCGCACCCACAGCATCAACCGTTTCAGCGCCGCTTGATCGCCCGCCACATCGGCAAATTCGACCTGCAATTCAGGACATAGCGCGCGCATATCCACAACGCGGGCGCCAATGTGGACACCGGTTTGGTCTGCCGCGCGATTGGTGGCATGCACCACAGGGCCGTGCGACCCCTCAACCGCCAGTGCTATGGGGATTTCAGGCGGCGGGGCTTGCCCGGTGCGGTCCATATGCCGCTGCCAGCGATTGATCGTCAGACGTGGGAAATGCAGCGCTGTGATCCTGCGCGCCAAGGGGTCTTTGTCAGTCGGAGTGAACGCGCGAGATGCGACGTCCATCCGCCCGTCCTTTGGGGTGCCGGTCTTTGGGGTGCTGGTCTTTGCGCTGTCGGTCTGTCTGCGCGATGCGGCCCCCCGCCAACGGGGTTCGCCCACGGGCGTAAAACTATCTTCTTCATCACAGTCCCGCCCGTCCCCTTGCGCAGGCACATCGCCCGCCCGCGGATCAGCTGGTTTTGGCGCCATCGCCCGCTGCAAAGCCTCAATCGCATGGGCCAGCATGTCGGCGGTGTCCGTTGCCTTTATGGGCGTGTCCGGTGGGGTGTGCGACGCGTTTGGTGCTGGAAAGGGCAGGACGGGCAGCTTGTCCTCCCCCCTCATCGCGCTGCTGTCCTTGGTCGCCGTGTGGGCGACCGTATATCCGAGCGTGTGTCTGGTCTAGCCATGGCGCGCCTCGTGCATGGGGCGGCCTTCGACGCGGTGATCAAGGTGCAGACCCCCATTATCGCCCCCGCCGTCACCCGCACGCGCGACCCAATCCCCCGGCGTCCCCCATCGGGAACGGAACAAGTGCGCGTGCCACAGCGGTTGACCGGGGGCGTGCATGTCATCTGCATTGGGCAGGGACGCCAGTAACGACAGCCGCCAGCGCGCACGCGCCGCACTGAGGTTGGCATGGCCTGCGCGCCGGATCAGCCATGCAGGCACGGCATGGGCTTCGGATCTGAGAGCGAGCCGTTTGGATGCAGTGAAATCAAGCGCAGGCGGATCGCCCCAAACCTCACCCACCACAGCGCCCAGTGTGGCGCACCCAAGTCCCTGTTCCATCGCCCAAAGCACATCAACTGATCTGGAAACATCGACCCGCAAAATATCAATTTTGGGGTCCAGTCCTGCCATGCAAATCACCCCCGCGTCGCGCCGCGACAGACGATCAGACACCCACAACACAGGCCCCTTTGCAGGGTTCAATTGCGCCAACATAAACGCCAATGCCGCCCCGTCGGTGACGGTTTCGCTGAACACCTCACGCAGGGTCGGTTGCGCGTCAGATTCGCCTTTGTGGCCAGCCGTTTCAGCCCGCTGCATCAACAGATCGGTCGCGGATTTTGGCGGTGGCAGGGCGCTGCGCATCTATGATTCCAATATTAATGTTCCTGTTATGTTCTATATTTAGTACCCGCTTTGGTCAAGCGCGATTGCCGCAAAAAGGTCAGGCTTTCCACGCTTGCCTGCCATTACCTGCGCCCATACCCTAGGGCTAACCCAACGGATAAACGCGGCAGGCCCAGTATGTTCGGACCCATATGATCGGACCCATCCTCAAATCGCTCCGTCGGGAGCATATGGACGTGAACTTGCGCCACGGACGTGACCGCGTGGTGCGCATCATGGAACGCCCGGGCCTTTGGATGTCTGAGGCTGATTTGCAGGCCCTGACGGCAGATTTGCGCACCATAGCGGCCAAAACACTGGATGCAGGGCGCCTGAGTTACGGCGTGTTCGCGGGGAATCGCGACCGCATGCGCGACACCATCATCACACTCGTAACCCACCGCGATGGCACGCCGATTGCCTTTAATGCGCTGGCGATCATGACGCTTGATACCCAGCCGGACCCCACCGATGTGCTGCATCTCGGCTTGGTCATGGTCGATCCTGACCAGCAATTCGGTGGTCTGAGTTGGGTGCTCTATGGCCTGACGTGTTTCCTGTTGTTCGTGCGCAACCAATTCCGCCCGCTTTGGATTTCCAATGTCACACAGGTTCCCGCAGTTGTCGGCATGGTGTCAGAGATGTTTTCTGGCGTCTGGCCACGGCCCGACGCCGATCGGCGCACGCTGAACCATGTCTTGATGGCGCGCCGCATTATGGCGGGGCATCGCCACGTATTCGGGGTGGGCGAGGACGCCGAATTCGATGAGACGCGATTTGTCATCACCAACGCCTATACCGGCGGGTCAGATGACCTCAAAAAGACGTGGGATCAGGCACCCAAGCACCGCGCCGCGGTTTTCAACGACTTCTGTGCCGCGCAACTGGATTACACACGCGGCGACGATGTGCTGCAACTGGGTCAAATAGACTTGCCCGCGTTTCGGCGCTATCTGTCGCGCGAAGTCCCTAAATCTGCGGTGTTTGGCGTTCTGTCCACTGGCATCTACGTGGTCCTGCGCCGCTTGATCCCGCCGGTGTTCTACTGGTCTGACAGCACACGACAATTTTCGATCCTGCGCCCCGCTAAGGATACCTATCCTTCGCGCCCCTCCGGGGACGATCGTGATGTTTGATTGCACCGCCCCCCCCCCAAACCTGCAATCATCGCTGCTATCATGCACCCTCTGGCACGTAAGTTCTTGAATGGATTGATCCAGTGACACTGGCGGCGCCCGACACTGCCAATCTGTTCCTGTCGCTGGCTGCCCTCGCTGGGGTGCTGATTTTACAAAGCGTGATCTGCGCTCGCGATCCGTGGGCGCCGCTGAACAGGCGCTTCCTGTTGGGTCTTCGCGTTATAGCCATGCTGTTCGCAGGACGCGCGCTGCTCATCTTGACAGGGCTGGATTTCTTTTGCTTCTTCATCCTGTTAGGCGTCACCCTTATACCAGTTTCCGTGTTGCTTTTGGCCGAAGGATTACTGCGCCGCCACGCCACACGCTGGGTCAAGGTTTGGGTCATGTGTGGCACAATCGTCTTCTCCATCCTGTCATTTTGGTGGTCTGATAGCATTGATCCGCCGCGTCTGATCGGTCTTCTTACTTTTCAAGTCAGCGGGTTTTTCATCGGCGCATGGATGGTTTTGTCTCGCGAAAAGTCCAGCTTGACGGTCGCTGAAAATCAAACGGCTGAACGATTATCGCTGTCTCTTTTTCTGCTTGTGCCCTTGGCTGCATCCGATTTTTTCATGGTTTCTCTTGATCTTCCGGCCCAAACTTCACCTTTGGGTGTGCTATTCTTGTGCTGGCTTGCCGTCAGCCTTGGCCGCTCTCAGGCGCAGCACCGCGCGCCGTTGGTGTCGTTTCTTGCAATCGTTTTAGCCGCTGGCCTGTCAGGATTTGTGGTGGCCGATATGGTCGATATGGACAAGGACGCGACGATCCTGACGCTGGCCGTCATCCTCGCGGCGGTGATGGTCGCTGTGTTGTTCATCGAGGCGAAAGCCCTGCGATCTGAAGAACAATCGCAAACCCTGTTGCGCCACCTCGCCGAAGACCGATCCCGCGATACGTTGGGGTTCCTGCGCGGCCTGCAAGCGCACCCAATGGTGGACGGCGCGGCATTGATCGACGTGCCACAACTTGCGGACTTCGATCCAGCCGTTCTGCGCCACATCTTTACTGTCCGCCCCGTGCTTCGCCGCGCTGATCCGCCCCTAATCGACGGTGCGCAAGCCGATCACATCAGCCATCTGTTTCGCCTGTTTGACGCCAGCCATATCTTGCTTGCTGACGACGCGCCTATGACCCTTGTGGCGCTGTCGATGCCGTCATTGGCAACATCGCCACGGGCTGAACTTGAATTGGCAGTGGTGCAACGCATGGCGTGGCTGATGTCACGGTCAAGCCCATGATTTCGCATGAGGTATTTGAAAATTGCGTGATGCGCGCAGCGCTTGCACCGACCGTCCACAACACCCAACCCGCCCGCTGGGTGCGCGACGGGGACGTGCTGTCGTTGTTTTGTGATACCAATGTCGGCCTGACGGTTGGCGACCCCACAGGGCGCGACGCAGCCCTGTCTTGTGGCGCGGTTCTTGTGGCGATGGTACTGGCCTTGTCGGCCCATGACATAGCCGCCTGCGCAACCTTGACCGACAAAGATACATCACCAGGTCTGGGCCTTGTCGCAGTTGCGCATTTGACCTTGTCGCGCGGTCCAAAAGACGGCCTACATGCCCAGCTTGAGCGCCGTTTCACTTGGCGCGGTCAATTTGCATCCCAACCTGTGCAATTGTACGGTTGGACCCGCGCAGATACGCGCCTCATTGTGGATCTGACAAGTCGTGACTGGATCGCCGAGCGCAACGATTGGGCGAGTTTTGAAATCATGCAAAGCGCCGGTTTTCGCCATGAACTGGTCAGCTGGATGCGGTTGAATGACAGGCACCCGCGCGCCGGGCTCGACGGAATGGACCGCGCGTCTATGCGTTTGAGCCGCGGTGAGGCCCGCGCGGTCCCTTTCGTTTTGATCAAGTTGTGGCGGTTTTTGAACGTTTTTGGGTTCACCAAAAACCTTATTACTGAACATGAAGTGACATTAACTTCACCGCTTATAGCATTGTTTCACTGTGATATTATTGAAAGTCCAATCGTATCTGGCCGCGCCTATCTTCGCTTGTGCCTCGAGGCGGCGTCACTGGGGTTCGCGGGCTGGCCAATGGCGGCAGTGTCTGATCACCCGACCGCCAACAGACAGGTCTGTGACAGGTTTGGCATTGCGTCCGATCGCCGACTTGTTCAGGTCATTCGCTTTGGCATTCCTACAGGCGATGCACCGCCCCGATAACGGCGGCCTTTGGCCGAAGTTTTGCGCAATTCGAGGTTTTAAGCTAGTCGACATCTTGGCTAATCGACGGGCAATCCGCTGGGCACTGTCGCTGGCCGTCCTAGGGGGCGTTCCTCAGCCGTGTTGCCCGTCAATGCATGAAGGAACGCTTCTATATCAGAAACTTGCGTTGCGTTCATGGTCACAGGAATGATATCCAAAACCTCCTTCTGACGCGCCATTTCACGGCGGTCCTGCTGTATTGCAAAATCAACGCCCTCCATCCACGGCGCGACAGGCAACGCAGCCATGTCAGTCGTCCATGCGGCGCGGGCGCCAACAGGGTCCAAATGATGGCGTATCATGTCGCCCAAGTTTGGATATGCACCGTTATGACCATAGGGTGCGGTCAGTGCGACGTTGCGCAAGGATGGTGTTCGAAATCTATAAGCATCTGATAATAGATCCGTTTCCCCCATTCGGCCCACATCACGCGGCATCTTGTCAAAAGAACGTGTGCGACCGGGTCCAAAAGCTGGCAGGCCAAGTGCGTGAAAATCCTGATCGGTGAACAGAGGGCCGCTGTGACAGCTTGCGCAACCGGCTGTGCCAAAGAACAAGTCGCGGCCACGTTCGGCGTTGTCTGGCAGCGCCGTTCCGGTCAGCCATGCATCATAGGGGCTGTCGAAACTGCGCCATTCGGTCGTGATGAATGCCCCCATCGCATTACCAATCTCAACGATAGTAATATCGGATATGTCATTAACAGAATCAAATGCTTGCAAGAACAACCTCACGTATTCAGGCTCGGCGCGAATACGCGTTTCGATGATCGGCCATGCCGCATCAATTCTGTCATGGGTCGCGCCAGCGATATCGTTTTCACCGGGGTTTCCGGCCATCTCGAATTGCGCCGTGAGGGGAAACAGGGATTGCGCTGCGACGATGTTGTCGAGGCCCGCTGGCAGCCATTCTTCGGCAGGGGAATCAAAGCCGTTGTCGAACTGATCTGACACTTCGAGCCGGCCATCCCAAAACAATAAATCAATAGAATTATGCCCTATATTCCAAAGGCTTGGCGCGTTTCTGGGGATGCGTTTGCGGATGTCTTCGGCGGTGCGGTCTGGCCCGACACCAATGCCGCCTTCGCCAATGCCCAAGGACAGCCCGTCGCCGCCTGCTTGGTCATGGTGATGGCAGGTTCCGCAGGATATGTTCCTGTTGCCGCTCAATATTTTGTCGTAAAACAGCAATTGCCCAATGCGGGCTTGCGCTGGGTCGGCGTCCACGAAATCATCCATTGAAATCAGGTCCGCCAAAGCTGCGCCAGCCCCCAAAATAAGGAGGCACATCGCGTGCACACCCTGTACACAACCTGTATGTACATGCGTCATACGATTCATTGCGTCATTTTGGCAGGTTTCGTGACCATCTCAAGCCCTGTCTTGGCCGTCGATCTTGAGGAGGCCCGTGATCTGATGGAGGCGGGGGCGTTCGTCGAGGCGCGCGCCCAGTTTGAGGTTCTGGCGCGATCCGGAAATGCCGATGCCGAAGAGCTGATCGGCGTGATGTATGCGCTGGGGCTGGGGGTAGAACGCGACGATGAACGCGCCTTTGAGTGGTACCTGCGCGCGTCGATGAAGGGCCATCCTGGGGCGCAATCAGGGATTGGATGGTATTATGAATTGGGCCGCGGGATGCCTGCGCCGGATCTGGTGCGGGCGTATTTGTGGTATGCGTTGAGCGCGATCGGTGGTGACATTGATGCGCCGGACAGTCTGGAACAATTAACGCCGAGAATGAGCGCCGAGCAACGCGCGCGCGCCGAGGTCTTGGTGGATGACTACCGCGTGTGGATGTATCCGTTTCGCTAAATCATCTGACCGTCAGTCGTGCGGGGGCACCAAAAGTGCCCCCACGTTGACAGATTACATCAAAGCCAAAAGTTTCTTTGCCGCCTCTTCGGAAGACGCGGGGTTCTGGCCGGTGACCAAGGTGCCGTCCGTGACGACAAAGGAGGCCCAATCGTCGCCCCTTTGGTAGTCGCCGTCGTTGGCCTTCAGCATGTCTTCGACCAAAAACGGCACGACATTTGTTAGGCCAACTGCGTCTTCTTCGGTGTTGGTGAACCCAGTCACGGTTTTGCCTGAGACCAGTGGTTTCCCGTCTTGCGCCTTGGGGTGTTTGAAGATTGCGGGAGCGTGGCAAACAGCACCGATGGGGCGGTTGTTATGTGCGAAGGCTTCGAGCAATTTGATACTGTCTTTGTCTTCGGCCAAATCCCACAGCGGCCCGTGGCCCCCAGGATAGAAAACAGCGTCATAGTCGGCGTCGTTGACGTCAGCCAAGATGTGCGTGTTGGCCAAGACTTTCTGCGCTGCCTCGTCCTTTTTGAAACGGGCGGTGGCGTCGGTCTGGGCGTCTTCGGAATCGCTGCTGGGATCAAGGGGGGGCTTGCCACCCTTTGGTGAGGCGAGCGTGATGTCCGCGCCCGCGTCTTTCAGCACATAGTAAGGTGCTGCAAATTCTTCGAGCCAGAAACCGGTCTTATTGCCAGTATCACCCAGTTGGTCATGCGATGTAAGTACCATCAGAATTTTCATCTGTCGTTCCTTTATGATTGCCGTTTTGCTGATTGAAGGGCGCGCGCCATAATGCTGCGCAGTTCGGGAAACCCACGATTGTAAAGAGAGCCTAGCGATCGCTATCTCCCTTATTATATAGTCCGAAGTGGTCAGTTTTGAAGTGTTCCACGACAAGAGATGTTACGATTGTTGAGGTGACGTGGCGCTACCCATGCATCACTGAACTGCAAATGAAAAAGGCCGCCCCTGATGGGACGGCCCAGCCTTTGGCTAGCGGTTAAGCTTAGTTCAGGTCGGCGTCATAGCCTGCGGCCAGATCGGCCTCAACGTCATCCACAGCCGCGATCAATGCGTCGAGGATTTCGTTGCCGCCGTCGACGTTTTCACGAAACCACGCCTGAACCGGTGTTGCAGCTTGCGCGAACATGGCCTTCTCTTCGGGGGACGGCACATAAAGGTTGCCGCCGCCTTCCACGAAGTCTGCGTAGGCTTGGATCGAATTGCGCTTAGGCGAGGCGAATGTTGCCTGCTGCAGCGCATAGAAGCCATCAACGATAACGCGGCGCTGTGCTTCGTCCATGCCAGTGAAGCGTTCGTTGTTCATCCACCAAAGCGCACCCATATAGGCATGACCGTCAAGTGTAACGTATTGCAGGCCCGCATCGGGGAATTTCATGCCCATGATGTCGGTAATGCCATTTTTGGAGCCTTCAACGACGCCGGTCTGGAAAGACGTGAACAATTCAGGCCACGGGATCGGGGTCGGGGAGGCACCAAGTGCGCGCACGAGTTCTTGTGGCAAGTCAGCGACGACTGTGCGGATTTTCAGGCCTTCCATGTCAGCAGGTGTCATGACGGGGCGCACAGTGTTGGCAAAGTTGCGCCAACCGCCTGTGTTACCAACCGTCATCAGACGAATGGTATCGTCGGATGTTTCCAGTGCCATGTCGCGCATCGTGCGGACAAAATCGCCCTGAAGAACGCCTTCGGCCACGCGGTCATCGGACATCAGATACGGCAGGTCGAGGACTTGCACATAAGGAAAGATGCCAGCCGCACCACCAGAGGTGGAGATGTAGATGTCGATAGAGCCTTCGGAAACGCCCTCAAGGCATTCAGCGCCTGTTGAACACAGCTGCGTGCCGATAAACAATTCCACTTCGATCGCGCCGTTTGAGGCGGCTTCGACGTAGTTCTTGAACACGATCAGACCGTCATAGTCTTCGTCGTTTTCGTTGCTGTTTGCGGTCGCGCGTAGCGTGATCGAATGGCCATCCGCATAAACAGGCGCCGCTGCAAGTGTGTAGGCGGCGATGATGCCAGCCGTTGCGATATATTTCATCATTTAAGTAATCCTCCCAGATTGATGAATTTAGTTTGGTGTTAGTTTGGTGGCGGTCCAGGGCTAATGCAAGCCATGTAACCGATGTCAGGCGGGCATCCGAGGAAGTCCGCGAGATAGGGAACCGTCATGGAAATTTGCGGGAAATAGGTGAGCAAGAAGATCACCACGACTTCGACCGCAAGGAACGGCAGGATGGCCCATGCGATGGTTTCGACCTTTTCGCGGCTGACCGTCGAGGCCACGAAAAGCACCAGACCCATGGGGGGCGTGGCAAGGCCAACTGTGAGGTTTACCGACATAATGATGGCGAAATGCACGGGGTGCACGCCGATGTCGGTGAAAATCGGGCCAAGGATTGGGCCAAGGATGATGATCGCGGGGCCCGCGTCCAGAAACATGCCGACGATGAACAGTAGGATGTTAATCAAGAACAGCAGGATCAGCGGGTTTTCAGACATCCCAAGGATGATGTCGGCCATGGTTGTGGCCGCACCAGACGTCGCCACGATGGTCTTGAACGCCACAGCCGCGCCGACCAGAAGCAGCACTGACGCCGACGCGAGGGCGGAGCGTTGCAACACGTCAAAGAAGTCTGCCCACGTTAGGGAGCGCAGAACAAAGACGCTGACCAGCAGGGCGTAGGCGACAGCGACGGTGGAGGCTTCGGTCGGGGTCATGACGCCGACAAGGATACCGCCCAGAATGATAATTGGCGTTTGCAGCGGCACGACGCCCTTTTTGCACACGATGCGGAAGTCGGCGCTGACAACAGTGCGCAACCACATAAAGAAGAAATGCGCGAAGACGAGCAGCACCGCCAGCGTTCCTACCAGCATCCAGCCTTGCGGTCTTGCAACACCAGCAAATGAGGACCCAAGCCGGAACACTGCCCAGAGCAAGCCCATGAAGTTGATGCGCAAAAGGATCAGGGACAGCCAATGTTCAATCGGTGCAATGGTCTGGTTTTTGTGAACGATGCGTTCGGCTTTTGGCAAATCGTAGCGATCGGCCATCAGGCGCACCATGACCATCAGGCCGATACCGACCAAGATACCTGGAACTATGCCCGCCATAAACAGCGCCGCAACGCTTTCGCCCATGACATAGGCGTAAATAATCATGATGCCGCTGGGCGGGATGATCGGGCCAATGACAGAACTGGCAGCGGTGATCGCCGCGGCAAATTTACGGGTATAGCCGTTTTTTTCCATGGCGGGGATCAATGTGGAGCCAAGCGCAGATGTATCGGCCACGGCAGATCCAGACAGGCCCGCGAACAATATTGATGACAGGATATTCACCTGTGCCAAACCACCGCGCATGTGGCCCATGAAGGCCTGTGAAAATTCCACAAGGCGTGTGGTAATGCCGCCGCGGTTCATCACCTCGCCTGCCAACATAAAGAACGGCAATGCCATCAGTGGAAAGCTGTCGATGCCGCTGTAAACATTGCGGTACAGGATCGCGAGATCCCTTTCATTGCCCGTGACCCACGTCATGAAACCCGGGGCAAACAACAGGGCGAACACGACAGGCGTGCCAATCATCAAAATGGCAAGGAAAAGGGGGAGGAACCAAATCAGCATTATGATGCACTCGCGATCTCTTGGTCGCCAAGCGGGGCGAGGCCAGCGTCGCGCCCGAACAATTTTAACCCTTGGCGCAGGATCAGTTCGACGCAGACTATGATCAAAAGGTTAATGCCGACCCACAGGGCTGCATATTGGTAATAATTCGAAAACTTCGCGCGGCATTTTCCGATCTCGACGCCGAACGGCCAGCGCAGGGTGGATGAACAGCCGCGCCCTGACAGGCTGTCGACGTGATTGTTCAGCCCCTTGTCCCACATCACTAGAAGCACCGCGAAGGACATCGCGAACAACACGAGCGTGAGCACCGTGGCGAGGCGTTCAGACAGGGCGCGTTCCAGCATATCAATGGCGACAAACCCACCGTGACGATAGGCAATTGGCGCCATAAGTCCGGTCATCCACAACATGCCAAATCGCGCTGCTTCTTCGGTCCAGTTTGGCGCGTCGTTCAAAGCATAGCGCATGAAGACTTGCAGCAGGATAAAGCACACCATGAGCACCAATGCGGCAACGGCAATAGACTTGCCGACCTTATGAATACTCTCGTTGATCGCCGCATGAGCTTGTGCGGCAGGGATTGGGCGCAGAATGCAAGCCAGCCAAAGCGCCGCGGCCATTAGACCGACAAGGGCCATGTCGCTGACGCCAATCGCATCGGCCACGGCCTCTCGTCGGTCCGAAAAGGCACCGATCAGCAGGATCGCGGCGTAAGCTGCGACGAGTGCTGCGATTTTAAAGCGTCCTCCCAAAGTATGCCCTCCCTAGGCGTCATTCAAAAACGTACATTTTAACTTTTTATCAGTCCCTTATGATCCATTCTTAATTTTAGCCTTTGATTGATACGAACCGACCTGCCTGAAACAAGAGCGGTAAACCATCACGTGCTGCGGCCTCAATAACGCGCCCGACGATGATAACGTGATCGCCCGCATCATGTTCTGCGTCCAAACTGCATTCGAACCGCGCAAGGCAGCCGTTGATCAGCGGAACGCCGTTTGCGTTTGTGGTCCAATCGAGCCCTTCAAACGCCGACTTGTCGCGGGTGAAATCGTTGCACAGCTGCTGTTGATGCCCGTCTAGCACGTGGATCGCAAAATGCTTTGCACCGGTGAAGTATTTGAACCGCTTGGATGATTTCGCGGGCGACCACAGCACAAGGGGCGGATCGAGAGACACGGAGGCAAAGCTGTTTGCGGTGATACCGATCGGTCCCTCAGCCGACGCGGTCGTCACAACAGTCACGCCAGTTGCATAAGCACCCAAAGCGTCGCGAAACGCGCGCTGGTCCGTGATTGGGTCAAAAGCGTTCACCTATGCCACCTCATGGCCAAGGGCCGATTCATAGAGTTTGAACCATGTTTGGCGGGTCATCTTTACATTAAAAGCGTCAGAGAACCCTTTGATTCGGCTTATGTTATTTGTTCCCATAACAGGCATAATACTTGCTGGATGTGCCAGCAGCCAAGCGACTGCAACGGCAGCGCGATCCACGCCATTGTCGCCCGCAACTGCGTCCATCGCGCGGCCGAGGTCGGTGTCAGCTGTCATCAATGCGCCACCGCCAAGTGGCGACCACGCCATGGGCGCCACGCCGCGTTCCTGCAGAAAGGCCAGATCACCGTTGGTCAGCGCATCGTGGGTGGACAGCGAGACTTCGAGCTGGTTAGTCACCAGCTTGGATGCCATGGCAGATTCCAGCAAGGTCCAGTCGTGCAGCTTGAAATTCGACACACCAACTGCGCCGATTTTGCCAGATGCGACAAGGGCATCCAAGGCCGCACCGGTTTCATGATGGTCCATCAGCGGATCGGGGCGATGGATAAGCAGGACATCAATCTTGTCGATCCCCATCAAGCGCAGGGAATGGTCAACTGAGGCGACGATATGGTCACGCGTGGTGTCGTAATATTTGCCCGGGGCATCCGAATGGCGCCCCGCTGGCGCAAGGATATCGCATTTTGTCACGACTTCGATTTGGTCGCGGATGTCTTGGGTCAGACCCGCGCCCATGATTTCTTCGGCCATGTAACCGCCGTAAATATCGGCCTGATCCATGGTCGTGATGCCCTGTTCCAGACAGGCTTCGATTTTGGCCTGAACCGCTTTGGGGGATGTGTCGTCAACGTCGCCAAGCCGCCACATGCCATAGACAATGCGCGACAGGGACAGATCGGGGGTCAGGGTAATGCGTTCCATAGATGCCATATTATATACGAGGTCCGTTTCCGAGAGGGGTTGCAGGGGTGTCGCTGGGGACACGACCATGAACATGGGGTAATGAGCAGGTTTTCAAGTCCGGCATCACAAGCTTGCCGAAATATTTGGCTTCGTCAATGTGCGGATAGCCGGAGAATATGAAGCTGCGGATGCCCATTTTGCGGTAGTTTTCGATCTTGGACAAGACTTGGTCGGCGGAACCAACAAGGGCCGCACCGCAGCCGGATCGTGCGCGGCCGACACCAGTCCAAAGGTTGGGTTCAACGTAACCGAATTTGTCGGCCAGTTCGCGGGCTTTGGCCTGATGGGCCACGCCGAGTGAAATGCTGTCATGAGCACGGTCGCGGATCAATTTCCCGTATTCATCGTCCAGTTTGCTGACCAGATGATCGGCGTATTCGCGCGCTTCGATTTCCGTGTCACGCACGATCATATGGACCCGCAAACCATAATCGACGGTGCGGTTATAGCAGGCCGCCACTGCGTTCACATCGCGCATCCGCTGCGCAAGCTGATCTTCGGGTTCCGGCCACATCAGGTAGACGTCGCAGTGCTGACCACACAGTTCGAGTGCTGCGGGGGAATAGCCGCCGAAATACAGCAACGGGCCGCCAGTTTGGTAGGGTGTTGCGGGCGCGGTTGGGACGTTGGCGAACTTATAAACCTCACCATCATAGTTGATTTCGTCGCGCGTCCACGCCTGTTTCAGGATTTCCACGACCTCGTGGGAGCGTTTGTAGCGAAACGCGCTGTCGGCTACTTCACCGGGAAAATCGGACGATATAACGTTGAGGGTCAGGCGGCCTTTCAGCATGTGATCCAGCGTTGCGACGGTGCGCGCCAGCATAATGGGCTGCATTTCACCGCAGCGGATCGCGGCGAGCATGTTGATCGATTTTGTCAGCGGGGCCATGCCTGCCACGAACGACAATGTGTCTTGCCCGACCTGAAAACTGGACGGAGCGAGGACGTTTCGAAAGCCTTGGTTTTCGGCCTCAAGCACGATGTCGCGACAGTGTTCCCATGACGAACGCAATGCGCCATCCGGCACGCCAAGATAGGCGTAATCATCTGAACACAAGGCGGAAAACCAGCTGACTTCGGACGCATCGAGGTTGGCAGATGTGACGGGCACGATTGTTTTTTGCATTAGATTGGTCCCGCTTTGTCGCCGCCTCGCCCTCCGGTCGAACGCGAAAAGTGGACCGAATTGGACGGTGATAATGCAAAAAACAGGGTCATGATTCTCCTCCAAGAGATCAGTGTTGTCACTTGCGTAGCACCCCAAACCTAGTGCATCAATAGTGTATCAATTATTTCACGATGCAGTCGCACCAAGGGAGGACGCGCAGATGCCAGAGCGACAACGCCCAACAGCGCTGCCCAAATATGTGCAGATCGCCGAAATGTTGATCCGCGATATCGCGGCCGGACGGCTGGTTGACGGCGCGCGACTGATGCCGGAACGCGAGATGGCCGAAGGGCTGGGAATCGCCGTTGGAACCTTGCGCAAGGCGTTGGATTTGCTGGCGGAAAAGCAGTTGTTGGAACGGGTGCACGGGTCGGGAAACTATGTGCGCGCGCGCAGTGATGTGTCATCAGTATATAGCTTCTTGAGGATCGAACGGCTGCAAGGTGGTGGGCTGCCCACGGCAGACGTTTTATCGATTGATCGCATGGCCGTTCCCGCGCAAGCGAAGTTTGCCAGCGCTGACGGATTTCGGTTTCGCCGATTGCGATTCATGGACATGGTGCCTGCTGCGATGGAAGAAATCTGGCTTGACGGTGCGGTCACGGACGTGGTCGACGAAGCGGCAGTGTCTGAATCGCTTTACCTCTATTATTCGGAAGCTTTGGGTGTGGTGATCACCAGTGCCGAGGATCGCGTCAATGTTGCGCCGACGCCGGATTGGGTCGACGGGCGGTTCGGGCTATCTGCAGGCGATATGGCGGGCTACATTGAACGCACAGGGCGCACGCGGACTGGCGAAACTGTAGAATTTTCAAGAACTTGGTTTGACCCGAACCAGATCAATTACGTTTCACGTTTAGGAAAGAACTGATCCATGGACATAGTAAACTACGGCATCATCGGGTGTGGTATGATGGCACGCGAGCATATCGCCAACATCAATCTTTTGCCTCAAGGGCGGGTCACGGTTGTTTATGATCCGGTGCGCGAACTGGCTGAAAGCTGTGCGGTTTTGGCGGGCAAAGACGGGGCGGCGGCGCAGGCTGTCGTGGCAGACACGCTGGACGATTTTCTGGCGTTCAGCGATCTAGATGCCGTGGTGATCGTCAGCCCGAACCACCTGCACGCACGCCAATTGCGCGAGGTCGTGAGCAAGCGCCCGTTGCCGATCCTGTGCGAAAAGCCGCTTTATACCGCCCCTGCCGAAAGGGGCGCGCTGGATGCGTTGTTCAAGGGGTATCCGCACCCCGTCTGGGTGGCGATGGAATACCGCTATATGCCGCCTGTTGCCGCGTTGATTGAGCAAGCGGAACAGGCGACGGGGGGGATCAGCATGTTAACAATTCGTGAACACCGCTTTCCGTTTCTTCCCAAGATTGGCGACTGGAACCGCTTTAACGCCAACACGGGCGGCACGCTGGTCGAAAAATGCTGCCATTTCTTTGATCTGATGCGGTTGATCCTGAAGGCAGAGCCGGTGCGGGTGATGGCGAGCGCAGGGCAGGCGCTGAACCACAAAGATGAGACGTACGATGGTCAAACGCCGGACATTTGGGACAACGGCTATGTCATCGTTGATTTTGACAGTGGCGCGCGGGCGATGCTTGAACTGTGCATGTTCGCCGAAGGGTCGCGTTATCAAGAAGAGATCAGTGCGGTGGGGCCAAAGGGCAAGATCGAATGTCTTGTGCCGGGTCCGGGCCGGTTCTGGCCTGCGAAACTCGGCCCCGCGCCGGTGCCACAGCTGATCATCAGTCCGCGCGCGCCGCAGGGGCCGATTACGATGGATATTCCTGTCGATCCAACACTGTTGAATGCAGGGGATCACAACGGATCGACGTTTTATCAACACCAGCGGTTTAACGCGGTCGTGCGCGGGCAGGGCAGTGTCGAGGTAACGGTGAGCGACGGCGCCAAAGCAGTCGCTATCGGAATCGCCGCACAGGAAAGCGCAAGGTTGGGGCAGGCTGTCGAGATTTAGGTGAGGGCATGGCGAAAGGCGGCTATGCGGGACAAAGTGTGAGTTCGCTGCGTGCGCTTTTATGTGAGATTGTGGAGATCGATACGCTCCGGTTCTGACTGATCGGAATCTTAGTTTTGACGGGAATGGAAATGGCGCATTTCGGTTGAAACGTTTGTGTGCGAACGGGTGGACAGTGATAAACTTATGCAGACTTTGCATCTATCGGAAGCCCAATATGGTAAGCTCTTGTCACCGAAAGGTTGACGCATTTTTTCGGTGCGGCTGTTCAAACAGCGACCGTATCAGTTCGTAGCGCCAGGCCCCATAGCGCCGGGATCACAGTTCCCGACAACCGGCGGAGTCGCACGACATTGCGCTATCACCGTCTGTTCTTGTAGCCGGCAAGAGACTAGTAGAGGCCCGCGCATTATGCCGCCGCCGACGTTCTCGCAATCACAGCTGATCGCGCCACATTCACCCCCGATAAGCTGCTCTGCTAATTTGAACGCATCACCGCACCACTTTCCAAACAATGGTATGGCGTCACAAATTGATTTCAGAACATCCTTGGCAGTGTCGCTACCCCATGGCCCTCTGGACAAAACGTTAAGGCGATCACTAATTTCTCCGTAGGCCTCCTGATCAAGGTGCCCCGTTGCCATCGCGTCAGCCACCAAATTTAACGCTTTGGCGGATTCTCCGAACATTTGTTGGTTCCACACCAATGAATCGCGCACGGCGATAGTAAGAGGCGCCGAGATCGTCACACGCCCGCCCAAAGTCATAAGACTTGTGAAAGTGTCGACGAACTCTTTGGCGGTAGCTTCATCCATAGCAGCGACATCGGGGTTGCTCCGCACCAACTCTGCAAACTTGGCGAGATTTCCTAACGTATCAGTTACGGTGGACCCTAACCCCTCTATCCCGCTGGCTTCCGAAATCGTGTCCGCGATGCTTGGCAGTCCGATTTTATCAGCGACGGCGTTCAAGTTGTTGATCGCGTCATCCAAGGCAATCGCGGTTGCACCCAACAACGTATGATTTTCCTGCATCTCTGCTACGGTACTCATCAAAGGCCCGATGATTGCGGCATAAGTATTAACATCTGTGTTCTCGCCAGCGCTGGCCAATACCCCTAGCGCATCTACCAAATCCGCCGGACCAGACTCGATCATTGCCTGTTGGCCCAGCATCGTTGCGAGAAGTCGCGCGTCGGGTGCGTCAGGGTTAGCCGAAGCTATCGCCTCAATTTCACGCAATGCGGCAACACGATCCGCCGTGGTTGTCGCCTCGGTCAATCGCGCTCCCGCAGCTTCCATTTGCATCTTCGCCTCATCGGAAAACTCTTGTGCAAAGGCTGTCGTCGCGGAAATAACAATTGCAAGCATCGGTCCTTTGCGAACATTCACCTAATCGACCAACTCTGCAGCGCAGCTTTCGCATTTCTGACATTCATGCACTGCGCAGCATTTTAAACAGAGCATCAATCATCGAGCCAAACTATCAACAGATATCTTAGACTCAAGTTTCAAATGCAACACTCAGAGCCCTTTGGGCATAGGATGTTGTGATGGACATACGAAGCAAGCACCTCAGCAGCGAGGACCGTGGCGTGATATTAGCCGAGCATAATAGGGGCAGCAGTCAGCGGTTGATCGGCCAGCTTTTGCATCGCCCGGCGAGCACGATCTGCCGTGAGCTGGCGCGAGGTCGGCAGGAAGACGGCAGCTATTGCCCGCAAGCGGCGCGGCAGGCCTATGATGCCCGGCGCGCGCGCTGCCGCCGCAAGCGCAAGCTTGTGGAGGGGAGCGATCTTAATCGTTTCGTTCATGGCAAGCTCGTACATCTGCACTGGTCGCCTGAGCAGATTGCGCAGAGACTGCGTCTCATGAAGCCTGATGATCCATCCGCCCATGTGAGCCATGAGACCATCTATGCCGCGATTTACGCGCAGCCACGTGGCGGGCAGTGCTATGGTCCCGGAATCATTGCGCATTATCAATCGCCCTGAAGAGATCGAAGCACGACTGGTACCAGGCCATTGGGAGGGCGACCTCATCAAGGGCGCATTCAATCGCTCGTCAGTGGGGACCTTGGTCGAGCGCAAGACACGCTTTGTCATTCTTTGCAAAATGGACGGCAATGGGGCCGAGGCCGCGCTCGACAGCTTCACCCGCCAGATGAGACGACTACCCGCTGCTTTGCGCAAGAGCATGACCTATGACCGTGGCTCCGAAATGGCCTGCCATCCGGAATTGGCGCGGCGATTGAAAATAGATATCTGGTTCTGCGATCCGCACGCCCCCTGGCAGCGCGGCAGCAACGAGAACACCAACGGACTGCTGCGTCAGTTCATGCCCAAAGGAACTGACCTGAACGGTGCAAGCCAAACATGGCTGAACGACGTTGCAAACCTGATGAACAACCGTCCAAGAAAAACCCTCGGATGGAGAACACCCGCTGAAGCTATGGCCGACGAAATCGTGGCCTTTAAATCAACCGTTGCACTTGATGTTTGAATCCAAGTATTGCGGGGCACCTATGCAAATCTGCTATTCGAGGGTGGAATTTTCGCACCCTCATTTTTGGGCCCTTAAAAAAGATAGTTTCCTTTGTCTCAATAGACCCCGATAGCTCGCACAGACAGGTCGGCGTCGTGGTCTCGTCCGAAGGCAACAATGGCAATACTGCGCACATCTGAAATCTTGAAGGACTGGCGCAAAAGTCTACCGTAAGGCTCGAAGGCCTCGAACGGAACGCGCACCTCCCGCCACGTTTCAGATGTCTCAAATTTGGCCTGATACAATTGCCAAGACAAGACAGTCCACTTTGTTCTGAGGTGTAGGTAGTAGGGTTGGGCGTTGCCGCGCACAGTCAAAACGATACCTTGCGCTGTGTCAGACAACGGTGCGTCCAGCTCGGTACGGGCCTGAATAAAACCGCCTCGGTTGGCCGTGCTAACGCGGCCAGTCAATCGCAAGACGGGCTGATTATCAACCATCTCGAATGCCACCCTGCCTTCTGATACGCCGCCCATAACCTGATCGCTGAAGTAATCCCAACGGGCGGGTTCAGATACTGGAAATTCAATCATGGTGCCCTCAGCAAAGCTAAGTGTGGGACAAAACAGGGCGGCAACAAGCGCCAGCCTGAGCAAATTCAGAAAGCGCATGTGTTACTCCTTGGTCAATCCAGATGTGGTAAGGCAGCGTGGAAAATACAACGGTTGTGGACAGTTTGCTGCAATTGGACCCTAAAGGGAGCAACAATACCGGCCTGCTTTTGGCCTAGAGGCAGGTTCATTGGGCTGCAGTGACGGATAGTTGAGAGCGTCATCAGACGACGTCCGTGATGTGTAGGAAAACTACCCGACCAGAACCGATGCTGCGACCTTGGCTATCTCTAGGTGAAGGATTAGATGCAAATCATGAATTCTACATATCCAAGAAACCAACAACCGCTTCGCCAGTCGCCTCCGACCGGAGCGCCTATGTTCCTTTGGATGATTGTAGGTGTTATGGTCGCGATCGAACTGGTGCTGAGCTTTTCCTCATCCGGCATAATTGGAACAGATAACCTACGCTGGCCAGCCTTAGTGCTCGGAGCATTCTGGCAGCCGGTCTTATCCGGCGCTCTGCCGCCAGTTTACCCGGGCCAAATAGCTCTGATGTTCGTTACACACGCCTTTCTGCACGGTGGGTTTATGCATCTAGCGATGAACAGTGTCATCCTTTTGTCGCTGGGAAAGTTCGTCTCAATCCATATTGGGGTCGCCAAAACGGTGTTGGTGTTGTTTCTCTCGGCTGTCGGGGGCGCGGCATGCTTCGGACTGATATCGTCCAGTAGTGCACCGATGATCGGAGCGTCCGGGGCGGTATTTGGGCTAATAGGGCTCTGGCAGGCTATGGATTATCGTATGCGGCGGCGATCGAAACTCCCGGTCAGGCCTGTCGTCATGGCCTTTCTGGGACTGGTTGCGTCCAACATCTTAATTTTCGTGCTGCTGTCGGGCGGCCTCGCCTGGGAAGCGCATCTTGGCGGTTGGATCGTCGGCTGGATTTCTGGGCAAAGTTTCGCGCGACGCTGAGAAGCGCAGGTGTAGGCATTTTTCCGCTCTGGCCGTTGATATCCCACACAGGAGAGTCAATCATGCACATGTTGATGTTAATCATTGTATTGTACGTGCCATAATCTTGTTTCTACTGATGATGACGTGTTGCTTACAGGCTCTTCTCCGCTTTGTTGAGTTATTCTAGGATTTCAAATAGAACATAGGTAACTCCCAAGGACCCCATCGGATATCGGGTTTTGTGTTGCCCTTGCGACGTTAGAGCCGAGCGATGATCTGTTGTGGTGATAGGGTGAGTGTTTCGAGGATATTGCCCCCGTGTTTTCTGACCGTCGAGATGACGGATCTGATGTCAGCGAAGACCTGCGCGCCCTCGAGGGTGCGGAAAGTTCCCGAGATTTTCATGCGCAACTTCATCATGCGCAGGTCCCGTTCGGCCTGATTGTTGGTGAAGGGAACTGTGAAGTCCGTAAGGAACCTTAGGACGTCATCACGGTAGTCGCGCAAGCGGACCAGAAGGTTATGGCCTGGCCGCCTGGCTTTTCGGCCTCGCGCACCAGTGCGTCTAGCCAGTGGGTCTTGTCGCTCATGGAAGGCGAGGCCCTCGGTGAGGATCGCCATGTATTTGGTGAGGATGCCGTGGTGAACCGACGTGGGGAGTTCGGTCTCGCCTCGCCCCTGAGCCGCGCACTTGAGCTGATTGGCGCTGTTGAGCAGCACGCTCATCGCGCACGCCCACGGCTCCTTTTCGATTTCTTCGATGGCCTTGAGTTCCCGTAAATGATGCGCCCCGCACAGGGCGTGCGCGTCCACCCCACTCATATGGGCGTAATAGGACTTCCAGTGGTCATGAACAATTGTCCCGCCGGTCAGGAAGGATGGAACAGCACCGCGCTTGGCGCTGATGCGATAATGCGTGAAGGCGAGATCGCTGATTGAGTGCAGCCAGTGCAGCTTACCAGCAACACGAAGTCCGGTCTCATCCAGATGCCGAACGCCGCCTTCATTGAGCCGGGCCAGAATGTGTTCGACGACGCCACCCAAGGTACGCGCTGTGCCGTTCACCCAGTTGGTCACGCTGGCCGCGCATAGGCTGGTGGCACCAAACAAATCACGCAGGAGTTGGCAGACCCGATCCTCGGGGATCAGCTGCTGAACATTGCAGTAGACCGCCGCCGCCCGAATGCGCTTACCGTATTGCACGTGTGTATTCACGCCATCGGGAAAGGTGGCTGTCGTCGTGGCTCGGCAATAGCCACAACAATAAATCGCTGCCTGATGCTCTGTGACCTCCAGACGTGGCACCGGTATGTCATAAACCTGACGCCTCTCCACCGCCTTGATCATCCCAGCCGTTAAGCCATGCTGACAGGTGCCACAGGCCTCAGCCTCATGTCGCTCCACAAAGTCAGGCGTTGCTGTCTGACGTAGGGTGTCGCCTCGGTGGCCAACTTAACCACCACTTTTCTTACCGGACTTACCACGCAGGCTACGCGGTACCGGCTTCTTCAACCCATCACTCGAAGGCGGCTTGCTGCTATTACTGCTGTTCTTGGTCAACTGACGCCGCAGATCCGCATTCTCTTGCGCCATGCTCGCCAACGCGGCTTCCAACTCGGCGATCCTGCGCAGAGCCGTGGCGAGGAGTTGTTCAAGAGCAGTAACTTGGTCCATTCCACCAATGATTCAGAGAAATCGTCACAGCGCCACGAAATTCAGACCACAACAGAAAATTCATGCGCCTAATGGCCAAGGAGACTCACATCAAAACTGACAAAAACCCGTTATCGGCTGGGGTGCTTGGGAGTTACGAACATAGATTGATTATCTGGGATGGATGATTGTCTAATTTTGAGTTTGAAGTATTCGGTATCCCTGATGCCCCTGGCTCGTTTGCGGATCATTCCTATACTGACATTACCAGCCTCTATCCTGGCGCTTGTCAGCTTGTGTTTCGCGTAGTTGCATATGCCCACACAATGTTTTCTTAGGGATTTTGCGAACTTTTTCAGATAGAGCATGTGTGACTGATCTGCGATCAGGCACCAATTTTCCAGTTGCTCTGACATCCCCTCAAATGATGGGGCGCTCCACAGAGCCTGAAGCTGTTCTTTTAAGACGTAAAGCGTATTCAGGTTGCTATTGCTCTCCAGCAACGTTTGCAGCTTGTTACTTTGTTTTTCATTCAACTTATCCGCATTTTTGAGCAACAGATAATGCGTGCCCTTCATCAACTCTTTACCACTTGGATCGGCCTTCCTGAACTCAAGGCGACGCTGATTATGGCTATTTCGCGATTTGTGTGGGTAGTTTGTTTTCCGGTCACTCAACGATAGCCCTAGATGTTGTGGTGTAGGGCGACGCTTGCAGGTGGCTGAGTTTGCCAGAGATCAGATAGGCCATGAGGATGAGGTTGCGTGGTTTTCGATATCCTCTGGCGCGCGCCTTGGCGGCTTGGATTAAGCCGTTGATGGCCTCAACTGAGCCATTGCTCAGGGCGCTTTCAAAGCTGTTAAGGATACCATACCAGTGGGTTTTCAGGGTCAGGGCGAGCTTCTTGAAGGGCGCTAGCTTGCTGCGGCGCGCCCATCGGAACCATGCGGTGAGCCGCTCTTCGGCCTCGGCGCGCGTGGTCGCCGCTGCAAAGATGTCGCGCAGCGCTTCCTTCAAGCGGAAGGCGCGCCCTGTCTTCAGCTGCATGCGTGATAGCGTGTGGTGCTGTGCAATCTGTTTTTTGGTCCACTTCTTTTTGTCCTTGAGCCACATCCATCGGCTTCGTTTCAGGGCGGGCTCTGCGCGCACCTCAGCACGCCTGACTTCTTCCAGCGCGGCGTTGGCCAGCTGGATGACGTGGAACCTGTCGAAGGTGATGGCCGCGTTCGGCAGATGCCGACCGATACCAGCAATATAGGCCCTGCTCATGTCGATGCAGGCGGCAGTGATGGCGTCCGGATCGCCACCATGGGTACGGAGGTCTGCAGTGAAAGTCTTGACCGTGCCCGCATCGCGGCCTTCACAGGCAAAGAGCAGTCTTCCCGCCTTGAGATCATGGAACAGGGTGATGTAATTGTGGCCGCGCCGCGCTGCTGTCTCGTCGATCCCGACAGCCGTCACGTCGCTGAAGTCCTCCAGCTCGCGCGCAGCCGGGACGTAGTGGTCAAGCACGCGCCATGACCGGTCGTCCCCGATCTCGAGAAGATCGGCTATGGCCTTCACCGGCATCTCTTTGGCCAGAGCGATCACGAAGGCCTCGAACAATTGGCTGAAGCCGCTGCCACTGCGCGCCCAGGGAACCGTGATCTGCCCTGTCTTGCCGCATGCGCTACAGGCAACACGGGGAACGGAGGCGTGGATGAAAGCCTTGTGCTCAATGAAGCGCAGATGCTCCCAGGTCCGGGGCCGCGTGTCATGGACCGGCTGATCGGCCGCGCCACAGGACGGGCAGGCAAACCGGGTGCCAGGCTTGAAGCGGATCTCGAAGTGGATCTCCTTTGCCTTGGTATCGAAGCGCACGTCGGAAACGCTCCAGGGCGCTTGCAGACCAAGCGCAATCGTAAACAAGTTTGTCTCGGGCCCCATGGTTCCCCTCCATCTTCTGATCTGTGGGAACTATATTCTACCTTGCGACATCGCAGACGCCAACAGATCCGGCGCGTCAGGCGCTGCGATATGTGAGGTCTACGCGCTAGACGCGCCTCACCTCGCGACCACAACATCTGGTGACAGCATCAAAAGGCCATCGCAGGCCTACCCACACAATTCGCGAAGGGACCCTGATTATGGATAGCCTTGCTGTAGTTTTTCATGACGTGGAAACGGTCAAATACGATGTCGGCCATCGGCAAGGACTCCCTGACAGCCTTTTGGTAGGCAGGCCCCATATCCATCGACACGGCCTTTATTTTATGGGCTGTATCTGGCTGCAGCTGTTTCAAAAACCTTGAAAAAACTTCGGCAGTTCGACCGGCTTCCACCCAGATCAGATGCCCTCCGACCATATCGTAGACCACCGTCATATAGTCATGACCTTTCGCCCGGGCCACTTCATCGACACCAATGTATTCCAAGCCAGCAAGCTGTGCGGGATCAAGCGCAGGGAGCGTTTCCATCAGGTATGCCTTGTCGATATTCTTTACCGTCTCCCATCGTATACCTAAATGCCTGGAGACAGCCAGAATGGATAAATGACGGCACAATCCACTGATAAGATGGCAAAATCGATGGGTGAAACGGCACCCTTTATCAACAGAAGGACACGCCTCAATGCGGCGCTCACCCTTGCTAATAAAAACCTGCGCTAGCTCAATCTCAATCACACAAGGATACCCAAAAAACGGGATGTCGTTTACTTGTCGGCGAATATGTTGGTTGATGCTACCCTTCTTGCCGGTTGCAGGGTCTATAGCGCTCCTGCGGGCATCCCGACTGCACTGAACAATAACCTTCGCACAGTCTTCAGCCAGCTCAATTTCATTTACACGTTGCCCCTTCAGGCGTAAAATATGTTGCGAGATGTCGATGGTCATATACCTGCCCTATGAAAAGTTGTCAGAAACCTAACATATCAACAGGTTACTTGATGGTCGGAATCTTTTCTTACTCAACAAAGCGGAGAAGAGCCTGCTTACATCAGTTTTATAGCAAGATTAGAATGGGTTGAGACATGCGGCGACGCAGCATAATCTTGCCGGAAGCCCCTACTGCCAGATCGACGTGAACGGCCCTGAGCCTATCTTTGTCTTGTCCACGGCGAATGGCAGGATTAAGCCCTCGTAGATGATCCTGCAACGAGCAGGAATGTCCGCAATCGGGTCATGCCAAATTCTAGTTGCGTGATTTGCTTGTATTGATCATCAGCGGCGCCCCGGTTCCATACTCGTGGGAGTTATGGACTTTACGGGTGACGCAAAATCACTAGGCATCGACCATTCAGCTCTAAGAGTCTGATTCAAAACTAACTGAATGTTCTCAATTCCTTGCGAGATGCCGTGTGACGCGTCTGATATGCGCGATGAGGATCCAAGCCTCTGCGCTTGCGATGGATTTCTCCCAATCTTTCGATAGGCGGCGACATCGGTTCAGCCAGGCGAAGGTGCGCTCGACGACCCACCGCCGCGGCAGAACTTCAAATCCCTCCGCGGTGTCAGAGCGTTTGACGATCTGGACGGTCCATCGGCCGAGGGCCTTTAGCGCGTCCCTCCGTTTGGGTCCTGCATACCCGCCATCCGCAAATACATGTCGCAATGATGGATAGCGCGAGGCGATAATTTTAAGCACATCGGGTGCGCCGTCGCGGTCCTGAATTCCGGCACTGTGGACCACCAAGCCTATCAGCAATCCAACCGTGTCGGTTACGATGTGGCGCTTGCGGCCCTTGATCCGTTTGCCCGCATCATAGCCCTTAATACCGCCGCTTTCAGTGGTTTTGACGCTCTGGCTATCGATGACCCCTGCCGTTGGCTGGGCTTTGCGGTTCTCGGCCAGACGCGCGGCTTCGACCAGCTTCTGGTTTATCTCATCAAGCACCCCGTCATCGCGCCACGCGTAGAAATAGCCCCGAACCGTTGAAACTGGCGGGAAGTCGTTCGGTAACATCCGCCATTGGCATCCGGTTGTTGCAATGTAGAGGAGCGCGTCGACCACCTCGCGTAAACATGTTGTACGGGGCCGACCAGTTGTCTTGGGTGGCGGCATTGAAGGCGCTATCAACGCCCATTCCGTATCGTTCATATCGCTTGCGTATTTATCGCCTTTTCGGTCGTGTTGACGGCGGGTGAGTTCAGTCCAAGACATTGTGATCTCCATTCAGCTTCACAACCGAACAGAATCACAAAATAATTAACTCACTCAAATAGTTTTAAATCGGGCTCTAAGCAATATCCTCGAATACTTTGCCTGCGACCCTGAAGCACTCAAGCGCCTGCGGGACGCCACAATAAATGCCTATGACGTGGATGATTGCACGAATTTCTTCCTTTGAGACGCCGTTGTTTATCGCTCCACGGCAATGGGTTTCCCATTCGGCCATTTTCCCAAGTGCGCCAATCATTGATAAGTTCATCATAGAACGGGTCTTCGCGTCGATCACATCATCGCCCCACCCGAAGCCCCAGCACCATGCGGTCATCGCTTCCTGAAATGGCCGCGTGAAATCATCCGCAGCGGCCAGATTTTTCTCGACATACTCCGAGCCGAGTGTCGCTTTTCGCTGCTCTAATCCCTTGAGGAACAAGTCCTCATCGAAAGTGCTCATGTGTCATCCTCTAAGTTTGATTGCGACGTACTTGGTCTGGCCTTAGTTCAAGAGCCCAAAATGCCTGATGCGGTACCGTGTGAGGATGTCTGCTATAGCTTAAAGTCAAAGTGCTTGCGCACTGGCTCTTCAATTTTCCATGTCCCTTTGAAATCAGCTTCTACAACGAAGGCATCGCCGGCCCGAACCGTTACAGACGTTCCGCCATCTGGTGTAATTACGATGCGGCCAGAGATCATGTGGACGAATTCATAAGCTGTGTATGTTGCATGGTAGGTGCCAGGTGTTGCTTCCCACACGCCCGATAGCATGGTGCCGTCCGAGTTCGTATGTAAAGCCCAAGTACGCATTGTCGGATTTCCGTCAACGACAACCCAGCCGTCTAGGTCGTTGGTGTCTGGGGTGGTGTTAGCATTAACTGAGAGTTTGGTGATTGCATTCATTTGTGTGGCCTTTGGCGATTAAATTGCACTGGTTGGTTGAATAGAGAAATGAGGGGTTGCTTCTTATGGGTTGAAGTTTTGCACAGCTTAACCCATGCATAAATTTGCACCACCAAGAAAACAGCCCTTGGCGCCACCACAGAGAACTCATAATTTGTTCGCATTGCAATCATCGGTGGACACAGCGGCGAAAGTCTCCTTCTCACCCTTTGTGGCAGAATAAAACGCGCAAGCTTGAAGTGTTTGGGTCCTTCCGAGGCTCTTTTTACACAGGGGAAATGCGCACCCCGTTGCATGCAACTCACGGTAAATTTTGAGAGTGCAAGTTTAGGTTCTTGTTGTTGTTAAAGTGCGACGTGTTCAGAGCATTTCTGACATTCATGGACTGCCCAGAAACGTTCAGGCTGAAAGATCAGTTCGAGGAGTGGGGCTCTCGTGTCTGGATTGTCTTATCCAGTATGTGGCTGTTTAGCGATACGGGTGCCGTTGCCTTTTACTGCAATCGCGTACAGCGCAAGACAACGGCGAGGGTTGGATCTTTTCCTGCTAGGTCGTGATGGACCGTGGAGGAGTAGGGTTGCCCTCATTTTGTCCAATGACCTGAAGAGATATTTGGGCTTCAGGTACGTATGGCAAGACAATGCAGAACAGACATCTGCCATTCAGCCCCATTATTTTTCATCAAGGCTTCGATGATTGGCGTTAAGATTGAGCCGCTCGGGCCTCTTCGATAAGCGCCACTATCTTGTCATTGCCCGCCCCACGAATACGCGCATCAAGAATATCTTGGGCATTGCTGAGATCATCCCCAACGACAATCAAAGCCACCATGCCCATGCTCTCGTGAGGTTGGCAGACGACTGCCGTCAAGCCTGTCTCAGTTACGATGTACTCAACGTCCTGATTCATTCTTCCCCTAAAGGCTTCTTGTCCTTCGGGGATCGCATCTTTTACGGATTGCGCGTTGTGGGACCTATCAGTTGCTATAAACCTGATCACATCGCCAACTTCGGCGCGGATCAGCTCTTGGCTGAAGACCATACGATCACCAGCCTCATTTTCGTTTAGTAACTGGATTTCGATGGTTTCAGCAAAGGCTGGAACAGCGGATCCAATGAGCAGAGCTGCTGTCATAAGTAATTTGCGCATTTTCGCGACTCCAAATTGATATATCTTCGTTAGCAAATAAGATCGATCACGGCAATTTCACCTCCAGATCATTGTATGGCGACAGTATGGCGCAGACGCCCTAAACACTCCAACGAAGCAATCTCTATTTGAATGGTGTTAGGGGGCATGGCTTTTGTTCGAGGGCTCGTGGCTACACCACTGCGTTATCCCACGCGTTCGAGCGTGTGTGGTAACGCAGAAGAGCTCTAACCAATTGGCCGTGGTTGAAAGCTGCCTTGTATATTGCAGGATCCTGGTGTGAACTTCGTCCCGTTTTCCGGACAGTTTGCTTATTGACCCTATGCTGCCATTTTCCAAGTCATATCTTCGAAAGCCTGTTTTGGCGTTTTGTAGCCGACGCCTGAATGACGGCGCTGGCGGTTGTAGAAGACCTCAATGTATTCGAAGATGGCGGCCTTGGCCTCAGCGTGTGTTCTAAAGCGCCGCTGGTGAACCATCTCCTTTTTCAATGAAGCAAAGAAGCGTTCCATCGGCGCATTGTCGAGGCATTGGCCCTTGCGGCTCATGGATTGAGTGAGTTTCGCCTTTTTGATCAGCTTGCGATAGTCCCCGCCAGCATATTGGCCGCCCCTATCGGAGTGGTGTATCAATCCCGGAACCGGGCCTCTGCGTCCCAGAGCCATCTCGAGGGCGGCGCAGCAAAGCTCCGCACGCATGTGATCCTCCATCGCCCAACCGACGATCTCACGCGTGGCTATGTCCTTCACGCCAGCCAGATAAAGCCAGCCTTCGTCCGTGTCGATATAGGTGATATCCGCCAGCCAAACGGCATTAGGCGTCTGGCTGTGGAATTTCTGTTCCAACAAGTTTGGGGATGGCTTCAGCTTATGATTGCTGTCCGTTGTGATTGGCTTTCTACGCTTGCGAAGAAGCGGGGACACCTTGTGTTCCTTCATTATTCTCGCAACACGGCGCTCGGAGACGACCTCACTATCCGCCAGTAAGTCTTGGTGAATACGCTTTGAGACTCACATCAAAACTGACAAAAACCCGTTATCGGCTGGGGTACTTGGAAATTACAATTTTTAAGTAGTTTGGGAAGACCTCAGGTCAACTTCTGATTTGCTCAGGTAGGGGCTATCTATTGCGTCTGACTAATACTGCGTTGGGATGGCTAAGGGAGTTATTGTCAAATCTGGTGTTTGAGTATTGTTGGTCATGCGGTGATCTGGTCGGGGTTTGTGGTTTCGATTCCGTCTTTGAACGTGACGCCTGTGATGACTTTTGCGAGGTAGTCAAAGCCGCGTAGCTTCCTCCAATTTTGCTCAGCACATTGCCCCAGTTTGAACATCATGTGCAGCATGCCATCGCGTGACAGGCAGCCCTTTGAACGCTTGGTACGATGCCGGATCGTCGCGAAGGCCGATTCAATTGGATTGCTAGTGCGGATGCTTTGCCAATGCTGCGCCGGGAAGTCGAAGAATGCCATGAGTTCCTCACGATCTTTTTGCAGGCATAGTGTGGCCTTGGGGTATTTGGGTTCGTAGGTTTTGATGAACAGATCGAACGCCTTTTCTGCATCGACTTTGGTCTCGGCCTGCCAGATGTCGTGCAGCGCGGCCTTGGCTTTTGGCTGAGACAGCTTGGGTAAACAATTGAGCACGTTCATCGTTTTGTGTTGCCAACAGCGTTGATGGCGGGTCTCAGGATAGACTTCGTCCATGGCCGCCCAAAACCCCATGGCACCGTCCCCGATGGCCAGTTTGGGCGCATTCATGCCTCGGCTTTTGAGGTTAAGCAGAACCTCGCGCCAGCTCTGCGTGGACTCGCGCACCCCATCCTCAATTGCCAGAAATCGCTTCTTGCCACGGGCAGTTACCCCAATAATAACAAGGGCACAGAGCTTGTCATCCTCGCCCCGAAGGCCGCTGTGAACGCCGTCGGCCCAGATATAGACGATGGGCTCGTCATCTAACTCAGCGCCTTTCCAAGCCTCGTATTCATTGGCCCAATCGCGTTTTAAACGCGAAACCGTATTAGCCGACAAGCCAACGGCATCTGGGCCCAGAAGAACCTTGAGGGCGGGAGCCATCTCGCCGCTGGAGATCCCTTTGAGGTAAAGCCATGGCAAGGCCGCTTCCAGCGTCTTCGTGCGGCGCACATAGGGCGGCACCAGGGCAGACCGGAATGTCACCGGTGTGCCGTCCTTGGACCGAACCTTTGGAATGCGCACGCTCACAGGGCCAATGCCCGTTTGAAACGGGCGGGCCGGATGATGTCCGTTACGCACGACTGCCGCGTGACCGGCATCGGTGCGTAAGCCGGTAAATTGCGCCAAATAACTGACAAGCTCAGCCTCAACTGCTGTCGCGATCAATTGTTGTGCTCCCGTTTTCAGCAACTCCGTCAACGCGTCCGTCATCTCGTCTCGACGCGCAAAATCAACAATGTTAGTAGTTCCCATGGTGGTGTATCTCCTTTGGTTGGGCTGCTGTCTTCCAACAACAATTCAACCAGATACGCCGCCAACCTTCAAACCACTCAAACACCAGATTCAGTCATAGCTCTGGCTAAGGTTACCGTCTGGGTAGTTCATTTTTAGATAACGAACGCTTAATCGTGTTCACCGTCACGACTGCGACCTGATCCACGCGCAAATAACGTCGGTTTTTTCGCGGCGGTAGTATACGTTGCTACCGTGATTGCTGCTGCGGCTATCAAGACAGAATGACCAATAATGCTTGCTGCCAGCAGGGTATAGCTTCCGATTGCAACGGCAAAAGTTACGGCCCACATTAGCGCAAGAGCCTGCAAAACATAATGGCGCACAGCAACATCGGAAATGTGACGAAGCGGACTTACTTCAGCATTAAATATAAAATTCCATCCTTGAACGATTTGTTTTCTCATCTAACATCTCCTTGTTATCAGCTAAGGTGTATATGTTCGCGGCTCAAACTAATGACTGACTTGTATGAATTTAGCATCCCCAATCAGTCTTCTGTAGGATTTTTAGTGGATGTATGACCCATAGAGCTATGACTGAATCTGGTGTTTGAGTGGTTTGAAGGTTGGCGGCGTATCTGGTTGAATTGTTGTTGGAAGACAGCAGCCCAACCAAAGGAGATACACCACCATGGGAACTACTAACATTGTTGATTTTGCGCGTCGAGACGAGATGACGGACGCGTTGACGGAGTTGCTGAAAACGGGAGCACAACAATTGATCGCGACAGCAGTTGAGGCTGAGCTTGTCAGTTATTTGGCGCAATTTACCGGCTTACGCACCGATGCCGGTCACGCGGCAGTCGTGCGTAATGGACATCATCCGGCCCGCCCGTTTCAAACGGGCATTGGCCCTGTGAGCGTGCGCATTCCAAAGGTTCGGTCCAAGGACGGCACACCGGTGACATTCCGGTCTGCCCTGGTGCCGCCCTATGTGCGTCGCACGAAGACGCTGGAAGCGGCCTTGCCATGGCTTTACCTCAAAGGGATCTCCAGCGGCGAGATGGCTCCCGCCCTCAAGGTTCTTCTGGGCCCAGATGCCGTTGGCTTGTCGGCTAATACGGTTTCGCGTTTAAAACGCGATTGGGCCAATGAATACGAGGCTTGGAAAGGCGCTGAGTTAGATGACGAGCCCATCGTCTATATCTGGGCCGACGGCGTTCACAGCGGCCTTCGGGGCGAGGATGACAAGCTCTGTGCCCTTGTTATTATTGGGGTAACTGCCCGTGGCAAGAAGCGATTTCTGGCAATTGAGGATGGGGTGCGCGAGTCCACGCAGAGCTGGCGCGAGGTTCTGCTTAACCTCAAAAGCCGAGGCATGAATGCGCCCAAACTGGCCATCGGGGACGGTGCCATGGGGTTTTGGGCGGCCATGGACGAAGTCTATCCTGAGACCCGCCATCAACGCTGTTGGCAACACAAAACGATGAACGTGCTCAATTGTTTACCCAAGCTGTCTCAGCCAAAAGCCAAGGCCGCGCTGCACGACATCTGGCAGGCCGAGACCAAAGTCGATGCAGAAAAGGCGTTCGATCTGTTCATCAAAACCTACGAACCCAAATACCCCAAGGCCACACTATGCCTGCAAAAAGATCGTGAGGAACTCATGGCATTCTTCGACTTCCCGGCGCAGCATTGGCAAAGCATCCGCACTAGCAATCCAATTGAATCGGCCTTCGCGACGATCCGGCATCGTACCAAGCGTTCAAAGGGCTGCCTGTCACGCGATGGCATGCTGCACATGATGTTCAAACTGGGGCAATGTGCTGAGCAAAATTGGAGGAAGCTACGCGGCTTTGACTACCTCGCAAAAGTCATCACAGGCGTCACGTTCAAAGACGGAATCGAAACCACAAACCCCGACCAGATCACCGCATGACCAATAATACTCAAACACCAGATTTGACAATAACTCTGACCCATAAATTACAAACTTTAACGCTCTGGATGTCACAAGCAATCTAAAATGACTTTTATGTATCTTTCGCAGCGCCACACAGTCTAATTAGCACTGCTTGGATTCAAACATCAAGTGCAACGGTTGATTTAAAGGCCACGATTTCGTCGGCCATAGCTTCAGCGGGTGTTCTCCATCCGAGGGTTTTTCTTGGACGGTTGTTCATCAGGTTTGCAACGTCGTTGAGCCATGTTTGGCTTGCACCGTTCAGGTCAGTTCCTTTGGGCATGAACTGACGCAGCAGTCCGTTGGTGTTCTCGTTGCTGCCGCGCTGCCAGGGAGCATGCGGATCGCAGAACCAGATATCAATTTTCAATCGTCGCGCCAATTCACGATGGCAGGCCATTTCGGAGCCACGGTCATAGGTCATGCTCTTGCGCAAATCAGCGGGTAGTCGTCTCATCTGGCGGGTGAAGCTGTCAAGCGCGGCCTCGGCCCCATTGCCATCCATTTTGCAAAGAATGACAAAGCGTGTCTTGCGCTCGATCAAGGTCCCCACTGACGAGCGATTGAATGCGCCCTTGATGAGGTCGCCCTCCCAATGGCCTGGTACCAGTCGTGCTTCGATCTCTTCAGGGCGATTGATAATGCGCAATGATTCCGGGACCATAGCACTGCCCGCCGCTGTCCTGCGCTTGAGCCCACGCTTAGGCTTCGCTTGACGCAACGCCTCGATCATCGCCGCCTTCAGCCCGCCACGTGGCTGCGCGTAAATCGCGGCATAGATGGTCTCATGGCTCACATGGGCGGATGGATCATCAGGCTTCATGAGACGCAGTCTCTGCGCAATCTGCTCAGGCGACCAGTGCAGATGTACGAGCTTGCCATGAACGAAACGATAAAGATCGCTCCCCTCCACAAGCTTGCGCTTGCGGCGGCAGCGCGCGCGCCGGGCATCATAGGCCTGCCGCGCCGCTTGCGGGCAATAGCTGCCGTCTTCCTGCCGACCTCGCGCCAGCTCACGGCAGATCGTGCTCGCCGGGCGATGCAAAAGCTGGCCGATCAACCGCTGACTGCTGCCCCTATTATGCTCGGCTAATATCACGCCACGGTCCTCGCTGCTGAGGTGCTTGCTTCGTATGTCCATCACAACATCCTATGCCCAAAGGGCTCTGAGTGTTGCATTTGAAACTTGAGTCTAAGCTGCCACAGATGAGATTAACCACTAGCCCAGCGCGTGACGGTACCTGAGGTGTCTTGACGGGAGGCGTCTCCTTTGCCTGAAAGATGTGACGTTAGTGTTTTAGATGGACTTGGCGGGACACAGAAATTGGGTCTTGCGCTTCATCAGCATTCCCCTCGCTGGCAGCGGTATCGTATCTCTGGCCCGTTGAAGCGAAGAACGACGGAATTGCCATGTTGGCACCAAGTGAATGTTGGGACCGACTGGAGATAGGGACAACATCCGACAAAATGAAATGTGTACCCTAACTCAACACATGATTTGTTGGGGACAGGCCGTCTGGCGGATTGCGATCCAGCGCTTCGGCCACCGAAATCTCAATCGTGCGACACATCGAATCGACGGGTAACCCATTCTGAACATTACGAAACGGCAGTTCCAGCTCGTTCGTTACGGCTTGCAGGCCAAAGAACACATAGGCCACGACAGCCGCAAATATCGGGGCAAACCAGCCTGTGGAATCGATCAACGCGAATGGCAGCAACCAGCAATAGAGATAGGTCGTCCGGCGCACCAACAGGGAATACACGAATGGCAAAGGTGTCGTCAAAATGCGTTCACATCCGGCCTGCGCGAAAGCCAACGAGGACAGCGTTTGTGAAATAGTCATTTGACCAAACCCACTGATCGCGTCCTTTTTGATCAGCTCGCCAATTCTGTCGGCTATCGATCGCAATGCCGCATCTGCCGGGTTCTTCTTCCCGACCATCGATGCAGCACTTTCTTCGCCGACCCAGCTGGTAATTTCAGGCCGCACATCGACCCCTCGCAAGAAACCACGGTGCAAATGTGCGAAGGCGACCGCATAAGACAAGATGGCTTCGCGCTCCTCCCCCTTGCCGACAAAGACGCACATATGCCGCCCAAGATTGCGTACATCAGCGATCATTGACCCCCATAGTTTGCGGGCTTCCCACCATCGGTCATAGGCTGCGTTGTTCCTAAACCCGAGGAAGAGTGACAGCGCGACACCAAATATTCCCATCGCCCCGATCGAAATTTTCGGTAGCGTGACAACGAAGTGATTAACCAACAGGACAACGACCGATAACAGCGCAATGCCAATAATCTTGCCCAGAATTTTGGGCACAACTGATCCCTGCATAACGAAAAACAGTCGAAAAGAGGACGGATGGTCCCTGACAATCACACGATATTCCTTTTCAAAGACATTGAGACAGCATTCTGAGTTAACTTAATCCTTCGGTTAGATGATCCAAGAGAAGCTGCGTTTTGAGCGACAAATGTTTGTCCTGCAGATAGATCATGTCATCGTTCCGTGCGCGATATCTTCGTCACCGACAAGCTCCGTTCCTACGGCGCGGCGGAACGTGTCAACGACTTTGAGACAGTGGCTTTTGGACTTTAGGCTTGGGTTTCTTCGGTTGGTTTTGGTGGGTTGATCCAGACGGCGGTCGGGATTTGAGGCGGTTTTGGTGGTTTGTGTACGAAGCGTTCGGGCGTGGCGAGGAATGCCGCGTCTAGTGTTGCTTGTCGCGCGGTGTAGATTTCTTGGGCCTGCCCAAAATGGATTTGGTCGGGCGTCATCAGACCAATCCCGGCGTGATGATGGTCTTGGTTATACCATGCAAAGAGCCTGCGGCAGAATGCGCGAGCCTGCTCGATGGTTTCAAAGTTCTTGGGGAACTCTGGCTGATATTTCAGTGTTTTGAAGTGGGCTTCGGAGAACGGGTTGTCGTTTGAGGTGTGGGGCCGACTGTGGGACTTGAGCACACCAAGATCAACCAGCATCAGGGCTGTCGTCTTTGCCTTCATGGGCCCACCGCGATCTGCATGCAATGTCAGCTGATCGCGTGGAACCTCGTGTTTTTCCATCGCGTCGATGAACAGCTCTTTGAACTGGCTGGCGCTCTCCGCGTGCTCGACGCGCCAGCCAACAACGCGGCGGCTGAAGATGTCGAGGATGACATAGAGATAGAAGTAGGACCATTTCACCGGGCCCCTCAGCTTGGTGATGTCCCAAGACCAGACCTGATTGGGGGCTTCAGCTAGAAGTTCAGGCTTTTGATAGACGGGATGTGTGCGCTGTCGGTGGCGTTCGCCAACTTCGCCCTGCGCGGCCAATATCCGATACATCGTGCGGATTGAACACAGATAGGTGCCTTCATCCAGCAAGGTGGCAAAGACCTCTGTGGGCGTCTGATCCGCAAAGCGGGGTTCGCGCAGGTGGTGCAATACCTGGTCTCTTTCCCTTTCCGGTAGAGCCCGCGAAGACGCTGCGCGCGGTGGGCGTGTGCGTGGTGGTGCCGTCAGCGCCGCACGCTGTCGAAGAACGCTCGCGCGCGATAATGATAGCGCGGCGCAGACAGCCGAGGTCAAGCCGCTGCCGGTGGGCAATGCAATCGCGACGGCCATCATGATTTGCCGCTGCGCTCTTGCGTCTGCTCCATCTCGTCCAGAAGTCCCGCCACTTTTTTTTGGATGGCAATGATGGCTTCCGCCTGATCCAGACGGCGCCGCAAGGCTGTCACCTCACGGTTGGCCTTGGCCAGCTCAGCTTGCAATGGATTGGCAGGTGCCTTTTGTGGGCCACGGCGCATTGGCTGCAATGCACCCAATGTGCCGGCCGCCCGCGCACGGCGCCAATCGGTCAGTGCAGAGGAATAAAGCCCCTCCCGCCGTAGAATGGCGGAAACCCCGCCAGTGTCTGCCACTTGGTCCGTCTCATCCAGAATGCGCAGTTTGTATTTGGCTGTGAAGTTGCGTCGCTTCGGGATGCTCGTCAGTTCCGCTGTGGGAGCCAACGGCGCATTAACAACGCGGGGAGGCGACGTCGGGGCCAAAACGGCTCCAGATCCAGCATCTGGCGAAAGTGGTGATTGTGAAGGCATAACCATGGGTTCGTTCTACTACGCCCTCAAGTGTAAACTTTAGCCAGTCAATTGTCTCACGCTTATTGGCACGGAGGGTGAAGTTGCGTCGCTTCGGGATGCTCGTCAGTTCCGCTGTGGGAGCCAACGGCGTATTAACAACGCGGGGAGGCGACGTCGGGGCCAAAACGGCTCCAGATCCAGCATCTGGCGAAAGTGGTGATTGTGAAGGCATAACCATGGGTTCGTTCTCCTACGCCCTCAAGTGTAAACTTTAGCCAGTCAATTGTCTCACGCTTATTGGCACGGAGGGGTCACCTGCGTGACGGGAATACATTAAACACCTGCGTCAAAAAACTTGTGGAGCACGGCTGGTTGGTTCGAGGGACTGGGGAGCAAGTGATCGCTGGGTTCAATTGCAAAACATTCTGGCGTGTCGTTCGTCCGAGTGCAGGGGAATCGTGTTTGGAACTGAGTGAGTAAAGGATTGCTCTTGCAGGTGATGGCGGGATGGATTCTGGATGGGTGGTTGTTCTCATCGGGTGCTCATCGCCATGCATATTTTTCTATCCGCCTTCGACGAAGTTCCTGATCCGCGCGCCAGTAACGTGCGCCACGACCTTGGTGAACTGCTCGTTATCGCCTTCGTGTCGGTCTTATGTGGATCGACCTCCTGCGCCGAGATGGCCGCATTTGGCCGTGCAAAAGAGAGCTTTTTCAGGAACTTCCTGAAACTCAAGCATGCCATTCCATCGCATGATACCTTCTCGGAGGTCTTCCGGATCATCGACCCGAAGGCACTCGATGCGGCCTTCAGTAAGGTACTTGCCGATGTGACCAAGCTCCTCAAAGACGGTGATATCATCGCGATTGACGGCAAAGCGTTACGGGGTGCGCGCGACCCGGGCGAAAGCGCACGGACCCGCATGATGTCTCAGCCTATGCCTCGCGGCTGCGCCTGACGTTGGCGACAGTACCTGCCGACTGAGGCACAGAACTCAGCGCGGCCATAGAGGCGCTTGGGTTGATCGATCTGCGGGGCAAGGTGGTCACCGGTGATGCATTACATTGCAACCGCCGCACGGTTGCCGCAATCAACGCAGGCGGCGGTGATTGGTGCCTCGCCCTCAAGGGTAACCAGGAATCCCTGTTGTCTGACGCCCGTGGATGTTTCAGCAAGGGGCACAAAAGCGATCCAACAGCCGTTACGGAAAATACCGGCCATGGAAGAAAAGAAACCCGTAAGGCGGTTGTGGTATCGGCTAAGGCATTGGCAGAATACCACGAATTCCCTGGCCTCAAGGGGTTCGGTCGCATCGAGGCGACCAGAGAGACGGGCGGAAAGGTGACCTCAGAGACCCGCTACTTCGCGCTGTCTTGGGTTCCCACACCTGAGGTGCTGTTGGCCGCTGTCCGCGACCATTGGGCCATCGAAAATGCCCTTCATTGGCAGTTGGATGTGTCTTTCCGCGAGGACGCCGCACGCAATCGGAAAGACAACGGTCCCGGCAACATCGCCGTTCTACGTCGCCGCGCACTCGACGTCCTCCGGCGTGACACATCCAAGGGCTCTCTCTCCATAAAAATCAAACGTGCAGGCTGGGACACCACCTTCTTACGCAGCATTCTCAGTGACTTGGCAACAACATGAGCCAAACGCGATTGCCCTGCGTCCGAGGGTGGGGGCATGAATGTGGCTGGTATCGCGCGGGTGATGGCGTGCTTTGAAAACGCAGTAGAAGTGCCCTCAGTTATCGTTTCTGAAAGCCGCCATAAAGCTTTGCACGGATACACTCCGGGGTCTTTGCCGCAAATGCCGCAGCCACATGCGCCCGCACGCAGAGCTATGGCAGATGAGGACGATGCATTTGAAGAGCGGGCGGCCATCACTGAAAACGAGGGAGGCCTCCCGCCAGACAGTGTGTGATGACACTATCGGCCTATTGCTGCCGTTCACGTCCACCTCAGGATGCTGCGGTGCAGCCCGTCGAACCGGACTTTCGTGCATTATGCAGCATCTTTTCTGGCTGAAACGTGGTGTGCGGAAAAAGCACACTTTCGCTGCAGGCACCCCAATGGCTGCTCTTGGGTTTTGAAGTTTTACCTTAAAACAATGATAATTGGGTATTATCTTTTAATTTAATCGTCTTTCCGCGTTTTGAAGCAGATTTTCGACTTCCTAGTTTGAGGAAAATGGCGTTTGCCGCGACCCCAAAGTCCTGGTTTTTCCGTATGGCAGAGATCTGTTGTTTTGCAGCCTTCGCAGAAACAGCTTGATCAACAAGTGGGGCAGGATAGTCCTGCCCAAGCGTAAAATCACGATCGTCGATCAGTGTCTTTTCCCATTTCCAGGGTTCATGAATGAACTCATCCGGAACGCTCTTGAGCTCAGGCACCCACTTTCGAATGAAAGTGCCTTTTGGATCATGCTCCATCGATTGTTTGATCGGATTATAAACGCGCATCGTGTTGATACCTGTTACACCTGATTGCATTTGCAGCTGGCTATAATGAATCCCGGGCTCATAATCTGTGAACAGCCGTGCCAGATGTTCGCCCGTAACGCGCCAATCGAGCCATAGTTGATAGCTGGCGAAGCTTACCAGCATTGCTCTCATGCGGAAGGTGATCCAGCCTTCTGCAGTCAGGTTGCGCATACAGGCATCAACGAAAGGGTACCCAGTTTGACCGCTCGCCCATGCTTGAAAATGTAGATCATTGTGTTCGCCTACACGTAGCCCTTCGAATGCAGGGTGCATGCAGTGCGTTTCTATTTCAGGTTGATCTTCGATTTTTTGAATAAAGTGACAGCGCCATGCCAAGCGAGAGCCAAAAGCCGTAAGATTGCGCCCAAAGCTTTTGTTTTCGTCAGGCGATAACTGGGCACGGCGTTTCACGATAGATTGCGCCACCTCACGCACAGATAAGGTGCCCCATGCAAGGTGAGCGGAGAGGCGAGAGCAGTGGAACTCAGATGAATCAGGTGCTGAGATATGGTACAGATATTGGCGAGATCGGTGATTTAAAAAACTGCGCAGATCAGCAACCGCTTGTTTTCGACCGCCCTTTTGCACCTTGCCAATAGGTACATTGCCAAAGATCGGGTCATTTTTATCAGGTAGGGTATCTGAACTGCACGGCGGAAATGAATTTAGCGTATTTGGTTTTGGCAGTATCTTTTTAGCCATGCGTGCGTTTCGGATTTTGGACCAGTCATCTCGACTGCGCAGCCGCCGGACAACCCCGTTAGTGGGTGCTTCATGCAGTGCAATGCGGTGGTTCTGGCACAGTTTCTGAACGGCTATATCTCTGTGATATGTCCATAGGTTTCCTGTTTCTTCGTGTGCGTACACGTGGCTTACATCGTGATCTAAATGAAGTTTTTTGATCACGTCACAAGAGTCGCCAACCTTTACAACAAGGTGTTGACCCAACTCAGCCAAACCACTGTCTAAATCACAAAGGCAATCGTGGATAAAATGCCAATGGCGACGAGATGCGAAGGGTTGATGCCAATATTCAGGCTCAACAATGTAAAGCGGTATGATGGGTGCGTTTGTCCGCGACGCGGCAAGCAACGGGGCGTGGTCATTGATCCGCAGATCTCGTTTAAACCAAACAATGCGGGGCGCCTGTGTCATGTGGAGTTTATTTCTCTTCATGGTTGAAGCCACTCTTTTACAGCGCTTACTTTCCACGTCAATTCAGTGATCTCATGTTGAGATCGAAGGCTTATCCCCTTTGCTCCGGCGGCACCTGATGTAGTGCGAAGCGGCTTGCCAATCTAGAATGTTCTGGTATTGTTCTTCCCATGCCAGCCAGATGGAAAAACGACAAACCCATGTCCCGCCCCGCGTTCGACGCCAGGTTTTCTGATGAGGAAGCGTGTTCGCATTATCTGGTGGAACATCGTTGGCCTGAGGGCTTCGTCTGTCCTTCCTGTGGCACCTGCAAGGGCTGGCCGTTAAAGCGAAATCGCGCGACTTGGGAATGTGCCGGTTGCGCACGGCAGACATCCGTGACGGCTGGCACGGTAATGCACAGCAGCCATTTGCCGTTGCGAATTTGGTTTCTTGCCGCGCACATCATCACCAGCCATTCCAACGGCATGTCAGCGCTGCAACTTCAGGCGCAACTTGGCCTTGGCAGCTACAAGACGGGTCGCCATCGTCGCTCGGACCGATGGCGCTTCTCGGCGACCTCCTCTTGCAAAAGCTGCGGCGGTCGATGGTCAACCCTGACCGCAACCCCCTAAAAGACCTTGTCGAAATCGATGAAACAGAGATGCCGTTCCGGTCCCGGCATGATCCCGAGGACCGGCCAAAGGGTGGGCGCAGCCCGGTTGGAAAGATGTTTGTCGTCTGTGCCGTCGAGTTATCAAGTGACGGACATCCGCGCCGTATCAGGATGAAACACATTCCCGACGGCGCGTCAAAGACGCTGCACGGGTTCATTGGTCAGGCTGTAGAGCCTGGCGCTCACATCATCACGGATGGCTGGCTCGGTTACGAAAATCCTCCTGCAAACACGCATGAGGCAAAGGTCGTCAGCGGCAAGAAGGCACACGACATACTCCACTGGGTCCACCGCGTGTTCTCCAACCTAAAAACGTGGGCAAAAGGCGTCTTCCACGGCCTCAGAAAGTGCCATCTACAACGCTATCTCGACGAATTCGTGTTCCGCTGGAACCGACGGCGACACATGCGAAGCGCCTTCGACACGCTGCTGGGGATCGGTGTTGGTCTCGGGCCAGCGACATATCGTGATTTTGTTGAACAGCGCGCCTGAAGGGCCTCGTTAACGGCAAAAGCCACGCCCTATAAACCCACCAGACGTTACAAACTGATCCGATCCGCCTCTAAAGCCACAAGGGCAAGATTCTGCGCCGCGTCAACATGTGGGGCAACCGGACTAAAAGGGATAAGCCTTTTGAGATCGTATAGGTCGAAACGATTGGCGATGATGCGAGGAATGTGGTCGAGCAATCCCAAAGGGGATAAATTACCTGCGCCAGTCGAACACGGATGGTGCGGATACTTTGCACTATAAGGCCCACACTGACTGCAATAATCTGGGCATAGCCGTTCGAACCAAGTTTTGGATTTGGGGTGACTGGATGCCTCTGCACAAGTGGCTCAAGACGAGGGCTACACCGAGCAATTTCGCAGCCTGTTTCCATACGCGGTTTGTCGCATAGAATTTACTAACCGCAGACAATAGGGATGAAAGAGACGGATAAAAATAAGGACCTCAGCCATGATCACTGAAATGACTGAACTGCTCTCAGCGATCCGCACCGGGCAAAGAGTGATCGCGCAACGCGACCGGCTCATCGAGTGCCGGATCCTGATATCAGAAGTGCGCAACGCGATGGAACCATTTGAGAATTGGGAAGTGCACCCGACCCGCCAATTCATAGGACCAAGAGCGCGCGGCCACGCTGGTCTTTTGATTGTGATGAGGCCAACTGAGGTAACACACGAGCAGCCACAAGATTCGTATGGCCCCGTTCATCCGCGCATCCAAACCGTGATCAGCAGGTATAAGTCAGAAAAATCGGCCCAAGCGTGAAACCCCCGCCTTATTCACATGGGGGACTGCGAAGGTAGCGAACGGCCCAAGCACTAAATCGCTCCGCGATAGGGGCGCTTGCTGCGGGTGTAGGGCTTAACAGGGATTTGTTGCGCGATTCTAGATTTTGGGTGTGTGCTGTTGGTCGAGGTGATTTTGCCTCGATTGACAGAGGATATTCCGATGAACATTCAACAATCGACACCAACGACGCCCCTTCGTGCGCGCATGATTTCCGATATGTCAGGGCGCAATCTCGGCCCTGCATCACAGAGTAGTCACCTGCGCGCCTGTAAGCGTTTTGCGGCTTGGTTAGGGCGCTCGCCAGAGACGGCCACGCCAGACGATGTGAAGTATTTCCAACAACACCTGATCGAGAGCGGCGTCAGCATCTGCACCCGAAACCAAACGATGACAGGGGTCAAGTTTCTGCTCCGCGTGACCCTTCGACGGCATGATCTTGTGGCCGAGATCTTCCATTTGAAGGAACCGGTGAAAGTGCCACTGGTGCTGAGCAAAAAGGAGATTAAACGTAAGCATCAACGCTGCCCTTGATCAAGCTGCGTCTTTTGCCTCGGCCTCGGCGTTTTTAGCATCGATCATGTCCTGATAGGCCCACGGCATGAGATCGTTGATACGGTTTGCTTGATGGTCCTGGATGCGTTCCAGCACCCATGCGAGCCAGGCTTCGGGATTCACTTTGTTCATCTTGGCGGTCTCTATCAACGTATAAGCAATTGCTGCAGATTTGCCGCCTGCTTCTGATCCCATGAAGAGATAGTTTTTGCGTCCCACGGCCACAGGGCGCACTGCGCGCTCGGCTGTGTTGTTGTCCAGCTCAAGAAAGCCGTGATCAAGATAGGGCCGTGCCTTTGGCAGGCGCGCCAGTGCATATTTGATCGCCTTGGCCAGCGGCGTCTTGCTAGAGATCTTGCCCAGTTGCTCTTTAAGCCAGACTTCCAGGTCATCAAAGATCGGCTTGGCGTATTCCTGACGCAGGGCCACGCGTTCCGCAGGGGGCAGGAACCGCGCTTGTGTCTCAACATCATAGAGCTTTTTAATCCGCAGCACGGCTTCGCCCGCCACGGGCAGCTTTGTGCTTTCATAAAGGTCAAAGAACTCACGCCGCACATGGGCCATGCATGCCATCTCTTTGACCCGCCCCGTGCGGTAGGCGTCATTATACCCAGCATAGGCATCCGCATGGGCGTAGCCTTCATAGCTTTCGAGATGCTTGCTGGGATGCTCCGCCTCATGGCTGGTGGAGAACTGGTACCACACCGCAGGTGGAGCTCCGCTGGCCCAAGTGTCTTCTTTTCGGGCATAGACCCACAGTCGCGCGGTTTTGGTCTTATTCTTTCCTTTGCCATTGCCCTTCTGGAGCAGCTTGACCGTTGTGTCATCCATGAAGATCGCCTGCGCCTCAAAGACGTGATCGCGGATTGCATCTGAGACGCGCTCCAGCAGTTTGGTGCATTTGCCGACCCATCCCGCCATGAGCGATCCACTCAGATCAATGCCCTCGTTGGCAAACATCTGGCTCTGGCGATACAGCGGCAGATGATAGCCGTATTTACAGCACAGGATGTGGGCCATCAGCGCGGGGCCGACAAAGCTCTTCGGAATGGGTCGGCTTGGCATCTCAGCCTGAACAACGGCCTCACAACAGGTGCAGGCCAGACGCGGGCGGCCAATTTGGTTCACGATGTAATGTCCCGGGACATATTCCAACTCCTCCATCACATCCGTTCCAAGCACTTTGAAGCTGCCGCCACAGTCGGTGCAAGCATCACTGGGGGTGATGGTCTTTTGGACACGCTTCAGCCCCTTTGGGAAAGGTTTGCGCTTGCGCGGTGTGCGGGGCGGCTTGGCCTCAGCGTCAGAGGGTTCATCATCTGTCTCAACGGCTTGTTCGATCTCAAGTTCTTCAAGGATCAACTCAAGCGCCAGCTGTGCACTGCTTTCCGACTTTGAGCCAAAGCGGTGCTTGTTGTGACCGTGGAGTTGCAGGCGCAGATCGGCGATGATGGTGTCTCGGTTCTGGATGGCCCGCGCATGAGCGGTGCGCTCGGCACTCAGGGCGGCGTCCACTGATGCCATCTCATCCTTGAGGCGTTTTTGTACCGTCGCATGGCCAAGGGATGACCCGAGAAACGCTTGCTTCAGCTCTGACAATTCCGCTGTTTGCGCGGCAACGTATGCCTGTACTTCAGGGGGCAGATTAGTCAGATTTGGAGGGGTCTTACTCATGCCATTACATACCAAATCTCGGGCATCATGGGAATCCCACAAAGGCAAGAAGTCCTATAAAACATACAGCTATCCAACCATACTTGGACGCCATGTCTTCTTGAGAATACGCCAGTCTATGCCTTCCATCAGCATCGCAAGCTGTGCGCGGCTTAGGCTGACTTTACCTTCCTTGACTGAGGGCCATACGAACCGTCCACGTTCAAGCCGTTTGGTAAACAGGCACGCGCCCTGACCATCCCACCAGATCATCTTGATCTGATCGCCACGACGGCCACGGAACAAAAATAGATGCCCCGCGTAAGGGTCAGCTGCAAGAACCTGCGCGGTCTGCGCCGCCAGCCCGTTGAAGCCGCGCCGCATATCCGTAACTCCTGCGGCAAGCCAGATCTTCGCATCCCCCAAAACAGGGATCATGCTGCAAGTCCTCGCGCCAGTTCCAGCACAAAGCCAGCATCAACCCCGTCGCTCACGCTCAGCTTGCGACCGTTCTCAAGTGTGATCTCAATATGGGGGACAGGTAAGATGCTGGTGCCGGATGACGCAGGCGTGTCCACCATACCCGCATCGGCAATCTCTACGGGGGTGAACTGGCCTATATCTGATTTGTCAGGCTGAAACCGCCCATCGCTGCGCCATGCATAAATCCGGTTGGTGCCCACACCGTGCTTCTTGGCAACCATTGGAACACTCACGCCAGCAGTGTGGCTTTCCGCTACAAGCTGTCGCTTGAAATCATCCGTGTATTTGGAACCTCGGCCACGCCTAGTCTTGTTCATCATCAAAATCCTCATATCGCGCCAGCCATATCGCCAGCTTCGCGCAATAATCGCACCTTAGATCATGCCAAAAAAAGAGGGGGTTCCCTGTATGTTTACGATTAAACGCATTCTGGCTATGGCTCCGAGCCTGAAGGCGCGCGTGATGTTGTCGCTGGCTTATGGCTGCGGGATGCGTGCGGGCGAGGTCGTGCGGCTCAAAGTTGGTGATATTGATAGCGATCAGGAAATCATCCGCATCGTGCAATCGAAGGGGCGCAAGGATCGCATCGTCATGCTGCCTGTCGATATTTTGAGCCTGCTGCGCGACTGGTGGAAAGAACGGCCGACCGGTCAGGACAAGGATGTTCCTGCACCCGAGCGGGTCCTCTTTCCCGGCTATCGCGGCAAACACCTCTCAGCGCGACAGATATCGCGGCTATTTAAAGAGACCGCGCGGGAAGCCGGGATCACCAAACCGGTCACGCTGCACACGTTGAGGCACAGTTTTGCAACCCATCTGTTGGAGCGCGGCGTCGATATCCGGGTGATCCAAGCCTTGCTCGGGCATTCCAAACTGACAACTACTGCGCGCTATGCCAGCGTTGCCACGGGCATGATTGCGGCAGTGGACAGTCCGCTGGATGATCTGAATGGAGCCAAGCGGAAGAAGGGCAAGCCTAAGCCTTCATAGGCCACCATGCCCAGTCGATCACTGGAGGTCGCGGATATCTTCCGTGACCATGGTGCTGCTTGGCGTGCCGCAAACGCAGGACACATCAGCCTGAACCAGTTCAAAGTCATGAGTGCGATTGAGCGCTGTCGAACCGCGGCGCTTGGCGGTCATGTCGCGCGCTGCGCCGACTGCGCGCATGAGCATATCGCCTACAACTCATGCCGCAACCGTCACTGCCCAAAATGCCAGGCGGGTGCAGCGAAGATATGGCTTGCGGCACGTGAGGCTGAACTGCTGCCTGTGCGGTATTTCCATCTGGTCTTCACCTTGCCAAAGCAGATTGCTGACATCGCATATCAGAACAAACGCGAGATCTATAATCTTCTGATGCGGGCAAGCGCGGACACTGTGGTCAGAATCGCCGCTGATCCTAAACATCTGGGGGCAAAGGTTGGCATAACGTCGGTCCTTCACACTTGGGGCTCGGCGATGACCCACCACCCCCATGTCCATATGATCGTGCCGGGGGGAGGGCTTTCGACAGATGGTTCAAAATGGATCGCCTGCCGCAAGAACTTCTTCCTGTCTGTCCACGTTCTATCCCGCTTGTATCGGCGGCTCATTCTGGAAGGGCTGGCCAAGCTGCACATGGTCGGGAAACTGCAATTCTTCGGCGATCTCACAAACCTTGCAGATCGAAATGTCTTTGACACTTTCCTGCAACCGCTGCGTAAAATCGAATGGGTGGTCTACGCCAAAGAACCCTTCACCGGGCCAAAAGCGGTGCTGGCATACCTATCGCGCTACACACATCGGATTGCCATTTCAAACAGCCGGTTGATCCGTTTCGATGCGCAAAACGTCACCTTCCGCGCCAAGGACTATCGCCTCAAAGGTGCGGGCCGCCACACGACCATGTCCTTATCCACAAATGAGTTCATTCGCCGGTTCCTGATCCACGTGCTGCCCAGAGGCCAGCACCGCATCCGACATTATGGGTTCTATGGGAATAGCAACCGCACGGCCAATATCGCGCGGATCCGGCAACTGCTGGGGGCCAAAACCCCTCACAAGGAGCACGATAAAGGCAACACCATCAACGATGCAGATGAACCTCCTCGTGTTCTTGCTCTGCCTTGCCCATGTTGTGGCGGGCAGTTGATAATCGTCGACACAATCGCACCAGCCCAACATCCCAGAGCGCCGCCAAAAACACAAAGGGCTGCTGCATGACGCGCGCACCGCACATCACGAACGACACCCTCGGCCGCTCGCTATATCTCCTGCGAACCAATCGGCATGCTTTGATCAAGCGATCAGCGTGGCAAAACATGGTGACGCCGACAAAATACCGTGAGTTTCAACCAACAGCAGGCAAAACCGGCGCTGCGCTTAACTCAATGCGCCCCGCCAAACTGGCCTGTCAGCTCCGGGCGAAAACACACGCATTGCGCAAATCCCCATAGCAACAATCGATCCACCCAGACCAACCCCGCGATTTCCCGCTTGAGCGCTTCTCCGACGCCAGGCAATGTTCCGCGTCACCCAAACCTCGCGCGTGGCGTCCGAGAAACCTACACCAGAGGAGACTTGCGGCAGCCCAGCGCCACCCTCCGTGCCAATAAGCGTGAGACAATTGACTGGCTAAAGTTTACACTTGAGGGCGTAGAAGAAGAACCATGGTTATGCCTTCACAATCACCACTTTCGCCAGATGCTGGATCTGGAGCCGTTTTGGCCCCGACGTCGCCTCCCCGCGTTGTTAATGCGCCGTTGGCTCCCACAGCGGAACTGACGAGCATCCCGAAGCGACGCAACTTCACAGCCAAATACAAACTGCGCATTCTGGATGAGACGGACCAAGTGGCAGACACTGGCGGGGTTTCCGCCATTCTACGGCGGGAGGGGCTTTATTCCTCTGCACTGACCGATTGGCGCCGTGCGCGGGCGGCCGGCACATTGGGTGCATTGCAGCCAATGCGCCGTGGCCCACAAAAGGCACCTGCCAATCCATTGCAAGCTGAGCTGGCCAAGGCCAACCGTGAGGTGACAGCCTTGCGGCGCCGTCTGGATCAGGCGGAAGCCATCATTGCCATCCAAAAAAAAGTGGCGGGACTTCTGGACGAGATGGAGCAGACGCAAGAGCGCAGCGGCAAATCATGATGGCCGTCGCGATTGCATTGCCCACCGGCAGCGGCTTGACCTCGGCTGTCTGCGCCGCGCTATCATTATCGCGCGCGAGCGTTCTTCGACAGCGTGCGGCGCTGACGGCACCACCACGCACACGCCCACCGCGCGCAGCGTCTTCGCGGGCTCTGCCGGAAAGGGAAAGAGACCAGGTATTGCACCACCTGCGCGAACCCCGCTTTGCGGATCAGACGCCCACAGAGGTCTTTGCCACCTTGCTGGATGAAGGCACCTATCTGTGTTCAATCCGCACGATGTATCGGATATTGGCCGCGCAGGGCGAAGTTGGCGAACGCCGCCGACAGCGCACACATCCCGTCTATCAAAAGCCTGAACTTCTAGCTGAAGCCCCCAATCAGGTCTGGTCTTGGGACATCACCAAGCTGAGGGGCCCGGTGAAATGGTCCTACTTCTATCTCTATGTCATCCTCGACATCTTCAGCCGCCGCGTTGTTGGCTGGCGCGTCGAGCACGCGGAGAGCGCCAGCCAGTTCAAAGAGCTGTTCATCGACGCGATGGAAAAACACGAGGTTCCACGCGATCAGCTGACATTGCATGCAGATCGCGGTGGGCCCATGAAGGCAAAGACGACAGCCCTGATGCTGGTTGATCTTGGTGTGCTCAAGTCCCACAGTCGGCCCCACACCTCAAACGACAACCCGTTCTCCGAAGCCCACTTCAAAACACTGAAATATCAGCCAGAGTTCCCCAAGAACTTTGAAACCATCGAGCAGGCTCGCGCATTCTGCCGCAGGTTCTTTGCATGGTATAACCAAGACCATCATCACGCCGGGATTGGTCTGATGACGCCCGACCAAATCCATTTTGGGCAGGCCCAAGAAATCTACACCGCGCGACAAGCAACACTAGACGCGGCATTCCTCGCCACGCCCGAACGCTTCGTACACAAACCACCAAAACCGCCTCAAATCCCGACCGCCGTCTGGATCAACCCACCAAAACCAACCGAAGAAACCCAAGCCTAAAGTCCAAAAGCCACTGTCTCAAAGTCGTTGACACGTTCCGCCAAGCCCAGTTTGGGGTGGCGTGAATGTCGGCTTCCAACCTCGCGGGACGGATGGCTCGCGCTTGCAGCGAAGGTCGGCTCTCCGCCCTTTGTGGCAGAATTAATCGCGAAGATCGAAGTGTTTGGGTCCTTCCCGGGCCTCTCCCTCACAGGGGAAATGCGCACCCCGTTACGTGTGACAGACGGAAATTTCGTAGGGTTGTGATTTGGGTTCTTGTTGTTATTGCGCAACCTGTCCTGTGCCATTCCGTAGGCTTGTCTAATTGGCGGATGGCTTGCGCCAATACACTGCCACCGCCCAAATGCCTTGTTCGTGGGCGCGGATCGCAGTTATGCGAAAGCGGTACTTGAGCACTATATTGATTATTGAGGGTCTGATAGGGTCGTGACACATTAACGTCTGGCGATTTGGATGCTAAACAGTACCCATCCTGTAGGGTTCTTGGGTGCCCTTCCTGCAGATACGATTGCGTCGCTTAAGGTCAAACACATCGATATCGCTCACACTTGGTCGTATCGGGGCAGGGGACGAATGTACTATTTCATAATGCAGCGGAAAGCAGCAGTTGTGGTTCAGTGTTTCTTTATCCCAAGATCAGTACTCGGGAGAAATAGTTCGGCCCTCAAGTGCTGATGTCGCACATGCGTGTGCGATCGCGAGCGCGGCTCGTCCATCTGCTGCGCTCGACGATGGGTCTCGGCCAGAGATAATGGCAGCGTGGAATTCGTCGAGCGCATAGTAGAATGACTGGTCATAGCGTTCGAGAAAGAAGTGTTTGAGCGGTTCACGGGCCACCGTCCGCGAATTGTCCCAACGTACGAGGTTGTCGTCTCGGTGGTTGAGCGTTTGGACCATACCTTTACGCCCAAAGGCCTCCAATCGCTGATCGAACCCGTATGCACAAGCACGAGAGTTGTTTATGTGAACCAATGCCCCGGACGGCATCTTGAGCATGGTCATTGTCATGTCCAAATCACCTTCTGCGCCGATTTGCGGATCGAACATGCAAGAACCAAAGGCTGACACCTCGACTGGTCGCTCACCCGCAATCCAGCATAACAAGTCGATATCATGTATGGTCGAATCTATGAAATATCCACCGGACACACGCACATATTCGATAGGTGGTGGCACGGGTTCACGGCTCCAACTCATGAGCATATTGATGCGGCCGATTTCACCGTTTTTCACTGCGTTTCGAAGCGCGGAGTTGTCAGGATCAAAGCGTCTATTGAATCCTAACATAAAGGGTACGGGATTGATCTTGAGCGCAGCCATAGCACGGTCCACCCGTTCAAGCGTCTGGTCCAATGGTTTTTCACAATAAATAGCCTTACCCGCTCGGGCGACTTTTTCGATGTAGTCCACATGCGTATCCGTTGGTGTGGCAATAATCACGGCCTCGACGCAAGGGTCTGACAGAACGCTATCAAGGTCGTCCGTTGGACGACCTCCATAGAGAGCTGCAACCTTATCCGCTGAAGACCGGCGAGGATTGTAAATCACCTCAAGTTTCAGTCCGGTGTGTGCGTTGATTTTGGGGCCATACACATGGGCCATGCGTCCGGTCCCCAACAATGCGACCCCAAGTACCTGTGTCATGCGAAACCCCCTGCATCTTCGAGTATCATGGCCGCGGCCTTTTCACCGATCATGATCGAGGCGGCATTTGTGTTGCCTGTCACAATACGTGGCATGATCGATGCGTCGGCGACGCGCAGCCTTTCTATTCCGTGTACCCGTAAACGGGGATCGACAACCGCATCCGTCCCGATGCCCATTTTGCAGGTGCCGACAGGATGTAGTAGGGACAACCCGTTGGCGCGGCAATAATCTAGAAGATCGGCATCCGACTGCTGGTTCTTGCCAGGCGAAATTTCATAGTCGACGCAGTCTGCCATTGGACGCGTTTCAGCGATCTTACGACCGAATTTAAGCCCGGCAAGCGCGGCCTTCTGATCTGCTTCGTTGGCGAAAAAGTTGAACCGGATCTCAGGTTGATCAGTGGGGCGTGGTCCGGTAATATGCACATGACCCCTTGAAGTGGGCCTCATATGTTCAGCCAAAATTGTAAAGCCTGAGAATGGATGCGGCTTTAGTTGCTCATCTGTACACCAAGCCATGAAGGTCACCATCATATCCGGGCGATCAATCTCGGGGCCGGAGCGGATGAAGGTATTGGAATAGTTGCCGTTGTCGGCAAAGGGTCCTGTGCGAAACAGAAGGTGACGCAACAACTGCAAGCCACCCTTTAGCTTGTTGTTGTACAGATCGTTGACAGTGGAATGCACTGTCGAACGGTACTCGGCACCAATCCCGAAATGGTCCTGCAGGTTTTCGCCGACGCCTGTTAGCTCGTGCTGTACGGCTATCCCATGCTTTTTCAGCAACGCTTCGGGCCCAATTCCAGAAATTTGCAGCAGTTGTGGCGAATTGAACGTGCCGCCACTGAGGATGATCTCGCGTCGGGCTTTCGCCTGATGTGAGCCGGACTTATCAGTCCATTGAACACCAGTTGCCCTCTTTCCATCAAGATCGATCTTGCCCACCATTGAATTCAGCTTCAAATCGATGTGTTTCTTCGCTGCGCCACGCAGATAACCGGAAGCCGTGCTCCAACGCAGGCCCTTTCTCGTTGTCGTCTGAACGTAACCGGTGCCTTCTTGCTGTGCCCCGTTGAAGTCGTCGTTGCGCGGCACGCCCAATGCTTCGGACGCTGAATGGAAGGCTTCACCCAAAACGTGTTTGGACGGAATATCCGATACAGACACCGGGCCGCCGCTGCCATGAAAATCATCTGGGCCGCGTTCTTGATCCTCACACGATTTAAAAAAGGGCAGAACGCTCTTCCATCCCCATCCAGTACATCCGTCAGCCTCCCAGTCATCAAAGTCTCTCGGCTGGCCGCGCATATAGATCATTCCATTTATTGATCCAGTTCCACCGAGCACTTTTCCCCGTGGTTGAAAAAGGCAGCGATTGTTGAGATGTGGCTCAGGCGCGCTTTCATAGCACCAATTCACCTTGGGATTGGCGTAGAGCATCGAATATCCAAGGGGTATGTGGATAAATGGATTGCGATCCCGACCTCCAGCTTCGAGCAATAGGACAGAATGTCCGGCTTCCCCCAACCTTCCCGCCACAGCGCAGCCGGCTGAACCTGCTCCGATCACGATATAGTCATAGACTTCTTGCGACAACTTTTTCTCCATCATTTTGTTGAACTATGACGGAAGATGACACTGTCTCGAAGTCTCGAAATGTCGGATTTGGACAGAATGCAGTTCGCCCAATGCCCAGATTAGTTCCACGGTGGAGGCACAGTTAATTCAGCGTGAAGGGTTCGCAGAATGAGCAAGTCGGAAGTTGGAATTGGTCTTGTTGGATCGGGGTTCATGGGACGCTGTCACGCGAATGCATTTCGGTCGGTCTCCGGGCTGTTCGATGTAGCTTGCGAACCTGTACTCAGAGTTATTGCAGATGCGACGCCCGAGCTGGCTGCGCAAGCGGCAAGAAATCTCGGATTTGCACGTTGCACAGACAGTTGGAAAGTTCTCGTGGCGGACGAGGAAGTGGACATTGTGGCAATTACAGCCCCGAACGTATTGCATGCACCGATAGCTCTCGCGGCAATCGAGACGGGCAAGACTATCTACTGCGAAAAGCCACTCGCAACGACGGCTGCGATCGCGCTGGAGATGGCAGAAGCCGCTGAAGCAGCCAATGTGGTGACACTTGTCGGGTTCAACTTTCTTCGCAATCCGATGATTGGCCTCGCACGTGAGATGATTTCTAGCGGCGAAATTGGCGAAGTTACAGGCTTCCGTGGTCGCCATGCAGAGAATTACATGTCGGATCCGGACGCACCCCATTCATTCCGAACTGATCCTCAAGGAGGTGGTGCGTTAGCAGATATAGGCAGTCACATCATCTCGATGGCGCGTTATTTGCTTGGACCCATTTCAGACGTTCAGGCTGATTGTCGAACGTTCCACACGACCCGTCCGGAATGCTTCGACAGCACCAAGCGCTTACCCGTTGAAGTGGATGATATGACCCACGCCTTGGTCCGCTTTGAAAGCGGAGCATCCGGCAGTCTGGAGGCGAACTGGGCGGCAACGGCGCGCACAATGGACCTCTCTTGGGAAATCACTGGCACCAAGGGCGCACTTGCCTTCAGCCAAGAACGAATGAACGAATTGAAGGTTTTTTCCAATATTCCAGGACGCAGTGGTTATACACGGATCGAAGCGGGGCCGTCGCATCCACCATATGGACGCTTCTGTCCGGCACCAGGCCATCACATCGGCTTCAACGATCTTAAGGTTATTGAAGTGGCTGAGCTGCTGGCAGCCCATGCTGGCATCACGAATGCAAGTCCTGACTTCCGCGAAGCATACGAAGTTCAGAAGACTGTGGAAGCCATGCAGGTATCTAACGTTTCTCGCCAATGGGTTGTGGTTTAAGCGCGGCGATTAAGTGTTTAACGCCCTCTCAAAGCGCGCTTGGGCATCGCGCAGGGCAGCGCTTGGCTTTTTGTTCCGCAGAAGCATTGTGTGAATTTCTTCGCCTAGGATTCCTACTAGTGTATTGAATTGCTTAACCGCGGGACGTGACCATGTTTGCAGTTGGCCCGAGCGGGCCATCTTGTCGACTGTAGCAATGACTGGACGGCCATGCGCAACCAGTGGATCGTTGCAAACGCTGAACCGAGAACTCACCAAGCTTCCGTTTTCAATATATAATTTAGTAGCTGCTGCTGACGTAAGGGTTCGAGCGGCTTGCTTTACCGAGTTAAATCTCTGCGGCTTAACATTGGCAGGTATGCAGAGGTTCCACCCGCCCAAATGCGCCATCTGGGGAATTCCCGGCGCAGATGGGTGTGGCAAGTACCCAGTACGGCCATAACCTGGCGAATTGGTTTGATTTTCGATCATCGGCAATATCTGCGTATAGCAATAGGCCATCGCGGCATTGCCTTCTGCGTAACACTTAGCCCGTTCATACCACGACATTTGTAAGACATTTGGTGGGGAATAGGCCAAGAGTTCAATCAGAAATTCAGCTGCCTCCAAGGCGATCGGCCCGTCAAGCTTCGGAAGCAGATCGTCAGGTTTAAGATCCTGTTCTCGGAATCCGTGGCCTTGGCTTTGAAGGTTCAGCACAGGTTGACCAAAATCGGCCATGAGCATCATAAAAGTTGTGCCAACCGGAGTTCCTCTAGCACCGTTCCAACAGATTCCGCTCATGTTCCGTACAGGATCATGAAGTTCTCGAGCGCAACTAAGTACGTCGTCTAACTGCAGCGGCGGCTCCAATCCGCACTTTTCAAAAATATCGGTTCGATAAATGAACAGCTCAGGCGTTGTCTGTACTGGAAGTCCGTACGAGATGTTGCCGCGTTGTGCCGTAGACAGGGCCTCTGGGTGGAAATCCAACAAATCGCGCGCTTCCTCTGCACCGTGCATCTCCATTGGGCGAAGTGCTTCGACTTGGATAAATTCTTCCATCCAACAAATATCGCACGTGATGATGTCGTAACGAGATTGACGGCGTTCTGCATTAACGAGAATTTCTTGATGCAATCGATCAATGCTGAGTGCGCGTACGTTTATCTCGACACCGAAATGAAGCTCAAATTGGCGCTTAAGCTTTTGCATTGCCATAAACGTAGCATCGGCATGCAATAAGATACGCAAGCCGCCCGGCACATCGAGTTTCTGTGACAGTACGGGCAGTGGCGCCACGGTGGCAGTAGAGAGATAGGATGCGCCAAAAAAATAATCCACGCCTTCGGATAGACCAAAGGCCCCGCCAAGCAACGATTTGACGCGACGTACATAATCCATCCAAGCACGCATCATCAACTGGGTCGGGTGGAGGGAGAATGTCTTGCCGCTACGCGTACGGCTCCTCTTAGCTATAAGTCCTCGGTCAACCATATCTTCTATCATCCGATGCGCAGTGCCTCGCGCGAGCCCAGACCCGTCGATCAGCGAGGATGGAGTTTCCATGCGGCCTTTGAGGTGGGAGCGCATAATCTGAATCATGACAGGCAACTCACGTTCAGCCGTACCGGCACCTAGTGATTCCTCGGTTTCCAACCGAAATTGGCTTACGAAATCCAAAAATCTCTCCAACTCAGGAGCAGACATCGCGCTAATGAAACACTGCTCGCTCTCAGCTTGGTTACTATCTCTTTTCAGTTTTTTCATACCCACTCCAAAGCCAAGGACATGTTGCATTGATTGGCAGAAGTAAGCGAGGGCTCTTCTCCAATTTAAGTACATAAAATTCCAAATTGGACAGAATGTATTTTGAAGAATGGGACAGAAAAGTGAAGGCTGGGACTAATTAGAAACGTCAAGGAGAGCAAAATGCTTCGATTTGGGATCATTGGAACCGGGAGGATCGGTGATATGCATGCGCGGATTATTGCAATGCAGCCGGATGCCGCCGTGACATGGTGCTTCGATGTTTTCGAAGAGAATGCCCGCAGAACAGGAGAGGCCGTTGGGGCAAAGGCCACCACCGATCTAGATGCGCTTCTTGGCGCTGATGACGTTGATGCTGTATTAATTGCCACTCCAACCAACACACATGTGGAGATGATCTTGCGGTCAGCTGAAGCTGGCAAGCCAATCCTCTGCGAAAAGCCGATCGACGTGGATATTGAAAGGGTAGAGGAGTGTCGCGAAAAACTTAAAGCTTTCAATGCGTTCATTCAGCTGGGTTTCAACCGGCGCTTTGATCCAAGCCATGCTGGGGTTAAGGATGGCGTTGCAAATGGTGAAATTGGCGACCTTGAAATGCTGGTTATTACAAGCCGAGATCCGGGGCCTCCTCCTCCTCGTGCTATCCTTGAAGATTGTGGAGGGCTCTTTCGCGATACCACAATTCACGACATGGACATGGCCCGCTTTGTTATGGGGGAAGATCCCATCGAAGTTTTTGCAATGGCGGCCAACAGGGTCGACCCAGTGTTTGCAGAGCTTGGCGACGTTGACACCGCTATGATCGTAATGCGGACACCTTCAGGTGCTCTCTGCCATATCAACAACTCGCGACGCACGAATTATGGCTATGACCAACGGGTAGAAGCATTCGGCGAAGGTGGGATGATCCGCTCAAACAATCACAGGCCGTCGGAGGTCACGCGATATGGGGCGAAAGGTACTGCTACGCGCGATGAACTTATGTATTTCTTTATTGAGCGCTATCGCGCTGCATACGAGGCGGAAATTCGTGATTTTATCGGTCAGATTGCGGCGGGCAAGCCGCCGAACGTTACCTTCGAAGATGGCCGACGCGCTTTGATTTTGTCTGAAGCTGCGCTGAAATCTTACCAGACCAATCAACCTGTGAAGGTGGACTACACATGAGCGATCACAAATACACTAGCCCCTTTGGTAGTGCAGCTTACCATGCGGCCTCTGACATCGACGTACCCCTAGACCGCCAGTTCGAGGGGAAAGTCGCTGTTGTGACGGGCTCAACGCAGGGTCTTGGACTGACGGCTGTTAAGTTGATGCTTCGACGAGGTCTGAAGGGCGCATTGATCCTTGGTCGCAAACAAACCGAGGGTCAGGCTGCTGCCGATCTTCTGAGCACTCAAGATCAGCGCGTCGTGTATCATCAGGCCGACTTGGCGTCTTTAGACGACTGTGGGTCCGTTCATGACCGGGCCATCAAAGAATTTGGCAGCTACGATATCTTGGTGAATTCCGCTGGGATTACAGATCGCGGCGGCATTTTGGACGGTGACGCTGCGCTTTGGGAACGCACGTTCGCGATCAATGCTCGGGCACCGTTTTTCATGATGCAGAAAGCCGCCAATCTATGGCGGGAAACGGGTAAACCCGGTACGATAGTGAACGTTGCGACCGTGACCGCGCATGGCGGCGTTCCATTCCTTACAGTTTATGCAGCGTCCAAGGCAGCTCTCGTTGCCATGACCAAGAACGCCGCATTTTCACTGATGCGTGACGGGATTCGGGTCAATGCGCTGGCGATTGGTTGGATGGACACGCCTGCTGAGGACATAACGCAAAAACAATTCCACGATATGCCAGATGGTTGGCAGGCCGATGTGGGTAAGGAGTTGCCAGCTGGGCGTTTGTTGAGGATGAACGAAGTGGCGCGCTGGATTGTACATTTGGCAAGCGATGAATCTGGGATCATGACCGGCTCCGTCCTTGATTTAGACCATGGGGTCATCGGTTGCTACGAAGGCACACCTCTTCCGGCAAAGCTGGACTAAAGAATTAGGCAATAAAGTGACACTGTAGACCAATGATGTGCGGGAATCCCCGCATATCATACGTTATTATTGGCGCATGAGATAAGACATTCCGGTAGCCGGTGCGGTGGTATCCAAACTAGCTTGGCGGGCATGACCTGTTAGTCATGACTGGCTCGGACAATTCGATAAGAGTGCAAAAACAGAGCCTCTCGCGCGAACGTAAGATTCGCAATTCCAAAATGGACAGAATGAGGGAAGACCTGTTTGGTTTAACCCCATAACTTAAGATCAGACAGAAAAACGACCAATGGGAGTGACACAAAATGACACAGAAAACAAAGACAAGGCTAACTTTGGGGAGCGCTGCTGTTGCGCTTCTGGCTACCGGGTTTGCGGCTGGACCAGCCGCCGCAGAAGATGGCGCCAAAGTTTTTTTCATGCTGCCAAACAGCACCACGATCCGGTTCGAGCGCCGTGACGCGCCGCTCTTTGTTGCAGCTATGGCTGAACGTTTACCCAACGCCGAAGTGATCGTCCAAAACGGCGAAGGTGATCCCACACGACAGCAGCGGCTTGTCGAAGATGCCCTGGTTCAGGGTGCCGACTTGATCGTCTACGCGTCGTCTGACGCCAATTTGGCTGCGGGCGCCCTTTTGGCCGCCGAAGATGCCAGTGTACCTGTAATGCTATATGAGCATGACTCTGTGGGTGGCAGGGCCGAGGCGCATGTTCTTTTTAATGCATTGGCCGTTGGTCAGGCGCAGGGCGCTCGTGCTGCTGAACTCATCGAAGCGATGGACAGGGACATCGTCCGTGTCGCTCGCGTTATGGGCAATCAGGGCGAGTATGGCACTGCTCAATACGAGATCGGCCAAGACCAATTCCTGCAACCACTTATCGATGCTGGCAAGGTTGAAGTCGTTTGCGAAGCCTTCACGCCAAATTGGGACCCAACTTTAGCGCAGACATTTGCAGAGAACTGTTTGACCCGAACAGGTGGCGGCGTGGACATGTTCCTGGGAATGAACGACGGGACTACCGGTGGTTCGGTCGCAGCGCTGATCTCTCAGGGCTATGGCCTGAACGAGATCGTGGTAACTGGCGGTCAGGACGCAACCATCGAAGCTGTGAAATATATCGTGCAAGGATGGCAGGATAACACCGTCTTCAAAGACCTGCGTGTTATGGCCGAAGGTGCAGCTGATGTGGCTGTTGCCATTCTGGATGGCGATGATCTGCCGGCCCAATGGATTAACGGTGAAGTAAATAATGGCTTCATGGATATCCCAGCGGCCTTCCTGCCCGTCAACAATATCACGATCGACAATGTTGCAGACGTCGTTGACGCTGGCCTCTATACTTGGGAGCAGCTTTGCGATGGGGCTGAGGAAACGGACATCTGCAAAGAAAACATGTAGTCATAAGCGACAGCAAGAGGGCGACGATCATCGTCGCCCTCTTGAGTTTTTCTAGGAGGAAAGAACGTGACTGAAGCGAAAGCCCACCCACCATTGATCTCAATGCGGAACATTAAGAAATCCTTTGGGTCGGTTCACGCACTTCAAGGCGCTTCGATTGATGTTCATGCAGGGGAGATCGTTGCTCTGGTAGGTGACAATGGAGCAGGCAAATCAACCTTGGTCAAAGTTATGGCAGGTGTTCATGGATGGGATGCAGGTGATTATGAATTTGAAGGTAAACCGGTCAACATTAAGAGCCCGGCCGACGCAAACGCCCTCGGAATTCAAACCGTTTATCAAGATCTTGCGTTATGTAACAATCTCGATGCCGTTCAGAACTTATTCTTGGGGCGAGAACTGGCAGGCCCAAAGATTTTTGGCCGCCGTATCAGGCGCGCCGAATGCGAAATCCGCGCCAAAGAAGTCATGGCCCGGATGCGGTTGGGGAACCTGTCGTTGTCCCGTCCAGTTGGTGCGATGTCGGGTGGACAGCGTCAAAATATTGCTATTGCCCGCTCAATCTTGTGGACGCCAAAGGTTGTAATCCTCGACGAGCCAACCGCCGCACTCAGCCATTCTGCGTCGGCTCAAGTGTCCAGTCTCATTCGGACGCTAGCGGATGAAGGACTCGGTGTCGTCGTTGTAAGCCATGACATCCACCATTTTGTCGTTGAGGCGACGGACCGCATCGAAGTTATGCGTCTCGGTGCGAATGTTGCAAGTTTCAAGTCAGAAGATGTGACTGGCGAACAGGTTGTGAACGCCATGGTAGGCGGCAACGAAGGTGTCAACCTCGCAGGTTGAGCGAACGCAAATTTTAGGAAAGGGAGGCTCTTGCGATGACCGAGACACTTGCCACATCACAGCCGGAAGCCAGAAAAAGCCGTACATTTGGGGAACTGCTGACTACCGATCTGCGTGCCTTGCCTGTCGTAATTGGCCTTGCCGCACTCTGGTTTTTTTTTGCGTCTCAAAGTGACGTCTTCCTAACTGCACATAACTTGTCCAACCTGCTGGTCCAAAGCACAGTTGTCGGCATCATGGCGCTCGGGTTGATGTTTGTGTTGCTGGTCAAAGAAATCGACTTGTCGGTCGCGGCAATCAACGGCGTGACTGCGGTGTTGATGGCGAAGCTTGTCATCGAATTTGGTTTTTCTCCGTGGCTCTCAATTCCGATCGCCATTCTCGTTGGTGCTGTAATTGGTGCCTTGTCGGCCCGTTGGGTGACATACGTTGGAGTCCCGTCATTTGTTGTGACACTGGGGCTTGGTTTGGCGTTAAACGGGGTTCAAATGCTATTGCTGCCGCAAACTGCACGCTACGGACTGTTGGGCAGTGGCGTCGAAATGATCGCGCAGACCAAAATCGCCGGGTCAGCAGCTTGGCTCGTGCTGGCAATCGGGTTGGTCGTGTACTCTGCTCTTGTCGTTTCCGGAATGGCCCGACGCCAAAAAGCTGGCTTGGACGTACCGGTCTTGTCTGGTCTTGTTTTCCCACTTGTTGGTGGTGCCGTTTTTGGTGTCGTCGTCGTGCGGATTCTCAATTCCCACCAAGGCATTCCGTTGGTGACATTGATCTTTGCGATCCTGTTGGGCGTCGGTGCCTATGTTCTAAAGGAAACAACGTTCGGGCTTCATCTCTACGCGGTCGGCAATAACGATGAAGCAGCGCGCCGTGCTGGCATCAAGGTCGCAAATGTCAAAATGGCAGCCTTTGCGATCGCTGGCGGAATTGCAGCCCTAGCAGGAGTGATTGGAGCGTCCAGGGCGTTGGGCGTCGGTGTCTTCTCCGGCGGAGGTATTGGTGGCGGCACCTTGTTGCTGGAATCCATCGCAGCGGCTGTCATCGGCGGCGTCAGTCTATTCGGAGGGCGCGGATCGATTCATGCAGCTTTGCTCGGCGCACTTGTTATAGGATCTGTACAGAATGGGTTGAATCTTATGGGTGTCGAAAACGAAATTCGCTTGATCGTTACGGGCCTCTTACTCGTCCTTGCAGTTTCCATCGATAAACTGATCGAGAGGTTTACGGGCCAACAGGGCTTCTAAGTGCAGCTGCTTCCGACCTCCGGAGGCGACAGTTGGGGCAGGGACGAAAGTGACCTGGGCCTCAAGTTTCTTTCAGCTTTGCGTGGAGTCCGTGGAGTTACATCGTTCGCATTGGGCGGCCATTTTGTGCATCGTCCTTTTCTGCAAAAATTCCATCGGTGTGAGGTTTGCGGAAGCCGAATGTGGCCTGCGCCAGTTGTAATCCTCCTGCCATTCCTCAAGCGTTTTGCGGGCAACGCAAAATGTGCCAAACAGTGACGCTTGAGACAGGCCATAACGCGGACGACCTCGCCGAAATGCACCTAAATATTGCTGAAGCAAATTTGCTAAAGGACAAGGTCGTAAATGAAGCTGACAGGCAAGAGATCAGAAGAAATCTGCGCGAGGGGTTCGGAAAGTCCTTGGCTGGCAATGTGGTCAATGTGCCTGCCGAGGTCCATTTCTATGTCGCGAAGCCAGGTGCAGAACATGCTTGTCCCGAACCGCTAAAATCTCGTGCTGAGCGGTTAGATATCGGGCTAGTTAGGGCAGGGGGCTCTCTGCCCCATTGCAGTGCGGCATTCGACATGAAGGGCGGAAACCGAACTTTCGCTGCACTTGCGAATAACTTTCGCCAGCGTGTTGAAAGCTGACATCTGACTAAGTCAGGACGTATCCACCGCAGGTTGTTCTGGATTCTATAGAGCACACACTAAATTCGGCTTGCATTGGTTGTGTCGGTGAAAGCATCTGATGTGCGACCTACTATCGATCATATTCGTTGAAGCCAAATGCGAGGGCGCTTAGATGTTAGAACAATTATACTGGATAGCAGGGATCGTGGCTGCATTTTTGGCTGTCATTGGATTGTTTCGTTGGTGGAAAAAAGTAACCACCATTGTCAATCAAAGCGCAAAGGTTTCCGGTCAAGGCAATACCGTTAATCAGCATTCGGATAGCAAAAGTGGCGAAGGTGATAGTGATTGCTGAAGTTCGGTCTACCGTCGCCCCTAAATAGGCTTTTTAAGACTAAAAATTTGACAAATACCCAATCAGCCACCGTCGACGGTGTTAGGAATACCGTAAATCAGTCTGTAAATCACTTTTATTTAACAGATAGAGATTCTCCACTAGTGCGAGAAATCTTAGATTCCGTTCAGGAAGGGGGCGCATCAACTGATGTTAAGTCCTTTGCTGAGGACAACCTAGAAGACGATGATCGGCCTGAAATTCAGCGCATACTAGAGTACCGAAAAATTGCCCAGGACGGCAATGGAGCCACCGCTATCGCACTTCTCGAAAAATTGAAGTCTGACGCGCCTTACGGTTCTGGTTATTTCGCTTTTCGTTTGAACTTGAATATTGGTGTTATCCAGCAAAATATTGGCGATTATCCCAGTGCAGCCGCGTCACTGAAAGCGGCGCACGAGTTCTTCCCAGAACACCACAAGGCTCAGACTGCCTTGGCGTTCGCTGAATTGCTCGATGGTAAGGATCAAGCGGCACTAGAAAGAACGACGGAACTCCTGAACCACGACGGCGACCATCGTAACTTAGCCGCCTGCATCCTATGTCACGCAGCGCGAAACCTGAATGAAGAAATACGCCTCGAAGAAATCATTTCCGAGGAGTTGGCTTCTCTCGAAGTGAAGGCGGCTTTTCTAGAATATTGTCGAACTGTTCGCCCAGAAACTTATAAAGTAGAGCTAGAACGCATTTATACTGAAGCACCTGATAACGATGCAATCATGACGATGTGGGCGTTGTCTGTTCTTGATAACGCCAGGCAAAATCAAGCATTTTTGCTCGGTGCAAAGATGCCGGAAGGCTTTGAGGTTGAAGTAGAGAAATGCGCCGAAATTTTTCAAAGAGATATAGAAATTGCCCTGAAACAACATCCACCGAACAAGCTTCTGCTTCCCTCACAAGAAAATAACGCGGCAGTTTCGCTAAGGCTTACCGGAAAATCGGCTGAGGCTGCGAAGTTGTTAGACCGCGCTCTAGAAGCATTCCCGGAACTAAGCGGCGATGTTGCTCAAGTGAGGGCGGTTCTTTATCTTCAAGATGATAAGGACCATGACGCGCTGAAGTTAATCCGTCCGCACACGGACGCCTTAGATCTTCAAGTAATGGCGTCGGAGATCGAAGCCAAGAATGGTGCAATCTCTGATGGTCTGAAGCGGATAGATGCGGTCTTGAAAGCTGGGCCATCAGATGGGTTGAGGGCCCATGCCCTGGCGACAAAAGCCAGAATAGGTATCAATTCTCTGGACCGTGATACTGCTGACCAGGCACTTGATGAGTTGTCTACAATTACCCCGAAGCCTACTGAACTGGTGCTGATGAAATCCGCATACGAACGCGCTTTCGTAGCCCAAACCAACCCGGCGGATTTTGAAAACTTGCCCGTAGAAGGTTCTGGGACTTCGCAGGAACAAGAGAACCCTATCGCTTCTCTCAAAGATGCGGATGACTGGGATTTCATTATATTGCTTCAAACGGCAGACGAGCTTCTGGCGCGTGGCTTCTATCGTGAATGTACTGACTTGTTGCGAGACAAGGTGAGTTTTCACAACACTAGTCCTGCTCTGGACACGCTCTGTGATGCATGTTTGCGGGCCATTTGGGTACATTGGCAAAAGAAATTGACGTTGCCTTATCACCTCAAGTGAAGGATTCTGTTTTTGGATGGAAGTTTAGCTCAAATGTTGCCTATCTTAGCGGTGAGGCTGCAAATGCTGTACCGCCAGCTAGAAAACTGTTTGAGGACAATCCCCATTCAATTAGCGCATTAGAGTGGTATTCTCAGGCGCTCCTCCGCACAAACGATAGAAACAGATTAAAACGCATTGTCGCCAAGCTAGACGACAGGCCACTCACTGGGACCGTTGGTGAGAAAGCGAATTATGTAAAAATGCTGGTGTTTTGCGGCGAAGTTGAACGCGCTCGTTCTTACGCATATTCGTTGTTCTGCGAAAACCAAAACGACGCTCAGGCGTGGCTTGCACTCAGTGCAAGTGTATTGGCCTTTCCCTCCGTGCCAATAAGCGTGAGACAATTGACTGGCTAAAGTTTACACTTGAGGGCGTAGGAGAACGAACCCATGGTTATGCCTTCACAATCACCACTTTCGCCAGATGCTGGATCTGGAGCCGTTTTGGCCCCGACGTCGCCTCCCCGCGTTGTTAATGCGCCGTTGGCTCCCACAGCGGAACTGACGAGCATCCCGAAGCGACGCAACTTCACAGCCAAATACAAACTGCGCATTCTGGATGAGACGGACCAAGTGGCAGACACTGGCGGGGTTTCCGCCATTCTACGGCGGGAGGGGCTTTATTCCTCTGCACTGACCGATTGGCGCCGTGCGCGGGTGGCCGGCACATTGGGTGCATTGCAGCCAATGCGCCGTGGCCCACAAAAGGCACCTGCCAATCCATTGCAAGCTGAGCTGGCCAAGGCCAACCGTGAGGTGACAGCCTTGCGGCGCCGTCTGGATCAGGCGGAAGCCATCATTGCCATCCAAAAAAAAGTGGCGGGACTTCTGGACGAGATGGAGCAGACGCAAGAGCGCAGCGGCAAATCATGATGGCCGTCGCGATTGCATTGCCCACCGGCAGCGGCTTGACCTCGGCTGTCTGCGCCGCGCTATCATTATCGCGCGCGAGCGTTCTTCGACAGCGTGCGGCGCTGACGGCACCACCACGCACACGCCCACCGCGCGCAGCGTCTTCGCGGGCTCTGCCGGAAAGGGAAAGAGACCAGGTATTGCACCACCTGCGCGAACCCCGCTTTGCGGATCAGACGCCCACAGAGGTCTTTGCCACCTTGCTGGATGAAGGCACCTATCTGTGTTCAATCCGCACGATGTATCGGATATTGGCCGCGCAGGGCGAAGTTGGCGAACGCCGCCGACAGAGCACACATCCCGTCTATCAAAAGCCTGAACTTCTAGCTGAAGCCCCCAATCAGGTCTGGTCTTGGGACATCACCAAGCTGATGGGCCCGGTGAAATGGTCCTACTTCTATCTCTATGTCATCCTCGACATCTTCAGCCGCCGCGTTGTTGGCTGGCGCGTCGAGCACGCGGAGAGCGCCAGCCAGTTCAAAGAGCTGTTCATCGACGCGATGGAAAAACACGAGGTTCCACGCGATCAGCTGACATTGCATGCAGATCGCGGTGGGCCCATGAAGGCAAAGACGACAGCCCTGATGCTGGTTGATCTTGGTGTGCTCAAGTCCCACAGTCGGCCCCACACCTCAAACGACAACCCGTTCTCCGAAGCCCACTTCAAAACACTGAAATATCAGCCAGAGTTCCCCAAGAACTTTGAAACCATCGAGCAGGCTCGCGCATTCTGCCGCAGGTTCTTTGCATGGTATAACCAAGACCATCATCACGCCGGGATTGGTCTGATGACGCCCGACCAAATCCATTTTGGGCAGGCCCAAGAAATCTACACCGCGCGACAAGCAACACTAGACGCGGCATTCCTCGCCACGCCCGAACGCTTCGTACACAAACCACCAAAACCGCCTCAAATCCCGACCGCCGTCTGGATCAACCCACCAAAACCAACCGAAGAAACCCAAGCCTAAAGTCCAAAAGCCACTGTCTCAAAGTCGTTGACACGTTCCGTTTGGGCGTCCGCAAGACATTGATGACAACTTCCAAGTTCACGAAGTTCAGGACCGTTCTTCATTTGAAGTAGAGCGACCTGATGGCACTTTGCAATCCTTTGTCGTCGAGTCGGATGCCGGTCTGTTTTCTCTCAGAGAGGGAAATATTGCGTTAGATCATCCAGTTGCAATCGCTGCTTTGGGCAAGTCAGCAGGAGAAGAGTTTGAGTGGCTATTCAAAGGGGATGGTCAAGCAAAAATTACTTGGGTCAAACACAAGGCTTTAGCAGCATTTCATCAGATATTGGACAAGTTTGAGGAAAGTTTTCCGAACACGTCGGGGTTAAAGTCGGTCTCGGTTAACTTTGACGATCCATCCGGTCTCGATGATATGAAAGCGATGCTCAAGCAGAGGGCAGACTACGCCCAAAGCAAGGCCACCGAGTATCTCGAGGGCGCTTACCCAATCTATTTGTTGGGCTACCACCTTGGGATCGATCCGATTGACGCGTTTATAGGTCTTCAATCTGAATGTGGGATTTCCCCTAAGGTCTCATCTTGTTCGCACGCGGATCGGGACAAAGCCCAACGATCACTGGTTTTCTGCCAAAGATCCGGTGTGATTGTTGATGCCGCGGCTGTTCATTTGATGCGCCGACTAGGAATCGAGACCGCTGTAGAGCAAGAGTTTGGTCCCATCGGAATAACTCAAGTTACACTCGACGTATTTATGGAACGGTTGCAAGGAGTCGAGAGGTCTTCCTTTTTCGACAGCGATACTGGTGAAAAAAGGACCGGAAATATCTCTTTCCGTGACGGCCAGATTGTCATGGCCGAAGCTTCGGAAGAGGACGTAAACACAAAGCTCGAATTGTTGCGTTCTGACGTGGATTGGCTTCAAACAAAATGCACTCTGCTGCCAGCCGTCGCCAAAACCGACCCCATCGATGCGGTTATCAGGTTTCGCAATGAAGCTGGAGGACGGTTCTTCGACGATATTTTTGCAGCCGATGGTTCTGACCGAATTCTGATATCTGAGGATTATCATTTGAGGAGTTGGGCCGAAACTTTGTTTGGCGTTCGCGGTGCTTGGATCCAAGCACTTCTGTTTTATTTAGAGGACCAAAATCGCATTTCTGTTGAATCCGCGATTAAGGCTACGCTTCAACTGCAATACTTGGGTGAAGACGCGCTCAGTACTAATACGAACCGCCTTCTGGTCGCTGCAGAAATGATGGCGACAGGTGAAATGTCCGATATTGAGTTTGCCAGATATAGTTCGTTGCTGGGACAGAAAGGTGCAGAGATGAGATCACATATCGAAGTAGCATTAGCGACGATCAAAGGACTCTGGACGATTGGCTCTCGGAATTCTGTTCGAGAGAGGGCGACTGGAATTGTTCTACTTAACTTAACGAGGTTGCAGGGCACGGATTTGCGTGTGGTGCTCGACAAAATTCAGACTTTGAATCGCAATCCCTTCGCTGACCAATACATCAAAAATTGGCGCATCGGTCACTTTCTGACGTAGCACCGCACAATCAGTTCGCACACGACTACCGCTTTTGATCTCATGTACGAGTTCGACCAGTTCCCGATCTCGCGCTTGCAGCGAACGGCAGCAATATCGGGCCGCACTGCAGCATCTTTAGAGCCAGGCGAAGGTCTGGAATGGTGTAGGTTTCTCGGACGCCACGCGCGAGGTTTGGGTGACGCGGAACATTGCCTGGCGTCGGAGAAGCGCTCAAGCGGGAAATCGCGGGGTTGGTCTGGGTGGATCGATTGTTGCTATGGGGATTTGCGCAATGCGTGTGTTTTCGCCCGGAGCTGACAGGCCAGTTTGGCGGGGCGCATTGAGTTAAGCGCAGCGCCGGTTTTGCCTGCTGTTGGTTGAAACTCACGGTATTTTGTCGGCGTCACCATGTTTTGCCACGCTGATCGCTTGATCAAAGCATGCCGATTGGTTCGCAGGAGATATAGCGAGCGGCCGAGGGTGTCGTTCGTGATGTGCGGTGCGCGCGTCATGCAGCAGCCCTTTGTGTTTTTGGCGGCGCTCTGGGATGTTGGGCTGGTGCGATTGTGTCGACGATTATCAACTGCCCGCCACAACATGGGCAAGGCAGAGCAAGAACACGAGGAGGTTCATCTGCATCGTTGATGGTGTTGCCTTTATCGTGCTCCTTGTGAGGGGTTTTGGCCCCCAGCAGTTGCCGGATCCGCGCGATATTGGCCGTGCGGTTGCTATTCCCATAGAACCCATAATGTCGGATGCGGTGCTGGCCTCTGGGCAGCACGTGGATCAGGAACCGGCGAATGAACTCATTTGTGGATCAGGAACCGGCGAATGAACTCATTTGTGGATAAGGACATGGTCGTGTGGCGGCCCGCACCTTTGAGGCGATAGTCCTTGGCGCGGAAGGTGACGTTTTGCGCATCGAAACGGATCAACCGGCTGTTTGAAATGGCAATCCGATGTGTGTAGCGCGATAGGTATGCCAGCACCGCTTTTGGCCCGGTGAAGGGTTCTTTGGCGTAGACCACCCATTCGATTTTACGCAGCGGTTGCAGGAAAGTGTCAAAGACATTTCGATCTGCAAGGTTTGTGAGATCGCCGAAGAATTGCAGTTTCCCGACCATGTGCAGCTTGGCCAGCCCTTCCAGAATGAGCCGCCGATACAAGCGGGATAGAACGTGGACAGACAGGAAGAAGTTCTTGCGGCAGGCGATCCATTTTGAACCATCTGTCGAAAGCCCTCCCCCCGGCACGATCATATGGACATGGGGGTGGTGGGTCATCGCCGAGCCCCAAGTGTGAAGGACCGACGTTATGCCAACCTTTGCCCCCAGATGTTTAGGATCAGCGGCGATTCTGACCACAGTGTCCGCGCTTGCCCGCATCAGAAGATTATAGATCTCGCGTTTGTTCTGATATGCGATGTCAGCAATCTGCTTTGGCAAGGTGAAGACCAGATGGAAATACCGCACAGGCAGCAGTTCAGCCTCACGTGCCGCAAGCCATATCTTCGCTGCACCCGCCTGGCATTTTGGGCAGTGACGGTTGCGGCATGAGTTGTAGGCGATATGCTCATGCGCGCAGTCGGCGCAGCGCGCGACATGACCGCCAAGCGCCGCGGTTCGACAGCGCTCAATCGCACTCATGACTTTGAACTGGTTCAGGCTGATGTGTCCTGCGTTTGCGGCACGCCAAGCAGCACCATGGTCACGGAAGATATCCGCGACCTCCAGTGATCGACTGGGCATGGTGGCCTATGAAGGCTTAGGCTTGCCCTTCTTCCGCTTGGCTCCATTCAGATCATCCAGCGGACTGTCCACTGCCGCAATCATGCCCGTGGCAACGCTGGCATAGCGCGCAGTAGTTGTCAGTTTGGAATGCCCGAGCAAGGCTTGGATCACCCGGATATCGACGCCGCGCTCCAACAGATGGGTTGCAAAACTGTGCCTCAACGTGTGCAGCGTGACCGGTTTGGTGATCCCGGCTTCCCGCGCGGTCTCTTTAAATAGCCGCGATATCTGTCGCGCTGAGAGGTGTTTGCCGCGATAGCCGGGAAAGAGGACCCGCTCGGGTGCAGGAACATCCTTGTCCTGACCGGTCGGCCGTTCTTTCCACCAGTCGCGCAGCAGGCTCAAAATATCGACAGGCAGCATGACGATGCGATCCTTGCGCCCCTTCGATTGCACGATGCGGATGATTTCCTGATCGCTATCAATATCACCAACTTTGAGCCGCACGACCTCGCCCGCACGCATCCCGCAGCCATAAGCCAGCGACAACATCACGCGCGCCTTCAGGCTCGGAGCCATAGCCAGAATGCGTTTAATCTCCTTTTTGCTCAGCACCAGTGGTACTTTCACCGGTTCCTTCAAATGGAAGATCTCGGCCACAAGATCATGCCGTCGAAGGGTCACGCGGAGCAGAAACTTGACCCCTGTCATCGTTTGGTTTCGGGTGCAGATGCTGACGCCGCTCTCGATCAGGTGTTGTTGGAAATACTTCACATCGTCTGGCGTGGCCGTCTCTGGCGAGCGCCCTAACCAAGCCGCAAAACGCTTACAGGCGCGCAGGTGACTACTCTGTGATGCAGGGCCGAGATTGCGCCCTGACATATCGGAAATCATGCGCGCACGAAGGGGCGTCGTTGGTGTCGATTGTTGAATGTTCATCGGAATATCCTCTGTCAATCGAGGCAAAATCACCTCGACCAACAGCACACACCCAAAATCTAGAATCGCGCAACAAATCCCTGTTAAGCCCTACACCCGCAGCAAGCGCCCCTATCGCGGAGCGATTTAGTGCTTGGGCCGGTTGTGATTGAATTGCCTGCTCCTGAACCCCGGCATACTCTAGCCTGCCGCTTCTTCGGCTTCTGCGTTCTCGGCTGCCCAGACAGCTGCGTCACTGACCGCTACGGCGGAGGCTGTGGGCACAAGGTTCAAATACGTGTCGGTCTCGGATACCGGAAGCGCCTCGCGTTGGCTTATGCGATAAAATGCATAAACTGCGATCGCCGCGAAGGTGCCGCCAAGCACGATCCAGAAGGCGAACGGGCCGAGAGCATCCATCGCGAATCCAATGGCAATTGGACCGATGATGGCACCCAACCCGAAGGTGAAGACCAGACCGCCCGAAGTTGCAGGCATGTCCTCAGCGGGCACGTTATCGTTGGTATAGGCCAGTAGTAGCGCGTATAGTGGCGTCGTCGTTCCACCTGCGAAGAAGGCCGCGCCCATTATAGGGACCAGCGGATCGGAGAAGAGCCAGTCAGGCGGGCTTTGCGCCATCCACCCCAACCCACAGGCCACCGCGCCAAGAAAAGCCGTGCCGCAGATGACCTTACGCCGGTCCAGCCTGTCGGACAGCCAGCCGATTGGAATCTGCATCAGCAGTGCGCCGCCAAAAAGCATCGCCACGAAGAGTGAAATTTGGTTGGCACTCAGGCCGATCTCGCTCCCGAAGACCGCACCCATCCCCGACTGGCTCGCATAGATGCTACCCAGTAAGAAGATGCCGATGGTGCCGAGCGGCGAGGCGGCGAACAGCTCCTTGAGATTGCCGGGCTTTGCCACCTCGACGGGTGGTGCAGGTTGAACCGACAGCAAGATCGGTGCAAAGGAGATAGAAACCAAGATCGAGGCACCGATGAACAGCGCCGCATTGCCTGCATCTCCAAGGGTAAGCAGGCCCTGCGCCCCGATAATGCCCAACGTCTGAGCGAGCATATAGGCCGATAGCATCTTGCCGCGATTCTCGTTCGTAGAGGCGTTGTTAAGCCAGCTTTCGGCCACAACATAGATGCCCGACATGCAAAATCCGATGATGATCCGTAGGACCGTCCATGTCCAAGGCTCTGGCAATAACGTAAAGGCGATCAAGCCTGCAGACATGAAACTACCCAGCGCCGCGAAGACACGCACATGGCCCACCCTCTGGATCAGGACAGGAGTGAAACGCGCACCAGACAGGAAGCCCAGAAAGTAGCCCGAGGTCACGATCGATAGTTCGGTAGAGGAGAACCCCTCAATTCCGCCGCGCAGACCCATCAATGTGAAATGCATCCCGTTGCCGAGCATGATAAGAACGATGCCTAAAAGGAGTGCCCAGACGGAGGCGAGCATTCTTATCATTTAAAGACTCCTTGCTGCAGTAGGTCGCGCTTCAAACCTACGATAAGTCAATGCTGCAAACGCAATGCCGCAACGCCGCATGCATCTCAGTTTGCGACATCATGCAGCTTTTGCCCAAGAATCGGTCCAAATGCTGCGTGATGAACGAACGGCCGGAAAGCGAAAGCTGCGCTGCAGCGTCATTACTCCTTTGCAACGGCAGCTCAGGGCCGGAAGTGTAGCTCGACACAAGAGGCGGATGCCGGACCTTCGCTGCACTGGACGCTAACGACAGTAGTGCGGATGCAACCGCCTCTAATGCTGAAAGCACAAATGCCCGATTTTCTTCAATGACTGAAACTTATCTGTGATGGAGGATGCGCCCTATAGTGTTCATCAGTATTTGTGCTGCTAGGGTCGATGTGCATCCAGTTTGGTCATAATCTGGCGCAACCTCAACTAGGTCGACGCCCACAATACTGCCGCGTCTTGCTAGCCCATCAATCAGTTCCAAAACCTCATAATAGATAAAACCGCCGTGGCTGGGCGTTCCTGTTCCGGGTGCAATTGATGGATCAAAGGCATCGATATCGATCGTGAGGTAGTAGTTAACACCTTCTGGAATTCGATCCAGCATGCCCTCGATGCCCAATTTCCGTACTTGGCGAACTGATTGAATGTCCGACCCCATTTTGCGGGCATCGACATAACCGCCGCGCGCTGTGGAGGATACGTTGCGAATACCGATTTGGCTCAAGCCCGTTACATATGGTTTTTCAGCGGCGCGGCGCATTGGATTTCCATGGTCATACCTAACTCCGTGGCGCTCATCCACAAAATCGAGATGTGCGTCGATCTGGACCACGTGGATCGGCCCTTGGTCGTCAAAGGCGTTGATGCAGGGGATGTTGACCGAATGGTCGCCCCCCATCACAACAGGAATTGCGCCTGCGGAAAGAATTTTCCGAACACCATATTCGATGTTAGCGTGACTTTTCATCGTATCAGTATGGATGATATCCGCATCACCGATATCGACGATCTTGACCTTCGAGGGTTCTAGATAAGTTATGTCGTCCTCGTGATCGTAAGCACCTGCATGACCGAATGAAAAGAGGGTGGAGGCTTCGCGGATGGCGCGCGGACCCATTCGGGCACCTGAACGCCACTGGCAGCCAAAATCGTAAGGTGCACTAAGAACAGCCACATCTGCATCAACTGCATTCCAGTCCTCTACGTATGGGTACTTTCCAAACGTACAAATCCCAACGAATGGCAGGTTGAGGCGTCCGCCCTCATATCCATGGTCCGACATTTTCGATTCCTTTTCCATTTCTTGAGATAGGGTTGTGACAGATGACCTTGAGAAAACCTGGTTTTTTTGGTTACTGTTCTGATTACGACAAGCATAAAGCAAACCTTAGCCGCGCCGCTGTAAATCTGCAAAAGGCTCAATGCAGCCGCTCGCTGCGAACGTGATGAAGGGCCATTTGGAGACATGTTTTGCGTTCGCAATTGAAGCTTCTGCCATCGCTGTCTTGACGCGCTAACACCCATGAAATAAGAAGCTTTTAGTAAGCGGGCGTCTTGTAATGGTTAAGACCCCAGTTTTCCAAACAAAAGTTCTGAGTTTCGTAAGGTTTCATTTGGCACCTTACTACTTCTTTTTGTTGACTTTTATTTTGCATTGGGTTGCGTGGGGTAGCGCACAGTTGCGTGGCGTTACCTACAAAAGGCCGACAGAATATGCCAAAGCTCACAGAGACGTTTTCTAACAAATTGCCGCACGCGAAAGCAGGGACGGACAAGTACTGGGATGCGGAGATCAAAGGGCTGGTGCTCTTTGTGGGGAAGCGCTCGAAGACCTGGTACTTTCAGAAGGACGTTGGTGGTCAGACCAAGCGAATTCTGATTGGCAGGTTCCCCATCATCTCAGCGCAAGCTGCACGTCAGACGGCGCTTGGGTTTGCCTTGGAGATGGGCAGAGGGGCAGGGAAGGCGGCTCAGATTGGCGCGCCCACTTTGGAGGCCGCAATGGAAGTGTATCTGGCACGTCCAAAGCTGCGTTCTGAGACCAACAAGGTTGGGATGCGCGCTCAGCTTACGCTTCATCTGAAAGACTGGATGCGCCTGCCCCTAGACGAGATCAGCAAGGCGATGACAGTGCGCCGTCATCACGACATGGCTGGATCGCCGTCAGCCGCCAATCATGTGCTTCGCAGCTTTCGCGCCATCTACAACCATGCCCGCCGGACTTGCGATCTGCCGGAATGTCCGACCATGGCAATCGAGTGGTTTGAAGATAAGCCGGACGGGCGGATTATTGAGAACCTGAAGCACTGGCGTAAGACGATTGATGATCTGCCCAATCCAATCCATCGGGTATTCTACGAGCTTCTGTTGTTTACCGGCCTTCGCAAAACTGAAGTGTTCACCTTGAAGTGGGAGCAAGTACTGGAAGACCGGATCCATCTGCCAATGACGAAGAATGGGAGGAGCTTCGACCTTCCGATCTCGCAGCTGCACCATGAGATCTTGGCACCGCTTCGCCCTCTGAGCAGCGACTGGGTGTTTCCATCACCAAAATCAGAGACAGGTCACATCACGAGGCCGGTAAGGCTCAAGTATAATCCGCATATGCACCGCCGGACATTCGCGACGGTTGCGATGGAAGCAGGAGTGCTGGAGGAGATCGTGGGGCGGTTGCTCAATCACACGCCGCTATCGATCACTGGGCAAAGATATACGCGGCCGTCGTTGGATGCGTTGCGTCCGTCGATGGAGATTGCCTGCGCCGAACTCCTGAACCGCATCGACAACTGAACAAAAAGCTTAATTGCGGACCTTCGCTCTGTTTGAAGCAAAGGCCTGTAAAAAGCCCAAACTGAACTTCGTCCCGTTTTCCGGACATTTTGCTTATAGACCCTACGCTGCCATTTTCCAAGTCATATCTTCGAAAGTGTATAGGTTCAGGTGTTTTGAGACTCACACGACTTTGGCCTGAGTGATTCGAATTTACTCCATTGGTGTCTTGCCTTTCAAGGCATGATGAGGCCTGAATGTGTTGTATTTATCGACGGCTTTTCGAAGTTCAAACCGCATCGCTCCTATGCTGTCGGCAATGAGATCACGACATGCATAGAACTCTTCGCGGAAGGTGCGGTTACCGCGCTCGACACCACCGTTGTATTTTGGCCTTGCTGGCGGCAGCACAATGAGCGGGATCTCCATCTGTTCGCACGCTGTCTCAAAATCGGCCATAAACTCAGACCCGCCATCGACTTGAATTGAGATGATCTTATAGGGAGCTATTTCCACGAGTTCTTGCAAAAACCGTTTGGCAGAGCGTGCCGTGGCATTCGAATAAACTTGCGCGTGGATATGCTTGCTACACCTCTCCCAGGCTTGAAAGTGTTTGCACGTGACGCCGTTCTTCGTGGCAGTCATATGATCGATCTGCACACGCTCGCCAACCACAATATCTTTGTAATCCCTATATTTCCATCCCTTGGCATGCCCCTTGGAAAAATTACGCTTGCGCTTTTGGGGCGCAGATCTTGATCGTGTGATCAGGCCTTTTTTCCTTAGAAAGCTCAAAATGCGCCCCACGGTGCTATCGCTCATGGTTTGCTTTTTGTCGCGACGCAAGATGGCCCCTATTTTCTCCTTACCGTAGGTTTCATTGTCGCGGCGGGCCTCAAGCACCAATTGCTTTTCTGCCTCGCCCCACTGTGACTTGTTGCAGCGTTTGGGAGCCTTTGAAGGCGGTATGATTGCCTGCGCCAAATCCTTCAAAATACGCTTGTGACGGTAATATGTCGCGCGCGAGATGCCGACGAATTCAGCGCACTTTGATAGAGAAACGCCCTCTGTACGTAAGTCGTCCCATTGCCGAACCTGACCTTCGTATTTGATACGGTACACGTCCAAACATTCTTGTGTCCGCGCCCAAGCATAAAGTTTATAAACGTTCTTGTGCAGTCCGATGATTTGCATATTGGCCTCGTGAGCTGGTTTCTTTCAATTCTCAGTCTCCGAGGTCGCCTAAATCTTGGCAACAAAATTTTGTCTCACATCTATCTGAACTTATTCATAAGCCTGTTTTGGCGTTTTGTAGCCGACGCCTGAATGACGGCGCTGGCGGTTGTAGAAGACCTCAATGTATTCGAAGATGGCGGCCTTGGCCTCAGCGTGTGTTCTAAAGCGCCGCTGGTGAACCATCTCCTTTTTCAATGAAGCAAAGAAGCTTTCCATCGGCGCATTGTCGAGGCATTGGCCCTTGCGGCTCATGGATTGAGTGAGTTTCGCCTTTTTGATCAGCTTGCGATAGTCCCCGCCAGCATATTGGCCGCCCCTATCGGAGTGGTGTATCAATCCCGGAACCGGGCCTCTGCGTCCCAGAGCCATCTCGAGGGCGGCGCAGCAAAGCTCCGCACGCATGTGATCCTCCATCGCCCAACCGACGATCTCACGCGTGACCATGTCCTTCACGCCAGCCAGATAAAGCCAGCCTTCGTCCGTGTCGATATAGGTGATATCCGCCAGCCAAACGGCATTAGGCGTCTGGCTGTAGAATTTCTGTTCCAACAAGTTTGGGGATGGCTTCAGCTTATGATTGCTGTCCGTTGTGATTGGCTTTCTACGCTTGCGAAGAAGCGGGGACACCTTGTGTTCCTTCATTATTCTCGCAACACGGCGCTCGGAGACGACCTCACTATCCGCCAGTAAGTCTTGGTGAATACGCTTTGATCCATAACATTTCTTACTGGCCTTGAAGAAGGTTTTTATCTTGGGAAGCAACGCCTGATCCCGAGCGTCGCGATTAGCTTGATGCTGATCACGTGCAGGCTGACTGGCTGGGAACCCGTAGAACCAGCCCCGGGATATCTCTAGAAGACGGCATAATATTGAAACCGCGTATTGAGCTTTATGGGCGGTGACGAAAGCACGCTTGTTCGTCATGGTTTCACCAGCCGCGCCGCGAAAAAAGCGGATGCTTTGTGCAAAATCTCCACTTCCTCAGCAAGCCGCTTGTTGTCTTTGCGAAGGCGGAGCAATTCAGCCGCATCCGCCTGCTGACGCCGTTTGGCTTCAACTGAGCCAAACGCCTCAATTTCCAAGCGCCACGTCTTCAGCTGCGTCCCAGTGATCCCAAGCTCCTTGGCAACGCTGCCTTGCGTCGCACCAGGCTCATATAACCGCTCAACTGCAGCTGCCTTATAATCGTCTGTATAATTGCGTCGATGTTGTCCCATTTGGTGCCCCTTTCACGGACTGGGGTAAAGTACCCCAATGTCCGGCAACAGGGACGAAGTTCACAACAGGCTGTCACGCGTCCCCGGCATAGAAATGACACTTGGGATGCCTAGCTGATGAAAAATGTCGTTGCTGTGTTAATGCATCTCGACGGCTTGAGCGGCGATGCTCTCGATGTCCGAGGAACGGATGCCGATATCGGCAAGATCTCGGTTCGACATAGCGGAGAGCTGGTTGAACGTACGATCATATATTGCTTTTTTGGCGTGGGATTCCGCATTGTCAGCTTTGGCCTGCTGAATGCGGGCCCTCAAGCCTTGTAGTGGGTGTGCGGGAAGAATGTTTGCAAATGTCACATCTTTGGTCTTTCGTTTCCAATGGTGGAATCCGATCCACCGCGTTTCGTATGCTTCCCAATTACGATGTTTCTGCGCCCACACAATGCTCAGTGCTGCAAGGTCGATATGCAATCTAGTCATGACGCATTATGGCTGCGTTTCGGTTGCAAAGTTAAAGTTGGCGACAACGGTCACTTTGGGTTCAAAACAGATTTTCTCTTAGTGAGACAGGCACATGCTGACGGCCAACTTTTAGTTGTTCGCACGGCAGGCCATGGTGAAGATTGCAGTAAACAGCCCTTATTCTGATGCTCCGACGCCCTGTCTCAGTTGGGACAGAATGTTGGCATAATTGTCGACCCCCTGTGCACCAGTAACCAAATGCTGGCGGTCAAAAACCATTGCGGGGACTCCGGTGATACCTTGCTGAGTCCAGAATTTCTCTTCTGCGCGAACTTGGTCAGCAAAACGTTGATCGACCAGAATGGCTTCGGCTTCTGCACGCTCGAGGCCGACTTCTGACGCAATGGCGGCGAGTACATCGGGGTCGGATAGATTACGACAATGGGTGAAGTGCGCGATAAATAGCGCCTGTTTCAGATCGTCGCCTTTGCCCTTAAGCGTCGCCCAGTGCAGCAATTGGTGTGTGTCAAACGTGTTATGCATTCGCATGTCGTCCGCGAATAAAAACGTAAAGTCGAGATCTTCACCGATTGCTGTCAGGCGATCACGGTTGGCGTGTGATTCAGCCTGACTGCTGCCGTATTTTTCCATTATGTGCTCGACCATGTTCTGGCCTTCGGCAGGCATGCTAGGGTTCAATTCAAACGGATGCCAATGGATATCTACGGCCGTGCCTGACGCTTCGGCAGCCCTTTTTAACTGGCGGCAACCAACAATGCACCACGGACAGACGACGTCTGAGATAATATCGATACGCAATGGCGTCGTTGTCATGGAGGCATTCCTTTGGACTGTGGTACTTCATTCAGGTGTGGTCGAATGAACAAAACGTCAAGTTATGGAGCAAATCTGGCTCTCAACCAGCGTCTTCAAATAGTAAATTTGTCTGTATAGCTCACGCCTGAACTTCCCAATTTTAATTTCTGAAAGTTGCCGTGTGTCTTCACATGATCCTTGAGAGGATATTTGCCGCAAATGCCGCAAATGCCGCAGCCTAAGGCGCCTGCACGCAAATTAATTATCCTAGGGAGTTGGCGTTATTGCACTGTCGTGAGAGTTGCATGATCTTCGTTCTTAAGTTCAAGTGAGGCCCCCTCTGATGCTCCTATGTTTGTCAATGCGTAGATTTTGCGCCGTTTGGCACACAAAGTTGGCGATATATCTCGCGGATAATATAACGTTTCAAGCACCGCTTGATCTCGCTTTTGCTTTTGCCTTGGGCTGTGCGTTTGATTACATATGCCTTGGTTGCTTCGTGACCCCGCATTCGGGTGACAGCAACGATGTAGAGGGCGGCATTGGCTTTTCGGTTCCCGCCGCGATTCAAGCGCATTCGGTTAGTTTTTCCGCTCGAAGCCGGGATTGGACAAACTCCGCATAGTTTAGCCAGAGCTGCCTCGGATTTGATCCGCTCAGGGTTGTCGCCGACGAGGATCAGCATTTCCGCCGCGGTCATTGTCGAGATGCCATGGGAATTCATCAGGCCTGGGGCCTTTTCTCTGACCAAACGTTCAAGCTCTTGCCCGTGAACGTGGATTTCCTCGTGCAAGTTCAGCCATCTGCGTGCAATCGCACGCATGGCTGCCTTGGCAGAAGCCGTTGGTGATGTGATTTTTCCCGGCCTAAGTGCTGCTATGTGGCGGATCAGGCTAATCGGGCCCTTGATTTGATCAAGCATACCGCGCAGCTCTGCAGGCGCATTGATAATGAGCGCTTTCAAGGTGATCATCGCTTGCGACCTGGACTTCACCGCACTGTCGCGTGCCATCTTGATGTGCCGGATCATTTCGCATGCGCCGATTTGCGTCTTGGCTAGGGCCGTGGCTTGGCCATTCAGCACCGACCTAGCCGCGCTTTCTGCATCGAGACTGTCGGATTTACCATGAAGATAGCGTAGCTGGCGATTAGGCCGCATGACGTCCAGCACCGTATGGCCCTTAGCTAACAAATCGCGAGACAGGGCAGCGCCATAAGAGCCAGTACCCTCAATGCCAAAGGCTTTTATGCTTCCGAACTTGCTCCCCCATACTTCCAAGTCCAGATATCCTTGGCAAGTCGTTGGGATTGTCAGGCCACCCAAACGGGCACCTTGAGTATTCATCGCGACTGCAATGTGGTTAGATTTATGCGTATCAACGCCGATGATAACTTGGTCCATGGATACCCTTTCACTGGAATGGCCCGAGCACCGATCGAAGAGGACAGGACTGTGATGGTACAAGACCGTCAGGCTCCTATGAGGTCACATCTCACCCGCTGCCAGGGTAACTTGATGGTCGACACGTCACAGGGAAGACACGTGGTCATTCAGGGAATGGGTCAGGCCATCAAGTTACAATAGTATACTCACAGTCAGGGATGTTGTCCGCTGCTCTATTTTTCTCTAATTTTCAGGTGGGCGGATTAGGACAATGACATGGGATATTCACTGGAACGAAAAGCAGCTGTGCTGAAACGGATGCTTCCGCCGAACAACGTGGCCATTCGGCAGCTTTCGCAGGAGGAAGGGATTTCGGAGGCGACGCTTTTCTCTTGGCGTGCTCAGGCGCGCAACAAGGGGCAGCTTTTGCCTGACGCTGATGCGAGCCCTGAGGGCTGGTCTTCACGTGACAAGTTTGCGGCGGTGTTGGAAACTGCTGCGCTGAACGAGGCTGACCTAGCCGAATACTGCCGCAAACGCGGCCTTTACCCGGCGCAGATTGCCATGTGGCGAGTTGCTTGCGAGCAGGCCAACGACTGGGACCGCACGAGTGCAGCACGTCTTGTGCGTGCGACCAAGGAAGACAAGAAACGGATGAAAGATTTGGAACGCGAGCTTGCTCGCAAGGATCGCGCACTGGCCGAAACTGCAGCACTGCTTGTTCTGCGAAAAAAGGCCTCAGCGATCTGGGGGGACGGAGAGGACGCATGATCAGCACCCCAGATCGCCAAACCGCAGTTGCTCTGATCAATGAGGCCGTCACCGCAGGAGCGCGGCGCGCCAAAGCCTGTTCCGAGTTGGAAATCAGCGAACGCACTCTGCGGCGCTGGACAAAAGACGGCGAGGTTCGCCCTGATAAGCGCCCCCTCGTGCCGCGTGCGGAACCAGCAAACGCGTTGAGTACGGCAGAACGCGCGGCTGTTCTAGATGTCTGTAATTCAAAGGAGTTCTCTAGCCTTCCCCCAAGTCAGATTGTGCCAAAGCTAGCCGATCAGGGTCGATATCTGGCCTCGGAATCGAGTTTCTACCGCATTTTGCGCGCCAATGGATTGCAGCATCACCGGGGGCGAGCCAAGTCCCCAGTCAAGCGTAAGAAGCCCACAAGCTATCAGGCCAGTGCGGAACGTGTCAACGACTTTGAGACAGTGGCTTTTGGACTTTAGGCTTGGGTTTCTTCGGTTGGTTTTGGTGGGTTGATCCAGACGGCGGTCGGGATTTGAGGCGGTTTTGGTGGTTTGTGTACGAAGCGTTCGGGCGTGGCGAGGAATGCCGCGTCTAGTGTTGCTTGTCGCGCGGTGTAGATTTCTTGGGCCTGCCCAAAATGGATTTGGTCGGGCGTCATCAGACCAATCCCGGCGTGATGATGGTCTTGGTTATACCATGCAAAGAACCTGCGGCAGAATGCGCGAGCCTGCTCGATGGTTTCAAAGTTCTTGGGGAACTCTGGCTGATATTTCAGTGTTTTGAAGTGGGCTTCGGAGAACGGGTTGTCGTTTGAGGTGTGGGGCCGACTGTGGGACTTGAGCACACCAAGATCAACCAGCATCAGGGCTGTCGTCTTTGCCTTCATGGGCCCACCGCGATCTGCATGCAATGTCAGCTGATCGCGTGGAACCTCGTGTTTTTCCATCGCGTCGATGAACAGCTCTTTGAACTGGCTGGCGCTCTCCGCGTGCTCGACGCGCCAGCCAACAACGCGGCGGCTGAAGATGTCGAGGATGACATAGAGATAGAAGTAGGACCATTTCACCGGGCCCCTCAGCTTGGTGATGTCCCAAGACCAGACCTGATTGGGGGCTTCAGCTAGAAGTTCAGGCTTTTGATAGACGGGATGTGTGCGCTGTCGGCGGCGTTCGCCAACTTCGCCCTGCGCGGCCAATATCCGATACATCGTGCGGATTGAACACAGATAGGTGCCTTCATCCAGCAAGGTGGCAAAGACCTCTGTGGGCGTCTGATCCGCAAAGCGGGGTTCGCGCAGGTGGTGCAATACCTGGTCTCTTTCCCTTTCCGGCAGAGCCCGCGAAGACGCTGCGCGCGGTGGGCGTGTGCGTGGTGGTGCCGTCAGCGCCGCACGCTGTCGAAGAACGCTCGCGCGCGATAATGATAGCGCGGCGCAGACAGCCGAGGTCAAGCCGCTGCCGGTGGGCAATGCAATCGCGACGGCCATCATGATTTGCCGCTGCGCTCTTGCGTCTGCTCCATCTCGTCCAGAAGTCCCGCCACTTTTTTTTGGATGGCAATGATGGCTTCCGCCTGATCCAGACGGCGCCGCAAGGCTGTCACCTCACGGTTGGCCTTAGCCAGCTCAGCTTGCAATGGATTGGCAGGTGCCTTTTGTGGGCCACGGCGCATTGGCTGCAATGCACCCAATGTGCCGGCCGCCCGCGCACGGCGCCAATCGGTCAGTGCAGAGGAATAAAGCCCCTCCCGCCGTAGAATGGCGGAAACCCCGCCAGTGTCTGCCACTTGGTCCGTCTCATCCAGAATGCGCAGTTTGTATTTGGCTGTGAAGTTGCGTCGCTTCGGGATGCTCGTCAGTTCCGCTGTGGGAGCCAACGGCGCATTAACAACGCGGGGAGGCGACGTCGGGGCCAAAACGGCTCCAGATCCAGCATCTGGCGAAAGTGGTGATTGTGAAGGCATAACCATGGGTTCGTTCTCCTACGCCCTCAAGTGTAAACTTTAGCCAGTCAATTGTCTCACGCTTATTGGCACGGAGGGGTGCGCCCTGTGAGGTCTGGACCTGGGACATTACCTGGATGCCGGGACCTGTCGCAGGCATGTTCTTCTATCTGTATCTGATCGTGGACATCTTCAGCCGGAAGATCGTGGGCTGTACATCCATGAGCGTGAAAGTGCGGATCTGGCTGCCATTCTGATCCGGCAAGCAGTGCTAGCGGAGGGCTGTCAGATGCGCCCCTTGGTTCTGCACGCTGACAACGGCAGTCCTATGAAGGGCGCCACGATGAAGGTGACGATGGAAAAACTAGGGATCACGGCCTCCTACAGTCGCCCTCGCGTAAGCAACGACAACCCTTTCTCAGAGGCGTTGTTCCGAACCTGCAAATACCGCCCGGACTGGCCGACCAAGGGCTTTGCCACCAAGGCGGATGCTCAAACCTGGGTCCAAACCTTCGCTGGTTGGTACAATAGTGAACACCTGCACAGCGCCATCCGCTTCGTCACGCCGAATGCGCGCCACGCAGGTCATGATCGTGCAACGCTCACAAATCGTGCCAATCTCTATGCCACTGCTCGCGCGCAAAACCCGCAACGCTGGTCAGGAAAAACCCGAAACTGGCAACCAGCAGGACCCGTCTGGCTGAACCCAGAAAACGAAATCAGCGCCTCTGAAATCAGAGACGCTGCATGAAATCGGCGGACAACACCTTTGACAAACACCGGAGGGTAGGGTCCCCTAAATCAGAGACAGGTCACATCACGAAGCCGGTAAGGCTCAAATATAAACCCCCATATGCATCGCCGGACATTTGCGACGGTTGCGATGGAAGCAGGAGTGCTGGAGGAAATCGTGGGGCGGTTACTCAATCACACGCCATTGTCGATCACTGGGCAGAGATATGTGTGGCCGTCGTTGGATGCATTGCGTCCGTCGATGGAGATTGTATGCCAGGAATTATCGAAACGGTTAGGGGGCGAACATGGCTGAATGGTCATTTGATCAGAGTATCTCCGAAGAAACCTCGCCGCCTTTCGAGGACTTGGTAGAGTTGTGGTCTGCATTTGAGATCATTGACGAAGTTGGCCCACGTTATGACTCTGGAAAACGCCTCCAGCAACTCGATGACGACCTGTTCGACGGGTTGCGCCTCCGGACAGTCACTGACGAACATCCGCTGAACTGGATCAAGGGGTCTGTCCAAGCAAAGAATGAGATTTTGAAGAAAATTCCGGTCGGCAGTCATAGCGCGCTGGAAGTGGTCACTGGCTTAAACGCGCTCAAGGCCGCCCGCGTAGATTTGCCATTGCACCGTGAATCGCCTGTTCTCTTGTCGGAAGAGTATCGGATCGAGCAAGGGCTGGTGTTCGTGCGATCAAAGCCCAGACTTAAGTATATCACCGGAAAGCCGACTTCCCACTATTACGCTCAGATATCCCAGGATTGGGCGCAATTTTTTGTTGAGCTTGATGTGATCGGCTCAGTAGTCACAAAACTGGTATTGCGCTGCCTGCAGGAAGGTCGTGCGATTTGTGTACTCCAAGAGATCTCAGGATGTGCGCTACAGGTACCTAGCAGTTGGAACACAAAGTCTGGATTAGACGGCCGTGCGAAGTCTCCATTTCTGCTGACCTGCGACCTGGCAGAAGCTTGGAACTTAAAACATATGGATACTCTGGAGCGTTCGGATCGCAAGGTGAAAACTCGTGCGCTCCGATGGCTTCACGGAACGTGTCAACGACTTTGAGACAGTGGCTTTTGGACTTTAGGCTTGGGTTTCTTCGGTTGGTTTTGGTGGGTTGATCCAGACGGCGGTCGGGATTTGAGGCGGTTTTGGTGGTTTGTGTACGAAGCGTTCGGGCGTGGCGAGGAATGCCGCGTCTAGTGTTGCTTGTCGCGCGGTGTAGATTTCTTGGGCCTGCCCAAAATGGATTTGGTCGGGCGTCATCAGACCAATCCCGGCGTGATGATGGTCTTGGTTATACCATGCAAAGAACCTGCGGCAGAATGCGCGAGCCTGTTCGATGGTTTCAAAGTTCTTGGGGAACTCTGGCTGATATTTCAGTGTTTTGAAGTGGGCTTCGGAGAACGGGTTGTCGTTTGAGGTGTGGGGCCGACTGTGGGACTTGAGCACACCAAGATCAACCAGCATCAGGGCTGTCGTCTTTGCCTTCATGGGCCCACCGCGATCTGCATGCAATGTCAGCTGATCGCGTGGGACCTCGTGTTTTTCCATCGCGTCGATGAACAGCTCTTTGAACTGGCTGGCGCTCTCCGCGTGCTCGACGCGCCAGCCAACAACGCGGCGGCTGAAGATGTCGAGGATGACATAGAGATAGAAGTAGGACCATTTCACCGGGCCCATCCCCCTCTGTCAGGGATGTTGTCCGCTGCTCTATTTTTCTCTAATTTTCAGGTGGGCGGATTAGGACAATGACATGGGATATTCACTGGAACGAAAAGCAGCTGTGCTGAAACGGATGCTTCCGCCGAACAACGTGGCCATTCGGCAGCTTTCGCAGGAGGAAGGGATTTCGGAGGCGACGCTTTTCTCTTGGCGTGCTCAGGCGCGCAACAAGGGGCAGCTTTTGCCTGACGCTGATGCGAGCCCTGAGGGCTGGTCTTCACGTGACAAGTTTGCGGCGGTGTTGGAAACTGCTGCGCTGAACGAGGCTGACCTAGCCGAATACTGCCGCAAACGCGGCCTTTACCCGGCGCAGATTGCCATGTGGCGAGTTGCTTGCGAGCAGGCCAACGACTGGGACCGCACGAGTGCAGCACGTCTTGTGCGTGCGACCAAGGAAGACAAGAAACGGATGAAAGATTTGGAACGTGAGCTTGCTCGCAAGGATCGCGCACTGGCCGAAACTGCAGCACTGCTTGTTCTGCGAAAAAAGGCCTCAGCGATCTGGGGGGACGGAGAGGACGCATGATCAGCACCCCAGATCGCCAAACCGCAGTTGCTCTGATCAATGAGGCCGTCACCGCAGGAGCGCGGCGCGCCAAAGCCTGTTCCGAGTTGGAAATCAGCGAACGCACTCTGCGGCGCTGGACAAAAGACGGCGAGGTTCGCCCTGATAAGCGCCCCCTCGTGCCGCGTGCGGAACCAGCAAACGCGTTGAGTACGGCAGAACGCGCGGCTGTTCTAGATGTCTGTAATTCAAAGGAGTTCTCTAGCCTTCCCCCAAGTCAGATTGTGCCAAAGCTAGCCGATCAGGGTCGATATCTGGCCTCGGAATCGAGTTTCTACCGCATTTTGCGCGCCAATGGATTGCAGCATCACCGGGGTCGAGCCAAGTCCCCAGTCAAGCGTAAGAAGCCCACAAGCTATCAGGCCAGTGCGCCCTGTGAGGTCTGGACCTGGGACATTACCTGGATGCCGGGACCTGTCGCAGGCATGTTCTTCTATCTGTATCTGATCGTGGACATCTTCAGCCGGAAGATCGTGTGCTGGGAGGTCCATGAGCGTGAAAGTGCGGATCTGGCTGCCATTCTGATCCGGCAAGCAGTGCTAGCGGAGGGCTGTCAGTTGCGCCCCTTGGTTCTGCACGCTGACAACGGCAGTCCTATGAAGGGCGCCACGATGAAGGTGACGATGGAAAAACTAGGGATCACGGCCTCCTACAGTCGCCCTCGCGTAAGCAACGACAACCCTTTCTCAGAGGCGTTGTTCCGAACCTGCAAATACCGCCCGGACTGGCCGACCAAGGGCTTTGCCACCAAGGCGGATGCTCAAACCTGGGTCCAAACCTTCGCTGGTTGGTACAATAGTGAACACCTGCACAGCGCCATCCGCTTCGTCACGCCGAATGCGCGCCACGCAGGTCATGATCGTGCAACGCTCACAAATCGTGCCAATCTCTATGCCACTGCTCGCGCGCAAAACCCGCAACGCTGGTCAGGAAAAACCCGAAACTGGCAACCAGCAGGACCCGTCTGGCTGAACCCAGAAAACGAAATCAGCGCCTCTGAAATCAGAGACGCTGCATGAAATTGGCGGACAACACCTTTGACAAACACCGCCATCAGCTTGGTGATGTCCCAAGACCAGACCTGATTGGGGGCTTCAGCTAGAAGTTCCGGCTTTTGATAGACGGGATGTGTGCGCTGTCGGCGGCGTTCGCCAACTTTGAACTTCGTCCCTGTTGCCGGACATTGGGGTACTTTACCCCAGTCCGTGAAAGGGGCACCAAATGGGACAACATCGACGCAATTATACAGACGATTATAAGGCAGCTGCAGTTGAGCGGTTATATGAGCCTGGTGCGACGCAAGGCAGCGTTGCCAAGGAGCTTGGGATCACTGGGACGCAGCTGAAGACGTGGCGCTTGGAAATTGAGGCGTTTGGCTCAGTTGAAGCCAAACGGCGTCAGCAGGCGGATGCGGCTGAATTGCTCCGCCTTCGCAAAGACAACAAGCGGCTTGCTGAGGAAGTGGAGATTTTGCACAAAGCATCCGCTTTTTTCGCGGCGCGGGCGGTGAAACCATGACGAACAAGCGTGCTTTCGTCACCGCCCATAAAGCTCAATACGCGGTTTCAATATTATGCCGTCTTCTAGAGATATCCCGGGGCTGGTTCTACGGGTTCCCAGCCAGTCAGCCTGCACGTGATCAGCGTCAAGCTAATCGCGACGCTCGGGATCAGGCGTTGCTTCCCAAGATAAAAACCTTCTTCAAGGCCAGTAAGAAATGTTATGGATCAAAGCGTATTCACCAAGACTTACTGGCGGATAGTGAGGTCGTCTCCGAGCGCCGTGTTGCGAGAATAATGAAGGAACACAAGGTGTCCCCGCTTCTTCGCAAGCGTAGAAAGCCAATCACAACGGACAGCAATCATAAGCTGAAGCCATCCCCAAACTTGTTGGAACAGAAATTCCACAGCCAGACGCCTAATGCCGTTTGGCTGGCGGATATCACCTATATCGACACGGACGAAGGCTGGCTTTATCTGGCTGGCGTGAAGGACATGACCACGCGTGAGATCGTCGGTTGGGCGATGGAGGATCACATGCGTGCGGAGCTTTGCTGCGCCGCCCTCGAGATGGCTCTGGGACGCAGAGGCCCGGTTCCGGGATTGATACACCACTCCGATAGGGGCGGCCAATATGCTGGCGGGGACTATCGCAAGCTGATCAAAAAGGCGAAACTCACTCAATCCATGAGCCGCAAGGGCCAATGCCTCGACAATGCGCCGATGGAAAGCTTCTTTGCTTCATTGAAAAAGGAGATGGTTCACCAGCGGCGCTTTAGAACACACGCTGAGGCCAAGGCCGCCATCTTCGAATACATTGAGGTCTTCTACAACCGCCAGCGCCGTCATTCAGGCGTCGGCTACAAAACGCCAAAACAGGCTTTCGAAGATATGACTTGGAAAATGGCAGCATAGGGTCAATAAGCAAACTGTCCGGAAAACGGGACGAAGTTCACAGAGGTCTTTGCCACCTTGCTGGATGAAGGCACCTATCTGTGTTTAATCCGCACGATGTATCGGATATTGGCCGCGCAGGGCGAAGTTGGCGAACGCCGCCAACAGCGCACACATCCCGTCTATCAAAAGCCTGAACTTCTAGCTGAAGCCCCCAATCAGGTCTGGTCTTGGGACATCACCAAGCTGAGGGGCCCGGTGAAATGGTCCTACTTCTATCTCTATGTCATCCTCGACATCTTCAGCCGCCGCGTTGTTGGCTGGCGCGTCGAGCACGCGGAGAGCGCCAGCCAGTTCAAAGAGCTGTTCATCGACGCGATGGAAAAACACGAGGTTCCACGCGATCAGCTGACATTGCATGCAGATCGCGGTGGGCCCATGAAGGCAAAGACGACAGCCCTGATGCTGGTTGATCTTGGTGTGCTCAAGTCCCACAGTCGGCCCCACACCTCAAACGACAACCCGTTCTCCGAAGCCCACTTCAAAACACTGAAATATCAGCCAGAGTTCCCCAAGAACTTTGAAACCATCGAGCAGGCTCGCGCATTCTGCCGCAGGTTCTTTGCATGGTATAACCAAGACCATCATCACGCCGGGATTGGTCTGATGACGCCCGACCAAATCCATTTTGGGCAGGCCCAAGAAATCTACACCGCGCGACAAGCAACACTAGACGCGGCATTCCTCGCCACGCCCGAACGCTTCGTACACAAACCACCAAAACCGCCTCAAATCCCGACCGCCGTCTGGATCAACCCACCAAAACCAACCGAAGAAAACCCAAGCCTAAAGTCCAAAAGCCACTGTCTCAAAGTCGTTGACACGTTCCGTCCTATGCCCAAAGGGCTCTGAGTGTTGCATTTGAAACTTGAGTCTAAGCAGTGTTCTTGACTTAGGAGAACAACTCGTATGTATCACGCCTTCGGCAGATGGATCCACATCCATCAAATTTATCCCAGATGAATCTATTAAATGGAACGGTCAAGTCGGAATACGGAGTGGACAACCAATTGGGGTCGGAGTTCGCCTTAACCCAAAATTTGAAATTGCATTAAATGAGATGATCATAAACCATTTGCTGTCAGACATTGATCCATATGTAGCAATCGAGATTTCATCTGCTGAGAAAGAGAAGCTAATGCAGGAATACTTCCAATAAGAAGGTTCATGTTGGCTGTCAGGTGGGCACTGTCAGACTGCGTGAAGGCAACACATTGAACACTTGCGTCAAAAAGCTCGTGGAGCACGGCTGGTTGGTTCGAGGGACTGGGGAGCAGGTGATCGCTGGGTCCAATTGCACAACATTCTGGCGTGTCGTTCGTCCGGGGGGGGGGCATGAATGTGGCTGGTATCGCGCGCGCGAGGGCGTGCTTTGAAAACGCAATAGAAGTGCCCACAGTCATCGTTGCTGAAGGCCGCCATAAAGCTTTGCACGGATCCTCTGGGGGGGCTTTGCCGCACATGCCGCAAGTGCCGCAGCCACATGCGCCCGCACGCAGAGCGATGGCAGATGAGGAAGATGCGTTTTAAGAGCCGGCGGCTAACACTGAATACGAGGGAGGCTTCGCGCCATACAGTGTGTGATGACGCTATCGGCGGTGGCCCTAACCGGACATTGACCGAGGTTTATAGTGCTGCGACGCAGCATTCTGCATGAACTGACAACTACAAAGCGCCCTTCCTCGACCACTCAAGCTACGTTGTGGATTAAAGGCTCCAGCCCTATGTGGTATCCTATGAACATATCAGACCGCATCTTCCGCCCATTTGAGAACCTTGTACGACCCTTCGACCTTCCCCTGCGCGTCCTGCCCGCAACTGGGGTCTGGCGTTTGGTCTGGCATTTTGCACAGCTCTTTCGTGGCGTTTTGGTTGCCGTTGCCGGGTTGTCAGTCATTTCTGCGGGGATCGGGCTGGCAATGGTCTGGGCACTGGCGTTTGTGGTCGACGGTGTGACAGCGCAGGGGGCTGCGTCCTTTGTCGCGTCCGAGAAATGGACATTGGCCACTTTGGTCTTTGTGTTCGCTGTCGTTGACCCAGTCGTGACCTTTGTGCGCGGCGCCTTCATGGCGCAAACGGTGCAGGTTCTGTTGCCAGCCGCGATGCAGTGGCAGGCCCACAAAGCTGTCGAACGCCAAGACGTCTCTTTCTTTGAAGACGTGTTTGCGGGTCAGGTTGCCAGCCGCATCGGGCAGGTTTCCGGTGCGGTGCAGCGGTCCATGATGATCGCCATGCAGATGGTGCCGCGCGTCGTTATTTCTTTTGGCGGGGCTGCCGTGTTGCTGGCGGCCTTATCGCCAATGATGGCCTTGCCGGTTGTGGTCTGGATCTCGCTCAACATCATTTTAGCATGGTTTGCGGTTCCGGTTTATGCGGCGCGATCACGCAAAGTGGCGGCGGCCACGAGCCGGGCCACAGGGGCCATGACAGATGTGTATTCCAACATCGCGATGGTGAAACTTTTTGCCGCAGAAGACAGCGAGGCAGGTGCGATCCAAAAGGTCATAGGTGAGACCATCGACACCCAGCACCGTGAGAACCGCGCCTATGTTTCCACGGATGCCTTGGTGCATCTGCTGAATGTGTCGCTGGTTGTGTCTATCTTCGCAGTGGGTCTGTGGGGTTTGGTCTCTGGGTTTGTCAGTTTGGGTGATTTTGTTGCGGCGGCCACTATCGCCCGTACTCTGTCGGCGTCATCAGGAATGTTTATTGGGTTGGGCCAGTCGATCAGTCGCGCCTATGGAACGATCGCTGACGCAATGCCAATTATGACTACACAACCAACCCTGATGGATGCCTCGAATGCACCCGACTTGAACTTGACCTCTGGGCAGATCCTGTTCGATCACGTGACCTTTGGATATGGAAAAGCAGACGCCGTGGTACGTGAACTGACGCTTGCCATAGCCCCCGGCGAGAGAGTTGCCTTGGTCGGTTTGTCCGGTGCAGGCAAATCGACCCTCGTCTCCCTCTTGATGCGGTTGCGCGATGTTGAGTCCGGTCGTGTGACCGTTGACGGCCAGAACGTCCGCGATGTCACGCAGACCTCCTTGCGAGGGCAGATCGGTGTGGTGACACAGGATGTCGGACTGCTGCATCGGTCCATCCGTGACAATATCCGCTATGGTCGCCCCGACGCCACGGACGCCGAAGTCGAGGCCGCCGCGCAAGCCGCACAAGCCATGGGCTTCATTCGCGATCTGCGTGATGACAAGGGCCGCGTGGGCCTTGACGCATTCGTCGGTGACCGCGGCGTTAAACTCTCGGGTGGTCAACGCCAAAGGGTCACCATAGCCCGTGCACTCCTCAAGGACGCTCCGATCCTTGTGTTGGACGAAGCCACGAGCGCGCTTGATAGTGAAGCTGAAGCCGCGATCCAAGAGAATCTGGACCGCTTGATGGCTGGAAAAACAACTCTGGCCATCGCGCACCGCCTGTCCACCATCGCAGCTATGGATCGTATAGTGGTCATGGATGCGGGCCACATCGTCGAGCAAGGCACACACGATACCTTGTTGGCACAAGATGGCCTCTACGCCCGCCTCTGGGCACGACAATCCGGCGGCTTTCTTGCGCGGAAAATGGGTGCAGCCTGAAGTCGTACTAACGGCCCATTGCTGCCGTTCACGTCCACCTCAGGTTGCTGCGGTGCAGCCCGTCATTGCTGACATTCGTGCATCTTACAGCATTATGTCAGCTGGAACGTCGGTCTGCGGACAATGCGGTTCTTGAGTGACATAACACGAATGTCCTCTGTTCTCATCGCGACGGCTCATTCCATTTGACGACACAGCCGAAAACAATTAGCCGTTTCAGAACCAGGGGCGCTGAAAAGCTGAGATGTACCCTTTGAACCTGAACCAGATAATGCTGGCGGAGGGAGGTCGTATGTTTGTTTGCGCTGCATACACCATCTCCTTTTTGCTAGCACAAAGGAGAGACTATGGCCCCCCAAGATGTCCTGACCGCCCTGCGTGACAAAAACCCATTGGTGCATTGCATCACGAACTATGTGGCAATGAATATTGCCGCGAATGTCGTTCTGGCGGCAGGGGCCTCGCCCGCCATGGTGCATGCGCCGGAAGAAATCGCCGATTTTACGCCGATATGTGGGGCGCTTACTATCAATATCGGCACGTTATCAACACCGTGGCAGGCCAGTATGATGAACGCGGCCACGCTTGCCAGCGCGCATAAAATCCCTTGGGTTTTGGACCCTGTCGCGCATTTCATCTCGGACTATCGCAAACGCGCAGCTCAGGATTTATTGGCGCTGCGTCCGACTATTGTGCGTGGTAACGCTTCAGAGATATTGGCCTTGGCGGGCGAAGCGGGTGCCGGTAAAGGTGCCGATGCAGGTGACAGTGTTGATGCTGCCCAAGGGGCAGCAAAGGCGTTGGCAGCAGCGTCTGGGGCGGTCATCGCGATCACGGGACCAGTGGATTTTGTCACCGACGGCGCGCAAGAGGCGCATGTATCGGGGGGGGCGCCGCTGATGTCGCAGATCACCGCTTTGGGGTGTTCGCAGACGGCATTGATGGGGGCTTATGCTGCATCCGGTTCTGCATTTGATGCTGCTTTGGGCGCACTAGCGCATTTCAAGGTTGCAGGTACCGCCGCGTCAAAGCTAGCCCATGGCCCGGGCAGTTTTCAGATGCATTTTCTGGATGCTCTGGCCGCCACCCAACCTGATGATCTTGCAAAGGCTATCTTATAATGATGGCATTGAAGACCCGTTTGCGCCTCTATTTGGTGACGGATGCGGTTTTGTGCACCACGCCAGACCTTGTCACGACTGTCCGGCTTGCTGTGGCGAACGGTGTTACAATGGTGCAGTTGCGTGAAAAAACAGCGACGACCGCGCAGCGAGTGCAGATGGCGTTGGCTCTAAAGGAGGCGCTCGCTGGTAAGGGCGTGCCGTTGGTCGTCAATGACGATGTCGCCGCCGCCGTTGCAGCGGATGTTGATGGCGCACATATCGGCCAAGGCGACATGTCAATTGCGCAAGCGCGTGCGCTGCTTGGGCCGGACAAAATCCTCGGGCTGTCGTGCGAGACTTCGCAAGCGGTGCAGGCGGCCGATCCGGCGTTGGTGGATTATCTTGGGCTTGGCCCCGTGTTCGGTACGGCGACAAAAACCGACCATGCGCAGCCCATTGGCTTGGATGGATTGGCGCAGTTGGTGGCACTTTCACCCCTGCCCAACGTCGCGATCGGCGGTCTGAAAGCGACGCATATCGGCGATGTCCACAAAAGCGGAGCAGATGGCATGGCCGTGGTTTCCGCAATTTGCGGGCAGGCGGATCCTGCCGCCGCGACCCGCGCATTTAAAGCCCTCATAACGGAGGAAGCACTTTGATCCCAAATGTCCTTAGCATCGCAGGCTCTGACCCATCGGGCGGGGCTGGCATTCAGGCTGACATCAAGGCGATTTCTGCAAATGGCGCCTTTGCAATGGCCGTAATTACCGCATTAACAGCGCAAAGCACCCAAGGTGTCACAGCTATCCATCTGGTGCCTCCCGATTTTGTTAAAGGCCAGATCGCGGCTATATTTGAGGATATCCGCGTCGATGCAGTCAAAATCGGGATGATTGCCAACGCAGGTATCGCTGCCGCTGTGGCGCAATCGCTGCAAGCGCAGACGGGCATTCCTATCGTGCTTGATCCTGTGATGATCGCCAAAGGTGGCGCAGCGTTATTGCAAGCTGATGCAGTGAATACCTTGCGCGATGCTTTGTTGCCTATGGCGACACTTCTTACACCAAATTTACCCGAAGCGGCGTACTTACTTGGTACAAAACCCGCGACCACACGCGCGGAAATGGCCGCCCAAGGCCGCGCACTTTGCGCGCTTGGGCCACAGGCGGTGCTCATGAAAGGCGGTCACTTGGACGGTGCCGAAAGCCCGGACTGTTTAGTAACGACTGATGATGTGACGTGGTTTGAAGTGGCGCGCACCCAAACCGTCAACACCCATGGCACCGGCTGCACCTTATCGTCTGCATTGGCAGCACAATTAGCCCATGGCCAGACACCCACCGCCGCAACCGCCACTGCCAAATCCTATGTCGCAAACGCTATTGCGCATGCAGACGCGTTATCCGTCGGGTCCGGTCATGGCCCCACCCACCACTTTGCCGCCCTTTATTCAAAATGAAAGCGAAACCCTTATGAAATCCATCTTTTTTGCCTCGGCCCTGTCGCTGTGTGCGGCACCTCTTTGGGCACAAGACCAGGTCACCTTGTTGCTGGACTGGTTTGTGAACCCCGATCATGGCCCCGTAATCATCGCGCAGGAAAGAGGCTATTTCGCTGAACAAGACCTTATGGTTGAAGTGATCGCACCCGCTGACCCATCAGCACCGCCAAAAATGGTCGCCGCCGGACAGGCCGATCTGGCGATTTCGTATCAGCCACAACTGCATCTGCAAATCCACGAAGGATTGCCGTTGCAACGGGTCGGTACGCTGGTTGCAACGCCGCTGAGTTGTTTGCTGGTACTGGCCGATGGACCGATTGAAACGCCAGCAGACCTGAGAGGGCGCAAGGTTGGTTTTTCGGTCGGTGGGGTCGAAGAGGCAGTGCTCGGTCATGTTCTGAAAACTCACGGCTTGACGCTGGACGATGTGGAGCTGATCAACGTGAACTGGTCCATGTCGCCGTCATTGATGTCAGGCCAGGTTGATGCGGTAATTGGTGCGTTTCGTAATTTTGAGCTGAACCAAATGGATATCGAAGGTGTGCCAGGCCGCTGCTTTTACGTCGAAGAAGAAGGACTGCCACCCTATGATGAGCTGATTTACGTAGCCAACAAAGATACGATGGACATCGACATGATCCAGCGTTTCCTTGCTGCCACGGAAAAAGCGACGCAATACATCGTCAACCACCCCGTCGAGAGCTGGGAGATTTTTGCAAGCACAGCACCAGAGCTGAATGACGAGCTGAACAAGCGCGCTTGGGTCGACACACTGCCCCGTTTCGCGCTGCGTCCGACCGCGATGGACGTAGGCCGTTATGCAACATTCGAGGCGTTCTTACACGATGCTGGCCTGATCCCCGCGATCAATCCGGTCAGCGAGATTGCCATTGATGTGACATCACAATGACTGCGTCACCTTACGGGGCAACCTTCGCGCTTTTGCGCGCAGGTTGCCCTGAGCCATGGCGCGCCTATACCCATCATCCCTTTGTGCAAGGCTTGGGTGACGGGACGCTGCCACAGGCCTCTTTTTTGCATTACCTTGTCCAAGACTACGTTTTTTTGGTGCACTTCGCGCGCGCGTGGTCGTTGGGTGTCGTGAAGGCCGAAACGCTGGATGAAATGAAGATCTGCGCCAGTACGGTGGATGCGCTGGTCAATCATGAAATGGCACTGCACGTCAAAACGTGCGCGCAAGCTGGCATCGACGAGGCGACGTTATTTGCAGCCAGTGAAGAGTTCGAAAACCTCGCTTACACGCGCTATGTTATGGACGCTGGGTTGCAGGGTGATTTTCTGGATTTGATGGCCGCCCTTGCCCCGTGCTGTTTTGGGTACGGCGAAATCGGCGCACGGTTGGCGCAATCTGCCGCCCCTGATACGCCATATCGCGATTGGATCGCGACCTATGCTGACGATGATTATCAAAACGTCATGGTGTCAGTGGGCCACATGATAGATCGCGCCGTGACACGCCGTCTGGGGGGTGATCCGGCTGGGTCAGCGCGCTGGCTACATCTGCAAGCGCGCTTTACCACGGCCACCCGACTTGAAGTGGCGTTTTGGGACATGGGCTTGCGCGGGGCGTGACACAGGCCCCTGCAATCGATGTGCGCGGCACGCAGTTTATGGATGGCGTTCGCTTGTTCGGGCACATCGACGTGCACTTGCCAGCGGGCCAATGGACCTGTGTTCTAGGGCGCTCTGGAGTTGGAAAATCCACGCTTTTGCGGTTGATTGCGGGGCTGACCTTAGCGGGTGAATTTGACGGTGATATCACGGCATCTGATGGAATCGCCTTGGCAAATCGTATAAGTGTCATGGCGCAGTCTGATTTGTTGCTGCCATGGCTTAGCGTGCTTGAGAACACAGTGCTTGGCGCGCGCTTGCGTGGTCAGGTCCCGGACTTTGACAGAGCTGAAAACATGCTGATCCGTGTGGGGCTTGCAGACCATATGCAGAAAAAACCGAACGCTCTATCGGGGGGCATGCGGCAACGCACGGCCCTTGCCCGCACTTTGATGGAAGACCGCCCCGTTGCCCTCTTGGATGAGCCATTTTCCGCACTGGACGCAAGTACGCGGGCCGATATGCAAGAACTCGCCGCCGAGGTTCTTTTGGGTAAAACCGTCCTGTTGGTGACGCATGACCCCGCCGAAGCCGTCCGGCTTGGCCACCAAATCATGGTTCTGACACCGGATGCAGCCCAACCATGGCTAACCCCTGATATGCCCCCAATCCGCGATCAATATGCCCCCACTACAGTCGCGTGTCAGGCGGCATTGCTTGCCTACCTCAGAGAGGTCCGATGACACGTATTCGCTATGCCTTAGGGGCCTGCGCCTTTGCATTGCTGCTTTGGCAGGGGATTGTATGGCTCACAGGCGTGCCATCATTCATTCTGCCATCGCCTCTGCGGGTTGCGCAGGCTGCGCTGGATAACCGTGTGCTCATTGCTGAAAATGCTTTGGTGACCGCAACTGAGGTGATCCTTGGCCTGATCACCGGCACTGTCTTGGGCGCGTTCACCGCAGTCCAATTGGCCAACTCAGACCGGCTGCACCGATTAGTTATGCCGCTGCTAATTTTTACCCAAGCCGTCCCGGTCTTTGCGTTGGCCCCGATCCTGACGCTTTGGTTCGGCTATGGAATTGCGTCCAAGGTCGTTATGGCTGTTTTGATTATCTACTTTCCGGTCACGTCTGCGTTTTACGACGGGCTAACGCGGGTGCCTGCAGATATCTTGGATATGGCCAAGACCATGGGCGGCACCAAGCGGCAAATCATGCGCCGGATCAAGATCCCGCATGCGCTGCCGTCCTTGGGAACAGGTTTGAAACTTGCTGCGGTTTACGCTCCGATAGGTGCCGTCATTGGTGAGTGGGTGGGCGCATCCAAGGGCTTGGGCTATCTTATGCTTCTGGCTAATGGCCGAGCAAAAACAGACCTGATGTTCGCAAGCCTATTCACGCTTGTGGCCATGACACTGCTTTTGTCTCTGGCCGTTACCAAAGCATCAGACCACCTGAGCAAACCTTGAGCCTTTGGTGCAACAGGTTTATCGGCAGGGCAATCGTTCGCTGCAAAGTAGAAAATTGGTAAAATGGGGCTCCGAAGCATACATGAGACAGCGCAGCGCCAAGCGTAGTTTGGGGCTGCCTGAATGTCGGCTTCCAACCCCACGGGATGGATGGCTCGCGCTTGCAGTGAAAGTCTGCTTCCCGCCCTTTGTAGCAGAATGAAACGCGCAAGCTTGAAGTGTTTGGGTCCTTCCCAGGCTTTTTCCACACAGGTGAAATGCGCACCCCGTTGCATGCAACTCACGGTAAATTTTGAGAGTGCAGGTTTATGTTCTTGTTGTTGTTAAAGTGCGACGCGGACCTGCCACGGTTTAGTGCCGCCCCAAGTGCTCGTTTAAGCCACCTTCCGTTCAAAAGCGACAGGGCTTTCCCACCCCAGTGCTGAATGGCGGCGACGCGAGTCGTAAAAGCCGTTGATGGGCCTTTTGTACAAATTCCACCACTAGAATTCACCACAAAAATCCATCGTTATAGCTGCTCATATCCGCCAGCTACGAAGATGGATTTATAATATAAATCCCGTCAATCCTTTCGTGCAACAAAGCCAATCAGGTGCAGAACATGCTCGTCCCAAACCGCTAAAACCTCGTGCTTAGCGGTTAGATATCGGGCTAGTTAGGGCAAGCTAACGCAGAAGAGCTCTAACCAATTGGCCGTGGTTGAAAGCTGCCTTGTATATTGCAGGATTCTGGTGAGGGTCTTTGCTGTAAATGCCGCAGCCTGAGGGGTCTTCATAAGGCGTGAGTAAAGACCAGGAAGGTAGGTTTGAAGCGGGCAGTGACCATAGAGGGAGAGGGGGGGTTACTAAGGCTAACCGTCCATGGGCCTTCGTCGAATTGTCCGCAGTCAAGGTCGGCTTTGCTCGATGCAAAAACCTGTGAGGCATGCGGCAACTGACCCCCGACGTTGATTTAGCAGTATTTTATTTGGTGCGTGGCTGTGTTTTTATCGGTGTAGGAATAGCCCCTAGTCCGTGATGAATTACCTACCAGTAACCTTCAACGCAAAGGCATAGGATCGCGCCGCATCTTCCAGTGCTGCAAAGCGGCCTGATTTGCCGAAGTGGCCAGAGGTCATGTTGGTGCGTAACATTAGTATATTATCGTCCGTTTTGGTCGCGCGCAGACGAGCCACCCACTTGGCTGGTTCCCAATAGGTCACACGCGGATCTGACACGCCCGCGGTGACAAGAATCGGAGGATAATCCTGCGGCGTGACGTTATCATAAGGCGAATAGGCGTGAATATCCTCAAAGGCCTGCTGGCTTGCGATCGGGTTGCCCCATTGAGACCATTCACCGGGGGTTAGGGGCAGGGTTTCGTCAAGAATCGTTGTTAAAACATCAACGAAGGGCACATCCGCAATGGCGCCAGCCCACAAGTCAGGCCGCATGTTTAAGGCAGCACCCACCAATAAGCCACCAGCTGACCCACCTTGAATGACGATCTGTGCAGGTGCGGTATAGCGTTCGGCGATCAAATGCTGAGCGACTGCAATGAAGTCATGAAAGGTATTAGGTTTGCCGCTAAACTTGGAGGTCTCATACCAGTTCCGGCCCATTTCCTCGCCGCCGCGCACGTGGGCGATGACGTAGATAAAGCCACGATTCACCAGCGATAGACGGCCGCTTGAGAACGAGGCAGGCATGCTCATCCCATAAGATCCGTAGCCGTAAAGCAGGCAGGGTGCTGCCCCGTTCAACGGGGTGTCTTTGTGATACAGGATTGTCACTGGGACCTGCGCGCCATCATGGGATTGGGCCATCGTCCGCACCGTGACGTAATCCAGTGGATCGTGACCGGACGGAATTTCTTGCGTCTTACGCAAAACCTGGTGACCGCTGGACAAATCGTAGTCAAATACCTGCGATGGTGTGGTCGGCGACGTATATGTGAACCGGAACATATCGGTGTCGTATTCAAGTCCGGGATCGCCGCTGAGGCTGTAAGCTTGTTCATCAAATGCGATGACCCGCGCGACCTCGATCGGCTGGCCTCTGGCGACGTAACAGATGCGGGGCAGAGCATTGCGGCGCTCGATCCAGATCAACCAATCTTTGTGGACGATCGTGGAAACGATGCGGCACCCGTCCTCATGTGCGATCAGATCGACCCAATTGGCACGGGACGGGGCCGAGACAGGGGCCGTCATAACCTTGAAATCGATGGCGCCGTCGGCGTTTGTGTGGATGATAAACGCGTCACCTTGATGGTCGATGTCATACTCTAAACCTTGGGTGCGCGGTTCGATAACTACGGGGGCGGCAGTGGGATCAGACGTGGGAATAACGCTGATTTCGTTTTCGTCGTTCATGCCTGTTAGAATGGTGACGAAAGCCCCGGACCGCTGGCGATAGACGTCGACGTCATAGCGGGCGTCATCTTCGCTAAAGACCAGCACATCGTCTGCGGGATCGCTCCCCAATGTGTGGCGGAACACTTTGTTGTATTTGTGGTTTGTATCTGCGCGCACGTAAAACAGCGTTTGCCCGTCGGCCCACGCGACAGATCCCACGTCCGCGATATGGTAGTCCAGATCGGTCCCGTTCTCGACAACGCGAAAGCTCAGGCGATAGAATTCAGAGCCGTTCACGTCCGCCGCCCAAGCCAGAACCTTGTGATCCGGCGAGATCGCTGTCTGACCGAGGTCGAAGTAGTCGTGGATTGCGGCCTGTGTGTTGACGTTAAGCACGACCTGGTCTTTGCCACCGGCCTGCGGCGTGCGTATAAATATAGGGTATTCGGCCCCATCATCGAAACGGGTGCTATAGGCATAGGGACCGTTTTTGTGTGCAACGCTGCTGTCATCTTCTTTGATGCGGCCGCGCATTTCTTTGACCAGTTGATCCTGAAGATCGATTGTGTCCGCCATTGCCGTTTCATAATAGGCATTCTCGGCATTCAAATACGCGGCAATGTCGACGGGGAGTTTGTCGGGTTCCCGCATCGCCTCTTGCCAATTGGGCGCGCGCAGCCAGCCGTAATCATCGTGCAGATCGACGCCGTGAACCTGTGTTGTCAACGGGCGGAGGTCTGCAACGGGGAAGTCTGGCAGGGCTTTAAATGAGCGGCGCATATCGATCCTTTGTGGTTGGTCTATGTCTGTTTGTCGTCGATGCGCAGAAATGACAATGGCAGCCAAAGCGCTTGGAATGGTTTCAGCCCACGTCCAAGGCAGTCGGAATCCTGTTGGAAGGGGGGCTTTGGCGGTAGGGTGCAGTTGGTTATCAAAATATTCACAAATCAATGCTTTATACTCCGCTCACTCCAAAACCCGAAGATCTTGTTCTGAGATGATGCGGAAGTTATCAGTGACCTGATTTTGGAAGTTGTGCCATTGCTCTGGGATAATTTTCCGAAAGAACTTCAGAATGGCTTCGGTAAATAGCTTTTGCGTGGGATAAGCACCCCTTACACCGAAAACCCTGGTCTTTATGAAGTTAAGCAAATGAGATTGCTTGTATAACCTGCTGTGAATAGTAGGCTCCAAATACACGCATAAATTGCATGATGCAGTCAAAGGCATTTCAACCGCAAAGCTGATGTCTTAAAAAATCTATCGGAGACCTCCCAGTGCCCCACGACCGCCTGAAGAGTGAAGATGTAAAATCCCTTGTGGGAAAGCGCCCGCCATCTACCGGCGAACAAGCAGCGATACGCGGATACCTACGTCAGTATGAATATGCCGCTGCGACTCTGTACCGGCTTATGCAAGACGGCCTTCTCGAAAGTCTGTATTTGTGCCCGCCAGAAGCGGGCATTTTTGATGATCTAGTCGTTTTCTCAGATTCTCGAATCGAAGCGGTTCAAGTGAAGAGTGAACATCACGCGACTTATGTTTCACTAAAAACTGAGTTCAAGGCCCCCTCCGTGCCAATAAGGGTGAGACAATTGACTGGCTAAAGTTTACACTTGAGGGCGTAGGAGAACGAACCCATGGTTATGCCTTCACAATCACCACTTTCGCCAGATGCTGGATCTGGAGCCGTTTTGGCCCCGACGTCGCCTCCCCGCGTTGTTAATGCGCCGTTGGCTCCCACAGCGGAACTGACGAGCATCCCGAAGCGACGCAACTTCACAGCCAAATACAAACTGCGCATTCTGGATGAGACGGACCAAGTGGCAGACACTGGCGGGGTTTCCGCCATTCTACGGCGGGAGGGGCTTTATTCCTCTGCACTGACCGATTGGCGCCGTGCGCGGGCGGCCGGCACATTGGGTGCATTGCAGCCAATGCGCCGTGGCCCACAAAAGGCACCTGCCAATCCATTGCAAGCTGAGCTGGCCAAGGCCAACCGTGAGGTGACAGCCTTGCGGCGCCGTCTGGATCAGGCGGAAGCCATCATTGCCATCCAAAAAAAAGTGGTGGGACTTCTGGACGAGATGGAGCAGACGCAAGAGCGCAGCGGCAAATCATGATGGCCGTCGCGATTGCATTGCCCACCGGCAGCGGCTTGACCTCGGCTGTCTGCGCCGCGCTATCATTATCGCGCGCGAGCGTTCTTCGACAGCGTGCGGCGCTGACGGCACCACCACGCACACGCCCACCGCGCGCAGCGTCTTCGCGGGCTCTGCCGGAAAGGGAAAGAGACCAGGTATTGCACCACCTGCGCGAACCCCGCTTTGCGGATCAGACGCCCACAGAGGTCTTTGCCACCTTGCTGGATGAAGGCACCTATCTGTGTTCAATCCGCACGATGTATCGGATATTGGCCGCGCAGGGCGAAGTTGGCGAACGCCGCCGACAGAGCACACATCCCGTCTATCAAAAGCCTGAACTTCTAGCTGAAGCCCCCAATCAGGTCTGGTCTTGGGACATCACCAAGCTGAGGGGCCCGGTGAAATGGTCCTACTTCTATCTCTATGTCATCCTCGACATCTTCAGCCGCCGCGTTGTTGGCTGGCGCGTCGAGCACGCGGAGAGCGCCAGCCAGTTCAAAGAGCTGTTCATCGACGCGATGGAAAAACACGAGGTCCCACGCGATCAGCTGACATTGCATGCAGATCGCGGTGGGCCCATGAAGGCAAAGACGACAGCCCTGATGCTGGTTGATCTTGGTGTGCTCAAGTCCCACAGTCGGCCCCACACCTCAAACGACAACCCGTTCTCCGAAGCCCACTTCAAAACACTGAAATATCAGCCAGAGTTCCCCAAGAACTTTGAAACCATCGAGCAGGCTCGCGCATTCTGCCGCAGGTTCTTTGCATGGTATAACCAAGACCATCATAACGCCGGGATTGGTCTGATGACGCCCGACCAAATCCATTTTGGGCAGGCCCAAGAAATCTACACCGCGCGACAAGCAACACTAGACGCGGCATTCCTCGCCACGCCCGAACGCTTCGTACACAAACCACCAAAACCGCCTCAAATCCCGACCGCCGTCTGGATCAACCCACCAAAACCAACCGAAGAAACCCAAGCCTAAAGTCCAAAAGCCACTGTCTCAAAGTCGTTGACACGTTCCGGCCGGACTATTGGTCTCGATGGTAGATGCATGGACAAGCCTAAAAAATAAGTTTGGAAGGCAAGTAGACCTGAAGTATATCTTCCCCGGCCTTTTTTCCGATCAAGATACCGGTCTCGCAAACAGCGGTACTTCTGGAGGTGCCGACCAAAAAAAACCCATCACCGCGAATGGTCACAAAGACGCGACAAACGACCTTGATCAGGTCAAAAAGTGGTGGACGGAAACGCCAACTGCAAACATTGGGCTTGCCTGCGCTGCGTCTGGCATAGTCGTGGTGGACCCCGACACCTACAAGCCAACGTTCGCTTGGGATCAATTCCGCGTGGAAAAAGGCATTGATGTAATCAAGACATTAACGCAACGGTCGGCGCGTGGCGGGTGGCATTACATCTTTGCGGCACAAGCTGATACCAAGTATCCCGGCAGCTTAGCGGTTGAAGTTGATGTAAAACACAAAGGCTACATCATGCTTGCGCCCTCTAAATTCGAGGGCAAGGTGTATGCATGGCATAACGACGATGACATTGCAGACGCGCCGGACTGGATCAAGGCAAAGGCACCTGTCCGCAATGTTGCCACGATAGCGCCGCAGGTCGATGAACTTACGATTGCCGATGTGTCCGGGCCTATGTTTGTTGAACAGGCGCGGATCGACAAGGCGCTTGATGCGATACCCGCCGCTGAATTGGATTATGGCGATTGGGTGAAGGTTGGCATGGGCTTGTGTCATGAGACTATGGGCGAGGAAAGCGGCTTGGCGCTTTGGGATCAATGGTCGCGACAGGATCCGCGTTATAAAGGCGGCGATGATCTGGCGAAGCGTTGGGCCAAATTCACGGTGGGATCAGATAACCCCGTCACTATGCGGTCCATCTTTGAAATGGCGAAGGCCAGAAAGCCGGATTACCTGTTGCCGGACTGGGCGGCGGGATGGGTTTATAATAAAGCCCTGATGGAGTTTCACCAGCTTGCGACTGGCCATTCAATTAAGCCCGGCGCATTCAATGCCAAATTTACGCGAATGCCGGAGTGCTACGCCGCAGAACGCACCGCGTCCATGCTTGTGTTGCGGCATATGCGGACCGTTGCAAATACCATGTTCTGGCCGTGTGATGATCGGATCATTGGGCATCGCGGGCTAGATTATGTGAACGTCTTTCAGCGGCATGACGTTACGCCTGTTGCGCCGATGACGCTGGACGCTGAATTGGCCGTGCAGACAATTTTAGAACATGCCTATTCACTTGTGGCTGATCCCGCCGAAGCCGAACTGCTGCTAACGTTCCTTGCTTACGTTTACCAGAACCCCGGTAAGCGAGTCAGGTGGGCCATTGTGCTGTTCGGTATTCAAGGCAACGGCAAATCGTTCTGGGTTGAACTGATGAAGCGGTTGATGGGTCACAACGCGGGTGAGGTAGCAGGCACGACAGTTTCACAGCGGTTTACAGGCTGGGCGGTGAACAAGCTGTTTATCGCTATCGAGGAAATCCGCGTCCCGTCTGATAGCAAATCTTCGATCTGTTCACCCGCAAACTTCAGGACAAGGGCCTGCGTCCGCTGCTTATGAACCTGAGCGATGAACAAGACGCGCTGACCTCCGTGCGCCGCTTAAAGCAATATTCGGTCGACGGCGTTATAGTCTCGTCTTCTACCTTGCCGCCAGAATTCTCCAAGGCATTTCGCGACGCAGGCGTGCCCGTAGTCAACAGTTTTGGGCGCTTTTCAACCACACCGGACGTCCATGTTGTCGGCGTCGACAATTCCGAATGTGGTAGCATGGCGGCGCGCGAACTGGCGGCGCGCGGCTATGCCTCAGTTGGCTTTATGGGCGGGCCGGAAACCGCCACGTCGACGCAAGACCGCTTTCGCGGCTTCTCGCAAGAACTCGCCAAACACCCCGACGTCGCGCGACGCCATTCGTTTGCCAGCGATTATTCTTTTGATGCAGGCCGCGCCGAAATGCAGCGCCTCATCGCAGACGGGCCCCTCGCAGAGGCTTATTTTTGCGGCGACGACGTGCTGTCCATCGGCGCACTCTCCGCACTTGCGGACGCAGGTCTGAACGTGCCGCGCGACATCGGCATTATCGGGTTCAACGACATGGAAATGGCACGCTGGGAAAACATCAACCTGACCACAATCGGCCAGCCAATCGAACAGATCATCCATTCGTACGTCGAACTGATCGTTGCGATGCTGGATGATCCCGACCGCTACCCCGAGGTCCGCCTGTTCCCGTGCAAAATGGTAGAACGGGGCACCCTGCGCCCCGTTCCATAGTCTTAACACTTTGTTAATAAACGATAACCTTATCCGCGGATAAGGTCACCTCAGATACGTTCATCTGAACAACGCGTCATCTAAACGTAGGAGGCCTTGCGTCCACCCATTCGCCATCCGCCTTGGCCGATGCTACTGCCTGATGCACCGCCGCTATGGATCGCAATCCGTCCTAAGCTGTAGGCAACCCGTCGAGGACTTCTCCAAGGGTATCGTCAAGTTATTGCCTCCAAGCCGCAATGGGGGTCACCGGTTTGTTTTACCCTGCCTTTAGCTCACACGTGATGTCGTCCCAAATGCTGTGAGCATCTGAGCGAGATTGGCGATAGGCAGGGGCGGATAGTTTGTGGCGGCGAGGGCGAAAGATTGTTTGGACCTGATCATGTACGGACAGAAAGCGTTGCGCTTGGCGGGGTGATTTGAACCTCCCCATTATCTTCTCTCGTCGCCGGGTGGGCCTGTGCGAAACTTCCGCTCGATTATTCAATCCCTTGTGGGCACGATGGTCGATACCAGGCGCCAGTTTCCTGAGGGCCGCCCCATAACTTCCCAGTTTCTCGGTAACAAGGACGCGCAGTTGACCGTATTGCTTGAACAATTTGCGAAAGAAACGGTCTGCTGCCTTTGTATTGCGGCGTGACTGTACAAGAATATCCAGCACGTCACCCTTGCTATCAACAGCGCGCCAAAGCCAATACTTTTTGGCTCTTCTCCGCTTTGTTGAGTTATTCTAGGATTTCAAATAGAACATAGATTGATTATCTGGGATGGATGATTGTCTAATTTTGAGTTTGAAGTATTCGGTATCCCTGATGCCCCTGGCTCGTTTGCGGATCATTCCTATACTGACATTACCAGCCTCTATCCTGGCGCTTGTCAGCTTGTGTTTCGCGTAGTTGCATATGCCCACACAATGTTTTCTTAGGGATTTTGCGAACTTTTTCAGATAGAGCATGTGTGACTGATCTGCGATCAGGCACCAATTTTCCAGTTGCTCTGACATCCCCTCAAATGATGGGGCGCTCCACAGAGCCTGAAGCTGTTCTTTTAAGACGTAAAGCGTATTCAGGTTGCTATTGCTCTCCAGCAACGTTTGCAGCTTGTTACTTTGTTTTTCATTCAACTTATCCGCATTTTTGAGCAACAGATAATGCGTGCCCTTCATCAACTCTTTACCACTTGGATCGGCCTTCCTGAACTCAAGGCGACGCTGATTATGGATAGCCTTGCTGTAGTTTTTCATGACGTGGAAACGGTCAAATACGATGTCGGCCATCGGCAAGGACTCCCTGACAGCCTTTTGGTAGGCAGGCCCCATATCCATCGACACGGCCTTTATTTTATGGGCTGTATCTGGCCGCAGCTGTTTCAAAAACCTTGAAAAAACTTCGGCAGTTCGACCGGCTTCCACCCAGATCAGATGCCCTCCGACCATATCGTAGACCACCGTCATATAGTCATGACCTTTCGCCCGGGCCACTTCATCGACACCAATGTATTCCAAGCCAGCAAGCTGTGCGAGATCAAGCGCAGGGAGCGTTTCCATCAGGTATGCCTTGTCGATATTCTTTACCGTCTCCCATCGTATACCTAAATGCCTGGAGACAGCCAGAATGGATAAATGACGGCACAATCCACTGATAAGATGGCAAAATCGATGGGTGAAACGGCACCCTTTATCAACAAAAGGACACGCCTCAATGCGGCGCTCACCCTTGCTAATAAAAACCTGCGCTAGCTCAATCTCAATCACACAAGGATACCCAAAAAACGGGATGTCGTTTACTTGTCGGCGAATATGTTGGTTGATGCTACCCTTCTTGCCGGTTGCAGGGTCTATAGCGCTCCTGCGGGCATCCCGACTGCACTGAACAATAACCTTCGCACAGTCTTCAGCCAGCTCAATTTCATTTACACGTTGCCCCTTCAGGCGTAAAATATGTTGCGAGATGTCGATGGTCATATACCTGCCCTATGTAAAGTTGTCAGAAACCTAACATATCAACAGGTTACTTGATGGTCGGCATCTTTTCTTACTCAACAAAGCGGAGAAGAGCCGATTCCGCTTTGTAACACAAAATAGAACACTAAAAAGCAGGGCCGGGACGTTGTTTCCGGCCTTTTTAGTTATCAAAATGACTGCTTCTTAAGGGCGGCGGGGGCGCAACACCCTCTCCAGTGAACGCGCTGCCAGCGTTACTAGCCACGAGCCCACCAATCTGTATGAAGAGTAATTCTGCAATTTCCTGCATCCTCACTTCGTTTGGAATCCGCCGCGTGCCTGTTTCCAGATATCGATCAGAGATAATTATATTTGTGTTTTGAATTTCCCAAATAAGTTTCTTGTCGCGAACGCTAACAATTAGGCCAGTCTCTTCGCACTCATCACATGCCTTGCCAACTTTGTGACCCAATGCCTTAAGGCTAACTGGTGTGCCGCCGGAGTTATTGTCAAATCTGGTGTTTGAGTATTGTTGGTCATGCGGTGATCTGGTCGGGGTTTGTGGTTTCGATTCCGTCTTTGAACGTGACGCCTGTGATGACTTTTGCGAGGTAGTCAAAGCCGCGTAGCTTCCTCCAATTTTGCTCAGCACATTGCCCCAGTTTGAACATCATGTGCAGCATGCCATCGTGTGACAGGCAGCCCTTTGAACGCTTGGTACGATGCCGGATCGTCGCGAAGGCCGATTCAATTGGATTGCTAGTGCGGATGCTTTGCCAATGCTGCGCCGGGAAGTCGAAGAATGCCATGAGTTCCTCACGATCTTTTTGCAGGCATAGTGTGGCCTTGGGGTATTTGGGTTCGTAGGTTTTGATGAACAGATCGAACGCCTTTTCTGCATCGACTTTGGTCTCGGCCTGCCAGATGTCGTGCAGCGCGGCCTTGGCTTTTGGCTGAGACAGCTTGGGTAAACAATTGAGCACGTTCATCGTTTTGTGTTGCCAACAGCGTTGATGGCGGGTCTCAGGATAGACTTCGTCCATGGCCGCCCAAAACCCCATGGCACCGTCCCCGATGGCCAGTTTGGGCGCATTCATGCCTCGGCTTTTGAGGTTAAGCAGAACCTCGCGCCAGCTCTGCGTGGACTCGCGCACCCCATCCTCAATTGCCAGAAATCGCTTCTTGCCACGGGCAGTTACCCCAATAATAACAAGGGCACAGAGCTTGTCATCCTCGCCCCGAAGGCCGCTGTGAACGCCGTCGGCCCAGATATAGACGATGGGCTCGTCATCTAACTCAGCGCCTTTCCAAGCCTCGTATTCATTGGCCCAATCGCGTTTTAAACGCGAAACCGTATTAGCCGACAAGCCAACGGCATCTGGGCCCAGAAGAACCTTGAGGGCGGGAGCCATCTCGCCGCTGGAGATCCCTTTGAGGTAAAGCCATGGCAAGGCCGCTTCCAGCGTCTTCGTGCGGCGCACATAGGGCGGCACCAGGGCAGACCGGAATGTCACCGGTGTGCCGTCCTTGGACCGAACCTTTGGAATGCGCACGCTCACAGGGCCAATGCCCGTTTGAAACGGGCGGGCCGGATGATGTCCATTACGCACGACTGCCGCGTGACCGGCATCGGTGCGTAAGCCGGTAAATTGCGCCAAATAACTGACAAGCTCAGCCTCAACTGCTGTCGCGATCAATTGTTGTGCTCCCGTTTTCAGCAACTCCGTCAACGCGTCCGTCATCTCGTCTCGACGCGCAAAATCAACAATGTTAGTAGTTCCCATGGTGGTGTATCTCCTTTGGTTGGGCTGCTGTCTTCCAACAACAATTCAACCAGATACGCCGCCAACCTTCAAACCACTCAAACACCAGATTCAGTCATAGCTCGTGCCGCCGTGCAGTAATAAGAAGGCCTTAAGGTAAAGTTCGATCGATAAAGCAAGCAGAACACGAATAGGGCAGTCCTCAAGATAACAAGGTAAGGGAGTTACTTGACTTTGAATGCACAAAGCAGCCGCTTGATAACTTCTAGCGGTATTGACGTATGCAATAATTGGATCGTGAATGCTTGTCATATTTACAACCTAAAGAACGTAAGCCTGTTACCCCAGACGTTACCCCAAGGCATGATTGACAAAGACTTATGGAGTAAAAAAACCCTCTAAGTCATTGACCTAAAAGGCTTATTATGGCTCCGGCGGTAGGGATCGAACCTACGACAAATTGATTAACAGACAACTGCTCAGTCAGACCCGATGATATTTCTTCACGTTCGGTCGGATGCAGGGCCAAGAGTGGCCTCTTTCGCACTACTGGCGATAGTCATCTTGACGCCCTCAAGCCTATGAAATAGTAACCAATTACTGAGAGGTCGTTGTGTAATGGTTAAGACCCCAGTTTTCCAAACAAGAGTTCTGAGTTTCATACAGTATTACTGAGCACCTTACTGTTTCTTTTTGTTGACTTTTATTTTGCATTGGGTCGCATGGGGTAGCGCACAGTTGCGTGGCGTTACCTACAAAAGGCCGACAGAATATGCCAAAGCTTACAGAGACGTTTTCTAACAAATTGCCGCATGCGAAAGCAGGGACGGACAAGTACTGGGACGCTGAAATCAAAGGGCTGGTGCTCTTCGTAGGGAAGCGCTCGAAGACCTGGTACTTTCAGAAGGACGTTGGTGGCCAGACCAAGCGTATTCTGATTGGCCGGTTTCCAATCATCTCGGCGCAGGCCGCACGTCAGACGGCTCTCGGGTTTGCCTTGGAGATGGGCAGAGGGGCAGGGAAGGCGGCTCAGATTGGCGCGCCCACTTTGGAGGCCGCAATGGAAGTGTATCTGGCACGTCCAAAGCTGCGTTCTGAGACCAACAAGATCGGGATGCGCGCCCAGCTTACGCTTCATCTGAAAGACTGGATGCGCTTGCCGCTGGACGAGATCAGCAAGGCGATGACAGTACGCCGTCATCACGACATGGCTGGATCGCCGTCAGCCGCCAATCATGTGCTTCGCAGCTTTCGCGCCATCTACAACCATGCCCGCCGGACTTGCGATCTGCCGGAATGTCCGACCATGGCAATCGAGTGGTTTGAAGATAAGCCGGACGGGCGGATTATTGAGAACCTGAAGCACTGGCGGAAGACGATTGATGATCTGCCCAATCCAATCCATCGGGTATTCTACGAGCTGCTATTGTTTACCGGCCTTCGCAAAACTGAAGTGTTCACCTTGAAGTGGGATCAAATACTGGAAGACCGGATTCATCTGCCAATGACCAAGAATGGCCGGAGCTTCGACCTTCCAATCTCGCAATTGCACCATGAGATATTGGCACCACTTCGCCCTCTGAGCAGCGACTGGGTGTTTCCATCACCAAAATCAGAGACAGGTCACATCACGAGGCCGGTAAGGCTCAAGTATAATCCGCATATGCATCGCCGAACATTCGCGACGGTTGCGATGGAAGCAGGCGTGCTGGAGGAAATCGTGGGGCGGCTTCTGAATCACACGCAGCTGTCGATCACTGGGCAACGATATGTGCGGCCGTCGTTGGATGCGTTACGTCCGTCGATGGAGATTGCGTGCGCCGAACTCCTGAACCGCATCGACAACTGAAAAGGTATTTGAAAAGAGCACCTTAGTCCGCCCTGCAGCGAAGGGCCGGTCTGAGCCCGAGTTACAGTTGCTGCAAATTGCACAGACGCCACCAATGGGCAGAAAACTAATTTTTTACAGGGGCGTAGCACAAGCAATCAGCGTGGAACGCTTTTGTCTGCAAATTATTTATCCCGATTCAACAATTGAGCGCCAACGGCAAGCGTAGGTGTCGTATGTTGGGAGATCAGTCGAACCAAGCGCTTGAACGGGTGCGGCCAGCCGCGCGCTTTTACCCATCAATAAGGCTGCTCCGATGCTTGTTCCCGTTTCGGCATCACTCGTCAAAACTGGGCGACCCGTGGCTGCGCCAAGCATGGCTATGAATTCAGCATTTCGTGCGAACGGGCCTTCGACTATGGTTGGGCCAGCGGCTCCGGTTAACCGCAAGCAGGTGTCGGTCATCATGGCGAGGTAGAACGACAATGCTACCGATCTGCGTCCAGTCCCTACGTCAGGCTTTTTCCCGCTCCAGGACATTTGTTGTCCTGGGTAGGGTCCTGTTCGGGACTCAACTGAAGGTAAGATCATCAGTGATGACGCCAGAACGCCATTTACATCGTTGGCTGTCGGGGCTGTTATGTGGCCCTGCTGAATCAGTTCGTATTCACGCCCACCCATGAACCGCGCGCTGGGAACGGCGTGACCGCGCGCGTCTACGTTGATCAACGTGTCGCGCTGCGGATCAAGCGGCTGATCAGCGCCGTCAATCGACATCACGATGACCCATGTTCCTGTGGATACGACTGAAAAAGGGCCTTCTTGCGTCAATAAATATGGAAAAAGCGATGCGTTTGAATCGTGGATGCCGACGCTTACTGGGGTGTCAGTCAGCAGCCCCGTGGACTGAGAAATTTGTGCTAAGATCGGACCGAGTATATCGGTGGATTTGCGCACCTGTGCGATCTTTCCTTCAATCCCTAGCGCTTTGCGCAAGTCAGAAAACGCGCCTTCACGCGGCAACCAAAGGTCGGTATGGCACCCGATTGACGTCATATCCGTCGTGGCGATGCCAGTAAGGCGATATGCCCAATATTGAGGATACGTCACAATTTGTGCGATCCGATCCCGCAAGGATGGGTCAATCATGAATTGGTAATGGATCTGCGCACCGACATTCAGCCCACCTGCGAGCTTAGGTGATCCGGTCAAGGCGAAGTCTGGCTTGAGAGCATTGTAGGCAGCAATAATTTCGGAGGGGTATTCATGTTCGTAATCAATGACGGGTGCTGCGAGTGTTCCGTCATTGGCCAGCAAAACTGCGCAGGCACCGTGGGTTGTTACGGAAATAGCGTCGATGCCGTAATCACGGTGAAAATGGCCCAAGGCGTTGAGGAGAAATGCCCAATGTCCTTCAACATCATAGTGCGGCCAAGGCGGGCCTGGCAGTACGACATTGGGGCGAGTGACGACCGCCAATTCGGTCAAGCTTTCTAAATCGACGAGCGCGAGTTTTGCGTTGGTTTTGCCAATGTCGATGACGGCAATGTGGCGCGGGGCAGTCATGACAGGTGAAATAGCAGTGTCAGGGGCAAGGCCACGGGGGAGTTGTCTGCATTGGTGTCCATGATGTCAGCCATGTATGCCCACCATTTTTGCATCACTGGATCGTCGGACAACGCGCTCATGCTGTGATCCACCGTTCGAGTCAGAATCCCGATTAAGTGGCCAGTTTCTTCATCGAGGTGGATAGAATAATCACTGACACCAGCGTCGTGCAGCAGGCCCACCAGTTCGGGCCAAATTGCGTCATGACGGCGTTTGTATTCGTCGGCCATTCCATCGTTCAAGCGCATGCGGAAAACGTAACGTTCACTCATGTCTTGCGCCGCGCTACGACCATCGTCCAAAGGCGCGGCAGGGCAATGACACCAATAAGAAGCAAGCCAATGAAGATCGACATGACGATGCCTGGAACGTTCAGCAGGCCAAGCCCGAAGGTCACCAACCCCATAACAAACGCCGCAATCACGACACCGGGGATCGTGCCGGACCCACCCAAGATGTTGACGCCGCCAAGGACGACCATCGTGACCACCTCAAGCTCCATTCCCGTCGCAATGCTGGGCCGTGTTGACCCAAGGCGCGAGGTCAGACAGATTGCCGCGACGCCGGACATCAGGCCGGTCAGAAGGAATAGGATGAATTTCACGCGGGCAACACGGATGCCACTGAACAAGGCACCTGTAGGGTTGTTGCCAATCGCATAGACCGTTCGACCGAAGTTGGTTTTGTGCAAAAGCACGCCGTAGATCAAAGCGATGATGACGAACAACAGCATTTCAACCGTAAAGACCCAATAAATATAACCCTGCCCAAACCATGAAAAGCTGGCCGGATAACCGCGAAACGCTTCATCACCAAGGATGATGTAACTGATGCCACGAAAAAGGCTCATCGTGCCGATGGTGACGACGATGGATGGAAGGCCCAGAACGGTCACGAAAAAGCCGTTGAACGCGCCACACAGCAGGCCAACAATTAGCCCGATGGCAATCAGTTCCGGCGTCCCTGCGCCATATTGAACGGCCAATCCCATTGCCGTGCTTGCAAGCGCGATGATGGATGCGACGGACAGATCGATCTCACCCGAAATAATCAATAATGCCATGGCAAAAGCGATCATCGCCTTTTCAGTAAAATTAAACGTCGCATCGCTTAGATTCCAAGCACTGAGGAAGTAGGGCGAGGAAAAGCTGTTGATAACGAAGATCGCAATTGCCACGGCAAGGAGCAGCGCCTCCCAGCTTTTGAAAATGCGCATGGCGCGACTGTTTAGACGATCAGGGACGTGGCGGGTTTGACCCGTATCATGTGGTGTATCAGGCGTTGCATCGATCATTGTGTGGTCTCCGCAGGCTTTAGGATAATCCGTCCTTTGGCGCGCCCTGCGCGAGCATTGAAAGCCACGGCAATCAGAATGGCGCTGCCAGAAATCGCCAACTGCCAGAACGGTGAGATATTGACGACGGGTAGCGCGTTTTTCACAACCCCGAGGAAGATTGCGCCAAGGACAGCGCCGCCAACCGATCCGATACCACCGGCGATTGAAATGCCACCGATGACGCAGGCCGCCACGACCTCAAGCTCAAATCCGCCAGCGATGTCGACGTAGGCAACCGCATAACGTGCGACCCAAAGATAACCAGTCAGCCCAGCCAGCGCGCCCGACACGACGAAGGCCCAGAACTGCGTTTTGCCAACATTTATGCCAGTATAAACGGCCGCATGCGGGTTGCCGCCGACCGCGAAAATTGAGCGTCCGAAGGGCGTGCGTGCCATCATGATGCCAAAAATGATGATCGTCATGACTGCGGTCCACGACATGACCGGAAGTCCTAGAAGAACCGTACGGGGAAAGCCCGTGAAGGCGGGCGACATTTCGTGTGAGTTGACCCATTTTCCGTCTGAAATCAGAAAGATAACTCCGCGAAAGATGGTCATCGTACCGAGTGTTACAACGATGGGTGGGATTGACAGTTTCCAGACCAGAATGCCATTGATCGCGCCCATCATTGCACCAATCATGATGGCAATCGTGATGATGGCAGGTATTGGCAGGCCGGGCATTACGACGTTTATCATCGCCACAGCCATGCCCGTTAGCGCCAAATTTGCCGCCACCGACAGATCAATACAACGCGTCAGGATCACAACCATCTGGCCAAGTGCAAGGATGATCAGGGGTGCAGTGTCGTTGAACACATTGGCTAGATTGAACGGCGCAACGAAGCCTGAAAAACGTGATGCGACGAGGACAATCAGGACCAAAATCGCACAGGCAAGAATTGTTTCGCGAACAGGAATGATGCGGGTCATGCCGTTGGGCTTTCTGCAGTAGTGGTGATGCCAGCGGCGTGCCGCACCAGTGTTTCAGGCGTCAATTCGTCACCAGCCAATTCGGTGGCGATCAAGCCGTCGCGCATAACGATGACGCGGTCAGACATACCGATTATCTCTGGGATTTCGGAACTGACCATGATGACGGACAGGCCCTGTGATGCAAGTTCTGCCATGAATTCATGCACGGCGGCTTTGGACCCGATGTCGATGCCTTTGGTTGGCTCATCAAGGATAATAACTTGCGGTTGCGTGGCTAGCCATTTGGCAATGACGACTTTTTGTTGGTTGCCCCCGGATAGGTTGCCAACGTCTTGATCCAGTGAGGCCGCGCGAAGGTCCAACCGTTCGGAATATTCCCGTGCAAGTTTGAATTCTTCTGCAAGTTGCAGAAAACCCCTTCTTGAGGTGCGATCCAGGGATGGCAGCGTGATGTTCTGGAAAATCGGCAAACCGATGATGGCCCCCTGTTTACCACGATCTTCGGGAACGTAGACAATTCCGTTGTTCACCGCGTCAGCTGGGGAGCGGATAACCCTGATTTCGCCATTGATCCGGCACACGCCCTTGCTTGGCTTGGTGATGCCGAAAAGGGCTTGCATGAATTCGGAACGACCCGCGCCGACGAGGCCGTAAAAACCAAGAATTTCACCGCGGTTGAGGGTAAAGTTAATGTCGAAAAATTCTGTCGGGTGCGCGTAACCAACGACCTTCAGGACTTCATCACCTAGGTCATGAATACGGGCGGGAAAAATCTGATCCACGGAACGGCCAACCATCATCGTGACAAGTTGGTCTTCGGTTATATCGGAAATCACCCCCTCCCCGACAAATGCGCCGTCACGAAAGACCGTATAATACCAGTGGCCATAATATCTGACTCATTTTTTTGGTTTTAATTTTTGGCAAACTCTGAATCAATGACCTCCATAGATTGGGAGGTGCTCATGGGTGGAGCCATAAAAATTACGCGCACGGATATGTCTGCGAAAGATTTGCGCCGTGCGGCAAAGCGAACCAAGGATGGGCGGGTTGTACGGCGACTACTGGCCATAGCGCTGGTGCTTGATGGGGTGGATCGTGAAACGGCTGCCCGCAGCAGTGGTATGGATCGACAAACACTTCGGGATTGGGCGCATCGCTTTAACGCAGAAGGCATTGAGGGGTTATCGGATCGGAATGGCAAGGGGGCAAAACCACGGTTGTCGCCCAAGCAACAGGCGCAATTTGTGGCTTGGGTGGAGGCCGGGCCCGACCCAGTAAAAGATGGCGTAGTACGATGGCGTTGTGTCGACTTGCAGGCTCGTGTTGAAGAGGAGTTCGACGTGAAACTGCATGTGCGTACGATTGGGAAATATCTAACCAAGCATGGCTTTCGCCGCCTGTCTGTGCGTCCAGAGCATCCGAAAACTGATCGCGAAGCGCAGCAGACTTTTAAAAAAACTTTACCAGCCTCGTAAACGATACTCTGCCAGAACATGCAAAGGGGAAGCCTCTTGAGGTATGGTTCCAAGATGAAGCCCGCGTTGGACAACAGGGGACACTCACCCGTAAATGGGCCAAGCGTGGAACTCGCCCGCGCGCACCCCGTGATATACGCTTCAAATGGAGTTATATCTTTGGTGCCGCTTGTCCCGCACGTGGTACCGCCGCAGGTCTCGTCCTGCCCTACGTCAACGCCGAGGCTATGGGGCTGCATCTTGATGAGATCGCAAAAGCTGTCGCACCCGGCTCACATGCCTTGCTGATTGTTGATGGGGCGGGGTGGCATGGCGCAAAATGTTTGCAGGTGCCAGATAAAATTACGCTCGTTAAGCTGCCACCGTATTCACCCGAACTGAACCCCATGGAAAACGTCTGGGCTTATCTGCGAGCTAATAAACTCGCAATCACAGTTTTCGACACCTATGACGAAATACTCGACAAATGTGCACAAGCTTGGAACTTCTTTGCGAACGACCCAGAGCGAATAAGTTCAATCACAGATCGAGAATGGGCAAGGGTCACTTAATTCGGCCGTTGGTATAACGATCAGCGATACGGAAAATTTCATTGAACTTGTGGCTGATAAACAGGATCGCTTTGCCTTGGGATTTTAGTTTTTCAACCAAGTCATACAGTTCTTCGATTTCTTTGTGTGACAATGCTGCAGTGGGTTCATCCATAATCACCACTCGGGCATCCACAGACAGGGCACGGGCAATCGCCACGAGGTGTTTGTTGGCAATGCCAAGATCACGCAATTGGATTTGAGGGCTGAAAGGCGCGCCGATATCTTTTAATAATTTGGCAGCAGCACGGTGCATTTCACCAGTGTCGATCAGGCCGAACGGTGTTCGCGGTGCATGACCAATGTAGATGTTTTCAGCGACAGATAATTCATCAAATAGTACCGTTTCCTGGTGGATTGCTGTGATGCCCACGTCGGCGGCGTCATTGGGTGAAATGAAGGATACAGGTTTCCCGTCAATGCGGATGGCTTGGATTCAAACATCAAGTGCAACGGTTGATTTGAAGGCCGCGATTTCGTCGGCCATGGCTTCAGCGGGTGTTCTCCAACCGAGAGTTTTTCTCGGGCGGTTGTTCATCAGGTTTGCAACGTCGTTCAGCCATGTTTGGCTTGCACCGTTCAGGTCAGTTCCTTTGGGCATGTACTGACGCAGCAGTCCGTTGGTGTTCTCGTTGCTGCCACGCTGCCAAGGCGCATGCGGATCGCAGAACCAGATATCGATCTTCAACCGTCTGGCGAGTTCGGGGTGGCAGGCCATTTCGGAGCCGCGGTCGTAGGTCATGCTCTTGCGCAAAGCAGCGGGTAGTCGTCTCATCTGGCGGGTGAAGCTGTCGAGCGCGGCCTCGGCCCCATTGCCGTCCATTTTGCAAAGAATGACAAAGCGTGTCTTGCGCTCAACCAAGGTCCCCACTGACGAGCGATTGAATGCGCCCTTGATGAGGTCGCCCTCCCAATGGCCTGGTACCAGTCGCGCTTCGATCTCTTCAGGGCGATTGATAATGCGCAATGATTCCGAGACCATAGCACTGCCCGCCGCTGTCCTGCGCTTGAGCCCACGCTTAGGCTTCGCTTGACGCAACGCCTCGATCATCGCCGCCTTCAGCCCACCACGTGGCTGCGCGTAAATCGCGGCATAGATGGTCTCATGGCTCACATGGGCGGATGGATCATCAGGCTTCATGAGACGCAGTCTCTGCGCAATCTGCTCAGGCGACCAGTGCAGATGTACGAGCTTGCCATGAACAAAACGATAAAGATCGCTCCCCTCCACAAGCTTGCGCTCGCGGCGGCAGCGCGCACGCCGGGCATCATAGGCCTGCCGCGCCGCTTGCGGGCAATAGCTGCCGTCTTCCTGCCGACCTCGCGCCAGCTCACGGCAGATCGTGCTCGCCGGGCGATGCAAAAGCTGGCCGATCAACCGCTGACTGCTGCCCCTATTATGCTCGGCTAATATCACGCCACGGTCCTCGCTGCTGAGGTGCTTGCTTCGTATGTCCATCACAACATCCTATGCCCAAAGGGCTCTGAGTGTTGCATTTGAAACTTGAGCCTAAGTGGTGCCGCCGTCGGTGCGGTAAATACCGGTAAGGATCTTGACGGTCGTGGATTTACCAGCACCGTTTTCACCGACAAGGGCAGTCACTTGACCGGGGTAGAGGTCCAGCTTTACCTCATCCAATGCTTTCACGCCCGGAAAGTTCTTAGTGATCATGTCCATCGACACGACAGGTGGCGTGAGCGAGGTCGTAGTTGGCGAACTGGCTGGCGCGGGCTGCGTCGTCATTCGGAACCTCATCGGGGTTAGGGAAACAGGTGATCGGCCCGACGCGCGTGGTGCGCCGGACCGATCAGAGAGACGCGTTTAGAAAATCGACTTGAATTGTTCGGCTCTTCTCCGCTTTGTTGAGTTATTCTAGGATTTCAAATAGAACATAGATTGATTATCTGGGATGGATGACTGTCTAATTTTGAGTTTGAAGTATTCGGTATCCCTGATGCCCCTGGCTCGTTTGCGGATCATTCCTATACTGACATTACCAGCCTCTATCCTGGCGCTTGTCAGCTTGTGTTTCGCGTAGTTGCATATGCCCACACAATGTTTTCTTAGGGATTTTGCGAACTTTTTCAGATAGAGCATGTGTGACTGATCTGCGATCAGGCACCAATTTTCCAGTTGCTCTGACATCCCCTCAAATGATGGGGCGCTCCACAGAGCCTGAAGCTGTTCTTTTAAGACGTAAAGCGTATTCAGGTTGCTATTGCTCTCCAGCAACGTTTGCAGCTTGTTACTTTGTTTTTCATTCAACTTATCCGCATTTTTGAGCAACAGATAATGCGTGCCCTTCATCAACTCTTTACCACTTTGATCGGCCTTCCTGAACTCAAGGCGACGCTGATTATGGATAGCCTTGCTGTAGTTTTTCATGACGTGGAAACGGTCAAATACGATGTCGGCCATCGGCAAGGACTCCCTGACAGCCTTTTGGTAGGCAGGCCCCATATCCATCGACACGGCCTTTATTTTATGGGCTGTATCTGGCCGCAGCTGTTTCAAAAACCTTGAAAAAACTTCGGCAGTTCGACCGGCTTCCACCCAGATCAGATGCCCTCCGACCATATCGTAGACCACCGTCATATAGTCATGACCTTTCGCCCGGGCCACTTCATCGACACCAATGTATTCCAAGCCAGCAAGCTGTGCGGGATCAAGCGCAGGGAGCGTTTCCATCAGGTATGCCTTGTCGATATTCTTTACCGTCTCCCATCGTATACCTAAATGCCTGGAGACAGCCAGAATGGATAAATGACGGCACAATCCACTGATAAGATGGCAAAATCGATGGGTGAAACGGCACCCTTTATCAACAAAAGGACACGCCTCAATGCGGCGCTCACCCTTGCTAATAAAAACCTGCGCTAGCTCAATCTCAATCACACAAGGATACCCAAAAAACGGGATGTCGTTTACTTGTCGGCGAATATGTTGGTTGATGCTACCCTTCTTGCCGGTTGCAGGGTCTATAGCGCTCCTGCGGGCATCCCGACTGCACTGAACAATAACCTTCGCACCGTCTTCAGCCAGCTCAATTTCATTTACACGTTGCCCCTTCAGGCGTAAAATATGTTGCGAGATGTCGATGGTCATATACCTGCCCTATGTAAAGTTGTCAGAAACCTAACATATCAACAGGTTACTTGATGGTCAGCATCTTTTCTTACTCAACAAAGCGGAGAAGAGCCTTGTTCGATATTGCTGGCGTCGTAAACAAACGGATCAGCCATCGCGCCTTCCATGTTTTCGTCCAGCGTCAAACTGCCCATACGGCCCATTGGAACTTCAGCACCCACTGTAGCTTCTACACCATTCTGGCTCAACTCATAGGCCAGCATTGTTGCGGAATATCCCAGATCAATTGGGTTCCAGATTGCGAACGACTGCGAGGCACCAGATTCGATTGCACCGGCCATTTCAGACGGCAGGCCAAGGCCCGTGACGTTGACCTGACCAACTTTACCTGCATCCACCACAGCTTGCGCTGCTGCAACGATACCAACAGACGTTGGCGCGATGATTGCATCAAGGTCAGGATAGGATTGCATCAGGCCTGTGGCCTCACGGTAGGATTTGTCAGCCAGATCGTCTCCGTAGACAGTCGCGACAACTTCGATTCCAGGATAGTCGCCCATGACAGCCATCATTTCTTCCATCCAGATATTCTGGTTGGTCGATGTCGTGGTCGCAGATAAAAGCGCCACTTCGCCGCCGTCTGGCAAATGATCTGCGGCCAGCTTGATGATCATGTTACCGATCAACGGGTTGGACGACGGGTTTAGATGCAACTGGCGGCCTTCTGGCGCCACGCCGCTATCCCAGCTGATAACTGTGATTCCGCGCTGCATGGCACGCTGCAATGCAGGCACAAGCGCGTCGGTGTCGTTCGCTGAAATCGCAATCGCATCGACCTGCTGCGCGATTAATGCGTTGATCACTTCGATTTGGCCCTCGGCGGTGGTGTCGGTCGGACCGGTATAAATGATCTCAACATTGCCAAGCTCTGCGGCGGCTTCTTCGGCACCTTCAGCTGCGGCTTCAAAGAACCCGATGCCCAATGCCTTGACGACAATCGCTATGCGCACATTTTCTTGTGCAAACGCGGGTGAGCCAAGCACTGCGCCAGCCAATGCTACGGATGTTGCTAGTTTCTTAAGTACACTCATGGTTTCCTCCCTGGAGTGGTTTCATTCAGGCTGGCAGTTGTGCCATCCCGTCTTTCTGCGCAGCACCTTTCGGCACCACGATCAGTGTCACATCAGCCCTTTCCAGCATGACCGCAGTGCGGTCATCAATGCCGTCATCGGTGATGATTGTGTCAATCCGTTCAAGCGGACACAGGATCAAACTTGAACGATTTGCGAATTTACTACTGTCGACCAGAACGATGAGTTCTTCGGCCTGCCCGATTAGTTTTTCTTCGGCTTGGACCAGCAGTGGGTCTTGTTCCATCAATCCCAATGGCCCAATACCCTGCGCGCCCATGAACATGCGCTTGGCGTAGAAATTGCGCGTCACATCATTGTCAAACGGCGACAGGATAATGTTCTGTTCGCGGTAGATGATTCCACCAGACAGCATTACCGTGTTGCGTGTGTTTTTCAGCAGGTGTTCGGCAATCGGAAACGAGTTGGTAAACACCTGCATACGGCGTGACGCGAGCGGGTGCACCATTTGGAACGTCGTGGTGCCGCCATTGATGATGATCGGTTCACCGTCGTCGCATAGATCAACTGCAGCGGCGGCAATCGCCTGTTTTTCGGCGCTGTTCATCGTTTCATTTACTGAAAACGGGCGTCCAGCAAGCCCGACGAAAGGCGCTGTTTTTAGCGCTTCTGCACCGCCGCGAACCCGCCGCAGTCGCTTTTGTTCATCAAGGGTGTTGATGTCACGGCGCACCGTCGCCTCGGATGCACCGGTCAAAGCGCATAAATCAACGACCGTGACCAATGACCGGTCTTGGACGGCGGATAGGATAACGCGGTGACGGTCTTTCTCGTGCATTTGATGCCCTTTCGATTGGCCTAAGTTGGATTGAGTCGCCACTACCTGTCAATCATTATTTATCAACTTCAATCACTTTGCAGTGCAGCATGATTGCTTATGATTGTAAGTGATTGACTTGGTTCATCACACTCGTCAGCCTGAACGCAATCAGATCGATTTAACCTGCCGCCCTTGGAGACAGACATGACCTCTTCCCAAATCAGCCAACGCCTTGAAAATAAATGGGATGCGACCCACGCTGACACCATGAGCGAGCCGGAGAAATTGCTTTATCGTTCGAACCTTTTGGGGTCAGACAAGAGAATCACAAATTATGGCGGCGGCAACACATCCGCCAAGGTGACGCAAAAAGACCCGCTTACAGGCGACATGGTTGACGTGTTGTGGGTCAAAGGCTCCGGTGGGGATGTCGGATCAATCAAGATGGACGGGTTTTCCACGCTTTATATGGATAAGTTGAACGCGCTGCGCGGGATTTATCGCGGTGTCGAGTTTGAGGACGAGATGGTGGCCTATCTGCCCCATTGCACGTTCAATCTGAACCCGCGTGCCGCTTCCATCGACACGCCGTTACATGCCTATGTGCCACAAAAACACGTAGATCACATGCACCCTGATGCGATCATCGCGATTGCGGCCGCCAAGGACAGCAAAAAGTTGACGCGGCAGATCTTTGGCGAGAGCATCGGCTGGTTGCCATGGAAAAAGCCAGGTTATGAACTGGGGCTTTGGCTGGCGGACTTCTGTGCCAAGAACACTGACGCCAAAGGTGTCGTGCTGGAAAGCCACGGGTTGTTCACATGGGCCGATGACGCGCAGGACTGTTATGACCTGACGCTTGAAATCATCCAGACCGCGATGGACTGGTTTGCAGATCAAACCGTTGGAAAAGATGCCTTTGGTGGCGCGGTCCATAAATCCTTGCACGCAGATCAGCGTCGTGCGACCGCATCCCGCCTGATGCCCACCATTCGCGGCATGGTGTCTGGTGAACATCATATGGTCGGCCATTTTACCGATAGCGACGCGGTTTTGGAATTCGTGAATTCCAAGGATATGGAGCGCCTTGCCGCACTCGGCACATCCTGTCCCGACCATTTCTTGCGTACGAAAATCTGGCCCTTGGTTGTGGATTTTGATCCGGCAAATCAGGACGTCAATGCGACGCTTGCAGGGCTTGAAGCTGCTATTGCCGAATACCGCATTGGCTATCAAGCTTACTATGATCGCTGCAAAAAGGACGACAGTCCTTCAATTCGTGATCCTAACGCGGTCGTCTATCTAATCCCCGGCGTTGGGATGATCACATTTGCCAAAGACAAAGCCACAGCGCGGATATCGGGTGAATTTTATGTCAACGCGATTAACGTGATGCGTGGATCGGATGCAGTGTCTGAATACCAAGGCCTACCTGAACAAGAGGCTTTTGACATTGAATATTGGCTCCTCGAAGAGGCCAAGCTGCAACGCATGCCTGCCCCCAAATCCATGGCAGGGCGTGTGGCGCTGGTCACCGGCGGCGCCGGTGGCATTGGCGCAGCCACGGCGGAACGTTATTTGCGCGAAGGGGCCTGCGTCATGCTGGCCGATATCGACGATGCGGCGCTGGCCGACACGTCAGCAACACTTACCGCGCGGTATTCAGCGGATGTTGTGCGCACCGTGAACATGAACGTTACATCCGAGGATGCGGTGGCCGCCGCCTATAGCGAAATTGCTGCTGAATTTGGCGGTGTTGATATCTTGGTGTCGAATGCGGGCATCGCCAGTTCCGCGCCGATCGAGGACACAACGCTGGAGCTGTGGAACAAGAACATGGCGATCCTATCGACGGGGTATTTCCTAGTAAGCCGCGAAGCGTTCAAGCTGTTCAGGGTTCAGGACATCGGCGGCGCCGTTGTGTTCGTGGCATCCAAGAACGGCTTGGCTGCGTCGCTAAACGCGTCGGCCTATTGCACGGCAAAGGCGTCCGAAATTCACCTCGCACGCTGCCTTGCACTTGAAGGCGCGCCAATGGGCGTTCGCGTAAACGTCGTGAACCCTGACGCGGTCCTAAAGGGCAGCAAAATCTGGCAGGGCGAATGGCTTGATCAGCGCGCAGGCACCTATGGCACCGACAAAAACGGGTTGGAGGCGATGTATCGCGAGCGCTCAATGCTCAAACGTTCCGTGTTACCCGAAGACGTCGCAGAGGCTGCTTATTTTCTAGCATCCGATTTATCGTCTAAATCCACCGGTAACATCATCAATGTCGACGCGGGCAACGTTCAAGCGTTTACTCGGTAAGGACCAGAAAAATGATCAATTCAGATGTAATCACAAAATCCAACGAAGCTGCGAAAGCCAATCTTGATGCGGATTATGATGCCTTGGGCGAACACCTTGATCGTCGTGGAATTGATATTGCCCAGATTAAGACCAAGGTCGCCAAATATGGTGTCGCCGTGCCAAGCTGGGGCGTTGGAACAGGCGGAACGCGTTTCGCACGCTTCCCTGGTGCGGGTGAACCGCGGGGTATTTTTGATAAGCTCAGCGATTGCGGTTTGATCCAACAGTTAACCCGTGCGACGCCGTCCGTGTCGCTGCATATCCCATGGGACGCACAGCCAGCCGCAGATTTGAACAGTAAAGCGCAAGAGGTCGGGCTGACGTTCGATGCGATAAATTCCAACACGTTCCAAGATCAACCAGATCAAGAACACAGCTACAAGTTTGGCTCACTAGCGCACACTGACGCGGCCACACGCCAACAGGCGGTGGATCACAACATTGCCTGCATTGAATTAGGCGCACAGATTGGATCAAAGGCGCTGACAATCTGGGTTGGGGACGGGTCCAATTTCCCCGGTCAGACAAATTTCACCAAGCAATTTGAACGCTATCTAGATGCGGCGAAACAGGTCTATGGTGCACTGCCTGACGATTGGACGCTGCTGACCGAACATAAAATGTATGAACCCGCATTCTATTCCACAGTTGTGCAGGATTGGGGCACCAACCTGCTGATCGCGCAACAGATGGGTGACAAAGCAAAGTGTCTCGTGGATCTTGGCCACCATGCGCCAAATGTGAATATCGAGATGATCGTTGCGCGGCTGAAGCAGTTCGGCAAGCTGGGTGGTTTCCACTTCAATGATAGTAAATACGGTGACGATGATTTGGACACTGGCAGTATCGATCCTTATCGGTTGTTCCTTGTCTTCAACGAACTGGTCGAGGCCGAAACCGATACCGATTTTAACCCAATGCACATGTTGGACCAAAGCCACAACGTCACTGATCCAATTGAAAGCCTGATGGTTTCTGCAACCGAAGTACAACGTGCCTATGCGCAAGCGTTGTTGGTGGATCGCGCCTCGTTGGTGGGTTTTCAGAATGACAATGATGCGCTGATAGCCACGACGACCCTTAAGCACGGGTTTAGAACGGATGTTGAACCAATATTGGTAATGGCGCGGCTGGAAAACGGCGGAGCAATTGATCCCGTTTCTGCCTACCGCGCATCTGGTTACCGTTCTAGTGTTGCGGCTGAACGGCCGGCTGTCAGCGGCGCAGGTGGTGGAATTGTCTGACATGATATAGCAGATCAAGAATGAGGTCGACGTTGGCTCACTGATGCGCATAGCGAGAAGGAAAGCCCACTTTCTGCTGAAAACGGGCCTCAAATTTAGAGCCTGAGAAGACAGCTTAGTCCGCGAAGCAGATATTGGTTTATTGCACAGCGAAGGTCTGTTTTGAACGTAATTGGTGGTCTCAAATTTGTCCGTCACTTGAAGCGTTGCGCCCAGCCATGCAGGATGGCTGCGACGAGTTTGATAAAGGGATGCGCCGATGATCCTAATTCGACTAGACGGAGTGCTTGAGGAAACTGAAGATGACGTCGCACTGGTCCTGATCAAAACAGGTCGCGCTGTGCTAGTTCTAGACCAGCCGTTACCACCATTTGCGATCAACAAATTGCTCGAGGATCTGGCAGGCGACATTGACCGCCTCGGCCCGTCTCGGACGGCATCCGATAAATTGAATAAAGTTCAAGAAGGACTGTTTAAAGGTCAGATTAAGCAGAACTTGGTAGCTGGCCGAACGGTATCTTGGCGGCCCTGTGCCAAGCTTGAACAGGAGCTGCTTGATCGGCTCTTCCGTACCGTTGACGGCACCAAAAATGTCTACGCCCAAGTAGAAGAAATTTGGAAGCACCGCTTAGATGCTAACGATCAAACTGAAGGGCACCAGCCAGCTCTTTCGGAGGAAGAGCGGGCGGCATGAGGGCTCGCCGAGGTTCGACGGGGAAGACTGCCCAAAGCGTACAAGCCAAATGCTTGGAGTCGACGCTCAGAGCTCCCAGATCCGGGAGAGCCATGGCAATACAAGAATGTGGGTTCAGAGTGGGTGAGGTTCCAGCTCCAGTTTAGAAAGATTCTTGAAATTGTTGAGGAGACCAAGCGGTTTGCGTTCGAACAGGCACGTATTTTGGTCTCAGAGCTGCACAATGGAACCGAACGTCTCGTTGAGCCAGAAAGAGCATTCGAAGTACTCAATAAGCGCGCCAAAAAGCCGGAATTTGTCTTTTCTGCCGACCTCTCACTGATGTTCAACGATCACCGGGACAAAGGTGCGTTGATCACCAACGCGCGTTTGTGGATGGAGCGCGTTTCTGAAGCCCTGGAAGAGGAGGACAAGCTCGCCCGCAAAGAAGATATGATCATCGTGGCCGTCGAGCGCTTTGGAATGACGGAAACCGCTGCCTGTAAGGCCTATGACAAGGCCAATGTGCGCAACAAGGGCACAAAACGGAAACCAGGAGAGGCGTATATCAGCATCGAAAGGTTGAGAGAACTGATCCCCTAGCCGAAACAGGAGGGGGGTATCTATTCCCGCAGGTATTATCCGACTCGCCGAAATGCTGAACTTGGTCTGCATGCTATTACATGCGGAGTTAAAAAATGAGCAGCAAAACCAAAGACGATGAACGGCTTTTGAGCCGTGATGAGGTCGAAGAGCGCTTTGGCGTAACAAGGCGGTTTCTCGAGCAAAGCGCGATGAATGGGAAAGGCCCCAAGCTGATAAAGATTGGTCGGTCTGCCCGCTATCGTCCGTCCGACGTCAGGGCCTGGATCGCAGCTCACGAAGTGGGGCAATTATGATGAGTGATCAAAGCGAGTCCCCAGCGGACAACGGTGTTCGCACTTCGATTGACAACACGCCTTCCAATGCCGTGCCTACTGACGTCGTGATGGAACCAGCGACTTGGTATCGGCCTGCTCGTACGTGCTTGGTGGCTCGAACAATCATGTCTTCAAAATCGAACCGATCTCCGAGACGGCTTTGTATGCTTCCAAAAGTGGCTCGAAGATCCGTAGGAACGCGAGACTGCGACGTTTATACATGGCCCTCAAGGCTGCCGCACACCCATGCTGATAGCGTTGCGTTCATCGCATTTTTTGTTGTCTGGGATGGCGAGGAGGCTTCATGAGGGTTTCTAATGACGGCAAATTCGATGGGAACACACCGTTGCCCTCGCGTGAAAGTCGGTTCTTTCCAGCCTCTGTGTTTGCGGAAAGTGATCCTGCCCCACGCGAATGGTTGGTGCCCGATCTGATACCGTCGGGCACCGTGACGCTGCTTGGTGGCGACGGCGGCACTGGCAAGAGCCTGTTGGCGCTTCAACTTGCTGTATCTGTTGCAACCGACCGTGCTTGGCTTGGTCTCGGTGTTGGGTCTGGCGCTGCTTTGTTTATCAGCGCTGAGGACGACCAAGATGAATTGCACCGCCGCGTCGTTGACATCGCGCAGGCAGAAGCCTTGTCGCTGCATGATTTGGGCAAACTGACAATCCGCAGCCTTGCCGGCGAAGATGCGCTTCTAGCAAACCTCAACCCATCGACCGGGGCATTGGCAACCACGTCACTGTACAAGGAAGTCGAGGATCAGGCCCAAGCATCACAGCCTCGTCTGATCGTCCTTGATACTTTGGCTGACCTGTTCCCCGGAAATGAAAATGACCGTGCGCAAGCAAGGCAATTCATCGGAATGTTACGTGGTCTAGCAATACGCCATCAGTGCGCAGTTGTGCTACTCCAACACCCCAGCCTATCCGGCATGAACAGCGGTTCTGGTACATCTGGTTCAACTGGATGGAACAACTCAGTGCGCTCGCGGCTCTACCTTGAGCGCGTTAAAGAAGGGAACTACGAAACCGACCCTGATGTCCGCACACTCAGTACAAAGAAGGCCAATTATAGCCGGTCTGGTGGACAGGTCAGCATCAAATGGATGGCCGGAGTATTCGTAGCGGAGCAGGCGGAACAGGGCTTAGACAAGTTGGCAGTAAACGCGAAGGCTGAGCGTGTATTTCTTAAGCTCTTGACCACATTCACTGAGCAAGGGCGAACGGTTAATCACGCGGGTGGGATCAACTATGCCCCCAAGCATTTCGCAGAACACCCCGATAGCGAAGGCATGACGAAGCGCGCTATGAAAGGTGCCATGGAAAGTCTGTTGACCAAGGAGAAGATTGCCATTGAGATTCATGGTCCGCCGTCGAAGCGACGTTCTCATCTCGTGGTGAGAGCCTAGTTTTGAGCCTTCCAACCCCTTTCCAATGCCCTTCCAGCGGCGGTGCCAAAGTGCCTTCCGCTGCCCTTCCGAACATGTTCCGCTGGGTGTTCCACCCACCCCCATACCCCCATAGGCTGGAAGGCCGCCCTTTTAGGTGCGGCACAGCCTAGAAACGGCCCTCGTCGGCACTAACAGGACCTTCGTGCCGTTCCGCACTTTGTGGCTGAATGAAACGTGCAGGTTAAAGGCCTTTGGGTCCTTCCTAGGCTCTTTCGAGCTATGACTGAATCTGGTGTTTGAGTGGTTTGAAGGTTGGCGGCGTATCTGGTTGAATTGTTGTTGGAAGACAGCAGCCCAACCAAAGGAGATACACCACCATGGGAACTACTAACATTGTTGATTTTGCGCGTCGAGACGAGATGACGGACGCGTTGACGGAGTTGCTGAAAACGGGAGCACAACAATTGATCGCGACAGCAGTTGAGGCTGAGCTTGTCAGTTATTTGGCGCAATTTACCGGCTTACGCACCGATGCCGGTTACGCGGCAGTCGTGCGTAATGGACATCATCCGGCCCGCCCGTTTCAAACGGGCATTGGCCCTGTGAGCGTGCGCATTCCAAAGGTTCGGTCCAAGGACGGCACACCGGTGACATTCCGGTCTGCCCTGGCGCCGCCCTATGTGCGCCGCACGAAGACGCTGGAAGCGGCCTTGCCATGGCTTTACCTCAAAGGGATCTCCAGCGGCGAGATGGCTCCCGCCCTCAAGGTTCTTCTGGGCCCAGATGCCGTTGGCTTGTCGGCTAATACGGTTTCGCGTTTAAAACGCGATTGGGCCAATGAATACGAGGCTTGGAAAGGCGCTGAGTTAGATGACGAGCCCATCGTCTATATCTGGGCCGACGGCGTTCACAGCGGCCTTCGGGGCGAGGATGACAAGCTCTGTGCCCTTGTTATTATTGGGGTAACTGCCCGTGGCAAGAAGCGATTTCTGGCAATTGAGGATGGGGTGCGCGAGTCCACGCAGAGCTGGCGCGAGGTTCTGCTTAACCTCAAAAGCCGAGGCATGAATGCGCCCAAACTGGCCATCGGGGACGGTGCCATGGGGTTTTGGGCGGCCATGGACGAAGTCTATCCTGAGACCCGCCATCAACGCTGTTGGCAACACAAAACGATGAACGTGCTCAATTGTTTACCCAAGCTGTCTCAGCCAAAAGCCAAGGCCGCGCTGCACGACATCTGGCAGGCCGAGACCAAAGTCGATGCAGAAAAGGCGTTCGATCTGTTCATCAAAACCTACGAACCCAAATATCCCAAGGCCACACTATGCCTGCAAAAAGATCGTGAGGAACTCATGGCATTCTTCGACTTCCCGGCGCAGCATTGGCAAAGCATCCGCACTAGCAATCCAATTGAATCGGCCTTCGCGACGATCCGGCATCGTACCAAGCGTTCAAAGGGCTGCCTGTCACGCGATGGCATGCTGCACATGATGTTCAAACTGGGGCAATGTGCTGAGCAAAATTGGAGGAAGCTACGCGGCTTTGACTACCTCGCAAAAGTCATCACAGGCGTCACGTTCAAAGACGGAATCGAAACCACAAACCCCGACCAGATCACCGCATGACCAACAATACTCAAACACGAGATTTGACAATAACTCACACAGGGGAAATGCGCACCCCGTTACGTGTGACAGACGGAAATTTCGTAGGGTTGTGATTTGGGTTCTTGTTGTTATTGCGCAACCTGTCCTGTGCCATTCCGTAGGCTTGTCTAATTGGCGGATGGCTTGCGCCAATACCCATCACGCCCATTTGGTCGATCTCGCGCGCGAGACCATTGCCGGTGTCAATATCGTCGAAATGCCGAGCTAGTTCTGCTTGCTAAGATCTTTTCCAGCCCTGAAAAAGAAAAAATTCAGAGACCTCCGCCTGTTTGGGTTAGAAGTAGCGCGTTCAACAGTAAACAATCAATTTGTCTTAAGGAACGAAATTTGGCCCTTAATTTAGACTTAAAGATCGCTGGTAGGCTTGTCTAAGCGCCAACCTTACCAGATTTTGCTGCTAGTTCCTCAGCCGGATCGAACGCTACTTTAGTACCGAAACATAAAGCTAAATCACTCTCAGCTTTCACCTCGTCGGTACGCAGGGTCACTTCACCAGTATCTGTGAAGCGTGCGTTAGGATGGCTGGCCATCCAGTCATCGGGTGGCAGCAACGACGAGGCCCGGTGCGTAATATTCCAGACAAAGTAGTGGTGCGGCACAGTGATGCGCGGCTTAAGGCGCGCGCAAACTTGCGCGATTTGATCATAGCTGAGCACATGGGGCGAACCATCGATGGGCAGCAGTGCGATATCGACCTGGCCAAGAGCGTCCCAAATTTCATCGGGCGGATCGGGTCGGTTATCGCCCCAATGCAAGATGCGGAGACCCGCCGTTTCGACAATCAGGATCGAGTTGTCAAAGGAGCGCCAATTATCTGGCGGTATTGTCTCCATTGGCGTCAGTTTGCGCGTCAACCCAGCCCAGTCATATTTGTTATGGGTCGTGTCTGAGACATGCTTATCCGCGATTCCTGTCACAGCGACATCGGCAAATTCAAACCTACCGACGAGTCGGTCCAGAAGTGTGCTCGCATGCAAGCAATGCAGATTGTCATGGTCAAAATGAGCATGGGTGGACAGGCCTATATCTACTTCGCATCGCGGGAAATCAAAGAGATACCAGTCCCAACCGCCCCAAGGCGGGTTACGCCATGGGTCGATCATCAGCGTCACACCCGAGGGAGTTGTTATGCGAAAACACGAGCCACCAAAATAGGCCAACCGTATAGCACTTTCACCGGGGCCATCCAGTGAATGCCCACCTTGTGCGGCGATCATCCGATTGTTGTTTTCGCTTTGCTTCCAAGCCCACAGGCCCTCTTTGGTGCGATCTGTCATGGTGGTTTGGCCTTTCTGTTACTTCAGCAGCTGTTCCACGCCGTCTTCCGTTTCGATTTGCAGAGCATCGTTAAAGCGGTTGAAGAAGCCACAAAGCGCGATGCGCAACGTCAGCTCGACGATTTGTTCTTCCGTAAAATGTTTCTTCAACTCGACAAACACGCCATCTCGCATGCGGTTGAAATCGTTGGTAACTTGCACAGCATAGTCACGCACCAACAGATCAACCTCATCAAAACCTTCAGGCACCTTGCCCAGAATATCGAGCACCGCCGCTTCCGGTAGGCCGTGTTGAACCGCACGCGGTGCGTGATGAGCGATACAATATTCGCAACGGTTGATCGTCGAAACAGTGACCAGCGCAATTTCAAGATATCGCTTGGGCAAAATTGCCTCATCGTAGAGTTCGAGTAGCAGACCCATGATATGCTTAAGCGCAGGTGGGCGGTGAGCGAAGACCTTCACCTGATTGAGAAAAGGTCCGTAATCGCGGGCATAACGTTCGTAGATCGGACGAACATCGTCGGGAACTTTCGAAATATCAACATCACTCACGCGTGCCATTGTTCTTCTCCTTGGTATTGGGAGGGGCCCACGTTGGGGCCCCTATTAGTCTAGAATTCGAGACGTTCGACTACCACATCTTCACCACCCCTAATTTCGGACAGTTGGAAGTCTCGGCCTAAGACCATGCCTTCATCATCAAATTCAATGGAACCTGATGCACCAGAATAGTTGATCTCTTGGCCGGCACGCAAGGCTGCCAAACCGTCTGCGAGGTTGTAGACAACAGTTTTTCCGCCACCAGTTGTGACATCCCAAACTGCTTCTGCCACACTGGGACCGTCCGTTGCACCAGCCTTTTCCATCGCAAGAAGCAGTGTCGTCATCTGATCGCGCCCAGCTGTGCCGAACGGGTGTTGTACTGATCCTGTATCCAGTAGCCCTACTTCGCCCAGGTATTGCTTATAAGCGGGTGAATTAATTGCAGGCACGGGAAAGCCGTGAACGATCCCATCAGCTGCATCACCAACAACGTCCTTGAATTGTGTACCGGTTGAGAGCGATGTGGTGATGACTGTGCCTTCATAGCCCTGACGGTAAAGTTCTTTATAGACGGCAGTGAAATCGGTGACGTAGGATGGAACGAAGACTGCCTGTGGGTTATTGGCGATCAGTTGAGTGACTTCCGAACGGTAGCTTGATTGCTGTGCATTATAAAAGAATGGCTCAGAAACCAACGTTTCAGTGCCAACGATCTCGATAAACCCATCCATCATGGAGCGGGTGAAATCATTGTTGAGCGCCATCAAGCCGTAGCTTTCAATCCCGCGCGCTTTGACGAGATTGCCAATCGCACGGCCCCAGATGGGCGATAATGGCTGGAAGTTGAACACCAACCCTTTTTCATCAGCCACAGGAATGTCCGATGATGACGAGGTACACATTTGCAAGACACCAGCAGCCTGACATTTTGGCATGACACCCAACGTAACGGATGATGACCATGTGCCCAAGATGGCGTTCACGCCATTTATGTTGATCAGCTTGTCAGCAGCACGTACGGCGGTTTCAGGGTTGGTCTCTGAGTTTTCTTGAAAGATGCGAATTTGACGACCCAAAATACCACCAGATGCGTTAGCAGCCTCGGCTACACGCTTGTGGGAGGCAGTAATGTTGGGCCCGAAGGGACCACCACCTCCAGTATTGGGGGTAAGAGAGCCAACGGCAATTGCACCGTCCTGAGCGCGCAGGATCGCGGGTGTGAAAAGAGTTGCCGTTCCAGCAGCCAGAAGGCTGCGACGGGTCATGCTTAGGATCATAGTCATAGTGTCTTCTCCTTGTCAGGTTATTGAACGCACCGGTTTTCCGGCGTCTTTAGGTTTTTGGTAGATAAACTTCGGCTCGGGTAGCAGTCCACGGGGACGCACGCGCAGCGTGACGATCAGCAACATCCCAATGGTGATAATGCGAAGTGAGCTCATCTTCTCAGCGTCAAGCCATGGCGCCACGTCGCCGATGAACCGCGTTCCTTCAAGAAACATGATGACGGTACCTGCGCCAATCAGAAGGCCACGATTGTTGCCTGCACCGCCCACGATTACAGACATCCATATGAACATGGCAACCATTGGCATAAAAACTTCGGGGCTGATATTTTGGGTGTAATGCGCATAGAGCGCACCAGCTAACCCCATGAACCCGCCGCCAAGTGCGAATATTTGCACACGGTGGCGAAACACGTTTTTGCCCAAGACGCCCGCGACCACATCATCCTCACGGATCGCGCGCAGCGTGCGACCCATCGGACTCTTGCGGATACGCTCGCAGATAAGAAAGATTACTGCGACACTCAGAGCTACAAGGCAAAGATAGAAAAACGGGTAAGAGTCTACGCTGATCATATCACGAAAGGGCTGTGCTTCGATACGCAAGCCGCGTGGGCCCTCAGTTATTTGATCCTCATTAAGTAGGACGAGACGGATCATCTCGCCGACCCCCAATGTAACAACTGCCAGAAAATCCTCTCGCAATCGCATTGACAAAAGTGCGACAAGCCCACCTGCGACCAACCCGACCAGAACCGCTGCTGGTATCGTCACGCCCAAAGGCCAGCCAGCTTTGGCCGACAGCAAGCCAGAAGTGTATGCCCCAAGCGCATAAAATCCTGCGATGCCGAAATTGACCATTCCGGTCAGGCCCCATTGCAAATTTAAAGCCAAAGCAAGGATCATAAAAAAGCCCGCATATGTGGTCATGGAAATAAGGTATGCACTCATTTTTTGATCTCCGCTGTACCAAAAAGACCTTGAGGGCGAAACAGAAGCAGCACCGTTATGATGACGAAACCAACACCGATTTTATACGTTGAGGGCAAGACCAAGACGGTTAGCTCTTCGGCAAGACCCAGCATCAATGCACCGAGGATAGCGCCGTACGGGGAGCCAATCCCACCGAGGATTGCGGCGGCAAAAATTGGAATGGTCAGATTCCATCCAATCAGCGGTTCGATCACAAGATCGAGGCCCGCCAACACGCCCGTCAGCCCAAACATCGCGCCACACAAAACTGTCGTAAACGCGGTAACCTTTGCAGCATCGACACCGCGAATAGAGGCAAGCATCGGGTTATCGGAGACCGATCGCATTGCACGTCCGATCCGAGTATGGTGCAGCAGGATATGCAGACAGGTGGCAAGCACAATTGCACAGATTATGATCTCAATTTGTTCAGTCGTAATCCGTGCGCCCAAGAATTTCCATGGGCGCTCGAGTGGGATGTCGAAGCCGCGAACATCGGCTGAGAAGAACAAGCGCACGATGCTCTCCAAAATCAATGTCAGTGCGATGGAAACCACCAGAAGCGTTACTGAGGATTGGCTTTCCATTGGGCGAAAGACAAGCACATGAGCGAGCCAAACGACAAGGCCAGTGAACGCCATTGCACCCGCAGCGGCCAAGGCTAACGGCAGCCCAAGTGCAACGTTGAGCGTATATGCAGCAAAGGCACCCACAGTGATGTAGCCGCCGATTGCAAAATTTGGAAAGCGCAGAATGCCGAACAGCAGCGAGAAAGCCATAGCAGGTGGGGCGATCAGGGCTGCATTAACGAACGCGTTTACGAAAATCTGCAAGCTCATGTGCGCGACCCCAAATATAGTTCTGAGACATCTTTGGATTCTAGTAATTCTGCCGCAGGCGCATTCATCGCGATACGGCCCGAAGCCATGACGATGCCGTCATGCGCTATTCTTAATCCCTGTACTGCATTTTGCTCAACCATCAGAATTGCCACGCCACTTTCATTGACGCGGCGAACAGTATCAAACATTTGACCAACCATTAATGGTGAAAGGCCGGCAGATGGTTCGTCAAGCAACAGGACGCGCGGCTCTAGCATCAACGCCATACCAAAGGCGACCATCTGGCGTTGCCCCCCAGACAGGTTCCCTGCTGGGACCTGCGCCAAAGATTTGAGATCAGGAAACATCTCATAAACTTTGTCACGACCAGGGCGCGTACGGCTTTCGTCAATCCAACCGCCCATAGCGAGGTTTTCGTGGGTGGTTAGAGCGCGAAACACGTTCGCCTCTTGCGGAACGTAGGCCATTCCAGACCGCGCCACTTGCGCTGGTGGCTGACTTGCGATTTCGGAACCGGCAATGCGGATGCTGCCAGACATAGCAGGGATGACCCCAGCGATAGTTTTCAAGAGTGTCGATTTCCCGGCGCCGTTCGGCCCGATAATGCAGGTAATTCTGCCTGCCTCAACTGAAAGCGAAATCTCGTCGCAGATCACAGTACGCCCGTAGCCGGAGCGCAAATCCTTGACCGTCAAGATAGCCTCAGACATCAACCATTCCTCCAAGATAGGCTTCAATGACGCGTGGGTCGTCACGGATCGTGTCAAACACGCCTTGGGTCAGAAACGTGCCCTCGGTCATCACAATCACTGGATTGCAAAGCCGCCCTATCAAATCCATGTCGTGTTCGACGATCAGGAAAGTCTTGCCGTGATCTGCGTTTAAGCGGTGGATCATTTCCGTCAGCGTTCCCATCAAGGCGGGGTTTACGCCTGCGCCGGGTTCATCCAGTAGGATCAGGTCACAGTCGATCATGAGAGTGCGCGCTAACTCTAGTAGCTTTTTCTGCCCGCCTGATAGGTCAGCGGCATAAGCATCACGTAGCGGCGTCAGAGCGGCGATCTCCATCACTTCTTCGGCGCGACCATAGACCGCAGCATCGCCCCGCGCCACTGCACTGGGACGCGAAAATAGGGGCCAGAGCCGCTCGCCTAGCTGCATCTGTGGCGAGAGCATCAGGTTTTCGAGCACGGTAAGACGCCCGAATTCACGCGACAATTGAAATGTGCGGATCATGCCACGTCTTGCGCGCCGAAATGGTGCAAGTGTGGTGATGTCCTCACCGTTATAGACGACGGTGCCTGATTGTGGACGAATTACGCCACTAAGGAGGTTAAACAAGGTAGATTTACCTGCACCATTTGGCCCAATCAGCCCAGTGATGGAGCCTTCTCGAACCTCAACGCCCATATCACGGACTGCATGCACACCACCAAAGCTACGTGACAAACCTTTAGCTGATAGTAGCGCCGTCATTGAGCGTTCCTCTTCAATTGATCACGTAGAAGTTTTGCGAGCATCGAGCGAACAGCTTTGGCAGCAGCAGGATCAGGTGCCAGTATTTGAGCAACACGTTGCCCGCGCAAAGTAGACGCCACTGTAGCAATGAGCGCGTCGCATTCCGCAAGCGACAGACCCGCTTGGCCAAACGCGTACCGGCCAGCCGCGCGGTAGCTGTCAAACATCCTTGCGACCCATTTATCGAGATGCGCCTGCAAAACAGGATTACCGTTTGCTGCCAACATCATGTCGACTGAAACCGAGACGTGTGATTTCGCCATAGCACCTGCCCAAAGAGCTTCAACGAAGCCTTCCGGGTCACAATTTTCAGGGTCGGATTGGCAGCGCAAGTCATCAGTGTAGTCAACAACGCCACGCCACATCTCACCCGTGGCATAGGTCACCAAAGCAACCTTGTTGGAAAAATGATGCAACATCGCACCGCGTGAGACTCCAGCGCGTGCGGCGATACTCGTAGTCGTCATATTGACGAAGCCGACTTCGGTCATAAGCGCGATGGTCGCCTTGGAAAGACGCTCAATCGTTTCGCTTGAACGCTGGTGTTGAGTGCGACGATTCGGCTCTAAAATAGCCTCAACACTTTCTTTTTGTTGGGTTTTAGCGTCGTCAGTCACATGCATCCCTTTTCTAATACGATTATCTAAACACAGATCACTTTAAAAACAAACATTTTTGAATGTTTGTTAATTTGCAGCCATTGTAATGACAACGTATCAGGGTCAATAAATAGTAGAGTGTGAAAAGTATTTGTAATTTCTTTGATCATTTCAGAGTTCATGCCGCCCTTGGTCTGCCCTATCAGACGCCCACGCCCCCTTTCTTTAACCCCAGGCTTGAGGCAGTGCGGTGCGCTTTGGGGTAGGTTGCATCAATCGAGATTGTCTTATTATCAGGGGCCCGTTCTGCCAGCCCCATCATGATCCGTGCGAACATGCCCATGTCACTCCAACGCTTCCAGCGGTTATATAGGGTGAACTGCCCCCCCGAAATTCCCCTCACTTTAATGTAGAGTTTGCTCAATCTTTGAAGGAGCAAACAGATGCGACAGAGTCGTTTTACCGAGGCCCAGATTATTGGGATGATCAAAGAGCAAGAAGCTGAGATGCCAACTGCTGAGGTGTGCCGGAGGCATGGTCTCAGCCCTGCATCGTTCTACAAGTTCAAAGCCAAGTATGGCGGCATAAACGTTTCTGATACCCGCCGCCTAGAATCACTCGAAGACGAGAACGCCAAGCTCAAGCGCCTGCTGGCGGATACGATGCTCGACAATGTTGTGCTGAAGGATTTGCTGGGAAAGAGCTGACGGCACCGAATGTGCGACGGGCTGCGGCACGTTTGGCAATGCGGGATCACGATATCTCGCAGCGTCGGGCGTGCAGGCTTGTTGGTGTCGACCCCAAGACCGTCCGGCGCGATCGACCGCTGGATAATCCTGAAGTTCGCAAAGAGATGAAGGCGATTGCCAGCAAGCGACGGCCGTTCGGTTATCGCCGCATCGGCGTACTTTTGGAGCGCAAAGGAATGATCATGAACCATAAGAAGCTGTACCGGCTTTATACTGAGGAGAAACTGGGCGTCAGGCGGCGCAGGGGACGTAAACGTGCGCGTGGATCACGAACACCTAGGTGTCTCTTCTAAGGGTGTCTGGATAAACCAACGAGCTGGGAGCGCAGGATATTATTATGGTGCGCCACGCAGTGGATGACAGATATCATAATGTTAACCAAAAGTCCTTTTTCGGCTTAAAAAATCCCAAAAAATGCTCACTGCTTTGGAGTTTGCGAGCACGGGTTTTTTCGCCAGATAGATTTGACGCATCTGTATATGGCGCAACGGCTTTACCGACACGCCTTGTACGTCTTCCGGCAGTGACAGGGAGGTAACAACAGCATTTCCCATTCCGGCTCTAACCAGTGCAAGTATTGAATGGGTTTGTTGTATACGATGCTTTATATCTGGAGTAGTTGCCGCTCCCTCGAACCACTCCAGAATGGCGACCTCACTGCCTGCCAAGGTCATCACAAAAGGCGCACCAGCCAAGTCTGCAGGACCAATAGTGGGTTCTTTAGATAAAGCGGACCCATCTTGAACAAGCGCCACCAATTGGTCCGCAGCTATCGGTATCGCATCGAATTCATCAATTGGGTGCCCCAGAACGGCTACGTCCACATTACCCTTGACCAGATCCTTTCGCGTCATCTCATCGGACCCTTCCAGAATGCTCATTGAAATCCCCGGATAGCACTTGGCAAATTGAGCCATAAGATCAGGAAGGATGCGCGTTGACCCAGATGGTCCAAAAGATCCGATACGCACTATACCTCCTTTACCTTGTTTTAGGGTCTTCAGCCGTTCATTCAGCGTCCGGATGGAACGATCAATTTCAAGAGCATGGGCGACAACTAACATGCCTTCCTCAGTCAAAGTCAGCGGGCGGACGTCACGGCGCAGTAATTTCAGGCCAATACCGTCTTCGTATTTGCTAATGGACCTGCTGATCGCTGACTGGGTAACACCCAACGCAGTGGCAGTTTGGGAGACGCTCCCAGTCGTTTGCATACTTTGCAGCGCGCGCAGCAGCGCAAGTGAGGGGCCAACTACCATAGTCTATGAGTTCTAGTCATTTTGTTTTGCAAAGCAATGCACATACAAAACTCTTGAACCAGAAAATAGGAACTCAAATGCAAAACCCATCCACCCCAGACGCACGTCCCGAGACCTTTAAAGGGCCTTCTGCATGGTTGGGCAAAAATATGGTGAAAACCCCAGAAGCTTGGCTTTACCAGCTAACGGCAGTGGATGTTGATGATCTTGAAGCCGCGGCAACCCACTTCCTAAGCTTAGGATTGGATGTCGCTGAAATCAGAAAAGAGACCTTTCCACTCGCAGCATTTGGAGAGCACATCTTGCAACTAAAGCAAAAACTTCTATCCGGCATTGGTCTCGAGGTTTTGCGTGGGCTACCAATTTCAGGTTATTCAAAGGCCTTTGCTGCAACAATATTTTGCGGCATTGGCGCGCATATGGGCAGTGCGCGGTCACAGAATGCAGAGGGGCATATATTGGGCCATGTTCGTGATATCGGAGCGGATGAAAGCGATCCCAATAGTCGCATTTACCAGACCTGCGAACGTCAGACATTTCATACGGATAGCGCAGATGTTGTTGGTTTGCTGTGCATCCGCGAAGCGAGAGAAGGTGGAAAATCACTGCTCGTGAGTGCGGAAACAATCTATAATCGGATGAAGCAAGAACACCCTGATCTGCTGGAAAAACTCTTTGATCCGATTGCAACGGACCGGCGTGGCGAGATTCCAAATGGGGCCAAGCCTTATATGGAGATCCCAGTGCTAAGTTGGTATGAGGGCTATCTGACCGTCTTTTACCAACGTCAATATATTGAAAGCGCCCAACGGTTTGAAGGCGCCATGAGGCTGTCTCCAGAGCATGTTGAAGCGTTGGACATGTTTGACGCCTTGGCGAATAATCCCGAACTTTGTTTTGGCATGCAGTTGCAGCCGGGGGATATGCAGTTTGTTTACAACCACTCTCAGCTGCACGACCGCACTGGATTCCTCGACTGGCCGGACCCAAGCCAACGACGCCACTTGATGCGCTTATGGCTGTCGATTGAAGGGGATCGCCCGTTACCTGAATCCTTCAAGGAACGTTATGGCACAATTGAAGTTGGGAACCGGGGTGGTATCGTCACCAAACATACCAAATTACGTGCGCCAATTGACTGAGAAAAATAGGCATAGCAATGAGCAAAAATCCATTTCAGATTTATTCTGATAAGCCAATAACAGTGGACGGAATTTATAGCCAAGCTGAAGTTGGTTTGGCAAATCGAAATAGTGGGAATTTGTTGGAGACTTTAGCCCTAGATATCACCCCCACGGGATGTCATTATCTGCTCAATCACTTTGATGTTCCAGTGTTGGATCCTAAGGCACATAGATTAAAGTTTTCAGGTTCATTTGAAGCGCCGTTTGAGGTGTCGATGGCAGAAATTATGAATTTGCCTGCGGAAACAATGCCGGTAACCATGGAGTGCGCTGGCAATGGTCGCGCCGGTGTTTCACCGCGATCCCATTCTATGCCTTGGATGTATGAAGCCGTTGGCACATCTGAATGGACAGGAACAAAACTTGCACCTTTAATTGAAAGATCTTGCCCCAAAAACAGTGTTGTCGAGATATCGTTTACCGGCGCGGACTACGGTTACGACATGGGCGAACCTCACTTCTTTGGACGCAGTCTAACACTTGCTCAAATCAAAGAACTGGATGTTTTGCTGGTCTATGCCATGAACGGCGCACCTCTGCTTCCTCAACATGGTGCTCCTTTGCGGGTCATTGTTCCTGGTTGGTATGGCATGGCAAGCGTTAAGTGGCTTACAAATATCACAGCATTGACTGAGCCATATGATGGATATCAACAGGTTAAGACCTATCGTTTCAAGGTGCATAAAGATGATCTAGGCATCCCCATTCAAACTATACGCGTTAAATCTCTTATGGTTCCGCCCGGGGTTCCCGATTGGTCGACGCGCAAGCGTTTTGTATCAGCAGGTGCGGTTGATTTGGTCGGTAGGGCATGGTCAGGCGACGGTGTTCCAATTGTTAAGGTCGAAGTTGAGGTTGCCGGCGAATGGAGAAAAGCAAATCTTTTGGAAAAGAAACATCGCTATGCGTGGCAAAAGTGGTCATTGTCATGGCAGGCTGAACCGGGAGAATATATTTTGAGATGTCGTGCTAGCGATATGAATGGCAATATCCAACCACTTGATCCGCCTTGGGATCAGGCTGGTTTTGCAAATAATGCTGCCCAACGCGTACACGTGTTTGTCGAGTAATGACAAAGGATTATGTTATACTTTACCTGAATTTAAAAATTTCTCAGTTCATTTATTTTTGATATTTGCGATGAGCTGCTTCACTCAGACATAGGATCGCTCCAATTAAAGTATGCATACAAGTCGATTCAAGTGGCTAATTGTTCCATCCCGGATGATCACATTGATCCTCGGCGTTAGGCCTTTTTCATGGCAAGGTCGGTTTTAGAGGACATTCGGAAGGAGAAACGTGATGCTCGTTCGACTGCATAGCCAAGAGACGACAACACCGAAGATTAGAGCGGCAATTCAAGCCTGCGAAGATCCGGCCTGGATGGCTTAGGCTCAAGATTGAATTGCGACAGCTTCCGCCCTGAGGGCATAGGATGTTGCTATGGAAAGCCACTACAAACACTTGAACGCCGAGGAACGCGGCGTAATCTTTGTAGAACATCAACGGGGCTCAAGCCTGCGTGAGATTGGCCTCCTTCTGGGGAGGCATCACGGCACTATCGGGCATGAATTGAAGCGGGGCGTCGTGGCTGGTGGCTACGACCCTCAGGTGGCACGGCGTGCTTATAATACTGCGCAGCGACGTTCTGGTCGGCCGCGGAAATTGGCCCCTGGTGCCCCGTTTTATGATTGGGTGCGCAACCGTCTGATCCATTGGCGCTGGTCGCCAGAGCAGATTGCGGCCAGACTAATGCTTATGCATCCAGATGATCCCAGTCAGCGCATCAGTCACGAAGCGATCTATGCTGCAATCTACGCTCAACCACGTGGCGGGTTGAAGGTGCTGATGATTGAGGCGCTGCGGCAGGCCAAGCCGAAACGCGGCGTGCGACGCAATACCTTGGCGGGATCCGCTATGGTACCGGAAACGTTGCGTATTATCCATCGTCCCGAAGACATCGAGGCACGCCTGGTTCCCGGCCATTGGGAAGGAGATCTGATCAAGGGGGCTTTCAATCGCTTAGCGATAGGCACGGTTGTGGAACGCAAGACGCGCTTCGTCATTCTAAGCAAGATGCAGGGCTGTACCGCCAGCGCTGCTCACTCGAAAGCAGCTATTGGCGCAGCTGCAGCGAACGGCAGCTATCCGCCCTTCATGTAGAAATGTGCATGGCGCAGCATTTGTCACTACCGGCCCATGCACTAAATCGCTTCGCGTTAGGGGCGCTTGTTGCGGGTGTAGCGTTGAACAGGGATTTGTTTCGCTTTTTGTGATGTTGGGTGTGTGCTGTTGGTCGAGGTGATTTTGCCTCAATTGACAGAGGGTTTTCCCATGAACATTCAACAACCGACACCAATGACACCCCTTCGCGCGCGCATGATCGCGGATATGTCAGGGCGCAATCTCGGCCCTGCGTCCAAGTCCAGCCACCTGCGCGCCTGCAAGCGTTTTGCGGCTTGGCTCGGGCGGTCTCCGGAGACTGCCACGCCAGACGATGTGAAGTATTTCCAGCAGTATTTGGTCGAGAGCGGCGTCAGCATTTGCACGCGGAACCAGACGATGACTGGCGTCAAGTTTCTGTTCCGCGTGACCCTGAGACGTCATGATCTCGTGGCTGAGATTTTTCACCTTAAAGAGCCGGTAAAGATACCGCTGGTTCTCAGCAAGAAGGAGATCAAGCGCTTCTTAGCCATGGCCCCCAGCCTTAAGGCACGGGTAATGTTGTCGCTGGCCTATGGCTGTGGATTGCGCGCAGGCGAAGTCGTGCGGCTCAAGGTCGGCGATATTGATAGCGATCAGGAGATCATCCGCATCGTGCAATCGAAGGGGCGCAAGGATCGTAACGTCATGCTGCCTGTGGATATTCTGAGTCTTCTGCGTGACTGGTGGAAAGAGCGGCCAACCAGTCAGGACAGGGATGTGCCAGTGTCCGAACGTGTCCTTTTCCCCGGCTATTGTGGCAAGTACCTCTCAGCGCGACAGATCTCGCGCTTGTTCAAAGAGACTGCGCAGGAGGCAGGGATCACCAAGCCGGTCACGTTGCACACTTTGCGCCATTCTTTCGCGACCCACCTGCTGGAAAGCGGCGTCGATATCCGCGTCATTCAGGCGCTTCTTGGCCATGCCAAACTGACGACGACAGCACTCTATGCGAGCGTGGCAACCGGTATGATCGCGGCGGTGGACAGTCCGCTGGATGACCTGAACGGGCCCAAGCGCAAGAAGGGCAAGGCCAGACCCTAGTAGGCTCTCATGTCGGGTCCACTACTGGAGGTCGCGGATATCTTCCACGCCCATGGTGCTGTGTATCGTGCGGCAAACAAGAGCCACATCAGCCTGAACCAGTTCAAAGTCATGAGTGCGATTGAGCGTTGCCGCACGGCGGCGCTTGGCGGACATGTCGCGCGCTGCGCCGACTGCGCACACGAGCACATCGCCTATAACTCATGCCGCAATCGTCACTGCCCAAAATGTCAGGCGGGTGCCGCCAAAACTTGGCTGGCGGCGCGCGAGGCAGAACTGTTGCCGGTGCGGTATTTTCACTTGGTCTTCACACTGCCCAAGCAGATCGCAGATATTGCACATCAGAACAAACGCGAGATCTACAATCTATTGATGCGCGCCAGCGCGGACACGGTGATCAAAATCGCCGCCGACCCCAAGCACCTTGGTGCGCGTGCGGGCATGATTTCGGTGTTGCACACTTGGGGCTCGGCGATGACGCACCACCCCCATATCCATATGATCGTCCCGGGCGGTGGCCTGTCTACGGATGGTTCAAAATGGATCAGCTTCCGCAAGAACTTCTTCCTGTCCGTCCGAGTTCTGTCCCGTCTGTATCGCCGTCTCATTCTGGAAGGCCTGACCAAGCTGCACAAAGCCGGGAAGCTGCAATTCTTCGGTGAACATTCGGGCCTTATTGATCGCAATACCTTCGAAGCATTTCTCAAACCCCTGCGCCAAATCGACTGGGTCGTTTACGCCAAAGAACCCTTCGCCGGGCCCAAATCCGTGTTGACCTATCTGTCGCGCTACACGCACAGGGTGGCAATATCCAACAGCCGTTTGATCCGTTTCGATGCGCGCAGCGTCACCTTCCGCTTCAAAGACTACCGTCTTAAAGGCGCGGGTCGCCACACCACCATGACGCTGGCGACGTCAGAGTTCATCCGCAGGTTCCTGATCCACGTTTTGCCCAGAGGCCAGCACCGCATCCGTCACTATGGCTTCTTCGGAAACGGCAACCGTGCAGCCAATATCGCAAGGATCAGGCTGCTGCTCGGAGCCAAAACGCCAGATCATCAGCACATCGATGACACCAACACCGACGATGCCGATAAGCCGCCACGCACCCTCGCGCTACCATGCCCGTGTTGCGGTGGGCAACTGATCATCTTCGACACAATCGAGCCAGCACAACACCCCCGAGCACCACCAAAACCACAAAGGGCCGCAGCATGATCCGCGCCCCGTACATCACGAACGACACTCGCAGCCGCAGGCTATATCTCCTGCGAACCAATCATCACACGCTGATCAAACTATCCATGTGGAAAAAGTTGATGACGACGAGAAAATACCACGCAGCTCGACCACATGTTGGCAAGGCTGACCCCGCGCTTAGCCTAACGGGGTACGTGAAACGGGTCTGTCAGATCATATCCAAGGCAAGCCCACAGCCCAAATCCCCATAGCAACAAACGGCCCACCAAGCCCAACCCCGCGATTTCCCGCTTGAGCGCTTCTCTGACGCCAGGCAACGTGCCGCGTCACTCAAACGGTGCGCATGTGGCGTCCGAGAAACCTACACCTTAGCTGCCGTTGGTCCGTTCGAAATTCTCGCCTGCCGTCTTCCCCGAAGCGGACGTGGGCACTACCGATCGATACGCAGGCGATTTTGATCTTAGCTTGGGGTCACAAGCAGAATGATCTGAAGCAGCTACTGCCGTGGAGTTTTGGGACGTGAAGCGCCGCTTACTAACATATGGCCCTCTGCATCATTACATTAAAATGATGGGTTACGTCTGCATCAAGGAGATGAATGACGGCGTCTATTGCAGCATGGATGTTAGCCTGGATCGTGATGAGCAACCCACAAGGACCCCGACGACATTCGTGCGATAAATTAAGTACTAAATTCTAGGAGACTTCTATGAAATATACCATTTTTATGACGCGGTATTGGCAAGGCGTCGGCTCACTCCGCATTGAACGTGTCACGGCGGATAGCGTGATGCTCGCCATTGTTCAGGCTAAAAAAACTGTTCTTGATAGCGAAGACGTTCCGTCCGATGTCGTTGTGCATTTTGATATGGCCTTCATGTTCCATATTTATCCAATCGAAACACCAGAAGTCCTGCGCGTTGCAGCCGCTGACACTTGATCTACCAAAACAATTAAACGTCAGAAGCCTATGCAATTATCGGGTTTCAAAATATTGAACTTACTTGCCATCACCAAAGCAGACCTAAACCTCGCAAATCCCCATCCCATCGTGAATGTTTTGTTGTGCTGAAATTGTTTCATTCAAGTCAGTTGGCGAAAACTGGTCGATGCTCTAGAACATCATGTGATGGTGCAGCTTTTGATCGTTTATCACTCCAAGACAGGTGCAGGGGAATCGCGTTTGGAACTGAGTGAGTAAAGGATTGCTCTTGCAGGTGATGGCGGGATGGATTCTGGATGGGTGGTTGTTCTCATCGGGTGCTCATCGCCATGCATATTTTTCTATCCGCCTTCGACGAAGTTCCTGATCCGCGCGCCAGTAACGTGCGCCACGACCTTGGTGAACTGCTCGTTATCGCCTTCGTGTCGGTCTTATGTGGATCGACCTCCTGCGCCGAGATGGCCGCATTTGGCCGTGCAAAAGAGAGCTTTTTCAGGAACTTCCTGAAACTCAAGCATGCCATTCCATCGCATGATACCTTCTCGGAGGTCTTCCGGATCATCGACCCGAAGGCACTCGATGCGGCCTTCAGTAAGGTACTTGCCGATGTGACCAAGCTCCTCAAAGACGGTGATATCATCGCGATTGACGGCAAAGCGTTACGGGGTGCGCGCGACCCGGGCGAAAGCGCACGGACCCGCATGATGGTCTCAGCCTATGCCTCGCGGCTGCGCCTGACGTTGGCGACAGTACCTGCCGACCGAGGCACAGAACTCAGCGCGGCCATAGAGGCGCTTGGGTTGATCGATCTGCGGGGCAAGGTGGTCACCGGTGATGCATTACATTGCAACCGCCGCACGGTTGCCGCAATCAACGCAGGCGGCGGTGATTGGTGCCTCGCCCTCAAGGGTAACCAGGAATCCCTGTTGTCTGACGCCCGTGGATGTTTCAGCAAGGGGCACAAAAGCGATCCAACAGCCGTTACGGAAAATACCGGCCATGGAAGAAAAGAAACCCGTAAGGCGGTCGTGGTATCGGCTAAGGCATTGGCAGAATACCACGAATTCCCTGGCCTCAAGGGGTTCGGTCGCATCGAGGCGACCAGAGAGACGGGCGGAAAGGTGACCTCAGAGACCCGCTACTTCGCGCTGTCTTGGGTTCCCACACCTGAGGTGCTGTTGGCCGCTGTCCGCGACCATTGGGCCATCGAAAATGCCCTTCATTGGCAGTTGGATGTGTCTTTCCGCGAGGACGCCGCACGCAATCGGAAAGACAACGGTCCCGGCAACATCGCCGTTCTACGTCGCCGCGCACTCGACGTCCTCCGGCGTGACACATCCAAGGGCTCTCTCTCCATAAAAATCAAACGTGCAGGCTGGGACACCACCTTCTTACGCAGCATTCTCAGTGACTTGGCAACAACATGAGCCAAACGCGATTGCCCTGAAGACAGGTGGCAGTAGGCAGATGGCCGAAGCGGCTTATTCAGCGGCATGCAAAGAAGTAGTGACTATTTTAAAGACTGCGGAAGATGCCGGTCCTGAGGATCTCTTGCGTGCAGACGGTTACATCTTTTGTGCCCCAGAGAACCTTGCCGCGATCGCAGGCATAATGAAGGACTTCTATGACCGGAGCTATTATCCGGTCCTTGGGCATATTGAGGGGCACCCGTACGCACAGATGGTATGTGCGGGTTCGGATGGGCATAATGCAGCGCGCCAAACCGCTCGCGTTGCCCATGGTTGGCGGCTCAAGCAAGTGCAGCCACCATTGATCATTTGCACCTTTGCCCAAAAAACTGAGGAAATATTGGCCGAGAAGTCGATCCCCGAAGAACAGCTAATCCGATGTCGTGACCTTGGCGCGGCGATGGGTGCAGGGCTGAGTATGGGGGTGTTTTGACGCGGTTGTGGACTCAATTAACCCGGAACCTAATTGCGAAGATATTTAGGATCTTGCATGACAATTGAAACCCTTATCGGGTTTGACTCCGCATGGACGGACAAAAACCCTGGTGCAATTAGTATGATTACGCACAATCAAGGGAATCTGGTGGATTTTATGCCTCCCCGTTTGGTTCGATTTGAAGAAGCTACCGAGATGGTCCAACGAGCGGCATCAGCTTCAGATTTCACGCTTATTGCATTGGATCAACCAACTCTAGTCCCCAGCTTTGAAGGTATGAGGCCGGTCGAACGCGTTGTGGGGAGTGTCGTAAATGCAATTGGAGGAGGAGTTCAGCCAGCAAACCGCAGCAGGGAGTCTATGTTTGGACAGGGTGCCCCCGTTTGGCAGTTCTTAGATCGTGTTGGTGCACGTGAGAATCCCACTGCTGCGAGAGAGGCCTCACATGGCCTTTTCTTGATTGAAGTATTCCCGGCCCTAGCCTTGGCGTCGATTATCCCAACCATTTGGCACCGAAGACGAGCAGCAAGGTACAACCCTAGACAACGCAAAACATTCGTCCATGCCGATTGGGAGCTTGTCACAGATGGTATTGCGAGTTTGGCACAGCAATGGGGAGTCGAGCCTATTGTGACTGCTGCAAATGAGTTGGGTAAATTACAAAGTCCAACAAAATCAGACCAAGACAAACTCGATGCGTTGATATGTTTGACGACCGCTTGGACTTGGAGGTCCCGCCCAAGGGAGGAGTTGATGGTAATTGGCGACGGCATCTCCGGCTATATGGTCACGCCTGTTAGCGGTGATACCAGACCTGTCTTAGTGGAGTCAGCTTTGCGTAGAAGTGTTCCGGTGGATAGTCCTTGGGATGAAGACGGTCTTCGCACAATCAACCAACTAAGTACGAACTTGTTCAAAAGTTCCGTAGCCGCAGCTGCACGTCGACAGCCAGGTCCCTCTGCGCTGCAAAATGCTGACCAAGTTTCAATTCACAAGATATGCCCCGAGTGTGGCAAAGTATTCACTGGAAAGGGTTGGGGCGGAATAGATGCGCATTGGAGAGCACACCACGATGACATCATGCCCTACAACTTGGCATGGCCAATCATCAAAAAGGGTGGAAGGCCATCGATGCAAAATTGTACGTGAGACATGCTGTCCGTACGTTCCTATGGCGCGGCAATGTCCGTACTATGAACCCAAGGGTGAGAACGCTGAGAACCGAGGGTTCATGTAGATCATTGATAAGCAATTCCTCGAAACGCCATGGCACGGGTCCCGCCAGATGGCGCGCTACATGAAACGCAACAACCACAAATGCGGCCGGCATCGCATGCGCCGCCTAATGCGGCTCATGCGTTTGGTCCCGATCTATCAGGAGCCCAACACCAGCAAGAAACACCCCTGGCATAAGATCTGGCCGTATTTGCTTAGAAAAGTCATGATCGACCGCCCAAACCAAGTTTGGTGTGCTGACATTACCTACATCCCAATGCGGCGTGGCTTCCTGTATCTGGTGGCAATCATGGATTGGTACAGTCGCAAAGTCCTTGCTTGGCGGTTGTCCAACAGCATGGACGCGGACTTCTGCGTTGAAGCCCTGAAAGAGGCACGGGCAAAGCACGGCAAGCCAGAGATATTTAACACGGACCAAGGCAGCCAATTTACCAGTGGTGCTTGGATCGACGGTAAACATACAGGGAACCCCCTCTTTTTTTGGCATGATCTAAGGTGCGATTATTGCGCGAAGCTGGCGATATGGCTGGCGCGATATGAGGATTTTGATGATGAACAAGACTAGGCGTGGCCGAGGTTCCAAATACACGGATGATTTCAAGCGACAGCTTGTAGCGGAAAGCCACACTGCTGGCGTGAGTGTTCCAATGGTTGCCAAGAAGCACGGTGTGGGCACCAACCGGATTTATGCATGGCGCAGCGATGGGCGGTTTCAGCCTGACAAATCAGATATAGGCCAGTTCACCCCCGTAGAGATTGCCGATGCGGGTATGGTGGACACGCCTGCGTCATCCGGCACCAGCATCTTACCTGTCCCCCATATTGAGATCACACTTGAGAACGGTCGCAAGCTGAGCGTGAGCGACGGGGTTGATGCTGGCTTTGTGCTGGAACTGGCGCGAGGACTTGCAGCATGATCCCTGTTTTGGGGGATGCGAAGATCTGGCTTGCCGCAGGAGTTACGGATATGCGGCGCGGCTTCAACGGGCTGGCGGCGCAGACCGCGCAGGTTCTTGCAGCTGACCCTTACGCGGGGCATCTATTTTTGTTCCGTGGCCGTCGTGGCGATCAGATCAAGATGATCTGGTGGGATGGTCAGGGCGCGTGCCTGTTTACCAAACGGCTTGAACGTGGACGGTTCGTATGGCCCTCAGTCAAGGAAGGTAAAGTCAGCCTAAGCCGCGCACAGCTTGCGATGCTGATGGAAGGCATAGACTGGCGTATTCTCAAGAAGACATGGCGTCCAAGTATGGTTGGATAGCTGTATGTTTTATAGGACTTCTTGCCTTTGTGGGATTCCCATGATGCCCGAGATTTGGTATGTAATGGCATGAGTAAGACCCCTCCAAATCTGACTAATCTGCCCCCTGAAGTACAGGCATACGTTGCCGCGCAAACAGCGGAATTGTCAGAGCTGAAGCAAGCGTTTCTCGGGTCATCCCTTGGCCATGCGACGGTACAAAAACGCCTCAAGGATGAGATGGCATCAGTGGACGCCGCCCTGAGTGCCGAGCGCACCGCTCATGCGCGGGCCATCCAGAACCGAGACACCATCATCGCCGATCTGCGCCTGCAACTCCACGGTCACAACAAGCACCGCTTTGGCTCAAAGTCGGAAAGCAGTGCACAGCTGGCGCTTGAGTTGATCCTTGAAGAACTTGAGATCGAACAAGCCGTTGAGACAGATGATGAACCCTCTGACGCTGAGGCCAAGCCGCCCCGCACACCGCGCAAGCGCAAACCTTTCCCAAAGGGGCTGAAGCGTGTCCAAAAGACCATCACCCCCAGTGATGCTTGCACCGACTGTGGCGGCAGCTTCAAAGTGCTTGGAACGGATGTGATGGAGGAGTTGGAATATGTCCCGGGACATTACATCGTGAACCAAATTGGCCGCCCGCGTCTGGCCTGCACCTGTTGTGAGGCCGTTGTTCAGGCTGAGATGCCAAGCCGACCCATTCCGAAGAGCTTTGTCGGCCCCGCGCTGATGGCCCACATCCTGTGCTGTAAATACGGCTATCATCTGCCGCTGTATCGCCAGAGCCAGATGTTTGCCAACGAGGGCATTGATCTGAGTGGATCGCTCATGGCGGGATGGGTCGGCAAATGCACCAAACTGCTGGAGCGCGTCTCAGATGCAATCCGCGATCACGTCTTTGAGGCGCAGGCGATCTTCATGGATGACACAACGGTCAAGCTGCTCCAGAAGGGCAATGGCAAAGGAAAGAATAAGACCAAAACCGCGCGACTGTGGGTCTATGCCCGAAAAGAAGACACTTGGGCCAGCGGAGCTCCACCTGCGGTGTGGTACCAGTTCTCCACCAGCCATGAGGCGGAGCATCCCAGCAAGCATCTCGAAAGCTATGAAGGCTACGCCCATGCGGATGCCTATGCTGGGTATAATGACGCCTACCGCACGGGGCGGGTCAAAGAGATGGCATGCATGGCCCATGTGCGGCGTGAGTTCTTTGACCTTTATGAAAGCACAAAGCTGCCCGTGGCGGGCGAAGCCGTGCTGCGGATTAAAAAGCTCTATGATGTTGAGACACAAGCGCGGTTCCTGCCCCCTGCGGAACGCGTGGCCCTGCGTCAGGAATACGCCAAGCCGATCTTTGATGACCTGGAAGTCTGGCTTAAAGAGCAACTGGGCAAGATCTCTAGCAAGACGCCGCTGGCCAAGGCGATCAAATATGCACTGGCGCGCCTGCCAAAGGCACGGCCCTATCTTGATCACGGCTTTCTTGAGCTGGACAACAACACAGCCGAGCGCGCAGTGCGCCCTGTGGCCGTGGGACGCAAAAACTATCTCTTCATGGGATCAGAAGCAGGCGGCAAATCTGCAGCAATTGCTTATACGTTGATAGAGACCGCCAAGATGAACAAAGTGAATCCCGAAGCCTGGCTCGCATGGGTGCTGGAACGCATCCAGGACCATCAAGCAAACCGTATCAACGATCTCATGCCGTGGGCCTATCAGGACATGATCGATGCTAAAAACGCCGAGGCCAAGGCAAAAGACGCAGCTTGATCAAGGGCAGCGTTGATGCTTACGATCGACGTGCTCACGGATGCAAAGATCAAGATCAGCATGGATGGCAAAGGCGCGTGGCGTGACAATCGCATGATTGAACGCCTATGGCGGTCGCTGAAGTATGAATGCGTCTATCTGAATGCATTTGAGACAGGTTCTGAAATGCGGACTGGGATCGGCAAATGGCTGACCTATTACAACTCTGAACGCCCACATTCGACCCACGGCATATTGACCCCAGATGAGGCCTATGTCAGCAAAACAGAACCAATTAGATTGGCAGCCTAAATGAAACCCTGATCCATCTTAACAAGGCTGCAAACTGGTCGAATTACTAGGACCACCTCTCTCATCGAAAGTGCTCATGTGTCATCCTCTAAGTTTGATTGCGACGTACTTGGTCTGGCCATAGTTCAAGAGCCCAAAATGCCTGATGCGGTACCGTGTGAGGATGTCTGCTATAGCTTAAAGTCAAAGTGCTTGCGCACTGGCTCTTCAATTTTCCATGTCCCTTTGAAATCAGCTTCTACAACGAAGGCATCGCCGGCCCGAACCGTTACAGACGTTCCGCCATCTGGTGTAATTACGATGCGGCCAGAGATCATGTGGACGAATTCATAAGCTGTGTATGTTGCATGGTAGGTGCCAGGTGTTGCTTCCCACACGCCCGATAGCATGGTGCCGTCCGAGTTCGTATGTAAAGCCCAAGTACGCATTGTCGGATTTCCGTCAACGACAACCCAGCCGTCTAGGTCGTTGGTGTCTGGGGTGGTGTTAGCATTAACTGAGAGTTTGGTGATTGCATTCATTTGTGTGGCCTTTGGCGATTAAATTGCACTGGTTGGTTGAATAGAGAAATGAGGGGTTGCTTCTTATGGGTTGAAGTTTTGCACAGCTTAACCCATGCATAAATTTGCACCACCAAGAAAACAGCCCTTGGCGCCAGCACAGAGAACTCATAATTTGTTCGCATTGCAATCATCGGTGGACACAGCGGCGAAAGTCTCCTTCTCACCCTTTGTGGCAGAATAAAACGCGCAAGCTTGAAGTGTTGGGTCCTTCCGAGGCTCTTTTTACACAGGGGAAATGCGCACCCCGTTACGTGTGACAGACGGAAATTTCGTAGGGTTGTGATTTGGGTTCTTGTTGTTATTGCGCAACCTGTCCTGTGCCATTCCGTAGGCTTGTCTAATTGGCGGATGGCTTGCGCCAATACCCTGCCACCGCCCAAATGCCTTGTTCGTGGGCGCGGATCGCAGTTATGCGAAAGCGGTACTTGAGCACTATATTGATTATTGAGGGTCAGATATGGGCCAGACCGACAGTGAACGAACACGCGCATGTATTGTATCAGTCGAAACAGTCACCTAGCACTTACAAGTCCTATTGAGGTTCGCGGAAATGCTGACAATATTTTTGGCCATTGCACCGGTCTTTGCCCTGATCCTGATGGGCTACGGGTTGCGGCGTGGTGGTATCCCTTCGACTGAGTTTTGGAACCTAAATGACCGGCTGGTTTATTGGGTTCTCATGCCAGCGTTGTTCTTCGCTAAAATCTCTGTGGCTGATTTGAGCGGAGGGTTGGGAAATTACGCAGTTCTCCTCTATGCGGGTTTCTTTACTGCAATCTTTTGCGGGTGGTTGTTTGGACGCCGGGTTGCGGCTCCACAGGCCAGTTCGCTTTTGCAAGGCAGTGCGCGGTTCAATACCTTCATCGGCCTCGCAATAGCGGAGGCTGTCTTCGGAACGACGGGATTGCAGATCGCGGTGCTAGGCTCTGCACTTTTGGTGCCGGTGGTGAATGTCACGGTCGTTACCTTGATGACGCGGCAGCTAGGTGGGGGCGGCAAATCAATCTTACATGGGCTTGTGAAAAACCCACTGATCCTGAGCATCTGTGCTGGGGTGCTTTTCAACCTCGCTGGGTTAAACGCAGTCCCGGTGCTGCATGAAATGACCCGTATTCTTGGTGATGCGGCATTGCCGATGATGTTGCTCTGTGTCGGTGCTAACCTCAAACTTCGTGGGCTTACGGGGTCCATTAAGATCATCGGGTTATCGATGATTGGCAAGTTTCTGATTAACCCTGCAGCGGTTATTCTAGCCGCGTGGATCCTCGGGCCCGATCCATTAGCCTTTCAAATTGCCTTGATCTTCGCTGCTTTGCCCACTGGTGTGGCCAGTTACACGCTTGCTCGTGAAATGCGGGGAGATGCCTCCCTGATGGCGGCAATCATTACAACACAAACACTACTGAGCTTCGTTACGTTGCCGCTAACGCTGCTTATCGGGCAGGTGGTGTTGTCTTTAAATTGATCTGAGCGGTCCAAAGTGGACATTGGGGGACGGCGCAGCGAAGGTCGCGACGAGCCGATGCTGTGGAAAAGTGCCGAGTTAAGGACACGGCCTGCCTGATTGAAAAAAAAGGGCTCAACGAGACAAGCTGACAGGTGCCATTCTGGACTCATGTGATGAATCCTCGGATGGCGGCTTATGCAATAAAGTCGGTTGAACCACGGCTTTCACCGCTCTATATTTCCTAACAAATTCGACGAATTTCCGTAAAAAATGCGAGGCGTTTCCTATGACAGATACAAATGCTAAAGAGACGTTCTCCTTTCAAACGGAAGTTGGTCAACTGCTCGACATCGTCGCCGGGTCTCTGTACTCAAATCGCGAGATTTTCCTCAGAGAATTGATATCAAACGCCTCTGATGCCTGCGATAAACTTCGCTATGAGACCCTTACTAATCCGTCACTCGCTAAGAATGCCGATCAATTTGCTGTTTTGCTTGCGGCAGATGAAAAGGCTAAGACGCTCTCGGTTTCGGACAACGGTATTGGGATGAACCACGATGATCTTCTCGAAACACTCGGAACAATCGCCAGATCAGGCACCGGTGCTTTTCTTGAAGCTCTGAAGGAAGGTGAGAAAGGCGAAGTAGGACTAATCGGCCAGTTTGGCGTGGGTTTCTATTCGGCTTTCATGGTTGCTGATAGCGTTGATGTTTTGACACGCAAAGCTGGAGAAGAACAAAGCTGGTTGTGGGCTTCAGACGGCAAAGGGCAGTTTGCAATCGAGCCCGGCAACAGAACCGAGTGCGGGACGACCGTTATTTTGCACATGAAGAAAGACGCGAAAGAATTCCTCGAAGAGGCGCGCATTCGCCATATCGTTAAAACATATTCCGATCACATCAGCTTTCCGGTGCTGCTTGATGCGGAACCGCTAAATTCGGCGTCAGCCATTTGGACGCGTAACCCCAAAGAGGTTACCGACGACCAGCACACAGAATTCTACCATCATACATCCCATGCATTCGACAAGCCCTGGCTTACCTTGCACAATCGGGTTGAAGGCATGGTCAGCCACACAAGCCTGCTTTACGTCCCATCATCAGCACCATTTGATCTGTATGACGCCGAACGCAAAAGCCATGTGAAGTTGTATGTGAACCGGGTGTTTATTTCCGAGAACACCAAGGGGCTTATCCCGACATACCTGCGGTTTCTACGCGGTGTTGTTGATTCAGAGGATCTGTCGCTGAATGTGTCTCGTGAGATGCTGCAATCTGACCCTGCGCTTGCCAAAATAAAAACCGCACTCACCAAAAAGGTGATCGGGGCACTTAAGAAGAAAGCACAAAAGGCCGCAGATGAGTATTCAACATTCTGGGGGAATTTTGGAGCGGTATTCAAAGAAGGTTTGATCGAAGATCCAAGTCTACGGGACAGAATTCTTGAAGTTTGCCGCTTTTCGTCCACCCACAACGGCGAACTGACGAGCCTGTCAGATTATGTAGAACGCAGCAAAGAGGGCCAGGACGAGATTTACTACATCACTGGGGAAGATGCGAAAAAGATCGCGCAGTCCCCACATCTTGAAGGGTTCAAAGCTAAGGGCGTGGAAGTGCTACTTTTGTCAGATCATGTTGATGAGTTTTGGCTTCAACACATCACCGAATTTGAAGGTAAGAAATTCAAGTCCGTAACGCGTGGAGCAACCAATCTTGATAAAATTAGCGGTGACGAGAATGCAGACGACGATAGCGATGATGACGCAAGTTCCATGGGTCTTAATGAGCTGATAGCAGCGATCAAAATGGAACTGGGTGAGGCTGTTAAAGATGTCCGCCCATCTAAACGATTAACCGATAGCCCCGTGTGTCTTATCGCTGATGACGGAGATATGGATGTCAACCTGGAGCGATTGCTGAAGCAGCATGGACAATTACAGGACGGCATGCCGCGCATTCTTGAGTTAAACCCGGACCATCGAATGGTGAAAAAACTGGCAGAACGCGCAAAATCCGAAGGCGCTGCGTCAGATGATTTGCTGAAAGATGCTGCGCATTTGTTACTAGACCAAGCGCGGATTTCTGAAGGTGAAATTCCAGCCGATCCGGCGAGTTTTGTTCGCCGTCTCAGTGCGGTTATGGACAGCGCATTTTAGGGCACTGTCATAGCAAGATTGGTTGCGGCAGAGCGGGCAGGGCGAGCACATAGCTTTTGTGGATGATAAAACGTTCCCCCTTTCGTTACTTCAAGACGAGCCCCAAAATCATCCGTCTGGCCGTCATGATGTATTTTCGGTTTCCGCTTTCGCTCAGGAATGTCGAGGATCTTTTGCACGAACGCGGCATCGACATCAGCCATGAGACGGTTCGATTTTGGTGGAACAGATTTGGCCCGCTGTTTGCCGCTGTGATCCGCAAGAAAAGGGTCAGCCAGATGCGCGCATATTCAAATTGGCAGTGGGACTTGGACGAGGTGTTCGTGAAGATTAACGGCGAGACGCACTATCTTTGGTGGGCAGTGGATCACGAAGGGTAAGTCCTCGTATCCTTCATCACAAAGCGCTGTGATCGCAAGGCAGCCTTTAAATTCCTGAGGAAAACCATGAAACGCCATTGATCCAAACATGTCTTCGTCACCGATAAACTACGTTCCCACGGCGCAGCGATGAGGGTGATCGGCAACGCTGATCAGCAAGAAACCAGGCGTTGGCGTAATAACAGGGTGGAGAATTCACACCAGCCAGTTGGACCAAAAGAGCGGGCTATGCTTCGATTTAGGCAGATGTGAACTTTACAGAAATTTGTCGCCGTCCATGCCTCAGTTCACAACCATTTCAATGCGGAGCGCCACCTTTATAGCCGATCAAATTTCAAGCTGAACCGTGCCGCCGCTCTGACTGAGTGGCGCGGCCTCTGCGCAGCCTACGAGATTGAGGTTGCTTGTGAACTGAGACTGGTTCGCATTCTTCTGACAGCACCCTCAGGGCCGTTTGGAGACATGTTTAGCGTTTGCATGTGCAGCTCATGCGATCGCTGTCTTGACGCCCTATCACCCATGAAATAGGAAGCTTTTAGTAAGCGGGCGTTGTGTAATGGTTAAGACCCCAGTTTTCCAAACAAGAGTTCTGAGTTTCATACAGTATTACTGAGCACCTTACTGTTTCTTTTTGTTGACTTTTATTTTGCATTGGGTTGCATAGGGTAGCGCACAGTTGCGTGGCGTTACCTACAAAATGCCGACAGAATATGCCAAAGCTCACAGAGACGTTTTCTAACAAATTGCCGCATGCGAAAGCAGGGACGGACAAGTACTGGGATGCGGAGATCAAAGGGCTGGTGCTCTTTGTGGGGAAGCGCTCGAAGACCTGGTACTTTCAAAAGGACGTTGGAGGTCAAACCAAGCGGATCCTGATTGGCCGGTTTCCCATCATCTCAGCGCAAGCCGCACGGCAGACCGCTCTCGGGTTTGCTTTGGAGATGGGCAGAGGGGCAGGGAAGGCGGCTCAGATTGGCGCGCCCACCTTGGAAGCCGCAATGGAAGTGTATCTGGCACGTCCAAAGCTGCGTTCTGAGACCAACAAGGTCGGGATGCGGGCCCAGCTTACGCTTCATCTGAAAGACTGGATGCGCCTGCCCCTGGACGAGATCAGCAAGGCGATGACAGTACGCCGTCATCACGACATGGCTGGATCGCCGTCAGCCGCCAATCATGTGCTTCGCAGCTTTCGCGCCATCTATAACCATGCTCGCCGGACTGGTGATCTGCCGGAATGCCCAACGATGGCAATCGAGTGGTTTGAAGATAAGCCGGACGGGCGGATTATTGAGAACCTGAAGCACTGGTGGAAGACGATTGATGATCTGCCCAATCCAATCCATCGGGTATTCTACGAGCTGCTATTGTTTACCGGCCTTCGCAAAACTGAAGTGTTCACCTTGAAGTGGGATCAAATACACGAAGACCGGATTCATCTGCCGATGACCAAGAACGGACGCAGCTTTGATCTACCTATCCTTCAGCTTCATCATGAGATCCTGGCACCGCTGCGTCCCCTCAGCAGGGAGTGGGTGTTTCCATCGCCAAAGTCAGAGTCCGGTCACATCACAAGGCCAGAGCGGCTCAAGTACAATCCGCACATGCATCGTCGGACATTTGCGACCGTGGCGATGGAAGCTGGTGTGTTGGAGGAGATTGTAGGGCGGCTGCTAAACCACACGCCGCTATCGATCACGGGGCAAAGATATACGCGGCCGTCGTTGGATGCATTGCGTCCGTCGATGGAGATTGTATGCTTGGAATTATCCAAACGGTTAGGGGGCGAACATGACTGAATGGTCATTTGATCAGAATATCTCCGAAGACACTGCGCCGCCTGACGAGGACTTGGTGGAGTTGCGGTCTGCATTTGAGATCATTGAGGAAGTGAACTTCGTCCCGTTTTCCGGACAGTTTGCTCATAGACCCTACGCTGCCATTTTCCAAGTCATATCTTCGAAAGTGTATAGGTTCAGGTGTTTTGAGACTCACACGACTTTGGCCTGAGTGATTCGAATGTACTCCATTGGTGTCTTGCCTTTCAAGGCATGATGAGGCCTGAATGTGTTGTATTTATTGACGGCTTTTCGAAGTTCAAACCGCATCGCTCCTATGCTGTCGGCAATGAGATCACGACATGCATAGAACTCTTCGCGGAAGGTGCGGTTACCGCGCTCGACACCACCGTTGTATTTTGGCCTTGCTGGCGGCAGCACAATGAGCGGGATCTCCATCTGTTCGCACGCTGTCTCAAAATCGGCCATAAACTCAGACCCGCCATCGACTTGAATTGAGATGATCTTATAGGGAGCTATTTCCACGAGTTCTTGCAAAAACCGTTTGGCAGAGCGTGCCGTGGCATTCGAATAAACTTGCGCGTGGATATGCTTGCTACACCTCTCCCAGGCTTGAAAGTGTTTGCACGTGACGCCGTTCTTCGTGGCAGTCATATGATCGATCTGCACACGCTCGCCAACCACAATATCTTTGTAATCCCTATATTTCCATCCCTTGGCATGCCCCTTGGAAAAATTACGCTTGCGCTTTTGGGGCGCAGATCTTGATCGTGTGATCAGGCCTTTTTTCCTTAGAAAGCTCAAAATGCGCCCCACGGTGCTATCGCTCATGGTTTGCTTTTTGTCGCGACGCAAGATGGCCCCTATTTTCTCCTTACCGTAGGTTTCATTGTCGCGGCGGGCCTCAAGCACCAATTGCTTTTCTGCCTCGCCCCACTGTGACTTGTTGCAGCGTTTGGGAGCCTTTGAAGGCGGTATGATTGCCTGCGCCAAAACCTTCAAAATACGCTTGTGACGGTAATATGTCGCGCGCGAGATGCCGACGAATTCAGCGCACTTTGATAGAGAAACGCCCTCTGTACGTAAGTCGTCCCATTGCCGAACCTGACCTTCGTATTTGATACGGTACACGTCCAAACATTCTTGTGTCCGCGCCCAAGCATAAAGTTTATAAACGTTCTTGTGCAGTCCGATGATTTGCATATTGGCCTCGTGAGCTGGTTTCTTTCAATTCTCAGTCTCCGAGGTCGCCTAAATCTTGGCAACAAAATTTTGTCTCACATCTATCTGAACTTATTCAAAAGCCTGTTTTGGCGTTTTGTAGCCGACGCCTGAATGACGGCGCTGGCGGTTGTAGAAGACCTCAATGTATTCGAAGATGGCGGCCTTGGCCTCAGCGTGTGTTCTAAAGCGCCGCTGGTGAACCATCTCCTTTTTCAATGAAGCAAAGAAGCTTTCCATCGGCGCATTGTCGAGGCATTGGCCCTTGCGGCTCATGGATTGAGTGAGTTTCGCCTTTTTGATCAGCTTGCGATAGTCCCCGCCAGCATATTGGCCGCCCCTATCGGAGTGGTGTATCAATCCCGGAACCGGGCCTCTGCGGAACGTGTCAACGACTTTGAGACAGTGGCTTTTGGACTTTAGGCTTGGGTTTCTTCGGTTGGTTTTGGTGGGTTGATCCAGACGGCGGTCGGGATTTGAGGCGGTTTTGGTGGTTTGTGTACGAAGCGTTCGGGCGTGGCGAGGAATGCCGCGTCTAGTGTTGCTTGTCGCGCGGTGTAGATTTCTTGGGCCTGCCCAAAATGGATTTGGTCGGGCGTCATCAGACCAATCCCGGCGTGATGATGGTCTTGGTTATACCATGCAAAGAACCTGCGGCAGAATGCGCGAGCCTGCTCGATGGTTTCAAAGTTCTTGGGGAACTCTGGCTGATATTTCAGTGTTTTGAAGTGGGCTTCGGAGAACGGGTTGTCGTTTGAGGTGTGGGGCCGACTGTGGGACTTGAGCACACCAAGATCAACCAGCATCAGGGCTGTCGTCTTTGCCTTCATGGGCCCACCGCGATCTGCATGCAATGTCAGCTGATCGCGTGGAACCTCGTGTTTTTCCATCGCGTCGATGAACAGCTCTTTGAACTGGCTGGCGCTCTCCGCGTGCTCGACGCGCCAGCCAACAACGCGGCGGCTGAAGATGTCGAGGATGACATAGAGATAGAAGTAGGACCATTTCACCGGGCCCCTCAGCTTGGTGATGTCCCAAGACCAGACCTGATTGGGGGCTTCAGCTAGAAGTTCAGGCTTTTGATAGACGGGATGTGTGCGCTGTCGGCGGCGTTCGCCAACTTCGCCCTGCGCGGCCAATATCCGATACATCGTGCGGATTGAACACAGATAGGTGCCTTCATCCAGCAAGGTGGCAAAGACCTCTGTGGGCGTCTGATCCGCAAAGCGGGGTTCGCGCAGGTGGTGCAATACCTGGTCTCTTTCCCTTTCCGGCAGAGCCCGCGAAGACGCTGCGCGCGGTGGGCGTGTGCGTGGTGGTGCCGTCAGCGCCGCACGCTGTCGAAGAACGCTCGCGCGCGATAATGATAGCGCGGCGCAGACAGCCGAGGTCAAGCCGCTGCCGGTGGGCAATGCAATCGCGACGGCCATCATGATTTGCCGCTGCGCTCTTGCGTCTGCTCCATCTCGTCCAGAAGTCCCGCCACTTTTTTTTGGATGGCAATGATGGCTTCCGCCTGATCCAGACGGCGCCGCAAGGCTGTCACCTCACGGTTGGCCTTGGCCAGCTCAGCTTGCAATGGATTGGCAGGTGCCTTTTGTGGGCCACGGCGCATTGGCTGCAATGCACCCAATGTGCCGGCCGCCCGCGCACGGCGCCAATCGGTCAGTGCAGAGGAATAAAGCCCCTCCCGCCGTAGAATGGCGGAAACCCCGCCAGTGTCTGCCACTTGGTCCGTCTCATCCAGAATGCGCAGTTTGTATTTGGCTGTGAAGTTGCGTCGCTTCGGGATGCTCGTCAGTTCCGCTGTGGGAGCCAACGGCGCATTAACAACGCGGGGAGGCGACGTCGGGGCCAAAACGGCTCCAGATCCAGCATCTGGCGAAAGTGGTGATTGTGAAGGCATAACCATGGGTTCGTTCTCCTACGCACTCAAGTGTAAACTTTAGCCAGTCAATTGTCTCACGCTTATTGGCACGGAGGGCTGCGTCCCAGAGCCATCTCGAGGGCGGCGCAGCAAAGCTCCGCACGCATGTGATCCTCCATCGCCCAACCGACGATCTCACGCGTGGCCATGTCCTTCACGCCAGCCAGATAAAGCCAGCCTTCGTCCGTGTCGATATAGGTGATATCCGCCAGCCAAACGGCATTAGGCGTCTGGCTGTGGAATTTCTGTTCCAACAAGTTTGGGGATGGCTTCAGCTTATGATTGCTGTCCGTTGTGATTGGCTTTCTACGCTTGCGAAGAAGCGGGGACACCTTGTGTTCCTTCATTATTCTCGCAACACGGCGCTCGGAGACGACCTCACTATCCGCCAGTAAGTCTTGGTGAATACGCTTTGATCCATAACATTTCTTACTGGCCTTGAAGAAGGTTTTTATCTTGGGAAGCAACGCCTGATCCCGAGCGTCGCGATTAGCTTGACGCTGATCACGTGCAGGCTGACTGGCTGGGAACCCGTAGAACCAGCCCCGGGATATCTCTAGAAGACGGCATAATATTGAAGCCGCGTATTGAGCTTTATGGGCGGTGACGAAAGCACGCTTGTTCGTCATGGTTTCACCGCCCGCGCCGCGAAAAAAGCGGATGCTTTGTGCAAAATCTCCACTTCCTCAGCAAGCCGCTTGTTGTCTTTGCGAAGGCGGAGCAATTCAGCCGCATCCGCCTGCTGACGCCGTTTGGCTTCAACTGAGCCAAACGCCTCAATTTCCAAGCGCCACGTCTTCAGCTGCGTCCCAGTGATCCCAAGCTCCTTGGCAACGCTGCCTTGCGTCGCACCAGGCTCATATAACCGCTCAACTGCAGCTGCCTTATAATCGTCTGTATAATTGCGTCGATGTTGTCCCATTTGGTGCCCCTTTCACGGACTGGGGTAAAGTACCCCAATGTCCGGCAACAGGGACGAAGTTCAAACTGGTGGCGTTCCAAAAAGGACAGCGACGCAAACCGAAGCAAGACTTTGATGTTATTGATGGAGATTTCAAAGACCCAAACGTTGAGTTGGCTCCTGAACCACCGCTCGTGACCACTATCCTGATCAGCGATGTGACAATTGAAGGGCTACATCGCCGATTAGAGACTGGTACGCCGTCTGTTGCGGTTGTGACCGACGAAGGTGGCCAGTTTTTCGGCGGACATGGCATGAAGCCAGAAAATGCGCTCAAAACGATCGCGGGTTTCTCCAAGTTGTGGGATGGGGCCCCAATCAGCAAAAGCAGAGCATCGTCCGAAACGGTTGTCCTGTATGATAAGCGCGTGTCGCTGTATGCGATGATCCAGCCCCTCGTGGCTCAGAGGGTCATCGGCGATCCGATAATGAAGGATCAGGGGTTCCTTTCTCGGGTTCTTATCGCATATCCCGATAGTAAGATCGGGTCACGTAAAATAACGAATGATCCAGTTTATATTGCAGCAAAACGCAAAGCGCAGGCCGTGCTGCTGACTTACAATGATCGCATCAAAGAGCTCCTAAATATCGAACTGCAAGTCCTCCCTGATACTCGAGCAGATCTCAATCTTCGCCAGCTAGACCTGTCCGATTAGGCGCGCTCAAAGCTTGAAGCGTTTTATAATCGAGTGGAGCAAGCTTCAAACAAGGGTGAGGCTTTTGAATACATGACTGGGTCTGCGTCAAAGGCTACTGAAATGGCGGCTAGGATTGCTGGGGTGCAGACGCTTTATGCCAACGAGCATGCTGCGGAGATCACTGAAGAAATGATGGCGAATGGGATAACTATGATGGAATGGTATCTTTCGGAAATGTTGCGTGTCTCTGATTCAGGGCGGCCAAATGAGGAGCTTAACGCAGCCGAAGAATTACGACTTTGGGTGGTCAAAAAATGGACAGAAGAGTTCATCAATAAACGCACAATGATGAAGAGAGGCCCCGGTCACCTGCGTGACGGGAACACATTGAAAACCTGTGTTAACAAGCTCGTGGAGCACGGCTGGTTGGTTCGAGGGACTGGGGAGCAGGTGATCTCTGGGTACAATTGCAAAACATTCTGGCGTGTCGTCCGTCCGAGGGTGGGGGCATGAATGTGGCTGGTATCGTGCGCGTGAGGGCGTGCTTTGAAAACGCAGTAGAAGTGCCCCCAGTTATCGGTGCTGAAAGCCGCCATAATGCTTTGCACGGATACTCTCGGGGGTCTTTGCCGCAAATGCCGCAAATGCCGCAGCCACATGCGCCCGCACGCAGAGCTATGGCAGATGAGGACGATGCATTTGAACAGCGGGAGGCCATCATTGAATGCGAGGGAGGCTTCCAGCCAAAAGTGTGTGATGACGCTGCCGGCTCTTGGCCGACTTTCGATAAGGATTTTCACGCACAGAGCAGTTTCCCCAAAGCGGACATTTGCATCAACGTAAGCGCGACAAGGTCACATTGACGATCCAACTCAATCATTGATAAATGATGCTTCGCCCAGTTTTGGAATTTAGCCACAAAGTGCCAAACACCAGATATTGCAAAGCCTTGGACACTAATGATGCCAGTATTCAAAACCATTTCTGACGATGACCCGCTTTTGCTGACTTCGCCTATTGTGCGCGGGGTTCTGCAAACCGCCAAATATATCGATGAACACGGGGGGATCGGCTTAACCAAATCAGGTGCATTCAATCGCAAATTCGTGCATTGGGCAGCAGCAAAGTTTGATTGGCCAGGATATTCCGAAGAAGACCTATTTTCCGTCAACAAGGTTCTGAACGAATGGGACTTCCCAGCTGTTGAGGGCATTCATGTACTTTTGAAGGAATTAAAATTTGGCCGGCACTTCAAGGGCAAATTCCTACTGACCAAAGCCGGCAAAGAATTGATCGCGCACCCTGCACGCGTGATGTCACAGCTGGTCCCCATTTTCTTATTTCGTATGGATCATGGCGGACATTTACGCGAAGAAGATCAGATTCTAGGCAACTGGGACACCTTTCTGAATATCATCAACGTCGAAGCTGATCACGGCGCGAGCCTAACAAAGATCCGAGAAACACTCTACGGAGAGCCAGGCCGGGACAGCCTGTTCGATAGGATCGGCAGCGTTCTCTACGTCACAGTCCTGCGTCCGCTTTGCTGGGCCGGGCTGCTGACAGAAGAAAGCCAAAGTCGACGTTCTTCCGATAGAATGTTCCGAAAAACCGAGCTTTGGAGACGAACGCTGCGACTGGACACTGACAGAGATCTGAGACCACGCATCTTGCATTGACTTAAAATGCTCACGTCAGGATCGTCCAGAACGGCCCATTGCTGCCGTTCACGTCCACCTCAGGATGCTGCGGTGCAGCCCGTCGAACCGGACTTTCGTGCATTATGCAGCATCTTTTCTGGCTGAAACGTGGTGTGCGGAAAAAGCACACTTTCGCTGCAGGCACCCCAATGGCTGCTCTTGGGTTTTGAAGTTTTAACGTAACTCCCAAGCACCCTAGCCGATAACGGGTTTTTGTCAGTTTTGATGTGAGTCTCCTTAACCATTAGGCGCATGAATTTTCTGTTGTGGTCTGAATTTCGTGGCGCTGTGACGATTTCTCTGAATCATTGGTGGAATGGACCAAGTTACTGCTCTTGAACAACTCCTCGCCACGGCTCTGCGCAGGATCGCCGAGTTGGAAGCCGCGTTGGCGAGCATGGCGCAAGAGAATGCGGATCTGCGGCGTCAGTTGGCCAAGAACAGCAGTAATAGCAGCAAGCCGCCTTCGAGTGATGGGTTGAAGAAGCCGGTACCGCGTAGCCTGCGTGGTAAGTCCGGTAAGAAAAGTGGTGGCTAAGTTGGCCACCGAGGCGACACCCTACGTCAGACAGCAACGCCTGACTTTGTGGAGCGACATGAGGCTGAGGCCTGTGGCACCTGTCAGCATGGCTTGACGGCTGGGATGATCAAGGCGGTGGAGAGGCGTCAGGTTTATGACATACCGGTGCCGCGTCTGGAGGTCACAGAGCATCAGGCAGCGATTTATTGTTGTGGCCATTGCCGAGCCACGACGACAGCCACCTTTCCCGATGGCGTGAATGCACACGTGCAATACGGTAAGCGCATTCGGGCGGCGGCGGTCTACTGCAATGTTCAGCAGCTGATCCCCGAGGATCGGGTCTGCCAACTCCTGCGTGATTTGTTTGGTGCCACCAGCCTATGCGCGGCCAGCGTGACCAACTGGGTGAACGGCACAGCGCGTACCTTGGGTGGCGTCGTCGAACACATTCTGGCCCGGCTCAATGAAGGCGGCGTTCGGCATCTGGATGAGACCGGACTTCGTGTTGCTGGTAAGCTGCACTGGCTGCACTCAATCAGCGATCTCGCCTTCACGCATTATCGCATCAGCGCCAAGCGCGGTGCTGTTCCATCCTTCCTGACCGGCGGGACAATTGTTCATGACCACTGGAAGTCCTATTACGCCCATATGAGTGGGGTGGACGCGCACGCCCTGTGCGGGGCGCATCATTTACGGGAACTCAAGGCCATCGAAGAAATCGAAAAGGAGCCGTGGGCGTGCGCGATGAGCGTGCTGCTCAACAGCGCCAATCAGCTCAAGTGCGCGGCTCAGGGGCGAGGCGAGACCGAACTCCCCACGTCGGTTCACCACGGCATCCTCACCAAATACATGGCGATCCTCACCGAGGGCCTCGCCTTCCATGAGCGACAAGACCCACTGGCTAGACGCACTGGTGCGCGAGGCCGAAAAGCCAGGCGGCCAGGCCATAACCTTCTGGTCCGCTTGCGCGACTACCGTGATGACGTCCTAAGGTTCCTTACGGACTTCACAGTTCCCTTCACCAACAATCAGGCCGAACGGGACCTGCGCATGATGAAGTTGCGCATGAAAATCTCGGGAACTTTCCGCACCCTCGAGGGCGCGCAGGTCTTCGCTGACATCAAATCCGTCATCTCGACGGTCAGAAAACACGGGGGCAATATCCTCGAAACACTCACCCTATCACCACAACAGATCATCGCTCGGCTCTAACGTCGCAAGGGCAACACAGAACCCGATATCCGATGGGGTCCTTGGGAGTTACGTTTTAACTTAAAACAATGATAATTGGGTATTATCATTTAATTTGATCGTCTTCCCGCGTTTTGAAGCAGATTTTCGACTTCCTAGTTTGAGGAAAATGGCGTTTGCCGCGACCCCAAAGTCCTGGTTTTTCCGTATGGCAGAGATCTGTTGTTTTGCAGCCTTCGCAGAAACAGCTTGATCAACAAGTGGGGCAGGATAGTCCTGCCCAAGCGTAAAATCACGATCGTCGATCAGTGTCTTTTCCCATTTCCAGGGTTCATGAATGAACTCATCCGGAACGCTCTTGAGCTCAGGCACCCACTTTCGAATGAAAGTGCCTTTTGGATCATGCTCCATCGATTGTTTGATCGGATTATAAACGCGCATCGTGTTGATACCTGTTACACCTGATTGCATTTGCAGCTGGCTATAATGAATCCCGGGCTCATAATCTGTGAACAGCCGTGCCAGATGTTCGCCCGTAACGCGCCAATCGAGCCATAGTTGATAGCTGGCGAAGCTTACCAGCATTGCTCTCATGCGGAAGGTGATCCAGCCTTCTGCAGTCAGGTTGCGCATACAGGCATCAACGAAAGGGTACCCAGTTTGACCGCTCGCCCATGCTTGAAAATGTAGATCATTGTGTTCGCCTACACGTAGCCCTTCGAATGCAGGGTGCATGCAGTGCGTTTCTATTTCAGGTTGATCTTCGATTTTTTGAATAAAGTGACAGCGCCATGCCAAGCGAGAGCCAAAAGCCGTAAGATTGCGCCCAAAGCTTTTGTTTTCGTCAGGCGATAACTGGGCACGGCGTTTCACGATAGATTGCGCCACCTCACGCACAGATAAGGTGCCCCATGCAAGGTGAGCGGAGAGGCGAGAGCAGTGGAACTCAGATGAATCAGGTGCTGAGATATGGTACAGATATTGGCGAGATCGGTGATTTAAAAAACTGCGCAGATCAGCAACCGCTTGTTTTCGACCGCCCTTTTGCACCTTGCCAATAGGTACATTGCCAAAGATCGGGTCATTTTTATCAGGTATACTCCCGCGCCTGAATTGACCTGAGGTTTTCCCCTCAAATCACTTTGTATTCCTTGAGTGATATGACGCGGAAGTTGTCGGTGACGGTGTCGCGGAACTCTGGCCATTTTTCTGGCAGGGTCTTGCGGAAGAAGTCGAAAATGGCCTCTGTGAATTGGTTGAACGTTGCATAGTGCCGATTGTGGGTGACCCATTTGTGCATAACACCCCAAAGACGCTCGATCGGGTTGAGGTGCGGGGCATATGCTGGCAAGAAATGCAACTTCACCCGACGTTCTGGGCTGTCCAGCCATGGCTGTAGTATCTTGGCATGATGATAGCGGGCATTGTCGACAAAGACGTGGATGGCCGTCTTGGTTTGGTTGTTGCGTTCCAACTTTTCCAGCATCTGTCGGGTTGTCTGGGCATTGATCTTCTCGCCTTCCACAAAGGTGACCTGGAAAGTCTCAAGGTCAAGCGCGCCCTGAATGTTGAGCCGCTTGCGCCCTGATGTCGCCTTCAGGGCCGTCTTTTGTCCCTTGGGGAACCAACCATGGGCGGGGCGGCTCTGGTGTTCGGGGTGGACAGCGTCCGAAAAGACAACCATCTCATCTGCGGCCAACCCGTTCATCAGGGCCTCATATTTGGCAATAAACGCAGCCTGCTTGGCTTCATCGGCCTGTGCAGGCAGTAATTGTGGTTTCTTATACGCGAACCCCAGGCGGCGCATCAGCTTGGCGGCTCCCGACGTGCTGTAGTTTTGGTCGCACTCGGCTAGAACATAGGCACAGACCTCATCGGCATTGCGGGCAGGCTGCGCGGTGAAATGGGCTCTCACCGCCTGCTCTTGCACGACGGACAAATGACCCTGACGCTGGCTGTAGTCCTTCAGACCGAAAAACGATAGTCCCGCACCGGCAAAGGCAAATCGCCACTCCGTCAAAACTGTCGGGCCAATATCCAAAATCCGGCAAACCGTTCCGGCGTCTTCTCCTGCGTCCAAAAGAAGAAACGCGCGCGCCCGTTTCCAAACAAGGGCGTCAACTTTGCGGCGGCGGCAAAGCGCTTCAAGTGCTATGCGCTGCTCGTCGGATAAGGAGACTGTTTTGTATTGCTTGCTCATAAACTCAAAATACAGACTGAACCGCCTTTGGCCATGCGACGAAGTGAATCGCAGGCCCAAAATCGTCAGGTCAATTCAGGCGCAGGAGTATAGGGTATCTGAACTGCACGGCGGAAATGAATTTAGCGTATTTGGTTTTGGCAGTATCTTTTTAGCCATGCGTGCGTTTCGGATTTTGGACCAGTCATCTCGACTGCGCAGCCGCCGGACAACCCCGTTAGTGGGTGCTTCATGCAGTGCAATGCGGTGGTTCTGGCACAGTTTCTGAACGGCTATATCTCTGTGATATGTCCATAGGTTTCCTGTTTCTTCGTGTGCATACACGTGGCTTACATCGTGATCTAAATGAAGTTTTTTAATCACGTCACAAGAGTCGCCAACCTTTACAACAAGGTGTTGACCCAACTCAGCCAAACCACTGTCTAAATCACAAAGGCAATCGTGGATAAAATGCCAATGGCGACGAGATGCGAAGGGTTGATGCCAATATTCAGGCTCAACAATGTAAAGCGGTATGATGGGTGCGTTTGTCCGCGACGCGGCAAGCAACGGGGCGTGGTCATTGATCCGCAGATCTCGTTTAAACCAAACAATGCGGGGCGCCTGTGTCATGTGGAGTTTATTTCTTTTTATGTTTGAAGACGCTCTTAGTCGCGTTTGGCGTCGTAAGTTTGGCTTTTGGTCCAGCAGAGAAGCGCGATCTGTGAGGCCACTCTTTTACATCGCTTATTTTCCACGCCAATTGAGCGATCTCCTATTGAGATCGTATAGGTCGACACGATTGGCGATGATGTCTTCGCACAACTGCACCGCACGGACGGCTTGGTCGTGGGAAAGGCTTTTGTAGGCTGGCCTAGACAGGTGCGCGAACCAAGGCCCATCGCAAACAATATCAAGAATAATACGCTGAAAACAATGATCGTTGCGTACAGGCCATTTCACCGCCGGGTCACGCGCCATTTGAGGCATAACCTCTTTCGTCAGGACCATATAGCGGCTTACGAGGTCAGCCGTGCGGGACGGGATAGACGTCATCGCAGGTGCATGCCTATCGTTTGACCCAATATTTGCGGGATATTTTTTCTGACTTTAAAAAAGCCAGCGGTCGCATACGGCCATATCGCATCATCCCACGCGCGACGCTGTTCACATAGTGTTATGCCGCGCTCCTCAAGTTGATGTTCGGCTAAATTCAACCAGTCGCGCAAAGCTCCGAGGGTCACAAAAGGTGTCAAAATCTGCTTTGCGCCAGCCTGTGCCGTCCAGTCAGCCAGAACTGACGGCTCGGTCGCCTTGAGATGCGTCACATCTAAATTCAATCGCAACGCTGCATCAGCTAATGCACCAGCCTCAAAGGCATAAACACGCTCGGACACAGGACGCGGTGATCGCAAGTGACTGCATGACAATGTAGCCGCGCCGCACAAACCAAAGGCAGCCAGATCAAAGTTCTCGATCTGGCAATCTTCGTCTGTGATCAAAAGCACGGTTGGCAGGTCAGGCTGCGCCTCATGGACTTTGCGCAACGGCTGCACTGATGGGAGGCCACTCGCCTCCCTGCAGGCGTGAGCGGCACCCACGCCTTAACCGCAATCCTGATAGTCTGACGCAATGCAGCGCCGCGCGAGTGCCTGTGCTTCGGCGATCTGTTCGCGAGTCATGCTTTCTTCAACCACACCACGGCCAGCTGAACCGATAGCGGACCCGTTTGCACTACTGATGTTGGTCCACATGTATGCGATAACATAGTCCTTAATCACAGCCTTGCCTAAGTAGTAAGCCAAGCCAAGGCTGTGTTGCGCATGTGCATGACCCTGTCCAGAAGCCAGACGGTACCAGTCCAAGGCCTCGATATAATCCTTACTCACACCAAAGCCGAAGTCGTAAGCGAAGCCGAGTTTGTGTTGCGCATCGGCATGACCCTGCTCTGCAGCCAGACGGAACCAGTTCGCGGCCTCAGCATAATCCTTACTCACACCAAAGCCGGTGGAGTACATTCCAAGGCTGTATTGCGCTCGGGCATCCCCCTGCTCTGCCAGCAGACGCCACACCTGCTGGGCCGTTGCGCCATCTCCCGCATCAAATGCTTCCATTCCCTTGTGAAAATCCAGCGCCATGGCGGGGACAGCGACTGCCGTACAAAGCAAAAATGCCGTGGTTCTAAGTAGCTTAATCATGGTTCGTCTAGCCTCATGTTCGTAAGGTGTTTTCAAAGGCACCGAACTTCTTTGTAAGTACTTGGGCATGTTCCAAGACGAAAACCAAGGCCTAACCAGCATGTTGATCTGGCGGGTTGAATCCGCGGACCCCAAAGCGTGGGGCAATTGCGGTTTTGGGATAATCTGACGTATTTCCTCGATACCTGTACCGTCGAACATTCTTCAACTCAAACTTCAGCTTCTGGGGATCAGCCCCACGCTTTGGGGTGCTCTCCTATAGCGATGTGGTATTTGCTGCTATTCGAACTGGCGTTGGACTTTTCGATGTGAGTGCTGGGAACGGTGTAATCATGCACGATCGCGAGCAATTAAGTGAACTAGAGATTCTCTAGGTCTCACAGTGCCCGATTTCTTTCTCTTCAAAGGGCTCTTTGCTGACTTTAGCTGTCACATCCCGTGAGGTATACTCCCGCGCCTGAATTGACCTGAGGTTTTCCCCTCAAATCACTTTGTATTCCTTGAGCGATATGACGCGGAAGTTGTCGGTGACGGTGTCGCGGAACTCTGGCCATTTTTCTGGCAGGGTCTTGCGGAAGAAGTCGAAAATGGCTTCTGTGAATTGGTTGAACGTTGCATAGTGCCGATTGTGGGTGACCCATTTGTGCATAACACCCCAAAGACGCTCGATCGGGTTGAGGTGCGGGGCATATGCTGGCAAGAAATGCAACTTCACCCGACGTTCTGGGCTGTCCAGCCATGGCTGTAGTATCTTGGCATGATGATAGCGGGCATTGTCGACAAAGACGTGGATGGCCGTCTTGGTTTGGTTGTTGCGTTCCAACTTTTCCAGCATCTGTCGGGTTGTCTGGGCATTGATCTTCTCGCCTTCCACAAAGGTGAACTGGAAAGTCTCAAGGTCAAGCGCGCCCTGAATGTTGAGCCGCTTGCGCCCTGATGTCGCCTTCAGGGCCGTCTTTTGTCCCTTGGGGAACCAACCATGGGCGGGGCGGCTCTGGTGTTCGGGGTGGACAGCGTCCGAAAAGACAACCATCTCATCTGCGGCCAACCCGTTCATCAGGGCCTCATATTTGGCAATAAACGCAGCCTGCTTGGCTTCATCGGCCTGTGCAGGCAGCAATTGTGGTTTCTTATACGCGAACCCCAGGCGGCGCATCAGCTTGGCGGCTCCCGACGTGCTGTAGTTTTGGTCGCACTCGGCTAGAACATAGGCACAGACCTCATCGGCATTGCGGGCAGGCTGCGCGGTGAAATGGGCTCTCACCGCCTGCTCTTGCACGACGGACAAATGACCCTGACGCTGGCTGTAGTCCTTCAGACCGAAAAACGATAGTCCCGCACCGGCAAAGGCAAATCGCCACTCCGTCAAAACTGTCGGGCCAATATCCAAAATCCGGCAAACCGTTCCGGCGTCTTCTCCTGCGTCCAAAAGAAGAAACGCGCGCGCCCGTTTCCAAACAAGGGCGTCAACTTTGCGGCGGCGGCAAAGCGCTTCAAGTGCTATGCGCTGCTCGTCGGATAAGGAGACTGTTTTGTATTGCTTGCTCATAAACTCAAAATACAGACTGAACCGCCTTTGGCCATGCGACGAAGTGAATCGCAGGCCCAAAATCGTCAGGTCAATTCAGGCGCAGGAGTATAGTAAGGGTTTTTCTTAAACAGTTCTGGTTTAAGTTTGTGCCAGTCTTTCATGGCCTGCACGGAACGTCTCATTCGCCATTCACTGCCCGGCAGGGTATTTCCGAAGGAAATGTCCCGAGAGGGTGCGGCAGATATTTAACGTCGATATGCAGGTAACCCGGCTCATAGGCCTTGAAGGCGCTGTGCTTTGGCTTTGCCGCTTTGACCTTCAGGTCGCGCAGATTCCCCACCTCATGACGGCGTAGGCATCGATCCAAGCCCGAGCGTGAAACGTTCGGATTCAAGACCTCCCGGACCACTGCAAGTAAGTCATCAAGTGACACCAAAAGCGTCTTACGCAACGCCACCGCAACACTCTCCTGGGCGGGGTTCAGCGTCGTTTGTAAGCGATGTGGCGTATGGCTGCGGTCTTCGACGCTGTCGCGGCGACGCCACTTCAAAACAGTCTGCTCAGAAATGCCATAGCGTTCACTCAGCATCCAGGCCGGATCTTCGCAGGCTTGAATGGCCGCTCTAATCTTCGGTGTTGTCGTCGCTTGGCTCTGCAGTCGAACGAGCATCACGTTTCGCCTTCCGAATGTCCTCTAAAACCGACCTTGCCATGAAAAAGGCCGAACGCCGAGGGTCAATGTGATCATCCGGGATGGAACAACTAGGCTGTAGGTTGTGTAATGTGGGTTATTGCCTTTGGCTTGCTTTTTAATAACAGAAACGTGCCGTTTTTGGCAGGGAAGCTGTGTCAGGAGTTTTATCTTTGGCGTGGTCTGTAGCTAATGGCGGGTTCGTCGCATAGCGTTAGATATACTCCGGTCAGGTCGCGTAATAACAACAAGAACCCAAAAAATCAGCCACGAAAAATTCCTGTCTGTCTTACGTAACGGGGTGCGCATTTCCCCTGTGAGGTAAAGGCCCGGGAAGGACCCAAACACTTCAAAATTACACGTTAAATTATGCCACCAAGGGCCGGAAGCCGCCCTTCGCTGCGGGTGCGAGCCAAGAATGCTTCATTCGTCGGAGCAGACATTCAAATCGGCGCTGATCCGGATTTGTCTCTGCAGTACGGAAGGCAGCTGAGGCGTGCCTTGCCGACATTTGCACTGCTTCAGTGCCGTTTTTGCAAAGAGTTTGCCCATCCGGCGATAGTTGCGGATGCGATGTCGAAAAGCCATCCATGGCGAACTGAATTTGTGTTTGTGTTTGTGTTTGTGTTTGGAATGGTTAGAGGGCAACGTATACAATTGCATACATCCAATCCTTTGAAAAATAATGCTTTTTGTGGATAATGTGGGATAACTGATTACATAACTACTAATGACTCTAACCAAAGGCTTAGTTATGCCCTTTTTCGGCGATCACCCCCTGCGTTACGCTTTAGCGAACGAATTGCATGCAAGGCCGTTTCCTTTGGTCAACACGCCAAGTCAGGCGGCCTACATTGCGATGAAGCACGCAGCGGGTGATGCCCCGCGCGCCCGAACCGCAGAGAGGGCACACCTGATCGATTTACTCGATCGCTTTGACGTGTCGCATCCAAAGCCCAATGCCACACATTTTTCGGGGAGCATTGGCCGCTATACGCTGAAGTGGGAAAGCCATACCGAGTTTGTGACCTATACGATCTTTGGGGACGGGACGGACGATCACCCATTTTCGGCTGAAGCGTTTGCCGTATTCCCTGAAGATTGGTTGGCTTTGGCCCCCGGAGAATGTGTGACCTCTGCGTTGATCCGTGTAGAGCCTGGACCCGATGACGCCAGTATCACCAAAAAGGCCGCAAAGTGGTTCGTGCCCGAAAGTCTTGCGATTAGCCGCGTTCTTGATGATGCATTGGTCATAGCGGCGGACTTTCGGATCGACAGTGCTGGGCATATGCGGCTTGCGGTTTTTCCCCGACCCGAGGTTGGATCGCAGCGGATAGGTCGTGTTGTGCAACGTCTTTGTGAAATCGAGACATATAAATCGATGGCGATGCTTGGGCTAACCGAGGCCCGCGGGCTGAGCAGTCAGATGACACTTGCTGAATCCAAACTCAGCAACATTTTGGCGGACATGGCGACAGCAGATTCGGATCCCGCAAATGTCCTTACACAGCTTCTTGCGGTGTCTGGTCAGGTCGAAAATATGGGCGCACAATCGGCATACCGGTTTGCCGCGACAGGCGCATATGAGCAGATTGTGAACCAACGGATTGACGTTTTGCGAGAAGACCGTTTTGAGGGGCGTCAAACCTTTGGCGAGTTTATGATGCGGCGGTTTGATCCGGCAATGCGAACGGTGAATGCGACTGAACGTAGGCTTCAGGAGATGTCAGCTCGCGCCTTGAGAGCGGGAGAATTGCTACGAACCCAAGTAGATGTCGAACGGTCAGCTCAAAACCAAGCTTTGTTAACCAGCATGGATAAACGGGCAGATTTGCAGTTGCGATTGCAAAAGACGGTAGAAGGATTGTCGGTCGTGGCCGTCAGTTATTACGCGGTAAATATCTCGCTGTATGTTCTAGGGCCGCTTGAAAAAGCTTACGGTATCTCCAAAATATTTCTCGCCGCTGGGGTCACGCCTGTCGTGTTGATTTTCGTTTGGCTGTTACTACATCGCGTCCATAAGCAATCGGACTAATGCCAATATTTGCATTCCTCAATTACGATATTTTTGCATTTTAAAGTGACCATTGGCTGAAACACAGCAAACGGCTGAACAATCCGCATATCGACGTTTTAGCCGACAAAGTGCTGCACTGAATGGCCGCAATGACGGGCCGCGCTGCAGCAACTTAAAGAGGCGGTGAAATACAGCAATGGTGTAGGTTTCTCGGTCGCTGCACCATGCACATTTTGACATGAAGGGCGGAAGGACGAGGCCGCTTGCGCGGCAATGGCGCTTTTTGCGGGTGTTCTGGGCGGATTCTAGTGCCGCGCATTTTGTGATCTGGCTGATTTGTTTGACGATTGGGTTTCCCAATCTTTGAACAGGAGGCTTTCATGAAAGAGGATAAGACAACGCCGCTGCGTGAGCGGATGATCGAAGATATGCGTATCCGTGGACTGGGTGCCAAGACACAGCAAGCTCATATCAGGGCGGTCAGATACTTTGCTGAGTTTGTTGGTCGGTCGCCCGATGCTGCAACGCCGGATGAGCTGCGAGCGTATCAGCTTCACATGACCAATACTGGGGTCTCAATCGGTGTGTTCAACGCCAGGATTGTATCTTTGCGGTTCTTTTTTGGTGTGACATGTGCGCGTGAAGAGATGAAGCGGTACATGCAGTTCCGGCGCAAAGGGTATGAAGCATTCTCGTGGTGCGCCGTATCACCCGCAAACCCAAGGCAAGATCCCTCTCATGGCTTGCAAGCAAACCACTACTGGGCAGTGGAGCGATGGCATCAGACTTTGAAGAACCGCATCTTTCTGGAAAACTACTTTCTGCCAGGGATCTCGAAGCGCAGATCGAAGCCTTCGTCGATCACTATAACCACCTGCGCTTCCACGAGAGCCTGAACAACGTCACACCATCTGACGTCTACTTCGACCGTGACAAAGCCACTCCACAACAAAGAGAAAGGATCAAATGAAAGACACTCGAAGCGCGGCGCTTGCATCACAGTCAACGCGCGGCATAATGCAACTAACCAGATGAGCCAGACACTCTCATAATCTAAGCCGCCTTTGGACCCAAAAACTCTGCCGACGTACACTTCCATGTCGTCTTCACCATGCCATCGAAGATTGCCCGGATCGCATATTGGAATAAGCGGTCGTTCTATGGGCTATTGTTCAAAGCGTCCGCAGAGGCGGTGATGACAATCGCCGCAGACCCCAAGCGCATGGGCGCGAAGGTCGGCATAACCAGCGTGCTCCACACGTGGGGTTCAGCGCTTACGCATCATCCTCATATCCACATGATTTTGCCGGGTGGCGGCCTGTCAGCCGACGGCACAAAGTGGGTTGCCTGCAAGCCGGGGTTCTTCGTGCATTTGCGGGTGCTGTCGCGGCTGTTCATTCGTCTCTTCATCGAAGGCTTGCTCGCTTTGCACCGGGCAGCAGAGCTCTCCTTCTTCGGCGACCTGACTGGTTTGGCCGGTGTTGATGACTTCACAACGTGGCTCGCCCCGTTCCACAAGATCGAATGGGTGGTGTACGCCAAGCCGCCCTTCGGAGGGTCTGAAGCGGTTCTGTCCTACCTCAGTCGGTACACCCATCGGGTCGCGATCTCGAATGCACGCTTGGTCAGCGCGGATGCAAAGACCGTCGCCTTCCGTTGGAAGGATTACCGTATCAAACGGGGTGACCGGCAGAAGGTGATGCGGCTGGCTACACCAGAGTTCATTCGCCGGTTTTTGATGCACGTCCTTCCCGATCGGTTCCACCGCATCCGTCATTACGGCCTGTTGGCTAGCTCAACCCGGAAAGCCAATATCACCAAGGTTCGTGCCTTGCTCTGCATCCAGACCGGAACGTGTCAACGACTTTGAGACAGTGGCTTTTGGACTTTAGGCTTGGGTTTCTTCGGTTGGTTTTGGTGGGTTGATCCAGACGGCGGTCGGGATTTGAGGCGGTTTTGGTGGTTTGTGTACGAAGCGTTCGGGCGTGGCGAGGAATGCCGCGTCTAGTGTTGCTTGTCGCGCGGTGTAGATTTCTTGGGCCTGCCCAAAATGGATTTGGTCGGGCGTCATCAGACCAATCCCGGCGTGATGATGGTCTTGGTTATACCATGCAAAGAACCTGCGGCAGAATGCGCGAGCCTGCTCGATGGTTTCAAAGTTCTTGGGGAACTCTGGCTGATATTTCAGTGTTTTGAAGTGGGCTTCGGAGAACGGGTTGTCGTTTGAGGTGTGGGGCCGACTGTGGGACTTGAGCACACCAAGATCAACCAGCATCAGGGCTGTCGTCTTTGCCTTCATGGGCCCACCGCGATCTGCATGCAATGTCAGCTGATCGCGTGGAACCTCGTGTTTTTCCATCGCGTCGATGAACAGCTCTTTGAACTGGCTGGCGCTCTCCGCGTGCTCGACGCGCCAGCCAACAACGCGGCGGCTGAAGATGTCGAGGATGACATAGAGATAGAAGTAGGACCATTTCACCGGGCCCCTCAGCTTGGTGATGTCCCAAGACCAGACCTGATTGGGGGCTTCAGCTAGAAGTTCAGGCTTTTGATAGACGGGATGTGTGCGCTGTCGGCGGCGTTCGCCAACTTCGCCCTGCGCGGCCAATATCCGATACATCGTGCGGATTGAACACAGATAGGTGCCTTCATCCAGCAAGGTGGCAAAGACCTCTGTGGGCGTCTGATCCGCAAAGCGGGGTTCGCGCAGGTGGTGCAATACCTGGTCTCTTTCCCTTTCCGGCAGAGCCCGCGAAGACGCTGCGCGCGGTGGGCGTGTGCGTGGTGGTGCCGTCAGCGCCGCACGCTGTCGAAGAACGCTCGCGCGCGATAATGATAGCGCGGCGCAGACAGCCGAGGTCAAGCCGCTGCCGGTGGGCAATGCAATCGCGACGGCCATCATGATTTGCCGCTGCGCTCTTGCGTCTGCTCCATCTCGTCCAGAAGTCCCGCCACTTTTTTTTGGATGGCAATGATGGCTTCCGCCTGATCCAGACGGCGCCGCAAGGCTGTCACCTCACGGTTGGCCTTAGCCAGCTCAGCTTGCAATGGATTGGCAGGTGCCTTTTGTGGGCCACGGCGCATTGGCTGCAATGCACCCAATGTGCCGGCCGCCCGCGCACGGCGCCAATCGGTCAGTGCAGAGGAATAAAGCCCCTCCCGCCGTAGAATGGCGGAAACCCCGCCAGTGTCTGCCACTTGGTCCGTCTCATCCAGAATGCGCAGTTTGTATTTGGCTGTGAAGTTGCGTCGCTTCGGGATGCTCGTCAGTTCCGCTGTGGGAGCCAACGGCGCATTAACAACGCGGGGAGGCGACGTCGGGGCCAAAACGGCTCCAGATCCAGCATCTGGCGAAAGTGGTGATTGTGAAGGCATAACCATGGGTTCGTTCTCCTACGCCCTCAAGTGTAAACTTTAGCCAGTCAATTGTCTCACGCTTATTGGCACGGAGGGGACGGCTGAACATACCGCTGCGCCATGTCGGAACCCGAGACCGCTCAGCTCACCCTGCGCGAGCCATGCCCGTGCTGCGGTGGCCCCATGCGCATCATTGAGATCTTTCGGCGCGGGCAGATACCGATGTCGCGCGCGCCACCAAGGGAGCAGGCGGCATGACACGATACTTGACCATTCAATACAACGAGCGCTGGTTGCCACTGGTAGACTGGACCAGACCGCCTGCGCCCATCGTCCCAAATGACAGCTGCAAATGTGCCACACCCCCACAATCGATGAAATATCTATTGCCAATGCCGCGAAGAATGATGGCGATGCGCGCGCGCAAGGGGGTCAGCAGTGCGCCCGTGGCACCATTGCAATCAACCGCAATTACTCTTTCCCCATAGGCAGCACCCAGCCACCGCAGCTTCCTCTTTCCGAGGTTTGTCAACGCGGGCCGCACTCAGCGCCCGAAGGCAAAATTGCACTCCGACCGCATCGAAAACCTTCAGGAAAGCAGACATCCGCTGCAAGCGCGAGCCATCCATTCTGCGGGGTTGGAAGCCGACATTCAGGCCACCCCAAACTGAGCTTGACGCCGCGCTGCCGCAAGCCTGCTTCGAGCCCTTAGTGCGGCTATCGCACCGTACGCTGCTTTAGCGTGTCCTAAATCTAAACAGAACAACAACACAACTGAGCACTTTGCGTCCTCGCTTCCCTGAATAGCTCTCGAAAAGTCGCTTAGCTCCTAGTCGCCGTCTGCGACGCCTTCAGAGCGAAGTCGCGCGTACATGGCACGCATACTGGGCAGCAAAATAAGGATCACCGCGATGATCAGCAAGCCCAGCGTCATCGGGCGTTCCCAGATGAAGGATATCCCACCGTACAGCTGCACGGCCCGCGCAAAATTATCTTCCATCATCCCGCCTAGAATAAAGCCGATCAGCAGCGGTGGCAGAGGGTAATTTGCGAATCTCAGCGCGATCCCACAGACACCGAAGCCCACCAACAAAAGCAGTTCTGTCGCGTTGTTCTGCCCGATATAGGCCCCCATTAGAGTAAAAAACATAATGAACGGAATCAGGTAGTTGCGCGGAATTGCGAGGACTTTAGCAATGTAGGGGATGAGCGGCAAATTCAGGATCAACAACACAAGGTTGCCGATGAACATCGACATAATGACCGCCCAGAAAATCTGTGGATCGTCAATCATCAGGCGTGGGCCAGGGGTGACGTTTAGCGCAATGAGTGCGCCCAGAAGGATCGCAGTGGTGCCCGACCCCGGAATACCTAGAGTTAGCAGCGGCACGAACGATCCAGTGCAGGCCGCGTTATTGGCGGTTTCAGGCGCGGCGAGGCCTTTAATTGAGCCTTTGCCGAATTCTGCCTGTTCTTCCTTGGTCGCAAGGTTGCGTTCCACCGCGTAGCCAAGAAAGGAAGCAATCGTTGCCCCTGCGCCAGGTAGCACACCAATGAAAAAGCCTTGAATGGATTGGCGGCCAATCACAGGCGCAATTGCTCGCGCTTCGGCGCGGGTGATGCGCAGATCTTTGATCTCTCCGCCGTCGTCACCAATATTTTTTGGTTTAAGGACGAGGAAGATCGCCTCGGGTAGCGCAAACATCGCCATGGCGAGCGTGACGAACCCAAAACCGGATTGAAGCTCCATAAAGCCGCCCGTAAAGCGCGGCATGTTGAACAGTGAACCCAGACCAACAGTCGCCATGATCAGACCCAGTACGGTCATCAACAGCGCCTTGGCCACCTGTCCGTTTCCCGCAAACGCCGCGATTGCAGACAAGCCGACAATCATCAACCCGAAGTATTCGGCGGAATGAAACAAAAGCGCGACCGAAGACAACATCGGCGCGAAGATCATGAGCAAAATTGCGCCAATCGTACCGCCAGCAAAACTGGAGATGGCGGCGATGGTCAGCGCCTTGCCAGCCTTACCCTGCCTTGCCATCGGATAACCGTCGAATGCCGAGGCGACCGTGCCCGCAACGCCGGGCGCGTTGAGCAGAATAGATGAGGTAGAACCGCCAAAGATCGCGCCGTAATAGACGCCCGCCAACAAAATTAGCGCGGCAGACGGATCGCCAATCGAAATTGCGACAGGGATCATGATAGCGATGATCGACATCGGGCCAAGGCCGGGCAGCATACCGATAAACGTACCGATCAGGCAGCCCCCAATGACCATAAGTAGATTTTGCAGGGACATGGCCGTTTGCAGGCCGATAAGAATTCCTTCAAGCATGTGATCAGACTCCCATAAAGTACGGTAGGGGGCGCAGGAAAATCCCCAGGACTTCTTGCACGAGGTACCAGACAACGACGGCTGTAGTGAGCGATATGGGCACCATGATGTGCCATTTACGTTCACCCAAAATGAATGATCCTAGGACCAGAAACGTGGTCGTTGACCCGAGAAACCCGACGGTGCGCAGGCACAGCGCATAGGCGACCATGAGCGCTAGCATCAGGATTGCCTGGCCAAGTTTGTAGTCAGTCAGACGGCGGTAGTCGATCTCGCCTTCAGTGTCGTCAGCTTTTTCAAATCCGAGCAGAATTGCTAGGGACAGACCAATACCAAAAATTGACAGAATTTTCGGAAAAGAACTGGGCCAGATGGGTTTGCGTTGCATGAACGGTGCGAGAGTGCCGTCCATAGTGAACCACGCTGTGTAGCCATAAAATAAGCAGATGCTCAGCAAAATAAGTGCGATCCAACGATCCAAAGCCATGCGATCAATTCCCCAAATAGTCGTAAAACAGGTTGGGCGGCGCGATGTGTCGCGCCGCCCGTGAAGGCCCCTTAAAGGAAGCCCAGTTTGGTCATCAGATCGCCAATAACCTTTTCCTGATTTTCAAGGAAGTCGCTGAAATCGTCGCCAGGATTGTGGATGTTGACCCAGCCGTTACGGGCCCGAACAGTTTCCCATTCTTCGGTGTCATACATCGCAGCCAACGCCGCCTGATAAACTGCAAGGTCTTCCGCTGGAAGGCCCGGTGCCGCGAAGAAGCCGCGCCAGTTAACGAAGGTGGTGTCGATACCTTGTTCCATCATCGTCATGGAGTCCGGTGACGCGGGAACGCGTTCAGCAGACGTGACGCCGATAATTTTGACTTCGCCAGCTTCTGCAAGATCAATTGCTTCGGACAGACCTGTGGACAACGCCTTGATCTCACCTGACAACAGGGCAGCCATCGCGGTTCCGCCAGCGTCATATGGAATGTAGTTCACATCCAGTGGATCACGGCCCGCAGCTTCCATTACCATGGCCGCAACGAGGTGATCGAGACCGCCGGGAACAGATCCGCCTCCAACAGGCGTGCCAGAAGCGTCGGCGTCATAGGCGGCCAGAAAGCCTTCCATGTCGTTAATCGGGCTGTCTTTGCCAACAACGATTGCCGCGTAATCACCGATGGTGCCTGCAACAAGCGTGAGGTCGCGGAAGCTTTGCGGGATTTCACCAGTTAGTGCGCGGATCACAATGGGGGTCGAATTGACCATCAGCGTCCCGTAGTTGCTTTCGGCGTTTTCAATCAGATAAGCGATGGCTGTACCGCCGCCGCCGCCGGACATGTTCTCAAAGGATGCAGATCCGATCAGGCCAGATTCGGTGAGCGCCTCGCCAGTTCCACGCGCGGTGCCATCCCAACCGCCACCGGCACCGCCGGGAATTAGAAAGTGGATGCTATCCAGCATTTGGTGGCCATCTGCGAAAGCTGGCGTGCCAAGACCCAAAGTTGCGACAGCAGTCGCCATCAGGGCGCGACGGCCCATTTTCATCGTTGTCATTGTATTCTCCCATTTGGTAGCCGTTCTCCTGACGACACCGTGAATGTAGACAAACACGGCAACCTGACACAAACCTGTCATCCGCTTAAATAAGAGGCGTCGCGCACATGAAATACCTGCTTGTAGAAGACAATCATGAACTCGCGAAAGCGGTCTGTTCGCGAATTGGCTTGGACGGCCATACTGTTGACCACGCTGCAAAAATCGAAGACGCCATCGCGTTTGTGCAAGCTGGGGAATACGACCTTATCCTGCTCGATATTATGTTACCCGACGGGGACGGTCGCAGCTTTCTCAAACAACATCGCGCGGGCAAGAACGACACCCCTGTCATCATTTTGACGGCTAGAAGTGAGGTCTCTGATAGAATCAGCTTGTTGGACTTGGGCGCGGACGACTATGTCACCAAGCCTTTCGATCACGCCGAATTGCAGGCCCGATGCCGCGCTGTCTTACGCCGTAAAGCAGGCACATCGCAGACCACGATCAAAGTCGGTGACGTCGAGTTTGATCCCGTCGGTGGCTATTTAACAGTCAAGGAAAACGTCATCAATTTGCGCAACCGCGAACTGCGCTTGCTCGAGATTTTGATGAACGCGAAGGGCCAGGTTTTTCCTAAACAAAAATTGGTCGACCGCTTGTTCTCGTATGATGATGACGTGTCCGAAAATGCCGTTGAGGTTTATGTCGGGCGTTTGCGCCGTCATCTTGAAGGTTCGTCTGTGCAAATTACAACACTGCGCGGCCTTGGCTACAGGCTCGACCATGACTGAAGATGTAATTGTCTTTGGGTCGCTGCGAAACCGGTTGGTGGTGATCCTAACCGGTGGCGCCGCGCTTTTGGCGATTATCCTGGTCTTGTTCGTGCGCGGCTATGCGACGCAGATCGCACAACAAGGACAAGACAATATCCTAAGTGCTTCGGTTTCCTCGATTTTGGGGACGGCTGCACTGCGTGACGGCAATGTAGAGTTGGACTTCCCATACGCGTCTTTGTCGATGCTGAACACGCCCGCTGATGACCGTGTATTTTATGCGATCTATGCGGACGGCGAGTTGTTGTCGGGCTATGAAAATTTGGACGTGCCGCAACTGCAGGCAGGCGATGAGGGCACATTTGCGTCATTAACCTACGACGGCGCTCAGATCCGCGTGGCGACTGCGACCCGAACATTGATTGGCGCGGACATGCCACGACAGGTTTCGGTCTCTGTGGCGCAAACCCAAGACGCTTTGTCAGATACGCTTAACCGGATTTCAAGCAATGTTGCGCTGTTCGGTACCGGTTTCTTCGCATTGGCAACGGCGCTGTCGTTCTGGGCCACCTCGACAACCATCGGGCAACTTCACAGGCTCACAACGGCTGTGACGCGCCGCGGTCCACAAGACCTGAGCCCTTTTTCAAAACCTGTGCCGTCCGAAATGGCTCCGCTGGTCGGATCTCTGAACACTCTGATGTTGCGCTTGGATCAATCCTTTAAACAGTCCGAGGAATTCATCGCCGAGGCCGCGCACCGTGTTCGAACGCCACTCGCGACTGTACGATCTTATGCTGAGGCCACACTGCAACGTGTTCAGAACCTCGAAAACCGCAATGCCTTGCGCGCAATGGTGCGCGCTATTGACGAAAGCTCGCGGGCGGCAGGACAACTGTTGGATCATGCGATGGTCACGTTCCGGGCGGAAAACCTGAGCCGTGAAAACGTCGACCTGGTGGAATTGCTGGGTGATCTCGTGCGGCGTATGACGCCTATCGCCGAAATGCGCGATGTGACCCTGAAACTAGACGCACGTGAACCCGCACTGATGTCGGGTGACCCGATCTTGTTGCAAAACGCGTTTCGCAACCTCGTCGATAACGCGCTGAAATATGCGCCATCTGATAGCACCATAACCGTGCAGGTGCACACCACGCCAACGCTGTCTGTTAATGTCAAAGATCAAGGCGTCGGTTTTCAAGTGGATGAAATTCACAAACTTGCCGGACGGTTCGTGCGCGGAAGCGATACAAGCGACCAAATTGGGTCCGGCCTTGGACTGACAATCGCGCAAGACGTGGCCTTGGCACACGGCGGTAAAATGATCCTGTCTAACAGACGGAAGGGCGGCGCATGCGTTACTTTGCAGTTTTAATTCTTCTTCTTTTCCCCCTAGTGAGCCATGCGCAGGACTGGGAAGACCGTCAGGTGTTTGGCTCGCAAAACCCGACAAGCACCCTGCGGATATTGTCGAGCACGGACACGTCTTTCTTTGCACCGATTATCGAAAACTTCATCGCACAGCGACCAAATATCGAGGTGCAATATCTTGTGGCTGGTACCACAAATTTAGACGAAATTTTCCGACAAAACCCCGACCAATTCGACGTCGTCATATCCAGCGCAATGGATCTGCAATTGAAGCTGGCTAATGATGGGCTCGCCGCGCGACTGGACGGTATTTCTCACCCTGAATGGGCGCAATGGCGGGGCAGTCTTTTCGCGTTCACTACAGAACCCGCAGCAATTGTGATCAACACCGAAGCCTTCGCCGAACTTCCGATTCCGGCCACGCGCCAAGACTTGATCGAAGTTTTACGCGCAAACTCTGACACCTTCGTGGGAAAAGTAGGGACCTATGATGTTCGCCAATCGGGGTTGGGTTATTTGTTCGCCACCCAAGATGCGCGCGCATCCGAAACCTTTTGGCGATTAATGGAGGTAATCGGGAGCTTAGATGCGCAGCTATATTGCTGTTCGGCGGACATGATCGACGATCTAATGACGGGGCGCATTTTGGTGGCCTATAATGTGCTGGGAAGCTACGCGCTGGCGCGGTCCGAAACCAAAGATATGCTCACCGTGATTTTGCCGTCCGAATTTCCAACAACGATGATGCGATCAGCGCTCGTTTCCAAGGCCGCATCGCAGCCCGCGTTGGCCGAGGCTTTCGTGAACCACTTGATCCGACTGCAATCTGATGGCAGGCCACAGGATTTCCCATTGCCGTCATTGGGCGCGTTTCAAGACACGACAGGTCGCACGTCAATCAGTCTTGAGCCCGCTTTAATGACCTATCTCGATACGCTTAAGCGGCAAACATTCATCCGTGAATGGGAAAGCGCAATTATCCAACAACGATAAGTCGGCGCCATCTCAGGGCCGTTTGTCGGTCTCACAGCTTATTGCCGTGGCAACTTGGGTGCACTATCACATCTTATCAATCAAATTTCCCACAAGATAAGTGCAATCAACGTACGTGCTACAAACGGCTGTTTCGTCCCGCAGACCCACGTTTGAGCCAACAAACTGCTGGGCTCTGCACGAATGGCTGGTCTGGTGAAGCAGCGCTGGACGAACAGGCCAACGGCCGCAATGGGCCGCGATCTCAACGGGTCGACGCAACACTTTAATCTTTAGGAAGAGATGGAGTGTTTCAAATGAAGTACCGTCGTAGGATTTATTATTCAGCTCAGCAGCGGGCTGAGATCTGGGATCGTTGGCAACGTGGCGAGTCGATGAGGTCTATTGTGCGGGTGTTTGATCGCCAATCATCCTCTGTCTTTTCAGTGATCTCACCAACTGGCGGGATACGTCCGCTGGATCACAAGCGCGGACACGTTGCCTTGCAGCCATTTTGCCAAGTCGCCTGAGACATAGCTGGAGCCGTTGTCCACTGCCCGGCAGTTGATACGCAGTATCAATGAGAAGGGACTAAGCAGGCGAGGCTTGTGGACAACATGAACCTGGCCACATCCCGACGCGGCTAAGGCCAGATCCAATGTATCAGTGACGTCTTGGGTCCTCATGTTTGTACAGAGATTCCATGAGATGATGTAGCGGCTGTAATCGTCCAGGCCTCTCGTGGCTTGCGAGCAAACCACTGCCAGCTAATAGATCGTGCTGAGATAGAACCAGCCCCAGCCCAGAACCTTGAGGTATACTCCCGCGCCTGAATTGACCTGAGGTTTTCCCCTCAAATCACTTTGTATTCCTTGAGCGATATGACGCGGAAGTTGTCGGTGACGGTGTCGCGGAACTCTAGCCATTTTTCTCGCAGGGTCTTGCGGAAGAAGTCGAAAATGGCCTCTGTGAATTGGTTGAACGTTGCATAGTGCCGATTGTGGGTGACCCATTTGTGCATAACACCCCAAAGACGCTCGATCGGGTTGAGGTGCGGGGCATATGCTGGCAAGAAATGCAACTTCACCCGACGTTCTGGGCTGTCCAGCCATGGCTGTAGTATCTTGGCATGATGATAGCGGGCATTGTCGACAAAGACGTGGATGGCCGTCTTGGTTTGGTTGTTGCGTTCCAACTTTTCCAGCATCTGTCGGGTTGTCTGGGCATTGATCTTCTCGCCTTCCACAAAGGTGAACTGGAAAGTCTCAAGGTCAAGCGCGCCCTGAATGTTGAGCCGCTTGCGCCCTGATGTCGCCTTCAGGGCCGTCTTTTGTCCCTTGGGGAACCAACCATGGGCGGGGCGGCTCTGGTGTTCGGGGTGGACAGCGTCCGAAAAGACAACCATCTCATCTGCGGCCAACCCGTTCATCAGGGCCTCATATTTGGCAATAAACGCAGCCTGCTTGGCTTCATCGGCCTGTGCAGGCAGCAATTGTGGTTTCTTATACGCGAACCCCAGGCGGCGCATCAGCTTGGCGGCTCCCGACGTGCTGTAGTTTTGGTCGCACTCGGCTAGAACATAGGCACAGACCTCATCGGCATTGCGGGCAGGCTGCGCGGTGAAATGGGCTCTCACCGCCTGCTCTTGCACGACGGACAAATGACCCTGACGCTGGCTGTAGTCCTTCAGACCGAAAAACGATAGTCCCGCACCGGCAAAGGCAAATCGCCACTCCGTCAAAACTGTCGGGCCAATATCCAAAATCCGGCAAACCGTTCCGGCGTCTTCTCCTGCGTCCAAAAGAAGAAACGCGCGCGCCCGTTTCCAAACAAGGGCGTCAACTTTGCGGCGGCGGCAAAGCGCTTCAAGTGCTATGCGCTGCTCGTCGGATAAGGAGACTGTTTTGTATTGCTTGATCATAAACTCAAAATACAGACTGAACTGCCTTTGGCCATGCGACGAAGTGAATCGCAGGCCCAAAATCGTCAGGTCAATTCAGGCGCAGGAGTATAGGTAAAGTCAGTTTGCCAGAGTTGGTTGATGGCCGTGGTTTTGTCTTTGAACTCGCTCACGGCCTTGATAGGCTCAAATGATTTTCAATCAATCGCGCGAGATGAAGGCTCGGCTTGTGATTAGGTCGTGTGCCTAGAGAACGCGATAGACCGAAGCCTCTGATACAAAGTAACTTTCCTTGTCCGTGAAGGTTACGGCCAACTCCCGTGGTGACAGCTCCGTTTCTTCCCACGCCAAGTCCACGACCCTACGCCGCACCTCATCAGAAATGCGGTTCCAGACATGCTTTGGCTTGGGTGATTAATCCTGCAACCCAGCCTCACCACGCTGAAGATACCGGTCGTACCAGCGATAGAATGTGGTGCGAGGAATGCCCAACTTGGCCAACGTCAGACGTGCTGATAGATGCGTTCCTTCGACCAGCCGGATGATCTCCAGCTTCTCAGATGCTGGGTATCTCATTCTTGGTCGCCCCATCCATTGCCCGGCGGGTGATTGCAAAGCAATCTGCCGAGAGGGGCCTGTTATGCTTTTTTTAAGCAAGCGCAGTTCGAGCGTTTGCTCCGCTACAACTTCCTTCAGATCACGCGCCTCGCGGCGGAGGTCTTTGACTTCGTCAGTTGTGGCAGCCCACGCTGTATCGCCAGCAAGCCGCTTCTTGCCAGCTTCCATGAAGTCCTTAGACCATTTGTAATAAATGCCCTGTGAGATGCCTTCACGACGGCACAGCTCAGCGATGCTATCTTCCCCACGCAGGCCGTCAAAGACGATCCGGATCTTCTCTTCGGACGAATACTGTTTGCGCCCTTCTCATCGATATTTCGTAGCGACTGCAAGGCAGCGGTAGGCAAGCTTGATGTCTTTGACGATCTTCTCGCCAGGGCTTTTGCGTGTTCCAGTTGTCTGTCTCATCTTCCACTCCTCAGTGGTTATGATGAGCCAACAACACCCTCTAATCAAATAACGCTATTTGGAACCCATAAGCGCTGACGTCAGACCCCTCCGTGCCAATAAGCGTGAGACAATTGACTGGCTAAAGTTTACACTTGAGGGCGTAGGAGAACGAACCCATGGTTATGCCTTCACAATCACCACTTTCGCCAGATGCTGGATCTGGAGCCGTTTTGGCCCCGACGTCGCCTCCCCGCGTTGTTAATGCGCCGTTGGCTCCCACAGCGGAACTGACGAGCATCCCGAAGCGACGCAACTTCACAGCCAAATACAAACTGCGCATTCTGGATGAGACGGACCAAGTGGCAGACACTGGCGGGGTTTCCGCCATTCTACGGCGGGAGGGGCTTTATTCCTCTGCACTGACCGATTGGCGCCGTGTGCGGGCGGCCGGCACATTGGGTGCATTGCAGCCAATGCGCCGTGGCCCACAAAAGGCACCTGCCAATCCATTGCAAGCTGAGCTGGCCAAGGCCAACCGTGAGGTGACAGCCTTGCGGCGCCGTCTGGATCAGGCGGAAGCCATCATTGCCATCCAAAAAAAAGTGGCGGGACTTCTGGACGAGATGGAGCAGACGCAAGAGCGCAGCGGCAAATCATGATGGCCGTCGCGATTGCATTGCCCACCGGCAGCGGCTTGACCTCGGCTGTCTGCGCCGCGCTATCATTATCGCGCGCGAGCGTTCTTCGACAGCGTGCGGCGCTGACGGCACCACCACGCACACGCCCACCGCGCGCAGCGTCTTCGCGGGCTCTGCCGGAAAGGGAAAGAGACCAGGTATTGCACCACCTGCGCGAACCCCGCTTTGCGGATCAGACGCCCACAGAGGTCTTTGCCACCTTGCTGGATGAAGGCACCTATCTGTGTTCAATCCGCACGATGTATCGGATATTGGCCGCGCAGGGCGAAGTTGGCGAACGCCGCCGACAGCGCACACATCCCGTCTATCAAAAGCCTGAACTTCTAGCTGAAGCCCCCAATCAGGTCTGGTCTTGGGACATCACCAAGCTGAGGGGCCCGGTGAAATGGTCCTACTTCTATCTCTATGTCATCCTCGACATCTTCAGCCGCCGCGTTGTTGGCTGGCGCGTCGAGCACGCGGAGAGCGCCAGCCAGTTCAAAGAGCTGTTCATCGACGCGATGGAAAAACACGAGGTTCCACGCGATCAGCTGACATTGCATGCAGATCGCGGTGGGCCCATGAAGGCAAAGACGACAGCCCTGATGCTGGTTGATCTTGGTGTGCTCAAGTCCCACAGTCGGCCCCACACCTCAAACGACAACCCGTTCTCCGAAGCCCACTTCAAAACACTGAAATATCAGCCAGAGTTCCCCAAGAACTTTGAAACCATCGAGCAGGCTCGCGCATTCTGCCGCAGGTTCTTTGCATGGTATAACCAAGACCATCATCACGCCGGGATTGGTCTGATGACGCCCGACCAAATCCATTTTGGGCAGGCCCAAGAAATCTACACCGCGCGACAAGCAACACTAGACGCGGCATTCCTCGCCACGCCCGAACGCTTCGTACACAAACCACCAAAACCGCCTCAAATCCCGACCGCCGTCTGGATCAACCCACCAAAACCAACCGAAGAAACCCAAGCCTAAAGTCCAAAAGCCACTGTCTCAAAGTCGTTGTCACGTTCCGGACAGAGGTGGCACAAATAATACCAACAGCAAAAACTGCTTTTTGGAATGTATGTAGCATATCAAGTTCCTCCGAAGTTATTCAGGAACTACGCGTTCCCCCGCGACCGCTCCATCCCGCTTACCACATTCAGCTCGGTGTTTGGTTTTGGTAACTGAATTGTGATAGCTGCAGCTCCGTTCGAATCCAGTAAAGTTCTGGGCGGAATGCATTGACTATCAAGTGTTCGGCGAAGATCTGCCTCGCCCACTCAACCACTGTGCAACGCACAAACATGTAAGAGCCGACTTTGGCTGCTATCTAGAAATTGAAAGGATAGGCTCCATGCAGACTTGCGGCAGCCCAGCGCCAAGCCCAGTTTGGGGTGGCCTGAATGTCGGCTTTCACCCCCGCGGGATGGGTGGCTCGCGCTTGCAGCGAAAGTCCGCAATCCGCCCTTCATGTAAAAATGTGCATGGCGCAGTATTTATTACTAACGGACCAGAGCCGCCGTTGACCTCTTAACCTCGACGCTGCGGCTCAAGCAGTTATTGGTAAATGGGTTTCCACCAGAGAATCTCATGCATATTGTCACCCCAACATGCGTTATGGTGGGATAGAGTGGCGATGAGCAGCGCGAAGATTTCATGGAAAGACGTCAAGCCCGTGCTGGCTGGGTTTTCTTCGACCCAGTTGCTTGGGCTTGTGCAGGACTTATATCGTTTAAACACAGAGAACGCGTCGTTCATGCATGCTCGCTTTTTGATAGATGATACAAAGCAGGGCCATCTTGCCCCTTACATGACAAAAATTCAGGGTGCTATCAGCCCAAAGCAACCTTGGAAGCAGGATGTAAAACTGACCGAAGGCCGAAAAGCCATTAGTCAGTTCAAGAAAGCCAATGGCAACATCCACGACACGTTGACCCTCATGATCTACTACGTCAAATGCGGTAATGATTTCACACTTGAGTTCGGAGACATTGATGAGGGCTTCTATGATAGCTTGTGTTCAATGTTCTCGAGTGTTGTCCAAACTCTTCTGAAACAGCAAGATCAGGAGCTTTTTGCTGAATTTTTGCCCTCGCTTGAGGCAGAGTTTCAACGCGTTGATAGTCAAGTTGGTTGGGGATATCCCGATGAATTGTCAGATTACCTTTCCGACCTAAAGGATGCGTTTGAATAGCGTTTCAAGGTGGTGCGAAATATGAAGCCGGCATTGGGAGAAAGCTGCATCGCCATGGACGGCCTGAAGCCGACCTTGTCGTTAGTGAATAATATAAATGAGATGCGAAACGTCAGGGCTAACTCTCATTTACAGCTTTTGAGTGCTCGCAGCTAGCCAAGCGACGCTACAGCTTGCGCCAATACTTCAACGCCAGCCACTAAATCCACTTCATCGGTATCTTCTTCAAACGCATGGCTGATCCCACCGATCGACGGCACAAAGAGCATCGCAACTGGCATTAGCCGCGCCACATTGGTTGCATCATGCAAAGCGCCCGAGGGCATCAACCGCCAACTTCCTGGCGCGGCCACCTTCGCTCCATGCTCCAATGCCGCTTTTAATCTCATGTCCATAGCGACCGGCTCTAGCGCCCACATCGGGCCAAAGTGTACGCTCATGTTTCGGGTATCAGCAACTTCTTGCGCGGTATCACGGACAATTTTTTCCATCCGGATCAAACGATCCGTATCACCATCGCGCCACTGCATCGTGAACATGCCTTTGCCAGGCACAATTGAGGATGCATTAGGGTGCAATGTCACATGCCCAATGGTCCAAACCGTCATTGGAGTTACCACATTGCGCAACCTGTCATTGAGCAAAGTATTAAATTCAGCGATTGCTTGGAAAGCATCACGTCGCAAGTGCATTTGAGTCGTACCTGCATGATTTTGCTGACCTTCAAAGGTAATTGGGATCTCGCGGGTTCCAACAATCTTGGTAACAACACCGATCTTCTCACCAGCGGCATCCAGCGTAAGACCTTGCTCGATATGCAACTCAACAAAACCGCTGAACTGCGCTGGATCAACCCATCCTGTAACGCGCCCTGCGATCCCCTGACGCGCATCTTTGAGCGAAATACCATCATAATCCAGCTCAGTATCTGCATTCACAAGCAACGTCTTGCCACTCCAAACTGATGATCCCGTCAGTCCACCAAAGCGCCCCTCTTCATCCTGAAATGACACAACGGAAATCGCCGGCCCGCCTTCTTCGCGAGCCGCGCGCGCGACTTCCAGCGCAGCAATAACACCCAGTGCACCATCCAACCAACCACCCTCGGGTTGGCTGTCCGAATGAGACCCCATCAACAAAGATCGTCCCTCAGCCAAACCAAAGACATTGCCCATCGGATCAATCTGAACGCGTAAACCTGCAGCCTCAAACCGCTCTGCCAGCCAAAACCGGGCCATGATATCGGCATCAGAAAATGCGGGTCGCACTACGCCTTTGCCCACCCCAGACGCACCAAAGCCCCTCAGTGCATGCAAATCAGATAAAAAACGCGCACGATCAATTATCATTGCCAAAACCCATTTTATCTTTCAATTAATATTTCCCACGTAGAGTAATTCCCGATTTATGTAATCGGTTCTTACTCCAAAATAAAGTTCTTAGCATCCACCCGGAGGCACACTGAAGTGGTCCGTACATGCCCCCGCCCCATGATCAGGCAAATTAAGGCTATCGCGTTCGTTTAAGTGAACATGCAGCAGGCGGAACGTCTGCATGACAGCCCGTCACATTGTGATGAAAAACTCTGTGCGCATCGCCACCCTTGCTGGATGTTGCCGCGAAGGTCTGCAATCAGCCCTTTGTGGCAGAATTAATCGCGAAGCTTGAAGTGTTTGGGTCCTTTCCGGGCCTTTCCCTCACAGGGGAAATGCGCACCCCGCTTTTTTCGACACACACGAAATCTCACGAGTACCGTGCGGGGTTGGTGCTGTTGTTTGCAATTCGGATTGCCGCAATCGGATCAAGGATGATGCCTTCTGGTTACTAGAAGATGCGCGGGATGGAGAAGATCAAGTCGCCCGCCAGCCTTGGATTCAAGTCTTACTTAGGTGCTCCTAGTTTCCTAGACTACAAGCGCCTCCTGGACTCTCTATTCCACCTCAGCGGCCTTCGTTCGCATTGAGATTCTGCGTTTGAAATTGTCGGACAACCGGAGCGCCATTTGCGCCTGCTAATCGGCTGACAGCCTCATAGTTGGATAATTCCGTCAACTCACACTAGGCTGCATTGATCCCCATCCACTGACCCATGAGAGCCGCATCCACGGGTCCCAAACGAAACGCAATAACGGTCCCGGTGTTGGTGAGGATGGGGGAACATCAAATAGGAACGTACACCGCTAGGCATAGACACTTATAAGTCGACCTCCGGTGGATCAGTTATTGACTGAGCCCCACATTCATTAGATCTGACGTGCAAAAGATCGCGACGGACAAGATGCATCGCAGTGCGGGGTAAGAACGTTTCACAAGCGTAGGACAGCGAATGATGGACGTGTTGAACAGATTTGGTCATCTCAAGACGCCGCCTGCAGGGCCTTTTCGTTTTATCGCATTGGACGTCGAAACAGCGGGCAAAACGATCGGCGGTATATGCCAGATCGGGCTTTGCTTTGTCAGCAACACGGGGGCTGTGCAGACCTATTCAGTATTGATCGATCCCGAGGAACCATTTGAGCAGTTCAATACCGAACTGCATGGGATTTCAGCCGATACTGTTGCGGGCGCTGGAATATTTCCAATGGTCTATGCGGCTTTGTTTGACCTTCTGAACACGCACAACCTCATTCAGCACAGCACATTTGATGAAAAGGCCCTAACATCCGATTGCGCGCGGTATGGCTTGCCAATGATAACGTCACATTGGACCAACAGCGTCACAGTTGCCCGTCAGGCATGGCCCGCGTTGAAAGGAGCCGGCGGGCATGGTCTCGCAAACCTCAAAAAGCACCTTGGACTTGAGTTTCATCACCATGACGCTGGGGAAGATGCGCGTGCCTCAGCCACAGTCATATTGAGGGCAGAAGACGTTCTAGGTATGCCGTTGTCCCATCTCACCATCAATCGCCAGCTGGCGTTTCAGTTTAAAAACTGCTCAGGGGACTAGCCGCGATTGGCCAGATTGGCGAAACTGCACCGAAGCATTTAAATAGATCGTTAAGGTGCGGCCTGGGCAGTTTATTGCAGTCGTTTGTGCTTGTTAGCGAAACGTTGCCCATCGATGTCTTGACGCCCGCAAGTCCATGAAATATGAGTACTTTTGTTAAGTGGGTGTCTTGTAATGGTTAAGACCCCAGTTTTCCAAACTGGAGTTCTGAGTTTCCCTGACATTCTTTTTCATTCCTAGTCATTCAATTCATTGACTTATATCGTTCCTGCTGATGGACTGAGTATCACCGACATTCAGTTTATTTCCGACAAAAAGCAGACAAAAAAATGCCAAAGCTTTCCGAGACTTTTGCGAGCAGACTTCCCAATGCGCGGGCCGGTACGGACAAGTACTGGGATGCTGAAATCAAAGGGCTGGTGCTCTTTGTGGGGAAGCGCTCGAAGACCTGGTAGTTTCAGAAGGACGTTGGCGGCCAGACCAAGCGTATTCTGATTGGCCGGTTTCCCATCATCTCAGCGCAAGCTGCACGTCAGACGGCGCTTGGTTTTGCCTTGGAGATGGGCAGAGGGGCAGGGAAGGCGGCTCAGATTGGCGCGCCCACCTTGGAAGCCGCAATGGAAGTGTATCTGGCACGTCCAAAGCTGCGTTCTGAGACCAACAAGGTCGGGATGCGGGCCCAGCTTACGCTTCATCTGAAAGACTGGATGCGCCTGCCCCTGGACGAGATCAGCAAGGCGATGACAGTACGCCGTCATCACGACATGGCTGGATCGCCGTCAGCCGCCAATCATGTGCTTCGCAGCTTTCGCGCCATCTATAACCATGCTCGCCGGACTGGTGATCTGCCGGAATGCCCAACGATGGCAATCGAGTGGTTTGAAGATAAGCCGGACGGGCGGATTATTGAGAACCTGAAGCACTGGTGGAAGACGATTGATGATCTGCCCAATCCAATCCATCGGGTATTCTACGAGCTGCTATTGTTTACCGGCCTTCGCAAAACTGAAGTGTTCACCTTGAAGTGGGATCAAATACTGGAAGATCGGATTCATCTGCCAATGACCAAGAATGGCCGAAGCTTCGACCTTCCAATCTCGCAATTGCACCATGAGATATTGGCACCGCTTCGCCCTCTGAGCAGCGACTGGGTGTTTCCATCACCAAAATCAGAGACAGGTCACATCACGAGGCCGGTAAGGCTCAAGTATAATCCGCATATGCATTGCCGAACATTCGCGACGGTTGCGATGGAAGCAGGCGTGCTGGAGGAAATCGTAGGGCGGCTCCTGAATCACACTCCGCTGTCGATCACTGGGCAGAGATATGTGCGGCCGTCGTTGGATGCGTTGCGGCCGTCGATGGAGATTGCATGTGATGAATTATTGAAGCGGATCGATAGCTGAGCTGATCAGAGTGGATTTCTGGTTTGTTGCGCGTGACGGATAGCGGATACCTCAAACGGAAGAGGCCAAGGTTCGCTTTGCGGACTGAGATGCCGCTGAGGCTATGATGTCAAAATGGCGCTTCCGGCCCTAACCGGCAGTTCGCAAAGGGTCGCCACGCCACGCCGCAGCGTCCCTGAAGAGGACATTGACGAGTGAACGCAGCAATTTATTGGCCGATGTCCACTCATCGGACTAGGGGGCAGCCATCCCATCATATTGGTTGCAACAGTGCTAGGAGGTGTGTTCAGTGTGGGCGATTGCTGCTTCGATGCTTCTCGTGTTCGATAGAGTGCCGTAGGTTCGAGGTGTCTTTCAGTCCATTTGGCCAGGTCTTCGATCCGAACCGTTCTTTGCATCCTGAATCCGAAACCTGGAGATATCAACATGAGCACCACCGGCAAGCAGCTATTCACCACGCTAAAAAGCGATGGCACGCTCACCGTCGCGATCGAGGATGTGACCTTTCCTGACCCTACCGGCAATCAGGTACTCGTGAAAATGGAGGCGGCACCGATCAATCCGTCGGATCTCGCCATTCTCGCCGGTGCGGCCGATCTCGAAAGCGCCGAATATTCGCCTGGAAAATATGTCGCCAAGATGCCCGAGCCGTTCAACGCTGGGTCCAAGGCGCGGCACGGGCTAAAGCTTCCTGCCGGTAATGAAGGCGCGGGCACCGTCGTCGCTACGGGTGACGACGACAAGGCCAAATCGCTGATGGGACAGCGCGTCGCGTGTGTGCCGGGCAATGCCTACAGCCAGTATTGTATCGCCGAGGCTGCCATGTGCCTGCCGCTGGGCGATTATTCGGCCGAGGATGGCGCGAGCGGCTTCGTCAATCCCATGACCGCGCTTGGGTTCGTTGAAAATGCAAAAATGGACGGGCAGAACGCGATCCTGCATACGGTTGGGGCATCCAACCTGGGCCAGATGCTGACCCGCATCTGCAACGAAGACGGTATCGGGCTGGTCAACCTTGTACGCAAAAAAGATCAGGCCGAATTGCTCAAAAAACTTGGCTCAACCCATGTCGTCAATTCGTCGGATGATGACTTCATGAACCAGCTACGGTCCGCAATCGACGACACTGACGCCTTCTACGGATTCGATCCGATTGGTGGGGGGAAATCGGTCGACAGTGTATTCAAGGCTATGGAACAGGTCGCGGTCGACAAGATGACCGAGTATTCGCGCTATGGTTCCAACCAGCAAAAGCGCATGTTCATCTATGGGCGTCTGGACACTGGCCCGACGATCTTGTCGCCCAGTTACGGCTTTGGCTGGACCCTGTCAGGCTGGCTCCTGTTCCCCTTCATTCAATCGGTAGGAGCGGAAACTGTGGGACGTATGCGCAAGCGTGTTCTCGAGAACCTGACGACGACCTTTGCCAGCCACTACAAGAAACGGGTCGATCTCGAAGAGATGCTGACCAAAGAAGCCGTGACCGATTATCGCGCGATGAAGACGGGTGAGAAATACCTCGTCATGCCTTGGAAATGAGTGGCCCGCGCCAGGTCATGCGGACCTCAATGGGCGGTTCCCTGCGCTATAAGCGCCAGCTCTTCGCGATAGTTGACGCATAGCCCGACGCAATAGCAATATGGGTGACTTCAAAAGTCATCCGATCTCCCCGTCAAAGTTCAAATCGTTTTTCCCGAAGCGTGTAATTATGACCGGAAAAGTTTCTGTTCAAAGCTAATTCGTAAGGGCTGCTTCCGGCCCAAAGCCGACCTCCAACCATTTTCGGCGATGCTGCGGTGCGGCCCGTCAGAGCGGACTTTCGCTGCACGTGCGAAATTCGATGATGGGCGAACTCACAGTGTGCGGACTGAGCTGCCGTTCGCTGTCACCTCACCAATGACCGCTTTAAAGTTGTATCAACAGGCTCCGTCACTCCCCGATATAGGCACTGTACAGTTTTGCTAGTTCTTTCGTAACCGATCCTGGCAAGTCGTTACCGACTTTGCGTCCATCAATCATGCTGACGGGTGTAAGTCCGCCTAAGGTGCCGGTGACAAAAGCTTCATCGGCAGCGTAGGTTTCCGCAAGGGTGAAATCTTTTTCAAAAACTGGCTTTCCTGCGTCGCGCCACAACTTGATCACTTTGGATCGCGTGATCCCGTTGAAGCAGGTTGTGCCGGTCGACGTCCATAATTCTTCGCCACGGACAATAAAGAAGTTTGTCGAGTTACAGCTTGCAACAAAACCACGATCATCCAGCATCAGCGCTTCATCCGCACCCATATTGATGGCTTGCAACAACGCTTGGATGAAGTTCAGCCGAGAGTGTGAGTTTAGCCGCAGATCAAAGACATCAGGCGTCGAGCAGCGCACAGTGGACGTCAGCAATTTTAGCCCACTCGCCTTCAAGGCGGCATTGGGCTGCTTGTATTCGGCAACAATAACGATCGTCGCTTTGCCAATGATAAACCGTGGATCCTGATTTGGCGTGGATTTCAAACCGCGCGAAATCATCATCCGGATATGGACGCCGTCCTCCATCTTGTTGTGGTGTAGCGTTTTCCAGATTTCGCCAATCAGGGCGTCACGGTCCATTCCTATATCAAGTTGGATGGAATTTGCACCTTCATAGAGCCGTACCATGTGTTCATCGACGGCCAGAAGATTGCCTTTCACGAGGCGTATACCTTCCCAAACGCCATCGCCCAGAACGAACCCGCTGTCAAAAACGGGGATCATCGCTTTGTCGCGGGCGAAAAATTGTCCGTTCACGTAGATTTTGGCGGTGTCATTGCGGGCATCTGGGGCGTAGCTTTGTGAGCTGTCTTTACTGGCGTCGTTCATGTGTTGGTCCTGTTCAGAATTCAAATTGTTTGTGACGTGCCAGAAAGGCTTGCGTGCGGGGGTTTTGCGGGTTCTTGAGGACTTGTTCGGGCGGTCCTTCTTCCTGAATAACCCCGTCGGCCATGAAGATCACACGGTTGGCCACGTGATATGCAAACCCGACCTCATGGGTGACTAGCAACATAGTGCGACCTTCATCAGCGATCCCACGGATCACATTCAAAACTTCGCCCACCAATTCGGGATCAAGCGCGGATGTCGGTTCATCAAACAACATCAAATCGGGAGCAAGTGCCAATGCACGCGCAATGGCGACCCGTTGTTTTTGACCACCAGACAAGCGTGACGGGTATTCATTGGCTTTTTCCGCCAACCCAACACGGGCGAGTTCTTCGTGGGCACGGGTTTGTGCACTTGCTTTGTCCATGCCCTGCACAATACGCAGGCCCTCAATGACATTGCCCAGGACCGTCATGTGGGGGAACAGGTTGAATTGCTGAAACACCATCCCGACCTTTTGGCGCACCTTCGTTAGTTCAGCTTCGGGGTAGTGGCGTGGTTTGCCCGCGCGGACCGTTCCAATGGTTTTACCGGCGTGCGTAATCTCACCATCTGATGGGGTTTCCATAAAGTTTAGGCAACGAAGGAACGTGCTTTTGCCTGATCCGGATGCGCCAAGGATTGCGATACAATCGCCTTGCTTCACATCGAGATCGATGCCGCGCAGAACGTGGTTGTCGCCAAACGACTTGTGTAGATCGCGAATGGTCAGAATGGGGTTTTCGGACATCAATTCAGTCTCCCTTGGCCATGCGTCGTTCAAGCACATAGGTCGCGCGCACGATTGGATAGAGGATTACAAAAAAAGCAATTGCAACAACGGTGTAGGCTTCGATCGGGTTATAATTGACCGATGCAATCAGCCGCGCCTGATGCAGCACATCAGCGTAAGCAATTGCCGAAGCAAGCGTTGTCATTTTAAAAATTTCGATGCCGCGATTTGTAAGCGCTGGAAGCATCCTGCGCACAGCTTGGGGCAGAATGATCCGTGCCATTATTTCGCGGTGGCGCATGCCAATCGCGCGCCCTGCTTCCCATTGGCCGGGATCAATGGATTGAATACCACCGCGAAAAATTTCTGCCGAAAACGCCGCAGAGTTCAGGGTGATGCCAAGCGCCGCCGCCATCAGCGCCGAAATCTCGAATGGTGCGAGGATCGGAAAGGCGAAGTAGAACCAAAATATCTGGACAAGGACCGGTGTGTTTCGGAAAAATTCGATAAAACAAGCCGCGGGCCAGCGTAGCCAGCGCCGCACCGAGTAGCGCGCCAAACCCATCATCAGCCCAAGGGACAAACCCGTCACAAAGCATATGGCGAAAATGCGCACTGTATTGATCAGCCCTGTCCACAGCGCCGCGCGATATTCCCAAACAGACCCAAAATCCCAGACATAATCCATATCAGCGCACCGTACTGTCGCCGCTTACGGCAAGACGGCGTTCGACCGCTTGCACGCAAAGGCTAAGTCCAAAGATAACGAAAAAATAAATCAACGCCGTGACGGTAAACACCTCAATCGGTCGAAAGGTTTTCTGGGCCAATTCATTGGCTTGATAAAGCAAATCCGCATAAGAAACGGTCGCGACCAATGTGGTGGTTTTCATCAGCTCGATTGCGCGTTCCGTAAAGGCCGGGATCATCCGTTTGACTGCCTGCGGCAGAATAATCCGACGCATGGCCTGTGGCCGCTGCATACCGATCGCGCGGGCCGCTTCCCATTGGCCTTTCTCGATTGAGACAATACCAGCGCGAAACACTTCCGCAAAGAATGCCGAGGACTGGATGGAAAATGTGATGGCCGCCGCGAGATAGGGCGTCATCTGGATATCCATTAGGATCGGCAGGGCGAAAAAGAACCAGAATAGCTGTACAAGTGGGGGCGTTGTTCGAAAGAACTCGATCACAAATCCCGCAGGCCACGCAAGCCAACGCCGTGGCGATAGCCGTGACAGTGCGAGGATCAAGCCCAGCGGCAGCCCGAAGGCCAGCGCTGTGCCCGTGATCGCCAACGTCCCGAGAAGACCCTGCCACAGCAGGTCCGAATTCTCGATGACGGAGGTGAAGTCCCATTCATACATAATCTGTTCGCCCTGCCGGTTCGGTTACAGGCGTTCGCGCATGATCGCGGGAACAGTTGCCGGATCAAGGCCGAAGTCTGACAAGAACTCTTCGTACCACTGCTGGGTCTGGCCGCTGGTGTAGTACCCGTCGATCTGCTCGTTGACCCAATCTACGAAGGCAGTGTCACTTTCCTGACGAACAGCAACCGAAGACGGACGCGATTCAACCGGTTGTGGCACAACAATCTGGCCTGCTCCAAGTTTCTGGCGTGCCGCGATCAGCGGCGGGTGGAATAGCGTTACCGCATCTACGCGACCGGCCTGAAACGCGGCGATGGCTTCTGCATTGCCTGGAAACCGCTGAATATCTGCGTTTGGCGCATTTTCTGTCAAAAACGCATCCATGCTGGACGCTTGTGGCACAGATATACTGATATCGGGGGAGTTCAGGTCTTCCCAATTGGTGACTTCAAGATCATCGCGCGCCAATACGGCCAGCGAATAATACAGCAGCGGTGTTTCTGGGAAATTCACCGCTTCTTTGCGTGCATCCGTCGCGTCGAGGACGAACATCATGTCGATGCGATTGGCCTGAAGGGCGGCAACGGCTGTGCCCCAGGTCACTTCGACAGGTTCAAATGTAACGCCCAGCGTTTCGGCCATCGCTTCGCCCATGGACACGCCCAAACCGCCTGTCCATTCACCGCTGGCGATGTCTTTGGAATACCATGGCGGGGCCTGCGTCACGCCAACACGCAACACGCCGTTGTCCATCACTTGGTCCATTGTGCTGTCTTGGGCTTGGGCTGTTGTGCCCCCTGCCATGACCGCAACGGCAGCAGCCGCCGCCAACATCATACGTCTATTCATGTCCATCTCCTTGCTGGTTTATAGTTATTTTACTTCGCCTTGGCCGCATTGCGGGTTTGGACAAAGGTTTTGGTCGTTTCCAATCCACGACGCATATGATCGCGCAGCTCGTCTTTCATTGCGCTGAGACTTTCACCCAACGCAAAGCTTACATAGTCATCGTGGCTTTCGCGTTTGGGCCCGGTCGTGCCGTGCGCGCGGTGATGTGATGCCCAATACATTTGAAGATGTCCGCGCAATCCCGTCCATGTATTCAGAAGAATTCGATTGCCAGAATGCTCATAAACCAGCCCATGCAGATCAAGCTCGGCCTCGATAGCGGCAACGTGATCGCCCTGATCCACAGCCGTTTTCAGTGCGGCGTTTCTAACCAGGAGCTCAGCCTTAAACTGTTCGCTACGGTGCGGCCAAACGGCCTCGAACGCAAATTGTTCAAGGCAGGTCCGCATGGCGTAGATATCGTTGATATCCTCAAGTGAGATATCGACGACGCGTGTGCCAGTATATGGAACGTTGACCAAAAGCCCCTCATCAATCAATTGACGCATCGCCTCGCGTAGCGGGCCGCGACTTGCGCCAAGGCGAAGTGCAAGAGTACTTTCGACCACTGGCGCACCCGGCTCTAGCTCGCCCTTAAGAATGGCACGCCTTAGCAGTGCTGCGATTTGCGCGCTCATCGTCTCACGTTTCAGGGGGGATGCGATCATATGGTGTCCTATGCTTCAAGACATCGTCAGTGATCAATTGAAGATTGTCAACAATCTTGTAGCTTTAGTTTCCTCGTCGCAAATGCGAGGAGCGATTGGATGATTGCAACTTGGAATTGGTATTGCGGATAGTTATGATTTTTGTCGGTGGCGACATACTCTAAGTCGTGTCATCATCGTGTTGGTTTCAATCCTCTAAAGCGGACCTTCGTGCATCGTGCAGCATTAGTCACTTTGGGCTCAGGCACTAAATCGCTCCGCGATAGGGGCGCTTGCTGCGGGTGTAGGGCTTAACAGGGATTTGTTGCGCGATTCTAGATTTTGGGTGTGTGCTGTTGGTCGAGGTGATTTTGCCTCGATTGACAGAGGATATTCCGATGAACATTCAACAATCGACACCAACGACGCCCCTTCGTGCGCGCATGATTTCCGATATGTCAGGGCGCAATCTCGGCCCTGCATCACAGAGTAGTCACCTGCGCGCCTGTAAGCGTTTTGCGGCTTGGTTAGGGCGCTCGCCAGAGACGGCCACGCCAGACGATGTGAAGTATTTCCAACAACACCTGATCGAGAGCGGCGTCAGCATCTGCACCCGAAACCAAACGATGACAGGGGTCAAGTTTCTGCTCCGCGTGACCCTTCGACGGCATGATCTTGTGGCCGAGATCTTCCATTTGAAGGAACCGGTGAAAGTGCCACTGGTGCTGAGCAAAAAGGAGATTAAACGCATTCTGGCTATGGCTCCGAGCCTGAAGGCGCGCGTGATGTTGTCGCTGGCTTATGGCTGCGGGATGCGTGCGGGCGAGGTCGTGCGGCTCAAAGTTGGTGATATTGATAGCGATCAGGAAATCATCCGCATCGTGCAATCGAAGGGGCGCAAGGATCGCATCGTCATGCTGCCTGTCGATATTTTGAGCCTGCTGCGCGACTGGTGGAAAGAACGGCCGACCGGTCAGGACAAGGATGTTCCTGCACCCGAGCGGGTCCTCTTTCCCGGCTATCGCGGCAAACACCTCTCAGCGCGACAGATATCGCGGCTATTTAAAGAGACCGCGCGGGAAGCCGGGATCACCAAACCGGTCACGCTGCACACGTTGAGGCACAGTTTTGCAACCCATCTGTTGGAGCGCGGCGTCGATATCCGAGTGATCCAAGCCTTGCTCGGGCATTCCAAACTGACAACTACTGCGCGCTATGCCAGCGTTGCCACGGGCATGATTGCGGCAGTGGACAGTCCGCTGGATGATCTGAATGGAGCCAAGCGGAAGAAGGGCAAGCCTAAGCCTTCATAGGCCACCATGCCCAGTCGATCACTGGAGGTCGCGGATATCTTCCGTGACCATGGTGCTGCTTGGCGTGCCGCAAACGCAGGACACATCAGCCTGAACCAGTTCAAAGTCATGAGTGCGATTGAGCGCTGTCGAACCGCGGCGCTTGGCGGTCATGTCGCGCGCTGCGCCGACTGCGCGCATGAGCATATCGCCTACAACTCATGCCGCAACCGTCACTGCCCAAAATGCCAGGCGGGTGCAGCGAAGATATGGCTTGCGGCACGTGAGGCTGAACTGCTGCCTGTGCGGTATTTCCATCTGGTCTTCACCTTGCCAAAGCAGATTGCTGACATCGCATATCAGAACAAACGCGAGATCTATAATCTTCTGATGCGGGCAAGCGCGGACACTGTGGTCAGAATCGCCGCTGATCCTAAACATCTGGGGGCAAAGGTTGGCATAACGTCGGTCCTTCACACTTGGGGCTCGGCGATGACCCACCACCCCCATGTCCATATGATCGTGCCGGGGGGAGGGCTTTCGACAGATGGTTCAAAATGGATCGCCTGCCGCAAGAACTTCTTCCTGTCTGTCCACGTTCTATCCCGCTTGTATCGGCGGCTCATTCTGGAAGGGCTGGCCAAGCTGCATAAGGCCGGGAAACTGCAATTCTTCGGCGATCTCACAAACCTTGCAGATCGAAATGTCTTTGACACTTTCCTGCAACCGCTGCGTAAAATCGAATGGGTGGTCTACGCCAAAGAACCCTTCACCGGGCCAAAAGCGGTGCTGGCATACCTATCGCGCTACACACATCGGATTGCCATTTCAAACAGCCGGTTGATCCGTTTCGATGCGCAAAACGTCACCTTCCGCGCCAAGGACTATCGCCTCAAAGGTGCGGGCCGCCACACGACCATGTCCTTATCCACAAATGAGTTCATTCGCCGGTTCCTGATCCACAAATGAGTTCATTCGCCGGTTCCTGATCCACGTGCTGCCCAGAGGCCAGCACCGCATCCGACATTATGGGTTCTATGGGAATAGCAACCGCACGGCCAATATCGCGCGGATCCGGCAACTGCTGGGGGCCAAAACCCCTCACAAGGAGCACGATAAAGGCAACACCATCAACGATGCAGATGAACCTCCTCGTGTTCTTGCTCTGCCTTGCCCATGTTGTGGCGGGCAGTTGATAATCGTCGACACAATCGCACCAGCCCAACATCCCAGAGCGCCGCCAAAAACACAAAGGGCTGCTGCATGACGCGCGCGCCGCACATCACGAACGACACCCTCGGCCGCTCGCTATATCTCCTGCGAACCAATCGGCATGCTTTGATCAAGCGATCAGCGTGGCAAAACATGGTGACGCCGACAAAATACCGTGAGTTTCAACCAACAGCAGGCAAAACCGGCGCTGCGCTTAACTCAATGCGCCCCGCCAAACTGGCCTGTCAGCTCCGGGCGAAAACACACGCATTGCGCAAATCCCCATAGCAACAATCGATCCACCCAGACCAACCCCGCGATTTCCCGCTTGAGCGCTTCTCCGACGCCAGGCAATGTTCCGCGTCACCCAAACCTCGCGCGTGGCGTCCGAGAAACCTACACCAATTGCGGCCCTTGGGGCAACGCGCAGCGAATGTCGGCTATGAAGGTAGAGGCAAAAACGTTCAACAACCACTTGGGTTTTGAACGGGGTTTGTGGCAGCGTTAAATGAGGACTTTTGCAAGCGTTCCACAAACGAGCGTTTTTGGTGCGGAAAAAACTGTCATCGCTCTGACTCCAACATAACGATGGTTTCAGGGTAAAAGCTGTTTTCAATTAAATTTCTAAATGGTTTAAGACGTTTAGGCGCTGTCACAAGTACCGAAAAATTCGGGGGCTGCTTCATGAGGGCGGACAAAAAATGAGAGAGGCCGAGAATGCGACGCCTCAAGGGACGGCGTGCGAGGTTTTTCGTGCCTTCCTGAAACTTGGCCTCACGTCATTCGGCGGCCCCATCGCGCATCTGGGATATTTCCGGGACGAGTTGGTCATCCGCCGAAAGTGGATTGATGAGGCGGGTTATGCCGATCTTGTCGCGCTCTGCCAGTTCCTTCCCGGCCCCGCGAGTAGCCAGGTCGGGTTTGCACTTGGCCTATTGCGTGGCGGCCCCCTTGGGGCGTTGGCCGCATGGGCTGCGTTCACCCTTCCTTCAGCCCTGCTTCTGGTCTTGTTTGCCTTTGGCGCTTCCGCTTTCGATGGACCGGTTGGTGGAGGGCTGATCCACGGCCTCAAGGTCGTGGCCGTCGCCGTTGTGGCACAGGCCGTCTGGGGAATGGCGCGCAGCCTTGCGCCCGATCGCGAGCGCGCAAGCATCGCTCTTGCAGCCGCTCTGATCGTGATCTTCGTGGCAGGCTCGATTGGGCAAGTGGCCGCTATCCTCATTGGCGGTATCGCGGGTCTCTGGCTATGCCGCGCCGCCCCCAGTTCCGCAGTCGGACACCTGACGTTTCGCGTATCGAAACGAGTGGGGGCGATGTCGCTGGTGCTGTTTGGCCTCCTCCTGCTCCTGTTGCCCTTTGTTGCCGGGATAACGCAGGGCGTTGCCCTGTTTGACTCCTTCTACCGGGCAGGGTCGCTTGTTTTCGGCGGCGGCCATGTCGTGCTGCCCCTCTTGCAGGCTGAAGTTGTGACGTCCGGCGCGGTCAACAATGATGCCTTCCTGTCCGGATACGGTGTGGCCCAGGCCGTGCCAGGGCCACTTTTCACCTTCGCTGCCTATCTCGGTGCGGTCATGGGGCAGGGGCCAAACGGTCTTGTCGGGGCAACTATCGCACTTTTCGCGATTTTCCTGCCGGGCTTTCTGCTTCTAGTTGGCGCACTGCCCTTCTGGGACGCGTTTCGGTCGCGCCCTGTCGCACAGGTTGCGATGCGGGGCGCAAACGCCGCTGTCGTGGGGATCCTCGGGGCGGCGCTCTATAATCCGGTTTGGACGAGCGCTATTGTCACGCCCTATGACTTCGCGCTCGGCCTGACAGGCTTCATCCTGCTTACGGTCTGGAAGGCGCCGCCGTGGATCATCGTTGTGCTGATGGCATCCGGCGGTGTCGTGCTTGGCCTGCTCTGAGCATGATGGGCTTCAAAATGGATGTTCGGTGTAGTCGATAGATCGACCAAAAACGACCGTTTGTTGAACGGCTTCACCGAAGCGGACATTAGCGCACTTGCAGCGAAGGTCTGAAAGATCCGCAGAGAAGACCTCAGGGCCCACCTCCGCGAATGACCGCAATCCGCCCTTTGTGGCAGAATTTAACGTGTAATCTTGAAGTGTTTGGGTCCTTTGCGAGCCTTTCCCTCACAGGGGAAATGCGCACCCCGTTACGTGTGACAGACGGAAATTTTGTAAGGTTATGATTTGGGTTCTTGTTGTTGTTATTGCGCAACCTGTCCTGTGCCATTCCGTACTCGCGTTCGGTGTGGCGCTGCACTCCTTGGAATACTAAGCTGTGCCCAACGAACACCAAGAGCACGAAGATCGGATTGAGATAATGGAAAAGCGACAGGTCGGGCGTACTGGGCTGATGATCGAAACTCTGGGGTTGGGTGGGGCACCGCTCGGGGGGAACTTCGTCGATCTTGAATACGGTCAAGCGGTGGAGTTGATCCAGGCCGCACTGGATGCCGGAATTGGCTACTTCGACACTGCCCCTTGGTACGGATTTGGACGGTCAGAACGCGTGATGGGTGACACCCTGCGCGGCAACGGGCACGTACTTTCAGACAAGGTTGGAAGGCTCCTGAAACCCGGGGCTGTTAGCAACCCAATGGATTTTGGCATGGTCGACCCGCTGCCGTTCAATGTTGTTTACGACTACAGCTACGATGGGATTATGCGTGCCTTTGAGGACAATCTCCAACGACTTGGGCTCGAGCGCATCGATATCCTTTTGGTCCACGACATCGGGGCGTTCCAGCATGGTGAAGAAAACGAGCGTCACTTCAGAGATCTCGCCCATAGTGGTTATCGAGCGATGGATGAGCTGCGCAAGACTGGTCAGGTCAAGGCGATCGGCTTAGGAGTCAACGAAAACCAGGTCTGCATAGATGCGCTTGGGATTGGTGAGTGGGACGTTTTCCTTCTTGCTGGTCGGTACACACTCCTAGAACAGACCGCTTTAGACACGCTTTTCCCCGCGTGCCGCAAAGCAGGAACCACGATCATCTGCGGTGGCCCGTTCAATTCCGGAATTTTAGCAGGACGGGACATGTGGAACTACGCCAGGGCACCGGACGAAGTCATCAATAGGGCTAGAGCCCTGAGCGCAGTTGCCGATGAATTTTCGGTCCCGCTGGCTGCAGCTGCGCTGCAGTTTCCGCTTGGGAATGACATCGTCACCTCGGTCATTCCGGGTCCGCGGGATAAGACCGAACTTCAACAGATCGTCGATTGGTTTTCAACGCCGATCTCTCGGAACGTGTCAACGACTTTGAGACAGTGGCTTTTGGACTTTAGGCTTGGGTTTCTTCGGTTGGTTTTGGTGGGTTGATCCAGACGGCGGTCGGGATTTGAGGCGGTTTTGGTGGTTTGTGTACGAAGCGTTCGGGCGTGGCGAGGAATGCCGCGTCTAGTGTTGCTTGTCGCGCGGTGTAGATTTCTTGGGCCTGCCCAAAATGGATTTGGTCGGGCGTCATCAGACCAATCCCGGCGTGATGATGGTCTTGGTTATACCATGCAAAGAGCCTGCGGCAGAATGCGCGAGCCTGCTCGATGGTTTCAAAGTTCTTGGGGAACTCTGGCTGATATTTCAGTGTTTTGAAGTGGGCTTCGGAGAACGGGTTGTCGTTTGAGGTGTGGGGCCGACTGTGGGACTTGAGCACACCAAGATCAACCAGCATCAGGGCTGTCGTCTTTGCCTTCATGGGCCCACCGCGATCTGCATGCAATGTCAGCTGATCGCGTGGAACCTCGTGTTTTTCCATCGCGTCGATGAACAGCTCTTTGAACTGGCTGGCGCTCTCCGCGTGCTCGACGCGCCAGCCAACAACGCGGCGGCTGAAGATGTCGAGGATGACATAGAGATAGAAGTAGGACCATTTCACCGGGCCCCTCAGCTTGGTGATGTCCCAAGACCAGACCTGATTGGGGGCTTCAGCTAGAAGTTCAGGCTTTTGATAGACGGGATGTGTGCGCTGTCGGCGGCGTTCGCCAACTTCGCCCTGCGCGGCCAATATCCGATACATCGTGCGGATTGAACACAGATAGGTGCCTTCATCCAGCAAGGTGGCAAAGACCTCTGTGGGCGTCTGATCCGCAAAGCGGGGTTCGCGCAGGTGGTGCAATACCTGGTCTCTTTCCCTTTCCGGTAGAGCCCGCGAAGACGCTGCGCGCGGTGGGCGTGTGCGTGGTGGTGCCGTCAGCGCCGCACGCTGTCGAAGAACGCTCGCGCGCGATAATGATAGCGCGGCGCAGACAGCCGAGGTCAAGCCGCTGCCGGTGGGCAATGCAATCGCGACGGCCATCATGATTTGCCGCTGCGCTCTTGCGTCTGCTCCATCTCGTCCAGAAGTCCCGCCACTTTTTTTTGGATGGCAATGATGGCTTCCGCCTGATCCAGACGGCGCCGCAAGGCTGTCACCTCACGGTTGGCCTTAGCCAGCTCAGCTTGCAATGGATTGGCAGGTGCCTTTTGTGGGCCACGGCGCATTGGCTGCAATGCACCCAATGTGCCGGCCGCCCGCGCACGGCGCCAATCGGTCAGTGCAGAGGAATAAAGCCCCTCCCGCCGTAGAATGGCGGAAACCCCGCCAGTGTCTGCCACTTGGTCCGTCTCATCCAGAATGCGCAGTTTGTATTTGGCTGTGAAGTTGCGTCGCTTCGGGATGCTCGTCAGTTCCGCTGTGGGAGCCAACGGCGCATTAACAACGCGGGGAGGCGACGTCGGGGCCAAAACGGCTCCAGATCCAGCATCTGGCGAAAGTGGTGATTGTGAAGGCATAACCATGGGTTCGTTCTCGGTGTTTGTCAAAGGTGTTGTCCGCCGATTTCATGCAGCGTCTCTGATTTCAGAGGCGCTGATTTCGTTTTCTGGGTTCAGCCAGACGGGTCCTGCTGGTTGCCAGTTTCGGGTTTTTCCTGACCAGCGTTGCGGGTTTTGCGCGCGAGCAGTGGCATAGAGATTGGCACGATTTGTGAGCGTTGCACGATCATGACCTGCGTGGCGCGCATTCGGCGTGACGAAGCGGATGGCGCTGTGCAGGTGTTCACTATTGTACCAACCAGCGAAGGTTTGGACCCAGGTTTGAGCATCCGCCTTGGTGGCAAAGCCCTTGGTCGGCCAGTCCGGGCGGTATTTGCAGGTTCGGAACAACGCCTCTGAGAAAGGGTAGTCGTTGCTCACGCGAGGGCGACTGTAGGAGGCCGTGATCCCTAGTTTTTCCATCGTCACCTTCATCGTGGCGCCCTTCATAGGACTGCCGTTGTCAGCGTGCAGAACCAAGGGGCGCAACTGACAGCCCTCCGCTAGCACTGCTTGCCGGATCAGAATGGCAGCCAGATCCGCACTTTCACGCTCATGGACCTCCCAGCCCACGATCTTCCAGCTGAAGATGTCCACGATCAGATACAGATAAAAGAACATGCCTGCGACAGGTCCCGGCATCCAGGTAATGTCCCAGGTCCAGACCTCACAGGGCGCACTGGCCTGATAGCTTGTGGGCTTCTTACGCTTGACTGGGGACTTGGCTCGACCCCGGTGATGCTGCAATCCATTGGCGCGCAAAATGCGGTAGAAACTCGATTCCGAGGCCAGATATCGACCCTGATCGGCTAGCTTTGGCACAATCTGACTTGGGGGAAGGCTAGAGAACTCCTTTGAATTACAGACATCTAGAACAGCCGCGCGTTCTGCCGTACTCAACGCGTTTGCTGGTTCCGCACGCGGCACGAGGGGGCGCTTATCAGGGCGAACCTCGCCGTCTTTTGTCCAGCGCCGCAGAGTGCGTTCGCTGATTTCCAACTCGGAACAGGCTTTGGCGCGCCTCGCTCCTGCGGTGACGGCCTCATTGATCAGAGCAACTGCGGTTTGGCGATCTGGGGTGCTGATCATGCGTCCTCTTCGTCCCCCCAGATCGCTGAGGCCTTTTTTCGAAGAACAAGCAGTGCTGCAGTTTCGGCCAGTGCGCGATCCTTGCGAGCAAGCTCGCGTTCCAAATCTTTCATCCGTTTCTTGTCTTCCTTGGTCGCACGCACAAGACGTGCTGCACTCGTGCGGTCCCAGTCGTTGGCCTGCTCGCAAGCAACTCGCCACATGGCAATCTGCGCCGGGTAAAGGCCGCGTTTGCGGCAGTATTCGGCTAGGTCAGCCTCGTTCAGCGCAGCAGTTTCCAACACCGCCGCAAACTTGTCACGTGAAGACCAGCCCTCAGGGCTCGCATCAGCGTCAGGCAAAAGCTGCCCCTTGTTGCGCGCCTGAGCACGCCAAGAGAAAAGCGTCGCCTCCGAAATCCCTTCCTCCTGCGAAAGCTGCCGAATAGCCACGTTGTTCGGCGGAAGCATCCGTTTCAGCACAGCTGCTTTTCGTTCCAGTGAATATCCCATGTCATTGTCCTAATCCGCCCACCTGAAAATTAGAGAAAAATAGAGCAGCAGACAACATCCCTGACAGAGGGGGTTCTCCTACGCCCTCAAGTGTAAACTTTAGCCAGTCAATTGTCTCACGCTTATTGGCACGGAGGGTCTGGTGAATTCTGGGCAACACTCAAGTCAAAGGGTTTGATTGACGGTGCTACGCCTGTTCCAGATTAGATTTATTCTGGTAAAGTGAACTCCAAACGTTGGGTTGGATACTATGCTGTTACCAGTAGCCAGCTAGGTTCGGATCTAAAGCTGTTTGTAATAGGGTAGGGGTGTCAGTATTTGCTTTAGCCCAACAAAAGCTCGGTATCTCCAATTGCTTTCCTGAGCCGATCAGCTGAAAATTCCAGAAAGGCCCGCACTTTCGGCGCGACGAGTTTGCTTTGCGGGTAAACAAGGTGAATGGGCTCTGCCGGTGGCAAAAACTCTGAGAGAACTGGCACCAATTCGCCGTTCCGTACTTGTTCGGCGACCATGTACGAAAGTGCTAAAGTAATACCTTCTCCGTCCGAGGCTGCTGTAAGTGCCGTTGACGCGTCATTCACTTCGAGCCGAGGGTGCAGCTGGACATGACCACGCTGCGATTCCGTTTTATAGTGCCAGTCGTGGCTGGACATTGTTCCGGTAAAACCGATGATGGAATGCGTTTTCAAGTCCGACGGTTCTGTGGGTACGCCGCATCGTTCCAGATACGCGGGGCTTGCAACAAAAAGTCGGCGAACATTCCCCAAGCGTTTTGCCATCAAATTTGAATCTGGCAGACCGCCAATTCTGACCGCGACGTCGATCCCTTCTTCAACCAAGTTTGCCACGCGATCCAACGCGACTAACGACACAGATATTCTGGGGTGCGCTGCAAGAAACTCTCGCACGACAGGTGCCGCAATCATCCGGCTGAATGTCATCGAAGCCGACACAGTCAAGTGGCCCTGCGCGACACCGATCTCGCCAACGGCTTGTTTTTCGGCTGCTTCGATCTCCGAAAGCAGACGACGAGAGGAATCCAAAAACCTTGTACCTGGGTCCGTTAGCGAAAGCTGTCGTGTTGATCGCGTGAGAAGCTGAACGCCCAACCTGTCCTCCAGCGCATTCATCGCGCGGGTGACGGCAGGTGGTGACATCCGAAGCCGGTTGGCCGCCTGCACAAAACTGCCGCTATCGTTGATTGCGGCGAAGACTTCCATTTGTAGTATGCGGTCCATTTATTCCACTTTTTGCAATAATGAATTAGCAATTATCAGAATTCTTCCAGATTTGAAAGGAGGGTAGAACAAATCCAAGCGCCGCAACAACATGACTTTAACCCAGCGGCATCACAGCGAAGGACATCGAAATGAAAACCAATACACTCAAACCAATCACTCTCGCAGGCCTGATCTCACTTGGATTAGCAGCGCAGTTTGCGACAGCACCAACGCTAGCAGCTGCCGAAGAACTCTCTACATCTATCACGGCCCTGGGCGCGACATCAGTTCGTTACAATACGGTGAACATCGATGGTCAGGACATCTTCTACCGTGAGGCTGGCAATCCAGACGCACCAGTCGTTCTGCTTTTGCATGGCTTCCCCACGTCGTCGCAGCAGTACCGCGATCTCATTCCAGAACTTTCAGATGAATACCACGTCATCGCCCCAGATTATCCGGGTTTCGGTCGCAGCGCGATGCCGGACCGCGCGGAATTCGACTACACATTTGCCAACTATGCGGACCTTATGGATGGCTTCACAGATACACTGGGGCTCGAATTATACAGCTTGTACGTCATGGATTATGGGGCACCAGTTGGCTATCGGCTTGCCTTGAAGGAGCCAGAGGCCATCGAAACCCTCATCATTCAAAATGGTAATGCATATGAAGAAGGCCTGCTTGAATTCTGGGACGTGTTTCGCACCAACTGGGCCGATCCGACTGATGAAACACGCGAACCGCTGCGTGGATTTCTGAACGTCGGCGCGACCGAATGGCAATATACCCACGGCGTGCCTGAAAGCCATTTGAGCCGGATCAGCCCCGATGCATGGATGCTTGATCAAGCTTATTTGGATCGTCCTGGAAATCAGGAAATCCAACTCGACCTATTCTATGACTACCGGACAAATGTTGAACTGTACCCGGAGTTTCAGGAGTTCTTTGCACAGTACCAACCACCTACGTTGATCGTTTGGGGTGGAAATGACCACATCTTTCCTGCTGCAGGCGCAACGCCTTACCTCCAAGATCTACCCGATGCAGAAGTACACATGATTGATGCCGGTCACTTTATTCTCGAATCCCATGGGCCAGAAGTTGCTGGGATAATTCGGAATTTCTTGTCCGAAAACCTGACCAACTAAACAATTGCGGTGCAGGGGTTCTTTCTGCACCGTCCCCCTTAACCCACGGAGAATGTCATGTCACAGCGCCTACCGATGCCCCCGTTTACGATTGAAACAGCAGCTGAGAAAGTCCGCGTGGCAGAGGATGGTTGGAATTCCAGAGAGCCAGAAAAGATATCGTTGGCATACACCGTCAACAGTATTTGGAGAAATCGTTCATCGTTTCCAAAAGGGCGCGTTGAGATTCAAAAGTTCCTCACTGAGAAATGGGAAAGAGAGTTTGAATACCGCCTGATCAAGGAACTTTGGGCACATGATGGGAGCCGAATTGCAGTTCGTTTTGCCTATGAATGGCGCGACGCCGATGGCAACTGGTTCCGCTCATACGGAAATGAAAATTGGGAATTTGATGCCAACAGTTTGATGCAACTTCGTTATGCAAGCATCAATGATCTGCAAATTGATGACGCAGATCGCAAGTTTCATTGGCCTCAGGGACCGCGCCCTGTCGATCACCCCAGCTTAACCGAACTCGGTCTTTAACCGACAATAGAAGGACCCGCCGATGGGACATAAATTTGCGGAACTCGCTTTCACTGACGCTGTGAGGGAAATCCAATCAAATGAGGGGTCGCGTAACGCGTACGCGCGCATGGATGGAGGTGCTGATTACAACGACATCCTTGGGCCGAACGAAGCCCAATTCATTGCCGCGCGCGATAGTTTTTATATGGCAACCGTCAGCGAAACTGGCTGGCCATATGTGCAACATCGCGGCGGACCGGCTGGCTTTGTAAAGATCCTCGATGAGAAAACAGTTGGATTTTCCGACTTTCGCGGTAACCGACAATACGTGAGCGTTGGGAATGCAAGCGAGAACGACCGTGTTTCACTGTTCTTCATGGATTATCCAAGCAAGACGCGCCTTAAGCTGTTGGGCAGGATGCGCGTCGTTGATCCGTCGGAACAAGACTTACTGAAGAATTTGGAAACGGAAAGCAGCTACCGAGCGCATGCTGAACGTGGATTGATGATATCTGTCGAGGCATTTGACTGGAACTGCCCGCAGCACATTACGCCACGCTATACGCGGGCTGAAGTAGATCATGAGGTTCTGTCTCTGAAAGCGAAGGTCAATGAACTCGAAGCCGAACTTGCGCGGCACATGTCTTAAGACTGAACGCCAGTCAAAATTTATTGAGCACCGCTGCCGTGACGCAGTCGGCTCAATGTGACGGGGGGCACCCCCAAAAACGAAGCGATCGGCCCGTGATTGATGGTCGCTTCATAGCCCGGATATCACTGTCAGAGCAAAATCGGTTGAGGCGGGCAGGGTGAGCAATTAGCGTCGTGGGATGACAAAACGTTCCCCTTTTCGCTACTTCAAGACGAACCCTGAGATCATCCGTCTGGCCGTAATGATGTATGTCCGTTTCCCGTTGTCGCTTCGGAATGTAGAGGATCTTTTGCACGAACGGGGCATCGACATCAGCCATGAAACGGTTCGATTTTGGTGGAACAGATTTGGCCCGTTGTTTGCCGCCGCTCTCGCCGAGTGGCATCAACTTTATGCGAAATAAGTTCCGGCATTTAAGGCCATACTGAGACTGTTTCAGAATCCGTTTGACAGCATCACTCGCAAGGATATGGGCCGATAGTTACAGATGCTGCGCCATGAAAATTTCTACATGAAGGGCGGGAAGCGGCCCTTCGCTGTGTTTTGCACCGAGGTCTTCTCTGTGGATGGAGCCGACCTTTGCTCACGCGGCGAATGCAAGTGCAGAAACTACTCGTGCGCGCCGCACAGAAATTTCTGCAGCGCAGCGATTTACTCCAAACCAGCCATTCAGTCAGGGACAAGTGGGTGGAATCCAAACTACCCTTTCTGGACCGGTTCGTTTCGGGGGGGCTGTTTTTTGCCCTTGGCCGCGAGCGTTGATCACAAGACCCTGGTTAGGTTGACCGGAACCATTGCTGATGCCTACTATTGAATCTCAAGTATTATTTTCTCGGGATTCCAGTCTGCCATTCGCATCAGCAAGGTCGAGGTGATACAGAACGTTTTCGCGCGTAATAACATGTGTCGCTACGGTTTGCCTGCCGAGATGCGTTTCTCCTAAGAATTTATCAATCGTACAATTGGCTATTTCTTGCATGTCTTGGTGAATAATGATGTCAATTTCAGACGCTAATAGATGGGCACGCGTTACATGTGTCAAATTATGTGCAAACACCTTGACCTGACCTGTTTTTTTGGTCGCGGATACGGCATCAACTATCGCCGAGGGGCCGGCACCAACGCAATAGATTCCAGATATTTCAGGATCGTTTTCTAGGAGCTTTTTAATTATTCGAAAGTTCTCTTTTGGTTCGTCATTCCCGCCACTTACATCCTTTACTGTGATCGCAGGAAAGTCTGTCCGCATCAGCGCCCGAAATCCCGATTCACGTTCTTCGTGCGCCCGTGAGAGTTGACCGCTCCACACCACCGCAACAGCCCCTTCACAGTAATTGCCCATGAGGAGGCCGGCCGTTCTTCCCGCTGCGCGATTGTCGATTCCGACATAACCGATCTCATCATTTCCGGTCAGGTCAGATACAATCGTCGTCAGCGTTACGCCCTCAAAATGAAGTCTATTGACGGCCTCATGTACAAGAGGGTGATCCAGCGCTTGGAATGCTATTCCATCAGCGCTGCGCTCCAAAGTCTCTAAGAGGGCCGCGCTTAACGCGCCGGGATTCATCTTACTGACCCAATTCACACGGACTTGGACGCCCCGCTTTTTCCCGGCAAGTTTAAGAAAAGCAGCCAAATACCGAGTAGAGTTGCCTGCGTTGGTAGGCAAGATCACTTCGATGGTTTTAGCAAATGCGGACGTCGCGTCGCCGTCATTTTCCAAAGCTGACTGTGCTTTCATGACGAGATCTACGGTTTTGTTGCTGACGCGCCCGCGTGCATTCAGGACCCGATCTACGGTTGAAGTACTGACACCTGCTTTGAGCGCGATATCCAACGCCTTAACTCGATTTTTTTCAGGCATATCTTGGTTTTTCCATTCCGGAGTTGACGCATTCTTGTACTTGGCGCGAGCAACATTCGTCAAGTATACTGCAAATCATAAGGGAGTGCATCAACAAATTTATCATTTAAACTACACTTTAACAATAGGTTGTGTGTGTTTCTGATGATTAATGATTGAAATAACGAAGAAATAGAGCAAGCTTGTTTCATTTAAATGCTCACTTGACGCATAATGGTTGCCCATACTACGAACGTCTCAACTAAAGTAGAATCGTTACTGGCAAGGGAGAGAAGTATGAAAAGGGTTGGCGTTGTTGGTCTTGGGGATATGGGCAGTGGGCTTGCAAAAAATCTCATCAAGAATGGCTTTGAGGTCACGGGGCTCGACTTGGCTCCTGCACGCGTCGAAGCCTTTTGTGCGATGGGTGGTAAGCCCGCAGCGAATGTCGAGGAAGTAGGGCAGAACGCCGATGCTGTTTTCGTCATGGTTATGAATGGAAATCAGGCTAAGGCTGTCATTCTCGGCGAGAGAGGTCTTGTGAGCCATATGCCCAAAGGCAGTGCAATCATTATGACCGCGACGATCAAACCATCAGAGGTCAAAGAAATTGGCGTGGCTCTGGAAGGGTCAGGTATTTCACTAATTGACAGTCCGGTGTCGGGCGGCTTCCCAGGGGCACAAGGCGGCACATTGACAATGATGGCTGCAGGACAACCGAGCATCTTGGATGAGTTCAAGCCGGTGATGGATGCGGTCTCCAAGACCATTCACCGTGTTGGTGAAAACGCCGGTGACGGACAAGTAATGAAGGCCTGTCTGCAAACGCTCATTGGGTCGATTTTCGGCGCTACATTCGAAGCCGCGGCACTTGCGGCGAAGGCGGGCGTAAAGGGCCAAGCGCTGTATGATGTCTTTTCGACAAGCGGCGCCGGCTGTGGTGTCGCGAATACCGCACTTGAACACATCATCGATCGCAAGTTCGAAGGCACGGGATCCGGTATCGGAACGATGCACAAAGACCTGACTATCTCGCTTGATATGGCCGAGGAAATTGGCGTGCCGATGTTTATGGCATCAACTGCGATGCAGATTTTCCACCAAGGTAAATCCAAATATCCCGAGGGCGATAACTGGGTCTGTACCCGTGTCATGGAAGAAATCAACGGCGCTGAGCTGCACCGCTAAAAAGGAATTTGAATATTATGAAACTCGGATTAATTTGTGACGGCGTAAGCCGCGACCTTAGCCATGCTCTTAAGGTTATGGACGAATTCGAACTTAAGTATGCTGAGTTGCAGTTCGTGGGCGAGAAAGAGGTCGGAGATCATTCTACGCAAGAAATTGCTGAGATCAAATCCACTCTCGAAAAGCATAACAAACCTGTATCCTGTCTTTCGCGGCATGTCTTTGCGGGCATGACGACTGAAAACCGCCCTGGTGATGCCTTACATGTGAAGCACATGGATGCGCTCAAACGTGTTATGGAAATGGCGCACGAGCTCGACTCGCCACTTGTCCGCATTATGACCCAGAAGAAAGAGCAAATTCTTTGGGGGCATGGTGGTGCCGAAAAGTGGAACGTTGCGAAAGGTGCTTGGGACACCATGCCGCCGATGATCGCTCCTGCTGTTGAGCTTGCGAAAACTGAAGGTCTGACGTTGGTTGTGGAAACTGGCAACGGTACTATGGTGAATTCGAACTATACCGCGCGCAAATTGATTGACGATTTAGATGCGAAAGACACATTGAAAGTGCTTTGGGACCCAGCAAACAATTGTTGGTGTCATGAGGTCGCCTATCCGGATGGTTATGACGCCGTTCGGGACGGTTACTTGGGTCACATTCATATAAAAGATGTAAAAGTAGATACACCAAAGGCGACCTTAGAAGTCCGAAAAATGGGCGAGGGCCAGCTGGCCGATCAGTTCCGGCCGATGGCAGATGCCTTGCGCCGAGATAACTATGAAGGCGTGATTTCGTTTGAGAGTGTTTACCACCCCGGTAACGGAAACTTTGAAGACGGCTTCCGGGAATCCGTCGGTCTGTTCAAAGAAATTTTCGGTTAAACGCGCCGTTTAAGAATGCGCCACCCGCCGGAAGGTGGATGGCGTGAGTACCGAAGATCAGAATATCGATGTGACAGGGAAGGGGTGAAAGTTGAATAAGCTAGATTTCAGCGTTGTATTCGAACGATGGGACGAACTGCTTTACGGCGTCGTGTTTACGCTTGGCTTGTCGGTTGCTGGTATCTTTCTTGCGCTTCTAATTGGTGTCAGCGGGGTCGCACTGCAGCGGTCTGGGCGCAAAGCCTTTCGCATACCTGTTCGCATTTTCGTGGAAGTCATTCGCAATACGCCGTTTTTGGTTCAGATCTTCTTTCTATTTTTTGCCCTACCCTATCTGGGTGTGCGGCTTAGCCCGACGGTTACCGCGATCATAGCGCTCGCGATTAATGGGGGTGCATACGCGATTGAGATTATTCGCGGTGGGGTCGAATCCATCCCACGCGGGCAAGTCGAAGCTGGTGCCGCCTTGGGCCTTTCTCGGGCGCAAATTTTTCGAGATATCGTTTTGGTGCCAGCGCTGCGGGCGATTTACCCGGCACTTACATCGCAGTTTATTCTGCTGACGCTCACGTCATCGGTATGCTCATCTATCTCAGCGAGTGAGCTCACACACTTCGCCCAACGTATTGAGTCCGCCACTTTTCGTAGTTTTGAAGTCTATTTCACGATCACCGGCCTCTACCTTCTGATCTCGTGGATGATGATGACCATGCTGGCTGTCTTCGGACGACGGCTCTTCAACTATCCCAACCAATGAGTGAATGAGATGGACAAATTTGGCTCTCCTGAACTGTTCTTCCTTCTACAAGGTTTGAAGTGGACTCTGTTGCTTACGCTCATCAGCTTTATCGGCGGTGGTGTGATTGGCCTCGCCATCGCGCTTGCTAGGGTGAGCTCGTTACGCATCCTGAACTGGTCTGCAGCCGCCTACATCGCGGTGTTCCAAGGCACGCCGCTGCTCATGCAGCTTTTTGTTATCTTCTACGGGTTGGCGTTGATGGAATTCAATGTTGACGCTTGGGTTGCTGTTTCTTTTGCGTTTACCGCGCACGCAAGCGCATTCTTGGGCGATATCTGGCGGGGCACAATTCAATCGCTGCCGCGTGGGCAGACCGAGGCGTCGAATGCGCTTGGTATTGGGTACATCTCCCGCATGCGAGACATCATCCTGCCTCAAGCAATTAAGATTTCGCTGCCAGCGACCATCGGGTTTGCTGTCCAACTTACCAAGGGCACGTCATTGGCCGCAATCGTTGGATTTGTTGAATTGGCGCGAGCAGGTCAGATCGTTTCGAACCTCATTTTCCAACCTCTATTGGTCTACGGAATTGTTGGGGTGATCTACTTTTTCGTGTGCTGGCCGATGTCGATTTGGGGAAGCGCAATGGAACGCAAACTGTCGCTTGGCACATAATAACGGACCGGAAAATCCGGCTTAAGAATCCTGTTTAGTTAATCAAACAGGGAGGAGGCGGCAAAAGCCGCAAATTAGTGAACCACTGGAGGAAATAAAATGAAACTAACTAACTTTACACGCCGGTCCTTTACGGGCCTGCTATCAACCGCAGCTGTTATCGGTGTCCTTGGCGCTACCGCAGCAATGGCTGATACCCTCGGAAATATCATGGAGCGCGGGACAGTTGTTATCGGGATCCAAGGCGATAACCCGCCTTTTGGTTTTTTGGACTCAACCGGACAGAACGATGGTTATGACGCAGCACTTGCGAACCTTTTCGCCGACCACCTCGGCGTTGAGCTTGAGCTAGTAATCGTGACGAACCAGAACCGCATTGCTGCCCTGCAAACTGGAAAAGTTGACGCTTTGTTCGCAACACTTGGCATTAGTGCAGAGCGCGCGGAAGCACTACAATACAGCTACCCATACGCAGAAGACAGCATGCCGCTGATCGCTGCTGCCGACCTGGATGTGGCCGACATTGCAGCAATGAACAGCCTGACCATCGGTGTTCCAAAAGGCAGCTCGCAGGAAAACCTGATCCCTGAATTGGCACCAAACGCGACCATGCTCAGTTTTGATGATGACTCAGCAAACATTCAGGCGTTACTTTCAGGTCAGGTTGATGCAATTGCGGCAAACCAATTTGCGATTGGACGCATCGAAGAAAATGCGCCGGGTGAGTACTCTGAGAAGTTGGTCCTTGCGACGAACTACAAAGGTGTTGGTACGTTGCTTGGGGATGCGGCGATCAATACAACGATCAATGGCTTCCTTGAAATCATCAAGTCGAACGGAACCATGGATGCCCTTTACCAAGAATGGTTTGGCCTAGGTCAGCCGATGTTTGAAGCTCCCGTCGAAGGCGTGTCATTCACTGTAGACTAAGTCCAAGTTTAGAAAAGGAAGTCGCCAATATGTCAGCTAAAGTAGAACTGAATATCCCTGAGACTGAAATTCTCATCGATCTTCAAGCAATAAACAAATGGTATGGCGGCTTCCACGCACTCAAAAATGTGAGCCTGACGGTTCGGAAAGGGGAGCGGATTGTTCTGTGCGGACCTTCGGGTTCAGGCAAGTCAACATTGATCCGATGCATCAATCACCTCGAAGAAATCAAAGATGGAACGATCACCGTTGCTGGTCGAAAAATGGAAGACGTTGCGAAATCCGTCGAAGCTGTGCGACGTGAGGTTGGTATGGTCTTCCAAAGTTTCAACCTATTCCCGCATCTCAAAGTCATCGACAACTGCACCCTCGCTTTGCGACGGGTTAAGTCGATGCCGCGCCCAGAAGCCGAGGAGATAGCTCGCAAATACCTCGATCGCGTTCACATACTAGAGCAGGCCGATAAGTTCCCTGCCCAGCTTTCTGGCGGACAACAGCAACGGGTCGCGATTGCGCGGGCTTTATGTATGGAGCCGAAAGTGATGCTGTTCGATGAGCCGACTTCGGCGCTTGATCCTGAAATGGTAAAAGAGGTCCTTGATACGATGATAGGTCTCGCCGAAGACGGCATGACCATGATTTGCGTCACCCATGAGATGGGCTTTGCACGTCGGGTAGCACACCGTGTGTTGTTCATGGCTGATGGAGAAATCCTAGAAGAGGCAGAGCCGGAAGACTTCTTTAGCGCACCCAAACATGACCGCGCCAAAGCCTTCCTGGGTGAAATTCTCGCGCATCAATAACGTGCGGGTAGGATAGAGCATCAAATTCGAGCAGATGCTTGGCACCGGTTCCATGCACGGTGTTGGCCTACCATCATCACATGGGCTCGATGATCAAGGATTAGGACGAGATCGATTGGTTGATGAAGGGCTCATCGGACGAGGCCACTTTGATTTTCGATGCTGGGCATCTTCACTTTGGTGGCGCTGATGTGATGGACTCCCTCGATAAGTGGGGCGATCGGATTCGCCATGTTCACTTTAAGGATGTGCGAGAAGATGTGGCGCGTCAAATTCGTGCGGAGAACAAAAGCTTTCTTTATAGGGTGGTCGGTGGTGTCTTTACCGTGTCAGGGGATCCCAAGGGATCTATTGATTTTCAATCTGTCACGGACGTGCTGAAGAAAATGGACTACTCCGGCTGGATAGTTGTCGAAGCCGAACGGGACCCTGCGAAAGCCAACCCGTTCGAATATTCCAAGCTTGGCTACGATCATATCGTCGATATTTGCGGTAAGTCAGGTCTTTCCATCGCAATAACTGTTTAAACAAAGGGGAATGCAATGCCTGATCTTTTGAAGAAGCCATTTGGAGCGCGCGGAAAAACCCATGAGATTACCCCCGCAAGTGCTGGTTGGCGTTATGTGGGCTTCTCGCTCTACCACCTCAAACCTGGGGACAAAGCTGCCGAAGTAGCCAATGATCGCGAAGTTATGTTGGTGATGGTTGAGGGCAAGGCTCATATTAAGGGGGCCGGTCAAGACTGGGGCGTTTTGGGTGATCGAATGAATGTTTTCGAAAAAACACCACCGCATTGCCTCTACATGCCCAATGGCTCAGATTGGGATGCGGTTGCTGAGACGGATTGCGTTTTGGCTGTGTGTTCTGCACCAGGAAAAAGTGGACATGAGGCGCGGCGGATTGGTCCTGACGGCATAACGCTCACCGAGCGGGGCAAGGGTAACAACACCCGTCACATCAACAACATTGCGATGGAGAACGAGGATTTTTGTGACAGCCTGTTGGTGACAGAGGTTTTTACACCAGCAGGGCACTGGTCGTCTTACCCGTCGCACCGTCACGATGAGGATGACTACCCACGTATCACTTATCTTGAAGAGACATACTATCATCGCCTCAACCCAGCTGATGGTTTTGGCATCCAGCGGGTCTACACAGACGACGGTCAGCTGGACGAAACGATGGCCGTATCGGATGGCGATGTGGTTCTGGTCCCTCGAGGGCACCATCCTTGTGGTGCGCCCTACGGGTTTGAAATGTACTACCTCAATGTCATGGCGGGACCTTTGCGCAAATGGCGTTTTATTCCGGCGCCTGAGGTCGATTGGATCATGAAGCGCGACGCGTAACAACGGCACTGCTTGGATTCAAACATCAAGTGCAACGGTTGATTTGAAGGCCGCGATTTCGTCGGCCATGGCTTCAGCGGGTGTTCTCCAACCGAGAGTTTTTCTCGGACGGTTGTTCATCAGGTTTGCAACGTCGTTCAGCCATGTTTGGCTTGCACCGTTCAGGTCAGTTCCTTTGGGCATGTACTGACGCAGCAGTCCGTTGGTGTTCTCGTTGCTGCCACGCTGCCAAGGCGCATGCGGATCGCAGAACCAGATATCGATCTTCAACCGTCTGGCGAGTTCGGGGTGGCAGGCCATTTCGGAGCCGCGGTCGTAGGTCATGCTCTTGCGCAAAGCAGCGGGTAGTCGTCTCATCTGGCGGGTGAAGCTGTCGAGCGCGGCCTCGGCCCCATTGCCGTCCATTTTGCAAAGAATGACAAAGCGTGTCTTGCGCTCGACCAAGGTCCCCACTGACGAGCGATTGAATGCGCCCTTGATGAGGTCGCCCTCCCAATGGCCTGGTACCAGTCGCGCTTCGATCTCTTCAGGGCGGTTGATAATGCGCAATGATTCCGGGACCATAGCACTGCCCGCCGCTGTCCTGCGCTTGAGCCCACGCTTAGGCTTCGCTTGACGCAACGCCTCGATCATCGCCGCCTTCAGCCCACCACGTGGCTGCGCGTAAATCGCGGCATAGATGGTCTCATGGCTCACATGGGCGGATGGATCATCAGGCTTCATGAGACGCAGTCTCTGCGCAATCTGCTCAGGCGACCAGTGCAGATGTACGAGCTTGCCATGAACGAAACGATAAAGATCGCTCCCCTCCACAAGCTTGCGCTCGCGGCGGCAGCGCGCACGCCGGGCATCATAGGCCTGCCGCGCCGCTTGCGGGCAATAGCTGCCGTCTTCCTGCCGACCTCGCGCCAGCTCACGGCAGATCGTGCTCGCCGGGCGATGCAAAAGCTGGCCGATCAACCGCTGACTGCTGCCCCTATTATGCTCGGCTAATATCACGCCACGGTCCTCGCTGCTGAGGTGCTTGCTTCGTATGTCCATCACAACATCCTATGCCCAAAGGGCTCTGAGTGTTGCATTTGAAACTTGAGCCTAAGCTGTCAGAAGAAAACTTGTTGAGGCGGGCAGGGTGAGGAATTAGCTTCTGTGGATGACAAAACACAGCCTGCTTCTTTGCGTGAAGCATTCAACATCAAGGGCGGAGAGCCGACCTTCGCTGCACTCTGCATAGAGGTCTGCTGTGCTGGACAAAGTTGCCCTCCACTGTAGAATCCCTAATGTCGGCTTTTAGTAAATCGTTCAACAAACGGTGGTTTTTTCGAGTGGACTGGAAGCGGTGTTCCTCACCATTTAGTGTTGCCGCTAAAACTCAAAAACGATAACTGGGAGCCAAATACTTAGATAGAAAGTTGAACTTATGACGAATACTAACTTGGAAAACCTGTCCATCAAAGAACTAAAGCAATTGCAAAAAGATGCGACTAAAGCGGTCGCAAGCTTTGAAGATCGTAAACGTGCAGGCGTGATTGCAGAGTTAGAGGCGGTTGCGCAAAAGCATGGGTACAAGCTGGCGGATCTTACGGGTGGCAAGAAAGCTAAATTTGCTTCGCCCGCCAAGTACAAGCATCCGGAAGATTCATCGCTCACCTGGAGTGGGCGTGGTAGACAGCCTAATTGGATTAAGGATGAGCTCTCAACGGGAAAATCGTTAATCGACTTTGCGATCTAAAAATACTTCTTTGGCGCTAGTGTGTCTCGACTAGTAGCCTTCAACAAGCGGTCCTTTTTGAACGGTCTGCGCACGCGCAGCGAACGGCGGCTTGGGTGTAGGTTTCTCGGACGCCACGCGCGAGGTTTGGGTGACGCGGAACATTGCCTGGCGTCGGAGAGGCGCTCAAGCGGGAAATCGCGGGGTTGGTCTGGGTGGATCGATTGTTGCTATGGGGATTTGCGCAATGCGTGTGTTTTCGCCCGGAGCTGACAGGCCAGTTTGGCGGGGCGCATTGAGTTAAGCGCAGCGCCGGTTTTGCCTGCTGTTGGTTGAAACTCACGGTATTTTGTCGGCGTCACCATGTTTTGCCACGCTGATCGCTTGATCAAAGCATGCCGATTGGTTCGCAGGAGATATAGCGAGCGGCCGAGGGTGTCGTTCGTGATGTGCGGTGCGCGCGTCATGCAGCAGCCCTTTGTGTTTTTGGCGGCGCTCTGGGATGTTGGGCTGGTGCGATTGTGTCGACGATTATCAACTGCCCGCCACAACATGGGCAAGGCAGAGCAAGAACACGAGGAGGTTCATCTGCATCGTTGATGGTGTTGCCTTTATCGTGCTCCTTGTGAGGGGTTTTGGCCCCCAGCAGTTGCCGGATCCGCGCGATATTGGCCGTGCGGTTGCTATTCCCATAGAACCCATAATGTCGGATGCGGTGCTGGCCTCTGGGCAGCACGTGGATCAGGAACCGGCGAATGAACTCATTTGTGGATAAGGAACCGGCGAATGAACTCATTTGTGGATAAGGACATGGTCGTGTGGCGGCCCGCACCTTTGAGGCGATAGTCCTTGGCGCGGAAGGTGACGTTTTGCGCATCGAAACGGATCAACCGGCTGTTTGAAATGGCAATCCGATGTGTGTAGCGCGATAGGTATGCCAGCACCGCTTTTGGCCCGGTGAAGGGTTCTTTGGCGTAGACCACCCATTCGATTTTACGCAGCGGTTGCAGGAAAGTGTCAAAGACATTTCGATCTGCAAGGTTTGTGAGATCGCCGAAGAATTGCAGTTTCCCGGCCTTATGCAGCTTGGCCAGCCCTTCCAGAATGAGCCGCCGATACAAGCGGGATAGAACGTGGACAGACAGGAAGAAGTTCTTGCGGCAGGCGATCCATTTTGAACCATCTGTCGAAAGCCCTCCCCCCGGCACGATCATATGGACATGGGGGTGGTGGGTCATCGCCGAGCCCCAAGTGTGAAGGACCGACGTTATGCCAACCTTTGCCCCCAGATGTTTAGGATCAGCGGCGATTCTGACCACAGTGTCCGCGCTTGCCCGCATCAGAAGATTATAGATCTCGCGTTTGTTCTGATATGCGATGTCAGCAATCTGCTTTGGCAAGGTGAAGACCAGATGGAAATACCGCACAGGCAGCAGTTCAACCTCACGTGCCGCAAGCCATATCTTCGCTGCACCCACCTGGCATTTTGGGCAGTGACGGTTGCGGCATGAGTTGTAGGCGATATGCTCATGCGCGCAGTCGGCGCAGCGCGCGACATGACCGCCAAGCGCCGCGGTTCGACAGCGCTCAATCGCACTCATGACTTTGAACTGGTTCAGGCTGATGTGTCCTGCGTTTGCGGCACGCCAAGCAGCACCATGGTCACGGAAGATATCCGCGACCTCCAGTGATCGACTGGGCATGGTGGCCTATGAAGGCTAAGGCTTGCCCTTCTTCCGCTTGGCTCCATTCAGATCATCCAGCGGACTGTCCACTGCCGCAATCATGCCCGTGGCAACGCTGGCATAGCGCGCAGTAGTTGTCAGTTTGGAATGCCCGAGCAAGGCTTGGATCACCCGGATATCGACGCCGCGCTCCAACAGATGGGTTGCAAAACTGTGCCTCAACGTGTGCAGCGTGACCGGTTTGGTGATCCCGGCTTCCCGCGCGGTCTCTTTAAATAGCCGCGATATCTGTCGCGCTGAGAGGTGTTTGCCGCGATAGCCGGGAAAGAGGACCCGCTCGGGTGCAGGAACATCCTTGTCCTGACCGGTCGGCCGTTCTTTCCACCAGTCGCGCAGCAGGCTCAAAATATCGACAGGCAGCATGACGATGCGATCCTTGCGCCCCTTCGATTGCACGATGCGGATGATTTCCTGATCGCTATCGATATCACCAACTTTGAGCCGCACGACCTCGCCCGCACGCATCCCGCAGCCATAAGCCAGCGACAACATCACGCGCGCCTTCAGGCTCGGAGCCATAGCCAGAATGCGTTTAATCTCCTTTTTGCTCAGCACCAGTGGCACTTTCACCGGTTCCTTCAAATGGAAGATCTCGGCCACAAGATCATGCCGTCGAAGGGTCACGCGGAGCAGAAACTTGACCCCTGTCATCGTTTGGTTTCGGGTGCAGATGCTGACGCCGCTCTCGATCAGGTGTTGTTGGAAATACTTCACATCGTCTGGCGTGGCCGTCTCTGGCGAGCGCCCTAACCAAGCCGCAAAACGCTTACAGGCGCGCAGGTGACTACTCTGTGATGCAGGGCCGAGATTGCGCCCTGACATATCGGAAATCATGCGCGCACGAAGGGGCGTCGTTGGTGTCGATTGTTGAATGTTCATCGGAATATCCTCTGTCAATCGAGGCAAAATCACCTCGACCAACAGCACACACCCAAAATCTAGAATCGCGCAACAAATCCCTGTTAAGCCCTACACCCGCAGCAAGCGCCCCTATCGCGGAGCGATTTAGTGCCTGAGCCCTTAACTGCGGATGCTATGGTGTGTTCGAATGTCGGCTCTCATGACAATCTAGTAATTTGAACAATCAGATGTTGTACAGCATGGGTTGTGCGACAAGGTTGGCCAATGGCAGGCCCTTAAGAAATCAATCGCGGTGCTTGCAGCGCAGTAGCGCTCGCGCGGTGAATAGCCCAAAGTGTCTGTATGCTATGGATTTGATAGACGCTCGTTTCAGGGTCTACAAAAAATTCAGATAAAAACGAAATGACAATTGATGAGTGGTCCAAATGATCTGCAGGCCCTACTTGATGAAGCATGGCGCCACTTGACACGCGGTGTGGCCGACAGCCGCTCACCAGCGCGATATCCCACGTTTGCAACCGTCGCACCGGATGGAATACCCGAAGCGCGGACTGTGGCGCTGCGCGGTGCCTCCCGCTCCCAATCTTTGCTTGAAGTCCACACGGATATCGCGACGTCCAAAGTCAACGCACTGCAACACAATCCAAAAGCCGCTTTTCACGTTTGGGTGCCGCGCGCACTTTTGCAAATTCGGATCACAACATGCGTGGATATCCAGACCGGGACTGATATCGACCAGCAATGGGATCGCATACCCGAAGGGTCGCGGGTTTCTTATGGCACACAGCCGACACCGGGCACCCCCATTTCAGATGTATATGCCTATGACAAACCAAGTGAGCGTGACCGTTTTGCCGTTTTAAGATGCACTGTGTTGACGATCGACCTCGTGCATCTTGGGGAACGCCATCGACGCGCTGAATTTAGACATGAAAATGAATGGGCAGGTACGTGGCTGGCGCCGTGATCGAAAAAACCCAGATGTGTTGCGGATTTCAGCCATTCGCCAAACGCACCACGACGTACGCGGCAGCACCAATATGAACCAACGTCAGCATAACGGACGCGCCGTGCAGTGCGTTGAACCGTTGTTTCTGTTTTGCGTCCGTTGCAGCGTTGATCATCGGCATCAGAACTTGACGCGCTAAAATGGTCGTTACCGAAATGGACACCAAAATTACGGCTGATATTGGATCACTTGAAAACGAGGTAACCGCAGCGATTGCTGACGTCACCAGAACGAAGATGTAAAAATGCGGGAACGCTTTTCGAATGAGTGCGCTGGCCGTGTCCGCAGGCAAGCTCGAGAATAAAAACGCAGCGAATGCGAAGGAATATAAAGTCATTCCGCCAAACAAAAGCGATGTGACTAAGAGAGCATATGTGATCATTTCGCCACCTGCGGCAAACGGGCAATCCCCATGTAAATAACTGTTTTGATTGGCAGCTGCCCAAACGTGATATCACCATGCCTGTTCAACCCACGTGGCCCCAGCCCAGTTTGTGGACCGCAAACAAGACCTGCCTTGGACAACGCATCGCGTAATTCCCGCGGCTTGATGAACATCGCGGGATCGTGCGTTCCTTTTGGCAATAGTCGCAGGACATCTTCGGCAACCGTAATCGCCGCCAGTCGTGCGATAACATTGCGATTTATCGTGTCATATAAAAACATCCCGCCCGGCTTTAGCACGCGAGCGACTTCGGCCAAAACTTTGGCACGGTCGGTGACATGTTCCAACACATCGACACAAACCACAGCATCAAAGTGATCGTCGGGATAGGGCAGGTTTTCCCCCACGCCGACATCATATTTTATCGTTTGATCCATCTGTTTTGCACGCGCGGTTGAGGCGGCAATGGCCTGCGCGGCGGGATCAATTCCTGTGACCTGTGCCCCATTGTTTGTCAGCGCCTCGGCCATAAAACCACCGGCACACCCCAAATCCAGCACGGTCTTTTTGGTCCAATCGATATGGCGGTTGAACCATGCCAATCGACCCGGCACCAAGTTTTTCAACGTTCGCACCCAACGGATATCGTCAGACCACCAATTGGCGGCAACATCATCGTAAATCGCAAGATTGTTGCGCTGCTTAATTGGCATAGTGCTTTGCTCCACTCAGGGCTGCGATTGTTCGTTGAAATGTAAGGTAGCCGTACCCTAATTCGAGTCCAGTCATCCTGACGATACGTCGCAATCCGCACGGCATTAACTAAGCTAGGAATGGGTGGGAAACGCCCGAACTATAGAGTTAACGTTATAGCTGTCCGACAGCCCCTTTTGAGACAAGGAGACCAAGACGATCCACGCATATGCGATATTCATCATTACGTTTTTCGCCACGCAGCCCTCGCCCTCGACACATCGTTCCAATCCATCAACGGCGACGTTTTCGATTACACAATGGGGCGGCCAGCTCATGCAAACGGTACAAACCGCATCTATGGTTGCCTTTTCGGGGCAATACCGCGATCTGCAACAAGAGATCGGGTTTGCGCCAAGGTGAAATTTTAACAAAGCCCTGATTGATCAGAACGGGAACACGGTCGAAACTTACGGATCGCAAGTATCGCCCATGTCGCCCGCCATCACACGTGAGATCAAAGCGTAGCTAGACGAATAGCGGCCAAAAAATCAGCCAAACGTCAATTCAGCGTGCTCATCACGACAACCATAACCAGTGAATATAACGCGATTCCGCCACCGATCAGAAAGAATAACCAGTTTTTTTTTGTTACCGTTACCGTTGCCGTCGCAATCGAGCGCATCTGATAAATCAGGTTCGGCCATGTGTAAGATACAAAATCGCCCTGCGTGAACACAGCTTTGATGCGCCCTTCGTCATCGACCACAGGCAGGCAGCGAAAGCGTTCATTGGACATAATTCTTAGCCAGTCAATCATGTCATCGGTTTCACGGGCCAAGCGCGGATTTCCGGTCATCAGATCGGACAGCAGCATTTTTTGCGCATCCTTTTTTTTCGCGACCAGTTTGTTCATCACGTCACGCTCGGTCACGACGCCAATGACTTTTTGATCACCATCAACGACGATGACGGAACCATAGTTTTTAGCGGCGATCTGCGTGACTGCGTCGAAAACGGAGGTCTCTGGCGAACATGTAAGGGGTCGTTGTTTGGATTGATATTCGGGACGATCCATAAGGCGGCTGCCGGGACGATCTGCTGGGCTAGGCATAACTGAAGTTCTTTTTTAAATTATTTATACTCCTGCGCCTGAATTGACCTGAGTTCCCCCCTCAAATCACTTTATATTTCTTGAGCGATATGACGCGGAAGTTGTCGGTGACGGTGTCGCGGAACTCTGGCCATTTTTCTGGCAGGGTCTTGCGGAAGAAGTCGAAAATGGCCTCTGTGAATTGGTTGAACGTTGCATAGTGCCGATTGTGGGTGACCCATTTGTGCATAACACCCCAAAGACGCTCGATCGGGTTGAGGTGCGGGGCATATGCTGGCAAGAAATGCAACTTCACCCGACGTTCTGGGCTGTCCAGCCATGGCTGTAGCATCTTGGCATGATGATAGCGGGCATTGTCGACAAAGACGTGGATGGCCGTCTTGGTTTGGTTGTTGCGTTCCAACTTTTCCAGCATCTGTCGGGTTGTCTGGGCATTGATCTTCTCGCCTTCTACAAAGGTGACCTGGAAAGTCTCAAGGTCAAGCGCGCCCTGAATGTTGAGCCGCTTGCGCCCTGATGTCGCCTTCAGGGCCGTCTTTTGTCCCTTGGGGAACCAACCATGGGCGGGGCGGCTCTGGTGTTCGGGGTGGACAGCGTCCGAAAAGACAACCATCTCATCTGCGGCCAACCCGTTCATCAGGGCCTCATATTTGGCAATAAACGCAGCCTGCTTGGCTTCATCGGCCTGTGCAGGCAGTAATTGTGGTTTCTTATACGCGAACCCCAGGCGGCGCATCAGCTTGGCGGCTCCCGACGTGCTGTAGTTTTGGTCGCACTCGGCTAGAACATAGGCACAGACCTCATCTACGTTCTGGGCCGGATGTTCGGTAAAATTGGCTTTCAGCACCTGCTCTTGCAGGACGGACAAGTGGCCCTGACGCTGGCTGTAGTTCTTCAAGCCGAAAAATGACAGCCCCGCTCCGGCAAAGACAAATCGCCATTCCGTTAAAACTGTCGGGCTGATATCCAATATCCGGCAGACCGTTTCAGCGTCTTCTCCTGCGTCCAGAAGAAGGAACGCTCGCGCACGTTTCCAAACAAGGGCATCAACTTTGCGGCGGCGGCAAAGCGCTTCGAGTGCTATGCGTTGCTCGTCGGATAAGGAGACTGTTTTGTATTGCTTGCTCATACGCTCAAAATAAAGACCGGTGCGTCTGTGACCATGCGGCGAACTAAATCGCAGGCCCCGAAGTCGTCAGGTCAATTCAGGCGCAGGAGTAAATATAATAATTAGGGCTTTAACGCCTAAAGGCGACTTTGAACCTACCTCATACCCTTATCGTGGTGCAAACAGTCGCGGATGTGAACCATCTCGAGCGTATCAGCGCACCTTGGAAAATGCCGCGGCGTGCCCCGCCACGGGGTTGAACTCATCGTGTTCAGGACCATCATCTTCGTGGACCCAAAAGGAAATTCAACATGTTGGACGTCATAATGACCCGTAGCGCGGCGCTTGGCGCAATGCAGGCTTTCGTACCGGCGATGGGAAAGAAGTACGAAAACGGGCGTAATTACGATCATGGTGCGGGTCAGCACACTGCGGTGTCCGTCCTGTCGCCCTACATTTGTCGCCGTTTATTGTGCGAACGTGAAGTTGTCGCCGCCGCCCTTGCCGTCCACGGGCCCGATGATGCGCGCGCCTTTATAGAAGAAGTGGTCTGGCGTGGGTATTTCAAAGGCTGGCTTGAACGACGCCCTCAGGTTTGGGCCAGCTATGTTTCAGGGCTGAACGCGGACCTTGAATCACTGAAGCGCGACCGACAGCTGCGCCGCGATGTCGAGCTTGCTGAGACGGGGCAATCCGGACTGGGTTATTTCGACACTTGGGCACACGAGCTGGTAAATACAGGTTATCTGCACAATCACGCGCGTATGTGGTTCGCATCGATCTGGATATTCACCCTTGGCCTGCCATGGCGGTTGGGGGCCGATTTTTTCTATCGCCATTTGCTGGACGGAGACGCGGCGGCGAACACGTTGAACTGGCGGTGGGCGGCGGGGCTGCATACGCGCGGCAAACCCTATCCAGCCCGCGCCGAAAACATCGCCACGTTTACGGGCGGGCGGTTTAATCCACGAGATCTTGATTTGGCCAAAGTTACTAAAGGCTTGGAGGCCACCGAACCTGACGGTTTGCCAAATGTTTTACCCCTGCGCGACATGCACGCGCTCTGCACCGGTGTTCCAACCGCATTGTTAATCACGGACGAAGATTGCCGGATCGAGGACTTTGATTTGTCCGGTTTTGACATCTGCGCCACGGCGACGTTGTCGTGCACGTACCTGCGCTCGCCGCGCGATGTGCCCGAAAGGGTCAGCACGGCTGAGCGAGTTGCATTGGCCGACGCCGCCGCACGACTTGGTGTTAGCCCAACACACCTTAGGGCCGATGATCCGCGAGATTTAGTCGATTGGGCCGTTGGCATTGGCACCAAACAAATTTTTACTCCGTATGTGACACGCGGGCCATTGCACGACTGGTTAACGCGAGCAAAGCCACTCCTCGAAGATCACGGCATCACGTTATGTGAAAAGCGTCGCGTTTGGGATGAGGCGATATGGCCGCATGCTACAGCGGGGTTTTTCAAAGTTAGGAAAAAGATCCCACAGATTTTGCAAGAGACAGGACTGGTATGACGGACATTATTATCATTGGAGCAGGCATCGCAGGCTTGGCCTGTGCGCGTCGGCTGAACGATGCGGGCCGGAATGTGATCGTAGTCGACAAGGGACGCGGAATTGGTGGGCGTGTCGCCACACGGCGTGCTGGGGATATGCGGTTTGATCACGGCGCACCGCACGTAAGTGCAACAGGAGGCGAATTTGCCAATGTGCTTTGCCGCTTAGGTGATTACAAGCACGCCGCCTCGTGGGTCGATACTGCTGGGGAGACTTGGAGCGTGGGAACCCCCGGCATGTCCGCAATCCCCAAAGGAATGGCAGCAGGATTGGACGTGCGGCTTGGCACTTCGGTTCACGCGGTTGTGCTAAACGGGTCGGGTTGGGATGTGCAGTGCGACGAGCAGAAATTTGCGGCCGACCGTGTTGTGATAACCGTGCCCGCGCCGCAGGCCGCTGGCCTTTTGGGGCCGCAGCATCCGCTGATGGCGGAGATCGCAGGCGTTGAAATGTCGCCTGGTTTGACGTTAATGGCGGCTATATCCGGCAATGTGCCAACCGCGCGTCCGGGCAAGGCGCACGATCCGCTGAGTTCGATCATTCAAGACTGCAGCAAACCGGGCAGGCCAGACATTGACGGCTCCGCATGGGTGGCGCAGGCAGGGCTGGCGTTTAGTCATGCTCATCTCGAGGAAGACCGACCGGACGTAGCAGCGCGCATGGTGCTGTTTTTGTGTGATCGTCTTGGGGTCACACCGGACCGCGTCACCCACGCAGTCGCCCATCGGTGGCGATATTCGCGGGTTGCCAACCCATTGGGCCAACCCTTTGCTCGCATGCCAGATGCCACTTTGTACCTTGGAGGCGATTGGTGCGTTGGCCCACTGATTGAGGACGCATGGACCAGCGGTACCGCTATCGCCGATGATCTGTTGACGCGCACACTATGATGCAGGACCCGCGTATTGCGCGCCTTGTGGCCTTGATCCTAACCGCGATCAGACCGCCTGCGGGGACGGCGCGCATCGCGTTGGCGTTGGGAATGGGATTTGTGTGCCACGTCACGTTTGCCATCGCTATTCTGGCAATGATTGCCGCCATGTTTTTTGGCCTGAGCGAAAGCTTTGGAACCGTGCCATGGCCGTGGGCTGCGTTGGCGAACCTGGCGTTGATTGTACAATTCCCGCTTGTTCATTCCATTTTGTTGACAAAGCGCGGTGGCAGTTTGCTGTCCAAACTCGTCCCCGGCCCACATGGTCGCACACTAGCGACGACAACCTACGCCATCATCGCCTCCGTGCAGTTGTTGGCATTGTTTGCACTCTGGACGCCTTCAGGGATCGTGTGGTGGCGTGCGGATGGTGCTGCGTTCTGGCTGCTTACGACCGCCTACGCAGCCAGTTGGCTTTTGCTAACAAAGGCCAGTTTTGACGCAGGCGCCGAGGTTCAGTCCGGCGCGCTTGGCTGGATGTCATTGCTGGGTCGCATTCGACCCGTGTTTCCCGATATGCCAAACCTAGGGCTGTTTCGTCTGATCCGTCAGCCGATCTATGTCGCCTTTGCGCTGACGCTCTGGACTGTTCCTGTCTGGACACCGGATCAATTGGTGCTGGCCGTGATCTACACTGCTTACTGCCTGTTTGCGCCTCGTTTGAAAGAACGTCGGTTTGCTGCGCGCTATGGCACGGAATTTCAAACCTACCGCGCTGAAGTTCCCTATGTCGTCCCACACCGAACCTCGACTGAAACAGGTCGAGACACGCAGTAGCGGCGGATTGACGCGATTAACGTCCAGCGCATGATCTGGGGCGTACCTATTACAAAGGAGATCGTTATGGATTTTGAAAACAACACAAAGACCCTGCTGCTGGTCGAGGATGATGATGCGTTTCGGTCGCGTCTAGGTACCGCGTTGCAAAAAAGAGGGTTTAACATTACGTCTGCCTCAAGCGTTGCCGAGGGTCTGAGTGCGGTCCGCATGAATGCACCGGAATATGCAGTCATTGACCTTAGGTTGCAGGATGGAAGCGGGTTGGACGTCGTTGAGGCGCTAGAACAACAACGCCCTGATGCGCGCGCGATCATTCTGACGGGGTACGGCAATATTCAGACTGCCGTCGCAGCAACGCGTCTTGGGGCCATCGACTATATGACTAAGCCCGCCACAGCCGACGAGATTGTCGATACGCTCATGGCCCCAAACGGCACACGGCCACCGGCACCAGATGCGCCCATTTCACCCGACGATGCACGGTTTGAACACATCGAACAGGTCTTTCACGAGGCGGGCGAAAACGTTTCAGAGACCGCGCGGCTTTTGCAGATGCACCGTCGAACATTGCAGCGCATTTTGAGCCGTCATAAAGTCGTCAAAGATGCAGCGTAACGACAATGATGTGATCGCAATTCGGAGCAATCCGGAGAATAGTAGTGCAGACCAAACGTTTAAAAAAGGGCCGACCATCTACTTTGACGGGTCGTGTCCGCTGTGTTCGATTGAAATAGATCATTATGCGTCTCGCGTGGGTGGCGACAAACTGGGCTTTGTCGATGTATCCCGCAACGATGCCCGACTTGGCGCTGATCTTACGTCTGATACGGCGATGCGTCGGTTCCATGTTCGCCGATCGGATGGCTCACTCGTCTCTGGAGCACGGGCATTTATCGAGGTCTGGGAGACGCTACCGGGGTGGCAGTGGGCCGCCAGTGTGGCCAAGATCCGCGGAGTATTGCCGGTGCTTGAGATCGGGTATCGCGCTTTTCTGCCGATCCGTCCTTTCATATCAAAGGTTATGGGGCGCTTCAGTGCGCACAAGGTTTCTAAGTGAACTGGATCAAAGCGATGGCACGTATACTGTCCAAGTGGTGATCTGACGACATAACTCCTTAGTCGTGTTCGCCGTCACGGCTTCGCCCCAACCCGCTCATAAACAGGTGTGGCTTTGAGGCTGCCGCAGTGTACGTCGCCACGGTGACAGCCGCTGCGGCTATCAAGACAGCATGTCCAAGAACGCTGATCGCCAACACCGTATAACTGCCAAGGGCGATGCCGAAACTGACGGCCCACATCAACCCCAATGCTTGCAAAACAAGGTGCCGTCTTTTGGTGTCCGGTATATGACGCAGGGGGCTTACGTCGGCATTGAATATGAAATTCCATCCGAAGAAGATCAGCTGTCTCATCGTGCAGTTCCTCGCGTAAATTTGAAAAATGTCTGGCGAGCTAACAAATGTCGGCGTCCGCGTATTTCCAGCAATACCTTATCTGCTTTTGCGCTCATGTGCGACTGCGCTGGTCGCCGCACCGGCAATCATTTGCCGCGCCAGATCAATGACTGGCGATTAAGTATATGCAGATCGGCGCGGCCTGCCATAATATCTTCGCACAATTGCACAGCGCGAACGGCCTGATCGCGAGAAAGATGTTTGTATGCTGGACGCGCGAGGTTTTCATACCAGACACCATTGCTCACAGTGTCCAAAACGATGCATTGGAAGCAATGATCATATAGCACAGGCCAGTTAGTGTCAGACGTGCGCGCCATCTGTGGCAGGACTTCTTTGGTCAGAACAAGATAGCGGCTGACGAGGTCGGCGGTGCGGCATTCGGGTTGGTTCACCACTAAACCTTTCCGGTTAAGATAAGTTGCCGCTGATTGTTGATGATCACAGTTACAGCAGTTTTCTGAGTTTACAGCGTTGCGAATGCAGATGTTCCCAACTCATAATTTCTGAGATCACGGCGTCAATATCGCATATATTTTCTGGGCCGAATGCAAGCAAATGTTGTCCCACCCAATCGTTAAGGTCACACAGCTTAATGGGTACAAATAAGCCAGGCTGGTTGTTGCGAGGACCATGCAAACTGATGCCAATAGTATTGGCCGGATTAAAAAGAGATCATTCATGAACCTGCGACTAAAGTCCGTTTTGTCCGCAGAGCGACGTATTAGCCAACCAAAATGCTGCAAGATGCACTAATGTCCGCAATGACGGGCCGCACTGCAGCATCCTGAGGTGGACGTGAACGGCAGGTTAGGGCCGAAAATGACAACGAAAACTGACTTGATCTAAGTGCAGTCACTGTCCGGTGCCGTGGAGGCTCGACTGGCCCGACCATCATTTTTCACTCCCCCCCTTTGACGGCTTGCTTTTTTTCTTTTTGATAAAGGCAGAAAGTGCTGCGCGATCCGCAAGGGTGGCTTCTGACAGATCGATATTTGCGTCACTAGCAATTTTACGCGCAAAAGAAAGTTGGGCGGCACTTGGACTGCTTAGGCTCAAGTTTCAAATGCAACACTCAGAGCCCTTTGGGCATAGGATGTTGTGATGGACATACGAAGCAAGCACCTCAGCAGCGAGGACCGTGGCGTGATATTAGCCGAGCATAATAGGGGCAGCAGTCAGCGGTTGATCGGCCAGCTTTTGCATCGCCCGGCGAGCACGATCTGCCGTGAGCTGGCGCGAGGTCGGCAGGAAGACGGCAGCTATTGCCCGCAAGCGGCGCGGCAGGCCTATGATGCCCGGCGTGCGCGCTGCCGCCGCGAGCGCAAGCTTGTGGAGGGGAGCGATCTTTATCGTTTTGTTCATGGCAAGCTCGTACATCTGCACTGGTCGCCTGAGCAGATTGCGCAGAGACTGCGTCTCATGAAGCCTGATGATCCATCCGCCCATGTGAGCCATGAGACCATCTATGCCGCGATTTACGCGCAGCCACGTGGTGGGCTGAAGGCGGCGATGATCGAGGCGTTGCGTCAAGCGAAGCCTAAGCGTGGGCTCAAGCGCAGGACAGCGGCGGGCAGTGCTATGGTCCCGGAATCATTGCGCATTATCAATCGCCCTGAAGAGATCGAAGCGCGACTGGTACCAGGCCATTGGGAGGGCGACCTCATCAAGGGCGCATTCAATCGCTCGTCAGTGGGGACCTTGGTCGAGCGCAAGACACGCTTTGTCATTCTTTGCAAAATGGACGGCAATGGGGCCGAGGCCGCGCTCGACAGCTTCACCCGCCAGATGAGACGACTACCCGCTGCTTTGCGCAAGAGCATGACCTACGACCGCGGCTCCGAAATGGCCTGCCACCCCGAACTCGCCAGACGGTTGAAGATCGATATCTGGTTCTGCGATCCGCATGCGCCTTGGCAGCGTGGCAGCAACGAGAACACCAACGGACTGCTGCGTCAGTACATGCCCAAAGGAACTGACCTGAACGGTGCAAGCCAAACATGGCTGAACGACGTTGCAAACCTGATGAACAACCGCCCGAGAAAAACTCTCGGTTGGAGAACACCCGCTGAAGCCATGGCCGACGAAATCGCGGCCTTCAAATCAACCGTTGCACTTGATGTTTGAATCCAAGCATTGGCGAAATCTTTGAACTTAGCCAAAGGCTCCAAGGAAAAAACACCGCTTACAAATGGGCCCTCCGAGACGTAAAATTTAACCAACTTTGGTCGGCATATGGTGGCCGAGATGCCACCGGTAAGCTTAAGAAATATGCGCGGATCTACAAGAAAAAATGGCAAGATTTCCTTCAGTCCACGTTAGCTCATGAGGGTAAAAGTACCAGATTGAATCTTTGGAATCTAGCTCCAACAGATGATCTAGTCGCGTTTCTGATTGAGGCTGAACAGTTTGATGAAGCAGTCGCCGTAACTGAGGCCATGCTCATCGGATTCGAAGCAGGTGTTCAGCACCTCAACTTACCATCAGAGTATTTGCCCTTGAAGGCTGAGGATCAAACCAATGTTTCTGGTCGAATGTTGCTTTCGTACTTTTTCGTGCCTGACAAGGTTGCAAGATTAAAAGCAGCCAAAGAAATTTCAAATTTGTTGTTGGATGAAGGCAATTTCCGTAACTTGTACTTGGAGAAGCTAGGCACTCTTCTTTATGAAGCGGATATTTGCGACTTCCTATCAGTATTGAAATTGAGTGACCCAGTACCTTTCTCCGAGTCTGAAATTCGTTCGGTCTTAAGGCACCCATCTGTCTTGTCTGAGTATATTCTTGAAACTTTAGGATTTAGTCCCCAGTTCGAAAATTTAGAGTACTCAGAGTTTTCAAATGGCGATCTGAGGCCCTCGGAGAGGATGGAACGATCCAAAAATGGGGTCCCTAATATTTGGAGCATGCAAATACACCGCTTATCCCGCGCCTGCGGCCTTAGGCTTGACCTTCGGATTGCGGCCGAGTGGGAAGAACTAACCAAGCGCAAGCCATTTCTTTTTTTCAATCACACTGACTACATAAGCGAAAAATATCACAGCCTAGACAATGTGAGTTGTTCGCTTTCTTGGAACTGTGAAAGCGCGATTGTCTCTGCGTACCTACGAACTATTGGGTACTGCTTTGTGAAGGGGATTTTGGACAGCGCGAACTTAGCGGAATATATCGTTCCTGCCCTGCCGTTTGGTGAGCCATTGTCGGACATTTCCCCCAGTCAGCGTCCTGATTTTTGGCCTGACTTTGGCAACCTAAATATGTCAGGCTCAGAACTAAGTGATGCCGTTTTGCAGCATTTCTTGAACGAATGGAAGCTTCCCAGTGAAGTCCCGCTATTTGCCAGTGGACCGCTTCGGTCTGATGAACGCGGAATTGATATCGATTGGGAATGTATGGTCGTTTCAGAGGAAGACCATCAGGGACAGCTAACCGAGCTTTTTGGTCATATATACTCCTGCGCCTGAATTGACCTGACGATTTTGGGCCTGCGATTCACTTCGTCGCATGGCCAAAGGCGGTTCAGTCTGTATTTTGAGTTTATGAGCAAGCAGTACAAAACAGTCTCCTTATCCGACGAGCAGCGCATAGCACTTGAAGCGCTTTGCCGCCGCCGCAAAGTTGACGCCCTTGTTTGGAAACGGGCGCGCGCGTTTCTTCTTTTGGACGCAGGAGAAGACGCCGGAACGGTTTGCCGGATTTTGGATATTGGCCCGACAGTTTTGACGGAGTGGCGATTTGCCTTTGCCGGTGCGGGACTATCGTTTTTCGGTCTGAAGGACTACAGCCAGCGTCAGGGTCATTTGTCCGTCGTGCAAGAGCAGGCGGTGAGAGCCCATTTCACCGCGCAGCCTGCCCGCAATGCCGATGAGGTCTGTGCCTATGTTCTAGCCGAGTGCGACCAAAACTACAGCACGTCGGGAGCCGCCAAGCTGATGCGCCGCCTGGGGTTCGCGTATAAGAAACCACAATTACTGCCTGCACAGGCCGATGAAGCCAAGCAGACTGCGTTTATTGCCAAATATGAGGCCCTGATGAACGGGTTGGCCGCAGATGAGATGGTTGTCTTTTCGGACGCTGTCCACCCCGAACACCAGAGCCGCCCCGCCCATGGTTGGTTCCCCAAGGGACAAAAGACGGCCCTGAAGGCGACATCAGGGCGCGCTTGACCTTGAGACTTTCCAGTTCACCTTTGTGGAAGGCGAGAAGATCAATGCCCAGACAACCCGACAGATGCTGGAAAAGTTGGAACGCAACAACCAAACCAAGACGGCCATCCACGTCTTTGTCGACAATGCCCGCTATCATCATGCCAAGATACTACAGCCATGGCTGGACAGCCCAGAACGTCGGGTGAAGTTGCATTTCTTGCCAGCATATGCCCCGCACCTCAACCCGATCGAGCGTCTTTGGGGTGTTATGCACAAATGGGTCACCCACAATCGGCACTATGCAACGTTCAACCAATTCACAGAGGCCATTTTCGACTTCTTCCGCAAGACCCTGCCAGAAAAATGGCCAGAGTTCCGCGACACCGTCACCGACAACTTCCGCGTCATATCGCTCAAGGAATACAAAGTGATTTGAGGGGAAAACCTCAGGTCAATTCAGGCGCGGGAGTATAATCAGAACAGGCGGTAATAAATTGGTCGAGAGAGTTATCCCTCGAGGAACTGGTCGCTGGCAAGCAGAGCTCTGTATGCGTGGCTATCTTGAACCGAAATTTAATATCAATGGCTTTTCGCACATTGGTCAACCCTTCGCCGACAAAGTAGCGTTCATGTTTGATCGCGAACCAATCGCTTACTGGAAATTTTGGCTCGAAGAGTGGTTTCCTGCGCGGCTAAGAGGATGCGGTTCAAATTTTGCCGTGGCTACATGCTGTTCGACTAATGATCTTGAGATAATTTCGAACGCTGTAGGCAGTGACCTCTATTTAGTAGTGAGACTAAAAGTTTCGGGGCTCTTCTCCGCTTTGTTGAGTTATTCTAGGATTTCAAATAGAACATAGATTGATTATCTGGGATGGATGATTGTCTAATTTTGAGTTTGAAGTATTCGGTATCCCTGATGCCCCTGGCTCGTTTGCGGATCATTCCTATACTGACATTACCAGCCTCTATCCTGGCGCTTGTCAGCTTGTGTTTCGCGTAGTTGCATATGCCCACACAATGTTTTCTTAGGGATTTTGCGAACTTTTTCAGATAGAGCATGTGTGACTGATCTGCGATCAGGCACCAATTTTCCAGTTGCTCTGACATCCCCTCAAATGATGGGGCGCTCCACAGAGCCTGAAGCTGTTCTTTTAAGACGTAAAGCGTATTCAGGTTGCTATTGCTCTCCAGCAACGTTTGCAGCTTGTTACTTTGTTTTTCATTCAACTTATCCGCATTTTTGAGCAACAGATAATGCGTGCCCTTCATCAACTCTTTACCACTTGGATCGGCCTTCCTGAACTCAAGGCGACGCTGATTATGGATAGCCTTGCTGTAGTTTTTCATGACGTGGAAACGGTCAAATACGATGTCGGCCATCGGCAAGGACTCCCTGACAGCCTTTTGGTAGGCAGGCCCCATATCCATCGACACGGCCTTTATTTTATGGGCTGTATCTGGCCGCAGCTGTTTCAAAAACCTTGAAAAAACTTCGGCAGTTCGACCGGCTTCCACCCAGATCAGATGCCCTCCGACCATATCGTAGACCACCGTCATATAGTCATGACCTTTCGCCCGGGCCACTTCATCGACACCAATGTATTCCAAGCCAGCAAGCTGTGCGGGATCAAGCGCAGGGAGCGTTTCCATCAGGTATGCCTTGTCGATATTCTTTACCGTCTCCCATCGTATACCTAAATGCCTGGAGACAGCCAGAATGGATAAATGACGGCACAATCCACTGATAAGATGGCAAAATCGATGGGTGAAACGGCACCCTTTATCAACAAAAGGACACGCCTCAATGCGGCGCTCACCCTTGCTAATAAAAACCTGCGCTAGCTCAATCTCAATCACACAAGGATACCCAAAAAACGGGATGTCGTTTACTTGTCGGCGAATATGTTGGTTGATGCTACCCTTCTTGCCGGTTGCAGGGTCTATAGCGCTCCTGCGGGCATCCCGACTGCACTGAACAATAACCTTCGCACCGTCTTCAGCCAGCTCAATTTCATTTACACGTTGCCCCTTCAGGCGTAAAATATGTTGCGAGATGTCGATGGTCATATACCTGCCCTATGTAAAGTTGTCAGAAACCTAACATATCAACAGGTTACTTGATGGTCAGCATCTTTTCTTACTCAACAAAGCGGAGAAGAGCCAGTTTCGGGTCAAAAATTTACTTCTAGCAAAGTCCAACAGGGAGAGTATTTTGCATCAAAAAAGATCTATGAGTGGCAAAGCGCAAGAAAATGAGAAGCCTACCGCAACATTGACCTGCGTCGGCTTTAGGGAAGCTGCGTTACGGCAATGATCAATGGGATGAACGGCAGCTAAGGGCCGGAAGTGTCGATACCCGCAAGCAGGATTAGGCCACCTTTTTATGCGCAAGCAGTTGGGTCAAGACATCGCTGACAATTTCTAACGACCGGACCCGCGCAGCGTGATCGTGGATCATATCTGTTGGGGTCGTGATTTCAATGTACCCGATGCTTTAGCTTTGGCCTTGAATGTAGTTACCTCAAACGAACCAACCATCCAGCTCCTGCAAGTCACACAACTTAGTCATACCTAGTGTCCCGCCAAGTATACGCAAACTTTTAAAGTGCTTTCGGAAAGACACCAGACGCATTAGGCACGACTATCTTCGCAATTCTGGGGCATGTCATGGCGCAAAAAGCTACCATCTACAAAGTTGAGCTTTCCGTCTCCGATATGGATCGCCATTATTATGAGACGCACAAACTAACTGTGGCAAAACATCCCTCGGAGACGGATGAAAGACTGATGGTGCGTATCCTCGCCTTTTCCCTGAATGCCCATGAGCAACTGGAAATGACCAAGGGTCTTTCAACGGATGATGAGCCGGACATTTGGCAGAAAAGCCTGAGTGGCGAGCTGGAATTGTGGGTGGCTCTGGGCCTTCCGAGCGAGAAGGTTGTGCGTCAGTCCTGTGGCAAAGCCAGCAAGGTGATCGTCTATAGTTACGGTGGCAGGACCGCTAAGATGTGGTGGGAAAAGCTCAAAAACAACACTACTCGTTTTGATAATCTTCAGGTCATGAATTTTTCGCAAGAAGAGACCCGTGATCTTGGCGAGCTGGCAAATCGCTCGATGAAGGTGCAGGTAAATATTCAGGATGGCGAAGTCATGGTCGGCGTAGACGATCGCATCGTCTACGTGACCCCGATCGAATGGAAAAATGCCGCGTAGTTGAATTGTCTGTACAGTATCCAAAGAAATGAAATGCTTTGTGACGCCCCACATTCATTAGATCTGACGTGCAAAAGATCGCGACGGACAAGATGCATCGCAGCGCGGGGTAAGATAGTTTCACAAGCGTAGGACAGCGAATGATGGACGTGTTGAACAGATTTGGACATCTCAAGACGCCCCGCCGGGCCTTTTCGTTTTATCGCATTGGACGTCGAAACAGCGGGTAAAACGATCGCCGGCATATGCCAGATCGGGCTTTGCTTTGTCAGCAACACAGGGGCTGTTCAGACCTATTCAGTATTGATCGAACCCGAGGAACCATTTGAGCCGTTCAACACCGAACTGCATGGGATTTCAGCCGATACTGTTGAGGGCGCCGGAACATTTCCAGAGGTCTATGCGGCTTTGTTTGACCTTTTGAACACACACAGCCTCGTTCAGCACAGCACATTTGATGAAAAGGCCTTAACATCCGCTTGCGCGCGGTATGGCTTGCCAATGATAACGTCACATTGGACCAACAGCGTCACAGTTGCCCGTCAGGCATGGCCCGCGTTGAAAGGAGCCGGCGGGCATGGTCTTGCAAATCTCAAAAAGCACCTTGGGCTTGAGTTTCATCACCATGACGCTGGGGAAGACGCGCGTGCCTCAGCCACAGTCATATTGAGGGCAGAAGACGTTCTAGGCATGCCGTTGTCCCACCTCACTATCAATCGCCAGCTGGCGTTTCAGTTTGAAAACCGCTCAGGGGACTAGCCGCGAATGGCCGGATTGGCGAAACTGCACTGAAGCATTTAAGTAGATTGTTAAGGTGCGGCTTGGGCTGTTTGTTGCAGTCGTTTGTGCTTGTTAGCGAAACGTTGTCCATCGATGTCTTGACGCCCTTAAGTCCATGAAATATGAACCATATTGTAAGCGGGCGTTGTGTAATGATTAAGACCCCAGTTTTCCAAACTGGAGTTCTGAGTTTTCCTGACATTCTTTTTCATTCCTAGTCATTCAATTCATTGACTTATATCGTTCCTGCTGATGGACTGAGTATCACCGACATTCAGTTCATTTCCGACAAAAAGCAGACAAAGAAATGCCAAAGCTTTCCGAGACTTTTGCGAGCAGACTTCCCAATGCGCGGGCCGGTACAGACAAGTACTGGGATGCTGAAATCAAAGGGCTGGTGCTCTTTGTGGGGAAGCGCTCGAAGACCTGGTACTTTCAGAAGGACGTTGGCGGCCAGACCAAGCGTATTCTGATTGGCCGGTTTCCCATCATCTCAGCGCAAGCTGCACGTCAGACGGCGCTTGGTTTTGCCTTGGAGATGGGCAGAGGGGCAGGGAAGGCGGCTCAGATTGGCGCGCCCACCTTGGAAGCCGCAATGGAAGTGTATCTGGCACGTCCAAAGCTGCGTTCTGAGACCAACAAGGTCGGGATGCGGGCCCAGCTTACGCTTCATCTGAAAGACTGGATGCGCCTGCCCCTGGACGAGATCAGCAAGGCGATGACAGTACGCCGTCATCACGACATGGCTGGATCGCCGTCAGCCGCCAATCATGTGCTTCGCAGCTTTCGCGCCATCTATAACCATGCTCGCCGGACTGGTGATCTGCCGGAATGCCCAACGATGGCAATCGAGTGGTTTGAAGATAAGCCGGACGGGCGGATTATTGAGAACCTGAAGCACTGGCGGAAGACGATTGATGATCTGCCCAACCCGATCCATCGAGTATTCTACGAGCTGCTCTTGTTTACCGGCCTTCGCAAAACTGAAGTGTTCACTTTGAAGTGGGAACAAATACTTGAAGACCGGATCCATCTGCCAATGACGAAGAATGGCCGGAGCTTCGACCTTCCGATCTCGCAGCTGCACCATGAGATTTTGGCACCGCTTCGCCCTCTGAGCAGCGACTGGGTATTCCCATCACCAAAATCAGAGACAGGTCACATCACGAGGCCGGTAAGGCTCAAGTATAATCCGCATATGCATCGCCGAACATTCGCGACGGTTGCGATGGAAGCAGGCGTGCTGGAGGAAATCGTAGGGCGGCTGCTCAATCACACGCCGCTGTCGATCACGGGGCAGAGATATACGCGGCCGTCGTTGGATGCGTTGCGTCCGTCGATGGAGATTGCATGTGAGGAAATATTGAATCGCATCAACAGCTGATAGGTTTTGGATAAACGGGAAATCTTGCGATGCATATGGTATGTGGTAAATTAATAGATCTAAAATGACGTTCTTGGAGTGCCAGTCATAAATAAGGCAAAGCTAAAGATTCCACACCGCCGGCACACTGACGAGTTTTACGAAGTTGCTGACCAAATAGAAGAGGTTCTTGCGCCACATTTTCCTGATGTTATTCGGCGGCAGCTACAGCACCGGACCTATTCCTTTATGGACGACTACCGCGACTTTGAGGCCGACTTCTGGTCTAGAGAAGGCCAAATCCCAGTCATCGAGACGATACAGCGACAGCTGGTATCAATTAGTCGTTCGTTCGATTCTCTGCCGCAAGTGATAATGAATGAGTTGGAAGCTATGGCAGACGAGCATGGAGAAAACGCGAAGGAGGCATTCCTGAGGACAACTACGAGAGATTTTCTCTTTAAGTCTGAACTGCCGGGCCCGGACGCTGCGACAGCCTTAAAGGCGCTGCGAGCCTTATCAGACCATCATGAGAAATTAGCCGAAGTTTTCGAGAAAGTGAGGCGATCCCTGCCAAGTGGAATGCCCACGAGGAACCGTCCCGGCGATGCCTACGCCGTCATTTATGCGTCAATTTGCATGTGCCGGGAGGACGGCGCCATCAACGTTCCAAAAGCGGTCAAAGAGACAGGACCCTTCTTCCGACTGCTGTCCGATCTCTTCCAATTGTTTGGCATCACTACATCAGGAGTTATGGTGGAATTTGGGTGATGGCGTGATTTGAAAGGCGGCGTATTGTGGCAGGTGTCAAAGCCGGCCAGAACCTCACAAGGAGCAATACGCCTATGAAGAACGATACACAGATCCTGCCGTTCCACCAATCGGAAACGATCGTAGATCCGTTGACAGAGCTTGCACGGGAGGGTGCCCGCCGGATGTTGGCGGAAGCGCTGAAAGCCGAAGCTGATGCATTTGTCGCCAGCTTTGCAGATGAACAGCTGGAGGATGGCCGCCAGCGGATTGTGCGGCATGGATTTGGCCCTGAACGGCAGATCCAGACCGGCATTGGTTCTCTGGATGTCCAGCGGCCCAAGGTGCGCGACCGGCTGGCAACACCTGATCCGTCCAAAAAAATCCGCTTTACATCGAACATACTGCCGAAATGGGCGCGCCGCTCGGTAAGCTTAGATGCCTTGTTGCCGGTGCTTTATCTGAAAGGCATTTCAACGGGTGATTTTCAAGAAGCGCTGTCAGCCATTATGGGCACCGACGCGCCGAACCTTTCGCCAAGCGTCATTTCGCGACTGACGGCTGGATGGCAGGCACAATATGACACCTGGACCCGGCGTGATCTCTCTGCTCGTCACTATGTCTACATCTGGGCCGATGGCGTCTATCTTCAGGCCCGGATGGAAGAAAATGCCGAATGCATGCTGGTGATCATCGGTGCAACACCGGAGGGCAAGAAAGAATTGATCGGCTTTCAGGTCGGTCTGCGGGAGAGCGCACAGAGTTGGCATGAGTTACTGACCGACATAAAAAGTCGTGGGTTGTCCGTTGCACCGGAAATTGCGGTTGGTGACGGGGCCATGGGGTTTTGGAACGCGCTGGACAGGGCATTTCCAGGCACAAAACACCAACGGTGTTGGGTGCATAAGGTGAAGAATGTTCTGAATTGTTTTCCCAAGCAGATGGCACCGGCTGTGAAGTCAGATCTGGATAACATCCAGCACGCAGGGACGCGCAAAGAAGCAGAAGCGGCGCTGGCAGTGTTCTCTGAGAAATATGAGGTCAAATATCCAAAGGGCGTTGCATGTCTAATCAAGGATCAAGACGCGATGCTCGCATTCTTTGATTTTCCGGCGGAACATTGGGGCCATCTACGCACTTCAAACCCTATAGAAAGCGTGTTTGCCACCGTCCGACACAGAACGGTTCGTACCAAAGGCGCACTGTCGCAAAAAACTGCAAAGCTGATGGTTTTTACCCTCATTCAGGCCGCATCAAAGAAATGGTTGAGGCTCAAGGGTAGAAACCAGTTGCCAAAAGTCATCGATGGCATCAAATTCAACGACGGTGTCGAAGTGACCGGTGACACCGAAAACCACGCCGCCTAATGATGCGCGTCACCCAAATTCAAGCATAGCTCCTACATCAGTTGAGGGTGCCTACAAAGGATGGGTCAAGAATGTCGAAGACAAATACGATAATTTTGATTTGATGCAGATATGATTACATAGGCAATACACGCCATCTTTGTCTCATCACAGACAAGGAGAAGAGTTCAATGGAACCCGTGTACATGACACCCCCTCAGGCCGCAGAATATACCGGTCTGAGCGAGAGCTACCTCGCAAAACTGCGCATGACGACAGTCTACGGATCTGGGCCAAACTTCATAAGGCTTGGGCTTCGTGCGATCCGCTACCGTCGCGCTGATCTTGATGATTGGATGGTGTCCAAAACGGTTGTCACTCAAGCCGCTAAGCGGATCAACTGATGACGGATATTGTACAAGATCTCGTCCAATCGCCCATTGAAACTACCAGTAGTCCAGACAGTGCAACTTCCGGAAAACGCACTTCTCAAACCGCATTTGCAAACGCTGAGTTTGTTCCGAGGAAACAAGCCTCTTCCGTTGCCAAGAAGGGTGACCCTATAACCCCTTTGGGTCACAACGCCGGAAACTACTACCTCATTCCACCAAGTGGACAGTTGCGGAAGTTTAGCGCTGAGTCTCTGGAGAGTGGAAGGGGCGTCAAATCGCTTCTTGTTGGTCAAGGTCCTGACGTTGAAGCTTGGTGCATAGAACGGTTTTTGACACAAAATGACAGCTGGAACCCGAAAGCAGCAGGTCTCTGGATCATCGAGAGGTGCAATGAAAAGGGTGTGTTCGATCCGGATCGCGCTGACTTTAGGTCGGTTGGGGTGTGGCGAGATCGACATGGTCTAGCAGTAGCTCATTGTGGCAATTGTCAGTTTTTGTCGGATGGCTCAGTTGATCTATTACAAAGCAGCTCAATCGGAGCAATCATGGTCGGCGCGGGGGCCATTGATCCACCTAGCTTCGTCAGTATTTCGGCAAACTTACGACTAGACTTGCTCAACAGAATTCGGGAGCTTTGGGGTTGGAAGCAAAACACGGATGCTGACAATTGGCTCGGCTGGGTCGCTGCGGCCTGCCTAGGAGGGTTTCCTGAATGGCGCTCACATCTCTATGTCCATGGAAGTCGCGGTAGCGGCAAATCAAAGCTACTCGAATTGGCAGGAGCTCTACTTGGCGATCTGGCTGGTGAAGTCATAAACGATGCAACGGAAGCTGGCTTGCGGCAGTCCAGAAATAATGAGGCGCGACCATTACTCATCGATGAGTTCGAGCCAGACGAGAATACTCGCAATGCCAGTCGGCAGGATGGTATGCTGGCACTGTTTCGACGCATGTCAGGCGGCAAGGGCGGAAGGATATCTAGGGGCGGCGCAGATCATGCATCAAAGTCGTTCCGAATGCTCGGTGCTGCCTATGTAAGTTCGATAAATCACATCCAATTTGAACCGCAGGACGGTTCGCGGTTTGTCGTGCTGGGATTGTTGCCTATTCCACGTCCGACGGCGCCTATAGGGACGAAGGACAAGCTAACAGAGGTGTTCGAGCTCTGTCGGAAGATGTCGCCACAGTTTCGCGGTAGAATGCTTGAACAAAGTGAGCGTTGGGACAGAACGCAGGGGGCGATTTCCATAAAAGCAAAATCGATGGGTGCTGATAGCCGGCAAGCAGACACCGCGTCGACCATACTGACGGGATTAGACCTTTTCCTTTTCGACGGCGAAATCAATGAGGTCCGTCTGGAGGGTCTGGGTGAGACGATGATGGCCATGATATCTGCCGCGGGCGGCGATGATGAGCGTTCAGAGGGACTAGATGCTCTGGACTTTCTGTTATGCTCATCTCTCAATCTTGATCACGGCCTAAAGCGGACGGTGAGAGAGTTGCTGGATGCAGCTCTTAGCGGGTCTGATGACGGAGAAGTCTTCAAACCAGAGGCCGCCTTGGCGCGTCACGGGATCTACATTTACGCAGACAAGAAGGCATTCGCCGTTCGATCTGGTCAGATGTCTCCAGCTGCAATGCTCTATGCAAATACGAAATGGCGTAAGGGCGCACATGTCTCAGCGTTACTGAAAATCAACGGCATTGAGAAGTCTGCATCAGCGGTGCGGTTTGGACGGCGAGGACAGCAACGAGTACTGACTGTTCCAGCTTCTCTCATTTCTGGCGAGGATTGAGATCGCATAGCCGGTGTCCCACCTTTGGATTACTGTCACATGTAACGCGTTGAAAAGAATGGGGGATGTTCGAGATGGTGGGGTGTGACACGCGAGCCCCCAACCACCTTCCTCAACTATGACCCTCTATTCATTAACTGAATATACTTTTCATAATTAGTGTAACAGTTGCGAAGGTGTAGAGATAACAGGATACTAGCTGGGACAGAAACCTGTCCCAGCGGCGTCACACTCTACAGATATGATCGGCAACTATCAGGCCATAGCGCAGTACTGGCGGGAGGGGTGGGTCAAATCGCTCCAGGCTCTTCATGGCGCAGACCCACTACACCCCCACGCGCAGATTTTATTTCCCGGTAAGAGTTAGTATTTGGTGCATGACGACAGTTACTCCTTCGCGGATAAGGGCGTTGAGTGATTGTAACGGGTATCGGATTTAAACTGTTTAATTTCAGTAGCTTAAGTGCAGGCTCTTAGGGAGCTTCTCACGACCATGCCTTTTTAGCCAAAGTTCAAATCGTTTTTCCCGAAAGGTGTAATTATGGCCGTAAAAACTTCTGTTCAAAGCTAATTAGTAGGGGCTGCTTTTTGGCCCCAACCGGCCGTTCAACCATAAAAGACAATGCTGCGGCGCGGCCCGTCATTGCAGCCATTCGTGCAGAGCGCAGCATTTAATCAGAATCAACCGTCGGTGTGCAGACGGACCAAAACTTCCGTCCTCGAACCATTTCGGTAGGGTTTTCCCATTCTGTCTTAATTCGTGCGAGACTGGTCGCATCTTCTCGCGATTGGGAGCCGAACCGCTGCTACGCTTGATAAGCACCCAAGACTCGAACACCGATTAAAAGGAAGTTTGCCATGATCCTCTATCCAATGATTGAACTGCTTGATGGCCGATGTGTTAGCCTATTTCGCGGTCGTACTGAGGAGCCCCAGATCTGGCACCTCGATCCAGTAGAAAAAGCGAAGAGTTTCGTCGGAGCTGGCGCGCAATGGCTACATATCACTGATTTTGATGCTATGTCGGGTGATGAACGTAACGCTGATCTCATCCGCGAGATCATTCTTACGGCAGGCATTCAAGTGCAATTGGGTGGTGGCTTTCGAAGCTTGGAACGCATCGCTTACTGGATCGACCAAGGTGTTGGGCGCATCGTTGTCGGCACTCTGGCCTTGCTTCAGTCCGACATCGTTAAAGAGGCCGCAAAGCTTTTTCCCGATCAGATCGTGCTCGCGGTTGATGTTTATGAGGGGTTCGTAGTTAGCGATGGTTGGCGAGAGAAAAGTTCCTTTACGCCTTCAGCATTTCTCAAAGCATTTGAAAATGTTCCTTTCGCGGCGATTATCGTGACCGATATTGATGCAGACATTGGTGATGCTGAGGACAGTGTTGCCTTGATCACGCAACTCGCTAGCGAAACGCGGACACCGGTGATCGCAAGAGGACTGGCGCGAACGCTTGATGACCTGTCGCGACTGAAATACGTGCCGTTTGTCTCAGGGGTCTTGATTGGACGTGCCTTGTTTGATCGCAGCATCGATATCGAGGCAGCGCTGGAGGTTTTCAAGCCTGATGGAGAAGGTCAGGCGAAATTCATCTGAGGTGATTTTGGCGGCTTGACGACTTGTTGCAGGATCAGCCTTCATACGTTTAAAACCCCAATGTATGAGCTTCTTTTCATGCCGCAAACGGCCCAAAGCCGACACTCATCAGCAATTATGCCTGCTGCGTTGCGGCAGCAGTTTCCGGGTCTTTGACCTCAACTGATAACGAGCGGATATCAACATTTACCCAAGGTTTCTTTTAGGTCAAATTTGTTTATCGTGCAAAATAATCAAAGGAGATCACCCTGTGGCGGAAGATCCAAATCCAAATGCAATGAAGGATGTCGAAGCCGTTCGCAGGCTACTGACGAACGCAGTTCGCTTGAAGCGAGAAGATATCGCAAATGCGTGTAGGATTGTAAACATACAGGGAACCCCCTCTTTTTTTGGCATGATCTAAGGTGCGATTATTGCGCGAAGCTGGCGATATGGCTGGCGCGATATGAGGATTTTGATGATGAACAAGACTAGGCGTGGCCGAGGTTCCAAATACACGGATGATTTCAAGCGACAGCTTGTAGCGGAAAGCCACACTGCTGGCGTGAGTGTTCCAATGGTTGCCAAGAAGCACGGTGTGGGCACCAACCGGATTTATGCATGGCGCAGCGATGGGCGGTTTCAGCCTGACAAATCAGATATAGGCCAGTTCACCCCCGTAGAGATTGCCGATGCGGGTATGGTGGACACGCCTGCGTCATCCGGCACCAGCATCTTACCTGTCCCCCATATTGAGATCACACTTGAGAACGGTCGCAAGCTGAGCGTGAGCGACGGGGTTGATGCTGGCTTTGTGCTGGAACTGGCGCGAGGACTTGCAGCATGATCCCTGTTTTGGGGGATGCGAAGATCTGGCTTGCCGCAGGAGTTACGGATATGCGGCGCGGCTTCAACGGGCTGGCGGCGCAGACCGCGCAGGTTCTTGCAGCTGACCCTTACGCGGGGCATCTATTTTTGTTCCGTGGCCGTCGTGGCGATCAGATCAAGATGATCTGGTGGGATGGTCAGGGCGCGTGCCTGTTTACCAAACGGCTTGAACGTGGACGGTTCGTATGGCCCTCAGTCAAGGAAGGTAAAGTCAGCCTAAGCCGCGCACAGCTTGCGATGCTGATGGAAGGCATAGACTGGCGTATTCTCAAGAAGACATGGCGTCCAAGTATGGTTGGATAGCTGTATGTTTTATAGGACTTCTTGCCTTTGTGGGATTCCCATGATGCCCGAGATTTGGTATGTAATGGCATGAGTAAGACCCCTCCAAATCTGACTAATCTGCCCCCTGAAGTACAGGCATACGTTGCCGCGCAAACAGCGGAATTGTCAGAGCTGAAGCAAGCGTTTCTCGGGTCATCCCTTGGCCATGCGACGGTACAAAAACGCCTCAAGGATGAGATGGCATCAGTGGACGCCGCCCTGAGTGCCGAGCGCACCGCTCATGCGCGGGCCATCCAGAACCGAGACACCATCATCGCCGATCTGCGCCTGCAACTCCACGGTCACAACAAGCACCGCTTTGGCTCAAAGTCGGAAAGCAGTGCACAGCTGGCGCTTGAGTTGATCCTTGAAGAACTTGAGATCGAACAAGCCGTTGAGACAGATGATGAACCCTCTGACGCTGAGGCCAAGCCGCCCCGCACACCGCGCAAGCGCAAACCTTTCCCAAAGGGGCTGAAGCGTGTCCAAAAGACCATCACCCCCAGTGATGCTTGCACCGACTGTGGCGGCAGCTTCAAAGTGCTTGGAACGGATGTGATGGAGGAGTTGGAATATGTCCCGGGACATTACATCGTGAACCAAATTGGCCGCCCGCGTCTGGCCTGCACCTGTTGTGAGGCCGTTGTTCAGGCTGAGATGCCAAGCCGACCCATTCCGAAGAGCTTTGTCGGCCCCGCGCTGATGGCCCACATCCTGTGCTGTAAATACGGCTATCATCTGCCGCTGTATCGCCAGAGCCAGATGTTTGCCAACGAGGGCATTGATCTGAGTGGATCGCTCATGGCGGGATGGGTCGGCAAATGCACCAAACTGCTGGAGCGCGTCTCAGATGCAATCCGCGATCACGTCTTTGAGGCGCAGGCGATCTTCATGGATGACACAACGGTCAAGCTGCTCCAGAAGGGCAATGGCAAAGGAAAGAATAAGACCAAAACCGCGCGACTGTGGGTCTATGCCCGAAAAGAAGACACTTGGGCCAGCGGAGCTCCACCTGCGGTGTGGTACCAGTTCTCCACCAGCCGTGAGGCGGAGCATCCCAGCAAGCATCTCGAAAGCTATGAAGGCTACGCCCATGCGGATGCCTATGCTGGGTATAATGACGCCTACCGCACGGGGCGGGTCAAAGAGATGGCATGCATGGCCCATGTGCGGCGTGAGTTCTTTGACCTTTATGAAAGCACAAAGCTGCCCGTGGCGGGCGAAGCCGTGCTGCGGATTAAAAAGCTCTATGATGTTGAGACACAAGCGCGGTTCCTGCCCCCTGCGGAACGCGTGGCCCTGCGTCAGGAATACGCCAAGCCGATCTTTGATGACCTGGAAGTCTGGCTTAAAGAGCAACTGGGCAAGATCTCTAGCAAGACGCCGCTGGCCAAGGCGATCAAATATGCACTGGCGCGCCTGCCAAAGGCACGGCCCTATCTTGATCACGGCTTTCTTGAGCTGGACAACAACACAGCCGAGCGCGCAGTGCGCCCTGTGGCCGTGGGACGCAAAAACTATCTCTTCATGGGATCAGAAGCAGGCGGCAAATCTGCAGCAATTGCTTATACGTTGATAGAGACCGCCAAGATGAACAAAGTGAATCCCGAAGCCTGGCTCGCATGGGTGCTGGAACGCATCCAGGACCATCAAGCAAACCGTATCAACGATCTCATGCCGTGGGCCTATCAGGACATGATCGATGCTAAAAACGCCGAGGCCAAGGCAAAAGACGCAGCTTGATCAAGGGCAGCGTTGATGCTTACGTAGGATTCGCATTTATGAGTTATCTGGCTGTGACTACGAAGACCCTATCGAACGACGATTGTGGCAGGCGGTAACCGCTTATGAGGAAACTCTTAGAGAGAAGCACGGTCGCAAACAACAAGCCAGCTACACCCGTCGAAAAATCGCGGCCAAGGGGGTTCTACAGACCTTGACGGATTGGGCACTGGATCCAAAAGTAACTCCTGGTTTCGAGGCCTTGGTGGCTGCCAATGCAGCTAAATTTACTGGGGAATACGTCGTGGTCGAATATGCCGACAGATTTTCTGCAGAAGCTGTGCAAGCTGCTCAATCTAAGCTCAAAGCCTATGGTGTTGAAGTCACCACGTCTTAAAACAAACGGCCCTTTCCGGACTTTGACTGGCCATCGCATGCCGCGCTGCAGTTTCCCGGCAGCAGACATTAACTGGTCATCTAATTTTTCCATCCACAAGCTGCTCTCTATGTGCAGTTGCACGACCCGCACACTGCATGTTAACCGAGTCACAGCCATTCTTGGGTATGCTGCTCAGGTGTCGGTTAGGGCTGGCTCGGTGATTGCACACCTTTCCAGCCTGAACAGGGACGGCCATTGAACCAGACCGAGTTTACCGGAGAGCATAAAGCTTGGAAGGTAAGTCATGACAAAAGGAAATTCAGGGAACCGTTTTTCGACAGAAGTGCGTGCGCGCGCAGTGCGTTTGGCGCTTGAGAATGAAGCGGATTATCGGACGCGATCTGAGTGCTTCAGATCGATTTCGAAGAAGATAGGATGTAGCCCCGAAACGCTTCGGGACTGGGTCAACAAGCAGGCGGTTGAAACCGGTGATCGGGAAGGTTTGACACAGTCTGAGCGCGCGCAGATGAAAGAGCTTCAGCGCGAGATCCGTGAGCTGCGCCAGGCCAATGACATTCTTCGTAAGGCGTCAGCTTTTTTCGCGGCGGCGGACCTCGACCGCCTATGGAAGAGATGATCATGTTCATAGACGACCATCGTGAGCATCTTGGCGTCGAGGCGATTTGCAAGGTTTTGCCGATCGCGCCATCCACATATTACCACCACAAATCGATTGAGCTTGATCCTGAGAAGGCCTCTGCCCGCGCAAAGCGCGATACCTTCTTAATGACCAAGATCCACATCTACTGGGAGAAGAGCAGGAAGCGATATGGGGCCGTGAAAATCTGGCATGACTTGCTCGACGAGGGCACTGTAGTCGCCCGTTGCACGGTTGTTCGCCTCATGAAAAGCATGGGAATACAGGGAATTACACGCGGTGATGTGACAACCACGAAGAGTAACCCTGCCTTGCCGTGCCCTGAAGACAAGGTGAACCGAAAGTTCAAGGCACCAGCACCAAACATCTTGTGGGTTGCTGACTTTACCTACGTCAGAACCGCCGTCGGCTTTGTATATGTCGCGTTCATCATTGATGTCTTCGCGCGCTACATCGTTGGCTGGAAGGTCTCTTCCTCTCCCAATGCCCAGATGGTGCTCGATGCTCTGGATCAAGCGCTAGCTGCGCGTCAACCAGATCCAAAGACCCTTATTCATCATAGCGACAGAGGCGTTCAATACTTGTCGATCAAATACACAGAGCGCCTTGAAGAAGCCAAAATCGATCCGTCAGTCGGCAGCGTTGGTGACAGCTACGACAACGCGATGGCCGAGACAATCAACGGTCTCTACAAGGCTGAGGTCATCGAGCATGAGGGCCCGTGGCAAGGCAAAAAAGACGTCGAATTTGCAACGCTCGATTGGGTTCACTGGTTCAATCACGAACGCCGTTTTGGACCCATCGGATACATCGCTCCAGCACAAGCAGAAAGGAACTTCTATGACAGCCTGAACACTGTTACTATAGCTGCAGAATAGGAACTAAACCGTCTCCGGTAAACCCGGTCTGGTTCACATTGCTGTCGTTCACGTCCACCTCAGGATGCTGCTGTGCGGCCCGCCGAAGCGGCCACTCGTGCATCGCGCAGCATTTCGTCGGCTAAAACATCGATCAGCGGACTAAATTTACCCTCACACAGCGTCCCAACGCCTCAACATCCAGTACCACTGTTCTGGATCAACCATGATCCGCGCAGATAGGCTGTCATTGAAAGCATGGGTCATTGTAATGCTGTCGGTGTGTGGGATTGGGGCTTCGAAATCCACGTTGAACGCGTTCCCGTCTTCAGTGCGGATACCATAGGCTGGTATCATGGGTAGGTCGTACTTGAGTGCAAGCTGGGCCGCAGAGAGAGATGTTAGAGCATCATACCCAAGGAAAGGTATTCGCACACCCTCCGAATACTTCTCATCTAATAAGATTGAGATAATACCGCCGCCCCGCAAATGGCGCACAAGAGCCTTGGTTCCCACGCGGCCAGTTGCCAAAATTGGCTTCCCCCCTGCTTCAATCCCCGCAAAAATGCGGCGTTCGTAATGGCGGTTTTTGTTTGGTCGATACACAGCTCCGCTTTCAAGTCCCTGCATTTTGATAACTGCGCGAACAGCTTCCCATTGGCCAAAGTGGCCAGAAACAATGATCGCTCCCTTGCCAGCCGCTTGAGCCTCTTTCAGGGCAACAAGACCAGGGCCTGAGGCGTTGAATTTGTGGTGTTGGGTTTGAAACTCAGCGTCGTGATAGATCTCAAAGAGCGTCCGCCCCATTTGCATGCCCATTTTTTGACCAAGCTTAGCGCGCGCACTGCGCTTCACACCGGGAAAAACCCGTTTGGCTTCACGGTCAAACCGGCGTCTTGCTGGCGGAAACCAACGCATAATCACACCGAATGTCGTTCCTAACCCACGTGACCGCAAATCAAAGGCGCGCCATCGAAGAACAGTCAAAGCCGACCACAAAGGGAAGTATCTGACGTGATGTAAAACTGATTTTAGAGATGTGGAAAGCATGGCTCTATATGAACGGCTTAAACGGCAATACCAATTGAAAACACAGTAACTTTAACACAGCAAATGAACTTACTCTTCCAACACACTAACTCAACACAAACTTCCAACACAGTGTTTTAGGTTGTTGTCAAAAACACTGTCTTACTGGTCAGTGGAGTTGCGCACGTAAACCCAGCTTTGGCACTGGCTATATTTGTTGCTTGCTGCCTATTTTTGGTTGCCCCTTGGCATGTGGGCAGTGCTTGGTGCTAACGGCCCTAACCGGACCTTGAGGCAACGCGCAGCGAACGGCAGCTACGAGCCAAGTGACAGTTTTCTGCAGAGCGGCGAATGGCCGCTCTGCAAGGCTGGCCGAGCGAAAACGGCAGACACTTTTACGCCGATAGCTTGAAGCTATGCTAATTGTTTGACGCGCATTTCATCCAAAATCGCTCCAAATTCCTGAAGATCAAAACCCTCAGCAAGGGCACGCGCAAACAGCGCTTGCTGGGTTTCAGGTGCAAGCCCGCCTTTGGGGGGATCGCGGTCCAAATTGGTCGGAAATGAATACCCTTCTGCAGACGCAGCAATTGCAGCCTTTAGGTCTGAAACGCCCAATGTGCTGTTCTGGTGTGCGGCCATCGCATGGGGATACAGCAATTTGCACATCTCCTCACGGTCTACAGTTTCCATGGCACGCCCGAACGCAGACGACACCTGCAACAAGTTGGCCATGCGGTGAACGTCACTGCTCGTATTTGCGCCGGCCGCATGAAAAAGTGCTGGGTTGAAAAATAGGGCATCCCCTTTCGCCAGTGGCAATTGAATGCAACGCTCTTCAAACAGCGCCCTAAAATCGTCCCGTCGCCACGCGGCATAACCTGCGCGGTAAAGTTGCGAGAACGGCAAAAGCTTTGTTGGGCCACTTTCAACTGGCATGTCACAATGTGCGACGGCACCTTGCAGCGTCAGAGCAGGCGAAAGGTCGTGAACATGCGCGGGATATTCCGCACTAATTTCGGCCGTTTGAAAGCCGAGGTGATAGTCTCTGTGGGCTTGCTGTGCCGCACCGCCTGGATGAACCAGATTGATCTGAGCTGTCATTTGATAGTTTGGGCCAAGCCATGCCTCGCACGCCGCAGCGATGGATGTATTGGCGAAATATCGTAAAAATACATCCGGAGCCTCTTCGCACAGTTTTTGCAAGGAGTTCCATATCCTGTCATTGGACCCAGATGCCGCGAAATGGTCACCTCCACCGCCACTTGCCAGTTTTTCTGTTGCAATAATTTGCTCGTAGATTGCTGTGGCCTCGTCAAGAACGGTAGTGTCCGCGTACGCCCCACGTAAAACCAGAACGCCTGCACCCGCCTGAAGAACACGCGCCCATTCAGCCATAATTGTCTGGCGCCGCTCTTTGTCCTCAAGCGATGGACGCAATCTGGCCATGTCATAAATTGGGGTATTCTTTTGGACGTCGTCTGCGTTCGGAACGGTTGATGCGTTTGCAGTTTGATCAATAAGCAGAGTGAATGCGTTCAGATCACATTCGGCGTTATCAAAGTATCCTGCATCAGTTTCGATATGGTTCATCATTGAATCTCTCCCTGTGTTGCCCTCAATGTGCACCAATGAAACCTTGATTGGCTCACCAAAAGACATCAGAAACACATCAAATGACGCATCGTTTTCCACTTAAAGAAATTGCGAGACAGTCAGGTCTCAGCACCGCGACGGTTGACCGTGCGATAAACAATCGCGCGAACGTCAGCCCGCAAACCAAGGCACGTGTTGCCGCAGCCATTTCCGAACTTGAAGGACAAGAGGTGCAATTGACCGCCCGTGGGCGACGTCTGTTTTTTGATTTTGTCATCGAAGCGCCAACGCGCTTTAGCCGTGAAGTACAGCAGGCCGCTGAACAGGTTTTACCACGTATCGGGAGCGCCGTGTGCCGTCCAAGGTTCCAAGCGCAGGAGATTATGAGCGAAGACGATGTCACCGTGGCTTTGTCGCGCATCGCCAAACGTGGCAGCCATGGCGTGTGCATCAAAGCGCGTGATCTGCCGGCAATTAGGGCGGCGGTGGATCAATTGATCGCATCAGGCATTCCTGTGGTCACGTTGGTTACTGACCTGACCACGACGAAGCGCATTGCCTATGTCGGCCTTGATAATCAAAGCGCAGGTCGCACGGCGGCCTATTTGATTGCGAAAACAGTCGGCGACAGTGCAGGAACAGTCCTGACCTCAAGAAGTAATGATCATTTTTTGGGGGAGGAAGAGCGAGAAGTGGCGTTCAATGCGACCCTGACCCGACTGTGTCCAAACCTGCGCATCATTGATGCAAGTGGGGGCAGCGGCGTGCATTTTGAAACATCGCGTATCATGCAAAGTATTGTCACAGGTCTGGACCAAATGCGTGCCGTATATTCGATGGGCGGCGGCAACACGGCTATTTTGAATGCCCTCGAACAGAACGGGTCACTGCCTGATATTTATGTGGCCCACGATCTGGACAACGACAACAGACGGTTAATCGAAGATGGCCGTCTCAGTTTTGTTCTGCACCATGACCTTCGCGTTGATTTACAAAACGTGTTCCAAGCCTTCTTGCATCATCACAAGCTTACGCCCGCTCCGCTTTACACCACAATGTCTCCTATTCAGGTCGTTACGCCCGAGAATATTCCACCTCACAGCAGACGTCTTTAGAAATAGACACTTGAGCGAGTTGATATGCTTCGCCTCGGTATCATCGGCATGGGGGCTGAGATGACCACTGCATTCTTTTTCCTGTGATCAAACCCGACTTTGGTAATTAACTTAAATCAAGATAGGCCTACTGAATGCTAGATAATTTTTTACCTGAAATTGGACCGTGGGTGGTTTGTGCCATCACGGTTTTCATTGGCACACTTATTCAACGGTTGTCGGGCGCAGGTTATGGGATGTTTGCCGCACCTGTTATGGCGCTTGTCGCCCCAGAATGGGTGCCCGGAACGGTTATCCTTGTTGGGTTCATCATTGGCTCAGGCGCTATGCTTAACACTCGAGATTCCGTCGAATGGAAAGACTTGCCACCCGGCTTTGCAGGTCGAATTTTGGGTACAAGCATTGCCGCCTACATCGCCACGGCTGTTGTCGGGACCGATGCCTTGGCAATCATTGTGGGTCTTGTTGTGTTGTTTGCAGTCAGCCTGACACTGTTTGGTACAACATTTCCGATTTCCAAACCCTCTCTCTTTATTGCTGGTGGAGTTGGCGGCGTCATGGGAACACTCACAGGCATCGGTGCGCCCCCAATGGCGATCCTCTATTCCAACGTTGAAGCGCGAAGATCAGCCGCGACACAGAACGCTTTCTATGGTTTTGGCACCCTAATCTCAATAGTGGCGCTTTCGGTCGCCGGGGTTCTCACCCTGCCACAACTCGCGTTTGCGGCCTCGCTCGCACCGCTAGTACCAGTAGCTTTGAGGACGTCGCGACCTTTAGCAACTCGTTTTGAGCGCGGTGCAATTCGGCCATGGGCGCTTGGGCTGGCGACCGTGTCAGCATTGGCGTTGCTCGCACGCAGTCTGTAAACAGCAAGCCAATAGCGGCCCTTGGCGCATCGGAAGCGAAAAGGCGCTGAGTCTGCACAGCAGACCTCTATGCAAAGCGCAGCGAAGGTCCGCAATCCGCCCTTCATGTAGAAATGTGCATGGCGCAGCATTTGTCACGAACGGCCCTTAGGGGACCTTCGACCGGCCCGCAGCGAACGGCAGGTCTGGGCCCGAGCACTAAATCGCTTCGCGATAGGGGCGCTTGTTTTGGGCGTTGCGCTGAGGTGGGATTTGTTTCGCTTTTTGTGATGTTGGGTGTGTGCTGTTGGTCGAGGTGATTTTGCCTCGATTGACAGAGGGTTTTCCCATGAACATTCAACAACCGACACCAATGACGCCCCTTCGTGCGCGCATGATCGCGGATATGTCAGGGCGCAATCTCGGCCCTGCGTCCCAGTCCAGCCACCTGCGCGCCTGCAAGCGTTTTGCGGCTTGGCTCGGGCGGTCTCCGGAGACTGCCACGCCAGACGATGTGAAGTATTTCCAGCAGTATTTGGTCGAGAGCGGCGTCAGCATTTGCACGCGAAACCAGACGATGACTGGCGTCAAGTTTCTGTTCCGCGTGACCCTGAGACGTCATGATCTCGTGGCTGAGATTTTTCACCTTAAAGAACCGGTAAAGATACCGCTGGTTCTCAGCAAGAAGGAGATCAAGCGCATCTTGGCCATGGCCCCCAGTCTTAAGGCACGGGTGATGTTGTCGCTGGCCTATGGCTGTGGGATGCGCGCAGGCGAAGTTGTGCGGCTCAAGGTCGGCGATATTGATAGCGATCAGGAGATCATCCGCATCGTGCAATCGAAGGGGCGCAAGGATCGCAACGTCATGCTGCCGTCCGATATCTTGGGCCTGTTGCGTCAGTGGTGGAAAGAGCGCCCCACCGGTCAGGATAGAGATGTTCCTGCACCCGAGCGGAACCTGTTTCCCGGCTATCGCAGCAAGCACCTTTCGTCGCGACAGATATCGCGGCTGTTCAAACAGACTGCGCAGGAAGCTGGGATCACAAAACCTGTTACGTTGCATACACTTCGTCATTCTTTCGCGACCCATTTACTGGAACGCGGCGTCGATATCCGGGTGATCCAAGCCTTGCTCGGGCATTCCAAACTGACAACTACTGCGCGCTATGCCAGTGTTGCCACCGGCATGATTGCGGCGGTGGACAGTCCGCTGGATGATCTGAATGGGGCCAAGCGCAAGAAGGGGAAGCCTAAGCCTTCATAGGCCGTCATGCCCGATTCATCACTGGAGGTTGCGGATATTTTCCGCGCCCATGGTGCTGCTTGGCGTGCGGCAAACAAGGGGCACATCAGCCTGAACCAGTTCAAAGTCATGAGTGCGATTGAGCGTTGCCGCACGGCGGCGCTTGGCGGACATGTCGCGCGCTGCGCCGACTGCACACACGAGCACATCGCCTATAACTCATGCCGCAATCGTCACTGCCCAAAATGTCAGGCTGGTGCAGCCAAGACATGGCTGGCAGCACGTGAGGCCGAGCTGCTGCCCGTGCGGTATTTCCATCTGGTCTTCACACTGCCCAAGCAGATTGCCGACATCGCGCATCAGAACAAACGCGAGATCTATAATCTGCTGATGCGGGCAAGTGCGGACACGGTTATCAAGATTGCTGCTGATCCGAAGCATCTGGGTGCCAAGGTTGGTATCACGTCGGTTTTGCACACTTGGGGCTCGGCTATGACCCATCACCCCCATGTCCATATGATCGTCCCGGGCGGTGGCCTGTCTACGGATGGTTCAAAATGGATCAGCTCCCGCAAGAACTTCTTCCTGTCCGTCCGAGTTCTGTCCCGTCTATATCGCCGTCTCATTGTGGAAGGCCTGACCAAGCTGCACAAAACCGGGAAGCTGCAATTCTTCGGTGAACATGCGGGCCTTATTGATCGGAATACCTTCGACGCATTTCTCAAACCCCTGCGCCAAATCGACTGGGTCGTTTACGCCAAAGAACCCTTCGCCGGGCCCAAATCCGTGTTGACCTATCTGTCGCGCTACACGCACAGGGTGGCAATATCCAACAGCCGTTTGATCCGTTTCGATGCGCGCAGCGTCACCTTCCGCGTCAAAGACTACCGTCTTAAAGGCGCGGGTCGCCACACCACCATGACGCTGGCGACGTCAGAGTTCATCCGCAGGTTCCTGATCCACGTTTTGCCCAGAGGCCAGCACCGCATCCGACATTATGGGTTCTATGGGAATAGCAACCGCGCGGCCAATATCGCGCGGATCCGGCAACTGCTGGGGGCCATAACCCCTCACAAGGAGCACGATAAAGGAAACACCATCAACGATGCAGATGACCCTCCTCGTGTTCTGGCTCTGCCTTGCCCATGTTGTGGCGGGCAATTGATAATCGTCGACACAATCGCACCCGCCCAGCACCCCAGAGCGCCGCCAAAAACACACAGGGCTGCAGCATGACGCGCGCACCACACATTACGAACAACACTCTCAGTCGTTCGCTATATCTCCTGCGAACCAATCGGCATGCTTTGATCAAGCGATCAGTGTGGCAAAACATGGTGACGCCGACAAAATACCGTGAGTTTCAACCAACAGCAGGCAAAACCGGCGCTGCGCTTAACTCAATGCGCCCCGCCAAACTGGCCTGTCAGCTCCGGGCGAAAACACACGCAATGCGCAAATCCCCATAGCAACAATCGATCCACCCAGACCAACCCCGCGATTTCCCGCTTGAGCGCTTCTCCGACGCCAGGCAATGTTCCGCGTCACCCAAACCTCGCGCGTGGCGTCCGAGAAACCTACACCGCAGGCGGCGTTTATTTGGCGGGATACGGCGATGTCTGCATTCGAAACTACGCTAAGCTTTCGTATCATCGGGCAATTCGAAATTCAGATTGTCCCAGAACTCACTTGCGTTCCGACGCTGAATTTTTTCGAGGCCCTCCCAATCGAAACCTGCACCATTCAAAGCAAGGTGAAGCTGATTAACTGCACATTTCGCGTGCTGGATCGCGCGGTTTTCCATTCCGAGCATGAAGCTGATCTGTGTGCCGTTTCGAGTGCTGTCCGTAAGGTTGTGAGCAATGAAATTATCTCTAAATGGTCGAAGATGATCCTTGATGAGCAGACGTTCGGCACGACCTACAACCTTCTGCGCGACGCGCACTCTGCGATACACGAGCTGCTCTTCTTTACGACCTCGCTCGTCGCTGTACTTCTTACAGTGATCGGCCAGCAACTTTCTGATTTCGGGGTCATCTTCCGGAGTCAATCTGCGCGGCTCGCCCTGATTTGCATGGTAACGGTATGTTTCGCGTGCGACTTTGCGAACTGTCTTCTTGTTTGAAATCGCGCGAATAACTGTATGCAGACTGACACGATCATTCGCCGCTTTGTCAAACAAGGAACACGCACGAACAACAGAGAAATATAGCAACGTGTTTTGCAAATCTTTAAACGCAAGCGCAGCGTAGGAACGGGGTATTTGACCGACGAGACGCGATGAGTAGACCACGTGCCGCGTGTTCTCGTTGGCAGCTTTAGCCGCAATCACCAGATCAGTCAGTTTGTTCGTGTAATGTTTCGCCAGTTCAATCTGATCATCTTCTGCCATCGCTCTTCACCTGCATTTCCTTTAACGCCGTTGTATCAGTTCGTTCATCCTCAGTTCAGAGTTGTGCCAGATAAAATTGGGATGAGCCGCCGCATCATTATCGATGCAACGCACCCAAACATTCCTACTACTTGAAGGAATTTGCTACAGTTAGATTAGACTATTTTGTCCTGCTTAACAGACCTTCGCTCACCCTGTCGCGAAAGTCCGGTTCCCGCCCTTTGTGGCAGAATTTAACGTGTAATCTTGAAGTGTTTGGGTCCTTTGCGAGCCTTTCCCTCACAGGGGAAATGCACACCCCGTTAGATTCAAAACAGGTATTATTATTTGCTCTGGAGATATGGTTCTTGTTGTTGTTTTTGGTGAAGTGACCAAGCTCGCGGTAGCAACGGCTTTGTTGTTGCACAAATCAGGTTGAGGTGAGGTTTGGCCTTTCCGAGCAACATTTGCGTTGGTCGCTCCGGTTTCTAAGGAGTTGTGGGCCTGAATTGATCCTTTGTGGGGTTTGCATAGGCCACGCGAATGCTGCATCCGGCGGTCATTGGAGTTGGTTTCTGCTTCTGTCACAATCGTTGAGGTGAAATTTTGGACATAGTCGTTATTGGTGCAGGCCTGTCTGGGCTGACGGCAGCAGCAATACTTTGCGATGCTGGCGCCAAGGTTCAAGTCCTCGAGGCCAGCACGCACATCGGGGGCCGAATTCGCGCGCTGCGTGATCCTGTCAGCCAGCACGCTCTTGCCGATCTCGGCCCGACCTGGGTTTGGCCAAAGTATCAACCCGTAGCCGCGCGATGGCTCGAAAAACTTGGTTTGTCGACTTTCGAACAATTTAACGAAGGGGATGCCGTGATCCTTGGATACGGTCCGGCTCCGGTTCGCCAGCCTATGCCTGGGCAGGATGGTATGGTTCGCATCGTCGGCGGTCCGACGGCCTTGATTGAAGCCCTCGCCAACCGAATTGGTGATGCTAACATTCGGACATCGGTTTCGGTCACTGGAATTTCTGAGGTTGGAGAAAAACAAATCGCCGTTCAGCTTGGTTCAGGTGAAGTCGTCATCGCGCAAAAGGTGATTGTCGCGGTTCCGCTTCGGGTCGCCGCCTTGACCTTTAACCTTCCTTGGGCGCCATCGGACCTAATCGATGCAATGCTCAGCACACCAACCTGGATGGCTACTCACGCCAAAGCCGTGGTCCTTTATGAGCGCCCTTTCTGGCGAGACGCTGGGCTGTCCGGTAGGATTGCAAGTCGCAGCGGGCCGCTGATCGAGGCGCACGACCATACTGGCGTCGACCTCACTTCTGCAGCGATATTTGGTTTTGTCAGTTGGTCGCCGGAACAACGGCGAAACGACCCTGAAGGTCTCAGGCAGGCCATTTTGGATCAGCTTTCCGAATGTTTTGGAAAAGCGGCGCTATGTCCCACAAAGCTTGTCGTTGAAGACTGGGCAGCGAACCCTCGTATCGTGACAGACTTGGACGTCTCCCACCCCGCCGCCCATCCTGACGTCGGCCCCGCCGTGCTCAGACAACCGCATCTCGATGGCCGAGTTCGGTTCGCTGTGTCGGAGGTATCGGAATTGAGCCCTGGTCTAATTGAGGGCGCACTTGCGATTGGCGAGAGCGTAGCTGCGGAAGTGTTTGGAACGAGAGCTTAGTGGACCAGCCACGGTTTAGTGCCGCCCCAAGTGCTCGCTTGAACCACCTTCCGTTCGAAAGTGACAGGGCTTTCCCAACCCAGTGCTGAGTGGAGGCGACGCGGGTTGTAAAAGCCGTTGATGGGCTTTTTTGCACAAATCCCACCACTAGGATTCACCACAAAAATCCACCGTTATAGCTGCTCATATCCGCCAGCTACGAAGATGGATTCACAATATGAATCCCGTCAGTCCTTTCGTGCGACAAGGCCAATCAGGTGCAAAACATGCTTGTCCCGAACTGCTAAAATCTTGTGCTTAGCGGTTAGATGTTGGGCTAGTTAGGGCAGGGGGCTCACTGCCCCATTGCAGTGCGGCATTCGACAACAAGGGCGGAAACCGGACCTTCGCTGCAGTCTGCATGAGTGACCGCTCAGCCGGACAAAGTGAGCTTTCGCTGCGGGCGCATCAATGGCAGGTTCCAGAATAATGAAACTAATTGCCTTGAGGTCGACGACCAGAAACTAGACGGTCTTAGTCGACCGTCAATCCAACTTTTTACCTGTGAAAATTTACTCCAAAAAATGTAAATCTCTTATCGTTTATCGGCGACGAATGGGTCTGGCCTGCAAACTTCCATCTGCAGGCCATGACGGCGGTCGTCTACATCATGCCGCCCATTCCGCCCATGTCAGACATGCTGCTGCCACCAGCCTTGGACGGTTTGTCAGCTATCATCGCCTCAGTGGTGATCAGCAATCCCGCAACCGATGCGGCATATTCAAGTGCAATCCGAACGACTTTGGTCGGGTCGATAACACCGGCCTTCAACATATCGCCGTATTCCTCTGACTGCGCATCATAGCCAAACGTCTTGCTGCTGTTCGCAACGATCTTTCCGGCAACAACCGATCCATCGACGCCGGCATTTTCTGCGATCTGGCGCAGGGGTGCATGAAGTGCCTTGCGAATGATGGCGATACCGGCCACCTGATCCGCATTATCCCCTTTGAGACCTTCCAGAATCTTACCGGCATGCACCAATGCGACACCGCCACCTGGTACAACGCCCTCTTCAACGGCTGCACGGGTTGCGTTCAAGGCGTCATCGACGCGGTCTTTGCGCTCTTTCACTTCGATCTCAGTGGCACCGCCAACTTTGATCACCGCAACGCCGCCTGCGAGCTTTGCAAGCCGTTCTTGCAGCTTTTCCTTGTCGTAATCAGAGGTGGTATCTTCAATTTGCGCGCGGATCTGAGTAACGCGTGCAGCGATTGCCGCCTTGTCACCGGACCCATCGATCACGGTTGTCGTGTCTTTGGTGATCGTGATCTTCTTAGCGTCGCCAAGCATGTCCATCGTGACATTCTCTAGTTTGATGCCCAGTTCTTCGGAAATCACCTGTCCGCCAGTGAGGATAGCAAGGTCTTGGAGCATCGCTTTACGGCGATCACCAAAACCGGGGGCTTTGACGCCAGCAACCTTCAGGCCACCGCGTAACTTGTTCACGACCAGCGTAGCAAGTGCTTCGCCGTCGATATCCTCCGCGATAACCAAAAGCTGTTTGTCCGCCTTCATGACCGCTTCAAGCAAGGGAACCATTGGTGCTAGGGATGTCAGCTTTTTCTCATGAAGCAAAATGACACAATCTTCCAAGTCCGCTGTCATCTTGGCGGGATCCGTGACGAAGTATGGGCTAAGGTAGCCGCGATCGAACTGCATGCCCTCGACCACTTCTGTCTCTGTCTCTAGGCCCTTGTTCTCTTCAACCGTGATGACGCCTTCGTTGCCGACCTTCGCCATCGCGTCCGCGATCTGTTGACCGATTGCTGCTTCGCCATTGGCAGAGATAGTGCCAACTTTCGCGATCTCAGCCGTATCGCCCACGGGTCGAGACATTGCTTTAACCTCGGCCACAACTGCAGCCACAGCCTTGTCGATACCGCGCTTCAGGTCCATCGGGTTCATTCCGGCGGCGACCGCTTTCATTCCTTCTTTGACGATGGCTTGTGCCAGAACTGTCGCGGTAGTCGTGCCGTCACCGGCCTCATCATTGGTGCGCGATGCTACATCCTTGACAAGCTGTGCGCCCATATTCTCAAACGGGTCTGAGAGCTCGATTGCTTTGGCGACCGTGACACCATCCTTGGTGATACGCGGCGAGCCATAGGACTTGTCGATGACCACATTGCGGCCTTTGGGACCGAGTGTAACCTTTACGGCGTTGGCGAGAGTGTTGATGCCCTTAAGCATACGGTCACGGGAGTCCGTGCTGAATTTGACGTCTTTTGCAGACATGTCGGTATTCCTAATTTAAAAATATGGAAAAAGAGGTGCGAGGTTCAGGCCATGATGCCAAGAATGTCGCTCTCCTTCATAATCATCAGTTCTTCGCCGTCGATCTTAATTTCAGTACCGGACCACTTTCCGAACAAAATTTTGTCGCCAGCTTTGACGTCCATTGCGATGCGTGCGCCTGCGTCGTCTTTTGCGCCAGCACCGACTGAAACAACTTCACCTTCTTGAGGTTTTTCTTTTGCGTTGTCGGGGATGATAAGGCCGCCTGCAGTCTTTTCGTCACCGTCGATGCGGCGAACCAAGACACGGTCATGTAGGGGGGTAAACGACATGGAAATGTTCCTTCTGAAGATTTCCGGGAATGGGTGGCATGCTTAGAGACTCATTGGCACTCGCCACACCTGAGTGCCGATGTATGAGAATTGGGCACATCGAAATGCGGTTACAATGGGTCGCCGAATTTTATTTCTTCTTGGCGACTTATTAGAAAATTGCGCGCCCCAATGTCCAATCTGACAGTCTTACTTTACCTTCATCTCCGCTATCGCCACCCTGAGCTTAATGGCGTGTACAACTTTGGCACTGTGCTGGGTCGCGATCAGCGGCTAAAAAATTTCGCGGCGTGAAGGCGTTGTGTTGTCATCAGCATATGCAGCCTGTCAGACGTCAGCGCCTATGGGTCCAAATAGGGTAATTTGATAAGAGAGTGTTCTGGGCTAGTCGTCAAAGCCGTTATTGGCTGCAATGCAGAAAAACTGCAAAACCGGCTCTCTCCTGCCGTTCGCCGCGATGTTCACGAATGACCGCTCTGGTGTAGGTTTCTCGGACGCCACGCGCGAGGTTTGGGTGACGCGGAACATTGCCTGGCGTCGGAGAAGCGCTCAAGCGGGAAATCGCGGGGTTGGTCTGGGTGGATCGATTGTTGCTATGGGGATTTGCGCAATGCGTGTGTTTTCGCCCGGAGCTGACAGGCCAGTTTGGCGGGGCGCATTGAGTTAAGCGCAGCGCCAGTTTTGCCTGCTGTTGGTTGAAACTCACGGTATTTTGTCGGCGTCACCATGTTTTGCCACGCTGATCGCTTGATCAAAGCATGCCGATTGGTTCGCAGGAGATATAGCGAGCGGCCGAGGGTGTCGTTCGTGATGTGCGGTGCGCGCGTCATGCAGCAGCCCTTTGTGTTTTTGGCGGCGCTCTGGGATGTTGGGCTGGTGCGATTGTGTCGACGATTATCAACTGCCCGCCACAACATGGGCAAGGCAGAGCAAGAACACGAGGAGGTTCATCTGCATCGTTGATGGTGTTGCCTTTATCGTGCTCCTTGTGAGGGGTTTTGGCCCCCAGCAGTTGCCGGATCCGCGCGATATTGGCCGTGCGGTTGCTATTCCCATAGAACCCATAATGTCGGATGCGGTGCTGGCCTCTGGGCAGCACGTGGATCAGGAACCGGCGAATGAACTCATTTGTGGATCAGGAACCGGCGAATGAACTCATTTGTGGATAAGGACATGGTCGTGTGGCGGCCCGCACCTTTGAGGCGATAGTCCTTGGCGCGGAAGGTGACGTTTTGCGCATCGAAACGGATCAACCGGCTGTTTGAAATGGCAATCCGATGTGTGTAGCGCGATAGGTATGCCAGCACCGCTTTTGGCCCGGTGAAGGGTTCTTTGGCGTAGACCACCCATTCGATTTTACGCAGCGGTTGCAGGAAAGTGTCAAAGACATTTCGATCTGCAAGGTTTGTGAGATCGCCGAAGAATTGCAGTTTCCCGGCCTTATGCAGCTTGGCCAGCCCTTCCAGAATGAGCCGCCGATACAAGCGGGATAGAACGTGGACAGACAGGAAGAAGTTCTTGCGGCAGGCGATCCATTTTGAACCATCTGTCGAAAGCCCTCCCCCCGGCACGATCATATGGACATGGGGGTGGTGGGTCATCGCCGAGCCCCAAGTGTGAAGGACCGACGTTATGCCAACCTTTGCCCCCAGATGTTTAGGATCAGCGGCGATTCTGACCACAGTGTCCGCGCTTGCCCGCATCAGAAGATTATAGATCTCGCGTTTGTTCTGATATGCGATGTCAGCAATCTGCTTTGGCAAGGTGAAGACCAGATGGAAATACCGCACAGGCAGCAGTTCAGCCTCACGTGCCGCAAGCCATATCTTCGCTGCACCCGCCTGGCATTTTGGGCAGTGACGGTTGCGGCATGAGTTGTAGGCGATATGCTCATGCGCGCAGTCGGCGCAGCGCGCGACATGACCGCCAAGCGCCGCGGTTCGACAGCGCTCAATCGCACTCATGACTTTGAACTGGTTCAGGCTGATGTGTCCTGCGTTTGCGGCACGCCAAGCAGCACCATGGTCACGGAAGATATCCGCGACCTCCAGTGATCGACTGGGCATGGTGGCCTATGAAGGCTAAGGCTTGCCCTTCTTCCGCTTGGCTCCATTCAGATCATCCAGCGGACTGTCCACTGCCGCAATCATGCCCGTGGCAACGCTGGCATAGCGCGCAGTAGTTGTCAGTTTGGAATGCCCGAGCAAGGCTTGGATCACCCGGATATCGACGCCGCGCTCCAACAGATGGGTTGCAAAACTGTGCCTCAACGTGTGCAGCGTGACCGGTTTGGTGATCCCGGCTTCCCGCGCGGTCTCTTTAAATAGCCGCGATATCTGTCGCGCTGAGAGGTGTTTGCCGCGATAGCCGGGAAAGAGGACCCGCTCGGGTGCAGGAACATCCTTGTCCTGACCGGTCGGCCGTTCTTTCCACCAGTCGCGCAGCAGGCTCAAAATATCGACAGGCAGCATGACGATGCGATCCTTGCGCCCCTTCGATTGCACGATGCGGATGATTTCCTGATCGCTATCGATATCACCAACTTTGAGCCGCACGACCTCGCCCGCACGCATCCCGCAGCCATAAGCCAGCGACAACATCACGCGCGCCTTCAGGCTCGGAGCCATAGCCAGAATGCGTTTAATCTCCTTTTTGCTCAGCACCAGTGGCACTTTCACCGGTTCCTTCAAATGGAAGATCTCGGCCACAAGATCATGCCGTCGAAGGGTCACGCGGAGCAGAAACTTGACCCCTGTCATCGTTTGGTTTCGGGTGCAGATGCTGACGCCGCTCTCGATCAGGTGTTGTTGGAAATACTTCACATCGTCTGGCGTGGCCGTCTCTGGCGAGCGCCCTAACCAAGCCGCAAAACGCTTACAGGCGCGCAGGTGACTACTCTGTGATGCAGGGCCGAGATTGCGCCCTGACATATCGGAAATCATGCGCGCACGAAGGGGCGTCGTTGGTGTCGATTGTTGAATGTTCATCGGAATATCCTCTGTCAATCGAGGCAAAATCACCTCGACCAACAGCACACACCCAAAATCTAGAATCGCGCAACAAATCCCTGTTAAGCCCTACACCCGCAGCAAGCGCCCCTATCGCGGAGCGATTTAGTGCTCGGGCCGTTAGTTACAGATGCTGCGCCACGCACATTTCGACATGAAGGGCGGATTGCCGACATTCGCTGCGCTTTGCATAGAGGTCCGCTTCGTGGGACACACGGCCCTTCGCCAGAGTTCGCTCGAGCTTATTTTCAAATGATTGTCGTCTCACTTTCTGCCAGAGCCTGACCTTGAGCCAACGTCCTTATGAACCAGCGTAAATTAAACATTGGGCGTTTATCGCACATGTTTCACCAGCTGTTGTATCCCAGATATTTCCCCGACATCTCAACTTTGACGCGGTCGCCTTTAGGGTTTTCGACGCGGGTAACGGACATATCAAAATCAATCGCAGACATGATGCCGTCACCAAATTTCTCCTGAATCAGCGCCTTGAGGGTCGGCCCATAAACACCAACGATTTCATAGAAACGGTAGATGCAGGGATCGGTCGGCACCGCCTGTTCCCAAATCTTGGTCGGGCTTTCGGACAGCACGCTTTCTGCTTCTTGTGGCAGGCCGATTGTGCTGACCATTAAAGCCGCTTGCTTGGGCGGAAAGGCGTTCATGCCCATCGCCGCAGAATGGGTCCAGACTGGCGACATACCAATTTTTTCGGCAATGCCTTCCCATGTCATCCCAGCGGTTTTCTTGGCCGAAAGTATCATTGCTGTGACGTCTTCTTTGGTCATGTCGCTCATCTGTGGGGTGTCCTTTGTGCTTGTTAGAATTTGAGGATCTCAGGTTACAAACCAAGTGCTGTCAGGCCCGGGTGATCGTCAGGCCGTGGCCCCAGGCTTGGCCAATGAAACAGGCGGTCGCTTTCGGAAATTGGCACGCCGTTGATCGAGGCGTGGCGCTGCGCCATGTAGCCAGCCGCATCAAACGCCCAGTTCTCGTTGCCATGGGCGCGAAACCATTGGCCCGCATCGTTTTGATATTCATAGCAAAACCGCACCGCGATCCTGTCTTCGCCATAGGCCCAGATTTCCTTGATCAGGCGATAATCAGCCTCAGACGCCCATTTGGCGGTCAAAAATGCCTCAACCTCGTCGCGGCCATTCAAGAATTCTGACCGATTGCGCCACTGCGTGTCGGGAGTATAGGCCAATGCAACCTTGGCCGGATCACGACTGTTCCAAGCATTTTCGGCCATCCGCACCTTTTGGACTGCGTCATCATAGCTAAAGGGCGGGACGGGTTGCCGCGGCGTGTTAGTGGTCATGTCCTAACCGCTTGCAATAGCGGCGTATCGCTTGCCGCATCTTCTGTCTTATCAATTCGGATCGTCTCTGGCGTATGCGCCGCACCGTCCTCGCTTAGCTGTCCGGCAAGTTCGGCTGACCGTTTTCCAAGGAACTGCACCAGATGGTTGCGGATCGCATAGTAATTGGGGTTCTCGACGATCTCGGTGCGCGTGCGCGGCCTTGGAATGGTGATCTCGACGCTTTCTGCAACCCGCGCCAATGGGCCGTTTGTCATCAACAAAATACGATCTGCAAGAAGGATCGCCTCATCGATGTCGTGGGTGATCATGAAAACGGTCTGGTCCGTTCCGCTCCAGACCTTCAACAGCTCTTCCTGGATTGTACCGCGCGTCAACGCATCAAGCGCGCCGAAAGGTTCATCCAGCAACAACAGCTTTGGTTCGTTTGCAAACGCGCGGGCAATCGACACGCGCTGGCGCATTCCACCTGACAATTGGCTGGGCTTGCGGTAGATGGCATCGCCGGACAATCCGACTTTGTCCAAAAACGCAATCGAATGGTCTTCGACCTGCTGTTTGGTCCAGTGGGGGAACCGCGCCGCCACCCCGAATGTCACGTTCTTTAAAGCGGTTAGCCACGGCAGCAGGGAATAGTTCTGAAACACCACACCACGGTCAAGGCTTGGACCGGACAGCGCATAGCCGTCCATTTTGACCACGCCTGACGTTGGTTCTGCCAGACCAGCAAGGATGTTCATAATGGTTGATTTGCCGCAGCCCGAATGGCCAAGGATGCAAACAAATTCACCCTTTTCGATCCCGAAGCTGGCGTTTTCGAACACGGTGAATTCACCACCTTTTCCGTCAGGATATTTTTGCGTCAGCCGTTCGATGCTGAGAAATGAAGATGCCATGGGCCTGCCCTATTCAACGTAGGCGACGCGCCGCTGCAGCAGGCCAAAGGCCGCATCCAGCAACATGCCGACAACGCCGATCATGAGAATTGAAAAGATGACTGAGGTCAGGTCGAGGTTGTTCCACTCGTTCCAGACATAATAGCCGATGCCGGTCCCCCCGACGAGCATTTCTGCCGCCACAATGACCAACCACGCAATCCCGATGGAAATCCGCATCCCCGTAACAATCGTTGGCGCAGCAGCAGGAAGGATTACGGTGAACGCTGTTTTGAGAGCCCCCAATTCATGGGTGCGGGCCACATTGACCCAGTCCTCACGCACGCCCGCCACACCAAACGCCGTGTTGATCAACATCGGCCAGATCGAACAGATGAAGATCACAAAGATCGCCGACGCCTCTGAATCTTGAATAATAAACAGGGCAAGCGGCATCCAGGCGAGCGGCGAAATCGGCCGCAGAACCTGAATGAACGGGTTCAACGCTTTGTGCGCCACCGACGACATGCCAATCAGAAACCCAAGCGGGATCGCAATGAACGCTGCCAGAAAATAGCCCGTAAGAACGCGGTAGATCGAATAGCCGATCTGGATACCAATCCCCTTGTCGTTAGGGCCAGCATCGTAAAACGGGTTTGATAATTCCTGCCATGCCTTGACCAAAACCTGACTGGGGGGCGGCACGCCAGCTTTGGCAGTGCCCGCACCTGTCAGAAGTTCGTATTCGGTCAGCTCTCCGGTGTTGAGCTCCTGTGGGGAAATCGAGAGCTCCCACACAAGCAGACTCACCAAGAGCAAGACAATTGACCAAATTGCGGCCCGTTTGTTTTCTGACAGCATGTCCATCAGTCTGCTTTGATCGCAAAGCTGTCGATGTAGGCTTCGGGTTCGTTGTAATCAAACGTTTTGCCCATGATCATGTGCGATTTGTAGTTTTCCGCCGGTGCATCATAGCCAAGGTCGGTCATGACCTTGCGTGCGTCAGACGCAAGAAAGACCTGTTCGGCCACACCTTTGTAATCAACATCGCCCTCAATATAGCCCCAGCGTTTCATCTGCGTCAGGATCCACACGCCCATAGATTGCCACGGGAACGGGTCAAAATCGATCCGATCCGGCACACGCTGCACCTCGCCCAGACCATCCGCGTAGGTCCCCGTTAGGACCTGCTGGATCACTGTAACCGGCTGGTTGAGGTAGTTGGTCGGGGCAATCGCCTCCGATATCTCAACGCGGTTGTCGGGGTTGGACGCATATTGCGTTGCGTCAATGATCGACTTGAGCAACGCGCCGTAGGTATTTGGTAATTCGGTCGCGAAAGACAAAGGCGCAGCAAAGGCACAGCATGGATGACCCTCCCAGATTTCTTTGGTCAGGATGTGGATGAACCCAATGCCTTCATAAACTGCACGCTGGTTGAACGGATCAGGCGACAAATAACCATCAAGGTTGCCTGCACGCAAGTTCGCGACCATTTCAGGCGGTGGCACAACCCGGATCTGGATATCGACATCCGGGTCCAGACCGAACTCGGCCACATAGTAGCGCAGCAGGAAGTTGTGCATGGAATATTCAAACGGCACACCAAAGGTGAAGCCCTTCCACTGCTTTGGGTCGCGTTTGTCCATGTGTTGGTTTGCCAAAACAATCGCCTGACCATTGATGTTTTCAATGGCTGGCATGATGTAGGGCTCAGCCACCGAACCGGCACCCAGCGTCATCGCCAGCGGCATCGGTGTCAGCATGTGGGAAGCGTCATATTCACCCGACAGGGACTTGTCGCGGGCGACTGCCCAACCCGCAGTCTTGATGACCTTTGCGTTCAAACCGTAGCGTTCATAAAAACCCAAAGGCTCAGCCATGATGATCGGCGTGGCGCAGGTGATAGGGACAAATCCGATGTTGAGGTCAGTTTTTTCCGGTGGCCCAAGGTTGTCGAGGATACGCGCCTTCGCCTCATTCATCGGGAACACAGACGCAAGGGCTGCGGCGGCGGTCGTGCCACCCACCATCCCCATGAAAGACCGACGGCCAATATCGCTATGTCCGAAGACTGACCGCACAATCGCGCTTTCGACGGCTTGTTCCAGCATCTCTTCGCTGGACATATGCGTGGCGACGGGTGCTGGTGACGACTTGCAGCTGTCGCAAGGGCAGCTTTGACCGTGACGTAAATCGGTGTCCTTTGAGAACGGATTTCCAAGACTTTTAACTGTCATAATGACCTCCATGGTTTGATTTGAACCAAGGGTGACACGGGCGTTTTGCGTCCTTAAGTGCGGTTAACAAAGTGTCTAAAATCAGCAATATACTGAAAATATTGACTAAAAAATGTGCACAATACACGATATTTCGTAATTTACGAAACCTCGTAAGTGCATTGGCATCCGGTTTCCGGTCACATCACTGCATGGCCCTTGATTCTGACATTTCCCTCACCCTCGAACATCAACCACTTGCGAGCCTTGTGATCGATGCCCACCACAGGGACATCGCGTCGCATAATTCGGAAGCCGCGCGCCTGTTTGGTTCAAACCTTACGGCGGCGTCGCTCGACACGGCGCTGCAATCACCGGCAGTCGACATGGCTGTCTTTCTTGAGGCCGTGCTGCATTTTGGGCGCTACACCACAGCCACCCTCACCTTTGAGAGGGTCGATGGCAGTCCGCTGCGATTGCAGACCTTCGGAACGATCGTTTCGGATGCACATGTGATGCTGAGCTTCCTTGATCTGGACGCGCAAGAATGGCGCAACCAAATCGCCGAAAAAGACGCCCACCACCGCGCTGGTTTGATGCAATGGCAGAACATCCACGGTTTCTTCCGCGAAATGGAGGCGCAGAACCACCTGATACTTGAGGCCGCGGGAGAAGGCATCTACGGGATCAACGCCGAAGGCAAAGCCACATTCGTCAACCGCGCCGCACAAGAGATGCTGGGCTGGAATGCCGAAGACCTGATCGGGCGGGATTTGCACCAGATCATCCACCATCACCACTTGAACGGCGAACATTTTCGCGCACAGGATTGTCCGATCTACGCATCGTTCCGGCGTGACAAAACCGTGCGGGTCGATGATGACGCGTTCTGGCGCAAGGACGGCAAACCGATTATGGTCGAATACGTCTCTACCCCAATCTATGATCACGACGTGCTGGCTGGGGCGGTTGTGATCTTTCGCGACGTGACCGAGCGCAAGGAAAACGAAAAAAAACTTCACCGTGCACTGGAAGAAGTGGAAAAACTTCGGTTCCAATTGGAACAAGAGAACGATTTTCTGCTGACCGAGATACGCAATTTCAGGTCTCATGCAGGAATCATCGGGCAATCGGCCTCGATCCGCAATCTCAACACGCAGATTGATCTGGTCGCCGACACCCAAACAAATGTCCTGATTTCGGGTGCTTCGGGGACGGGCAAAGCCCTGACAGTCAGCGCCATTCACGAGGCAAGCAACCGACGCAAAAGGCCATTGGTGCGGGTGAATTGTTCTGACATTCCCACCCAAAGCCTCGAGGCGGAAATGTTCGGCTACCGGCGCGGGGCATTTCGCGGCGCCGTGCGTGACACCACCGGCAAGCTTGCGCTGGCCAACAACGGCACATTGCACCTCGATGAGGTCTCCGATCTGCCCAAGGCGTTTCAGGCCAAGCTGATTGCGGTGATCCAGGACGGGGCTTTCAGACGTATCGGCGATGCATATGACACCCCCGTGTCCCTCAGGATCGTTTCAACAACGGCCCGTGACCTCGCCATCGAAGTCCGCACCGAACGCTTTCGCCAAGACCTTTATTTCGAACTCAGCGTTCTTCCTATTCAATGCGATGCCTTGAAAGACCGCCCCGACGATATCCCGTTTTTGGCTCAACATTTTCTGGATCGTGCCTCCAGCAGACTGCGCGTGTCACCCACGCGGTTATCAAAGGCGAATATCCAAGCGCTCCTGACCTACACATGGCCCGGCAATGTGCGTGAACTGGAAAATGTGATTGAACGCGCGGCGATTTTGGCAAAGGGCGGCAAGCTGCGTCTCGAATTTCAACCGGGCACTGCCAGTAAAGCCAAGCATAGCGATGACATCATGTCTGTCTCTGACCTGAAACGACTTGAACGTGATAATCTCATCCGGTGCCTGCGTCGATCGCAAGGCAGAGTTTCCGGCGCAACAGGTGCTGCCCGTCTTTTGGAGATCGCACCGACGACAGTCTATTCAAGGATCAAAGCGCTCTGCGTGACCCAAACAGATTGGAGCGCTTAGTTTTCAATGACTGCTCTGAAGCCGCGGTTGCTCAGAAATGCTGCAGCTGCAAGTTGATTGCGCTTTGCCGACTAGGACCCAAAGTTGACCTTTTCTGCAGAAAGTACCAAATTTCGGTTTGGGCCGATAGTGACAGATGCTGCGCCATGCACATTCCTACATTAAGGGTGGATTGCGGACCTTCGCTGCAGGCGCGCGGTCTCAAGGGCGATCCAGCGAAAGCTGCCATTCATTGAGAGGTCGAAACCAAGAATGCTGCAATCGATCTAAAGGCAGCTCCGGAGCCCAAAGTGCGCGACGCTCGAAAGGCTGCTTTGCGGTTCTTGAAGGATGCCATCCCGCGGACGTCAATCGTTTGAGAACACGGCGAATGGCTGCACCTAGGCCACTTTACCGCTTTACTATTTCGCAGCGAATGCCTGACATCAAGAAGCTGGCAAAGTGATTACTTACGGCGCACCAACGAGCGCCTCAATCATCAGCACTCTTTCTTCAAATGACAATTGGGAGAACAAAGGCGACTTTAAAACAGGGACCTAAACGGACATTTGAGCAGTTTGATAGGCCTGATGAGCCTCAACGACCACTTGTTGGTCGTACGCAAATGCCTGCGCGACTTCGGCCAGTGCCGAGACTGCAATTAGGTCGGCATTGCGCAGCGATGGCACAAGGCCAATTGGCCCCCTGATACGCTGTTGATTCCGATCTGAGACGCCAATGTCAGCCAACTGGGCAAGTCGGGCCGCGTGGGTTCTCTGGCTTCCTAAAGCGCCGACAAATCCGGCAGTGGTCGCCAGCGCTGCGACAAGGAACGCGGGTTCCCAATCGTGATCGTGGAACAGCGTTATAAAGCCGCTGGTCTGATCTAGGTTCAGATTTGTAATGCTATTGCGCGAAGTCACATGCGTTGGGGGGACTTTGCAGTAGGCCGTGACCGCCATCAGATCATCCATGTCAGGGGAAAAGCCAGTCACATCAAATCCGATGGCATTTGCAACTTTGGCTGTAGCGCGAAAAATAGCGCCACGCCCAGCAAGTGTCAGGGCCACCTTGGGTTGATAAACGATCGTGATCGCAGCAGGAACAGCCGGACCTGTTTGTGATGCGGGATAGAAGATTAGCGTTGCGGGTGTACGAACCAACAGCGCCTCATAGGCTGCAACCAGCGCTGCTTTGTCGGGAGCAGGGTCGATCCATACTGATAACGCCCCACCACATGGCAAGGTCAAATCGTGGAAAGGCGAACCATCACCGTAACGCAACAACCGCGCTGTTCCTACTGCCAGGCAGTCAAGCGCCTGAAGCAATATATCCTGATCGATGCAGCCATTTGACATATAACCGGTCATCTCGCCCGTGTCCGCCACAACGGCCAATGACCCGACATCACGCGCGCTGCCGCCTTTGATATCCACAGAGGTAATCAAGACAAAACGCTGCCCCGTTCGGATATAAGCTGCAACCTGCGCCAGAACATCAACAGCGTGGTCTTGGTATGTTATGTGATTATCCAACCTTCTCGGCATCCAACACATCGGCAAAGTTCTTGAAGAATTTCGCCGCAAGCTTTTTTGAAGTGCTCTGAATTAGCCGGCTCCCGAGTTGCGCCAGCTTACCGCCGATTTGCGCCTTGGCCTCATAGGTCAAGATCGTGGTGTCACCGTCAGCAACCAACGTCACATCTGCTCCTCCTTTGGCGTGGCCTGCCGCGCCGCCATTGCCTTGACCTGTCAGGGAAAAAGCATCAGGCGCGCCGCTTTTGTCCAGCTGAACGTTACCACTGAACCGCGCCTTTACCGGCCCAACCTTCAGCAAGATCTTTGCCTCCAGTTCAGTATCTGAGTGTTGGATAAGTTCTTCACACCCAGGGATGCACTGGCGCAGAATTTCAGGGTCGTTCAAGGCCTCATAAACGCGGGCCATTGGCGCATTGATGGTAATTTCGTCTTTGAGTTCCATAGTTTTTCTTTCCTAACAGCAGGGGGATTTGATGGACGCAAGCGTTTCGGCTTGCGCAGGAGTGAGGGCCCATTTTTGACAACAGCGCCGAAAGTAGGTGCGTAACCTTTTCATGTCATGGCCCTCTGTGATGTCATTTGTTCAAAAGCCGTAAACGCGGCGGGCGTGTCGATGTCGTTGAAGAAGCCGGGTTGCGGCATCGGGATATGTTGGGCTAGTTCAGGATTGGCGCGTGTTAAATTTCCACAACCAGGATTAGCCTGATTGACCAGTAATCGGGCGCGCATTGCGCAAGGTACTACGATAGGATTGCCGCGGGTGGAATCTTGGAAAGGAATCGAAATTTTTTGAACATCTGCCGCCAAATGCGCCGCAATTAACGCGCGCAAATCGTCCGCCGTGAGTTGTGGCTGGTCGCCAAGCCCGATGAGATGATGCTGCGCATCGGGTGCTTCAAGAAGCCCTGCACGGACCGAAAACGGCTGTCCCGCCTCATATTCTGCATTGCGTACAAACTGGATTGGCAGACCTGCCAGCGCTACCTTGATCCTATCGGCTTCAAAACCTGTGACCACGCATACCTGACCGTCCACAGCAGCAAGGTAGGTTTCAACGACGTGACGGATCATCGGCTTGCCGCCGACCGGCAACAACAACTTGTTTTGCGCTTCCATGCGGCGCGACAGGCCCGCGGCCAATATGATTGCCCCAAAGCTATCCATTTTGCGCAACCTTCGCCAAGAGATCTCGTTTGACCTGTGTCAGTTCAGCAAGGATTGACAGCGCGATCTCAGCAGGCGTCACCGCCCCAATATTCAACCCAGCGGGCGCGCAGACAGCGGCGATCGCTGCGGGATCTGTGCCCGCAGCGACCAGCTTTTTGGACAGGCTGGCAAACTTCTTGGTACTGCCAACAAAGGCTACATAATCGACCGCATCGGCTAACCCCGTCTTCAGCGCTGCAAGATCACCTTGTCCTTGCGTTGCAATCACAAGATACCGTCCGCGAACGGGCAATCGCGGGGCCAAAGGCGCGTCCGCACTTGCTGTGGCCACAGCCCACCCAAACTGCGGAGCAAGCTCTTTTAGCTTTTCAGCAACAGGAGATTCTCCGAAGATTAGCAAGTCAGGCGTTGGGAGATAGGGCTCGATAAAGATGTCGATCGTGCCTTTGGACGGGCATCCGTTGCGCGCAAAGCGGACACCATCAACTGCATCGCCTGCGCGCACACCTTTTTCCATCAGGTTCTCTTCCGGCGCAACCGAGATAAATTGCGGCTGTCCTGTCGCATAGGCCCGCAAGGTCGCGTCCTTGATCGCACTGCGCACGCAGCCGCCACCAAGCCAGCCTTCAAGGATGGTTCCATCTTCACGGAGCAACGCCTTTGCACCGGGCTTGGCCGAAGTGGTGCCTGCGGTGCGCACAATAGTGGCGACTGCGAAACAGTCTTCGCCCACCTGTAGTCCGTGGTCCATGATATGTTTGGGTGTCATAGCCGCGTCAGCTTTGATTCGAGGGCAGCCAAGTCGCCTAGTGTGTTTGCAGCTCGGAAAAGATCCAGATGTGGCAGGGCTCCAGCCATTGCGCGGGCGGTTGGTTCGTAGTCGTCCCAACCTTTCAGCGGGTTGAGCCAGATAACCTTGCAGCCACGTTTCCTCAGCCGGATGAGGGCGCCTGAAATACCATCTGGTGATGCTGTGTCATAGCCGTCTGACAAGATCATCACGACCGTGCGATTATCGACAAAGCGGCGCCCATAAGTGCTTGCAAAGGTATGGAGACTGTCCGCAATTTTGGAGCCGCCTGCGAAACCTTCGGCCAGCAATGACAATCGGGCCAGCGCACGCAACGCATCTTTGTCGCGCAATGCTTCTGTGATCCGCACAAGCCGAGTGTGAAAGAGATAGGCGTCAGCGCGGGCATCTGCCCGCATCAGCCCTGCGAGGAACGCTAGAAAAACGCGGGAATAGATGGTCATTGATCCCGACACGTCACAGATTGCTGTGATCCGTAGGGTACGGTCTGGGCGTTGGCGTTTGGGGAGCGCGAAGGGTTCGCCACCGGTGGCAAGGCTTTGCCGCATAACTTTGCGAAAGTGGATTTGATCCCCTTTGCGCGCAGCTTTCCGGCGACGTGAGCGCCGATCCCGCAGGGCAGCACCAAGGCGCAGGGCGATCTTTTCAGCCTCGGCGATATCGGTGGGCCGGACAAGATCGCGCAGGTCTTTCTTGAACAGGTTAGTGACATCCGTCGCGACCAATTGGCCCTCACCATCGCTTTCCGCTTCACCATCACCACCATCAGGAGCACTGACGTCGCCTGCGCCACTGATGGCCTCTTCACTCGCCTCGCGACTGGAATGCACGTTTTCGCTTCGACTTGGGGTCGCTGTAGCAGTCACGCGCGTTTTGACCCGCCCGCCATTCATCCAAAAGCTGTTAAACAACCCATCAAATTGTGCGGCTTCATCGGCGCAGCCAGTAAACACTGATTTCAGGGCGCGGCGCGCATCATGTGGGTTGGTGGCGTTGATATGGGTCAAGGCATCCAGCGCAATGCCCGTTTCGCCCACACCAAGTCGTAAGCCATTGTCGCGCAGATGTGCCACGAACCCTGCCATACGGGCGGCGGGGCCGGGATCGCGAGCGGCAAATTTGGTCACACGTGTCATGCGGCTTTGCCTGCTAAACGTTGCGCGATTTCTGTGGGAATCGCGTCGCGGTCTGTTTGTGTTTTCAGCAGGGTTGTCAGCGTTGCCTGCAAAACCGTCGGATCTTCTGTCAGATCGGCCACGCCAAGACCCATCAAGGCGGCTGCGAAGTCCAACATCTCGGCAATACCGGGCTTCTTCTCCAGCTCTTGTTTGCGTAAGGCCTGCACAAAACCGACGATCTGCGCACAAAGCCGGTCTGTGATGTCGGGATAGCGCGTCACCAAAATAGAAAGTTCTGTTTCCAGATCGGGATATGGCACATGGGCATAAAGGCAGCGCCGCCGCAGCGCATCGCTGAGGTCTCGGGTGCCGTTTGCGGTCAGAATTACCATGGGCCGCGTCGTTGCAGTAATCGTACCCATTTCTGGAATCGTCACCTGAAATTCAGACAGAATTTCAAGCAAGTATGCTTCAAATTCTTCATCTGCGCGGTCAATTTCGTCGATCAGCAAGACCGGTGCTTTGTCTTGGCGGATCGCCTTCAACAGGGGGCGTTCGAGCAGAAATTCATCAGAAAATATCCGTGCTTCAACAGTCTTACCTGTCTCGCCATCCTCAGATGCTGCACGGATCGCCAAAAGCTGGCGTTGGTAATTCCATTCGTAGATCGCTTGCGCTGCATCCAATCCTTCGTAGCACTGCAATCGGATCAATTGCGTCTCTTGTACAGCCGCCAAGACCCGCGCGACCTCTGTCTTGCCGACGCCCGCGGCGCCTTCCACCAGCAAAGGCCGCCCAAGCGACAGCGATAAGTGCAGCGCCATCGCGAGATCACCAGAGGCAATGTAGCCTTGTTCGGCCATAGCCGTTTGTAGCGTTGTCCAAGTCATCTGTATCCTCCCGTAGGGCGGGCCGCTTAACACGGCCCGCACCTAGCCATTTAGTCGTGCATGCCAAGATTGTTGGCTGTCTGCCAAATGCGCCAATGGTCATGGGGCATATTGGTGTGACGGTTGCCAAAGGGCCGGAACGCATCTTGCACAGCATTCGAGAAGCAAGGCACGCCACCAACATGCGGGCTTTCGCCCACGCCTTTCGCCCCGATCGGGTGGTGCGGGCTAGGCGTGACGGTAAAGTCCGTCTCATAATTCGGGACCTCCCAAGCCGTCGGTAGGAAGAAATCCATCAACGTGGCGGTCTTGACGTTGCCCATGTCGTCATAAGCAATCTCTTGCCCCAAGGCGACAGCAAGGGCTTCGGTCAAGCCACCATGGATTTGCCCTTCGATCACCATCGGGTTGATCCGCGTGCCGCAGTCATCCAGCGCATAAAAACGGCGAATTTCAGGGACACCTGTATCAACGTCGATGTCCATGACGCAGACATAGGCCCCAAACGGATAAGTCATGTTGGGCGGATCGTAGTAGCTGACCGCTTCCAGACCCGGCTCTAGCCCCGGAATGGCCTGATTATAGGCGGCGTAGGCGATTTCCTTCATCGTCTTGAACCGCTCGGGCACGCCTTTGACGACGAACCGATCAACGTCGAATTCCACGTCGTTATCATGGACCTCAAGCAAGTAGGCTGCGATCATCTGTGCTTTGGCACGGATCTTGCGACCCGCCATTGCTGCGGCTGCACCCGCAACCGGAGTAGAACGTGACCCATAGGTGCCCAGACCGTAAGGCGCGGTATCAGTATCGCCTTCCTCAATCGTGATGCTTTCGGCGGACAGGCCAATCTCGGTCGCGAGAATTTGTGCGAAGGTTGTGGCGTGGCCCTGCCCCTGAGAGATTGTGCCCAACCGCGCCACAGCCGACCCCGTTGGGTGGATGCGGATTTCGCAGCTGTCGAACATGCCCATCCCAAGGATGTCGCAGTTCTTGACTGGCCCGGCACCGACGATCTCGGTAAAGAAAGACAGACCGATACCCATCACCTTACGGGTTTCGCCGCGCTTGAACGCTTCAACCCGTTCGGCCTGCTCAGCGCGTAGCCCTTTGTAGTCGACGGCCTTCAGCGCCTTGTCCCACGCGGTTTGATAGTCGCCGGAGTCGTATTCCCAACCCAACGCAGCCGTATAAGGAAACTGTTCCTTCTTGATGAAGTTGATCGAACGCAGCTCTGCCGGGTCCATGTTCAACTCAATCGCGAGGACTTCGATCATGCGTTCGATAAAGTACACAGCTTCGGTTACACGGAACGAACAGCGATATGAGACACCGCCGGGCGCTTTATTTGTGTAGACGCCATCGACGCCCAGATAGGCGACGGGGATGTCATAAGACCCAGTGCAGATGTTCATAAAACCCGCCGGGAATTTGGTCGGGTCTGCGCAAGCGTCAAAGGCACCGTGGTCGGCGGTCACGTGGCAATGCAGGCCAGTGATCTTGCCCTCTTTAGTGGCGCTGATCTTGCCCTTCATCCAATAGTCGCGGGCGAAGGCCGTGGACATCAGGTTTTCCATCCGGTCCTCGACCCATTTCACCGGCACACCTGTGACGATGGAGGCGACGATGGAACAGATATAGCCGGGGTAAACTCCGACTTTGTTGCCGAACCCGCCGCCAATGTCGGGCGAGACGACGCGAATATTATGTTCTTCAATCCCGGACAAAAGCGACGCGACTGTGCGCACGACATGCGGCGCTTGAAACGTACCCCAAAGGGTCAGCTTGCCGTTCACCTTATCCATTGAAGCGACAGAGCCGCAGGTTTCCAGCGGACAAGGATGGGTCCGATGGTAATACATTTCGGCTTCTGCGACGACGGCGGCATTGTCGATGACCTGATTGGTGGCTTCTTCCTCGCCGGCTTCCCATGTAAATATGTGGTTGGGGTGCTTGCGGGGGCCGTGGGCACCGTTGGGGATCGAGCCGTCATCGGCCACCAGATCCTCCCGTAGAACCACGTCGGATTGCAGCGACTTGAACGGGTCGACGATTACCTCAAGTTCTTCGTAGTCCACTTCGACCAGTTCCACCGCATCGGCGGCGACGTAGCGGTCAGAGGCCACGACGAACGCAACTTCTTGGCCTTGGAAAAGCACTTTGCCGTCGGCCAGTACCATCTGCTTGTCGCCAGCCAGCGTTGGCATCCAGTGCAGGCCAAGCGGTTCGAGGTCTTTGGCCGTCAGAACAGCCGTTACACCGGGCAAGGCCATGGCCGCGTCGATGTTAATCGACTTGATCCGAGCGTGCGCATAGGGCGAGCGCACAAAATCGCCGTGAAGCATCCCAGGCAGCTTGATGTCATCGACGTAGTTGCCCTTGCCTTGGGTAAAGCGTGCATCTTCGACCCGTTTGCGTGAACAGCCCAAGCCTTTCAGGCCAGCGACCCGTTCTTCGCGTGAAATTTCGTCTTTCATTGTGCCGCCTCCTTAGCTGCATTCATTTCAGACGCGGCTGAGAGAATGGATTTAACGATGTTCTGATAGCCTGTGCAGCGGCAGATGTTGCCGGCAATTCCAAAGCGGACGTCTGCTTCGGTTGGGTTCGGGTTTTCTTCTAGCAGCTTGGCCGCACGGGTGATCATACCGGGTGTGCAAAAACCGCATTGAAGGCCGTGGTGCTCTTTGAAATTCTCTTGCAAGACGTGCAATGCATCCGGGTTGCCGAGCCCCTCGATGGTGGTAACCTCAGCGCCGTTAGCTTGCGCCACAAAGACGGTGCAGGATTTTACGGATTTGCCGTTCATCGTCACCGTACAAGCACCACAATGTGAGGTTTCGCACCCCACGTGTGGACCTGTAATGTTGAGCTTTTCACGCAGCGCGTAGATCAGGAGCTCGCGCGGTTCAGCAAGGAATTCGTGATCCTCGCCATTCACGTTCAGTTTGACGTGCATCTTGTTTGACATGTGTGTTCCTCCCTTATGCCCGTGACCATGCGCGCGCGATGGCACGGCCAAGAACGATGCCAGCGGCGTGGCGTTTGAATGCGACCGGGCCGCGGTTGTCTTCTGTTGGATCGATATCACTCAGCATGGCGGTGACGGCGGCTTTCACTGAAGCCTCATCGCAAGCCGTACCGATCAACGCTGCGCCAGCGGCTTCGGACCAGATCGGCGTATCGCTAAGGTTAGTCATCGCAATGGATGCCGCACCGACTTTGCCGCCCTCTTTAGAAATCTGCACAGCGGCAGCAGCGGTGGCGTAGTCGCCGATTTTGCGCTTTTGCTTTTCGTAAGCAAACCCACCTATGGGCGCTGCAAAGCTAACAGCGATCAGCACTTCATCATCTTCGCGGTCAGTCATATAGGCCGCTTCGTAGAAATCGCGCGCGTCGACGATGCGATCACCGTCTGAGCCAACGAGATGAAACTGAGCGTTTAAGCATTGCATCAGGCCGGGCATATCGTTTCCGGGGTCGCCGTTTGCGACGTTACCACCAATGGTACCCATATAACGCACCTGAGGGTCGGCAATTTGCAGCGCCGCTTCTTTCATGATAGGTGCGGCCTTTTCAAGTTCGGTAGAGTTGATGATCTCGTGCTGCGTTATCATCGCACCGATCTTTACGGTGCCACCAGCTATGGAGATCCCGTTCAGACCTTCAATGGCTTGCAAATCGATAAGATGCGGCACCTCCGCCATCCGCAACTTCATCATAGGGATCAGGCTGTGCCCCCCCGCGATCACCCGCGCATCATCCCCATGTTCTTTAAGCAGGGCAATTACACCTGCCATGTCTGTCGGCCTGTAGTACTCAAACGCCGCTGGTATCATTGCTTCGCCTCCCGTTTCCGCAATTATGTGTCAGGAGGCAAGATTGTACGCAGCGGCATGCCAAAGCTTGCGCTATTCAATGAAATGATCCGGATTTATCACGAAATGCGCCTAAGGCTGCACGAAATGCGAAAGCCTAAAGGCCAAGGGCGTCGCGCACGCTTTTGAGATGTGAGCGGCTTACTGGAACAGGAGGCAAATCCGCCTCGGCAAAACGGCAAACCCCAGTGTCTTTGAGCCGTTCAAAGTGGTTGACCTGCGTTGGGTTCACCAAATAACTGCGATGGGTCCTGATGAACCCGGCGATTTCCAACCGCTTGATCGCTTCGGTGATCGGCCAAGAGCAAAAAAGCTTCGCGTCTTTGGTATAGACGGTGGTGTAATGTCCTTCAGCCCGCACAAAAGCGACCTGAGAGGGGTCGATCAATTGCGTGACGCCGTTACGCTCGCACGGGATGCGGATGGCGGAGGGCGCCGGATTTTCACCAAGTGCGCCTGCTTTCGGGAGTTGCGCCTCAAAGGGTTCTTGTGCGGCAACAGGCGCGGTGGGTGCAAAGAATGTGACCCCCATCCAGAGGAACGCGCCGAAGATGACAAAGCTTGACAAGATGACGCCCATTGCAAGCGTTTCATTGCTCATCGCCGGGCCAAACTCATTCAGCGTCGGAACAGCGACAAAGTTAGTGCCTGCCATGGCGACAAAATGAACAGCACTAACGGCAGCACCAAAGCATAACGTCCCCAACAAAATATTGCGATTGCTGCGTCGGCCATAAGCAATCCAGAACGCAGCCATACAGAGCCCCACAGCCGAAACGACGGCCAGCAGGATTCCAAAAGGCGTATAGACAGCGCGGCACAATTGAAGGCCGGCCATACCGACATAATGCATTGCCAGAATTCCAAATCCGACCAACGCACCTGCCGCAGACAAAGTGACAGGCGTCCGTTCGCGAAAGTGCAGTAAGAGCAAAGCCATTCCCACAATAAGGATCGCCAGCAAAGCGGACGCGAGCGTTATCGCCGCATCATAATAAAATAGGACAGGCATCTGAATCCCGAGCATCGCCACGAAATGCATCGACCAAATACCACCGCCCAAAGCGACGGCTGACATTGCAATCGACACCTTGCGACGCAGAACGCTTTGCTTGGAAAGGTCCTTGGACAGCGTCAAACCCGTAAAGCCCGCGACAATGGCAACCATTATCGAAGCGATGACAAGTGCAGTGTTATGGCTAAAGTCTAGGAACTCCATCCTGTTTGATGACACAAAATTCATACAAATCAACCCATAAGATTGATATCGAGTTCAGTCCAAAGTCAGTAAAGCTGCGAGCCAACTGCCGCCCAAACGTCGAGATGAACACCCTGCCACCCAACAAAAAAAAGTGATTAAGCTGCACAACTGCCCAGATTTTAGGAAATCCTGTGTAGTCTTCACCTACAAAAACGATGCCGAGAGTGACCTGCTTTTTCAGCACGAAGGTCGAACTCATTACACAGCCGCAATGTCTGAATTGGCAATCTGGTCTTGCCACGGTTTAGTTCCGGTCTCTTTCGAGCAATGTTTGCTATGAAGGAGATAAGGAATGGCAAAGAGATACACAGACGAGTTTCGGCGTGATGCAGTACGCATCGCGATCAGCAGCGGTTTAACGCGACCGCAGGTTTCATCAGATTTAGGTGTTGGCCTTTCGACGCTAAACAAGTGGGTTCAGAAACATCAGCATGAGGATCTGATGTCTGGGCCGCACGATGACGTCGAGAAAGAGAACACCCGTCTTCGTAAAGAACTCCGGTTGGTGCGTGAGGAGAGGGAAGTGCTAAAAAAAGCGGCGATCTTTTTTGCAGGCCAAAGTCGGTGAGGTTCGCCTTTATCGACGCCTGGAAAGAAGTTTGGTCAGTAGAGTTTCTCTGCCGGATTATGCAGGTCACATCGCGTGGGTTTCGCGCTTGGCGGAAGCGGCCGATGAGCCAGCGCCAACGTGATGATATGGTGCTTTTGGCCCACATCCGTGAGCAACATCGCCTCAGTTTACAAAGCTATGGGCGACCCCGCATGACCGAAGAGCTACAGGAATTGGGGCTGCGGGTTGGGCACCGTCGCGTGGGCCGTTTGATGCGTGAGAATGGCATCAAGACCATCAGAACCCAGAAATATAAGGCAACGACGGACAGCAATCACACGTTCAACATCGCGCCTAACTTGCTGGACCAGGACTTCTCAGCGGATGGGCCGAACCAGAAGTGGGCCGGTGACATAAGCTATATCTGGACCAGTGAAGGGTGGCTTTATTTGGCCGTTATCCTTGATCTGTACTCCCGGCGCGTCATCGGCTGGGCTGTCAGTAACCGCATGAAACAGGATCTCGCGATCCGTGCGCTGGACATGGCTGTGGCACTGCGCCAGCCGCCCGAATGCTGCATTCACCATACGGATCGCGGCTCGCAATATTGTTCCAACGCGTATCAGAAGCGCCTGAAAAAGCACGGCTTCAAGGTCTCGATGAGCGGCAAGGGCAATTGCTATGACAATTCCATGGTTGAAACGTTCTTCAAATCCATCAAGGCTGAGCTGATCTGGCGCAATCGTTGGGACACACGCCGTCAGGCCGAGGGCGCGATCTTCCAATATATCAATGGGTTCTATAACCCGCGCCGCCGCCACTCATCATTAGGCGGCAAAAGCCCCTTGGCATTCGAGCGAAAGGCCGCATAAATGAGTTGAGAGACCGGAACGCAAACGGGACAAGACCAATCACGCTTTGCGTACAAGTCCAGAGAGCACTGTAGAGTATTTCGGTCGCTTGGTTGTTGGCTTTTCCGTATTGATGCAAATGTTCGGTTCAGGTTCTAGGTATTTTCGTCGCGTATACGGCCAATCAAAAACTGCCATTGGTCACGCGTAGGCTAATGGCGGTTTGTCCGCTGACCGACGTTACAGCCGACAAAATGCTGCAAGCTGCACGAATGTCCGCAATGACGGGCCGCACTGCAGCATCCTGAGGTGGCCGTGAACGGCAGCTCCGGGCCGGAAGTGTAGCTCGACACAAGAGGCGGATGCCGGACCTTCGCTGCACTGGACGCTAACGGCAGTAGTGCGGATGCAACCGCCTCTAATGCTGAAAGCACAAATGCCCGATTTTCTTCAATGACTGAAACTTATCTGTGATGGAGGATGCGCCCTATAGTGTTCATCAGTATTTGTGCTGCTAGGGTCGATGTGCATCCAGTTTGGTCATAATCTGGCGCAACCTCAACTAGGTCGACGCCCACAATACTGCCGCGTCTTGCTAGCCCATCAATCAGTTCCAAAACCTCATAATAGATAAAACCGCCGTGGCTGGGCGTTCCTGTTCCGGGTGCAATTGATGGATCAAAGGCATCGATATCGATCGTGAGGTAGTAGTTAACACCTTCTGGAATTCGATCCAGCATGCCCTCGATGCCCAATTTCCGTACTTGGCGAACTGATTGAATGTCCGACCCCATTTTGCGGGCATCGACATAACCGCCGCGCGCTGTGGAGGATACGTTGCGAATACCGATTTGGCTCAAGCCCGTTACATATGGTTTTTCAGCGGCGCGGCGCATTGGATTTCCATGGCCATACCTAACTCCGTGGCGCTCATCCACAAAATCGAGATGTGCGTCGATCTGGACCACGTGGATCGGCCCTTGGTCGTCAAAGGCGTTGATGCAGGGGATGTTGACCGAATGGTCGCCCCCCATCACAACAGGAATTGCGCCTGCGGAAAGAATTTTCCGAACACCATATTCGATGTTAGCGTGACTTTTCATCGTATCAGTATGGATGATATCCGCATCACCGATATCGACGATCTTGACCTTCGAGGGTTCTAGATAAGTTATGTCGTCCTCGTGATTGTAAGCACCTGCATGACCGAATGAAAAGAGGGTGGAGGCTTCGCGGATGGCGCGCGGACCCATTCGGGCACCTGAACGCCACTGGCAGCCAAAATCGTAAGGTGCACCAAGAACAGCCACATCTGCATCAATTGCATTCCAGTCCTCTACGTATGGGTACTTTCCAAACGTACAAATCCCAACGAATGGCAGGTTGAGGCGTCCGCCCTCATATCCATGGTCCGACATTTTCGATTCCTTTTCCATTTCTTGAGATAGGGTTGTGACAGATGACCTTGAGAAAACCTGGTTTTTTTTGGTTACTGTTCTGATTACGACAAGCATAAAGCAAACCTTAGCCGCGCCGCTGTAAATCTGCAAAAGGCTCAATGCAGCCGCTCGCTGCGAACGTGATGAAGTTCCGTTCATGGCCATTTGGAGACATGTTTTGCGTTCGCAATTGAAGCTTCTGCCATCGCTGTCTTGACGCGCTAACACCCATGAAATAAGAAGCTTTTAGTAAGCGGGCGTCTTGTAATGGTTAAGACCCCAGTTTTCCAAACTAGAGTTCTGAGTTTCATACAGTTTCATTTGGCACCTTACTGTTTCTTTTTGTTGACTTTTATTTTGCATTGGGTTGCATGGGGTAGCGCACAGTTGCGTGGCGTTACCTACAAAAGGCCGACAGAATATGCCAAAGCTTACAGAGACGTTTTCTAACAAATTGCCGCATGCAAAAGCAGGGACGGACAAGTACTGGGATGTGGAGATCAAAGGGCTCGTGCTCTTTGTGGGGAAGCGCTCGAAGACCTGGTACTTTCAGAAGGACGTTGGCGGCCAGACCAAGCGTATTCTGATTGGCCGTTTCCCGATCATCTCGGCGCAAGCTGCACGTCAGACGGCGCTTGGTTTTGCCTTGGAGATGGGCAGAGGGGCAGGGAAGGCGGCTCAGATTGGCGCGCCCATCTTGGAAGCCGCAATGGAAGTGTATCTGGCACGTCCAAAGCTGCGTTCTGAGACCAACAAGGTCGGGATGCGCGCCCAGCTTACGCTTCATCTGAAAGACTGGATGCGCCTGCCCCTGGACGAGATCAGCAAGGCGATGTCAGTACGCCGTCATCACGACATGGCTGGATCCCCGTCAGCCGCCAATCATGTGCTTCGCAGCTTTCGCGCCATCTACAACCATGCCCGCCGGACTGGTGATCTGCCGGAATGCCCAACGATGGCGATCGAGTGGTTTGAAGATAAGCCGGACGGACGGATTATTGAGAACCTGAAGCACTGGCGGAAGACGATTGATGATCTGCCCAACCCGATCCATCGAGTATTCTACGAGCTTCTATTGTTTACCGGCCTTCGCAAAACTGAAGTGTTCACCTTGAAGTGGGAGCAAGTACTGGAAGACCGGATCCATCTGCCAATGACGAAGAATGGCCGGAGTTTTGATCTTCCGATCTCGCAGCTGCACCATGAGATATTGGCACCGCTTCGCCCTCTCAGCAGCGACTGGGTGATTCCATCACCAAAATCAGAGACAGGCCACATCACGAGGCCGGTAAGGCTCAAGTATAATCCCCATATGCATCGCCGGACGTTCGCGACGGTTGCGATGGAAGCTGGGGTGCTGGAGGAGATCGTAGGGCGGTTGCTCAATCACACGCCATTGTCGATCACTGGGCAGAGATATGTGCGGCCGTCGTTGGATGCGTTGCGTCCGTCGATGGAGATTGCCTGCGCCGAACTCCTGAACCGCATCGACAACTGAACAAATAGCTTAATTGCGGACCTTCGCTCTGTTTGAAGCAAAGGCCTGTAAAAAGCCCAAACAGCCTGTCACGCGTCCCCGGCATAAAAATGACACTTGGGATGCCTAGCTGATGAAAAATGTCGTTGCTGTGTTAATGCATCTCGACGGCTTGAGCGGCGATGCTCTCGATGTCCGAGGAACGGATGCCGATATCGGCAAGATCTCGGTTCGACATAGCGGAGAGCTGGTTGAATGTACGATCATATATTGCTTTTTTGGCGTGGAATTCCGCATTGTTGGCTTTGGCCTGCTGAATGCGGGCCCTCAAGCCTTGTAGTGGGTGTGCGGGAAGAATGTTTGCAAATATCACGTCTTTGGTCTTTCGTTTCCAATGGTGGAATCCGATCCACCGCGTTTCGTATGCTTCCCATTTACGATGTTTCTGCGCCTACACAATGCTCAGTGCTGCAAGGTCGATATGCAATCTAGTCATGACGCATTATGGCTGCGTTTCGGTTGCAAAGTTAAAGTTGGCGACAACGGTCACTTTGGGTTCAAAGCAAATTTTCTCTTAGTGAGACAGGCACATGCGGACGGCCAACTTTAAGTTGTTCGCACAGCGGGCCTTGGTGAAGATTGCAGTCAACAGCTGTTATTCTGATGCTCCGCCGCCCTGTGTCAGTTGGGACAGAATGTTGGCGTAATTGTCGACCCCCTGTGCACCAGTAACCAAATGCTGGCGATCAAAAACCATTGCGGGGACTCCGGTGATACCTTGCTGGGTCCAGAATTTTTCTTCTGCGCGAACTTGGTCAGAAAAACGTTGATCGATCAGAATGGCCTCGGCTTCTGCACGGTCGAGGCCGACTTCTGACGCAATGGTGGCGAGTACATCGGGGTCGGACAGATTGCGACAATGGGTGAAGTGCGCGATAAATAGCGCCTGTTTCAGATCGTCGCCTTTGCCCTTAAGCGTCGCCCAGTGCAGCAATTGGTGTGTATCAAACGTGTTATGCATTCGCATGTCGTCCGCGAATAAAAACGTAAAGTCGAGATCTTCACCGATTGCTGACAGGCGATCACGGTTGGCGTGTGATTCAGCCTGACTGCTGCCGTATTTTTCCATTATGTGCTCGACCATGTTCTGGCCTTCGGCAGGCATGCTAGGGTTCAGTTCAAACGGATGCCAATGGATATCTACGGCCGTGCCCGACGCTTCGGCAGCCTTTTTCAACTGGCGGTAACCAACAATGCACCACGGACAGACGACGTCTGAGATAATATCGATACGCAATGGCGTCGTTGTCATGGAGGCATTCCTTTGAAATGTGATACCTCATGCAGGTGTGGTCGAATGAACAAAACGTCAAGTTATGGAGCTCATCTGGCTCTCAACCAGCGTCTTCAAATAGTAAATTTGTCTGTATAGCTCACGCCTGAACTTCCCAATTTTAATTTCTGAAAGTTGCCGCGTGTCTTCACATGATCCTTGAGAGGATATTTGCCGCAAATGCCGCAGCCTAAGGTGCCTGCACGCAGAGTTATGCGGAAATTTGGGTGATGGCGTGATTTGAAAGGCGGCGTATTGTGGCAGGTGTCAAATCCAGCCAGAACCTCACGAGGAGCAATACGCCTATGAAGAACGATACACCGAGCCTTCCGTTTCGCCAATCGGAAACGATCGTAGATCCGCTGTCAGAACTTGCACGGGAGGGTGCTCGGCGGATGCTGGCGGAAGCGCTGAAAGCCGAAGCTGATGCATTTGTCGCCAGTTTTTTAGATGAACAGCTGGAGGATGGCCGCCAGCGGATTGTGCGGCATGGATTTGGCCCTGAACGGCAGATCCAGACCGGTATTGGTGCTCTGGATGTTCAACGGCCCAAGGTGCGCGACCGGCTGGCGACATCTGATCCGTCTACAAAGATACGCTTTACGTCGAACATACTGCCGAAATGGGCGCGCCGCTCGGTGAGCTTGGATGCCTTGCTGCCGGTGCTGTATCTGAAGGGCATTTCTACGGGTGATTTCCAAGAGGCGCTCTCAGCCATTATGGGCCCTGATGCGCCCAACCTGTCGCCAAGTGTCATATCACGACTGACGGCAGGGTGGCAGACACAATATGACACCTGGATACGGCGTGACCTGTCTGCACGTCACTACGTCTACATTTGGGCGGATGGCGTCTATCTACAGGCCCGGATGGAGGAAAATGCTGAATGTATACTGGTGATCATCGGCGCGACACCTGAGGGCAAGAAAGAACTGATTGGCTTTCAGGTCGGCCTTCGGGAGAGCGCACAAAGCTGGCATGAGTTGCTGGCTGACATAAAGGGTCGCGGGTTGTCTGTCGCACCGGAAATTGCGGTTGGTGATGGGGCCATGGGGTTCTGGAATGCACTGGACAGAGCGTTTCCAAGCACAAAACATCAGCGCTGTTGGGTTCATAAGCTGAAGAACGTCCTGAACTGCTTTCCAAAGCAGATGGCCCCAGCCGTGAAATCAGACCTGGACGATATCCAGCACGCAGGGACGCGTAAACAAGCAGACGCGGCGCTCGCAATGTTTTCCGAGAAGTACGGAGCCAAATATCCAAAGGGCGTAACCTGCCTGATCAAGGATCAAGAAGCGATGCTCGCATTCTTCGATTTCCCGGCTGAACATTGGGGCCATTTACGCACGTCAAACCCCATTGAAAGCGTGTTTGCCACTGTGCGGCATCGCACGGTGCGCACCAAAGGCGCGCTGTCACAAAAGACCGCGAAGTTGATGGTCTTTACCCTCATTCAAGCTGCATCAAAGAAATGGCTGCGTCTCAAGGGCAGAAACCAGTTGCCAAAAGTCATCGAAGGAACCAAATTCAACGACGGTGTCGAAGCGACCGACGACGCCGAAAACCGCGCCGCCTGATAAAGCGCATCACCCAAATTCAAGCATAGCTCCTGCACGCAAAGTAATTATCCTAGGGAGTTGGCGTTATTGCACTGTCGTGAGAGTTGCATGATCTTCGTTCTTAAGTTCAAGTGTGGGTAGGGTCCCCTAAATCAGAGACAGGTCACATCTCGAGGCCGGTAAAGCTCAAATATAATCCCCATATGCATCGCCGGATATTCGCGACGGTTGCGATGGAAGCAGGAGTGCTGGAGGAAATCGTGGGGCGGTTGCTCAATCACACGCCATTGTCGATCACTGGGCAGAGATATGTGCGGCCGTCGTTGGATGCATTGCGTCCGTCGATGGAGATTGTATGCCAGAAATTATCGAAACGGTTAGGGGGCGAACATGGCTGAATGGTCATTTGATCAGAGTATCTCCGAAGACACCTCGCCGCCTTTCGAGGACTTGGTAGAGTTGTGGTCTGCATTTGAGATCATTGACGAAGTTGGCCCACGTTATGACTCTGGAAAACGCCTCCAGCAACTCGATGACGACCTGTTCGACGGGTTGCGCCTCCGGACAGTCACTGACGAACATCCGCTGAACTGGATCAAGGGGTCTGTCCAAGCAAAGAATGAGATTTTGAAGAAAATTCCGGTCGGCAGTCATAGCGCGCTGGAAGTGGTCACTGGCTTAAACGCGCTCAAGGCCGCCCGCGTAGATTTGCCATTGCACCGTGAATCGCCTGTTCTCTTGTCGGAAGAGTATCGGATCGAGCAAGGGCTGGTGTTCGTGCGATCAAAGCCCAGACTTAAGTATATCACCGGAAAGCCGACTTCCCACTATTACGCTCAGATATCCCAGGATTGGGCGCAATTTTTTGTTGAGCTTGATGTGATCGGCTCAGTAGTCACAAAACTGGTATTGCGCTGCCTGCAGGAAGGTCGTGCGATTTGTGTACTCCAAGAGATCTCAGGATGTGCGCTACAGGTACCTAGCAGTTGGAACACAAAGTCTGGATTAGGCGGCCATGCGAAGTCTCAATTTCTGCTGACCTGCGACCTGCCAGAAGCTTGGAACTTCAAAAGTATGGATAATCTGGAGCGTTCGGATCGCAAGGTGAAAGCTCGTGCGCTCCGGAGGCTTCACGCGCAGTATCGGCTTCCAGAACGGCCGCGGGACTTGCTGACCAAGGATGCTGTGCTGAATATGCTAGAGACCAAGTTTAAAATGAAAACCCCTAAAGTTCGAGAAGAAGTTTGGAAAGAAGCACCGATATCAAATTGGAGAATTTCGGGCCGAAGAAAAAATTCATAACCTAAGTAATTGATTTTAATTGTGAAAGAATCATCTCGGGCTTGTCGCGAAAACGGGCCATCTATTAAACGTCTGCGTTTCATCCGAATCTCACCTCAACATTCAGCGAGGTAGGGCGATGACGTCACAAGAAAAAACTGACCGGTTATTAAGCCGCGACGATGTAGAACAGCGGTTTGGTATATCACGGCGGTTTCTGGAACTCGCAGTTGCACGACGCAACGGTCCGAAGTTCGTCCGGGTCGGAAGCCTGGTGAGGTACACAGTCAAGGACATCCGGGACTGGATTGTGCAAAACACACAGGAGACAGGGCAATGAAAAATGCCTTTGTCCGGCGGGCTGAATTCGGGACCCAAAGAGATCTCTCAATAGTGGCGAGCATTAAGTCGCTCGCAAACGACGTGCCCCTGCAGTCGCTTCATATTGCAACTTTAAACCATAGCCATGCCGCGTTTCGGGGGACGATCTACAGGCCACCCTAATACATTCACAATCTGTGTCTGACTTTCCAAGACTGTCCACCTGAACACGGGCAAATGAAAAAATCACTGGAGCTAAATAATGCAAACTTTCAAGTTATGCACAGGGGGAAGCTATGTCTTCACCTAACCAATCTGAGCCCATCCCACTGTACGGTGAGTTAAGAGGAGCCGCGCCAATTCCGTGGCGGGCGCTTGGTCCCTTGGCTGATCCCATCATGGCTATCGTAACGTTGACGCAAGCGCCGGATGCCATAGCGATGCAAAGTGTAATGGCAGTTGTAAGCACCACCACGCAGGGACTTGCGGACGTGGAAGCCCTTCAGGGGCCTGTGCCCTTAAGTCTATTTCTAATTACCGTTGCGCAATCTGGAGAGCGCAAGTCAGCCTGTGATGGGCTGGCGACGGCCGCAATCAAAGTGGTCGATCAAGAGCGGGAACGTCAGTATCGCCATATAAAACGCGTGTTTGAGGCCGAACTGGTGGCGTTCCAAAAAGGACAGCGACGCAAACCGAAGCAAGACTTTGATGTTATTGATGGAGATTTCAAAGACCCAAACGTTGAGTTGGCTCCTGAACCACCGCTCGTGACCACTATCCTGATCAGCGATGTGACAATTGAAGGGCTACATCGCCGATTAGAGACCGGTACGCCGTCTGTTGCTGTTGTGACCGACGAAGGTGGCCAGTTTTTCGGTGGACATGGCATGAAGCCAGAAAATGCGCTCAAAACGATCGCGGGTTTCTCCAAGTTGTGGGATGGGGCCCCCATCAGCAAAAGCAGAGCATCGTCCGAAACGGTTGTCCTGTATGATAAGCGCGTGTCGCTGCATGCGATGATCCAGCCCCTCGTGGCTCAGAGGGTCATCGGCGATCCGATAATGAAGGATCAGGGGTTCCTTTCTCGGGTCCTTATCGCATATCCCGATAGTAAAATCGGGTCACGTAAAATAACGAATGATCCAGTTTATATTGCAGCAAAACGCAAAGCGCAGGCCGTGCTGCTGACTTACAATGATCGCATCAAAGAGCTCCTAAATATCGAACTGCAAGTCCTCCCTGATACTCGAGCAGATCTCAATCTTCGCCAGCTAGACCTGTCCGATCAGGCGCGCTCAAAGCTTGAAGCGTTTTATAATCGAGTGGAGCAAGCCTCAAACGAGGGTGAGGCTTTTGAATACATGACTGGGTTTGCGTCAAAGGCTCCTGAAATGGCTGCTAGGATTGCTGGGGTGCAGACGCTTTATGCCGACGAGCATGCGGCGGAGATCACCGAAGAAATGATGTCGAATGGGATAACTATGATGGAATGGTATCTTTCGGAAACGCTGCGCGTCTCTGATTCAGGGCGGCCAAATGCAGAGCTTAACGCAGCTGAAGAATTGAGACTTTGGTTGGTCAAAAAATGGACAGGAGAGTTCATCAATAAGCGCACAATGATGAAGAGGGGCCCCGGTCACCTGCGTGACGGGAACACATTGAACACCTGCGTTAACAAGCTCGTGGAGCATGGCTGGTTGGTTCGAGGGACTGGGGAGCAGGTGATCGCTGGGTCCAATTGCACAACATTCTGGCGTGTCGTTCGTCCGGGGGTGGGGGCATGAATGTGGCTGGTATCGCGCGCGCGAGGGCGTGCTTTGAAAACGCAATAGAAGTGCCTTCAGTTATCGTTTCTGAAAGCCGCCATAAAGCTCTGCACGAATACTCTCGGGGGTCTTTGCCGCAAATGCCGCAAATGCCGCAGCCACATGCGCCCGCACGCAGAGCTATGGCTGATGAGGAAGATGCATTTGAAGAGCGGGCGGCGTCTTTGCTTCTACAGAAAATTTTGGTTGTTGCTGTCCTATTCGCCCATTGGGAAAGGGATTAATGGACTGCCTGAATTAGTGTTTTCACTACGGACCGCAACTGAACTTTCAGCACAATTAGGAGAATAGGGTGACAGAAGCAAAGAGGGTGCATGAAGAGAAACGGCGAGAGTTTTTATATTATGCTGAGAGCTGGAGTTTTCCACCATCCGACTGGGAAGAAAAGCTGACTGAAGAATTGAAGAATACGACCTATATCCAAGTTTCGATTGCTCCAGAGACGACTCTGCAGAATATGAACGTGCAGCCCAACAGATGCCACGACAATGTTCGTAGGTTTCTGGAGAATAAGTCAGATATGAACTTTAAGGCAGTTACTGGATGGTTGATCGAAGGCAATAATTATGTTTTCCACAGTGTTCTTGACTTAGGAGAACAACTCGTTTGTATCACGCCTTCGGCAAATGGCTCCACATCCATTAAATTTATCCCAGATGAATCTATTAAATGGAACGGTCAAGTCGGAATACGGAGTGGACAACCAATTGGGGTCGGAGTTCGCCTTAACCCAAAATTTGAAATTGCATTAAATGAGATGATCATAAACCGTTTGCTGTCAGACATTGATCCATATGTAGCAATCGAGATTTCATCTGCTGAGAAAGAGAAGCTAATGCAGGAATACTACCAATAAGAAGGTTCATGTTGGCTGTCAGGTGGGCACTGTCAGACTGCGTGACGGCAACACATTGAACACTTGCGTCAAAAAGCTCGTGGAGCACGGCTGGTTGGTTCGAGGGACTGGGGAGCAGGTGAGCGCTGGGTCCAATTGCACAACATTCTGGCGTGTCGTTCGTCCGGGGGGGGGCATGAATGTGGCTGGTATCGCGCGCGCGAGGGCGTGCTTTGAAAACGCAATAGAAGTGCCCACATTCATCGTTGCTGAAGGCCGCCATAAAGCTTTGCACGGATCCTCTGGGGGGGCTTTGCCGCACATGCCGCAAGTGCCGCAGCCACATACGCCCGCACGCAGAGCGATGGCAGATGAGGAAGATGCGTTTTAAGAGCCGGCGGCTAACACTGAATACGAGGGAGGCTTCGCGCCATACAGTGTGTGATGACGCTATCGGCGGTGGCCCTAACCGGACATTGACCGAGGTTTATAGTGCTGCGACGCAGCATTCTGCATTTACTGACAACTACAAAGCCCTCCGTGCCAATAAGCGTGAGACAATTGACTGGCTAAAGTTTACACTTGAGGGCGTAGGAGAAGAACCATGGTTATGCCTTCACAATCACCACTTTCGCCAGATGCTGGATCTGGAGCCGTTTTGGCCCCGACGTCGCCTCCCCGCGTTGTTAATGCGCCGTTGGCTCCCACAGCGGAACTGACGAGCATCCCGAAGCGACGCAACTTCACAGCCAAATACAAACTGCGCATTCTGGATGAGACGGACCAAGTGGCAGACACTGGCGGGGTTTCCGCCATTCTACGGCGGGAGGGGCTTTATTCCTCTGCACTGACCGATTGGCGCCGTGCGCGGGCGGCCGGCACATTGGGTGCATTGCAGCCAATGCGCCGTGGCCCACAAAAGGCACCTGCCAATCCATTGCAAGCTGAGCTGGCCAAGGCCAACCGTGAGGTGACAGCCTTGCGGCGCCGTCTGGATCAGGCGGAAGCCATCATTGCCATCCAAAAAAAAGTGGCGGGACTTCTGGACGAGATGGAGCAGACGCAAGAGCGCAGCGGCAAATCATGATGGCCGTCGCGATTGCATTGCCCACCGGCAGCGGCTTGACCTCGGCTGTCTGCGCCGCGCTATCATTATCGCGCGCGAGCGTTCTTCGACAGCGTGCGGCGCTGACGGCACCACCACGCACACGCCCACCGCGCGCAGCGTCTTCGCGGGCTCTGCCGGAAAGGGAAAGAGACCAGGTATTGCACCACCTGCGCGAACCCCGCTTTGCGGATCAGACGCCCACAGAGGTCTTTGCCACCTTGCTGGATGAAGGCACCTATCTGTGTTCAATCCGCACGATGTATCGGATATTGGCCGCGCAGGGCGAAGTTGGCGAACGCCGCCGACAGCGCACACATCCCGTCTATCAAAAGCCTGAACTTCTAGCTGAAGCCCCCAATCAGGTCTGGTCTTGGGACATCACCAAGCTGAGGGGCCCGGTGAAATGGTCCTACTTCTATCTCTATGTCATCCTCGACATCTTCAGCCGCCGCGTTGTTGGCTGGCGCGTCGAGCACGCGGAGAGCGCCAGCCAGTTCAAAGAGCTGTTCATCGACGCGATGGAAAAACACGAGGTTCCACGCGATCAGCTGACATTGCATGCAGATCGCGGTGGGCCCATGAAGGCAAAGACGACAGCCCTGATGCTGGTTGATCTTGGTGTGCTCAAGTCCCACAGTCGGCCCCACACCTCAAACGACAACCCGTTCTCCGAAGCCCACTTCAAAACACTGAAATATCAGCCAGAGTTCCCCAAGAACTTTGAAACCATCGAGCAGGCTCGCGCATTCTGCCGCAGGCTCTTTGCATGGTATAACCAAGACCATCATCACGCCGGGATTGGTCTGATGACGCCCGACCAAATCCATTTTGGGCAGGCCCAAGAAATCTACACCGCGCGACAAGCAACACTAGACGCGGCATTCCTCGCCACGCCCGAACGCTTCGTACACAAACCACCAAAACCGCCTCAAATCCCGACCGCCGTCTGGATCAACCCACCAAAACCAACCGAAGAAACCCAAGCCTAAAGTCCAAAAGCCACTGTCTCAAAGTCGTTGACACGTTCCGAAGCGCCCTTCCTCGACCACTCAAGCTACGTTGTGGATTAAAGGCTTCAGCCCTATGTGGTATCCTATGAACATATCAGACCGCATCTTCCGCCCATTTGAGAACCTTGTACGACCCTTCGACCTTCCCCTGCGCGTCCTGCCCGCAACTGGGGTCTGGCGTTTGGTCTGGCATTTTGCACAGCTCTTTCGTGGCATTTTGATTGCGGTTGCCGGGTTGTCAGTAATCTCAGCGGGGATCGGACTGGCGATGGTCTGGGCACTGGCCTTTGTGGTCGACGGTGTCACGGCGCAGGGTGCAGCTTCATTTGTTGCGGACGAAATATGGACACTGGCCGCTTTGGTCTTCCTGTTTGCTGTTGTTGACCCAGTCGTGACCTTTGTGCGCGGGGCCTTCATGGCGCAAACGGTGCAGGTTCTGTTGCCAGCCGCGATGCAGTGGCAGGCCCACAAAGCTGTCGAACGCCAAGACGTCTCTTTCTTTGAAGACGTGTTTGCGGGTCAGGTTGCCAGCCGCATCGGGCAGGTTTCCGGTGCGGTGCAGCGGTCCATGATGATCGCCATGCAGATGGTGCCGCGCGTCGTTATTTCTTTTGGCGGGGCTGCCGTGTTGCTGGCGGCCTTATCGCCAATGATGGCCTTGCCGGTTGTGGTCTGGATCGCGCTCAACATCATTTTAGCATGGTTTGCGGTTCCGGTTTATGCGGCGCGGTCACGCAAAGTGGCGGCGGCCACCAGCCGGGCCACAGGGGCCATGACAGATGTGTATTCCAACATTGCGATGGTGAAACTTTTTGCCGCAGAAGACAGCGAGGCAGGTGCGATCCAAAAGGTCATAGGTGAGACCATCGACACCCAGCACCGTGAGAACCGCGCCTATGTTTCCACGGATGCCTTGGTGCATCTGCTGAATGTGTCGCTGGTTGTGTCTATCTTCGCAGTGGGTCTGTGGGGTTTGGTCTCTGGGTTTGTCAGTTTGGGTGATTTTGTTGCGGCGGCCACTATCGCCCGTACTCTGTCGGCGTCATCAGGAATGTTTATTGGGTTGGGCCAGTCGATCAGTCGCGCCTATGGAACGATCGCTGACGCAATGCCAATTATGACTACGCAACCAACCCTGATGGATGCCACGAATGCACCCGACTTGAACTTGACCTCTGGGCAGATCCTGTTCGATCACGTGACCTTTGGATATGGAAAAGCAGACGCCGTGGTACGTGAACTGACGCTTGCCATAGCCCCCGGCGAGAGAGTTGCCTTGGTCGGTTTGTCCGGTGCAGGCAAATCGACCCTCGTCTCCCTCTTGATGCGGTTGCGCGATGTTGAGTCCGGTCGTGTGACCGTTGACGGCCAGAACGTCCGCGATGTCACGCAGACCTCCTTGCGAGGGCAGATCGGTGTGGTGACACAGGATGTCGGACTGCTGCATCGGTCCATCCGTGACAATATCCGCTATGGTCGCCCAGACGCCACGGACGCCGAAGTCGAGGCCGCCGCGCAAGCCGCACAAGCCATGGGCTTCATTCGCGATCTGCGTGATGACAAGGGCCGCGTGGGCCTTGACGCATTCGTCGGTGACCGCGGCGTTAAACTCTCGGGTGGTCAACGCCAAAGGGTCACCATAGCCCGTGCACTCCTCAAGGACGCTCCGATCCTTGTGTTGGACGAAGCCACGAGCGCGCTTGATAGTGAAGCTGAAGCCGCGATCCAAGAGAATCTGGACCGCTTGATGGCTGGAAAAACAACTCTGGCCATCGCGCACCGCCTGTCCACCATCGCAGCTATGGATCGTATAGTGGTCATGGATGCGGGCCACATCGTCGAGCAAGGCACACACGATACCCTGTTGGCACAAGATGGCCTCTACGCCCGCCTCTGGGCACGACAATCCGGCGGCTTTCTTGCGCTGAAAATGGGTGCAGCCTGAAGTCGTACTAACGGCCCTTACCGGCCATTCACCCACTGATCGCCTTGCTGCGGTGCGGCCCGTCGAACCGGCCATTCGCTGCGAGTGCAAATTTTGGAGCTGGTCGAACTCACAGTCTGCGGACTTTGTTGCCCTTCGCTGCAACCGCGAAAAAACTAATCTTTGGACGAAAGCATCGACAGCAAGGGCGGGAAGCGGCCGCACCACACATCAGCAGTTTTCGCATGACCTGGCCCAACCTTTAAAAAAGCTGACGGGCGTTTTTTTCAATCTTGCGTTGTGCCTCGAGCCAAAACCGGCAAAGTCTGCAACGAATTGTGCTGCCGATAGAATAGGGTTGAAGAAATTGAATGAAGTCGAGCTCTTTGAGAAATCATGCGACAAAGCAATTGGCAAACTTAGCCTTTGGGAAAAACCACTACGCAGCATCTTGACTGGCTACATGATGATGGCGGACAGCCTGACCTTTGGTGGTCGGTTCGGAAGTAAAATAGAACGTGATCAATACAAAGCTGAAAGAATCCTGGCCCGGTTATCGTATCTTGCTCCTTACCTGAGCAACTGCTCGTGGAAACTCCTGAAAAATGGCCAAGAAGCTATGGAAACTTTTGAGACAAGCGATGGCCCAGAGATTCAGGAGGCCCTAATGTATGCCCACTTTTGCGAAATCATGCCACAGTTTAGGCAGCAGCTTGGATTCAAACATCAAGTGCAACGGTTGATTTGAAGGCCGCGATTTCGTCGGCCATGGCTTCAGCGGGTGTTCTCCAACCGAGAGTTTTTCTCGGACGGTTGTTCATCAGGTTTGCAACGTCGTTCAGCCATGTTTGGCTTGCACCGTTCAGGTCAGTTCCTTTGGGCATGTACTGACGCAGCAGTCCGTTGGTGTTCTCGTTGCTGCCACGCTGCCAAGGCGCATGCGGATCGCAGAACCAGATATCGATCTTCAACCGTCTGGCGAGTTCGGGGTGGCAGGCCATTTCGGAGCCGCGGTCGTAGGTCATGCTCTTGCGCAAAGCAGCGGGTAGTCGTCTCATCTGGCGGGTGAAGCTGTCGAGCGCGGCCTCGGCCCCATTGCCGTCCATTTTGCAAAGAATGACAAAGCGTGTCTTGCGCTCGACCAAGGTCCCCACTGACGAGCGATTGAATGCGCCCTTGATGAGGTCGCCCTCCCAATGGCCTGGTACCAGTCGCGCTTCGATCTCTTCAGGGCGATTGATAATGCGCAATGATTCCGGGACCATAGCACTGCCCGCCGCTGTCCTGCGCTTGAGCCCACGCTTAGGCTTCGCTTGACGCAACGCCTCGATCATCGCCGCCTTCAGCCCACCACGTGGCTGCGCGTAAATCGCGGCATAGATGGTCTCATGGCTCACATGGGCGGATGGATCATCAGGCTTCATGAGACGCAGTCTCTGCGCAATCTGCTCAGGCGACCAGTGCAGATGTACGAGCTTGCCATGAACAAAACGATAAAGATCGCTCCCCTCCACAAGCTTGCGCTCGCGGCGGCAGCGCGCACGCCGGGCATCATAGGCCTGCCGCGCCGCTTGCGGGCAATAGCTGCCGTCTTCCTGCCGACCTCGCGCCAGCTCACGGCAGATCGTGCTCGCCGGGCGATGCAAAAGCTGGCCGATCAACCGCTGACTGCTGCCCCTATTATGCTCGGCTAATATCACGCCACGGTCCTCGCTGCTGAGGTGCTTGCTTCGTATGTCCATCACAACATCCTATGCCCAAAGGGCTCTGAGTGTTGCATTTGAAACTTGAGCCTAAGCAGTACTACGATGTGAAATTACAGGATGAGAATTTCCATTTTTCGCACAAATCCGACGCCTTCGCTATGAGTGAGGTCAAGGACGTCATCTTGACGGAGCTTTGCCTCGGGTTTGATACTAAAAAGCCTGAAAAAATCCCCATGACGGTATTTTCCAACATATCCCGCCTATACCCCCACAAAGATTTATCCGCGTATATCAAGGGAGCAGCCGCAAATTACGAACTGCATCGGTCCTCGTTCTCGGAACCAACTTATATTCCTGATAGTGCATTTTCGGAGTCTTTTGGATTTAGCAGAGACGCGTTCGAGAAGGTCAGGGCAGCCCTATGGTCATTGTCTGACCTACTTTTTGCCTTGTCGACTTTTTATGAAATGTCTGCTGATCATAGAGGTAATCGAGCTCAGTGGCAGTGGAGAATCGTCGATTGCATTGCACCGACTTTCAAGCGCAGCTGGTTAGTCTCATTTTTATGTAGATTGACGGGACTGACCCAAGTTCAAATTAGTGGAGTGCTAGATTTCTTGGTGGCAAGTGAGAAAAACGGTATGTTTAATTGTTCGGGAAATGGCTACCTACAACCACTTGTGCAATTGGAAGAATTCATTTTCACTTCACCGTTGCTGCTCCGAATGATGCCCAGCATGAGAAATATGCTTTATTCTCTAAATAAATCTGATCCTGACCACTTCAGCAAGACTGTTGCGCACCATCTGGAGGTTGAGCTTTTAAAAGAGGTGTCCGATCTTTGTGATAAAATTCCAGGCCTAATGTTCAAGTGCAACGTTCCTTGGTCGCATGAAGGTCGGGATGGCGAATTAGACGCCATTCTTTACGACACCGACAGACGCTTCATAATAGCGCTTCAGGCTAAAGCTGCGATCCCTCCGGAGGGAGCTAGAATGACTAGACACGTAGAGACTAGAACCCTTGAAGCGGTAAAGCAGGTGGCGTCTTTTGAGCAGCTATCAAGGGAAAGTAAGGAAAGGACATTGTCGGTCGCTATCGGAAAGGTTTCCGATGATTTTTTGGTTTCGCACGGTATTGTTACGCGCTCCGGACTTGGCACCAACAAAGCTTGGAAAGCTGCGGAAGGTATCTCTGTATTTAATGTCGGCCTCCTGACACACGCACTTTCAGGATCTGAGAAAATCTTGTTGGACTTTCTGAGCAACCCAGAAGAATATTTATCCGAGGTCATTGACCAGTTGGTGCAACAGCACTTCATCAACTGGGAGACGGGTGTCGTCCCATTACATCATCGTGAGCTTCATATCCCACTCATGAAGCTTGAAAATGATGAGTTGCAAAAAACGAGGGTTCGCATTTCGGAGATATAGGACCTCCCATCCATTCTGTGATCGAGATTTATGGGCCATTCGCGTAACTTTGCAAAATATACTATCTGCGCGTAGCTGCCGTTCGTGCGGGGCGCAGCGAAAGTCCGCAATCCGCCCTTGGTGGCAGAATTAAACGTGCAAGTTTGAAGTGTTTGGGTCCTTCCGAGGCTCTTTCTACACAGGGGAAATGCGCACCCCGTTACGTGTGACAGACGGAAATTTCGTAAGGTTATGATTTGGGTTCTTGTTGTTATTGCGCAACTTGTCCTGTGCCATTCCGTACTCGCGTTCGGTGTGGCGCTGCACTCCTTGGAATACTAAGCTGTGTCCAACGAACACCAAGAGCACGAAGATCGGATTGAGATAATGGAAAAGCGACAGGTCGGGCGTACTGGGCTGATGATCGACACTCTGGGGTTGGGCGGGGCACCGCTCGGGGGGAACTTCGTCGATCTTGAATACGGTCAAGCGGTGGAGTTGATCCAGGCTGCAATGGATGCTGGAATTGGCTACTTCGACACTGCCCCTTGGTATGGATTTGGACGGTCAGAACGCGTGATGGGTGACACCCTACGCGGCAACGGGCACGTACTTTCAGACAAGGTTGGAAGGCTCCTGAAACCTGGGGCTGTTAGCAACCCAATGGATTTTGGCATGATCGACCCGCTGCCGTTCAATGTTGTTTACGACTACAGCTACGATGGGATTATGCGTGCCTTTGAGGACAATCTCCAACGACTTGGGCTTGAGCGCATCGATATCCTTTTGGTCCACGACATCGGGGCGTTCCAGCATGGTGAAGAAAACGAGCGTCACTTCAGAGATCTCGCCCATAGTGGCTATCGAGCGATGGATGAGCTGCGCAAGACCGGTCAGGTCAAGGCCATCGGCTTAGGAGTCAACGAAAACCAGGTCTGCATAGATGCGCTTGGGATTGGTGAGTGGGACGTTTTCCTTCTTGCTGGTCGGTACACACTCCTAGAACAGACCGCTTTAGACACGCTTTTCCCCGCGTGCCGTAAAGCAGGAACAACGATCATCTGTGGCGGCCCGTTCAACTCCGGGATTTTAGCAGGACGGGACATGTGGAACTACGCCAGGGCACCGGACGAAGTCATCAGTAGGGCTAGAGCCCTGAGCGCAGTTGCCGATGAGTTTTCGGTCCCGCTGGCTGCAGCTGCGCTGCAGTTTCCGCTTGGGAATGACATCGTCACCTCGGTCATTCCGGGTCCGCGGGACAAGACCGAGCTTCAACAGATCGTCGATTGGTTTTCAACGCCAATCCCTGGTGAATTCTGGGCAACACTCAAGTCAAAGGGCTTGATTGACGGTGCTACGCCTGTTCCAGATTAGATCTATCTTGTAAAGTGAACTCCAAACGTTGGGTCGGTTACTATGCTGTTACAAGTAGCCAGCTACCATTGGGGTCCTTATACGTGAAGCTTGGAAGATGACCGTGCGAACCATGGGAATCGATGAAAAATCATGGCGTTGGCCGGTTCACCTTCAAGCCTTGTATTCGAGATGGTTGAGGGTCTCCTGCCTGAACCAAACACCAATTGGTCAGAAATGATGTCGGCCGACATTCTAGCTTGTTTTGTATAGGATACGGGTCCCGCCAGATGGGGCGCTACATGAAGCGCAACAACCACAAATGCGGTCGCCATCGCGTGCGCCGTCTAATGCGGCTCATGCGTCTGGTCCCGATCTATCAGGAGCCCATGATCGCCGCCGATTGATTGGCATACTCATGCTCGTGTTCAAAAATCATCCGAACCGCGCGGGCGCGGACCTCGGTCGAAAACCGGTTTGCTCTGTTACTTTCTTCCATAGGCTCCATCCATACTTACTTTGGAGCATCCGGCAAACTGGGGGCGGTTCACCCATCTTAGTGATCTTGAGTAAAAACTTCAGCTACAATTTGCGCAATTTGGTAGGCAAGCAATGGCGGAACCGCGTTTCCAACCTGCTTGTACTGTTCAGTTCTAGGGCCCTCGAAAAAATAGTTGTCGGGGAATGTTTGCAGGCGAGCAGCTTCGCGAACGGTTAATGACCGGCATTGCAGAGGATCTGGGTGAATAAAGCTGTGTCCATCTTTTGAGATGTGGCTCACGATAGTTGTTGAAGGCTCATCGGATACTTGCACCCGAAACCTGTCATTGAATTTGTTTTTCTTCCAGCTTTTATGTTTGGGGTCCAGTCGCTCTGGAAAGTTCCTATCTCTTGGTGAAACGCCATTTTTTTGAGCAAAATCTGATGCAAAATAGTACCGAGCTAAGTCTCTTTCGATGTGACCGCGGGTCTCGTGATTTAGCACCGTTGCTAAGTTTTCGTCATGCAACCACTGAAATAGTTCTTGGTTAGCATCCTTGCGTAATTTTGGCCGGCTGTTTGACGTCTGTGTAAGGTTCACTGTCTGTTTTGGTATCTTATCGCCTGATACTTGATGCTCAGCTGCAATTATATTGGATACAACAGATCTCCAGTTTGCATCTGTGTTTTCTAGCTTGGAGAGGCCACTTCGCAATTTAGGCAGGTCACCAATAGCGGCATCCACTGATACTGCGCGGCTCGATTTGCTCAAGACACTTGGTGTGACATCACAGGTTTCAAGTACACCCATAATTATTACACGATGTCTTCGCTGCGGGATCCCATATTCTTCAGCACGAATTATAAAATCAGATGGCTCAAGCTTGGGTGATGAACCCTTATCAGAAGGTTGACCAATCGAGTATAATTTGTACTTTTGGCCTTTGGAATTTGGCTTTTTTAGGTCTTTCATTATCAAGTCGAAGTACTTTGATGAAAGCAGGCCACGTACATTTTCCATAATGAATATTTTGGGGCAGTGCTTATGAATTATTCGCAAGTACTGCTTATAAAGATGTGCTCGAGAATCCCTCCCGATGTCGTGTCCATCGGCGCTCTTGTACTGCCAGCGTCCGATTGTGGAGTAAGCTTGGCAGGGCGGTCCCCCTAGCAGGACCCAATCATCTCGACCCGCTAGAGACACTTCGAGCTTTTTGTCCAACAGAGCATCGTCTTCGGATTTTCCAAGCTCAACATGAAGCACCTTTTGGGATGCGTTGTTCCATTGGGCCAGAGTATCGTCAGTGTAAGGCGTTTCCCTTTTTCCAGCTATGTAATCATAATAGCTTTGAGGTGCTTTCTGATGTGGAAACTGTCGATAAAAGGCCCTTAATGTTAGCGTTTTATGAGCGTGCTTGTCCATTTCGGCCGCAATGGCGGTTTCGAAAAAGGGGCGGACAGTGTCTCGCCCGAGCGCTGAAAAGCCTTCTCCCAACCCACCGGGGCCCGCGAAAATATCAACGATTGGGATGGGTAGTGCCACTGCAGATCATTCCTTAAAGAGTGTGTGAGAATTCTGATACCAGGTTCTAGCTACAGAGCACAAGAGCTCGGATCATCCAAGGTCATCTTGGTGGCCTTGCGGTAAGTCGCCTTAATTGGTCTCGGTAACATGCTCCAAGGTTAGTCTGCCAATCCGCTTTGGTGAACGTTCGGTGTCCTTTCGTGTCGTATGTTTGAGGTGGAACCTTTGCTCGGCTTGTGGCGTTCTAGTGCGAAGAATTTCCCATATTTTCATCGTCCTTCTTAATGATTGGCACTCAGGGCCATTGAATTTTTCAATTTTCAATTGGGGCTTTAAGTGTAAACATACAGGGAACCCCCTCTTTTTTTGGCATGATCTAAGGTGCGATTATTGCGCGAAGCTGGCGATATGGCTGGCGCGATATGAGGATTTTGATGATGAACAAGACTAGGCGTGGCCGAGGTTCCAAATACACGGATGATTTCAAGCGACAGCTTGTAGCGGAAAGCCACACTGCTGGCGTGAGTGTTCCAATGGTTGCCAAGAAGCACGGTGTGGGCACCAACCGGATTTATGCATGGCGCAGCGATGGGCGGTTTCAGCCTGACAAATCAGATATAGGCCAGTTCACCCCCGTAGAGATTGCCGATGCGGGTATGGTGGACACGCCTGCGTCATCCGGCACCAGCATCTTACCTGTCCCCCATATTGAGATCACACTTGAGAACGGTCGCAAGCTGAGCGTGAGCGACGGGGTTGATGCTGGCTTTGTGCTGGAACTGGCGCGAGGACTTGCAGCATGATCCCTGTTTTGGGGGATGCGAAGATCTGGCTTGCCGCAGGAGTTACGGATATGCGGCGCGGCTTCAACGGGCTGGCGGCGCAGACCGCGCAGGTTCTTGCAGCTGACCCTTACGCGGGGCATCTATTTTTGTTCCGTGGCCGTCGTGGCGATCAGATCAAGATGATCTGGTGGGATGGTCAGGGCGCGTGCCTGTTTACCAAACGGCTTGAACGTGGACGGTTCGTATGGCCCTCAGTCAAGGAAGGTAAAGTCAGCCTAAGCCGCGCACAGCTTGCGATGCTGATGGAAGGCATAGACTGGCGTATTCTCAAGAAGACATGGCGTCCAAGTATGGTTGGATAGCTGTATGTTTTATAGGACTTCTTGCCTTTGTGGGATTCCCATGATGCCCGAGATTTGGTATGTAATGGCATGAGTAAGACCCCTCCAAATCTGACTAATCTGCCCCCTGAAGTACAGGCATACGTTGCCGCGCAAACAGCGGAATTGTCAGAGCTGAAGCAAGCGTTTCTCGGGTCATCCCTTGGCCATGCGACGGTACAAAAACGCCTCAAGGATGAGATGGCATCAGTGGACGCCGCCCTGAGTGCCGAGCGCACCGCTCATGCGCGGGCCATCCAGAACCGAGACACCATCATCGCCGATCTGCGCCTGCAACTCCACGGTCACAACAAGCACCGCTTTGGCTCAAAGTCGGAAAGCAGGTAAGCATCAACGCTGCCCTTGATCAAGCTGCGTCTTTTGCCTCGGCCTCGGCGTTTTTAGCATCGATCATGTCCTGATAGGCCCACGGCATGAGATCGTTGATACGGTTTGCTTGATGGTCCTAGATGCGTTCCAGCACCCATGCGAGCCAGGCTTCGGGATTCACTTTGTTCATCTTGGCGGTCTCTATCAACGTATAAGCAATTGCTGCAGATTTGCCGCCTGCTTCTGATCCCATGAAGAGATAGTTTTTGCGTCCCACGGCCACAGGGCGCACTGCGCGCTCGGCTGTGTTGTTGTCCAGCTCAAGAAAGCCGTGATCAAGATAGGGCCGTGCCTTTGGCAGGCGCGCCAGTGCATATTTGATCGCCTTGGCCAGCGGCGTCTTGCTAGAGATCTTGCCCAGTTGCTCTTTAAGCCAGACTTCCAGGTCATCAAAGATCGGCTTGGCGTATTCCTGACGCAGGGCCACGCGTTCCGCAGGGGGCAGGAACCGCGCTTGTGTCTCAACATCATAGAGCTTTTTAATCCGCAGCACGGCTTCGCCCGCCACGGGCAGCTTTGTGCTTTCATAAAGGTCAAAGAACTCACGCCGCACATGGGCCATGCATGCCATCTCTTTGACCCGCCCCGTGCGGTAGGCGTCATTATACCCAGCATAGGCATCCGCATGGGCGTAGCCTTCATAGCTTTCGAGATGCTTGCTGGGATGCTCCGCCTCACGGCTGGTGGAGAACTGGTACCACACCGCAGGTGGAGCTCCGCTGGCCCAAGTGTCTTCTTTTCGGGCATAGACCCACAGTCGCGCGGTTTTGGTCTTATTCTTTCCTTTGCCATTGCCCTTCTGGAGCAGCTTGACCGTTGTGTCATCCATGAAGATCGCCTGCGCCTCAAAGACGTGATCGCAGATTGCATCTGAGACGCGCTCCAGCAGTTTGGTGCATTTGCCGACCCATCCCGCCATGAGCGATCCACTCAGATCAATGCCCTCGTTGGCAAACATCTGGCTCTGGCGATACAGCGGCAGATGATAGCCGTATTTACAGCACAGGATGTGGGCCATCAGCGCGGGGCCGACAAAGCTCTTCGGAATGGGTCGGCTTGGCATCTCAGCCTGAACAACGGCCTCACAACAGGTGCAGGCCAGACGCGGGCGGCCAATTTGGTTCACGATGTAATGTCCCGGGACATATTCCAACTCCTCCATCACATCCGTTCCAAGCACTTTGAAGCTGCCGCCACAGTCGGTGCAAGCATCACTGGGGGTGATGGTCTTTTGGACACGCTTCAGCCCCTTTGGGAAAGGTTTGCGCTTGCGCGGTGTGCGGGGCGGCTTGGCCTCAGCGTCAGAGGGTTCATCATCTGTCTCAACGGCTTGTTCGATCTCAAGTTCTTCAAGGATCAACTCAAGCGCCAGCTGTGCACTGCTTTCCGACTTTGAGCCAAAGCGGTGCTTGTTGTGACCGTGGAGTTGCAGGCGCAGATCGGCGATGATGGTGTCTCGGTTCTGGATGGCCCGCGCATGAGCGGTGCGCTCGGCACTCAGGGCGGCGTCCACTGATGCCATCTCATCCTTGAGGCGTTTTTGTACCGTCGCATGGCCAAGGGATGACCCGAGAAACGCTTGCTTCAGCTCTGACAATTCCGCTGTTTGCGCGGCAACGTATGCCTGTACTTCAGGGGGCAGATTAGTCAGATTTGGAGGGGTCTTACTCATGCCATTACATACCAAATCTCGGGCATCATGGGAATCCCACAAAGGCAAGAAGTCCTATAAAACATACAGCTATCCAACCATACTTGGACGCCATGTCTTCTTGAGAATACGCCAGTCTATGCCTTCCATCAGCATCGCAAGCTGTGCGCGGCTTAGGCTGACTTTACCTTCCTTGACTGAGGGCCATACGAACCGTCCACGTTCAAGCCGTTTGGTAAACAGGCACGCGCCCTGACCATCCCACCAGATCATCTTGATCTGATCGCCACGACGGCCACGGAACAAAAATAGATGCCCCGCGTAAGGGTCAGCTGCAAGAACCTGCGCGGTCTGCGCCGCCAGCCCGTTGAAGCCGCGCCGCATATCCGTAACTCCTGCGGCAAGCCAGATCTTCGCATCCCCCAAAACAGGGATCATGCTGCAAGTCCTCGCGCCAGTTCCAGCACAAAGCCAGCATCAACCCCGTCGCTCACGCTCAGCTTGCGACCGTTCTCAAGTGTGATCTCAATATGGGGGACAGGTAAGATGCTGGTGCCGGATGACGCAGGCGTGTCCACCATACCCGCATCGGCAATCTCTACGGGGGTGAACTGGCCTATATCTGATTTGTCAGGCTGAAACCGCCCATCGCTGCGCCATGCATAAATCCGGTTGGTGCCCACACCGTGCTTCTTGGCAACCATTGGAACACTCACGCCAGCAGTGTGGCTTTCCGCTACAAGCTGTCGCTTGAAATCATCCGTGTATTTGGAACCTCGGCCACGCCTAGTCTTGTTCATCATCAAAATCCTCATATCGCGCCAGCCATATCGCCAGCTTCGCGCAATAATCGCACCTTAGATCATGCCAAAAAAAGAGGGGGTTCCCTGTATGTTTACGAAAGCAGTGCACAGCTGGCGCTTGAGTTGATCCTTGAAGAACTTGAGATCGAACAAGCCGTTGAGACAGATGATGAACCCTCTGACGCTGAGGCCAAGCCGCCCCGCACACCGCGCAAGCGCAAACCTTTCCCAAAGGGGCTGAAGCGTGTCCAAAAGACCATCACCCCCAGTGATGCTTGCACCGACTGTGGCGGCAGCTTCAAAGTGCTTGGAACGGATGTGATGGAGGAGTTGGAATATGTCCCGGGACATTACATCGTGAACCAAATTGGCCGCCCGCGTCTGGCCTGCACCTGTTGTGAGGCCGTTGTTCAGGCTGAGATGCCAAGCCGACCCATTCCGAAGAGCTTTGTCGGCCCCGCGCTGATGGCCCACATCCTGTGCTGTAAATACGGCTATCATCTGCCGCTGTATCGCCAGAGCCAGATGTTTGCCAACGAGGGCATTGATCTGAGTGGATCGCTCATGGCGGGATGGGTCGGCAAATGCACCAAACTGCTGGAGCGCGTCTCAGATGCAATCTGCGATCACGTCTTTGAGGCGCAGGCGATCTTCATGGATGACACAACGGTCAAGCTGCTCCAGAAGGGCAATGGCAAAGGAAAGAATAAGACCAAAACCGCGCGACTGTGGGTCTATGCCCGAAAAGAAGACACTTGGGCCAGCGGAGCTCCACCTGCGGTGTGGTACCAGTTCTCCACCAGCCGTGAGGCGGAGCATCCCAGCAAGCATCTCGAAAGCTATGAAGGCTACGCCCATGCGGATGCCTATGCTGGGTATAATGACGCCTACCGCACGGGGCGGGTCAAAGAGATGGCATGCATGGCCCATGTGCGGCGTGAGTTCTTTGACCTTTATGAAAGCACAAAGCTGCCCGTGGCGGGCGAAGCCGTGCTGCGGATTAAAAAGCTCTATGATGTTGAGACACAAGCGCGGTTCCTGCCCCCTGCGGAACGCGTGGCCCTGCGTCAGGAATACGCCAAGCCGATCTTTGATGACCTGGAAGTCTGGCTTAAAGAGCAACTGGGCAAGATCTCTAGCAAGACGCCGCTGGCCAAGGCGATCAAATATGCACTGGCGCGCCTGCCAAAGGCACGGCCCTATCTTGATCACGGCTTTCTTGAGCTGGACAACAACACAGCCGAGCGCGCAGTGCGCCCTGTGGCCGTGGGACGCAAAAACTATCTCTTCATGGGATCAGAAGCAGGCGGCAAATCTGCAGCAATTGCTTATACGTTGATAGAGACCGCCAAGATGAACAAAGTGAATCCCGAAGCCTGGCTCGCATGGGTGCTGGAACGCATCCAGGACCATCAAGCAAACCGTATCAACGATCTCATGCCGTGGGCCTATCAGGACATGATCGATGCTAAAAACGCCGAGGCCGAGGCAAAAGACGCAGCTTGATCAAGGGCAGCGTTGATGCTTACCTTTAAGTGTGCTGCTAACATGATTAGCTATTTTACAAAGAGTGGTTATGGTGATTTTCAGGGAGTGGTGATATTTTGGGTTTCACAGAAAACAAGCATGCCTCAGGAGTGGACCGCTATCTTCCTTTCTGCCCGACACATGGCCAGATTTACGAAGAATACCAACGAACAGAACGCTATGTTTCCAGATTCGTAAGCGTATGGAATTTCTTTAGTGAGAAGTTACTTTTGCCGAAACTGAATCTGCAGTTAGATGGATGCAAAGAGCCGGAGGGTGAAAACATTTCGACGGCTTTGAATCTGGTTGCTCGACGTGGCTGAAATCAATCTAAACGCTGATATTGATGGCTGCCTGTCCGTTAAAGAGCTTGTGGACTTGATCCGAGGTGAGGAGGGTTTGCTAGATCAGATAATCTCGACATCTCGGCTGCATGCCATTGATGGCAAGGGGGACACCGCTTTGCACATCTGTGCCGCACAGGGCCGCCTGCTGTTTTGTGATCGTCTCATAAACGCTGGCTCTGATCCGAGTCTTGCAAACCATTATGGACAAAGAGCACATGATCGTGCGCGTGAGAACGGCCATGAAGCAGTAGCCGCACTTCTCGAGAGTCTTCTTCCAAATAGCTTATCGATTGAGGCCGAAACTGAGGCAATAAGAGCGCCACGTGAGGACGTACTGAAGCAAAAAAATAGCATTATCTTCAAAAAAGCCACTGCTGTCTCTATTGAAGTAGAAAGCAGCGTTGACGACGACTTTGACTGGGAGTTCGAGAGCGAGGAAGAGGCGACGGTCTTCCACGCAAGCCAGCTCATCGAAGATTATGATGATGAATCCTTTTTGTTTGGGGGTCGGGTCGATAGCCTCGGGGATGAAGATGGCGCCGAGTTCGATTTTGATCAGGATGCATTCAGACGGTTCAGTATTCAGGGGGAGGACATTGGAAAAGTTGCCGTCCCGACTGCGCAAAACGCTGAAGTGTCGACCTTTCGAAGCTTCCTTGAGGGGCAAAGATCGAGGGGTCCGAACCAGCAAGCTCTTACCTTTACTACAAGGCATTTTGCTGTAGCACTGACTGATGTTGAGAACTGGGTGAATGAGCTCCTGCAAACTGGTAGGTGTGACGCAGAAATGATTGACGAGTTGGTCTCGAACGTGCGTGGTAGTTTTTCCTATGACGTCCTGTTTGCCAATGTGTCTCGGGAGATGGCCGCTCTTGGATTATTGCAAGGCGACGAAGGACAAGCTTTATTCGACGAATTGTGGGTGGGTCGGGGTGCGATTGACAGTTCCGATATAATCGACCTCCTTACCGCTGTCCTGTCGGGTAATAATATGAAGCCAGGTGTCGAGGCCTTTACCCTTACAAGGGGGGCTGAAGAGCGGCTGTTTGATCGCATAGGCGAATGCAATCGCGAGATTTGTTCTGTTCTTATAAGCCACGAACTGTTGCTTTCAGTCGCGGTAACCCTTGGTGAGCAGATGTCACGTGGAGAGCTAAAGCAAGAAGTTATTTCAGAGTTGGATATTCATCCGATGCGTCAAACCGAAGATGGTGAAGTACTGTCCGAATCCCTCTCTTATCTGACCGCTTATCATGCCTTGCTTGAAGTAGGTGACGCTACATCCGGGGACCGCAACGGGGCTGAGGATGCCATTGCTTCAATGAAACTTTCCAGCTTTGCAGTGGAACTGATCTGTAAAGAGATTGAGGGTAGTGCCGTGCTCGAGGTTGCTAGAATGAAGCTTCAAGAGAGCGTTTCTCTGCGCCGATCACTTATAGAGGCTGCCAGTATTTCTCAGCTGACACAATTGAGGCGTCTTGCTACCCGGTTCCCTACAGAAGGGCTGGAGGAGGATGACCTTTTTCAGGAAGGGTATTTTGGCCTGACCAGATCGGTCGAAATGTTCCACGCTGGTCGCGGGAACAGGCTCACAACGTATTCTCAGTATAGAATACGGCAGACTATCGCACGGGCAGTCGACGACCACAGATCTGTTGTCCGAATACCTGTACATTTTGCATCCAAGGTTCGCCTAATAGAACGTTTTGGAGAACGTGTGTCAGGGAACATTTCTCGTAGTGATTATCATTGTGCCTTGGGCAAGGCCTTCCAGATTGAATTAGCAGAAATACAAAAAATCGAGAACATCCCACGCTTATCAATTGAGTTTGACGAGAATCTTTATTCTGATGCAGATATTGAATTGGAGCCGTTCCAAAGGGTCCTCGAACAACAGCGACAAGCTATAATCAAAGACTTCCTCGAGGACTTGCCTGAACGTCATGCAGATATAATTGTTCGCCGCTTTGGCCTTGATGGGAATGATGAAATGACTTTGGAACAATGTGGCCAAGTCTATGGCGTTACTCGAGAGCGGATAAGACAACTCGAGGCCAAGGCTATCGACTGGTTGCGCCATCCAGTACGGGCAAAATTTCTTCGTGAGCTTCTCTGATGGGGGCAAGTTTGACAAGAAATTCGCCGCCGCAGGCAGGCATGCTGATCGAGTCGTTACGCGGGCTTGGATACACTACAGCAACCGCTCTTGCTGACATAATCGACAACGCTATTCCTGCAGGGGCAACCCAGGTCAATGTTCTCTTTCATTGGGCTGAAGGTGACAGTTGGATCAGTGTCGCCGACAATGGGAAAGGTATGAGTGATGACGAACTTGAAAGAGCTATGCAGTTGGGCGCGCGTGATCCCAGAGACGAGAGACTTTCAGACGATTTGGGCCGATTTGGTATGGGCCTCAAAACGGCTAGCTTTTCGCAGGCGCGGACTTTAACTGTCGCATCCCGTCCTGCAAAAAGTGAATTTAACTGCCTTCGGTGGGATCTTGATGCTCTCGAAAATACTGCGAGTGGAGATTGGCCACTCCTAGAAGGCGCCGCGCACGGTTCTCTGGAGCGGCTTAAATTGCCCGACGGTTCACTTTCTGGAACGGTGGTTCTGTGGGAAAAGTTGGACAGAATAATCACTGACGGATTTTCTGGCGATGATATGATGGAACTTATGGAGCAAGTTGAAGCACATCTGGGGATGACGTTTCACAGAATTATTGGAAAGGCTGCAGGGCAATTCGAATTAACCATCAATGAAAAACGGATCGTTCCTTGGGACCCTTTTATGCTCGGACATCTTGGTAAACGGCTCGAAAGCACCGAGTATCGTTTGGTTGGGGCTCCGGACGTAAAGGTGCAATGCCATGTATTGCCACATAAAGACATGCTGGGCCATGATGAAGCCAAAGTGGCTGCTGGTCCAGAGGGATGGTCCTCACAGCAAGGCTTTTATATCTATCGAAACAAACGTCTGCTGACTATTGCAGGCTGGTTGCGACTGGGTGAGCGGGGAAGGCAATGGACCAAGGATGAACCTCATAGACTTGCAAGGATCAGGCTCGACATTCCTAACAACGTCGATGGTGACTGGAAAATCAACGTGATCAAATCCACCGCAAGTCCGCCCGTAAAGTTGAAACCCCAGTTACATCGGATCGCGAAGGAGACCCGTGAAACAGCTCGAAGTGTCTTTGCATACAGAGGTAGACTTGTTGAAGGTCAAAATGGGCGCGAAGGGGCTGTACCAGATATTTGGCAAGCAATCCGGAAAACCTCTGGTGCAACCTCGTATAGGCTTTCGCGAGAGCACGACCTGTATAGGTCAGTGATAGGTAGGGCCGGGCCTCTAAAAAAAGATATTGAAGCTCTGCTTCGGTTGGTAGAAGGGACTGTACCAGTACAGCGTATTTGGCTGGATACAGCAGAAGCAGATGAACCACCTGTGAGCAATATTGATGACGAACCGGACCCTATTCTCATAGACACGATGGAGGCGGTCTTTGACGCTTTGGTTCATTCGAGCGGATTGAGCGAAGATGAAGCTCGAGCGCGCTTAAGCAAGACACGACCGTTTGATAAAAGGCCTGAGCTGGTCTCTCAATTGAAAATAAAGAATTAATTGACGGAATTTTGACACAATGACAGACAAAAGAGAACTGACCGATATACTTAAAATCAGTGAACCGCTGATGCGTCGACGTGTTCAAAAGTCGGGTGAGCTTGTTACTTCAGATTTAATCGCGGAAATTCTTGACCGGGTTGAATTACTCGAACCAGAGCTTTTTGATGACGTAAATAAAGAAGCTGTAATCGATGAAATGATCCGTCGTTCAAGCCATGGCATCGGTAAAATAGCTACTTTGAAAAGTGGTGAAGATCACGAGGCATGGCTTACCGCTGACCGCAAACAGGACTGGCGGTACTGGCGCCGATATGCGGAGTATATGGATGAAAAGCTTCCTTGGAAGGCGATGGAGGGGTTGGATGAATCCACCGATGAAATTCTTGGAAACCTTGAAGATCCAAAACGCCAAGGACGCTGGGATAGACGTGGACTTGTAGTCGGGCACGTTCAATCGGGAAAAACCGGGAACTATACAGGGCTTATCTGCAAAGCTGCAGACGCTGGATACAAGATTATCATTGTTCTGGCTGGTCTGCACAATAACCTCCGCGCTCAAACACAGATTCGTCTGGATGAAGGATTTCTAGGCTATGCGACCCTTGTAAATGTGGACAGCCTGCCTGCTGTGGGAGTGGGCATCCTAGATCCAAGTCACGAGATTAAGCCAAATTGCGCTACAAACCGTTCTGACAAGGGTGACTTCGACAAAACAACTTCTAGAAAGCTTGCAGTGAAGCCGGAGGAGCGACCTTGGCTTTTCGTGATCAAGAAGAACAAGACTGTCCTCGAAAGGCTCCTGTACTGGGTCGAAAATCATGCGGCTGATATAGTGAATCCCGAAACTGGCCGCAAAGTGGTCGGTTCTTTGCCTCTAATGGTGATTGACGACGAGTCTGATCATGGTTCTGTTGACACGGGAGAAAACGCTTTTGACGAAAACGGTGTCTCGGACCCGGAACACTCACCGACCACCATAAATCGTTTGATACGGGAATTGCTGAATTCGTTTTCACGAAAGGCCTATATTGGTTACACTGCGACTCCTTTTGCAAATATTTTTATCCATGAGAAGGGTAAAACTGATCGAGAGGGCGAAGATCTATTTCCATCCGCCTTCATCACCAGTCTGGGTGCGCCTACCAACTATATCGGCCCCGGACGTGTATTTGGTTCAAGTTCCTCGGTTCCGGAAGATCTTCCTTTAACCCGAACGATTGATGAGCAAAGGTTTTCTGAGTGGATGCCCGCCATCCACAAGAATGGTTGGCAACCACGAATTGATGGAGAGCGAAAACTGCCGGAAAGCCTGATCGAAGCGGTACGGTCATTTGTTTTTGCTTGCGCTGTTCGAAAGGTGCGAGGCCAAGGGCAAAATCATAGTTCAATGTTGATTCATGTCTCCCGTTTTACATCGGTTCAGGCGGAAGTTGTCGAACAGGTGGATGAGCATGTACGTGGAATGAAGCGGCGTTACGATCGCAATATTGATTTAGATACTCTCGATGAAGTGATGCGTAGCGACTATTTAGGCAGATTTCGACCGGAGATGGAGCGAATTCGCGATGAATTCACGGATGTGCCGCAAGGGCGCGATGTCACTTGGGAAGAAGTACGTGACACTTTGCCATCTGTGCTGGCTGACATCCAAGTCAGAGAGATCAACGGCTCTGCCAAAGATGCACTCGACTACGCTGAGAACGAACAAACGGGCCTTAAGGTCATCGCCGTTGGTGGCAACAAATTGGCCAGAGGACTTACGCTTGAGGGTCTTTGCACAAGTTTTTTCCTGAGAACTACCAAGATGTACGACACCCTGATGCAAATGGGTCGGTGGTTCGGGTACCGTGATAACTATCTTGATGTGTGTCGTCTTTACACCTCAGACGAGTTGATAGAGTGGTTCGGTCATATTGCAGACGCTGCCGAAGAGTTGCGTCAGGAATTTGACAATATGGTCGCTGTAGGTGCGTCTCCGAAAGATTTTGGTCTGAAGGTTAAATCACATTCGATCCTCACGGTCACTTCGAGGACGAAAATGAGGAACGCACGTCCGATTGACCTTACCTATGCTGGTGACTTGCTTCAAACCATCACTTTCCCCTTGGATAAGCGGCACGAAAGCAATTTTGAAGCTGGAATTGCATTCGTGGGCTCCCTCGGGGCGTCTCGCCCACTCCAACAACAATATTTTGTACCCGACGGGCAAAACTGGAGCGGGCACCTCTGGAGAGATGTAAAGCCTTTGAAGGTAATTGAGTTTTTAAGAGCCTACCAAACTCACCCTACCTCTATGCGGGTTGTTGCTCCCTTGATTGCCGATTTTATAGCCGAGATGAACAAAGACGGTGAGTTGACTCGTTGGACAGTTGCGTTGGCCGGATCGTTAGAAGGCAAGCAATATGTGATCGGCAGCGTTGAAGCGGGGATGCTTGGCCGGTCGGGCGTTGGTGATCAAAATAATCGGCACGCTATCAAGTCGCTTATTTCGCCTCGTGATCAAGCAATTGACTTGAGGCAAAAGCAGTATGAAGCGGCCTTGGCACATAGCATCCAGACATGGAGCGGTGATGTGGATCGTAACGAGGGTACAAAGCCGCCCAAAGAACCTACCGGCCCCGCTATCCGCCATATTCTCGGTTACGGGAGCCCGGGTTCAGGGGTATTACCAGAGCGAGAAAGAGGACTGTTAACACTATACCTACTTGATCCGGATAAGTCGAAAAACCCGCTACTAGAGGGACGGCAACCTGTTCTCGCATGGTCGGTTGTTTTCCCAGGAAGCTCATCAAAGCGGCGCGTGAGCAACGGTGCATATATGGCGAATGCTGTTTTGTGGGGAGGCTTGAATGACTTGGACTGAAGAAGGCCTCGCGCGGATCTGGAGGGCACTCCTAGATACTGAGGGAAGCTCTTGGGCGATCTCGGGGCTTTATCGTGACGGGGAGGTCTCCTTCCATGCAGGACGTAGTTTTCCGAATGGGTTGGAAGCGATTGTTGTTGATTTTCCCGCGGGCACGATCCGGACTTCAGACAGACTCCCTTCGGGGGGGGGCTTTGATGTTGTTCGCTTGCCGTCAGAGAATTGGGTATCCGGAAGAGAGGCTTTGGCTCTTGTTCGGCATGTGGAAGGTGCTCATGAGCTGTTTTCCATGATGTCCGTGAATGTATTGAGGCAGCTTGAGCAACTCGATATGGCCAAACCTCGGCTTTTGCTTGATGCTTTTTTCGTACGGGTCCGAGAATGGCAGGATTTTATGGCCAACAAGCGGCGTAAGCCGCTTTCGGCGGAGAGACAGGTTGGCTTGCAAGGCGAACTGATGATGCTCGAAATGCTGGCAGATCAGGTCCATTCACCTTTGCTCGCATTGAACTTTTGGCAAGGTCCGTTGATGGCACCTCAGGATTTCTATGTTGAAGCAGGTGCAATCGAAGTGAAGAGCACTGCGCGTGCAAACGGGTTCTTGGTGACGATAAGCAGTATCGAACAGCTCGATGCCGAGCGATGGCCGATGTATCTTTGTGGCTTTAGGTTCGTCGAAGATGAAAGCGGTGAAAGTCTTCAGCAAGCCATCGTCAAGTTGACGCAAAAGATGCAAAATTCCGGTTTAGGTAAGCAGTTTGAAGCATTGCTGCTAATGTCTGGGTACCTATCCGAGCATGCTGACAGGTATGATCGCCAACTATCTTGCACCGATAGTAAGTACTTCCTTGTCTCGGAAGAGTTTCCTTGTTTGAGGCGCTCAGGTTTGCACGCGCCAATCCGGCGGGTTTCTTACGATATTGATATGGAAGCGATTGGTGCAGAAGCCTTGTCGTCAATTGACATGCTTCAGAGCTTACTGGGGAAAAACTGATGAATTTACCCGAATTTCACTCCGAATTCCGTAATCATGCGCTCGGAATTCTGGCCGAACGCGCGAGCAACCCTGATGAGAGCTTTCCTGTAGAGGAGTTGGTGTTCGCCGAACTTGCAATGGACAACGCAAGCACTGCGGGGATTTCTGAAGCACCTGAGATTTGCCACTGGTCTGGAATGGTCGGGTCCAGCAAGCTTCGTATTTCGGGGTTCAGCATTTCGGCAGATGATACGCGGATCGATTTGTTTTTGACCCATTATCTTGGTACTGATCATATCAGTCAGCTTCGGGATTCTGATTTGTCATCAGTCGCAAAGTCTGCGGTGAACTTTGCACTGAACGCGGCGAACGGTAAGCTTGCGTCAAAACTTGATCCGACCAGTCCTATTCTCGATCTTGTCGAAACCCTTCAGCGTAAATGGCATGATCTCGATCAGTTGCGGATTGTCGTCCTAACGGATGGACAGACGAAATCAAAACACTTCACCCCTCGGCAAGTCGAGGGACGGTTAGTTCAAGTCGAAGCCATAGATATTGAACGCCTGTTCCGTCACACGACTGGCAAGCCGAGAGATGAAATCAATATCAGCTTTGAGCAAGCAATTGGCAGATCACTTCCCTGCGTTCATGTGGCCGACCCGAACGCAAATTACGACTATGCGCTTACAGCCATTCCGGGCGAAGTCGTGCGTGCTTTATACGAGAGATACAACACGACACTTCTTGAAGCAAATGTCCGGTCGTTTCTCGGGACAAGAAGAGCTGTGAACAGGGGGATTGTGAAGACTCTCGAACAAGAACCCGGTAACTTCCTTGCTTATAATAATGGATTGGTAATGATTTGCGATGAGGCGTTACTGAGCAAGTCTTCTGACGGGCAGGTAGGTTTGTCGCTCTTGAAGGGGCTGCAAATAGTGAACGGAGGACAGACCACGTCTTCCATTTATTTTGCCAGCCGTGACGTGAAAGATATTGATTTGACAACTGTGATGGTTCCAGCAAAAATTGTGATCCTTCGCGGCTCCGATGAAGATGACCGGGAAACACTGATTTCGCGCATCTCGCAGTACGCCAACAGCCAGAATGCGGTGAAAACATCTGATCTTTCAGCCAATCGCACGATACACGTTCAACTCGAAAAGCTAGCGAATGATACTTGGTGCCCCGATGGAACTGGACGCTGGTTTTACGAGCGGGCAGCGGGTTCCTACGCGGTCACCATGCTTCGGGAAGGGCGAACGCCAGCGCAAAAAAGACGTTTGCGAGAGATGATACCTACCGCAAGAAAGCTGACGAAAAACGACATCGCGAAATATCATGAAACATGGAGAGGGCTACCGGCCCAAGTTGCACTGGGAGGGGAAAAGAACTTTGGGCAGTTTATGGCCGCCATCGACGAAAGCCCTGATACAGTTCCCGAGGTTCTGGATGTTGGTTGGTACAAAGAGCTTATCGCGAAGGTTATTTTATTCAAAGCGATTGAAAAGCAGATAAAAACAAAAGACGCGAAGCTCATTTTCAAGCAAGGGTACGTGAATGTCGCGAGCTACACCATTGCAATATTTGCAGTCCGGTTTGGGGAAAGGGTCGATTTGATGCAGGTCTGGCAGCGGCAGGATACGTCTGGTCCGTTGAGCAGATTGTTGTGGGAATGGGCAAAAATTGTGAACTCTGTTTTCAATCGTCTGGGTGATGGAGCGCAGTTTTCCGAGTTGGCCAAGAGAGAGAAGACATGGGAGGCTGTAAAGGCTGAACCTTTCCCGGAGCCGCAAGAGTTGATCTCTGAGATCTCTCAGAATTAGATATATGCCTTTTTGGTTTGGTGGGCGCTGCTCAGCGTATTCCGGAGCATCCAGAACAGGGAGGGCTTGTGTACGTCGTCAGGTTTTTTGGGTCCAAAGTCGGCTTAAGCTGGGAGAGTGTCTGGCTCATCTGGTTGGTTTCATTATGCGGCGCGCTGGCAGTGATGCAAGCGGCGTGCTTCGAGCGTCTTTCGTTTGATCCTTTCCCTTTGTTTTAGAATGGCTTTGTCACGTCCGAAGTAGACGTCTGATGGTGAAACCTAGAGTTTTCGTCAGGTGCGGAGCGCCGGTCAGTTTCGAAAGGGTTAGTGCCTTTGAAGAACCTGCCGACAGCGTGATGCCCGCCTCTGAAATCATAACGCTTCGATACCGATGTCCGAACAGGCGAAGCAACGCGCCAACGAAGGAACCTCTAGAAACTTTGCTAATCTTCTGTGACTTCATATACCATTGATCCAGTACTGCTCAACATGCTGATCTTCATTCATAAAACGCTACTTGAAAGGCCTCCGCAATCTGAACGTTCCCCGCACAGAGCTGTTGATCGAAAAGGGAACTTGATTTGCGAAAGTACAGCTATTGGTTTGTGAATCCGCCAAGCATCAATCAACGTTGCGGGCGGGAATAGTAAGTGGGATTTGGATTCATAAGATATTTTGCAGTTTTGGGTGTTTTCGTTCTTGCGGTAGGAGCTTCAACGGCAACGCAACAGTCAACATCAAAGGCGTGCAGGCTCACATTGAAATTGTATTTCTTACTTCTAAACAACCTTTACGCGAAGTGATTATACATTAAACTAAAAGGTAACTGTTTGATTAGGAAGATTTATGAGCACTCCAAAACAAGTTAGGTCAAAGTTGCATCTGAAAGCTAGCTATATCGGGCCAATTATGAGCCTGGACTCAGATCTGTCCGAAGAGCGCCAAAACCTGATCTTCGCTACTAACGGGACGGGAAAATCGTTCCTTTCGCGAACCTTCCGACTTTTGGACCAATTCCGTGATGATCAACAGAGTATCCAAGCATCTGATATCGTTTCAGAGGAGGGTACTGTCGGAACGTTTAGAATATTGGAAGGCGCAGCCAACCTTGCTGAGGTGAACCTTGATACAAGCGGGGGCTCAAGTCTAAACATCTCGCCGGATCATTTATTTCACGTCTTTTCAGCTGATTATGTTGAGAGCGAACTGAAGCGGAAAAGTTATCATGAGTTAGATGGCACAACGACCCATGAGATTATACTTGGCAAACCCAATGCTGAATTGATTGAAAAACAGGACGAACTGGAAAAGAAACAAGCAGATTATCGATTGCAGTTAGCCGACCTTCGTAAACAGTTTGAAACAGATAAAGAAGTTGTAAAGAAAAGTTTTGCGATTACCGCCAGTCTAGGTGAATTTAGGAGCTTGGACTTGTTAAAAGTGATTGCGTCTGAAGCAGAAGAATCAGATGATATTGCCACCCTGAAGGCCCAGTATGAAAAAATTAAGTCCCTTCCTGAAGGGGCTAAAGTTGACGTGCAAGCCGAGGCAAGCAACTGTTTTCTTAATCCGTCAAAAATGGTTGCTGGGCTACAACAAACCGTGACGCCAGCCAGAATTGATGAAAAAGTTAAACAGAAAATATTAGCTGACCCTGATTTCTTTAAGGTGGGCATCGAGAAGCTATCTGATGACCCTGCTCTCTGCCATTTCTGTACCCAAGAGCTACAAACAACAGCGCTCGCTGCAATAGCTGTCTATAGAGAGTATTTTGGGGACGAAGAAGCTTCACTTCAGGGCTTGGATTCAAACATCAAGTGCAACGGTTGATTTGAAGGCCGCGATTTCGTCGGCCATGGCTTCAGCGGGTGTTCTCCAACCGAGAGTTTTTCTCGGGCGGTTGTTCATCAGGTTTGCAACGTCGTTCAGCCATGTTTGGCTTGCACCGTTCAGGTCAGTTCCTTTGGGCATGTACTGACGCAGCAGTCCGTTGGTGTTCTCGTTGCTGCCACGCTGCCAAGGCGCATGCGGATCGCAGAACCAGATATCGATCTTCAACCGTCTGGCGAGTTCGGGGTGGCAGGCCATTTCGGAGCCGCGGTCGTAGGTCATGCTCTTGCGCAAAGCAGCGGGTAGTCGTCTCATCTGGCGGGTGAAGCTGTCGAGCGCGGCCTCGGCCCCATTGCCGTCCATTTTGCAAAGAATGACAAAGCGTGTCTTGCGCTCGACCAAGGTCCCCACTGACGAGCGATTGAATGCGCCCTTGATGAGGTCGCCCTCCCAATGGCCTGGTACCAGTCGCGCTTCGATCTCTTCAGGGCGATTGATAATGCGCAATGATTCCGGGACCATAGCACTGCCCGCCGCTGTCCTGCGCTTGAGCCCACGCTTAGGCTTCGCTTGACGCAACGCCTCGATCATCGCCGCCTTCAGCCCACCACGTGGCTGCGCGTAAATCGCGGCATAGATGGTCTCATGGCTCACATGGGCGGATGGATCATCAGGCTTCATGAGACGCAGTCTCTGCGCAATCTGCTCAGGCGACCAGTGCAGATGTACGAGCTTGCCATGAACAAAACGATAAAGATCGCTCCCCTCCACAAGCTTGCGCTCGCGGCGGCAGCGCGCACGCCGGGCATCATAGGCCTGCCGCGCCGCTTGCGGGCAATAGCTGCCGTCTTCCTGCCGACCTCGCGCCAGCTCACGGCAGATCGTGCTCGCCGGGCGATGCAAAAGCTGGCCGATCAACCGCTGACTGCTGCCCCTATTATGCTCGGCTAATATCACGCCACGGTCCTCGCTGCTGAGGTGCTTGCTTCGTATGTCCATCACAACATCCTATGCCCAAAGGGCTCTGAGTGTTGCATTTGAAACTTGAGCCTAAGGGGCGTCATACTTGAGCTAAAGAAAGAACTTAGTGCGCTTCAGGCGAGAATCAGTGACGCCTCAAAAAGTTGTCTTCGTGTACAAGCCAGTTACAACGAACTCAAAATATACTTCCCAGATCTAGTTACAGAAACACTCGATTCTATCGATGACAAGTTTGACTTACTTAGCGATGAATATACGTTAATTGATGCCTTTTTGGACCTGAAATCGAAAGATTTGACCAAACCCCAGAACGTTGATTGGGTTTCTAGGTTGGTCGGAATTGAAACAGCGCTTCAGGCGTCTATCACTGCTAACAATGGTAAGATTGCGGTACTTTCTGGCAAGTTAGCGAAGGCGGGAAAGCAAAAGCAAGACATTCAAAGAGCAGCATGTATTTCGATGATAGAGGCGTTTCGGACGAAAAAGGCGCCGGCACTAGCGAACTTTAAGTTACTCGAAACATCTGGAAAAGCTCTCGCTGTAGAAGTTATTAATCTCAAAAAAACCAGTGGTGGTAAGGTTAGCGCAAGAGACAAAGTCGCTGTGACTTTTGAGTATTTGTTGGGATATGTGTTTGGGGCTAAATACACCTTTGATGCCGCACGATTTGTTGTTCAGCGAAACAAGTCGGACATGACTCGAGGCGGTGATCGAACTTTAAGCGAAGGCGAAAAGTCTGTCTTGGGCTTTTGTTATTATCTAGCTCAAACGCACCTCAAAGTTGCCGAGGCAGATGACTACAATAAGGTCTTTTTCATTATTGATGATCCTGTTTCGTCTGTTTCATTTGACTATATCTATAGTAAAGCTTATCCCTTTTAGTCCGGTTGCCCCACATGTTGACGCGGCGCAGAATCTTGCCCTTGTGGCTTTAGAGGCGGATCGGATCAGTTTGTAACGTCTGGTGGGTTTATAGGGCGTGGCTTTTGCCGTGAACGAGGCCCTTCAGGCGCGCTGTTCAACAAAATCACGATATGTCGCTGGCCCGAGACCAACACCGATCCCCAGCAGCGTGTCGAAGGCGCTTCGCATGTGTCGCCGTCGGTTCCAGCGGAACACGAATTCGTCGAGATAGCGTTGTAGATGGCACTTTCTGAGGCCGTGGAAGACGCCTTTTGCCCACGTTTTTAGGTTGGAGAACACGCGGTGGACCCAGTGGAGTATGTCGTGTGCCTTCTTGCCGCTGACGACCTTTGCCTCATGCGTGTTTGCAGGAGGATTTTCGTAACCGAGCCAGCCATCCGTGATGATGTGAGCGCCAGGCTCTACAGCCTGACCAATGAACCCGTGCAGCGTCTTTGACGCGCCGTCGGGAATGTGTTTCATCCTGATACGGCGCGGATGTCCGTCACTTGATAACTCGACGGCACAGACGACAAACATCTTTCCAACCGGGCTCCGCCCACCCTTTGGCCGGTCCTCGGGATCATGCCGGGACCGGAACGGCATCTCTGTTTCATCGATTTCGACAAGGTCTTTCAGGGGGTTGCGGTCAGGGTTGACCATCGACCGCCGCAGCTTTTGCAAGAGGAGGTCGCCGAGAAGCGCCATCGGTCCGAGCGACGATGGCGACCCGTCTTGTAGCTGCCAAGGCCAAGTTGCGCCTGAAGTTGCAGCGCTGACATGCCGTTGGAATGGCTGGTGATGATGTGCGCGGCAAGAAACCAAATTCGCAACGGCAAATGGCTGCTGTGCATTACCGTGCCAGCCGTCACGGATGTCTGCCGTGCGCAACCGGCACATTCCCAAGTCGCGCGATTTCGCTTTAACGGCCAGCCCTTGCAGGTGCCACAGGAAGGACAGACGAAGCCCTCAGGCCAACGATGTTCCACCAGATAATGCGAACACGCTTCCTCATCAGAAAACCTGGCGTCGAACGCGGGGCGGGACATGGGTTTGTCGTTTTTCCATCTGGCTGGCATGGGAAGAACAATACCAGAACATTCTAGATTGGCAAGCCGCTTCGCACTACATCAGGTGCCGCCGGAGCAAAGGGGATAAGCCTTATCTATAGTATTGCACAGATCATTAAATCCCTGCGACTGAAAGATGCAGAGTTGCGATTTGATAGTAGCCCATTTCAGCGACCTAGAATGTTGATCCTAACGCATAATGATTACTTCTATAATCTGGCTAGCGCCAACAATGTGGTTCCAAAATCGGCTCTATTTCAGCTTACGGATAACAACGGTCACCATACCCTGAATCAACAAAAGCAATTTGTAGCGCCTCATGTAGCCCATATGAAGGAAGTTTTTGATGTAGCGTCAGCTAGCAGGCCGCCCAATCATCAAACAGCCAACTCAATCAGGTGTATCCTTGAGGGCATGTGGCGCTTTTGCAAGCCGGATTTAGATGATCTTGGGGCCTTTGTATCATTTGCCTCAAACAATCTTGGGATTGACGTGAAGAGTATGTTGCTACTGAACAACCTAAGTCATGGTGCCAAAATGTACTCGGATGCGACTTTTGAGACGGATATTGTCGTCGCGGCGAAAGAAGTGCTTATGATTGTGGAAAAGTTAGCACCAGGACAGTTGAAGAAAGTGGCGTAAGTTCGGATGATATGTCGAGTTGCGCTAGTAGCATTTAATATAGCGTTTTTACACAGTGCAATACTGATCTCTGTAATTGCTAGTTTGTAGGCATAACCTCAAAGATCTACGGTGGGGTTTAATAGATTTTGGGAGCTTTCTTTGGTGCGTTTTATTCATACAGCCGACCTTCACCTTGCGAAGCCCTTCGGTCGGTTCGACGCTGACACACAGGCTGCCCTACGCGTGGCGCGGCTTGACGCTCTAAGTTGTCTTGGAGCCGCAGCGCGTGTTGGCAAAGCCGAATTCATCTTGATTGCAGGAGATACCTTCGACGCCGAAGCGCCGCCCTCCAAAGTTGTTCGGCGTGCGCTCGACGTCATGGCTGAATTCGCTGACCTGCAATGGGTACTTTTGCCAGGAAACCACGACAGCCTCGCTGCAGTTGACCTCTGGGAACGGATAGAACGCGACAAACCTGACAACGTGATCCTCGCAGTGACGTCGGAGGTGATCAAAATCGGAGATCACATCGCTATCCTCCCAGCTCCGCCCACAGTTCGGAATCCAGGCGTCGACCTCACAGATTGGATGACCGATGCGCAAACAGGCCAACGCTTCAGGATTGGCTTGGCGCACGGCGGCATCTTGGATTTCGGTAGCGAAGAGGTGACAGTTGCCGTCATTCGACCCGATCGGGCAGAGCGGTCTAAGCTTGACTATCTAGCGCTAGGCGACTGGCACGGACAAAAATCGATCACGTCACGGACTTGGTATTCAGGCAGCCCTGAGGCGGACAATTTCAAAGGGCATGCAGCAGCAGGTGCCCTCCTCGTAGAAATCACAGCGCCCGGTGACGCGCCGCAGGTCACAGCCGTCCCCATAGGGCAATTTGATTGGCGACCAATTGCGCTTGAATTCTTTGCAGGCACGGACCCAGTCCAACAATTGACTGATGCACTTCCTGTTTTGGGGCGGGATAAAACGCTTGTGAGGTTAGAGGCATCTGGACGCCTTGGGTTGCTGGAACAAAGCCAGCTGCGAGAGATGTGTGCGAAGATCGCTGATGACTTTCACTATTTTGAGGTGATCCTTGATCGATTAGGAATTGAACAAGCAGTGGATGACCTTGATCTAATCGCAACAGGTGGGGCACTGCGGGCAACAGCTGACAGCCTTTTTGCGGCTACTGATCTGGAGGGACGTACAGCTGAGGATGTCCAGGTCGCCCAAATCGCCCTGACGCATCTGTTTCATGTTGCCCAACAGGAATCGACCCAATGAAGCTGCGCCAGCTTGAATTGACGAACGTCCGACGTTTCGGTGGGCAAAAAGCGGTGCTTGGGCCCTTTGGCGATGGATTGACGACAATCACCGCAGAAAACGAGTCTGGAAAATCAACGTTTCTCGACGCGCTGCATGCATTGTTCTTTGTGCCGCACGGGTCATCTTCACAAGAGGTGAAGAGCTTGCAGCCTTATTCAGGTGGGGCTGCGTGCGTGGCAGCAGTTGTGGAAATCGATGAGAGAGATTTCCGTGTTGAAAAATCCTTTCTGGTTCAAAAGTCAGCGAAAATAATCGACTGCGCTAGCGGGCAGGTCATCAAGCAACAAGGCGATGCCGAAGCGTGGATTGAGGACAACATCAATAAGGTTAACAAAGGTCCTGCTGGGCTACTTTGGGTGCGGCAAGGCGCAACCCACGTTGATCCGGAAGGCAAAGACAAGGACGCCAGCAACGTCGCAGCTCGCCGCGATTTGATGTCCAGCGTGCGTGGTCAGATTGATGCCGTTACAGGTGGGCGGCGTATGGATAAGATCGTCGAGCAGTGCCGCAAGGAACTGGATGCATTGGCCACGAAAGGCCTCAAAGCGAAGGCAGGAAGTTCATGGAAAGCAATTGAAGACAAAGCTGTTGAGTTGCTCGTGCGTAAGGAGCGGCTTGAAGCAGACGTAGGTATTCTTGCTCAGGCGCTGGCAGTGAAACGGCAGGCTAAATTGCGCCTGCAGGCATTGCATGATCCGCAAAAACAGGACGCGCGTGTTCAGCAGCTCGCGGCCGCCGAAGAAGCTTATAAAAATGCACAGCAGCATGATCGCAGCGTCGCGGACGCCGATGGAGCGCTCCAACTAATTATAGCTGAAAAGAACCAGCTGATCCGCCAAGTCAAAGATATTGCCGACATACAGTATCGCCGTCGGCAGCTCGCTAATGAGATCACTCAGAAAGAGACTGATGCATCTTCTCTACGCGCTGCTCAAGGCGCGTCCGATGCAACATTAATCGACTCACAGGCGTTGATTACGCAGACTGAAGTGCAGCGAAGCACATTGGTTCAGTCCCTGAGTGCGGCGCGCACAGCTGAAAGGTCTCGCCGAAAGTGGGATCGATTGCGCACTCTTGCTGATCTCGTCGCTCAACTTTCGGCACCCCAGAAAAAGCTGAGTGATGCAGATGTGATTTTGGGGCGTGTCGAAATCACACAGAGTGACCTTGATCGCCTTGGCGACCTTAGTCGGCGTATCAGTATCGCCCAAGAACAACGCCGCGCACAATTTGCCAGCTTCTCTATTAAGCCATCATCGTTAGGTACGGCTGAATGTGACGGTGTGTCGCTTGAACTAGAAAAGGACATGCTGATTGATCGCCCACTCGCGCTTAATCTTTCTGGGTTTGGAACAATCAATTTGTCCCCGGCGGCGGGGGCAGGGAAGGGCATCGAGGATCCAGATGCGCTTGCTGCTGACAGTGATGCGGCCCTTCAAGCCCTTGGTGTTCAAACAGTACAAGACGCCCGCGACGCCTTTAATGCGCGTCAAAGTGCCGTGAACGACAAGACTGTCGCTGTTGCTGAAATCAGAGGGTTAGCGCCCGATGGGGTAGGTGCGCTGGAAGAGGAATGGAACGCACTGTGCAAAGAGCTAAGGCATGTACCAGACGATCAATTGCCAGAGGCTGCAGGGTCGCAACCTGATGACCTTTCAGCGGAACAGATCGAAGAACAGATCACAGGTCTTGATGATGATCTCGCTAACCTCAGATCCAACACCCAGGCGTTACAGGCGAAAGCTACTGAGGCTGCCAATGACGTGGCCAAAGCCAGCGGTGTGCTGAACCATCTTTTGGCGGAACAGACATCCTTGGCTAAGCCACAGGGTGAGGATGCTACCCTTGCCGCATTGCAAACATCCCGCGACGAGGAGATTGAGAAGGAAGAGAAGGCTGCCGAAACCCTTGCGGAGCTTAAGCTAGTCGCGCCCAATCTGGACGTGGCGCAATCCACTCATGAACGCTTGTTAAGCGCGGAAAAAGCAGACCGCGACGAAATTAACAAATTGGAACGTGAGCTTGCGCGTGTCGACGGGGCGATCGAAACACAGTCCGAAGGGGCCGTGGAAGAAAAGCTAGCTGAAGTCATCGACCAGCTTGAGAAGGCATCAGAACGCGCCAAACGATATGAGTTGCAGGCAAAGGCACTGACAATGCTCATCGCTCATCTCGACGAAGCACGTAAAGACGCGCAAGAAACCTATTTCGAACCAATCCGCAACGAACTGCGTCCGCTGCTGGCGCAACTACACGCCGGGGCTGATTTTGAATTGGACCCTGATAAGATGCTTGTTGGTAAGATTATTCGCAACGGAGTGGAGGACGACATCAACATGTTGTCGGGTGGTGCCTATGAGCAAATCGCGATCCTGACACGACTTGCGTTTGCAAAGCTGTTCGCACAGCAGGGCAGGCACGTACCCCTTATTCTTGATGACGCACTTGTCCATACAGATGATGAGCGGATTTCGACGATGTTCAACATGCTGTCGCACGCCGCAAAAGATCAGCAGATCATTGTGCTCAGTTGTCGGACTAGAGCGTTTTCGGATCTAGGTGGGACTCGGGCATTCATCGAAACTGAGGCCGTTTAAGAAGGGTTGGAAGGGGTATAGAATGTTAAAATTACTGAGGATGCCGCCAGAAATATGGGCGAATTGGCGTCATAAAACGATTCCGATGGCAATACGAAGCGACGAGAAGCGCACCAAAGTGCTGGTTCACTTGCCATTCGGAGAAGACAATAGAGTGTGGCTTCACGGTCTTGGGAAAACCAGACCAAAATACGTTCGTGATCATCAGGCTTGGGAAATTCCAAAGGCGTGGTTTAATAAGTTTGTTGAGGCAGCCTTGCTACGTTATCGACGAGTATATGTTGTACAGCCTTACCGAGAGTATGAAGTTTGCGCCCCTGCTTGCCGAAATGCCAAAGGGCACGACTGCAATTGCTCTTGCAGGGGCAAAACCACGGCACCGGTGACGGTAGCGGATGGTTTGACGTTTCAGATACGTTTTCTGTCAAGTGGGGAGAAAAGGAAATGGCTTTGCGGTTGATGAAAGTCAGTTGAGGAAGTGCTGAAGTACTTGACGAACTCGCGAACCTGACACCCTATTTGGGTAAACTACTGTTTTCTAACAAGAGTCGCAGTTGGTAGTAGCGGGCACCGGCCACAAATATGTAAACACCATTCAGAAATGTTACCGGCTGCGCAAAGCAGAAGTGGCACCAAGTGCGCTGACGGTATGAACTGGCCATCAGTCAGCCAGACGCCCGGCTGCAAGAGTTCCTGCACCGAACGAAAGGGATGACCAAAACGACCGAGGCCGAATGGCTGGTTGTGCAGCGTGTTGGTCAGAACATCTTCAGAGACCGATTAATTGGTTACTGGCAGGGCCAATGCCCTCTGACGGGCATATCTGATCGTGCTTTCGGTCGGATGCAGGGCCAAGAGTGGCCTCTTTCGCACTACTGGCGATAGTCATCTTGACGCCCTCAAGCCTATGAAATAGTAACCAATTACTGAGCGAGCGTTGTGTAATGGTTAAGACCCCAGTTTTCCAAACAAGAGTTCTGAGTTTCGTACAGTATCACTGAGTAGCTTACTGTTTCTTTTTGTTGACTTTTATTTTGCATTGGGTTGCATAGAGTAGCGCACAGTTGCGTGGCGTTACCTACAAAAGGCCGACAGAATATGCCAAAGCTCACAGAGACGTTTTCTAACAAATTGCCGCATGCGAAAGCAGGGACGGACAAGTACTGGGATGCTGAAATCAAAGGGCTGGTGCTCTTTGTGGGGAAGCGCTCGAAGACCTGGTACTTTCAGAAGGACGTTGGCGGCCAGACCAAGCGTATTCTGATTGGCCGGTTCCCAATCATCTCGGCGCAAGCCGCACGTCAGACGGCGCTTGGTTTTGCCTTGGAGATGGGCAGAGGGGCAGGGAAGGCGGCTCAGATTGGCGCGCCCACCTTGGAAGCCACAATGGAAGTGTATCTGGCACGTCCAAAGCTGCGTTCTGAGACCAACAAGGTCGGGATGCGCGCCCAGCTTACGCTTCATCTAAAAGACTGGATGCGCCTGCCCCTGGACGAGATCAGCAAGGCGATGACAGTACGCCGTCATCACGACATGGCTGGATCGCCGTCAGCCGCCAATCATGTGCTACGCAGCTTTCGCGCCATCTATAACCATGCCCGCCGGACTTGCGATCTGCCGGAATGTCCGACCATGGCGATAGAATGGTTTGAAGATAAGCCGGACGGACGGATTATTGAGAACCTTAAGCACTGGCGGAAGACGATTGATGATCTGCCCAATCCAATACATCGCGTATTCTACGAGCTTCTATTGTTTACCGGCCTTCGCAAAACTGAAGTGTTCACCTTGAAGTGGGAGCAAATACTGGAAGACCGGATCCATCTGCCAATGACAAAGAATGGCCGGAGCTTCGACCTTCCGATCTCGCAATTGCATCATGAGATATTGGCACCGCTTCGCCCTCTCAGCAGCGACTGGGTATTCCCATCGCCTAAATCAGAGACAGGTCACATCACGAGGCCGGTAAGGCTCAAATATAATCCCCATATGCATCGCCGGACATTTGCGACGGTTGCGATGGAAGCAGGAGTGCTGGAGGAGATTGTAGGGCGGCTGCTCAATCATACGCCGCTGTCGATCACTGGGCAGAGATATACGCGGCCGTCGTTGGATGCGTTGCGTCCGTCGATGGAGATTGCGTGCAACGAAATTCTGAACCGCATCAGCAAATGAGGCGGTATTTGGAAAGTGGACCTTAATTCGTCCTGTAGCGAAAGGCCGGTATGAGCCAAATCTACGTTTTTTTCTGCAGTGCAGCAAATGCCTACTTCAGTCAAACGCTAGTCGTTTCGTCAGCCTGAACAGCGAGATCAGGATGCGCGTAGGCTTCTGGATATGGCATCGGATGGAATGGACCCAGCGGTACGACATTGTTCCAAGATCGGCCAAAGTAGCCCTGTCGGCAGTGAACCAATGAGTTGCTCTCGGCGACACCCTGCAAAGCGTAAACTCGGCATAGCCAGCGCCAAAGATGTGGGTAGTCTAGAATTCGGGCACCGTTCAGTTTCATCCGTAGATAATATACCGGATCATGGCGATATAGCGTTGGGAAGAGCCGAAGGTCAGCCTCGGTGAAACTGTCGCCTGTCAGGAATGGTCGGTCGTCTGATGCAAGCCGCGCTTCTAATGCCCCAAGTGTTTCGAAGTAGTTTTTGAAGGCTGCTGCATAGACCGCTTGATCTGATGAAAAGCCCGCTTTGTAGGCCCCGTTGTTAATGCCCACGTAGATTTGGTCATTCAGGGTGTCGATGTCCTGACGCAAAGCGATGTTTTGGTCACCCAAGGGGTACAAATCTGACCTTGAACTATTTGCAATAGAACTGCCCAGCGCACCCGCCTGCGCATTCAACATTCGGATTATTTCAGCGCTTTCATTGGCAACGATCCGTTTGGTTTTCTTGTCATAGAGGATCGGGACAGAGGCCTCATCCGACCCTTCGGCGTCATAAATCTGCTTGGCGAGGCGGAAGCTTTGCCCGGTCGCCGTTTCAAACGTACATTCCGGCAACGTCGAACCAGTGAACGATGCCACACGCGTCGGGTTGAACTCCCAACGGTTCGACGCAATCGGGTCATCCTCTGTAGTTCGACTTGGGAACGCCACATCCATCGTAATGCTGTTCTGTAATCCTAAAACGTTGCGGGCCAGCGTCACACGGTGACACCAAGGACAGTTGAAGGCTACGAACAAGTGATACCGTCCCGGTTCAGCCGGAAAATCAGGGTCTTCGCTCAAGATGGACCGAAATCCGCTGACGCCGCGCACAAACTCGCCTTTGGCGCGGCGTGCGACGGCGTCTTTCTGGGACTCTTCGACGGATGTTTTGGTCACGTATATCTCCTGTTTATCCGCGTAGACGATGGTGCAGAATGATCGGCACCGCCAGTTCTTCTTCATCCGTGAGGTGCCTTTGCAAGAACGCTTCGATGGTTTGAGCGACGCCGTGCAATTTGCCCGCTTCTTCGCGCGCCGCTTTTTTATCGAGCTGTACCAATTTGATGGTTCGGTTGGCTGTGCGGATAAAACTATTGAGAACCACATCCAAATCCGCGTGGTCCTTTTCGAGCACCTCTAATCCGGCATCAAAACGTTGATCAGCCGCCGATAGTTCGGGAAAATAAGAGTGGTCCTCCCAACCGTGGTGTCCATGCAAATTTCTGACCAATGCACCACTGTGATAAGACAAGCGCCCTGCATAATCGGCCACGTCGCGATCACCGTTGAGATAGCTTTCGGTGTCTTTGCGAACGGTGGCGCTTAGTTGTCGGAACATGCGGTGTGCGCCCAGCCAATGGCGTGTCTTTTCCGTAAAACCAGGGTGCGCGTCCCACGTATCGCGCGGATAGGTGCGCAGCAGCGCCTGCATGTTGGTTGGCATATCCTCTGTGCGCATTTCAAACTGATCTAACATATCGTTTCCTCTCCCCGTTGAGGTGGGGATGACGGGCGACGTTTTAACCCGCCACCGCGCTACCGATTAACACCGCCAAAGCGTACACCGCTCAGGTCGGCCATCTCTTTCTTCCATGTGGTGATGTCGCGGTGTACGAAGTCAGTCAGGCTGTTGTGCCCGCATGCGCGTGCCAAGACCTGCATCAACTCAACCGATGCGCCGAAATAGCGAGCAAGCTTTTGTGCTCCGATCTGTACGTCTAGCCTCGCACGTAATTCCGGTTTTTGGGTAGCAATACCAACGGGGCAATTGTTAGAATTACACATCCGCGCGGCGATACAGCCGACGGCCTGCATAGCCGAATTTGACACCGCAACAGCATCCGCGCCCAAGGCCAAGGCTTTGGCGAAATCCTCAGCCACGCGCAGACCGCCTGTGATGACCAATGTCACTTCACGACCCGTCCTGGCATCCAGATGCGCACGGGCACGGGCCAAGGCAGGGATCGTTGGAACAGAGATATGATCTCGGAAGATCAAAGGCGCTGCACCTGTGCCACCGCCGCGCCCATCAAGAATGATATAATCGGCACTGGCCTCAAGTGCGAAGTCGATGTCGTCTTCGATATGATTGGCGGATAATTTAAACCCAATAGGAATTCCACCAGATCGTTCACGAACTTCATCAGCGATGCGTTTGAAGTCTGCTGGTGTTTCAAGGTCTTGGAACGTTGATGGGGATATCGCGGGTTGCCCTGGCTCCAAACCACGCACCTTTGCGATCTTGCCCTGAACCTTTTCACCGGGGAGATGGCCACCGGTGCCGGTCTTGGCACCTTGACCACCTTTGAAGTGAAAGGCTTGCACGCGAGCAACCAAATCAAGATCCCAGCCAAAACGTGCAGACGCCAATTCGTAGAAATAACGTGAATTTTCAGCCTGTTCTTCTGGCAACATTCCACCTTCGCCAGAGCAAATGCCAGTGCCTGCCATCTGCGCACCGCGCGACAACGCGATTTTTGCTTCCTCGGACAATGCGCCATAACTCATGTCCGAGACAAACAGAGGGATATCCAGTTGCAACGGTTTGGCAGCACGCGGCCCAATCGTCACGGATGTCGCGACCGGGACGTCATCAAGCAATGGTTTGCGGGCCATCTGCGCAGGGAGAATCTGAATGTCATCCCAATGTGGGAGGTCTTTACGGGGAACACCCATTGCACCCATCTCGCCGTGATGGCCCAGCTTGGATAGCCCGTCTTTGGCCAAGGCATGAATACGGGCGACGGTTGGCTCTTCGGGAGTTGGGGTTGCTGTCGGTCTATCTGACTTGGGCTTTGGCGACGGATCGCCCACTTGCAGGTCACCCAGACTGGCATGCCTGCCATCGCAGAATGGGCCGTTCGCTGTCGCCTTACACTGGCATAGCGCCGCGCTGCCGGTGTTATCAGCGGTAAACTTTAGCGGTGTTACGTCGGTACCTGCATGGGATCCGTCACAAAACGGTTGGCTTTTGGACAATCCGCACCGACACCAGTAGTAATCCTTACCCTTCTCCAAATCGACTTTGACGGGATGTTTGGCTGCGATAATCGGGACAGATTGGGTCATCGGAGGGCTCCATAAGATATTGCGGCGTTTGATTAAAACCCTAGTACGGGTCAGCTTGCAACAAGAGTTGCCAGTTTTAGATTTGGGTGTTCTCATTTTGAGAACGAAGGCTGGACCCCAATCAATGAGGTCCGGCCGTCGTGTTATTGAAGGTTGCTGTAGGCAGCAGGCACGTTCGTGTTTGGATGTACCCAGCCAATCAACGCATACCCCTGAAAATCTGGCAACTGCACCTCTGCGACTGTGCCTTCGAGGCTCAGACCTTGCGCGATGGAAGCTTGGGCCTATGCCAGCAAGCCTGCCATCCTCTGTGGCGCAGGCATAAAAGCCTGATGTTTGGTTTCAGGCAAAAACGCTGCAAAACAATCAACACCAATTTCCATGGTTATTCTAATCGTTTGAGGCTGGGGGGTTGCTTATGCACTGCGCCCCAATGTTTCGTTGATCTGGTCGCGGTGTAGATAGATCAAAACGGTGCAGATCAGGCCAAGGACAACGGCAGGTATGCCTTGTGCTGCGCCAAGAATAAACACGTGGGCCAAAACTGCGCCGAACATCGTGCCCCCCAGCACGGACGCGGCAAGAACCTGACGGCGCGGTAACCACAACAGCGCAGCGCCGCCAACTTCGATGATACCCGTCACGTAACGGAACCATTGTCCGACCCCGATGGCATCATAGGTCGCGACCATCATTTCAGCGCCTGCCAGTTTTGCGAAACCCGCACCAACAAATGCAAGTGTAAGAAGGGCGCGAAGGCCAATAGAGAGGTATTTCATTGTTTTTTCCTAAAGATGTTTGTTTTGTTGCAATTCAGATAGCTTGCTGCATAAAATGTCGCCATGCGCGATATTCAGCGCCTCATGCGCGAAAAGTGTACATAGATCATGGACAAGTGGACAGAATTGCGGACGGCCTATCAGGTTGCAAAACTTGGGACCGTCAGTGCGGCAGCACAGACGCTGCGCCTTCATCGTGCGACTATAAACCGCCACATTGACCTGCTTGAGGCTGAAATTGGTGGCAAGATCTTCATTCGCCACGCTCGCGGTTACACGCTGACTGAAATCGGACAAGACGTTTTGCGGGTGGCACAGAAAACCGAAGAACTGATTGATGATCTGGCAGGGCGCGTCCAAGGTGGAAAAACCCAGATCGAAGGCGAGATTAAGCTGACGACCCTTGCCCCTTTTGCCGCTTTTCTTATGGGCGCGATTGCGCAGTTTCGCGTTCAGAACCCGCAATGTCTGGTGCGCATCGATGTGGGCGAAGATCTGGCTAAGCTGGAATACGGTGAAGCGCATATCGCTTTGCGGGCGGGGGCCAAGCCTGATCATCCCGATTATGTTGTTACGCAATTCGGCGACGTCAGTTTTAACCTATATGCCCATGACAGCTACATCGCGCGTCATGGTCTGCCGGCTAATTTGGACGATTTTTCTGACCATACATTCGTCCTGCAGCAACTCCCGCATGACCGGCTGCCTTTTGGGTTGTGGATCAAAGATCATATCCGCCCTGAGATGGTTGCACTGTCATCACGCGACATCTGGGTCACTACGAAAGCGATTTTGGCTGGAATAGGTCTCGGATTTGTTAATGATGCCGAAGCGCAAACGCACGGCAATCTTCAGCGGGTCCTTCCGCCCAATCCGGATTGGAGCGCAACGGGATGGCTTGTGACCCACGTGGACTTGCACCGCACGGAAAAGGTGCAAGCCATGATGCGCTGCATCAGAGCGAGCAGAGCGTCTAATCCCGCGCAATGAGCGATTACGCCCAAGCACAGGCCGAGATATCGCTCGCCAGTAGGCACTGGCGTCAGGCACTGTCCATCGTCAAATTATGGGGATCTAATGGCTCTTTTTGAGAGTACATTGTCTACTCAGTCTTCCAAGTTGGGGCAAAATCGGACGTTGGCCCAACTGCAGCCCACGGCTACTTTTGTCCCGCACTGCCGACCTCTATGCGCAGCGCAGCGAATGGCGGGTGAGAGCCCTACTTACTTCTATGCCGTTTTGCTCGCTGAGTTAATGGGTCGAATTAGTACTACTTCAGACTATATCCATTTTCCGCGCCAGAAAGCCGCCTGATTGACGTGCCCAGAGGCGGGCGTAGAGGCCATCTTTTTCCAATAGGGCATCGTGCGTGCCTTGCTCGACGATGTGCCCAGTATCCATGACCACTATACGATCCATAGCTGCGATGGTGGACAGGCGGTGCGCGATGGCCAGAGTTGTTTTTCCAGCCATCAAGCGGTCCAGATTCTCTTGGATCGCGGCTTCAGCTTCACTATCAAGCGCGCTTGTGGCTTCGTCCAACACAAGGATTGGAGCGTCCTTGAGGAGTGCACGGGCTATGGTGACCCTTTGGCGTTGACCACCCGAGAGTTTAACGCCGCGGTCACCGACGAATGCGTCAAGGCCCACGCGGCCCCTGTCATCACGCAGATCGCGAATGAAGCCCATGGCTTGTGCGGCTTGCGCGGCGGCCTCGACTTCGGCGTCCGTGGCGTCGGGGCGACCATAGCGGATATTGTCACGGATGGACCGATGCAGCAGTCCGACATCCTGTGTCACCACACCGATCTGCCCTCGCAAGGAGGTCTGCGTGACATCGCGGACGTTCTGGCCGTCAACGGTCACACGACCGGACTCAACATCGCGCAACCGCATCAAGAGGGAGACGAGGGTCGATTTTCCTGCACCGGACAGACCGACCAAGGCGACTCTCTCGCCGGCGGCTATGGTGAGCGTTAGGTCACGCACGACTGCGTCTGTTTTTCCATATCCAAAAGTCACGTGATCGAACAGGATCTGACCAGTGGTCAAGTTCAGGTCGGGTGCATTCGTTGCGTCTATCAGAGTTGGTGGTGTGGTCATAATCGGCATGGCGTCTGCGATCATTCCATATGCTCGGCTGACCGACTGGCCCAACCCAATAAACATTCCTGATGAGGCCGACAGGGTGCGCGCGATGGTGGCGCCGGCAACAAAATCACCCAAGCTGACAAAACTGGAGATCAAACCCCACAGCCCCACTGCGAAGATAGACACAACCAGCGACACATTTAGCAGATGCACCAAGATATCCGTCGAAACATATGCGCGGTTCTCGCGATGTTGGGTGTCGATGGTCTCACCTATGACCTTTTGGATTGCACCTGCCTCACTGTCCTCGGCAGCAAAAAGTTTGACCATTGCGATGTTAGAATAAACATCTGTCATGGCACCTGTGGCTCGGCTGGTGGCGGCCGCCACTTTGCGGGACCGCGCCGCGTAGATTGGAACCGCAAACCATGCAAAAATAATGTTGAGCGCAATCCAGACCACAACCGGCAAGGCCATCATTGGCGATAAGGCCGCCAGTAATATAGCAGCGCCGCCAAAGGACACAACGACGCGTGGCACCATCTGCATGGCTATCATCATGGACCGCTGCACCGCGCTGGTGACCTGCCCAATGCGGCTGGCAACCTGACCCGCAAAAACGTCTTCAAAGAAAGCGACGTCCTGGCCTTCAACAGCTTTGTGGGCTTGCCACTGCATCGCGGCGGGCAACAAAACCTGCACCGTTTGGGCCATAAAGGCCCCGCGCACAAAGGTCACGACTGGGTCAACAACAGCGAACAGGAAGACCAAAGCGGCCAGTGTCCATATTTCGTTCGCAACAAATGAAGCTGCACCCTGCGCCGTGACACCGTCGACCACAAAGGCCAGTGCCCAGACCATCGCCAGTCCGATCCCCGCTGAGATTACTGACAGCCCGGCAACCGCAATCAAAACGTCACGAAAGAGCTGCGCAAAATGCCAGACTAAACTCCAAACCCCTGTTGCGGGCAGGGCGCGAAGGGGAAGGTTGAAAGGTTGGACAAGGGTCTCAAAGGGGCGGAAGATGCGGTCTGATATGTTCATAAGATATCACATAGGGCTAGAGCCTATGATCGACAACGTAACTTGAGTGGCCGAGGTTGGGTCATCGACGACCAAATCTTTCAGGTCCGCCTTATCCGACCATTCAAGCTCGGTTTTGGACCGATGGCTTCCGAGTTGGAGCCATCGGGAAGCATTTGAGTTGATGCCGAAATGTTAAATCTTTCATGCCAAAGTTTTGAGTTTCAAGCGGGTTGTTTGAGGAAATGACGCATAACGTCGCCGCGGAACATCATCAGCGTGACGATGGGGTTGAAAATCATGCCCAGTCCAATGGCTGTATAGATGACTGCGGACACCGAGCCTTTGATCATTTGGGGATAATGCATTTGTGTGGCCAGCCCATGAGAATAATCAAACGCACCAAGCGCGTTATAGACGATTAATCCGGCCCAGACTTTCGCACCGGTCTTGCGCCACAAAAGATAGATCATGACTGGAACTAAAATGCCGAGAATTGTGTCGCTGATCTTTTGCGCGTGGCGCATGCGACAGAGGAGCAGTTTGACCAACTGGCCGGACGAACGCGCAGCCGTTCCGCCCAAATTACTGGTGATCTCATTGTGACGGCCCACGAACGCACCGCCCCACTTCTGTTACCAGCGCTCCAGCGGTTCCAGAACGAAAACAAAAGTACCGTAATCAAGTTCATCGCGAGCGCGGCCCTGCTCAAACTGGAATATGGCGAGGCGCACGTCGCAATTCGGTCTGGATCCAAGCCAGATCAGCCAGACAACGTTGTTCAGCACTATCAGGACCTCAAGTTTGGTCTGTATGCGCATGCAAGCTATGTTGCGCGTTACGGCGTCCCACAGTCACGAGACGACTTTCGCAACCACCGGTTTGTCTGTTGGGAGCAAGACAAAACACCGTTTCCGTTCACGGGATGGCTTAGGCAAAATGTGCCCGAGACAAGCAAAACACTGATCAGCGCAAACCAAGGCATTGCAGATCAAGTCTTATTTGCTGGAATGGGAATTGGATTTCACCCTGAGGTATACACGCAAAAAACGCGCCGATTTGGTCGAGGTGCTTGCGCCGCAACCAGATTGGGTGGTCCCGCTGTGGCTCGTGACGCACACTGATCTGCACCGTTCCGCTAAAGTTCAAGCACTGTTGAGTTTCATGAAGAACGACCGATTGTCGAGTTGAGACCGAAGCCTGTAAGCAGCCGTTGGTGTGCCTGAAGGGAAGGTGCTCTTTGTCGGCGAAGCAAATATTGGTTATTCCACAGCGAAGGTCTGTTTTGAACCCAACTGGCGGTCTGGAACCCGTCCGTCACTTGAAGCATTGCGCCCAGCCATGCAGGATGGCGGAGAAGAGTTTGATATAGGGATGCGCCGATGATCCTAATTCGACTAGACGGAGTGCTTGAGGAAACGGAAGATGACGTCGCACTGGTCCTGATCAAAACAGGTAGCGCTGAGCTGGTTTTGGACGAGCCGTCACCACCATTTGCGATCAACAAATTGCTCGAGGATCTGGCAGGCAACATTGACCGCCTCGGTCCATCTCGGACGGCACCCGATAAATTAAATAAAGTTCAAGAAGGACTGTTTAAAGGTCAGATTAAGCAGAACCTCGTGGCTGGCCGAACGGTATCTTGGCGGTCCCGTGCCAAGCTTGAAAAGGAGCTGCTTGATCGGCTCTTCCGTACGGATGACGGCACCAAAAATGTCTACGCCCAAGTAGAAGAAATTTGGAAGCATCGCTTGGATGCAATCAATCATACTGAGAGGCACCAACCTGCTCTTTTGGTGGAAGAGCGGTTGGAACGTGGGCTCGCTGAGGTTCGGCAGGGAAGATGGTCTTGTCCCGTTTGCGTTCCGGTCTCTCAACTCATTTATGCGGCCTTTCGCTCGAATGCCAAGGGGCTTTTGCCGCCTAATGATGAGTGGCGGCGGCGCGGGTTATAGAACCCATTGATATATTGGAAGATCGCGCCCTCGGCCTGACGGCGTGTGTCCCAACGATTGCGCCAGATCAGCTCAGCCTTGATGGATTTGAAGAACGTTTCAACCATGGAATTGTCATAGCAATTGCCCTTGCCGCTCATCGAGACCTTGAAGCCGTGCTTTTTCAGGCGCTTCTGATACGCGTTGGAACAATATTGCGAGCCGCGATCCGTATGGTGAATGCAGCATTCGGGCGGCTGGCGCAGTGCCACAGCCATGTCCAGCGCACGGATCGCGAGATCCTGTTTCATGCGGTTACTGACAGCCCAGCCGATGACGCGCCGGGAGTACAGATCAAGGATAACGGCCAAATAAAGCCACCCTTCACTGGTCCAGATATAGCTTATGTCACCGGCCCACTTCTGGTTCGGCCCATCCGCTGAGAAGTCCTGGTCCAGCAAGTTAGGCGCGATGTTGAACGTGTGATTGCTGTCCGTCGTTGCCTTATATTTCTGGGTTCTGATGGTCTTGATGCCATTCTCACGCATCAAACGGCCCACGCGACGGTGCCCAACCCGCAGCCCCAATTCCTGTAGCTCTTCGGTCATGCGGGGTCGCCCATAGCTTTGTAAACTGAGGCGATGTTGCTCACGGATGTGGGCCAAAAGCACCATATCATCACGTTGGCGCTGGCTCATCGGCCGCTTCCGCCAAGCGCGAAACCCACGCGATGTGACCTGCATAATCCGGCAGAGAAACTCTACTGACCAAACTTCTTTCCAGGCGTCGATAAAGGCGAACCTCACCGACTTTGGCCTGCAAAAAAGATCGCCGCTTTTTTTAGCACTTCCCTCTCCTCACGCACCAACCGGAGTTCTTTACGAAGACGGGTGTTCTCTTTCTCGACGTCATCGTGCGGCCCAGACATCAGATCCTCATGCTGATGTTTCTGAACCCACTTGTTTAGCGTCGAAAGGCCAACACCTAAATCTGATGAAACCTGCGGTCGCGTTAAACCGCTGCTGATCGCGATGCGTACTGCATCACGCCGAAACTCGTCTGTGTATCTCTTTGCCATTCCTTATCTCCTTCATAGCAAACATTGCTCGAAAGAGACCGGAACTAAACCGTGGCAAGACCAAGACTGCCCAAGGCGTACAAGCCAAATGCTTGGAGACGACGCTCAGAGCTCCCAGATTCGGGAGAGCCATGGCAATACAAGAATGTGGGTTCAGAGTGGGTGGGGTTCCAGCTCCGGTTTGGAAAGATTCTTGAAATTGTTGAGGAGACCAAGCGGTTGGCGTTCGAACAGGCACGTATTTTGGTCTCAGAGTTGCACAATGGAACCGAACGTCTCGTTGAGCCAGAAAGAGCATTCGAAGTACTCAATAAGCGCGCCAGAAAGCCGGAATTTGTCTTTTCTGCCGACCTCTCACTGATGTTCAACGATCACCGGGACAAAGGTGCGTTGATCACCAACGCGCGTTTGTGGATGGAGCGCGTTTCTGAAGCCCTGGAAGAGGAGGACAAGCTCGCCCGCAAAGAAGATATGATCATTGTGGCCGTCAAGCGCTTTGGAATGACGGAAACCGCTGCCCGCAAGGCCTATGGCAAGGCCGATGTACGCAACAAGGGCACAAAACGGAAACCAGGAGAGGCGTATATCAGCATCGAAAGGTTGAGAGAACTGATCCCCTAGCCGAAACAGGAGGGGGGTATCTATTCCCGCAGCTATTATCCGACTCGCCGAAATGCTGAACTTGGTCTGCATGCCATTACATGCGGAGTTAAAAAATGAGCAGCAAAACCAAAGACGATGAACGGCTTTTGAGCCGTGATGAGGTCGAAGAGCGCTTTGGCGTAACAAGGCGGTTTCTCGAGCAAAGTGCGATGAATGGGAAAGGCCCCAAGCTGATAAAGATTGGTCGGTCTGCCCGCTATCGTCCGTCCGACGTCAGGGCCTGGATCGCAGCTCACGAAGTGGGGCAATTGTGATGAGTGATCAAAGCGAGTCCCCAGCGGACAACGGTGTTCGCACTTCGATTGACAACACGCCATCCAATGCCGTGCCTACTGACGTCGTGATGGAACTAGCGACTTGTCCCATTACCCCACTTGGTCAAAAAGGCGGAAACTACTTCTTTATTTCAGCCAGCGGCGAGCTTCGTTGTATGAAGGCCGAGGCGTTAGAGGCAGGGCGAGGCGTTCGAGCTTTGCTGAGTGGCTACAGCACTGCGATCGACGCGTGGTGCCTCAAAAACTTTCCACAGAAAGACGGCTGTTGGTCACCACGTATGGCTGGTCAATGGATCATAGATCAATGCAACGGGATAGGTGTTTTTGATCCAGATTCCGCAGATATTAGGGCCGTTGGTGTCTGGAGGGACGACGACGGGAAAGCGATCGCACATTGTGGGAACCAACTTGTTGAACCTGGAGGGCGGTCCTTAGCTCCTGCTGAGCATAGGGGAAAGTGTATCATGATCGGCGCCCCGCCGATTGCCCCACCGGACAACACGTTCATTAATCCAGAGGAAGTCGAGTTTCTTCTTTCGGAATTGAAGGCATTGTGGGGATGGAAGCGGGATGTTGATGCAGACATCTTCCTCGGATGGGTCGCGGCAGCGATCCTAGGTGGGTTCCCTGCTTGGCGGTCACATCTCTACGTCTATGGCAGCCGCGGAAGCGGAAAGTCGAAGCTAATGGAGGTTGCCGCAGGCATGCTGGGAGAGTTTGGGGGCAGTGTTCTAAACGACGCGACAGAAGCTGGGATTAGACAATCTCGCAATAACCAAGCCCGTCCAATTCTAATCGATGAATTTGAGCCAGACCAAAGCGTGCGTAACGGATCAAAGCAAGACGGCATGTTTGCCCTGTTTCGCCGCATGTCTGGGGGAGAGGGTGGTCGCGTTTCGCGCGGCGGCTCCGATCATTCCGCGGTCTCATTTCGGACTCTTGGTGCAGCATATGTAACGTCGATAAATCACATTCAGCTTGAGCCACAAGACCGATCGCGGTTTGTGATGATAGACTTGGGACAATTACCTATCACGTCAGATCCTCTAAAAATGATGTCAAGGTTGGAGGTATTTGAGAAATCCATCCGGGCGATCTCACAACGCCTGAGAGGCCGTATCCTCGCCCAGAGTGAGCGTTGGGATGAGTCCCACGCAGTCATTGCTGCAGCAGCCCGTTCGGAAGGAGCAGATGCGAGGCAAGCTGACACTGCGGCAACGATCCTTGCTGGACGTGACTTGGCCCTATTTGAGGGCGATATTGACCAGAAGAGATTGCGGGCCCTGCAACCGATCCTAATGGAGTTGATGCGCGATGCTGAGGATTCAGGTGTGAGTTCCGAGGGTGATGATGCGTTGGATTTTTTGCTAAGTCATTCTCCCAAATTGGACCATTCCGTGAATCGGACAATCCGCGATCTATTGATTGGGGTGATTGAGCAAACACTGGTCAAAGATGTTGAAGATCCAGATGCCGCACTTGGCCGGTTGGGTGTCTACGCGTTGCCCGCAAAAAGAGCTGTAGCAGTTCGAGTTGGTCGGCACTCGCCGGTTAGTTCTATCTACGCAAATACGAAGTGGCAAAGTGGAGCGCATGCCTCTGCGCTCGTAAAATTGGAGGGCGTCAGCCGCCCCCCAAGTGCAATTCGGCTTAAACGAAACCACCAGCACCGAGTAATCCTTATCTCGTATGACCTGATATTGAATAATTCTAGCGAAAGTGACGACGAATTCTATTGAGTGTCGCAGCAAATGTCCCAAGTAATGGGCTGATTATTATAGGAAGTTTTGTGATGGGACAGCCGGGACCGTTCTTAGATTTATGCAGACCCCTATGATCTTGTCTTTCCCCTCCACCAATACTCTTTCTCTATTGGTAGTAAATGTAGAGGCAGAGATTAAGGGAATGGTTTCATAAGGGTAGGTGGGACAGTCAGCTGTCCCACCTCGGTCCCAAAGTCCCAGCGCTGTTGGATGTCCAAAGGAGCAACGCCACTTCTGGTTGAGTCTCGTGCCCCCAATTTAGGATCAGGATGACTGATGCAATCCCCCATTTGGGTCCTTTCCGGGCCTTTCCCTCACAGGGGAAATGCGCACCCCATTACGTGTGACAGACGGAAATTTCATAAGCTTGTGATTTGGGTTCTTGTTGTTGTTATTGCGCACTGTGTTGAATCAGCCCACCAAACTGTTATCACTAACCTACAAATTTTTGCCCATTACAAAGAGTTGAATCCCAAGTTATGACTGCTGTTGGAATTCTCATCGAGATGAAACGAGACACTGAGTTTCGAGGTATTTTGTCGATATGAGTGACTTCACGTTCAATCAGATTTTGGACCGGCGTGGCGTCAATTTGGATAGCTGTCGCATTGTCCGGCACGATACGCGGGGATTACAAGCTTGGCGCCATTCGCGAGGCCGTGTCGAGAGCTTTTTTGCCTTTCAGAGGACGTCATGATGTATGTTCGGTTTCCGCTTGCAATCAGGAATGTCGAGGACCTTCTGCACGAACGCGGTATCGACATCAGCCTTGAAACGGCTCAATTTTTGGTGGAACAGATTTGGCCCGCTGTTTGCCGCAGAGATCCGCGATAAAAGGGTCAGCCAGATGCGCGCATCTTTAAATTCACACCAGCCAACTAGACGAAGAGAGCGGGCCATGTTTCGATTTAGGCGGATGCGAACTTTACAGAAATTCGCCTCCGACCACGCCTCATTCCACAAACATTTCAACGCGGAGCGCCGTCTTTACAGCCGATCAAATTTCAAGTTGAACCGTGCTACCGCTCTTACCGAGTGGCGCGGCCTCTGCGCAGCCTAAGAGATTGAGGTTGCTGGAGAACTGAGACTAATTCGCATTTGTCTGACAGCACCAATTTTAATGTTGGCTTCCGCAGCTCTCACGGATTGAGATGTATGGCACTAGCTTTTTTTGTATTGGAGGAGCTTTCGGGTTTGTGAGACGATTAAAAAGAACATCTACAGCTTCCCGTCCAATTACTTGCGCGTTATTTGTGACGGTGGTTAGCGGGGGTGACGAAACTTGGGCCTCATCGGTGTCATCAATCCCAACTACCGCCACATCACGGCCTACTTCCAACCCAAGTTCCGACAATGCGCTCATTGCTCCAAATGCGACTAGGTCGTTGAAGCAAGCGATGGCGGTGGGGCGAGGAGTGCCCGAGTCCCAAAGGCTCTTTATTGCGAAGTGGCTCTCTAACCGCTTTGATGGTCCATCAATCCATGCTTCACGGCCAGGATTATATCCTGCATCTGTCATTGCTGAAACGAAGCCTTGGTAGCGTCCATCGGCCGTTGTGGTTCCAACTTTACCACCTAACATCAGGATGTTCTTATGCCCCAGTTTTAGAAGATGTGTAGTAGCCAAATTCATACATTCCTGATCATTGTTAATGACATAATCCAAGCTCGTACCCAGAATCGAACGTACGATTAGAACCACCGCACTATCACTCTGTCGAAAGGCCTCGAGATCAGCATCGGTCGTTCCAAGAGCGGGAGACAGGATAACCCCATCTGCACCATGCTCCATAAGCGTTGTTACAAATCTACGCTGGTTCTTCATGCAATCGTTATGGTTGTTGATAAAAATTGCGTCCCCCCTGTCCGCCAATTGGCCCTCCATTGTTGCCAGCATTTCGGCAAAGAATGGGTGAACGATATCATGAAAGCCAACGCCAATAATTCGAGTACGCCCTGTGCGAAGGGCCGTGGCCGCGCGGTTCTGAATGTAGCCAGCTTCACGAACGTATGCTTGCACACGTTCACGGGTACTACTTTGAATAAGTGGGCTTTCACGCAATGCGAGTGAAACAGTCGCAATTGAAACACCAAGAGCCTTGGCAATAACCTTCTGCGTCAGTTTTTTTCTCTTTGTGATCATTGTCAACTTATTGGCCTACAGTCATGGTTTGTATAGTGAAAAGTAAAAAATGACATATTTTTATTGATCTGGCCAAACAGGGATCTAAACACGTAAATCCCTTATTTAATCGTTTGAAAAAATTTGTTGACATGAGCCAGGGCTCCCTTCACACAGCAAGAAGTCTGCATGTGAAAGGCAGTAGGCCTTTTGCAGATGACAAATTTAAGGGAGGATAAGATGGTTAATTTTACTAAAGTTAGTGGTGCGCTAGCGGGTAGCGTGATGGCAATTATCGGCGCAACTGCAGCAACCGCTCAGACTGAGTTGAAGTGGGGGCACGTGTATGAGTCACAGTCGCCATATCATCAATGGGCCGAATGGGCCGCCGAAAGCTTTGAGGAGCGGACGGAAGGGCGTTATCAAATCGAAGTTTTCCCAGCTTCATCTCTAGGAAAGCAAACTGATTTGGCTGAAGGTTTAAGCCTTGGCACTGTAGATATAATCTATGATGGTCAGTTCTTCGCTGGTCGTCGGTATGGTCCAATCGCCATTGGCAGTGCCCCGTTTATGTTCCGTGATTACGCTCACTGGCAATCATATCGCGCTTCAGAGCTGTTTCAGGATCTCTCCTCAGGTTATACTGAGGCTACCGGAGACGACATTGCTGGGCTTGTCTATTATGGACAGCGACACATGACCTCCAATGTTGAGATCTTGACCCCTGAGGATATGGAAGGATTGAAGATACGCGTGCCTAATGCGTCACTCTACAAAATGTTCCCTGAAGCAGTTGGTGCAAACGCTACACCCATGGCTTTTTCTGAAGTTTATCTAGCTCTGCAGCAAGGTGTTGTAGATGCTCAGGAAAATCCGCTTCCTACGATCCAGTTCAAGAGGTTTCATGAAGTTCAAGATTATATTACTTTGACAGGACATATAACTGACTCACTCCTGACGATTGTGGCTGACAGGTTGTCGGACAGTCTTTCGAATGAGGATTATGCGACGCTTATGGAGGTTCTTGAAGAAGCCGCTAATGGTGCGTCTAACGACATCCGAGTGGCGGAACTTGAGCTCGTCGATTGGTTCCGTGAGCAAGGTACGACCGTGAATGAAGTGAACCGGGACCTGTTTCGCGAAGCAGTTGTCAATGAGCTGAACGGCGACGAGGCGACCTGGGATCGCGAGACGTTTGACCGGCTTCAGGCTTTGAACTGATTTAGCGTTTTGACGGGTGCCATGCTATTTTGGTGCCCGTCTATTCTTTTGGACTCGATGAAAGTTCAATGACCTCGATTCAGGATAAGAATTATGCACCTTAAAGGTTCTGTGATTGTAGATAGAGCACGGCGTATGCGAATTCCGCCTCTCGATTCAGCTTTGGTATTTTTGATTTTTTGGCTGTTATCTGGAATTGTTTTTCTTCAATTTTTTACTCGATATGTTTTAAACGATTCTATCGGTTGGACAGAAGAAATCGCCCGCTACTTACTCATTTTAGTGACCTTTCTTGGGTCGGCTATTGCTGTGAGACGAAATACGCATATTTCGGTGGAGTTTTTCTATCGCTATTTACCCAAACATTTGGCGCGCCTGCTCTCTGCTGTAGTCGATTTTTTGCGAATTTCACTTTTGGGAATCATGACAGTTTTGTGCATACAGCTTTCAAATAATACACAACAGATGATGACTTCTATAGATGTCTCGAAATCTGTTCTCTACGGGTTCGTCGCAGGATGTTTTTGTTTGATGACATTATACTCAATAATTGCTGCTTGGCGGCATGTTTTGGAAGGCAAATTAGACGTGGCACCTGACGTGCCCGCCAGCTGGGAAGAGTGACGCTATGCTTGTATTATTTGGAACTCTCGCGTTACTTCTTGTGATAGGCTTACCAGTGGCTCTGGCCTTGGCTGGGGCGTCGCTTTTATTTTTATTGTTGGAAAGCTCCATCCCGCCAGTTGTTGTTTTGCATCGGATGATCAATGGCGTAGATAGCTTCACACTCCTCGCTGTTCCTTTCTTTATTTTAGCTGGTAGCTTGATGAACCATGCTGGCATAACTGATCGAATATTTGCATTCGCAAAGTCGCTTGTTGGTTGGATGAGAGGTGGTCTTGGTCACGTTAATATTGGTGCGTCAGTCCTTTTCGCTGGTATGTCAGGTGCTGCCGTGGCCGATGCGGGCGGTCTTGGAATGATCGAAATTAAGGCTATGAAAGAAGGCGGCTATGATGCTGATTTTGCCGTCGGTGTAACTGCAGCGTCATCCACAATTGGACCACTTATTCCACCATCTTTACCTTTGGTAGTCTACGGAGTCGTTTCATCAACTTCGATAGGGCAGCTTTTTGCCGCCGGCTTGGTGCCTGGTCTGATAATGGCGATTGCTTTGATGTTGATGGTCTCTTGGTATGCCTATGTGCGTGGTTATGGACGAGATTCAAGCTTTGCATGGGTTGTTCTTTGGCATACATTTAAGCGGGCTTTTCTGTCGCTTCTAACTCCAATCATTATTGTTGGTGGAATCTTGGCAGGCCTCTTTACCCCGACAGAAGCTGCCATTGCTGCTTGTGCCTATGCACTATTTTTGGGCGTATTTGTATATCGGACGCTTAACTTCCGTAAGATCAGAGCAATCTCAATGGACACAATCGAAACCACTGCAATCGTGCTATTGATTGTTGCTGCGGCGTCTATATTTTCATGGATACTGACTACGAGCCGCGTAACAGAAACTGTGGCAGAATTAATTTTGGGTCACACCCAAAATGTTGTTCTGGTTTTACTACTGATCAATATTTTACTTTTAATTGTTGGGTTTTTTATGGAGCCTGTCGCAGCTATTACCATTTTAACGCCAGTCCTGCTGCCGCTCGTGGTCGAACTTGGTGTGGACCCAGTACATTTTGGTATAATGATGGTTCTCAATCTAATGCTTGGCTTGTTAACGCCGCCCGTTGGAATGGTTCTTTATGTGCTGGCACGCGTTGCTGACATTAAGTTTGAAAGCGCTGCGAGTGCGACCGCGCCATTTCTTATTCCGCTCGGCATTGTGCTCCTACTTATTACTTATGTTCCGGCTCTATCGATGTGGCTCCCAACGTTGCTGTATAGATAACCTCTGAATAACGGATTTTTCAAAATGACAAAAAAGACATCAAACACCGAAGAATACCTGCGCATGTACAGCCAGATGGTCAGGATTCGCACGTTTGAGGATAACGCCAACCAACTTTATCTGTCCGCGAAGATGCCCGGATTGACGCATATGTATTCCGGCCAAGAAGCTGTTGCCGTTGGCATCTGCGAAGCCCTGAAAAAAACCGACAAAATTACGTCGACGCACCGTGGCCACGGACACTGTGTCGCCAAAGGCGCGAACTTCAAAGAGATGTTCTGCGAGTTGTTGGGCAAAGAAGAAGGCTATTGTCGCGGCAAAGGCGGATCGATGCACATCGCAGATCAGTCCAACGGCAATCTTGGCGCCAATGCGATTGTCGGCGGGTCCATGGGCATCGCCACTGGCTCAGCGTTCACGGCAAAAATGCTCGGCAAAGATGACGTTACCGTCTGTTTCTTTGGCGATGGCGCGACGGCACAAGGGATTTTGTACGAGGTCATGAATATGGCCGCGCTTTGGAACCTGCCCGTCATCTATGCCTGCGAAAACAATGGCTACTCAGAATACACCAAGACCGCTGAAATCGCGGCAGGGTCGATCACAGCCCGTGCAGAGGCTTTTGGTATCGAGGCTTTCACCGTCGATGGGCAGGATGTCCTTGCTGTGAATGAACTGACCGAAAAGCTGGTCGCGCGGTCGCGCAAAGGCGAAGGCCCGTTCTTCATTGAATTGATGACATATCGCTATCACGGCCACCATGTTGGCGACATTAATCGCGAATATTATCGTTCGAAAGACGAAGAAAAACTGTGGAAAACCGAACGTGACCCGATCACAAAGTTCGCCACTTGGTTGACCAAAGAAGGCATTGCCAGCGACGCCGATCTGGCGGCGATTACGGCGGAGATTTCGGCCGATGCCGCCGCCGCAGTCGAATACGCGCTTGCTGCAAAATACCCTGACATATCTGAAGTCGACCAGCACGTTTTCGTGGCTTGAGGAGAAATAGACTATGAGAGAAATCACCTTATCCCAAGCCGTTAACGAAGCCTTGGCAGAAGAAATGCGGCGCGACCCGACGACGTTTATCATCGGTGAAGACGTGGCAGAGGCTGGCACGCCGTTCAAAATCCTATCCGGCTTGGTCGAAGAATTCGGCACCGGACGCGTTGTGGATACACCCATCGGTGAACCCGGTTTCATGGGCCTTGCCGTGGGTGCGGCGATGACCGGAACGCGCCCCATTGTGGATTTAATGTTCGGCGATTTCATCTTTTTGATCATGGATCAGTTGTGCAATCAGGCGGCCAAAACCCACTATATGTCGGGCGGTAAATTAACGGCTCCGCTCGTGTTGCGCACAAACCTTGGCGCGACACGGCGTTCCGGCGCGCAGCACAGCCAATCGCTGCACGCGCTGGTCGCCCATATTCCTGGCCTAAAAGTTGCAATGCCGTCGTCGGCATATGAGGCCAAGGGCCTGTTGAAAACCGCGATCCGTGACAACAATCCGGTTGTCATCTTCGAAGACAAGCTGATGTATCAGGACAAGGCCGAGGTGCCTGAGGAAGAATATTTGATCCCGTTCGGCGTTGCGAACGTCAAACGCGTGGGCTTCGATATCACCCTCGTTGGCACGTCATCGATGGTGCAGGTGGCTGAAAAGGCTGCGGAAATTCTCGCGCTTGGGGGCATCAGCGCCGAGGTCATCGACCCGCGCACCATTGTGCCGCTGGACATGGACACGATCAACGAAAGTGTGCGCAAGACCAGTCGTTGCATTGTCATCGATGAGGGCCACCAAAGCTTTGGAGTGACCTCTGAAATCGCGGCGCGTATTATGGAGCAATCGTTTTACCACCTTGATGGTCCCGTCATCCGCATGGGCGCGATGGACGTGCCGATCCCGTTTTCACCCGCACTGGAAGACATCACTGTGCCCACGCCCGAAGGCGTCGCAGCGAATGCGCGCAAGCTTATGGCCGGGGAGATGTTTCATGGTTGATGTCATCATGCCCGCCCTTGGGATGGCGCAAGACACCGGCAAGCTGCTGCAATGGCTCAAGCAACCCGGAGATCCGGTGGCCGTGGGCGATCAGTTGTTTGAGGTCGAGACAGACAAATCTGTGATGGAAGTCGAGGCGAGCGAGGCAGGTTTTCTGACCCAAGTCAGCGCGTCTGACGGGGACGAGGTTCCTGTCGGGCAGGTCATCGCGGTGATCAGCGCCACAGCCGACAATGTGGTTGCGGCCGCAGCACCGAAACCCGCGCCCGTTCCCGATTCCGTCGCTGAGCCGCAAAAAACACACGTTGCGCCGGTCGCAGCCACCGTTCCTGCGGCTGCGCCGATGTCATCCACGGGGGCATCCACTGGCCGCGTTCTTGCGTCGCCCAAGGCCAAAAGGCTGGCGAAAGAACAAGATCTTGATCTTGGCGCATTGGCGCAGGCCGGACATCCGCAACCCTATCATGTCAGCGACCTTGAAGTCCTGCGCAGCCTGCCAGTGATCGGCGCCAGCCCCAGCGGGCAAACTGTCATCATGGTTGCCACCAAACAGATCACCGCACGCTGCCCGCGCCAAGGGTCACGTGACTTTATCGACTGGATGGAAACGGACGGCGCGATCACTGTGGTGCCGACTGCCATATTCGCCAGCTTTGCTGCTGGCGCATTTCGCGCTGCCACCGAAGCGGCGCTTGTCGTGGTGCAGGTATCTGGCCCCGACAAGGATGACGTCTTTCTGCGCAATCCCGACTATTCGCGGTTATCCGTTCCTGCGCCCGAAACCGACGACGATGCGACGTTCGTGCTGCACGACCTGAGCGACAGTTTTCTGACGTCGCTGCGTTTGGGCGACACAACTTTGCCTACTCTCAGCATCGGGGCGGACGGCGACAGCTACGCGATCACATTTGAATTCAGCAGCGAGCATATGGTTGACGATCAGGCCATCGCCTTCGTCTCCGGTCTTGCACGGCGACTGGCCGATCCGCTGCACCACCTCGTTTAGGAAAACACACATGGAATACACTGACCTTTATATTAATGGCGCATGGGTAAAGACATCCGAGCGGTTTGATGTGATCAATCCCGCCACCGAAGAGGTACTGACGTCCGTTGCCTCGGCTGACATTGCAGACGCAGACGCCGCCCTTGATGCGGCTGAGGCTGCGATGGCGCTCTGGGCAGCGCAGACACCGCGTCACAGATCCGAGGTGCTACGCAAAGCTTGGGAATTGATGACAGCCCGACTGCCGGAATTCGCCAACCTGATCACGCTGGAAAACGGCAAGGCCCGCGCGGATGCCATGGGCGAAGCCACTTATGCCGCCGAATTTTTTCGCTGGTTTGCGGAAGAAGCCGTACGTGCCGATGGCATGATCACCCACGCCCCAGCATCTGGCGCGCGGATCATCGTGCAGCACAAACCCGCTGGACTTGCGGTGTTGGTGACGCCTTGGAACTACCCCGCCGCCATGGGCACCCGTAAAATAGCACCGGCTTTGGCGGCCGGTTGTGCCGTGATCATCAAACCAGCATCTGAAACGCCGCTGACCATGCTGGCGCTAATGCCACTTCTTGAAGAAGCTGGCGTGCCAAAGGGCCTTGTGAACGTCCTCCCGTCGCGCAAAACCGGCGCGCTGGTCGACCATATGCTGCATGATCCGCGCGTGCGTGTTGTCAGCTTTACTGGCTCGACTGGCGTTGGGCGAAAATTACTGCGCTCTGCGGCCGACCTAGTTCTGAAACCGGCGATGGAACTGGGCGGCAACGCCCCATTGATCGTGTTTGAAGATGCCGATCTTGATGTCGCTGTTGAGGGCGCGATGCTCGCCAAAATGCGCAACTTGGGAGAAGCATGCACCGCCGCAAACCGCTTTTATGTGCATTCGGATGTCGCCGAGGCCTTTACCTCGAAATTTGTTGCAGCCATGGCGGCTCTGAAAATGGGTGACGGAAATGACCCATCCGTTGACGTTGGCCCCTTGGTCAACGCCGACACCCGTGATCAGGTCGCAGCCTTCGTGGATGACGCCGTAGCAAAGGGCGCGCGAATTGAATTGGGCGGCAAAGCGCCAGACGGCGTCGGGTTCTACTATCCGCCGACCGTTCTGACGAACGTGTCTCAGGACGCCAACTGCGTCGCGGATGAAATCTTCGGCCCCGTTGCCGCAATCCAGACCTTCACTGATCAGGACGACGTAATCGCCCGCGCCAATGACACCGAATACGGGCTGGTCGCCTATGTGTTCTCCGAAGATATGAAGCGCGCGTTGCAGGTTTGCGAACGTTTGGACTACGGCATGGTCGGTCTGAACCGTGGCCTTGTCAGCGATCCCGCAGCACCGTTTGGCGGAACAAAGCAATCCGGACTGGGCCGTGAAGGCGGTCATGAGGGGATGCTGGAGTTCATGGAAACTCAATATATTTCAGCAAGTTGGTAAAGTGACGTCAGAAGAAGCCGACAAGGCGGGCAGGGTGGCGACTTAGCAATACCTGGGTTCTTTGCATTGTATATGTTTCCACGGGGGTGGTTCAAAGCCGATGTATTTGACCCGCCCGCTATGGAACACGAGAGCATCGGACAGAACGGCTCAGAATGGTGCACTGGTGGGCTGGGTTTATAGATTTACTGAACCGCACCGAGCTTTCCGTAGGCTAATTTGTTCGAGTTGCGAAGCCAAATCTGGTCTTTACTTAGCAGCATAGAGGTTTGTTTCTACCTCAGTGGGTGGGATATTCCCGATAGGTTCGAGTAGACGGTGATTGTTGAGCCAGTCGACTGGCACTGTCAGATAAAAATCGGTTGAAGCGGAGGCCGCCGTTCAAAACAGATGTTCGCTTAGTGAGACGGGGACATCCGGTTGGCCAACTTTAAGTTGTTCGCACAGCAGGCCTTGGTGAAGATTGCAGGGAATAGCCGTTATGTTGCTGCGCAGCCGCCCTGTGTCAGTTGGGACAGAATGTTGGTGTAATTGTCGACCCCCTGTGCACCAGTAACCAAATGCTGGCGGTCAAAAACCATTGCGGGGACTCCGGTGATACCTTGCTGAGTCCAGAATTTCTCTTCTGCGCGAACTTGGTCAGCAAAACGTTGATCGACCAGAATGGCTTCGGCTTCTGCACGCTCGAGGCTGACTTCTGACGCAATGGCGGCGAGTACATCGGGGTCGGATAGATTACGACAATGGGTGAAGTGCGCGATAAATAGCGCCTGTTTCAGATCGTCGCCTTTGCCCTTAAGCGTCGCCCAGTGCAGCAATTGGTGTGTGTCAAACGTGTTATGCATTCGCATGTCGTCCGCGAATAAAAACGTAAAGTCGAGATCTTCACCGATTGCTGTCAGGCGATCACGGTTGGCGTGTGATTCAGCCTGACTGCTGCCGTATTTTTCCATTATGTGCTCGACCATGTTCTGGCCCTCGGCAGGCATGCTAGGGTTCAATTCAAACGGATGCCAATGGATATCTACGGCCGTGCCTGACGCTTCGGCAGCCCTTTTTAACTGGCGGTAACCAACAATGCACCACGGACAGACGACGTCTGAGATAATATCGATACGCAATGGCGTCGTTGTCATGGAGGCATTCCTTTGAACTGTGGTACCTCATTCAGGTGTGGTTGAATGAACAAAACGTCAAGTTATGGAGCAAATCTGGCTCTCAACCAGCGTCTTTAAATAGTGAATTTGTCTATGTAGCTCAGGCCTGAACCTCCCAATTTTTGGTTCTGAATGTTGCCACGTGTCTTTACATGATCCTTGAGAGGATATTTGCCGCAAATGCCGTAAATGCCGCAGCCTAAGGCGCCTGCATGCTGCGTGAGTAAAGGCCAGGAAGATACGTTTGAAGCGCGAGCCGGTATCATGGATAAGGTGGGAAATTGCTGTGGTTGCTCGCAGAGTTTTGACGTCACGGGGCAGGGGTAGAAGCAGGCTGTTTGTGTGGGAGTATGCGGTGAAATGCGCCCTGGTCGGGTGCGCCGCGATGCGACAGGGACGCCGTCATAGGGCCCTGCATTGGTCTATATCAGCCCCAAGCGAAACCTGTGCTCTGTGCAGCAAGGGTCGACTCAGACGCTGGAGTGATCGATGCTGTAACACTCACATTTTGTCATTAAGGGCGGCGATAGTGACGAATGCTGCGCCATGCACATTTCTACATTAAGGGCGGAATGCGGACTTTCGCTGCAAATACGCGGGCTCAAGGGCGATCCAGCGAAAGCTGCCATTCATTGAGAGGTCGAAACCAAGAATGCTGCAATCGATCTAAGGGCAGCTCCGAGCCCACACCGGACCTGTTGATTTTGTGCTGCGCGCGCTCGCAGCACGGAAGTTGCTGCAACAGCGTGAATTTCTACGCCGCTGCGGGGTAGAAAAACCAGTCATTCATGCGAACTGTAGCGGAAATGAAGCCGAAAAGCGCGGGCAAAGGTGGCTTTGGCATTTCCATATTCGCATATGCAGCATTCATAATCGGACCAGTCAATGAAAATGGCTTTCAATATGGGCCGGTCACGAGACCTCCGGACGGTCCATTGTTTTTTCGCACAGTCTGTTTACAGCTGAGTGCAGCAGGATCGTCAGAACCGCGAGCACGATCAGGGCCGCAAACATCAGGTCGGTTTTGGCGCGTCCATTTGCCAAAAGCATCAGATATCCTAAGCCCTTTGAGGCCCCAACCCATTCGCCGATGATCGCACCGATTGGCGCATAAACAGCAGCCAATCGCAGGCCGGATGCAAAGCCCGGCATGGCCGCAGGTACCCGGATATACCACATGATCCGTGCGGGGCTTGCGCCCATCACCTTGGCCAAACCGATCCAGTCGCGGTTCGTGCGCATCAGGGCATCAAAAAATGATGACGTAACAGGGAAGTAGATGATGATTATGGTCATCGTGATCTTGGACCAAAGGCCAAAGCCCAGCCAAAGGGTCAAGATCGGTGCCAATGCAAACACTGGCACTGCTTGGCTGAAGACCAAGATGGGTCGCACCAGCGCGCGCACCGTTGGTGATGCGACCAGCCCGATGGCCGACATGAACCCAAATGCGGCACCCAACACGAGGCCGATGAGCACTTCGGCCATCGTGATAACCGCGTGCTCCGCCAAAAGCGCGCGGCTTTCCCAGATTGTTTGCGCGACCGATACAGGGGGAGGCAGGATGAAACGGGCAACACCTGTGGTCCAGATCACCGTTTGCCAAAGCACCAACACCAGACACGTCGCCGCTATGCCTGCCCGCCAACCGGTCATTTTGCAACCGCAAAACCAGCCCAAGACGCGTCAAAAAACACGCGCTCCAACCGTACGGCCTCAGCGAAGGTCGCGGTGACCTGCGTGCGTGCGTCGTGATCCAGCGTGTCCCAAGCGGTATCCAGTTGATTGCGCAAATAGGCCACGACCTGCGCAAAACCGTCGCCTGAATGCAGGGTTATCCACTCCCCCAGCCAAAACGGCAGGTCGTGGGCGCGGTCCTCAAACGGGGAGGCCCAATCAAGATAAATCCATTCGGCGACGACCAGAACCGATAGCATGATCTCGTAGCGACCCGAGCGACAGGCTTGATTCATCAGCTGTTGGAACGCGATCGTCTCGGGTGCTGCGGGCGCGGTCGGCGGGACCTCGAGCGCTTGTAAACATCGTAGGAAATAGGTGTTTTCCGGGCCACAGATCAAACCCAGAAATTGCGCGCCGGGCACGGCATCGGCCAATGTGGGCGCATGGGCCACGGCGGAAGCCAAAAGCCGTACAAACCCTTCAATAAACTGGTAGTCCTGTTGCAAATATCCCGCCATCTTGTCACGGCTTAGGGTCCCATGAGCCAAGGCATTGGTGAACGCATGATGCGTAGCGGCGTGCCAGTCCTCTTCGACAAGCGATTGCAGATGTTGTGTGGCGCTCATATCGGTCTCCGAAGTTGATCAAACAGATCTGTCTGCGTGCGCAGCACATCTGGTGCGTGGATGTCGCGCGGGATGGGGGTGAATGGGGCGGCAACCTCGACAAGTCCTGATGGCGTCATGATCAGAATTTTCTGACCCAATCGCGCGGCCTCGTTCGGGTCATGGGTGACCAGCAACACTGTGCGACCCGTCAACAGGTCTGCCGTCAGTTCCTGCATCTGCGCACGGGTCAGCGCGTCAAGCGCTGAAAACGGTTCATCCAGCAACACAACCGCGCGGTCCTCCATCAATGTGCGGGCCAATGCCACCCGTTGACGTTGGCCGCCAGACAGGGCGGCGGGTAATTTGTCAGCATGGTCCACCAAGCCGACTTGCACCAGCCTCTCGCAGGCGCGGTCTTTGTCCGGACGCTCCCCCCGCACGCGCGCGCCCAGCATGACATTGTCCAACACGCTGAGCCACGGCATCAGTAAATCTTGCTGCGCCATCATCGCGACGCGTCCGGTATCGCTGAGGACCCCGTCAAAAGTGACGCCCTCGGCCAGACTCGCAAAGAGGCGCAGCACCGTGGATTTGCCCACACCACTCGCCCCCAAAAGGCAGGTCCAGCTGTGCGGTTTCAGGGTCAAGTCCAGCTGGGAAAAGATCGGCGTCCCGTCAATCGTCGCCGATCCTGTCATCCGCAAGGGTTGGTTCAAGGATCCAGCCCCATGTCCCAAAACCCGACTTCCAATTGAGTGGCCATCGCAAACCGCGCCTGAAGGGCAGTCCAACGCGGGCTGCCTTTCGGATCATCACCCAAGCGCCGCGCAACGGCCCCGTCTATAAGCAGACCCACATCGTGGCAAACCTGCTGATAGTCGGCGCTTGCGTAGGTGTTGATCCACTCTGCGCAGGTGTCCGAGGTCTTGGTTGCGGCCAAATGACTGCCAATTTCGCCGTAGCCCATAACGCAAGGAGCCAAGGCTGCCAACAGGTCCAACAGATCGCCGGAATGACCCGCGTCCAAAACATAGCGGGTATAGGCGAGATTTTCTTGTCGTTCCTGCGTAGCAAACAGCGTTGCCTCATCAATGCCAGCTTCGGCACACGCCTTGATGTGCAACGCGATTTCCTCGTTGATCAACCCGTTCACTGTGCTCGCAGCCAAACGCATTTCCGCGACCGTATCAGCCTTGGTGATCGCCAAGGCCCAAGCGCGAGAAAAGTGGATCAGAAAGACGTAATCCTGTTTGAGGTAATGCAGGAAGGCGGCGTGCGGCAGCGTGCCGTCACCCAAGCCCTGCACAAACGCGTGACGGGTATAGGCGAGCCAGACGGGGGTGTTATCCCGCCAAGCCGCGAAGATGTTACCGTAGGTCATTCTGCACCCAGATCGACGGCAAGTGCTGAGACTGGGCGCGTGCCCTCGACCAGACCACTCTCGGCCAAAAACGCCTCAAACCTTGTATATCGCCCTTCATCCAGCGCTTCAGGGCGCAAGGCAAAGCGGGGCAGCGTGTCAACCCAAGCCTTGGCGTTCAGTTCGTCGTCCAGTTCAGGCGCGTAGCCTTTGAACAGCTCCCAAGATGCTTGCGGGTTATTGACGATGTATTGCGTTGCCAGTTCTGTCGCACGCAGGAAACGGCGGACCTGATCAATGTCCATCCGGTCGGGGTTCGCCACGTAGATCAATTCATCATAGGTCGGCACGCCTTCTTCCTCGACATAGAAACAGCGACCTTCAACGCCCTCGATTTCCATCTGGTTCAACTCAAAATTCCGGTACGCACCGATAACCGCATCGACCTGTCCCGACATCAAAGACGGACTGAGCGAGAAGTTCACATTGACCATCTCGACATCATCCAGCGTGACACCGTGGCGACCCAGCATTGTCGATAAAACGGCTTCTTCGACACCGGCCACGGAAAAGCCGATTGTGCCACCTTTCAGTTGGCTGATCTCCTGAATAGGGCCGTCTTTGAGAACCAATAGACAGTTCAGTGGTGTCGCCACCAAAGTGCCCACCCGAATAAGTGGCAGACCTTCCGCGACATGCAAATGCTGGCTGGGTTGATAGCTGATAGCAATATCGCCTCGGCCGGCTGCGACCAGTTTAGGCGGGGCGGACGGATCGGCAGGGGCGATGATCTCGACTTCAAGCCCTTGATCGGCGAAATAGCCCAGCTCTTCAGCCACGATGATTGGCCCGTGATCGGGGTTGATAAACCAGTCCAATAGCAAGGTCATCTTGTCTTGCGCCAAGGCTGGTGTTGCGATCAATATTGCCGCTGCTGTGATGAGGTATTTCATATGGGTCTCCTTACCCTCCGAGAGCGAGAAGTTTGATCTCGCCCTGCCAGTGTTGTGAAAGTCGCTCTGCCGCCTGCCAGGCACGCAGGCCCGACCGACAGGCCAGAACGGCACGTTGGTTCTCGTGTGGTGTAGGGCCATGTGGTCCAAAGTCGGACACGACATGGCGTGTTGCATGTGGCAGGTCAGGCCCCTGTTCTCCTGTCGCGCGCAGGTCGATCAGAAAATCAGTTGCGGCGATGTCGCGCAGGGCGATAAAGGCGGGGCTGGGCGCAGGGTCAGGTGCCGTATCAAAGCGGAACCCGCCAAACCGCAGCGCCCACGCGTCATAGGTCACAAGCTGTCCCAAGCTTTGCATATCGCCCGTCATGATCGCCATCGCCATTTGTGCCTGAAGGCTACCGATCACACCTACACTTGGCCCCAGCACGCCATCGGTATCGCACGATCCCAGCTGGTCTGGCAGATCGGGGAACACCGCACGCAGCCCAGGTTTGCCACCGCAAAAGCCACCCACATAGCCGTCGCGGCCCACCACGCTGGCGCTGATCAGCGGTTGGCCAGTTTCAAGGCAATGATCGGACGCCACATAGCTGACCGCGAAACTGTCGGCGCAATCAAGGATCAGCGACATGCCCACGCAAAGGGCCGCAATGCTGGACGGATCGACGCGCTGGTGAACAGGTTCAATGGTGGTGTCAGGGTTCAATGCGGTCATCGCACTCGCGATCACATCGACCTTTGGCAAGCCAATATCAGCCTCGCGAAACAGCGTTTGACGGTGCAGGTTGGACAGGCTTATGACATCTGCATCCGCAATTCGGATTTGCCCGACACCCGCGCCCACGAGGTATTGCATCACAGGCGCGGCCAGTCCGCCGCCACCGATGACAAGGACAGACGCCCTTGCCAACTGATCTTGCGCAGCACTTCCCAGCACCGCAGTTTGGCGGGCGTAGCGGCTCATCCGCAGACCTTTAGCCATTCCCTGACGCGACCCTCTGGATCGTCGTGAAGCGTGATGTCCGTGACGGCCGAGACAACATCCGCCCCGGCATCAAACGCCCCCGGTGCGCGGTCCGTACTCATCCCACCAATCGCAACGAGGGGGATATCGCCCACGAGGTCTTTCCACACGCAGAGTTTCTCAATGCCCTGCTGATGCCAGTTCATCTTTTTCAGGATGGTTGGATAGATCGGGCCAAGTGCGATGTAATCAGGGTTCAGCGCCAGTGCGCGGGCAAGTTCGGCCTTGTCATGGGTCGAAATCCCAAGCTTGAGACCCGCCGCACGGATCGCAGCCACGTCCGCCTCGTCAAGATCCTCCTGTCCCAGATGGACCCAGTCACAGCCCAAATCAATTGCCAGCTGCCAATGGTCATTGACCACCAGCATTGCACCATGGGCATGGCACAAATCGCGGCCTTCGGTCAGTTGAGCGCGCAGCGCGTCTTGCGGCTGGTTTTTGATGCGCAGTTGCACAAGCTTGGCTCCCAAAGGCAACACGCGCCGCAGCCACGCCACGTCATCAAAAATCGGGTAAAAGCGGGGCAGTGTCATAGCATCGCCTTTCCAAAGACGGGCGTGGAAGGGGCAGCCATGTCGCGGGCATCCATGGGGTCGGCACCCGCGGCCAGCGCGCCTGCTTCTACCGCCAGAGCGAACGCGCGCGCCATCGCTACAGGGTTGCCCGCCTTTGCAACGGCAGTGTTCAACAGGACTGCGTCATAGCCCATTTCCATCGCTTGGGCTGCGTGCGAGGGCAGGCCCAGACCTGCATCCACGACCAAAGGAATATCAGGGAAATGCGCACGCAAGCTGCGCAAACCGTAGATATTGTTCAGCCCCAGCCCCGTGCCAATGGGTGCGCCCCACGGCATCAAGACTTTGCAGCCGACCTCAACCAGCCGCTCGCAAAGCACCAGATCTTCGGTGCAATAGGGAAAGACTTCGAACCCGTCCTCGGCCAATTGTGCGGCAGCGTCAACCAGACCGAAGGGATCGGGTTGCAGGGTATCGGCGTGGCCGATCACCTCCAGCTTGATCCAGTTGGTATCGAACAGCTCGCGGGCCATCTGGGCTGTGGTCACGGCCTCGCGCGCTGAATAACAGCCTGCGGTGTTGGGAAGCACGGCAACACCAAGGTCCCTGATCAACGCCCAGAAGTCCTGCCCCGCCTGATCGCCGCCCGCCTCGCGCCGCACAGAGACCGTGGCAATGCCTGCGCCCGAACGGCGAAAGGCCTCCGCCAGAATCGCGGGCGACGGATATTGTGCGGTGCCCAACATCAGCCTGGATGTCACTTCGGTGCTGTAGAAAGTGGGCATTCTATCCTCCTTGTCGGGGGGCTATGATTTCGACGCGGTCCCCGTCTTGCAAAGCATGGTCTGCACGCTGTTGCTTGGACACAAAGGCCTCGTTGACCGAAGTGGCCACCTTGGCCTCGCCTTTACCCAGGTCATCCAAGAGCGCGGCCAGTGTGGGCGCACCGATCTCATGTGCTTCACCGTTCACGATGATCTTCATACCAAACCTCCGGTATTTTGCCTTTCAGCAACAGGTCAGCCGTCATCTGCGCCAATGCAGGTGCAAGCAGAAAACCGTGCCGAAACAGGCCATTTGCGTAAATCACATCCCCAATCCGCCGAATGCGCGGTTGGTTGTCGGGAAAGGCAGGGCGTGCATCGACGCCAATCTCCAACAGCTCCGCCTCGCCAAAAGCGGGGTGCAGGGCGTAGGCGGCATTCATCAGCTCCATCACGGATCGCAGGGTGGCACGTCCGCGTTCGCCGGTTTCGATCTGGGTCGCGCCCAACATGAACACATCGTCGCCACGCGGCACGATATATAGCGGAAACCGCGGATGAAGCAGTCTCACAGGGCGCGACAGCGTCACGTCGGGGCAGCGGACCACAAGCATCTCGCCCTTCACGCCGCGCAAATCTGTGAGAGTATCACGCGCAGCAAGGCCACGGCAGTCAATTACCTGCCCTTTGATGTCACCACCAAAACGGACACCCTTTTGATCCAGCCGCGCATGCAGCGCGGTCAGGGTCGCGCGGGGGTCAAGATGCCCCTCATCTGCTAAAAACAGCGCCTTGGAAAAACGCTCAGCCAGATGCGGCTCGTGCTCAGCGATCTGCGTTTTGGACAGGGATGTCGCGGTCGGCGCACGGCGCGCAAAGGTTGCCAGATCGCTTTGATCGCGGTTAAGGGCGACAACAATTGTGCCCGCGTGATGCACAATTCCTCCGTGGCTTTTCCACCAACTGGCAGCTTTGCGGCCTTGGCGCACAATCTCGGGCTCTGCGCTCACCCCTTCGCAATCGGGGGCCAGCATGCCGCCTGCCCACCAAGAACAGGCGTGATCGCCGGGCGCACCTTTGGGATCAATGACTGTGACCTGCGCGCCGCGTGACGACAGTTCTGCGGCCATGGCAAGGCCACACACGCCGCCGCCAATGATCGTGAAAAGGTCGCTCATTTCCAAAGCGCGTGAAAGTGGTGCACAGGCCCGTGACCTTGTCCAACGTGCAATTCATCCGCATGCAAGATCGCCTGATGTAGCCATGTGTGCGCATGGCCTACCGCATCGCTCAACGCCATACCCCGCGCCAGGCCCGCAGCGATTGCAGAGGAATAGGAACATCCCGTGCCGTGGGTGTTGCGGGTGTTCACACGTAGGGCCGAAAAGTCCTGCGTTCCCGTTCGCGACACAAAATGATCGGTGCAGATCTCGCCGTCTGCATGTCCGCCTTTCATCAAAACCGCACCGACGCCAAGGTCCAAAAGGGCCTTCGCCTGCGCTTGCGTGCTGCCCTCGCCCACCAGTTTCAAAGCTTCGGGTAGGTTGGGGGTAAGCAGTGTCGCGCGTGCGAAAAAAATAGATTTCAACGCATCTATCGCACTATCGGCCAGCAACGTATCGCCTGATTTAGCAACCATCACGGGATCAAGCACAACCGGCCCGGCGTAACCCGCCAGTGCATCCGCCACCGCTGCAATCAGCGACGGTGTCCCCAGCATCCCGATCTTGACCACGTCAATCTGGATGTCATCCAGAACGGCTTTGATCTGTGCGGCAACAATGTCGTCCGGGATCGGATGAATGGCGGTAACAGCTTTGGTGTTCTGTGCCGTAACCGCCGTCACAACGGAAGCACCATAAACACCCATTGCCGAAAAGGCCTTAAGATCGGCCTGAATACCAGCCCCGCCGCCAGAATCGGACCCGGCAATCGTTAACGCCTTAGCTGCCATGTCATAGCCCCTTGGTTCAGGGATCAGGATGGGAAAGGGCGCAGGCCATAACGGATGCGAGGTCCGCAAGCTGTTCCCTCCGCCGGTCCTAACCGGTTCAGGTTCAATGGGTTCGCAGCTTGTGCATCTCAGCCCGGATCAGGGCGCCCCAACAGATATTAACAGCATTGCTAAATTGTTAGCACAGACGCGTCAAACGGATAAATGATCGCAGACTGCATGACAGCGTGATTCTGGAGAATACGCCAATTAAATAACAAGACGGTATTCGTCCATAAGATGCGCGACAGTAGCCTTGACCAGAAAGTAACGAGCATATGAACTATAGCCTGCGTGGCAAATGAGCAGAACAATAAGGGCCGCTTGTTGTGTAACCAGATTGTTCGACCCGCTCGCACCAAAAGCGTTGTTTGGATTTGATACCCGAGATCGTATTTTAATGACTGCTATGGTGCATTGTAGCAACCGACTTGCTGCACCTGCAAGAAAATGCTGCGCCAGCGATAGCCGCAACTGCAAGGGTCTGCATTGTCCGCACAGTGTGAATTCAGACATCACTTGGTTTCGCGGTTGCGGCGAATGACTGCTATGCGGGCTGCGACCGCAGCATCTTGAACCTTGGGCCAACGGCAGCAAGGGGCCGTTTGCGGCATGAAAAAAAGCTCATCCATTGGGGTTTTAAACGTACGAAGGCTGATCTTGCAACAAGTCGTCAAGCCGCCAAAATCACCTCAGATGAATTTCGCCTGAACCTCTCCATCGGGTTTGAAAACTTCCATCGCAACCTCGATATCGATACTGCGATCAAACAAGGCGCGCCCAATTAAGACCCCTGAGACAAACGGCACGTACTTCAGCCTCGACAGGTCATCAAGCGTTCGCGCCAGTCCCCTTGCGATCACCGGTGTCCGCGTTTCGCTAGCGAGTTGCGTGATCAAGGCAACACTGTCCTCGGCATCACCAATGTCTGCATCAATATCGGTCACGATGATCGCCGCGAAAGGAACATTTTCAAATGCTTTGAGAAATGCAGAAGGCGTAAAGGAACTTTTCTCTCGCCAACCATCGCTAACTACGACCCCCTCATAGACATCAACCGCGAGCACGATCTGATCGGGAAAAAGCTTTGCGGCTTCTTTAACGATGTCGGACTGAAGCAAGGCCAGAGTGCCGACAACGATGCGCCCGACACCTTGGTCGATCCAGTAAGCGATGCGTTCCAAGCTTCGAAAGCCACCACCCAATTGCACTTGAATGCCTGCCGTAAGAATGATCTCGCGGATGAGATCAGCGTTGCGTTCATCGCCCGACATAGCATCAAAATCAGTGATATGTAGCCATTGCGCGCCAGCTTCGACGAAACTCTTCGCTTTTTCTACTGGATCGAGGTGCCAGATCTGGGGCTCCTCAGTACGACCGCGAAATAGGCTAACACATCGGCCATCAAGCAGTTCAATCATTGGATAGAGGATCATGGCAAACTTCCTTTTAATCGGTGTTCGAGTCTTGGGCGCTTATCAGGCGTAGCAGCGGTTCGGCTCCCAATCGCGAGAAAATGCGACCAGTCTCGCACGAATTAAGACAGAATGGGAAAACCCTACCGAAATGGTTCGAGGACGGAAGTTTTGGTCCGTCTGCACACCGACGGTTGATTCTGATTAAATGCTGCGCTCTGCACGAATGGCTGCAATGACGGGCCGCGCCACAGCATTGTCTTTTATGGTTGAACGGCCGGTTGGGGCCGTTCGCGTTGATGGTTTGATCTACACCTATTTTAATTTGACCCAAAACGACGTTTTACGATCATGAGCCATGCGGAGCGTTTGAAAATAGTCGGCGTGGGATTCGAATGTGCCATAGTCTTGGATGGCACCTTCAAGGGCTGAACAGTCCATCAGATGATCCGCCGCATGACCGTAGCGTGACGAACGTCCCTCACCTAAGGAATAGTCGATCATCGCACGCCACAACAGAACCGCAGGTAGCGGGTGGCGTTCTCGCAGAGCTTCGGCAGCAGGCGTCAATATATCATAGCGATTACCGTCGACCTCATCCGATCGGTTTTCAATCAGTTGGGCAGCAGACAGCAAGTCGGGCCATTCTAGAAAAAAGGACAATGCTGTGGAAAAACTCGGATAGTCCAGAACGTGTGCTCTTGCCTTTTCTTCTGCCTCAACATCCTCAAAGTCGGGAAGACCTTTAATATAGGTACGCAAATGAGGTTGATCGAGCGTCTTTATAAAGCAAGACCAGCGGTGTGCTTGCGCATCTTTGGTACGCCCCAATGCTTCGAGAGTAGCGAGGTAACTGTGGTTCCACGCCTCTTGCCCAAAGTCGCGCCCGTCTTGTTCCACATCATCCAAAAGCGTCAATGCGTCATCAGTGCGGCCTTCTTTAATAAATAGCAGTGCGACCTCGGCAGCGACATCTTTGTGTCTCAGATCATTTGGCGTGTATTGCGCGACATAGGCGTGCGTATCACCTGCCGCCGCTGCGATTTCCTGAAGGCAGGACTGAACGAACCGTTCTTTACGCTCAGCGGCATAATCAGCATGGCCCCCGCGCAACTCCCGGAGGAACAATATTGCATCGTGCTGTTCGGCTTCAACATCAATTGACTGAGCCGCGAAATCTTCGACGTGCTGCCTTAGCTGATCTAAGCCGCTCGCCCCAAGCGTGTCCGAGAGAATTCCAATTATCCCGTCCCATTCCCCGTACCCGTTGTCTTGGATGACATTCCAAACCTGCGCAGCCAGAGCATCAACGCTCAACAACGCCAAAGGTGCGATAGCTTCAAAATGCAAAATAGCGGATCGGAAAACATCGCCAACATCGCCCCGGCTATCGTCAACGCGTTCATAGATAGATGGGGCAATTTCGATAAATTGCCAAAGCAACTCAAACGCAGACGATGGGTCCTCTGGCGCGATTTTTTCAACGATCATTACCACTTGTGTATCAATATCTTTGATCAAAGCTTTACGTTTGTGCCAGCCTACAAAACTGTTTGATTTTCGCAATGTCACAAGGCGTTTTCGGATTGCATGCACAAGCTCTGACGCACCCAGATTGTGGCTTAATTCCAATCGCAGACGACGTTTGATGTCCGCACTGCCGGTGCTCACCTCGATCAAGAGGTCCGCCAATTTTTTAGCACCAAGAGCTTCAAGGTTATCTGTGTTCAAAGTCTTTTTTGACATGGTTCAAGTTTGTCAGTTTGAGTGAGCGAAAGAAAGTACCCTTCAGAACGTTTCACTGGTCACGTTACTTTGCAGACGCGGCGAAAGTCCGGTCTAACGGGCCGCACCGCATCATGCCCAACGACCAGCCAATGACCGCAATGGGCCGGAAGTGTCGAAACCCGCACGCAGGATTAGGCCACCTTTTTATGCGCAAGCAGTTGGGTCAAGACATCGCCGACAATTTCTAACGACCGGACCCGCGCAGCGTGATCGTGGATCATATCTGTTGGGGTCGTGATTTCAATGTACGCGATGCTTTAGCTTTGGCCTTGAATGTAGTTACCTCAAACGAACCAACCATCCAGCACCTGCAAGTCACACAACTTGTCCATACCTAGTGTCTCGCCAAGTATACGCAAACTTTTAAAGTGCTTTCGGAAAGTCACCAGACGCATTAGGCACGACTATCTTCACAATTCTGGAGCATGTCATGGCGCAAAAAGCTACCATCTACAAAGTTGAGCTTTCCGTCTCCGATATGGATCGCCATTATTATGAGACTCACAAACTAACTGTGGCAAAACATCCCTCAGAGACGGATGAAAGACTGATGGTGCGTATCCTCGCCTTTTCCCTGAATGCCCATGAGCAACTGGAAATGACCAAGGGTCTTTCAACGGATGATGAGCCGGACATTTGGCAGAAAAGCCTGAGTGGCGAGCTGGAATTGTGGGTGGCTCTGGGCCTTCCGAGCGAGAAGGTTGTGCGTCAGTCCTGTGGCAAAGCCAGCAAGGTGATCGTCTATAGTTACGGTGGCAGGACCGCTGAGATGTGGTGGGAAAAGCTCAAAAACAACACTACTCGTTTTGATAATCTTCAGGTCATGAATTTTTTGCAAGAAGAGACCCGTGATCTTGGCGAGCTGGCAAATCGCTCGATGAAGGTGCAGGTAAATATTCAGGATGGTGAAGTCATGGTCGGCGTAGACGATCGCATCGTTTACGTGACCCCGATCAAATGGAAAAATGCCGCGTAGTTGACTTGTCTGTACAGTATCCAAAGAAATGAAATGCTTTGTGACGCCCCACATTCATTAGATCCGACGTGCAAAAGATCGCGACGGACAAGATGCATCGCAGCGCGGGGTAAGATAGTTTCACAAGCGTAGGACAGCGAATGGTGGACGTGTTGAACAGATTTGGACATCTCAAGACGCCGCCTGCAGGGCCTTTTCGTTTTATCGCATTGGACGTCGAAACAGCGGGTAAAACGATCGCCGGCATATGCCAGATCGGGCTTTGCTTTGTCAGCAACACAGGGGCTGTTCAGACCTATTCAGTATTGATCGAACCCGAGGAACCATTTGAGCCGTTCAACACCGAACTGCATGGGATTTCATCCGATACTGTTGCGGGCGCCGGAACATTTCCAGAGGTCTATGCGGCTTTGTTTGACCTTTTGAACACACACAGCCTCGTTCAGCACAGCACATTTGATGAAAAGGCCTTAACATCCGCTTGCGCGCGGTATGGCTTGCCAATGATAACGTCACATTGGACCAACAGCGTCACAGTTGCCCGTCAGGCATGGCCCGCGTTGAAAGGAGCCGGCGGGCATGGTCTTGCAAACCTCAAAAAGCACCTTGGGCTTGAGTTTCATCACCATGACGCTGGGGAAGACGCGCGTGCCTCAGCCACAGTCATATTGAGGGCAGAAGACGTTCTGGGCATGCCGTTGTCCCACCTCACTATCAAACGCCAGCTGGCGTTTCAGTTTGAAAACCGCTCAGGGGACTAGCCGCGAATGGCCGGATTGGCGAAGCTGCACTGAAGCATTTAAGTAGATCGTTAAGGTGCGGCCTGGGCTGTTTATTGCAGTCGTTTGTGCTTGTTAGCGAAACGTTGCCCATCGATGTCTTGACGCCCTTAAGTCCATGAAATATACACCATATTGTAAGCGGGCGTTGTGTAATGGTTAAGACCCCAGTTTTCCAAACTGGAGATGCGGGTTCGATTCCCGCCGCCCGCTCCAGAAAAAATTCATTTCCGACACTTAACCTACAAAAAAGCGCTGAACGTTTAGTTATGCCTTTGTAAACATAAGTTTTATCCAGGTTTGCGCGCCAGCTTTCCAAGCAAGTGATCGCACACTCCGTGAAAACATTTACACTTTGTGTCAATTAATGCGCATTCCGCGAAATAAAATTTCGTGCAAATTACCTTCAAATTTACGGCGACTGAGTGAATAGCTTTGTTGAGCAACCGTTATTCATTAGGTGTTCCATCCCGGATGATCACATTGATCCTCGGCGTTCGGCCTTTTTCATGGCAAGGTCGGTTTTAGAGGACATTCGGAAGGAGAAACGTGACGCTCGTTCGACTGCAGAGCCAAGCGACGACAACACCGAAGATTAGAGCGGCCATTCAAGCCAGTGCCGATCCGGCCTGGATGGTGGGTGAACGCTTTGGCATTTCTGAGCAGACTGTTTTGAAGTGGCGTCACCGCGACAGCGTCGAAGACCGCAGTCACACACCACATCGCTTGCAGACGACGCTCACGCCAGCGCAGGAGGTTGTTGCGGTGGCGTTGCGTAAGACGCTTTTGGTGTCACTTGATGACTTTCTTGCAGTGGTCCGGGAGTTTCTGAATCCGAACGTTTCACGCTCGGGCTTGGGTCGATGCTTGCGTCGACATGGGGTGGGCAATCTGCGCGAGCTGAAGGTCAAAGAGGCAAGGCCGAAGCACAGCGCCTTCAAGGCCTATGCGCCGGGCTACCTGCACATTGACGTTAAATATCTGCCGCAAATGGCGGATCAGACATCACGCCGGTATCTGTTTGTCGCCATCGATCGCGCCACGCGGTGGATGTTCATTGGTATCTATAGCAACAAAACGGCCGCCAATGCCCGACGTTTCCTGCGTGACCTTGAGCGCGCGTGTCCGCTGCACATTCGCACCATTCTTACGGATAACGTCCTATGCGCGGAACGATTGGTTGATTTGGCGTCAGATCATTGTCGCATCGAGGTATCTCGACACGTTTGAATCATGTCTCAGTTCGGCGTTTTGGTCAACGACAGTCTCTCCCATAACAAACACAGAGTACGCTATTGCGGCTCTCACCGTCCTTAAGACGAGATCATTGGTAAGCATCAACGCTGCCCTTGATCAAGCTGCGTCTTTTGCCTCGGCCTCGGCGTTTTTAGCATCGATCATGTCCTGATAGGCCCACGGCATGAGATCGTTGATACGGTTTGCTTGATGGTCCTAGATGCGTTCCAGCACCCATGCGAGCCAGGCTTCGGGATTCACTTTGTTCATCTTGGCGGTCTCTATCAACGTATAAGCAATTGCTGCAGATTTGCCGCCTGCTTCTGATCCCATGAAGAGATAGTTTTTGCGTCCCACGGCCACAGGGCGCACTGCGCGCTCGGCTGTGTTGTTGTCCAGCTCAAGAAAGCCGTGATCAAGATAGGGCCGTGCCTTTGGCAGGCGCGCCAGTGCATATTTGATCGCCTTGGCCAGCGGCGTCTTGCTAGAGATCTTGCCCAGTTGCTCTTTAAGCCAGACTTCCAGGTCATCAAAGATCGGCTTGGCGTATTCCTGACGCAGGGCCACGCGTTCCGCAGGGGGCAGGAACCGCGCTTGTGTCTCAACATCATAGAGCTTTTTAATCCGCAGCACGGCTTCGCCCGCCACGGGCAGCTTTGTGCTTTCATAAAGGTCAAAGAACTCACGCCGCACATGGGCCATGCATGCCATCTCTTTGACCCGCCCCGTGCGGTAGGCGTCATTATACCCAGCATAGGCATCCGCATGGGCGTAGCCTTCATAGCTTTCGAGATGCTTGCTGGGATGCTCCGCCTCACGGCTGGTGGAGAACTGGTACCACACCGCAGGTGGAGCTCCGCTGGCCCAAGTGTCTTCTTTTCGGGCATAGACCCACAGTCGCGCGGTTTTGGTCTTATTCTTTCCTTTGCCATTGCCCTTCTGGAGCAGCTTGACCGTTGTGTCATCCATGAAGATCGCCTGCGCCTCAAAGACGTGATCGCGGATTGCATCTGAGACGCGCTCCAGCAGTTTGGTGCATTTGCCGACCCATCCCGCCATGAGCGATCCACTCAGATCAATGCCCTCGTTGGCAAACATCTGGCTCTGGCGATACAGCGGCAGATGATAGCCGTATTTACAGCACAGGATGTGGGCCATCAGCGCGGGGCCGACAAAGCTCTTCGGAATGGGTCGGCTTGGCATCTCAGCCTGAACAACGGCCTCACAACAGGTGCAGGCCAGACGCGGGCGGCCAATTTGGTTCACGATGTAATGTCCCGGGACATATTCCAACTCCTCCATCACATCCGTTCCAAGCACTTTGAAGCTGCCGCCACAGTCGGTGCAAGCATCACTGGGGGTGATGGTCTTTTGGACACGCTTCAGCCCCTTTGGGAAAGGTTTGCGCTTGCGCGGTGTGCGGGGCGGCTTGGCCTCAGCGTCAGAGGGTTCATCATCTGTCTCAACGGCTTGTTCGATCTCAAGTTCTTCAAGGATCAACTCAAGCGCCAGCTGTGCACTGCTTTCCGACTTTGAGCCAAAGCGGTGCTTGTTGTGACCGTGGAGTTGCAGGCGCAGATCGGCGATGATGGTGTCTCGGTTCTGGATGGCCCGCGCATGAGCGGTGCGCTCGGCACTCAGGGCGGCGTCCACTGATGCCATCTCATCCTTGAGGCGTTTTTGTACCGTCGCATGGCCAAGGGATGACCCGAGAAACGCTTGCTTCAGCTCTGACAATTCCGCTGTTTGCGCGGCAACGTATGCCTGTACTTCAGGGGGCAGATTAGTCAGATTTGGAGGGGTCTTACTCATGCCATTACATACCAAATCTCGGGCATCATGGGAATCCCACAAAGGCAAGAAGTCCTATAAAACATACAGCTATCCAACCATACTTGGACGCCATGTCTTCTTGAGAATACGCCAGTCTATGCCTTCCATCAGCATCGCAAGCTGTGCGCGGCTTAGGCTGACTTTACCTTCCTTGACTGAGGGCCATACGAACCGTCCACGTTCAAGCCGTTTGGTAAACAGGCACGCGCCCTGACTATCCCACCAGATCATCTTGATCTGATCGCCACGACGGCCACGGAACAAAAATAGATGCCCCGCGTAAGGGTCAGCTGCAAGAACCTGCGCGGTCTGCGCCGCCAGCCCGTTGAAGCCGCGCCGCATATCCGTAACTCCTGCGGCAAGCCAGATCTTCGCATCCCCCAAAACAGGGATCATGCTGCAAGTCCTCGCGCCAGTTCCAGCACAAAGCCAGCATCAACCCCGTCGCTCACGCTCAGCTTGCGACCGTTCTCAAGTGTGATCTCAATATGGGGGACAGGTAAGATGCTGGTGCCGGATGACGCAGGCGTGTCCACCATACCCGCATCGGCAATCTCTACGGGGGTGAACTGGCCTATATCTGATTTGTCAGGCTGAAACCGCCCATCGCTGCGCCATGCATAAATCCGGTTGGTGCCCACACCGTGCTTCTTGGCAACCATTGGAACACTCACGCCAGCAGTGTGGCTTTCCGCTACAAGCTGTCGCTTGAAAACATCCGTGTATTTGGAACCTCGGCCACGCCTAGTCTTGTTCATCATCAAAATCCTCATATCGCGCCAGCCATATCGCCAGCTTCGCGCAATAATCGCACCTTAGATCATGCCAAAAAAAGAGGGGGTTCCCTGTATGTTTACGTTCAGTCTGTATTTTGAGTTTATGATCAAGCAATACAAAACAGTCTCCTTATCCGACGAGCAGCGCATAGCACTTGAAGCGCTTTGCCGCCGCCGCAAAGTTGACGCCCTTGTTTGGAAACGGGCGCGCGCGTTTCTTCTTTTGGACGCAGGAGAAGACGCCGGAACGGTTTGCCGGATTTTGGATATTGGCCCGACAGTTTTGACGGAGTGGCGGTTTGCCTTTGCCGGTGCGGGACTATCGTTTTTCGGTCTGAAGGACTACAGCCAGCGTCAGGGTCATTTGTCCGTCGTGCAAGAGCAGGCGGTGAGAGCCCATTTCACCGCGCAGCCTGCCCGCAATGCCGATGAGGTCTGTGCCTATGTTCTAGCCGAGTGCGACCAAAACTACAGCACGTCGGGAGCCGCCAAGCTGATGCGCCGCCTGGGGTTCGCGTATAAGAAACCACAATTGCTGCCTGCACAGGCCGATGAAGCCAAGCAGGCTGCGTTTATTGCCAAATATGAGGCCCTGATGAACGGGTTGGCCGCAGATGAGATGGTTGTCTTTTCGGACGCTGTCCACCCCGAACACCAGAGCCGCCCCGCCCATGGTTGGTTCCCCAAGGGACAAAAGACGGCCCTGAAGGCGACATCAGGGCGCGCTTGACCTTGAGACTTTCCAGTTCACCTTTGTGGAAGGCGAGAAGATCAATGCCCAGACAACCCGACAGATGCTGGAAAAGTTGGAACGCAACAACCAAACCAAGACGGCCATCCACGTCTTTGTCGACAATGCCCGCTATCATCATGCCAAGATACTACAGCCATGGCTGGACAGCCCAGAACGTCGGGTGAAGTTGCATTTCTTGCCAGCATATGCCCCGCACCTCAACCCGATCGAGCGTCTTTGGGGTGTTATGCACAAATGGGTCACCCACAATCGGCACTATGCAACGTTCAACCAATTCACAGAGGCCATTTTCGACTTCTTCCGCAAGACCCTGCCAGAAAAATGGCCAGAGTTCCGCGACACCGTCACCGACAACTTCCGCGTCATATCGCTCAAGGAATACAAAGTGATTTGAGGGGAAAACCTCAGGTCAATTCAGGCGCGGGAGTATAATTGTAATAATTATGGTGCTTCCGGGAGGCGTATAACAGCCCGTCGCCGCGTTTTGGCGCAGCTATGCCGACACCATCATAATCGCCACGACCAGTGCGTCTAGATTGCTGCTGTAAAGCGCCAGGTCCGATTGCAATTGCAGCGTGTGCGGCGCGCGAACTGAAGCGGGCACATTGGCGATGTCAAACGCTTCACTTAAGGTCACGCCACCGCCGCGCTGGATGTCAACGATCAGGGCAGGGTGGTTGGTTTTGACGAAGATTTCGACCTGACCACGCGTCTGATTGTACGCCGCATTCGAGGTCGCATTTCCAATCGCGCGAACTGGCAACATAAGCAGATTGCCGATATGATTGGTGTCGCTGGTGCAACCCGCCACAAGGCATAAGATAACAAAGGTGAGTTTGCGCATTTGATGCCTCAGGGGAATCGCATGAGATTTAGGTGTTAATTATTTCGGCGAGGAAATCATCATCCCATGATGCAATGTGGCGCTTTGATCGCAGGCTATGCTTCCCCTTTACGGAGCGCAGCATGTTGCTTGCAGCGTGTTTTATGGTCGTAAAATTCGCTGGAGCATTGCCTTTTCGGATACGGCATTCATCGTCGCGAAACACCATGTCCATGACCCAATGCAGCCCGTTTTCTATTCCCCAGTGGTCACGGATGGCTTTGGCGTGATGTTCAGCATCTGATGTCATTGATGAAATGTAATAGCGGGTTTCGGCGCGCGTTTTATCCTGCAGGATGGCGTGGTACTGGACCATAACGATGCTTTTCAAACCGGGCCAATTGTGGTCCGCTTTAAGCCAGTCAATATCCGTGCACACTGTGACCCTCCTTGTTTCGATACGGCCATGAGACTTCTCTACCGTTTCGTGGTAAGTGACTGTTGTGTCGTCATAATCTACGGCCGCCTGTTCCGTCATGAATAATTCTGTGTCCTTGCGTAGGCTGCCCTGATTACCCTTCAAAGCGAGGATGTAGTCTGCTTCTTTGGAGATGATCTTCGCGGCGATTTCGCGTTGGCATCCCATAGCGTCGATGGTGACAATAGCCCCCTTCAGGGTGAGCAGTTCCAACAGTTCTGGTATGGCCGTTATCTCGTTGGACTTGCCGTCCACCTGCCGTTGCGCCAGCGTCAGATTCCATTCCGAACTCCAGGCCGAGATCATGTGAATTGCGGCCTTGCCGCCAGCTTTATCCAGGCTGCGGCGAGAGGTTTTCCCATCAATCGCGACCACTCCAGTCACCGTCTTGTTAAGGGAGGCCACCCAGTCGATAAAACAGGCCTGAAACGCCTCGGCATCCAAGGCCGCAAAGATGTTTCCAAGTTGGTCATGGGACGGTGTCCCGTCTGCAAAAGGTAGAAAACGCTTCAAAAAGCCCAGTTTCTTGGTCCCATATATCGAGATGGCCGTCCAGTCATTGGCACCTGACAAAACAGCGCATAGGGTTAAGAGGAGTATTTCCGGCAAAGGGTAAGTCACTTTAACCTCTTGACGTGAATCGCTTATATCTGAAAAATGCGTAAGAAATTCAATGGGATGGATCTCAGGTGAACTTGGGGTTGGCATGGCATATGACCTCGTTAAAACAGTAAAGATCACCCATCGAATCAGCCTCTACAACATTTGTCGACATCGTTATTGTTCATGCGATTGCCTTGTTTGATGCCTCGCTTTGGGTTGACTTGAGGGGCAGATGGACAGATAAACCGCCATCCGAGCAAGGTATTTGTTCGGTCATAAGCGAAAATTCGCCCCCTAGATGGGCGCGCTGTCCACGGGTCGCGAAAGCGATGAACGCCTTAGGAATAAGGGACCCCAGAGACGCGAATGAAAAAAGGAAGACACTATGTTTGCGGTTCTAAAAACCGGCGGCAAACAGTACCGAGTCACCACAGGTGATGTACTGCGCGTCGAAAAGATCGCTGCCGAAACTGGCGATAAGATTCAATTTAATGAAATTCTGATGGTTGGCAACAACGTGGGCTTGCCCCTCGTTGCAGACGCTGGCGTGCAGGCCGAAGTGATCGACCAGATCAAAGGCGACAAGACGATTAACTTCGTTAAGCGCCGCCGGAAGCACTCCTCCAAGCGCACTAAAGGCCACCGTCAGCAACTGACACTGGTTCGCATCGGTGACATCTTGGAAACTGGCGCAGGCAAGTCCGGAGTTATGGCCGCACTGAACGGCACGGGCTTTATGTCCGCCTCCATGATCGAACGTGCCGCTAACAAAGGCGCACCGTCGTCGTTGAAAGCTGCAGCAAACGCAGGACGTGCGTCCCAGCCTAAGAAAGCTGCGAAAGCCGCCACGCCAAAGGCCGCCGTGCCTGTGGCAAATGAGCCGACTGCTGAAAAAGCGTCTGTCGCAAGCGACGATCTGACAGCAATCACAGGCGTCGGTCCTGCCGCTGCCAAAAAGCTGATTGAGGCTGGCATCACATCTTACGCAGCATTGGCCGCGGTTGACGTGGACACCTTTGACGCGGTTAAAGTGAAGCCCGAGTGGGTGGCGCAAGCTGCCGACCTCGCGAAATAAGGAGAGACACCAATGGCACATAAAAAAGCAGGCGGTTCATCCCGTAACGGTCGCGACTCCGCTGGTCGCCGTCTTGGCATCAAGAAGTTTGGTGGCGAGCTCGTTATTCCAGGCAACATTATTGCACGTCAGCGTGGCAACAAATGGTGGCCAGGTCAGGGCGTTGGCGAAGGCAAGGATCATACGATCTTCGCAGTCGTTGAGGGCAACGTGACTTTCCGCAAAGGCTTCAAAGGCCGCACCTTTATTTCTGTGGCTCCGCTTGCCGAGGCAGCCGAGTAACCGAACTTTAGGTCTTAAGAATTTAAAGGGGTCGGTGCAAACCGGCCCCTTTTCCTATTCGCAGCCCGTTTTACAAGGAGGGGTACTATGTCTGTCGCTATTCTACCCTTTCTCGCATTCGCAACGGCGCAAGTCGGCACCCCCGGTCCGGCCAATATGGTCTTGCTGGCGACAGGGGCGCGATACGGATTGCGCCGTGCCCTGCCGTTTGTGGCGGGCGTCGCACTTGGCAAACAGCTGATCATCTGGCCCCTAGGGTTTGGTCTGCTCGCGTTGCAAGACGACTACTCCTTTGTTTTTCAATCGCTAAAGTGGATTTCGGTGGCTTATATTCTGTGGCTTGCCTACCGCGTTGCAGGCATGCGTCTTAAGGTCGGGGAGGCTGATGGTCCGCCACCTGGATTCTTGGCAGGCCTTATAGTACACCCACTGAACCCCAAGGCATGGGGCATGATCACTACGGGGTTCACGACCTTCGTGATTGCGGGGACGCCCCCCTTGCAAGCCACAGCCACCATCGCCATCTGTCTATTGGTACTGCAATTGCTGCTGCACCCGATCTGGACCTACGCCGGTCAGTGGATCGCAGCAGGCTTGGCCGGAAAACCCGGAGAGAAATATCTGATGTGGACGCTGGCGGGTTTAACCGTTGCCTCGGTTGTCTACGCATTATTCGGCCAATCGTTTTTTCATGGCGCCCCTTTGCAAGGAACACCCCAATGACTGTAGCCGACCAGCGCGTTCCACAGCCCGTGATCGCAACCCCGCGATTTACGTTGCGCCCCTTCAACAAATCCGACGGTGGTTTGCTCAATATGCATCTGTCAGACATGCGTGTGGCGAACATGACGCGTGTGATTCCGCATCCATTGCCACCCGAATACATCGCCAATCTGATTGAGCGGGCGTCGGATCCAAAACGCACTGAAGATTTCTGGGCGATCGATGGGTCTTCAAATGGCCACGCTGAGGTTATGGGCGTCATCAAGATGTTCAAGCTGGATCGCAACCAATCCGAGATCCGCTATTGGGTCGCACCGGCGTTTTGGAACACAGGCATCGCCACGAACGCGGTTGAGGCCATTTTGCGTGCCAACCCGCAAGGGGCCTGCGACATCTATGCGGAAGTCTTTCAAGACAATCCCAGTTCTGCCCGCATCCTGACCAATGCGGGCTTTGCCTATCTGGGCGATGCAGAAACGTTTTGCGTGGCGCGAAATGCCGTGACGCCGACGTGGACCTATGCGCGCAAGATGGGCCAACCCACGCCGCAAGGCAGTCCCGCCACCAAAGCATTGGTCAAGCCCGCTTGAGCCGCGCCTGCGTTTCGCGTAATCCCTACTGAACCTGTTAGAAAGCCCACCCTATGAAGTTCCTCGACCTGTGCAAAGTCTACATCCGCTCCGGCACTGGCGGGGGTGGATGCATCGCGTTCCGGCGTGAGAAGTATATTGAATACGGTGGCCCAAACGGCGGTGACGGCGGGCGCGGCGGCGATGTGATTGTCGAAGCAGTTGATAACCTCAACACACTGATCGATTTTCGCTATCAGCAGCACTTTTTCGCTAAAAACGGTGAGGCCGGCAAAGGTCAGCAGCGCACGGGTGCGGATGGCAACGACATTCTGCTCAAGGTTCCAACAGGGACTGAGATTATGGACGAGGATCAGGAAACTGTTCTTATCGATTTGGCCGAAACAGGGCAAACGGTCGTTCTGGCCAAGGGTGGCAATGGCGGTTGGGGCAACCTGCATTTTAAATCCGCCACCAACCAGGCACCGCGTCGCTCAAACCCCGGTCAGGACGGGATAGAACGCACGGTCTGGCTGCGCCTGAAGCTGATTGCGGACGCGGGGCTGCTGGGCCTACCAAACGCCGGTAAATCAACGTTTCTGGCCGCGTCATCGAATGCACGTCCGAAAATTGCCGATTATCCTTTCACCACCCTGATCCCGAATTTAGGTGTCGTGGGCGTTGACGGGTCGGAATTTGTGGTTGCAGACATTCCGGGCCTGATTGAGGGCGCGAGTGACGGTAAGGGCCTTGGCGATTTGTTCCTTGGCCACGTCGAACGTTGTTCGGTGCTGTTGCACCTGATTGATGGCACGTCGGGCGATCCTGTCGGCGATTATAAAACCATCATCGGTGAGCTGGAAAAATACGGTGGCCATTTGGTCGACAAGCCGCGCGTGACTGTGTTGAACAAAGTCGACACGCTGGACGCAGAAGAACGAAAATTCATTGCCGATGAGATTAAGGCAGGAACCGGCGTCGATGTGATGTTGATGGCTGGTGCCACTGGTGAAGGCACGGTCGACGTGCTGCGCGCGCTGAAAGCCACAATCGCTGCTGACAAAATTGCCCAGAATGCCGTCGAGGAGGAAGCGCCTTGGCGGCCCTAACATCGGCAAAACGGTTGGTCGTCAAAATCGGATCGGCATTGCTGGTCGATCAAACGACGGGCCTGCGGTCGGACTGGTTGCGATCACTGGCAGCGGACGTCGCGGCGATACGGGCACGGGGCACCGACGTGATTTTGGTGTCTTCTGGGTCAATCGCGCTGGGGCGCGGTGTGCTGGGTCTGCCGCGAACAGAATTGCCACTTGAGCAATCACAAGCTGCGGCAGCGGTTGGGCAAATCCGGCTTGCGCGCGCCTATGAAGAAGCACTTGCGCCGCACGGGATCACAACGGCGCAAGTGCTCGTCACGCTAGAGGACTCCGAGGATCGGCGCCGCTATCTGAACAGCCGAGCAACGATGGAAACATTGTTGTCGCTTGACGTGACGCCAATTGTGAATGAGAACGATACCGTTGCAACGGACGAAATCCGCTACGGCGACAATGATCGTCTTGCCGCACAGGTCGCCGTGACGATTGGCGCGGATTGTCTGGTCCTGCTAAGCGATGTAGACGGGTTCTATACTGACAATCCCAACACGAACGTCGCTGCGCAACATTATGATGTAATTGATAAAATTACGCCTGAAATAGAAAGTCAGGCGGGCGATGCAGGGTCCGGTCTTTCCAAGGGCGGCATGAAGACCAAGTTGATGGCGGCAAAACTGGCAACCGATGCAGGATGTCGCATGGCGATTGCATTAGGAACGCCGCTTAATCCATTGAAAAAGCTTGACGATGGTGGGCGTTGTACGTGGTTCACTGCACAGACAAACCCGCAGGCTGCACGCAAACGCTGGATTGCAGCGATGAAATCTCACGGGGACATTACCGTTGATGATGGGGCGCAAACTGCATTGAAATCGGGACGGTCGTTACTGCCAATCGGTATCACCGCCACTGCGGGCACCTATCAGCGCGGCGATCCCGTGGCGATTGTGACAGCGCGGGGCGAACGCATTGGCCTTGGGCTGTCGCGGTATTCCAGTGATGAAGCGCAGGCCATCAAAGGACTCCGCAGCCAAGACGTTGCTGACGTGCTAGGTTATGAAGGGCGCGGCGTATTTATTCATCGCGACGATATGGTGATTTGATGACAGCGACGATGAACATTCCAGACCTTATGGCCGATATTGGCGCGCGTGCGAAAGCAGCCGCTCGAATATTGGCGATTGCCACGCCGCAGGCAAAGACTGATGCCTTGGTCGTGGCAGCGGACGCTGTTTGGGCCGCGCGCAGTGCAATCATTGATGCAAACGCCAAGGACATGGCGTTTGGCCGCAATAAAGGTCTTAGTGCTGCGATGCTGGATCGTTTGATGCTCAATGAAGAGCGGATCAAGGGCATGGTCAGCGGGTTGAAATCCGTCGCAGCGCAGGACGATCCAGTGGGTGTGGTGCTGGAAGACTGGACACAGCCAACGGGCATTCACATTCGCCGTGTACGCACGCCACTGGGCGTGATTGGTGTGATTTACGAAAGCCGCCCCAATGTGACAGCCGACGCGGGGGCCTTGTGCCTCAAGGCTGGAAATGCGGTGATTTTACGCGGCGGGTCTGAAAGCTTTCACAGCTCAACCGCGATCCACGCCGCGTTGCAAAGTGGTTTGCTGAGCGCTGGACTGCCTGCAGATGCTATTCAGCTGGTGCCAACCCGTGACCGTGCTGCGGTGCGTGAAATGCTAACGATGACGGACACGATCGACGTGATTGTGCCGCGTGGCGGCAAGGGGCTGGTTGGATTGGTACAACGCGAAGCCCGCGTTCCCGTGTTTGCCCATCTTGAGGGCATTGTGCACATTTATATCGACAAAGATGCCGACGCCGCGAAAGCCCGCGCTGTGGTTTTGAACGCAAAAACACGGCGCACTGGAATTTGCGGTGCAGCGGAATGTTTGCTGGTTCACAAGGACGCGACAGAGCTTGGCCAAGCGATTGTTACCGATCTCATGGCGGCAGGCGTGGACGTGCATGCGCAGGGGTTGGTCGGCACCAGCGTCGCGACGCAAGATGATTGGGGTATGGAATTCCTCGACATGAAGATCGCCGCAAAAGTCGTTGATAACATTGAAGAAGCAATTGATCATATCCAGACATATGGGTCCAATCACACCGACTGCATCCTGACTGAGGATGACGCAGCGGCAGAGACATTCTTTGCCCGTCTCGACAGCGCAATTTTGATGCGCAATGCGTCGACCCAGTTTGCGGATGGTGGTGAATTTGGCATGGGTGGTGAAATCGGCATTGCGACGGGCAAGATGCATGCGCGCGGACCGGTCGGTGCGGCCCAATTGACCAGTTTCAAATATCTTGTTGTCGGTGATGGCGCTGTGCGCGCCTAGCGTCAAAAACCAATTGTAACCCAATCGACGCCATGGGTCAGGCTCAGGGTGCGCCCAGCCTCAATTGCCATTTCGGGCAGCAATCCAAAGTGGACCTTCGACGCACTAAGATCGTTCTGGTATGCGCCCTTGCTGAGGGGGACCCAAAGGTCGGGATCAAGGGTCAGACGATCGTGTTTGGCCGAGATTGTCCAACGGTTTTGATCCAGCGTAATTTCGATGTCGCCGCCCATGGGCAGTGCTGTTTCTAAGCACATCACAGATATAAGCGCTGTTCGCACTTCTAGGCGCTGCGGATCTCCTGCGACATTCCACGAATAACTCAAACGTCCGCCGCGGGCCATAGCCTCAAGCGTACTTAGAATTTCACCGCGCGAAACGGTCTGATCTTGCGCCGCTTCACCAAAGGCCATTCGCAGGAATTTAATCTTGGCGGTGGCGTTTTCAACGCTTTCGGACACCAGCGCCATTTTAGGCCCCGCTGCAACACCCGCAAGGCCGAGCAGTTCAATACCGTTGCCGATTGCGCCCAATGGGTTAATGAGGTCATGACAGATACGAGAGCCGATAAGGGCGTTAAGATTGGGCAAATGGGAGCTCCGGATAAATGACAGGGCCGTCGATTTTTGGACCAGGTATGATTGTGAAACACCCAACCCAGCCAGATTGGGGGTTGGGACAGGTTCAGTCCGCCATTGGCGGCAAGGTGACAGTTAACTTTCGCGACGCCGGTAAGGTGGTCATTGACGAGGCGCAGGTAAATCTCTTGGTTGTGTCCTTTGGTTGATATACACGTAATAAGTGTATTGAGACTTCCATTCTCTGGCAAGGTTTACGGCGTTCCCAACGGCGTGACGTTGCCAAAAGTCCCGACGATATGACTATGATCCAAACAAAATATCAAGAAACCGTAAATTACCCGCCCGAGTTTGCAGTGCGTTTGGCACAAACAGCGGCGGACGTGCGCCAAGCGCAGGCGTTGCGCTACAGTGTGTTTGTCGAAGAACTCGGTGCGGATGGTCAGTTGATCGACCATGACGCGCGCCTTGAGATGGATTGTTTTGATGCTCACTCAGAGCAGTTGTTGTTGCTTGATATGGCACGGCGAGACGGCGACCGGGTCGTTGGTGTCTATCGTCTGATGGACGGCGGCGGCGCGACATCCGCAGGCCAATTTTATTCGCAATGCGAGTTTGATTTGACACCCTTGATCGGGTCTGAGCGCGCTTTGCTGGAACTGGGACGGTCCTGTTTACACGCCGATTATCGTGGTGGCACTGGCATGATGCATCTGTGGCAGGGATTGGCCAAGATTGTGCGCGACCGCCAGATAGAGATCCTGTTTGGTGTCGCAAGCTTTCACGGCACGGATCTGGAGGCGATGGCCCCGTCCTTGTCATTTTTGCACCGCGAACATCTTGCGCCGAGCGACATTTGTGTGCGCTCCAACACCCATGAAGCAATGGATCGCGGCGCAGTTTTGGATCGTGTAGCGGCGATAAAACCGGTGCCAGCACTCATCAAAGCCTATTTGCGCCTTGGCGGCTTTGTTGGTGATGGCGCGTTCGTGGATCATGCATTTAACACAACAGACGTCTGTGTGGTCTTGGATCTGGCGCGGATGAACCCGCGACAGGCGGCGCTGTATCGAAAACGTGATGACCTGGACGTCTGACGATTTACCGCCAACCCACACGATCACGCCGATGGGCTGGGTGCGTGTTGTGGTGCGCGGCGTGGCCGTTGGGGTGGTTACGTTTGGCTGTTTGGCATTGCTGTTATTGCTGCGCATCATCGAACGGCCACTGTTCGGGCAGGGGCGACCCGTGACCCCATATATCACCCAATTTGTCTGCCGTGCGGCGTTTGTGCTGATGGGCATCGGCTACACCCGCATTGGCACACCCATGGTGGGCGCGGGGGCTGTTGTGGCAAACCATTCGTCATGGCTAGATGTTTTTGCGCTGAACGCCTCAAAACGGATTTATTTTGTGAGCAAGGCTGAGGTCGCAGGTTGGCCCGGCATTGGCTGGCTGGCCCGCGCCACGGGGACTGTGTTCATCGCACGCAATCGCACGCAAGCGGCGGCGCAGGTCGATGTGTTCCGAGAGCGATTAAGCCACGGGCATAAGCTGTTGTTTTTCCCCGAAGGCACATCGACGGACGGGCAACAGGTGTTGGAGTTCAAACCAACGCTGTTTGCGGCGTTTTTTGATCGAGCGTTGCGCGACACCTTGGCGATCCAGCCCGTGTCCGTTGTGTACAGCGCGCCAAACGGCGTTGATGCGCGCCATTACGGTTGGTGGGGCGAGATGGATTTCGCCACACATTTGCTAGCTACATTGGCGCAATCACCCCAAGGCGGCGTGACGGTGATTTATCATGACCCCGTGAAGGTCGCAGATTTTGACGACCGCAAGGCCCTGGCGGCGCATTTGCAGCGCGTCGTGCAGCATGGACATCTAGAACGCCTAGATCATCGCGGCGGCGAAGGTTCTTAGGGTCTCAACTGGATCGTCAGACGCCCAGACTTCATCGCCAAGCCCGAAGAAATCCGCATGTGGCGCAAATGTTCGGATCAGCGCTTCGTTCAATGCGCCTTCTGCGACGCAAGGGACTTCGATCATTTCAGACCACCACTGGAACAATTCAAGTTCGGCGCGATGGCCATTGCCCAAATTGGATTCACCCACGGGTCCAAAGCTGATGTAGTCGGCGCCAAGTTCACACGCCGTCATGCCATTGTGGCGTGATGCGTAGCAATTTGTGCCAATTATAGCATCCGCCCCGAGATCTTTGCGCACCGCTTTGAGTGTGCGGGCCGCGTCCGACAAGTGCACGCCGTCCAGACCAAGGCGTTCGACCATCAACACATGACTATCGATCACCAGCGCCACGTCGCGATCATGGGTGGTCACGCGCAAGGCGTCGGCGGATTTGGCGATGTATGTGTCGTCCGTGGCGCCCAGCGACAGGCGCACGCAAGCGATGTCAACGGCGTCAAGGCACCGCGCGAGTGTGTCTGGAAAGGTCACGAGGTCGATCTCGGACGGCGTGATCAAATAGATTTGCGGCGTTTCATTTTCGTCAGCGATTATATCGGTCATGTCTTGGTCCTTTACGGGTCGCCTTTGCGGTTAGGATTGCTATAGCGTCCATGATGCGTATTGAATAGGGGTGCGCTACGCCAAGCGCTGAAGTTTGGAGAGATGGCATGCCCACAGACGCCCCACAGCCGACGATCGTGCTGATCCGCCCGCAAATGGGTGAGAATGTTGGCGCTGCGGCGCGCGCAATGTGGAATTTTGGGTTGGACCGGATGCGGATCGTGGCCCCGCGCGATGGCTGGCCCAATCCGGCAGCAGTCGCCATGGCGTCTGGCGCGGGGCGGATTCTGGATGAGGCCGAGGTGTCGACCGACGTGGCTGACGGGATTGCTGACCGCACTTATGTCTATGCAACCACGGCGCGCCCGCGCGAATTGACCAAGCCGGTGTTTTCACCCGAAGCGGCGATGAAAGATGCTGCCGCGCGGATCGCCCGTGGTGAAAAGGTTGCGGTGATGTTTGGGCCTGAACGGTCGGGGATGGAAAACGCCGATATTGCCCATGCCAATGCGATTATTACCGTGCCGGTTAATCCCGAATTCCCGTCACTGAACCTCGCGCAGTGTGTTCTGCTGGTTGGGTACGAATGGCGTCGTGCGGTTGGCGAGGTCGTGGATGTGGTTGTGCAGGGGCAAACTGTTGAACCTGCCGATCAGCGCGATATCGAAGCTTTGGCGCGCCACTATGAGGATCGGTTGGACGATGCGGGGTTCTTTTATCCCGACCACAAAGCCGACAGCATGAAGGTGAACCTGCGCAACCTGTGGAGCCGGATGCCGATGACGCGGGCGGACGTGCAGATGTTGCATGGTATGTTGCGACAATTGTTGCGGGGAAAGACCTGAAGGTCCGCGCCTGCTGCGAGCACAGAGGGGGCCAGCCCCCGTCCTGCGGACTCCCCCGGGATTTTTTAAAAGCAAAGACGCGAGAATGGGGTGTGGCGAATTAGTCTGGCGGGTTGCCGAGCGCTATGGAGCGGCATAAGTCTTAACTAAGCAAGATAGAGGTCTCAGATGGCGAGTAAGACGCGCAGTATTTTCGAAGATGTGAGCGACATTCAAAAGCCTTTGGCGGCCCCCGGTGGCATTGATGCCGGTGGCAAAGGCTCGCGCGAGGCTATTCGCGTTTGGCTGATGATGTTGTTTACCCTCGTTGTGGTGATGATCATCGTGGGCGGACTGACTCGGCTGACCGATAGCGGGCTGTCAATCACCGAATGGGCGCCTGTGTCTGGTGCGATGCCGCCAATGAACGTTGCTGCGTGGGAGGCCGAGTTTGAGGCCTACAAACAGATACCGGAATACATCGAACAGAACGCGGGTATGTCGCTGTCCGAATTCAAGGTGATCTATTATTGGGAATGGGGGCATCGCCAGTTGGGGCGTGTCATCGGCATCGTTTGGGCATTGGGGTTCGTCTATTTTCTGGTGCGGCGGCAAATTCCTGTCGGCTGGACCGGTCGGTTGGTGTTTATCGGCGCTTTGGGCGGATTGCAGGGGGCGATTGGCTGGTGGATGGTGCATTCCGGTCTGCAAGTCGGGATGGTTGATGTGGCATCGTATCGTTTGGCCACGCATCTTGGACTGGCGTTTGTCATACTCGGGTTCATCGCGTGGTTTGTGTTTTTGCTGGGACGCAGAGAGGCAGATTTGATGCAAACGCGGCGTGGCGGGGATGTGCGGCTGTTCCGGCTGTCCACCGGCCTGATGTATTTTACTTTCTTGCAGATACTTCTTGGCGCATTGGTTGCCGGAATTGACGCGGGGCGTGGCTTTCCAAACTGGCCGTTAATGACCACTGGCACGGGAGCAAGCTTTTTTCCGCCCGATCCGTTCCAGCTCACGCCCATTTGGCGCAATTTCTTTGAGGACGCGGGGTTGGTGCAGTTTATCCACCGCATAACAGCCTATCTGCTGTTCATTTTTGGCGTGCTTGTCTGGCTGCGAGGGCGCAAGTCGCCCAATGGTCAGACGCGGTTCGGTTTCAATATTATGCTGGCGGTGTTAATCCTACAGATGGTCATTGGCATTGTGACGGTTCTGTATTCGGCACCCGTACACATCGCAATTGTGCACCAATTCGCGGCGGTTCTGTTATGGGTCGGCATCCTGCGGGGCCGCTATCTGGCCCGCTATCCGATCCCCCAATCCATTAGAGGAAAATAACCCATGTCAGCTTATCAAGATCTGATGGTATTCCAGCGTGAGACCGAAGCCCTGTCACAAGTGGCTGGTCGTCTGGGATGGGATCAAGAAACGATGATGCCCCGCGATTCCGCCCCCCAGCGCGGTGAGGAAATGGCCGCGATGGAGACGGTGTTACATGCGCGGCGCACCGACCCACAGGTGGCAGACTGGCTGGCCAAGGCAGAAACCAGCAGTGAGGTCGAAGTAGCACAGCTGCGCCATATCCGCCGATCATTCGAGCGTGCTAGCAAAGTTCCGGCCAAACTGGCCAGCGAAATTGCACGTGTCACGTCGCAAGCGCAGGGTAAATGGGCTGAGGCGCGTGAGGCTGATGATTTCAAGGCGTTTGCGCCAGTGTTGAAAGAAGTCGTATCGCTGAAACGCGAAGAGGGCGCCGCGCTGTCAGCGGGTGGCGATGTTTATGACGCGATGCTTGATGATTACGAAGCTGGGGCCACGGCGGCAGAATTGTCATCCATGTTTGACGCGTTGCGGCCACGTTTGGTGGCCTTGCGCGCGGCTGTGCTGGACGCACCTGCGCCTGCGGCTTTGTCAGGCAAATTCGATGAAGGTGCGCAGATGAAACTCAGCCGTCAGATCGCCAAGACATTCGGATATGATATGGCCAAGGGGCGGGTTGATAAGGCTGTGCATCCGTTTTCCAGCGGCTCGGGCCTTGATGTGCGGATAACGACGCGCACATCCGAAACCGATCCGTTCAATTGCCTGTATTCGACTATTCACGAGGTCGGTCATGCCGCCTATGAGCAGGGCATCAACCCCGATTATCTATTGACCCCATTGGGGCAGGGCGTGTCGATGGGAGTGCATGAAAGCCAAAGCCGCATATATGAAAACCAGATTGGGCGGGGCTGCGCGTTTACCGGCTGGTTGTATGGACAGATGCGCGACGCTTTCGGTGATTTTGGCATTGCCGATGAGGATGCGTTTTACGCGACAGTCAACCGTGTCCAAAACGGCTATATCCGCACGGAGGCAGACGAAGTGCAGTATAACCTCCACGTCTTGCTTCGCTTTGATCTGGAACGCGCCATTATAGCCCGTGATATCGAGGTCGACGATCTGGAAGCGGCTTGGAACGAACGGTTTAAGGCTGATTTCGGGTTTGCCGTCGACAAGGCAAGCAATGGTGTTTTGCAAGATGTACATTGGTCCGTCGGGCTATTTGGATACTTCCCGACCTACAGCTTGGGCAATGTTTATGCCGGTTGCCTGAACGAGGCGATGCGCGCGGCTGTTCCGGACGTCGATAGTGCCCTTGCGCGCGGTGACACATCCGATGCGACCCGTTGGTTGCGCGATAATGTTCAACAACACGGCGGACTCTATACCCCGCAGGAGGTCATTGAAAAAGCATGCGAATTTGCGCCATCGGAAGCGCCACTTTTGACTTACCTAGAAGATAAATTTGGTGGGATTTATGGGCTTTAGATGATTTGGGCGCGGCCCCGACCTGCGGTGTTCAATGGGCGCGAACCAATGGCGCAAGAAGGACGGCCGTAGAAATTTTTTTGAGACAGAGGCAGATCTAAGTGGACCAGTCTGGATCGCGCTTTTCAAGGAAGGCGTTGATCCCCTCGTTTGTTTGCGGATCTAGCATGTTTTCGATCATGCGCGCGCCTGTGTAGGCGTAGGCGTCAGCGGTGCTCATCTGGGCTTGTTCGTAGAAGGCCTGTTTGCCTGTTTTAACGGCGATAGGCAGCTTGTCGGCGATTGTTCGGGCGAGGGCGCGGGTCGCATTCGCCAATTCGTCGTCTGCAACGGATTTGTTAATCAGTCCCAGCTTCTGCGCCTCACCGGCGTCGATGAACCGTCCGGTCGTGAGCATTTCGAACGCCTGTTTGCGGGCTATGTTACGGGTGAGGGCTACCATCGGGGTTGAACAAAACAGCCCAATGTTGACGCCATTGACGCCGAATTTGCAACTGTGCGCGGCGACGGCCAGATCGCAAGTCGCGACCAACTGGCAGCCCGCAGCCGTAGCGATCCCTTGGACTTGGGCGATCACGGGCTGCGGCAGGGCTTGCACCGTTTGCATCATAGTAGCGCAGCGGTCGAACAAACCGCCAAAGCGCGCAGCACCCCCATCCGTATCTTGCCGTGCGGCCTGCATTTCACGCAGATCATGGCCAGCGCAAAACGCTTTGCCAGCACCGGACAAAATAACGACGCGGGTGTCTTGATCTTCCATCAGGCTGTCGAATTGCGATTGCAGGGCATCAATCATCGCGTCACTCAGCGCGTTTAGTCGCGCTGGTGCAGTCATTTCGATATGTGCGATCCCGTTCGCGTTGGTGCGGGTAAGGTGGGGCATCTTGTGTCTCGCATTGGGGGTAAAGCTCATATAGAACTTAAGTCTAGGTCGCGGATTGGAAAATTGCTATGGAAATGAAGATGGATGCTGTGGCGCTTCAGACGTTTCTTGAACGCGACTTCCCACAGGTCGTCGGCGACTTCGAGTTTGTTGAGGTTGCACCACCGTTTGTCACCATGGTTCTGCTCGCATCCAACAAGCATTTGCGCCCTGGTGGAACTGTGTCGGGCCCATCGATGTTCGGATTGGTAGATGTCTGCGCCTATTTTTGCATTTTGGCAGCACTGGGGCCAGTTGCCTTGGCCGTAACCACCAATTGTTCCATCGATTTCATGCGCAAACCTGCGGCAGGTCGATTGCTGTGCCGAATGGAGCTGCTGAAACTGGGCCGTACGCTGGCAGTCTGTGAAGGGCGGATCTTTGGCGAGACAGCGGCGGATAAAATTGTCGCGCGGGCGTCGCTGACCTATTCAATTCCACCAAATCACTAATCTGCATGGGGTAAAACGTTACCTTTTTATTAAGACATTGAAAAGGCTAAGTTTATTGCCACTCATGGCACTTGACCGCCCGTCAGACCCAGCTATAACCGCCCAATCAAATATCGGACCACCGCCAATCTATTTTGGGGTTGGTCCAAACACTTAGGAAACACCGATGAAAACCTTCTCTGCTACTCCGGCAGATATCGAGAAGAAATGGATCCTGGTTGACGCTGAAGGCGTTATTCTGGGCCGTCTTGCTTCCGTTATCGCCATGCGTCTTCGCGGCAAGCATAAGCCGTCTTTCACACCGCACATGGATATGGGCGACAACGTGATTGTCATCAACGCTGAAAAAATTCAGCTGACTGGTAACAAGCGTGATAAGCCAAACTACTGGCACACTGGCACAGTTGGCGGCATCAAATCCCGTACAACTGGTGAAATCCTTGAGGGCAAGCACCCCGAGCGTGTCGTCATGCAAGCTGTTAAGCGCATGCTGCCGGGCAACCGTTTGTCGCGCGTTCAGATGACACACTTGCGTGTGTTCGCTGGCGCAGAACACGGTATGGAAGCTCAAAAGCCCGAAGTTCTCGACGTTGCGTCGATGAACAAAAAGAACACGAGGACATCATAATGGCCGATCAAGTGAACTCCCTCGAAGAGCTGGGCCAAGTCGCAGACAGCATCGAAACTGTCGACGCACCACAAATCACAACGATTCAACGTGAAGTCGTCAAGGACGCACTGGGTCGTTCTTATGCCACAGGTAAGCGTAAAGATGCGGTCGCCCGCGTTTGGATCAAACCAGGTTCTGGCAAGGTCATCGTCAATGGTCGTGACCAAACAATCTACTTTGCACGCCCAGTTCTGCGCATGATCTTGTTGCAGCCGTTTGAAGTGTCCGGCGTTGCGGGTCAATTCGACGTCATGGCAACTGTCAAAGGCGGAGGCCTGTCCGGTCAAGCTGGTGCGGTCAAGCACGGCATTTCCAAGGCGCTGCAATTGTTCGACCCGTCCTTGCGCGCAGCATTGAAAGCCGCTGGTTTCATTACCCGCGACAGTCGTGTTGTTGAACGTAAGAAATACGGTAAAGCAAAAGCCCGTAAGAGCTTCCAGTTCTCTAAGCGTTAAGCTGGAACCTACAGCTAATTTACCTAAAGTATTGAAAAGGCGCAGTTTTTACTGCGCCTTTTCTTTTATGTATACATACAAATGTTTTACACCGTGCTCTAACATAGACAGAAAGCAATGCAGAACTTACACTTCATTTACACGTTTTAGGGTGTTTTGGAGGCAGTTTGGTTGAGCAAAAGCTACTTGAACAAGGAGCTATGACTGAATCTGGTGTTTGAATGGTTTGAAGGTTGGCGGCGTATCTGGTTGAATTGTTGTTGGAAGACAGCAGCCCAACCAAAGGAGATACACCACCATGGGAACTACTAACATTGTTGATTTTGCGCGTCGAGACGAGATGACGGACGCGTTGACGGAGTTGCTGAAAACGGGAGCACAACAATTGATCGCGACAGCAGTTGAGGCTGAGCTTGTCAGTTATTTGGCGCAATTTACCGGCTTACGCACCGATGCCGGTCACGCGGCAGTCGTGCGTAATGGACATCATCCTGCCCGCCCGTTTCAAACGGGCATTGGCCCTGTGAGCGTGCGCATTCCAAAGGTTCGGTCCAAGGACGGCACACCGGTGACATTCCGGTCTGCCCTGGTGCCGCCCTATGTGCGCCGCACGAAGACGCTGGAAGCGGCCTTGCCATGGCTTTACCTCAAAGGGATCTCCAGCGGCGAGATGGCTCCCGCCCTCAAGGTTCTTCTGGGCCCAGATGCCGTTGGCTTGTCGGCTAATACGGTTTCGCGTTTAAAACGCGATTGGGCCAATGAATACGAGGCTTGGAAAGGCGCTGAGTTAGATGACGAGCCCATCGTCTATATCTGGGCCGACGGCGTTCACAGCGGCCTTCGGGGCGAGGATGACAAGCTCTGTGCCCTTGTTATTATTGGGGTAACTGCCCGTGGCAAGAAGCGATTTCTGGCAATTGAGGATGGGGTGCGCGAGTCCACGCAGAGCTGGCGCGAGGTTCTGCTTAACCTCAAAAGCCGAGGCATGAATGCGCCCAAACTGGCCATCGGGGACGGTGCCATGGGGTTTTGGGCGGCCATGGACGAAGTCTATCCTGAGACCCGCCATCAACGCTGTTGGCAACACAAAACGATGAACGTGCTCAATTGTTTACCCAAGCTGTCTCAGCCAAAAGCCAAGGCCGCGCTGCACGACATCTGGCAGGCCGAGACCAAAGTCGATGCAGAAAAGGCGTTCGATCTGTTCATCAAAACCTACGAACCCAAATATCCCAAGGCCACACTATGCCTGCAAAAAGATCGTGAGGAACTCATGGCATTCTTCGACTTCCCGGCGCAGCATTGGCAAAGCATCCGCACTAGCAATCCAATTGAATCGGCCTTCGCTACGATCCGGCATCGTACCAAGCGTTCAAAGGGCTGCCTGTCACGCGATGGCATGCTGCACATGATGTTCAAACTGGGGCAATGTGCTGAGCAAAATTGGAGGAAGCTACGCGGCTTTGACTACCTCGCAAAAGTCATCACAGGCGTCACGTTCAAAGACGGAATCGAAACCACAAACCCCGACCAGATCACCGCATGACCAACAATACTCAAACACCAGATTTGACAATAACTCTTGAACAAGGTTGAGATGAAAAACGGGCAGATTTTGCTGTTTCATCGTGCTGCCAACAGCAAACGTCCAATCTATCACATGCGGATCCATGTACATGGAATGCGCGACATACACGGCAACAAATTCACGTACTGGCAATCGACAACAAACGAGAACGACTTGGAAGAAGCACAACGGATTGCTTTGGATAAGTTTGACGAGCTGCGCTTGCGTGTAAAAGACAACAGGCCAGTTGTTGAATTGTTATTTGCTGATCTCTACGCGCTTTGGCAGGGGAATCGCGTTTGGAACTGAGTGAGTAAAGGATTGCTCTTGCAGGTGATGGCGGGATGGATTCTGGATGGGTGGTTGTTCTCATCGGGTGCTCATCGCCATGCATATTTTTCTATCCGCCTTCGACGAAGTTCCTGATCCGCGCGCCAGTAACGTGCGCCACGACCTTGGTGAACTGCTCGTTATCGCCTTCGTGTCGGTCTTATGTGGATCGACCTCCTGCGCCGAGATGGCCGCATTTGGCCGTGCAAAAGAGAGCTTTTTCAGGAACTTCCTGAAACTCAAGCATGCCATTCCATCGCATGATACCTTCTCGGAGGTCTTCCGGATCATCGACCCGAAGGCACTCGATGCGGCCTTCAGTAAGGTACTTGCCGATGTGACCAAGCTCCTCAAAGACGGTGATATCATCGCGATTGACGGCAAAGCGTTACGGGGTGCGCGCGACCCGGGCGAAAGCGCACGGACCCGCATGATGGTCTCAGCCTATGCCTCGCGGCTGCGCCTGACGTTGGCGACAGTACCTGCCGATCGAGGCACAGAACTCAGCGCGGCCATAGAGGCGCTTGGGTTGATCGATCTGCGGGGCAAGGTGGTCACCGGTGATGCATTACATTGCAACCGCCGCACGGTTGCCGCAATCAACGCAGGCGGCGGTGATTGGTGCCTCGCCCTCAAGGGTAACCAGGAATCCCTGTTGTCTGACGCCCGTGGATGTTTCAGCAAGGGGCACAAAAGCGATCCAACAGCCGTTACGGAAAATACCGGCCATGGAAGAAAAGAAACCCGTAAGGCGGTCGTGGTATCGGCTAAGGCATTGGCAGAATACCACGAATTCCCTGGCCTCAAGGGGTTCGGTCGCATCGAGGCGACCAGAGAGACGGGCGGAAAGGTGACCTCAGAGACCCGCTACTTCGCGCTGTCTTGGGTTCCCACACCTGAGGTGCTGTTGGCCGCTGTCCGCGACCATTGGGCCATCGAAAATGCCCTTCATTGGCAGTTGGATGTGTCTTTCCGCGAGGACGCCGCACGCAATCGGAAAGACAACGGTCCCGGCAACATCGCCGTTCTACGTCGCCGCGCACTCGACGTCCTCCGGCGTGACACATCCAAGGGCTCTCTCTCCATAAAAATCAAACGTGCAGGCTGGGACACCACCTTCTTACGCAGCATTCTCAGTGACTTGGCAACAACATGAGCCAAACGCGATTGCCCTGCGCGCTTTGGTGGGACGAGAAGAAGCGGAGGCTGGTGGCGAGTTTTGCTGCGAAGGGCAGGACGGGGCAAACAGAGCGCATTGTTTGGTTTGAAAAGCAAAGCAAACGGTACTGGCTAGCTTATTTTGGCGACAAGAAGATAGGCGACATAAACCAAGCGTACGTGAATGGCTACTGGGCTTGGCGCATGGCTTACTGGACTATGGCCAGCGCAGCTGAAAAGAAAAAGCATCCAAACTACGCACTTAATCCCAGCAAGAAAACGTTGGACATGGAGCAGAGTGCGCTGCGTGAAATATTTGGTTGGGGCAACGCTCATAAGCATATTACCTATCAACCAATAATCGAAAATCCATTTGCGCGACAACGCATTGCTGCAACGCGCAGGCCGAGTTTTGACGAAGCGGAATGGCAGCAGTTGCGTGAGTACATGCAGCGTTGGGTTGTTGGACGGGGGGATGCAGACAAGCGGGTACATTCCAAGCATCTGTATCAACGCAAGCTTCTTCAAATCTATTTGCATTGGCTAGCGCTGACAGGAATGCGCACAGGTGAAGCTCTCAAACTCCGGCACAGAGATGTTTGGATCGGTAAGACTGAACAATATGAACAGCTAATGCTGCGCATCACAGTCCCAAAAGATACAAAAACTGGCTCACGAATCGTTTCGTCACAGCCCAGTTTGATAACTTGGTATGACGCGCTGATCGAGCTAACAGGCACCGATGCAGAAGCTGATTTGCTGTTTTGTGACGTGGAAGGAAAAGCAAACAAGGGCTTTTATAAATCTGTTCCCAAGCTGTTTAGGGAGGCTGGTGTGCTGTTGGACGACAACGGCGATAGACGTACTGCATACAGCTTGCGTCATTACTATGCCGAGCAGCGGTTGATTGAACTGGGCTTAAATGTACGTGCTTTTGACATTATTGCTACGAACATGGGCACTGGTCGGCAGTATTTGGAGGCGCATTATGTGCGCAAAGGCGTGATGCAGGATGAGGACGCGCTGGTTACGGCAGGGGGTACACGACGAACTACAATGGTAGATGAGGCTGAAGTGCGGGCTGCTAGCAGTGGTTTGGACGATTTTTATTAATGGTGTCGTACAGCGCGTAGTGGCGGCAACAAGTGCAACTGAAGCTGACCGGGCGCGCAGGAAGCTTGAGGCGATGCAGGCCGCTGCAAAACGCAGGCGCTAACTTCAAAGTTTGAAGTAACGCACATCGGTTAAAGCGCAGCGTAAAACACGTTTTGGACGGGGTTAGCAGTATTGGTGGGCAAAGGCGTTGGTTGGCGGCTTAGTGACGCTAGTTTTAGGCGTACGGCACAAGCACAACTGATAGATGGACAGGCGTGAGCAAGCTATGCGCTTTCATGCTTTCAAAAACGAAAGTGCGAGTTATTGTCAAATCTGGTGTTTGAGTATTGTTGGTCATGCGGTGATCTGGTCGGGGTTTGTGGTTTCGATTCCGTCTTTGAACGTGACGCCTGTGATGACTTTTGCGAGGTAGTCAAAGCCGCGTAGCTTCCTCCAATTTTGCTCAGCACATTGCCCCAGTTTGAACATCATGTGCAGCATGCCATCGCGTGACAGGCAGCCCTTTGAACGCTTGGTACGATGCCGGATCGTCGCGAAGGCCGATTCAATTGGATTGCTAGTGCGGATGCTTTGCCAATGCTGCGCCGGGAAGTCGAAGAATGCCATGAGTTCCTCACGATCTTTTTGCAGGCATAGTGTGGCCTTGGGGTATTTGGGTTCGTAGGTTTTGATGAACAGATCGAACGCCTTTTCTGCATCGACTTTGGTCTCGGCCTGCTAGATGTCGTGCAGCGCGGCCTTGGCTTTTGGCTGAGACAGCTTGGGTAAACAATTGAGCACGTTCATCGTTTTGTGTTGCCAACAGCGTTGATGGCGGGTCTCAGGATAGACTTCGTCCATGGCCGCCCAAAACCCCATGGCACCGTCCCCGATGGCCAGTTTGGGCGCATTCATGCCTCAGCTTTTGAGGTTAAGCAGAACCTCGCGCCAGCTCTGCGTGGACTCGCGCACCCCATCCTCAATTGCCAGAAATCGCTTCTTGCCACGGGCAGTTACCCCAATAATAACAAGGGCACAGAGCTTGTCATCCTCGCCCCGAAGGCCGCTGTGAACGCCGTCGGCCCAGATATAGACGATGGGCTCGTCATCTAACTCAGCGCCTTTCCAAGCCTCGTATTCATTGGCCCAATCGCGTTTTAAACGCGAAACCGTATTAGCCGACAAGCCAACGGCATCTGGGCCCAGAAGAACCTTGAGGGCGGGAGCCATCTCGCCGCTGGAGATCCCTTTGAGGTAAAGCCATGGCAAGGCCGCTTCCAGCGTCTTCGTGCGGCGCACATAGGGCGGCACCAGGGCAGACCGGAATGTCACCGGTGTGCCGTCCTTGGACCGAACCTTTGGAATGCGCACGCTCACAGGGCCAATGCCCGTTTGAAACGGGCGGGCCGGATGATGTCCATTACGCACGACTGCCGCGTGACCGGCATCGGTGCGTAAGCCGGTAAATTGCGCCAAATAACTGACAAGCTCAGCCTCAACTGCTGTCGCGATCAATTGTTGTGCTCCCGTTTTCAGCAACTCCGTCAACGCGTCCGTCATCTCGTCTCGACGCGCAAAATCAACAATGTTAGTAGTTCCCATGGTGGTGTATCTCCTTTGGTTGGGCTGCTGTCTTCCAACAACAATTCAACCAGATACGCCGCCAACCTTCAAACCACTCAAACACCAGATTCAGTCATAGCTCCGAAAGTGCAAGGCTAGGCTGCAAAAAAGAACTTTTCAGCAGGGCGCAGTATTCATGTCAGCACTCGACGGTATTCTTCAGTCATACAGAACAGCAGCCATGTCTATGTGTGCGGTTGGTTGAGTTAACAATGACAACTTTAGATATCAACAACGCCGTAAAAGCCATGCTTGATGATTTTAAAGGCTTGAACACGCACATAGGTTACGAGGGCACCGTCTTTGGTGGAGGGACTGAAGTTGAGCAGGAAGACTGGGATGAGCTGCTAGATGATACTTGGCCGTTCATAATGGGTGAAAAGCTTGACAGCAGCTTTACAGCTGAAGTTAGAAATTGGCATTCACATTCTGTTTGTTTAACGGGATTAAGCTTTGACCAGCCTCTCATATTTGAAGCTAAAGATGCAGAAACGGGATCGTTAAATTTTCCGGCAACAATCAAAGGTGGAGTTGGGGAGAGGTATTTGTTTAAAGCGTTGGGTGAGCGCTCGTTAACTGTAGAAGTTCCTCTGGCAGATGATTGGCTTAAGTTGGATGATGGAAAGACGCAGATATTTGCATTTTTCAAGATCGGATCAGTATCGATGGATTTTTTAACCGAAACTAAGGCGGAAATTGAAGAAATATTTGCCCTCTTAAAAAAACAAACGACTCGCTTTCAAAGTCAATTAACGATCAGTCAACTTTCGCAAAGCCATCAAAATTTTCATAAGCTCACTGGGTTGGACACTGACAAGTTTTACAAGCCGTTTGTGGAAAAAGCTTTATTTTTGAAAAGAGCGTCGATACAACTAATAAGCTTACAGCACACAGCGCACAACAACGGTAGGTGATGCTGAAGTGCGGGCTGCTTATGCGGGCTTGGACGATTAGGCTTACATCAAAGTTTGATGTAGTGGGAGCGTACAGCGCTTAGTGGCGGGGCTACGGTGTGTGAACGACGGTTTTATGTCAGTCGCAACTGACCGGACCATTTGTGCGCTTCTGAGTCATGATATTATAGATTTAAGCTTTGCTTAGCCTCAGAAAACGGTTGCAGTAGTCTGCATCGCAATAACATACGTGACTCAAATACTAGTGCATGATAGATAATCTAAAATAGACATTATGTAGGTTTTCATGACACTTCCCGTTATAACACGCGATCCTCTTTGGGCTGAATTAGAGGCTATTCGTTTGATGCTTAGTACATTTCGGGACGGTAGTGGTGCCGAACGCGATCCTGATGGGCATACACGTCCGAACTGGCGGCAAATTGAACGAGTATTCTCAGAATTGTTTACGGGTGATCCTCCACCAGAAAGTAAGAGTATCTTTGACTTAGTTGCGCTGTCTCTAGATGATTCCTCAATTGCCTATGGGATATCAGTTAAGTCGAAACAACTTTCCCGGCGTAATTTTGATGGATTGGTTAATGGCGAGCGTGTTTATATGGAAATCGCAAACTCACCCGCCAAAATGTTCGATGCTCTAGATGCTTAGTTGGGATTTACCGAAGCTAATTTTCGAAATAAAGAACAGCCTTCGGCAGTTGGTGATTGTGTTCTTCAAACGATCCACAACTGGCATGTTGAAGGAAAAAAGATTTATGAAGAGGAAAACTCTCAGATAAAATTGGACCTGTCGTCGTCTACTTATTTATGTGTTTCCTATCGCCAACAGTGCGATCAGGATGTACGACAGTATCAAATTCATTCATTTCCTCTTGTATTCCCTAAAGTTGATCGATGGATTTACTCTGGCCGAGCATTAAGAGGTTACGTTTCCAAAGATCCTGGTAAAGTAATTTTTGATTGGTATGGTCTGTCAGGGGGGCAACTAAAATATTACCCAAGAGCAGTTGATGCTTTATTCTCGTCGCAAATTTTTGAGCTTGAAACACCTAAAAGGCTCGACACTTTTGACAGAGTGCATGACTACTGGCCTGATGACTCTAGGATGATCACTGAAGGACTTCTTGGATTCAAACATCAAGTGCAACGGTTGATTTGAAGGCCGCGATTTCGTCGGCCATGGCTTCAGCGGGTGTTCTCCAACCGAGAGTTTTTCTCGGGCGGTTGTTCATCAGGTTTGCAACGTCGTTCAGCCATGTTTGGCTTGCACCGTTCAGGTCAGTTCCTTTGGGCATGTACTGACGCAGCAGTCCGTTGGTGTTCTCGTTGCTGCCACGCTGCCAAGGCGCATGCGGATCGCAGAACCAGATATCGATCTTCAACCGTCTGGCGAGTTCGGGGTGGCAGGCCATTTCGGAGCCGCGGTCGTAGGTCATGCTCTTGCGCAAAGCAGCGGGTAGTCGTCTCATCTGGCGGGTGAAGCTGTCGAGCGCGGCCTCGGCCCCATTGCCGTCCATTTTGCAAAGAATGACAAAGCGTGTCTTGCGCTCGACCAAGGTCCCCACTGACGAGCGATTGAATGCGCCCTTGATGAGGTCGCCCTCCCAATGGCCTGGTACCAGTCGCGCTTCGATCTCTTCAGGGCGATTGATAATGCGCAATGATTCCGGGACCATAGCACTGCCCGCCGCTGTCCTGCGCTTGAGCCCACGCTTAGGCTTCGCTTGACGCAACGCCTCGATCATCGCCGCCTTCAGCCCACCACGTGGCTGCGCGTAAATCGCGGCATAGATGGTCTCATGGCTCACATGGGCGGATGGATCATCAGGCTTCATGAGACGCAGTCTCTGCGCAATCTGCTCAGGCGACCAGTGCAGATGTACGAGCTTGCCATGAACAAAACGATAAAGATCGCTCCCCTCCACAAGCTTGCGCTCGCGGCGGCAGCGCGCACGCCGGGCATCATAGGCCTGCCGGAACGTGTCAACGACTTTGAGACAGTGGCTTTTGGACTTTAGGCTTGGGTTTCTTCGGTTGGTTTTGGTGGGTTGATCCAGACGGCGGTCGGGATTTGAGGCGGTTTTGGTGGTTTGTGTACGAAGCGTTCGGGCGTGGCGAGGAATGCCGCGTCTAGTGTTGCTTGTCGCGCGGTGTAGATTTCTTGGGCCTGCCCAAAATGGATTTGGTCGGGCGTCATCAGACCAATCCCGGCGTGATGATGGTCTTGGTTATACCATGCAAAGAACCTGCGGCAGAATGCGCGAGCCTGCTCGATGGTTTCAAAGTTCTTGGGGAACTCTGGCTGATATTTCAGTGTTTTGAAGTGGGCTTCGGAGAACGGGTTGTCGTTGGAGGTGTGGGGCCGACTGTGGGACTTGAGCACACCAAGATCAACCAGCATCAGGGCTGTCGTCTTTGCCTTCATGGGCCCACCGCGATCTGCATGCAATGTCAGCTGATCGCGTGGAACCTCGTGTTTTTCCATCGCGTCGATGAACAGCTCTTTGAACTGGCTGGCGCTCTCCGCGTGCTCGACGCGCCAGCCAACAACGCGGCGGCTGAAGATGTCGAGGATGACATAGAGATAGAAGTAGGACCATTTCACCGGGCCCCTCAGCTTGGTGATGTCCCAAGACCAGACCTGATTGGGGGCTTCAGCTAGAAGTTCAGGCTTTTGATAGACGGGATGTGTGCGCTGTCGGCGGCGTTCGCCAACTTCGCCCTGCGCGGCCAATATCCGATACATCGTGCGGATTGAACACAGATAGGTGCCTTCATCCAGCAAGGTGGCAAAGACCTCTGTGGGCGTCTGATCCGCAAAGCGGGGTTCGCGCAGGTGGTGCAATACCTGGTCTCTTTCCCTTTCCGGCAGAGCCCGCGAAGACGCTGCGCGCGGTGGGCGTGTGCGTGGTGGTGCCGTCAGCGCCGCACGCTGTCGAAGAACGCTCGCGCGCGATAATGATAGCGCGGCGCAGACAGCCGAGGTCAAGCCGCTGCCGGTGGGCAATGCAATCGCGACGGCCATCATGATTTGCCGCTGCGCTCTTGCGTCTGCTCCATCTCGTCCAGAAGTCCCGCCACTTTTTTTTGGATGGCAATGATGGCTTCCGCCTGATCCAGACGGCGCCGCAAGGCTGTCACCTCACGGTTGGCCTTGGCCAGCTCAGCTTGCAATGGATTGGCAGGTGCCTTTTGTGGGCCACGGCGCATTGGCTGCAATGCACCCAATGTGCCGGCCGCCCGCGCACGGCGCCAATCGGTCAGTGCAGAGGAATAAAGCCCCTCCCGCCGTAGAATGGCGGAAACCCCGCCAGTGTCTGCCACTTGGTCCGTCTCATCCAGAATGCGCAGTTTGTATTTGGCTGTGAAGTTGCGTCGCTTCGGGATGCTCGTCAGTTCCGCTGTGGGAGCCAACGGCGCATTAACAACGCGGGGAGGCGACGTCGGGGCCAAAACGGCTCCAGATCCAGCATCTGGCGAAAGTGGTGATTGTGAAGGCATAACCATGGTTCTTCTCCTACGCCCTCAAGTGTAAACTTTAGCCAGTCAATTGTCTCACGCTTATTGGCACGGAGGGTGCCGCGCCGCTTGCGGGCAATAGCTGCCGTCTTCCTGCCGACCTCGCGCCAGCTCACGGCAGATCGTGCTCGCCGGGCGATGCAAAAGCTGGCCGATCAACCGCTGACTGCTGCCCCTATTATGCTCGGCTAATATCACGCCACGGTCCTCGCTGCTGAGGTGCTTGCTTCGTATGTCCATCACAACATCCTATGCCCAAAGGGCTCTGAGTGTTGCATTTGAAACTTGAGCCTAAGCTTCATCATGAAATGGTGAAACGAAACCTAAAGTAGCTTTAGCTGGCTATCCTTTTTCTGTACTCCGTCTGTTGGCGCGTAGTCTTTTAGTCCTTGCTCTGATTTTAACCAGTGTGCGATTACCTCAATTAATTTAGGAGGTACCGCGTTACCTATCTGTTCAAATTTTCGCATAAGATCGCCTGCCGGTTCAAATCCTCTGGGAAAAGTCTGGATGCAAGCGGCTTCGCGCCATGAAAGACGCCTTGCTTCTTCGAGCTTAAACATTTCCGGCTCGTGATCTAGGTGCTCAAAATGGTCAGTAAAGTCCCATCGTTGCTTAAATCCATCAGCTAGGTTAGACCATGTTAGCTTCATAGTAGGTGATGCTGGGTGCAGCGTTGTATGCCTGAAGTTTGCAACCACCGTGTAAGACGGACGATTCCACTCAGCTTTTCGATTTCGAGACATATAATACCAAGAAAAGTGACCTTCCGGATCATGCGGTCTCTCGTAAAATTCTCCACTGGGCCACTTAGGCAAGTGCTTAATTACTTCTCCATGGGAAGTATGGGGCAGTAAACCGGTTTTCTTTACATCTTCTAACTTGCAATGCGTTTCAGTTGGGAAATGAAAGTAACCCCCTAAGTCTCGACGCACACCAATAACAAATAAGCGCTTTCTTCGTTGAGGGACGCCGTAGTCCTGTGAATTAATAATCTTGAAGCTCGTATTGTATCCGTGATTTCCTATATCTTCAAAAACATCTATCTGTTGTTTTAGCCATTGACCATTCTGTACTGATTTTAGCCCTGATACATTCTCGGCAATAAAGAACTTTGGATTGCTTGCTTCAACAGCACGAGCAAATTCTTTAAATAAATAGGTGCGCGGGTCATTTTCAGGTTTTCTATTTCCTCCCATTGAGAATGATTGGCATGGATATCCACCAACTACTAGATCAGTACTTGGAAAATTGCTAATTTCTCTTATGTCGCCATGGATGAAATCTGTGTCTTTAAAATATTTACGATGGGTTTCCGCAGCGTATTTCATTACATCATTTGCAAAAACCACGTCACAACCAGCGGCCTTTATTCCAAAGTCCATGCCGCCACATCCAGAAAATAATGATATAGTCTTCATACTTCGCTCTCGACACTCAAAATTACTGCAACGTCTTTTTCGCTAAGCATTTTACATCCGCCCTGCATATACGCGCCCCAATTCTTATCTGCTTGGATTCAAACATCAAGTGCAACGGTTGATTTGAAGGCCGCGATTTCGTCGGCCATGGCTTCAGCGGGTGTTCTCCAACCGAGAGTTTTTCTCGGACGGTTGTTCATCAGGTTTGCAACGTCGTTCAGCCATGTTTGGCTTGCACCGTTCAGGTCAGTTCCTTTGGGCATGTACTGACGCAGCAGTCCGTTGGTGTTCTCGTTGCTGCCACGCTGCCAAGGCGCATGCGGATCGCAGAACCAGATATCGATCTTCAACCGTCTGGCGAGTTCGGGGTGGCAGGCCATTTCGGAGCCGCGGTCGTAGGTCATGCTCTTGCGCAAAGCAGCGGGTAGTCGTCTCATCTGGCGGGTGAAGCTGTCGAGCGCGGCCTCGGCCCCATTGCCGTCCATTTTGCAAAGAATGACAAAGCGTGTCTTGCGCTCGACCAAGGTCCCCACTGACGAGCGATTGAATGCGCCCTTGATGAGGTCGCCCTCCCAATGGCCTGGTACCAGTCGCGCTTCGATCTCTTCAGGGCGGTTGATAATGCGCAATGATTCCGGGACCATAGCACTGCCCGCCGCTGTCCTGCGCTTGAGCCCACGCTTAGGCTTCGCTTGACGCAACGCCTCGATCATCGCCGCCTTCAGCCCACCACGTGGCTGCGCGTAAATCGCGGCATAGATGGTCTCATGGCTCACATGGGCGGATGGATCATCAGGCTTCATGAGACGCAGTCTCTGCGCAATCTGCTCAGGCGACCAGTGCAGATGTACGAGCTTGCCATGAACGAAACGATTAAGATCGCTCCCCTCCACAAGCTTGCGCTTGCGGCGGCAGCGCGCACGCCGGGCATCATAGGCCTGCCGCGCCGCTTGCGGGCAATAGCTGCCGTCTTCCTGCCGACCTCGCGCCAGCTCACGGCAGATCGTGCTCGCCGGGCGATGCAAAAGCTGGCCGATCAACCGCTGACTGCTGCCCCTATTATGCTCGGCTAATATCACGCCACGGTCCTCGCTGCTGAGGTGCTTGCTTCGTATGTCCATCACAACATCCTATGCCCAAAGGGCTCTGAGTGTTGCATTTGAAACTTGAGCCTAAGCTGTGTATTTGGTGATTTCCAATTTCTTCAGGAGTGGTCTGAGCGAGATCGGTTTATGAAACCAGTTCACAGTTTCAAAATTTATTACCCTGTCAGGACTGTCAACTAGTAGTTCTTCGATTTCAAACAAATCTGATCGTCGACCTCTTTCGACACTGTGCACGCGGGCAGAGGCAACAACACACTGACTGATTTTTTTCCCGCCTGCAGTATAGATCAAGCAATAGTCGCCATGTAATATTTTCGTAGCGAATGATGTCCGCCTGTAAAGAGGCCAGACTTTTCGTTTCAGGCGTTCACTTGCGATTGCGTAAGAGGCAGTAACAGCATCATTAACATCGTACGTATCAGATGAAACGAGGAGGTAGTTTTTCATAAAGTGACCTTTTTCTCAATATAATGTGCCCGCTTGTGGGCCGCAACCTATATATTGAACTTTAGTGTGTCTTATTTGCCCCTGCTATAGATTGCTCCCAGCCTTGTCGATAGGTGAACCTCGGCGTGTGATGCTGCAGAAATTCTGTTGTTAATCTGGGCGGTCTACAATTTTTTAAATTGTTTAAGTAGATATGTGTAGCTCAACACCTTTGAGATGGGCCAGCCATATATTTGTCAGGCAAGTTGCTGTCTAATTAGTTCAAGGCCAGCGGCGACTCCTTGTTTACTAGCTGGGCGAAGACCCATTGTCAGTTTTTCTACCGCATCCGTTGCCGATTTATGGTACACGTAGACACTGTGATTGGTGAGCAAGTGAACTTCGTCCCGTTTTCTGGACAGTTTGCTTATTGACCCTATGCTGCCATTTTCCAAGTCATATCTTCGAAAGCCTGTTTTGGCGTTTTGTAGCCGACGCCTGAATGACGGCGCTGGCGGTTGTAGAAGACCTCAATGTATTCGAAGATGGCGGCCTTGGCCTCAGCGTGTGTTCTAAAGCGCCGCTGGTGAACCATCTCCTTTTTCAATGAAGCAAAGAAGCTTTCCATCGGCGCATTGTCGAGGCATTGGCCCTTGCGGCTCATGGATTGAGTGAGTTTCGCCTTTTTGATCAGCTTGCGATAGTCCCCGCCAGCATATTGGCCGCCCCTATCGGAGTGGTGTATCAATCCCGGAACCGGGCCTCTGCGTCCCAGAGCCATCTCGAGGGCGGCGCAGCAAAGCTCCGCACGCATGTGATCCTCCATCGCCCAACCGACGATCTCACGCGTGGTCATGTCCTTCACGCCAGCCAGATAAAGCCAGCCTTCGTCCGTGTCGATATAGGTGATATCCGCCAGCCAAACGGCATTAGGCGTCTGGCTGTGGAATTTCTGTTCCAACAAGTTTGGGGATGGCTTCAGCTTATGATTGCTGTCCGTTGTGATTGGCTTTCTACGCTTGCGAAGAAGCGGGGACACCTTGTGTTCCTTCATTATTCTCGCAACACGGCGCTCGGAGACGACCTCACTATCCGCCAGTAAGTCTTGGTGAATACGCTTTGATCCATAACATTTCTTACTGGCCTTGAAGAAGGTTTTTATCTTGGGAAGCAACGCCTGATCCCGAGCGTCGCGATTAGCTTGACGCTGATCACGTGCAGGCTGACTGGCTGGGAACCCGTAGAACCAGCCCCGGGATATCTCTAGAAGACGGCATAATATTGAAACCGCGTATTGAGCTTTATGGGCGGTGACGAAAGCACGCTTGTTCGTCATGGTTTCACCGCCCGCGCCGCGAAAAAAAGCGGATGCTTTGTGCAAAATCTCCACTTCCTCAGCAAGCCGCTTGTTGTCTTTGCGAAGGTGGAGCAATTCAGCCGCATCCGCCTGCTGACGCCGTTTGGCTTCAACTGAGCCAAACGCCTCAATTTCCAAGCGCCACGTCTTCAGCTGCGTCCCAGTGATCCCAAGCTCCTTGGCAACGCTGCCTTGCGTCGCACCAGGCTCATATAACCGCTCAACTGCAGCTGCCTTATAATCGTCTGTATAATTGCGTCGATGTTGTCCCATTTGGTGCCCCTTTCACGGACTGGGGTAAAGTACCCCAATGTCCGGCAACAGGGACGAAGTTCATCTGTCAAGCGCCAAGCTTTCAGAACAGCTCGACACAAAGAGGGGCGCACCAATCGGTTGCGCCCTTTTTCTTCGCCGTCTTTTGATTTGTCTTTGCTTTAAAAATATCTCCGGAGGTCTGGAGGGCTGGCCCTCCAGCGGATCGGATTTGCAAAGCAAATTCGAGAACGACAGGTTCAACTACTCGTTGTCAGGTCGCACCAACCCCAAGCCACGCAGATAAACCCCGATCCCGGATTCCAGCAACTCTTCTGGCGGGAACGGTGATTTCGTGCCGGGGTTGCCGCGGGCGAACAATTCCACGACCCCGTGCGACAGGGCCCAAATATGGGCGCTGAACATTTGTGGTGGCGGGCGTTTTTCTTCTGGAATGTGCTTGGAAAGTTCCACAGCTGCACGTTCCAGCACGCCCATCGCACGTGTCGCCACTTCGTTGAGTTCCGGCGTGCGCTGGATTGAAATGCCTGACTCAAACATCGCCACGTAGTGTCCGGGATATTTGCGCGCGAACGCAAGATAAGCGCGGCCCGTGGCCTCGAAAGACGCCAGCGCAGATGGCTGGCCTTTGGCGTAGGCGTATTCCATCAGATCGGCGAAAATCTCATACCCTTGACGTGCGGCTTCGGCGATCAGGTCTTCGCGCCCCTCAAAGTGACGATAGACAGCGGCGGGGGTCACGCCAGCTTCGCGGGCGGCCTCAGAAAGGGTGAAACCCGTCGGGCCTTTTTCTTCGATCAAACGCAACGCGCCATCGACCAAGGCGCGTTTCAGATCACCGTGATGATAGCCGCGTTTAGCCACCTGAAAACTCCATTATAAATTCAGGCCCACTGACGATTTTGTCATCGACCTCACCCAATGCTTTGGCATCTTTACCGGTGTAATCCAACTGGCGCAGCACCGCGCGAATGGCGTTCACCCGTGCGCGGCGCTTGTCGGCGCTGCGTACAACCAACCACGGCGTGTTATCGGTGTGGGTCTTGTCCAAAGTCTCAACAATCGCGGTGGTGTACGCGTCCCACTTTTTCAGACCCTCAACGTCGATCCAGCTGAGTTTCCATTGCTTCAACGGGTCACTTTCGCGGTCCATAAATCGTTGCAACTGCGCCGCACGATCCACCGTCAGCCAAATCTTGAAAACCTTGATGCCTTCGTCGACCAGCATCTGTTCGAACGGGTTCACCTGTTCAAACCATTTGTCGCGCTGCTCATCCTTGCAAAATCTAAAAACCTTTTCAACGACACCGCGATTATACCATGAGCGGTCAAAAAATACGATCTCTCCGGCGGTGGGCAAGTGTTGGATGTAGCGTTGGAAATACCACTGACCGGCCTCGGCCTCCGTTGGTTTGCCCAACGCCACCAGTCGCGCACCACGCGGGTTCAGGTTCTCACGGAAGCGTTTGATCGTTCCACCTTTGCCTGCTGCATCGCGCCCCTCAAAAACAATAGCGACGCGCTGTCCTGTCTCACGGACCCAAGCTTGCATCTTGACCAATTCGATCTGCAATGCCTCTAGGGCGGCATCATAGTGCGCCCGTTTCCATTTCTTGGCATAGGGGGAATCAGTGGCGAGGATTTCGCCCTTTTTCTTGCCCTCTATCTCATCGCGGACCGGCTGCGGCGCGTCTTCGCGAAAATAACGGCTGATTTGGCCGTCAAAGGGCAGGTCGGTCATAAGATTGGCCTCATATTTTCATCGTCTGTAGGGGTTTGGTCCACTATGCGGACGCGCGCTGCTTAGCGCAATCGCGCTTGCAGCGCGATGCGATCAATCGCAGCCTCAACCAGGTCCGGTACGGCGTGGTGTGGCATGTGTCCGACGCCTTCCAGCACTGTTAGATTGGCGTGAGGAACGGCGGCTTTCAACGGGATTGAGTGGATGTCGAGAGGCACGGTCGTATCTAGATCGCCGTGCAGGATTTCCAGTGGCACGCTAAATTCGGACGCATAGCGCGTTGCCATTTGAACGATATGCGGGCGCAGGCTGTTCACCTGCCGCGCATTGGCGCGAAAGCTGGCGGGGCGGATGGTGAGGATCGCGCCGATGTAGTCCATATATCCGTCCGGCACGGATTGCGGTGTAAAAATACTCTCAATCGCGCCCTCGATCTGTGTTTGTGTCGCGAAGGCCGCAATCATTGGCGCCACCAAGGCGCCGCCAACGGCTGACCCGTTCACCTTGTAATAGGCGCCTAAATCTCCGGGCCATGGGTGCGACGGACCGGCAAGGTTGACGACGCCCGCGACGTTATCTGGGTGGTTCAGCGCCCACGCCAGCGCGACCGAGCCGCCGTAGGAATGGCCCACAACGATGGGCGTGCCCGCGCCCAATTGCGCGGCAGCTGCCTGAAGCATCGCGGCTTGCTGGGCTGGGCTTTCTGCGGCGGTGTTGAACGCGCCTTCAAACTCCTCTGACACACGATCTGTATAGCCCAACCCGGGACGGTCAAACACGATGACGCGGTAGCGATCGGTCAATCGATCCATGAAGGCGAATGTGAATTCTCGGGTATTGCCGCCTGCACCGTGGATCAACACCACATCAGGACCGCTGCCAGCGACGACGGCATGTACTTGGCGCCCGTTCACGTCGATGAATTGACCCATCGGCGGAAACGCACGTTCTGCCGCAGTCGCGCGGGCGCCAGAATGGCGATCAGTCAGAACCGCACATCCGGCGAGGGCTGCGATTGAAAGGGTGGCTATTATTTTTACGGACACCGACACTACCTGCTTCATGTTTCACGCTTTTACATAGGGTTCGCGAAAAGAAACGCAAACCGCGCTGACAGAGTTTCAGTTATTCCGTAACGTCGGGATCGCTACCGGACGCAGCGCGCAGGTCGGTGCTGCTCAGCCCAATCTGTTCAATGTCATAGGGCGTCGTCAGATAAATTTCAGAAATCCAATTGCCGTAAAGGAGATGTGCGTGGCTACGCCAACGATTTGGCGGCGATTTGGTTGGATCATCATTGGGGAAATAGTTCACCGGCACCTTTATCTGCGCTCCCTCAATCTGGTTTGAAGCCAAATCGCGTAGGTATTCTTGGTTCAACGTGTCGCTGTCGTATTCAAAATGATTGAACACATAAAGTGCACGATGATCGGGGTCCTCAACCAGCGCAGGACCAACTTCGTCTGAATGCAGCAGCGTCTTCAAGCCGGCGGCGTCAATCTCGTCGCGCTTCATCTCTGTCCAGCGGCTGACTGGCATCGCCATTTCGTCAGAAAACCCCCTAAGATAGGGGCTTTGAGGGGCGAAGTTCATGTGGCGGTAACACCCGAAAAGCTTGTCTTTCAGCAGGTGTTTCTTGACGCCGTGGAAATGGTTGATCATCGCCATGCCGCCCCAACACACCCCAAAAGTGGAATGGACGTTTGTTTGGGTCCAATCCATAACCTCGCACAACTCGTCCCAATAGGTGACATCCTCAAAGTCGAGGTGTTCGATAGGTGCGCCGGTGATGATAAGACCGTCGAATTTTTGATCCTTCACCACTTGGAAGGTGCGGTAGAATTCTTCCATGTGGTCGGCGGCCGTATTTCGGGCCTCGTGTTCTGACATGCGGATCAACGTCAGTTCGATCTGCAACGGCGTGGCGCCAATCAGCCTGGCAAATTGATTTTCCGTCTGAATTTTCTTGGGCATCAGGTTCAGGATACCTATCCGCATAGGTCGGATATCTTGTTGGTCTGCCGCGGTCTGTCCCATCACCATCACGCCCTCACGCGACAACACGTCAAAGGCGGGCAAAGATTTGGGGAGGCGGATGGGCATGTTATTAGTCCTGTGTTGGAAAGCTGGTAAGTTGGCTAGCTGTGTGCCGCAAGGCCCTGCGCGATAACGGCCACAAAATCGGCTTCGTCGCGCACGGATCCCATATCGGATGCCTGCACGAAAATGCCCCAGTTTTTTGCGATGGCTTCGTAGCGGGGTTGGCGGTGCGCCAGCGCGCGCGCATAGGTCCAGCGGATGAACGTATCTGGGTCAACATCACCCTCTACGAATTTGTTTTCAATCAGATATTCGTTCCAAGCAGCTAGAAGAAATTCCGGCTCATAGGCCATTGGTTTGGGGGCTTTGTCAAAACGCTGAACAAGGTCTGATGTGTGATCATCGCTGCCTTTGATCCAGACCATTAGGCAACTGTCGGACAGCATTTTCAACACAGGGTCGGCTGGATCGTTCGCATCGACCCATTCACAGATCGACCCACCGGTGTCGCAGACGAAATGCGGATAGCCATAAAGGGCCTGCGCGCGATCAATAAAATACGGCGTGTCGCGCAACGCGTCGATTTCGGCGCGGCGGAACTGATCCTGACGGCGCTGGTATTCCGCCAACGCCAATCCGCCCTTAGAGCGGTCACCCGGTTTGCCCAAATAGGTGCTGACCGGCGTGAGATTATCAAAGCTGATGTTTGACCCGATGTGGATGCTATCACTCAGCAGCAGTTCGCGCAGAAACGGCACCTTCATCGCCTCGGCCTTGGCGTTATCGGCGATGTATTCACCCATGTATCGCGTGCCAATTCGGTAATCGATGGAATAGTGGAACCAGTCGCGCGTATCGCGCAACATCGCGGACACGTGGGTTTTCCCAAGTCCGGACATGGCGAACAACAACACGCGTTTTTGCGCGGCATTTGTCCAGTCAGAGGCGGTTTGGTATTTCATCTGGCTTTGCTAGCGTGACCAAGTGATCGGGGCAACGAAAAAGCCCCACCTGCGCAAACAGACGGGGCCAAATCACGATCCAGTCTGTATCAGAAGTTGTATGCGACCTTAAGGCCAACTGCGACAGCATCGTTGTCGCTGAAATCACCGCTGACGGGAGCGTTCGTGACTGCATCACCCAGATCAATGTAACGAACACCACCGGAAATTTCGATACCGTTGTTGAGCGTATAGGCGCCGCCAATCTGATAACTGATGTAACCGTCCGTTGGGCCAAGGTTGCCTGTCGTTTCACCCGTGCCTTTTTCATAGCCAATTGCGAACGATGCAGAAAAAGCATCCGACAACCGGCGACCGACACCTATATTGTAGGTGTAGACGTCATCATCATAGGCGAGGATATTACCAACGAGTGTTGGGTTGTTGCTGTCAACCAACATGAAACCGTCCCAAGCGACGTAGCGGACCGAGCCGAACAAGAGCGTGTCAGCGGCGATGCCTGTCTGGAAGTCGAGGTTAACACTTTCGGGCAGATTGGCTGTGAGGGTGTTGCCACCCTGATCACCCGCGAGCTCTAGATCGATTTCGCTGCTATAGGTAAGGGCAATACGCATTGCGATGTCGTCACGCTCATACGCGCCGCCGAGAACATACCCAAAACCACCGTTGCTTGCGTAATTGGATGCATAACCATCGGGTGGCGCCGCCAAGGTGAAGCTATAGTAGCCACTCGCTTGAATGTAACGCATGCCGCCATGAACGCTAAAATTCTGGTTGATCTCATACCGACCAAGAACGGTTATGCCGTCACTTTCGACGCGTGCGCCGGAATTCGCCACAACACCAGGTGGTGGACTCGCGAGGACATATCCAGGCGTTGCATATTCAACATCCGCCCCAAAGGGCTGGTCGTAAATGATGGCCAACGAGAACTGATCATTCAGCTGCGATTTGTAGGCCATACCGAGTTGGACGTAGCTATTTGCAATGTTGCCAGATGATGCACCAACGCCGCCAAAACCAGTTGCAAAGCCAACACCCGAAATGCTTGGTGAAACAGAACCAAAGCTCAGCTCTGCGTAGTCGCCGTCTTCAAAAATAGCGCCAATGCCTTGGCCTGAACGGTCAAGACCGCCTGCGGTTGCGATGCTCGTGTCATAAACAGGATCGCACCTGCTGTCGTGAAATTTTTCATATTTCTCATCCCTTAACCACTAGTGAATGGTTTTTCCCTATTTTCTCTTTACTGAAGGAGCTGCGTTTTGGTCAAATGTTTTGAGCATGTACTATACGTTTGCCTCGATTTCATGCGAACTCCGTAACGTCACTTTGATCTGACAGGGCGCTGGCCGAAGGAAATATTCAAATAATTGGCTCCGAAAATGATCGCCGCCCCAACAAAGACCCATGGGTCAAGCACTTCGCCGTAGATCTGCGCTGCGACAATCGCGATGACCGGCAAGCGAATGAAATCGATGGGCATGACAATATTCGCAGGGGCCAGCGACAGGGCCTTGGTTAGACAGAAGTGCGCCAAAAGACCTGCAAACCCGATCAGAATGATCCACGGCAACGCAATGACAGACGGCAAGGCGATGTCGCCGTCATAGCCCGCACCGATGATGCCGAAGACCGCCTGCATCAATGTCAGCCAGAACATGATGCAGGTGATGGATTGTGTACGAGTCAATCTGCGGGTGAAGATCGCGGTAAAGGCAAATGACACTGCGGCGCAGGCTGCGGCAACGGTGCCAACCGATATTTCGGTTTGAAAAGGCTGCGTCACGATCATCACACCAATGAACCCCATCGCGGCGCCAAGAACCCCGATTGGGGCAAGGCGCTCGCCCAGCAAAAACGGCGCCAACAGAATAACCCAGATCGGTGAAGTAAATTCCAGAGCAAAAAGCTGCGTCAGCGGGATCAGGGGCAGGGCAAAAAACCACAGGTTCTGCCCAATGAAATGCGCAAGGTTGCGGGTGACGTGCAGACTGAATTGTTCGCGGTTCACTTGGCGCAACGTTCCCGCAACGCTGGCCACGATCAGCACCACGACAAGTCCCGTTATGCTGCGAAACATCATGATTTCAAACGTGTCGAGCTCGACGCTGACTGCGCGGCCTGCGATGGCCATGGATGTGAACGAAACGATTGCGCCGATCATCCAAAGGGCGGCGCGAATGGTATCTGACATTATGGTGTTCCAAGTTATTATGTCAGTGCTGCCAGCTTGACACGGCCAGCGCAAGTGCGCGTGATGGTGTGATGAAAATTGTCCTTATGCTAGCAGCACTTGCCGCATCCGTTTGCCAGTCCGTAGCTGCCGATCCGATGGCCGTTCATCAAACCGCGCAGGCGCTGTTTGCGCAGCTTCCTGACGTTGAGGCGCGCGCCGATTTGAACGCGGCCTGTGGTGGTGGGTCAAATTCTAACCCCCACATAGGCTATTGCGCGTCAAACAATACGATCTTTGTTAGCGACGATTTCGCGACCCGACCGCAAGGGTCCTAAGATATGGCGCATGTGTTGGGCCACGCCATCCAAGTGCGCCACGGGGTCGCAGACGTTGCTTTGCGCGCGATTCGCAATCAACGCAGTGAAGAAGACGCGTTGCGCGGTATGGTCAAGCGGCAGGTTGATTGTGTGGCGGGTGTGCTGATGGCGTCAGCGGGTCTTGCGCCCGCAGATTTGAACCAGCTTTTCGCCGCTGAGCCATTTACCGATGCTCATTGGGGGCGTCAGCCTATCAATACTGGTCCGCGCGTCACCGTTGGTTTGGCTGCGCGGTCGCAATGGTATGACATCGGCTACACCGCACACGATTTTGCCGTCTGTTCAGTGGGTGAAATGTCGTCGGATTTGATTGTGGCGGCGCTGCGTTAACGATTAGCCGCGCGGCAACTCCCGTCCCACAAAACTGGTGTTTCATCGCGGATGAGGCAACTGGTTTGCGCGCAAGTAAACGTCAATGAAGCCAATCAACGGGGTCGTGCGGCGCCACAGAATAAGCCGCAGCCCGCACTGCGTTAAACCAGATAGCAAGACTTTCACGCACAAGCATGTTCCATCGAACATCCCCCGTCAGTGGGTTGCGACGCACGTCTTCGGACATCACCAACGTGAATGATGTCGCAGGATGGCCAAGTTCCCATTGCGCCCAGCGAAACGACGCCCAAGATCGCGGCAAATGGAAGGCTTCGGTGACGATGATGATACGTTCGGCGTTCGGGATCAGTGGCAGTGAGAACAAAGCGTTCTGCAACGTTGATTGCGCCAGACCTTCCGCAATAACGCCGTCTTGCGGCACTCCAAGGGTCATGGCGAAACGACCCATCTGCGCGCCCGCGCTCGGACCAGTTGGGCGCGCGATGCCGCCGGAAAAGATGATCACGGGGGCCAGCCCTGCCTCAAACAGTTGCACACAGCGTTCAACGCGCGTCAGGGTCGATGCGGCGAGTGTTCCGTCCGCACTCATGCTGCCTCCCATGCATACGATTGCATCGGCGGATTGCAGGGCGCGCACGTCAGGTTCGGGCCACAGGAACGTCCAAGCCAGCATCGACAGTGTCATCACCACGAACGCAGCAGTTCCCCATTTAAACAGCCAGCCCGAAAATCGAGCCAGCCGTCTTATTCCCATTCAATCGTGCCGGGGGGTTTGGATGTAATGTCGTAGGTGACGCGGTTAATGCCCGCGACTTCATTGATGATCCGCGTTGCCGTTTCGCCAAGGAAATCATGGCTGAACGGATAGTAATCGGCGGTCATACCGTCAACCGACGTCACCGCGCGCAAGGCGCAGGCAAAGTCATAGGTGCGTCCGTCGCCCATTACGCCAACTGTGCGCACAGGCAGTATGGCGACGAAGGCCTGCCAAATTTCGTCATACAAACCGTGTTTGCGGATTTGGTCGATATAGACCGCGTCGGCTTGACGTAGAATATCGAGCTTTTCACGGGTAATTTCGCCCGGGCAACGGATCGCGAGACCCGGGCCAGGGAACGGGTGGCGACCAATAAACGAAGCCGGCAAGCCAAGTTCACGCCCCAGCGCGCGTACTTCGTCTTTGAACAATTCCCGCAACGGTTCGACCAGTTTAAGGCCCATCTTTTCGGGTAAACCGCCGACATTGTGATGGCTCTTGATGGTGACACTTGGACCGCCAGAAAACGACACGCTTTCTATCACATCGGGATACAATGTGCCTTGCGCCAAGAACTCAGCGCCCTCGATCTCATTTGCATATTTCTGGAACACATCGATAAACAAGCCACCAATGATTTTACGCTTTGTTTCGGGGTCGCTTTGACCCTCGAGTGCGCCAAGAAACAGTTCTTTTTCGTCAGCGTAGATGACCTTGAGGTTCATGTTGTCGCGAAACATGGCCACGACGTCATCAGCTTCGTTCAGGCGCAACAACCCGTGATCCACGAACACACAGGTCAGCTGATCACCAATCGCTTCGTGCAACAACGCAGCCGTAACGGACGAATCCACGCCACCAGACAGACCGCAGATCACCTGTTTGTCACCGACTTGTTCGCGAATTTTCGCAATTGCGATGTCGCGGTAGGCGTCCATCGTCCAGCCGCCTTTGAAACCTGCAAGGCGCACGAAATTCTCGTACAACTTCGCGCCGCGCGGCGTGTGGTGGACTTCGGGATGAAACTGCACGCCGTAGTAGTGACGCGATGCATCGGCAATAATTGCAAACGGCGCATTGGGGGAGGTTCCATAAACCTCAAACCCCGGTGCGATCTTCGAGACGTGGTCGCCGTGTGACATCCAAACCTGTTCAGGGCCATCGCTAAACCAGCCATCCAACAGATCAAGCGTGCCCGCAGATGTAACCTTGGCGCGGCCAAATTCAGCGGTGCCGCCGCCGCCAGAAATCTTGCCGCCCTCAACCAGACCGCCCAATTGTTGCATCATTGTTTGCTGTCCGTAGCAAATACCAAGAACCGGAATGCCCATGGTCCATAGGCTGTCGGGCGCGCGCGGGCTGCCCCCGCGAGTGACCGAATCCGGCCCGCCCGACAGGATGACGGCCTTGGGGGTCAGGTCGGCCAACATCGCGTCGGTGACGTTCTGATAGGGGTGAATTTCGCAATAGACGTTCTGTTCACGCAAACGTCGCGCAATCAGCTGCGTCACTTGGGATCCGAAGTCGATAATGAGAAGGCAGTCGTGTGTGTCTATGTCCATATTGTCTCGTAAATCGACATGCCCCTGTGTGCAAGGGCGTGGTGACGCGCACAATGTCGCTTTCGCCACCCAATCGCCGCTTAATCCCAAGCGCAAACGTCCATGCGGTATAGCGTTTGCATCAACAGGATTCTTTTGGGGTTAAAGCTATGACTGACGTAACCGAACAAGCACCAGCAAGCGGCGCACGGCGTGGACGCGGCGGCGGTGGGGCTGCGCGGAGGGCAGAACGCACCGCCGTCAGCTTTGACACCGCCAAAACGATCGAGCGGAATATCCCGAATCTTGAGATGCTGTCCGATGAGGCGCTGGACATTATCGAGGCCAATGCTGAGACCGTTCTCGAGGAGATCGGGGTGGCGTTTGTGGACAATCCTGCGGCGCTTGAGCGTTGGAAATCCGTCGGCGCTGAAGTTACCGGTGAACGCGTGCGCATCCCCAAAGGATTGGCGCGCAAGCTGTGCGCAACCGCGCCGAGCACATTTGTCCAGCACGCCCGCAACCCCGAACGATCTGTCACTGTGGGCGGCAATAATCTGGTGTTGGCACCAGTTTACGGCCCGCCGTTCGTGCGCGACGCCGAAGGCGGGAGGCGCTACGCGACGATTGCGGACTTCGAAAAGTTTGTAAAACTTGGCTATATGTCAAAGTGGCTGCACCATTCGGGCGGCACAGTGTGCGAACCCACAGATGTTCCCGTCAACAAACGTCACCTTGATATGTTGATGGCGCACATGACGTTGTCCGATAAGCCGTTCATGGGGTCCGTGACCGAACCTAGCCGCGCGCAAGACAGCGTTGAAATGTGCGAGATCCTGTTCGGCAAAGACTTCGTGCGCGACAATACAGTGATGACATCCCTTATTAACATTAATTCACCTTTGACGTTTGATGCGACGATGATGGGCGCCTTGGAAATCTATGCCGCACACAACCAAGCCGCGATCATCAGCCCGTTTATTGTTGGCGGTGCTATGGCGCCAGTTTCCGTGGTCGGAACGCTGACGCAGGTTCTGGCAGAGGTCATGGCGGGCGTCGCCTACAGCCAGATTATTCGCCCCGGTGCGCCAGTGGTTTTCGGCACCTTTGTGACCTCGATCGACATGAATTCCGGGGCGCCGACTTTTGGCACGCCCGAAGCGGCACATATCACCAATGGGGCAGGGCAGTTGGCCCGACGCATGGGTCTGCCGTACCGCTCTGCGGGTTCGTTCTGCGGATCAAAATTGCCCGACGCGCAGGCGGCTTATGAAACGGCCAACAGCCTGAACATGGGCCTGTTGTCAGGCGTGAATTTCATGCTGCATTCGTGTGGCTGGCTCGAAGGCGGGCTTGTCGCCAGCTTTGAAAAATTCGTGCTCGACGCGGACCAGCTAGGCACGCTGCATCACATCGCGCGGGGTGTCGAAATCGACGAAAATGCGCAAGCCATGGATGCCATTCGCGAAGTCGGTCCCGGCGGGCACTATCTGGGCTGCGAACACACCCAAAAGAATTTCAAGTCGGCGTTCTGGCGCTCGGAAGTGTTTGATTACAAACCATTCGAGACGTGGGAAGAAGAGGGGGCACGCGACAGCCAAGCACTCGCATCTGTGCGGGTGGCCAAGCTGATCGACACCTATGTCGCCCCCCCCCTCGACCCTGAAATCCGCGCCAATCTTGACGCCTATGTGGCCGCGAAAAAGGCGTCTATGCCCGACAGCTTTATGTAGGACGGATCCGTGTCGTAGGCCCATAACAGGCCCGCGACACGGCTTTGGCTATGTCGGTGATTGGGTTCGTTCACGCGATGCGTTTGATGCCTTGAGAATCCGCGCTTCACACATCATGGCCACGATCATTTCTATGTGCCGTGCAACAGAATATTCCGCCCGTTTGGCAACGCGAAGCTGATCAGCAACCGCCTCGAGTTCCATCAGCCTGACAATCGCATGACTGGGCCCTGGCAGGGCCTCGGTTTTGAGCAGTCGGCGCAGGTGCACGATCCGGTTATAATCTTGAAGTCCGTGGCGCGCGGTTCGGACCAGAAGCGTTGGGCGTTTGAGCCGCGAAATCATTTTCAAAACGTCTTCCATAGTGAGTCTCCCTCATTGATTTGTCTACAAGGTGACACAACCTATAGGGGTTTTTGCGTGTGGATAACTTTGAGCGTTCGGTGCGTTTACAATTGGTTACCATTTAGAAACAATCATAGGGATCTGTGGGTAAAGTTAACCTATCGGAAACAATTGCACGCAAAGGCTGCATAATATTTTCGAACTTGCAGGGTCGAAAATTGGGAAATGAGGATTAGGATGGTGGACGCAAAACGCGCAAGCCACGCGGTGCCTGCATGGGTGCCGGTGGACGTGCGCAACTACGTTTTTCACACGGAAATGGGACAGCCCATTCGGGTTTTGGCGCGATCGCAATCATGTCATGCTTCAACGATTATGCGTCAAATACGAAAGATCGAAACGCGCCGCGATGACCCGCTTGTGGACCGCGCGATCAAAGAATTGGCGGCCGAAAACAGCGCCACACCGAGCCCGAGCAGTTTGGAAATAATGCAAGCCCTGCGCTGCCTTGCCACGCCAGGCACCATTCTGGCCATCGCGATGGGCACGGAACAAGGGGTCATTTTGCAAGACGCAAATCAAGGAGAGGCGGATCGCGGCAGCAAATTACCCTCCGTTACGGCGATGATGTTGGCGTTGCGCGGGTGGATTTCGGGGGGGCAAACTGTCGGGCGTGTCCTGCGCTACCGCATCACCCCTGCGGGGCGTGTGGCGCTGCGCGAATTGATGGCGCAAACTGAAAACTGCGCTCGCGCCATGGCCGAGGGACCGACAGCGTTTGAGGGCGCCGCCAGCGGTGTTGGCACGTGGATGGACGGTCCGCACGACAAGCCGATAGTGGCGCGGATGGCGTTACAAGAAAGCCCCGTGGTGGCGTTGTCGCGGCGCAAGGACCGCGACGGGAACCCGTTTTTGAACCGCACCATGGTGCGCGCGGCTGAGCGGTTGCGCGAAGATTACGAATTGGCGCAGATCGGTCAGATTCGCGGCGACAAAGCGGCGCCAGATTGGCAAGACGTGCTCACTTTGATTGAAACCTACCAGCAGATCGACACGACAGGAAAAGGGGCGGCGCCAAAGGTTCGTGCGGCGCTTGCGTTTCTGGGGCCCGGCTTGTCCGAAGTGGCGTTGCGGTGCTGTTGCCTGCTCGAAGGGTTAGAAATAACCGAAAAGCACATGGGTTGGGCCGCGCGGTCTGGCAAGGTTGTGCTGCGCATCGCACTACAGCGGCTGGTCTTGCACTACGAAGACAGCGGTGAACTTGGCCCTCGAATTGGTTAAATGTGTCGGCTGAAAGCGTCGATTGAACGTGTTAGCCATGCGCTTTGAGCAATCCCGCAACCCGCACCCTTGAGACCCTTGGACAAATGGCGCAGTCTTGCATAAGTGTTGGGCAAGAGGAGAAGCCGATGTCACTGCGCGATCTGAAAATTCCGGCCCAACGCCACCCTGAAAAGCAGCGTCGCGAGGATAGCCCGCAGCCCAAAAAGCCCGATTGGATTCGCGTCAAAGCGCCGACCAGCGACGGCTACAAGGTAACGCGGGATATTATACGCGAACACAAACTCACCACTGTGTGCGAAGAGGCCGGCTGCCCAAATGTTGGCGAATGTTGGTCCCAAGGTCACGCCACGATGATGATTATGGGCGAGGTTTGCACGCGGGCCTGCACCTTCTGCAATATAGCAACGGGCAAGCCACCCGAAGATTTGGATGTGTTTGAACCGGGTCGCGTGGCTGATGCTGTCAAAAAGCTTGGCCTGAACCACGTGGTGATTACATCAGTGGATCGCGATGATGTGCTTGATGGCGGTGCCGAACATTTCGCCCAAACCATTCGCGCAATCCGCAAGCAAGCCCCGAACACCACGATTGAAATCTTGACGCCGGACTTTATTCGATGTGATCCGAAAGTTCTGGAAATCGTCGTTGAGGCGCGCCCGGACGTGTTCAACCACAACCTTGAAACCGTGCCGGGCCTATATCCCGAAGTGCGCCCAGGCGCGCGGTATTTCCATTCATTGCGACTGTTGCAGCGGGTGAAGGAACTTGATCCAACGATGTTCACCAAGTCGGGAATCATGGTTGGCTTGGGTGAAGACAAACAATCTGTGACGCAGGTGATGGAAGACATGCGCGCAGCGGATATCGATTTTCTGACGATTGGTCAGTATCTGCAACCAACACCCAAGCACCACAAGGTTGATCGTTTTGTGACGCCGGACGAATTCGCCGGATATGAAAAGACCGCCTACAATAAGGGGTTCCTGATGGTGTCTTCGACACCGCTCACGCGGTCAAGCTACCATGCCGGCGATGATTTCGCGAAACTGCGCGCGGCACGGATGGAAAAACTGGGTGCGTGATTTTGCCCGTGACATTGCCGCGGCTATTATGATTGTGAAAGGCACTATTGCGATAACCGGCGATTAATGTCGGTAACTGCTACCAATTGTTAATACAACGCCAGCAAATACGCCGCGATTGCATCGCGATCCACGTCGTTTAACTGCGCGATATTCTCGACCACATCGACCATTTCACCGCCGACAGTGTCAAAATCTGGCGTGAACCCGGTGTCGAGGTAGTAGGCAATGTCTCCCCCACTCCATCCCAGATCATCGGGGTGGAGTGACGGAATGCGTCCTTCACCCGATGGATTGGCCGCGCCTTGCATCCATTCACCCCTCTTTAATCCACCCAACGCATTGCGTGGAGTGTGGCATTCGGCGCAATGCCCCATGGCTTCCACAAGATAGCGGCCACGTTCCAGTTCTGGTGTGTCTACGTCTTGCATCACCCAGTCCGTGCCCGCGAACAGGAATTTCCAACCGCTAAGGGATCGGCGGATGTTGAACGGAAAGCCAACGTCGTGGGCGCGCGATGGTGTGGCATCGCTTGGCAGGGTGCGCAGGTAGGCGATCAGGTCAAGCGCATCGGGCGGATCCATCTTTGCATAGGTCGTGTAGGGAAATGCCGGATAGTAATGCGCGCCGTCTGGCGACACACCTGCCATCATCGCATTGGCGATGTCATAATCCGACCACCCGCCAATGCCGTGATCTACATCCATGGAAATGTTGGGCGCATAGAACGTGCCAAAGTCGCTTACAAATGCTTTGCCACCTGCCAGCGCGTCGGTCCCGTCTTGTCTGTGACACGACCCACAGCCCGCAGCCGCAAAAATCAGTGAACCGTCAGTGGCGCTCCCGATCTGGCCAATCTCCAATCGTTCAGGCGCGAGGGGGCGCGCTGCCGTGACGCTGTACGCCACCGTAATGCCAACCACCCCCGCACCAATAAACCAGTGTTTACGCATCAATCATCGCGTTGGCGGTATTCGCGATGACATGCAGAGCAGGCGCCGCCAAGATCACGAATCGCACCCTGAACTGACGCCAAATCTGTTCCCGCAACCCCTGCCATAGCTGCCGATGCAGTGACCATGCCGTCTTGTTTGACCATGAAATCATCCATGTTTTCCCAAATCGCGGGCAGGGCTTTGACACCTTCGATCATGTCGTTTCCGGTGCCTTCGGGCCAATATGTCGTCTCATTAATACTGGCCAAAGCCACAAGGTTATCAGCAGCGATCTGTGCGAGGGTGGCGTCATATTCGACACTTTCCTGCGCCATGCCGCCCAAAATGGCGATGTTGTGGGCATAAAGCTGCATATGCGACTGACGGGCTTTGACGGCGGGATCGACGTCCGCGTGGCCGTCAGCCAGTGCCATCGTGCCGAACGCCAAGACTGTAGCGCCTGCGAGTAGAGTAACGGATTTCATCAAGAGGTCTCCTGGTTGAGTGCGACAATTACGCATTAAAGTAGCATGGCAAATTCCGAAGACTCAGCGCGAATTTGGTGCATATGCGCACAAAACCGTGTGCGGCTAGGTGAAGCGAACTTTGCCGATAAACGGCAGGTTGCGATTGCGTTGGGCGTAATCGATCCCGTACCCGACAACGAATTCATCGGGAATGACGAACCCAATCCAATCGGCCTTCATGTCGACCTCGCGCCGCGTCGGTTTGTCGAGCAGGGCAATTGATTTCAGTTTGGACGGTTTGCGCGTGTTGAGCATGTCGATGACCTGATGCAGCGTGTGGCCCGTGTCGACGATATCTTCGACGACCAACACGTCGCGCCCCTCAATCTGGCCACGCAGGTCTTTCAGGATTCGCACCTCGCGGCTGGATTCCATGCCGTCGCCGTAGCTCGACGCTTCAAGGAAATCGACCTCGACCGGCAAGTCCAATTCGCGCACCAGATCGGCGATGAACACGAACGATCCGCGCAACAGGCCGACGACGATCAACTTGTTGGTGTCTTTGAATTCGGTCTGGATGATTTTGGCGAGGTCTTCGATCCGCGCCGCGATTGATTTCGCAGAGATCATTTCGTCAATGACATAGGCGGGTTGGGTTGGTGTTTGCGTGATCACTTGCGTCATTGAGTCCGGACCTTGTGCCAAATGCTTGTTATTTCGGCCAAACCATACGACATGGTTCGGTAATGTCACGACCGAAAGTCCCTTATGCCCGCCTATTCCGAAACCAAACGACTGCCCTATAGCGCTGATCAGATGTATGATCTGGTGGCAGATGTGGCAAATTACCCCAAGTTTTTACCGTGGACAGCCGCCGCGCGGATCAAATCCGTTGATGATATGGGCGATCATTCGGTGATGATGGCTGATCTTGTTGTCAGCTTTAAGGTGTTTCGTGAAAAATTTGGCAGCCGCGTTTTATTGTGGCCCAAGGCGCGCAAAATTGAGACGGCTTATATCGACGGGCCATTCAAATATCTTGAAAGCACGTGGCTTTTTAGTGATGCAGAAGGCGACTGTGATGTGCACTTTGAGGTGGATTTCGAATTTCGTAACAAGTTGCTGCAAGGTGCGGCTGGCATGTTTTTCACCCAAGCGATGCAGACCATTGTCCGCGCGTTTGAACGCCGCGCTGCTGAGCTTTACGGGTCGTGATGCATCGGGCAGGGTGGCCACATGCTAAATGATCTTGCACCGCTCGACCCCTTTCTGAACTGTAAAAACAACCTGACAGTGCCTGCGCATTCACTTGAGGTGATGGAGCTGTGTCTTCTGGATTGGGCGATCTGCGGCCTTGGGGCCGACAACAATCCAATCTCGCTTGGTATGGCGCAATATAGCCTGAATGCTGGCGCGGGGTCCGCGTCGATCTTTAATGCGCCGACCGCAAACGATTCCATGTGGTCTGGCCGAGTTCCGGCCCGCGCCGCCGCCCTGATCAAGGGTACCATGTCCCATGTGCTGGATTTTGACGACACGCATTTCGGCCATATCGGCCATGTCAGTACGGTTGTCATTCCCGCAGCACTCGCGGTTGCAGAAACCGAAGGGGCCGATTTTGATGCGTTCCTAAGGGCCGCGCGCATCGGAGCCGAGGTCGCGACGCGTGTAGGGCTTTGGTTGGGGCGCAGTCATTATCAGGCGGGCTGGCATCAGACGGCTACATCCGGTGCTTTCGGCGCGGCGAGCGCGGCAGCAATTTTGATGGACGCGCCGCCATCTTCGACGACTTTGAATGTGGCTGGGTTTGCTGCGGGTCAAAAGGCGCAATTCGGCAGCGCGATGAAACCCGTTAATGCTGGCATGGCCGCCGCCCACGGGGTTGAAGCCGCGCAGCTGGCCAAAGTCGGGATGTGCGGCTCACCGGATGTGATTGCCGCACTTTTGGCGACCCATAACGCGGAGGGGAATGTATCCGCATTTGCGGGCTTGGGCGACACTTGGATCTTCGACAGTGTCAGCCACAAATATCACGCTTGTTGTCACGGTACCCACGCGATGATCGAAGCCCTTTTGTCGCTTATGCCGCTGAACGTAGACACGATTGACGGGAATGTCCCGAAGAATGTTGAAATTTTAATTTAGGGTGGCGTTGCTTCCCCTGAGCCGTAGGCTCTGGGTGTTTAATCGCAAAAGGAAGCAACACCATGAAGAAGACTATCACAGCAAGCGCTGGACTTGCCAGCGCGTCGAATGTTCATCAACTCGTGGAAACAGCCTGGGACAAAGTTGGCGAGAGCTTCGAGCAGTTCTGCCTGACGGCGGGCGTCGCCAGTCTGGTTCAGATGTTTGGTGAGGACGCAGATACGCTGGCGGGTGGCCGATACGAGCATTGCACTGACAAGCCTGGCCACAGATGGGGCACCGCGAAAGGTCAGGTTGGGTTCCATGGTGGGAAGATTGAGCTGGAGCGCGCCCGTGTGCGCGATAAAGTGACCGGTAAAGAGATTGTCCTGCCGAGCTGGGAAGAGGCCTCCTCGGGTGGCTTCCTTGAACAATGGGCAATGAGCCTAATGTTGATGAATGTTTCCACCCGTAAGTATGACCGAGCTGTACGGCTGCCCGAAGCGAAGGTGCCTAATAAGGCAGGGAGCGGGCTGTCCAGGTCAGCAGTTTCGCGTCGCTTCAAAGCACTCACCCAAGCGCGCCTGGATGAGTGGATGTCATCTGATCTATCGGAGCTTGACCTTGTAGCGATCCAGATCGACGGGCTGCATTTGGACGATCATTTGTTGGTGCTTGCGGCCGTGGGTGTGGAGGTTTCAGGCGAAAAGCACCCTCTGGGCGTCATTGAAGGGGCGACCGAGAACGCCGCGACGGTTCAGGCGCTTTTGGACAATCTGATAGAGCGTGGGCTCGATCCAGCGGGCTGCTATTTGTTCATCGTAGATGGGGCTAAGGCACTGACCAAGGCAATTCGGCGCACATTTGGTGCCGATATTCCCATCCAAAGATGCCAGATACACAAGGCCCGCAACATAACTGACAGGCTTCCTCCAAAGCTGCACGCCTCCGTACGCCGCGCGCTGAAGCAAGCATGGGAGCTTGATGATGCCGACAAAGCCGAGCGGTTGATGCGGAATCTTGCCCAGCGACTAGAGCTTGAGGCTCCGGACGTTTCAAAGTCGATCCTTGAGGGCCTAGACGAAATTCTAACTGTTGTTAGGTTGGGGCTACCTGTGGAATTGAGACGCTCATTGGCCAGCACCAACATCATTGAATCTATGAACAGCGTGATCCGACAGGTCTGTCGAAACGTCAAACGCTGGCGCGATGCAAAAATGGCGCTGCGCTGGACAGGGGCTGGTATGCTGGAAGCCGCGAAAGGCTTCCGCCGCCTAAAGGCCTACAAGCAACTCCCCATTCTCAAGCAAGCTTTGCTAGATCATCGCAATACCGTAACGCTTGACCAAATCAAGGACGTCGCCTAACCATCAATCAAGCAGCGCCACTCGCCCGATTTTCAACATCGTACGGGACATCCCCTTCTGACGGCCTTGTTTCTGGATAGCGGTCGCACAATCGACCCTGAGCCTGAGGCATATTTTCCACTTTCTCAGGCCACCCAAGCGATGATGGCGCGGGTCAATGTTGTGGCCGATGACAACGTACCCGAAACCGCAAGCGAGGTTATTGTGTCGCTGACCACAGGCGAAACCCTGCGCGCATCCCATGATTTGGCAGAACCTGAACCCCTCAGCCTTCGACGTGAAAAGCTGATGGCAAAGGGGGCCGATCTGTTGTCGCCCGGTGTTGCGCAGGATGTCGCAGATGCCATTGCAGCGCGCAACCTGTCAGCCCTGACACGCGCTCTGCGCAGCACCGATTAGCGCAGACAAAAACGGGCGCCACGATTTGCATCGGGCGCCCGCAATTGTCAGATTTTCTGAAACCCTTAGCTCGACATATCGTAAGCGCGTTCGCCGTGTGATGCGAGGTCGAGGCCCGTGTGTTCGTCTTCTTCACTCACTCGGATCGGGAAGATCGCCTTAACGACAAGCACAATGGCCGTGGTCACAATCACCGTCCAGAGGCCGACAACTGCAAGGCCGCCCAACTGTTCCGTCCAGCCCGCATGACCAAATACCGCTAGCATAATGATACCAAACATACCGCCCACGCCGTGCACCGCGAACACATCCAATGTGTCATCTATTTTCAGTGCTCTTTTAACGACGTGGCACAGCTCTTGGCACATGATGCCCGCGATTGCGCCAATTAGAAGTGCCTCGATCGGGCCAACAGAACCGGACGCAGGCGTGATTGACGCTAGGCCTGCGATCGTTCCAGTGACAAGGCCGACGAGCGAGGATTTGCCAAAGCGGATGCGTTCCCACAGGGCCCATGTCAGGGACGCGGCGGCAGCCGATATGTGTGTGACCGTAATCGCCATCGCCGCTGATCCATTGGCAGCCAGCTCGGACCCGCCATTAAAGCCGAACCAACCGACCCACAGCATCGCAGCACCGATCATCACCATTCCAGGATTGTGCGGTGGTTTGGATTTGTCCCGCCGTGGCCCAAGGAAAAACGCCACGATCAGTGCTGCCAGCCCTGCTGTTTGGTGCACCACGATTCCGCCGGCAAAATCATTCACACCATTCTCAAACAGTGACCAGTCCTCACCCGCAAGCAGACCGCCGCCCCAAACCCAATGGGCCACAGGTGCATAACACAGCAACATCCACAGCCCCGAGAATGTCATCACAAACCCAAAACCGATACGTTCAACGTATGCCCCGACAATCAGCGCAGGGGTGATGATCGCAAACGTCATCTGGAACGCAAAGAACAACACTTCAGGAATGTTACCCGCCATTGTGTCTTCGGTGATGCCGATCAGAAACGCCTTCTCCAAGCCGCCCCAGTAGGCATTGCCGTCCCCAAATGCGATGGAATACCCGAACGCGAGCCAAAGGATCGACATCAGGCAGGCGATCCCGAAACATTGCATAAACACGCTAAGCACATTTCGTGCCCGCACTAGACCGCCGTAAAACAACGCCAATCCAGGCAGGGTCATAAACAACACAAGTGCGGTTGCGACGATAATCCAAGCGGTGTCCGCTCCGTTCATTTTACTTTTCCTTGATGTCTGCGTTTGGCTGACCCCAAAGCGTATATGAACCGCCTTCAAAAGAGGCAGGCGGGCCTGAGCGCGCACAAATTGAGGGCATTACAGAGCTGATCACTATTTAGGCTAATATTGAGCATGACGCTTAATAAATGCGCTAAAGTGAATCGATCGCGCCTTGCAGCAACGTCAGCGCGGTTTGCACACTGCGCGCGCGAACTTGCGTGCGTCCCAGTGGGCCAAACTCATGCGTGACTGTCTGCACGTCGCCGCCCGCGTCGAGCCCGAAACAGACCCGACCTTCGGGCTTGAAGTCCGATCCACCAGGACCCGCGATCCCCGTGATGGACACCGCGATATCAGCCATCGCGGTCCGTCGCGCACCGCGTGCCATTTGTTCGGCAACCTGTTCGCTGACGGCACCGAAAGCTTCCAACGTGGCGGGATCGACCTGCACCATCGCGACTTTGGCGGCGTTGGAATAGGTGACAAAGCCACGCTCGAACACGGCAGAACTGCCGGCAATATCCGTAAGGGCGGCAGACACCAGACCGCCTGTGCAACTTTCAGCGGTTGTGATTGTCATGCCTTTGGCAATCGCGCCCGCAACAACCTGCGCCGCTAATGTCACGATGCAATCCCGTGCCAAAGTCCGGCAAGCGCGATCACGCAAACCGCAGCAAACACCCCTGCGATAACGTCATCCAACATCACGCCCGTTGCGTTGTCTTTGCGGTCCGCCCAGCCCACCGGACCAGGTTTGACGATGTCATAAAGCCGGAAAAACGCAAACGCAGCGATCCACCCGGGCCACACTGACAGGGATGACACGTTTGCCATGCTTGCGCCAATCAAGACGGGCAAAAGTGCTATCCATTGGCCAACGACCTCGTCGATCACGATCTCGGACGGGTCGTGGTTGTCGGAGCCCTCCGTCATCCATTTGGTCGCGATATAGCCTTTGATGTAGGTCGCTGGTATCGCCAAAACGAACAGCCAGATGCCGCCGATCTGGTAAATCAACCACGCCAGCGGCAGGGCGGCCAACGACCCCCACGTTCCCGGCGCAGGTTTCATGTAACCGACGTAAAAAACCGTCGCCGTGATTTTTGCCCATTGTTGTTTCATCCTGCTGTCCCTTTTATCAGCGTGACCGTGGCCATCGCTGCAATCCCTTCGCCGCGCCCTGTAAAACCAAGGCGTTCGGACGTTGTCGCCTTTACGCTGACGCGGTCCGCATCGATCCTCATAATCTGCGCCATCCGCATCCGCATCGCCGCAGCAACGGGGCCGATCTTTGGGAATTCGCAGATCAATGTGCAATCCATATGGTTGATCGCAAAGCCCATTTCGCGAGCAAGGTCGCAGGCGTGTGCCAGAAAAATATCGCTGGCAGCGCCTTTCCAGTGTGGATCGCTTGGCGGGAAATGCTGGCCGATGTCGCCACGACACAGCGCACCGTAAATCGCATCCGTGACCGTGTGCATCCCAACATCCGCATCCGAATGTCCCTGCAGACCACGGCTGTGCGGGATTTTGACGCCGCAGAGCATCACATGATCGCCCACCCCGAAACGGTGCACGTCAAAGCCGTTTCCGGTTCGAATATCCAATGGTGTCTCCAGTAATTTTGCAGCCCGCGCGAAATCGGCAGGCGTCGTGATCTTGAGGTTACGAGCATCGCCTTGCACGATCGTTACATCCAGTCCAGCGCGCTGCGCGATTTCTACGTCGTCGGCGGCACCTGCGCCGTGGGTAGCATGCGCGGCGCGGATCGCCGTCAGATGGAAACCTTGCGGTGTTTGGGCGCGATACAGACCTGTGCGATCCTGAACGCCTTTGACTTGGTTATCTTCACCCATCCATAAAGCGTCGGTGACGGGCAGGGCTGGTCCAACCGCTTGGTCGGTTTGTAGGGAGTCCAACACACGGTCGATGACGACCGGCGGTAGACAGCATCGCGCGGCGTCATGGATCAGGACGTGGTCAGCTTGGGTCGCGTTCAGGCCGGACAGAACGGACTGCGACCTCTCGGCACCACCAGTCGCGATACGGACGTGGCTGGATAGCTTCAACGCTTCAACTCGGGCGCGATCAGTATCTGCCACCACAAGGACAATTTCGGTGATGCGCGGGTGCGCCGTAAAGACATCTAATGTGTGCTGGAGCACCGATTTACCCGCAATATGCTGCCATTGCTTTGAAACATCACCGCCCGCGCGCTGCCCGCGTCCGGCGGCGACGATAATGGCAGCAACAGTTGGTGGAATTTGCATGTCGGGGCGCCCCTTGTCTGGGTGTGTTCTACCCAGAGCGACGCGTCGAGGGAAGTGCGCGTGGCTATCCGCTTAAATATGAGGCATGTTATGTATTCTGCCTGATAATTCACCTTGATATCGTTGAAGTTGCAACCTGTTCGCGCTAACTGAACTTCATGCAGCGTGACATCCCCTTACCAGATACTGACAGCCCCGTGGCGCTTGCCCCGCTGGCTGGAATATCAGATTTGCCGTTTCGCCAGCTTGTGGCGTCATTCGGCGCAGGGTGGGTTGTGTCCGAAATGATCGCCAGCCAAGAAATGGTACAGGCAAAACCCGGCGTGCGTGAAAAGGCGGAGTTGGGGTTTAATCAGGCTAATACCGCCGTGCAGCTTGCTGGTCGCGAGGCGCATTGGATGGCCGAAGCCGCGCGTCACGTCGAGGCCAATGGTGCGGCAATGATTGACATCAACATGGGCTGTCCTGCGAAGAAAGTGACCAGCGGTTATTCCGGATCAGCGCTGCTGCGCGATCTCGATCATGCGTTGACATTAATTGATGCGGTGGTTGGCGCGGTTGATATTCCGGTCACGTTAAAAACGCGGCTTGGCTGGGACGACGCGCTGTTGAATGCGCCTGATTTGGCTGTTCGGGCCGAAAATGCAGGGATCGCGCGGATCGTCATTCATGGCCGCACGCGGTGCCAGTTTTATAAGGGCCGTGCAAATTGGGATGCTATAGCGCTGGTCAAAAACGCGGTGTCGATCCCAGTGATCGCAAATGGCGATATCATTGATGCGAGTACGGCGAAAACAGCACTGGACGCGTCGGGCGCTGACGGTTTGATGATTGGGCGCGGGGCGCAGGGCTGCCCTTGGATGTTGCGCGACGTCGCGGCGCAACTGAGTGGCAATGTTGCCCCAGCCCCGCCGCAAGGAAGCGCATTTATTCAACTGGTATCAGACCACTATGACGCAATGTTAAGTTTCTATGGCACCCAAATGGGCAGCAAAGCTGCACGCAAACATCTGGGGTGGTACATGGATCAATGTGCGCCCGAACCAAATCTGCGCAAGGCTGTCCTGACGGAACGCGACCCCAAGAAAGTGTTCAATCTGTTGCCCGATGCGCTGGCAACGCCTTTGGTCACACATCAAGGTGCGGGGCAGGCTGCATGAATGCGCTTTGGAATTCATTGCCAGTGCCCGCGTTGCTGTTGAACCCCGACGACACGATTGCGCAAAGCAATCCGGCGGCGGAAGCCTTTTTGAACCTATCGTCCAGATCCCTCATAGGCGCGCTATTGTGGGACACGGTGATGATCGACGCACCGCTAGAATCCGCCTACGCGCGGGCGAGCGCCAACCGGTCATCGCTGTTCATCAACGATGTCGATGTAAGCAGTGGAGAGAGATCACCGCTACAATGCAACATCCAGTTTGCCCCGCTTTTAGACGGGGGCGATCAGATGTTGATGATTTTCGAACCTCGCGAAATGGCGACGCGGCTGAACAAGTCTGCCAAATCCATTCGCGCTGCGCGGTCTGCGATTGGCATGGCCGAAATGCTTGCCCATGAAATCAAAAACCCGCTTGCGGGGATCACGGGTGCGGCGCAGCTGTTGTCGATGACGCTGTCAGCGGAGGATTGCGAAATGACCGATCTGATAGTCGAGGAATCGCGCCGGATTGTGAAACTGTTGGAACAGGTCGAGCAATTTGGCAATCTGCAACCGCCCAATCGCAGTGAAGTCAACATTCACGATGTGCTGGACCGCGCGCGTCAGTCTGCTTCGGTGGGGTTTGGCGCACACATGATGATGATCCAAGACTACGATCCATCGCTTCCGTCAGCCTATGTCGACGCGGACCAATTTTTGCAGGTGCTTTTGAACCTTCTAAAGAACGCATCAGAGGCTGGTGGCGCAGGCGGGTCGATCCGGTTGCACACCTTCTATGAGCCCTCTCTGCGCATGAAACGCGATGATGGAACCGTTGCACACCTGCCGCTGCAAATCGAAATTATTGATGACGGCCCCGGCTTGCCGCCCGACATTGCATCGGATGTTTTTGAGCCGTTTATCTCCGGTCGCGAAAACGGCACCGGCCTCGGCCTCGCACTGGTCAGTAAATTAATCGCTGATGTGGGGGGCTGGATTTCGGTAGATTCAGTGCCGGGGCGCACCATATTCCGCCTGTCGCTGCCGACACTTCCCGCTAAGTTAACAGGAGACGTATAGATGGATGGAACTGTTCTGGTTGCCGATGACGACCGCACAATCCGCACGGTGTTGACGCAGGCGTTCACGCGGGCGGGCTGCAAAGTTCATGCGACGTCGTCTTTGGTGACGCTGATGCGCTGGGTGGAAGAGGGAAAGGGCGATCTGGTGATTTCCGATGTAATCATGCCCGATGGCAACGGTCTGGAACAACTCCCCAAAATCGCACTCGCACGGCCGGGTTTGCCCGTCATCGTGATTTCAGCCCAAAATAATATCATGACAGCAATCCAAGCGGCAGAAGCCGACGCATACGACTATTTGCCAAAACCGTTTGATTTGCCGGACCTGATGAAACGGGCTGCCCGTGCACTAGAAGTGAAACCGCGCGCCGCAGCCATCAGCCAAAACGATGAACACTCCGATGATCTGCCGCTCGTCGGGTGCACGGCGGCGATGCAGACGCTTTACCGACTGGTCGCGCGGGTGATGAACACGCCGCTGTCGGTCTTGGTGACGGGAGAAAGCGGCACGGGCAAAAGTCTGATCGCGCGCGCCATTCATGATTTTTCAGACCGCCGATCTATGCCGTTCGTGACCGCCACTGCCAACGATCTGAACGGGATGGACGGGCAGCAGCTGCTGTTGTCGCGGGCCAAAGGTGGCAGCCTCGTGTTTGATGAGGTGGGCGACTTTTCAATGGAGACCCAAAGCCGGATCGTGCGGATGATGGATGCCTTGGGCGACTCCGCACCGCGGATCATCGCAACGTCGCGCACCGATTTGGTGATCGCGATGGAAGAAGGGCGCGTGCGTGAGGATCTGTACTATCGTCTCGCAGGGGTGACGGTCGTTGTGCCGCCCTTGCGTGACCGCGTTGATGACATCCCGCTTTTGGCACAGCATTTTCTGTCACGATCCGAACGCGAGGGAGCACCTGTGCGCCGCTTTGCGAGCAGTGCCATCGATATTGTGCGGGCCTACACATGGCCCGGCAATGTGCGCCAACTTGAAAATGTTGTGCGCCGCCTGGTCGTAACGTCGACCCACGAGGACATTCACCGCCCCGAAGTCGAACAAGTCCTTGGATCACAGCCAGCGATCGAACCATTGCAGACAGGCAGTTCGGATAAATTGTCCGGTTCCGTGGCGCAGCACCTTAAGCGATATTTCGATTTGCATGGAGGCGCGCTGCCACCGATCGGCCTTTATCAGCGGATATTGCGGGAAGTTGAGGCGCCTTTGATCGAAATCGCGCTGGATGCAACATCTGGAAATCAAGCTAAATGTGCTGAGCTATTGGGCATCAACCGCAATACCTTGAGAAAAAAGATCACAGATCTGGATATCCACGTGACACGCCGTCGTAAATTGATGTAAAAGCGCAACATAAGCGTGGCCATCCGGTCCCACTCTTGGGGTAGGGCAGGATCACATCAACAGGCGGTGGGCGAAGCGTTGTTTGACGGCAACGCATAAGCCCTTTGTTAGCGGGGCGTATTGGAGTGCAACGATCCCAATTGGGTAAGAATATGCTGGCATTTTCGCTCTGGCGACGACGGCGTGTCGTGCAGAACTGGGCCACGGCGGTTCTGGTCCTGCTTGGCCCGCTCCTCGTTATTTTGACGATCACGGCCCTGCGCCCGCTGGATCAAACCGGTCGCACGGAAGTCCTGCGGCTGATCTTGCTGTCTGACATCATTTATATCCTGATTATCGCAGCTTTGGTTTTGTCGCGCGTCGTCAGCATGATTGCGGCGCGGCGCAACAAGTCTGCCGGTTCACGCCTGCACCTGCGTTTGACAGGGGTTTTTGCGTTGTTAGCGCTTATTCCGACGGTTGCAGTCGCGGTTTTTGCGGTTTTGACGATCAACATCGGCCTTGAAGGGTGGTTTTCCGAACGGGTGCGCGATGTTTTGGGCAATTCATTGTCTGCCGCCGAAGCCTATGAAGAGGAACACCGCCAAGAGCTCTCGCGCGACGCAAATGCTCTGGCTGGTTATCTCAATACTGAACGGCTTCAGACATTCTTCATGGAACGCGGCGAAGTGCGCCAGACTTTGGCGCGCGTGCAACCCCAAATTGAACGCGGCCTGACGGAAGCGTTTGTCTTGGATGGTATGGGCGAAATTTGGGCCCGTGGGGATCGGTCCTATGAGTTCTATTTCGAACACCCCAGCACCGCTGATATGCGACAGGCCCGCGAGACTGGTTTAGTTGTCATTGAGGACTGGGCCAATAACGAATTTCGCGCCTTGCTCCCGCTCGAGGCGTTCAGTGACAAGTATCTCTATGTGTCGCGTCCCGTCGATGGTGGTATTCTGGCGCTGCTGGACGATACACAAGAAACCGTTGCACTTTATGGTCAATTGGAAAGCGAACGTGGACGGATTCTGTTTGAATTTGGTCTCATTTACTTGGGCTTTGCGCTGATCCTAATCCTTGCCGCTGTCTGGGTTGGTCTGTGGTTCGCTGAACGGCTTGCGCGTCCTGTGGGGCGGCTGGTGGGCGCATCGCAACGGGTTGGTGCCGGTGATCTGAACGTACACGTGCGCGAAGAAGTGGGGGAGGATGAGATCGCGCAGCTGGGGCGTTATTTTAACCAAATGACCGCGCAGTTGCGCAACCAACGCGAAGAACTATTAGACAACAATCGCCAGATTGAACGTCGCCGACGGCTGTTTGATTCGGTCCTTTCGTCAGTTCCATCCGGCGTTGTGGGACTGGACGCGCAAGGCTGCGTGATGTTTGTGAACCGGTCTGCAAATCGATTTCTGGATGTTGATGGTGGCAAAAGCACTGCTTTGTCTGTGGCAGTGCCCGAATTTTCGGATCTTTTTGATGAGCTCACCTCGGGTGGCAAATCCGTCGTGCAAGGTCAAGTAAACCTTGTGCGGGGCGGCAAGCAAGAAAGCCTGCTGGTGCGGATGTCGCATCGCTTGCACGAAGACGGGGATCTTGAAGGGTTTGTTGTCGCGTTTGAGGACGTGACCGATTTGGTCTCGGCCCAGCGGATGGCCGCCTGGGGCGACGTGGCGCGGAGGATCGCACACGAGATCAAGAACCCGCTGACACCAATCCAGCTGTCCGCAGAACGCATCAAACGTAAGTTTCATGTGCACGCGGGCGAAGACGCCCCCGATTTGGAACACTTGACGGATGTTATTGTACGTCAAACCAACGATTTACGTCGCATTGTTGATGAGTTTTCCAAGTTTGCGCGGATGCCGGAACCGGACCGCCGGACCTATGATCTGGCCGCGATCATGCGTGACGCTGTGACCTTGCAAAAATCCGGCCAACCAAACGTCACGTTTGAGACAACAATCGAGAACGGCGAGATATGGGCTGATCTGGACAGTACAATGATGTCGCAAGCACTCACAAACTTGATTAAGAACGCGGGCGAGGCCATTGAAAGTCTGCAAGAAAAATTCCCTGAAATGGACGTTACTCCACAAATCAGGATTTCACTGTCAACCAGCGATGACATGGCGGAAATTACCATCGCGGACAACGGTATCGGTCTGCCAGAAGATCGAGCCAAACTTTTTGAGCCTTACGTAACCACCCGCGAAAAAGGAACGGGCCTCGGCCTGCCGATCGTGAAGAAAATTATTGATGAACATGGTGGCACGCTCATCCTTACTGACGCGCCCGCCTTTGATGACACTGGATCTTACGACACTGGACCTAATGAAACCGAGCGATACGGTGCCATGGCTGTCATCCACCTTCCAATTCAGGCGGCTCTCACGCTGCCCCAAACCGAAACTGCATGAGGTAATCCAATGGGCGATATTCTGATCACTGACGACGAACGTGACATCCGCGAACTGATTTCTGACATCCTCAAGGACGAGGGGTTCACAACGCGCCTTGCGGGCACGTCGGACGAATGTATGGCGCAAATTGACAAGGCTGTTCCTGCGCTGATGATCCTTGATATCTGGCTGAAAGACAGCCGGATGGACGGCATTGATATCCTCAAACAGGTCAAGCGTGACCACCCAGAGGTGCCAGTGGTGATCATTTCGGGCCACGGAAACATCGAAATAGCGGTCGCTGCAATCAAACAGGGTGCGTATGATTTCATTGAAAAACCGTTTAATATCGACCAGTTGATGGTGGTTATCCGCCGCGCGATGGAAACCAGCCGCCTGCGCCGCGAAAATATCGAATTGAAACGCACGGATGCCGCGCCGACCGAAATGCTGGGCGAAAGTGCCGCGTTCAGGACGTTGATCAGCCAGCTGGAAAAGGTCACGAAATCCAACGGACGGGTTATGTTGACGGGCGAAAGCGGGTCCGGCAAAGAAACGGCAGCGCGCTACATTCATATTAATTCTGATCGCGGAGACATGCCGTTTGTATCGGTCAATTGCGCGTCAATCGAACCTGACCGCATGGAAGAGGTCCTATTGGGCCGCGAGACCGAGGGCCGTGGCGTCGAACCTGGCTTGTTGGAAGACGCCAATGGCGGTGTAATCTATTTCGATGGCGTCGCAGAAATGCCCCTTGGGACGCAGGCCAAGCTTTTGCGCGTGCTGGTGGATCAGAAGTTCCAACGGGTTGGGGGTGTTGATAAGGTTCAAGTCGATGTTCGGGTTATTTCAAGCACGAACAAGGACTTGCAGGTTGCAATTGAAGCAGAGACATTCCGGCAAGAATTATATCACCGTTTGAACGTCGTGCCGATCCATGTACCAAGTCTTGAAGAACGGCGTGAGGATATTCCACTTTTGGCTGCGCACTTTATTGAAGAACTTGATAAATCTCAAGGGCTTGGCGCGCGACCTTTAAGTGATGAGGCTGCGGCACTGCTGCAGACGATGGTGTGGCCCGGCAATGCGCGACAACTTAAGAATGTGATGGAACGGGTCCTTATTCTAGGGGATGCGACAGGGGCGATTGAGGCCAAGGAACTGCCCACACAGTCCGACAGCCCCGCAGAACAGGGCCGCGTGTTGCTGTCTGGTAGCCTTGCCACATTGCCACTTCGCGATGCCCGTGAGCTGTTTGAGCGCGAATATCTGCTGACACAGATCAACCGTTTTGGCGGCAATATCAGCCGCACCGCGAGCTTTGTTGGCATGGAACGATCCGCACTGCACCGCAAACTCAAAACACTTGGTGTTGTGACATCCAATAAGGCGGGCGCGCGCGTTGCCCACGTTGAGGAGGACGAAGAGGCTTAAGGGCGCGTGCATCACGTCGCTGGTTGACCGGATCAATGCCTTCTGTCACCACAATTAGACTGTAACCATTCAAGGTACGTCCATGAAGGTCATTATTTGCGGGGCGGGTCAGGTTGGCTGGCAAATCGCCCGCCACCTCGCTTCAGAGCGCAACGACGTTACGGTTGTCGACAACAACCCGGAACTTGTGCGCCGTGCCACTGACACGCTTGACGTGCAGGGCATTGAAGGCTTCGCAAGCTATCCTGATATCCTTGAACGCGCCGGTGCTGCGGATGCAGACATGATCATCGCGGCGACTCATTCTGATGAGGTCAATATGGTGACCTGTCAGGTTGCCCATTCGGTGTTTGCCGTCCAGCGAAAGATCGCGCGTCTACGTGGTCAAAGTTATCTCAACGCGATCTATTCCGATCTTTACCGTCGCGATCACTTGCCAATCGATGTGGTTATTTCACCAGAGATGGAAGTGGCAGAAGCCGCTTTGCAACGTCTTGCAGCCCCCGCCGCGTTTGACACCGAGAGTTTTCTGGAAGGAAAGGCGCAACTGCTGGGCATCCAGATCGAGAATGACTGTCCGGTGATCAACACGCCGCTGCGTCAACTCAGCGATCTGTTTTCGACGCTCAAAGCGGTCGTTGTTGGCATTCGACGTAAGGGCACACTTTTTGCCCCCTCGCCAGGGGACCAGATTTTCCCAAGCGATGAATGTTATGTGATGACGGAGAATACCGATCTAAACCGCACGCTTGAGATTTTCGGCAAGACACAGGGCAAGTTGGAACGCGTCGTTATTATTGGCGGTGGCAACGTCGGGTTGGCTGTTGCGCGCAGGCTTGAAGCCAGAACAAACCGCGTCCGTGTGCGCATTATTGAACGCAACCGCGACATTGCAGAAGCCGCAGCCGATCAGTTGGAACGCACGATTGTGCTGAATGGCGACGGGTTGGATTCTGCATTGCTGGAAGAAGCAAACATTGCCAATGCTGATGCGGTTCTGGTTGTGACCGATGACGACAAGACAAACCTGCTGGCCGCTGTGCGTGCCAAGGGGATGGGCTGCCCGATGGCGATCTGTCTGACCAACGATCCGACGTTGGTGCCACTGATGGGGCCGCTCGATATTGACGCCTATATCAATCCGCGTTCGACAACCGTCAGTTCGATCCTGCGCCATATCCGGCACGGGCGCGTGCGCTCGGTTTATTCCATCGGCGATGCCGAGGCCGAGGTGATTGAAGCGCAGGTTCTGACAACCAGCCCCATGGCTGGCAAACTGTTGCGGGACGTGGATTTTCCCGAAGGTGTCTTGGTCGGCGGTGTCCTTAAGGGCGGTAAGATGCACAAACCACGCGGTAATCTGCGTATTGAAGAAGGCGATGTTGTTGCCATTTTCGCCATGGCAGCGCAGGTCGCGGAAGTTGAGGCACTATTGCAAGTGTCCATCGACTTTTTCTGATGAACACGGTGTTAAACAGCCGCGCGCGACGTCATGTCTAACCTATCGCAACGCCCGTTCTTTGTTTTGCTTATGGGTATCGGCGCGCTGGCGATGGTCGTGCCGGCAATCCATGCCTTGTCGATTGAAAATCACGCAGTGGCGCGTTCGTTTTTCTATTCTGCGCTGCTGTTCTTGCTCCTGACGCTGTTCATCGGGCTTGCCACCGCCAACTACAAAAGCACCCTTGCGCGCGGCTATTTGGTGTCGCTTCTGGCGGCATTTTTGGTGCTGCCCCTTATGCTTGCTGTGCCCATGTATGAAGCCGTCCCACGGATGAGCTTTCTTGAAGCATGGTTCGAATCCGTGTCGTCAATCACCACAACTGGCGCGACACTTTATGACAGCCCGCGGGAATTGCCGCGTTCTGTACATTTGTGGCGGGCCTTGATGGGTTGGCTGGGTGGCTTGCTGATCTGGGTCTCCGCGATTTCAATTCTCGCACCGCTTAATATCGGTGGATTTGAGGTCCGTGCAACACGCGGCGGGTCAGCAAGCGAAAAGACCTTCGAGCAAATTGGCCGCGTCACGGACCCATCGGAACGCTTGGTGCGCTATGGCTCAAAACTCATTCCACTTTACGTCGCATTGACGGGCCTGTTGTGGCTCAGCCTCACGGTGTCGGGCGAGGTGACGTTTGTGGCGCTGTGCCATGCGATGTCGGTGATGGCGACATCTGGAATCTCACCTGTGGGCGGGTTGATCTATTCGCCTGCGGGTTTCTTGGGCGAATTCATCATTGTGCTCTTTTTCGTGTTCGCCCTGTCGCGCGTTGCTTTTTCGCGTGGTGTGTCGGGCCAAGAGGTCAGCCCGCTTTACAAAGACAATGAATTCCGGCTCGCATTGACTTTGATCGGGGTCCTGGTCGCCGTTTTATTCCTGCGCCATGGTGTGGTCGCGTTTGAAGACGGGACAAACAACGATCTGGGCAATGCTGCGCGTGCGCTTTGGGGCGCGTTTTTTACTATCACCAGTTTTTTGACAACCACAGGGTTTGAATCAGCTGATTGGACAGCGACGCGCAATTGGTCGGGGCTTGGCACGCCTGGTCTGATGTTGGTCGGTCTGTCCCTAATCGGCGGCGGTGTGGCGACAACGGCGGGCGGCATCAAGTTGCTGCGGGTCTATGCGCTTTGGAAGCATGGCCAGCGCGAAGTTGAACGCCTTGTACATCCGTCGTCTGTGGGCGGGGCGGGGGCAGTGGCGCGCCAAATTAGACGTCAAGGCGCGCAAATCGCGTGGATTTTCTTTATGTTATTCACGATTTCGATTGCCGCAGTGATGGTCTTACTCGCCCTAACCGGCGTGCAGTTTGAAACGGCGATGGTGCTTTCGGTCGCCGCTTTGTCTACGACCGGACCATTGGCTGCAATCGCCGCTGAATCGCCGATTTCCTATGCGGGCATACCCGACAGTGCAAAAATCATTCTCGCCTTCGCGATGGTTCTTGGCCGACTTGAAGCCTTGGCGATTATCGCGCTTTTAAACCCCGAATTCTGGCGCCGATAAGTCACCCCTTTAATTGCATCTGCTACGACCCTGTTTTTGGGGTGGAAATCTAACAAACACCGCTACATAGTGGCACCCAGACTGATATATTGGCCGCGGCGACGGCCACAAGAACAAAAAAGGGACGGGGACCATGGCCTCAGATAAGCAAAACCTTCAGGACGCATTTCTCAATCATGTCCGTAAGATCAAGGTTCCAGTAACGATTTTCCTGATCAACGGCGTGAAACTGCAGGGTATAATTACTTGGTTTGACAGCTTTTGCGTCCTTTTGCGACGTGACGGTCAAAGCCAGCTGGTCTACAAATCCGCGATCAGCACGATCATGCCAGCCCAGCCGATCAGCCTCTACGACGGCGAAGAAAGTAGCTGATCATGGGTGATGAACGGTCTGCCACACGCGCCTACGTCCTGCATCCGGAAATCAAATCAGACAATAAACGCCGCAACGCAAAGTCCGCCCTCGAAGAAGGCGTCGCCCTTGCGCATGCGCTGCCTGAACTTGAGGTTGCGGGCAGCCAGGTCGTCAGTTTGCCAAAGATGCATCCGGGAATGCTGTTCGGTAAAGGCAAGATCCAAGAAATCAAAGGCTGGTTAGAAGACGCCAAGGCCGGCCTCGTGCTGATTGATGGCCATGTCAGCCCCGTGCAACAGCGCAATCTTGAAAAAGAATGGGGCGTAAAGTTGCTGGATCGCACGGGTCTCATTCTGGAGATTTTTAGCGACCGTGCCCGTACCCGCGAAGGTGTCTTGCAGGTTGAGATGGCGGCGCTGTCGTATCAGCGCACGCGACTTGTGCGCGCTTGGACCCACCTTGAACGCCAACGTGGTGGTCTCGGCTTTGTCGGCGGCCCCGGTGAAACCCAAGTGGAGGCTGACCGCCGCGCGATCGATTTGCAGCTTAATAACCTGAAAAAACAATTGTCCAAAGTCGTCAAAACCCGCGAATTGCACCGCAAAGCGCGCGCTAAGGTGCCGTACCCTATTGTTGCGCTGGTGGGCTATACCAACGCGGGGAAATCGACGTTGTTCAATCGCCTGTCTGGCGCCGATGTCTTTGCCCATGACATGCTATTCGCGACGCTGGACCCGACCATGCGCAAGGTCGAATTGCCCAACGGGGACGAAGTCATCATGTCCGACACCGTTGGATTCATCTCCGATTTGCCGACACAACTGGTCGCGTCGTTTCGCGCCACACTGGAAGAAGTGCTTGAGGCGGATATCATTTTGCACGTGCGTGATATCAGCCACCCGCAATCAGCAGAACAAAAGAAAGCCGTGCTGGATACCCTGCGCCAGTTGGATGTGAACCCCGACGTCCCGATGATCGAGGTTCTCAACAAGATTGATCTGCTGGAACCCGAAGATGCGGGCTATTTGCAGGCGCTCCACAAAGACAATGACAAGGTGTTCGGCATTTCCGCTGTGACGGGTGAAGGGCTTGATCGGCTTCTGAATGACGTTACCGACCATTTAATAGTGCAAACCCGTACGCTGACGCTGGACCTTGATTGGGCCATGGGCGCGGCCCAAAGCTGGCTGCGCGCCGAAGGAGTGATCGAAAGCGAAGCCCAGACAGACACGGGCTGGACATTGGATGTGCGTTGGACCACGCGCCAGCAAGCGCACTTTGAAAAGCAGTTTCCAGACGCGTTTCCAGATCAAGTCGTTGAGGACACGGATGAGGACGCGCCAAGTGGTGACTACCACCCGCTGGACTAGAACCCCTTCCTTACATTTGCCTTTGTCTCAAAAATATCCCGTGGGAAACCTAGACCATCCATTGGTCAAGTCCAATGGATCGCTTAGGATGGGGGCTGGCCCGCTCCGCGTCGGATTAGTGAAGCCAATCCGACCTTACCGGATGGACTAATACCCGTGTAATTAATTGCCCTGAAGAACCGGTTCAAGGATTGTCACACCCACTGCGCCACCGCGCGCCAATGCCGGATCGAGCGACATCGGAATGTATTCCCCCCGCCGCCACAGTTCGCCTAGATCATCGTAATAGCGCGACAAGAAATGCCCCGATTGCCCTGTGGATGTGATGAAGACGGAACTGTCGGGATCGGCGAAATCATATACGCCACGATAGGTCGCCGCATGGACATTCATGAACGGATCATCACCGATACCGCTCGTGCGGCCACGCATCAGCGTGTTGTCGCCACCGGATGTGGACTGGCGGATGTTGACGAACCAACGCAACACGGGCGCTGTGCCAAGCACGGGATGATCATGGGTGGCTTCATGGGCATCGCCCCAGCGCAGCGTCTGCAGGTTCGTCCCATAATTTTGTGATATCCAAACCAACGCGTCGTCCAACGCCAAGCGGGCGATGTCTGAACAGGTTTCGCGTGGCGCAGATTGCAGCACATCGCACCACGCCGCAGCGCCATCGGTGTTGCGGTACACCCGTTCAATAAACAATGGCTCAACATGGGTGTATTCGCGCGCCAATGGTCCGAGTTCATCGCGCATCAGACGGTCCTGAAGGGCGCGCATCCACGCGGCATAGATCAGTGGCTCGGGCAGATGTTCGTTCATCTCACCGTTCCACTCAGCCAGCAGTGCCAGCGCGTCTTGGCGTAGCTTTTCGGGCGTTCCTCCGGGTGCGGCCTCACCGGTGAACCATAGATCGGCACCGATCAGCGGCAGGATGGAACGTGCGGTGTAACTAACGGTATCTCTTTGCGCCTCGATGAAACTGTCACGGGTGTGAACTTCGCGGGCTTGCATCAACAACCGCCAACGGTTCACCCGCTGACTGTCGCTCCAGCTAAAGCTGACATGGGCGGGAAACGGCGCATTGGTGATCTTGTTGTTGGTGTTGCCAACTATGCCGCCAACTGGGTCTATCCAGCCGGGATTGGTGTCAAACGGGCGGTGACCGTCCCAGCGGTTCTGCGGCAAATACCCGTAATGCGGCATACGCCCCTGTGTCACGTTATCCGCGCGGCGGTTGGGCACATGCCCGATGAGCTTCAGCCCGACCGAATTGCGATCAGCCAGCGTCAGCATTTGGGACGGAGCAACATAGTTTTCAGCCGCCGCAATCCCCGCTTCGACACTGCGCGCGCGCATCAGGTTCATCGCCGCTTGCATGGTCGTGTCTTGCCCCGACAGCGCAGTCCAAGCCAACACCGTCACATGGCCCGGTGGCCGGATCGTGCCAAGATCGAATTGATCAGGTGGCAAGACCGGGCCGTTCACTGTCCATTGCAGTTGCAGCGTAATCGACGGTTCATCCTTGATGCGCACAATGCTCTCGCGGGATTCAAAATTTGCCCAGCCATTTGGCACGCGGTACTGGTTCGCATCAGATGGGTTTACCTCTTCGATATAGACATCTTGATCGTCCAGATTGCTTGACGTGATGCCCCAGCCAAGGTCGGCTGACCGACCGACCATGATAACAGGAACACCGGGGATCGTGCCGCCGATGACGCCGCCAGATTCCAGTTCCAGCCGCGCAAGGTACCAGATCGACGGGGCGGTCAGACCAAGGTGCGGATCATTGGCAAGTAGTGTTGATCCCGTGGCAGATCGCGTGATGCCCGCCGCCCATGCATTTGATGCACCAGCAAGATCGCGCGGCACGACAGGGGACAATGGATAAAACGCCATGCGATTGTTAGGTGTAAAGGCTGGCACATCGGGAAACAGGGCGGCGTAGTTTGGCAGTGCCGCGAGGCCCGCGCCCGGCGCCTCGGGCAGGATATCGTTGAGCCGCTCGTCATTGCCAAGAACCAGCGAGGTGCGGGCGCGCAGGACCTCAGTCTCTAGATGATTGCTCAGCTGTAACGCCATGAGTTTGATGATCGACACGGAATCTGCGGGCTGCCAAGGGGCAATAGCATGGTTGAACAACCACATTTCAGGTGCGCCGCGCCCGCGCGCACCTGCGTTGACTTGGCCAATCCATGCATTTACCCCGTCTGAATAGGCTTCCAATGCGGCTTGGGTTTGACCATCCAGCGCTTGCACAGAGGTCCGTGACAACTTGTAAAGATCAAGGCGACGGATCAGGCTGTCGATGGGCAGCGTGCGCGCACCAAACAGTTCTGACAAACGCCCCTGTGCAGTACGGCGCAGCATCGTCATCTGCCACAAACGGTCCTGCGCGTGGGCCATGCCAAGGGCGAAAAACACGTCTTCGTCGGTTTCACCAAAAATATGTGGCACATTGGCATTGTCGCGCACGATTTCCACGGGGGCCGAAATACCTGCGACCTGCAACGTGCCCTCATATTCGGGCAAGGACCGCGAGGCGAAATAATACGCCAGCGCAAACACAGCCACGCCAAACAAGATCAGCGCTGAAGCGAGCCGGACAAGCCAGCGAAAGACGAGTGCCATAGAGGTTCCTTCGACGTGGTCCCGCCAGATGCTTGACGTGGCGCGGGGGTTCGTTACCTATCTCGCAACACAAATGATGATGCAAGCGGGAGAGACGTGATGGCAAAAGTGGCTTTTTTGGGCTTGGGGGTCATGGGCTACCCGATGGCAGGGCATTTGGCAAAAGCTGGCCATGATGTGACGGTGTACAATCGAACCCCAACAAAGGCGGATGCTTGGGTGGCTGAACACGGCGGCGCGGCTGCTGCAACACCTGCGCAAGCGGCCAAGGGTGCGGATTTTGTGATGTCTTGCGTTGGCAATGACGACGATCTGCGGGCCGTTTGCATCGGCGAGGATGGTGCGTTTTCGACCATGTCAAAGGGTGCTGTGTTTGTGGATCACACCACGGTGTCGGCGAAAGTCACGCGCGAGCTTTATGCGGCGGCCGCAGATGTAGGTCTGTCATTTGTCGACGCGCCAATATCGGGGGGGCAGGCGGGGGCTGAAAACGGTGTATTGTCGGTAATGTGTGGTGGTGATGCGGACGTCTACGGGCGTGCAGAGCCGATCATAGATGCCTACGCCCGCGTGTGCCGGCGCATTGGCGACAGCGGTGCCGGACAGATGACCAAAATGTGCAATCAGATCGCCATTGCAGGTCTTGTTCAGGGCTTGTCAGAGGCATTGCACTTCGCGGAGAAAGCCGGCCTTGACGGGCGCGCGGTTGTCGAAGTTATCTGTCAAGGCGCTGCCGGATCGTGGCAAATGCAAAACCGGTACGAAACGATGATTGACGGTGAGTTCGAACATGGCTTTGCCGTGGATTGGATGCGCAAAGATCTCGGCATTTGTCTTGAGACTGCAGATGAGACAGGCGCGGCATTGCCTGTCACTGCTTTGGTTGATCAATTCTATAAAGACGTCCAAAACATGGGTGGAAATCGCTGGGATACATCAAGTTTGCTAAAACGGCTTCGTGCGCTGGGTTAGGCGCCGCGTAGGATTTCGAATTTGCTTTGCACATCCGGCGGCGCGGGGGCTCGCCCCCGTCGCTGCGCGACTCCCCCAGGATATTTATGAGACAAAGGCAGGCGGAAAGTGCTTTCAGTCGGTCGTGATGCAGGTGCCAATGAGCGTTTGGTTTTCCGGCTCTAAGGTCAGGCGTGTCGATCCGTCGGCTTGCACGATCATCAGGGCACGTGCGGTTTCGCCTGCGTCTCGATGGAAACCGACAATACCACCGTCCATCATGATCGCTTGTGCATTGAAGCGACGGTCGCCCATGGTAACATCGCTGACTTGCCGTCGCGGCGGGTCGCTTGGGTCTTGTGGTGCCACAAACTGGCTGGCGTCGATGCTGAAGCGCACAGACGTTTTTGCGCAATCGGTCAGGCAGGTCGAATCGGTAAGACGACAAGACAGATCAGCCGCCGTGGGCACGGCCAAAACGCACAGTACCGCCGCGAGGCGCGTCATGGCGTGATGCGACGATCGCATGATCCGGAGGCGAAATGTTCTACCAAAGAACTGCCATTCCCTGCCGTGGCCGTAAGATCAATGCCACGATCCTCAAAGACCGTGAGAGTGCCGCTAACCTCCCCGCCCGTGCTTTCAAAAACAAGCCCATCAGGGATTTCAGTGAGCGTTGCACGTGGGCTGAAGCCACGCAGTTCAAGGCGTGGCAGGCCATCCGCGTGGCGCAAATAAATGACAAAGGACAACGGTTCACGCGAACACGTATCGCCTTCGCAGTAATTATTTATCGTGCATACGTAGTGGGGGTAGGTGTCATCGCCTGCCACATCAGGCGCGTCAGAGCGACCCGACGCCATTGCGATAATTGCCAGAAGTATGATCACGACGACCATGATGATGGGGAGCATTGTGGAACGGTTCATCTAGGACCCTTTCAGACAGAATGGCGGTCCCCCATATACGCGCAGTTTGACGATCAAACCGACAGGCGCGCGGCATGGGCGCCACGTTCGCGGTAGGGGGTTGTGTCATAATGTGCACGATAACACTTTGAGAAGTGCGACGGCGAGGCAAAACCGCAAGCCAGTGCCACATTGATCACCGACATATCTGTCTGCATCAGCAGGTTACGCGCCTTTTGCAGGCGCAATTCCATGTAGTAGCGTTTCGGCGACCGGTTCAGATAACGGCGAAACAGACGTTCCAGTTGGCGCGTCGACATGCCGACGTCTTTGGCCAAGATGGACGGGCTGATCGGCTCTTCGATGTTGAGTTCCATGGCCTGAATAACACGGGACAGTTTGGGGTGACGCACGCCGATCCGTGTCGGGATAGACATACGTTGGGTGTCTTGATCGGTGCGGATAGAGGAATAGATTTGCTGATCGGCAACAGCATTGGCCAGTTCTTCGCCTTGTTGATCGGCGATGATCTGCAAAAACAAATCAATCGACGATGTGCCACCGGCGGTGGTCCAGCGATTGCCGTCCTTGACGAAAACCGACTTTGTCAGCTCAACTTCAAGGAATTCTTCAGTAAAACTGTCGTGGTTTTCCCAATGGATCGTGGCGCGTTTGCCATCCAGAAGGCCTGCCTTGGCAAGGGAAAACGCCGCCGTGCACAATCCACCCATTATGATACCGCGTCGCGCCTCCCGTCGGAGCCAGTTCAGGATCCGTTTGGTGGTGGCAGCCTGAACATCGCGACCGCCGCACAGGATCATTGTGTCGTCGCGGTGTAATTCATCCAGATCACTGTCGAGCGTGAATACCGTCCCGGTCGAGCAGCTTATTGTTCCACCGCCTTCGCCAATGATACGCCACGAATACAAGTCTTCGCCTGACATCTGGTTGGCAATTCGCAAACAATCAATCGCCGCAGCAAACGACAGCAAGGTGAATTCGTTCAAAAGCACAAAGACAAACCGGCGCGGGGCAGCGCGGGACTTTTCGATGTCTTTGGCGTGGTGGCGTTGCATGGCAGCTTTATCCGTATGCTAATTACCGAGCCTCATCACTTTTTTTGACGACTAGCAAGACAATTAGACGTCGCTTGCGACAAAAGCCGACGCGTTTTGCCATTGGACCTTATCCACAGGATTGTTATATGAAACTCTTGTATGGCTAACGTGACCCCGAAAAGATCAACAGGGGCACAAAATCTTCGGAGCAATAACATGACGGACTGGAAAAAATCAGACTGGCGCAACAAGCCACGGGTACAGATGCCGGATTATACCGACGCTGCCGCCCTTACGGCGGTTGAAGCAAAGCTGAGCACATATCCGCCGCTTGTTTTTGCAGGCGAGGCGCGGCGGTTGCGGTCCCATTTGGCGGACGTCAGCCGTGGCGATGCGTTTTTGTTGCAGGGCGGCGATTGCGCCGAAAGCTTTGCAGCATTTAGTGCAGACGGTATCCGCGACACGTTCAAAGTGATGTTGCAGATGGCCGTTGTTTTGACGTTCGGTGCCAAGGTGCCTGTGATCAAGGTTGGCCGAATGGCCGGGCAATTTGCCAAGCCACGGTCCGCGCCAACGGAAGTTGTGGGTGGTGTTGAACTGCCAAGCTACCGCGGTGACATCATCAATGATCTGGAATTCACGCCAGAATCGCGCATGCCGAACCCCGACAAGATGCTGCAGGCCTACACGCAGGCCGCTGGCACGCTTAACCTGTTGCGGGCGTTTTCGACCGGTGGTTACGCCGACATTCATAAGGTCCACGCTTGGACGCTGGGCTTCACGGCTGGACACGAGGCGGAAAAGTACCGCGCTATGGCCGAACAAATCAGCGATACGCTTGATTTCATGAAAGCCGCAGGCATGAGCGAAGAAGCCGCGCATGCGCTTGAAACGGTTGAATTTTATACCTCTCACGAGGCGCTGTTGCTAGAATACGAAGAGGCACTGACGCGGGTGGATTCAACGTCCGGAAAATGGCTTGCGGGGTCGGGCCATATGGTTTGGATCGGCGATCGCACCCGTCAGCCTGATGGTGCACATGTTGAATTTTGTGCCGGAGTGCAGAACCCGATTGGTCTGAAGTGCGGCCCGACAATGACGTCCGGCCACCTCAAGGCGTTGATGGCAAAGCTGAACCCGACCAATGAAGCCGGTCGTTTGTCGCTAATCGCGCGCTTTGGCGCCGGGTCGGTTGGCGAACACTTGCCGCGTCTGATCAAAGCTGTGGAAGAAGAGGGTGCTAAGGTCACGTGGGTTTGCGATCCGATGCACGGCAACACGATCAAATCGTCAACGGGCTACAAAACGCGTCCGTTTGAATCTGTGCTGCGCGAAGTGCGTGAATTCTTCGGAGTGCATAACGCCGAAGGCACGATCCCGGGCGGTGTGCATTTTGAGATAACGGGCGCTGATGTGACGGAATGTACTGGCGGCGTGCGCGCTGTGACCGATGAAGACCTGTCAGATCGCTATCACACAGCGTGCGATCCGCGCCTGAACGCATCGCAATCGCTTGAACTGGCCTTCTTGGTTAGTGAAGAATTATCTGCACGACGCTCTAAGGCGCAGGCGGCCCAATCTGCCTAAGACAGACATGGCAAACTGCTGAACAGGTCGATGGTCTCACGCGTTTGACACAACGAGGCGCAGGGCAAGTTTGCTCTGCGCCTTTTGGGTTTCAGTTACACGCAAGCTGTGGCTCACTGTGGTGGCCTTGCTACCGGCAACCACGTGTAGACCGTCAATCGGCTCTTCGATGTGTTCAACGCGCACGGCACTTCTGTCGCAGATCTTAAAACGACGTCCGCCAATTCCACGACGTCCGCTCATGACCAGAACACCCAATACCCGGCTGACGCGGCCATGATCATCACGCAGCGGCAGCAGCATTATCTTGCCCTGCAACTGCGGCTGGCCAACAGCGCGCGGCGCTTCAAGTGGCAGTTCAACGATGCTTGGGCCGTTAAAGGCCGCTTCGATATAATAGACCATTGCGGCGCGAGCATCGGGCAGCAAAACAGCCGTCAAAGGCAGGCCGCGCGGTTCAATGCCGACCAATTTGGCGATATTGCGGCCAGCAACACGGATACGGGCAACACCAGGGGCGACACGTTCAAGTATAAAGCTGTCTTCGAGCAACGCGCCCATGGCAACCGGATCGACATCCTTGCGCAGGGGTACGCCACGTGTACGGGGCAGGGATGACCAGTAGTGCTCCAGTTCGTTCAGGACTGTCGGATTGGTCATGATCACGTCCTGCGCTTGGGAGAGATCTGTCGAGCGCGGCGCATAAGGGTCAAATGTCAGGCTCATCGGTCTCGTCCTCGGTCACTAAATTATTTTCAATCGAGCGGGTTATTTCGCATCACCCTTTTGACACAATTACGATTCAAATTCTCTAAACAAAGTCTTAACAGGTTAACGACTTATCAGCTTGCTGGGGCCACCTCGATTGGGGCGGGGCTTGTGCCCTTGCTCTGGATCGGGCTTTGGCTTTAGGTGCTAGCATACCACAATGGGAGCCGTGCAGTGATCCGATCCATGACAGCCTTTGCCAGTCAGCAAGGAAGCGCCGACGCAGTGACAGGCGGCGAAACAGGCGACACGTCTTGGACATGGGAGGTGCGCAGCGTCAATGGACGCGGACTGGATGTGAAGCTGCGCTTGCCCGACGGCACACCGGGGCTTGAGGCGGTGGTGCGCGGTTGCGTTGGCAGTTACGCCACCAGAGGCAATGTCACGATTGGTTTGCGCCTGAACCGCGCGCAGATGGACGGTGCGCTGCAGATTGATCCCGCACGTATGGACATGAGCCTTTCGGCATTAGACACCGTACAGGAACGCGCCCTTGAAAAGGGCGTAACATTGGGCCAGCCCACGTCGGCTGATGTTTTGGCGCAGCGCGGTGTGTTGGTGGCTGCGCAGGTTGAAAATAGTGCAGAATTTCTTGACCCGCTGACCGCTGATTTGCACGTGGCGTTGTGTGCGCTAAAAGCAATGCGTGAGGCCGAAGGTGCAGCGCTTCTGACTGTTCTAACAGATCAAATCGACCAGATTGCGGACCTTACGGCACAAGCAGTCATCGCCGCCAAAGCCCGCATCGATGTAACCAAATCAAACATGGCCGCAGCACTTGCGCGGGTGATCGACGATGCGACAGGTGCAGATCCATACCGCGTGGCGCAGGAATTGGCGCTGATCACGGTGAAGGCCGACATCACAGAAGAAATCGACCGGCTTGGGGCGCACGTCAAAGCGGCGCGTGATTTGTTGGCGAACGGCGGGCCGGTTGGCCGCAAGCTCGACTTTCTGACGCAGGAATTCAACCGTGAGGCCAACACCCTGTGCGCCAAAGCCCAAGACGTGGCCCTGACCCAAATCGGCCTTGCGCTGAAGGCGGTCATCGACCAAATGCGCGAACAAGTTCAAAACGTGGAGTAAATTGATGGATCGCCAAAACAAGAACAGACGCGGCCTCCTTGTGATCCTGTCATCGCCATCAGGCGCGGGGAAATCATTTCATTCCAGAATTTTACGCGACTGGGACCCGTCGATCCGGTTTTCAGTGTCCGCCACGACGCGCCCACCGCGCATAGGTGAAGAAGATGGTGTCGACTACCATTTCGTGAGCCGTGAAGAATTTAAAGACATGGCTGCCGAAGGCGAAATGCTTGAGCACGCGGAGGTGTTTGACAATCTATATGGCTCCCCCAAAGCGCCCGTTAAGGCGGCGATGGGCGCGGGGCAAGACACGTTGTTTGATATCGACTGGCAAGGTGGCCAGCAGATCCGAAATTCATCCCTTGGCAATGACGTGGTGTCGATCTTCTTACTACCGCCCTCCATGGCGGTGCTTGAGGGGCGTTTGCGGTCCCGTGGGCAGGACAGCGAAGCAGTTATTGCGAACCGAATGGCGAAATCGCTGGACGAGGTGAGCCATTGGGCGGAATACGACTATGTGTTGGTCAATGATGACGCACAAGCCTGCGCCGAAAAGCTGAAAGCGATCTTGACTGCCGAACGTGCACGCCGCGAACGCCAGATCAGCCTCAATGATTTTGTGCGCCAGTTGCAGACTGAATACGAGGATCAAGAGTAATGTTATATGAATTAGACGGTGTATCGCCCGATATTGATGGGGGCGCGTGGATCGCACCCGGGTGCCATCTGATCGGCAAAGTCTGCGTGATGGAACTGGCGTCGATCTGGTTCGGTACGACGTTGCGCGGCGACAACGAACGCATCACCATCGGGACCGGCAGCAACGTGCAGGAAAACTGTGTGTTGCATACTGATATGGGCTTTCCGCTCAATGTCGGCGCCAATTGTACTATCGGCCATAAGGCGATGCTGCACGGCTGTACAATCGGAAATAACACGCTGATTGGCATGGGTGCGACGGTTCTGAATGGTGCGGTGATTGGTGATAATTGCCTGATCGGGGCAGGGGCGTTGATCACCGAAGGCAAAGTTATTCCAGCGGGATCACTCGTTATGGGAATCGGCAAAATCGTGCGCGAGCTAGACGCGGCGGCTGTCCAAAGCCTGACTGCGTCGGCCCTGCATTACCAAGAAAACGCCGCGCGATTCCGCGCCGGATTAAAAGAGGTTTCGCTATGACTGAAACGCCTAAATCGCTTGTCCGTCGGCCCAAATGGCCGACATCAACATCGCGCCCTGTGGTGACGCCGTTGCAGCCGTCCGTCGTCTACGCATCCCCCGATCCTGACGCGTTGGATGCGCAATACAATGATGCGTCCGGTTTCACCTATGCCCGCGAAGGCCACCCCAATGCTTCCGTACTGGCGCAAAAAATCGACGGACTTGAAGGCATGTCTGGCGGTATTATTACCGGATCAGGCATGTCGGCCATCGGTGCGGTATTTCTGGGCGTGTTGCAGGCGGGCGATCATGTGATCGGCGCGGATCAGCTTTATGGGCGCACATTGCGCCTGATGGCGGACGATTTGCCAAAATTCGGGGTGCAGACATCGCTGGCGGACCCGACGGACGCAGCCGCCATCGCCGCCGCGATCCGGCCAAACACCAAGATGATCGTGGTTGAGGTTGTATCAAACCCGACGATCCGCATCGCCGACATGGATGGTATCGCCAAGCTGTGCAAGGATCGCGGTATTCTGTTGATGGTCGACAATACGTTTACCACGCCGCGCGGCTATCAACCGTTTGATCATGGCGCGGATATCGTGATCCACAGCGTGACCAAACTGCTGGCGGGGCATTCAGATGCGACGTTGGGATACGTCGTGGCCAAAGACGCCGCACTGATGGAAAAGATCAATATCGCCAATGTCACATGGGGTCTGACACCGAGCCCGTTTGACTGCTGGCTTGCCGAACGCGGGTTGCAATCGTTTGATCTGCGCTATGATCGCGCCGAGGCGACGGCGATTGAACTGTCCGCAGCGCTGGCTGGATTGCCCGGCGTCACCCGCGTGCTGCACCCCAGCCGCCCTGATCATCCCGACCACAACCGCGCGGCACAGGTTCTGGGAAACCGCCCCGGCAATATGATGTCATTTGAAGTCGCGGGCGGGCGCAAAGCTGCCAACGCGCTGACCCGCGCCGCACCCGATCTGCCCTTTGCGCCAACATTGGGCGATGTGGGAACGACGCTCAGCCATCCCGCGTCATCGTCCCACCGCGCCCTCACCGAACAGGGGCGCGCCGCCCTTGGTATATCCGAGGGGTTCTTTCGCGTGTCTGTCGGTCTCGAGGACCCAGCCTTGCTGATCGCCGAACTGACCGACGCAATTGCCCAGAGCCAAAAAGCCTAATCCATGTCCGACATTCGCGCCCTTATAATGGCCCTGCCGCATCCGGTGATTTTGATCGATGCGGCAGAGCGGATCAGTGCCACGAATGCGCCTGCCAAACACCTGATCGGGATGGCGTCGGACGGGTTGCCCTATATCACGGCCCTGCGCCAACCGGCCCTGATCGACGCGGTCGAAGCGACGCTGCAAGACGCCAAACTTCGCGTCGTGCGATACCTCGGCAATGACGGCGCGCGCGATACGACATGGACCGTGACAGTCACCGCCGCAAAGCTGACGGATGGGGCGACAGTTGTGTTGTCGTTTCAGGATATGACAGCCGTGGAAGACGCCAATGATATGCGGCGCGATTTTGTCGCCAATGTCAGCCACGAATTGCGCACGCCGCTGACGTCGCTGTTGGGGTTCATCGAAACCCTGCGCGGTCCGGCCAGCGAAGATCGTGCGGCGCAAACACGGTTTCTGGGGATCATGGAACAAGAAGCGGAACGGATGCACAATCTGGTCGAGGACCTGATGTCATTAAACCGTGTTGAGGGTCAGGCACGCATCAAGCCGACGCTGCAGACAAATCTGTGTGGGCTGATTGATGATGTTTTAGCGGCGATGAAGCCACGCGCGGATGCGGCGGGTGTCACGCTGATCTCTGAGCAGCCCAGCGGTGCGGTCTCAATCTTGGCGGATCGCGAACAGATGTGGCAGGTGATCGCCAATCTTGTGGAGAACGCGGTGAAATACGGCACGAAAAGTGGCTCTGTCGGGGGCGTCGTTACGGTGCGGCTCTGCGCCCCAACACATGAACCTGCCTTGCTGCAAACGGGTGTACGGCTCAGTGTTATTGATCAAGGTGATGGCATTGCGGCGCACCATATTGCGCGACTCACCCATCGGTTTTACCGCGTTGATTCCCACCGTAGTCGCGAAGTTGGTGGCACAGGTCTGGGGCTTGCGATTGTGAAGCACATTATCAATCGCCATCGCGGTCGGTTGCGTATTTCCAGTGTCGTGGGTCAAGGCACTGAATTCACCGCCTTTTTACCAGCATCTACGGAGAAGGCAACGGAGTCGTCCAGCTGAATAAATCGGACAGTTTTCGCGACTGTCATATTACTTTTACATAACTGTCACAAAAGCGTTTTGAACGCGGCCTATTCGGGCGTCCAAGACCTCCCGATCCGCGAGGGGTCAGAGATGACACATGTAGGAGACACAAATGTCTGTTCTCAAATTGACCGTTTCAACGCTGGCGATCACCGCCATGTCCGCAACCGTCGCCGCTGCCCGCGACAACGTCCAGATCGCTGGATCGTCCACTGTTCTGCCATATGCAGCCATCGTCGCTGAATTTTTTGGCGAAAACACCGATTTCCCAACCCCTGTCGTTGAATCCGGCGGATCGTCCGCTGGTCTGAAACGCTTCTGTGAAGGTGTCGGCGAAAACACAATCGACATCGCCAATGCGTCACGCGCTATCAAAGACAGCGAAATCGCGATCTGCGCCGAAAATGGCGTCACCGATATTGTCGAAGTGCGCATCGGCTATGACGGTATCGTCTTTGCGTCTGACATCAACGGCAACTCGTTCGCATTCACACCATCTGACTGGTACACAGCACTAGCCGCTGAAATGCCGATGGACGGCGCAATGGTCGCCAACCTGAACACCGATTGGTCGCAGGTCAATGCTGATTTCGCCGACCAACCGATCGTGTCGTTCATTCCGGGCACCAAGCACGGCACCCGCGAAGTGTTTGAGGAAAAAGTGCTTTTGCAGGGCTGTGAAGACACCGGCGCAATGGCTGCAATGATCGAGATGGGCATGGACGAAGACACAGCAGAGGGCGCGTGCATGGCTGTGCGCACCGATGGTCTGTCCGTCGATATCGATGGCGATTACACCGAAACACTGGCCCGCATCGAAGCTGACACAAACGGTATCGGCGTTTTCGGACTGTCGTTTTATGAAAACAACACCGACAAGTTGCAGGTTGCGACCATGTCCGATGTGGTCCCAACGACGCAATCCATCTCGACCGGTGAATACCCTGTGTCACGCCCGCTCTATTTCTACATCAAAGCGGCGCATGTCGGTGTCATCCCTGGCTTGAAGGAATTCGCATCGTTCTTTGTGGCCGATGAACTCGCTGGACCGAGCGGACCATTGGCTGACTATGGCCTCGTGTCTGACCCGGAATTGGCAGACACCCAAGCAGCGGTGGCAAATGTCACGCTGATGGGACAATAAGACATACCAACTTTGTGGGGGCGCGTTATGTGCCCCCGCAAACCTTTTAAAAACGGGTTCACTGCTGAACCAAAAGCCTGATCGGACCAGTTGTGCTGCCTCTTACCGTTCCCTTCTTTGTGACCATCGGCCTTGCGATTGTCGGCTATCTGCTGGCCCGTCGCCGCGCCTTGTCAGTTGCATCTGGCGACATTCGTGTCCTGAACGCCTTGCCGCACCAACACGGGCTAAACACCGCGCTCTCCACGCTGTTGCCGCCCCTTGCGGTCATGCTGACCTGGGCCTTGGCTGTGCGCATAGGCGCAAGCCGTGATCTGGTTCTGGCACCGCAAAATCCGGCATTTACCTATATCGCGTTGATTGGCCTTTCTGTCACAGGCTTCGTACTGTCGCTGCTGCGCATCAGCCGTGATTTTCGCGCTCGCAACGCTTCTGAACGCTGGATTATGGCGCTGCTCATCTTCGCCTCCACGATTGCGATCCTGACGACTGTGGGCATCGTGATGTCGATGGTGACGGAAACATATAGCTTCTTTGGTCAATATGACTGGCGCGATTTCTTCTTTTCGACCACGTGGTCACCAAACTTTCGCGGCGGCTCCGATTTGGGGATTATCCCGCTGATTTGGGGCACGCTTTACATCAGTTTTATCGCACTGGTCCTTGCTGTGCCTGTGGGCCTTTTCGCCGCTGTCTATCTGTCGGAATACGCATCACCACGCATGCGATCAATCACTAAGCCATTGATAGAAGTCCTCGCGGGAATTCCGACAATTGTGTACGGATTGTTCGCGCTGGTGACGGTCGGGCCACTGTTGCGCGATTATTTCGCGGCGCCGATGGGTCTGGGCCAAAGCGCGTCGTCGGTGATGACTGCAGGATTGGTCATGGGGATCATGTTGATCCCGTTTGTGTCGTCCTTGTCGGACGATATCATCAACGCCGTGCCGCAAGCGATGCGCGACGGCTCCCTTGGCCTTGGTGCGACAAAGTCGGAAACCATCCGTCAGGTGGTGGTACCCGCCGCGCTGCCCGGGATCGTCGGCGCGGTGTTGCTGGCCGCCTCGCGCGCGATCGGCGAAACCATGATTGTTGTGCTTGGGGCAGGGGCCGCCGCGCGCCTCTCGCTGAACCCGTTTGAGGCGATGACCACCGTAACCGTCAAAATCGTCAGCCAGTTAACTGGTGATACCGACTTTGCATCGCCCGAAACACTGGTGGCGTTTGCATTGGGCCTGACGCTGTTTGTCATCACACTTGGGCTGAACGTCATCGCATTGTTCATCGTGCGCAAATATCGGGAGCAATACGAATGAGCGCTTCAAAACACGGCTCCCTGTTGCAAACTGACACGCACACCAAAAAGCGCAACGCGGCCGAAAAGCGGTTCCGGATGTATGGCCTGTCCGCCATCGGGATCGCATTGATCGCATTGGTCATTCTGCTGGTGTCGATCATTGGCAACGGCGCGTCATCGTTCCGCCAGACCTATCTCAGCTTTCCGGTCACCATCAACGCGGCCGAAATCGAGGCCGCTGAATCGGCGCTGCTCAAAACCGCTGCCTATAACAAGATCATCCAGACCAGCCTGCTGACCTATCTGACCGAAAACGACCTGCTGCAAGACATACCCGAAGCCGACGCATTCGGAATGATTTCGGATGAGGCTGGGGCCACATTCCGCCGCTTTATCCTTGCCGATCCAGAGGCCGCGGGTACGACGTTCCAGCTCAATCTGCTCGCCAACGGGCGCATTGACGGGTATTTCAAAGGCCGCGTCACGGCGCAAACTGCCTTGCTGGATCAGAACGTGACACCCGCACAACTGGTCTTGGCGGATCGGTTGGCGGACCAAGGCGCGCTGGTCAAACGGTTCAACTGGGCGTTTTTCACCAACCCCGACGCGTCCGATCAACGCCCCGAAGCGGCGGGCCTTGGTGTGGCGATTTTGGGATCGCTTTACATGATGGCGGTGGTGTTGTGTCTGGCTCTGCCGATTGGAGTGGCGGCGTCGATCTACCTCGAAGAATTTGCGCGCAAAAGTTGGATTACAGATGTGATCGAAGTGAATATCGCCAACCTCGCCGCCGTGCCATCCATCGTTTATGGCATCCTTGGTCTGGCGATTTTCATCAACTTTGCAGAACTGAACCAATCCTCCCCATTGGTGGGCGGGCTTGTGCTGACACTGATGACATTGCCGACTATCATCATTTCAACACGCGCCTCGCTTAAATCCATCCCGCCAAGCATTCGAGATGCCGCCCTCGGTGTCGGTGCGTCCAAGATGCAATCGGTGTTTCATCATGTCCTGCCACTTGCAGCGCCGGGCATCCTGACAGGCACGATCATCGGGTTGGCGCAAGCGCTTGGCGAAACCGCACCACTGTTGTTGATCGGCATGGTCGCGTTCGTGAAAGAATACCCGGCCGCGTGGTCGCCAGATGCGGGACTGTTCGGGGAAGCATCGACAGCGTTGCCCGTGCAGGTGTTCAACTGGACCCAACGCAGCGATCCGGCATTCGTGGAACGCGCATCCGGTGCGATCATCACATTGCTGATATTCCTGCTTATCATGAACGCGCTCGCCATATTCCTGCGTAAGAAATTTGAACGTCGCTGGTAGCGATATGGAAGGATCAAACCCCATGACCAATATCAAAATCTCTGCCAAAGGCGTGCAGGTCTATTACGGCGACAATCATGCCATCAAGGACGTGGATGTGCAGATCGAGGACAAGACCGTGACCGCGTTTATCGGTCCGTCGGGCTGTGGCAAATCTACGTTTTTGCGGTGTTTGAACCGGATGAACGACACCATTGATATCTGCCGCGTGCAGGGCGACATCCGCATTGATAATGAGGATATTTACGATCCCGCCGTCGATTCTGTGCAGTTGCGCGCCAAGGTGGGGATGGTGTTTCAAAAGCCTAACCCTTTTCCGAAATCGATCTATGATAACGTCGCCTATGGCCCGAAAATCCACGGTCTGGCGCGCAACAAGGCCGATTTGGATGAGATCGTTGAAAAGTCCCTGCGCAAGGCTGCGTTGTGGACCGAAGCCAAGGATCGTCTTGACGCGCCCGGAACCGGATTATCGGGCGGGCAACAACAGCGCCTGTGTATCGCGCGCGCAATTGCCACGGCGCCTGAAATCTTGCTGATGGACGAACCGTGCAGTGCCCTTGACCCGATTGCGACAGCGCAGGTCGAAGAACTGATCGATGAATTGCGCCAGAGCTACAGCGTCGTCATTGTCACCCATTCGATGCAACAGGCCGCACGGGTCAGCCAGAAAACCGCCTTCTTCCACTTGGGCAACCTTGTGGAATACGGTGTGACGGACAAAATTTTTACCAATCCCGAAGACCCGCGCACGGAAAGCTACATTTCCGGCCGGATCGGATAAATCAAGGGTAAGGAGAGCACCATGAGCGAACATATTTCATCGGCCTATGACCGCGATCTGGAAAGCATCCAGACGCTGATCGTCAAAATGGGCGGCTTGGTTGAACACGCCATTCTGGAAGCCGCGCAAAGCCTTGAGGCCCGCGATATTGAACGGGCGGATATCACGCGCAAGGCTGACAAAGTGATTGACGCATTGGAAGAGCAGATCAACGAAGAAGCCGCGCGGGTCATTGCGCTGCGCGCGCCAGTGAGCAAAGATTTGCGCGCCTTGTTGTCTGTCCTGAAACTTGCATCAAGTCTGGAACGCGTCGGGGATTACGCGAAAAACATGGCCAAACGCACACCGATCCTTGCCGAAATGGCACCGATTTCGGGGGCGGATGCAGCCCTGCGCCGCATGTCAAAAGAGGTGCAATCGATGCTGCGCGACGCGCTGGATGCCTACGTACGCAAAGACGTCGAACTGGCGGAAAACGTGCGGCAACGTGATCTGGAAGTGGATCAGATGTACAACGCGCTGTTCCGTGAATTCCTGACCTTCATGATGGAAGATCCGCGCAATATTTCAGCCTGTATGCACATGCATTTCATCGCCAAGAACGTTGAACGCATGGGCGATCTGGTGACCAATATGGCCGAACAGGTGATTTATATGGTCAGCGGCGTGATGCCAGAAGAAGACCGCCCAAAAATGGGCAGCACCGTAACGGTGCAAGACATTTAGAATGACCCAGCCCCACGTCCTTGTCATCGAAGACGAACCCGCACAGCGCGAAGTGCTGAGTTATAATCTGAACGCCGAAGGCTACCGCGTCACCACGGCCGAAAACGGTGAGCAGGGGTTGTTGGTGGTCGCTGAAGACGCGCCCGATGTCATCGTGCTGGATTGGATGTTGCCGCATGTGTCAGGGATTGAGATTTGCCGCCAACTCAAGACCCGCAACGATACCCGCACTATTCCAATCATCATGCTGTCGGCAAGATCTGAAGAGGTCGACAAAGTGCGCGGGCTGGAAACCGGCGCAGATGACTATGTTGTTAAACCCTACGCGGTCGCTGAATTAATGGCCCGTGTGCGCACGCAGTTGCGCCGCGTTCGGCCATCAAAAGTCGGGCAAGTCCTGACGTTTGGCGACATCGAACTGGACGCTGACACGCACCGTGTGACGCGCAGTGATGTTGAACTAAAACTCGGCCCAACGGAATTTCGCCTGCTTGCGACTTTCATGGAGAAAGCAGGTCGCGTGCTCAGCCGTGAACAATTGCTCGATCGGGTCTGGGGGCGCGATATTTACGTCGATACGCGCACGGTTGATGTCCACGTTGGCCGTCTGCGTAAAGTGTTGACGCAAAATGGCGGCGATGATCCGCTGCGCACCGTGCGCGGTGCGGGTTACGCGCTGGGATAACGCCCGTCGCTAGCCCTGTTCGGCTTTGCGTTCATCCGCCTTCGCCTTGATTGTTGCCCCGCGCGATATCAGGGATGCGGTGATAACACCGACCGTCACGATCAAAATCATAATCGTGCTCAGCGCGTTAATTTCCGGCGTGACGCCCAAGCGCACGGCACTGAATATCTTGATCGGTAGGGTCGTAGATGACGGTCCAGACGTGAATGTCGCGATCACCAGATCGTCCAATGACAGGGTGAACGCCAACAGCCAGCCAGACACCACAGCCGGCATGATAATCGGCAGCGTTACGGACCGAAACGCATCAAACGGCGTGCATCCCAGATCAAATGCGGCCTCTTCCAAGGATTTGTCGAAAGTGACCAGACGCGACGTCACCACGACAGACACATAACACATGGCAAACGTAGTGTGCGCCAACACGATCGTCAGGATGCCACGGTTGACGTCAATGGCGATAAAAAACAGCAAGAGCGACAGACCGGTGATGACTTCGGGCATGACCAGCGGCGCGTAGATCATGCCTGAAAACAGGCCACGCCCACGGAAACGCCCCGCACGCACCATGATGTAGGCGGCCATTGTGCCAAGGATCGTCGCAAGCGTCGAAGACCAGAACGCGACCTTGATTGTCACCCAGGCGGCGTCAAGAAACGCGTCATTCTGGAACAGCTCCCCGTACCACTGGGTCGAAAATCCAGCCCAGACCGTGACAAGGCGGCTTTCGTTGAAACTGTAGATGATCAGAATCAACATCGGCAGATACAGGAACGCGAACCCGAATGTCAGCGACGTGGCATTGAACCATGAAAAACGTCTCATCCGTCCATCTCCCGCTCGTTCTGCTGATTGCGCTGGAACAGCACGATGGGGATGATCAGGATCAGCAACAGGATCACGGCGACCGATGATGCGACGGGCCAGTCGCGGTTGTTAAAGAATTCTTCCCACAACACTTTGCCGATCATGATCGAATTGGATCCACCGAGCAGGGACGGGATCACAAATTCACCAAGGGTCGGGATGAAGACCAGAAAACAGCCCGCTATCACGCCAGGTTTGGACAGCGGTGCGGTGATCAGCCAAAATGCGGAAAACGTCGAACAGCCGAGGTCTTCGGCAGCTTCCACCAGCGAATCGTCCATCCGTTCAAGGGCGGCGTAAATCGGCAACACCATGAACGGCAAATAGGTGTACACGATGCCGATATAGACTGCGATATTGGTGTTCAAGATCGTGAGAGGTTCGCCAATCACCCCGATGCCAAGCAGGAACTGGTTCAGGTAGCCTTCGGTGCTGAGGATGCCGATCCACGCATAGACGCGGATCAGGAATGACGTCCAGAACGGCAGGATCACCAGCATCAGCAATGTGGGCCGCCAATGTTCCGCGGCGCGCGCCATGGCATATGCGATGGGATAACCAATCAACAAGGTAAAGAACGTTGAGATCAGAGCGATTTTCAGCGACGATAAATAGGCGGCGAAATACAGAAAGTCCGGAATATCAACGAAGGCTCGCAGCACCGGAAACAGCAACGCCAGCACCGCAACGATAAGCGCAACATTGACCAGAGCCACCGCCAAAGTGGTCAATGCAGCGGCCGCACTATCAAACACGCCATATCGTGCATCCGGAATAAGGGCTTTGCGCACCCTCGGATAGACAATCTGAAACATTATGATCGACATCACGATAACAGCGAAGCTGGCGAACACCGCACCGGCCCCGATGAAGGCGTAATTTTCCAGATCAAGTCCGAACAGCATCGTCCAAAAGCCGTCTTTCAGGGTTGGCACATAGGGCGGAATGGCCAGCGCGATGTCAGAAAACGAGATTTTCAACACGATGCCAAACGGCACCAAAAAGAACACCAGCAGCCAAACATATGGGGTCGATATCATGGATTGGCGCGCAACAACCGCCTTGAGGCCAAGCGGCAATGATCTGAAACCAACGATAATGAGCGCTATGATCGGCAGATTGATCACAATCAAAGCGATGAATTTGAACCACCAGATCGCAACGTCGAACCAGCCATCACCGAGCATCGTGAACGGGCGAGACCCGCCAACGGCATCTGACCACCGCGCAAGCGGGATGAACGTTTCCAGATAGAAAACGCCAGCCAAAACCATGAACAATCCTAGGACGATTAGTGAACCCATGACCCTGCTGTTCATCGTGCTATTCCGTCAACACGACACCAGCGGTGTCTGTCCAGCTCAGGTACACTTCGTCTTCCCAAGTATATGTGCGCCGCGACAGGCGGCGAGTGTTCGTGGCTTGGGCTTTGAAAATCACACCTGCCGCAATCTCAACATGATAGGTCGAAATATTGCCAAGGTAGGCAATGTCGATGATCTTGCCCTTCATGACATTCACCGCGTCTGGTTTTTCCGCCGAAATCGAAACCTTCTCGGGCCGGATCGCGAAATGACACGCGGTGCGCGCTGAAAGGGGGCTGTTTGTTGTCACGTGAATGGCAGGCTGGTTGTCGTCCCAATGCACATCCATGCCGCCGTCCGTAAGCGATGATTTGCCCGCAATCAGGTTCACATCTCCGATGAAGTCCGCCACATAAGTCGTTGTCGGCGCTTCATAAATTTGATCCGGCGTGGCGACTTGTGCCAATTGCCCGTCCACCATCACTGCGACGCGCGAGGCCACTGTCATGGCTTCTTCTTGGTCATGGGTCACGATCACAAATGTCGTGCCGGTGCTTTCTTGGATATCCATCAGTTCAAACTGCGTCTCATTGCGCAGTTTCTTGTCGAGCGCGCCAAGCGGTTCATCAAGCAGCAGCAATTTTGGCGCTTTGGCAAGTGAACGTGCGAGAGCTACGCGCTGGCGCTGACCACCGGAAATCTGGTGCGGTTTGCGTTTTGCGAACTTGTCCAGTTGCGTCAGTTTAAGCATCTTTTCAACGCGGTCGCCAATTTGGTCTCTCGGCATATCGGATCGTTTCAATCCGAACGCGATGTTTTCCCAGACCGTCAAATGCGGAAACAGCGCGTAAGATTGGAACATCATATTCACCGGCCGTTCGTTTGGCGGGACCGGGACGATGTCGACGCCGTCTAGAAATATCCGGCCTTCGGTCGGTGTTTCAAATCCACCCAGCATCCGCATCAACGTGGTCTTGCCACAGCCCGACGGCCCCAACAGCGCAAAAAATTCTTGCGCGTAAATATCGAGGGTCAGGTTGTCGATCGCGGTGAAATCGCCAAATCGTTTGGTGACATTTTTGAACTGGATCAGTGGCTTTTGCGCCGGATCATCCCACGGTGCAAAGATCACATTCGGATTAGGTTGTGCCATCATTCGTTCCCAAATAAAGAACCCCCCGCGCCCGAAATGGCGCGAGGGATCAGAGGCTTATTGGCCAGACTTAATTGTAGTCCATAGACGTGTCACGACCCGCTGCACACGCGCATCATAGGGCGTCGTCGTGTAAAGGTTTTCAAGCGTCGCGGCATCTGGATAGATCGCCGTATCACCAATCACGTCTTCCACAAGGAATTCCTGCGAAGCTTCGTTGCCGTTGGCGTAATAGACGTAGTTGGACGCCGCGGCCATGTTCTGTGCATCCATGATGAAGTTCAAGAATGTGTGCGCAGCTTCGACGTTTGGCGCGTCCACTGGAATTACCATTTGGTCAAACCACATCAGGGCCCCTTCGGTTGGTGCGTTGTAGGCGATCTCAACCCCGTTATCCGCTTCATACGCACGGTCACGCGCCTGCAAGATGTCGCCGGACCAGCCAAACGCCACACAGATATCACCGTTGGCTAAGCCGTTGATGTATTCAGACGAGTGGAATTTCTGAATATACGGGCGCACAGCCGCCAGAACAGGCTCTGCCAGTGCGATCACGTCGGGGTCTTGGCTGTCGGGGTCTTCGCCGATGTATTGCAAGGCCGCTGGGATCATTTCAGCAGGGGCATCAAGGAAATGCACGCCACACTCTGCCAGTTTTTCCATGTTGGCGGGGTCAAACACCAAGGCAAGACTGTCAACCGGTGCGTCTTCGCCCAACAGTTCGGTCACTTTGCCAACATTCACACCAAGGCCTGTCGTGCCCCACATGTAGTTGATCGAATAGGCATTTCCCGGGTCATATTGCGCTGTACGTTCTTTGATGACGTCCCACAGGTTGACCGCATTGGGCAGCTTGGATTGGTCGAGTTCCTGAAATGCACCAGCAGTAATCTGGCGCTGCATAAATGTGCCCGACGGCACAACGACATCATAGCCTGATCCACCGGAAAGCATTTTGGTTTCAAGCACTTCGTTGGAATCAAACACATCATAGATGAGGTCAATTCCGGTTTCGTCTTCAAACTTTTGCAGCAGCTCTTCGTCGATATAATCGGACCAGTTGTAGACCCGAACTTCATCGGCTGACACAGCACTTGCCGCAAGGGCGAGTGCGATAACGCCCGAAAGCTTTGATAAGTTGTTCATGATTTTTCCCTGTCGTTTGAATGGCGGGTTGTCCCGTCCGTGATCGTGACTATGGATAGCGTCGACGGGATATGCAATATGGACCTATCGACAAGCGCAATCTGGCCGCAGGGTTCGTTTGACACTGCACCGAGTCTCGATATCCTGCGCATAAATCTAGGCAAGTTTTGCGCAATTGCTCACAACTTAATCACAGGACAAACCTCATGAACGTGATTTCCAACCACATGCCCACGGCTGAACTTCAGGCCTTGGACGCAGCCCACCATATGCATCCATTTACCGATAACGCGGAACTGGCAAAAACCGGCGCGCGGATCATAACAGGCGCGGACGGGGTAACGCTGACGGACAGTGAAGGCCACAAAATCCTTGATGCGATGTCGGGCCTTTGGTGCGTCAACATCGGCTATGGTCGCAAAGAACTGGCCGACGCAGCTGCGCGCCAGATGATGGAATTGCCCTACTACAACACGTTTTTCCAAACGACCCATGTGCCCGCGATTGCGCTGTCGGCCAAGCTCGCCGAACTGGCGCCGCGCGATCTGAACCATGTGTTTTATGCAGGCTCCGGTTCCGAAGCCAACGACACAAATATCCGTCTGGTGCGCCATTACTGGGCGATCAAGGGTCAGCCCGAAAAGAACATCATCATCAGCCGCAAGAACGCCTATCACGGCTCCACCTTGGGCGGCGGAAGTCTCGGCGGGATGTCGGGCATGCAGACCCAAGGCGTGCCTGTCATTCCCGGCATTCATCACATCGACCAGCCTGACTGGTGGTCGGAGGGCGGTGACATGACGCCCGAAGCGTTCGGGCTTGAACGTGCCAAACAGCTAGAGGCCGCAATTCTTGACCTTGGCGTGGACCGCGTTGCGGCCTTTATCGCCGAACCCGTCCAAGGTGCTGGTGGCGTCATCGTCCCACCCAGCACCTACTGGCCAGAAATCCAGCGAATTTGCGACGAACACGGGATCCTGCTGATCGCGGATGAGGTTATTTGCGGCTTCGGGCGTACGGGCCATTGGTTTGGGTCGGAATACTACGGTATCCGCCCCCATATCATGACAATCGCCAAGGGTCTGTCGTCTGGCTACGCGCCCATCGGCGGGTCGATTGTCTGCGATGAGATTGCAGAAACAGTCGCCAATGGAGGGGATTTTAACCATGGCTATACTTATTCGGGACATCCGGTTGCCTGTGCTGTGGCCTTGGCAAACCTGCGCATCCTGCAAGAAGAAAAGATAATTGAGTCCGTGCATGACACCATCGCGCCCTACCTTGCCCAAAAGTGGCAGGCTTTGGCCGATCACCCCTTGGTCGGTGAAGCCAAAATTGTCGGCATGATGGGGTCTATCGCAATGACTCCGCACAAAGAAAGCCAAGCCAAATTTGCCGCTGATGCGGGCACTGTCGGCATGATCTGTCGCACGCGCTGCTTTGCCAATGGTTTGGTCATGCGCCACGTCGGGGACCGGATGATCATCGCGCCGCCGCTGGTGATTTCCAAGGCAGAGATCGACACCCTGATTGAACGCGCGACCAAAGCGCTGGATGAAACGTACGAGCTGATCAAAGCCGACGGGCTTTATAAGGTTGGCTGATGGACCTGCTGAGTGCCAATGACAAAGCGGGCCAATACCCCGCATCCTATTATGCTGCGACAGCGGCACCGCTAGACCCGTTCCAAACCGCAAAGGGCGCGATAAGCTGTGATGTTTGCATCGTCGGCGGCGGGTATTCTGGGTTATCGGCGGCGCTGCATTTGGCGCAGGCGGGATACGATGTTGTGCTGCTTGAGGCGCAACGCGTGGGCTTTGGCGCATCGGGGCGCAATGGCGGGCAGGTCGGCACAGGCCAGCGGATTGGTCAGGATGACCTTGAGGGACTTGTTGATCTTGCCCAAGCCCGCGCACTCTGGGATTTATCGTTAGAATCCGTAAGTTTAGTTCGTAACCTTATAGCGAAACATGACCTTGATTGCGGATGGTCCGATGGCATCATTGAGGCCGATCACCGCGCAAAGAACGTCCCGCACAGCCATGAATACGCTGACAAATTACGCAACGAGTATGACTACGATATGATCCGACCCGTGGGGCGCGATGAAATGCGTTCACTCGTCGGATCGTCGGCCTATTACGGTGGCACCCTTGATATGGGCAGCGGCCACATCCATCCGCTGCGGTTTGCCTTGGGCTTGGCCCGCGCAGCCCACGACGCAGGTGTGCGGATACATGAACGCAGCAAGGTCACATCGGTCACGCCAGACGGCAAAGTCGGCACAGATCAAGCGCAAATCACTGCCAAACACGTCATCCTAGGTTGTAACGGCTACCTCGGTGCGCTGAACGGGCACGTCGCGCAGCGGGTCATGCCGATCAACAACTTTATCGCAGCGACGGAACCCTTGTCAGACGCCAAAGCCAGAAATCTGATCCGCGACAATCATGCCGTCGCGGACAGTAAATTCGTGATTAACTATTTCCGCCTGAGCGAGGACAACCGCATGCTGTTTGGCGGCGGTGAAAGCTATGGTTACAAGTTCCCCAAAGACATCGCCAAAACTGTGCGCAAACCGATGCTGCAAATTTTTCCGCAGCTGAAAGACACCAAAATCGACTACGCATGGGGTGGCACGGTGGGCATCACCATGAACCGGATGCCGCATTTCGCGCGGGTGTCTGACAGAGTGCTGAGCATTTCTGGCTATTCCGGCCACGGTGTCGCTTTGGCGACCTTGGCGGGCAAACTCGCCGCACAAGCCGTCGCGGGGCAGTCTGAAAAGTTCGACATTTTCAGCACCGTCCCGACACCGCGTTTCCCCGGTGGGCCACGCCTGCGCACACCACTGCTGGTGTTGGCGATGTTGTGGTATTCAATGCGTGATCGGCTTTGATGTATCGGCGGAGGTATGCGCCCAATCGCCGCCATCATAAAATTCTACTTAAACTTGTGGCGAGGCCTTGCTAGAACGATTCCAAATTAACCTATCTGGAGATTCCCCATGGACGGCGCAGACATACAAAACATGAACGAAAATCAGGGTAAATGCCCAGTCATTCACGGCACGCGGCAGGCAACTGGCACGACTGCGAACCAACATTGGTGGCCCGAATCTCTGAACCTGAAACCGCTGAACCAGAATTCGGCGCAAAGCAGTCCGATGGGCGGCGAATTTGTCTACGCCGACGCGTTCAAAGCACTTGATCTGGACGCAGTGATTGCCGATCTGACCGCGTTGATGACCGACAGCCAAGACTGGTGGCCTGCCGATTACGGCCATTACGGACCGTTCTTTATTCGCATGGCGTGGCACAGTGCGGGCACCTACCGCGTTGGTGATGGTCGTGGCGGGGCTGGGTCGGGCAGCCAGCGGTTTGCGCCGCTCAATTCATGGCCCGACAACGGCAACCTCGACAAGGCACGTCGTCTGCTTTGGCCAATCAAACAGAAATATGGCGCTGCGTTGTCATGGGCCGATCTGATGATCCTGACGGGCAATGTAGCACTTGAAACCATGGGCTTTGACACCCACGGTTTTGCCGGTGGTCGCGCAGATATATTTGAGCCTGAGGAAGATATCTATTGGGGTCCAGAAACCGAATGGCTGGGCGATGACGCGCAGCGTTATGATGATCCGCGTGAATTGATTGGCGATCTGGGTGCGGTGCAAATGGGCCTGATCTACGTCAACCCGGAAGGCCCGATGGGCAATCCTGATCCGCTGCTGTCGGCCAAAGATATCCGTGAAACGTTTCTGAAAATGGCGATGAACGACGAAGAAACCGTCGCGCTGGTTGCGGGTGGTCACACGTTCGGCAAGGCCCACGGCGCCGCTGATCCAAACGCATACGTTGGGGCAGAGCCAGAGGGCGCTTCGCTGATCGAAATGGGTCTTGGTTGGACCAACTCGTTCGGGTCCGGCACAGGTGTAGACACGATCACATCCGGCATCGAGGGCGCGTGGACACCAACACCGACCAAATGGGACATGACCTATTTCGACGTGCTGTTCGGCTACGAATGGGCGCTGACTGAATCGCCCGCTGGTGCCAAGCAATGGCAACCAGTTGATCTAAAGCCTGAGGATCAGGCGCCGACTGCGGATGGCAAGGACAAGACGTTCATCATGATGACCACCGCCGACATGGCGATGCGAATGGACCCCAGTTATGAGGCGATCTCGCGTCGGTTCCATGCAGATCCGGCCGCGTTCGCCGAGGCCTTTGCCAAGGCGTGGTACAAGCTGACGCACCGCGACATGGGCCCGTATGAATTGGGTCTGGGCAAGTGCGTTCCTGCAACGGCTGAAAGCTGGCAAGATCCAGTTCCAGCGGTTGATCATCCGTTGATTTCGGGCGCGGATGTTGATGCGCTTAAAGAAGCGATTTCGGCGTCCGGACTGACCAGCGCGCAATTGGTGTCCACCGCTTGGGCATCTGCGGCGTCGTTTCGTGGGTCCGACAAACGCGGCGGTGCCAATGGAGCGCGCGTTCGTTTGAACCCTGCCAAAGATTGGGAGGTTAATGATCCCACAGCACTGGCCTTGGTCCTCGCGAAGTTGGAACAGGTGCGCAGCGATTTTGCAAAACCGGTCTCGCTGGCGGATACAATTGTTCTGGCTGGGTCCGTGGGGGTCGAACTTGCAGCGCGCGCTGCAGGTCACACCATCACCGTGCCATTCAACGCTGGCCGCACAGATGCCAGCCAAGAAGAAACTGATGTCGAAAGCTACGCATGGCTTGAACCAAAGGCCGATGGCTTTCGCAACTACATCAAAGCAGGCGCACTGCGATCACCAGCGGAACACCTGATTGACCGTGCGCAATTGCTGACGTTGAGCGCGCCGGAAATGACCGTTCTGCTCGGTGGTTTGCGGGTGATCGGCGCCAACACTGGCGGATCACCACACGGTGTGCTGACGGACAACCCTGGAAGCCTGAGCCAGGATTTCTTCACCAATCTGCTCGATATGGGCACGGTGTGGACGGACAATGACGGTGTCATGGAAGGCCGCGCGCGAACAGGCGGCGATGTCAAATGGACAGCGACAACTGTCGATCTCGTCTTCGGGTCAAATTCGATCCTGCGCGCCCTGTCTGAGGTTTATGCATCAAGCGATGCGTCGGGCAAGTTCGTGACAGACTTCGTCGCTGTCTGGGTAAAAGTGATGGAGCTGGATCGCTTCGATCTGCGCTAAATCCGACCACATATGACTAGCGGCGCCCCCATCGGGGCGCCGTTTTACGTTGCGTCAGCAGGAAACGCAGACGAAACGACTGCACTTGCCGATGGACAAGGGCAAAACTGCGGGTTAGCAATCCTGAAGCGTTTTGCAGGGGGCAATGCGAGGCGGCCATCAACGCTGCCCACACGTCCCCAAATTTGCAATCCGCACACGCCACTTTGGGAGAGGGTGCGCATGACTTCGAGCGAGATTGTCCTCAGCGTTGCTGGGCTGACGAAAAGTTTTGGTGGCCTTCACGCCGTTCGAGGTGTCGATTTTCACGTGAACAAAGGCGCGATTGTTGGGCTGATTGGCCCGAACGGCGCGGGCAAAACCACGACATTTAACATGATCGCCGGGGAACTGCCGCCAACGGCTGGCAAAATCACCTTGCTGGGCGAAGATATCACAGGTCAACGCACGGACGTTTTGTATCACAAAGGCCTGATGCGGACCTTTCAGCTCAGCCATGAATATGCCCGCATGACGGCACTTGAAAATTTGGCAGTCGCGGCCCCAAGCCAAACCGGCGAAAGCATCTGGTCGAGCTGGTTTGCCGGCAAGTCGGTGCAGAAACGCGAAGCCGCTGTGATTGAACTGGCGCGCGACACGCTTGAATTTCTTGGCCTGACCCATGTTGGCGATGAACTGGCGGGCAATCTGTCCGGTGGTCAGAAAAAGCTCCTCGAAATCGGGCGCACGATGATGAACGACAGCAAGGTCGTTTTGTTGGATGAACCCGGGGCAGGGGTCAACCCGACCCTGATGCGCAAAGTCGCTGAAATGATTGAACAATTGAATGCAGAACGCGGCTACACCTTTTGCATTATCGAACACGACATGGACATGATCGCGCGCCTGTGCGGTAAGGTCGTCGTCCTCGCCGAGGGGCAAGTTTTGATGGAAGGCACAATGGATCAGGTTCGCAGTGATGAACGCGTCATTGATGCCTATTTTGGCGGGGAAGTGGCATGAGCATGGGTCAAACCGACGCAGTCCTGTCCCTGAACAACCTGCGTGCGGGCTACGGGCAGACCGAAATCCTGCATGATCTGTCGATCTATGTGAACCCCAACGAAATCGTCGCGATTATCGGCCCGAACGGTGCCGGTAAATCCACCGCGATGAAGGCCGTGCTGGGTCTGTTGAACATCACCGAAGGATCAGTCGTTTTGAACGGTGAAGACATCACCGACACACCCGCGCAAAAGGTCATCGAACGCGGTATTTCGTATGTTCCGCAAACCAACAATGTGTTCGTGAACCTGTCTGTGCAGGAAAACCTTGAGATGGGCGCATGGACCCGGCCCACGGGTGTCGAGGCGCGGCTCGATGAAATGTATGATCTGTTTCCGGACCTCGCAGAAAAGCGCAATCAGGCGGCGGGATCGCTGTCAGGTGGTCAACGCCAGATGGTCGCCATGGCCAAAGCGCTGATGGTGGATGCGAAGATTTTGCTGCTTGATGAACCTACTGCGGGGCTGTCGCCAAAGTATCGCGGTGAAATTTTTGCCACCATCCAAAAGATCAAAGGCACCGGCGTGCCGATCCTGATCGTTGAACAAAACGCCAAACAAGCGCTCGGCGTGTCTGATCGCGGCTATGTGCTGGTCGACGGGGCCAACAGGCACACCGGCACGGGGGCTGGCCTTGCGGCGGATCCCGAAATCGCGCGCATGTTTTTGGGCGGGGGACACTGATATGTGGGACGCATTTGGCTTTGAATTCGTCAATTTCTACCTGATCCCGGGTCTGGTGTTGGGCTGCATTTATGCGCTTGGTGCCATCGGGATCACGTTGACGTTCGGCATACTTCGGTTCGCCAACTTCGCCCACGGTGAAATTATGATGTCGGGCGCCTACCTGACGTGGACAGTCATGGCGATCGCGGGCTACGCGGGTCTGACGCTGCACCCGTTGGTGGCTATGGTGCCTGCGACGTTGCTTGTCATCTTGTTGTTTCTTGGCACCGACAAGTTTTTTTACAAACCGTTTCGCAAGGCAGACACAATCAAAGTCGTGATGGCGAGCTTTGGTATGATGCTGATTATCCGCTCTGCTGTGCAGGTGATCTGGGGGCCAAATCAGCTGACGTTCGTGCGCGGCATCGCAAAACCGAACCCCGTGCTGAGCGACTTGTCGGGTGATATTGGCATGATGTTGATCATCCCAAACAAGCACCTGTTTATATTCGCGGGCACGGTCATCATCGTGATCGCGCTGTCTTACCTGCTCAATCGCACGCGGATTGGCAAAGCCATGCGCGCAGTGTCCGACAGCCCTGATCTGGCCCATGTCACCGGCATCGACGTCGACAAAGTCATTCGCGCCACGTGGATCGTTGGTGGCATTTGCGCGACTGCCGCGGGTGTGTTCCTTGTGATGGACGTTCAGATGTTGGAGACCACGATGGGCTTCAGGATGCTTCTGCCGATGTTTGCAGCCGCCATTCTTGGCGGGATCGGCAAACCATATGGCGCGGTCTTCGGCGGCCTTGTCATTGGCCTCGCGGAAGAACTGTCCGCCTACCCGTGGATTGGCGACACCCCCCTGCTGAGCCCTGGTTATAAAACGGGCGTGGCCTTTGCTATTATGGTCATTATGCTGATTGTGCGCCCGCAAGGTCTGTTCAAGGGGAGGTCGTTCTAAGATGGAAGCTTATGTTGGATATTTCCTCTATTTCCTGTCGCTGCTGACTGTTGGCGGCATCTATTCGATCTTTGCGCTCGGGCTGAACGTCAACTGGGGCTTTGCTGGCCTGTTTAATGTCGGCATCGTCGGTTTTGCTGCCGTGGGTGCCTATACCTATGCGCTGCTGACCACCGCAGAATCGACCTACCACATTGGCGGTTTTGGTCTGCCACTGCCGTTTGGCATGTTCGCGGCCATGATGACGTCGGCTGTGATCGCAGGGTTCATTGGCCTGATCTGTATCCGGCTTCGGGCGGATTATCTGGCCATCGCCACCATCGGTATCGCTGAGATTATCAAGCTGATCCTCAAAAACGAGACAGAGATTACAAACGGTCCGCGTGGCATCAACAAGATCCCGCGCGCATGGGAACATTTCAGCGAAGAACGGTTCTACACGTCGTGGCCAATGAGCTGGTTTGGTACGCTAGAAAACTGGGAAGCGTTCTTTGACACGTTGCCAAACTGGTACTGGCAGCCGTTGTTTGCGGGCACGATTTTGCTGGTGATGTATGTGATTTATCGCATGCTGGAACGCGCGCGCACGTCGCCGTGGGGCCGCATGATGACCGCAATCCGTGAAAACGAACCCGCGGCCCGCGCCGCTGGCAAAGACGTCACGCGCCGCCGCATCGAAGCGTTCATTATCGGGGCCGCGATCATGGGTTTGGCAGGGTCGTTGTTCGCACAGCACTTGCGACTGATTGAACCGACAAACACGTTTGATCCATCTAAGGTGACGTTCCTCGTTTGGGTGATGCTGATCGTTGGCGGGTCCGGCAACAACCGCGGTGCGATGCTTGGCGCGTTCCTGATCTGGACGCTGTGGTCAGCATCCGAACTTTTTATCACTGGCGCTATAGATTTGATTGGAAACATCTTCTCGACGCTTGATCCAAGCATTTTGCAGACACGGGCAGGGTTCTTGCGTATGATGTTGATTGGTATTCTGATGCAAGTGATCCTCCAACGATATCCTGGAGGGATACTACCCGAGGTGAGACCCGCATCACCGAAGGCCGATAAAAACATCGCGGGAACAACGGGAGAGTCCAAATGAAAAATCTATTAATGGCAACGGCCGCGACACTGCTCGCGACGTCCGCAATTGCTGATGTAAACATCGGCAATCCAATGGCGATGACAGGCCCAATTCCGGACCTGAACGCGCCAATCGCTGCGGCTGTTGATCTGGCTGCAGCCAACATCAACGCACAAGGCGGCATGTTTGCAGATGGCGAAACGCTCAACATCATCCGTGCGGATTCCGCATGTGACCCAGTTGCAGCTGTCGACGCTGTCACCAAGCTGATCAACGTAAACGGTGTGACTGCAATCGTTGGACCGGTGTGTTCGGGCGCCACAATCGCACAGGCTGAATCAGTTGCAATTCCGGCTGGTGTGCTGACGCTGTCCGTGTCCGCATCTTCCCCAGCGATCACCAATATGGAAGACGGCACAGACCTGATGTTCCGCGCCGCTGCGTCTGACGCATACCAAGGCGTTGCACTGGCCGAACTGGCCATGGCAAACGGGTTCACCGACATCGCCGTTTCCTATGCAAACGACGACTACAACGCGGCGATCGCAGAAGTCTTCGTTCAAGCCTATGAGGGCATGGGCGGCACGATCACAGCCAATGAAGCACACGAGCCCAACAAAGCATCCTATCGTTCCGAAGTTGCGACAATCGGTGCAACGTCTGAAAACCTCGCCTTGTTCTCGTACTACGGCTCTGGCGGCATCACATTGATGCGCAACGCGCTCGAAACCGGTGCGTTTACGAACTTCATCGGCGCTGACGGCATGTTGTCAGATGAGCTGATCGAACAGATCGGTGCTGAAAACCTGATGACGTCGACGTTCACGACATCCGCATCTGACGCCAGCACACCATCGTTCGCAGCATGGAAAGCAATCGCAGACGAAGCAGGCGTTCCGGCGTCTGATCCGTTTGTGGCCAACGGCTACGACGCGACGTTCATGATGGCGCTGGCAATCGAAGCCGCGGGCAACGACGGCCGCGAAGGCCTGTCCGAGCATCTACGCGCTATCGCATCTGCACCTGGCGAAGTAATCCTGCCAGGTCAGTGGGCTGAAGCCAAAGCGATCCTCGCGGCGGGTGGCGACATCAACTATGAAGGTGCCGCTGGCAACCAAGACTTCGACGAGAATGGCGACGTCGCTGGTAACTTCTCAAAGTCAGTCATCGTTGATGGCGCATGGGCTGCGGAACTGATCCAGTAAGCGATCTGTTCCTCTAAGATTGAAATGCCGGAGCCTTAGGGTTCCGGCATTTTTCGTTTCAGGGCAGGGGTCTAGACATGACCCGACCCGCGACCCACTATGGTTACCGACAGCTCTTAAAGGAAATCCCATGCCTTGGATCGAAACGATTGCTTACGGCGACGCAACCGGCAAACTCAAGACGTTGTATGATCGCGTCAAAGGGCCAGACGACAATGTCGACAACATCATGATGATGCATTCGCTGCGCCCACATTCGATGGAAGGGCACATGGCGATCTACAAATATATCCTGCATCACTCCGGCAATACGATCCCGAAATGGTTTCTCGAAGTGCTAGGGGTTTGGGTCAGCTCGCTTAACGAATGTAACTATTGTGTCGAACACCATTTTTCCGGAATGAAGCGTCTGTTGGACGATGATCCGCGCGCCGATGCAATCCGCGTCGCAATTGAGAGCCGCGATCTTGCAGCCATGCCGCTGGACGCTGCGCAGAAATGTGCGATGGACTATGCACGCGTCTTAACCCGAGATCCTGCTGGCTTAACCGAAAATCACGTCATTGCATTGCGCGATATGGGCTACACCGACGGTGAAATCCTTGAGATCAATCAAGTCAGCGCATATTTCAGCTACGCCAACCGCACAGTCTTGGGGCTGGGATGTTCCACAACTGGGGATATTTTGGGGTTGTCACCAAACAAGTCCGACAATCCAGATGATTGGAACCATAGCTAATGTTGCAATCAAGTAGAAATGTCCGTCATTCCGCAAAGTAGAAATGTCTCACTTGGTGGTGTGGGAACATGGCTGGGCTGGGTGGAGACCTCACACATCGCAGCCCTGACCAGCCATGCGGTCGGGGTCATTGTGCGGCGCGTGATGCGGGTTTCTTGGCCTTCTCCTTAGCTCGTTAGTCAGCTTTGAATTCCAACCATCATTGCGTTTGCCGGTTGGCTGATAACGCGTCGCTTGCTTGCCTGCGCAGCGTTTTTTTGGAGCTACTTTGACCTGTTCGGCTTTGATATGCTCCAGGACCACGCTGAGATGTTTGTTCTCTGTGATCGCCGCATGGGTCACGCGCTGGTCTTTGTCGAAGGCGGCGTAGGGGATTGAAACACCCTACCAGCGGACCTCAAATCGCCCGCCTGGGAGGCAAACGTGTCCACATATTTTCCCGGCAACCCGCGCGTCATCTCATTTTTGCAGATGTGGGACATTCTAACTTTGCGCGTACATCAATAATTCGTATAATAAGTATTATGTAAAATATAGTCATCTAAAACGATATCGATATAGTCAGCCCCGTCAGATACTTACCGCTATACGTTCATCGTAAGCATCAACGCTGCCCTTGATCAAGCTGCGTCTTTTGCCTCGGCCTCGGCGTTTTTAGCATCGATCATGTCCTGATAGGCCCACGGCATGAGATCGTTGATACGGTTTGCTTGATGGTCCTGGATGCGTTCCAGCACCCATGCGAGCCAGGCTTCGGGATTCACTTTGTTCATCTTGGCGGTCTCTATCAACGTATAAGCAATTGCTGCAGATTTGCCGCCTGCTTCTGATCCCATGAAGAGATAGTTTTTGCGTCCCACGGCCACAGGGCGCACTGCGCGCTCGGCTGTGTTGTTGTCCAGCTCAAGAAAGCCGTGATCAAGATAGGGCCGTGCCTTTGGCAGGCGCGCCAGTGCATATTTGATCGCCTTGGCCAGCGGCGTCTTGCTAGAGATCTTGCCCAGTTGCTCTTTAAGCCAGACTTCCAGGTCATCAAAGATCGGCTTGGCGTATTCCTGACGCAGGGCCACGCGTTCCGCAGGGGGCAGGAACCGCGCTTGTGTCTCAACATCATAGAGCTTTTTAATCCGCAGCACGGCTTCGCCCGCCACGGGCAGCTTTGTGCTTTCATAAAGGTCAAAGAACTCACGCCGCACATGGGCCATGCATGCCATCTCTTTGACCCGCCCCGTGCGGTAGGCGTCATTATACCCAGCATAGGCATCCGCATGGGCGTAGCCTTCATAGCTTTCGAGATGCTTGCTGGGATGCTCCGCCTCACGGCTGGTGGAGAACTGGTACCACACCGCAGGTGGAGCTCCGCTGGCCCAAGTGTCTTCTTTTCGGGCATAGACCCACAGTCGCGCGGTTTTGGTCTTATTCTTTCCTTTGCCATTGCCCTTCTGGAGCAGCTTGACCGTTGTGTCATCCATGAAGATCGCCTGCGCCTCAAAGACGTGATCGCGGATTGCATCTGAGACGCGCTCCAGCAGTTTGGTGCATTTGCCGACCCATCCCGCCATGAGCGATCCACTCAGATCAATGCCCTCGTTGGCAAACATCTGGCTCTGGCGATACAGCGGCAGATGATAGCCGTATTTACAGCACAGGATGTGGGCCATCAGCGCGGGGCCGACAAAGCTCTTCGGAATGGGTCGGCTTGGCATCTCAGCCTGAACAACGGCCTCACAACAGGTGCAGGCCAGACGCGGGCGGCCAATTTGGTTCACGATGTAATGTCCCGGGACATATTCCAACTCCTCCATCACATCCGTTCCAAGCACTTTGAAGCTGCCGCCACAGTCGGTGCAAGCATCACTGGGGGTGATGGTCTTTTGGACACGCTTCAGCCCCTTTGGGAAAGGTTTGCGCTTGCGCGGTGTGCGGGGCGGCTTGGCCTCAGCGTCAGAGGGTTCATCATCTGTCTCAACGGCTTGTTCGATCTCAAGTTCTTCAAGGATCAACTCAAGCGCCAGCTGTGCACTGCTTTCCGACTTTGAGCCAAAGCGGTGCTTGTTGTGACCGTGGAGTTGCAGGCGCAGATCGGCGATGATGGTGTCTCGGTTCTGGATGGCCCGCGCATGAGCGGTGCGCTCGGCACTCAGGGCGGCGTCCACTGATGCCATCTCATCCTTGAGGCGTTTTTGTACCGTCGCATGGCCAAGGGATGACCCGAGAAACGCTTGCTTCAGCTCTGACAATTCCGCTGTTTGCGCGGCAACGTATGCCTGTACTTCAGGGGGCAGATTAGTCAGATTTGGAGGGGTCTTACTCATGCCATTACATACCAAATCTCGGGCATCATGGGAATCCCACAAAGGCAAGAAGTCCTATAAAACATACAGCTATCCAACCATACTTGGACGCCATGTCTTCTTGAGAATACGCCAGTCTATGCCTTCCATCAGCATCGCAAGCTGTGCGCGGCTTAGGCTGACTTTACCTTCCTTGACTGAGGGCCATACGAACCGTCCACGTTCAAGCCGTTTGGTAAACAGGCACGCGCCCTGACCATCCCACCAGATCATCTTGATCTGATCGCCACGACGGCCACGGAACAAAAATAGATGCCCCGCGTAAGGGTCAGCTGCAAGAACCTGCGCGGTCTGCGCCGCCAGCCCGTTGAAGCCGCGCCGCATATCCGTAACTCCTGCGGCAAGCCAGATCTTCGCATCCCCCAAAACAGGGATCATGCTGCAAGTCCTCGCGCCAGTTCCAGCACAAAGCCAGCATCAACCCCGTCGCTCACGCTCAGCTTGCGACCGTTCTCAAGTGTGATCTCAATATGGGGGACAGGTAAGATGCTGGTGCCGGATGACGCAGGCGTGTCCACCATACCCGCATCGGCAATCTCTACGGGGGTGAACTGGCCTATATCTGATTTGTCAGGCTGAAACCGCCCATCGCTGCGCCATGCATAAATCCGGTTGGTGCCCACACCGTGCTTCTTGGCAACCATTGGAACACTCACGCCAGCAGTGTGGCTTTCCGCTACAAGCTGTCGCTTGAAATCATCCGTGTATTTGGAACCTCGGCCACGCCTAGTCTTGTTCATCATCAAAATCCTCATATCGCGCCAGCCATATCGCCAGCTTCGCGCAATAATCGCACCTTAGATCATGCCAAAAAAAGAGGGGGTTCCCTGTATGTTTACCGTTCATCTAAGAGCCTCCACAGCTGATCCTGCAGTCAAATATTCTTTCCAGCCTCCATTAATCGATGCTAGCGTCAACGAATAGCTGATTTGACCGCACATCTTCACGCAATTACCAATGCGCAAACCGTTGAAACGCTGTGGGCTCTGCACACTAAGAGTTATTGTCAAATCTGGTGTTTGAGTATTGTTGGTCATGCGGTGATCTGGTCGGGGTTTGTGGTTTCGATTCCGTCTTTGAACGTGACGCCTGTGATGACTTTTGCGAGGTAGTCAAAGCCGCGTAGCTTCCTCCAATTTTGCTCAGCACATTGCCCCAGTTTGAACATCATGTGCAGCATGCCATCGCGTGACAGGCAGCCCTTTGAACGCTTGGTACGATGCCGGATCGTCGCGAAGGCCGATTCAATTGGATTGCTAGTGCGGATGCTTTGCCAATGCTGCGCCGGGAAGTCGAAGAATGCCATGAGTTCCTCACGATCTTTTTGCAGGCATAGTGTGGCCTTGGGATATTTGGGTTCGTAGGTTTTGATGAACAGATCGAACGCCTTTTCTGCATCGACTTTGGTCTCGGCCTGCCAGATGTCGTGCAGCGCGGCCTTGGCTTTTGGCTGAGACAGCTTGGGTAAACAATTGAGCACGTTCATCGTTTTGTGTTGCCAACAGCGTTGATGGCGGGTCTCAGGATAGACTTCGTCCATGGCCGCCCAAAACCCCATGGCACCGTCCCCGATGGCCAGTTTGGGCGCATTCATGCCTCGGCTTTTGAGGTTAAGCAGAACCTCGCGCCAGCTCTGCGTGGACTCGCGCACCCCATCCTCAATTGCCAGAAATCGCTTCTTGCCACGGGCAGTTACCCCAATAATAACAAGGGCACAGAGCTTGTCATCCTCGCCCCGAAGGCCGCTGTGAACGCCGTCGGCCCAGATATAGACGATGGGCTCGTCATCTAACTCAGCGCCTTTCCAAGCCTCGTATTCATTGGCCCAATCGCGTTTTAAACGCGAAACCGTATTAGCCGACAAGCCAACGGCATCTGGGCCCAGAAGAACCTTGAGGGCGGGAGCCATCTCGCCGCTGGAGATCCCTTTGAGGTAAAGCCATGGCAAGGCCGCTTCCAGCGTCTTCGTGCGGCGCACATAGGGCGGCACCAGGGCAGACCGGAATGTCACCGGTGTGCCGTCCTTGGACCGAACCTTTGGAATGCGCACGCTCACAGGGCCAATGCCCGTTTGAAACGGGCGGGCAGGATGATGTCCATTACGCACGACTGCCGCGTGACCGGCATCGGTGCGTAAGCCGGTAAATTGCGCCAAATAACTGACAAGCTCAGCCTCAACTGCTGTCGCGATCAATTGTTGTGCTCCCGTTTTCAGCAACTCCGTCAACGCGTCCGTCATCTCGTCTCGACGCGCAAAATCAACAATGTTAGTAGTTCCCATGGTGGTGTATCTCCTTTGGTTGGGCTGCTGTCTTCCAACAACAATTCAACCAGATACGCCGCCAACCTTCAAACCACTCAAACACCAGATTCAGTCATAGCTCGCACACTAACCGCATGACCTCCTATGGGTTTGATCGGATCATCTATGGTTTTACGCATTATCGCAGTGGCCGCTCATTGGGCGATCCGCAAGACTGGGTGCTGCTGACGAACCATGGCGACAGCTATATGGAAGAGTTTCTTGGCAAAGGTCATCTGTACAATGCACCGATGATCCGTTGGGCGCTGGCCAACACCGGCGCATGTTCTTGGCGCTGGATGGCCGAACCGGGCAATCTGTCGGAGGCCAAAAAGATCGTTGTCGGCTTCAATTTGGGCCAGAATGTTACCGCGGGCTACACGGTCAGTTTTCTAAGTATCACCGAACGCACCAAAGGCGCGACAGCATTGACGGCAAAGGCAGGCATGTCACAGGACGAGGTCGAGGAGATTTGGGCCAAGCATGGCGATGAAATCACCGTCATCAACAACGTGATGCACCTCAAAATCCAGACCCTGCCCTATTCGCAACGCCACATGACCAAACGCCAACGTGAAGTATTGCAGTGGGTTGGCGACGGTAAAACCACCCAGGATATCGCCATTTTGCTGGAACTGACGCCGGCAACAATCGAAAAACACCTACGCCTTGCACGCGAAGCACTGGACGTGGAAACCACTGCGCAAGCCGTTCTAAAGGCTGCATTTTATAATCAGATGTTTGTGATCGAATCTGAAGCCGCATAGCAATTTCGACGCTGAAAACCGCGCTTTAGTTCGCGGCGCTAAGTCAAAAGACTACCAAAGGTATGGTTTCCCTGACTGTAGTTTCCCCTACGTAAATGACAATCTAACACTGTTCCGTGAGTGGTGGCCTAAGGCCTGGGAGCAACTGATATGACCCCTTGAGATTTCAAGGCTCGCGTATTGGTACCGGGAAACCGGACGCTGATCTGTTTTGGCTAAGCCTTGACAGATCAGCAACCTGAGTAGGTCGCGCGTTGTATTTTATCCCTGTGATGCGCGAACCAGGCGGCCCTTCGATTTCCCATCAAAGGGCCGCCGTTTCGAGTCAAAATTCGAAACGATCCAAACGTAAAAGACCGCCCAAAATGAGCGGCCTTTCAGTATGTTAGATGCAACACTTAATGTTGCATATTAGCCGTTAAGCTTCGCAACTTCAGCTGCGAAATCTTCTTTTTCAACTTCAATGCCTTCGCCAACTTCCAAGCGTGCAAAACCGGTGATGGTAGCGCCAGCATCAGCGACCGCCTGCCCCACAGTCACGTCTGGGTTCACGACGAACGCTTGGCTCAGCAGCGTAGATTCCGCGACGAATTTCTTCATACGGCCGACGATCATCTTTTCGATCACCGCTTCTGGCTTACCACTTTCGCGCGCGATGTCCATTTGGACCTGCTTTTCTTTTTCGACAACAGCCGCGTCCATGTCATCCTCGGACAGCGCTGCGGGGTTCACAGCTGCGATATGCATCGCGATCTGTTTGCCCAAACCTTCATCGCCGCCGGTCATTGCGACCAGAACACCGATGTTGCCCATTTTACCGGGAACAGCTGCGTTGTGCACGTAGCTGATGATCACATCGCCGCTCAGCACGCTCATGCGGCGCACGGACATGTTTTCGCCAATGATTGCGACAGCGTCTGTGACAGTTTGCTCAACAGATTTGCCGCCCATGTCAGCCGCTTTAAGCGCCTCGACATCGTCAACAGTCAGTGCGATTTCAGCGATGCCCGAAACCATTTTCTGGAAATCTGAGTTCTTGCCGACGAAGTCGGTCTCGGAGTTCACTTCAACAGCAATGCCTTTACCGTCTTTTACGGCAACGGCCACGAGGCCTTCAGCCGCGGTGCGACCGGACTTCTTTGCGGCTTTCGCCAGGCCCTTGGTGCGCAGCCAATCGACCGCCGCTTCCATGTCGCCATCGGTTTCGGTCAACGCTTTTTTCGCGTCCATCATGCCTGCGCCTGTGGAGTCACGTAGTTCTTTCACCAATGCAGCTGTAATCGCCATCTTTGGTCTCCTTGATGATAAATTGAGTGCCGGAGGCGTGCGTCGCCTCCGGTCTTATGTCACTGCGCGCCAGCCTTACTTAGCGGCTGTTGCGTCTTCAACAACAGGTGCAGCTTCAGCAACAGCTTCAGCGACTTCTTCTTCAACCGAGGCTTCCATCTCACCGATGTCGATGCCAGCAGCGCCCATTTGTGCCGTCATACCGTCGAGCGCTGCGCGGGCAGCCAAGTCAGTATAAAGCGCGATGGCGCGGGCTGCGTCGTCGTTGCCCGGGATGATGTAGTCAATGCCGCTTGGCGAACAGTTGGTGTCCACAACAGCCACAACTGGGATGCCCAGCTTGTTGGCTTCCGCGATTGCCAGCCCTTCTTTGTTGACGTCGATGACGAACAACAGATCAGGAACACCGCCCATTTCGCGGATACCGCCAAGGGATGCTTCAAGCTTGCCTTGCTCACGCTCCATGCCAAGACGCTCTTTCTTGGTGAGACCTTCAAAGCCGCGCTCGGCTGCTTCGTCGATGTTCTTTAGGCGCAGGATCGATTTCGACACGGTCTGCCAGTTGGTCAGCGTTCCGCCGAGCCAACGGTGGTTCATATAGAACTGTGCGGACTTTTCTGCAGCGTCTTTGATAGGTGATTGTGCCTGACGCTTGGTGCCGACGAACAGCACGCGGCCGCCTTTGGCCACAGTTTCGCGCACAACATTAAGAGCCGCGTCCAACATTGGCAGCGTCTGTGTGAGGTCCATGATGTGGATGCCATTGCGCTGGCCGTAGATGAATTTTTGCATCTTCGGGTTCCACCGCTGTTTTTGGTGGCCGAAGTGAACGCCTGCTTCGAGAAGCTGGCGCATAGTAAACTCTGGAAGAGCCATGGTCGTTTCCTTTCCGGTTTCAATAGCCTTGGACGGAGGTATCAGACCGCTACATTTCTGAAGAAAGCAAAGGTCCAACCGGTGGATGGATCAGGATTTCTCCCCGATGCACCCGCCCCCGTCTGGGGATTTCGTGTCGCGCGTATAGAACGCGGTATCACGCAGCGCAAGTGCATCCGCGACAGGTGTATAGGTTCAGGTGTTTTGAGACTCACACGACTTTGGCCTGAGTGATTCGAATGTACTCCATTGGTGTCTTGCCTTTCAAGGCATGATGAGGCCTGAATGTGTTGTATTTATCGACGGCTTTTCGAAGTTCAAACCGCATCGCTCCTATGCTGTCGGCAATGAGATCACGACATGCATAGAACTCTTCGCGGAAGGTGCGGTTACCGCGCTCGACACCACCGTTGTATTTTGGCCTTGCTGGCGGCAGCACAATGAGCGGGATCTCCATCTGTTCGCACGCTGTCTCAAAATCGGCCATAAACTCAGACCCGCCATCGACTTGAATTGAGATGATCTTATAGGGAGCTATTTCCACGAGTTCTTGCAAAAACCGTTTGGCAGAGCGTGCCGTGGCATTCGAATAAACTTGCGCGTGGATATGCTTGCTACACCTCTCCCAGGCTTGAAAGTGTTTGCACGTGACGCCGTTCTTCGTGGCAGTCATATGATCGATCTGCACACGCTCGCCAACCACAATATCTTTGTAATCCCTATATTTCCATCCCTTGGCATGCCCCTTGGAAAAATTACGCTTGCGCTTTTGGGGCGCAGATCTTGATCGTGTGATCAGGCCTTTTTTCCTTAGAAAGCTCAAAATGCGCCCCACGGTGCTATCGCTCATGGTTTGCTTTTTGTCGCGACGCAAGATGGCCCCTATTTTCTCCTTACCGTAGGTTTCATTGTCGCGGCGGGCCTCAAGCACCAATTGCTTTTCTGCCTCGCCCCACTGTGACTTGTTGCAGCGTTTGGGAGCCTTTGAAGGCGGTATGATTGCCTGCGCCAAATCCTTCAAAATACGCTTGTGACGGTAATATGTCGCGCGCGAGATGCCGACGAATTCAGCGCACTTTGATAGAGAAACGCCCTCTGTACGTAAGTCGTCCCATTGCCGAACCTGACCTTCGTATTTGATACGGTACACGTCCAAACATTCTTGTGTCCGCGCCCAAGCATAAAGTTTATAAACGTTCTTGTGCAGTCCGATGATTTGCATATTGGCCTCGTGAGCTGGTTTCTTTCAATTCTCAGTCTCCGAGGTCGCCTAAATCTTGGCAACAAAATTTTGTCTCACATCTATCTGAACTTATTCACAGGACGTGTGTGTTCTGGAGAAAGGCATACTACACGACAGTAAGGCATACTACACGACAGTAGGGTGGTTGAGGGTGCCAGAAGGTGATTTAGGAGCGGACTCTTATCGCTAAAAAAGGTTCCACTGATGATCACGAAAGCCCTGACGACCCTCAAGAAGATGTTATCCCCCCATTTAGAGTTGAGCAACACTCGCCTTGAAACGATGTGCCTCTTGATCATGGGAATGGTGAATGCCCGGACGGTAAATTTGAGCCATCTGGCCTGTGAGTTTCCTACCGATAGCAAGGTTGAAAGCACCTACCGTCGCCTACAACGCTTTTTCCAGCATGTTGATCTTGGCTCGGATTGGGCGGCCCCCTTGCTTGTTAAAATGATTGGTTCTGGCCCCACCTGGCATTTATGCTTGGACCGAACAAATTGGAAAATTGGCTAACGCCATGTCAACTTCTTGGTCTTAGCCATTGTCACACGGAACGTGTCAACGACTTTGAGACAGTGGCTTTTGGACTTTAGGCTTGGGTTTCTTCGGTTGGTTTTGGTGGGTTGATCCAGACGGCGGTCGGGATTTGAGGCGGTTTTGGTGGTTTGTGTACGAAGCGTTCGGGCGTGGCGAGGAATGCCGCGTCTAGTGTTGCTTGTCGCGCGGTGTAGATTTCTTGGGCCTGCCCAAAATGGATTTGGTCGGGCGTCATCAGACCAATCCCGGCGTGATGATGGTCTTGGTTATACCATGCAAAGAACCTGCGGCAGAATGCGCGAGCCTGCTCGATGGTTTCAAAGTTCTTGGGGAACTCTGGCTGATATTTCAGTGTTTTGAAGTGGGCTTCGGAGAACGGGTTGTCGTTTGAGGTGTGGGGCCGACTGTGGAACTTGAGCACACCAAGATCAACCAGCATCAGGGCTGTCGTCTTTGCCTTCATGGGCCCACCGCGATCTGCATGCAATGTCAGCTGATCGCGTGGAACCTCGTGTTTTTCCATCGCGTCGATGAACAGCTCTTTGAACTGGCTGGCGCTCTCCGCGTGCTCGACGCGCCAGCCAACAACGCGGCGGCTGAAGATGTCGAGGATGACATAGAGATAGAAGTAGGACCATTTCACCGGGCCCCTCAGCTTGGTGATGTCCCAAGACCAGACCTGATTGGGGGCTTCAGCTAGAAGTTCAGGCTTTTGATAGACGGGATGTGTGCGCTGTCGGCGGCGTTCGCCAACTTCGCCCTGCGCGGCCAATATCCGATACATCGTGCGGATTGAACACAGATAGGTGCCTTCATCCAGCAAGGTGGCAAAGACCTCTGTGGGCGTCTGATCCGCAAAGCGGGGTTCGCGCAGGTGGTGCAATACCTGGTCTCTTTCCCTTTCCGGCAGAGCCCGCGAAGACGCTGCGCGCGGTGGGCGTGTGCGTGGTGGTGCCGTCAGCGCCTCACGCTGTCGAAGAACGCTCGCGCGCGATAATGATAGCGCGGCGCAGACAGCCGAGGTCAAGCCGCTGCCGGTGGGCAATGCAATCGCGACGGCCATCATGATTTGCCGCTGCGCTCTTGCGTCTGCTCCATCTCGTCCAGAAGTCCCACCACTTTTTTTTGGATGGCAATGATGGCTTCCGCCTGATCCAGACGGCGCCGCAAGGCTGTCACCTCACGGTTGGCCTTGGCCAGCTCAGCTTGCAATGGATTGGCAGGTGCCTTTTGTGGGCCACGGCGCATTGGCTGCAATGCACCCAATGTGCCGGCCGCCCGCGCACGGCGCCAATCGGTCAGTGCAGAGGAATAAAGCCCCTCCCGCCGTAGAATGGCGGAAACCCCGCCAGTGTCTGCCACTTGGTCCGTCTCATCCAGAATGCGCAGTTTGTATTTGGCTGTGAAGTTGCGTCGCTTCGGGATGCTCGTCAGTTCCGCTGTGGGAGCCAACGGCGCATTAACAACGCGGGGAGGCGACGTTGGGGCCAAAACGGCTCCAGATCCAGCATCTGGCGAAAGTGGTGATTGTGAAGGCATAACCATGGGTTCGTTCTCCTACGCCCTCAAGTGTAAACTTTAGCCAGTCAATTGTCTCACGCTTATTGGCACGGAGGGACACGCCGCCACCGTATTCCGTTGATGTGGAGCGTTTTGGGGCGTGCAGGGAACAGCGATACTGCTCAGCGCATTGCCTTGATGAAACGTTATCTGTCGGTGTTTGAGGTCTCCACCATCAAGTTCTTGTTAGCGGACCGGGAATTCATTGCGGTGTTTGTCAAAGGTGTTGTCCGCCGATTTCATGCAGCGTCTCTGATTTCAGAGGCGCTGATTTCGTTTTCTGGGTTCAGCCAGACGGGTCCTGCTGGTTGCCAGTTTCGGGTTTTTCCTGACCAGCGTTGCGGGTTTTGCGCGCGAGCAGTGGCATAGAGATTGGCACGATTTGTGAGCGTTGCACGATCATGACCTGCGTGGCGCGCATTCGGCGTGACGAAGCGGATGGCGCTGTGCAGGTGTTCACTATTGTACCAACCAGCGAAGGTTTGGACCCAGGTTTGAGCATCCGCCTTGGTGGCAAAGCCCTTGGTCGGCCAGTCCGGGCGGTATTTGCAGGTTCGGAACAACGCCTCTGAGAAAGGGTTGTCGTTGCTTACGCGAGGGCGACTGTAGGAGGCCGTGATCCCTAGTTTTTCCATCGTCACCTTCATCGTGGCGCCCTTCATAGGACTGCCGTTGTCAGCGTGCAGAACCAAGGGGCGCATCTGACAGCCCTCCGCTAGCACTGCTTGCCGGATCAGAATGGCAGCCAGATCCGCACTTTCACGCTCATGGATGTACAGCCCACGATCTTCCGGCTGAAGATGTCCACGATCAGATACAGATAGAAGAACATGCCTGCGACAGGTCCCGGCATCCAGGTAATGTCCCAGGTCCAGACCTCACAGGGCGCACTGGCCTGATAGCTTGTGGGCTTCTTACGCTTGACTGGGGACTTGGCTCGACCCCGGTGATGCTGCAATCCATTGGCGCGCAGAATGCGGTAGAAACTCGTTTCCGAGGCTAGATACTGCCCCCGATCTGCTAGCTTTGGCACAATCTGACTTGGGGGAAGGCTAGAGAACTCCTTTGAATTACAGACATCTAGAACAGCCGCGCGTTCTGCCGTACTCAACGCGTTTGCTGGTTCCGCACGCGGCACGAGGGGGCGCTTATCAGGGCGAACCTCGCCGTCTTTTGTCCAGCGCCGCAGAGTGCGTTCGCTGATTTCCAACTCGGAACAGGCTTTGGCGCGCCGCGCTCCTGCGGTGACGGCCTCATTGATCAGAGCAACTGCGGTTTGGCGATCTGGGGTGCTGATCATGCGTCCTCTTCGTCCCCCCAGATCGCTGAGGCCTTTTTTCGCAGAACAAGCAGTGCTGCAGTTTCGGCCAGTGCGCGATCCTTGCGAGCAAGCTCGCGTTCCAAATCTTTCATCCGTTTCTTGTCTTCCTTGGTCGCACGCACAAGACGTGCTGCACTCGTGCGGTCCCAGTCGTTGGCCTGCTCGCAAGCAACTCGCCACATGGCAATCTGCGCCGGGTAAAGGCCGCGTTTGCGGCAGTATTCGGCTAGGTCAGCCTCGTTCAGAGCAGCAGTTTCCAACACCGCCGCAAACTTGTCACGTGAAGACCAGCCCTCAGGGCTCGCATCAGCGTCAGGCAAAAGCTGCCCCTTGTTGCGCGCCTCAGCACGCCAGGAGAAAAGCGTCGCTTCCGAAATGCCTTCCTCATGCGAAAGCTGCCGAATGGCCACGTTGTTCGGCGGAAGCATCCGTTTCAGCACAGCTGCTTTTCGTTCCAGTGAATATCCCATGTCATTGTCCTAATCCGCCCACCTGAAAATTAGAGAAAAATAGAACAGCGGACAACATCCCTGACACACTGGGTCAATCTTGAAGACACACGACTGACCATCTCCAAAAAACTTGAGCTTCTTTTAGGTCTCGTTGCGCTCGCGGTTGCATGGGCATCTAAAACCGCCACAAAGCTTATTGGAGGCGGGAAAATGAAGCGGAAAAAACACGGATATTTTGCAAAGTCATTCTTTCGAATTGGCTTCGATCAGCTCCGTAAACTGCTCAGGTCAGACCCAAACGCCGCTGTCTCACCGTGGATATTAATTCCACCCATAATCACAAGAGTCGTGTAGTATGGGAGAAAGGACGGAATTTGGGCGCGTTACATCGCAAATTGCAGCGACCCCAGTGCTGCCGGTGCATCAGAACGCGCCTTGAACACCACCTTGTTGCGATCACCGCTTTTGGCGGCATAAAGCGCTTTGTCAGCATCATCGAGAATGAGATCGATGTCGCTTTGATCCAGCATCCAGATCGCCCCGATGCTGATAGACGCTTTCACTGTCCGTCCAGCATGTTCGACCCCGGTTTCGGCGACCAAGAAGCGGCACCGCTGGGCGATGCGTTTAGCCTCGTATCTGTCGATATTGCGAGAACAATTGCAAAGTCGCCATCACAGAGCCGCGAACCATCTTTACCAGACGCAAGAATTACTGACGCACGGTTTGTATTTTTTAGGGATCGCGCTTGGCGTGCGCGCCTACAAGAACACCCGTTCGACCACCCAATAGGCACCGACCAATGCGATCAGAATGCTGGCAGGCATGGCGACCATGTGCTGGTAGGTTTCATAGCGTTCAATCGCGCAAGACGCAGCACACAGGCCCGCCATGATCGCGACCATAAACAACAGCGGTAAAAACGCGGCCACTGCGTCCGGTCCAAGCGCTGAAATCGGGATCAGCAGCAACGGTACGACGACGACGGCGACGACTAAGTAACCCACAGCAAGTCCCATGTTGGCCTTGCCATCCTCCGAAGACCGGATCGCCAGAATCGCGATAATAAAGGCCACAGCGATGACGGCCAATTGTCCAATCTCAACACCGACGTTGAACCCCAACAGCGCAGGCACAAAGGCGCTTTCGGGGATGCCGTATTGGCCAAGCACGCTGGCGAAACCCAAACCATGCAAAAGGCCAAAGCAGAAAATCACTGCGGGCCGCCACGGGTTCAGACCCCGACTAAAGATGTTCTCGACAGCGACATACACGATAGATGCGGCGATGATCGGTTCAACGATGGATGCAGGAACAGTGACATATCCCAATGCGGCCAGTGCCAAGGTAATCGTATGCGCCAGCGTGAACGCCGACACTTGCAACAACAACGGCCGCATTCTGGCGGCCAACAGGAACAGGCCCAGAACGAACAGGATGTGATCAAGGCCAAGCGGAATGATATGTTCAACGCCAACCGGAATGTAGCGCAAGAACCCGTCCAGACCTGTCATCTCTGTGCCGCCACCAAGGGCGACCGGATCAGTCAGACCACCACCGGACAGATAGCCATCCCAGCCGCCCTCCACGCCCATTTGACGCAACACCAGCACGCCGTATTCAGCCGGCCAGCCAATTTGAACCGACTGCGCGGTATCGGGCGCGACCCCGACGAACGTCAATGTGGACTGACGTACAACCTCAACATCACCGACCTGCGGCACATCAATGCCGGTGAATTCAAGGGCTACACGTTCACCGTCAACAATCACGTCAATCGCACGGGCCATGTCGGGCCAATACCCGTCGAATCGTGCCGCGAATGCGTCAGGGTCCATGGCGCGCAGAGCGTCGTAAATTTCGGCCTCGGGTGCGGCTTCGGTGTCTTCCAGCCCGTCCAGATCAATGCCCGCAACGATGCTCTCAAAGTTTCCTTCAAGACTGAAAGTGATTTGGCCGTCAACAAGTTCCATATCGCCGATCGTTGGCAAGACTTCGTGCGCTGCTGCCAATGACGCGCACGTGATCCAGACCAGCGCTGCCATTGACACCGCCCGCCCAAATGTCACCTTAGCGTTAACCCAAATGGAGTTTCCCATGCGCATCCTTGCCATTGCTTTCGCCCTTACTGCTGCCCTGCCCGTCGTACCATCGCAGGTTTTGGCCCACGAATTCTGGATCGAACCGCTTTCCTATCAAGTTCAACTCGACGATATGATTAGCGGTGAGCTGACCAATGGGCAAGAGTTTGCGGGGGCACAACTGGCTTATTTGCCGCAACGATTTGAACGCTTTACGGTGGCGGCAGGCATGCGGCAGGGGAACGTCGAAAACCGCCTTGGTGCGCGGCCTGCGCTGGATATCGCACCCTTGTCCGAAGGGTTGCACGTCATCAGTTATCAATCAACACTGTCGACATTGACCTACACCGAATGGGCAAAGTTTCTGGGATTCTCCGAACATAAAGACTTTGCCGACATTGAGGCGATCCACGACGCGCGCGGCCTGCCCCGCGAAGGTTTCGTCGAAGGCTATTGGCGGTTCTCAAAAACGCTTGTCGGTGTTGGCAACAGTATCGGCAGGGATTTTCAAACAGGTCTGGATATTGAATTCGTAGCCCTCGATAATCCGTACACAGATGATCTGAGCAATGGTCTGCGGGTCCAACTCTATTACCTCGACGACGTGCGGGGCGATGCGCAGGTTGAATTGTTCGAAAAAGCGCCAGACGGAACAGTCGAAATCACCCTGCACCGCACGGACGCAGAGGGCATCTCCACCCTGCCCGTCAAGGCGGGATACAGCTATTTGGTAGACGCCGTTGTGTTGCGCGAACCGTCCGCTGAGTTGGCCGTCGAGGCAGACATTGAATGGGAAACCCTTTGGGCCGCCCTGACATTTGGCGTGCCAGAATGAGTCTCCAGTTGCACGAACGCCCACTCAAGATCTAATGCGCCAACCGCCGCACCACAACAAATGTAGCGGTGCGGCGGTCGACGCATGACCCGTAAGGACTGTGCCTTAGGTTTCTAAAAAGCCACAGCCAACGGCTACTTATCCGTCAATTGGGCGTGGATCTTATCTTTCAACCGCATCCGCTCCTTACGTAGGTCGGAAATATGATCGTCCGAGGTCGGCTTCACGTCGGTTTCCGCCGTATGGACCGCGCGATTGACCGTGTGGTATTCCTCAAATAATTTAGAAAAATGGGCATCGCTAGCGCATAAATCATGCATCTTTCCGACATGTTCTGGAAACTCTTCTGCCAATTCGTGAGGGGTGTTCTACATTGTCACTCTTTCTCTTGAGGTATGATTGGTCACTTTTTGCTTCGTGTAGCGAACACAGGTGCCGTTAGGGTTTCTCCTTGCTCAAATCCAATGATGTCGGAGGCACGCGCCGCTGGATCAGTGGCTTTTTGTCAGGCATCTGCATTCGTTCGCTTAGCAAGGACATGATGCCATAGTTCGGGGCCCGCGTTGTTGACCCACATCAAACCGGATCGACGTCAGCTCTATTAGGATTGTCCGCAACTGGCGCGGTGCACAGCGAAAGTATGGCGCGACACAGCAATCAGAGTCATGCAATGCGATCCGTTTGGTGACTTACAAACCGATGCGCCGCATCACTATTTTTTCTAGACCAGACCATACCCCAGTGTGTCAGGGATGTTGTCCGCTGCTCTATTTTTCTCTAATTTTCAGGTGGGCGGATTAGGACAATGACATGGGATATTCACTGGAACGAAAAGCAGCTGTGCTGAAGCGGATGCTTCCGCCGAACAACGTGGCCATTCGGCAGCTTTCGCGGGAGGAAGGCATTTCGGAAGCGACGCTTTTCTCCTGGCGTGCTGAGGCGCGCAACAAGGGGCAGCTTTTGCCTGACGCTGATGCGAGCCCTGAGGGCTGGTCTTCACGTGACAAGTTTGCGGCGGTGTTGGAAACTGCTGCGCTGAACGAGGCTGACCTAGCCGAATACTGCCGCAAACGCGGCCTTTACCCGGCGCAGATTGCCATGTGGCGAGTTGCTTGCGAGCAGGCCAACGACTGGGACCGCACGAGTGCAGCACGTCTTGTGCGTGCGACCAAGGAAGACAAGAAACGGATGAAAGATTTGGAACGTGAGCTTGCTCGCAAGGATCGCGCACTGGCCGAAACTGCAGCACTGCTTGTTCTGCGAAAAAAGGCCTCAGCGATCTGGGGGGACGGAGAGGACGCATGATCAGCACCCCAGATCGCCAAACCGCAGTTGCTCTGATCAATGAGGCCGTCACCGCAGGAGCGCGGCGCGCCAAAGCCTGTTCCGAGTTGGAAATCAGCGAACGCACTCTGCGGCGCTGGACAAAAGACGGCGAGGTTCGCCCTGATAAGCGCCCCCTCGTGCCGCGTGCGGAACCAGCAAACGCGTTGAGTACGGCAGAACGCGCGGCTGTTCTAGATGTCTGTAATTCAAAGGAGTTCTCTAGCCTTCCCCCAAGTCAGATTGTGCCAAAGCTAGCCGATCAGGGTCGATATCTGGCCTCGGAATCGAGTTTCTACCGCATTTTGCGCGCCAATGGATTGCAGCATCACCGGGGTCGAGCCAAGTCCCCAGTCAAGCGTAAGAAGCCCACAAGCTATCAGGCCAGTGCGCCCTGTGAGGTCTGGACCTGGGACATTACCTGGATGCCGGGACCTGTCGCAGGCATGTTCTTCTATCTGTATCTGATCGTGGACATCTTCAGCCGGAAGATCGTGGGCTGTACATCCATGAGCGTGAAAGTGCGGATCTGGCTGCCATTCTGATCCGGCAAGCAGTGCTAGCGGAGGGCTGTCAGATGCGCCCCTTGGTTCTGCACGCTGACAACGGCAGTCCGATGAAGGGCGCCACGATGAAGGTGACGATGGAAAAACTAGGGATCACGGCCTCCTACAGTCGCCCTCGCGTAAGCAACGACAACCCTTTCTCAGAGGCGTTGTTCCGAACCTGCAAATACCGCCCGGACTGGCCGACCAAGGGCTTTGCCACCAAGGCGGATGCTCAAACCTGGGTCCAAACCTTCGCTGGTTGGTACAATAGTGAACACCTGCACAGCGCCATCCGCTTCGTCACGCCGAATGCGCGCCACGCAGGTCATGATCGTGCAACGCTCACAAATCGTGCCAATCTCTATGCCACTGCTCGCGCGCAAAACCCGCAACGCTGGTCAGGAAAAACCCGAAACTGGCAACCAGCAGGACCCGTCTGGCTGAACCCAGAAAACGAAATCAGCGCCTCTGAAATCAGAGACGCTGCAAGAAATCGGCGGACAACACCTTTGACAAACACCGGGTTGACCGTATCCAGAAATCACCAGCCATTGCGATCGACAAAACTAAAGACATAGTGCGTGTCACCGGCTTCGGGTCGCCGGTGGGGTTCGACGGATGGCCCACGCGCTTTGCAGCAAAGGCACAAGCGCCGGTTTTGCCCGGATTTGTAACCCAAACGGACGGGCGCCTGAAACTTCTCATTGGAAGCGCAATTGCGCCATCCGCGGACATCGTCGCCTCCTCTCAGAATTTGGTGACCCAGCTTGAAGGTTTCATCAAGTTGCACCCAGAGGAATGGGCGTTTTCAGTCGATAATACCAACGGCCGAATTAAGTGACCCTTGCCCATTCTCGATCTGTGATTGAACTTATTCGCTCTGGGTCGTTCGCAAAGAAGTTCCAAGCTTGTGCACATTTGTCGAGTATTTCGTCATAGGTGTCGAAAACTGTGATTGCGAGTTTATTAGCTCGCAGATAAGCCCAGACGTTTTCCATGGGGTTCAGTTCGGGTGAATACGGTGGCAGCTTAACGAGCGTAATTTTATCTGGCACCTGCAAACATTTTGCGCCATGCCACCCCGCCCCATCAACAATCAGCAAGGCATGTGAGCCGGGTGCGACAGCTTTTGCGATCTCATCAAGATGCAGCCCCATAGCCTCGGCGTTGACGTAGGGCAGGACGAGACCTGCGGCGGTACCACGTGCGGGACAAGCGGCACCAAAGATATAACTCCATTTGAAGCGTATATCACGGGGTGCGCGCGGGCGAGTTCCACGCTTGGCCCATTTACGGGTGAGTGTCCCCTGTTGTCCAACGCGGGCTTCATCTTGGAACCATACTTCAAGAGGCTTCCCCTTTGCATGTTCTGGCAGAGTATCGTTTACGAGGCTCGCAAAGTTTTTTTAAAAGCCTGCTGCGCTTCGCGATCAGTTTTCGGATGCTCTGGACGCACAGACAGGCGGCGAAAGCCATGCTTGGTTAGATATTTCCCAATCGTACGCACATGCAGTTTCACGTCGAACTCCTCTTCAACACGAGCCTGCAAGTCGACACAACGCCATCGTACTACGCCATCTTTTACTTTCCACAAACGGGATTAAAGCCACCGGCTTCCAGCCGGTCCGCTTTAGCGTAATGTACTATAATCTTCCCTCTCATTTTTAAGACCCCGCGAAGCGGTAAGGGTCTTAAAAATGAGAGGGAAGATTATGATCTATTCCACAGGAAGCCATACCAAATTTTATCACCGGTTTCACGTCGTCTGGACAACAAAATACCGATACAAAGTTATGCGCGGTGAGATGCGTGAGCGTATCCGTGAAATCATTATCCAAACATGCCAAGAACTTGGCGTGCATATTGAGAAGGGCGTATTGTCGACCGATCACGTCCACATGTTCATATCGGTCCCGCCTCAGATAGCATTGTCAAAGGTGATGATGCGGATCAAGGGACGCTCGTCTTATAAGATACAGCGCGAGTTTCCCGAACTGCGCAAACGGTACTGGGGCCAGCGGTTTTGGGCTCGCGGATTTTTCTCAACAACCAGCGGCAATGTCACTGACGCTGTCATACTTCAGTATCTTGAATTACATTCAAAAAGGGAACCTACCGGCGTCAGCCGGTAGTCGTTCAGTGGGTCGGGCCCGGCCTCCACCCACGCCACAAATTGCGCCTGTTGCTTGGGCGACAACCGTGGTTTTGCCCCCTTGCCATTCCGATCCGATAACCCCTCAATGCCTTCTGCGTTAAAGCGATGCGCCCAATCCCGAAGTGTTTGTCGATCCATACCACTGCTGCGGGCAGCCGTTTCACGATCCACCCCATCAAGCACCAGCGCTATGGCCAGTAGTCGCCGTACAACCCGCCCATCCTTGGTTCGCTTTGCCGCACGGCGCAAATCTTTCGCAGACATATCCGTGCGCGTAATTTTTATGGCTCCACCCATGAGCACCTCCCAATCTATGGAGGTCATTGATTCAGAGTTTGCCAAAAATTAAAACCAAAAAAATGAGTCAGATATTATGGCCACTGGTATAAACACTGGTCGCGGGCCCTACAAAACGGTGCAACAGGCGGAACAAACTAAACCAGAGTCTTTGGCGCAGCGCAAACATCGTCCGCATTCCAGCCCAGAGGTTATGAATTCAAAAGCGCCTCTAACGTCTCATTAAACACCGCAAGCTCCTGTGTCGGGTCCAGATCCGTAATCGGCCGCAAATCCAGGCTCACATGGCGACGACCCTTCTTGATACCCAAAAAGCTCCAGAACCCGTCGTATTGCGCCCGTTGGAATTGACCAAGACCGTCAAGGCGCAACAGCATCACGGGCGTGTCAGGTTCGGCCCGCAGAATGTCGTACACACCCGACAAATACGGTGCGATGATCTCTTGGGGTTGGCGGCGCAGCTTTCCGGCGGGAAACAAGAGAATGGAATTGCCGTTGCCCAGCACCTTATGAATGATCCCCAGTGTGTGGTCTTTGCGCGCGGCGCGTCGATCATCGGGCCATGATTTCGGCGACGACATCGGAATCGCGCCTGCGACATACATCGGGAACCACTGCGCCCAGTTGTGGTATTCATCATAATGCACCGTCGGGCGCACCCGCGCCGTCGAATACAGGATGGCCGAGACCAGCGGCCCATCATGTCGGCTGACATGGGTTGCCAAAATCAGCGTTCCGGGTTGGTCCTGCAACAGGTGCTTGCCCGCAGCGCTGACATTGTAAAACATCGCGTAATAGGTCCGCACAAGGACGAGAAAAAAATGCCGGACCCATTTGCCCAGCGTGGCGTCAATGAAACGTTTCATTGCTTGTGACCTTTTGCAGATTGGATTTGGCATGGACACTCTCTCTCAACACTATTGAACGTCGTTCACGGATAAACACCACACGCCCGCGTTGCAACGCTTTTTACACACCTTTGACCAAAGGTCGGGTTTCCCATACCTCACTCTCAAGGCTCACACCCCGTTGACCTCGCCGCGCCGCCGCGCCATCAACGGCGGATGAAAAAACCTGACATCCTGTGCATCGGTTCGGTCCTGTGGGACATCATCGGGCGCGCGTCTAGCCACATGCGCGCAGGCTCCGATGTGCCCGGTCGCATCACGCGCCTGCCCGGTGGTGTGGCGATGAATATCGCGATGACGCTGATTAATTTTGGCCTGACCCCTGCGGTTCTCTCCGCCGTTGGTCGTGACGCTGAGGGCGATGAACTGGTCCATGAGGCGGCGGGCCTTGGCATCATCACCGAACACCTCTACCGTTCCGACGATCTCCTGACGGATGCCTATATGGCGATCGAGGGCGCGAACGGTCTGATCGCGGCCATTGCCGATGCCCATTCGCTGGAACAGGCGAGCACCAAAATCTTGCGCGCCCTGTCGGACGGCACCCTTGGCACCGACGCGGCCCCCTGGTCCGGCCTTGTGGCCCTTGATGGCAATCTGACACGCGATTTATTAGCCGATATTGCGAAATCACCGCTGTTTGCCGCGTCGGATTTACGGGTCGCACCCGCCTCACCGGGTAAGGCCGAACGCCTTTTGGCACTGGTCGGCCACCCTTCGGCAACGTTGTATGTGAACCTCGAAGAAGCTGGGCTGCTGTGTCAGACGACGTTCGACACGGCCGCAGATGGCGCTGCGGCCCTGTCCAAGCGCGGCGTTCACCGCGTCTTGGTCACCGACGGTGGCAAACTGGCCGCTGAATGTCTGGATGGTGACATCTGCACGGCACAGCCCCCCGAAGTCCTCGTGACCCGCGTGACGGGCGCGGGGGATACATTCATGGCCGCTCACATCGTCTCAGAAGTCCAAGGCATGGACCGCCAAGCCGCCCTTATCCGCGCCCTGAGCGCCGCTGCAACCTACGTTTCCGGAGAGACCCCATCATGACCACCCCACTATCACTTCCAATGACCTTCGCACCTGAGGTCGCCACCGCCCGTGCGGCGGGAACGCCGATCGTGGCACTGGAATCAACGATCATAACCCACGGTATGCCCTATCCACAAAACGTCGACACCGCGCGGCTGGTCGAAGCCGATATTCGCGCGGGCGGCGCCACGCCCGCCACCATCGCTGTCATCGACGGCACGCTGCATATCGGGTTAACGGACGACCAGCTTAACGCGCTTGGCCAAGCCAAAAACGTCGCCAAGCTTAGCCGTGCAGATATTGCCGCCTGCATCGCCACGGGCGGCACAGGGGCCACGACGGTTGCGGCGACAATGATCGCAGCCCATCTGGCGGGGATCAAAGTTTTCGCCACGGGTGGTATTGGCGGCGTGCACAAAGGCGCTGAAACTACATTTGATATTTCCGCTGATCTGCATGAACTGGCGCACACGCCCGTCACAGTCGTCGCCGCCGGCGCAAAGGCCATTCTGGATCTGGAAAAAACCTATGAGGTCCTCGAAAGCCTCGGCGTGCCGGTGATCGTATTTGGCCAAGACACCCTGCCTGCATTCTGGTCCGCCACATCCGCCCTGCCTGCGCCCCTGCGGATGGACAACGCCGCAGACATCGCCGCAAGTCACCAGATGCGCGCCGCCATGGGCCTGCCCGGTGGCCAGCTGATCGCCAATCCGATTCCGCAAGATGCGCAAATTCCGGCCGAGACCCTCGCGCCGATCATCGCGCAGGCCTTGGATGAAGCCGCCACCAAAGGTATCGCCGCTAAAGCCGTCACGCCGTTTTTGTTGGGGCGCATCTTTGAATTGACCGACGGCGCGTCGCTGACTGCTAATATTGCCCTTGTGCGCAATAATGCGGCACTTGCGGCAAAAATTGCAGCATCGTTTTGACGTTAAGTCACCTTAAACGGTGCCCCTCATTGTGGATGCCCGCGGCATCCCCTACATAAAAAAGAGTTAGCCTTAAAAAGACACTGGGGGTTCGCTCCTTTGATCTCACATTTAGGATCGCCGCACGTGACAACACCAACTGAGCCAGCCCCGCGCCGCACCTTCTTGGGCGGGTTGCGCAACAACTTTATCGCAGGGCTCGTCGTCATTGCACCGATCGGTCTGACCTTGTGGCTGATTTGGTCGGTGGTCGGTCTGGTCGACAGTTTCGTGTGGCCATTTGTGCCCGACGCCTATCAACCCGAACAGCTACTCAACTGGGCATTTGGCCGCTCCGTCGCGAATGACACCTGGATCACCGTTAATGTGCGCGGCATTGGTGTGGTAATTTTCCTGATCTTCACAATATTGGTGGGTTGGCTTGGCAAAGGGTTCTTGGGGCGTGGTTTTTTGCGATGGGGCGAAGGCCTCGTCGGGCGGATGCCTGTGGTGCGCTCAATTTATAACGGCGTAAAACAGATCGCTGAAACCGTGTTCGCGCAGACCGAAACCAGTTTTGATAAGGCCTGCCTGATCGAGTATCCCCGCAAGGGCATCTGGGCCATCGGCTTTATCTCGACCGGAACCAAGGGTGAGCTGTTGGACAAGGTCGACACAGGGCCAATGACATCCGTTTTCTTGCCAACAACGCCCAACCCGACATCGGGTTTTTTGCTGTTCTTCCCGACCAGAGACATCATCGAATTGGACATGTCGGTTGAGGACGCCGCCAAATTGGTGATCTCGGCCGGCCTCGTCTATCCCGGCGAAAAAGAGGCGAAAATGCCAGCGCAATATAGTGACCTTGCCGAAAAAATCGCTGGGTCGCACACGTCTGATGACGAGGCACGCTAGGTTTCCCATTCTTACCCAGCGCGCTGACCCGTCAGGCGTCAAACATATCCACCAGATTGACTGTGTCGCGGTGACCCAGATCGTCGAAATGTTGCTCTAGGAATGTATCCGCCGCCGCGCGTCCCGCAGATTTCAACCGAGCCAAGACAACTGGATTGGGCGAAGATTTTGTCGCGACGTTCAAATCATTCATCAGCAGATCATCAGAAATTATGTGCACCAGGACATCCTTCATCGTCCCATTGGTCATTGACCCATCGTGCAGCAAACGTTTCACAAAGTTGATTGCGCGCAGTTCACGTAGCAACGACGAGTTGAAACTGATTTCGTTGATCCGGTTCTGGATCGCTTGGGTGTCGGTTGGCACTTCATCGCGGTGTAATGGGTTGATATTAACTACCATAATGTCGGCAGGTAGGCTTTCAGCGTAAAGTGGAAACAGCGCCGGATTGCCCGTATAACCGCCATCCCAATACGCCTCACCGTCAATCTCAACCGCTTGAAACAGCGTCGGCAGGCAGGCGGACGCCATCAGCGCCTCACTGGTAATCGCACCGCCGGTAAAAATCTTCACCTTGCCGGTGCGCACGTTGGTCGCCCCGACGAACAACTCCGGACCGGTGTCACCACAAACTGCTTCAAATTTAAATTTGTCCACGATTGGTTTCAACGGGTTGCTGTAAAACGGCCCCTGATCGTAGGGCGACATCAGACGCGATGTCATATCCATCAGGGCCGCCATGGGAGAATTAGCCATCGCCGCGGCCAAGGTCGGCGTGTCTGGCGCAACTGCGTCCATCCACGCAACAACCCGATCATCTGCCACAGCACCCACCTGCCCCCAAAACCAATCAAGGTTCTCTTTGGCGCCCGTGCGACCACCTGTCGCCATGCCTGCCTTTAGGGCGGCCCCATTCATCGACCCAGCGGACGCACCAGAGATCGCAGCGATCTCCACCCGCTCGTCCTCAAGCAGTCGATCCAGCACACCCCACGTAAACGCGCCATGCGCACCGCCGCCCTGCAGGGCAAGATTAATGCGTTTAACGCTCACTGGCTGGTCCAGCCACCATCGGCAGAAATCGACGTGCCGGTGATCTGCGCCGCCGCGTCCGAACACAGGAACATCACAATACCGCCAAGCTGTTCAACGGTCACGAATTCCTTGGATGGCTGCTTGGCGAGGATCACCTTCTCAATCGCTTCGTCCTCGGAAATTCCGTATTCCTTGGCGGTTGCGGGGATCTGACCCTCGACCAACGGGGTCAACACGTATCCGGGGCAAATGGCGTTGGCGGTGATGGGTTCTTTAGCGGTTTCAAGGCCAACAACCTTGGTCATACCAACAACGCCATGTTTGGCGGTAACATAGGCGGCTTTGAACGGGCTGGCGCGCAATCCGTGGGCGGATGCGATATTGATCACCCGACCCCACCCTGCCGCACGCATCACGGGCAAGGCTGCTGCTGTGGTGTGGTACGCCGAAGACATGTTGATCGCAATGATCGCGTCCCACTTGGCGGCTGGAAAATCCTCAATCGGGGCGACGTGCTGGATGCCCGCGTTGTTGATCAAAATATCGCAGGCCCCTGCATCCGCAATCAAACGGCGGCAGTCATCGCCCTTGGACATATCAGCCGACACATATTTCGCCTCCACGCCAAACTCTGTCGCGATGCCTGCAGCCAAAGCATGGTCTTCTGTGCGGTCAGTAAAAGAATTGAGCACGACATTGACACCCTCGTTTGCCAGTTCGCGCGCGATCGCAAGGCCAATGCCTGAATTTGATCCGGTGATTACGGCGGTTTTTCCTGCAAGCGTCATGATGGGCGTCCTTTGATTGATGTTGCGCTGCAGCATAGGCACATGCCGCCGCGCGGCAACCTTGATCACACCAATGTTCCATCATGACACCTCGTTGATACTTGGGCGCGCAGACGGACTATTTTCGCGCCATGCATAAAGGACTTTCAAACTGGCCTTTGGTTGTCGCGTGGGCGGAGATTTTCCGCCCGCCGCCTCGGGACCCAGTGCGATCAAGTTTGTAGACCAAGACACCGACGTTGGACCCCAGAATCGCCCGCATATTTAGTGATTCTTTATGTCCGTGTTCTATGCGATCTGAAACGATACATTTCGACATCGGATGGGGGGCAGACCTGTGCTTTGCCCCATTAAAAAAAGGGCAGAAAAAAACCCCAGCCGAAGCTGGGGTCAAGTTATTGAGGCAGGTTTCATACAGGCAAGAAACCTATCGAGCAGTGCCCTATCTATAAGCAATCGACCGCCCGCATCCAAGCTAAAAGTTTGAAAAGGTTCGTTTCCCCATCTAACATAATCCCCAAGACTAACATTTGGCACTGGGAAGCATCACCAAAATGAGCACAGGAATATACACAAGGCTGGGTGCACGTTTACGTGTGACAGCCCTTGCGGCGACCACATCGCTGCTGGCGACCTTGGCGGCGGCAGAGCCCATGCATGGCATAGCTATGTATGGCGACCCTGCCCTACCACTAGATTTTGCGCATCTCCCTTATGCGAACCCCGACGCCCCGCGCGGTGGCAGCATGGTTACGGCGAACGTCGGCAGCTTTGACAGCCTGAACCCGTTCATCGTCAAAGGCTCGGTTCATTGGCAACTTCGCTTCTTGATGGGCGAAAGCCTGATGGCGCGATCTTTGGACGAACCTTTCACGCTTTATGGCCTTTTGGCCGAATCGGTTGAGACCGCAGAAGATCGCTCATGGGTCGAATTCACCCTGCGTTCCGAAGCCCGATTCTCTGACGGCACCCCAGTAACGATCGAAGATGTGATCTGGTCGTACGAAACTTTGGGTACTGAAGGCCATCCACGCTACCACGGATTCTATAATAAAGTGGAAAGCATCGAGACAGTCGGAGAGCGCGGCGTGCGCTTTACCTTTGCCGAAGAAGACCGCGAACTGGCCCTTCTCGCGGGGCTGCGTCCGATCTTGCAAAAGGCGCAATGGGACGGCATGGATTTCGCGGAATCCGGCCTCGACGTTGTTCCGATTACGTCATCGCCCTACACAATCACCGACTTTGAGGCGGGCCGTCATATCGAAATGACCCGCAACCCCAACTATTGGGGCACGGGTATCGTGCCATTCGTTAACGGGCTCTATAACCTCGAGACCATCCGCATGGAATTCTTCGGCGATGAAACCGCCGCGTTTGAGGCGTTCAAGGTTGGTGAGGTCAACAGCAACCGCGAATTCAACGTCGCCAAGTGGGACAGCCAGTATGATTTCGGACTGATGCAGTCGGGCGATTTTGTCCGCTCGATCCTGCCGCATTCACGGCCATCGGGGATCACGGGCTTTGTGATGAACACCCGCCTGCCGCAGTTTGAAGACATCCGCGTGCGCGATGCGATGATCCACGCGTTTAACTTTGAATTCATCAATGATGCGATGACAGGCGGAGCGCAGCCGCGCATCACCAGCTATTTCTCGAACTCCCCCCTCGCGATGCAAGACGGACCCGCCACAGGTCGCGTGCTTGAGTTTTTGCAACCTTTCGCCAACGACATTCCGGCGGATGCGATTTCCGGATATGAACTGCCAATATCCGACGGCTCTGAGCGCAACCGTGACAACATCAGCGCAGCGCTGGATCTGATGCAACAGGCTGGCTACACCGTCCAAAATGGTGTGATGGCGAATGCAAACGGTGACGCGTTCACCTTCGAGATGCTGCTCTCATCGGGGTCCAGCGAAAACCAGTCGATGGTTGACATGTACGTGCAAAGCCTATCGCGCCTTGGCATCACGCCGACAATCACCGTCGTGGACGGCGCGCAATATAGCGAACGTACGGACGTCTATGACTTCGGCATGACCTACTACCGCCGTGGTCTGTCGCTGTCCCCGGGCAATGAGCAATATCTCTATTGGGGAATCGACGGCGCCGACGTGACTGGTGGGCGCAACATGATGGGCGTTAAATCCGAAGCGATTGATGCGATGATCAACCTGTTGCTGACATCAGCCAGTCAAGATGACTTCTTGGCGGCAACCCAAGGTCTAGACCGTCTGCTGACGTCAGGGCGCTACGTGATCCCGATCTATCAGTGGAACATCAGCCACATCGCCCATGACAAGAACCTGCACTATCCAGACACCATGCCGATCTTTGGCGATTGGCCCGGTTGGCAGCCAGATGTCTGGTGGTATGCGCAAGACTAATAAAGTTTTAGGGCGTTCCAGCTGGGACGCCCTTTTCAGTTGTCTTGCCCCTGTTACCAAACACCCCTACCGGAGACTGCATGAACATACTTATCCTGTGCACCGGAAACTCCGCCCGCTCGATCCTGCTGGAATCGATCCTGAACCGTGATAGCGCTGGACGCATCCACGCCTATTCCGCCGGATCAACGCCGTCGGGTCGCGTGCACCCGCAATCGCTGAAATTACTGGCCGCCAAAGGCCACCCTACGGATGGATTAACGTCGCAAAGCTGGGACGAGTTTGCGACGCCAGACGCACCACAAATGGTCGTTGTCATCACCGTTTGCGACAGCGCGGCAGCAGAAACCTGCCCGTTTTGGCCACGTTCCGCGGGTCACACACCATTGCAAGCACACTGGGGTATCCCCGATCCCGCGGCCGCAACGCAACCAGACTGGCACGTCGCATTCCAGACCGCCTTTGACACCCTTAGCCGCAAGGCAGCGGCGCTGATCGACCTGCCGTTTGAAACCATGGACCCAGCCGCCCTCAAGTCAGCGATCAACGCGATTGCCGACGTATGAGCACGCAAAAACTCTGCGCTGAAGGCCTCGGCACTGCCTTACTGCTGATCGGCGTCGTCGGCTCCGGCATTATGGCGCAAACCCTGACCGATGACATCGCAGTGGCGCTTTTGGCTAATGCTATTGCGACAGGCTGCACACTCTTCTTTATCATCACGGTCTTTGGCCCAATTTCCGGGGCGCACTTTAATCCAGTCGTCACGCTGGCCTTCGCGTTTAAGGGCGAACACCCGTGGCCGCTGGCCGCCGCTTATATCCCCGTCCAGATATTGGGCGGCGTTGCGGGGGTCTGGCTGTGCCACGTGATGTTTGATCTTGATATCATACAGTTTTCGACAACTCCGCGCACCGGAATGAACCAATGGGCGTCCGAAATTTTCGCGACCTTCGGCCTGCTTTTGGTGATCTTTGGCGGGTTGCGCAGCCGCCCTGACACCGTGCCGACGCTTGTGGCAATCTACATCACTGGTGCGTATTGGTTCACGTCGTCGACCAGCTTTGCCAACCCTGCCGTGACTATCGCGCGGGCGTTCTCGGACACTTTTGCGGGCATCAATCCGGCCCATGTCGTCGGCTTTATTATGGCGCAACTTGTTGGGCTCGCCTTGGCGCTTGTGGTGCTGCCGCGCCTTTTCGCCCACGAGGAATAGGCATGAAGAATAAAAGCCGCGTTTAACCAAGTCTCAACTTTGATGCTGTTTCATAGGTCCGATCAACAAGCATCATTGAAAGGACTGTTATGACTATGACAACCTCCCTCGCCCACTGGCCGCACCTGATGGACCAGCTCTGCGCCCAGTTCCAACACCTTGATCTTGCAGTTCTGACGCGGTTTCGCGGTGATCCCCAAAAGATCACCCGCTATTTGGCGCAAACCCACGATCTCACGGTTGTCGAGGCCGCCGAGACCCTCGACGATTGGCTGATGTTCCAACTGAACGACTACCGGCTGACGCCGGTAGGTTCCCTTTTTGAATGTAATTCAAGATACTGAAGTATGACAGCGTCAGTGACATTGCCGCTGGTTGTTGAGAAAAATCCGCGAGCCCAAAACCGCTGGCCCCAGTACCGTTTGCGCAGTTCGGGAAACTCGCGCTGTATCTTATAAGACGAGCGTCCCTTGATCCGCATCATCACCTTTGACAATGCTATCTGAGGCGGGACCGATATGAACATGTGGACGTGATCGGTCGACAATACGCCCTTCTCAATATGCACGCCAAGTTCTTGGCATGTTTGGATAATGATTTCACGGATACGCTCACGCATCTCACCGCGCATAACTTTGTATCGGTATTTTGTTGTCCAGACGACGTGAAGCCGGTGATAAAATTTGGTATGGCTTCCTGTGGAATAGATCATAATCTTCCCTCTCATTTTTAAGACCCTTACCGCTTCGCGGGGTCTTAAAAATGAGAGGGAAGATTATAGTACATTACGCTAAAGCGGACCGGCTGGAAGCCGGTGGCTTTAATCCCGTTTGTGGAAAGTAAAGCGATTGCCAGAACACGCCGCGGCCTAAAGCCTATCTCGCGATGTCAGCCCCAGACATCTACGATCGAAACTCATCGGGCGGCGTCGTTTTGAAACACACACGGGCGCGCCGCTTGCAAACGCCCCTGCGGTTGGGATAGCGCCAGTGGCATGACCTTAGACCCAGTCCCATCCTCATTTAATATGGCCAGCTACGTTCTGGCGCGCGCAAGCGATGATCCCGCAAAAATCGCTTTGGCCGTTCTTGGCGATGACACTGACGAACGTTGGACCTATGCGCAAATTGAAAACGCGATCCGTGGTGCTGCCACTGGACTTTTGACGACAGGATTGGCGTCAGGTGACCGCGTGCTTTTGCGCCTTGGCAACACGCCTGACTTTGCCATCGCTTTTTTGGCTTGTATCGCCGTCGATCTGATTCCTGTGCCGACCTCCTCGCAGCTTTCAGTTGATGAAATCACCAAGATGACGATTGATCTTGCGCCCAAAGCGATCATCGCGGCGGCGGATATCGCGTTGCCCGACTGCACGGCCCCCGTGATCGATACCGCAACACTCGTCAGTTTTTATGGTATGCTGCCTGCTGATTACACTTACGGCGATCCGGACCGCGCAGCCTATATCATCTTCACCTCGGGCACCTCGGGCACGCCGCGCGGTGTGGTTCATGCCCATCGCGCAATTTGGGCGCGGCGCATGATGCATGATGGCTGGTACGGCTTGACCCGAAATGATCGCGTCTTGCACGCGGGGGCCTTTAATTGGACCTACACTCTTGGCACAGGTCTGATGGACCCGTGGACAGTGGGTGCAACCGCCCTGATCCCCGCCGCTGGCACGCCACCTGACAGACTTCCCACACTTCTAGCGCAACACAACGCGACAATTTTCGCAGCTACACCAGGGGTTTACCGCCAACTCCTCAAGTCGCCAATCGCGCCTATTCCAACCTTGCGCCACGGATTATCAGCCGGTGAAAAACTGCCCAATACCACCCGCACCGCATGGACATCGGCGACCAATACCCCAATTTACGAAGCCTACGGCATGTCCGAATGCTCAACCTTCATCTCCGCCAGCCCGAGGCAGTCAGCAGATGTTGGCACTCTTGGCCAGCCACAACCGGGACGTCGCATCGCCCTGCTTGATCAGTCCGGCACATCGGGCGACACAGGCCAGATTGCGGTGCATGAATCCGACCCCGGCCTCATGCTCGGCTACCTGAATGCGCCCGAAGAAACTGCTGCGCGTTTCAGCGACGACTGGTTCTTAACTGGCGACATTGGTCGCCGCCTCCCCTCAGGTGCCGTCGCCTATGAGGGGCGCGTTGACGACATGATGAACGCCGGAGGCTACCGCGTCTCCCCGATTGAGGTTGAAACCGCCCTCGCGCAACACCCCGACATCCATGAGGTCGCTGCCGTAGAAGTGCGGGTCAAATCCGACGCGTCGATCATTGCCGCCTTTTACACCAGCACAGATGTGATAGTTGACACCGAATTGGCCGCGCATTGCGCCGCCCACCTCGCCCGCTACAAATGTCCGCGCATCTTTATTCGCCGTGACGCATTGCCCCGCGGCGCCAACAACAAACTCCTGCGCCGCGCGCTCAGGTCAGACTGGGAGGCCGCACATGGTCAAACTTGATATCATTTCCGATCCGATTTGCCCGTGGTGCTACATTGGCAAAACCAATCTGGACCGCGCCCTCGAACAGATCCCCGATCACCCGTTCACGGTTGAATGGCATCCGTTCCAGCTCAACCCCACCATGCCGCTGGAAGGCATGGATCGCCGAACTTATCTTGAGGACAAGTTCGGCGGCAAAGACGGTGCTGTCAAAGCCTATGCACCTGTAGTGCAGGCCGCCGAGGCGGCAGGTCTGAAGATTGATTTTGCGGGTATGAAACGCACGCCCAACACCATCAACGCCCATCGCTTGATACACTGGGCGGGCATTGAAGGCCGCCAGACATTCGTTGTCCACCGCCTGTTTGAAGCCTACTTTCGCGATGCGCGCGATATTGGCGACACCTATGTGCTCGCCGATATTGCCGACGGATGTGAAATGGACGCCAGCGTTGTATCCAAATTGCTCGACTCCGATGCAGACATCGAAGACATCCAGAAACGCGATGCCCACAGCCGTGAAATGGGCATTTCTTCGGTGCCGACATTCATTGTCGCCAACCAACATGCGGTCCCCGGTGCGCAACCGACTGAGATGTGGCTGAAGGTCATGGGCGACATCATGGCGCAAATCGAGTCTACTGAGTGATCAGTCCATCAAAGGCGCCATCTCGATCCCCCGTCAAGGCATTGGGCCAAGTTGAATTTGTCGCGCTGATCGCAATGCTCGCGGCGAGTGTCGCGTTTTCTATCGACGCCATGCTGCCAGCCTTGCCCGACATCGGCGCAGAACTGTCACCAGGCAACCTTAATCGCGCCCAACTGATCATCACCAGTTTCGTGTTGGGCATGGGGCTTGGCACGTTCATCACCGGACCCTTGGCGGATCGGTTCGGGCGCAAGTCCGTTATTTTGGGCGGCGCGATTCTTTATGTCTGCGCCACTGCGTTTGCGTTTTTCACCACGACGCTAGAAACTATGTTGGCCGCGCGTGTCTTGATGGGCCTTGGTGCAGCCGCTCCGCGCGTTGTTGCAATGGCGTTGGTGCGTGATTTGTATTCGGGACGCGACATGGCGCGGATCATGTCCTTTGTCATGCTGGTTTTTTCGCTCGTGCCCGCCCTCGCGCCGACGTTAGGCGCGGGTATCATTGCCTTTTCAGGCTGGCGCGGCATCTTCGTGGCATTCGCCATTTTTATCAGCCTGTCCACCTGCTGGCTGATGCTGCGCCAACCTGAAACACTCGCCCCGGAAAACCGCCGCCCTCTGCGTTTCACCACCATATTCGCCGCCGCACGTGAAGTGTATGGTCACCCGACCGCGCGCCTTGCGACCATTGTTCAAACGCTGAGCATGGGCATGCTGTTTTCGGTGCTCAGCTCCACGCAACAGGTGTTCGATCAAACCTATGACCAAGGCGACACATTCCATCTGTGGTTTGGTGGCATTGCGATTCTCGCGGCCTCCGCATCAATCATCAACGCCCGCCTCGTGGGGCGGCTGGGCATGCGCCCGATCATCAAGGCGATGATGTTGGCGCAAATGTTCATGTCGCTGGGGATGATCTGCATCATCATGCTCGGCCTTCCCAACCAGATCGAACTGCTGTTCTACGCTGTTTGGACCGTTTCCGTCTTCTTCCAAGCGGGCCTGACAATCGGCAATCTGAACGCGCTGGCGATGGAGCCTATGGGCCACATCGCGGGGTCCGCCGCCTCCATCGTAACGGCTACCGCAACCGTGGGCGCAGTCCTGATCGCAATTCCAATTGGCCTTCGATTTGACGGCACACCGCTGCCACTGGCAATCGGCATCTTCGTTTGTGCCTGTATGGCCCAGTGGCTCACCACAATGATCCGGCGCGACAACGATTAATCCGCCTATGGCTTTGCGGTCTTGGCCTCTTTCACTTTAGCTGCAAGATCGCGGGCAATGGCGAACGCACCTTGGATCTTCAAACGGTCCGTGCCCCAATCGCGCCTGATCACGATCTTGTTGTCCTTCACTTTAGCCTGCCCGCGCTGATCATCAATGAATTCCACCAGCCCCACGGGGGAGATGAATTTGTCATTGTGAAATCGCAAAACCGCACCCTTTGGCCCTGCGTCAAGCTGGCTGATACCAGCCTTTTTGCACATCGCTTTGATACGCACGACCAGCATCAGGGTGTTAACCTCTTTCGGCAATGTCCCGAACCGGTCAATCAATTCTGCGGCAAACCCTTCCAGTTCAACCTTGGTTGTCAGATCCGACAGGCGGCGATACAGCCCCAGACGCACATCCAGATCAGGAACGTAGGCTTCGGGAATAAGCACCGGAACGCCGAGGTTGATCTGCGGCGCCCATTGGCCATCCTCAACCAATGTCACTTCGCCGGACCTGATCTTGGCGATCTGTTCTTCCAGCATGGATTGGTACAATTCATAGCCAACTTCGCGCATTTGACCGGATTGTTCTTCGCCCAGCAGATTGCCCGCGCCGCGAATGTCCAGATCCTGTGACGCAAGCGTGAACCCGGCCCCGAGCGTGTCGATCGACCCCAAAACCCGCAGCCGCTTTTCGGCCTGCGGCGTTAATTTCTGGCGCGGCTTGTAGGTCAGATAGGCATAGGCCCGCGCCTTGGATCGGCCCACCCGTCCGCGAATTTGATACAGTTGCGCCAGTCCAAACATATCGGCACGGTGAACGATCATCGTATTCGCTGTCGGAATATCCAAGCCGCTTTCCACAATCGTCGTCGCCAGCAAGACGTCGTATTTTCCGTCATAAAACGCATTCATCCGGTCATCCAACTCTCCGGCTGCCATCTGCCCGCTCGCGATGACGAATGACACCTCTGGCACCTCATCACGAATGAACGCCTCAATCTCGGGCAAATCCGAAATCCGTGGCACAACAAAGAACGACTGCCCGCCGCGGTAATGTTCACGCAACAACGCCTCGCGGATCGTCACGGTATCAAATTCGCTTACGTAGGTTCGGATCGCCAAACGATCGACTGGCGGTGTTCCGATGATGCTCAACTCACGCACACCGGACAACGACAATTGCAGCGTGCGCGGGATCGGCGTCGCCGTCAGCGTCAGCACGTGAATGTCCGTGCGCATCTGTTTCAGGCGTTCTTTGTGTTGCACGCCAAAGTGCTGTTCTTCGTCAATGACCAGTAGCCCAAGGTCCTTGAACCGGATGTTTTTCGCCAACAACGCGTGGGTGCCAATGACGATATCCACCGTGCCTTTGGCCATTCCGTCCTTCGTCAGCGCGGCTTCTTTTGCGCTAACAAAGCGCGACAACGTCCTGACATTGATCGGAAATCCGCGGAACCGTTCCGCGAACCCTTTGTAGTGCTGGCGCGCCAAAAGCGTTGTTGGTGCGACAATCGCCACTTGCACGCCGGACATCGCGGCCACGAACGCGGCGCGAATTGCGACTTCGGTTTTGCCGAAACCCACATCACCACAGACCAGACGATCCATCGGTTTGCCCGATCCCAGATTGTCCAGAACATCCTCAATCGCCCGCAATTGGTCGTCGGTTTCCGCATAAGGGAACCGCGCCAAAAACTGCTCCCACATGTCCTCGGGCGGCGTCAACGCAGGCGCAGTGCGCAATTCACGTTCGGCCGCGACGCGGATCAGGCGTTCCGCCATTTCGCGGATGCGTTCTTTCAGCTTGGCTTTCTTGGCTTGCCAGGCGCCACCGCCCAATTTGTCGAGCAGTCCAACCTCGTGGCCATAACGTGACAGCAGCTCAATATTCTCAACCGGCAGATAAAGCTTGGAACTTTCGGCATATTCCAGCAGCAGACATTCATGGGCGGCCCCAAGTGCCGTCACAACCTCCATGCCCAGATAGCGGCCAACACCGTGATCCACATGGACCACCAAATCACCCGGCGTCAGGCTTTGGGTCTCTGTCAGAAAATTCTCGGCGCGACGTTTGCGTTTGGTTTGGCGGATCAGGCGATCCCCCAGCACATCCTGCTCAGACACCACGGTGATGCCCTGACTCTCAAACCCGTGTTCCAGCGCCCAAACCGCCATATGCAGCCCGCGCTTACCGATGCGGCTGAAATCTGTGACTGGAATGGTTTCCGCAATACCTTTGTCTTCGATCAAACCAATCAGGCGTTCGCGCGCACCTTGAGAATAGGACGCGACGACAACTGGTCCCAGTTCAAGCTTTGCTTTAAGATGATCTGCCAAAGCCCCGAAAAGACTGACACTTTCCTGCTGTCGTTCAGGCGCGAAGTTTCGCCCGATGCGCCCGCCTGCGTCAATAACACCAGGTCCCGTGGCCTGCGGCAACGCCCCAAGCTGCATGACGCGAAAATTGCGCAACGCTGCATCCCACGCGGGACCATCAAGATACAATCCGCTGGGCGCTGCGGGCTTATAGACGGAATCCATCCGCCCCTTTGCTAACATCGCCTCACGACGGGCATCGTATTGATCGTCAATCGAAACCCAACGTGCGTCACGTTGCGCGGCATTTTGTTCGTCCAGCGTGACCGTCGCGCCCGTCAGATAATCAAACAATGTCTCAAGCTCGGCATGGAAAAACGCCAGCCAGTGCTCAACGCCTGCGTGTTTTTTGCCCGCTGACACCGCCTCATACAAAGGATCATCCGTGCCCGCCGCGCCAAATTCCAACCGATAGTTCTGCCTAAACCGGGTGATCGCCGCGTCATCCAAAATCACTTCGGACACCGGCGCAAGGTCTACGACGTCTAGGGTTTCCGTCGTGCGCTGCGTCGCCGGATCAAAGCGGCGCGCGCCCTCAAGATCATCACCAAACAGGTCCAACCTCACCGGACCAATCTGACCGGGTGGATAAATATCGATGATGCCACCACGCACGGCGTAATCGCCCGGTTCCATCACCGTTGGCGCCTGCGTAAAGCCCATGCGCACCAAGAACGCCCGCAGCGCGGCCTCGTCTATACGGCTGCCGACACTGGCGGAAAATGCGGCTTCGCGCAAGACTGACCGCGCAGGCACCTTTTGGGTGGCGGCGTTCAACGTGGTGAGCAAAACAAACCGTTCCGGCATCCCGTGTGCAAGACCTGCCAAAACCGCCATGCGGGCCGCAGACACATCCGCGTTCGGGGACACCCGATCATAGGGCAGGCAATCCCAACTGGGAAAGATCAACACGGGCATGTCGGGCGCGAAGAACGCCAGTGCCGCGCGCATCGCCTCAACCCGTTTGTCGTCACGACAGATATGAACAACCGCGCCGCTCTCGGCCTCGGCCAGTATCAGGCGGGCGTCAAAACCTTCCGGCGCTCCGGAGATGGTGACGTGTTTGGGGTTGGGAACGGGTTTGGCTTGAATTTTGGTCATGGAAACCGACCTACTGCGCGCAAGCCCAGTGTCAACAGATAGACGCGCAATTAGAAGCCAGCGCCGACGGCCAAATTCTGATACATTCCAAACATCGCAGTGACGAAAATCGAAATCATGCCGATAAACTGCGTGATGACACGGTGCTTGGACAACCGTGCATAAAGCGCCTCCCCCTCGGGTTGTTCACGCGCAATCACTAGGGATGTCGACAGGCTCAGCGCGCCGACAAGGGTCAGCGGGAACGCCAACAAGAACACAGCCTGCGCTAATTCCACGTCATAGGCAAAGGCCAATATCGCCAACGACGTCAGGGCAAACGCCAAAAACGTCAACAACACCAAGCCCGACACCTGCCCGATATAGAGCAAACGGTTCACATTGATGCGCACCATATCGTGCAAATCAATTTCCGCCTGTCCACCCATCTTGCGGGCCTTTTGGATCATGTCGAACGGCACGCCCAAAACCCAATGGCTTACGGATGACCACACGACGGCCAGCGATATCCAGAACCAAAGGTTGCTGAACGATCGCATGTCGATGACTTCAAATAGGGTGTTGGTCCAGTCCACTGGCGGCAGCCTCGCATTTTCATCGCAATCTAGCTGTGCGTTGCGACAATGCCCAGACTTGTGATGCGCGCCGTTCCATGCCACCCAATCGGTGTGACTTGAAAGGCCCGCTCCATGACATTTCCCCCGCTTTCTGCATCGCCCCTGTTTTCGTCGTCCCGTCTGCGCCGCTTGCGCGCCACTGCGGCGCTGCGATCAATGGTGCGTGAAAACGTGCTGTCGCCCAGCGATTTGATCTGGCCGGTCTTTGTCATGGACGGCACCGACACCGAAGAGCCGATCCCATCTATGCCTGGCGTCTTGCGGCGCACGGTGGACTGCATCGGAGCGTCCGCAAAAGACGCCTACGCCCTTGGCATTCCAGCGATATGCATCTTTCCGTACACGAGCATGCAACACCGGACGCAAGATTGCGCGCTGGCATGGTCTCCAGATAACGTCGCCAACCGCGCGATCCGTGCCATCAAAGACGCAGTCCCCGATATGGCCGTGATGACGGACATCGCGCTCGATCCCTATAATATTGACGGCCACGACGGGTTCGTTGAAAACGGTGAAATCGTCAATGACCGCACGGTCGATGCGCTGGTAAAAATGGCGCTGACACAGGCAGACTGCGGCGCGGACATCCTCGGTCCATCCGATATGATGGACGGGCGCATCGGGGCCATTCGATCGGCGCTAGAATCCCATGCCCACCCAAATGTCACGATCCTCAGTTATACCGCGAAATATGCGTCAGCGTTTTACGGACCGTTTCGCGACGCCGTCGGCGCATCAGCCGCATTGAACGGCGACAAGAAAACCTACCAGATGGACCCCGCCAATTCGGATGAGGCAATGCGCCTCGTCGCGCGGGATCTGTCAGAGGGCGCAGATATGATCATGGTCAAACCGGGAATGCCCTACCTAGATATCGTGCGCCGCGTGAAAACAGAATTCGGTGTGCCGACGTTCGCCTACCAAGTGTCGGGCGAATACGCGATGATCCTTGCGGCGGTTCAAAACGGCTGGCTTGATCATGACAGCGTCATGATGGAATCGCTCATGGCGTTCAAACGTGCCGGTGCCGACGGCGTGTTGACGTACTTCGCGCCAGCGGCTGCGAAGCTCCTGAACGGCTAAATCCCGCTTCTCTGCATCTAGCTGCTGACAGGTAGCCAAATACCGCCTATGGTATCACCATATCGGGGGGCAAACCCTGAAACCAAATGGCACGAGGCAGTTATGACACTTATTTCAAGACGCAATTTTGCGCTGAGCGCGCTGGCGACCACGACCCTGTCCGCATGTGGCAACGGGATCGGCGGCAGTGGCGCATCTGTGATCGACGCGCGCGCCGATAGCACGCTGACCTTCATGTATAACAATTATCCCGGCACCCGCGACCTGGCAGGCAAGGCCAGCGGCATGTTGGTCATGCCCGTCGTCACCGAAGCAGGTCTTGGAATTGGCGGGTCATTCGGACGTGGCGCGCTGCGCATTGGCCAAACGACGGTGGATTACTATTCCGCCGCCGCAGCAAGTGCGGGCCTGCAAATTGGTGCGCAGCAATATTCAACTGTTCTGTTCTTTATGACGGAACAATCCCTGACCGATTTCCGCCGTGCAAGCGGTTGGGCAGCAGGCGCTGACATCGAATACGCGCTCAACTCCACGGGGGAGACATTGCGCGCCGAAACCACAACATCGCTTGCGCCAGTCATTGCGGTCGTCTTTGCACAGGCCGGTTTCCGCGCTGGTGCCACGATTGAAGGCACCAAATACACGCGCATCATTCCGTAAACCTGCGGCAAGTTTGGCGTACAACGTGTGTACAGGCTGTGTACAGCTTGTGTACGCTCTGTGTCACACCCTGAGCCGTGCCCCCTTGGGATCAAACGGCGGCTCGGCCAACACCACACCACGGTGCGGTTTGCCTAAAATCATAACGTCAACCGCGCTCCCCGCTGGGGTATCTTTGAGATAGCCAAGCGCTAGGCTCATTCCAACACTATAGCCATAGGCGCCGGACGTTACGCGCCCGACAGGTGTCCCATCAGGCAGGAAAATAGGCTCACCACCTGTCGCATCCGCCGTCGTGATCTGCTGCACCTCGATGAGCGATAGAACCTCACGTGATGGATTGTCTTTGATCTTTAAGTAGCTGTCTTTGTGCAAAAATTCCTTATTCAACTTGATAAGCCCATCAAGGCCAACTTCTTGTGGCCAGTATTCCGGTGAATACTCACGCCCCCAGCTTCCATAGCCTTTTTCAACCCGCAACGACATCAACGCCCGTGATCCAACCGGACCACCTTGCTCGATCCCGGCAGCCTGCAATAATGCACCATAAACAACGGCTTGATCCTCGGCTTTGCAGTGGACTTCCCAGCCAAGATCGCCAGTAAACGACACGCGCAGCGCCAGACAAGTTACGCCAGAAATTTCCAGCCACTTGGACCGCATAAACGGGAAGTCAGCCGTCGCAAGCGACGTGTTTGTCAACGTTTGCAAAGCCTTGCGCGACAAAGGTCCCGCAATATTGAACCCACACCACGCGTCAGTCATGCTCTCAAAGGTGACATCATCAGGCATCGGAACCATTTTCCAGAACCGCTGATGATACCGCTCAGCCATGCCGGACCCGATGATCCAAAATTCGTCCTCGGCCATGCGCGTGACCGTAAAATCGCCTGCAATCCCACCATTCACACCAATAAATGGCGTCAGACAGGATCGACCGATAGTTTTTGGCATTGTGTTGGCGAACACGGCGTTCAGCCAATCTTGCGCGCCAGCCCCTGTGCAGCGGTATTTGGCAAAGTTAGAAATATCAATGATACCAACCGATTGGCGCAACATCTTAGCCTCCCGCCCGACACTGTCAAACCACGGCTGGCGGGTGAAACCCGCGCTTTCAGGCGTGTCGGCATCGAAATAAAGCGGGTGTTCCCACCCGTAATTCAGCCCGAACACTGCGCCCATGTCGCGCTGTTGCTGATAGACGCTGCGCACCCGAACAGGCCGTCCCGCACTGCGTTCCTCGCCCGGGAAATGAATACTGAACCGATGCGCGTATTGGTCCCCGACCCGCGCTTTGGTGAATTTAGCATCGGCCCATTTACCAAATCTTGCGACATCCCATGCAAACATATCATAGGTTGATTCGCCTTTCGTGATCCATTCAGCCGCCATCAGGCCCATACCGCCCGATTGCGAAAATCCGGGGATAATACCATTACAACAAAAGTAGTTCGATAAATCAGGGTGCGGGCCAAACAACACGTTTGAATCCGGTGACCAAATCATCGGGCCGTTGATCACCCGCTTGATGCCAGCCTCCCCAACGACGGGAACGCGATCAATCGCGCGCATCATGTTGTCTTCAATACGCTCCAAATCGTCAGCAAATAATTCATGCCCGAACCCCTGCGGCGTGCCGTCTTCAGCCCAGAACCGAACATCTTTTTCATAGGCCCCAACCAGCAATCCCTGCCCTTCTTGGCGCAAATAATATTCGCCGTCACGGTCCGCGACGGATGGCAGCCGGCGATCCATGGCAGCAATTTCGGCAATGGTTTCGGTGACAAAATACTGATGTTCTGTCGGCAAAAGCGGCAGCGTAATCCCCGCCAGCGCCGCGACCTCACGACCCCATAGACCGGCCGCATTGATCACCCACTGGGCGCGAATATCGCCCTTTTCTGTTTCAACCATCCATGTGCCGTCAGGCTGTTGAACCGTCGCCGTAACCGGACAAAACCGAATGATTTCTGCCCCACGTTGACGCGCGCCAATGGCATAAGCGTTCGTGACACCGCTGGGATCGACGTTGCCGCCATCGGGTTCAAACATGATGCAGCGGATGCCGTCGTAATTGACCAGCGGATGCAGGGCCTCTGCCTCGCTGCGCGACACCTCATGGAAATTCATCCCGTAAAACTTTGCCTTGGCCGCTTGCAGGCGCAACTGATGCTCACGCTCCTCAGTCTGTGCAAGATACAGGCTGCCGGGCTGGAAAACACCGCACGATTGCCCTGTCTCGGCCTCAAGCTCATTGTACAGGTTCATCGTATAGTGCTGAATTCGTGAGATATTTGTACTGTCGTGCAACCCGTGGATGTTGGCCGCCGCGTGCCATGTAGACCCGCTGGTCAACTCATCGCGCTCCAGCAAAACCACGTCCGTCCAGCCGAGTTTCGCCAGATGATAGAGGATCGAGCAGCCAATAACGCCGCCGCCGATGACGACCGCTTGGGCATGTGTGCGCATCTTGGATTCCTTTTGATCACGGCCAAGGTGGTGCCATTGCGATGGCCCAAATTGCCAATCAGCGACGTCCTGTGTCGCTGTGCAACAAACCTGATCATCGCAGAGAGGCGTTCTCAATCTCAACGCCGCGCCTCAACGACATCCAACGTCGTTTTTGGGCACTCAACCCACCTAAGTCGGGCTAGGGTGATCGTGAATATACCCCAAGGATGTCGCTATGAAAAATTCCACTCGTGTTGTTGTTATTGGGGGCGGCGTTGTTGGCGCATCTGTCCTCTATCATTTGACCAAATTGGGCTGGTCGGACGTCATGTTGGTGGAACGCTCTGAACTCACGAGCGGATCCACATGGCATGCGGCTGGCGGGTTTCACACGCTCAACAGTGACACCAACATGGCCGCCCTTCAGGGCTACACCATCAAGTTGTACAAAGAACTTGAAGAGATCACCGGCATGTCATGCGGGCTGCATCATGTGGGTGGCGTGACGCTGGCCGACAACAAAGATCGTTTTGATATGTTGGTCACTGAACGCGCCAAACACCGCTACATGGGCCTTGAGACCGAAATCGTCAGCCCCGAAGAAATCGCCAAGATTGCGCCAATAACCAACTTGGACGGAATTGTTGGCGGGCTTTACGACCCGCTTGACGGGCACCTTGATCCATCGGGCACCACCCATGCCTACGCCAAAGCTGCGCGCATGGGGGGCGCTGAAATTGTCACCCACTGCAAGGTCATAGCCACCACGCAGCGGGCCGATGGCACATGGGACGTGGTGACCGACAAAGGCACGATCCATACCGAAAATGTCGTGAATGCCGGTGGCCTCTGGGCGCGCGAAGTTGCGGCTATGGCGGGTCATTACGCGCCGCTGCTACCGATGGAACACCAATATATCATTACAGACGATGTGCCTGAAATCTATGACCGTGACGCGGAACACCCACACGTTATGGACCCCGCAGGCGAAAGCTATCTGCGCCAAGAAGGTCGCGGGCTGTGCATCGGTTTTTATGAACAGCCCTGCCGCCCTTGGGCCCTTGATGGCACGCCGTGGGATTTCGGCCATGAACTGCTGCCAGACGATTTCGACAAAATCACCGACAGCATTGAATTTGCTTATAAACGTTTCCCTGTTCTGGAACGTGCAGGCGTCAAATCTGTGGTGCATGGCCCGTTCACCTTCGCACCTGATGGCAACCCGCTTGTTGGCCCGATTCCAGGGTTGCGCGGCTATTGGTCCGCCTGCGGCGTCATGGCAGGCTTTTCACAAGGTGGCGGCGTCGGCCTGACCTTGGCACAATGGATGATCGACGGCGAAGCCGACCGCGATGTCACCGCGATGGACGTGGCACGCTTTGGCGACTGGATCACACCGGGTTACACGCGCCCGAAGGTGGTGGAAAACTACCAGCGTCGCTTTTCGATCTCCTATCCGAACGAAGAACTGCCCGCCGCGCGGCCGCACCGCACCACGCCAATGTATGACATTTTCACCGATCTTGGCGCTGTCTGGGGCCAGCAATTCGGGCTCGAAGTGCCCAACTATTTCGCATCGGGCGATGAACCAACATTTGAATATCCGTCATTCCGCCGCTCAAACGCATTCGACGCCACCGCGCGCGAAGTCAAAGCAGTGCGATCCTCCGTCGGAATCAATGAGCTGCACAATTTTGGCAAGTACCGCATCACCGGACCAAAGGCGCGCGACTGGCTGAACCGGATCATGGCAGGCCGCATCCCCAAAATTGGTCGCCTCGCGTTAACTCCGATGTTGTCGCACAAAGGCAAACTCTTGGGTGATTTCACGGTGTCTTGTCTGGCAGACGATAAATTCCACCTGACCGCGTCTTACGGTGCGCAAGCCCAACACCTGCGTTGGTTCCTGCAGCATCAAGAAGACGGCGTCACAATCGAAAACATCAGTGATAAACTCAATGGCTTTCAGATCGCAGGGCCAAAATCCCGCGACCTTCTGGCGGCCTGCACCCGTGATCTGGTTGATATGAAATTTCTTGATGTGCGCAAAATGACCGTGGGCCAAGCAAAATGCACCGTGCAGCGGGTCAGCTACACAGGCGATTTGGGCTATGAAATCTTTTGCGATCCAATGGATCAACGCGCTTTGTGGAACGTGTTGTGGGACAACGGCACGCCTATGGGGATGACGCCCTTTGGCATTCGCGCGATGATGTCGCTGCGTCTGGATCGCTTTTTTGGCTCATGGATGAACGAATTCTCACCTGACTACACGGCGGCTGAAACCGGCATGGATCGGTTTATCAATTGGGACAAAGACTTTATCGGCAAAGCAGCGGCCCACAACGAGATACCTGCGCGTCAGCTCGTGACGTTCGAAGTAGATGCCGCAGACGCAGACGTCACCGCATATGAGCCGATCTTTATCAACGGAGAAGTTTTGGGCTTTTGCACATCTGGAGGCTTTTCGCATCACACCGGAAAATCCATCGCCTTTGGCCTGATCCCCAAAGAACATGCAAACGCCGGCCTTAAGGTTGAGATTGAAATCCTCGGAGACCGTCGCGCGGGAACCCTGATCAGCGACCCGATCTTTGATGCCGCTGGCACGCGCCTTCGATCATGATCGCAACACTTCTCCTCGCAGCTGGTCAATCATCCCGCATGGGCGGGCGCGACAAGCTGCTGGAAACTGTCGATGGGGTTCCGCTTCTCGCCCTTCTCACCGCCCGCGCGCTAAGTGTTGGCCCAACCTTTGTGACCCTTCCCAGCGCAGACCACCGGCGTCGGTTTGCACTGCCGCAATCGGCGCAGATCGTTGTGGTTGATGCGAATTTGGGTATGGCACACAGCATCAAAGCCGGCATCGCCGCCCTGCGCGACACTGCGACTGGCGTTATGATCCTGCCGGCCGACATGCCGGATATTACCGCCGCGGATATGGCCGTGGTTCAAGCCGCAGCCAACCTTTCGAGCGCGCCCATCGTGCGCGCCACCACATCCCAAGGTACTCCGGGCCATCCGATTTACTTTGCCGCGAGCCAGTTTTCCCGCTTTGATGACCTGCACGGTGACCGTGGCGCGCATCGCCTGACCATCGGGTTAGAGGATCAAACTTTGCTTGTACCGCTACAAGGCGACCGCGCGCGGCTTGATCTGGATACACCGCAAGATTGGGACGCCTACCGCGCCCGATAACCCACTCCTACCAAACGAAAAAAAACCAGAACGCATCACTGCATTCCAGCCCTTTCTTCTGCGTCCGACCCCACCCCAAATTTCAGGGGAAGATCGAACGGGGCTGCATATTCGTTTACCTCACCAGTAGTGCGGCTTCGTGTTTCTTCAGTGCGCGACGTGCCCCTCCGTGCCAATAAGCGTGAGACAATTGACTGGCTAAAGTTTACACTTGAGGGCGTAGGAGAAGAACCATGGTTATGCCTTCACAATCACCACTTTCGCCAGATGCTGGATCTGGAGCCGTTTTGGCCCCGACGTCACCTCCCCGCGTTGTTATTGCGCCGTTGGCTCCCACAGCGGAACTGACGAGCATCCCAAAGCGGCGCAACTTCACAGCCAAATACAAACTGCGCATTCTGGATGAGACGGACCAAGTGGCAGACACTGGCGGGGTTTCCGCCATTCTACGGCGGGAGGGGCTTTATTCCTCTGCACTGACCGATTGGCGCCGTGCGCGGGCGGCCGGCACATTGGGTGCATTGCAGCCAATGCGCCGTGGCCCACAAAAGGCACCTGCCAATCCATTGCAAGCTGAGCTGGCCAAGGCCAACCGTGAGGTGACAGCCTTGCGGCGCCGTCTGGATCAGGCGGAAGCCATCATTGCCATCCAAAAAAAAGTGGCGGGACTTCTGGACGAGATGGAGCAGACGCAAGAGCGCAGCGGCAAATCATGATGGCCGTCGCGATTGCATTGCCCACCGGCAGCGGCTTGACCTCGGCTGTCTGCGCCGCGCTATCATTATCGCGCGCGAGCGTTCTTCGACAGCGTGCGGCGCTGACGGCACCACCACGCACACGCCCACCGCGCGCAGCGTCTTCGCGGGCTCTGCCGGAAAGGGAAAGAGACCAGGTATTGCACCACCTGCGCGAACCCCGCTTTGCGGATCAGACGCCCACAGAGGTCTTTGCCACCTTGCTGGATGAAGGCACCTATCTGTGTTCAATCCGCACGATGTATCGGATATTGGCCGCGCAGGGCGAAGTTGGCGAACGCCGCCGACAGCGCACACATCCCGTCTATCAAAAGCCTGAACTTCTAGCTGAAGCCCCCAATCAGGTCTGGTCTTGGGACATCACCAAGCTGAGGGGCCCGGTGAAATGGTCCTACTTCTATCTCTATGTCATCCTCGACATCTTCAGCCGCCGCGTTGTTGGCTGGCGCGTCGAGCACGCGGAGAGCGCCAGCCAGTTCAAAGAGCTGTTCATCGACGCGATGGAAAAACACGAGGTTCCACGCGATCAGCTGACATTGCATGCAGATCGCGGTGGGCCCATGAAGGCAAAGACGACAGCCCTGATGCTGGTTGATCTTGGTGTGCTCAAGTCCCACAGTCGGCCCCACACCTCAAACGACAACCCGTTCTCCGAAGCCCACTTCAAAACACTGAAATATCAGCCAGAGTTCCCCAAGAACTTTGAAACCATCGAGCAGGCTCGCGCATTCTGCCGCAGGTTCTTTGCATGGTATAACCAAGACCATCATCACGCCGGGATTGGTCTGATGACGCCCGACCAAATCCATTTTGGGCAGGCCCAAGAAATCTACACCGCGCGACAAGCAACACTAGACGCGGCATTCCTCGCCACGCCCGAACGCTTCGTACACAAACCACCAAAACCGCCTCAAATCCCGACCGCCGTCTGGATCAACCCACCAAAACCAACCGAAGAAACCCAAGCCTAAAGTCCAAAAGCCACTGTCTCAAAGTCGTTGTCACGTTCCGGACAAGCCCAAGAGGCTTTCCACAAAGCGGGCTTCGCCTGTGACGCCGCGTGGCTTGCCTTGGACGTGTCCCTTTTTATGGTCCTGATGGCCTCAATCCCGTGCAAGGTAGCTTTGGCGGATTTTAGCGATCTGAAGCCGCACATCAGTATGATCAGTTCCTTGAGCGCCGCGCGATCACCCTCAATCCTATTGTTTCCCCACTTTCGATTGATCTGCAGAATCCCTTCGCTAGGGAGTTCGAAGCGGTTCATATCGCCGATCACGCGGTCATAGCTGTAGGTCTTGTCGGTGGAGATCAATCGCGGTTGATACAACCTGGCATTTTCACATTCCCGTTTGAGAAAAGCCATTGCTGCTCTGACGTCCCGTTGCGCTGTGAGGCGGCAATCACCAGCCAGCCTTGCTGATCCACGGCGCGCCACAAGCAGCGCCATTTACCTCCCACCCGAATATTTGTTTCACTAACGTGCCCGGTTCAGGCCACGCCACTACCGGTGTTTGAACGACCGTTTCGCGATCTCGGGGCCAAACTTGCGGCCCCATCAGTGGATCGTCAAAGCATCAAATTTTAATGCCACGCTCCGCCAGCAGATCCCACACATCATGTCACGAAAGAGAGTAGCGGCAATACCAACGTACTGCACACAGAACGACATCTGGCGGAAACCGATAATGCTTGAACGGATCGCCCTGCATGACGAGGCTCCAAGAGATAAGGTGGTCTCAAATATCCGTTCATCTACCGATCAATGCAACAGACCCGAATTGCCTCATCATCATTCAACTGCGGTCAGACGGTTGACCAAACAAAAACTCATCCACGTCTTCGCGCAACGCGCCCCAATCGGTAAATTCACACACGCCATCTACCAGTTCAATTTCGCGCCCTTCCAAAGCAACATTCTGAACAATCTGGCTTTCAAAATAGCCATAGCTGGCCGTGCGCACCGCACCGGCGAGCAACATTTCCTTATCGGGTTCAAATCCCGTGCGCATTTTCATTTCGATCAGATAGTCCTGCGCTTCTTCCCTGCCTTCTGGAAACGCCGCCTTTAGACTAACCGATATCAGAAGAGTGTCGCGCGCCCTTAGTGCATCACGGCTTGCACCAACCAGAACTTCAAAACCGGCAGGGTGGCGTCTTTCATGCACGGGGGCTGCCAAGACCACCTTGTCGATGCCGTCAAATGACAAGGCCGCCAACCTATCGTTAGTATCAAAAAGCTGAACGTCGTGGCCAGCTGAGCGCACCTGATTCTCTATGGCACCGACGATTTTGCGCGTTTGGCCTTCAACGGTCTCGAAAATGATGAGAACTTTCATCTAAAAAACCTTTCTCGTGGCTCACATCAAATGAGGGGTTTCCCATTTAGGACTGAGCCAACATGCAAGGCAAGCATAGGCATTCTAAGACATCGGGCTTTGTTCCAGATCAAACGGAGCGCTTGAAATAATCTTCCTAGGTACATCGAGCAATGCATTTGGAATGTCTTCCACGATCAGGCCGGGGCCGATGTCGTCTGGGCATAGCACGTGAAAGAGTGCCCCGAGAGCCGCAGTCTCGAACGCACCAAAACCGCGTGCCATGAGGCCCGTTATGAACCCCGAAAGTACGTCGCCCGACCCGGCCGTCGCAAGCCACGCGGCGCTTTCAAAAGCCGTCGAATTTATCATGACACAAGCACCATCTGGGCGCGCTATGATGGTTTTCGCGCCCTTGAACAGTATGATACACTCGAACCTTCGTGCGACGATTTGCGCCAATGAAACACGACAAGTCGTTTGATCAAATGCATCCGGTATCAGTCGGCGCATTTCCCCATCGTGTGGTGTCATGATCACCTGTGAATGGGTCACAGTCTCAATTTAATGCGGGTCTCACGCCAGCAGAGATAATGCGTCCGCGTCAAGACAAAGCGGGATTGGCATTGGCAGTATCTGGATTAATTTGGATCGGCTGTCCTTATCCAATCTGAGGTTTGGACCCAGGCAGACAGACGCCGGTCTATGGGCCAACAATTGGCCTGCGAACCCTATATCGTCATCAAAAAGGTTTTACCATGATCGCATCTAAACGTGCGGCATGTTCACCTACGCTTTCGTTTGTGCAAAAGACGCTTACAAGCCCTGCACAAATGCGCAGCGCCCCGCGTGCCGCCAATCTAGCGGCTCCACCCTGCCCCGGCCGCTCGGAAATAACGATGGCATGACCATGATCGTACTTATGCTGGTCGCCTCGTTTATCCAAACGTCGCGCCTGTTCTTGTGAAGTGGTCCTGGTTTTTAGGACAGATTTGCGGCTTGGCTAAGATGTACCAGGTTTCTGTTTATGCCACTTTTCGTATCTCCGCGTGGGTGAAGTATGCGATGTCCGGTGTCCGCTTATCAAGGGCGGTGTGAGGGCGCTCAGAATTGTAAAATCCAATCCAGTCATCGATGATCCGTTTCGCTTGGAAACCGTCGGTGATTTCATGCAGATAGGCGGCCTCCTGTTTCAACGACCGCCACAGGCGTTCGATAAAGATGTTGTCCAGATAGCGGCCCCTGCCATCCATTGAGATTTTGATTTTGGCTTCGGTCAAAGTTGTGATCCAGCCGGAGCCTGTATATTGGCTGCCCTGATCTGTGTTCGTGATCTCTGGCTTACCGTATTTGGAAATAGCCTCCTCCAGCGCCTCAACACAGAAGCTAGCATCCAGCGTATTTGAGAGCCGCCAAGTCAGCACCTTTCGCGTTGCCCAATCCATGATCGCCACCAGATACAGAAAGCCATTTTTGACTGGGATGTAGGTGATGTCGCTGCACCAAACCTGATTGGGCCGCGTGATTGGCAGCTTTCTTAGCAGGTATGGATAAATGTGGTGCTCAGGGTGCTTCTTGCTCGTGTTTGGTCCTTTGTACCCTCTCGTGCATGTAAAACATGCACTGCCGGGCAGCGGATGGCCTGTAACCCCATAACACCCATCAGGCGACGCACACGATGCCGTCCGGCAGAGAACCCCGACTGAGGAAGATAAGCCGCAATCTGGCGGCTCCCAAAGAACGGATACTTCGTGAATACCCGATCAATCTCATGCATCAGATCAAGCGTTGCCGGATCAAAACAAACCGGCGTGTAATAGATCGATGATCGGCTGATCTTCAGCAGTTTACACTGACGCGTCAGGCTCAGCTCGGTGTTCTCCTTGCGCCCTCTCATCGATCCTGAAGGATCGACTGCCGGGTGACAGATCATCTCGCGGCGTTCATTCGGGCTCATCGCTTTAGCCCTTGTGACAAAAAATCGTTCTCCACCGCCAGCTGACCTATCTTGGCGTGCAGGTCCTTGATCTCCCCGTCCTTATTCTCAGCCTTCTTGACCTTGTCGGAAAACACACCTGCCATGCCCTCAATCGCTTGCCGTTTCCACGTGCTCACCTGCGTTGGATGCAACTGCCGCTTGGCAGCGATCTCCTGAACCGTCTTGTCACCGCGCAGCGCCTCAAGCGCCACAGCAGCCTTAAACTGGTCTGAAAAGTGTCGTCGTTTTGTCATTCTCGTATCCATTTATCAGTGTTGGATACATCTTAGCACGCTGTCCAAATTTGCCGGACCACTTCAGTCTAAAAGTTGAATAAAATTAACACGATGTATGGTTTTTCTTGGCCGCTTCATCCACTAATAACTCATCTGAATTAGGCGTAGTCTCTCGATCCCGCAGCATTTTTCGCGGCCTGCGTCAAAAGATCTTGCGCGTAATCCCCGACCGATTGGAAGCACACCACTTCAAAACCTGTGTCATGCATCCAGAATGCCGCTGCGACTTGCGCCATGCGGGTCCGACGGAATTGTCCGACACCAAAGCTATCGGCGTGCAAATCGACGGGACAAAGCCGCGCCAAGACATCGCTCGCATTTTTGCCTGAAACGCTGAACACCGCCCGTGCATCAGACACGTCGGCGGCCAAGTAATGCTGACCCTTTAATGTGTCATCAATCTGCGCCACGCTTTTTGCCACATCTGCGTAGGGCACGACCAGCAGCAATTCATCTGGCGACATCCATGCGACACCCGATGTCACGTCGCCTAGAAATTGGCCCGACGATGGCATCGCCTGCCCCGTGACAGCCTTGACGGTTTTTTTTATCTGTGCGCTGGTCAAATCGCCACGCAGCGTGATCATTCCACGCGACGTAACGCGCGTTACCTGTGTCAAATCAGACATTCTGCTTCTCCCCAGTTGGGTCATAGAAAACCGCATTCACAATCTTGGCCTGAACTTCTGTGCCGTCAATTTTTGGGAAGGTAATCACCTCACCCATACGATCTGGGCCGTTGTGAACCAGCCCCATCGCAATGCCACGTTCCAAGTTCGCGGAATAATACGTCGACGTGATGCGCCCTTGGGTATTGCGCTGCCCGTTCGAATTTTTGCCGTCTGCAACGGCATAAGCCCCGTCTGGAATGACCGATTTGTCCGTGCTCTCCAGCCCGACCAGTTTCCAACGGTTCGGATCAACCATGTGACTGCGCAACTGGCCTCGCTTGCCCAAGAAGTCCTCCTTCTTTTTGGAAATCGCCCATGACAGCCCAAGATCTTGCGGGATAACCGTGCCGTCGGTCTCATCACCGATCATGATAAAGCCCTTTTCAGCGCGAAGGACGTGAAGACATTCGGTGCCGTAAGGCATGATCCCGAATTCCTGACCCGCTTCATATAGCGCGTCCCAGAACGCCGCGCCTTCGCTGGCTTTCACCGCTATTTCATAGGACAATTCGCCGGAGAACGAGATACGAAAGGCGCGGCATTTGAACCCGCCGATGTCACCATTGGCCCACTGCATAAACGGCAACGCCTCAGCGCTCAAATCCATTCCGCCCAGCTTTTCCAACAGCTTACGAGCGTTCGGGCCAACAACGGCGACCTGCGCGTATTGTTCTGTCACATTGGCAACATAGACGTTCCAGTCCCACCATTCGGTTTGCAACCATTCTTCCATATGCGCATGCACCGTGTCCGCGCCGCCAGTGGTGGTGTGGCACAGCCAAGTGTCGTCATCGATGCGTGCAACCACACCGTCATCGCTTAGGAACCCGTTTTCACCACACATCAAACCGTAGCGACATTTGCCGACAGGCAGCGTCGACATCATGTTGGTGTACATCATATCAAGAAATTTGCCCGCATCGGGGCCTTTGACAATCAGCTTACCCAGCGTTGATGCATCCAGCAGGCCAAGGTTGTCGCGAGTGTTCTTGACCTCACGGTTGACCGCATCCTCGATGCTCTCATCGTCGCGCTGATAGGTGTAGACACGGCGCCACTGACCGACAGGTTCCCAGTAGGCCCCGTTCTTGTCGGACCAGGCGTAAATCGGCGTCTTGCGAAAAGGTTGGAACAAATCGCCGCGCGCTTCGCCGCCAATAGAACCAAGGGAGATCGGCGTATAAGGTGGGCGGAATGTCGTCGTGCCGGTTGCAGGGATCGCCTGCCCCAATGCGTCCGACAACACTGCCAATCCGTTGATGTTACTCAGCTTTCCCTGATCCGTCGCCATGCCCAGCGTGGTATATCGCTTGGTGTGCTCAACGCTTTCATAGCCTTCTTGTGCGGCCAATTGCACGTCGCTGACTTTGACGTCGTTCTGATAATCCAGCCACATCTTCGAGCGTAGTTTGTACCCAGCCCCCTGCGGCATGATCCAGACAGGCATCATCGCGGCCTCAACTGGCGCGTCGCCTTTTGCAGCTTTACCACCTTTGCCCTTGGCCCCTGCCAGTTTTGCTGCAGCGGCACCCGCATCGTGGCCATTTACCAGACAATCGCAGGTGGTCATGGCGCCGTGGGCGATGCCCGCAGTCGACACAAAACCGGTCCCGTCAGCGCCCAGTGGTGGACGCGACGGATCGGGGCGGAAATGACTTTGACCCTCATCCCAGATCAATTTGCCGCCGCAATGAGACCACAAGTGAACCACTGGCGACCAGCCGCCGGACATAGCCACAACGTCACAATTGATTTCTTCCAGCACACCGCCGCCTTCGCCCGCTTGCGAACAGATCGCCACACCAGTGACGCGCTTGCCGCCGTGGACCGAACTGATGGCTTTGCCGTACAAAATCCGAATGCCAAGTGCGGCTGCCTCGCTCGCCAATGGTCCGGCCACCAAGCGCGTATCGATGATCGCCGGAACATCTAGGCCCGCCTGTTTCATAGCGATTGCGGTGCGGTAGGCGTCGTCGTTGTTGGTGACTACAACGGTGCGATCCCCGACAGATGTGCCAAAGTTAACGGCATAGTCACGCACGGCAGACGCCAACATAACGCCCGGAATATCGTTTCCTGCAAACGACAAGGGCCGTTCAATCGCGCCAGTTGCTGTCACGATTTGCTTGGCACGAATGCGCCACAACCGATGCCGCGGGCCAGTTTTGTCGGTCAAATGGTCGGTCAGTCGTTCGTATGCCAGTGCATAGCCGTGATCGTAAACGCCTGCCCCCATGCAGCGGGCCACGACGGTAACATTGTCCAACTTTTCAAGTTCTTGCAGGGCCTTCTTCACCCATGCGTCAGCATCCATGCCATCAATCTGCGCACCATCAACGGGCGCACGCCCCCCCCAATGGGCGGTCTGTTCAACCAATAATGTCCGTGCCCCAGCACGGCCCGCAGCCAATGCCGCCGACAGGCCTGCGATCCCGCCGCCAACAACCATGACGTCCACATGAGCATAAAAATGTTCGTAAATATCCGCGTCGCGATCTTTCGGCGCTTTGCCGAGACCAGCAGCATGTCGAATGATCGGCTCATACACGTGCTTCCACATCGGGCGCGGATGGATGAACATCTTGTAATAAAAACCCGCAGGCATAAAACGCCCTAGCTTGGCGTTCACCGCGCCCACATCAAATTCAAGTGACGGCCAATGGTTTTGCGATGACGCCTCAAGCCCATCAAACAGATCCTGTGTTGTCACCCGTTGGTTGGGTTCAAAATGCCCGCCAACGCCAAGATTTACCAAGCCGTTCGGTTCTTCTGCACCGGACGCTACAATGCCACGCGGACGGTGGTATTTGAACGACCGACCGACCAGCATTTGATCATTGGCAAGCAAGGCTGACGCCAGCGTGTCGCCCTCAAACCCATGCATCGTTTTGCCGTTGAATGTAAAGCTGACGGCGTGGTCGCGGTTGACCAGACGGCCACCGCCAAAAACAGTTTTTCCCAGTCGCGTGCTCATGTCGCGGCCGCCCCGAATTCACGCCAGCTCCACTCGGGACGCTTGGCTTTGATCTTATCAACCAACTCTTTGGGCGGCTCTAACGACTGCGCGCTGTAGGTGCCAAACACCTCCAACGTCATCGTGCAGCGCGCCGCGTGAAACCACTTGCCGCACCCAAAGCTGTGCCGCCAACGTTCCAGATGCACACCCTTGGGGTTTTCGCGCATAAACAAATAGCCCTCAAACGCTTCGTCGTCTGATCCCGGCCCAAAGCGTTTCAAATGCGCTTCGCCGCCTGCATGCAGTTCGGTTTCATCGGCGTGTACCCCGCAATAGGGACATTCAAGGATCAGCATGGCTGGCCTCCAGCAAGGTGTTTGATTTCAGTTCGTTGGAACGACAAAAGGCCGGCCCCCGTGGGGGAGTCGGCTATTAGTGATCGCAGAGTGATGGATTTTGGGGCGTTATTCGCTGGGCAACGGTGCTGGCTCAACAACGGGTGCTGTGCTTGGGTCTTGCTCAAGCGGTAACGCTGCGCCACCGAACACAGCATAAAGCACAACAAGCACGATGACGACGCCCACGAGAATGAACCCCACACCGCCCATGCCAGATCCTTGGCCTGTGAGAACCCTGTGCGAACGGTCGGGTGCCGGTTTTGAGAAATCGTAGTCAGCCATTTCAAGTCCTCCTGTTTGGGTGAGGCTAGAATGGCGGTTTTGGCCCGCGTTGGAATATAAGCGAAAATCGCCACACGGTTTGGGCGGGAGGTGGCCGGATTGACGGGGTTAGATCGGCCAGAGTCTGCCGGATGATCGATGTTCAGTAACATATTCGCCACCCGTTTCCGTTGACCATACAGTGGAACAAGTCTCCGTAGCCCCATTGTAGGGTGCCAATTACAGCAAACGTAAGCTCCAGAAATAGAACTCGATTTCGTGCGAATTCGAAGGCTTGATCGACAACTCCTCCGTCTTCAAGAGTGTCTCGGAAATGTTCTTCTGCACTTCTTAGTTTAATCCGGACTTCTACATTGGAGGCTGGGAGTGACCTCAACTCACTGATTGCATCCAGCTCTTTGAAACTCAGTTTTGAGTACTTGTCCGAGATATGCAGGAGAACGCGATTTGAAAATACCAGAGTCACAATTGCGACGGCGACCAAAACGCTCCCAAGGCGTTGAAACCCCGAAGGATCGAGGAGCCAAAAGCTCACACTTTCTAAGGCAACAAACAATAGCAATACCAGCGCAAAGCCCACTTGAGAGAGGACGAACTTTATCAATGCGCCACACCCGCAGCCACTGACTCATCGATAAACTTACCTTCACGGAACCGGTACATGCTGAACTCATCCGTCAGCGGTGACGCGCCTTTGGCCATCAGTTCTGCCATTGCAAACCCTGACCCCGGAATAGCCTTGAACCCGCCAGTGCCCCAGCCGCAGTTCACAAACACGCCTTCAACTGGCGTTTTGCTCAGGATGGGTGAACGATCCCCCGTCACATCAACGATCCCGCCCCATTGGCGCAACATCTTCAGGCGGCTCAGGATCGGGAACGTCTCATTGAGGGCCCGTACAGTTTCCTCAACATGGTGGAACGATCCGCGCTGGGTGTAGTTGTTAAACCCGTCCGTGCCGCCGCCGATGACCATTTCGCCCTTGTCGGACTGGGACAAATAGCCGTGGACCGTGTTGGCCATCACAACGATATCCATGCAGGGCTTGATCGGTTCAGACACCAACGCCTGCAACGCCACACTTTCCATCGGCAGACGGAAACCCGCCATTTCAGCCAACGTACTGGCGTGACCGGCCACAACCATACCCAGTTTATCGCAATCGATCGCCCCTTTGGTGGTTTCGACACCCACAACCTTACCATCCTGCGTACGCACGCCTTTGACTTCGCATTGCTGGATAATATCCATGCCCATATCCGAACACGCGCGGGCATAGCCCCACGCCACCGCGTCATGGCGCGCAGTGCCGCCACGTGCCTGCCACAGACCGCCCAGGACCGGGTAACGCGGCCCTTCGATGTTCATGATCGGACACAATTCCTTGACCCGCGCAGGATTGATCCATTCTGTTGTCACACCTTGCAACGCGTTAGCGTGCGCTGTGCGCTGGTATCCACGCACTTCGTGATGGGTCTGCGCCAACATGATCACGCCGCGTGGGCTGAACATCACGTTGTAGTTCAAATCTTGCGACATGGTTTCATACAGGCTGCGCGACTTTTCATAAATCGCCGCAGACGGATCCTGCAAATAGTTCGACCGGATAATCGTGGTGTTGCGCCCAGTATTGCCGCCGCCGAGCCAGCCCTTTTCGATCACTGCCACATTGGTGATGCCGCAATGCTTGCCCAGATGCCACGCCGTCGCCAAGCCATGCCCACCCGCACCAACGATAATGACGTCGTATTTCTTCTTTGGGGTTGGCGCGCGCCAGTGACGTTCCCATCCAGAATGGTAACGTGTGGCTTCGCGAGCGATGGCAAAGGCGGAAAATCGGCGCATGTCGGGTTCCCCAGAGTCAGAAAATCATTAACTCTGGTTCTGCGCCGTTCCATAGAAAAGAGGATACTCCGCGCGGCACTTCAGTACACATTTACGACAACGCGCGTAATGGTCGCATGGCTATGGACGATTGACCCTTTTGTGGGGCGCGCCAAACAACTACTTCTTACGCAATGACAGGACCTATCATGATCTTCGGACTTATTTGCATTGCACTTACAGCGCTTTCGATTGCGGCTGTGTTGGCCCCGCTGTGGCGCGGCGACGGGCCAGATGCCACGCCTGTTTTTGGTGCTGATACCGATATCGATATCTACCGCGACCAATTGGCCGAAGTGGACCGCGATTTGGCCCGCGGCGTGCTCGATTCGATCGAGGCAGATCGAACACGCATTGAAATCTCGCGCCGCCTGTTGCATGCTGATGCCAACACCCGCAGCGCAACAACTGGCGCACCGCGTACCGCAAACCGCGCCGCGATGATTGTGCTCGCCGCCGCGATGTTGCTTGGTGCAGGCGCTCTTTACTGGCAACTTGGTGCCCCGGGCAACGACGATTTTCCGCGTGCGCAGCGCATCGCCGAAGGTGAAGAACGGCGCGAAAACCGTCCCTCCCAGCAGGCTGCTGAACAGGCCAATCCCGAAACAGATGCGATCTCGCAAGCGGACGCCGGAACCCGCGAAATTCTGCAGGCCCTGCGCGGCGCAGCTTTCGAGCGCCCAGACGAAGTGCAAGCCTGGGCCTACCTCGCGCAGATAGAAGCCAGCGTCGGCAACATGCAACGCGCAGCGCGCGCACAAGAACAAACCATCGCCCTTCTGGGGGACGCCGCCGTCGACACAGATTTCGTCCGTTTGCTGGATTTTCTGGTGATCGGCACGCAGGGCTACGTGTCCCCCGAAGTCGAAGCCATCACCGTCAGCTTGCTGCAAGCTGACCCTGACAACACCGCCGCGCAGTACTATGCAGGCCTACTTTATGCACAAAACGACCGCCCTGACCGCGCATTCGGCTTTTGGCGTCGCGTGGTTGAGGACGGCGATCAAGGAACATTGTACTGGGACTTCGCCGCCGGCCAAATCGAAAACGTCGCCGCACAACTTGGCATTAATTACGCCCTGCCCGACCAGCGCGGCCCCACGGCAGACGATCTGGCAGCGGCGCAAGACATGACAGATCAAGACCGAAACGCGATGATCCAAGGCATGGTCGGACAACTGGCAGATAGACTAGCAACCGAAGGCGGCCCACCGCAGGACTGGGCGCGGCTGATTTCATCACTGACCGTTTTAGGCGAAACTGAAACCGCCCTGACCGTATTATCTGAGGCGGAAGCGTCTTTTGGCGGCGATGTTCAAGCGGTGCAAATCCTGCGCCGCGCCGCACAAGAAGCCGGATTGATCGAATGATCTTTGAAGACGTCATCGACTTTGCCGCGGCTCTGCCGCGCTACGCGCCGCTTGCGGGCCTTGATCTTGGCACCAAGACCATTGGTGTGGCCGTTTGCGACGGCGGGCTCATCATCGCCTCGCCGCTGGAAACGATCAAACGATCAAAATTCCAAGCCGACGCTACCCGACTTTTTGAGATCACGGCCCACCGCGAGGTTGCGGGCATCGTGCTCGGCTTGCCACGCAATATGGATGGCTCCGAAGGCCCGCGCGCCCAATCGACCCGCGCATTTGCGCGCAACCTGTCGCGCCTCAGCGATCTACCAATCACCTATTGGGATGAACGCCTGTCCACCGTCGCTGCCGAACGCGCACTACTCGAGGCGGATACGTCGCGAAAGCGTCGCGCAGAAGTCATCGACAACATCGCAGCCAGCATAATACTTCAAGGACTGCTGGATCGCCTCCGCAATATCAAGGCCGCCCCATGACCAAAAATGAAAACACCGACAACATCTGGAATCGCGGCGAAATCGACAGCCCATGTATCAAGATTTGCGTGATCCATCCTGAATCCCGCCTGTGTACGGGCTGCCTGCGCAGCATCGATGAAATCGGCACATGGTCGCAGCTCACGCCAGAGGTGCGCCGCGCGGTGATGAATGATCTGCCCAACCGCACAAAACTGATCACCAAACGTCGCGGCGGACGCGCAGCGCGACTAAAGAATCAGGCGGACGCGCAGCGCGACTAAAGAATCAGGCGGACGCGCAGCGCACTTCAAAACCCGTTTCAGCTTCATCTTGGCAAAAAAACTCGCCCCGCAGGGTCGATCAGCCTAAGATCCTCAGCCTACGAACCAGTCGGTCGGATCGTCAAACTCCGGTCGAAAATACGCAATCATCCGCCCTTCCGGGGGGGCAGTATCGCCGCTGTGCCATGGCGCGACCCCGTGCAGCGCAAAGCGATCTACAAGAACCGCCTGCCCAACCCGCAATGGCACCTCGACGGCCTCGCAGGTGTCAAAAACCGCGCGCCGCGCCGCGATGTAGGCCTCGGTCACATCCACGCCGCACGGATCACAAGACCCAACCGCTTCCGCCAGTGTCACGCGCATTACCAAATGACTGCCGCGCCAAACCACCAGCGAGCAGGCATCACTATTGTTCAGGGGCAGCCCAAGAATAAACGCATGCGGTTCACGCACGATCCGCCGCCCCGCCTCAAGATGCAGCCCGTCCACGTGGGCTGCACATCGGTTGACGCGAAACTTGTGCGCAGCCTCGCTCTCTTGCGGATCTTTTTTCGGATAACCATCATAAACGACGGACACCTGCGCGCGGTGCCATGCTTTGGGCGCCGTTATGATGTCGTTCCAAGGTCCCGACAGACCAACATCCCCAATCGACCCATCGGCCCCGTTGGGCAATGCGTCGACACCGACAAACCACGTCTCGCCATGACGCAGCCATTTGGCGCGCTGGACTGGATCACTTGCGACATCACAGGCCGCAACATGGGCGCGCGTGGCCCAACGGGTCACGCGCGGATCGGTGTCAAAGACGACGAAACCATCCTTTGCCAAATCAGCCAAGAAGCACCTTGCGCAGCATGTTCAGCGCCACCAAAATCAGGAACACGCCGAACACCCGCTTCAGCGGTTTCGGGTCCAACCGGTGCGCCAATGCCGCGCCCCAGGGCGCGGTTATTAGTGTCATTGCAACGACCACACCGAACGCACCAAAGTTCACGGCCCCAACGGTCAAAGGCGGTGCGACCGCTATATCCGCGAACAAAAACCCGATCACGGCAGGCAGCGCGATGATCACGCCATACCCGCTTGCAGTGGCGACCGCACGGTGGATCGGCACGCCGTACAATGTCATTGTCGGCACGCCGAACGACCCACCACCAATGCCCATCAAAACCGACAAAAAGCCGGTCAGCGGCGAAAGGACGGCGCGCAATACCCCTGTCGGCATCGCATCACCGAGCCGCCAGTCTGATCGACCAAGGGTCATGTACAAACCAATGCACATGCCCAAACCGCCAAACAGCGCCTGCAACACGACCGAGCGCAATTGCGTCGCCACAGCGACCCCAATCAATGCGCCAATCACAATCCCAAGGCCCCAACCGCGCAGGATGTCCCACTCCACCGCATTCTTTTTATGGTGCGAATTCAGCGATCTGAGCGATGTGACAATGATCGTCGCCAGCGACGTGCCCAGACAAATCTGCATCAATTGCGGGCTGTCATAGCCAAGTGCGGAAAACGCATAAAAGAACGCAGGCACCAAGACGATACCGCCGCCGACCCCCAAAAGCCCCGCCAGAACGCCAGCAAATGCGCCAATCACCATAAGCAACCCCACAAGGGGCAAATGGACAGACATCTCAGGCATCACGCTCTCCGGTTTTGTTCGCGCCAGCATTGCCCCGAACACGGCCCGACGACAACCCTAAGCGGCAGCCTGTTCCATCGCGGCCAGGGCATCCTCGACGACCGACCAGCCCGCGCCACTGCGGTATGCGTTTTCCGACAGATAGCGCCGCCATTGCCGCGACCCCGGCTGACCAGCAAAAAGGCCCATCATATGCTTGGTGACATGGGCCAACTTGCCGCCACTCCGGGTTTCATCGGACATGTGCGCCTCGATATAGCTGCGCATCTGTAGCACCACATCCAGCGGATCAGGGCCGAGATCATCGCCCCAAATCACCGCGTCGGCGCGCTGCAAAATATCTGCCGGGTTGTGATACGCCGCCCGGCCGATCATCACCCCATCCAGCCCTAGGTCGAGCAATTCTTTCGCGTGCTCCAACGATCCAACCCCGCCGTTGATTGAAATATGCAGGTTCGGGAACAACCCCTTCATCCGCAGCACCAAATCGTAGTCCAGCGGTGGGATATCGCGGTTTTCTTTCGGGCTTAACCCTTTCAACCATGCTTTGCGCGCATGGATCGTCACCCGCGTCACGCCTGCCCCGACGATCTGCGCCAAGAATTCCGGCAACACAATTTCTGAATCCTGATCATCGACGCCGATGCGACATTTCACCGTGACTTCAGACGGTTGTGCCCTGATCATCGCAGCGCAACACGCGGCAACAAGTGCAGGTTGCTCCATCAACACGGCCCCAAAACATCCCGATTGCACACGGTCCGACGGGCAGCCGACATTAAGGTTGATTTCAGGATACCCCTCATCCGCACCCATTTCCGCCGCCCTCGCCAACTCAGCCGGATCAGATCCGCCAAGTTGCAGCGCCACGGGTTGTTCGACCGGATCAAAACGCAACAAATGCCGCGCCTGACCGCGCACCAGCGCCGGTGACGTCACCATTTCAGTATAAAGAAGCGCGCGCTTGGACAGCAAACGGTGCAGATAGCGACAATGCCTATCAGTCCAATCCATCATCGGTGCAACCGATAATCGAGAAGCAGTGTAAAGGTTTGTTTTCATTGGGTTATTAACCATTCCAGTTGGATTTAGTTATTCTCAATTGTTCCTCGAAAGCCCTTGAAACCACTTATTTCTGCTTGACCCTACAAGCGTGTACCCCATGATGGGGTACACTTTGAAAAATGGGGTACGGATTCATGGGAACTATCGCAGAAAGACCCAGGGCAGACGGCACAACAGCCTATAGAGCGTGCATTGTCATTAGTCACGAGGGCAAAAGACGAAACTTTCGTCGTACATTCAGCGCATTCCCAAGGTTCGCTCAAAAAACGGCCAGCCCGTGACATTTCATTCGGCCCTGGTGCCACCGTATCCGCCCACTGCCTGAATATTTGCGTCGCACAAAATAGCTCGAAGATGCGATTAGCGTTGAGGCTGGTTACGACGGGGCCTGGTATCGGTCGCAAAAGGAACACTGGCTAGGCTGGCGGAATACAACGGCCCCGGCGCATAGGCCACCTCTGACCTGTTGAAAAAAGTTGAAAAGGACAGGCGGCGCAATCTGCATTGAATCCTTTGATTGTATTTCAAACGCACAGCCTGATTTTAGCCCCGCACAGGCCGCTGCGCCTCTACTTCGCAACACAACCGCGCCTGCGACGTGGGCCTGTGGGCGACCTAAGGGTCGCGGGCGCGTATTACTGCGCAAAATCTATGAATGTCAGGTTTTGCGAGGTTTTGAGGTGGTGACGAACCTTAACTTTTATCAACATGCCGTCGACGGGATGTGGCGCGCTCATCTAGGGTAGTCGGTCCGTTAGTGTGAGGGGCGGTAAATTCATCCAGCCCATCGGTATAGGGACCGGTATCAGGTAGAAACTGCACGAATGCACAATTCAGGGAATCTGAGTTCCAAGGCAATCCACACTTTCCATCAAAACAGGAATGGCGGCCTAAATGGGGGACGTCAGAAACCATGACCGCCCTAAACTTTTGATGATAAACAATTATTTTAGGGTATGTGGCGGATCGACAGCTTGGATTCAAACATCAAGTGCAACGGTTGATTTAAAGGCCACGATTTCGTCGGCCATAGCTTCAGCGGGTGTTCTCCATCCGAGGGTTTTTCTTGGACGGTTGTTCATCAGGTTTGCAACGTCGTTGAGCCATGTTTGGCTTGCACCGTTCAGGTCAGTTCCTTTGGGCATGAACTGACGCAGCAGTCCGTTGGTGTTCTCGTTGCTGCCGCGCTGCCAGGGAGCATGCGGATCGCAGAACCAGATATCAATTTTCAATCGTCGCGCCAATTCCGGATGGCAGGCCATTTCGGAGCCACAGTCATAGGTCATGCTCTTGCGCAAATCAGCGGGTAGTCGTCTCGGAACGTGTCAACGACTTTGAGACAGTGGCTTTTGGACTTTAGGCTTGGGTTTCTTCGGTTGGTTTTGGTGGGTTGATCCAGACGGCGGTCGGGATTTGAGGCGGTTTTGGTGGTTTGTGTACGAAGCGTTCGGGCGTGGCGAGGAATGCCGCGTCTAGTGTTGCTTGTCGCGCGGTGTAGATTTCTTGGGCCTGCCCAAAATGGATTTGGTCGGGCGTCATCAGACCAATCCCGGCGTGATGATGGTCTTGGTTATACCATGCAAAGAACCTGCGGCAGAATGCGCGAGCCTGCTCGATGGTTTCAAAGTTCTTGGGGAACTCTGGCTGATATTTCAGTGTTTTGAAGTGGGCTTCGGAGAACGGGTTGTCGTTTGAGGTGTGGGGCCGACTGTGGGACTTGAGCACACCAAGATCAACCAGCATCAGGGCTGTCGTCTTTGCCTTCATGGGCCCACCGCGATCTGCATGCAATGTCAGCTGATCGCGTGGAACCTCGTGTTTTTCCATCGCGTCGATGAACAGCTCTTTGAACTGGCTGGCGCTCTCCGCGTGCTCGACGCGCCAGCCAACAACGCGGCGGCTGAAGATGTCGAGGATGACATAGAGATAGAAGTAGGACCATTTCACCGGGCCCCTCAGCTTGGTGATGTCCCAAGACCAGACCTGATTGGGGGCTTCAGCTAGAAGTTCAGGCTTTTGATAGACGGGATGTGTGCGCTGTCGGCGGCGTTCGCCAACTTCGCCCTGCGCGGCCAATATCCGATACATCGTGCGGATTGAACACAGATAGGTGCCTTCATCCAGCAAGGTGGCAAAGACCTCTGTGGGCGTCTGATCCGCAAAGCGGGGTTCGCGCAGGTGGTGCAATACCTGGTCTCTTTCCCTTTCCGGCAGAGCCCGCGAAGACGCTGCGCGCGGTGGGCGTGTGCGTGGTGGTGCCGTCAGCGCCGCACGCTGTCGAAGAACGCTCGCGCGCGATAATGATAGCGCGGCGCAGACAGCCGAGGTCAAGCCGCTGCCGGTGGGCAATGCAATCGCGACGGCCATCATGATTTGCCGCTGCGCTCTTGCGTCTGCTCCATCTCGTCCAGAAGTCCCGCCACTTTTTTTTGGATGGCAATGATGGCTTCCGCCTGATCCAGACGGCGCCGCAAGGCTGTCACCTCACGGTTGGCCTTAGCCAGCTCAGCTTGCAATGGATTGGCAGGTGCCTTTTGTGGGCCACGGCGCATTGGCTGCAATGCACCCAATGTGCCGGCCGCCCGCGCACGGCGCCAATCGGTCAGTGCAGAGGAATAAAGCCCCTCCCGCCGTAGAATGGCGGAAACCCCGCCAGTGTCTGCCACTTGGTCCGTCTCATCCAGAATGCGCAGTTTGTATTTGGCTGTGAAGTTGCGTCGCTTCGGGATGCTCGTCAGTTCCGCTGTGGGAGCCAACGGCGCATTAACAACGCGGGGAGGCGACGTCGGGGCCAAAACGGCTCCAGATCCAGCATCTGGCGAAAGTGGTGATTGTGAAGGCATAACCATGGGTTCGTTCTCCTACGCCCTCAAGTGTAAACTTTAGCCAGTCAATTGTCTCACGCTTATTGGTACGGAGGGGAACGGGTCTTAAAAATGAGAGGGAAGATTATGATCTATTCCACAGGAAGCCATACCAAATTTTATCACCGGTTTCACGTCGTCTGGACAACAAAATACCGATACAAAGTTATGCGCGGTGAGATGCGTGAGCGTATCCGTGAAATCATTATCCAAACATGCCAAGAACTTGGCGTGCATATTGAGAAGGGCGTATTGTCGACCGATCACGTCCACATGTTCATATCGGTCCCGCCTCAGATAGCTTTGTCAAAGGTGATGATGCGGATCAAGGGACGCTCGTCTTATAAGATACAGCGCGAGTTTCCCGAACTGCGCAAACGGTACTGGGGCCAGCGGTTTTGGGCTCGCGGATTTTTCTCAACAACTAGCGGCAATGCTTAGACTCAAGTTTCAAATGCAACACTCAGAGCCCTTTGGGCATAGGATGTTGTGATGGACATACGAAGCAAGCACCTCAGCAGCGAGGACCGTGGCGTGATATTAGCCGAGCATAATAGGGGCAGCAGTCAGCGGTTGATCGGCCAGCTTTTGCATCGCCCGGCGAGCACGATCTGCCGTGAGCTGGCGCGAGGTCGGCAGGAAGACGGCAGCTATTGCCCGCAAGCGGCAGGCCTATGATGCTCGGCGCGCGCGCTGCCGCCGCAAGCGCAAGCTTGTGGAGGGGAGCGATCTTAATCGTTGCGTTCATGGCAAGCTCGTACATCTGCACTGGTCGCCTGAGCAGATTGCGCAGAGACTGCGTCTCATGAAGCCTGATGATCCATCCGCCCATGTGAGCCATGAGACCATCTATGCCGCGATTTACGCGCAGCCACGTGGCGGGCTGAAGGCGGCGATGATCGAGGCGTTGCGTCAAGCGAAGCCTAAGCGTGGGCTCAAGCGCAGGACAGCGGCGGGCAGTGCTATGGTCCCGGAATCATTGCGCATTATCAATCGCCCTGAAGCGATCGAAGCACGACTGGTACCAGGCCATTGGGAGGGCGACCTCATCAAGGGCGCATTCAATCGCTCGTCAGTGGGGACCTTGGTCGAGCGCAAGACACGCTTTGTCATTCTTTGCAAAATGGATGGCAATGGGGCCGAGGCCGCGCTTGACAGCTTCACCCGCCAGATGAGACGACTACCCGCTGATTTGCGCAAGAGCATGACCTATGACCGTGGCTCCGAAATGGCCTGCCATCGTGAATTGGCGCGACGATTGAAAATTGATATCTGGTTCTGCGATCCGCATGCTCCCTAGCAGCGCGGCAGCAACGAGAACACCAACGGACTGCTGCGTCAGTTCATGCCCAAAGGAACTGACCTGAACGGTGCAAGCCAAACATGGCTCAACGACGTTGCAAACCTGATGAACAACCGTCCAAGAAAAACCCTCGGATGGAGAACACCCGCTGAAGCTATGGCCGACGAAATCGTGGCCTTTAAATCAACCGTTGCACTTGATGTTTGAATCCAAGCTGTTCGGAATTTTTATCCAAAAGTGAATAAAATGTGACGTATTTATTTTTCTTCAACGTCATATTTAATTGTTCTAATGCCAATCAATAAAATCATGATATTGAGTTAATATCTATCGATAAAACACAAATTACTATTTTTTGATTTTTCATCGAGATACACGCATCTTTTTTTATTAATGGATCAATGGCTACAAACCTCGCTACGGTGATCCTTCTAACAATCTAAATTATTAACGATCCAAAGGCGCGTATATCAACGTCAATGGATTACTATTGCCGAAAGGAATTTACAGCTATGAAACTAAAAACCAAACAACAAGAACTCATTTATCAATGTAGACTGTTATTTAAGCATGAAGATGTTTAAACAGTTTCAAATTTATCATTGGTATTAACCATCTCTGTTAAGGAAATGTCTAAATATGAGCAATTCAAGAAAGCTGTTTATCAGAAAATACATCGAGGTCTTTATGAAACGTTATCATCACGGGATAGCTTTAATTATTCGATAATTAATTCAAGGCACGTTAAGGCTTTTGTCTTGATACTGGAGAGGTTGTTTATAATTGGCTATTTCGCGATTTGTGTGGGTAGTTTGTTTTCCGGTCACTCAACGATAGCCCTAGATGTTGTGGTGTAGGGCGACGCTTGCAGGTGGCTGAGTTTGCCAGAGATCAGATAGGCCATGAGGATGAGGTTGCGTGGTTTTCGATATCCTCTGGCGCGCGCCTTGGCGGCTTGGATTAAGCCGTTGATGGCCTCAACTGAGCCATTGCTCAGGGCGCTTTCAAAGCTGTTAAGGATACCATCCCAGTGGGTTTTCAGGGTCAGGGCGAGCTTCTTGAAGGGCGCTAGCTTGCTGCGGCGCGCCCATCGGAACCATGCGGTGAGCCGCTCTTCGGCCTCGGCGCGCGTGGTCGCCGCCGCAAAGATGTCGCGCAGCGCTTCCTTCAAGCGGAAGGCGCGCCCTGTCTTCAGCTGCATGCGTGATAGCGTGTGGTGCTGTGCAATCTGTTTTTTGGTCCACTTCTTTTTGTCCTTGAGCCACATCCATCGGCTTCGTTTCAGGGCGGGCTCTTCGCGCACCTCAGCACGCCTGACTTCTTCCAGCGCGGCGTTAACCAGCTGGATGACGTGGAACCTGTCGAAGGTGATGGCCGCGTTCGGCAGATGCCGACCGATACCAGCAATATAGGCCCTGCTCATGTCGATGCAGGCGGCAGTGATGGCGTCCGGATCGCCACCATGGGTACGGAGGTCTGCAGTGAAAGTCTTGACCGTGCCCGCATCATGGCCTTCACAGGCAAAGAGCAGTCTTTCCGCCTTGAGATCATGGAACAGGGTGATGTAATTGTGGCCGCGCCGCGCTGCTGTCTCGTCGATCCCGACAGCCGTCACGTCGCTGAAGTCCTCCAGCTCGCGCGCAGCCGGGACGTAGTGGTCAAGCACGCGCCATGACCGGTCGTCCCCGATCTCGAGAAGATCGGCTATGGCCTTCACCGGCATCTCTTTGGCCAGAGCGATCACAAAGGCCTCGAACAATTGGCTGAAGCCGCTGCCACTGCGCGCCCAGGGAACCGTGATCTGCCCTGTCTTGCCGCATGCGCTACAGGCAACACGGGGAACGGAGGCGTGGATGAAAGCCTTGTGCTCAAAGAAGCGCAGATGCTCCCAGGTCCGGGGCCGCGTGTCATGGACCGGCTGATCGGCCGCGCCACAGGACGGGCAGGCAAACCGGGTGCCAGGCTTGAAGCGGATCTCGAAGTGGATTTCCTTTGCCTTGGTATCGAAGCGCACGTCGGAAACGCTCCAGGGCGCTTGCAGACCAAGCGCAATCGTAAACAAGTTTGTCTCGGGCCCCATGGTTCCCCTCCATCTTCTGATCTGTGGGAACTATATTCTACCTTGCGACATCGCAGACGCCAACAGATCCGGCGCGTCAGGCGCTGCGATATGTGAGGTCTACGCGCTAGACGCGCCTCACCTCGCGACCACAACATCTGGTGACAGCATCAAAAGGCCATCGCAGGCCTACCCACACAATTCGCGAAGGGACCAAATAATATGCCTTACTCTAGTACCATATGATTAGGATGTTTATAGTTTCATCCCAGAAAAAAAAACTGCTATGTCTTCATATGAAGATGCAAAGTCGATCAACTGTATTCTTGGTCATGTGGCATATCCTTTTTTCAATGAGAATTGCGGCGTCCTAACAACGCCATGATATGCCGCCCATCTGGGCAGGGCTATCGCGTTTGGAAATTTGAGCTCGAATAATAGCGAACAAAGCGCGAACTGCTCGGCTCTCTCGTCGCGCTCGTGGTCAGGTTTTATGTTTTTCGATTTCGATGCGACGAGAAGAATCCATATGCGATTCCCCTGCCCATCTGGGCCGTCACCAACTTTCGGCTATAACTCGCCTTTAGCCATGTTAACATGAAGGTATTTTAGATTTTGTACTTGAACTTCACTCTGCAAAATGATCAGCTATTTGAAAGTCTTCCTGACCCATTAAAAGTGAGTAATTAATATGTTTATAGAAAAAGAATTTACATCAGAAGGCTCAATCTTAAGAGGCAGATGGTATGCTGCTCAGGATAAAGACAATGCGCCCTGTATAGTTATGTGTCATGGAACTACTGGCACTGTATCAATGGCACTATCTAGTTATGCCATCGAATTTCAAAAAACTGGTTTCAATGTTTTTCTCTATGACCACGTTGGGTTTGGTAGAAGCGAAGGCAAAATCAGACAAACCATAAACCCTTGGGTGCAGGGTAGAGGCATAGCCGATGCCGTTGCGTTCGTAAAATCACAGGAAGAATCTCATAACGGTAAAATAGTACTCTGGGGTGACAGCTTTGCAGGAATGATGACTTTGGTTGTGGCTAGCCTCATCGATAATTTAGCCGGTGCGATTTCATTCTCAGCCCCATGCGGATTGGATGTGCTAGAATTTGAAGATCCGGAGAAAAGCTTCGAGACTCTGAAACGTATTTTTTACAATGGTGAATTTGATCAGCTTGAGGATTTGGCCCGGGAAGGTCCAATGCCGGTTGTTTCGTCTGACCAAGAGGCTAACCCTTCCTTACTTAAGCCAATACAAGCTTTCCGTTGGTTTCTCGACCAAGGCGGCCAGTGGAACAGCGACTGGGAGAATAGGGTCACACGTGTTATTCCTAAGACGGAAGTTCCCTTTTCACCATTAGTAACCGCGCCCTTTATACAGGTGCCTGTTTTGATGATGAATGGTAAGAAAGATGAAATGCCTCAAGTCATTCGTGAAGTACAATTAGAAGTCTTCAACAGATTGAAAAATAGAAAGCAGCTTTATGAAATTGATGGCGGTCACTTTGGGGCGTTATATCCTCAGACACCTTTATTCTATGAGGCATTAGCTGTTCAGAGCGCTTTTATTAAGTCTGTAACTTAATCAATCAAGCCCCTCTGGACTGTAACTCACAACCACCTCATAAATCAAATGAAAGAAATAAAGAATGACCGACACAAACATTCAACTTCTTGACCCCGAAAACCTCCCAAAAACCGTTATTGAAGCCTTTGGTGGTGACGAGAAAAGAGCCGTTAGCTTGTACAACCACATTAACAAATGCACGCTCGGGTGTAATGCTGAGTGGCTGATTTTTCAGCTAAGAAACCCTTTGTATCAGGCTTTAGAGGCTGACGACAATGGTGACTTCAACTGGCCGGAGCGTCTGTACAGCTTTCTAAACACTAACAACGACTGTCTCGTGGAGTTCTTTGGTGAGCCAACCGAGGTAGGCAAATTCGAGCTTCACACAGCAGAAAAAATGGTCACTTTCTTACCAATGGCTGAAGGGATGACTGCAGTTGATGTTCGGGACAATGTTCTTGAGCAAGAGGAAGAAATCGTCTTTGTCATCTATGTTGATGAGACGAGCTATGACTGAATCTGGTGATTGGGCGGTTTGAAGGTTGGCGGCGTATCTGGTTGAATTGTTGTTGTGAGACAGCAGCCCAACCGAAGAAAGATACACCACCATGGAAACGACTAACATTGTTGATTTTGCGCGTCGAAACGGGATGTCGGTCCCGCTGACGTATTTGTTAAGAACGGGAGCACAACAATTGATTGCGACAGCAGTTGAGGCCGAGCTTGCCATTTATCAGGCGTAATTTTCCGGCTATTTCGCGATTTGTGTGGGTAGTTTGTTTTCTGGTCACTCAACGATAGCCCTAGATGTTGTGGTGTAGGGCGACGCTTGCAGGTGGCTGAGTTTGCCAGAGATCAGATAGGCCATGAGGATGAGGTTGCGTGGTTTTCGATATCCTCTGGCGCGCGCCTTGGCGGCTTGGATTAAGCCGTTGATGGCCTCAACTGAGCCATTGCTCAGGGCGCTTTCAAAGCTGTTAAGGATACCATCCCAGTGGGTTTTCAGGGTCAGGGCGAGCTTCTTGAAGGGCGCTAGCTTGCTGCGGCGCGCCCATCGGAACCATGCGGTGAGCCGCTCTTCGGCCTCGGCGCGCGTGGTCGCCGCCGCAAAGATGTCGCGCAGCGCTTCCTTCAAGCGGAAGGCGCGCCCTGTCTTCAGCTGCATGCGTGATAGCGTGTGGTACTGTGCAATCTGTTTTTTGGTCCACTTCTTTTTGTCCTTGAGCCACATCCATCGGCTTCGTTTCAGGGCGAGCTCTGCGCGCACCTCAGCAATCCATAGCAGAAGATCAATACAACTATCACCTAACAGCCTATTTTCGCCGAGTATCGTGTCCAGTCCTACAATTAACAACGATAGTCTCAACCATACAGCCGGCAACTAATCAGAGTGAGCTCTTTAATGTTTCCCCTGCTTGTTCAAAGTTCTTATTTTGTGGCTTCTTTACTACCGCAAAGGTCAAAATTCCAACTAAAATTATACAAATTCCAACTACTATCATGACTTGTTTATTCATAATTCAAATCTCCCTTAATTTGGTATTTTACAAAATAAATGTGAATTTTATAATAATGCCAAACATGAATGTAAATTTCAACTTATTTCTGTTGCAGTGTATAGGTTCAGGTGTTTTGAGATTTATGCGGCTTCGGCCTGAGTGTTTTGAAGGTACTCCATGGGGGGGTACCGTTCAAGGCGTGATGTGGCCTGAATGTGTTGTATTTTTCGACAGCTTTTCGCAGATCAAACCTCATAGCGCTTATGCTGTCGGCAATGAGATCACGACACGCATAGAATTCCTCGCGAAAGGTACGGTTGCCACGTTCAACGCCACCGTTGTATTTTGGTCTTGCTGGCGGCAGTACAATAAAAGATCTGGCCTTTTTTTCGGCTATTTCGCGATTTGTGTGGGTAGTTTGTTTTCCGGTCACTCAACGATAGCCCTAGATGTTGTGGTGTAGGGCGACGCTTGCAGGTGGCTGAGTTTGCCAGAGATCAGATAGGCCATGAGGATGAGGTTGCGTGGTTTTCGATATCCTCTGGCGCGCGCCTTGGCGGCTTGGATTAAGCCGTTGATGGCCTCAACTGAGCCATTGCTCAGGGCGCTTTCAAAGCTGTTAAGGATACCATCCCAGTGGGTTTTCAGGGTCAGAGCGAGCTTCTTGAAGGGCGCTAGCTTGCTGCGGCGCGCCCATCGGAACCATGCGGTGAGCCGCTCTTCGGCCTCGGCGCGCGTGGTCGCCGCTGCAAAGATGTCGCGCAGCGCTTCCTTCAAGCGGAAGGCGCGCCCTGTCTTCAGCTGCATGCGTGATAGCGTGTGGTGCTGTGCAATCTGTTTTTTGGTCCACTTCTTTTTGTCCTTGAGCCACATCCATCGGCTTCGTTTCAGGGCGGGCTCTGCGCGCACCTCAGCACGCCTGACTTCTTCCAGCGCGGCGTTGGCCAGCTGGATGACGTGGAACCTGTCGAAGGTGATGGCCGCGTTCGGCAGATGCCGACCGATACCAGCAATATAGGCCCTGCTCATGTCGATGCAGGCGGCAGTGATGGCGTCCGGATCGCCACCATGGGTACGGAGGTCTGCAGTGAAAGTCTTGACCGTGCCCGCATCGCGGCCTTCACAGGCAAAGAGCAGTCTTCCCGCCTTGAGATCATGGAACAGGGTGATGTAATTGTGGCCGCGCCGCGCTGCTGTCTCGTCGATCCCGACAGCCGTCACGTCGCTGAAGTCCTCCAGCTCGCGCGCAGCCGGGACGTAGTGGTCAAGCACGCGCCATGACCGGTCGTCCCCGATCTCGAGAAGATCGGCTATGGCCTTCACCGGCATCTCTTTGGCCAGAGCGATCACGAAGGCCTCGAACAATTGGCTGAAGCCGCTGCCACTGCGCGCCCAGGGAACCGTGATCTGCCCTGTCTTGCCGCATGCGCTACAGGCAACACGGGGAACGGAGGCGTGGATGAAAGCCTTGTGCTCAATGAAGCGCAGATGCTCCCAGGTCCGGGGCCGCGTGTCATGGACCGGCTGATCGGCCGCGCCACAGGACGGGCAGGCAAACCGGGTGCCAGGCTTGAAGCGGATCTCGAAGTGGATCTCCTTTGCCTTGGTATCGAAGCGCACGTCGGAAACGCTCCAGGGCGCTTGCAGACCAAGCGCAATCGTAAACAAGTTTGTCTCGGGCCCCATGGTTCCCCTCCATCTTCTGATCTGTGGGAACTATATTCTACCTTGCGACATCGCAGACGCCAACAGATCCGGCGCGTCAGGCGCTGCGATATGTGAGGTCTACGCGCTAGACGCGCCTCACCTCGCGACCACAACATCTGGTGACAGCATCAAAAGGCCATCGCAGGCCTACCCACACAATTCGCGAAGGGACCTTTTTTCTCTGCGATTGACAACCTTTGGAACGTGCACGCTCACAGGGCCAATGCTGGTTTGGAATGGTCGAGCCGGATCATACCCATTACGCACAACAGCCGCTTGACCTGCTTCAGTACGCAAGTCGGCAAATTACGCACTCAATTCCCCTGTGTAGAAATGCAGGGGAATCGCGTTTGGAACTGAGTGAGTAAAGGATTGCTCTTGCAGGTGATGGCGGGATGGATTCTGGATGGGTGGTTGTTCTCATCGGGTGCTCATCGCCATGCATATTTTTCTATCCGCCTTCGACGAAGTTCCTGATCCGCGCGCCAGTAACGTGCGCCACGACCTTGGTGAACTGCTCGTTATCGCCTTCGTGTCGGTCTTATGTGGATCGACCTCCTGCGCCGAGATGGCCGCATTTGGCCGTGCAAAAGAGAGCTTTTTCAGGAACTTCCTGAAACTCAAGCATGCCATTCCATCGCATGATACCTTCTCGGAGGTCTTCCGGATCATCGACCCGAAGGCACTCGATGCGGCCTTCAGTAAGGTACTTGCAGATGTGGCCAAGCTCCTCAAAGACGGTGATATCATCGCGATTGACGGCAAAGCGTTACGGGGTGCGCGCGACCCGGGCGAAAGCGCACGGACCCGCATGATGGTCTCAGCCTATGCCTCGCGGCTGCGCCTGACGTTGGCGACAGTACCTGCCGATCGAGGCACAGAACTCAGCGCGGCCATAGAGGCGCTTGGGTTGATCGATCTGCGGGGCAAGGTGGTCACCGGTGATGCATTACATTGCAACCGCCGCACGGTTGCCGCAATCAACGCAGGCGGCGGTGATTGGTGCCTCGCCCTCAAGGGTAACCAGGAATCCCTGTTGTCTGACGCCCGTGGATGTTTCAGCAAGGGGCACAAAAGCGATCCAACAGCCGTTACGGAAAATACCGGCCATGGAAGAAAAGAAACCCGTAAGGCGGTCGTGGTATCGGCTAAGGCATTGGCAGAATACCACGAATTCCCTGGCCTCAAGGGGTTCGGTCGCATCGAGGCGACCAGAGAGACGGGCGGAAAGGTGACCTCAGAGACCCGCTACTTCGCGCTGTCTTGGGTTCCCACACCTGAGGTGCTGTTGGCCGCTGTCCGCGACCATTGGGCCATCGAAAATGCCCTTCATTGGCAGTTGGATGTGTCTTTCCGCGAGGACGCCGCACGCAATCGGAAAGACAACGGTCCCGGCAACATCGCCGTTCTACGTCGCCGCGCACTCGACGTCCTCCGGCGTGACACATCCAAGGGCTCTCTCTCCATAAAAATCAAACGTGCAGGCTGGGACACCACCTTCTTACGCAGCATTCTCAGTGACTTGGCAACAACATGAGCCAAACGCGATTGCCCTGTGTAGAAATGGAGGACTCTGCTTCTAATGTTCTTACTTGAAATTACCTTATTAAGCATGTGTTATAATTCAATAAATTCAATAAATTCAATACATAGAACAATCATATAAGTATGAGGCTGTTACATATTTTTATCTAACTAGAAATGATCTTCATCATCTAATAAGCTATCAAATTCATCATATTCATAAATTATATCACATTCAGATTTTTTAACACTTACTATTGGCTGAGTAGGATAATGACTAGGGATTTCAGCTAAGTAGGATTCTTGTCCATACCTTGTAATATCCATATCAAACACAAAACCAAGTGAGTGAAATAAGTTTTCTTGTAGGTATGCTACTTGAAAACCACAATCTCTCTAAACTTTCTGATCTCTATAAAGATAGAAATAATTTTCAGCTCGTTGGCATGAATAACCTTTGATGGACCGACTGAACGACTACCGGCTGACGCCGGTAGGTTCCCTTTTTGAATGTAATTCAAGATACTGAAGTATGACAGCGTCAGTGACATTGCCGCTAGTTGTTGAGAAAAATCCGCGAGCCCAAAACCGCTGGCCCCAGTACCGTTTGCGCAGTTCGGGAAACTCGCGCTGTATCTTATAAGACGAGCGTCCCTTGATCCGCATCATCACCTTTGACAATGCTATCTGAGGCGGGACCGATATGAACATGTGGACGTGATCGGTCGACAATACGCCCTTCTCAATATGCACGCCAAGTTCTTGGCATGTTTGGATAATGATTTCACGGATACGCTCACGCATCTCACCGCGCATAACTTTGTATCGGTATTTTGTTGTCCAGACGACGTGAAACCGGTGATAAAATTTGGTATGGCTTCCTGTGGAATAGATCATAATCTTCCCTCTCATTTTTAAGACCCTTACTGCTTCGCGGGGTCTTAAAAATGAGAGGGAAGATTATAGTACATTACGCTAAAGCGGACCGGCTGGAAGCCGGTGGCTTTAATCCCGTTTGTGGAAAGTAAACCGTTCGTAAATATCAGCACGTTTTTGGTCTGTTACATTAAACATGAACCAATTTTTGTTTACTCGAGTGATAAGCTTATTAGCGGCTGATACGAGTTTTCTATAAAGTACGATTGGTTTTGGAGTATCACCTTCAACAGTGAATACTTTGATGTATTCAATATCACCCATCCACTCGTCAGTATCTTCTTTGAACATAATAAGTGAGTTGTTGTCGTATTCTAAAACGTAATTATAACCTTCGTGATAAACCTGTTTCATCATTCATTCCCCTAAGGCTTATCCCCTTTGCTCCGGCGGCACCTGATGTAGTGCGAAGCGGCTTGCCAATCTAGAATGTTCTGGTATTGTTCCTCCCATGCCAGCCAGATGGAAAAACGACAAACCCATGTCCCGCCCCGCGTTCGACGCCAGGTTTTCTGATGAGGAAGCGTGTTCGCATTATCTGGTGGAACATCGTTGGCCTGAGGGCTTCGTCTGTCCTTCCTGTGGCACCTGCAAGGGCTGGCCGTTAAAGCGAAATCGCGCGACTTGGGAATGTGCCGGTTGCGCACGGCAGACATCCGTGACGGCTGGCACGGTAATGCACAGCAGCCATTTGCCGTTGCGAATTTGGTGTCTTGCCGCGCACATCATCACCAGCCTGAACTTCGTCCCTGTTGCCGGACATTGGGGTACTTTACCCCAGTCCGTGAAAGGGGCACCAAATGGGACAACATCGACGCAATTATACAGACGATTATAAGGCAGCTGCAGTTGAGCGGTTATATGAGCCTGGTGCGACGCAAGGCAGCGTTGCCAAGGAGCTTGGGATCACTGGGACGCAGCTGAAGACGTGGCGCTTGGAAATTGAGGCGTTTGGCTCAGTTGAAGCCAAACGGCGTCAGCAGGCGGATGCGGCTGAATTGCTCCGCCTTCGCAAAGACAACAAGCGGCTTGCTGAGGAAGTGGAGATTTTGCACAAAGCATCCGCTTTTTTCGCGGCGCGGGCGGTGAAACCATGACGAACAAGCGTGCTTTCGTCACCGCCCATAAAGCTCAATACGCGGTTTCAATATTATGCCGTCTTCTAGAGATATCCCGGGGCTGGTTCTACGGGTTCCCAGCCAGTCAGCCTGCACGTGATCAGCGTCAAGCTAATCGCGACGCTCGGGATCAGGCGTTGCTTCCCAAGATAAAAACCTTGGCTCTTCTCCGCTTTGTTGAGTTATTCTAGGATTTCAAATAGAACATAGATTGATTATCTGGGATGGATGATTGTCTAATTTTGAGTTTGAAGTATTCGGTATCCCTGATGCCCCTGGCTCGTTTGCGGATCATTCCTATACTGACATTACCAGCCTCTATCCTGGCGCTTGTCAGCTTGTGTTTCGCGTAGTTGCATATGCCCACACAATGTTTTCTTAGGGATTTTGCGAACTTTTTCAGATAGAGCATGTGTGACTGATCTGCGATCAGGCACCAATTTTCCAGTTGCTCTGACATCCCCTCAAATGATGGGGCGCTCCACAGAGCCTGAAGCTGTTCTTTTAAGACGTAAAGCGTATTCAGGTTGCTATTGCTCTCCAGCAACGTTTGCAGCTTGTTACTTTGTTTTTCATTCAACTTATCCGCATTTTTGAGCAACAGATAATGCGTGCCCTTCATCAACTCTTTACCACTTGGATCGGCCTTCCTGAACTCAAGGCGACGCTGATTATGGATAGCCTTGCTGTAGTTTTTCATGACGTGGAAACGGTCAAATACGATGTCGGCCATCGGCAAGGACTCCCTGACAGCCTTTTGGTAGGCAGGCCCCATATCCATCGACACGGCCTTTATTTTATGGGCTGTATCTGGCCGCAGCTGTTTCAAAAACCTTGAAAAAACTTCGGCAGTTCGACCGGCTTCCACCCAGATCAGATGCCCTCCGACCATATCGTAGACCACCGTCATATAGTCATGACCTTTCGCCCGGGCCACTTCATCGACACCAATGTATTCCAAGCCAGCAAGCTGTGCGGGATCAAGCGCAGGGAGCGTTTCCATCAGGTATGCCTTGTCGATATTCTTTACCGTCTCCCATCGTATACCTAAATGCCTGGAGACAGCCAGAATGGATAAATGACGGCACAATCCACTGATAAGATGGCAAAATCGATGGGTGAAACGGCACCCTTTATCAACAAAAGGACACGCCTCAATGCGGCGCTCACCCTTGCTAATAAAAACCTGCGCTAGCTCAATCTCAATCACACAAGGATACCCAAAAAACGGGATGTCGTTTACTTGTCGGCGAATATGTTGGTTGATGCTACCCTTCTTGCCGGTTGCAGGGTCTATAGCGCTCCTGCGGGCATCCCGACTGCACTGAACAATAACCTTCGCACCGTCTTCAGCCAGCTCAATTTCATTTACACGTTGCCCCTTCAGGCGTAAAATATGTTGCGAGATGTCGATGGTCATATACCTGCCCTATGTAAAGTTGTCAGAAACCTAACATATCAACAGGTTACTTGATGGTCAGCATCTTTTCTTACTCAACAAAGCGGAGAAGAGCCAAAACCTTCTTCAAGGCCAGTAAGAAATGTTATGGATCAAAGCGTATTCACCAAGACTTACTGGCGGATAGTGAGGTCGTCTCCGAGCGCCGTGTTGCGAGAATAATGAAGGAACACAAGGTGTCCCCGCTTCTTCGCAAGCGTAGAAAGCCAATCACAACGGACAGCAATCATAAGCTGAAGCCATCCCCAAACTTGTTGGAACAGAAATTCCACAGCCAGACGCCTAATGCCGTTTGGCTGGCGGATATCACCTATATCGACACGGACGAAGGCTGGCTTTATCTGGCTGGCGTGAAGGACATGGCCACGCGTGAGATCGTCGGTTGGGCGATGGAGGATCACATGCGTGCGGAGCTTTGCTGCGCCGCCCTCGAGATGGCTCTGGGACGCAGAGGCCCGGTTCCGGGATTGATACACCACTCCGATAGGGGCGGCCAATATGCTGGCGGGGACTATCGCAAGCTGATCAAAAAGGCGAAACTCACTCAATCCATGAGCCGCAAGGGCCAATGCCTCGACAATGCGCCGATGGAAAGCTTCTTTGCTTCATTGAAAAAGGAGATGGTTCACCAGCGGCGCTTTAGAACACACGCTGAGGCCAAGGCCGCCATCTTCGAATACATTGAGGTCTTCTACAACCGCCAGCGCCGTCATTCAGGCGTCGGCTACAAAACGCCAAAACAGGCTTTCGAAGATATGACTTGGAAAATGGCAGCATAGGGTCAATAAGCAAACTGTCCGGAAAACGGGACGAAGTTCAAAGGGCTGCCTGTCACGCGATGGCATGCTGCACATGATGTTCAAACTGGGGCAATGTGCTGAGCAAAATTGGAGGAAGCTACGCGGCTTTGACTACCTCGCAAAAGTCATCACAGGCGTCACGTTCAAAGACGGAATCGAAACCACAAACCCCGACCAGATCACCGCATGACCAACAATACTCAAACACCAGATTTGACAATAACTCCCTCTAAAAGTTCAGCTTCCCTAAAGCGAAGATCATGTCTTACTAATTCAATGATCTGATCCAGTTTAGAAGGATCATTCTTGAAGCTTTTTGATGGATCAAACTGCGCATCAGCTGTTCCATTATTACCAATCGCAATTCCCTCACCAAAGGCGAATATATCCCATAATTTGCTTTGTTCTAATAAAAAACCTTCAACACGCTTACGAATCTCAAGCGACTCAAGACCTTGGGGCTTTTTCCCAACGGTTGAATATAACTCTCGTGTTTTCTGTAATTTGTGCTTTAGCTCAGATGCTTTTGTCTTGTTTGTCATAATCCTAAAGAGCAACAGCTACGTGGATGCCGTCAAGGCTGATTGCGGATAAATAAAATTACAGGATTACTCTTGGTTTCTTCAAAATATTGTAACTCCCAAGCACCCCAGCCGATAACGGGTTTTTGTCAGTTTTGATGTGAGTCTCCTTGGCTATTACAGGGGAATCGCGTTTGGAACTGAGTGAGTAAAGGATTGCTCTTGCAGGTGATGGCGGGATGGATTCTGGATGGGTGGTTGTTCTCATTGGGTGCTCATCGCCATGCATATTTTTCTATCCGCCTTCGACGAAGTTCCTGATCCGCGCGCCAGTAACGTGCGCCACGACCTTGGTGAACTGCTCGTTATCGCCTTCGTGTCGGTCTTATGTGGATCGACCTCCTGCGCCGAGATGGCCGCATTTGGCCGTGCAAAAGAGAGCCTTTTCAGGAACTTCCTGAAACTCAAGCATGCCATTCCATCGCATGATACCTTCTCGGAGGTCTTCCGGATCATCGACCCGAAGGCACTCGATGCGGCCTTCAGTAAGGTACTTGCCGATGTGACCAAGCTCCTCAAAGACGGTGATATCATCGCGATTGACGGCAAAGCGTTACGGGGTGCGCGCGACCCGGGCGAAAGCGCACGGACCCGCATGATGGTCTCAGCCTATGCCTCGCGGCTGCGCCTGACGTTGGCGACAGTACCTGCCGACCGAGGCACAGAACTCAGCGCGGCCATAGAGGCGCTTGGGTTGATCGATCTGCGGGGCAAGGTGGTCACCGGTGATGCATTACATTGCAACCGCCGCACGGTTGCCGCAATCAACGCAGGCGGCGGTGATTGGTGCCTCGCACTCAAGGGTAACCAGGAATCCCTGTTGTCTGACGCCCGTGGATGTTTCAGCAAGGGGCACAAAAGCGATCCAACAGCCGTTACGGAAAATACCGGCCATGGAAGAAAAGAAACCCGTAAGGCGGTCGTGGTATCGGCTAAGGCATTGGCAGAATACCACGAATTCCCTGGCCTCAAGGGGTTCGGTCGCATCGAGGCGACCAGAGAGACGGGCGGAAAGGTGACCTCAGAGACCCGCTACTTCGCGCTGTCTTGGGTTCCCACACCTGAGGTGCTGCTGGCCGCTGTCCGCGACCATTGGGCCATCGAAAATGCCCTTCATTGGCAGTTGGATGTGTCTTTCCGCGAGGACGCCGCACGCAATCGGAAAGACAACGGTCCCGGCAACATCGCCGTTCTACGTCGCCGCGCACTCGACGTCCTCCGGCGTGACACATCCAAGGGCTCTCTCTCCATAAAAATCAAACGTGCAGGCTGGGACACCACCTTCTTACGCAGCATTCTCAGTGACTTGGCAACAACATGAGCCAAACGCGATTGCCCTGTTGGCCATTAGGCGCATGAATTTTCTGTTGTGGTCTGAATTTCGTGGCGCTGTGACGATTTCTCTGAATCATTGGTGGAATGGACCAAGTTACTGCTCTTGAACAACTCCTTGCCACGGCTCTGCGCAGGATCGCCGAGTTGGAAGCCGCGTTGGCGAGCATGGCGCAAGAGAATGCGGATCTGCGGCGTCAGTTGGCCAAGAACAGCAGTAATAGCAGCAAGCCGCCTTCGAGTGATGGGTTGAAGAAGCCGGTACCGCGTAGCCTGCGTGGTAAGTCCGGTAAGAAAAGTGGTGGCTAAGTTGGCCACCGAGGCGACACCCTACGTCAGACAGCAACGCCTGACTTTGTGGAGCGACATGAGGCTGAGGCCTGTGGCACCTGTCAGCATGGCTTGACGGCTGGGATGATCAAGGCGGTGGAGAGGCGTCAGGTTTATGACATACCGGTGCCGCGTCTGGAGGTCACAGAGCATCAGGCAGCGATTTATTGTTGTGGCCATTGCCGAGCCACGACGACAGCCACCTTTCCCGATGGCGTGAATGCACACGTGCAATACGGTAAGCGCATTCGGGCGGCGGCGGTCTACTGCAATGTTCAGCAGCTGATCCCCGAGGATCGGGTCTGCCAACTCCTGCGTGATTTGTTTGGTGCCACCAGCCTATGCGCGGCCAGCGTGACCAACTGGGTGAACGGCACAGCGCGTACCTTGGGTGGCGTCGTCGAACACATTCTGGCCCGGCTCAATGAAGGCGGCGTTCGGCATCTGGATGAGACCGGACTTCGTGTTGCTGGTAAGCTGCACTGGCTGCACTCAATCAGCGATCTCGCCTTCACGCATTATCGCATCAGCGCCAAGCGCGGTGCTGTTCCATCCTTCCTGACCGGCGGGACAATTGTTCATGACCACTGGAAGTCCTATTACGCCCATATGAGTGGGGTGGACGCGCACGCCCTGTGCGGGGCGCATCATTTACGGGAACTCAAGGCCATCGAAGAAATCGAAAAGGAGCCGTGGGCGTGCGCGATGAGCGTGCTGCTCAACAGCGCCAATCAGCTCAAGTGCGCGGCTCAGGGGCGAGGCGAGACCGAACTCCCCACGTCGGTTCACCACGGCATCCTCACCAAATACATGGCGATCCTCACCGAGGGCCTCGCCTTCCATGAGCGACAAGACCCACTGGCTAGACGCACTGGTGCGCGAGGCCGAAAAGCCAGGCGGCCAGGCCATAACCTTCTGGTCCGCTTGCGCGACTACCGTGATGACGTCCTAAGGTTCCTTACGGATTTCACAGTTCCCTTCACCAACAATCAGGCCTGCCGGAACGTATCAACGACTTTGAGACAGTGGCTTTTGGACTTTAGGCTTGGGTTTCTTCGGTTGGTTTTGGTGGGTTGATCCAGACGGCGGTCGGGATTTGAGGCGGTTTTGGTGGTTTGTGTACGAAGCGTTCGGGCGTGGCGAGGAATGCCGCGTCTAGTGTTGCTTGTCGCGCGGTGTAGATTTCTTGGGCCTGCCCAAAATGGATTTGGTCGGGCGTCATCAGACCAATCCCGGCGTGATGATGGTCTTGGTTATACCATGCAAAGAACCTGCGGCAGAATGCGCGAGCCTGCTCGATGGTTTCAAAGTTCTTGGGGAACTCTGGCTGATATTTCAGTGTTTTGAAGTGGGCTTCGGAGAACGGGTTGTCGTTTGAGGTGTGGGGCCGACTGTGGGACTTGAGCACACCAAGATCAACCAGCATCAGGGCTGTCGTCTTTGCCTTCATGGGCCCACCGCGATCTGCATGCAATGTCAGCTGATCGCGTGGAACCTCGTGTTTTTCCATCGCGTCGATGAACAGCTCTTTGAACTGGCTGGCGCTCTCCGCGTGCTCGACGCGCCAGCCAACAACGCGGCGGCTGAAGATGTCGAGGATGACATAGAGATAGAAGTAGGACCATTTCACCGGGCCCCTCAGCTTGGTGATGTCCCAAGACCAGACCTGATTGGGGGCTTCAGCTAGAAGTTCAGGCTTTTGATAGACGGGATGTGTGCGCTGTCGGCGGCGTTCGCCAACTTCGCCCTGCGCGGCCAATATCCGATACATCGTGCGGATTGAACACAGATAGGTGCCTTCATCCAGCAAGGTGGCAAAGACCTCTGTGGGCGTCTGATCCGCAAAGCGGGGTTCGCGCAGGTGGTGCAATACCTGGTCTCTTTCCCTTTCCGGCAGAGCCCGCGAAGACGCTGCGCGCGGTGGGCGTGTGCGTGGTGGTGCCGTCAGCGCCGCACGCTGTCGAAGAACGCTCGCGCGCGATAATGATAGCGCGGCGCAGACAGCCGAGGTCAAGCCGCTGCCGGTGGGCAATGCAATCGCGACGGCCATCATGATTTGCCGCTGCGCTCTTGCGTCTGCTCCATCTCGTCCAGAAGTCCCACCACTTTTTTTTGGATGGCAATGATGGCTTCCGCCTGATCCAGACGGCGCCGCAAGGCTGTCACCTCACGGTTGGCCTTGGCCAGCTCAGCTTGCAATGGATTGGCAGGTGCCTTTTGTGGGCCACGGCGCATTGGCTGCAATGCACCCAATGTGCCGGCCGCCCGCGCACGGCGCCAATCGGTCAGTGCAGAGGAATAAAGCCCCTCCCGCCGTAGAATGGCGGAAACCCCGCCAGTGTCTGCCACTTGGTCCGTCTCATCCAGAATGCGCAGTTTGTATTTGGCTGTGAAGTTGCGTCGCTTCGGGATGCTCGTCAGTTCCGCTGTGGGAGCCAACGGCGCATTAACAACGCGGGGAGGCGACGTTGGGGCAAAAACGGCTCCAGATCCAGCATCTGGCGAAAGTGGTGATTGTGAAGGCATAACCATGGGTTCGTTCTCCTACGCCCTCAAGTGTAAACTTTAGCCAGTCAATTGTCTCACGCTTATTGGCACGGAGGGCACATGGGGACGCATGCAGTGACCACGTGTTCAAGTCATTGTTTTAATGAAATAAAATATGACTTAATAGCAAAGGCTCAGGAAGAATCCTGTAAGGTCCACAAAATCCATGAACAACATGGCGCAACAAAAAACACGCCGCTCAGTTTCTTTCTACTTTAGAGACCTATACCTTCCCCCGCATGGGCAGCCTCAAGGTATCAGAAGTCACAACGGCGGACGGGCTTGCCATGCTGCAACCAATCTGGCTTGCAAAGCCCGAAACTGCCAAACGGGTTCGCCAACGTATCCGCACGGTCATGCAGTGGGCTGTTGCGAACGGCTGGAGGCAGGACAACCCAGCGGGAGCGATTTCGCAAGCATTGCCCAAACAGAAACAACCCGTGAAACACCGCAAATCGGTAATGTGCAACTGAAGCGATCTTATCCAGTCCTGATTTGGTTTGTGGGGGTTGTTGTGGGGGTCAATTTACTTGTTTAAGAATTATCACATACAAATCAAGTAGTTGCCATATTTAATGGCGGATCGACAGGGATTCGAACCCTGGAGACGGTCTCCCGCCTACACACTTTCCAGGCGTGCGCCTTCGACCACTCGGCCACCGATCCGTTGGCGCGGTTTATCCAACAAATGACATGCTTTGCAAGAGGCGTTTGACACTTTCGGCCTAGTTTTTACGCGTGCTCAAAAGCAGCGCCGCAATCAGTGCTTCACCCAAGGCTGCCATCAGGATCATTGGCGTGGCAATGCCTTGCATCAGAGCGATCAATCCGGTGATGCAAACGCCTGCAAACATAGCCGCAACACCGAGGGCGACAGCGTCGCGCAATGCACTGCGCGGCGCACTGGAGGCGGCCCACAGGATGATCATCGCAGCAAGAAACATAGGGGCTGCGCGGCGGGTCATGAATTGCGCGCTGACATTCGTCTCAACCCCGTAAAGCGGCAAGTATACTTGCGGAGCAAACAAAAAAATCGCGAAAAGCACGGCGCGCACGGCAGCGACGAGGCGGGAAATCAGTTGAAATGTCATGTGTCTATATGCAAGTAAACGCGTCGGTTCTGCTTGCCTTTTTTCTCGACCTTACCAAAACGGATTCGGCCTATTTCAGAAGTGTTGCGCACGTGGGTACCACCGCAGGGTTGATAATCGGCGGTGTTTTCAGCTGCACCTATACGCACCATACGAATACGCCCTGCCCCTTTGGGCGGTGCCACGGACATGGTTTTCACCAGTTCCGGATTTGCAGCCAGTTCGCTTTCGTCGATCCACTCGGTCGAGATGTCAAAGTGGCAATCGATCAGCTCATTGAGGGTGTTTTCAAGTGCGGCCTTATCTGCGATCGCGTCGGGCATATCGAAATCAAGACGGCCCTTTTCAGCGCCGATTGACCCACCGGTCACAGGCAGCGGGATCACGACAGACAGCAAATGCAGCGCGGTGTGTACGCGCATGTGGCGATGTCGGCGTTCCCAGTTTAGCGACTGCGACACCTTCGTGCCGACAGCAGGAAGCGCGTTAGGTTCGGCGGGGACCAGTATTATCGTGCCACCCGCGCCCTTGACCGCTGTTGCGATGTCTATGGCACCACCTTGCCATGTCAGCGTGCCACTGTCGCCCGGTTGCCCGCCACTGGTCGCATAGAAAATTGAAGCGTCCAGAATAATCCCGCCCTCATCGGTCACCGCGAAAACCCGCGCATCAGCGTCGCGCAGGTAGGCGTCGTCAATAAACATCGGCTTGGTCATGACGTTACATCGTCCTTAGGTGGCTCATCTTTCGGCGACTCATCAGATGGCGTTTGCGCTGGACGCTTGCCACTAAAATCCAACACTTCTGGATTGCGCAGCCAGATATCGCGTTGACCGAACGGAATTTCGATGCCTTCCGCAACAAAGCGCTTGGCGATGGCGTGGTTCATGTCAGATTTGACATGCATCACATAATTGACGTCACGCAGGATGGCGCGAATTTGAAAATCGAGGCTGTCGGCCCCGAAGCCGATAAACATCACCGCAGGCGGCGGGTTCATGACCACCATCGGATGCGCCTCCGCGATTTCACGCAGGATACTTGTGACCCATTCGGTGTCGGTACCATAGGCCACGCCGACGGGCACAATCGCGCGTCCAACGCTGTTGCCACGGGTCCAGTTGATCACCTGATTGCTGATCAAATCGGCGTTCGGCACGATGACATCGGTGCGATCGAACGTTTCAATGCGGGTGGAACGCACAGAGATGTCACGCACATACCCCATCTGACCGCCAACCTCGATCCAGTCGCCTTGGCTGATCGGGCGTTCGATCAACAAAATGATGCCGCTGATAAAATTACTGACAATATTTTGCAGACCAAAACCAATGCCAACCGACAGCGCGCCTGCAACAATCGCAAGACCACTTAGATCAATCCCCGCCGTCGTGATTGCGATCAACGCCGCCAGAAAAATCCCGATGTAACCCAAACCCGATACAACTGCGTTTTGCCCACCAATATCCAACTTAGTGCGCGGCAATATGGTGGTGCGTAGTGCAGCTTGGGTCAGGCGTGTGATGGTGTAACCAAGAATGAACACCACCGCGAAAAATAGAAAATTGGACGGCGAAATCTTGGTTTCACCGATGTTGAAACCTTCGCGGAACCGCGCCCAAAGTTCAGTCAAATCAGTGACCTGCGCACCCCAGATCAGAGCTAGAACCGGCAAAGATACCAGCACCAACATGAACCCGATCAACACCGGCATCAGCGCATCCTGCGCCGAACTTTCCGACTTAGACAACAGCGTGTAGGCATCTACAGTCAAGCGCTGGAGCAACAACAGCAACGCCAATACGAAAACGGTCATCGCTGCCGGATAAGTGATGGAGTCAAATGCGTTCGAGTATCCAAGCGCCGCCAGTCCAATCCCGATAACGGCCGCCCCCATCAGGCCACGACTGATCGCTGATCGCAGCGTCACGCGGAACGAACGCTGCACATCATCGGCATCAACAATCGTAGTGCGCCGAATGATATGGCCGAACCAGTACAGCGCCCACGTCATCACCACCCCGAAAGGGAACAACGCAACCACCGACGGCACGACATGAAGCGTGTTGACTGTCACAAAAACCTGCGCCATCCCAAATGCCATCATCGTGTAGCCCAAAAGAATAAACCGCCTGTGCGCGCGCCCAGATTGCTGGGGTGATAAACCTATGGGATGTCCGCCATCGGTCGAGTTCGTCGGAAGCAACTGCCCGGCAAACCAATGTGCCAATATCGCCAACAGACCATATTGTGGCAAGACTTCTATGATCGCCGACAATCGTCTGCCGGACATGCCCGACAGTTGCAGCGCCGTGGAAAAGGCCATCAACCCAAGCAGCGGAATAACAATCTGCCCCAGCGACAATACAAACTGCAAAACTTTTTGACCACGCCGCGAATGGGACACAATCAGCCCTGCGGCCCAGCTAAACCACGCCCGCCCCCGCAGCACGAACACGACAGACACTGCCAGCAGCACGAAAATTGCCGGAAACTGGCTGAGCATTTCACTGCGGAGTCTTGGATTGTTAGCGTTAACTTGAACCTCGCCTTTAAGCGTACCCACAGCCGCTGTCAGCGCATCCCAGGTCCGGCTCCAGCCGTTTGGATTGAGCGGCGATTGTGACCGTTCCAAAAAGAGTTCTGTTTGGCGATCACGGATGATGCTGTCAATTTCACCTATTTGGCCATTGGCTTGTGTGTGGGCTTCTTGTGCCAAGATCGCTGGTGCCCGCAAATCGCTAAGCTGGTCGTTCAGAAGGCCGCGCCGTACCGCGATGTGCACGTTTTCTGCGGCGGCATCCGGGACCTCCCCTAACGCAGCGATCTGTGCCCGCACGGTGGTAATGCGCGCTGCGTTCAGCGTTTGTCGCGCCAGAAACCTATCGCGCCAGTCCGCCAACTCACTGCGTAAATCGCCAAACGCAGCGTTTGAGGCACGTCCTGATTCCAGCGCGGCGTTGGCGCGTTCAGCAACCGCTTCCCACTCCGCTTGATCGACAAATGCGGGGCCTTGATCGACCGCGCTGGCCGGGTCTCCGGATGGTGTGCTGGCGTCTTCGACAGTGACGTCGGTGTCTTGCGCCCACGCTGGCGAAACGGCCAAAAGCAGAACAAGCAATAAGAACCTAAATCGCATCAAACATTTTCCATTACATTCGGAATGTCGCGGGGCGCTTTGTCCAGCCATGCCGGAACCGGCAGACCGTTTTCGCGCAAGAACTCGGGGTTAAACAGTTTGGCTTGATACCGCGTACCGTAGTCGCAGAGAATGGTGACAATCGTATTCCTCGGCCCCATATCGGCCGCCATACGCATGGCACCCGCAATGTTGATGCCGCTTGATCCGCCCAGACACAGACCCTCATCAGCAAGTAGGTCAAAGACAATAGGCAAGGCTTCTGCATCGGGGATTTTGTAGAAACTGTCCGGTGTGAACCCGTCAAGGTTGGCCGTAATACGCCCCTGCCCGATGCCTTCGGTGATCGAATTTCCGCCGGCGTCCTTGCCAGTGTAGAGTTTGTACAGACCCGACCCTTCGGGATCAGCCAGCCCGATGTTCACGCCATTTGGTTGCAGCGCCATGCCGACGCCCGCAAGCGTACCACCGGAGCCCACTGCGCAGACAAACCCGTCAACACGGCCATTGGTCTGATCCCAAATTTCGGGTCCGGTCGTTTCGATATGGGCTTGGCGGTTGGCGACATTGTCAAACTGGTTGGCCCAGATCGCGCCGTTGGGATCGCTTTGCGCCAGCCGTTCAGCAAGGCGGCCGGAATATTTCACGTAGTTGTCGGGGTTCGAATACGGCACAGCCGGCACTTCGATCAATTCAGCACCCGCGATGCGAATCATGTCCTTCTTTTCCTGACTTTGGGTGTCTGGGATCACGATCACCGTCTTGAATCCCAACGATGCACCCACCAGCGCGAGCCCGATACCAGTGTTGCCTGCCGTGCCCTCTACAATAGTGCCGCCGGGGCGCAGCGTGCCCTTGGCGACGGCGTCGCGAATAATGAACAACGCCGCGCGGTCCTTGACCGACTGACCGGGGTTCATAAATTCAGCCTTGCCTAGAATCTCACATCCCGTCGCTTCGGATGCGGCGCGCAGGCGGATCAGGGGTGTGTTGCCGACAGTGTCAGCAAGATTAGTACGTATGGTCATTTTTGCAGCCTTTCGCATTTGATGTCCGGTTTAGGGGAGCGCCCCCAAACCTGCAACGGGGCACCGTCAAGCGGATGGGCGCAAACCGTCACGATTGCGCGCAAGCCAATGCCCCGCGACCAACAATGGCAACAGGCGGAATTCGCCCGCGTTCAGGGCTTTGTCAAAATCCGCCCAGTCCATGATCTGTGATCGTATGTCTTCCGCTTCGCTCAGTTTCCCCCCGACGCCCGCCGACCCGTCCGGCAGGTCCGTGATGCCGACGTAGATAAAGAAATGCTCGGTCGTAGACCCCGGGCTGGGATAGGCCGCTGACACGCATTTGAGATCTGTGAGCGTGATCCCCGCCTCCTCCAGCGCCTCGCGCCGTGCGGCTTCTTCGGGTCCCTCACCGGGGTCAATGCGCCCCGCGATGGGTTCGATCGTCCACGGGTTTGAATCGCCGCGCAAATAGGCACCCGTGCGGAATTGTTCGACAAGCATCACGCGGTCGCGCACCGGATCATAGGGCAGCACAATGGCGCAATCGACACCGATAAAGACCGCGCGGTTCACCGGATCGCTCATTGATCCGTCAAAGCGGCGGAACGACAAGTCCAATTCCTCGACGTTGAAAAATCCCGCATAGCGTATACGCGCCTCAATCACTTGCACATCATTGCGCCCCATGCGCCCGCTTTGATTAGAATCCGGTCCACTAGAGTTTGCCGTCCGCTGGCGCGACGCAGCCCGCGCCATCATATTGGGATAAAGCTGGCCCATCTGCGCCGCTGGCATGCTGTCGATTGTGGCCATCGCCTCAACGGCGGTCATCGTCGTGACCTCGCCAAAGGCCGCAATCCAACCCTCACGGTCCCAAGGCTCTGCTGGGGTCCAGCGGCCAACGGGCGGCACATAGGCCGTTACATCACGCGGTCGTTGGTCCTGATCCAGCACCACAAATTCGATCCGCGCGTAATCAAACGCCTTTTCGTAATAATCCAACCGCGCGATTTCGCCATCATCAAGACCAGCAATAATGATCCCTTCGGCCACACCTGTCGGGTCGCCGTGCATGATTGGGAAAACATGACCTTCCACACGGCTCACACTATATTCGGGCCGCACGGCCCATGAAATGCGTTTGGCTATCTCCGGATCGCCGCTCACGACCTCCAGAAGCGGCATGTGGAGCAATGTGCCAAAAATAAACAGATCCATCAGCTAAAGCGCCGTCCAAAAAATTCGGTAATTAGCCCGCCCGCAAAACCGCCGATCAACAACGTCGCAAGGATTTCCGGCGTCAGGATCATCGTTCCATGTTCAATGAACAGCGCGAACACATCAGTCACTGCCTCTCCGGGGCCATCGTAGAGTTTGCGCAAGGATCGTTTGATCATCATCCCGAACGAATTGAAAAACAGCGCCATAACGACCATAGCCACCAACGCGGTCAGACCATAGCTGAACGCAGCCACGTATCCCGTACCGGCCCGTGGCCCTGCAATTTTCCAGCCTGCGACCAGACCGCAGATCGTGTTGATCTACTTTAACCAGCCCATGGGTGCGTCTACTGGAAATAGCGGCACGATCAGCGTGCTTGCGTACCACGCAAGTGCCCCAAACAAAATTGCCCCGATCAGTCGTCCCATAGTCGGCATGTGCTGCTACTTTGCCCGAACGGTGCCGCGTACTTATATGAATTCGACCTTTTACGAATTCGGACGTGTCACCGTGATCTGCGTTACATCGCAAATACCCCCGCGAAAGGCACCCGCGCAAGAGGCGAGGTAAAAGTTCCACATCCGGCGGAACCGATCATCAAACCCCAATGCAGCCACTTGGTCCCATTTTTCGTTGAAGGTTTCGTGCCAGCGGCGCAGCGTATCCGAATAACTCTGGCCAAATTCAACCGATTGCGTGACCTCTAATCCAGCCTTACGGATCGTGTCGCGCAGGATCGTTGGCGCAGGCAACATACCCCCGGGGAAGATGTACTTCTGGATGAAATCGACCCCACGTTTGTAGACGTGCCAGCGTTTGTCCTGCACCAGAATAACCTGGAATGTGCCGCGCGCACCGGGTTTCAACCGCGCGTGCACCGTTTGAAAATACGTCGGCCAGTATTTCTCACCCACGGCCTCAAACATCTCGATGGATGCGATGCCATCATAGGTGCCTGTTTCATCACGGTAGTCTTGCATCTTGAACGTGACCAAGTCAGATAGACCAGCCTTTTCAATACGATCCACCGCGTAGTTATACTGTTCTTGGCTGATCGTTAGGGCCGTGACACGCAAGCCGCGTTCCTTGGCCGCGTATTCCGCAAAGCCCCCCCAGCCGCAGCCAATCTCAAGCACATGATCGCCCGCCTTCACGCCCATTTCATCAACCATAGATGCGTATTTCTGCGTCTGGGCGCGCGCCAAATCTTCTTGGCCGGTTTCAAACTTGGCAGATGAATAGGTCATCGTTTCATCCAGCCAAAGGCCGTAAAACTCATTGCCCAGATCGTAGTGATAGCTGATGTTCTTGCGCGCTTGGCGTTTTGAATTGCTCTGCCACCAGAACCGCAGCTTTTCATAGCTCCGGATCAAACCCTGCCCGGGAAACCCGTCATAGACTTCTTCGGCGTCATCGCTGACCAAATCCATAAACGCCATCAAATCCGGCGTTGACCACCAACCATCAAGATAGGCTTCCGAGAACCCAAGGTCGCCTTCGCGGATCAATCGGGCGAATAAATCGTCGTTCAGGACCCGCAAAACTGCAACATAGCCCGCCTCAGCGGCCTCGGCGCGAAACGTGCGGCCATCTGTTAGCACGAAATCCACACGGCCACGCGGCAGGTGTTTCATCATTGCAAAAACTTGGCTAAAATAGCGTGGCAAATCAGATTGCCCGTCGGTTGTCGTGAAGATCATCGAGACTCCCAAAGAATTGGCCGAAAATGGCTGCCCGGATTTCGCCCAGACTTTAATGTTCCTACTAGATACGGGGTTCGGAACCCCTTGGTTTCACAATATGTTAACGGGCCGGCAAAAAACTGTCACGCTGGATTTCCCCCAGCACGACACAAGAACGGCGCGATCAAAATTCGCGGTCCTTATATGCCTCCAGCGCGCGTTGGCGGCCCGTTGCCATATCGACAACGGGTGCTGGGTAGACATCACTTGGCGCCAAACCCCAACTTTTGGGAATAGCGTCAAAATAGGATAGCGCCGTGTCGGGCGCTTCGCCCTGCCCTTCGGCGATCCACGTGCGCGCATACAGCCCCGCATGATCAAACTTATCAAGCTGTGTCACCGGATTGAACACCCGAAAATATGGCGCCGCATCGGGGCCTGATCCGGCAGCCCACTGCCAACCCATCGCGTTGCTTGCCGGATCCCAATCCGTCAGGCAGTCGTCAAACCACGCCTGTCCCACTTTCCAATGGGTCATCAGATGTTTGGTCAAATAGGACGCCACAATCATCCGCCCGCGATTGTGCATCGTGCCACTGACATACATCTCGCGCATGGCGGCATCGACGAACGGAACACCTGTGCGCCCCTGTTTCCAAGCCATCACTTCAGCGGTGTCGTCGGTGTTCCACGGAAAGGCATCCCAGCCTTCTTTCCAATTGCGATCAACGATGTGAGGCGTGTGGTGCACCAGATGATAGGCGAATTCGCGCCAAACCAATTCTTTGCAAAACACTTCAGCCTGCCCTTTGCCGCTGTGAATGGCCGCCCAGCCTGCATGCCAACACACCGCAGGGCTGATTTCCCCGTAGGTCAGGTTTTCGCTTAGTCGCGACGTGCCATCCACGCTCGGCATATCGCGATTGGTTTGGTAGCTCTGCACACGTTCATCAATAAAAGTATCCAGCCGAGAGCGCGCCGCCTCTTCGCCGACGCAGATATGCGCGGCCAATACATCGCGCCCTCGCCGCATCGCACCACCCAATTTCCAATCGTCCAACTGATCGGACGCTGGCCAGACATCGGGCACGGGCACAGATGCGGGTGCCGCGATTGGCGTGGCGACTTCGCGCCCGCGCACAGTCTTCCAAAGCGGCGTAAAGACGCGGTAAAATCCGCCAGTCTTCGTTTCAACCGTCCAGGGTTCAAACAACAAATGACCCGCAAATGATGCCACCTCGATACCGTCGTCTTTCAGCGCCGCCTTCACGCCCGTGTCGCGCGCCTTGCTTGCGGGATCATACAGCCGGTTCCAATAGATCGCTTGCACACCAGTTTGCACCACCAATTCGCGCAAGACCGCTAAGGCGTCTCCACGCCGTAAAATCAGCCGCGATCCCGCCTCCGCCAAAGCCGCGCCAAAAACCCGAACGCCTTCTCCCAGGCGAAATTTCGGCGCAGCGCCGTGGCCCTCAACGACCTCGTCACAAATGAACAGCGCGATAACAGGCCGCCCTGATGCACAGGCCGCCGACAGCGCAGCATTGTCGCCGATGCGGAAATCCCGCCGCACCCAGTAAATAACCGGTTTCAAATCGCGCTCCTTTTATTGATCCAGAACGTAACCCGCCAAGCGCTGAAGCCAACCCGTCATTACTTTAAATTACCTCCGCAGGAGGCGAGCTGGCGGGACCGGGAAGCCGGAAGCGGCGCATTTGTTGGTTCACAAACGGCGCCGCCCCCATTGCTTAGGCGTTCACATCAACGACAACGCGGCCCTTCACCTGACCCTTGAGAATATCGCGACCAAGTTGCGGTAGATCGGACAGAACCGCGGGCTGCACCATGGCCTCCAACTTCTCCATCGGCAGGTCTTTGGCGATCCGCGCCCATGCCCGCACGCGGTTATCATAGGGCTGCATCACAGAATCGACCCCCAGCAAATTCACACCGCGCAACAGGAACGGAATGACCGTCGCAGGCAAACCCGCGCCACCCGCCAAACCCACAGCCGCAACTGATCCACCGTATTTGATCTGTCCCAGCAACCGCGCCAGCATTTCACCGCCGACGGCATCGACACAACCGCCCCAAATTTCGGCTTCAAGCGGGCGTTTGACCGTTTCGTTGATTTCCTCCCGCGCGACGATCTGCGTCGCCCCAAGAGATTTGAGGTAATCCGCCGTCTCAGGGCGCCCCGTCACACCAGCGACCTCATGGCCCAGATTGGCGAGGATGGCCGTGGCCACGGACCCGACTCCACCAGCCGCTCCCGTGACCAACACAGGCCCGTCCTTGATGCCGTGATCCTCAAGCGCCATCACCGCCAGCATCGCCGTGAACCCTGCGGTGCCAACAGCCATCGCCTGACGCGTGTCCAGACCATCGGGCAGCGGCACCAGCCAATCGGCTTTGACGCGGGCCTTTTGGGAATAACCGCCCCAATAGGCCTCTCCGACGCGCCATCCGGTCAACACAACCTTGTCGCCAGCCTTATAGCGCGGGTCGTCGGATGCTTCGACTGTCCCGGCAAAATCAATGCCCGGCACGTGTGGATAATTGCGCACCAATCCGCCACCCGGTCCGATACACAGCCCGTCTTTGTAGTTCACCGTCGAATATTCGACCGCGACCGTCACGTCACCTTCTGGCAAACGATCCAGCCCGATCTGCTGCACAGATGCGCTCGTCTTCCCGTCATCGTCTTTTTCAACCATCAAAGCATTGAACATCGAAATTCTCCTTTTTCGCCCAGAAGTCTGCTCAGGGCTGCATCAAATCCAAAATGTTTCTTGTACCACCGCAGGGAAAACCCCCGCATGGGTGACCACGTCCAGATCGGTCGCAGGGTCCCAATGTGTCATCCGCACCATTCCGATGGCCACGTTCGTTTCAAAGTCGGGCGACCAGGTGGCGGACGTCACTGTTCCCACCTGCTTTTGCCCGTCCATCAACGGCCAGCCGCGATCGCATGGCGGCAACGTACCTTCAATTCGCAGCGCCCGCACCTGCTTGACGGGACCCTCCTTGGCCACACGCAACAGCGCATCACGACCGACGCAACCAATTGCAGTTTGGGTTGAACAGAAACGCCCCAAACCAGCTTCGTGCGGCGTGTTTTCGCGGTTCATGTCATTGCCATACGACAACAACCCGCCCTCGATCCGCTCAATCAGGTTCGGACAGCCAGCATGAACGTCAAGGTCCTTGCCCGCCTCCATAAGCGCATTCCAAAGCGGCATACCAAGGTGGCTGCCCTCGACATACACCTCAAACCCGCCTTGGCGTGAATAGCCAGACCGCGCAACGATCATGTCATGACCTTGGAAATCGAAATGCCCGTAACGGAAAAATTTGAGGTCTTTGACCTTGTCGCCAAACACGCGCGCTGCGAGTTCGTCTGCCTTGGGGCCCTGAATGGCAAGCGGCGAAACATCGGGTTCGTCAACCAAGACATCAAGACGAAGACCGTATGCTAGTCCTTTGATCCAGAACAATAAATCACTATCGGCAATGGATACCCAATAGCGATCTTCGCTGATCTTAACGGCCACAGGATCATTCAGCATCCCGCCGGTCTCATCCACCATCGGAACATAATAACACATGCCAGGTAACATCGCCCGCAGATCGCGTGGCGTCAGCATTTGCATCAATCGTCCCGCATCAGGGCCGCGAATTTCCACCTGCCGTTCAACGGCCACATCCCAAACCTGCACCGCAGATTTCAAATGATGATAGTCTTCGACGATTGAACGGAAAATAGTGGGCAATAACATGTGGTTATAGACGGTATATCCCTTTACGCCTGCGGCCTCTACGCCGTCGGAAAAGGCGGTGCGGCGAATGCGCCGCGATCCTGAAATAACAGCCATTTTAGCGCTCCGGCATGAAGGGAAAGTCGGTTGGCTGCGGGTTTTTCCCTGCGGCCGTCAACATTGCGTGAATCTGACCGCGATAGTTGGTCTGATGGTTAAATGAATGGGTTACGCAGAGAGCTTTGGGTTCAGTCAGCTCCCTTCCAGACACGTCGGAATACCCCGTCAGATCACCCCAGAGCAGATGGTTTACCGTCTCGAATATCGAGCGAAAGAACACACGACAATACTGCCCCCGCGCACCTTCATCAATCGCTTGAATAATGTTACGCAACCCATTGTTTTTCAATTGATTATAGAGCCCCGTTGTTTGGCAGAATTCAGGCGAAATCACGCCTTTGGGCCTTTCCAATCAATTGGGCAAATCTCAGCTGATAAGCCGCCGAAATCCCAGACGCGACCGTAGTCACGCACTTTGGATTTCAGGCCCTTGGCGGCAATAATGTCAGGGCCCATCCAGTATTTGGAATTGGTAATCATCACCGGATGATCCAGATCGCTGCCGTCAATCATCTCAATCTCACCGGCAATCTTGCGTCCGATGTAAAGGCCGCGCTTTTTGCCGTCGCGGGTGATTTCGACCTTTTCGCGTTCGGCACCGATGATTTCGGACACGAGGAACGTGAACAGACCTGTCGTGCCACCCGCCGCGCCGCTGAAGATTTTCAGCAAGCCGTTGTAGGCCTTCTGGCTGGACCGTTCGTCAACATAGGCCGCAACGCGCCAATTGCCTTCGCCCATGCGACCCGGAATATCGACCAGCAAACCAACATTTAGACCTGACAGGTCTTCGCCCTCAAAATGACCCTCATCAATAGCGATGGCCATCCACGCATGACAATGTCCTTCTGTCGGGGGATGCGCGCCAAGCGATACGACACAGGGGCAAAACAAGTTGCATGAGCAATTCAGGAAAAGCTCGCCTTTGATGGCCCAATCTGTTGGCTCCATCTTGCGGCGCAACGGGTTACTTTCCACGCGACTGTCGATGCGCTGGCTGACCGCCAGTTTGTCTGCGGCGGGCCGCTCTTTTGAAGCAGTTTTTTTATCGGCCATTTGACTTCCTCTCAAAGGTTAGCCCAAACGGGCAATGCTATGCCTGCAAGGATCAAGACGACCCCCATCGGCTTTGTGACAACATGCCCGACGGCGGGCAGTTTTTCCAAAATCATGAACAACGTCGCAAGGCCCATCCATAACAGGCTCATCACGCCGCCCACGAAACCCAAGGCCATGAATCCCCAGCAACAGCCGACGCAAAACGCGCCAAGGCCGAGACCCATGCGCAGCCCACCCCGAAATCCGGCTTTCCAGCGCCCGACAAAATACATCATAGGTGCGTGGCAAACGCCGTGGCAGATTTCTTTGGCGCGGCTAAACTGGAATAGGCCAACGACAATCAGCAATGCAGCGGCTATCCAAACCGATGATGCAATACCAAGTGCATCAACCGCACCCACCGCGATCAGCGTGACTTGCGCGGTGGCAATCAAAGCGGCAAATCCAACCCAAACGATGAAGTAGCCAAGCAAAACACCAGACCACCCTGCCCGCGACCCATTGGCGCTTACCATTAGGTCCTCGTAACTGCGCAGTGTCGGCACCAGTGTCGGTAACATCATCGCCGCCATCATAATGGCCCACATCGGGAACAATGCGCCAAACGTGACCATTGGCATCATATTCATGCCCACAGGTCGCCCCGTCAGGTCGACGCCTGCCATGTTCGCCATCATAAACATCACCGACCACGCCACAGCAATCGCGGCAAAGAACGCGATCCATAGGGCCGATCTGATGTTAAAAATGTTGCTCACCTATCGTCCTCCCAAACGACTCATCACTTGCCAAATAAATGTCAGACATTTAAATGTCTGACAAATGAAAAATGCACCTGACCTCTCCGCCCAGATCGCCAAATCCATCCGTGACGCGATTGTGTCCGGCGATTTGCCCATTGATGAACGCCTACCAAGCGAGGCTGAGCTGAGCGAGCAGTTCGCCGTGTCGCGCTCCACCGTGCGCGAGGCGCTAAAACGGCTCGCCGCACAAAGCCTGATCCGAACCCAGCGCGGCGCAATGGGCGGGGCGTTTGTAAACCGTTTGACGTTTGAGCAGGCGTACGGGCAGCAAATCACCACCTCGGCGCTTCTGTTGTCGATGAATGACGTGAATTTCGACACCGCCTGCGAAGCGCGCTTTGCGCTGGAACGCGCCTGCGCGCCCTTGTCAGCGCAGCGCCGCACGGCAGACCACCTGGCGACGATGCGCGCTGAAATTACCCGCCAAGCGCAACCCGGCCTGTCAGATGAAAGCTTTTGTGCGTCCGACGTGGCCTTTCACCGCGCCTTGGTCGATGGCGCCGGCAATCCGGTGTTGTCCTACCAATTGGCGGGCGCAGTTGAAGCGATTGAACCACTGATGAACATGATCACTTTCACCGCCCGATCGCGTGACCACATTGTCGGGTTGCACACCGCAATTGCCGACGCGCTTGCAGAACGAGACGCGCCGCGGGTTGATAATCTGCTGGCAGACCTTGCGACCTATACAGCCCAACTTGGCCGATCCGTTGCGGATGCAAAAAAAGATGCCCCAAAAAGCAACTGATCCGCTGCTTCGCCCGTATATCAGTCAAAGCAATGCAAGGAGAGTTCATGGATTACGTTAACCCCGCCATCGCCATACTGACCTTGTTCTTGGGGCTTTTTGGATTTTTGGCACCGCGATACACAGCAGAAGCGCTCGACCTCGCGACCACAAAAACCACCATGGGTCTCAGTGAATTGCGCGCCGGAAACGGTGGCTTGTTCGTCGCGTTGGGCCTGTATTGTTTGATCTCAGGCAACCCCATGGCCTACTTCATGCTTGGGGTGGCCTATGTCGGCGCAGGGTCTGGGCGATTGGTATCCATTGCACTGGACAACCCACCGCTGCGCAAAGCCTTGACGTTTTGGGCCTTTGAATGGGGCCCTGCCGCGTGGTTGATCTGGTTCAACTGGCCAGCCTGACGCAGACCTTTCGCTTCTTTGGGTCAAAAAAATCTGACCACACCCTTTGCAACAGGCGCGCCACTGCCCTATATATAAATTGTCTCTCGGGACTATGGATATAAACGCACTTGCAATAAGCGGATCGGACCCGGGGGCGGTACCCGGCGTCTCCACCATCACGCCCTTTACTGGGATGGCTCATTTGGCCGATATGGGGACGAAATAGGATCGACGAACGTCTAAAGAGGTTAGCTTTATCTCGGTGAGTTACCACCGTTATCGGTACATCAAAGCTAGTTGCAAATGACAACAATGCTCAGGTAGCACTCGCAGCGTAAGCTGTGCGTAATACCGAAACTTAGTCCTTGCGCCTAGCAGCGTAAGGCGGGGCCCGCCGGAGCCTGGCAACAGAATCCGGCAGCTTACCCCCATCCAAATGTTGAAATGTCGTTCGCTGCTGAACTGTCGTTGGTGTTTGCACGCAAATCCCTGTGGCAACAGAATCCGGCACTTTTACCCCTCTATCAATTCAAACAAAACCGCGCCAAGCTGGGGTCATGAAGACCTTATTGAGCTCATTCTTTCTGGCCGCCGCCCCCGCATGGGGATGTGACACCGCCCTATTAGTAAGCATCAACGCTGCCCTTGATCAAGCTGCGTCTTTTGCCTCGGCCTCGGCGTTTTTAGCATCGATCATGTCCTGATAGGCCCACGGCATGAGATCGTTGATACGGTTTGCTTGATGGTCCTGGATGCGTTCCAGCACCCATGCGAGCCAGGCTTCGGGATTCACTTTGTTCATCTTGGCGGTCTCTATCAACGTATAAGCAATTGCTGCAGATTTGCCGCCTGCTTCTGATCCCATGAAGAGATAGTTTTTGCGTCCCACGGCCACAGGGCGCACTGCGCGCTCGGCTGTGTTGTTGTCCAGCTCAAGAAAGCCGTGATCAAGATAGGGCCGTGCCTTTGGCAGGCGCGCCAGTGCATATTTGATCGCCTTGGCCAGCGGCGTCTTGCTAGAGATCTTGCCCAGTTGCTCTTTAAGCCAGACTTCCAGGTCATCAAAGATCGGCTTGGCGTATTCCTGACGCAGGGCCACGCGTTCCGCAGGGGGCAGGAACCGCGCTTGTGTCTCAACATCATAGAGCTTTTTAATCCGCAGCACGGCTTCGCCCGCCACGGGCAGCTTTGTGCTTTCATAAAGGTCAAAGAACTCACGCCGCACATGGGCCATGCATGCCATCTCTTTGACCCGCCCCGTGCGGTAGGCGTCATTATACCCAGCATAGGCATCCGCATGGGCGTAGCCTTCATAGCTTTCGAGATGCTTGCTGGGATGCTCCGCCTCACGGCTGGTGGAGAACTGGTACCACACCGCAGGTGGAGCTCCGCTGGCCCAAGTGTCTTCTTTTCGGGCATAGACCCACAGTCGCGCGGTTTTGGTCTTATTCTTTCCTTTGCCATTGCCCTTCTGGAGCAGCTTGACCGTTGTGTCATCCATGAAGATCGCCTGCGCCTCAAAGACGTGATCGCGGATTGCATCTGAGACGCGCTCCAGCAGTTTGGTGCATTTGCCGACCCATCCCGCCATGAGCGATCCACTCAGATCAATGCCCTCGTTGGCAAACATCTGGCTCTGGCGATACAGCGGCAGATGATAGCCGTATTTACAGCACAGGATGTGGGCCATCAGCGCGGGGCCGACAAAGCTCTTCGGAATGGGTCGGCTTGGCATCTCAGCCTGAACAACGGCCTCACAACAGGTGCAGGCCAGACGCGGGCGGCCAATTTGGTTCACGATGTAATGTCCCGGGACATATTCCAACTCCTCCATCACATCCGTTCCAAGCACTTTGAAGCTGCCGCCACAGTCGGTGCAAGCATCACTGGGGGTGATGGTCTTTTGGACACGCTTCAGCCCCTTTGGGAAAGGTTTGCGCTTGCGCGGTGTGCGGGGCGGCTTGGCCTCAGCGTCAGAGGGTTCATCATCTGTCTCAACGGCTTGTTCGATCTCAAGTTCTTCAAGGATCAACTCAAGCGCCAGCTGTGCACTGCTTTCCGACTTTGAGCCAAAGCGGTGCTTGTTGTGACCGTGGAGTTGCAGGCGCAGATCGGCGATGATGGTGTCTCGGTTCTGGATGGCCCGCGCATGAGCGGTGCGCTCGGCACTCAGGGCGGCGTCCACTGATGCCATCTCATCCTTGAGGCGTTTTTGTACCGTCGCATGGCCAAGGGATGACCCGAGAAACGCTTGCTTCAGCTCTGACAATTCCGCTGTTTGCGCGGCAACGTATGCCTGTACTTCAGGGGGCAGATTAGTCAGATTTGGAGGGGTCTTACTCATGCCATTACATACCAAATCTCGGGCATCATGGGAATCCCACAAAGGCAAGAAGTCCTATAAAACATACAGCTATCCAACCATACTTGGACGCCATGTCTTCTTGAGAATACGCCAGTCTATGCCTTCCATCAGCATCGCAAGCTGTGCGCGGCTTAGGCTGACTTTACCTTCCTTGACTGAGGGCCATACGAACCGTCCACGTTCAAGCCGTTTGGTAAACAGGCACGCGCCCTGACCATCCCACCAGATCATCTTGATCTGATCGCCACGACGGCCACGGAACAAAAATAGATGCCCCGCGTAAGGGTCAGCTGCAAGAACCTGCGCGGTCTGCGCCGCCAGCCCGTTGAAGCCGCGCCGCATATCCGTAACTCCTGCGGCAAGCCAGATCTTCGCATCCCCCAAAACAGGGATCATGCTGCAAGTCCTCGCGCCAGTTCCAGCACAAAGCCAGCATCAACCCCGTCGCTCACGCTCAGCTTGCGACCGTTCTCAAGTGTGATCTCAATATGGGGGACAGGTAAGATGCTGGTGCCGGATGACGCAGGCGTGTCCACCATACCCGCATCGGCAATCTCTACGGGGGTGAACTGGCCTATATCTGATTTGTCAGTCTGAAACCGCCCATCGCTGCGCCATGCATAAATCCGGTTGGTGCCCACACCGTGCTTCTTGGCAACCATTGGAACACTCACGCCAGCAGTGTGGCTTTCCGCTACAAGCTGTCGCTTGAAATCATCCGTGTATTTGGAACCTCGGCCACGCCTAGTCTTGTTCATCATCAAAATCCTCATATCGCGCCAGCCATATCGCCAGCTTCGCGCAATAATCGCACCTTAGATCATGCCAAAAAAAGAGGGGGTTCCCTGTATGTTTACCTATTACTGACAATCGACGTTTCCAATTCCATCGACCCTGTCGAATACAGGTTGCAAGCCGACGGGATGGCCGACGCGGTGCTGGACGAAGAGGTGTCAGAGGCGTTGATCAGCGGCCAAGTCGCTGTCGCCGTCATTCAATGGTCCGGCGTGGGCCGCCAAGAAGTGTCGCTGCCTTGGCGACAGTTGCGCTCAATCGCTGATGTGCGCGGGTTCGCCGTGGACGCGCGCACCATGCCGCGCGCCTTTGTGCAATCAGACACCGCAATTGGCGATGCGATTCTGTTCGCGCTTGATCAGTTCAACGATGCGCCAAACTGTAACCGACAAGTCATTGATATATCAGGGGATGGCACCCCAAATGCCGGAAGCGACGCGCGCATCGCGTCGCGAGAGGCAGAGCAGCGAGGTGTGACAATCAACGGCATCGCAAATGAAAGCATGGGGATCGCACTCACCTCATATTTCAACCGCTCAATCATCACCCGCGACGGGTTCGTCATAACCGCGCGCCACCACTTGGACTACCCGCGCGCGATCCGCGAAAAAATCCTGCGCGAAGTGTCTCGGATTTTCGGGTGACCCTGCTGCTTACAGCGGCAAAGCGACGGTCGATTTGATCTCTTCCATGCTCAGCAATGCTGTCACATTAAACACCCGCACCTCTGATATCAGCGCCTGATAAAACACATCATAGGCCCGTGCATTTTGAACCCGGACTTTCAGGATGTAATCAATATCCCCTGCCAGTCGATGCGCCTCTTGCACTTCGGGGCGATCCATCAAGGCTTTCAAAAACTTGGCCTGCCAGTCCGCCTCATGTTCCGACGTGCGGATCAGCACGAAAAAACACGCCTCAAACCCCAGCGCCTCTGCATTCAACATGACCGTTTGTTGGCCAATCACCCCTGCGTCACGCATTTTGCGAATCCGGTTCCAAACCGGCGTCTTTGAGGAGCCGACAACTTTGGCGATTTCATCCAAAGATTGCCCCGCATCACGCTGCATGGTGCGTAGAATTTTCCGGTCCAGCTCATCTATCCGAACATCCATTCGCTTTTTCCTCTCCTTGGGAAACATCCTGACTGATCTGTGACATACGACGAACGCACGTTCCTTTCAACCCGATGAATGGCGCAATCGGTGGAATAATATTCTATATTGAGATCAAGCAATCAGGACTCACCAATATGAAACACTTCCCCATCTTCCTCGCCGTGCAGGGCCGCCGCATCGTTTTGGCTGGCGGCGGTGACGCCGCACTGGCCAAACTGCGCTTGTTGCTGAAGACCGAGGCAAAGCTGACGGTAATTGCTGTGCAGGCGACACCGGAAATCCATGCATGGGCCGCAGATGGTCGCCTGACCCTTCTGAGCCGCGCAATGGAACCCGGCGACACGATGTGTGCATCCCTATTTTACGCCGCACACGAAGATGCCAAGGAAGACGCGCGGACTGCGGCACTGGCGCATCGTGACGGCGCGTTGGTCAATATTGTGGATAATCTAAACGACAGCCAGTTTATCACCCCCGCGATCGTTGATCGTGATCCAGTCACAATCGCCATCGGCACCGAAGGCGCAGCGCCTGTGCTGGCCCGCGCGATCAAGAAAGACCTCGAAGAACGGCTCCCCGCGTCGCTCGGCACGCTCGCCCGCATCGGCAAAGGGTTTCGCGGCATGGCCGAAAAGCTGCCCTTTGGCGCGGCGCGGCGCAATTTCTGGTCTGATTTCTACTTCAACGCAGGCCCCCGCGCCGTCACGCTGGGCGAAGACAGGGTTGAACACGCCCTCGACGCCCTGCTGCATGACCATCTGAACACAGACGCCAAACCCGGTCACATCGATCTTGTCGGCGCTGGCCCCGGTGATCCTGATCTGCTGACGCTGAAGGCGCGCAAAGCCCTCGATAAGGCCGATGTGGTGATCTTTGATCGGCTTGTGACGCCCGAAATTCTGGAACTGGCGCGACGCGAAGCGATCATGATTGATGCAGGCAAGACAGGCTTTGGCAAAGCCATGGCGCAAGACGACATCAACGCTTTGATTGTCGAACATGGATTGCGCGGCCACCATGTTGTGCGCCTCAAGGCGGGTGATCCAACAGTTTTTGGTCGCCTCGATGAAGAAATCGACGCGATCACATCTGCAGACCTGTCCTACACCATCGTCCCGGGCATCACGGCCGCGTCCGCCGCTGTGGCAAACATCGGCCAAAGCCTGACGCAGCGCGGCCGCAATTCTTCCGTGCGCTTCATCACCGGCCACGACACTAAGGGTTACGCGGATCATGACTGGAAAACATTGGCCGAGACCGGCCAAGTTGCCGCGATCTACATGGGCAAGAAATCCGCGCGTTTCATCCAAGGCCGCCTGTTGATGCACGGCGCGGCCCCGTCCACGCCCGTCACCGTGATTGAAAACGTATCGCGCCCTTATCAACGCGTCATCGCCACCATCTTGGGCGACCTTGAACCGACAATGACCAACGCGAACCTGTCAGGTCCCGCGCTGACATTCCTTGGCCTCGCGCCACGTGCAGCATTGGCGGTCGCTGAAACTGAAACCCTCACTCAGGAGGCCTTGTAAGATGCCGAAAGATTTTACCCCGAAAGTCGTCACTGCAAACCGTCTGATGGAAGGTGATGCTGTCTGGCTCACCGCGAACGGCTACTGGTCCAGCGACATTCACGACGCTGAATTCATCACCGATGAAGGCACCGCAAATCTGCGCATGCTGGACGCCGAAACGCAGGCACATCTGATTGCCGGTGCATATCTGGCGGACGCCGCGATGGGCGACAAAGGCCCCGAACCCACCCACTTTCGCGAGGACTTTCGCACCCGTGGTCCATCCAATTACGCCCACGGAAAGCAAGTCGATAAGGTAGAAAACAATGTATAAATACAATGACTTCGACGAGAGTTTCGTGCGTGAACGTGTTGCGCAATTCCGTGGTCAAGTTGCGCGTCGCATTGACGGCTCCCTCACCGAGGATGAATTCAAACCCTTACGCCTGATGAACGGCCTTTATCTGCAATTGCATGCCTACATGCTGCGCGTTGCCGTGCCCTATGGCACATTGAACTCGGCGCAGATGGACATGCTCGCGCATTTGGCGCAGACCTATGACAAGGGCTACGGCCATTTCACCACCCGCCAGAATATCCAGTACAACTGGCCTGAACTGGGCGATGTACCCGATATGCTGTCCAACCTCGCGGACGTCGGCATGCATGCGATCCAAACCTCTGGTAATACAATCCGCAACGTCACGGCGGACCATTTCGCAGGCGCCGCCGCAGATGAAATCGCAGACCCGCGCCCTGTCGCTGAATTGCTGCGTCAATGGTCCACCGACCACCCCGAATTCCAGTTCATGCCGCGCAAATTCAAGATCGCCATCACCGGATCACCCAATGATCGCGCCGTGACCAAAGCCCATGATATCGGCCTGCGGATGGTGCTGAGGGACGGCGCTGCTGGCTATGAGGTCATCGTCGGGGGCGGTCTCGGTCGCACACCAATGATCGGCAAGGTCATCACCGACTTCCTGCCGCAAGCGGATCTGCTTCCCTATGTCGAAGCGATTGTGTCTGTCTGGAACCGTCTGGGACGGCGAGACAACAAATATAAGTCCCGCATCAAGATTACCGTGCACGAACATGGCATCGACGAAATCCGCCGTCTTGTGGATGCGCGGTTTGCGGTAATTCGCCCGACTTTCAGTGGTGTAGACCAGGAAATGCTGGCAGAGATCGAAGCGCAATTCGCAGCACCTGCGTTCAAAATCGCCGACACAAAGGGCTATGAAGCCGTGCGTCTGACCAACCCCGCGTTTCGGTCTTGGACGGACACGAACCTGACGCAACACCGCGCGGACGGCTACGCAATCGTCAGCATTTCCATCAAAAAGCACGGCGCGACACCAGGCGATGCGACGGCAGACCAGATGCGGGTCATGGCCGATCTTGCCCGCACCTACGGTCATGATGAACTGCGCATCAGCCACGAACAAAACGTCATCCTGCCGCATGTGCACAAATCGGACCTGCCTAAACTCTACGCGGCACTTCGCAGCGCAGACCTCGCGACAGCCAACATCGGGCTTGCGTCCGATATCATCGCTTGCCCCGGCATGGATTACTGCGCACTCGCCACCGCGCGATCCATCCCAATCGCACAAGAAATCGCGACTCGTTTTGATGAGCTGAAAATTGAACACGACATCGGCGCGCTCAAGATCAAAATATCGGGCTGCATCAACGCGTGTGGGCATCACCATGTGGGTCACATCGGCATCCTTGGCCTTGATCGTGCGGGCGTGGAAAACTACCAGATCACGCTTGGCGGGGATCACACAGAAACTGCCGCCGTCGGGGAACGCGCCGGGCCGGGGTTTAGTGCCGCTGAAATCGTGCCTGCGATAGAACGCCTTGTGCTGGGCTATATGGACCTGCGCCAAGCCTCGGATGAAACGTTCCTAGAGGCTTATCGTCGCCTCGGCGTCGCACCTTTCAAAGCAATTCTTTATCCACAGGAGAAAGCCAATGCCGCTTGATGGACAAACCCAAACGCTAAACCGCATCTACAAAGACCGTGATGCGCAGGACGTGTTGACCCATGCCTTCACCAGTTTTGGCGACATGGCGTTGGTCAGCTCATTTGGCGCCGAAAGCGTTGTTTTGCTACATATGGCAGCGCAGATTGATCGTACGGTGCCAGTGTTGTTCATCGACACGGAAATGCTGTTCGCCGAAACGCTGGATTATCAGCGCAACGTGGCGTCCTCACTTGGGCTGAGCAACGTTCAGGTCATTCGTGCCACACGCGACACCCTATTTGAACGCGACAACGAGAATTTATTGCACCTGCACGACCCTGACGCCTGCTGTGCCTTGCGCAAAACCGAACCTTTGCAAAAGGCGCTAGCGGGCTTTGACGGCTGGATTTCGGGGCGCAAACGCTATCAGGGGGGTGACCGTCACGCGCTGGAGCTGTTCGAGGTTGATCGACCGCTCGGCCGGATGCCCCGTGTAAAGGTCAATCCGCTGGCGCGGTGGGACAGCAGCGATCTGCGTGATTATATCACCACGCACAATCTGCCGCGTCATCCGCTTGTGGCAAAGGGGTTTCCAAGTGTCGGCTGCGCGCCGTGCACCACGCGCGCTGGTTCCGGTGAAAATACCCGCGCGGGCCGCTGGCGCGATACGTCAAAATCGGAATGCGGCATTCACTTTGACAACGGCCAAATTGCCAGATCCGCATAAATGGCGCGCAAGATTGACGGGCTTGGCCCAAAGGATAGATCATGACTGTACTTGTAAACGACACGGGCTTTGCCGCCGACGATTGGAAGACTGGCTTTGTAGCGATCACAGAACTGGCCGCGAATGATTGTAGCGCAGTGGCTGTTGATCTTGCGTCTGACGCAGAACCGGCGAGCCTTGCTGGCCTGTTGGGCCAGATTGATCTGATCCGCATCGATTTCCCAAGCTTTGCCGACGGGCGCGGGTTCACCATAGCGGCACAATTGCGCCGCATGGGGTTTGTGGGTCGGTTGCGCGCACGCGGCCACGTAATTGCCGATCAATACGCCATGGCACGACGGTCCGGATTTGATGAGGTCGAGATTTCTGACGACCTCGCTACCCGCCAGCCGGAACCGCAATGGCTGGCCCGTGCCGATTGGCAAGCCCATGACTATCAGGCGCGACTGCGCGGCTAAGCATCACTCAAAATATCTCCCCCTTTAATTGACAGACATCAAAGCGTAACAGAGGGGCGTAGGCTTAAGCTTGCGTCAATAACATATGACAGAAATGATATCCGTGCCCAATACAACAACCGCGACCAAAGCCGTTCCCGCCCTGCCCGACGCACAGATTGTGACGCAGGTGAAACACTACACCGACCGACTGTTCAGCTTTCGCTGCACGCGGCCCGCGTCAATGCGGTTTCGGTCTGGTGAATTCGTGATGATCGGATTGATGGGTGATCCAAACCCCGAAACCGGCAAGGTCAAACCACTGCTGCGGGCCTATTCCATCGCGTCTCCAAACTGGGATGAGGAGTTGGAATTCTATTCGATCAAGGTGCCGGACGGCCCGCTGACATCGCGCCTACAACACATCAACGTCGGTGACGAGATTATCTTGCGCCCCAAACCCGTTGGCACTTTGGTGCATGATGCGTTGCGGCCCGGAAAACGGCTTTGGTTCTTTGCCACTGGCACTGGCTTCGCACCCTTCGCCAGCCTGCTGCGCGAACCACAAACCTATGAAGATTACGACGAAATGATCATCACCCACACCTGCCGCGAAGTTGGTGAACTGACCTATGGTCATGATCTGATCGAAGGCCTTAAGACGGATGAGCTACTGAACGAGGTCATCGGTGACGGATTTTGGAAGAAAATTAAATACTACCCGACCACAACCCGCGAACACAGCCCCAAGATGGGCCGGATCACCGATCTGATGCGGTCCGGTGCGGCGTTTGCCGATCTTGGCGTGTCCGTGCTGAACCCCGATACCGACCGCGCGATGATCTGTGGCAATTTGGCGTTCAATATCGAACTCAAGGCGATGCTTGAAGAATACGGGCTGATTGAAGGTGCCAACTCCAATCCGCAGCACTATGTGGTCGAGAAGGCATTTTTGGACTAAAAAATTGTTATCGAACAAAAAAAAGGCCGCTCACCAATATTTGGTGAGCGGCCCTTTCTATGTGTCGTGCAGCAAGCCTTACATGCCGAGGGTGGTGCGCAGACGCGCGAGTGTACCCTCAAGCAGGTCAGGATTGCGCTGCGCACCGATGAGGCCAGCGCGGGACACGGCCTTGGTCTGCGCATCCAGATCGGAGTTTTCGATCATTGCAGCAACGGTGTCGAAATCAAAGCCTTCGGCTGTCAGCGCCGCACCCATGTCAGTGCTCACAGCAGCGTCGCCCGTCAATGCAGCAACATCACCAACAAGGTCAGTCACAGCGCCTTCAACGGACTCGACAACATCGTCGGCCATTTCTGTCACTGTCTCGACGCTTTCAGCGACAACTTCTTCTGCGGCTGTCGTGGCTTCGGCAGCAGCCTCTTCCAGAGCGGCGGCAGCTTCGGCAGTGGCGGCTTCAGCAGCGGCAGCAGCCGCAATCGCGGCAGCTTCTGAGGTTGCAGTAGCCTCGGTGGCGGCAGCTTCGGCAGCGGCAGCCATTTCAGCAGCTTCTACTTCTGCGGCAGCAGCGAGTTCAGCAGCCTCTACTTCAGCGGCAATAGCAGCAGCTTCAGCTTCTGTTGACGCGCCTGAGAATACGTCAACCGGGCTTTTGCCGTTAGCGACCAATTGGTAGCCAAAAAAGCCTAGTACGGCGATGGCCAGAATTGCGATCGTGCCTCTCATGTTTTTCGTCCTTCAAACATTTATGGTCCCCAAATGGACCTAGGGCGGATGTATGCCATGCTGCGCATGCAAAGAAAAGCCGAGAAGCGTGTCAACGGACCATCGCCTGTCAGGGTCATTTTGCCCATATTCGCCATGATGCGCTACACTTATCCAGCTTGGACACATCGCAAATCATAATACCCTCACGTGAATAAGTTCAGATAGATGTGAGACCGATTTTTGTTGCCAAGATTTAGGCGGCCTCGGAGACTGAGTATTGTAAAAAACCAACTCACGAGGCCAATATGCAAATCCTAAGACAGCACAAGAACGTTTATAAACTTTATGCATGGGCGCGAACACAAGAATGTTTGGATGCATATCGTATCAAATACGAAGACAGGGTTCGGCATTGGAACGCCTTACGCGCAGAAGGCGTTTCCCTAACTAAATGCGCTGAATTTGTCGGCATCTCCCGCGCGACATACTACCGTCACAAGCGGATATTGAAGGACTTGGCTCAGGCAATTCTACCGCCATCAAAGGCTCCGAAGTGCCGCAACAAGACACAATGGGGCGAGGCAGAAAAGCAGTTGGTGCTTGAGGTTCGGCGCGATAATGAAACCTTTGGAAAGGAGGAAATCGGGGTTGTTTTGCGCCGTGATAAAAACCAAACCATAAGTGATAGCACCGTGGGGCGCATCCTGAGTTTTTTACGACAGAAAGGTCTGATCACACGATCAAGGTCTGCACCCCAAAAGCGTACACGTAACTTCTCCAAAGGCCATGCCAAAGGGTGGAAATACAAGGATTACAAAGATATAGAGGTAGGTGAGCGTGTGCAAATCAATCATATGACTGTGACTAAGAACGGTGTCACGTGCAAACATTTTCAAGCATGGGAGCGGCGTAGTAAACATATCCACGCGCAGGTGTATTCGAATGCCACAGCACGTTCTGCCAAACGGTTTTTACGAGAGCTTGTGGAAATCGCTCCCTATAAGATCCTCTCAATTCAAGTCGATGGTGGGTCTGAGTTTATGGCCGACTTTGAGACGGCATGTGAGCAGATGAAAATCCCGCTGATTGTACTGCCACCAGCCAGACCAAAATACAACGGTGGCGTTGAACGTGGCAACCGTACCTTTCGCGAGGAATTCTATGCGTGTCGTGATCTCATTGCCGACAGCATAGGAGCTATGAGGTTTGATCTGCGAAAAGCTGTCGAAAAAATACAACACATTCAGGCCGCATCACGCCTTGAAAGGTAAAACCCCCATGGAGTACCTTCGAATTAATCAGGCCGATGCCGCGTGAGTCTCAAAACACCTGAACCTATACACACGTCGTTTGCGCCTTGAAGTGCGCCTCGTGCAGGTTTACATTCCGGCACTGTACAACAAACAATCAAAGGAAAAGTCCAATAGCCCGCAGACCCCATAACGCGCCACCACAGCGCGACACAGGCCCCCGCGTAAATGATCGCATTCGCGCCACTGAAATTCGTCTTATTGGCGCAGATGGCGAAAATGCCGGCGTTGTGACGCCTGAGCGCGCTATGCAGATGGCGGAAGAAGCTGGACTCGATCTGGTTGAAATCTCACCCAATGCTGCGCCGCCCGTGTGTAAAATCATGGACTTCGGCAAGTTCAAGTATGAGACGCAAAAGCGTGAGGCCGAGGCCCGCAAGAAACAAAAGATCATTGAGATCAAAGAGGTCAAGTTCCGACCCAACACCGATATCAATGACTACGACGTAAAAATGCGCAACGTGTATAAATTCCTTGAGAACGGCGACAAGGTGAAGGTCACCTTGCGATTCCGTGGCCGTGAAATGGCGCACCAGAATCTGGGCCGTGAACTGTTGGAACGCGTTGCAGAAGACACCAAAGAGCAGGGCAAGGTTGAAAACTTTCCAAAGATGGAAGGCCGCCAAATGGTCATGCTGATCGGACCGTTGCCGCAGAAATAAACGCGCCTTTTTAGGTTCAGATTTAGAGCGTCGTTCTTGATTGAACGGCGCTCTAATCTTTTTTGGACCTATCAGTCTTACGAAAGGCCCGCAGTCCTTAAATGGACTGCGGGCCTTTCTTTACTTTAAATCAAACGGTTAACACAGAAGCTGCGTAATATTGCGGACAGTGGCGCGTCGGTTGGCCTGCTCCGCCTCCAGCGTTTGCACTTTAAGCAAGGATTCACCGTAACCTTGTGTCACAAGGTTCGCAGGGGGCACATCAAAGTATTGCGTCAGGGCCAATGCGACAGTCTCCGCGCGACGATCCGACAGCGCGAGGTTATACCCTGCTGCCCCAACGGCGTCCGTGTAACCCTCAATCAAAAAGACCTCACCGGGTCGTTCAACGATCAAGTCTTTGATAGCCGTGCCGAGGATCGCCAATTCCCGTGACTGATCAGGCTGGATCGCCGCTGAGCCTGATGGGAAGGTGATCGCGCTGAGTTCAATCACCGGAGACAATTCGCGCACCTCGCGGATGGAACGCACTTGGCGCAACGAGAACGTGCGATCCAGCGGGACAGCCATTTCAGCCGCCAATGCAGCGCGCAATTGCGCCTCATACCAACGGCCGAATTAAGTGACCCTTGCCCATTCTCGATCTTTGATTGAACTTATTCGCTCTGGGTCGTTCGCAAAGAAGTTCCAAGCTTGTGCACATTTGTCGAGTATTTCGTCATAGGTGTCGAAACTGTGATTGCGAGTTTATTAGCTCGCAGATAAGCCCAGACGTTTTCCATGGGGTTCAGTTCGGGTGAATACGGTGGCAGCTTAACGAGCGTAATTTTATCTGGCACCTGCAAACATTTTGCGTGTATAGGTTCAGGTGTTTTGAGACTCACACGACTTTGGCCTGAGTGATTCGAATGTACTCCATTGGTGTCTTGCCTTTCAAGGCATGATGAGGCCTGAATGTGTTGTATTTATTGACGGCTTTTCGAAGTTCAAACCGCATCGCTCCTATGCTGTCGGCAATGAGATCACGACATGCATAGAACTCTTCGCGGAAGGTGCGGTTACCGCGCTCGACACCACCGTTGTATTTTGGCCTTGCTGGCGGCAGCACAATGAGCGGGATCTCCATCTGTTCGCACGCTGTCTCAAAATCGGCCATAAACTCAGACCCGCCATCGACTTGAATTGAGATGATCTTATAGGGAGCTATTTCCACGAGTTCTTGCAAAAACCGTTTGGCAGAGCGTGCCGTGGCATTCGAATAAACTTGCGCGTGGATATGCTTGCTACACCTCTCCCAGGCTTGAAAGTGTTTGCACGTGACGCCGTTCTTCGTGGCAGTCATATGATCGATCTGCACACGCTCGCCAACCACAATATCTTTGTAATCCCTATATTTCCATCCCTTGGCATGCCCCTTGGAAAAATTACGCTTGCGCTTTTGGGGCGCAGATCTTGATCGTGTGATCAGGCCTTTTTTCCTTAGAAAGCTCAAAATGCGCCCCACGGTGCTATCGCTCATGGTTTGCTTTTTGTCGCGACGCAAGATGGCCCCTATTTTCTCCTTACCGTAGGTTTCATTGTCGCGGCGGGCCTCAAGCACCAATTGCTTTTCTGCCTCGCCCCACTGTGACTTGTTGCAGCGTTTGGGAGCCTTTGAAGGCGGTATGATTGCCTGCGCCAAATCCTTCAAAATACGCTTGTGACGGTAATATGTCGCGCGCGAGATGCCGACGAATTCAGCGCACTTTGATAGAGAAACGCCCTCTGTACGTAAGTCGTCCCATTGCCGAACCTGACCTTCGTATTTGATACGGTACACGTCCAAACATTCTTGTGTCCGCGCCCAAGCATAAAGTTTATAAACGTTCTTGTGCAGTCCGATGATTTGCATATTGGCCTCGTGAGCTGGTTTCTTTCAATTCTCAGTCTCCGAGGTCGCCTAAATCTTGGCAACAAAATTTTGTCTCACATCTATCTGAACTTATTCATAAGCCATGCCACCCCGCCCCATCAACAATCAGCAAGGCATGTGAGCCGGGTGCGACAGCTTTTGCGATCTCATCAAGATGCAGCCCCATAGCCTCGGCGTTGACGTAGGGCAGGACGAGACCTGCGGCGGTACCACGTGCGGGACAAGCGGCACCAAAGATATAACTCCATTTGAAGCGTATATCACGGGGTGCGCGCGGGCGAGTTCCACGCTTGGCCCATTTACGGGTGAGTGTCCCCTGTTGTCCAACGCGGGCTTCATCTTGGAACCATACCTCAAGAGGCTTCCCCTTTGCATGTTCTGGCAGAGTATCGCTTACGAGGCTGGTAAAGTTTTTTTAAAAGTCTGCTGCGCTTCGCGATCAGTTTTCGGATGCTCTGGACGCACAGACAGGCGGCGAAAGCCATGCTTGGTTAGATATTTTCCAATCGTACGCACATGCAGTTTCACGTCGAACTCCTCTTCAACACGAGCCTGCAAGTCGACACAACGCCATAGTACTACGCCATCTTTTACTGGGTCGGGCCCGGCCTCCACCCACGCCACAAATTGCGCCTGTTGCTTGGGCGACAACCGTGGTTTTGCCCCCTTGCCATTCCGATCCGATAACCCCTCAATGCCTTCTGCGTTAAAGCGATGCGCCCAATCCCGAAGTGTTTGTCGATCCATACCACTGCTGCGGGCAGCCGTTTCACGATCCACCCCATCAAGCACCAGCGCTATGGCCAGTAGTCGCCGTACAACCCGCCCATCCTTGGTTCGCTTTGCCGCACGGCGCAAATCTTTCGCAGACATATCCGTGCGCGTAATTTTTATGGCTCTACCCATGAGCACCTCCCAATCTATGGAGGTCATTGATTCAGAGTTTACCAAAACTTAAAACCAAATAAATGAGTCAAATATTCTGGCCGCTGGTATCAGTGAAAGTCGATGACGCTGGTCGCGTGGGGATGGCCGCACGCGGCAAAGTCGATACGTCGATGGCGCGTTCTTCTCGTGTGTCGTCGAACAGTTCAATCTGGCTGCCGTCCACTTGGATTAGCGCGCGGCGCAGAACGCGGCCATCAGCGGCACGGATCGTGACGACTTCGCTACCATCTGCGCGGGTGACGAATGTGCGGGTGGATCCGTCGTTGAACGTTTCGGTGCGCACGTCCGATCCAGGCTGGCGCAACAGCACATCATCATCCTTCAGGACGCGCAATTGTCCGTCCGTGCCTTGCAACACAACGCGGTCGCCAGAATTTGAGACAACTTCATCGCCGTTGGACAATATCGATCCAATCGCAACAGCGCCAAGACCGACCAACAGCGCCTTTTCGAAATTGGACAACCCGCGATTATTGTTGCCGGAAGATGTAGCAACATCGCCGGTTGCGGCGGTCTCAAAATCCTCATCTGCGGTGCGAACGTCACCCTCAACCACGGTTTCAGTTGTGATTTCGCCCTCGACTTCGCTGTCGGATGCAGCGGCGGCGGTTGATGTTTCTTGTACGGTTTCCTCAGGCGTCGGCGGCGCTGCCGGAGTCACCTCTGCGGCTGGCGCTTCTTCGGCCATCTCTGCGGTCGGTGTCTCTTCAGCAGGAGCTTCCTCAACAACAGCTTCTTGCGTCACCTCTTCTGCCGGGGCTTCCTCGGCGGCAACATCTTGGGTTGGTGTTTCTTCAACAACAGCCTCCTCAGCGGGTGCTTCCTCAGCAACAGCTTCCTCAACTGGTGCCTCTTCAACAACGGGCGCTTTCTCAGCAATAACCTCCTCGGCCGGGGCTTCCTCTTCGACGGCAATTTCGACCTCACCTTCGGCTTCTGCCTCTACCTCCGCGCCAATTGCGCCAGACAGCGCGTCCGCACTTTCAATCAGTGTGCCATCAAGTGTGCATGGCAGTTGTGGCGCAGCCGGATCGCAGATCGGCGCCGTTTCTTGCGACCATGCTGGTCCGACAGCCATGCTGATTGACAGGACGAGCGACGTTGATGAACGAAATCTTGAATTAGACATTTGAAACCTCTGATTTCTAAAATTCTATCAATCTGGGATTGCAGAAATAACGTAACTCCCAAGCCCCCCAGCGGATATCGGGTTTTGGGTAGCACTCGCGACTTTAGAATATCCGTCTTGATCAAGCGTATTTATTCACCCAAAGTCGGTTTGCTTTAATGAGCGCATTTGCGAGTTCAATGAGCTTTCTCATGAGGGCAGTAAGGGCGACTTTTGGCGGTTTACCTGCTTTGATCATGGCTTGATATTTGGCCTTGAGGTCTGGATTGAACCTCATGGCGACAAGAGCTGGCATGTGGTGGGCGTCCCTCACAACTTTTTGGCTACCTTGAATGAATGATTCCCCCCGCCACTGCCCTGATTGGCGGGTCATGGGTGCAACTCCGGTCAAGCTCGCGACCTGTTTGCGATCCATGCCCCCGATTTCGGGCATTTCAATCAAGATAGTGGCAGCACAGATCGCACCGATACCAGGGATTGACCGGGGGATTTTCATTGAATGTGCCATCATGTCGTCTGCTTGTATCAAGCGGCCAATCTCGGCACCAATTTCAGCAATTTTCTTGTTGATGTGTGCCAAGCGGGTTTTGCTTTGGCGGCGCGTGATGGGCAGAGTTTGCGTTTCTTGACGACTCAAGATGCGGGTGCGATCGGCAACCAATCCACTTCGAAACGCACGCAACTCTTTGAGAATATGCTGTGTTTCCGATACCGGCTTCATCGGCTCAAGTCCAAGGGTATCCCCCATGACAGCCAGCATTTTGGCGTCCACGGCGTCGGTTTTGGCGCGTACACTTTATGCTTGTGCAAAGCGGCGTGCCTGCAAAGGGTTCACCTTCACCAAAGGTGAATGCGGGCCCAAATCCGGCTCGAACCCCTTGTGATAGGCACCCGTGGTTTCATAAATAACGCGGATCACAGTCGTTTCGTTACAGAATTTAGCCAACTGCTTAAATACCCCTGTATCGTTGCTAAACGACGCCATTTTCCCGTCGCTCAGTCGGTGAACATCTAAAGTGGCTTTGGAAAGATCTATCCCAATGGTATCATCCGTCATCTTCGTTATATCCTATGCTTGTCCTAGAGGGCTTTGTGCTGATCTGTGGCTCTCGTTTCGCACAAAAGCTCAGAAAGTCATAAGACAAGCCGCGCGATGATCTGTTGTGGTGATAGGGTGAGTGTTTCGAGGATATTGCCCCCGTGTTTTCTGACCGTCGAGATGACGGATCTGATGTCAGCGAAGACCTGCGCGCCCTCGAGGGTGCGGAAAGTTCCCGAGATTTTCATGCGCAACTTCATCATGCGCAGGTCCCGTTCGGCCTGATTGTTGGTGAAGGGAACTGTGAAGTCCGTAAGGAACCTTAGGACGTCATCACGGTAGTCGCGCAAGCGGACCAGAAGGTTATGGCCTGGCCGCCTGGCTTTTCGGCCTCGCGCACCAGTGCGTCTAGCCAGTGGGTCTTGTCGCTCATGGAAGGCGAGGCCCTCGGTGAGGATAGCCATGTATTTGGTGAGGATGCCGTGGTGAACCGACGTGGGGAGTTCGGTCTCGCCTCGCCCCTGAGCCGCGCACTTGAGCTGATTGGCGCTGTTGAGCAGCACGCTCATCGCGCACGCCCACGGCTCCTTTTCGATTTCTTCGATGGCCTTGAGTTCCCGTAAATGATGCGCCCCGCACAGGGCGTGCGCGTCCACCCCACTCATATGGGCGTAATAGGACTTCCAGTGGTCATGAACAATTGTCCCGCCGGTCAGGAAGGATGGAACAGCACCGCGCTTGGCGCTGATGCGATAATGCGTGAAGGCGAGATCGCTGATTGAGTGCAGCCAGTGCAGCTTACCAGCAACACGAAGTCCGGTCTCATCCAGATGCCGAACGCCGCCTTCATTGAGCCGGGCCAGAATGTGTTCGACGACGCCACCCAAGGTACGCGCTGTGCCGTTCACCCAGTTGGTCACGCTGGCCGCGCATAGGCTGGTGGCACCAAACAAATCACGCAGGAGTTGGCAGACCCGATCCTCGGGGATCAGCTGCTGAACATTGCAGTAGACCGCCGCCGCCCGAATGCGCTTACCGTATTGCACGTGTGCATTCACGCCATCGGGAAAGGTGGCTGTCGTCGTGGCTCGGCAATGGCCACAACAATAAATCGCTGCCTGATGCTCTGTGACCTCCAGACGCGGCACCGGTATGTCATAAACCTGACGCCTCTCCACCGCCTTGATCATCCCAGCCGTCAAGCCATGCTGACAGGTGCCACAGGCCTCAGCCTCATGTCGCTCCACAAAGTCAGGCGTTGCTGTCTGACGTAGGGTGTCGCCTCGGTGGCCAACTTAACCACCACTTTTCTTACCGGACTTACCACGCAGGCTACGCGGTACCGGCTTCTTCAACCCATCACTCGAAGGCGGCTTGCTGCTATTACTGCTGTTCTTGGCCAACTGACGCCGCAGATCCGCATTCTCTTGCGCCATGCTCGCCAACGCGGCTTCCAACTCGGCGATCCTGCGCAGAGCCGTGGCGAGGAGTTGTTCAAGAGCAGTAACTTGGTCCATTCCACCAATGATTCAGAGAAATCGTCACAGCGCCACAAAATTCAGACCACAACAGAAAATTCATGCGCACAATGGCCAAGGAGGTTCACACCAAAACTGACAAAAAACCCCGTTGGCGGCTGGGGTGCTTGGGAGTTACGAAATAACCAGCAATGTATCTTAACATTTCTGGTATATTTTCGCCGCTTGCGGAAAGCCGCCGACAACACTGCGTATGCCCGCTCAAAGCCATGAAAAAGACCCCTACGACACTGTCGCAGAGGCCCTATTCAGGTTGTAGCCGCCGAGAAATCAGATTGCAGCTTTGACCGCGCGTCCGGTCATGACCTTAACGAGATGGGCGCGGTATGCGCCCGATCCATGCAGATCGGCAATCATGCCGTCACCGTCCAAAGACAGATCACCTAATGCGTCGGCTGTGAAATCGGCACTCAGCGCGGCCTCGGCTTCGGTCCAGCGGAACACGCCACTTTCAGACGCGCCCGTCACGGCCACACGCACCCCATCTGCATATTTTGCGACCATCACACCCACCAAGGCAAACCGCGACGCGGGCTGTACGAACTTTTCATAGTGGGATTTTTGCGGCACCGGAAACCGGACCTCGGTGACAACCTCGCCCTCCTCCAAAGCGGTCGTGAACATGCCTTGAAAATAATCGTCAGCGGCAATTTCGCGGCTGTTGGTGATAATGCTCGCGCCGGACGCCAGCGCTGCCGCCGGATAACAGGCGGACGGGTCATTGTTAACCAAACTGCCGCCGATGGTCCCGCGATTGCGCACCGCAGGATCACCGATCCGCGCCGCCATTGCCGCCAAACCAGGATAGGCCGTGGCCTCGCGTGCAACGGTTGCATGGGTTGTCGCGCCGCCAACGCAAACCTCTCCAGCGTCGGACATGCACACGCCCTGCATTTCACCGATTGCCGTCAGGCTGACCAAAATCGATGGCATCGCAAGGCGCTGCTTGAGCGTCGGGATCAACGTCTGCCCGCCGCCCAGCGCCTGCGCGTCTTCTTTTTTCAATGCATTCACGGCGTCCGCAATGGTCGAGGGACGTGTCATTTCAAAGTTATACATCTCTCAAACTCCTTTGGCGTTCATGGCGTCCCAAACGCGCGACGGCGTCAGGGGCATGTCGATGTGGGTGATATTTTTGCCTCCGCGTTGCAGTGCGTCGATGACAGCGTTTACGACAGTTGGCGGCGATCCGATCGCCCCCCGCTTCGCCGCAAACTTTGACGCCCAGCGGGTTGTGCGTGCACGGTGTACCGTCGTCGTGGTTCACCTGATAAAACGGCATATCATCCGCCCGTGGCATCGCATAATCCATGTAGGACGCGCTCAGAAGTTGGCCGTCTCTGTCATAGCTGGTCTGTTCAATCAAGGCTTGCCCGATGCCTTGGCCGATGCCGCCATGCACCTGTCCGGTCACGATCATCGGGTTGATAATATTTCCAAAATCATCCGCTGCCGCAAACTTTTCAATGGTGACTTTTCCGGTTTCGGGATCGACCTCGACCTCACAGGCATAGGCACCAGACGGGTAGGTAAAGTTGGCTGGGTCGTAAAATGCCGTCTCCTCCAATCCCGGCTCGATGTCTTCGATCGGGTATTGGTGCGGGATGTAGGCCTTCAGCGCGACTTCGCCGAAGCTCACCGATTTGTCGGTGCCTGCGACGGTAAACTGGCCATCGACCAGTTCAATATCCGCGTCCGACGCTTCCAACATATGCGCTGCAATCTTCTTAGCCTTCACGATGATCTTTTCCGTCGCACGAACCATTGCCGACCCGCACACCGCTAGCGACCGCGACCCGTAGGTTCCCATGCCAAACGGAATTTTCGCCGTGTCACCATGCACGATTTCAATGCTTTCGAGATCAATCCCCAACATATCCGCGACGATTTGTGGAAAGGCTGTTTCGTGCCCCTGCCCGTGACTGTGCGCCCCGACCATCACGGCCAGACTGCCCGTGGCATTCACCCGCACGGTGGCTGCATCATACAGCCCTACACGCGCACCAAGGATGCCAACCAGATTGGACGGCGCGATGCCGCAGGCCTCAATATAGGCGTTCAAGCCCAGCCCGCGCAGTTTGCCATTTTTCGCGCTCTCGATGCGGCGCGCCTCGAATCCGTCGCGATCAATCATCGCTTCAAGCTTGTCCATCTGACGGTCGTAATTGCCGCTGTCGTATTCAAGACCCGCGGCAGAGGCGAATGGATACTGATCGGGCTTGACGAAGTTCATCCGCCGCAATTCAACCGGGTCCATCCCAAGTTCGCGCGCAGTCATGTCGATGACCCGTTCGATGGAATAGGTGGCCTCTGGTCGCCCGGCGCCACGGTAGGCGTCAACGGGCGCTGTATTGGTAAACACCGCCTTCACGTTCACGTAGACATTGGGCACCGTGTAATTGTCCGCCATCAATGTACCATGCAAAAACGTCGGTGTGACGGTGGAAAAATTCGACAAGTACGCGCCAACATTGGCCATTGTCTCTGTGCGGAACGCGATAAATGTGCCTTCTTTTTCACAGGCCAATTCGATCTTGGTGACGTGATCGCGCCCGTGGGCATCGGTCAGGAAGCTTTCAGATCGTGACGCGGTCCACCGGACTGGGCGCTTTAGCTTTTTGGAGGCCGCCAGCACCAGTGCCTCTTCGCCATAATGATAGATTTTTGAGCCGAATCCGCCACCCACATCGGGTGCAATCACCCGCAGCTTGTTTTCGGGAATGCCCAGCACAAACGCCGAAATCAGCAGCCGTGTAAGGTGCGGGTTCTGGCTGGTCGTATAAAGCGTGTATTCACCCGTGCCCTTGTTGTAATCGGCGGTAGATGCACGGGGTTCCATCGCATTGGGCACCAGACGGTTGTTGACCAGTTCCAGTGTCGTCACATGAGGTGCTGCCTTGATTGCGGCGTCGGTCGCAGCGCGGTTGTCTTCGATCCAACCCCAATCAAAACAGACATTGGTTTCAATTTCGTCGTGGACCAGACTGCCGCCTTTGACCGCCTCAGCCATGTTGATAACTGCGGGCAGTTCTTCGATATCAGCTTCAATCGCCGCCACCGCATCCATGGCCTGCGCGCGAGTTTCAGCGATCACCGCTGCATAGGCGTCTCCGACATGGCGCACCTTGCCGTGGGCCAATACGGGGCGCTTGGGTTCTTTCATCGGCTCACCGTCGCGGGAATTGATCAGCCAGCCTGCGGGGTTGCCGCCGACTTCGGCGAAATCCGCCCCTGTGAACACCGCCAACACGCCGGGCATCGCCGCAGCCACGCTGGTATCAATTGATTTGATCACCCCGTTGGCGACGTCAGATCGCGCGAACACTGCATGGGTCTGACCCTGCAGTTGGATGTCATCGGTATACATGCCTTCGCCAGTCAAAAACCGGATATCTTCGCGGCGCAGCGTGCTGGCGCCGATTCCGCCGTCTGTTTGTGTGTTGTCTTTGGGCATTTTCAGTCCTCCCTAAAAGCCACTCACCTGCTTTACTGCGCTGCCCTCGCCTCCCCGCGAAAACAGCCAAAGCTGGATGGGCTGGCGAATTTATTCAGCGGCGATGGCGGATACGTCCTGTCCGGACGCGGCCATGATGGCTTTGACGATATTGTGGTAGCCCGTGCAGCGGCAAATATTGCCGTCAAGATACGTGCGGATCTCTTGCACTGACGGTTTCGGGTTTTCCTTGAGCAAGGACGCCGTCGACATCACCATGCCCGGCGTGCAAAAACCGCACTGCAATCCGTGGTGGTCTTGAAACGCCTGCTGGATCACGTTCAGGGAGCCGTCCTCATTGGCCTGTCCTTCGATTGTGCCAACATCCGCGCCGTCTGCTTCGGCTGCAAACATCGTGCAGGCCTTCACCGCTTCACCATTCACATGCACCACACAGGCGCCGCATTGGCTGGTGTCACAGCCAATATGCGTGCCCGTCAAATTCAAATCTATGCGCAAAAAATCCGACAGCAGCGTGCGTCCTTCGACGTCACCGCTGACAGCTTTGCCATTCACAGTCATTGAAACCTGTGCCATGTGCGATCCTCCCAGATGTGCAAGTGTTGGTGGAGTTAAACACGCCATCATCGATCTGAGAACACCTTTTTCGTGAAGCGTTATCCTTGTCGCAAGATTTGCGTCACCTGCGCAATGACACTGACTGCAATTTCAGCCGGTGATCGCCCACCGATGTCTAGCCCCACAGGCGCATTGATCCGCGCAATTGCGTCCGCGCCAAACCCCGCCTTTTGCAATCGTTCAACGCGTTTGGCGTGGGTCCGTTTTGATCCCAGACAGCCAAGGTAAAACACGTCCGAGCGCAGCGCTGCCATAATCGCGGGGTCATCCAGTTTCGGATCATGGGTCAACGTCACAACGGCACAACGCGCATCAAGACCCACCGCCTGCAATGCGTCGTCCGGCCAATCGTCCAGAATTTGCAGGTCAGGAAACCGCGTCGGCGACGCGAATGAGGGGCGCGGATCAACAAGCGCGACGTCATAGCCGCAGGCGCGCGCCATCGGCACCAATAATTGCGCGATATGAACACCGCCAACGACAAACATCCGCAAGGGCGGGTTGTGGACGGCCACAAACGTGCGCGCGTCGTCTTCTACACCGGAACGATCCAGCCGGAACCGGTCAGGATAGGCCTGCGCGCTGTCCAGTTGTCGCGTTGTGCCGTCCAAATCTGCGACATAGGCCACCGGCACGCGCGCCTCGCGCTGCGTAACCAGTTGCGCCAAGACATCGACGGTCATCGCACCACGCGTCGCTTCCCCGTTTGCCTGTCCGACAACCGGTTCGACCAGCACCTTGATGCGACCACCGCAGGCAAGCCCGACGGCAAAGGCTTCGTCGTCAGTGACGCCAAACTCCAGCAGCCGCGCGTGTTTTTGGTCTGGACCGCCCTCTAACGCCTCGAGCGCTTCAACGATCACCGCGCCTTCAACACAGCCGCCCGACACGGACCCTTCCATGTGACCATCATCACGGATCACCAATTGGCTGCCGACAGGTCGCGGGGCCGAGCCCCATGTTTCAACGACCGTTGCCACAACTACACCGCGCCCATCGCGGAACCAGTCCCATGCCAGCCGTGGAACGCCGCCCAGATCGCTCAATTGTTGTCCGCCACGTCTGGTGGCGGCACCGTAAATACCTGACCGGGATAAATCAGGTCAGGATCGCGGATGCGGTCGCGGTTGGCCTCGAACACCTTCAGGTACAAAATCCCCGATCCGTAGCGTTCCTCGGCAATCGCCCACAGCGTCGCGCCGGGCTGCACCGTGCGTGTTGCCACGGTGAAGTTCGGATTCGCGACGTCGTTTGCCATGGCTGCGATAACATCGGCAGGGTCTTCGCGCAAGAACGGCGTTTCGATGCGGCTGACCACGTCACCCGCCGCGTCTATTTCATCAATTCGCAAGTTGTAAACGCCCGTTTTTACATCCGGTAAATCGCCGCGCCATGTGCCGTTCGCGTCAATCGGAAGGCGGCTGACAGGCGCGTTATTAATGTAGACCTGCACAAACCCGTCGCCACCTTGCCCAATGGCGCGGCCACGCAAGATTACGTCGCCCGAGGGTTCATAGGTAATGGCATCGAGGGCGACGTTGGACATGACTTCGGGCGGCGTGTCGGCGGCAACCGCTGGCTGGATCACATCGACTCCGTCTTGCGTGATGGCAAGAATTGCAGGGGTGGACGGATTGGCTGTCGTGCTTTGCGCAGCGTCGCTCTCAATTAATGGCTCCGTTGAGGTTGGGTCAGGCGTTGGTGTTTCAACCGAAACCTGCGCCACTGTCACATCAGGTGCTTCAATTGACGACTCGACAGGTATTTCAACAGGTGATTGAGCGGGTGTTTGAACAGGTGCGTTGATTGGCGTCAGACTCTCTGTGGCGGCATCAGCCGATACGGCTGCGGCCACTTGCGCAAGTGTCGTTTCGGGCTCAACCGCAATCTCAACTTCAGTATTCGCAACAACAACCGGCGCAGGATTGGCGGCCAGCACAAATGTTTGCTCCGCCAGTGTCGGCGTTCCGTCAGGATCGCTCACGACTGTCAGGATACGTGGCGCGTCTGAAAAGCCCAAAAAACCGACGATAAAAAATGTGCCGTCGGTGTTGGCCATGACCCGTTCGACCTCGACATCATTAACCATCGCAGCAACAGGCAGGTCCGGCGTAACCAGACCGGACACAACGAAACCGCCATCCGGTTCGAACCGCAGGTCTGTCAAATTAACTGTGTCAATAACAGGTACGTCCGCGGGTTCTCGGGCTTGCATATCATCACCGGCAGGTTGTGAAATGGCCTCGTCTTGGAGAACAGGATCAGGAGCCACAGTATCAAGCGCTGCGTTAGTTACCACATCTTGCCCCAAAGTTTTCCCCGAGTTTTGCACTGGCGCAAGCGGCGCACTGGTCAGGTCCGGCATCGGCCAAAGGTACACCGCAACAGCAATTGCCACCGCCGATACAAGGCCACCGGTGATCATTAAATTTCTGGTCTGCACGATTTAGCTCCCCAACAGTTGGCAGACTGTAACAACGGGACTATCAGGGGTCAAAAGATGCTTTCGCACCCCCTCCCTTTGATTGGACCAATCATGACCAACAGCACCCCCTTCAAGCGCAGTTTTTCTGTTTGCGTCTACTGCGGCTCACGCGATGGGCTCGATCCCGCCTATGCCCAAGCCGCAACAGATTGTGGCACGATGCTAGCGCGCAACGGCTGGCGGCTGGTTTACGGCGCTGGTGATGTCGGGTTGATGGGGCGCGTGGCGCGCGCAGCGCAGGCGGGCGGCGGCGATACGTTCGGTGTGATCCCACAACACTTACTAGACTGGGAGGTCGGTAAGACCGACCTGACGACCTTCATCGTTACTGAAACCATGCACGAGCGTAAAAAGGTCATGCTGATGAACGCCGATGCTGTCGTTGTTCTGCCCGGCGGCGCGGGCTCGATGGATGAATTGTTTGAGGCACTGACATGGCGCCAGCTTGGCCTGCACGCGAAACCAATTTTCGTGCTAAATCAGAACGGCTACTGGGACCCGCTTTTGGCCTTGATGGATCAGATCATCGACCAAGGGTTCGCCGATGCCAGCCTGCGCGACTTCCTGACCGTCGTGCCTGATGTGGACACGCTGACCACGGACCTCGCGGCAGTGCGGGCCAGCGCCAGCTGACGCACCAATGTTATTGGTGATAATTCACGAATCTTTGCCCCTAGAGGGGACAGGCGTTAGCACGCTATAAACCATTGCGTCTTATTTTGACCCGCTGGGCGAGTATCTTTAGCGAATAATTACGCGGCTCCGCCTACCTGTCGCCTTATTGTATTTAGTTTAATCCGTATTCACAAAGGTGCGTTTGGCCACGGCATGCCAATGTCAGATATGATCGTGTCGCCAAACCATCGCATCCTGTTGAACGGCCCGCGACTAACGGTGAATTTCGGTGAGGACGAGGTGCTTGTGGCAGCCAAACACCTTGTCGGCATGCACTGCGTCGAAAAAGTCGCGCCACGCAATGTAAGCTATTTGCATCGCTTGTGTGCCCGCCATGAGGTTCTGATGGTCGATGCCATCTGGACCGAAAGCTTTCAGCTGGGCGCATAGACGATGACTGGAATGGCATCTGATCAAGTTGACGAGGTTTATTCTTTGTTCCCAGAATTAAAGGACCCAAAACTCAACCTCGGGTTCCGCGACGCGCGCATTGTCTTGCGCAGTCACGAGGCACAAATCGCACGTGCGTCACTGGGATATGAAGCACGGGCCTAGCAGTTTTCGCAAATTGCCCTCAAAATTGACCCAAACCACAAAAAAGGCCCGCCGTTGCAGGCGGGCCTTTCCTTTTGGAATGAGCAATCATCACATGCGGGATGCGACGTTTTCCCAGTTCACAAGATTGTCGAGGAAGTTGTTCAAATACTTTGGACGCGCGTTGCGGAAGTCGATGTAATAAGAATGTTCCCACACATCACAGCCCAGCAGTGCCGTTTGGCCAAAGCACACAGGGTTCACGCCGTTTTCGGTCTTGGTGACCTTCAGGCTGCCGTCAGTGTCTTTGACCAGCCACGCCCAACCGGACCCGAACTGACCTGCGCCCGCAGCGGAAAACTGCGATTTGAAGTCGTCGACTGATCCAAAGCTGTCTTTGATCGCGGCCTCAAGTTCGGACGGCATCGCCCCACCGTTGGGACCCATCATTTCCCAAAACTGGTTGTGGTTCCAAAGCTGGGAGATGTTGTTGAAAATGCCCGATTGCGCGACGGCGGATGCGTCATACGTACCAGTGATAATATCTTCCAGGGACTTGCCGTCCCATTCAGTTCCAGCAATCGCCTTATTGCCGTTTTCGACGTAGGCGTTGTGGTGCTTATCGTGGTGGTACTCAAGCGTTTCGGCGGACATGCCTTTGGTCGCAAGCGCGTCGTGGGCGTATGGAAGATCGGGAAGTTCGAAAGCCATTGGGAAACCTCATGTTTAGAATTAGGATGTCTGACTCTTAACAAAGCCCTCATGGTCCCAACGTCAAGGTGCATGAGTCAATTTGGTCGCATTCGGCAGTGTTTCCCCGCTTGCGCCGGTGGACTTTAGGGCAGTTTTCATCATGTTTTTAACAAAGCGGGACCAACCGGCAATCACGACGTGTTTCCTCACGGCGGCCAAGTGAGAGCAGATAACATCTGTACCATAACTGGCGGTGCCGCGTTTGATGGCCAAACACGGCTTTTTTTGCACAAATCGGTTAAAGGCAGTAAGAAATGCTACGGGTTCAAGCGGATTTACGAGGATTTGTTAGCTGCTCGTAGGTCCGTATCTGAGCGCTGCGTGGCGCGAACAATGAAGGAAAACGGGCTGTCACCACGCCAGAAGAAAAGGAGAATGCGAATAACCACGGAAATAATCACAAAATGAGCCCATACCCAAACCTAAGGCTTATCCCTTTTAGTCCGGTTGCCCCACATGTTGACGCGGCGCAGAATCTTGCCCTTGTGGCTTTAGAGGCGGATCGGATCAGTTTGTAACGTCTGGTGGGTTTATAGGGCGTGGCTTTTGCCGTGAACGAGGCCCTTCAGGCGCGCTGTTTAACAAAATCACGATATGTCGCTGGCCCGAGACCAACACCGATCCCCAGCAGCGTGTCGAAGCCGCTTCGCATGTGTCGCCGTCGGTTCCAGCGGAACACGAATTCGTCAAGATAGCGTTGCAGATGGCACTTTCTGAGGCCGTGGAAGACGCCTTTTGCCCACGTTTTTAGGTTGGAGAACACGCGGTGGACCCAGTGGAGTATGTCGCGTGCCTTTTTGCCGCTGACGACCTTCGCCTCATGCGTGTTTGCAGGAGGATTTTCGTAACCGAGCCAGCCATCCGTGATGATGTGAGCGCCAGGCTCTACAGCCTGACCAATGAACCCGTGCAGCGTCTTTGACGCGCCGTCGGGAATGTGTTTCATCCTGATACGGCGCGGATGTCCGTCACTTGATAACTCGACGGCACAGACGACAAACATCTTTCCGACGGGGCTGCGCCCACCCTTTGGCCGGTTCTCGGGATCATGCCGGGACCGGAACGGCATCTCTGTTTCATCGATTTCGACAAGGTCTTTCAGGGGGTTGCGGTCAGGGTTGACCATCGACCGCCGCAGCTTTTGCAAGAGGAGGTCGCCGAGAAGCGCCATCGGTCCGAGCGACGATGGCGACCCGTCTTGTAGCTGCCAAGGCCAAGTTGCGCCTGAAGTTGCTGCGCTGACATGCCGTTGGAATGGCTGGTGATGATGTGCGCGGCAAGAAACCAAATTCGCAACGGCAAATGGCTGCTGTGCATCACCGTGCCAGCCGTCACGAATGTCTGCCGTGCGCAACCGGCACATTCCCAAGTCGCGCGACTTCGCTTTAACGGCCAGCCCTTGCAGGTGCCACAGGACGGACACACGAAGCCCTCAGGCCAACGATGTTCCGCCGGAGAATGCGAGCACGCTTCCTCATCAGAAAACCTGGCATCGAACGCCGGGCGGGACATGGGTTTGTCGTTTTTTCATCTGGCTGGCATAGGTGGAACAATACCAGAACACTCTAGATTGGCAAGCCGCGTCGCACTACATCAAGTGCCGCCGGAGCAAAGGAGATAAGCCTTTACAAGATTATTATTAATTTCTTCACAACGTCAAGAAGATTGGACAGAGTTTTATCATTAACATACCTAAGACTTATCCCTTTTAGTCCGGTTGCCCCACATGTTGACGCGGCGCAGAATCTTGCCCTTGTGGCTTTAGAGGCGGATCGGATCAGTTTGTAACGTCTGGTGGGTTTATAGGGCGTGGCTTTTGCCGTGAACGAGGCCCTTCAGGCGCGCTGTTCAACAAAATCACGATATGTCGCTGGCCCGAGACCAACACCGATCCCCAGCAGCGTGTCGAAGGCGCTTCGCATGTGTCGCCGTCGGTTCCAGCGGAACACGAATTCGTCGAGATAGCGTTGTAGATGGCACTTTCTGAGGCCGTGGAAGACGCCTTTTGCCCACGTTTTTAGGTTGGAGAACACGCGGTGGACCCAGTGGAGTATGTCGTGTGCCTTCTTGCCGCTGACGACCTTTGCCTCATGCGTGTTTGCAGGAGGATTTTCGTAACCGAGCCAGCCATCCGTGATGATGTGAGCGCCAGGCTCTACAGCCTGACCAATGAACCCGTGCAGCGTCTTTGACGCGCCGTCGGGAATGTGTTTCATCCTGATACGGCGCGGATGTCCGTCACTTGATAACTCGACGGCACAGACGACAAACATCTTTCCAACCGGGCTGCGCCCACCCTTTGGCCGGTCCTCGGGATCATGCCGGGACCGGAACGGCATCTCTGTTTCATCGATTTCGACAAGGTCTTTTAGGGGGTTGCGGTCAGGGTTGACCATCGACCGCCGCAGCTTTTGCAAGAGGAGGTCGCCGAGAAGCGCCATCGGTCCGAGCGACGATGGCGACCCGTCTTGTAGCTGCCAAGGCCAAGTTGCGCCTGAAGTTGCAGCGCTGACATGCCGTTGGAATGGCTGGTGATGATGTGCGCGGCAAGAAACCAAATTCGCAACGGCAAATGGCTGCTGTGCATTACCGTGCCAGCCGTCACGGATGTCTGCCGTGCGCAACCGGCACATTCCCAAGTCGCGCGATTTCGCTTTAACGGCCAGCCCTTGCAGGTGCCACAGGAAGGACAGACGAAGCCCTCAGGCCAACGATGTTCCACCAGATAATGCGAACACGCTTCCTCATCAGAAAACCTGGCGTCGAACGCGGGGCGGGACATGGGTTTGTCGTTTTTCCATCTGGCTGGCATGGGAAGAACAATACCAGAACATTCTAGATTGGCAAGCCGCTTCGCACTACATCAGGTGCCGCCGGAGCAAAGGGGATAAGCCTTAACATACCTCTTGATATGAATGTGATGAAGGTTCTCACCAATGGCATAAAATATGCTCGAACAGAAGTAGGACATTTGCATTATTTCAGTGAATATACAGCACTTGAAACATTAAAAGACTGTGGTTTTACAATTAAAGATAGCTTTCTCTCAACAGCTTTTTTGAGTATTCCTCCAAGAAACATCAGACAGCTCGCAGTCTTGCCTTTCAGATTGACAACCTTAGCGTTAGGAAAATCTATCGGATCAAGAATCTTTGGAGGGCAATCTCTCGTCGTGTACGCTGAAAGTTAATATCATTGGGAATGAGTGAGTGGGACGACTGTCAAAATAAACCATGCGGCAGCTTTGGCAAGTTGCTGCAAGAACGCATAGATAAAGAAAATCCACGACGCACACCTTAGGGTCAGGACCCATTAATTGATTGAGTTTGTCGCGTTGTGGTGATTCATAGTCTTCAATTGTAGGGGGATATTATGAGCAATTTGTATTGGCTGACTGAGGCGCAGATGGAGCGTCTCCGGCCGTACTTTCCAAAGAGCCGAGGTCGTGCTCGTGTTGATGACCGTCGTGTTTTGAGTGGCATTATCTTCATCAATCGCAATGGTTTAAGGTGGTGTGATGCACCTTCCGAGTATGGACCGCCGAAGACGCTATATAATCGATGGAAGCGCTGGAGTGATATGGGCATATTTGCCCAAATCTTGATGGGGCTGGCCGAGCAGGCCCCCGACAACAAAACCATCTCAATCCCCTCTCATCGAAACTGCGTTTCGACTGCCGGGCAGTGGACGCCACCTACCTCAAAGCACATCGTACGGCCGCCAGCCTGCGGTTAAAAAAGGGGGGCGAGGACGCCTGATCGGGTTGACCAAGGGCGGTATGAATACAAAGCTACATGCTGTCACAGACACCAGCGGACGACCAATCCGCCTCTTCATCACAGCAGGACAAGTCAGTGATTACACTGGTGCAGCCGCCTTGATGAATAATCTGCCTGAGGCTGACTGGCTCCTCGCTGACAGAGGGTACGATGCTGATTGGTTCCGTGAAACCCTTGTAGACAAGGGCACAACGCCCTGCATCCCCGGTCGCAAGTCGCGCAAAAAGACCGTCAAGTACGACAAGCGCCGTTACAAACGACGCAACCGTATCGAGAGAATGTTCGGAAGGCTCAAAGATTGGCGCCGCGTCGCAACTCGCCACCCTCCGTGCCAATAAGCGTGAGACAATTGACTGGCTAAAGTTTACACTTGAGGGCGTAGGAGAACGAACCCATGGTTATGCCTTCACAATCACCACTTTCGCCAGATGCTGGATCTGGAGCCGTTTTGGCCCCGACGTCGCCTCCCCGCGTTGTTAATGCGCCGTTGGCTCCCACAGCGGAACTGACGAGCATCCCGAAGCGGCGCAACTTCACAGCCAAATACAAACTGCGCATTCTGGATGAGACGGACCAAGTGGCAGACACTGGCGGGGTTTCCGCCATTCTACGGCGGGAGGGGCTTTATTCCTCTGCACTGACCGATTGGCGCCGTGCGCGGGCGGCCGGCACATTGGGTGCATTGCAGCCAATGCGCCGTGGCCCACAAAAGGCACCTGCCAATCCATTGCAAGCTGAGCTGACCAAGGCCAACCGTGAGGTGACAGCCTTGCGGCGCCGTCTGGATCAGGCGGAAGCCATCATTGCCATCCAAAAAAAAGTGGCGGGACTTCTGGACGAGATGGAGCAGACGCAAGAGCGCAGCGGCAAATCATGATGGCCGTCGCGATTGCATTGCCCACCGGCAGCGGCTTGACCTCGGCTGTCTGCGCCGCGCTATCATTATCGCGCGCGAGCGTTCTTCGACAGCGTGCGGCGCTGACGGCACCACCACGCACACGCCCACCGCGCGCAGCGTCTTCGCGGGCTCTGCCGGAAAGGGAAAGAGACCAGGTATTGCACCACCTGCGCGAACCCCGCTTTGCGGATCAGACGCCCACAGAGGTCTTTGCCACCTTGCTGGATGAAGGCACCTATCTGTGTTCAATCCGCACGATGTATCGGATATTGGCCGCGCAGGGCGAAGTTGGCGAACGCCGCCGACAGCGCACACATCCCGTCTATCAAAAGCCTGAACTTCTAGCTGAAGCCCCCAATCAGGTCTGGTCTTGGGACATCACCAAGCTGAGGGGCCCGGTGAAATGGTCCTACTTCTATCTCTATGTCATCCTCGACATCTTCAGCCGCCGCGTTGTTGGCTGGCGCGTCGAGCACGCGGAGAGCGCCAGCCAGTTCAAAGAGCTGTTCATCGACGCGATGGAAAAACACGAGGTTCCACGCGATCAGCTGACATTGCATGCAGATCGCGGTGGGCCCATGAAGGCAAAGACGACAGCTCTGATGCTGGTTGATCTTGGTGTGCTCAAGTCCCACAGTCGGCCCCACACCTCAAACGACAACCCGTTCTCCGAAGCCCACTTCAAAACACTGAAATATCAGCCAGAGTTCCCCAAGAACTTTGAAACCATCGAGCAGGCTCGCGCATTCTGCCGCAGGTTCTTTGCATGGTATAACCAAGACCATCATAACGCCGAGATTGGTCTGATGACGCCCGACCAAATCCATTTTGGGCAGACCCAAGAAATCTACACCGCGCGACAAGCAACACTAGACGCGGCATTCCTCGCCACGCCCGAACGCTTCGTACACAAACCACCAAAACCGCCTCAAATCCCGACCGCCGTCTGGATCAACCCACCAAAACCAACCGAAGAAACCCAAGCCTAAAGTCCAAAAGCCACTGTCTCAAAGTCGTTGATACGTTCCGTATGATGCCCGGCGCGCGCGCTGCCGCCGCAAGCGCAAGCTTGTGGAGGGGAGCGATCTTTATCGTTTCGTTCATGGCAAGCTCGTACATCTGCACTGGTCGCCTGAGCAGATTGCGCAGAGACTGCGTCTCATGAAGCCTGATGATCCATCCGCCCATGTGAGCCATGAGACCATCTATGCCGCGATTTACGCGCAGCCACGTGGTGGGCTGAAGGCGGCGATGATCGAGGCGTTGCGTCAAGCGAAGCCTAAGCGTGGGCTCAAGCGCAGGACAGCGGCGGGCAGTGCTATGGTCCCGGAATCATTGCGCATTATCAACCGCCCTGAAGAGATCGAAGCGCGACTGGTACCAGGCTATTGGGAGGGCGACCTCATCAAGGGCGCATTCAATCGCTCGTCAGTGGGGACCTTGGTCGAGCGCAAGACACGCTTTGTCATTCTTTGCAAAATGGACGGCAATGGGGCCGAGGCCGCGCTCGACAGCTTCACCCGCCAGATGAGACGACTACCCGCTGCTTTGCGCAAGAGCATGACCTACGACCGCGGCTCCGAAATGGCCTGCCACCCCGAACTCGCCAGACGGTTGAAGATCGATATCTGGTTCTGCGATCCGCATGCGCCTTGGCAGCGTGGCAGCAACGAGAACACCAACGGACTGCTGCGTCAGTACATGCCCAAAGGAACTGACCTGAACGGTGCAAGCCAAACATGGCTGAACGACGTTGCAAACCTGATGAACAACCGTCCGAGAAAAACTCTCGGTTGGAGAACACCCGCTGAAGCCATGGCCGACGAAATCGCGGCCTTCAAATCAACCGTTGCACTTGATGTTTGAATCCAAGCCTTGTCTTGTCATGCGGGCCCAAAGCCCAAGTATCCGTTCAGGTTTCAAAAAAAAGACGGAGGTGACCTTACTCAGCGACGGTCCTCAACGACCAAGAGGGGAACGGTCCAACCTCCGCCGCTGCCTGGCATAAATAACGTGCTGCGCAGCTGTTCCAGCTTCGCATAAAAACTGCCAAAATCATAAGACAAGAGGGGCCAAGCTGCATGCGGTTACAGATACCAGTGGTCGCCCGGTCCGCTTGTTTATTACTGCAGGTCAGGTGAGCGATTATACCGGCGCAGCTGCGCTAATGAATGGCCTGCCTGAAGCCGAGTGGCTCCTTGTTGACAGAGGATATGATGCTGACTGGTTCCGCGAAACCCTTGTAGACAAGGGCACAAAGCCCTGCATCCCCGGACGCAAGTCGCGCAAAAAGACCGTCAAGTACGACAAGCGCCGTTACAAACGACGCAACCGTATCGAGAGAATGTTCGGAAGGCTCAAAGATTGGCGCCGCGTCGCAACTCGCTACGACAGATCACCAACAGTCTTCCTCGCCGCAATCGTCATATTCTGGTTATGAGTCCTGATCCTAGGGCTTTGTTCATTTCCTATTTGATGACTATTTCGGGTATCTGCGGCATTTTTTGCGGTTAAGTCAGGTTTGATAATCCCAAAGCGTTTGATAGGTTCGGCAGCTCAGAAACATCTATGAGCCGGACGCCATTCTTGTCGGCCAGTTGCATTGCGGATCGTGTATAGCCACTCTTTCCAACCACGACAGCGCTGTCGCCATCAAAAAACGTTTTCGCAGCATTAACTTCTTGCACAGCTTTGTTCCCAACTGGGCTTCTGTACAATTTGCATTGGATAATACATTTGTGGCGTCCATAAATAGCCACAACGTCTGAACCTTGATCGCCACTTCCTTGGGTTGCCTGAGCGTCCCAGCCGTGCATGTTAAGCACGCTCGCAGTCCAATGTTCAAATTCGATTGGGTCGTGCGGGATCGTATCTATTGAAACGCCCGGAAACGCAGACTCCGCCGTTATGTAGACTTGGTCAACGACATATTCATAGAGTTCGGGTAGCAGCAGCAGGTCCTCGGAAATGTTCAGCTCAGGCAGCATAATATTCTGGTAAAAATAATTAACTTCCTTGTCGAATGCCTCGTATTTTTGTTCACCGTAGTGACCTTGGTAAACTTTCTGGCGGTAAATTTTCCCAAGGGCATCTTGGTGCTTCTCGGTGATAGTTCTGATTTGCCGATGTGCCTCTTCAATGCGCGCTTTCTCACTCCCCCCTGAATAATAACCGCCCAACGCAACAACCGTTAACAAGCCGCCCGCTACGATTGTAATCGTAGCTAAGTCGCCTTCCAGACCCTTGGACAAAAGGTAAATGAGGCCCCCAACAACAACCACGAGCACGACTATCCAGCCCTCACCTCTCTTACTTCCTGCCACAGATCTATCCTTTGATTTCTTCACTTCTGACCCTTGTACGGGATCGAGGCCTAGCATTGCTCGTTTCACAGCTAGCAAAAGAGCTTTAATGCCGGAGGTCTAACTGTGTCGCTGATCCAACAATCATACAACAAGAAATGCCTCTAAAAAATATGAAAAAATCTGTAGTTGCGCGTACTTTGCTATAAGGTGTTTGCCCGCTTTATTTTCATACCGGTTTAGCTCAAAATACTTTCGTTAGCAGGTCACGCACCAGATACTTCTGAACGTTGGCGATACACAATGAGCCATGCCTTGCTTACCGCCTCTTCACATCAGCAGGCCGTCACCGTGGTGCTTATCGCCAAGCGTTCCAGCAGCCAAGAATATGATGAGAATCATGGGGGCTGACGATATGTCGGATCTCCCCCCCATCATTCGCCTGCCAAACACGATTAATCTGCCAGTCCTGATAGGCCCAAGCGAACCGTTAAGATCAAACTAGAAGTCGTTCGAAGGCACGCCCATACTTGCGCGTTTAACCCAATGGACCGCAGTTCTGGGTGCGAAGGAGTGCAATAAACCTCAGTTGGGGCAAGATTGGTCTCGGCAGCCCGCCCCTTGTGTATCTTATGAATGCCCACAAGCAAGCAGACAAAAAGGATTTTCGCAGAGGCGGTGCTGTAATTGAGCGGCCCCATCTCAGAAAATAATCTCTAAATTTATTGTATGATTGGTCTTTGGTCCATCGTTGCGATAATTGCCAAATGCTGCCAATCGTCTGAGAAACCGTGTTTGAACACCCAGTTATGAAGGGGCGCAGCAAGATGGATATTAACCCAACGTGGGAATACGTCGCTGACAATGTAATGGGTGGCGTGTCCAACGGCGACATGCGCCAAGAAACGTATCAAGGCCGCAAGGCGTCCGTCTTGTACGGGGATGTGTCGCTGGACAACAATGGTGGTTTTATACAGATCGCTTGCAATCTAGGCGCTGATGAAAACACTTTTGATGCAAGCGAATGGACTGGCCTTGAACTGGACGTTAGCGGCAATGGCGAACGATACGATATTCGCCTACGCACTGACCAACTGACGCGGCCATGGCAATCTTTTAGAACTGAGTTCACGGCGCCACAAGAATGGCAGACGCTTCTGGTACCGTTTGACACGTTCATATCGCATAAAACTGACGCCATATTTGATCCGGCACAGCTTCGTCGGGTCGGTATTCTTGCAGTTGGTCGCGAGTTTAAGGCACACGTGGCTATCGCAGGCATACGGTTGTACTGAGTTTGTAATCAGTACCGCGACGATGCGCGCCACTTCACTTCAGTCGTTCAAACTGGCTTTGATGATGTAACCGCCGCCCGACGGCATCGATGCGCCAAGATGGGTCTGCAATGATCCACAAAAAGGAGAGCGGTCATGTCAGATATTACCACAGTCGGTCTCGATTTGGCGAAGAATGTATTCCAAGTACATGGAGCTGATGGCGCAGGCCAAGCGGTTCTGCGCAAGAAGTTACGTCGAACGCAGGTCTTGGCGTTTTTCGGCCAACTTCCGCGATGCGTGGTTGCGATGGAAGCGTGCGGCGGCGCGCATTTCTGGGGCCGTGAGATTGATAAGCTGGGCCACGAAGTGCGCCTAATCCCGCCCGCTTACGTCAAACCCTTCGTTAAACGCCAAAAGAATGATGCCGCTGATGCTGAAGCGATTTGCCAAGCAGCGGTACGCCCATCGATGCGCTTCGTGCCGGTGAAGAGCGAAGATGTGCAGGCTACAGTCATGGTCTTCCGGGCCCGGGAGCTGCTGATCCGTCAGCGCACACAAACCATCAATGCGCTTCTCGGCCACCTGACGGAGTTTGGAGAGGTGGTTCCCCTGGGCGCAGCGAACGCAGCGCGTCTGATTGTGATCATAGAGGATCCGGCAAGTTGCTTGCCGGAGGAAGCTCGGGCAACATTGCTGGTTCTGATCGAGACGAAGACCCGCCTCGACGGCCAGATGGCTAAGCTCAACGCAGAGATCAGTCGGCGTGCCAAAGAGAATGAGGTGGCGTGCAGGCTGATGACGATCCCGGGAATTGGGCCGTTGATCGCCACGGCTCTGGTTGCCCTCGCGCCGCCCCCTGAGACCTTCCGCAGAGGGCGCGATTTTGCAGCGTCGTGCTGCAAGCACGCCTCTGGCGTGACGCTCGGGCTTGTGCCGCGACAACACTCGACTGGCGGCAAGCAGAGGCTCGGGGCGACGACGACCCTTTCGGGACATTGCGTGCCGCAATGCCCTGCCCGGCAGTGAATGGGAGATCGGTCTTTGCGGCGACGGCTGATTATTGGCGCCAACAGTGTCATTATAAAGCGGCATGTCCATCCAATGGCCGGATCGGGCACTTGGCTGGGAGGGGTGCTTTTGCGCAAGCCACCGATGCTTGTGCGGGTGGCGCTGGCGAACACCCCTCTCACACATGCAAGCATGTGTTGACGGGCAACGGATGGCGCGGATTGTCTGGGCGCTCATAGTGAAAAAAACGTTTATAGAGCTCTGGCTGCGGCGGCGTAAGCCGACTGACAGCCGCGAGGACGTCGGAGCGGAGGAGGGCAAGGAGCTGTATGGCGCAACGGTCGTGAGACGGGATTGGGAAAACCGTAAACATACAGGGAACCCCCTCTTTTTTTGGCATGATCTAAGGTGCGATTATTGCGCGAAGCTGGCGATATGGCTGGCGCGATATGAGGATTTTGATGATGAACAAGACTAGGCGTGGCCGAGGTTCCAAATACACGGATGATTTCAAGCGACAGCTTGTAGCGGAAAGCCACACTGCTGGCGTGAGTGTTCCAATGGTTGCCAAGAAGCACGGTGTGGGCACCAACCGGATTTATGCATGGCGCAGCGATGGGCGGTTTCAGCCTGACAAATCAGATATAGGCCAGTTCACCCCCGTAGAGATTGCCGATGCGGGTATGGTGGACACGCCTGCGTCATCCGGCACCAGCATCTTACCTGTCCCCCATATTGAGATCACACTTGAGAACGGTCGCAAGCTGAGCGTGAGCGACGGGGTTGATGCTGGCTTTGTGCTGGAACTGGCGCGAGGACTTGCAGCATGATCCCTGTTTTGGGGGATGCGAAGATCTGGCTTGCCGCAGGAGTTACGGATATGCGGCGCGGCTTCAACGGGCTGGCGGCGCAGACCGCGCAGGTTCTTGCAGCTGACCCTTACGCGGGGCATCTATTTTTGTTCCGTGGCCGTCGTGGCGATCAGATCAAGATGATCTGGTGGGATGGTCAGGGCGCGTGCCTGTTTACCAAACGGCTTGAACGTGGACGGTTCGTATGGCCCTCAGTCAAGGAAGGTAAAGTCAGCCTAAGCCGCGCACAGCTTGCGATGCTGATGGAAGGCATAGACTGGCGTATTCTCAAGAAGACATGGCGTCCAAGTATGGTTGGATAGCTGTATGTTTTATAGGACTTCTTGCCTTTGTGGGATTCCCATGATGCCCGAGATTTGGTATGTAATGGCATGAGTAAGACCCCTCCAAATCTGACTAATCTGCCCCCTGAAGTACAGGCATACGTTGCCGCGCAAACAGCGGAATTGTCAGAGCTGAAGCAAGCGTTTCTCGGGTCATCCCTTGGCCATGCGACGGTACAAAAACGCCTCAAGGATGAGATGGCATCAGTGGACGCCGCCCTGAGTGCCGAGCGCACCGCTCATGCGCGGGCCATCCAGAACCGAGACACCATCATCGCCGATCTGCGCCTGCAACTCCACGGTCACAACAAGCACCGCTTTGGCTCAAAGTCGGAAAGCAGTGCACAGCTGGCGCTTGAGTTGATCCTTGAAGAACTTGAGATCGAACAAGCCGTTGAGACAGATGATGAACCCTCTGACGCTGAGGCCAAGCCGCCCCGCACACCGCGCAAGCGCAAACCTTTCCCAAAGGGGCTGAAGCGTGTCCAAAAGACCATCACCCCCAGTGATGCTTGCACCGACTGTGGCGGCAGCTTCAAAGTGCTTGGAACGGATGTGATGGAGGAGTTGGAATATGTCCCGGGACATTACATCGTGAACCAAATTGGCCGCCCGCGTCTGGCCTGCACCTGTTGTGAGGCCGTTGTTCAGGCTGAGATGCCAAGCCGACCCATTCCGAAGAGCTTTGTCGGCCCCGCGCTGATGGCCCACATCCTGTGCTGTAAATACGGCTATCATCTGCCGCTGTATCGCCAGAGCCAGATGTTTGCCAACGAGGGCATTGATCTGAGTGGATCGCTCATGGCGGGATGGGTCGGCAAATGCACCAAACTGCTGGAGCGCGTCTCAGATGCAATCCGCGATCACGTCTTTGAGGCGCAGGCGATCTTCATGGATGACACAACGGTCAAGCTGCTCCAGAAGGGCAATGGCAAAGGAAAGAATAAGACCAAAACCGCGCGACTGTGGGTCTATGCCCGAAAAGAAGACACTTGGGCCAGCGGAGCTCCACCTGCGGTGTGGTACCAGTTCTCCACCAGCCGTGAGGCGGAGCATCCCAGCAAGCATCTCGAAAGCTATGAAGGCTACGCCCATGCGGATGCCTATGCTGGGTATAATGACGCCTACCGCACGGGGCGGGTCAAAGAGATGGCATGCATGGCCCATGTGCGGCGTGAGTTCTTTGACCTTTATGAAAGCACAAAGCTGCCCGTGGCGGGCGAAGCCGTGCTGCGGATTAAAAAGCTCTATGATGTTGAGACACAAGCGCGGTTCCTGCCCCCTGCGGAACGCGTGGCCCTGCGTCAGGAATACGCCAAGCCGATCTTTGATGACCTGGAAGTCTGGCTTAAAGAGCAACTGGGCAAGATCTCTAGCAAGACGCCGCTGGCCAAGGCGATCAAATATGCACTGGCGCGCCTGCCAAAGGCACGGCCCTATCTTGATCACGGCTTTCTTGAGCTGGACAACAACACAGCCGAGCGCGCAGTGCGCCCTGTGGCCGTGGGACGCAAAAACTATCTCTTCATGGGATCAGAAGCAGGCGGCAAATCTGCAGCAATTGCTTATACGTTGATAGAGACCGCCAAGATGAACAAAGTGAATCCCAAAGCCTGGCTCGCATGGGTGCTGGAACGCATCCAGGACCATCAAGCAAACCGTATCAACGATCTCATGCCGTGGGCCTATCAGGACATGATCGATGCTAAAAACGCCGAGGCCGAGGCAAAAGACGCAGCTTGATCAAGGGCAGCGTTGATGCTTACGTTCAGTCTGTATTTTGAGTTTATGAGCAAGCAATACAAAACAGTCTCCTTATCCGACGAGCAGCGCATAGCACTTGAAGCGCTTTGCCGCCGCCGCAAAGTTGACGCCCTTGTATAGCACTTGAAGCGCTTTGCCGCCGCCGCAAAGTTGACGCCCTTGTTTGGAAACGGGCGCGCGCGTTTCTTCTTTTGGACGCAGGAGAAGACGCCGGAACGGTTTGCCGGATTTTGGATATTGGCCCGACAGTTTTGACGGAGTGGCGATTTGCCTTTGCCGGTGCGGGACTATCGTTTTTCGGTCTGAAGGACTACAGCCAGCGTCAGGGTCATTTGTCCGTCGTGCAAGAGCAGGCGGTGAGAGCCCATTTCACCGCGCAGCCTGCCCGCAATGCCGATGAGGTCTGTGCCTATGTTCTAGCCGAGTGCGACCAAAACTACAGCACGTCGGGAGCCGCCAAGCTGATGCGCCGCCTGGGGTTCGCGTATAAGAAACCACAATTGCTGCCTGCACAGGCCGATGAAGCCAAGCAGGCTGCGTTTATTGCCAAATATGAGGCCCTGATGAACGGGTTGGCCGCAGATGAGATGGTTGTCTTTTCGGACGCTGTCCACCCCGAACACCAGAGCCGCCCCGCCCATGGTTGGTTCCCCAAGGGACAAAAGACGGCCCTGAAGGCGACATCAGGGCGCAAGCGGCTCAACATTCAGGGCGCGCTTGACCTTGAGACTTTCCAGTTCACCTTTGTGGAAGGCGAGAAGATCAATGCCCAGACAACCCGACAGATGCTGGAAAAGTTGGAACGCAACAACCAAACCAAGACGGCCATCCACGTCTTTGTCGACAATGCCCGCTATCATCATGCCAAGATACTACAGCCATGGCTGGACAGCCCAGAACGTCGGGTGAAGTTGCATTTCTTGCCAGCATATGCCCCGCACCTCAACCCGATCGAGCGTCTTTGGGGTGTTATGCACAAATGGGTCACCCACAATCGGCACTATGCAACGTTCAACCAATTCACAGAGGCCATTTTCGACTTCTTCCGCAAGACCCTGCCAGAAAAATAGCCAGAGTTCCGCGACACCGTCACCGACAACTTCCGCGTCATATCGCTCAAGGAATACAAAGTGATTTGAGGGGAAAACCTCAGGTCAATTCAGGCGCGGGAGTATAGACTAAATTTGGTGTGTGACCGAAGAGGAGACAGCGCGTCCGTCATCTCGTCTCGACGCGCAAAATCAACAATGTTAGTCGTTTTCATGGTGGTGTATCTCCTTTGGTTGGGCTGCTGTCTCACAACAACAATTAAACCAGATACGCCACCAACCTTCAAACCACTCAAACACCAGATTCAGTCATAGCTCGTGGTAGTCCGAAAGAATGGAAAATACTACGATTTCGAAGATTTTGGCCCCGCATTGAAATATCTTAGATACTCCATGAAAAGCTCTGGGTGATTTGCGATCAAGTCAGTTGGTCCGGTGAAAAGATAATCATTGTGTTCACTTGTACCTCGCACAACAATAGATGGTCCATATGCTGATGGTTCCATTGTAATTCTGTTCGGGTCAGGAGACTTAAAGTCTTCAAGCTCAACAATATCGCCGCCTTTGGCACTCATCGGTATCAAGCCGTTGACGAATGTAAATGTGGTGTAATTTTCTGAAGCATTAATAATATCATAATCATTCATTGTATATTCTTTTAGGTATGATTTAAACTTAAGTAGACGTCCTTCTTCATTAACCTTAGGCTCAAGTTTCAAATGCAACACTCAGAGCCCTTTGGGCATAGGATGTTGTGATGGACATACGAAGCAAGCACCTCAGCAGCGAGGACCGTGGCGTGATATTAGCCGAGCATAATAGGGGCAGCAGTCAGCGGTTGATCGGCCAGCTTTTGCATCGCCCGGCGAGCACGATCTGCCGTGAGCTGGCGCGAGGTCGGCAGGAAGACGGCAGCTATTGCCCGCAAGCGGCGCGGCAGGCCTATGATGCCCGGCGTGCGCGCTGCCGCCGCGAGCGCAAGCTTGTGGAGGGGAGCGATCTTTATCGTTTTGTTCATGGCAAGCTCGTACATCTGCACTGGTCGCCTGAGCAGATTGCGCAGAGACTGCGTCTCATGAAGCCTGATGATCCATCCGCCCATGTGAGCCATGAGACCATCTATGCCGCGATTTACGCGCAGCCACGTGGTGGGCTGAAGGCGGCGATGATCGAGGCGTTGCGTCAAGCGAAGCCTAAGCGTGGGCTCAAGCGCAGGACAGCGGCGGGCAGTGCTATGGTCCCGGAATCATTGCGCATTATCAATCGCCCTGAAGAGATCGAAGCGCGACTGGTACCAGGCCATTGGGAGGGCGACCTCATCAAGGGCGCATTCAATCGCTCGTCAGTGGGGACCTTGGTCGAGCGCAAGACACGCTTTGTCATTCTTTGCAAAATGGACGGCAATGGGGCCGAGGCCGCGCTCGACAGCTTCACCCGCCAGATGAGACGACTACCCGCTGCTTTGCGCAAGAGCATGACCTACGACCGCGGCTCCGAAATGGCCTGCCACCCCGAACTCGCCAGACGGTTGAAGATCGATATCTGGTTCTGCGATCCGCATGCGCCTTGGCAGCGTGGCAGCAACGAGAACACCAACGGACTGCTGCGTCAGTACATGCCCAAAGGAACTGACCTGAACGGTGCAAGCCAAACATGGCTGAACGACGTTGCAAACCTGATGAACAACCGTCCGAGAAAAACTCTCGGTTGGAGAACACCCGCTGAAGCCATGGCCGACGAAATCGCGGCCTTCAAATCAACCGTTGCACTTGATGTTTGAATCCAAGAACTTTAACCTCTGGTGGATTTCCCTTATGATTTGGGCCATTGTGCTCTGGCTAACTATTTCAACTTCGTGTTCTTTATACTCAGCTCGCTCCAAAACCCGAAAATTTTGGAGAGTGTCAGATCTTCTTGATCTACTAATCTTTTTTGTCTAATAGTGCCCACCACATCCAAGCGCGATTACCTATTTTAACAAAATAACGCGTGGTGATATCAAGTTTTGATCTGCTCAATAGTATGGTAGCTAATCTCATTATCATTCTTTGTGTTTATTTTATCCATTTCGAGCTTAGCCTGATCGTATGTCATGGCATCAGTGAGTATTAATTTTGTGTGATCCCAGGTATCGTGCAATATCACAGCCCAAACTGGTTTATCATCAATACTTTTCCTACGTTCCATTCTCTTTTTCTTAGACATTTAAAACCTTTCGATTGTTGTTTGAAACCAATCAGGAATGCGTGGTTAGATTCTTTAAATCCAATGAGGTAATTTTTGGATCGAACTGATAGGAAACCAGAGGCCCATCCCGACCAGCTGAATAATCTAAACAAAGGGCATTTTTAGCTTGAAGTACTGGCTTTCCAGTCAACCAATAATGCCCAAAGAAAACTGGCTTAGACTGTAATGGATATACGCTCTGTTTGATTGATTTAGGAAGATTTTTGTCGGGCAATTGATCTAAGTTAGGAACAGAGGTTGCTATCTGCTTCCAAGTGGAGGCAGAGCCATTCCACCACTGTAGCCGAACCTCATAACGACCATGCCCTTCTTTATCGTAAATGAGGTAGTCATCAGGGAGCGTGGCCTCAGGACCTTTGGTGGACGTTTCAACCAAAGAAAATAGCTGGCTATCCTTGTCAGCAGCTAAGAGAAATTGCTCATCAGTCAGCCTGCCATTTTGGGTAACCTTCGACAACTCATCTATTACAGTCTCGTTCCAACAAGCGTGAACAATACGAAACGTGTCAAACTCGATAAAGAGCGGTAAGGTCATCATCCATGAAATAGCCTCAGTTGTTTTAGGGGCTTCAAGCGGGAATTCTTGTAGAAAACTGGCATGCAGTTTGAAATTTTTAGCGGAATGCGCGCGTGCTGGCTCCCCACTCTTTGGGTCTCTGGTATGAAAGTGGATAGCATTAAGTTCGTGATTACCCATGATCGCAGCAGCAGTGCCCGCATCGACCATACGACGAACAATGTCGATAACCGCTTCATTGTCCGGCCCCCTATCGATAAAATCACCTAAGAACACGCATGTTCGTTTGGGATCGCTATGACGCCATGCACCATTCTTGTGCACATAACCGAGCGACGTTAGAGCTCCTTTTAATTTACCTGCCTGTCCATGAATATCGGGGATTATATCGTACATTTCGTTTCCTTCTGACACGTTCCCAAAATGATAAAATTTGGGTTTCTCAATTATTTTGCGAATCGTTTCTTCGCTTTCAATTCACATATAGTAATACGTGCGACGTATTACAAGAAAATTTGTGTTACTTTTATAAATACGTGTTACAATCAACCAAATAGGAGTAAAATATTATGACCGATAAACCTATTTCTATAAGGTTAGGTGCTAGGCGCATGGATGCACTCAAACGTTACCTAGTGGCAAATCCCAATGAAAACAGAAACGGGGTTATTGCCGGAGCAGTCGAAGCTTATCTCAAGGAAACCGGACACTGGAATGACACACTTCCTGTCGGCAGTCGAAATGATCATCCGGACGATCGAAGAAGACCAACATTATCAGAACGCGTTGCTCGTTTAGAGGAGACAATGTCTCAATTGGCTAAGAAATGCTAATCTGATTACTACGAAAGTCAAACTGGTGCTTAAGCAAACCCGCAGGCTACAAAGTAAGAATTTTCATCAGGTTAGACATAATTTTACTTGTTGAGCAGTTATAGCTGCCAAAGGCCCCTGCCTCTCAAATTCCATTGTATATCAATATATAAGGCTATTTCGCGATTTGTGTGGGTAGTTTGTTTTCCGGTCACTCGACGATAGCCCTAGATGTTGTGGTGTAGGGCGACGCTGGCAGGTGGCTGAGTTTGCCAGAGATCAGATAGGCCATGAGGATGAGGTTGCGTGGTTTTCGATATCCTCTGGCGCGCGCCTTGGCGGCTTGGATTAAGCCGTTGATGGCCTCAACTGAGCCATTGCTCAGGGCGCTTTCAAAGCTGTTAAGGATACCATCCCAGTGGGTTTTCAGGGTCAGGGCGAGCTTCTTGAAGGGCGCTAGCTTGCTGCGGCGCGCCCATCGGAACCATGCGGTGAGCCGCTCTTCGGCCTCGGCGCGCGTGGTCGCCGCCGCAAAGATGTCGCGCAGCGCTTCCTTCAAGCGGAAGGCGCGCCCTGTCTTCAGCTGCATGCGTGATAGCGTGTGGTGCTGTGCAATCTGTTTTTTGGTCCACTTCTTTTTGTCCTTGAGCCACATCCATCGGCTTCGTTTCAGGGCGGGCTCTTCGCGCACCTCAGCACGCCTGACTTCTTCCAGCGCGGCGTTGGCCAGCTGGATGACGTGGAACCTGTCGAAGGTGATGGCCGCGTTCGGCAGATGCCGACCGATACCAGCAATATAGGCCCTGCTCATGTCGATGCAGGCGGCAGTGATGGCGTCCGGATCGCCACCATGGGTACGGAGGTCTGCAGTGAAAGTCTTGACCGTGCCCGCATCATGGCCTTCACAGGCAAAGAGCAGTCTTCCCGCCTTGAGATCATGGAACAGGGTGATGTAATTGTGGCCGCGCCGCGCTGCTGTCTCGTCGATCCCGACAGCCGTCACGTCGCTGAAGTCCTCCAGCTCGCGCGCAGCCGGGACGTAGTGGTCAAGCACGCGCCATGACCGGTCGTCCCCGATCTCGAGAAGATCGGCTATGGCCTTCACCGGCATCTCTTTGGCCAGAGCGATCACGAAGGCCTCGAACAATTGGCTGAAGCCGCTGCCACTGCGCGCCCAGGGAACCGTGATCTGCCCTGTCTTGCCGCATGCGCTACAGGCAACACGGGGAACGGAGGCGTGGATGAAAGCCTTGTGCTCAAAGAAGCGCAGATGCTCCCAGGTCCGGGGCCGCGTGTCATGGACCGGCTGATCGGCCGCGCCACAGGACGGGCAGGCAAACCGGGTGCCAGGCTTGAAGCGGATCTCGAAGTGGATCTCCTTTGCCTTGGTATCGAAGCGCACGTCGGAAACGCTCCAGGGCGCTTGCAGACCAAGCGCAATCGTAAACAAGTTTGTCTCGGGCCCCATGGTTCCCCTCCATCTTCTGATCTGTGGGAACTATATTCTACCTTGCGACATCGCAGACGCCAACAGATCCGGCGCGTCAGGCGCTGCGATATGTGAGGTCTACGCGCCAGACGCGCCTCACCTCGCGACCACAACATCTGGTGACAGCATCAAAAGGCCATCGCAGGCCTACCCACACAATTCGCGAAGGGACCTATAAAAGCCATCAAAATAAGTGCGAAAATTTCGTCAATGCTCATGTCGTGTTCCACAGTGTGTTAGTTCAACTTACACCAAATATACAGCGCTTGCCAAACACCGCAACTGTTCAGCATTCACGTCAATGTAGCGCTGTGTCGTTGCTGTGCCGCTTTCGGCGGCTGATCTGGCCCCAATCGTCACATATCCTGTGCATGACCTTGCCCAGAGTTATAGTCAAATCTGGTGTTTGAAGCTTGTCGGTCATGCAGCGATCTGGTCTGGGTTTGTGGCTTCAATTCCGTCTTTGAACGTGACGCCTGTGATGACTTTGGCGAGGCAATCAAAGCCTCGTAATTTTTTCAATTTTCGCTCAGCGAGCTGGTCCCTTTTTACTCTGCGATTGACACATTCAGTTTGGCATTCAGTTTGCTCCACAGCATTTTTTGTATTTGCGACCGCTGCCACAAGTGCATGAATCATTGCGACCCACTTTGGTCGATCTCGCTGGATCAGCATTCATATTCGCAGCAGCCAACCAATTCGGGTTTTCAGCCATCGGTATCGGGGATTGTTCCTTGATCCAGTCGTTCATTATCACAACCATGTTTGGAATTAGATCGCAGGCATGCTCACGCAGTTGGTCTTGTCTTGCGGTTGGCAGCGAGCTGTCTTCACGCTCCATCTCAATCAATCCACAAATTACAGAAAACGCGGCCTCTATCTTGTTATCGCCAGCGTTCATGTACTGCAGCCATGCTTTTGGACGCAGACGCATGGCCTGTTCAAAGCCACCAACCCAAAACTCCCAAAGCGGCTGATCATCGCCTTCAGCAGGGTCCAATACGATTTCGTAGGGCTTCGTTCGATTGCTGAGATTTTGGGCAACTCGGTTGTAGTGCGCCATCACTGCGCCAATTGTTTCCTGCGCTTGGGCCATGCCTTCAAACTCAGGTTCGTCCTCCAAACCCCAAACTTCTGGCAACCATTCACTGGGCATGATCATATCAGGACACAGCAGTAGGCCTGCAACATAGCCATCAAGTTCACTGACACACATTGCGTCTAGCATCACTTGGAGATTGCCCAAAAGCTCTTCAAGGTGGTCGATTTCAGCGTCGGTGTGCATCACTTTAATCTTTCCGCATAGGCTGCCAGAGTTGCGTCGTCGAAGCATATGAATGTTGCGTTGAGACTTTCAGGCACGAATTTGCGCAGTGTCACAATTGCGATCTCAGCAGCCAAGTCCAACGGAAACCGATAAATACCAGTTCCAATAGATGGTATGGATATGCTGGTGATGCCGTGCTCTTCGACAAGTTGGCAAATGGAACGGTAGGTCTGCGCCAAAACGTCAGCCTCGCCTCGCTTGCCATCCATGTAGCGAGGGCCGACTGCGTGTATAACGTACTCAGCGGGCAGTTCGAAAGCATTAGTCATCACCGCTTTACCGGGTTTGATGCAGTCAATTGCACGACACGCAAGTTCAAGCTGTGGGCCAGCAGCTCGGTGGATAGCGCCACAAACACCGCCTCCCGCTAACAGGCTTGGGTTTGCTGAGTTCACGATGGCCTGCGCCGGTATTTTAGTGATGTCACCTAGCTTTGCGATAATCATAGTTCAATAAATCTTCCCGATCAGTGGCGGCCCGGAACGTGTCAACGACTTTGAGACAGTGGCTTTTGGACTTTAGGCTTGGGTTTCTTCGGTTGGTTTTGGTGGGTTGATCCAGACGGCGGTCGGGATTTGAGGCGGTTTTGGTGGTTTGTGTACGAAGCGTTCGGGCGTGGCGAGGAATGCCGCGTCTAGTGTTGCTTGTCGCGCGGTGTAGATTTCTTGGGCCTGCCCAAAATGGATTTGGTCGGGCGTCATCAGACCAATCCCGGCGTGATGATGGTCTTGGTTATACCATGCAAAGAAGGGGATGTCCCGTACGATGTTGAAAATCGGGCGAGTGGCGCTGCTTGATTGATGGTTAGGCGACGTCCTTGATTTGGTCAAGCGTTACGGTATTGCGATGATCTAGCAAAGCTTGCTTGAGAATGGGGAGTTGCTTGTAGGCCTTTAGGCGGCGGAAGCCTTTCGCGGCTTCCAGCATACCAGCCCCTGTCCAGCGCAGCGCCATTTTTGCATCGCGCCAGCGTTTGACGTTTCGACAGACCTGTCGGATCACGCTGTTCATAGATTCAATGATGTTGGTGCTGGCCAATGAGCGTCTCAATTCCACAGGTAGCCCCAACCTAACAACAGTTAGAATTTCGTCTAGGCCCTCAAGGATCGACTTTGAAACGTCCGGAGCCTCAAGCTCTAGTCGCTGGGCAAGATTCCGCATCAACCGCTCGGCTTTGTCGGCATCATCAAGCTCCCATGCTTGCTTCAGCGCGCGGCGTACGGAGGCGTGCAGCTTTGGAGGAAGCCTGTCAGTTATGTTGCGGGCCTTGTGTATCTGGCATCTTTGGATGGGAATATCGGCACCAAATGTGCGCCGAATTGCCTTGGTCAGTGCCTTAGCCCCATCTACGATGAACAAATAGCAGCCCGCTGGATCGAGCCCACGCTCTATCAGATTGTCCAAAAGCGCCTGAACCGTCGCGGCGTTCTCGGTCGCCCCTTCAATGACGCCCAGAGGGTGCTTTTCGCCTGAAACCTCCACACCCACGGCCGCAAGCACCAACAAATGATCGTCCAAATGCAGCCCGTCGATCTGGATCGCTACAAGGTCAAGCTCCGATAGATCAGATGACATCCACTCATCCAGGCGCGCTTGGGTGAGTGCTTTGAAGCGACGCGAAACTGCTGACCTGGACAGCCCGCTCCCTGCCTTATTAGGCACCTTCGCTTCGGGCAGCCGTACAGCTCGGTCATACTTACGGGTGGAAACATTCATCAACATTAGGCTCATTGCCCATTGTTCAAGGAAGCCACCCGAGGAGGCCTCTTCCCAGCTCGGCAGGACAATCTCTTTACCGGTCACTTTATCGCGCACACGGGCGCGCTCCAGCTCAATCTTCCCACCATGGAACCCAACCTGACCTTTCGCGGTGCCCCATCTGTGGCCAGGCTTGTCAGTGCAATGCTCGTATCGGCCACCCGCCAGCGTATCTGCGTCCTCACCAAACATCTGAACCAGACTGGCGACGCCCGCCGTCAGGCAGAACTGCTCGAAGCTCTCGCCAACTTTGTCCCAGGCTGTTTCCACGAGTTGATGAACATTCGACGCGCTGGCAAGTCCAGCGCTTGCTGTGATAGTCTTCTTCATGGTGTTGCTTCCTTTTGCGATTAAACACCCAGAGCCTACGGCTCAGGGGAAGCAACGCCACCCTAAATTAAAATTTCAACATTCTTCGGGACATTCCCGAATGCGCGAGCCTGCTCGATGGTTTCAAAGTTCTTGGGGAACTCTGGCTGATATTTCAGTGTTTTGAAGTGGGCTTCGGAGAACGGGTTGTCGTTTGAGGTGTGGGGCCGACTGTGGGACTTGAGCACACCAAGATCAACCAGCATCAGGGCTGTCGTCTTTGCCTTCATGGGCCCACCGCGATCTGCATGCAATGTCAGCTGATCGCGTGGAACCTCGTGTTTTTCCATCGCGTCGATGAACAGCTCTTTGAACTGGCTGGCGCTCTCCGCGTGCTCGACGCGCCAGCCAACAACGCGGCGGCTGAAGATGTCGAGGATGACATAGAGATAGAAGTAGGACCATTTCACCGGGCCCCTCAGCTTGGTGATGTCCCAAGACCAGACCTGATTGGGGGCTTCAGCTAGAAGTTCAGGCTTTTGATAGACGGGATGTGTGCGCTGTCGGCGGCGTTCGCCAACTTCGCCCTGCGCGGCCAATATCCGATACATCGTGCGGATTGAACACAGATAGGTGCCTTCATCCAGCAAGGTGGCAAAGACCTCTGTGGGCGTCTGATCCGCAAAGCGGGGTTCGCGCAGGTGGTGCAATACCTGGTCTCTTTCCCTTTCCGGCAGAGCCCGCGAAGACGCTGCGCGCGGTGGGCGTGTGCGTGGTGGTGCCGTCAGCGCCGCACGCTGTCGAAGAACGCTCGCGCGCGATAATGATAGCGCGGCGCAGACAGCCGAGGTCAAGCCGCTGCCGGTGGGCAATGCAATCGCGACGGCCATCATGATTTGCCGCTGCGCTCTTGCGTCTGCTCCATCTCGTCCAGAAGTCCCGCCACTTTTTTTTGGATGGCAATGATGGCTTCCGCCTGATCCAGACGGCGCCGCAAGGCTGTCACCTCACGGTTGGCCTTGGCCAGCTCAGCTTGCAATGGATTGGCAGGTGCCTTTTGTGGGCCACGGCGCATTGGCTGCAATGCACCCAATGTGCCGGCCGCCCGCGCACGGCGCCAATCGGTCAGTGCAGAGGAATAAAGCCCCTCCCGCCGTAGAATGGCGGAAACCCCGCCAGTGTCTGCCACTTGGTCCGTCTCATCCAGAATGCGCAGTTTGTATTTGGCTGTGAAGTTGCGTCGCTTCGGGATGCTCGTCAGTTCCGCTGTGGGAGCCAACGGCGCATTGACAACGCGGGGAGGCGACGTCGGGGCCAAAACGGCTCCAGATCCAGCATCTGGCGAAAGTGGTGATTGTGAAGGCATAACCATGGTTCTTCTCCTACGCCCTCAAGTGTAAACTTTAGCCAGTCAATTGTCTCACGCTTATTGGCACGGAGGGGCCAGTCTACTTGGGTACCCGTGCGCGATGCCCGAGTGTACTTCCCTCGGTGCTCGACACGGACCTGTTTGCCGTCTTTGTCTTTTTTGCCCAGACCAAACATCAGCGCGTCTGGGGCGTTGCGTTCGCCTGAACCTGATCAATCGTATCGATCGCATCTTTGCGTCGCAATTCCACGCCAAGTAGTTCGCATTCAATCTTGGGATTGTTACTAACACGGTCTGGTAAATGGTCAGTGTGGTGGGCATGACTGTGAACGAGATGATCATATAACTCCCTCCGCAATTTTTCCATCAACTAATGATTGCAACAACCTGGGTGCCAGCTCCATCAGCACGCACCTCAAGTGTTTTGGATTCTGACAAAATATACGGAATTGAGCTTCCTAAGTAGAACGGGAAATTCAAAGGGCTTGCTTCAAGTGATGCGATCGCGATAGGGCGATCAGAACTAAGCAGACAAGCCTCAACCAACCAATTAACGAACGAGGATTGCTCGATATTGATGGGCTGCTTCCGTAAAACCAGTTTTCCTTTGTTTTGTCTTTCAATGAGAACCCAATTATCTAAAGACTGTATAACCATGTTGGTCATCCTGCGGGTCCCTTCACGTTCGCCGTAGATTTCCGCCATCCTACGATGCACCTCAGCTGTGGTGCAGTCGCCTTGAAGTGAAGTTAGGCGGCCGATGATCTCAGCCACTTTGGCAAAGAAAGGGTATGTTACAATTGCCATGCCCCATGTGAGAATAGCCGGCGGCGTATTGGGAGCCGCTTGAAAAAGCTCTACGGCTCTTAGCGCAAATGGCTCAAGGTTTTTGCGCGGCTCCAACCAGAGGCGGTTCAATACCGTTCTGGTCTTCTTTCTGGCTGCCGGTCCTGAATGTGCCTCATCCAAGATGGCTTCAAGTTCGTCGATCTCCGCGAGACCCGCCCTGACTTCTAGTGCTTTTGTCGCCCACTCAAGGCGAATAAAGCGGTCAAATCCAATCTTAGGTGCTATCGGTCTCATGTTATTCTTTCTGCATTTTAATCTTCACGAACGGCACTATCAGTTCCTCTAACGCCATCCCTCCATGAGCGACAATCTTATTTCCTTTAGGTACAAACGCGCCCCGATCACTTGCATAGAGTGGTAAGAAATCAGTCGGAAGCCCGGGTCCGCCAAATTGAAATGCATCAATCCCGGGTGGAACAGATGAGGCAAGGTCTTCGCTTCGATAAGCTCTGACTCGCTCACCCTTCAATTCGGATACAACACCCTGGCTGAGCCGTCCAATGCCCTCAGCATCAACGTTGCCATGGTCCGCAGTTAGATAGATATGATACCCGTGCTTACTGAGCATGAGAAACAGCTTTTCGATGAAGCCGGTATCACACCATTCGCGAATTTGGCCTGCAATCCCGCGTTTGCCGAGCATTGCTCCGTGGACGACTTCATCGATCATGTCGACTACCAGACCGGCCACTTTTGTCGTTGACTTCGAGAGAGCCTCCTCTAGCGCCTCCAGTTGTTCGGATCGCTTGAGCCCTTTCTGAAAGATGACTTCGGTCTTTCGAAGCCCGTTCTCTTGCCAGAACTTTGCCCAGAGTGAAGGCTCTTGAGCAGTCGTGGCCATCGATTTCTGGAATTCTCGCGGTTTAAGTCCAGAAAAAAGCGCCTGACGAGAGATAGATGTCAGCGTTGGTAACCAAGCGAAACAGCCACCTTCGTCAGCGGAAAACCCGGGGGACCTTGCCGACAAGTCCTCCCTAATTTGGACCCACTGGTCTAGCGCAAGACCGTCAAACACTAAAAGGGCGATACGCTCTTCCCCAGAGTCACGGCGCATGGCCAGATAACGCGGCACATGATGTACCATCACGGGTGCCTTCGCGACTGGCAGAGAAGGCAAATCCGCGAAGTGCTGAAATACCCAATCCTTTAGGCGTACGTCGGCTTCCTTCTGCAACGTTTGGATCTGCCGTTGCAGGCCGTCTGCATCCGCAGCTTTCAGCTCATTAAAGCGATATAAGAGCTCAGCCAGACGACGGGCCGCTTCCACCCAGTCTCGATGGGAAGCGCCGGTCGAAGGCAGATCTGTTGCGATCCGTTTTGCGCCTTCTGACACCAAGTGGGTAAGTGCCTGTGGGTCATTGATCAGCCCCACCCTTATCCAATCGGGCAGATCGTCAGGTTGGATATGTGCCTCTATGGGCTGAAGGGTGCCCTCGAGGAACATGGTGTCAATGATGACACGCACATCGGGGTGATCGAATGGTACTATGGGCGTATTGCTTTCAGCTAGCTTCCCCTCGCTGCTGGGTGTCTCGACGCCATACCGCACAATGAAGCGGGACCACGCATCCTGAACTGTGCGAACCATAAAGGCTTTGGACTTAAGTAGTTCATCAATTGGCAAGGCATTTAGGGGCGTATCCCTTAAGACTGCTGCAACATGTTGTGCGAGAAGTTCGGGTAGCCCTGTACCACGATAGTGGAGCCGCAGAACTTCGCGCCAAAAATCCTCTGGCCTGCTCAGTAAATAAGGGCTGAGCCTAAAAATATGGGTAAGGATGAAATCTTTGGTCGCCCCCTCCCCAAGAGGCTGTGCCGCATGCTTTTTGCAAGCTTGAAACAAGACCTCGTGGTGTTCGGAGTCGATTTGCCGGACGACACCATAGCTCAACTTGGGGAAAAGATCAGCCAGGCTCAGATTAAGCGTGCGGGCTGATCTGATGTAGTCCTAGGGGAGTGAGTTGAGGTCTGTGCCTCGCAGCTGCAAGACCAACGCCTTTGCCGTTCCTTCCCTGCCAGTATCCCATGCCGCCCGGTAGCGCTCCTCATACTCAGTCCTGAACGAAACAGAGTCTTCGAAGGGCAGGACTTCAAATCCGCGTTCACGAAGGCCGTGCAAGATGCGTTCATCCAAAAGGAGGCCATCCGGATCAAGAGCGATCCAGAAGCGTGAAAGATCGGCAGGAAACTCCTGCAGGATGCGGTCGATCCAAACACTCATTTCTCGCCATCCGCTAACTCGCCAACGCGCAAAACGAGAAGTGCATGCAGATCTGGCGAATAGGGTGCCGCTGCCTCTAGTTGCGCCATCCGCGCCTCATGCTCGCTCTGGAGACGTTTCCTGCGATAATCACGAACCGTTTGAAGCCCAACCTTTCCTATTGCTTGGTGGCGAGCTTCAAAAGCGAAGAGCGCGCGTCCGCGCTCTTCCTCAATCCTTGTCTTGTGCTCTGTAACAAGATCAGAGAACACGCGCTCACCTTGAGCGATGGCAGCGGACTTCGACCGCCTAAACCAGTCGTGTGAGTCTTGTGTTGCATCGTTTTCGATCTGTTCGACTTGTTCCGTGAGAAGGAGGTCCCAAATGCGCTTTGCTGTGGGTTGGAAGGCACGACCCTCGTCATTGACGAACACGGATAGGAAGCGGCGACGGCTGAAATCGTCAGCGGCTAGGCTGATTTCCCAAAGTGACCAAACACCTCTGACGCTCTCAGGAAGTCCAACTATGCGCACGGCAGGTACAGGCTGACCAGAGATGCATCGAGGCAGATCCGCAATCAACGCCTGTGCCCGAGGGTCTTCAAGCGTCACCCATTCGATTTCAGGTCGATCTGCTGCGGTTCGCGCGTCAAAGCATACGGTGGCTGACTCGCTGCCATCGGCCCAACGTATCCGCCAGGCATCACCGTCTCTTGTAGCTTCTCCTCCACGGGCTGGCAGTCCAGTTGTAATTGCGCGCTCAAGCCAGAACTGAGCAGGATGGTCGCGCCACTTTCGCGCGTCATCCGCATCCAGATCGTGCCCGTCAGCTAAAAGATCGCTACTCTTCCGGCTTTCCGTCAGCGTGGTTCGAAGCTGAGTCAGGACTGCATCGCATTCGGTTTCGATCGAAGCAGGATCTTGAAGCCCCTGAACGAAAAGCTCATCGAAGAGAGGCTCCGACTCGACCGAATCCATCACATCAGCAACTTTATCCACGCCAAACTCTTCGGCGATTACCGCAAGTTTGGCTTCGAGGACTTCCCGAACGCGATGCTCGACCGTATCTTCGAGCACGAAATTAATTGCCCGTACAATATGAGGCTGACCGATACGATCCACGCGGCCAATCCGTTGCTCGACCCGCATAGGGTTCCACGGCATGTCGAAGTTGACAATGATGTGGCAGAATTGGAGGTTGAGCCCTTCGCCGCCAGCGTCCGTGGAGACCAGAATACGTACGTTCCCTGAAAATGCCCGCTGAGCTCGGCCACGCGCTTCCAGATCCATACTCCCATTGAGCGTCGTAACCGAGAAGCCCCTGCTCTCAAGGAACTCCGCGAGCATAGCCTGTGTTGGAACGAACTCGGTGAAGACCAGGACCTTCAGTTCAGGATCGTTCTCTTCCTGCTGAATCTTGTAGATCTGCTCCAAGAGCGCCTCGGCTTTGGCATCAGTTCCCTGTGCCTCGGTTTCTCGCGCGAGAAATAGGAGTCCCTCTACGTCTTTTCTCTCATCGCCCAAAGCTTCAAATGCCACGGCAACATCAATCTGATCATCACCCGTCAGCTCATGCCAATCTCCGACACCTTCTGTAGAAAACAGCTGCAATTGACGGTGATCATCGTCCAGAGCAAGTAGCCGCCGTTCCAAGGTTGCACGGATGGCCGCAGTGCTAGAAGTCACCAATCGCTGCATCAGGATCATCAGGAAGCCGATGTGTCTTTGCTTCGATGCCATGGCCTGATTGTAGCCGTGACGAACGTATTCAGTGACTGCTTCGTACAAGCCTTGCTGCGCGCTGTGGCGATCCAACCAGGCGACCGCTTGCGTCCGTGTCACCCGGGGCTTGAACAGGGGTTTGCCTTCGGCATCGATCGCCAACCGCTTTTCGGTTCGGACGACGAAGGGGCGGACACGATCACTGGATATGCTATTTTCATCCGGAAAGGAGTCACGGTCGAGAAGCTGCATCAGGCGGTGGAATTGGTCGGTTTTGCCCTGGTGTGGCGTTGCGGAGAGAAGCAAGAGATATGGCGCAGCTTCGGCAAGTGCTGCGCCAAGCTTGTAACGCGCAACCTGGTCGGTGCTCCCGCCCATTCGGTGGGCTTCGTCTATGATCACGAGATCCCAGGATGCCGATATCAAGTCTTCGAAGCGTTCACGGTTATAGGTGCTCAGCTGCTCCGCACTCCAGCCGCGCCGACCTTCAAGCGGCTTCACGGAATCCAGGGAACAAATCGCCTGATCGTGCAGCCGCCAAAGATTTTCCTCGTCATCGCGAAATTGCCGATATGCGGAAAACTCGGACGGCTCGATGAATTGGAAATTCTCACCAAAGTGAAGGCGCATTTCGGCCTGCCATTGCCGCACCAAGCCTTTGGGTGCCACGACAAGGATCCGCTTCGCCATGCCGCGAAGCTTGAGCTCGCGCAGAATCAGCCCGGCCTCGATAGTCTTGCCAAGCCCGACTTCATCCGCCAATAGATAGCGGATCCGGTCCCGGCTCATGGCGCGGTTCAGTGCGTAAAGCTGGTGCGGCAGCGGCACGACGCTCGACTGAATTGGTGCCAGAAGCAGGTTATCCTCAAGCGCATCCAAGAGCTTTGCCGCAGCGGCAGTATGCAAAATCTGGTCGACTGTCGGCCGAACAGCATCGAGTGGTCCTAGATCACGCGACCGGGCACGGACGACGGCGTCTTTGCCCGGCAGCCAAACCCGATATGAAGTCTCGCCCCATATCTCCTCCCGGTCCACGACACGGCAGGGCGCGGCATGTCGCTTATGCCAGCACCATGTGCCAATGCCTTGCCCGCTGTCCGCATCTTTCATGTATTTTTCTCCAAGCGGATTAGCGAAGTATCGTACAGTTCTATGACGTCATCTACTTTTGTATTGTACGGTAGAATTTTTGGCTTTCCAAAGCCCTCAGGGTGAACCGAAACGCCCAAGACGATCACTTCAACGCCTGCTGCAATTGCAGCCTCGAAAGCTTGATAATAAGCAGGATCACGCGATGCGCTCACCTCAAAACTTCGAGCGTCGTTGCGTTGCACGAGAAATAGCAGGACTGCACGATGCCCAGCAGAAGCCTTGCGCGTGAGAGATTTAAGTTGTTTTACACCTCTCGGTGTTGGGGAGTCAGGATAGCGAGCCACGCCATTCTCCACGACAAGGCTTATCCCCTTTGCTCCGGCGGCACCTGATGTAGTGCGAAGCGGCTTGCCAATCTAGAATGTTCTGGTATTGTTCTTCCCATGCCAGCCAGATGGAAAAACGACAAACCCATGTCCCGCCCCGCGTTCGACGCCAGGTTTTCTGATGAGGAAGCGTGTTCGCATTATCTGGTGGAACATCGTTGGCCTGAGGGCTTCGTCTGTCCTTCCTGTGGCACCTGCAAGGGCTGGCCGTTAAAGCGAAATCGCGCGACTTGGGAATGTGCCGGTTGCGCACGGCAGACATCCGTGACGGCTGGCACGGTAATGCACAGCAGCCATTTGCCGTTGCGAATTTGGTTTCTTGCCGCGCACATCATCACCAGCCATTCCAACGGCATGTCAGCGCTGCAACTTCAGGCGCAACTTGGCCTTGGCAGCTACAAGACGGGTCGCCATCGTCGCTCGGACCGATGGCGCTTCTCGGCGACCTCCTCTTGCAAAAGCTGCGGCGGTCGATGGTCAACCCTGACCGCAACCCCCTAAAAGACCTTGTCGAAATCGATGAAACAGAGATGCCGTTCCGGTCCCGGCATGATCCCGAGGACCGGCCAAAGGGTGGGCGCAGCCCGGTTGGAAAGATGTTTGTCGTCTGTGCCGTCGAGTTATCAAGTGACGGACATCCGCGCCGTATCAGGATGAAACACATTCCCGACGGCGCGTCAAAGACGCTGCACGGGTTCATTGGTCAGGCTGTAGAGCCTGGCGCTCACATCATCACGGATGGCTGGCTCGGTTACGAAAATCCTCCTGCAAACACGCATGAGGCAAAGGTCGTCAGCGGCAAGAAGGCACACGACATACTCCACTGGGTCCACCGCGTGTTCTCCAACCTAAAAACGTGGGCAAAAGGCGTCTTCCACGGCCTCAGAAAGTGCCATCTACAACGCTATCTCGACGAATTCGTGTTCCGCTGGAACCGACGGCGACACATGCGAAGCGCCTTCGACACGCTGCTGGGGATCGGTGTTGGTCTCGGGCCAGCGACATATCGTGATTTTGTTGAACAGCGCGCCTGAAGGGCCTCGTTCACGGCAAAAGCCACGCCCTATAAACCCACCAGACGTTACAAACTGATCCGATCCGCCTCTAAAGCCACAAGGGCAAGATTCTGCGCCGCGTCAACATGTGGGGCAACCGGACTAAAAGGGATAAGCCTTTGTCGGATCATTAGGGCAAGTAACCATAACCTTCATAAGGCCTTCGCAAACTATGTCTATTCCCTCATCAAACCAATGAGATTGCCCACATGCGCACTGAAAGCTGTCCCTATATATAGACATATTCATTACTGGTTTTGCAGCTCTCCCAAAATCATCTGCAAAGCTCTCAAAATCCATCATTTTCATAATTAGTATATCTCCATCATTTTCACAGTTAGTATATTTCCAGAAATGCCATCACCACGGCCATCGACGTTTCTTCTTCTCATCTGCGCCAAGAAGCGCAGTAGCCTGTTGTTTACACGCATTTCTGTCAGACTACATTTCTGATAGCAACTCCCGTTCCAGCATGGCTTCTAGTGCTTCAACCTTCACTTGAAGACGGGTCGCGTAGTGTCCAATTGAGACGGTTTCGTGACTGTATCAGTGGACGCTGCGGGGAATTCGCGATATAGTTCAGATGGATCTATAGAATAACGACCGGTTCTGGATTGACGTCTCGCCCCTGGAACAATGCCTAAAAAGGCACATCGTTTATATCATACGTTGATCCGTCACTGTTGGTCGCCGTGGGAATTTGCGCAGAGTAGGGCTGACCATCCGTAAAACACTGCCGCATGGTCTCTCAGAAAGGACCGTTTTTTTGAACGGTCAGAATTGCAGTCGTTCAGATGCCCTTTTCTCGATAGCCGACATTGGTCTTACATAGGCCAGTGGTCGCTAAGTCCGCAAAGCTGACCTCTATTCAAACCGCAGCGAACGGCAGCTGTCCGCCCAACCTCACTGTTGTAGCCGTGCTGAAAGCTGGCGAACCGAACTCAAGAATTAACTGGTTTCGGACTGACCACCACTCGAGGACGCCTGATCTAAACGCGATATTCTACTTCGTCCGTGCAACTCTTTTCCGGTGCAGCGCTTAAGCACACGAGCGCCTAACGGTTTGTTTACTTTCCGTCCTCTGTCACCCCATGCCTTGAAGAATGAAACGATCGCGTCGATCTCATGGGGCTCTGCAGCACCAGCGGCACGCAGTTCCTCCAGTGCAGCTTGGGCTTTTCCGTGGGTCATCCACTCGGTTTCAGGCCCATCAGGCGCGGACCACTTTTCGCGCAGAAAGCCGTTGAAGAGCGCCGTTTCTTCCGAACTCAACAACTCTGGACTGTGAAACGCCACCAGCCGTCGACCAAGCTGGCGCAGCCGTGGGTCGGTAAGGCTGGCGACGATTTCCTGGCGCCGCGGCCAGGTCGCATGCTGGAACTCCTGCAGCAGTTGCTTGTCTGCGTTGGAGTAGAACTCCCCGTAGATCTGCCGCTCAACGGGCTTGGGCGGCGCGTCAGGGTCCTCGACGAAACGGGCGGCCATTGCCGCGCCCACACGCAGGCGAAACGCAGGTGCCTCTGCGATGACGGCGGCACGGCGCAGATGTTCCTCGCTGGGCGCCGTATGCTCGAGGAGCGCCGGTGCTTTATTTGTGGAAACGCCCCGTATGATCTTCGGTGTGGCATCGACGGCCGCAAAGATCGCCTCATCAGACGCTTCGACGAATTCGGCTGGGTCCGCGGCATCAAGATCAAAAAATGCCGCTTGGGCCCTGTTCCCTTGGGAGTATCCGCAGAAACAGCCGGTGTAGGATCGAGGCTCACCGCCGCCAAAGCGGGTGACCAGCTCATAGGGACGGAAGCTTTCCAGCTTCGCCTGCACGCGCGCCTTATGCGCGTTATCGAGCAACTCGGACCACAGTGCTGGGCTCCTCATCGCAATCAGACGTGCGATATGGATGGTCGCCTCGACATCCCCCAAAGCATCATGTGCGTTATGAGCCTTGAAGCCATTGGCGGGTGCCAGTCGATCCAGCTTGAAGCTGCGGCGGCCCGTATCATCCTTGGGCCAAGCCAGGAGATCAGGTTCCCGAACATAGGCGGCATAGACGGCCGGCAGAATGTCGAAGCGCGTGTTTCCGTTGAACTGCGTGGCATAAACATTGGGTGAGAGGTTCCGGTAGAAAGTCTGCCGCAGCACCTCCTCGTCAAACTTGATCGTATTGTAGCCCACCCAGATCGCAGGCGCCCACCGCTCTGTTAACTCGGCCACCTGTTGCGAAAACTCGAAGAGCGACGGCAGACTGGGGTCAGTCAGCTGATCAGGGGTAACGCGCGTGACGACTAACGCCTGAGGCGACGGCAGGATGTGCGGCGCCAGCCGGCAGCGAATATTGACCCGATCCTTTTCCACAAAATTCTCATCAGTATAGATCGCGGCGAACTGCAACGGCTGGTCAAATGCGGGTGAAAGACCGGTGGTTTCGAGGTCGTAGAATACAAAGTCCATGACTAAAGCCTACCCATAAATGAGGAGGCCGTCAGCCTGCAATGGCTGCCTTTGGACCGGACCGTGCCTTTCAGCATTTTGGATGAAAGCGGCATTTAAATGCGGCCTCTTTCAATATCAGCGAGCCTCGATTTCAGCCGCGCTGACATAATCACGTCAGTCGCTGCATTCGCGGCAAGCCTCTTGAGCGCTTGTAGCGCCCATCCCGATTTCTCAATGCGCTCTGACGCGGCCATGATGTGTACAACCGCCTCATCAATATCTAGCGGGTTGGGATCATAGCTGCGCCCCGCCAATAGATGGCCGATCGCATGAAGCCCAACTTGTACGGCGAAGGCAGGTTCTTTGATCGTAAAATCCCGCGCTGCGCGAGTCAGCGTGGCGGGCGCAGCATCTGGCTGCGCAGCACACTCGAGGGCTAGATCAAGATATTTTGCGGTCTTAGCCGCTGCAAACCACTTACCCTTTTGGCCCTTGGTGTCGATCAGATCTTCGAGGATCTGACGCGCATCAAGATCCGGGTAGCGCTTCACCAGATCGCGCCACATTGCGACATAGGTGTTGCCCGAGACAGAGGGTAGACCGAAGCGGCGATAGGCCTCTTCCTCGCGCCCCTGCGCAACCAGAATGCGTTCGCAGAACTGCGAGATGTCATGATAGCCCCAAGGCTGACGATCACCCTGCAGCAGCGCTTCAGCATAGGCGAGAGCTTCGTCTTCCCGCCCTTGGCGAAGTAAAGCCTCAGCGCCAAACCGTTCATCAAACCAGAGACGGGTCTTCTTCTTTTGCAATAGGTCCAGCAATTCGTCGTAGCGTCCGGCCTCGAGCAGGCAGGACAGCGTAAGCGTACCCGTCGTGACATGTGCGAAGCTCGCGTGATCCGACCACGCGGCCTCGATCATGTTGAGATCCCTGTCGGCATGCAGGTTTATCAGGGAAGGACACGCAGCGATTTGCCCAAAGCACTGCGCGATCGGCGCGAGATAGTCCACGCCGTCATCCATGATCGCTTCACGCAGCTGCTAGAGCCATTTCGCACGGTTTTTTTCATCGGCGGGTGCATCGATCACGATCGGGAGCAATTCCTCCAGCGTTCGGGCCACAGCGTTGCCAAGCGCACCCGACGATGTGTCAATATGCTCGAAGGCAGGCCAGATGCGTTGGGCAAGCGCGATGACACCTTCCGCCGCCTTCGTAGGATCGGTACGCGCAACGACCCGGATCTCGGAGCTTGCCGATTTGAGTTTCTCGATCGCCTTGGTTGACGACTTCCAACTATAGGCACCCGCTCTCATACTCGGCTTGAACGCCCATTTTTGAACCGGCTTGCTCGCCATCTATAACCTTTCCATCATGCGCAGCGCGTTGGCTTCAACGGCCTCGGCTGTCTGTACAACGTATCCTTTGGTGGCACCCACAAGCGCGCTCACCTCGGCCATAACCGTAACTCTATTGGCAACCATCGCGGAGACAAGCTGCTCTACACGGCTTTTGACATCGGTCGGACGATACCAACCTCCCGTGCGAGGGCTTCCCAGTGCCGGCCTGCAATCGAATCCGGGCGCCGCTTTTTACCGCAGATGGATGATCTCGGGGCTCGTATTGAAGTAACGAAAGGATGAGTATTTTGTCGTCCACAGAAGCTAAGTGCCACCCTGCCCGCCTCAACCGATTTTGCTCTGACAGTACCCGTTCAGCAATCGACAACGATGTCGGGTTTTGCCATTATCCCTTATTAATAAGGCAGTCAATAAAAGTCAGCTCAGCTAAACTTCGAACTTGTCCACGCTTGTTGATCAGTTCGATAGAAACAGGCAATGCAAGCTCACTCCCCGCCACCGCTTGGAGCCTCCCCTCACTGACCATACTTTCCGCGAAAGAACGCGGCAGGTATCCGATGTAGTGCCCAGTCAGGATCAATGTTGCGATCCCCTCTACCTGGTGAGCCTCGGCATTGGACCTTATCCCGCGCATCATGGGGGCCACTTTCACTTCGTTCAAATATGACCGCTTAGCCAATAATGCGTCAGCCATTTTTTCTCGAACACGCTTCGGGTCACGACAATCAAACAGAGAGTTGCCCGGCGAACAATATAGATCGACATACTCTTCGCTGATTTTTTCGTAACTAATGCCTGGCTTGTGTGCGTGGAAAACGCCAATACCAAATGAAATTTTCTGATCCAAGATACCAAGTTCGAGGTCGTCAGGAGCCAGCGTGTGAATTTCCAAGCTGACATCCGGTGCTACCTTTGTGAATGCAGATAGCGCCTGAACCATGGCCGACGTTCCATTGGAAATCCAGTTATCGATGACACCCAAAGAAAGGTGACCAACAATGTTCTCGCGCACGCCAGTTACAGTTTTTCCGAAATCCTCAAGAGATAGAAAGAGCTTTTGTGCAGCCTCGTAAACTAGGTTCCCCTGATCCGTCATCTGGAAACCACCACGGCCTCGATTGCACAGTCGCATACCAAGACGGGTTTCAAGGTCAGATATTTGTCTAGAAATCGTTGAAGTCGAGACATTCAGGTCAACCTGAGCGGCCGAGAACCCACGCGCCTCAGTGACAACTGTAAAGACATGTAAAAGGTGCAGGTCAGCCTTGGATAGGACACTTGACAACATACAATAGTTATAAGTTGTATGAATGTGAAAGTAAATTCCTGATGTATGTAGTTTTAGGAAACCTTTAGTTGCGCGTACGCTTTCTCATACACGCTGTGAATCACCGAAAAAAACCAAACGGAGTTTGAAATGATCAAAGTTACACTTCCGATAGCGACTGCGATGACAATGTTGTTGAGCACTGCTGCAATTGCACAAGACGTCGTAATTGGTGTGCCCAACTGGGCGTCTGCTGCGGCAACTGCAAACATCCTGAAGATAGCGATTGAGGATAATCTTGGCCTTGAAGTCGCTCTTCAAAATGGCACCAACCCCATCATTTTTGAAGCGATGGATACAGGTTCTATGCATGTACATCCCGAAGTGTGGATGCCCAACCAACAAAACCTTTATGACACCTTTGTCACTGAACGCGGCAGCGTAGCGATGAATCCAAATACGGTACTATCCGACCAAAACATCTGCGTGACCCGCGCCACTCAGGAACGCACCGGTATAGTAGCGCTTAGTGAGCTGACAGATCCAATCATGTCAGCAAATTTTGATACCGACGGTGATGGTATGGGTGAAATGTGGATCGGTGGCGCCGGTTGGGCTTCAACCAACGTGGAAAAAATTCGCGCGCAATCGTACGGCTATGCTGAAACAATGCAGATGATGGAAATGGACGAGGCTCTTGCAATGGCGCAGGTTGATGCCGCAATCGCTCAGGACAAGAACATTGTTTTCTACTGCTATACGCCACATCATATGTTTTCACTTTATGACCTTGTGAAGCTCACAGAGCCTGCATACGACGCTGCTAAATGGAACGTTGTCCAGCCAACAGACGACCCAAATTGGCTTGAGGTTTCCACGGCGCCGACCGCCTGGGATGCCACACGGTTACATGTTTTCTACTCGGTTGCTCTTGCAGACACGCAGCCACTGGCCGCTACCATGCTTGCCAACGTGTCTTTCGATACAGAACAGGTCAACGGCATGGTCTATGCACTTTCTGTTGAAGGTAAAGATCCCGCAGTATTTGCACGTGAATGGGTCGATGCAAACGGTAGCCTCGTTGACGCTTGGTTTAAGTGATTGGCCGTCGTGACAGCACGCTGAAAATCGTGCTGTCACGACATTCAAGTTTCAAAATATTTGACTTTTTAAAGATGCCGTAAAGTCAGGAAGTGTGATCCGATGACCGATACCGTAATTGAGCTAGACGGCGTCTGGAAAATATTTGGTGCCAGCGCCAAGACCGCAATGAAAGCAGTTCAGGAACGGGGGCTGACCAAATCTGAAGTCCTCTCCGAATTTAACTGCGTTGTGGGGATTGCGGATTGTTCCTTCTCCGTTCAGCGCGGTGAGATTTTTTGCATAATGGGCCTTTCCGGATCGGGCAAGTCGACACTGGTGCGGCACCTTAATCGACTGATCGAACCGACCGCAGGGCGGATTTCTATTCTTGGCAAGGATATGCTTGGGCTGGGCGTTAAGGAGTTGCGTCAGATCAGATCAAAAAACATCGGAATGGTGTTTCAACACATGGCGTTGTTGCCACACCGTACCGTACGCGACAACGTGGCCTTACCGCTTCAGGTTCGAGGCGAACCAAAAGGTGTCCGTTGGAAAATTTCACAATCCTGCTTAGACCTCGTCAACTTGACTGGGTATGAAGACAGGTTTCCGTCAGAGCTTTCAGGTGGCATGCAGCAACGCGTCGGCTTGGCCCGTGCTCTGGCTTCGAACCCTGATGTGTTGCTCATGGACGAGCCCTTTTCAGCGCTTGATCCTTTAATCCGGCGACAGCTGCAAGACCAGTTTATGGCACTTTCTGCAGAACTGAAAAAGACAACTGTCTTCATCACACATGATCTCGACGAGGCGATCCGTATCGGACATCGTATCGCGATCATGAAAGATGGACGTATCGTTCAGATCGGCACACCCGAAGAAATTGTGACTCAACCTGCGGACGACTATGTCCGTGATTTTGTCGAGGGGATTTCCAGACTGAAACTGGTTTTCGCACATTCCATAATGGTCAACCTTGACGATTACGTACCAGCCTCTGGTGAGAACTTAACAAACAGTCCTCGCGCGCACCATGGAACAAATTTGGATCAATTAATTGATATCTCGACCACGACGGAATTCGCTGTGGTTATAACCGATGACGATGGGAATGACATTGGCGTCGTGGACAAATCGACGCTTTTGAACGGGATGAAAGGGGGCAAGGCATGACAAGCCTAAATCAGCAAGATGTTTTCAACTCACTTGACCAGTCGGTTGCAACATTTGTCACAACAAACACTACTTATTACGAGACGGAATTCGCTCGTATTCAAGGAAAAATAGGCTTCTCCAGGTCATGGAACACATGGGCTGCAATTTTTGGACCATTTTGGGCCGCATCACGTGGGGCTTGGGGTTTTTTTTGGTCCTTTCTTGTTCTTGAGCTGTTTGCACTTGTGCAGATCGTGCGCGGACTTTGGGGCGAGCTGGGTGCCGATCAGCTTGAACGCTACGATCGACTGATGACCAATATTGCGGGCCGCGAAGTCCAGGCTGCAGAGTTAATGGCCAGTGGCGATCAGGCAGGGGCTGATGCAAAACTGAACATCGCCAATAACTTGCGTGCTGCCGCCGATCTCGCCCTAGATGCCGCAAGTGCCGCAAACGGAACGGCCACGATGGTCCTGCTGGCTGGCCTTGCGCTGATGCTGATGCTGAAAATCTGCGAGGGGTTCACCGCCAATACTGTCTATGAGGCGCAGTATCTGCGCTGGCGCGCTTCGCATAATGAACAAGTTGGCCTAAAAGTCAGCAGCCTTGTGTTAGGTGTTTTGGGAATACTTGCAATCTGGCCTCTAACCCTGATCCGCTTCACGGTCGGGAACCCCGAAGAGGCTGTTGCTTGGTTGACCGGCGGCATCTTGGGAACAAAGGTTACAATCACGGAGTTCCCCGTTGGAAAAGAGTACTTTTCTGCATTGTCTCGCATAGGGGACAGCGGATTTGATTTTCTGGCCATCCAGTTTGGCGACGTTTTTGACGGCATCACGGCAACCATTCGCTGGGTACTCGATGCACTTGAGATACTGTTGATCCAGACACCGTGGCCCGTAGTGATGTTTGTAATTATTGTTATGGCATACCGTTTAGCAGGTCCACGTGTAGCGATCTTTACAGCTGCGTCACTGGCCTATCTGGCATTCATGGGATTGTGGGAACTGTCGATGATCACCGTTGCCCTCATTGGGGCGGGCGCATTTCTATGTATCATCATTGGTATTCCCCTCGGCATTTGGTTTGGAAAGTCACCGCGCGCTTATAACATCGCAGAACCGATACTCGATTTCATGCAAACCATGCCCGCATTTGTTTACCTTATTCCAATTATTGCGTTCTTTGGCACGGGCAAACCACCTGGCGTGCTGGCGACACTGATCTTTGCAATGCCACCTGTAATCCGTCTCACCGCATTGGGTATGCGCGGCGTGCCTGAAACCACCAAAGAAGCGGCAACCGCGTTTGGGTGCTCACCTTGGCAATTGCTCACCAATGTGGAGCTTCCGCTTGCGTTGCCTTCGATCATGACAGGAATAAACCAGACCATTCTCATGTCACTTTCCATGGTGGTCATTGCATCTCTGATCGGCGCTGAGGGGCTGGGCGCTTTAATTTTGGAAGCACTGCAATACGCAGCAAAGGGTCAGGGATTACTCGGAGGATTGGCAATATTACTCTGTGCGATGGTGATCGATCGAATTGCCCAAGGCGCCTATCGCAAGAGCGCTAAGCAACACAAGTAGCACCAACACAGTTGAATAGAGGTGGACGCAGATTGCTGTTCCACCCTACTAAAAAGGAAGAAAAGTTATGGCCGATGAACATCTCACTTCCATGATGGAGAACTTATATTGGTGGGGCATCGCAACCATGTTTCGCTGCCCAAACGAGAGCCCCGAAGGCAACGATATCGCATTGATCGGCGTACCTCATTCTACTGGTAACGGCACCACAGAGCGCGATCAACATCTAGGGCCGCGGGCATTGCGAAACGTATCGGCAATGGCGCGACGCGTACATAGCTCGTTTGAAATTGACCCTTGGAAAGCTGCCAATATCGTCGATGTTGGCGACGTGCCATTTCCACGCGCCAATGACAATGAAGACTGCATCGAACAGATTACGCAATTTTATACTGATATCGACAAATCTGGGGCGCGGCCTGTCTCTGTTGGAGGCGATCATTCTATCACAGGTGGCATTATACAGGCACTTGGATGTGGCAGTATCGCTGGTGGAGAACCAGTATGCCTCTTGCATCTGGATGCTCACACAGATGTTTTCACCAAAGTCGATCACTTTCTAGGCGCGAAGAAATCCGCAGCCCATTGGGGGGCCTATCTGGCCGATCAGGGTAAAGTTGACCCGACCCATTCTATGCAGATCGGATTGCGTGGCCATGCACGGACTTTGGATTGGTTAGAGCCCTCCTACGAATATGGCTACAATGTTGTCACCATGCGAGAATTTCGCCAACGTGGCCTGGAGGATGTGATAGCGCAGATCAAGAAGGTCCTGAATGGGCGGCCTGTCTACATCACCTTTGACCTTGATTGCCTTGACCCAACAATAGCCCCTGGTGTGTCTAACATCGAAGCTGGCGAAAAGGGTTTTGATATCGACGAGGCCGTCGCACTACTGCATGCGGTGCGCGGTATGAACATCGTTGGTGGTGACATCGTCTGCATGATGCCAACTAAAGACAGCCCAAACCAAATAACCGCACTGACGGCCACGGCCATAATGTTCGAGATGATTTCGATGATAGCTGAAAACGTTTCAACTAAAGCAAGGACCCAATAGATGACGACACCGTTTTTCCAACCTGTTTCAGGAATCGACCTTCCGCGATTTGCCGGCGTGCCAACTTTTATGCGTCTCCCACACCTAACACCAAACGACCCCGCATACACAGATGTGCAGATGGGGTTGGTTGGTATCCCTTGGGACAGCGGCACCACAAATCGGCCAGGCGCACGCCACGGCCCACGTATGCTTCGCGATCTGTCCACAATGATCCGAGCCGGAAACCCTGTGACTGGAATCAATCCATTCACAATCGTCAACTGTGCTGATCTGGGAGATATATCACCCAATCCTGTCGATATCATGGACTGCATGGAGAGGATCACTACGTTCTATACTGATCTGAAAAACCGAGGTATTACGCCAATGACAGCAGGAGGTGATCATCTGTCCACTTTGCCTGTTTTGCGTGCATTGGCCAGTGACAGCCCTGTCGGTCTAATTCAGTTTGATTCACACACCGATCTGTTCGACAGCTATTTCGGTGGAAATAAGTTCACACATGGAACGCCGTTTCGCCGGGCCATTGAAGAAGGACTGGTTGACCCCAAACGGATGGTGCAGATCGGCATTCGTGGTACCGCCTATAACTCGGAAGATGTTGAATGGGGCGAAGCGCAAGGTGTGCGTATTATTCGAATTGAGGAATACTTTGATCGCGGAATTAAGGACGTCATGTCCGAAGCCCGCAAGATTGTTGGCTCAAGGCCAACTTACTGCACCTTCGATATTGATTTTGTTGACCCAGCTTATGCCCCAGGTACTGGCACCCCTGAAATAGGTGGTCCCACAAGCTTTCAGGCGCAACAGACTATTCGGGAATTATCCGGCATCAACTTGATTGGCGCAGATCTGGTGGAGGTTTCACCTCCATTTGACCCAAGTGGAACAACGGCTTGGCTCGGAGCTTCATTGATGTTCGAACTGATGTGCGTTCTTTCGCAGGCCATTAAAGCTGAATGATAAGTTCATATCTCCGGGATGGGTGCTGTTAGACGAATGCGCTCCAGTATCAGTTCTCTAGCAGCCTCAACCTCTTAGACTGCCCAGAGGCCGCGCCACTTAGTAAGAGCGGCGGCACAGTTCAGCTTGAAATTTGATTGGTTGTAAATATGACGCTACGCATTGAAATGGTTGTGGACTGAGGCGTGGACGGCGACGAGTTTCTGTAAAATTTACATCCGCCTAAAGCGAAGCATAGCCCTCTCTCTTCGTCTAAAGGGCTAGTGTGAATTCTCCGCCCTGTTATTAAGCCAGCGGCCAGTTTCTTGCCGGTCAGCGTTGCCGATTTTGCTCTGACAGTACCCTTAAACCTCATCGAACTACCGGTAGGTCAGTAAGCCGCGTCGTATACCGTGGACTTCGATGATCCGACCTAAGCTGCCAAGGGCGCTTCATACCTTCACTCGCCAAGACCAACGTTTTCTTCCCAAACCGATTATTGACTTGATCAAGCGCGCTCATGAGAGCCGCTGATTTTGGTTTCTCAACATCAAAAAGGGTCAGCGGCCGATCCTCGAAACGAATAAGATCAGCGAGCATTATTCCGGCTTTCGTAAAGCCAAACGCCTGCCCCTCCCCCTTTGGCCAAGCCGCTTGCGCGTACCGCCGCGCCGCTTCCACCAGATCGAACGTATCTGACGACATCGGTGTAATCCGTGTCGAGCGAGACCCTGAATACTGCGGTCGGTCTAAGCGGTGCCGGTTCGTGTGGAAAAACACCGTCAGCGTTCCAGCCACCAAGCCATGTTGCCTTAGCTTCTCGGCTGCGCGGGTCGCATGCGCAGTCACCGCCTGAAACACTGTGTCAAAATCCTTCATAGGCGTTCCAGCAGACCGCGTAACAGCCATACCTTTGCGTTGCGGCTCTATGTCATCAAATGCGATACAGGCTTCACCTTGGAGCTCGAGGACCGTCCGCTCCAAAACAACTGAACCAACCGCCCGCGCTTGCTTTGTCGGCATATCCCGCAGTTCAGCGGCGGTATATGTGCCAAGCTTTTGTAGTTTGGCGTCTGTCTTACGCCCAATCCCCCAGATGTCACCAACGGGCACCATTGGCAGAAGCCAGGTCGCCAATGCGTCATCCGTCACGTCCAACACTCCCCCAAAAATTGGGTTCTTCTTCGCTATGTCATTGGCACATTTAGCCAGCGTTTTGGTTGGAGCAATTCCGATCCGCACCGGCACGCCAATCCGGCGCAACACCTCACGCCGCATCGCCCGCGCATGTTTATCCCGATCTTTGAAACCGCCAAAATCCAAGAAACATTCATCTATCGAGTAGATCTCAACGTTGGGTGTAAAATCCTCGTACACCTCGACAACGCGACGGCTTATGTCGCCGTAAAGTGTGTAATTAGAGCTGAACACCCGGACGCCATGCGCTTTGATCTTGTCCTGCAACAGGTGCAGCGGTTCGCCCATCTTAATGCCGAGCGCTTTTGCTTCATCACTGCGCGCCACGGCGCACCCGTCATTGTTTGACAGCACGATCACCGGCACGTTCTTTAAAGTGGGATCAAATATCCGCTCCGCTGAGACATAGAAGTTTGCGCTGTCCGAGATCGCAATGGGCCGCTTCATTCAAGATCATACCGCCGCACTACACCTGCAATGACGCCCCATATCTCGCTGTCTTCCGTCAACTCGATATCTGGAAAGCTCTCTTTGCTGTTGGCCGGAGCCAAGAAATACCGCCCGTCCCGCTTGCGCAACATCTTCGCAGTTACAGCACCTTCAACGACTGCCAAAACAGCACGCCCAACTCGACGCTTACCAGCACGGTCTACGGCAATAATATCCCCATCTCGAATGCCTGCATCCCAAAGGCAATCACCCTCAACACGCCACCAAAACGTCGATGATGGGTGCCGGACAACCCACGAAATAGGGTCAATCTCGTCCTCAAGGTCATCTCCAGCAGGCGACGGGAACCCTGCGCTGACGGCGTTAGCAACCAGACGAACAGGCATACCATTTGCAATGACTAGCGTCTCAACTGGAAAAACAGGCACAGAGATTCCCCCTTGGTGTTCTTGTAATGTTCTCTTATCTCTCGCAGTTTGATGTGAGGAGTCAATGACCAACGGCGGGCAACGAGGAGTATCACCAGGAATGACATCACTGCATCCGTAAAACCTAAAAAGTGATCCAAACTAAACGGATGGAGCCCCCATCGGCGGCATTCATGCAAATGCTGCATGGCGGCATTGCGGAAAGGGCCATTGTGCAACTGCAGCATGGTTATACATCTTAACCACAAGAAACGCACAAATAACTAAAGAAATCGAGTGTGTATAGGTTCAGGTGTTTTGAGACTCACACGACTTTGGCCTGAGTGATTCGAATGTACTCCATTGGTGTCTTGCCTTTCAAGGCATGATGAGGCCTGAATGTGTTGTATTTATTGACGGCTTTTCGAAGTTCAAACCGCATCGCTCCTATGCTGTCGGCAATGAGATCACGACATGCATAGAACTCTTCGCGGAAGGTGCGGTTACCGCGCTCGACACCACCGTTGTATTTTGGCCTTGCTGGCGGCAGCACAATGAGCGGGATCTCCATCTGTTCGCACGCTGTCTCAAAATCGGCCATAAACTCAGACCCGCCATCGACTTGAATTGAGATGATCTTATAGGGAGCTATTTCCACGAGTTCTTGCAAAAACCGTTTGGCAGAGCGTGCCGTGGCATTCGAATAAACTTGCGCGTGGATATGCTTGCTACACCTCTCCCAGGCTTGAAAGTGTTTGCACGTGACGCCGTTCTTCGTGGCAGTCATATGATCGATCTGCACACGCTCGCCAACCACAATATCTTTGTAATCCCTATATTTCCATCCCTTGGCATGCCCCTTGGAAAAATTACGCTTGCGCTTTTGGGGCGCAGATCTTGATCGTGTGATCAGGCCTTTTTTCCTTAGAAAGCTCAAAATGCGCCCCACGGTGCTATCGCTCATGGTTTGCTTTTTGTCGCGACGCAAGATGGCCCCTATTTTCTCCTTACCGTAGGTTTCATTGTCGCGGCGGGCCTCAAGCACCAATTGCTTTTCTGCCTCGCCCCACTGTGACTTGTTGCAGCGTTTGGGAGCCTTTGAAGGCGGTATGATTGCCTGCGCCAAATCCTTCAAAATACGCTTGTGACGGTAATATGTCGCGCGCGAGATGCCGACGAATTCAGCGCACTTTGATAGAGAAACGCCCTCTGTACGTAAGTCGTCCCATTGCCGAACCTGACCTTCGTATTTGATACGGTACACGTCCAAACATTCTTGTGTCCGCGCCCAAGCATAAAGTTTATAAACGTTCTTGTGCAGTCCGATGATTTGCATATTGGCCTCGTGAGCTGGTTTCTTTCAATTCTCAGTCTCCGAGGTCGCCTAAATCTTGGCAACAAAATTTTGTCTCACATCTATCTGAACTTATTCAAGTGGCGACATGACAACATTAACAGCACCATTTTTTTCCGGCTCATCACTGAGATCTCGTTTTGAGGCGTTCCGCGCTCAGATGTCCGAGAACGCAGCCAAGCGTAAGGTCTACTTCACGATACTGAAGGAACTTGAGCAGTGTTCCCCACGTGACCTGCAGGAACTTCGAATTACGCCATCGTCGATCCGTCAGATTGCCCACGAAGCAGCTTACGGCGCGTAAGACATAAAGCTCGGATCTTTCCCCTCCTCTCAAACAGTCAGATCCTGACAAGGCCAACACACAACCTCTTTCATGAAGCAATGCTTCAAACACCAGTTTCGGAACCGCCCACCTCCTCCCGGGTGGAACCGAAAATACCGCTGACGGCGCTCACCTCCTCCCGAGCAATGTTGGCGAAGACGCGCCTTGCTTCTTCTCCTCCAGAGACGCACCGAGGCGCGGATACATAAGAACGGTCATGCTCACCTCCTCCCAAGCATGACCGTTTTTTGGTTTAGAAAAGCGATGCAGGAACTTGGTCCATACGCTTATCGCCTCCGATAGGTCATTCATCAAGACGTTAGCGCCAGTATAGTCACTGACTGGCCCTGCTGTGATAAAGAAACGTATAGGGCGTCCACTGGAGTCTGTGATCGCATGCATTTCCATGGACCAAGCCGGTGGATGACCTCAGCTTTGTAGAGGCCGTTTATCGTTTCGGCCAAGGCGTTATCACTGTTCGAGCCTGAGTCTGCTACGTCTTTACTCAACACCAACGGCGCCTTGACCGGTTCCTTCAAATGGAAAATCTCGGCCACCAGATCGTGACGCCGCAGGGTCACGCGGAACAGAAACTTGACGCCTGTCCAAATCTGTTCAACACGTCCACCATTCCCTGTCCTACGTTTGTGAAACTATCTTACCCCGCGCTGCGATGCATCTTGTCCGTCGCGATCTTTTGCACGTCAGATCTAATGAATATGGGGCGTCACAAAGCACTTCAATTCATTGGATACTGTACAGACAAGTCAACTACGCTGTAGCGCGACAATCTAGATGCGCGCTACACAACTACGCGGCATTTTTCCATTTGATCGGGGTCACGTAGACGATGCGATCGTCTACGCCGACCATGACTTCACCATCCTGAATATTTACCTGCACCTTCATCGAGCGATTTGCCAGCTCGCCAAGATCACGGGTCTCTTCTTGCGAAAAATTCATGACCTGAAGATTATCAAAACGAGTAGTATTATTTCTGAGCTTTTCCCACCACATCTCAGCGGTTCTGCCACCGTAACTATAGACGATCACCTTGCTGGCTTTGCCACAGGACTGACGCACAACCTTCTCGCTCGGAAGGCCCAGAGCAACCCACAATTCCAGCTCACCACTTAGGCTTTTCTGCCAAACCCTCCGTGCCAATAAGCGTGAGGCAATTGACTGGCTAAAGTTTACACTTGAGGGCGTAGGAGAACGAACCCATGGTTATGCCTTCACAATCACCACTTTCGCCAGATGCTGGATCTGGAGCCGTTTTGGCCCCGACGTCGCCTCCCCGCGTTGTTAATGCGCCGTTGGCTCCCACAGCGGAACTGACGAGCATCCCGAAGCGGCGCAACTTCACAGCCAAATACAAACTGCGCATTCTGGATGAGACGGACCAAGTGGCAGACACTGGCGGGGTTTCCGCCATTCTACGGCGGGAGGGGCTTTATTCCTCTGCACTGACCGATTGGCGCCGTGCGCGGGCGGCCGGCACATTGGGTGCATTGCAGCCAATGCGCCGTGGCCCACAAAAGGCACCTGCCAATCCATTGCAAGCTGAGCTGGCCAAGGCCAACCGTGAGGTGACAGCCTTGCGGCGCCGTCTGGATCAGGCGGAAGCCATCATTGCCATCCAAAAAAAAGTGGCGGGACTTCTGGACGAGATGGAGCAGACGCAAGAGCGCAGCGGCAAATCATGATGGCCGTCGCGATTGCATTGCCCACCGGCAGCGGCTTGACCTCGGCTGTCTGCGCCGCGCTATCATTATCGCGCGCGAGCGTTCTTCGACAGCGTGCGGCGCTGACGGCACCACCACGCACACGCCCACCGCGCGCAGCGTCTTCGCGGGCTCTGCCGGAAAGGGAAAGAGACCAGGTATTGCACCACCTGCGCGAACCCCGCTTTGCGGATCAGACGCCCACAGAGGTCTTTGCCACCTTGCTGGATGAAGGCACCTATCTGTGTTCAATCCGCACGATGTATCGGATATTGGCCGCGCAGGGCGAAGTTGGCGAACGCCGCCGACAGCGCACACATCCCGTCTATCAAAAGCCTAAACTTCTAGCTGAAGCCCCCAATCAGGTCTGGTCTTGGGACATCACCAAGCTGAGGGGCCCGGTGAAATGGTCCTACTTCTATCTCTATGTCATCCTCGACATCTTCAGCCGCCGCGTTGTTGGCTGGCGCGTCGAGCACGCGGAGAGCGCCAGCCAGTTCAAAGAGCTGTTCATCGACGCGATGGAAAAACACGAGGTTCCACGCGATCAGCTGACATTGCATGCAGATCGCGGTGGGCCCATGAAGGCAAAGACGACAGCCCTGATGCTGGTTGATCTTGGTGTGCTCAAGTTCCACAGTCGGCCCCACACCTCAAACGACAACCCGTTCTCCGAAGCCCACTTCAAAACACTGAAATATCAGCCAGAGTTCCCCAAGAACTTTGAAACCATCGAGCAGGCTCGCGCATTCTGCCGCAGGTTCTTTGCATGGTATAACCAAGACCATCATCACGCCGGGATTGGTCTGATGACGCCCGACCAAATCCATTTTGGGCAGGCCCAAGAAATCTACACCGCGCGACAAGCAACACTAGACGCGGCATTCCTCGCCACGCCCGAACGCTTCGTACACAAACCACCAAAACCGCCTCAAATCCCGACCGCCGTCTGGATCAACCCACCAAAACCAACCGAAGAAACCCAAGCCTAAAGTCCAAAAGCCACTGTCTCAAAGTCGTTGACACGTTCCGAAATGTCGGGCTCATCATCCGTTGAAAGACCCTTGGTCATTTCCAATTGCTCATGGGCATTCAGGGAAAAGGCGAGGAGACGCACCATCAGTCTTTCATCCGTCTCTGAGGGGTGTTTTGCCACAGTTAGTTTGTGCGTCTCATAATAATGGCGATCCATATCGGAGACGGAAAGCTCAACTTTGTAGATGGTAGCTTTTTGCGCCATGACATGCTCCAGAATTGCGAAGATAGTCGTGCCTAATGCGTCTGGTGACTTTCCGAAAGCACTTTAAAAGTTTGCGTATACTTGGCGGGACACTAGGTATGGCCAAGTTGTGTGACTTGCAGGAGCTGGATGGTTGGTTCGTTTGAGGTAACTACATTCAAGGCCAAAGCTAAAGCATCGGGTACATTGAAATCACGACCCCAACAGATATGATCCACGATCACGCTGCGCGGGTCCGGTCGTTAGAAATTGTCGGCGATGTCTTGACCCAACTGCTTGCACAAAAAAGTTAGACTGGTCCTGTTTGCAGGTATCGACACTCTCGGCCCAAAGCCACCGCCCAACAGTAATCTTGGATGCTGCGTTGCGGCCCGTCGAAGGAGACATTCGTTGCTAAGCCGCAATCAAGTCGTCAACGAAGTATGCACCCCGCCTGTTGCGGCATGATAGTCCTGTCCGCCGATATCAAAAAGTGTGTCCTCGCTCTGGGTGATTAGTGTCGCGGGCAGGCAGATCAGGATATCGACATCCGCGTCCGCGTGTATTTCCTCCAGTTTTGCCAGTTCGATCAGATTGGCGCGCAGCCCGTTCATCTGCCAGTTTCCGGCGGCAAGTTTACGGGGCTTATGACAGTCCTTTTATCTGATCTCAGGATTTGTTATCAATTTCGGGAACAATCGGAAAGAGTGGTGATGTCTTTGTCTGTTCCACGTATTGATGCAACGGCTTTGTTAGCCGGTGATCCCGCCACGCAAAACTGGGTGGCAGAGGCCGCAACCGGTGTGGGTTTCATGACCATTTACAACACGCCCGTATCAACCGCACAGGCGCAGGCTGTTCTGGCGGCGTATCATGCGTTTTTTGCATTGCCCGTCGCTGAAAAGGCCGCCTGTGATATGGCGCAGACTGGATCAAACCGGGGGTGGGGCGCGCCGGGTTCAGAACGGGTCGATCCGGACGCGAACTCGGATTACAAACAGGTCTATGATTGCGGGGTGGCGCTCGCGCCGGATAATCCGCTCGCCGCTTTGCCATGTTATGCCCCGAATATCTGGCCTGTGCAGCCAGCGGATTTTAGGGTTGTTTTGCAGGACTATTATCGCGATGCCACGGCGCTCGCACTTGATCTGCTTTGTGCTGTTGTAAATGCAGCAGGGCTTGATGGTGAGTATTTTCGCAGTCAGTTTGATCAGCCCATGGCCTTGCTGCGCGGCAATTACTATCCTACCCGGCCTGCTTGGGCAGGTGAGAAGGATTTCGGAATTGCAACACATACTGATTATGGTTGTCTGACCTTACTGGCGACTGATGGTTCGCCGGGCCTAGAGGTCCGCACGCGCGGTGGTGGCTGGATCCCGGTCTCTGCGCCGCCGGGTGAGTTTGTGATCAACTTTGGTGAGATGCTGGAGATGTGGACAAGCGGCCAGATCAAAGCGACGCCACACCGTGTTGTGGGCACCGCGCATGAACGCATTTCGGTGCCTTTGTTCTTTAACCCCAATCATGACGCCAATATCGCACCGTTTGGGTCAGACAGGGTGATCGAGGCCCGCACTCATGTGGAAACCCGCTATGCGGAAACCTACCTGCATCTGAATGCCAGCTAGGAACATCCCCTACAATACGCACATATGCTTACCCCACCGTCCATGTGGAACAAAGCTATGAAGTCTGGCCGGTCTTCTGACTGGGGGTCATTTGAACTGCGTGCCTTCCCGGATTTCTCCAGTGGCGTTTTACACAGACCATCACCCTTTACAGCGTTGGGTGAGAACGGCAGTGCAAAAGTGAGCCACGGAAGTGGCAGGATTATCTTGCTGCAGGCAAAGTAAAACTTTGCCACTTTAGTCTTTTCTGTTTTCAGGGAGGGCGGGAGTATTTTCAGCGTGGAACTTTACAGAAAGGTCCGCCTCGCACGTCGAGGTGGCATGAGCGAACGAGCAGCAGCCGTTCATTTTGGGATATCGCGCGCGAGCGTGAAGAAGATGATGAGCTTTTCGGTTCCGCCCGGATATCAACGAACTGCGAAGATCAAGCGGCCCAAGCTTGATGGCTTTACCGGCTTCATTGATCAATGGCTGCAAGACGATCTCAGCCGGAACCGTAAGCAACGCCACACGGCCAAGCGCATTTTTGAACGTCTGCGGGACGAGCATCAATTTCGAGGCGGGCAAACCACGGTCAAGAACTATGTCCGGGAACATGGCCGCCACCATCGAGAGATGTTTGTCCCACTGGCACATGCGCCTGGCCACGCTCAGGCGGATTTTGGCGAAGCGATGGTCGTGATCGGCGGTGTGGAGCAGAAGGCACATTTCTTTGCACTGGATCTGCCCTACAGCGACGCATGCTTTGTGCGTGCTTATCCTGCAGCGGTCTCCGAGGCCTGGGTTGATGGCCATGTCCATGCCTTTGCCTTCTTCGGGCGGGTGCCGCAGTCGGTTCTCTACGACAACGACCGGTGCCTTGTTGCGAAGATCCTGCCAGACGGTTCACGCAAGCGGACCAAACTGTTCAGCGGGTTTCTGTCGCATTACTTCATCCAGGATCGTTATGGTCGCCCGGGCAAGGGCAACGATAAAGGCGCCGTTGAGGGTCTGGTCGGATATGCCCGGCGCAACTTCATGGTGCCCATCCCTCATTTTGCCACGTGGGAGGCATTCAATCTTTGGCTGGAAGAGCAATGCCGCAAGCGCCAGAACGATGTCTTGCGCGGGCATAGCGACAGCATCGGGCAACGCTTGGCCCGCGATCTTGAGGCCATGATGGATCTGCCAGCATCTCCGTTCGATGCCTGTGATCAGGCCAGCGGCCAAGTGAACTCGCAAGCATTGGTGCGCTATAAAACCAACGATTATTCCGTTCCGGTTGCCTATAGCCATCGTGACGTCTGGCTACGCGGCTATGTCGATCAGGTTGTGATTGGCTGTGGTGGCGACGTCATTTCCCGCCACCCAAGGTGCTGGGACCGCGAAGACATGGTCTTTGACCCGATCCACTACTTGCCCCTGCTGGATCAGAAGGCGGGCGCATTGGATCAAGCCGCCCCTTTGGCGGGCTGGGACTTGCCGGACGAATTTGCGACCCTGCGCCGCTTGATGGAAGCCCGAATGATCAAGGCGGGGCGGCGTGAGTATGTACAGGTCTTGCGGCTGCTGGAGACCTTCGAGATGGGGGACCTGCACATCGCCATCAAAAACGCGCTGCGCATGGGCGCAATTGGCTTTGATGCCGTCAAACATCTTGTGCTTTGCCAAGTCGAGCAGCGGCCACCCAAGCTGGATCTGGATGTCTATCCCTATCTGCCCAAGGCCAATGTCGGCACAACATCTGCAGCCAGTTACATGTCCTTGATGCGGGGGCAATCAGCATGACTGAAGCTCCCCAAATCCTTCTGGACCACCGCCTCAAATCGCTGCGGCTGCCGACCGTTCTGCGGGAATACAGCAAACTGGCCAAGCAAGCCGCAGCCGAGGGACTGGACCATGTGCAATTCCTTGCACGTCTAATCGAACTGGAGATGATTGACCGGGAACGCAGGATGATCGAGCGCAGGATCAAAGCCGCAAAGTTCCCAGCCGTTAAAAGTCTGGACAGCTTCGATTTCAAGGCGATCCCCGCCCTGAACAAGATGCAGGTGCTGGAGTTGGCGCGTTGCGAATGGATCGAACGGCGTGAGAATGTCATCTCGCTTGGCCCCTCGGGCACCGGCAAGACCCATGTCGCCTTGGGCCTTGGCCTATCAGCATGCCAGAAAGGCATGTCCGTTGGATTTGTCACCGCCGCCGCACTCGTCCATGAGCTGATGGAGGCCAGAGACGAACGCAGACTGCTACGGCTTCAAAAGCAGATGGTGGGTTACAAGCTGCTGATCATCGACGAGTTGGGCTTTGTGCCACTGAGCAAAACCGGCGCTGAGCTGCTGTTTGAATTGATCTCCCAACGCTACGAGCGCGGATCCACGCTAATCACAAGCAACCTGCCATTCGACGAATGGACAGAAACATTTGGGTCAGAACGCCTGACAGGCGCACTCCTCGACCGCCTGACCCACCACGTCAACATCCTAGAGATGAATGGCGAAAGCTACCGCCTTGGTCAGAGTAAGGCGCGTCAGGCAACGCCCAAAACCTGAACCTCAATCAGCATAGATTGGCCCTGACGGGCCAAAGCATCCGGGCAAACGCCAGCTATATGACAAGCGCAGCTGCCCGGATGCTGGCGCTCGTCTATACGCTGATTGTCCCAACCCCAAAGTGGCAACATTTTGCGCTGACCTTTGGCTCACTTTTACTCTGCCGTTGACAAATAATGTCACGAGCAAGCAAGCACACAAAGATTGGCGAGACCTTGCGTAGTCAAGGACTTGTCATGCTACCACCCCTCTGGATCCAGGCAACCGATATGCCACAGATCCACGAGATCGCTGGTAAAGCCACAGAACACGTCAACGAAGTGCGCAAGGAGCACCGTGAGTTTCAAAAAGCAGCCCCCCATCCTACAACATCCAAGGAAGACGCCTGGAAACAGTTTGAAAAGTTAAGGGAGTCGTCATGACTAAAATGGAAATTGTAGAAAGCGACACGCTTTTAGAGATCAGAGCTGAACTTGCAGCTCTGAACAAGCGTCTCGACAGTGTAGATATGGTGCCTAAATCACAATGGTTAACCATTGTAGATTACGCCTCAAAGGTCGGTAAAAGCACTGACACAGTCCGTCGTTGGATCCGTGGTGGATTGCTCGAGACTAAGACCGAAGGACATACAAGGTTGATACTTTTCAATCCAGGCGCTTAGCTAATTCCTCAGCGGTAGCATTGTAATAAATCATGAGCATCTTCAGATCCCTATGACCAACCATCCGAGCCAAATCCAAAACATCAAGCTTTCGAGCCAGTCTTGTGATCGCCTCGTGCCTGGAGTCATGGAATCTAAGATCAATTACAGCCGCACGATCTCTCAGCTTTCGCCATAAAGCATCGAGCAAAGGGCTGCTAAGATTAAAGACTGGATCACTCTTGGGTAGCTCCTCGATCAACCGCATAGCCTCAGAAGAAAGAGGGACGTCTCTGGATGTTCCGTTTTTCGTCATTGGTAAACGTACAAATCGCTTTTCAAAGTTGATATCTTTGGTTCGCAGGCCAACGATCTCACCGGCTCTCATAGCGGTCTCTATTGCAAACAAGAACGCATGGAACGCTCTAGCCGTGGAATTGTTAAGGTCGTGTTGAATAAGTTCAGATAGATGTGAGACAAAATTTTGTTGCCAAGATTTAGGCGACCTCGGAGACTGAGAATTGAAAGAAACCAGCTCACGAGGCCAATATGCAAATCATCGGACTGCACAAGAACGTTTATAAACTTTATGCTTGGGCGCGGACACAAGAATGTTTGGACGTGTACCGTATCAAATACGAAGGTCAGGTTCGGCAATGGGACGACTTACGTACAGAGGGCGTTTCTCTATCAAAGTGCGCTGAATTCGTCGGCATCTCGCGCGCGACATATTACCGTCACAAGCGTATTTTGAAGGATTTGGCGCAGGCAATCATACCGCCTTCAAAGGCTCCCAAACGCTGCAACAAGTCACAGTGGGGCGAGGCAGAAAAGCAATTGGTGCTTGAGGCCCGCCGCGACAATGAAACCTACGGTAAGGAGAAAATAGGGGCCATCTTGCGTCGCGACAAAAAGCAAACCATGAGCGATAGCACCGTGGGGCGCATTTTGAGCTTTCTAAGGAAAAAAGGCCTGATCACACGATCAAGATCTGCGCCCCAAAAGCGCAAGCGTAATTTTTCCAAGGGGCATGCCAAGGGATGGAAATATAGGGATTACAAAGATATTGTGGTTGGCGAGCGTGTGCAGATCGATCATATGACTGCCACGAAGAACGGCGTCACGTGCAAACACTTTCAAGCCTGGGAGAGGTGTAGCAAGCATATCCACGCGCAAGTTTATTCGAATGCCACGGCACGCTCTGCCAAACGGTTTTTGCAAGAACTCGTGGAAATAGCTCCCTATAAGATCATCTCAATTCAAGTCGATGGCGGGTCTGAGTTTATGGCCGATTTTGAGACAGCGTGCGAACAGATGGAGATCCCGCTCATTGTGCTGCCGCCAGCAAGGCCAAAATACAACGGTGGTGTCGAGCGCGGTAACCGCACCTTCCGCGAAGAGTTCTATGCATGTCGTGATCTCATTGCCGACAGCATAGGAGCGATGCGGTTTGAACTTCGAAAAGCCGTCAATAAATACAACACATTCAGGCCTCATCATGCCTTGAAAGGCAAGACACCAATGGAGTACATTCGAATCACTCAGGCCAAAGTCGTGTGAGTCTCAAAACACCTGAACCTATACAGTGTCCAGCAGATATCTTTAGGGCTTGTAGCTCAGCCTCAGATACACGTCTGTCACGGTGTGGTGGCTCACGCGGCCTGCGCACGTCAGATAACGGGTTGCCCTCAATAAGCCTCCACTCCCGTCGCGCAACAGACAGGATACCAGACAGAAGTGTCATTTCACGGCTAACTGTTCCGTTTGATACTTCGCGCATCCGTGCATCACGCCACATTGAAAAATCTGTCGAGGTTAAATCACGTAGAGCAATCTTGGCAAATCTGTCGTTACAGAACCTTTTTAGCCTTTTGGTCTCCCAAAGCTCACCTCGCTTAGTCGGGCTCACCTCACGGGCATACCTTACCATTGCGTCACCAAAGGTAGTCTTGTCTTCACTCGAGGATTTTGTAAGTATCTGCCTCTCAGCGAATGCCGCCCAATCCTTTGATTCCTGCTTGGTGCCGAAGACCTTAGACGTCCTCTTACCATCTCTGGAAATCTCTTCGCGCCACTTGCCCGTAGGCGTCTTCCTAAATGTAGCCATACCAACTCCAGTTACGCATCGTGCGTAAATTATGCGTAACTGGTTGCGTAAAAGTGCGTAATAAGCAAGTGCAAAGCGTAAACGGTACCCAGCCCAGTAAGCGTATATGCCCAGTAAAATAAGGTTTTGTGTGTATAGTCGCGTATGCTGTTGGTACCGGTGGCCGGACTCGAACCGGCACAATGTCACCATCGGGGGATTTTGAATCCCCTGCGTCTACCATTCCGCCACACCGGCATACGCGACGGGGACCGAATACCCCTCGTCCCGCGCGGCGTCAACGGCCATAACGCACCTGCGTGTCAATTACAGGGTATTGGCCTCGAATGTATTGCAGGCGGTGATCTGCGGGGTGTCATATCCGGTTTGAAACCTGCGTTGGCGCTGCTCGGATGTGCCATAGGTAAACCTATGCGGCTGCACGGTGCGTCCTGCGTTACGCTGCAGCGTGTCGTCGCCAATCTGGGCGGCCGCATTCATCGCCTCTGCGATGTCACCGCTCTCAAGACTGTCGAACCTTTCTTGCGCGTAGCACGCCCAGATGCCTGACAAACAATCGGCCTGCAATTCGATTTGCACTGAAATCATGTTGCTATCGCGTTCGCTGACTTGTGCACGCAGACGGTTCGCTTGCCCCAGGATGCCCAATTCATTTTGCACGTGATGCGCGACTTCATGGGCAACCACGTAGGCAGCGGCGAAATCACCGCCTGCACCCAGACGCTCATCCAGCGCCACAAAGAACGCGGAAGATAGGCTTTATTGTCGCCGAGACACTGAACGACTACCGGCTGACGCCGGTAGGTTCCCTTTTTGAATGTAATTCAAGATACTGAAGTATGACAGCGTCAGTGACATTGCCGCTGGTTGTTGAGAAAAATCCGCGAGCCCAAAACCGCTGGCCCCAGTACCGTTTGCGCAGTTCGGGAAACTCGCGCTGTATCTTATAAGACGAGCGTCCCTTGATCCGCATCATCACCTTTGACAAAGCTATCTAAGGCGGGACCGATATGAACATGTGGACGTGATCGGTCGACAATACGCCCGTCTCAATATGCACGCCAAGTTCTTGGCATGTTTGGATAATGATTTCACGGATACGCTCACGCATTTCACCGCGCATAACTTTGTATCGGTATTTTGTTGTCCAGACGACGTGAAATCGGTGATAAAATTTGGTATGGCTTCCTGTGGAATAGATCATAATCTTCCCTCTCATTTTTAAGACCCTTACCGCTTCGCGGGGTCTTAAAAATGAGAGGGAAAATTATAGTACATTACGCTAAAGCGGACCGGCTGGAAGCCGGTGGCTTTAATCCCGTTTGTGGAAAGTAAAACGGCCCACTTTGTGCCATGGCACCGCCATAAGGCGACTGCGTCGCATCTTTGAACAACACCAACGTCGGCGATGTGTAGGTTCCACCGACCTGTGTTTCAAAAATCTCGTCCCAGATTTTTTCCGTATCAGCCAACGTCACGACACAAACTGCGCAGCACACTTGTTCGCTTGGGTGATTTCAGAGCTGGCCTGCGTTGCTCCACCGCGACCCAAATCAACGAATCCTGACGTGTCGAACCCGAAATAGATCCCGGCCAGCAGGATCAGCACGCCCGCAATACCACCAATGCCCCCCGCAGCCCGTCTGCCACCGCCGGATCGGCGATCTTCAATGTTGCGACTCCCACGTCTGCCTTGCCACTTCATCTGAAGACTCCCCAGCACGTTGTTGCGGTTGACCCTACTGTCTACTCATGGCCTAACAAATCTAGGCTTAACAAATAAAATATACGAGCAGTTCCCATGATCCGTCGACTCTACAACTGGACCCTGTCCCTCGCGCATTCTCCTTATGCGCTTTGGGCGCTTGCGGCCGTCGCATTCATTGAAAGTTCGGTATTCCCGATCCCGCCAGATTTATTGATGATCCCGATGATTATTGCCGCCCCGCGCCGTGCCTTTGTGATCGCAGGGGTGGCGACAGTGGCGTCGGTGCTTGGCGGAGTGCTCGGCTACGGCGTCGGCATGTTCGCGTTCGACTCAATTGGTCAGCCAATTCTTCAGGCGCTCGGCAAGGCCCATTCGATGGAAGAATTCAGCACGCGGTTCAATGACATGGGCTTCTGGGCCGTGCTGGTCGCCGGCATCACGCCGTTCCCCTATAAGGTCATCACGATCATGTCTGGCTGGACGGCGATGCCACTTGGCACGTTCATCGCAACATCCATCCTGGCACGCGCCCTTCGCTTCTTTATTATTGCAGCACTGCTTTGGAAATTTGGCGCGCCGATCCGCACCTTCATCGAAAAGCGCCTCGGCCTTGTGTTCACATTGTGTTGCATTGTGCTCGTTGGTGGTTTCGTCCTAGTGCGCTAATTATGACCAAATCACAGCTCATCGCCCTCGCCGCCTTTGGCAGCTTCGCCCTCCTCGCAGGTGCATTCGTCTTTCAATGGCTCGGCTACGCGCCGTGCAAAATGTGTCTCTGGCAACGCTGGCCCCACGCGGTGGCCATCGTTATTGGTCTGTTGGCATTGGTTCTGACGCGGCTGCAAACCCAACTGGCACTTTTAGGTGGCCTCGCGGCGCTGACAACAGGCGCAATCGGCCTCTATCATACAGGCGTGGAACGCGACTGGTGGGAAGGTCCGACAAGCTGCTCCGGCTCGGGCGCATTGGACACAAACAACTTGCTCAGCACTGACATCACACCGATTGTCATGTGTGACGACGTGGTTTGGTCGCTGATGGGCCTGTCGATGGCCTCTTTTAATGCGCTGATATCTCTGGCCTTGGTCACCGTCTGGATCGCCGCCGCCCGCCGCTAAACCACTCTCTCACTGCCCTTGACCTTTGTCTCAAAAATATCCCGGGGAGCGCGCAGCGCGGGGCAGCGCCCCCCCCCCCTGTCGGATTTGCAAAACAAATTCGATCCGCCCCTAACGCCTCGCGGGTCCTTAAATGGTTGCGTGTCCCTAGCGCCCCGCACGTCGCGTCGACAAAAGCAAACTGGTCTCCGAACGTGTGACACCATCCATGCGCCGAACTGCAAACAACACAGCGTCCAGCGCATCTAGCGTCTCTGTTCCGATCTCGACAATCAAATCCCATGTGCCGTTCGTCGAATGGACCGCCTGCACCTCAACCATCGCCGACAGCGCGCGCATGACCTTTTCGGTACCCCGCCCCTCAATCCCCAACATCATCAAACCCCGCACGGGATGGGCCACAACATCGGCGCGGGTCAAAACCGTAAAGCCCGCAATCTCGCCCGATGCTCGCAATCGGTCCATCCGCGCTTTGATCGTCGCCCGCATGACACCCAGATCCGCGCTGAGTTCGGACACCGCAGCGCGCCCGTCACGCTGCAACGCCTTCACTAGCTTACTATCCAAATCGTCCATATGATCTATCCATTTCGTGCAATTACCGCCCAGATTGCACAATGCGCTGGCTTCCCCTCCACCACAACCCCCGTGATGATGCACCCAACAAGACAGGAGCCACCACATGACACCGCAAAACATCATTCTCATCGGCGCGCCCGTAGACAGCGGCAAAGACCGCAAAGGCTGTATCATGGGGCCGGACGCCTTTCGCACAGCACGTCTGGGCGACATCCTGACAGAGCTGGGCCATTCGGTGACCGACCTTGGCAACCTCACGGCGCAAGACACCGACATCCCCGAACACGACCACCTGATCGCCCTGCCCCAAACAATTGGCTGGACGCGCACGTTAAAAAAAGCCGCCAAAGACGCAGCCCCCAAAGGCCTACCGATCTTTCTGGGGGGCGATCATTCCCTCGCGCTCGGCTCTGTGACTGGCATAGCGGATTACGCGGCTAGCATCGACAAGCCGCTGTTCGTTCTTTGGCTTGATGCGCACAGCGATTTTCATACACCGCAAACGACAGCCAGCGGCAACCTGCACGGCACACCAGTGGCCTATCTCAGTGGCCAGAGCGGGTTTGATGACTTTCCAATCGTGAGCAATCCGGTCCCGACAGAAAACATCTGCATGATCGGCCTGCGTTCCGTCGATCCCGCCGAACACGCCGCCCTTGCTAACACAGACGTCGAGATCGCCGACATGCGTGCCATAGATGAAGGCGGCATTCGCGCACCCTTGGCTGAATTCCTCGCCAAAGTTGAGGCCGCCGACGGCCTGCTTCACGTCTCGCTCGACGTTGATTTCCTTGATCCCGACATCGCGCCTGCCGTCGGCACGACAGTCCCCGGTGGCGCAACCCTGCGTGAGGCGCATCTGGTGATGGAACTGCTGCACGACAGCGCCCGCGTCACCTCGCTGGACCTGGTTGAGCTCAATCCGTTCATGGACGAACGCGGCAAAACCGCCTCTCTTTTGGTCGACCTCACCGCGTCCCTTATGGGCCGCCGCGTGTTTGACCGTCCAACGCGGTCGTTCGCGGGCGCTGTGTGATGGGAATAACAAACACCCTTCAGGCCCCCCGCGCCGTTGTTATGGTGCAGCCCCACGCATTTCATCCCAACGCCGAAACCGCCAAGGACAACGCCTATCAGAGCCCGGCGAGCGATCAGCCCAAAGCGATAGCCGCCCGCGCGCTGGCCGAACATGGCGCCGCCGTCACCGCTCTGCGCGCCGCTGGCGTGACGGTACACGTTTTTGATGATGACGGCAGCCGCAACACGCCCGACAGCGTGTTCCCGAACAACTGGTTCTCCACCCATCCCGGCGGTGCAGTCGGTCTTTATCCGATGTTTCCCATCAGCCGCAGACGCGAACGGCGCGGCAATGTTCTGGACCTTCTCAAATCCAACTACCGCGTTGAAACCATTTACGATTACTCCGGCCTCGAACAGGACGACCTGTTTCTCGAAGGCACCGGCGCCATGGTGCTGGACCACGTTGGCCGCATCGCCTTTGTGGCCCGCTCAAACCGCGCTGACGCGATTGTTCTTGAACGGTTTTGCACGCACTTTGGATACGAACCCATTGTTTTCGACGCCTTCGATCCCGCGGGCGTCCCCGTCTATCATACCAATGTCTTCATGTGCATCGGCACCGATTTCGCACTCGTCGGCCTGGACATGATCCCCGATCCGGCCCGCAGAGATGTGGTGCGCCGCCGCCTCGAAGAAACCGGGCGCGACGTGATCTCCCTCAGCGCAGACCAGATCGCAGATTTTGCAGGCAACGCCATTGAATTGACCGGCACACAAGGCCGCATACTCGCCCTCTCGTCGCGTGCCATGGCCGCACTCACGGCTAACCAGCGCGACCGCATCTGCGCCAGCGCGACATTGCTCCCTCTCTCCTTGCCCACGATCGAATGCGCCGGCGGCTCGGCCCGCTGCATGATCGCAGGCGTTCACCTCACACCCCGCTCAAAGGTATCCCCATGTTGACCCCCTCAAAACTTGCCTATGTCCCCTTCGTATCAGTGCACAACATGATGCGCCTGATCCATGCCAATGGGTTGTCCAGCATGCTGATCCGAATCGCTGACACCATAGAAGAAGATTTCCTGCGCTGGGACGAATTTGACAAAACCCCGCGCGTGGCCTCCCATTCCGACGTCGGCGTGATCGAACTGATGCCAACATCAGACGGCGAACTCTACGGCTTCAAATATGTGAACGGCCACCCGAAAAACACCGCCGAAGGGCTGCAAACCGTCACCGCCTTCGGCCTGCTCGCCGATGTGCAATCCGGTTATCCGGTTCTGCTATCAGAAATGACAATGCTCACTGCGCTGCGCACGGCCGCCATGTCCGCGCTGGCCGCCAAACACCTTGCTCCCAAAGGGGCCACGACCATGGCGATGATCGGCAACGGCGCGCAATCGGAATTCCAATGCCGCGCGTTTCAGGCCATTTGCGGCATCACCCATGTGCGCCTCTATGACATCGATCCAGCCGCCACCAAGAAATGTGCAGCCAATCTGGAAAACAGCGGGCTGCACGTCACTGCATGCGCAACCTCCGAGGATGCGGTCGCCGGTGCGCAGATCATCACGACCTGCACTGCAGACAAACAAAACGCTACAGTTCTGACCGACAACATGATCGGCGCAGGTGTGCACATCAACGCCATCGGCGGCGATTGCCCCGGTAAAACCGAACTGCACTCCGACATCCTCTATCGCTCTGATATTTTTGTGGAATACCCGCCGCAAACCCGCATCGAAGGCGAAATTCAAGCCCTCGACGCCCACCACCCCGTCATCGAACTGCACGACGTCTTCGCAGGTCGCCACGTTGGGCGCATCGCCGACAAACAAATCACCCTGTTTGACAGCGTCGGTTTCGCCATCGAAGACTTCTCTGCCTTGCGCTGTATCAAAGATGCCATTCAAGGCACTCCCTTTTTTGAGCCCCTCGACATGCTGGCCGATCCCGATGATCCCCGCGATCTTTACGGCATGCTGAACCGCGCCAAATAACGCACTACAACCGCGTCTTTGCATCAAAAATATCCCGGGGGGGGGGTCGCATTGCGACGGGGGCTGGCCCCCTCTTGATCGGATGGGCGTAGCCCATTCGAAAAGCCTCGTTGCACCCCATCCCTAGCCTCTGATACACTCAGCGTAACAAGATATAGGGCGGCCCTACGGGCGCCAAATTTAGGCAGGCGGATCTCATGAACGATACACCAGAAACTCCTGAAAACACTGAAGAAATGCCACCGGAGCGCCCCGTATACGACGGCCCGCAAATCTCCATCACAGCAGAGATGAAAACCTCCTATCTCGACTATGCCATGTCGGTGATCGTCAGCCGCGCCATTCCAGACCTGCGCGACGGTCTAAAACCGGTCCATCGCCGCATTCTTTATGCGATGTATGAAGCCGGAAACACCCATGACAAACCCTACCGCAAATCCGCTCGCGCTGTGGGCGATGTCATGGGTAAATACCACCCCCACGGCGACAGCGCGATATATGACGCTCTGGCGCGGATGGCACAGGATTTCTCGATGTCGCTGCCGCTTCTGGACGGTCAGGGCAACTTTGGCTCCATGGACGGCGACAATCCGGCCGCCATGCGCTACACCGAAGTGCGTATGGACAAACCGGCGGCCTATATGCTCGCCGACATCGACAAAGACACTGTTGATTTTCAAGACAACTACGATGGCAAAGACCGTGAACCAACTGTCCTGCCGTCCCGTTTCCCGAACATGCTGGTCAATGGCGCGGGTGGTATTGCCGTCGGCATGGCCACCAACATCCCGCCGCACAACTTGGGCGAAGTCATTGATGCCTGCCTTGGTCTGATCGAAAATCCTGATCTGACATCTGAAGACCTGATCGAATACATTCCCGGTCCAGACTTCCCAACGGGCGGCATCATGTTGGGCCGCACCGGTGCGCGCAAAGCCTACCTTGAAGGGCGCGGCAGCGTCATCACGCGGGCAAAAACCCACACCGAAGAAATTCGCAAGGACCGCTTTGCGATCATCATCACCGAAATCCCCTATCAGGTGAACAAGTCGACGATGATTGACCGCATCGCAGAAGCGGCGCGCGACAAAAAGATCGAAGGCATTTCCCACGTCCAAGACGAATCCGATCGCAACGGCGTGCGCGTGGTCATCGAACTCAAACGTGACGCAACCGCCGAAGTCGTGCTGAACCAATTGTTCCGCTTCACCCCGATGCAAACCTATTTCGGCTGCAACATGCTGGCCCTAAACGGCGGTCGCCCCGAAACCCTGACATTGCGCCGCTTCCTGACCTCGTTCCTCGATTTCCGCGAAGACGTCGTGATCCGCCGCACCGCGTTCGAACTCAACAAAGCCCGCGACCGCGCCCATGTCCTCTGTGGTCTCGCCGTGGCGGTCAGCAATGTGGACGAAGTCGTCGCCACCATCCGCGCCTCGGCTGATGCGCCGTCAGCGCGCGCCGCCTTGATGACCCGCGCTTGGCCTGCCGCAGAAATCCTGCCGTTCATTTTGTTGATCGACGATCCGACCCATCCGGCCAATGCAGATGGCACCTACAACCTGTCCGAAATTCAAGCCCGCGCTATTCTTGAACTGCGTCTGCAACGCCTGACCCAGATTGGCGTCAAAGAAGTCACCGACGAGCTGGAAGAGCTGGCCGGAAAAATCAAAGAATACCTCGCGATCCTCGCATCGCGCGAACGGATCATGCAGATCATCACAGACGAGTTGGCAGAATGTAAAACCCTGTTCGCTGTGCCGCGTCGCACACAAATCGTCGACTGGTCCGGCGACATGGAAGACGAAGACCTGATCGAATCCCAAGACATGGTCGTCACCGTGACCGAAACCGGCTACATCAAACGCACCGCTTTGGTTGATTTCCGCGCCCAAAAACGCGGCGGCAAAGGCGTTTCCGGTGGCAGCCTGAAAGAAGACGACGTCGTCACGACGCTGTTCGTGGCCAACACCCACACGCAGCTGTTGTTCTTCACAACCGACGGCATGGTTTACAAACTCAAAACATGGCGCCTACCGCAAGGGTCGCGCACGTCCAAAGGCAAGGCAATCGTCAACATCCTGCCGATCCCAACGGGCGTTTCCATTGCCGCGATCATGCCAGTGGATCGCGATGAAAAAGACTGGGACGACCTTCAGATCGTCTTTGCGACCTCTGCGGGCACCGTGCGCCGCAACAAACTGTCTGATTTCACCAAGGTCATGCGCAACGGCAAGATCGCAATGAAATTTGAGGGCGAGAATGAGGGCGTGCAACTTATCAACGCGCGCATCTGTTCGGACGATGATGACGTTATGTTGGTCACCAATTCCGGTCGCGCCATTCGCTTTGCCTCCACGGATGTGCGGGTCTTCAACTCGCGCGCCTCTTTGGGTGTGCGTGGCATCCGTCTCAAAGGCGACGACAAAATCGTGTCGATGTCAGTGATCCGCCACTTTGAAGCCGAATCCGACGAACGCGCCGCCTATCTCAAAATGCGTCGCGCCATGGCAGGTCTGGCTGATGACGCAGAAATCGAGGACGAAGACGTGACTGCGGGCAACATCACACAGGAACGTTACGCTGAAATGTCGGCCTCCGAAAATCTGATCCTGACCATCACCGCTGGTGGGTCCGGAAAATTGTCCTCCTCGCACGACTATCCCCTGCGCGGACGCGGCGGCATGGGCGTGACGGCGATGGACAAAGCCATGCGTGGCGGCGAAATCGTCGCATCCTTCCCTGTGGAAATGGACGACCAGATCATGCTCGCCACATCCAAGGGCCAATCGATCCGCGTTCCGGTTGAAGGCATCTCATTCCGATCACGTTCAGCTGGCGGCGTCAAAGTCTTCAACACCGGCAAGAACGAAATCGTCGTGTCAGTCGCTTATATCGCCGATCGAGCCGATGAGGACGGCGACGCCGATGAGACTGGTGCGGCTGATCACTAGGAATAGATTTGCGTTCCCGTTTTTCGACCCGCTAGGGGTGCGATACATCAGCTCTGACACACGAGTATCCATTATGTTCTGCAAGCCCCTTCTCACCGTCGTTGTTCTGGCAACCCTATCAAGCGCGGCTTGGGCACAATCGTTCACGGTCTGTATCACCTAGGCGATCGTGCCTGCCTCGGCTTCTTTGCGGGCTAGGATTTCGCAGACACCCGAAGTGGGGCATTTTATGGCCTCGAAGGAGATTTTGAAACTGGTGCCTCTACCGCTGAAGGCTATGTTTCCATCTACGACACTCAGAAAGCTCGACGGTTCTGGGTGTCAGCGGCGCTTATGAATTCAACCAGTCTGTTTCAGCCATTGCTGATATTGGTTTTGTCGATGTTGCCAGTAAAGGCTATACACGGCTTAGCGCCGGTGCCGAATATCAGATTGTCGACGGTCACAGCATCTACGCAGAGATCGGCAATATCGACGGCGCAAATCAGGACAGTGGTTTTATCGGCTTGGGCGTAAACCTCGATTTCGGCGCAGAACGCGGCACGACCTTTGGCCGTCGCAGCAGCTGAAAAACAGCAAAGCTGGAGTTCTAATCGCCGGCCATCGCGCCACAGCTTTTGAAAATGTGTACATACAAGTTGTGTACAGCGTGTGCACCAATTGCGTACGCCCTGTGCTGCCCTGAAATCCGCCCTTTTCAATGGTTCCGTTAAGCCCTATCTCGCAGGTTATGACACAAACACTCCACATCATCGGCGGCGGAATGGCCGGATCTGAAGCAGCTTGGCAGGCGGCCAACCTTGGCGTGAACGTGGTGATCCACGAGATGCGCCCAAAGGTCGAAACCTTCGCGCACCAGACGGGCAATCTTGCGGAAATGGTGTGTTCCAACTCGTTTCGATCCGATGATGATGAACAAAACGCCGTGGGTCTGTTGCACTGGGAAATGCGCACTGCTGGCGGGATCATCATGACCACTGCTGACAAGCACAAACTGCCCGCAGGTGGTGCGTTGGCCGTTGATCGTGACCTCTTTGCGGAAGCTGTTACAGCGACATTAACCGTGCACCCTAACATATCGGTTTCATACGAAGAAATTGACAGCTTGCCTGACGATGGCCAGTGGATTATCGCCACAGGTCCGCTCACATCCGGCAAACTGGCCACCGCGATCGCCGCCGAAACCGGCGCTGAAGCACTGGCATTTTTCGACGCAATCGCGCCGATCCTGTACCATGACAGCATCGATATGACCAAAGCCTGGATGCAGTCGCGTTATGACAAGGGCGAAACGATCGAAGAGCAGACGGCCTACCTCAACTGCCCGATGACCAAGGACGACTATGAGGCCTTCATCGACGCCCTTCTCGCGGCCGAAAAAACCGAATTTAAAGAAGGCGAAACAGCGGGTTACTTCGATGGATGCCTCCCCATCGAAGTCATGGCCGAACGCGGACGAGAGACATTGCGCTTTGGCCCGATGAAACCCGTCGGCCTTACCAATGAACACGACCCGCAAAACAAACCATATGCCGTCGTGCAGCTGCGCCGCGACAATGCATTGGGGACGCTTTACAATATCGTCGGGTTTCAAACCAAGATGAAGTACGGTGCGCAAACCGATGTTTTCAAACGCATTCCTGGACTTGAGAATGCGAACTTTGCGCGCCTTGGCGGCATCCATCGCAACACATTCCTGAATTCGCCAACCCTTCTTGATGGTCAAATGCGCCTGAAGTCCAAGCCAAATATCCGGTTTGCGGGTCAGATCACCGGCGTCGAAGGCTACGTTGAATCCGCCGCGATGGGTCTGCTTGCAGGTCGATTGGCGGTCGCTGAAATGCGCGGTGAAACTTTAGGGCCGGTGCCAAATACCACCGCAACCGGCGCGCTTGTCACCCACATCACCGGCGGCGCAGATGCCAAGACGTTCCAGCCGATGAACGTGAATTTCGGCCTCTTCCCCCCCGTTGACGGCTTGAAAAGTGGCCGTCGCGGGCGCAAGGATCGTTACAAAGCCTACACCGACCGCGCCAAAGTTGAATGGCAGGCATGGCTGGATCAATCCGCGCTGGACGACAGCTGATTTGCACCCCTAGGCTGACAGCATGGAAAACCTATCCGACAGACGCCGATGATCACGCGCTTTGCACCATCGCCAACGGGTCCATTGCACCTTGGCCACGCGTATTCAGCGCTCATGGCGCAGGACATGGCCACAGCCACGGGTGGCCAATTTCTCCTGCGAATTGAAGACATTGACCAAACACGGGTGCGTCCGGAGTGGGAGGCGCAGATATTTGAGGACCTGCACTGGCTTGGTCTGTCGTGGCCCCAGCCTGTGATGCGCCAGTCGGAACGACTGGCGCGTTACAGCGAAAAACTCGACTGGTTGTGGGCGGGTCACCACGTCTTTGCCTGCACATGCAGCCGTCGCGATGTGCTCGACGCCCTCGCCGCACCGCAAGAAGGCGCAGACCTGCCCACCGGACCCGATGGCGTGATTTACCCCGGGACCTGTCGCAGCAATCAGGCAATATCTGCGAACGAACACGCACCCAAGGACGCAGCGTTGCGGCTTTTGATGACATCCGCCGTCGCTCAGTCCTGCTTTTCGTTTCACGAAACTGGCCACGGCCCGAACGGCGAAACCGGCCTGATCGAATTCACCGCTGAGGACGCGATCCGTGATATCGGTGACATCGTGCTGGCACGGCGATATATGGGCACATCGTATCATTTATCCGTCGTGTTGGATGACGCAGCGCAGGACGTCACCCATGTGGTTCGCGGCGAAGACCTGTTTGAGGCCACAAAAATCCATGTTATTTTACAAAAACTTATGGGTCTTCCAACGCCGATCTACCATCATCATCAATTGATCCGCGACGGTGCTGGCAAACGGTTGGCCAAACGAGACGATGCGCGCGCCATCGCCAAATATCGCACCGAGGGTGCCAGCCCGGATGATGTCCGACGTATAGTCGGGCTTTAATCCTGCGGCGTCATCAACTCGACCTCGTTGCCAGATGTCACGGACGTGTAAAAACACGACCGTCGGTTGGTGTGGCACGCCGCCCCGATTTGACGCACGACGGCCAGCAAACAATCGCGATCACAATCAAGACGTAGATCGATCAGTTCCTGCGTGTGTCCCGACGTTTCCCCCTTGATCCAGAACGCCTGACGCGACCGCGACCAATACGTCACGCGTTTGGTTTGCAAGGTCATCGCCACCGCGTCTGCATTCATCCACGCCATCATCAACACCTCTCCGGTGTCGTCTTGTTGCGCAATACACGGGATCAAGCCGTTGTAATCATACGTCAAAGTCGATGGATCGAAGGACATAGCAGGTTTTCCTTTGGCAAGTTGGTCTCGCGAGACTATCTATGGAGAATACACGCGAAAGGCAAATTTCCATGACGACTGATAGCGACCTGATCAACCTATATTCGACCCGTATTTTGGGTCTTGCGGCGGATATTCCTCATCGCACTCGTCTCAGTGCGCCGGACGGAACGTCCAAGCGCCGCTCGCCGCTGTGCGGGTCGACGGTGACCGTTGATTTGGCGCTAGACGGCGACAAGATCGTCGGATTCGGGCAAGATGTGAAAGCCTGTGCGCTCGGTCAAGCCTCTGCGGCGGTGGTCGGGCACAACATTGTCGGTCGATCCGAGGCCGAAGTGCAGACCGGACGGGATCAGCTGTTCGCAATGCTAAAATCTGGCGGACCAACGCCAGATGCGCCCTTTGACGGGCTTGAGGTTCTTGGCCCTGCGTCTGAGTACAGGAACCGTCATGCGTCGATTCTGCTGGCATTTGATGCCACACTAGATGCTTTCGTTGACGCACGCACATCTAAATCCGCCTAAACAACTGACCAGAAAAAAAACCGCCGCTTTCCGGGACAGAGGAAAGCGACGGTAGGTATGCGTTTCGTGTGGGACCGGTTCAATATTGGAACGGCAGGTTCCTGATTGGGTCGATGACAGGCAGTGTCGGACGTCAACAGATCAAACTTTGGGACAGAGGATCTGAAGGCACCGGCACGAAACGCGGGATAGGCAGACAGGTAACTTAAAAGATATTCGGTAGGCTCAAAGCCGCAAAAAGCATCACCATGAGGGCCGCCATGCCAAGTGCATCTGCAACGATCGTATCGGACGACCGAACGAGTACGTTTTTGATTTCCTTGGCCATTTTGCTGCTCCTTATGCTGTTCTCTTTGTTGCCTCTTTGTTCTCATTAACCGATTCATAAAGCAAGAACTTTTTAGGAACAAAAGTGATCAAAAAGGTCACGACCAACCTAACCCACTGAAATTAAACGAATTGCCTTATCTTGTTCCATGAGCCACAAAAGCACCCGCGCTGCCGTCCCGCGCGCCGATTCAAGTTTAGGGTCGTCCAATAGAAGTTTTCGCGCGTCGGTCTGCGCCAGCGCCATGAGGGCTGTCTGGCGTTCCAGATCGGCTATCCGAAATATAGGCAGCCCTGATTGCGCGGTGCCGATCACATCGCCAGCGCCGCGCATCGCCAGATCTTCTTCCGAAATCCGAAACCCGTCTTCGGTTTCGCGCATTATCTCAAGTCTTTGGCGTCCGCTTTCAGATAGTGGCGCTTGATACATCAGCAGACAGGTCGATTTGGTTGCCCCGCGTCCGACACGCCCGCGCAGTTGGTGCAGTTGCGCCAACCCGAAACTTTCGGCGCGCTCGATGACCATGATTGACGCATTCGGGACGTTCACCCCAACTTCGATCACTGTCGTTGCGACCAAAACCTTGGTCTCGCCAGATACGAACTTGCGCATCGCCGCGTCCTTGTTGGCGGGCGGCATCTGTCCGTGGACCAGCCCGACAACGTCCTCTCCCAATGCCGCACGCAACCGCTTGAACCGGTCTTCTGCGGCGGTCATGTCGCTGACCTCAGATTCCTCAACCAATGGACAAACCCAGTAGCATTGCCGCCCGTCCGCAACCGCAGCGCGCAGTCGTTCAATCACCTGATCCATCTTTGATGTCGCCACCAACGCGGTTGTTACAGGGCTGCGTCCGGGTGGTTTTTCGTCCAACACGCTGACGTCCATGTCGCCGTATTGCGCCAAGGCCAAGGACCGCGGAATCGGAGTGGCCGTCATCACCAATACATCCACCGACGCGCCCTTTGCGCCCAATTCCATGCGTTGTGCGACACCGAAACGGTGCTGTTCGTCGATGATCGCCAAGCGCAAATCGGCAAACACCACGTCTTTCTGGAACACCGCATGGGTGCCAACAAGGATCTGGATGTCGCCTGCCGCCAGCGCCTCTAGCTTGGCACGACGCTCACCGCCTTTGTCGCGACCGGTCAGCAATTCGAGCACCACGCCCGCGCCTTCCGCGAGCGGACGCAACCCTTCAAGGTGTTGACGCGCAAGGATTTCTGTCGGGGCCATCATCACGCCCTGCCCGCCAGCCTCAACCGCATTCAGCAAAGACATAAGCGCCACCAGCGTTTTACCAGACCCCACATCGCCTTGCAGTAATCGGTTCATCCGGTACGGTTTGGCCATGTCTTCGGCAATCTCAGCAGTAGCACGGATCTGCGCGCCTGTGGGGGAAAACCCCAACGCAGCCAGCACTTTGGCCTGCCTTGCACCATCACCCGCCGTCACGCGTCCCTTGCCGCGTCGCTGTTGCGCACGGGCAAGGGCTAGCGTCAATTGGTGGGCCAAAACCTCATCATAAGCCAACCGTTGCCGCGCTGCAGACGTTGATGACAGTTCAGCCGACGACATAGGCCGGTGCGCCAACGCCAGCGCTGCCCCCCAATCGGGCCAGCCTTCGCGCGCGCGCAGCGCGGGATCAATCCATTCCGCCAAACCCGGCACCTGCCCCAACAGGTCCGCCGTGGCTTTGAACATCGCCTTTTGCGTCATCGTTCCCGTCAATGGATAGACTGGTTCAAACAAAGGAATCTGTTCCGCCTCGTCAGGTGTCAAAATATGATCGGGGTGCACCATCTGGCCGACGCCATCAAAGAGCTCGATTTTGCCCGACACGACGCGGCGCTGACCTGTTGGCAGCTGTTTGCGCAGATATTCACTGTGACTGCGAAAAAACACGAGCTGAAAAGTCGTGCGCTGATCCTCAACCGTCACTCTGTACGGACGGCCAGGACTGCTGGGTGCTGTGTGTTGACCAATGGTGACTTCGACGGTGCAAACGGCAGGCGCGTGAACGTCCAGAATTGAATCGCGGCGCCGTCGGTCCACGCCCGAATGGGGCAGCGTGAACAACAAATCGCGGGGCTTTTCGATATTGGCGGCGATGAGCGCCTGCGCAGATTTTGGCCCGATTCCGTCAAGGGATTCGAGACTGCCAAACAACGGCCACAACACCTCGGGTCTGCCCGATTGTTTTGGCGGTGGGACGCTCATGCGTCTTTCGTCAGCGCCAGCCAGCCGTCCTCACTTAGTGTTTCAATCCCAAAATCAGCGGCTTTCTTTGCCTTTGATCCAGCCCCGAGTCCGGCGATCAGCAGGTCGGTTTTCGCGCTCACCGACCCACTGACTTTCGCGCCCAGGCTTTCGGCGCGTGCCTTTGCTTCGGCGCGCGTCATTTTTTCCAAAGTGCCTGTGAAAACAACTGTTTTTCCGGCGACAGGGCTGTTAGAGGCCTGCGTCTGTGGCGCGATTATCGTGTCCAATTGCTGGATTAAGGCCTCGATGGCCTTGCTTTCTTCGGCGTTGGACAGCGCATCCGAAAACGACAAAGCAACCGTCGCACCTATCCCGTCCGCATCAATCAAAAACGCCCACGCCTTGGTCGCAGTTCGCGAAAGACCAGCGTTAGCGATGGCCAATTTGCGCGCCTCGCTCACACGTGGGCGCCGCCCGTCACGATCAGCAATGAAACGCTCATCCGCCTCAGCCTCGTCAGCGGCACGATGCGCAATCGCGGCGGGGCGTCCCAATTTCACGTTCTCGGCAAGAACCTCCCAAGTCCCGTAATGGCGGGCAAGGTCTTGTGCCGTAACTTCCCCGACATGGCGAATTCCAAGTGCGAAAATCAACCGCGCCAACGATATTTCACGTTTCTCATCAATCGCTTGCCAAAGTTTCTTAACACTGGTGTCACCCCACCCATCGCGATTGGCGAGCTTTGTGAAGCTGTCTAAATCGCGGGCCTGTAGCGTAAAAATATCGGCGGGTTCTTTGATCGCAAGCTGATCATCGTTGTAAAACGCCTCGACTTGTTTGGCGCCTAACCCATCGATGTCAAAGGCCGCGCGGGACACGAAATGCTTTAACTTTTCAACCGCTTGCGCCGGACAAATCAGCCCGCCCGTGCAACGACGAACAACATCGCCCTCCTCACGCACTGCGTCCGATCCGCATTTCGGACAGGTCGTCGGAAAATCGAACGGCGTTGCTTCTACAGGCCGTTTGGTCAGGTCTACATCCGCAACTTTCGGAATCACATCGCCGGCGCGGTAGATCTGCACCCAGTCCCCGACGCGAATATCTTTGCCGCCGCGAATGTCGTCGCCCTTGTTGCCACGTCCGGCGATGTAATCCTCATTGTGTAGCGTAGCGTTTGACACGACGACGCCACCAACGGTGACGGGCGACAGCCGCGCAACAGGTGACAACGCGCCGGTCCGCCCAACCTGAATGTCGATGGCATCCAAAGTGGTCCATGCGAGTTCGGCGGGGAATTTATGGGCAATCGCCCAGCGGGGCGTGGTGGAACGAAACCCGAGCCGCGCCTGCAATGCAAGTTCATCCACCTTGTAGACGACGCCGTCAATATCATAGCCAAGCGTGGCGCGTTGGCTTTCGATATCGCGGTAATGGGCGATCATATCGGAGGGACCAGTGCAGATTTGCGTCAGCGGATTGGTCTGAAATCCTAATGTTTTGAGCCGCGCAATCGCGCCCGATTGCGTATCGGCCAAGGGTGCTGAAACTTCGCCCCATGCATAGGCGAAGAATTTTAGCGGCCGCGATTTGGTGACGCTCACATCCAATTGGCGCAACGATCCTGCGGCCGCGTTTCTGGGGTTGGCAAACGTCTTTGCGCCCGCTTTGCTTTGGCGTGCGTTCAACGCCTCAAAATCCGCATGGGACATATAGACTTCACCACGAACCTCAAGAATATCCGGCGCATCGTCCAGCAGCTGCGGAACGTCGTGAATTGTGCGGGCGTTGGCGGTAACATTTTCACCGACAGCACCGTCACCGCGCGTTGCGGCTTGGACCAGTTTACCGAACTCATAGCGCAGGGACAGGGACAGTCCGTCGATCTTAGGCTCAGCCGTGAACGCCAGCGCGCCTGTTTCAAGACCAAGAAACTTGCGCACAGATTTGTCAAATTCGCTGACGTCATCATCGGTAAATGCGTTGCCCAATGACAGCATTCGCACCGCGTGCGGGACCTTGCCGAACCCATCTGACGCGGTGGCCCCGACTCGAGCCGTTAGACTATTTTCTTCTTTTAAACTGGGAAACTGATTTTCTAACGCGGCCAGTCGCCTCCTTAGCCGATCAAAATCTGCATCCGACATTATCGGCTCATCTTGTGCGTGGTAGGCGTTATTGGCCGCCGACAGCGTGTTATGTAACTCTTCCAACTCAGCAAACGCCTCGTCACGAGGCATTTTTTTTGGGTCTTTGTCGGTCACCAATTTTCATCCCCAATACGCACTTGAACGCCTCGCATCTGGCTCGTGCGAATATGGGTATTAGTAGGTCTGTGGTGACGGCAGGTCCAGCCCTGTCCCCAACTGACGTGATCAGTCGCAATCCAAAGTGCCCGCACGAAACTGAACGACTACCGGCTGACGCCGGTAGGTTCCCTTTTTGAATGTAATTCAAGATACTGAAGTATGACAGCGTCAGTGACATTGCCGCTGGTTGTTGAGAAAAATCCGCGAGCCCAAAACCGCTGGCCCCAGTACCGTTTGCGCAGTTCGGGAAACTCGCGCTGTATCTTATAAGACGAGCGTCCCTTGATCCGCATCATCACCTTTGACAAAGCTATCTGAGGCGGGACCGATATGAACATGTGGACGTGATCGGTCGACAATACGCCCGTCTCAATATGCACGCCAAGTTCTTGGCATGTTTGGATAATGGTTTCACGGATACGCTCACGCATTTCACCGCGCATAACTTTGTATCGGTATTTTGTTGTCCAGACGACGTGAAATCGGTGATAAAATTTGGTATGGCTTCCTGTGGAATAGATCATAATCTTCCCTCTCATTTTTAAGACCCTTACCGCTTCGCGGGGTCTTAAAAATGAGAGGGAAGATTATAGTATACTCCCGCGCCTGAATTGACCTGAGGTTTTCCCCTCAAATCACTTTGTATTCCTTGAGCGATATGACGCGGAAGTTGTCGGTGACGGTGTCGCGGAACTCTGGCTATTTTTCTCGCAGGGTCTTGCGGAAGAAGTCGAAAATGGCCTCTGTGAATTGGTTGAACGTTGCATAGTGCCGATTGTGGGTGACCCATTTGTGCATAACACCCCAAAGACGCTCGATCGGGTTGAGGTGCGGGGCATATGCTGGCAAGAAATGCAACTTCACCCGACGTTCTGGGCTGTCCAGCCATGGCTGTAGTATCTTGGCATGATGATAGCGGGCATTGTCGACAAAGACGTGGATGGCCGTCTTGGTTTGGTTGTTGCGTTCCAACTTTTCCAGCATCTGTCGGGTTGTCTGGGCATTGATCTTCTCGCCTTCCACAAAGGTGAACTGGAAAGTCTCAAGGTCAAGCGCGCCCTGAATGTTGAGCCGCTTGCGCCCTGATGTCGCCTTCAGGGCCGTCTTTTGTCCCTTGGGGAACCAACCATGGGCGGGGCGGCTCTGGTGTTCGGGGTGGACAGCGTCCGAAAAGACAACCATCTCATCTGCGGCCAACCCGTTCATCAGGGCCTCATATTTGGCAATAAACGCAGCCTGCTTGGCTTCATCGGCCTGTGCAGGCAGCAATTGTGGTTTCTTATACGCGAACCCCAGGCGGCGCATCAGCTTGGCGGCTCCCGACGTGCTGTAGTTTTGGTCGCACTCGGCTAGAACATAGGCACAGACCTCATCGGCATTGCGGGCAGGCTGCGCGGTGAAATGGGCTCTCACCGCCTGCTCTTGCACGACGGACAAATGACCCTGACGCTGGCTGTAGTCCTTCAGACCGAAAAACGATAGTCCCACACCGGCAAAGGCAAATCGCCACTCCGTCAAAACTGTCGGGCCAATATCCAAAATCCGGCAAACCGTTCCGGCGTCTTCTCCTGCGTCCAAAAGAAGAAACGCGCGCCCGTTTCCAAACAAGGGCGTCAACTTTGCGGCGGCGGCAAAGCGCTTCAAGTGCTATGCGCTGCTCGTCGGATAAGGAGACTGTTTTGTATTGCTTGCTCATAAACTCAAAATACAGACTGAACCGCCTTTGGCCATGCGACGAAGTGAATCGCAGGCCCAAAATCGTCAGGTCAATTCAGGCGCAGGAGTATACATTACGCTAAAGCGGACCGGCTGGAAGCCGGTGGCTTTAATCCCGTTTGTGGAAAGTGAACGCCGTTCCGCGACGGGGATGCCGCCATATCTCTGGATCTCTCGAAAGGCGCTCTAGGCGCCGATCGCCAGTTTTCCGTCTCGTGCTGGGCCCTCGGTTCGGGATCGCGCAGTACGTAGCCGCGGCCCCAGACGGTTTCGATGTGATTGCCCCCCCCGTCGCCTCCGTCAGTTTCTTACGCAGCTTGCAGATGAACACATCGATAATCTTCAACTCAGGTTCATCCATGCCACCATACAGATGGTTTAGGAACATCTCTTTCGTCAGTGTCGTCCCCTTACGCAGGCTCAACAGTTCGAGCATTTGGTACTCCTTACCCGTCAAGTGCACAGGGCTACTATCAACCTCGACAGTTTTCGCGTCCAAATTCACCGCGATCACACCGGTTTTGATGATAGACTGGGCGTGGCCTTTTGAACGCCGGATGATTGCATGAATGCGCGCCACCAGCTCTTCGCGATGGAACGGTTTGGTCATATAGTCATCCGCGCCAAACCCGAACCCCTTAAGCTTACTTTCAGTTCCGTCTTCGCCAGACAGAATCAGGATAGGAGTTTCGATCCGACTGAGTCTGAGTTGGCGAAGCACCTCATGGCCGTTCATGTCCGGCAGATTAATGTCCAAAAGGATCAGGTCGTAATCAAACAGCTTGGCAAGATCGATCCCTTCTTCACCAAGGTCAGTTGAATAGACGTTCAGGTTCGCATGGCTCAACATCAGTTCGATGCTCTTCGCCGTCGATGGGTCATCTTCTACCAGCAATACTCGCACTACACTTCTCCGCTTATTCGATGTCTATAATGACCCTACGGTAACAATGGTTAACCACACGTTAATGGACATATAGAGGTTTTCAACTCTCCTTAAGGTTGTCGATACTTTTGCAATACCGTAGCTTTGAGCGCCACTTCGCCGTGGTCGCGCACGGCCACTTCCCATTCAGACAGCTCTTCGTCGGACAACCCGTAAGTGTCTTTGGCTTCGTCACGTGACACCAACCCATAAGCAACGGCGCGCACGACACAGGCTTTGCGCGATGCAACCCATCGCCGCGTTTCGCGCGGAGGCAGGTCTGCCCGTGTCATAGTGGACCCATCTGGCAACTTCACTGATCGTGGCCCGTCTATCTTCTTTAAATACATCTCTCACACCCCTATGTGGACATTCATGTTTCGCCTTGTGACGCCCGCGACCTAAGGAGAAGTAAAGCTGCCCCTTGAGAGTAATTACACTTTTCCTATATTTACTCATAAATCTCCGTTAGGACGCCCTATGCCCCTTGATCACCCCCTCAATTCGCTCGGCTTTGCCAAGCCGCCCTCCCAAACCCGCGTCGTCGTTGCGATGTCTGGCGGCGTGGACAGTTCTGTTGTCGCCGCACAACTGGCTGAGGAAGGCTATGATGTGGTTGGTGTCACCCTACAGCTCTACGATCATGGTGCGGCGCTGGCCAAAAAGGGTGCCTGTTGTGCTGGGCGCGATATTCATGATGCCCGCCGCGTCGCCGAAGATATGGGGTTTCCACACTATGTCCTTGATTATGAAAACACGTTTCGGGAAGCGGTGATTGATGAATTCGCCGACAGCTACCTTGCTGGCGCGACCCCCGTGCCGTGTATTCGCTGCAACGAACGGGTCAAATTCAAGGACCTGCTGGAAACAGCAAAAGATCTGGACGCCGACTGCATGGCGACTGGGCACTACATACAACGCAAAATGGGCGCGCGCGGCGCGGAGCTGCATTGCGCCGAAGATGCCAACCGCGATCAAAGCTATTTCCTGTTCTCCACCAAGCCGGAACAGCTCGATTATCTGCGCTTCCCGCTGGGACATCTCCCGTCCAAGGATGCCACCCGCGAATTGGCACGCAAATACGGGCTGGCGCTTGCAGATAAACCCGACAGCCAAGATATCTGTTTCGTTCCCAACGGCAATTACGCAGCGGTGATCGAAAAACTGCGCCCCGGTGCGGCGGAACCCGGTGATATCGTCGACACAGACGGTTCAGTTCTGGCGCAGCATCGTGGCGTCATTCACTACACCATCGGACAACGCCGTGGCCTTGGCATCGGTGGGTTGGCCGATCCGCTGTATGTGGTAAAGCTGGACGTGGACAAGAAACACGTGATCGTTGGCCCCAAAGAAATGCTGACCACCCGCACGGTGCCTGTGCGTGAAATCAACTGGCTGGGCGATGACGCGTTCGATGCGGTGGCTGAACGCCACATCTCTGTCAAAATCCGGTCCACCAAACCCCCGATGGAGGCGATCGTGCGTCCCTTGTCAGCTACAACTGCCGAAATCGAACTGCTCACACCCGAAGAAGGCGTCGCCCCCGGGCAAGCTTGCGTGTTTTACGACAACGACAGCAGCCGGATCTTTGGCGGCGGCTGGATTTGGCGCGGGTATTGACAGGATCGCTGGTGACGGTCGGCTGACAACCCATTGTGATGGATGCTGCCACACCAACGAATGATGGCTTTTTTCAAAGAGGCAAAGTCAGGTCATCACGTATCGGATGACCTGACCAATTTGGTTTCAATATTACGACGCGATAGCAACGTCGATCTTGCGCGCCAAAAGCCGCAGACGCGAAAAGAATTCGCCGCGATCGACATAGCACCCATGCAGATGTCGAAAGCCAGTGGATGGATCAAAAGAGTCGCGGCCATGCAGAATACGCCTGTTGTCGAAGACGACCATCTCGCCCGCTTTCAACTTCAAGGTCAGGCGGTATTTTGAATCTCGCGTTTTTGCCATGTAAGCGCGGTAAGCGCGATAATAGGCGGGCATGATCTCTGCTGGCATATCGAAAATTCCAGCCAAATGCGCATTATAACGGATCTCGATGACTTCGCCTTTTGACCCCAACGTGATGACTGGCCTGTGAACCCTGATATCCGCGCTATCATCATGAAAACGGAACGGAATGGCGACGTCGCATAGCAGGCGAAACGCGTCAGGGTCTTCAGCCCTTAGGTCTACTGCCATCGCAAACCCGTCCGCAAACAGCGATCCACCGCCTGTCGCCTCGTTGGCGAGGCAATGCAAGAATTGATAGCCCGGAGGCACCTCCTGATTGGGCAAGTCAGTGTGCAGTGGCAGGGCAACCGACGTGTAAGCGAGGTTGTTTGGATCTGGTTTGTTGACGACCTCAAAGGTGCTACCGAAGTTTGTGGCCCGCAAGAACCCGATCAGTTCAGCGATCTCGACGCCCGCATCGGTGCGATCCTGCAGGTGATTAATAATTGTAAGACCGAATTCAGCGGTGTCTTGCATCCAGTTCTTCAGCGCAAGTTCACCCGAAAGGATAGGTGCCGCCGCGTGACGCGCAATGTTTGCAGCCCCGTGGTCCGCACGCCAAAGCCGCGCTGGGACATCGCCCGCATCAACCGCAGGCTGACCAGGACGATGCGCCGTCATCAATGAGATCGGCAAGCGGCTGATATGACCGTCTGCAAATTCAAGCACGGCAGTATTGCCGTCGAGAGACGCCGAAATCAGCACTGGCGTTTCGTCAATTGCCAACAAATCAAGCAAGCGTTCATGGGTGTCTGGATGTAAACCAGAGGGGCAATTGTCACGCAGCCAAATCGTTGGAAATGTCGCGGTGGTGCCGTCCGTCCAAGCCACGACAAGCTTGTCAGTGCGGACCGTGAGGGTCGTTGCAGTCATAGGGATACCTATTCGTTTGATGTTTTGGGAATTAGTGGACGCAGATCAGGTGAAGGGCGGCGGCCACCACTCCTGCGTCTTTCCGTATGGCGACCCTGTGGCGCGCCCTCCGGACATAACGTGAAAAAAATCAAACTTCATCGGACGGTTGATAGGGGGCTATCAAACTTACGGCAACCCGCACCATCCTGATCGATGCGGGTTACCAAGCCATTACACTCCGCAAGGCGGCCTTGGGCTCATCGCGGACTTGCGCAGGCGCAGAAAAGGCCGGTTCGCGCGTATTTTGACTGTCAAATTTTGAACCCTTTGCACAACGTGTTCGCATTACATGTTCGCGCTTCACACCGCATATCGAACGCACCCTAGAATGACGGGTCTTTGTGCAGGCGCAGCGAAATGGTGGCAAATTGCGTACAGCCAACTTCCAACAAAACGCTTCTCTTTATGGACAAATAGAACCTGATTTAACGGGGGCACAATAACGACAGGCGGAAACACGTTCCGCCTGTCTTATCTGCTGTATCAATGCATCGCGATCAGCTGAGATGATCAGCTCCGATTGTGACCACACCTTCCATTCCTGCTACGCGGTAGCCAGGAACGTTGCAGGCGATAATAAGTTCGTCCTGCTCACCACTAAAGGTCCAAATCAATTCAGCGGTTTCATCCAGCGCAAGCAGGCGCGCGTTCGCATCCACGTGCATCATTCCGGAGGCAAGCATACGATCATGTCGCAGGATGCGTGTGGTCATCATACCTTCACGCAACATCACGTTCATTTCCTGCTCATGGACATTTTGCGTTTCTTCGGTGCCAATGGCGAATTCATGAACCATACGGCCACTGTTCACTAAGATGAACTTAACCGTCTCGCCCCTTTCGAAGGCAAAATTGTCCGGGCAAAAATACATTTCGCCCATGTCGACTTCTATCACCTGATCAATATGGGAAACGTCGCCAACCTGCCCAAGACCGGGCAACTCGTCGTGATCTGGATCCGCCATCGCCGCCGTAGTCCCAAGCATCATCAAGGGAACTAAGATTACACGTGGTATTGATTGCGTAATCATCAGAATTTCCCCTCATAATACCAACGGCCGAATTAAGTGACCCTTGCCCATTCTCGATCTGTGATTGAACTTATTCGCTCTGGGTCGTTCGCAAAGAAGTTCCAAGCTTGTGCACATTTGTCGAGTATTTCGTCATAGGTGTCGAAAACTGTGATTGCGAGTTTATTGGCTCGCAGATAAGCCCAGACGTTTTCCATGGGGTTCAGTTCGGGTGAATACGGTGGCAGCTTAACGAGCGTAATTTTATCTGGCACCTGCAAACATTTTGCGCCATGCCACCCCGCCCCATCAACAATCAGCAAGGCATGTGAGCCGGGTGCGACAGCTTTTGCGATCTCATCAAGATGCAGCCCCATAGCCTCGGCGTTGACGTAGGGCAGGACGAGACCTGCGGCGGTACCACGTGCGGGACAAGCGGCACCAAAGATATAACTCCATTTGAAGCGTATATCACGGGGTGCGCGCGGGCGAGTTCCACGCTTGGCCCATTTACGGGTGAGTGTCCCCTGTTGTCCAACGCGGGCTTCATCTTGGAACCATACCTCAAGAGGCTTCCCCTTTGCATGTTCTGGCAGAGTATCGTTTACGAGGCTGGTAAAGTTTTTTTAAAAGTCTGCTGCGCTTCGCGATCAGTTTTCGGATGCTCTGGACGCACAGACAGGCGGCGAAAGCCATGCTTGGTTAGATATTTCCCAATCGTACGCACATGCAGTTTCACGTCGAACTCCTCTTCAACACGAGCCTGCAAGTCGACACAACGCCATCGTACTACGCCATCTTTTACTGGGTCGGGCCCGGCCTCCACCCAAGCCACAAATTGCGCCTGTTGCTTGGGCGACAACCGTGGTTTTGCCCCCTTGCCATTCCGATCCGATAACCCCTCAATGCCTTCTGCGTTAAAGCGATGCGCCCAATCCCGAAGTGTTTGTCGATCCATACCACTGCTGCGGGCAGCCGTTTCACGATCCACCCCATCAAGCACCAGCGCTATGACCAGTAGTCGCCGTACAACCCGCCCATCCTTGGTTCGCTTTGCCGCACGGCGCAAATCTTTCGCAGACATATCCGTGCGCGTAATTTTTATGGCTCCACCCATGAGCACCTCCCAATCTATGGAGGTCATTGATTCAGAGTTTGCCAAAAATTAAAACCAAAAAAATGAGTCAGATATTCTGGCCGCTGGTATAATCAGCTACTTGATCTATCTATTGGTCAATATGGGACGGATTGTGTTTGTCGTCGCCTCCGCCGATCGTCTGTAGCTGGGATCAGTGTATTCTAATCCGCCAGAGCTATTATGACTTAGATCAACCCAGCAAAAGTGTCGCACCACGTGCCGCGACTGCCCTGTTCGGAAACTCGAACATCAAATCAGGGGCATTCGAAAAATGATTGGGGCAGCTGCGTGTTAGCGTTTTGCGACCGTTTTTCCGCCAAAGGGCTTTGCGATCTTATGCGTTAAAACCGTAACTCCCAAGCACCCCAGCCGATAACGGGTTTTTGTCAGTTTTGATGTGAGTCTCCTTGGCCATTAGGCGCATGAATTTTCTGTTGTGGTCTGAATTTCGTGGCGCTGTGACGATTTCTCTGAATCATTGGTGGAATGGACCAAGTTACTGCTCTTGAACAACTCCTCGCCACGGCTCTGCGCAGGATCGCCGAGTTGGAAGCCGCGTTGGCGAGCATGGCGCAAGAGAATGCGGATCTGCGGCGTCAGTTGGCCAAGAACAGCAGTAATAGCAGCAAGCCGCCTTCGAGTGATGGGTTGAAGAAGCCGGTACCGCGTAGCCTGCGTGGTAAGTCCGGTAAGAAAAGTGGTGGCCAAGTTGGCCACCGAGGCGACACCCTACGTCAGACAGCAACGCCTGACTTTGTGGAGCGACATGAGGCTGAGGCCTGTGGCACCTGTCAGCATGGCTTGACGGCTGGGATGATCAAGGCGGTGGAGAGGCGTCAGGTTTATGACATACCGGTGCCGCGTCTGGAGGTCACAGAGCATCAGGCAGCGATTTATTGTTGTGGCCATTGCCGAGCCACGACGACAGCCACCTTTCCCGATGGCGTGAATGCACACGTGCAATACGGTAAGCGCATTCGGGCGGCGGCGGTCTACTGCAATGTTCAGCAGCTGATCCCCGAGGATTGGGTCTGCCAACTCCTGCGTGATTTGTTTGGTGCCACCAGCCTATGCGCGGCCAGCGTGACCAACTGGGTGAACGGCACAGCGCGTACCTTGGGTGGCGTCGTCGAACACATTCTGGCCCGGCTCAATGAAGGCGGCGTTCGGCATCTGGATGAGACCGGACTTCGTGTTGCTGGTAAGCTGCACTGGCTGCACTCAATCAGCGATCTCGCCTTCACGCATTATCGCATCAGCGCCAAGCGCGGTGCTGTTCCATCCTTCCTGACCGGCGGGACAATTGTTCATGACCACTGGAAGTCCTATTACGCCCATATGAGTGGGGTGGACGCGCACGCCCTGTGCGGGGCGCATCATTTACGGGAACTCAAGGCCATCGAAGAAATCGAAAAGGAGCCGTGGGCGTGCGCGATGAGCGTGCTGCTCAACAGCGCCAATCAGCTCAAGTGCGCGGCTCAGGGGCGAGGCGAGACCGAACTCCCCACGTCGGTTCACCACGGCATCCTCACCAAATACATGGCTATCCTCACCGAGGGCCTCGCCTTCCATGAGCGACAAGACCCACTGGCTAGACGCACTGGTGCGCGAGGCCGAAAAGCCAGGCGGCCAGGCCATAACCTTCTGGTCCGCTTGCGCGACTACCGTGATGACGTCCTAAGGTTCCTTACGGACTTCACAGTTCCCTTCACCAACAATCAGGCCGAATGGGACCTGCGCATGATGAAGTTGCGCATGAAAATCTCGGGAACTTTCCGCACCCTCGAGGGCGCGCAGGTCTTCGCTGACATCAGATCCGTCATCTCGACGGTCAGAAAACACGGGGGCAATATCCTCGAAACACTCACCCTATCACCACAACAGATCATCGCGCGGCTCTAACGTCGCAAGGGCAACACAAAACCCGATATCCGATGGGGTCCTTGGGAGTTACTTAAAACCAAAAAAGCCCGCGACGGTGCGCGGGCCTTTGCTGTAATACTTTATCTTAAATCAACTCGCGCGGCGACGTCCACCAACACGCCCTGCCCGCCCGCGGCCTTCTTGGCCAGCTTTCGGGGCTTCGCGGTTCATCGCGATCCAAGCAGCACCACCGTCGTCATTGTTGGTCAGGAAGTTGGCAGCTCGGATGGCTTCCATTTCCTTGCCCGCGCGCGGTTTGGTTGATCCCAGACCAAACAGCGTCACGAATGTCTCATCATCAATGTCGTCTGGCAGGATAATGCCTGCGGCCTCGATCTGCGCTTTTTTCTCAGCGATTTTCAGCGGGCCGACTGGCAGCGCGACAGGGTTCATAATCGCAGACGTCATGCCCGCCGCCATCGCCATTGGCAGGAACGCGTTGTTAATGCCGTGACGGTTGGGCAGACCGAATGAGATGTTGGACGCGCCGCAGGTCGTGTTCACGCCGAGTTCTTCGCGCAGGCGGCGCACAAGGGCGAAAACCTGAAGTCCAGCAGTGCCCATCGCACCAATTGGCATGACCAGCGGATCAACGACGATGTCATGGGCCGGAATGCCAAAATCCGCCGCCCGTTGAACGATCCGTTTTGCCACTTCAAAGCGCACGTCAGGGTCTTCGGAAATACCGGTGTCGTCGTTTGAAATCGCAACCACTGGCACGTTGTATTTCTTGACCAGCGGCAGGACCAATTCCATCCTGTCTTCTTCGCCTGTGACCGAATTCAGCAGCGGGCGACCCTCTGCAGCGGCTAAACCATTTTCCAGCGCACCGGGAACCGAACTGTCAATGCACAGCGGGGTGTCCACAATTGCCTGCACCCGTTTTACCAATTCGGCCATCAGCCCGGGTTCAACAAAGTTGTTGTCCGCGTAGCGCGGGTCTTCGGCCATCTTGTTGGAAAACACTGCTCCGGAATTGATGTCCAGCACCGTTGCACCCGCCAAAGTCTGGGCAATCGCATCCGCTTCAACGCGGGAAAAATCACCACGCTCAAGCTCTTCGTTCAGGATCTTGCGACCTGTCGGATTGATCCTCTCCCCGATGACGCAGAAAGGCTGGTCAAAGCCGATGATGGCGGTCTTGGTTTTGGATTCGATAACGGTGCGGGTCATATCAGGTCCTTAAGACGGGTTTGCGGGTACGGCGGACGCCCCACCATTTTCAATGGCCCAGGTTGCATTGGTTTTGATGCCGCCAAGGGGGAAGAAGTGAACTTTTTCGATGTTGAAATCGGGGTTGGCGGCCTTGTGGGCTGCCAGTTCGCTCAAAACGGTTGTGGGTTCGAACGGCAACAACAGCTTGGTGACATCCTTGGCGCGCTTTTGCAGCACTTTAAGGGATGGACCAACGCCGCAGGCAATCGCAAATTTGATCATGGTCTGCAGCTTGGCTGGACCCGCGATGCCGATATGGACCGGAATATCGATGCCAGCCTCTTTCAGGCTGTCGACCCATGCGATGATCGGCTTGGCCTCAAACGCGAACTGCGTGGCCAGCGCCATTTTCGCATCTGTCGTGTCGCTGAATCTCTGCTTCCAGCGCAGGGCGTCATTGACGTTTGTCATGCCACCTTTGGGGTCGATATCTTTGTTGCCTTCGGGATGGCCCGCAACGTGCAGGGCTTTAAATCCTGCGCGATCAAATGCGCCGTTTTCCAGCAACTGCATGGAGCTTTCAAAATCACCGTGCGGCTTGGTCACACCGCCCGCCAGAAGCAAAGCCTGATCGACGCCTGCTTCGCCTTGATACATGGCGATCCAGTTTTCCAGCATTGCTGCGTCTTTGATGATACGCGCGGGAAAATGCGGCATGACCGGATATCCGTCGCTGGCCAGTCGTTTCGCCGTCGCGACCATGTCCTCGATCGGGGTGCCTTCGATATGGGCGACATAAACCCGCGTGCCTTTGGGAAGCAGGGCGGTGAAATCTTCGACCTTTTCGGCGGTGCGCGGCATCACTTCGATGGAATAACCATCCAAGAACGCCTCAAGCTGTGGATTCACGCCTGATGGCGCGTCAACTTTTCTGCGAAAATTCAAAAGCGCCATAAGTTTCTCCTTCAGCGCGCTCACGCGCGGGTGTCATTCTCGTGCGTGTCCGCGCGGCCATCATTATTAATCAGGATCATAAGTCGGTCCTTGTCGAACTCCATCTCAAGGCGCGCGGCCTCTGCTGTGGCCACGTCTACGTCAGACCCGTCAACGGGATAGGATGCGGCCTTGCGCCAATCCGCGAGGTAGTCGTCCGTGCTGGCAGCACCGGATTTCATCGCAGCGCGGTCAATCGCCTGTTCAAACCGTTCGCTCAGCTGGATCTTGGTCGCCCGCCGACCTTTGCCAACGATGACCTGCGCGGGGATGTCCCGCCAATAAACAACCACTACATCTGCCATGCGATTCCCTTTGCCATCCGTGTGTCGGGTTACACCTAAACAGGTTCAATATTCTACGATGCCTATTTTCGACATCGCACAGGCATTTGGCGACCCCTGTTGGCGATCATTATCTTCATCATGACTGTGAGGACGATGACAAGCCTTGCGCGGGCACTGCCGCGTGCATACGTTAAACGTAACTCAAAATGGAGGGCGTTAAAATGACGCCCAAGCGTCCCAACGGTGCGGGCGCGTTCCCAATTCCGGTAGAGCACCCCGTGCCGACACCGCCCGATCCATCCGCGCTTTATGCCGCGTTGGATTTGGGCACGAACAGTTGCCGCATGCTGATTGCCCAACCCAAGGGCAGCCAGTTTCACGTGGTCGACAGCTTTTCCAAATCTGTCCAGCTTGGGCAGGGATTGGAACTGACTGGCAAATTGTCCCGCGCCTCCATGGCGCGAACGATTAATGCTATGCGCGTATGCCGCCAAAAGTTGCAGCGCCACAACGTAAAGAACATGCGGCTCGTCGCGACCGAAGCCTGCCGGCGTGCCCGCAATTCTCACCATTTCATCCAACAAGTGAAACGCGAAACCGGCCTCACACTCGAGATTATCGAGCCGGAGGAAGAAGCCCGTCTTGCGGTGATTTCGTGCGCGCCATTGGTCAGCACCAAGACCGATCAATTGCTGGTCGTGGACATCGGTGGTGGATCAACGGAACTTGTCTGGATAGACCTCACCAACGTGCCGTCCCGAGAGCGGCCGCGCGCGATCATGCGGCTGCATTCAGGCTTTCGCCAAGACCCCGGACCATTTGCGGCCGCCAAAGTCGTCGACTGGATTTCCGTGCCGCTGGGCGTGGCGACTCTGCGCGACCAGTTTGCGGACGTGGAAGACGATTCAGCGCGGTTTGCACTGATGTCGTGGTTTTTTGAGGAGAGCTTGGAAAAGTTCGCACCGTCCGCGCAAGAACAGGTCCGCGAAGGGTTCCAGATCGTCGGCACCTCCGGAACGGTCACGACAGTAGCGGCCAGTCATTTGGGACTGCGGCGCTATGATCGCACCAAGGTCGACGGGCTGCGCATGACGTCAGATCAGATTAATTCGGTGATCCACGGCTACCTCAAACTTGGCGAAGCGGGGCGTAAAGCCGACCCGCGCATCGGCAAAGACCGCCAAGCGCTGATCATGTCTGGCGCGGCGATCCTGCAAACGCTGATGCGGCTTTGGCCAACGGACCGTTTGTCTGTCGCGGATCGGGGTTTGCGCGAGGGATTGCTGTACCAACAAATGTCGGCCCATGGCGTTTTAGAAGACGCGCCCTATTAGGGAATAAGACGATCTGCACCTGCCATAGGGAGGTACAGATCTCAAATCTTTGCGTGATTGATTAAATTAAGGCTTAGGTGTTTTTGAACAAACGGCGCTAGGGCGCTTTAGCAGCCAAAGACCGCAGCGATTTTTGTAACAAATAAACGTCACCACCCAGCCCCAAGAACGTCACCCCCCTGTCGATCTGGTTCTGAAAGTCCTTTTCATCAAACACAATCGTGCCGACGATCTTACCGGCGGCCTTGGTGCGGGCATAAACGTGGTCAATAGCGACAATAACCTCTGGCGCATCCATTTGGCCGACAAATCCCATATCCGCACTCAGGTCTGCGGGGCCAACGAACACCCCGTCCACCCCGGGTGTTGCGGCGATGGCATCGACATTCGCGACCGCTTGCGCACTTTCGATCTGCACGAACAGAAAAATCTGTTCATTGGCGGAACTGACATAATCGACAATCTCACCATATCCTGAAGCGCGCGCCAGCACCGCTCCCATGCCCCGTGATCCCGCACCAGAATTTGAATTGGGGTAGCGAACCGCAGCGGCGACTTGCGCGGCCTGTTGGGCGGTGTTCACCATCGGCACCACGACCGTCTGCACTCCGAGGTCGAGCACCTGTTTAAGCATCCAGTCTTCTTGCATCGGCACGCGCACCACTGCGTGTGCAGGTGTACCAGCAAGCGCGCGCAGCTGCGTAGCAATCGTGGTGAGCGTGTTAGGCCCGTGTTCGGCGTCAATCAAGCACCAATCAAAGCCAGCCTTGCCCGCGATTTCGGCGACCGTCCCATTGGCAAGCGCGAGCCACAGACCACATTGCGTGTCACCGCGCTCAAGCGCGGTCTTCAAATCGTTTATCGGTGCCGGCATCACTCTCTCCTAAGGGTTATGTGTTGTTTGCGACTAAAGACGCGCGAGCACGGCGCGTGCGGCCCGCAGACCCGGCGCATCACCGCCACGCCCCAAACGATCCATCGTCAGATCAAGCGCGGCAAGTTGTGCAGTGGGGTCAGACTGGACCGCCAGCAAGGCAGCCGCGATCTGGTCAGACTGACAGTTCACGCCGATAAACTCCGGCACCACACGGGTGTCACTGACCAAATTGACCAGCGTCACCGTGTCTATCAGCAACATACGGCGGATGATCTGGCGGCTGATCCAATTCATGTCATAGGCGATCACCATCGGGGTGCGAACTGCGGCCAGTTCTAGCGACACGGTTCCAGATGCGGCAAGCGCTATATCCGCGCGCGCCATAGCGACAAGTCTGGTCCGTGCGGCCTGCGCGGCATCACCCCGCGCGGCACCGATGATCACGGGCGAAAGCGGCGCGAATAACTCGGCCACGCGATCTGCGAGATGGGGCAGCGTCGGGATCACCACTTGATGTGCCAGACCCGACGCCTGCGCGGCCGCGACAAACGTCCCTGCCAACCGTTCAATTTCGGACCTCCGCGACCCGGGCAAGACCACCAAGACTGGCCCGTCTAAACCCAACGCATCCATTTCTGCTGTCGTCACAGGCGGTTCGGCGGCCACCGGATGGCCAACAAAATCACACGCCATTCCTGCGGCCTGCATGTAGGGTGGTTCAAACGGAAACAACGCAAGCACATGATCAATAAAGCGCGCCATTTTTGCCGCTCGTTTCGGGCGCCATGCCCAGACAGTTGGGGCAACGTAATGCACACAGCGCACGTTCGATCCCGCCTTCACCAACTGTGCCACACGCAGGCAAAAGTCAGGACTGTCTATGGTGATCAAAACGTCTGGATTGGCGGCAAAGACCGCGTCGGCAGTCTGGCGAATGCGGCGTTTCAGATGGCGGTATTTCGGCAAAATCTCCGCAATCCCCATCAGGGACAACTCGTCCATCGGGAACAGGCTCTCAAGGCGCAAGTCTTGCATCAAAGGCCCACCGATGCCCTCAAACTCGACGTCCTCCGGCACCTCGTTGATAAGCCCGTCCATCAGTGCCGCGCCAAGTTTGTCACCAGAAGGTTCGCCCGCGATCATGAACACCTTCAAGGTGTGACCCACAAATACAGACCGTGCGTATCAAGGGTTGCCACGACTTGCGGCAGGTCTAGAACCAACACGCTCCCTTGTGGGATCACGATGCCCGCCAACCCAGCGTCAGCGGCTTGCAGGGCTGTTTCGGGACCGATCAGCGGCATGTCAACGCGCATGTTCTGGTTTGGCTTGGGGGCTTTGAACAAGGTTACACCAGCCCCGTTGCCATGCGTTTTAACATCTTGCAGCATGGCCGCGGTGCCGCGAACGTCTTCGCGTGCGATAACATCACTGCCACGAAGCAGCATCGCTTGGCCAAGGTCGATCTGACCCATATCATCCAAAGCAACCTGCGCTGCGGCGATACCTGCCGTCAAATCAGGCGGCGCGACCTGCGTGTGAACCCCCGCCATCGGCAGCAAATCAGGCGCGATGGCATGGGCACCAACGACCGCAAATCCCTGTTCCTCAAAGAGCGCGACAACCGCACTCAGCGTGCCATCATCGCCTTTGGCCATGGCGGCCATCAATCTGGGCACCAGCGGCATGGTGGCCGCATCAATGAGGGATGGATCGACTTTGGGGCGCTGAATGGCACCCGCCATGCAAACCTCGGTCACGCCAGCGGTTTTCAGATCCGCCAGAAATGTACCGAGCGTTTCAAACCTGAACGTGATGCGGTGAAAATCACCCGTCACCTCGGACACAAATCCATGCATTTCACAGACGATCACAGCGCGTTTCGGCACCTGCAAGGCGGCCACCAAAGCGGTCGGCAGCCCACCCAATCCAGCGATCAATGCAAGTGTCATCGCCGCATCACCTCGGCGTCAGGAAATTACGATCAGTATCGCCCAAAATGAAATCCACCATTTCGGACACATGCTTGCTGTCACTTTCAGCACCCAATCGACGGGCGCGATCCATGAACGATCCCTCCCCATCTTTCAGGGTTTGGAACGCCACACGCAGCGCTGTGATGTCTTTGCGATCTACACCGCGACGTTTCAGCCCGACAAGGTTCAGCCCGTCCAATTCACCGCGCGGCCCCATGACCAGTCCGTGCGGAATGACGTCGTTGGTGACCATCGACAGCGCGCCAATAATCGCGCCGCGCCCAATCCGTACAAACTGGTGGATGCCGCACAACCCACCGATGATGACATCGTCTTCGATGATGCAATGCCCTGCGACGGCGGATTGGTTGACTATAATCACCCGATCGCCAATGCGCGCGTCATGCGCCACGTGGCACCCAGCAAGAAAAAAACCGTCATCGCCAATAGAAGTTATCCCTCCACCGCCTTCAGTTCCAGGGTTCATCGTCACATGCTCGCGGATGCGGTTGCGTTCACCGATGACCAGCTTGGCCGCCTCACCTTTGAATTTCACATCCTGCGGGATCTCACCGATGCAGCAGAACGGAAAGATCGTGGTGTCCGCTCCGACCTGCGTGTCACCTGTTACGACGACGTGGGATTTAAGCTGAACCCTGTCCCCAAGCACAACCTTGGTCCCGACAATACAGAACGGGCCAATCGAAACATCCACGCCAATCTGGGCACCGTCTTCGATAATCGCTGAGGAGTGAATCGCCATAGGTTAAGCCTGCATATCCATCATCGCGGTAAATTCCGCTTCTGCCGCGAGTTCACCATCAACCGTCGCGACGCCTTTGAATTTCCAGACCTTGCCACCGGGTTTGCCGCGCGTTGTTTTCACCGTCATGCGCAACACGTCACCGGGAACCACCTTGCGGCGGAATTTGCAGTTATCAATGCCCATGAAATAGATAAGCATGTTCTTGTCCATGAGCCCCATCGTCGCGCCAACCATCACGGCAGAGGTTTGCGCCATCGCCTCGATGATCGTCACACCGGGCATGATTGGCGTGCCAGGGAAATGGCCCTGAAAATGCGGCTCATTCATGGTGACGTTCTTGATGCCTGTCGCAGTTGTTGTGCCGACGATATCGACGACCTTGTCGACCAAAAGGAACGGGTACCGGTGTGGAATAATCCGTTGAATCATCTGGATATCGGCTGAGGTAATGGGATCTGACATGTTTGTCTCCATTTGAATGTGACGCATCCAGTGTTATCGTTCAGTCTGACTAGCTTGCGCGCTACGCCACGGCAAGGCGGGTCTAGTTTTCAGGTGCGGTGTCCGAACCCAAATCGGGACCCGTTTCCAGTAAGGCATCTGCCCCGTCCCCAATCTCGGCGTCAATCCGTGCAATGGCATCATCGGTGACATCGATGCTGCCCAGCGACAACAGAACCGACCTGCGATCCAGAATAGCTAAAGCCCCGCGATCAACCATCAACTGGCCCAAGATCGGGCGCGTCACCTCAAGAAATTGATCACGCCCTTGCACCAACGTGTCTTCGAGCGCACGTTCTTTGGCATCTTGCGCGCGGCGAATGCTCTGGGCTTTCTCGTCGAAGGCTTCGGCTTCGGTGCGGAACACAGACGCAGCCATCTCTGCACGCTGCGTTGCCAAAGCAAGTTCTTCTTTGCGCAAAGCAGCAGCGATACTGCTGTTCTCATTTGCAAGCGCTTCTCGCTCTGCCGCGTAGCCTTGCGCGACGCGTTGCCCGAACTGGGATTGCGAAAACAGTCGGTCAATGTCCACGGTCACAATGGCCGTCACGACCTCGCCTGCGGTCACCTCAAATTCCTGTGGTTCAATATTTTGCTGCGCACCAGCTGCCCCCGCTAGGGCCGCTATCATGAGGCTAGCAAGCAAGCGTAACGTCGTTGCAATCATTAGAAGTCCGTCGAGATCGTCACATCAAACTGCTTGGTCTGGTCGTTTTCCTGCACATCCAATGGTTCGGTGTAGTTGAATCGCAGTGGGCCGATTGGTGTGTCCCAGAAGATCGACACACCGGCAACCGTGCGCGGCGTGAAATCATCATACTCTACCGGACCGAAGCTGCTGCCCACATCCCATACGGAGCCGTAATCAAGGAACACACCGCCCGAGATGCCGTATTCCTCCGGCAAACCCAGCGGAAATTCCGCATCAAGGCGCACGACTGCAAAGGCATTGCCGCCAAGCGCGTCATCGGACGAGGCATCGCGTGGGCCAACACCGCCCGGCTCGAAACCACGCATGGTTCCGCTGCCTAGGAAATAACGGTCAGTGATCCGACTGTCGCCACTGGCGTAGCTGAGAAGGCCACCCTCAATCGCCGCGCGCAATATCACTTCTTCGGACAGCACGCGGGTCTGGGCCGTTACATCAGCGGTTGTGTCGATGAAGCGGCTATCACCAAAGCCAAATTCCTGACCGAAGCGGAACAAAACGCCCGCATTTGGGTTCAGCCCCGTACGGCGGGTGTCATAGCTGTAGCTGTAGCCAAGCGCACTGGTGCCGATCCCACCCTGCAACACGTCCTCTTCAATGAATGGTGACGGTTTCGAAGGATCGGCGGAATTATAGTCTTTCACCTCGATGTAATCATATGCATAATATAGGGTAAGAAGGCCATTTTCGCTGATGGGAAATCCAATGCGTGGGCGCAGCGATGCACGCGCCGTATCGTACAGCGCGTTTTGATTGTTGTTGGTTGACTTAAAACTGGCATCTATACCAAAACTCAAATCACGCCCCAGAAGACGTGGTTCTGTAAAGCTGAACGAGAGGTTTTGATTGTCCGAGCCAGCTTGGACGCTGAAACTCAGCGATTGACCACGACCCACGAAATTGCCCTGTTTGAAACTGGCCAGCAGGCTGAACCCGTTGTCTGTTGAAAAGTTACCACCAAACGACAATGATCCTGTCGGCGCCTCTGTGACGTCAACATCGATCACCACCTGATCGGGGCTGGACCCTTCACGGGCATCTACGTCTGCATTGCCAAAGTAGCCCAATGCGCGGATGCGTTCTGCACTTTCACGGATCTGGCGGGGATTGAACGGATCGCCCTCAACTACATCAAAACGCGACCGGATTACTCTATCCAGTGTGGTGTTGTTTCCCTCAATATCAATGCGTTCAATAAAAATACGCGGGCCATTCACCAACGCGAATTCAACATCAAGCGTCAATGTGCGGTCATTTCGAGTGACCCTTGGGTCAACGCGTACAAAGTTCAATTGCTGGTGCAGTGCAAGAAGCTCCAAACGCGAGATGTCACGTTCAATCAATTCCGGCGAATAGGTCACACCCGTGCGCAAACGCAGCGCGTTCTCGAATATGGCAGGATCCGCGCCGGTCACTTCGGATGTGACGGAAAGAATGCCAAATTCGAACTGCTGCCCCTCTTGGACATTAAACGTAATGAGGTAAGCGTCGCGTTCGCGCGTCAGGGACACGTCAACGTTTTGCACTAGGAAATCAACGTAACCGCGTGACTGATAAAAGTCGGTCAACACCTGTTGGTCGAACGCGACACGGTCGGCAATGAACGTATCGCGGCTGATTACAGCGCGCAGAAGGCCTGCTTGCTTGGTTTCCAACACACGGCGCAGACGGCTTTCGCCGTAAGCGCGGTTGCCCACAAAGCTGATGCGCTCCACCTCGGTCAAGCCACCCTCGAAAACCTCAAAGATCAGGTCGATGCGGTTGTCGGATCGCTGAATGATGCGCGGCGTGACTGTCGCGTTGATGCGGCCTTGGTCGGCATAAACCTGCGTGATCGCGGCGGTATCTGACTCTGCCTGGCTCGGGCTATAGACGCGGCGGGGTTGGCTGCGCACAGCGGCACTCAATTCGGCGTCGCGAATGCGGGAGTTGCCTTCAAATGTGATCTGGTTGATCGTTGGGAATTCGACCACGCGAACAATCAAGGTGCGCCCTTGCGCGACGACATCAACACTTTCAAACAGACCCGTCGCCCGAATCCGTTGGGCGGCATCGTTCACTACACCGGCCGTGACGGCTTCGCCCTGACCAAATCCCAAATACGTCAGGATTGTCGCGATTTCGATCCGCTGGTTGCCTTCGACAGAAACGTTGGAAAAGTTAAAATCCTGTGCAGAAACAGGGGTGGCGAGCGCCGTCATCCCTGACACAAACAGGGTGGCAATAAATGCCCACCCGCGGGTCATGACCCGCAGACGTTCCAAAATTACATTCACAGCGTGTAGTGTATTGTTCATTTTATTGCCCGTTTGACGATCACAAGTATGTTCGGTCTACCCGTGCCGTGGGGCCTTGTCAAAAGTAACAAACGCGCCAATCAGAACCAACTGACGGACGCGTCACAAAATGTCATACAAACTAGATATTGTGGATCGTCAAGTCGGCCCCACTATTACAGCGATCCGACCCACGCACCAAGGCCAAGGGCGGCAATAATCATACCAAGATAGATCAGGCGATCCCAATTTAGGTTCACAAGAAGGCTTACGCCTTGGTATCCAGCTGAAATCGTTTGCATCGTCATAGCCTCGTTTGGATTAACTCAATCCCAACGTGCCACAAGAATGTGGCAATATATTGGCATCCAACGAAATTTCTGTGGTTTTTCAATTGGTTTTTGTAAGGCGACGTTACGGGCAGAACAACAAGTCATTGCCGATGGCAAACAACATCAGCGTGCCGATCAATGCCAGCCCGATCGCCATGAGGATCCGCAGGGCCCCGTCGCTTGGCATTTTGCCTGTCACCGCTTCATAGGCGTGAAAACAAAGATGCCCACCGTCCAGTATCGGAATTGGGAACAGGTTCAGCATGCCCACCGCCGTCGACAAGACCGCAATAAAACTGATGAAAGCCAACGTGCCTTGGCTGGCCATGGACCCTGACGTTTCGGCGATACCCACTGGCCCGCTCAGATTGCAGGTGTTGATGTTGCCAACGATCATCTGTTTGAGCCCGTTGAGGGACTGTTTGATGATGAACCAGACTTGTTGAATCGCCAACTTCATGGATTCGCCGATGCCGACATCTGTTGTCGCTGGTTCAAAGAACAGCCCGCCATTGCCAATGCCAAGCTTGGGTTCATCCATCATCGACCCGTCCGCTTGCAGGATCGCCATCAGGCGCGGTGTCAAAGTGGTCGTGAACGTTTCTCCGTCGCGCCAGACAACCAGTTCGATCGGTTGCGCGCGTGTCTCATTCACAATTTCAACCATATCGCCAAACTGGAACACCGGTGCGCCATTCAAGCTGACGATCACGTCGCCAATCCGTAAATCAGCGTCATCTGCCGCAGATCGCGGCGTTATCGATTGCACATAAGCCGGCTGCGGCTGCGGGCCGCGCACCAACATGCGCTCCCCGTCCCGCTGAACTTCATATTCAACCGATGGCTGCGACGGCACATTGGCAACGGCCGCACTGAACCCGTCCGGATAATTCAACGCCACGCCTTCCACCTTCAAAACGCGGTCGCCAGGTTCCAGTTGTTGTTCAATGTTCTCGGGAAAGCCCGGCAAAGCCGATACGGTCAGCGGAGTAATCGGTTGGCCTTGAAACAGCAAGATTCCGGCAAATACGATGAATGACAGGATGAAATTGAAAATTGGCCCCGCCGCGACCGTGGCAGAACGGGCCCAAAGCGGCGCTCCGAGCATTGTGTCGCGCCCTGATACGACATTTTCATCGCCGCCCACGGACGCCGCGTTGCTGTCGCCCTTGAATTTAACATAGCCGCCAAAAGGCAAGGCTGCGATCTGCCAAACCGTGCCGTGTTTGTCAGCACGGCTCCAGATGACCTTACCAAAGCCGATAGAAAACACGTCCGCATGAATGCCAGACCATCGCCCGACGATGTAGTGACCGTACTCGTGGATCGCCACGATTACCGACAAGGCGATCACAAAGAACAGCATTGTAAAGGCGATATTCCCAAAGGACGGGATCAGGTTGGTCATAAAATCCAAGGTCTAGCTTTCTCGTTTTGCGATTTCTTCGCCGGTTAGTGCGCGCGCAATCGCGTCCGCTTCGTCTACGCTATCTAGTGTGATCGTGGCATTTTGCAGCCCCTCGTTGGACAACATCACGTCAACCACACGATCAACGATACGCGCCATATCGGTGAAACTGCACGCGCCTGCAAGGAACCCATCCAACGCGCGCTCCTTGGCCGCGTTGAAAACCGCACCCGTCAGACCTCCCGCCTCCATCACTTTTTGGGCAATCAAAAGGGCTGGATACCGCGCCGCTTCGGGTGCGCGAAAGTTCAGTTGGCCGATCTGCGCGAGGTCGAGACGTTGCACAGGAAGGGCTTTTCGCTTCGGCCAGTTTAACGCAAAGCCAATCGCATGGCGCATGTCATGTGGGCCAACATGGGCCATCAAGGCGCCATCGTTGAAGCCAACAAGCGCGTGGATCAGACTTTCCGGATGAATGATAGTCTCAATTTGGTCAGGCCTAACGCCGAAAAATTCTTTTGTTTCAATCAATTCCATCGCTTTGTTAAACATGGATGCGGAATCAATCGTGATACGTTGCCCCATGTCCCAGTTCGGATGATTTGATGCTTCGTCCACTGTGACGTGGTCCAAGGCAGACAAAGGGTGGTCGCGAAACGCGCCGCCGCTGGCCGTGATAATGATGCGTTCCACCGAGGACATGTCTTCGCCGACCAACGCTTGAAACACCGCCGAATGCTCTGAATCAACTGGAAGAACTGTGGACCCTAACCGTTTGGCTTCGCTCATTAAAAGCGGGCCAGCAGTGACCAAAGATTCCTTATTAGCCAGTGCCAAAACTGTGCCATGCTTCAGGGCTTCCAATCCCGGTCGCAGGCCCGCGGCGCCAACTATAGCCGACATAATCCAATCGGCAGGACGCGCCGCCGCTTCGATCAAGGCGCCGTCACCTGCCGCAGCTTCGACGCCAGATCCTGCCAACCCGTCACGCAATTCTACTAGCCGTGCGGGATCAGATGTAACGGCAACTTCGGCCCGTAACGCCTTGGCGTCTTTAATTAATTGCGGGATATTCTGTGACCCTGTCAGGGCCACGACATGATAGTCATCTCTACTGCGGCGGATCAGATCAACCGTGTTTTGACCAATCGATCCCGTCGCCCCGAAAATACTGATCCGCCTCAAAAGGCGACGCCTGGCACATCAAAAACGCTCGCGAAAAGAAGCATAAACAAGGACGCACCAAGCAGCGCATCAAAGCGATCAAACAAGCCACCATGCCCTGGAATAAGGGTCGAGCTGTCTTTCACACCTTGGCGTCGTTTTAGCGCACTTTCCGCGATATCACCCATTTGACCCGCAAAGCTCATCACGACGGACAGCAGGATAATGGTCCAGCTTGCATCCGTGAGCATGACAAAAGTAACTCCGACAAGTGCTGCGCCAATCCAGCCACCAATCGTGCCGCTCCATGTTTTTTTGGGGCTGATCGAGGGCCAGAATTTCGGCCCACCAATCGACTTACCCACAAAATATCCCGCAATATCAGTCACAACAACAATACTGACGAGCCAGATCAACCACGTGAATCCGAAATCAATCCGGAAATGTACAAGTCCGTAACCAGCAATTTGCACGCCCAAGGAGAAAATGAAAAACGTGATGCGTTCGCGTTTTAGCACAGCCGCGCCAATGATCGGCACCACAAGGAAAAGCACCAGAAATTCATAGTTCTGCGCGCCGCCAAAGACCTGCGCAGACAAGATTGACGCAACAGCAGCGGCCAACAACATGCCAGAGGTCGGCGATGCCCCACGGATCATGATCCAGCATTCCCAGACCATCACAGCGGTCACAAAAATGGCAAGCATCTGGAACCAGACCCCACCGACAATAATCGCACCAATGCCGATGACAGCCATCCACGCGCCCGACGTCAGGCGCACTTTCAGATCATCCCAATCAGCAGCCATATTAGACCTTTACCGCGCCAAAGCGGCGGTCGCGCGCCTTAAAACCAGTCAGGACCTTGGCGAAAACCTCCGGCGTGAAGTCCGGCCAAAGTGTGTCGATAAATTCATATTCCGCGTAGGCCGATTGCCAAAGCAAGAAATTCGAAATCCGTGCTTCGCCGCTGGTGCGGATCACCAAATCGGGGTCGGGTAAAAAACACGTGTCGAGGTATTTTGGCAAGGTTTCATCGCCAACATCAGCAGGCATAAGCTTACCCGCAGCCACATCAAGGGCCAAACGCCGCGCGGCACGCGTAACTTCATCGCGGCCACCATAGTTAAGCGCCACCGTAAGGTGCACACGGTCGTTTTGCGATGTCAGCAGTTCCAGCTCATCCATCAGGCGCACAAGTTTGTCGTCCAGCCGCACGCGGTCACCGATAAAACGCACGCGAACGCCATTGGCCAATAAATCACGTGCTTCGCGCTGAATATAACGGCGGAACAATTTCATTAGACCGGCAACTTCGGTCTGGGTCCGTTTCCAATTTTCGGTCGAAAACGCGAAGACTGTCAGGTATTTAACGCCCTCAGCCGGGCACGCCTCAACGATTTCACGCACACGGCGCGCGCCCGCATGATGGCCAAACAAACGCGGCCGATTGCGCATCTGCGCCCAGCGACCATTGCCATCCATTATAATTGCGACGTGATTTGGTCCGACGCTGCTGTCTTTGGCCATATTTGCGGCCCCCGTTCTACTCATTCACGCCCCGAAACACAGGGGCTTTGGTCCGGCCCGCGATTGCGGATCAGACTTGCATGATCTCCGCCTGCTTGATCTCAAGCTGGTCATCAACACGCTTAATATAGTCGTTGGTCATTTCCTGAACGGCGCCTTCCCAAAACTTCTGGTCGTCCTCCGACATGCCATCGTTCTTGGCTTTCTTGACCTGATCCATTCCGTCACGGCGCACATTGCGGATCGAGACCCGCCCGTTTTCAGCGTAGGTACCGGCAACTTTGGTCAGCTGCGTGCGGCGTTCTTCGTTTAATTCGGGGATTGGCAACATAATGATCGTGCCGTTGAGCTGTGGATTAATCCCAAGGCCGCTTTCGCGGATGGCCTTTTCAACCTTACTTACAAGACCTTTGTCCCAAACATTGACTGTGACCATGCGCGATTCCGGCACGTTGACGGTGCCGACCTGGTTGATCGGGGTCTGTGAGCCATAAGCGTCGACCATGATCGGCTCCAGAATCGATGCGGATGCACGTCCGGTTCGAAGGGACGCGAATTCAACGCGTAAATTGGCAATTGCTCCGTCCATGCGGCGGGTCAAATCGTCGGTATCAAGGATGAAATCATCTGACATATGTGCTGCTCTTTTCGAATTGTTTTGTTTAATATACCGTTATCGGCACGCATTTGTATACAACGCCTGTGCACGAGGTGCACAAGTTCGCCGATTTTGGGTCAATTCAGGCGACCACTGTCGTCGATGTGCCTGTTCCGTCAAGGATCGCGCGGAACCCTCCTGGTTCATCAAGACTGAAGACGATGATTGGCAGGCTGTTTTCACGTGCCAACGCAATCGCGCTGGCGTCCATCACGCCAAGGTGCTGGGCCAACACTTCGTCATAGGTGATTGTCTCATAGCGTTTGGCATCGTCGTGTTTATTGGGGTCTTTGTCATAAACCCCGTCAACTTTGGTGCCCTTGAAGATCGCCTCGCAGGCCATTTCTGACGCCCGCAGCGTCGCGGCTGTGTCTGTGGTGAAATACGGGTTGCCTGTTCCGGCGGCAAAAATGCAGATCCGCTTCTTTTCCAAATGGCGTACAGCACGCCGGCGAATGTAGGGTTCGGCGACTTCGTTCATTGTGATTGCAGAAATAACACGGGTGTGAATTTTAAGCCCTTCGAGGGCGGCCTGCATTGCCAGTGCATTCATCACCGTCGCCAGCATGCCCATATAGTCCGCCGTGGTGCGTTCCATTCCCTGCGCGGATCCTTGCAGCCCGCGGAAAATGTTGCCACCTCCGATGACCATGCAGATTTCAACACCCATTTCTTGGACTGATTGAACTTCACGCGCAATGCGCTCGACAGTTGGCGGATGTAGACCATATCCTTGATCGCCCATCAGGGCCTCACCGGAAATCTTCAGCATGACCCTTTTATACACGACTTTTTCGGGTTCAGGCATGACGGGCTCCAGTGCTACTTTGCGTTCGGCGTAAAATGTCGCAAAAGGGGCTTGGGTGCAACGTCAAATGGGGCGTTGTGCAATAGGACAACCGATGATTGAACTCTCGCAAATCCACCCCGACAAGCCGGTGCTGATCTATGGGCCGACCGCGTCGGGCAAATCCGGTCTGGCTTTGGAGATTGCGCGACGCCAAGGCGGTGTAATCGTTAACGCCGATGCGTTGCAGGCTTATCAGGGCTGGCCGATCTTGACCGCTCAACCAAGTGCCGCGGATTTGGACCGCGCGCCGCATCACCTTTATGGTCACCTTGCGTTTGATGCGCCCTATTCTGTTGGCGATTGGCTACGCGATGTCGCGCCGTTTCTGAAACGGCCATATAAAACGGGGGCGCGGCCAATCATTGTTGGTGGCACCGGGCTTTACTTTACTGCCCTGACCGAAGGGCTGGCCGAAATCCCGCCAACCCCTGCCGGTATCAGGGCCAAAGCTGATGCAATTCCCCTGCCCGATCTGGTATCCGCACTCGATCCTGCGACCGCAGCTGGCCTTGATCTGAACAATCGCGCCCGCGTGCAGCGCGCGTGGGAGGTGCAGCAAACGACTGGACGTTCTATTCGCGACTGGCAAGATGCGACACCGCCGTCGCTATTGGCGCTGGAGGAGTGTACCGCGCTTGCGTTGATGCCCGACGTGGAGTGGCTGAACGCGCGAATCCAAACGCGGTACGCCATAATGATGGACGCTGGCGCCATGGCCGAGGCCAAAGCAATGGTGCCAAACTGGGACCAGACCGCACCATCGTCCAAAGCCATAGGCGCAGCAGAAATGATCCAACTGATCGGGGGAGATATCACCCCTGATTCGGCACGCGAGGCGATCATCATTGCAACACGGCAATACGCCAAACGACAACGCACATGGCTGCGGTCCCGTATGAAGCGCTGGCAGACCGTTGCGCTACCAAATGTGGATGATGTCATTTTATCCACATAAATTTGGTTGATTAAAGTATAAATTCCAGAGAAATTGTCTAAATCGAACAGCAATCAGGAATTGAACGCCAATGATGAGTGACCCGCAAAACCGCCTCGCGTTGACATCGATCGGCCAGAACGCGGGTCAGGGTCGCTGGCGCACCGAGACGATGCGCTCTCATACATCGCCACGCCTTATTTTTGTTGGGCGCGGTCAAGGGCGAATCACCGTGTCCGGTCTGACCAGCGGCTACGGCGCCAGCAACCTGATCTATATCCCCGCCGGAACCATGTATGGTTTCGAGGTTGGCCAGACCGTGTTTGGCGTAATGCTGACAATCCCGTCCGCCATGGCAACCGAATGGCCGATGGTTCCAGTTCATCTGCGCCTGCGAGATGTTGTCGTTCAAAAAGAACTGGCCGGACAGATGGATGCCTTGGAACGCGAATTGAAGTCGACCCAGTTGGGCCAGTCCCGCGCCGCCCATTACCACCTCGGCCTTCTGTCGATCTTCTTTGAACGTCAATTGGCGCAACGCCCTGAAACGCCGGCGGATGCCCGCGTCAATACCGCCGCTGCCCGATTGGTGGCGGCCTATACTGACCTAATTGAACGCGACTACCACCAAAATGCGGGTGTCGCGGATTATGCCGCCAATCTTGGTGTCACCCCGACCCACCTTGCGCGCTGTTGCAAGCAGACCAGCGGAAAATCTGCACTGTCCCTTCTGAATGACCGAATCCTGTTTGAGGCGCGGGTGATGCTGCGCGACAGCAAAACGCCCGTGCGACAGATCGCAGGGGATCTTGGCTTTGGGTCTGCCGCCTACTTTTCCCGCGCATTTCAAGCCCATACAGGTTTGACACCGTCGCAGTTTCGCAAAAAAGGCCCCCTTGTTGAGGCCTGAAACCTCTTTTTATTGGCTGTTTACGCTGCAACGCAGAAACGTAGGCATTTGCCTTACAGGCAATTTACGACGACGAAAACGTCGCAAATGTGATATCACTTGCCGATTACAGCCGTTGACCGCAGGGTAGAAACCCTGCCCTAATGTAATTTCTCGTGGGGGGCGCAAACGGCGTTCGCCGCCAATGCCAAACACCCCGCTAGTAATAAAACGTGTCATCAGGGAGAACACGAATGACCAATAAAACACTCACAGGCGCACCGCTACATCCTGCAGTCGGCATCTATGTGAAAGACGCCAACGCCGGCAAACTCAGCCGTCGCGAATTCATCACACGCACGACTGCACTGGGCGTTACGTCCGCAGCTGCATATGGCCTTTTGGGTCTGACCCAACCCGCCGCCGCCGCTGGCCACGCCCAACAGGGCGGCACATTGCGCGTCTCGATGTCCGTCTATGCGTTGAAAGATCCGCGCACATATGACTGGACCGAAATCGCACATGTTTCCTCGGGTTGGCTGGAATACCTCGTTGAATACAACTCCGACGGTTCGTTCGAGCCAATGTTGTTGTCCAGCTGGGAAGTCAGCGCTGACGCGAAGACCTACACATTGAACGTCCGCAGCGGCGTTAAGTGGAACAATGGCGACGATTTCACTGCTGAAGATGTTGCACGCAACATCGCAGGTTGGTGTGACAAGGCTGTTGAAGGTAACTCTATGGCCGGTCGTATGGCCGTCCTGGTTGATGCTGATTCCGGTCAGGCTATCGAAGGCGCCATAGAAGTTGTTGATGCTCTGACAGTAAAGTTGAACCTGCCAGCACCAGACATCTCACTGATTGCGGGCATGTCAGATTACCCGGCTGCCGTTACCCACGCAACCAATAACGTCGAAGACATGATGTCCACACCGATCGGCACTGGGCCTTACCTGCCTGAGCAAGTCGACGCGGGTATCAAAGCCGTCAACGTTCGCAACGAAGGCCATGAATGGTGGGGCTACGCGGAAGGCAAAGGCGCTTATCTGGATCGCATCGAATTCATCGATTACGGCACCGACCCGTCCTCGACTGCGGCCGCTGTTGCATCTGATGAAATCGACATGATCTATGAAACTATCAGCGACTTCGTTGACGTCATCGACGGTCTGGGCTGGGAGCGCTCAGAGATCGCATCTGCAGCGACGATCGTTGTTCGTCCCAACCAGCTTGCCGAAGTCGGCGGGATGAAACCCTACGAGGACGTGCGCGTGCGCAAAGCCATCGCCATGGCCGTCAGCAATGACATCTGCCTTGAGCTTGGGTACGGTGGTCGCGGTGCTGCTGCACGCAACCAGCACGTGGGTCCGATGCACCCTGAATGGGCTGACGTTCCAGGCACCCCTTATGATCCAGAAGGTGCGCTTGCGTTGCTGACCGAAGCAGGCATGCAGGACTATGAATTCGATCTGATTTCGATTGATGACAGCTGGCTGCGCAACACGAATGACGCTGTCGCCGCACAGATGCGCGATGCAGGGTTCAACGTGAAGCGCACAATCATTCCAGGCTCTACGTTCTGGAACGACTGGACGAAATATCCGTTCTCCTCGACCAACTGGAACCACCGCCCACTTGGCGTCCAGATCCTTGGTCTGGCCTATCGTTCCGGTGAAGCGTGGAACGAAGCCGGTTTCGCGAATGCAGAGTTTGATGATCTGTTGAATCAGGCCAACGCAATTGCCGACGCTGACGCGCGCTCTGAAATAATGGCCAAATTGCAGACGATCATGGTTGACGAAGGCGTGACGATCCAGCCGTACTGGCGCTCGATCTATCGCCATGCCCGTCCGGGTTTGGTCGGCTGGGATATGCACATCGCGTACCTGCCACAGTACTACAAGATAGGCTTCGCAGCCTAAACACGACGACTTAGAGGGCCGCCCGATCACTCGGGCGGCCCTTTCCGCATACTGAATAGCAAAGACTGCGCGGCACGAACCGCGCGGCATAGCCAACAGGGACTTCTATGGGATTGTTTATTCTGCGCCGCCTCGGATTGATGATACTTACGGCGTTGTGCCTAACCTTCATCGTCTTTTGGCTTACCAACCTTTTGCCGAACCTCGAAAAACTCGCCAAAACCCAAGGCAACGCCCGCATGTCGGACGAAGCCGTGGTAAGCTGGCTTGAGAACCGTGGATACGGGCAGCCCACATTGATCAAATACGGTGAATGGCTCGGCGTGTTGCCCGGCTACGTGATCGAAGGTCAGGATGGTACCGTGCGTGCACGCTGTGCTCCGGTAGGTGCCGAGGTCGATGATACCACACCCGCATTCTGCGGCGTGCTTCAAGGTGACTGGGGACAATCCACAGTCTTTAGGAACCCTGTCAGCGAAATTATTGCCACACGGCTTGGCCTGACGGGTAAGTTGATGGGCTTTGTTTTGCTTCTCATGATCCCGGGCGCACTGATTATTGGTGTGCTGGCGGGGATGCGTGAAGGGTCACGGCTTGATCGTGGTCTGTCAACGGTATCTATCATGTCGACGGCGACGCCTGAATATGTGTCCGGTGTTGTTCTGATCGCTGTTTTTGCCACCCCGACGTTCGGGATGCAATTTTTCAAAGGCACCGCGACAAGCGCCATGGACAATGCAACCTTCGAGAATTTCCTTTTGCCTGTCGTGACAATCGCGCTTTATGGCATGGGCTATATCGCCCGTATGACCCGCGCATCCATGACCGAAGTGATGACCGCGCAATACGTCCGCACCGCCCGCCTTAAGGGTGTGAGCTTTACCAACATTGTCATGAAACACGCCCTGCGCAACGCATTGATCGCGCCGTTTACGGTCATCATGTTGCAAGTGCCATGGCTGCTCAACGGCGTTGTGATTGTTGAAACCTTGTTTAACTACAAGGGCTTCGGCTGGACGCTTGTACAGGCGGCCTCGAACAATGACATCGAATTGCTTTTAGGCGTCTCGGTGGTCTCGGTGTTTGTGGTGCTCTTCACGCAGCTGATATCTGACGTCGGCTATGTGTTCTTAAACCCACGCATTCGCATCTCTTAAAGGAGCCAGACTATGGAAGAACTGTCTTGGACCGGCTCCTTCGGGAGCACCCTCATCCCCGCCATCACAATCGCATCTGCGGTGTTTTTGGCTGGCGTCATTTTGCAACTCATCATGGACTTCTTTGCGCCCGAGGTGAAGTTGCAAGCCAATACCGACGGCACTCTACAATCGCGCGGCGGCCTGCTTGGGCAACTTGAAAAGATCAACGGTCAGGTGTTTGGGCTGATCGTTCTGCTTGGTGCTGCGATCATCGTTGTGTCGTGGTTCATGCCCTACGGCAAAGCCGGTATTCTGGGCGAGATTTCAAAACGGTTCCTGCCCGTCTGGATCGCTCTGATCGTGACCTTCGCGGCTTCGATCACGTTCAAACGCAAACTCGGCCTTTACGGAAAACTGTTCGACTCAACCATCGGCATGATCGGCTTTGCGCTGGTGATGTTCTGGGTGTTCACGGCCATTTTCGTCGGGCTGTTCGACCTGATCGCAACCTTTGATCCTGTGTCCCAACCCACCGACTTGCAGATCGCACGGTCCTTGAAGAACGGCGTGCCGGGATTGTTGTACGGCGAAGGTCTGGGCAATGGCGACGCGGCCTATGCACACTACCTGCTGGGCGGCGACAACCTTGCACGCGACATCTTTAGCCGCATGGTCCACGGGTCCGTCATCGTGATGATCATCGCACCGCTAGCCACCGTCTTTGCCTTTATGGTCGGGATCACCTTGGGCCTGCCCGCTGGCTATCATGGCGGAAAACTCGACACGGTGTTGTCGTTCGTTGCCAACCTGATCCTCGCCTTCCCAGTCATCTTGCTGTTCTACCTGCTGGTGACACCGGAAATTGTCGCGACGGGTTTGCCGAACTTCATGGGCGCGTTTCTGTTCATATTTCCGCTGATCTTTTGCGGTGTGCTGATCAATTCGCGCTACAAAACCCAAGGCAGCAAAAACACTTTGTATCTGGCCGTCGTCTTGGTTCCACTGGTGCTGATCTATCTCATGGTCATCAGCGACACCGCGAGCCCGCTGGTCGTCTGGCCACCAGCGCTCGATTTCATCACCATCCCAAGCGGCATCCTTGTGGTGTTCGTGTCAGTGGTCTTTGTGAACTCACCAACAGTGTTTCGTATCGTGCGCGGATTGGCACTCGACATCAAAACCCGCGACTACGTGGCGGCGGCGCAAACGCGCGGCGAAGGCACGTGGTACATCATGCTGTGGGAAATTTTGCCCAACGCACGTGGCCCGCTGATCGTCGATTTCTGTCTGCGCATCGGCTACACCACTATTCTGCTTGGCACATTGGGCTTCTTTGGCCTTGGCCTGCCACCTGAAAGCCCCGACTGGGGCAGCACGATCAATGAGGGTCGCAAACTGCTGCTGATCTACGCGCACCCTGCCCTGCCACCTGCGATGGCGCTGCTGTCGCTGGTACTCGGTCTCAACCTTCTCGCAGACGGTCTGCGTGAAGAAAGCTTGAAGGATTAAGCCCATGGAAAAGACATCCCCTGAGGAAAGCTATTCCGGCCCGATCCTTGAGATCGACAGGCTCTCGATCAGCTTCTTTACCCGCCTGCGCGAGATCCCTGCGGTGATGAACTTTTCGGCCTCGCTGCAACCCGGTGAAGCGCTGGGTATTGTTGGCGAATCCGGTTGTGGCAAATCCACCGTTGCGCTGGGGGTCATGCAAGACCTCGGCGTTAACGGCCGCATTGTTGGCGGATCAATCAAGTTCAAGGGCCGGGAGATGAACACCATGACGCGCGAAGAATTGCGCGACATTCGTGGGTCTGAAATCGCGATGATCTACCAAGAACCCATGGCGTCGCTCAACCCCGCCATGCGGATCGGCAAACAGCTGATGGAAGTCCCGATGATACACGAAGGCGTCTCCAAAGACGTGGCCTACGCCCGTGCGCTCGAAGTCGTGACGGACGTGAAACTGCCCGACCCCGAACGCATGCTGAACTCGTTCCCGCACCAATTGTCCGGCGGACAACAACAGCGCATCGTGATCGCGATGGCCCTGATGTCAAAGCCGTCACTGTTGATTTTGGATGAACCGACAACCGCGCTTGACGTGACGGTCGAGGCTGCCGTTGTCGAATTGGTCAAAGACCTTGGCAAAAAGTACGGCACGTCGATGCTGTTTATCAGCCATAACCTCGGCCTTGTGCTGGAAACCTGTGATCGGATTTGCGTCATGTATTCCGGCGAAGCGGTTGAACGCGGCACAATTGAAGGCGTGTTTGATGAAATGCGCCATCCTTATACACAGGCGCTGTTCCGCTCGATCCCATTGCCCGGGGCCGACAAAAACGCGCGGCCCTTGGTGGCCATTCCGGGCAATTTCCCACTGCCCCATGAACGCCCGAACGGGTGTAATTTCGGCCCACGCTGCGATTATTTTGAGGCCGGGCGCTGCGATCAAGGCCATATCTTCATGGAAGACGCAGGGCTAGATCACGAGACCCGATGTCTGCGCCAGGCGGAAATTGACTGGAACGCGCCGCTTGTCGCCGGTGCCCAAACAGAAAAACCTGCCCCCGGGCGTGTGGTTATAAAAATGGACAACCTGAAAAAATACTACGAGGTCGCGGCATCCGCCCTGTTCTCGGGCGGCAGCACGAAGGTTGTTAAGGCCAACGAAACCCTAACGTTTGAAGCACGTGAATCCGAAACGCTGGCCATTGTTGGTGAATCCGGCTGCGGTAAATCGACCTTCGCCAAAGTTCTTATGGGGCTTGAAACGGCGACGTCTGGCGAAATCTTGCTCGATAACAAAAGCATCGGCGATATCCCGATTGAAAAGCGCGACACCAAAACGATTGCTGACGTGCAGATGGTGTTCCAAAATCCGTTCGACACACTGAACCCGTCGATGACGGTCGGGCGTCAAATTATGCGCGCGCTTGAGATTTTCAAGATCGGGAAAAATGATGGCGAACGCCGTGCCCGCATGCTCGAATTGCTTGATCTGGTGAAACTGCCGCGCGAATTTGCTGGCCGTATGCCACGTCAATTGTCGGGTGGTCAGAAACAACGTGTCGGTATCGCGCGCGCCTTTGCAGGTGATGCGCGGATCGTGGTTGCGGACGAACCTGTGTCAGCGCTTGATGTGTCCGTGCAGGCCGCTGTGACCGACCTGTTGATGGAAATTCAGCGGGAACATAAAACCACGCTGCTGTTCATCAGCCACGACCTGAGCATCGTGCGCTATCTGTCTGATCGCGTTATGGTAATGTACCTTGGGCACGTGGTCGAAATGGGCACGACAGATCAGGTCTTCAGCCCACCGTACCACCCCTATACCGAAGCATTGCTGTCGGCCGTGCCTATTGCGGACACCAAGATCAAGAAAAAGCACATCGTGCTTGAAGGCGACATTCCGTCGGCGATGAACCCACCACCCGGTTGCCCGTTCCAGACGCGATGCAACTGGAAAGACAAAGCCGGTCGCACCAAGTGCGAAACCGAGGTGCCGATTGTGCGGACTCTGGGCAATGGCCACCAGATAAAATGCCACCTCAGTGATGCAGATATGGCAGAAATGGAGCAGGTTATTCAGATGGCCGCAGAATAATTATCTTGCGTTACCAATACCTAAGGCGCCACTGTTGATGTGGCGCCTTAGGATTCAGGATGCCTTAACTTCTGAGTGTGGACGCATTTGAGCAAGCTCAAACGCTGCCTCACACCAGTTTAAAACGCTGCGCGTTTTTAACTGCCCCAAATGACCCTGACGTAATTGCGGGTCTCGCGATAAGGCGGAACGCCACCATGTTGCTGCACCGCACCGGGTCCGGCATTGTAGGCCGCCAGCGCCAAACGCCACGATCCAAATTCGTCATATTGTTTTCGCAGATACCGCGCCCCACCGTCGAGGTTTTGATAGGGATCACGGGCATTTACCCGCAGGTATCGTGCGGTTCCGGGCATCAGTTGCGCCAGCCCCATCGCCCCCGCTGATGACACCGCATTCGGGTTCCATGCACTTTCTTGTTGGACCAATCGCAGGAACAAATCTTCGGGCACATTATTACGACGCGCCGCTGACTTCGCCATGTCTAGAAATTGTCCGCGGTAGTTGCCGCTGTATTGCGGACCGGTGTCTCCCGCGGATGGAATGTCGACACGTGGCGGCTGCAAGCGGATCGAATTGGCGTATTGCGACGACGCGCGACCGTCCAAACATCAAGTTGTGAGCTAAAAAGCGTCGTGCGATTGCGGGTCGACAGGCTATCCGCCGCCAGAGGCATACTGGACACCACCATGGCAAATCCGGCCAAAATTCCCAACACTCGCATGAAATAGCCCCCACGTTTCGGAAAACTTATACCAGTGGCCATAATATCTGACTCATTTTTTTGGTTTTAATTTTTGGCAAACTCTGAATCAATGACCTCCATAGATTGGGAGGTGCTCATGGGTGGAGCCATAAAAATTACGCGCACGGATATGTCTGCGAAAGATTTGCGCCGTGCGGCAAAGCGAACCAAGGATGGGCGGGTTGTACGGCGACTACTGGCCATAGCGCTGGTGCTTGATGGGGTGGATCGTGAAACGGCTGCCCGCAGCAGTGGTATGGATCGACAAACACTTCGGGATTGGGCGCATCGCTTTAACGCAGAAGGCATTGAGGGGTTATCGGATCGGAATGGCAAGGGGGCAAAACCACGGTTGTCGCCCAGGCAACAGGCGCAATTTGTGGCGTGGGTGGAGGCCGGGCCCGACCCAGTAAAAGATGGCGTAGTACGATGGCGTTGTGTCGACTTGCAGGCTCGTGTTGAAGAGGAGTTCGACGTGAAACTGCATGTGCGTACGATTGGGAAATATCTAACCAAGCATGGCTTTCGCCGCCTGTCTGTGCGTCCAGAGCATCCGAAAACTGATCGCGAAGCGCAGCAGGCTTTTAAAAAAACTTTGCGAGCCTCGTAAACGATACTCTGCCAGAACATGCAAAGGGGAAGCCTCTTGAAGTATGGTTCCAAGATGAAGCCCGCGTTGGACAACAGGGGACACTCACCCGTAAATGGGCCAAGCGTGGAACTCGCCCGCGCGCACCCCGTGATATACGCTTCAAATGGAGTTATATCTTTGGTGCCGCTTGTCCCGCACGTGGTACCGCCGCAGGTCTCGTCCTGCCCTACGTCAACGCCGAGGCTATGGGGCTGCATCTTGATGAGATCGCAAAAGCTGTCGCACCCGGCTCACATGCCTTGCTGATTGTTGATGGGGCGGGGTGGCATGGCGCAAAATGTTTGCAGGTGCCAGATAAAATTACGCTCGTTAAGCTGCCACCGTATTCACCCGAACTGAACCCCATGGAAAACGTCTGGGCTTATCTGCGAGCTAATAAACTCGCAATCACAGTTTTCGACACCTATGACGAAATACTCGACAAATGTGCACAAGCTTGGAACTTCTTTGCGAACGACCCAGAGCGAATAAGTTCAATCACAGATCGAGAATGGGCAAGGGTCACTTAATTCGGCCATTGGTATTAGCCTAAACCAAGCTGCAATTCCATACATTATGGGGTTATTTACCAGTTTCAGGTGAGGTAACAATCTACAACGCAAATCAGATTCTATAGGAGGCTCACCATGGCCGGCTCGCTTAACAAAGTCATGATTATCGGCAATCTGGGTCGTGACCCGGAAGTGCGCAGCTTTCAGAACGGCGGCAAGGTGTGCAACCTGCGCATCGCCACGTCTGAGACTTGGAAAGACAAAAACACCGGTGAGCGGCGCGAGAAGACCGAATGGCATTCCGTTGCGATCTTTCAAGAAGGGTTGGTGCGCGTGGCGGAACAATACCTCAAGAAGGGCTCAACCGTTTATATTGAGGGGAAATTGCAGACCCGCAAATGGCAGGACCAATCCGGCGCTGACAAATATTCGACCGAGATCGTGTTGCAGGGCTATGACGGCGTCATGACGATGATTGGCGGTCGCAATGATGGTGGCTCCGGTGGCGGCGGCGGTGGATATTCCGGCGGCGATCAGGGCGGCGGTTACGGCGGTGGCGACCAAGGCGGTAATAGTGGTGGTTACGGTGGCGGCGATCAGGGCGGTAATAGTGGTGGTTACGGTGGTGGCGATCAGGGCGGTAGCCAAGGTGGCGGCGGTGGCAGCAGCGACATGGATGATGAAATCCCGTTCTAAAGACCCCCAACGACACAAATATATTTGAAACCCGCGTCGCCCTTGGCTGTCGCGGGTTTCTTCGTTTGCGGTTTCTAGTTTAGCGGCGCGTGGTTTAGCGGGTAGCCAAAGCGTCGCGCAGCACCGACAGCACAGTATCGGCGGGGACGTCTGCTGTCATGAACGCGTCGCCGATTCCACGGGCCAGAATGAACCGCAGCTGACCATCGACAACTTTTTTATCCTGCCCCATCAACGCCAACAGCGCGTCGGCATCCGGCAGGGCGCCATTGATGTCGGCCAGATCAGTCTTCATGCCCATATCTTTGAGGTGGGCACGCACGCGGCTGGGGTCTTCTTGACTGCACAGACCCATCCGCGCTGACACTTCAAACGCAAGGGCGCAGCCAATCGCCACGCCTTCGCCGTGCAAAAGCCGATCACCATATCCTGTCGCGGCCTCAAGCGCGTGACAGAATGTGTGGCCGAGGTTGAGAAGCGCGCGGTCGCCCTGTTCGGTTTCATCGCGTTCCACGATACGGGCTTTCATTTCAACGGATCGCTTGACCGCCCTGACCCGCGCCGCAACAATCTTATCCGCGGATAAGGTGTTCGTTAACAAAGGCTTAAGGTTTTTACCCTCAATTTCAAGCCATTCAAAAAACGCGACGTCCCCCAACAGGCCATATTTTACGACTTCGCCGTAGCCCGACAAAAAGTCCCGCGTCGTGAGCGTGTCGAGCAAGGACGTGTCGGCCAGAACCAACGTCGGCTGATGAAATGCGCCGATCAGGTTTTTTCCGTTTGGCGAATTGATCCCAGTTTTGCCGCCCACAGAGCTATCGACCTGTGCGAGCAGCGACGTCGGTATCTGCACGAACCGCACGCCGCGCCGCACTGTGGCGGCCGCAAAGCCCACCAAATCGCCAATCACCCCGCCCCCAAAGGCCACCACGACATCGCCGCGTTCTACCTTTTGGGACAGGAGCCATTCAACAGTTTGTTTAAGAAACGGCCAGCTTTTGGTACCTTCGCCCGCAGGCAGCACGAGAGCGTCACAGGCAATTCCTGAAGCAGCAAGCCCAGACTTCAGCGCGTCAAGATGCAGGGCCGCGACGTTTTCTTCGGTCACGATCACCACGCGTGGGCGTTTCAGGAATGGCATTATCCGTTCGCCGGCCTGCGCCAGCAATCGCGGCCCGATCACCACGTCATAGGCACGACCGGGGAGATCAACATGGATGGTTTCAATCATGTCACAGGCTCCAGCACGTCCGCACGGGTGGCCAGCACGCGCAGCACCTCGACAGTCATCTCATCAATGGAAAATTCAGGCTTCGCTTCGACGCGTAGATCGGCCATTTGATAAATCGGCGCGCGATCTTTGAAAATTTCGCCTAGGGTTTTGCGTGGATCAGGCGTGCGTAAAAGCGGACGCGTGTCCTTGTGTTGAACCCTCTCCCAGAGAAGATCAAGATCGGCGTCCAACCACACCGCTACGCCGTGCTTGGAAATTGCAGCACGGTTGCGCTCTGCCAGATAGGCGCCGCCACCTGTAGACAACACACAAGGGTCCGATTGCAGCAAACGCGCGATAACTTCAGCCTCGCGGTTGCGAAAAAATGGTTCTCCCGAGCGGGCGAAAATCTCTGCGATGGTGGCATTGGCGGCGGCTTCGATTTCAGCATCAGAATCGACGTAAGGCACACCCAATTTCATCGCCATGGCCCGACCGATGGCAGTTTTGCCCGATCCCATCATGCCCACAAGGACCACAGTGGCGCGCAAATGATACGCTGGCTGGGTTGTTTGAGCGTTCTCAAGGTTGTCCATCGTGGCATTCGTCCCTATTTTTGCCCGCATTCTCAGCCACTTAATGGCTCGACCCTGGCCCAAATAGAGACCAAAATCGGCAGCCCCCCGCCGGTCTAAAAATATTTACGACGTGATGGCGTGATCTTGCAGTGAAGGACATATATAACGAAAGGCAAAGCAGCAACTGAAGCTGTGTATTTCGGCCAGAAATATGGCCGAGGAAAAAGGGGCGAATTCCATGTGGCGATTGATCAAATTCTTGTTTGTGCTCGTGGTTTTGGCGGCAATTGCTTTTGTGGGCTATGCTTATTTGGGTCCGATTTTCATGCCCAATGATTTTGCAGCCCCCGTGCAAGAGATTGTCGTCCCTGTGACGTTGGGCGGAGATTGATGGTTTTACGCGTGACCATGGTTGGTGTGTTTTTGTCGTGTGCTGTCCCAGTTTGGGCCCAATCCAAGCAAGATGCCCCCCAAGAAGCCCCCCTGTCGGCCATTGACTGGCTGTCCGAAAGTGTCAAGCAGCCCGACGTCTTGGCAGCCGCCCCTGTTCTTGGCACCCAAGCGACCCGCACGCCCGATGCCAATGAAGCCCCCGTGGCCAATTCCGCGATCACGCCGGATGTGTCCGTCCAAGCATTGAGCGGTGCGGCACCACGTGTGCTGGGTTTATTGCCTCCATCCTCGACGGGTCTGCCGGCTGATTTATGGGATGGCAGCGATGCTGCGACCTTGATTGCGCTGTTGCGGGCGGAACAGATCGACACGCTGCCTGCGGTGCAGGATTTGTTGATCACGCTGGCCATCACCCAAGCCAATCCACCGCGTGAAGCCGCAACATCGAATGGGTTTTTCTTGGCCCGTGTGGACAAACTGCTCGATTTTGGGGCGTTGGAGCCCGCGCAGGCGATGCTTGAGGCGGCAACACCGGACACACCGGAATTGTTTCGTCGCTGGTTTGATGTGTCCTTGTTAACCGGCACCGAAGATGCTGCGTGTCGTGCGTTGAGCACGAAGCCCGATGTGGCCCCGACCGCGTCGGCGCGTATTTTTTGTCTGGCGCGCTCTGGCGATTGGTCTGCGGCCGCATTGACGTTGAACACCGGACTGGCCCTTGAGGATATTGACGCCGACTCCGGCGCTTTACTGGCGCGGTTTCTTGATCCGGATTTGTATGAAGGCGAGCGGGCGCTGCGGCAGCCTGCGCGTGCCACACCGCTGACGTTCCGGATGTTTGAAGCGATTGGATCGCCGCTCACGACGGCTGGTTTGCCGCGCGCTTTTGCCCATGCAGATCTGCGCGCCAACGTCGGCTGGAAGGCCCAGCTTGAGGCGGCGGAACGCCTGTCACGGGCAGGCGCGATTTCGGACAATGCGCTTCTCGGTCTTTATACGGCGCGGGTTCCGGCGGCATCGGGTGGTGTTTGGGAGCGTGCAAAGGCGGTGAACGCGCTCAACACCGCGTTGGCGGGAAATGATCCTGAAATCACGTCGCGTGCGGTATCGGACCTTTGGACCGAGGCGCGCCCTGTCGGCGTGGCCGTGCCTCTTGCGCGGGTGTTTGCGCGCCAGTTGATTGACGCGGACCTGGGCCGCGCGCCGGCAGTTGCGTTCACGTTACTGCTGTTGTCGGATCAATACGAACAAGCCGCGCTGAACGAAGACTTCGCGGCGACCGATCCGTTCCTTGCTGCCGTTGCGCGTGGTGATCCATCCGGCGCGTCGCCCGTCCGTGCAAGTTACCCGCTGATACAAGACGCCTTTGCCGCCGATCCCGACGCAGCACTGGTGGCGATGGCCAGCCAAGGCCGAACCGGAGAGGCGATCTTGCGCGCCCTTGCGACATTGCAGCAGGGCATCGACGGTGACCAAATTGCGTTCAAGGAAGGCTTCGCGACCCTGCGTGCCTTAGGACTTGAAGACGTGGCGCGGCGTGTGGCACTGCAATATCTGTTGTTGCCATGACGGCTGCGGACCGCCCAAATGCCCATTGGATACAGGCGTTTCTAGAAGCACAAGCGGCGGAGCTTGACGCGGCCACCAACACACAGCTCGCCTATGCCCGCGACCTGATGGATTTTTCAGATTGGCTGGCGGACACCCATTTTGCCGCTGTCGCGCAAGACCATGTGGAAAAATATCTAATCTGGTGCGACGCGCAGGGTTTGGCCAAGGCGACCCGCGCGCGACGGCTGTCGGCGATCAAACAATTGTTTCGGTTTGCGTTTGAAGAAGGCTGGCGGGTCGACAATCCGGCGATCCAGATATCTGGCCCGGGTCGCGACAAACGTCTGCCAAAAACGCTCAGCCATAGTGAAGTCGACGCACTTCTTAACGCGGCCCGCGATGCCAAAAAAGACCCGCTGCGCACGACCTGTTTGATGGAACTGTTGTATGCCACGGGCATGCGCGTCACAGAATTGGTGTCTCTGCCAGTGTCAGCAGCACGGGGCGATCCACGCATGTTGTTGGTGCGCGGCAAGGGCGACAAAGAACGCATGGTGCCGCTGTCGCCGCCCGCGCGCGCCGCCACGGCCGTCTGGCTGAAAACCCGCGACAAAGCAGAAGACGCCACTTTCAAAGATGGCACACCACGCTCAAAATTTCTGTTTCCGTCGCGCGGTAAACTTGGCCATTTGACGCGGCAAAGCTTCTTTAACCTAATCAAAGATCTTGCCACAGCGGGTGGCGTGACACGCTCCAAAGTAACGCCGCACACGCTGCGCCACGCCTTTGCCACCCATCTGCTTGAGGGCGGCGCTGACCTGCGATCGATCCAGACGCTTTTGGGCCATGTGGACGTGGCCACGACCGAAATATACACCCATGTGCTGGATGAGCGGCTGAAACAACTTGTGCTCGAACATCATCCACTTGCGCAAAATAGGGTGCAAGACGATTGAGTGCCCCTTGAACGTGGCCCCCCGCCCCTACATACAAGCGGCAAATGACAAAGATTGATCCCCATGCTTGATGCTGCTTTCTGGACCACCGTTGGTGCGATCCTGTTCCTTCTTGTGCTGTCCGGCTTCTTTTCGGGATCCGAAACGGCGCTCACGGCTGCATCACGCAGTAAACTGCGGGCCAACGCCGAAAAGGGCGACATGGGCGCGAAAAAGGCGTTTGAAGTGACCGAAGACCGCGAGCGGCTGATCGGATCGGTTCTGCTTGGCAATAATTTGGTTAATATCCTTGCAACATCGCTGGCGACGACGATGTTCCTGCGCCTGTTTGGCGAAAATGGCGTGGCGCTGGCAACGATTATCATGACGCTGCTGGTGTTGGTGTTCGCCGAAGTGCTGCCCAAAACCTACGCAATCACAAACCCCGAACGCGCCGCCAGCCTTGCAGCGCGCCCTATCGGAATTATTGTCACCGTCTTTGCGCCGATGGTTGCAGCGGTGCGCATGTTGGTGCGCGGCGTTCTCAGCTTGTTTGGGGTTCAGACCGACCCTGACACCAACATCCTCGCGGTGCGCGATGAAATCGCGGGTGCGTTGCAGTTAGGCCATTCCGAAGGTGTGGTGGAAAAAGAAGACCGCGACCGGATTTTGGGCGCGCTTGATTTGGCCGAACGCACGGTCGAAGAAATCATGCTACACCGCAAAGAGATTGAGATGATCGACGCCGCCCTGCCCGTCGCGGAAATCCTGCGCCTGTGTCTGGACAGCAATCACACCCGGCTGCCGCTGTATCGCGATGAGCCGGAAAATATCATCGGAACCCTGCACGCCAAAGACCTGCTGCGTGCGTTGCACAAAATGCTCGGCGACGGACGGATTGAACCGCGAGAAATGGATGACTTCGATATCCTGACAGTGTCGATGGCACCGTATTTCATTCCTGAAACCACGACGTTGGATGATCAGATGCGCCAGTTTCTGGCGCGGCGCACCCATTTCGCGCTGGTGGTGGACGAATACGGCACCTTGCAGGGATTGATTACGCTCGAAGATATTCTTGAAGAGATCGTCGGCGAAATCACCGACGAATTCGATACGGACGAAGAAAACGACGTCACTGTTGCCGAAGATGGCAGTTATACCGTCGATGGAACGATGACGATCCGCGATGTAAACCGCGCGACCGAGTGGAACCTTCCCGACGATGAGGCCAACACGGTCGCGGGTCTGGTTATTCACGAAGCGCAGATGATACCCGTTGTTGGTCAGGTGTTTAGCTTCCACGGCTTTCGATTTGAAGTGCTGGCAAAAGATGAAAATCGCATTTCCGAATTGAAGATCGCGCCGCTGGTCTAGGGTCTTTCGCGTTAAGGGTCGTTAACCTGACCGTTATTTAGCTGTGCACCAACCCGCGGCGCCGCTATTAGCGCCCACGAAATAGCCCGCCCAGAATGCCACGAACGATGCGCCGCCCTGTGGTGCCTTTTAATTCTTTCGCAACAACCGTCGCAATCGCGCCGCCCCAGCTGTCGTCAGACCTAGTCGACCTGCGACTGGTCGAGCGTTCAACATCGCGGCCCGTGTAGCGACGCCCCTGACGGTGTTCGCGTTTCTCCGCATCCAGTTGTTTTTCTTCAACTTCCACTTTTTCAGCCGCTTGCGCCGCAGCGCCTGCGCGCTTGGCGAGCATCTCAGCCGCCGACTCGCGATCCAGTCGTGCGTCGTATTTGCCCGCCATGGGCGAAGCCGCCATAAGCGTCGCGCGTTCGGCGTTGGTAATTGGGCCGAGCTGCGAAGACGGCGGGCGGATAAACGTCCGCTCAACAATTCCGGGCACGCCTTTGTCGATCAGCATTGATGTCACGGCCTCCCCTGTGCCGACCTCGCGGATGGCCTGCGCCGTGTCGAACTTCAGGTTCGGGCGGTAGGTCGCGGCGGCCAGTTTTAACGCCTTTTGATCGTTTGCGGTAAACGCGCGCAGTGCGTGTTGTACACGATTGCCAAGCTGTCCCAGCACGTCTTCGGGGACATCGGACGGGTTCTGGGTGATGAAATACACGCCGACGCCCTTGGATCTTATCAACCGCGCGACCTGTTCGACCTTGTCGATCAGCGCTTTGGGGGCGTCATCAAACAGCAAATGCGCCTCGTCAAAGAAGAACACCAGCTTGGGTTTATCGGGGTTGCCGACCTCTGGCAGTTCTTCAAACAATTCCGACAAAAGCCACAGTAGGAAAGTTGCGTAAAGTTTCGGGGACGCCATCAGCTTGTCAGACGCAAGGATATTGATCCGGCCCTGTCCCGTGTGCGGTGCATCCTTTTCGGTCGCGATGATGTCGTTCAAATCAAGCGCAGGTTCACCGAACATGCCCGCGCCACCCTGATTTTCGAGCACCAGCAACTGCCGCTGAATAGCACCGACCGACGATGTCGCCACATTGCCATAGCGCAAGGACAAGTCTTTGGCGTTTTGCCCGACCCAGACCAGCAGCGCCTGCAAATCCTCAAGATCCAGCAGCGGGAGCCCGTCTTCGTCCGCCACGCGAAACGCGACGTTCAACACGCCTTCTTGTGCGCCCGACAGTCCCATCAGGTTGGACAACAACAGCGGGCCCATTTCTGCGACGGTCGTGCGGATTGGGTGGCCCTGTTCACCAAAAAGGTCCCAGAACGTCACAGGGAAGGCAGAGTATTGCAGATCCAGCCCGATGGTCGCGGCACGTTCCATAAAGGGGTCGTGCAATTTGAAATCTGCGCTGCCGGATTTGGCCAAACCGGACAGATCGCCCTTCACGTCAGACAGGAACACAGGAACGCCAATAGCCGAAAACCCCTCGGCAAGAATTTGCAGAGTCACTGTTTTTCCGGTGCCCGTGGCCCCCGCGATCAACCCGTGGCGATTGGCATATTGCAACAGCAGTTCTTGCGCGTCGCCGTAATCATCACCACCACCACCCATAAAAATTCCGTCGCTCATCGCCTCTGTCCTATTCTGGGGCAGACATCAGCGCTGTCCCGCTTTTGTTCCGCTTTAATTTTGGGACAAAGTACATCCATAACCTTTCTGGGCCAGTATATTCGTGTCAATGCCGTGAATGTTCTCCTGCGGCGTTGCAGACGCCCTCCTTTTTGAATGCACCGCGCCACTGGTTTATATCTGGAGCGCGGCCTTTTTGGGTGTTGCGGCCAGTCCTGATTATCAAAAAAAAAAAGAAACAGACTTGTCAGTATTGTGATAATGACCCTGTTGACGGAGTCCGTTCCAATCCGTAGCTTAACCGAAACAAGTCGGCAAAGTCCGATAGGGAGAAGATGAGGAAGGGCCTTAGCGGGCCCTTTTTCTATGGGTGTGACGGTCATGGCTCTTGATCAGATGCAACATTAATCGCCTCATCTCCACCGCTTCGGCAAGGCCTCGCCGAATACAGCTTTTGTTCTGACACTGCTGATAACCCGTGCTAAGGCTCGCGCAACAACAGATATTATAGGAGAAGCTCATGACCTTTTACGCCGCAACGATTTCCAAAACTTTGAGCGCAGCTGCGTTGATCTGCGTCCTTGGCGCATCGGCTTTTGCGCAAGAAACAACCGACGAAACGCTGGTTGATCCCAGTGCCGCGACAGGCGAAGAACTGCCGCAAAGCGTGTTCAACATGGGCGAGAAAGTCGATGAGAATGGCGTTCCAATCGCGTCTGGCGAGGCGGCGCCGCAAGAGCCCCAACCGGGCCAGCAATATCTGAGAGAAGTGTTCAGCGATTGGGCGCTGCGCTGCCTGAAGGTCGAAGAAGGTGAAGACCCCTGCCAGATGTATCAATTGTTGAGTGATGCAGAAGGCAATGCGGTCGCTGAAATCGCTATCGTTTCGCTGCCAGACTCGGGCTCGGCTGTTGCGGGTGCGACGATCGTGGCCCCGCTAGAAACACTGCTGACCGAACAGATCACGCTGCGGGTGGATGGTGGGCAGGCCCGCCGGTTCCCGTTTAACTTTTGCAACGTCGGCGGGTGCGTCACGCGCATTGGCCTCACAGAAGAAGACATTGCGCTTTTTCGGGGCGGTGCGACCGCCACGCTGAGCATGGTTCCAGCCGCCGCCCCTGATCAAATTGTGACAGTGACCATGTCGCTTTCTGGTTTCACGGCGGCCTACACCGCAGCGTCGCAGTAAGCATCCCTAAACCAAAGAACCACGAAACGCCGCCCGCACTGTTTGGGGCGGCGTTTTGCGTTTAGGCAGATTTGAGGGCGATAACCGCGTTCAACCCGCCAAAGGCAAAGGCGTTTGACAGAACCGCAGTAACCTTTGCCTCGCGCGCCACATTTGGCACAATGTCGAGCGCGCATTCAGGGTCGGGTTCTTCGTAACCGATTGTCGGCGCGATGATCCCGTCGCGAAGGGCCATGATACAGGCCAGCAATTCAACAGCGCCGGTGCCACCAATCAGGTGACCATGCATGGATTTGGTGCTGGAAATCATCAGTTTGTCAGCGTGGGCCCCGAAAACATCCGCAACAGCTGCGCATTCCGTCTTATCGTTCGCTGCCGTTCCGGTGCCGTGCGCATTGATATAACCCACGTCTTCGCGGTTGAATTTGGCATCCGTCAGCGCGCCTGCAATGGCGCGTGCAGCGCCTTGTTTGGACGGCGTCACGATGTCGGACGCATCCGAACACATGGAAAACCCTGCGACTTCGGCCAAGATGACAGCGCCACGTTTCAATGCGTGATCGCGGTCTTCAAACACAAACACGCCCGCACCTTCGCCCTGAACCATGCCGTTGCGTGTGGCGGAAAACGGGCGACACGCGTCCTTGGACATCACCCGCAGACCTTCCCACGCTTTTACGCCGCCGAAACACAGCATGGATTCAGACCCGCCCGTGACCATCACATCCGCCATGCCAGATCGGATCATATAGAACGCCTGCCCCATCGCATGATTGGAGGATGCGCAGGCGGTGGCGACGGTAAAAGTCGGGCCGCGCAGGTTATATTGCATCGACACATGCGACGCTGCGGCGTTGTTCATCAACTTGGGGACGATGAACGGATGCACGCGGTTTTTGCCCTCTTCGTAGACGGCGCGGTAGTTTTCGTCTTGTGTGTTCAACCCACCACCAGACGTGCCCAGCACGACGCCGGATCGATCCGCCAAAGCACCCGAAAATGTAAGCCCCGCTTCGCCAATCGCTTGCGCGGCGGCGAGAAGGGTAAATTGGGTGAACCGATCATACAGGCTGATCTGTTGGCGGTTAAAGTGGGTCTGTTCATCATAATCGGTCACCTGCCCGCCGATTTTGACAGCGAGCCGATCCACATCACGGATGTTAAGCGGCCCGATACCGCACCGCCCTTCACGCATGGCCTCAAGCGTTGTGGCAACGTCGTGCCCCAACGCATTGATCGTGCCAGAGCCGGTGATGACAACCCGCCTCACGTTTGGTCCTGTACTAGCGTTTGCACGGCTTTGATGATGGACCCGATCGTCGTGATATCAAAATCTCCGCCGCTGGGGTCATTGGCATTGAATGGTACGGTGATATCAAAGGCCTCCTCGATGGCAAAAATGCTCTCAACCAATCCCAAGCTGTCGATGCCAAGGTCATCTAACGTATGATCTATTTTGACATCACTGGGTTGCAGCAATGCCTGTTGCGCAATAATTTCAACAACTTGTGCGGTAATATTCATCCAAGATCACCCATGTCTGTCCGATCTATTGCTTGATGTAATGCGCGCGCGCCGATTTTGGAACCGTTATGGCTTTGTCAAACGCCGGACGGCCTTCAGACCGGCGCGGTATTCGTGGCTGGGTTGGGCCGGATAGCCCAATACAAAGATACCATCTGCGATGTTCACCAAAACGCCAGCGCCCCCACCAACAACAACATCGCGGCCGACTGTCAAATTATCCGCCACGCCGGATTGTCCGCCCATGATCACCCGCGCCCCCAAAACCGACGACCCGGCGACAGCAGTTTGCGCGCACAGCAGGCAGTCTTCGCCCAGAATGACGTTGTGCGCGATATGCACAAGGTTGTCGATCTTGACACCATTTCCGATCCGCGTCGCGCGAACGGTGCCAGCATCAACCGTCGAATTGGCGCCAATTTCAACGTTATCGCCGATCTCAACCCCGCCAAGGGAATGAATGCGATGCCATGTGCCATCCATCGGTTCCAGCGCAACACCGGGGCGCGAGCGCACGGCGCGCTCCACATTGGATGGGCCGCTTGTGGTGAATGAAAACCCGTCACTGCCGATGACGGCCCCGGCTTGCGCGATGAACCCGTCACCAATGAACACCCGCGCACCTATTTTGACGCCTGCATGAAGGGTGGAACTTGCGCCAATGATAGTCTCAGCCCCGATGGACACGTGCGGTGCGATCCGCGCGTTTGGCCCAATCCGCGCCTGCGCGCCGATGACCACAAACGGACCAATCTGCGCGCCATCGCCAATGCTTGCGGTGTGATCGATCACAGCACTCGAATGGATGGAAGGTTCGCCTGAAAACGCGAGGTTGTCGTCCATGGCTTGGGTCAACCCCGCCATGGCAAGCCGACTGTGCGGTGCGATGATTGCGCCATCAAGCCCAAGTGCGTCCAGATCAGCGCCAGCCCAAACCACGGCTGCACGCGCCGCCGATGCCTTTAGCTGCTCGGCAAATTTTGGCGCGACGGCCAACGCCAGATCCCCGGCGCGTGCTTCTAGTGGTTCCGCCAAGCGGTCCACCAAAAGCGATGCGTCGCCAAGGGTTTCAGCCCCAAGCGACGCAGCAAGGTCTTTTAAAGTTTGTGGCATGTGATCCCCTATTCGGGCCCTAAAATCAGGGGTTGATTACCCGCCAATTGCGCGAACAGCCACCCCTTCGTTTGCCAATGCATCCCAGATCCGGCTGTCACGGTCGTAAACATCACGGCGAAAGTTTAACTGCCCCGTCGTGTGGGTGAACGCCGTGCGATACACCAAGTGGACCGGAACCGGTTCGTCAAGGTTAACGCGGGTTTCTCTGCCGGTGTCCAAATGCGACTGGAAAACGCCTTCTGGGTCGTCTTCTTGTGCCGCCAACAATGCATAGGCAAAATCAAATGGGTCGTTCAAACGGATGCAGCCATGGCTGAACGCACGGACTTCGCGGCCAAACAGCGACTTTGCGGGCGTGTCGTGCAGGTAGATATTGTATTGGTTGGGAAAGATGAATTTCACCAAGCCAAGCGCATTGCCGCGGCTGGGCGGCTGGCGCATTGAATAAGGGAACGTTCTGGAATTGAACTGGCTGAAATTCACGTTGCTGCGGTTGATCGCACGGCCATTACTATCGGTGATTTCAATATGGCTAACAGCGTTGCGGTTGCTTTGCAGCGCTGGCAGATATTCATTCACGACAATGGAGCGCGGGACATACCAACTAGGGTTGATGACCATATACTCCATGACATCGGAAAATTCCGGGGTCTGGCGATTGCTGCCCGTGGCACCAATGACCGAACGGGTCTGAAACGTGACGCGATCATTGTCCATGATTGCGGCAGAAAAATCTACGAGGTTGACCCAAACGTGGCGTTCCCCCCTTGGGCGATTCATCCAACGTTCGCGTTCCATCGCAACGATGATCTGTTGCAAGCGGCTGGCGGCGGGCACGTTAATCTCGGTCAGTGTTCCGGCACCGGCTTCACCGTCCTCAGCAAGGCCGTGGGTTTGTTGGAACCGCTGAACCGCCTCTTGAATCGTCGCGTCATAGATCTGTGTTGCTGAACGTTCCATATACCCCATGGCAACCAACCGGTCACGCAACGCCACAACCGCCACGCCCGATGCCCCAACAGCAAGACTGCCGGACGAGACTGCCGGACCCCAACCGCCTTGCGCTAAAAGACGTTCTAGGGACATCTTTTCGCGCAACAGGCGGGCATATTCCGGTGAATTTGGCGGTAAAGTTGCGAGGTAGGATGCCGGCGTGCTGGCCAAGAACCCCTGCAGATATCCAAGCCGTGAGCGCAGCGGCACTTCACGGCGGATTTCGGACACAACGCTTCTTGGTGTCAGGATACCGGTCTGAACGTCACGCGCGTACGACAAAAACAGGCGCGACATTTCGACTTCCATCGCGCCCTTTTCGGCGGGCGTGCTGGCGGCCTGCAGTCGGGCCATCAATGCGTTTGGATCATATTCAGCGGCGGGCAAGCCATGATCGCCGGCGCCCGCGAAGGCCGCCAGCAACGCATTGCGGCGCGCGCGGTCGCGTCCGGTTGTGCCTGTCCAAATGCCTTCAAATTCGCGCCCGCGATAAAATTCAGCCAATACGTCATCACGTGCGGCCCCCTCAGCGACAGCTTGGCGGAACGCTGTGGTCTGTGCCGTCGCGGTTTGTGGTGTCGCAGCGAAGGACAAAACAATGGCTAAAAGCGCGAAAGCGCGAAAGAATATGTGGTGAATTGTCGGCATCAGGTCCCCCAGGAACATACTTGACCGACAACGACGCGGACTTAAGTACAATTTTATTGTCGTTTCATCGATCAAGCAGCAGTTGTGCATAGTCTATTCACAAACGCGCTATGACGCGAATTGGTTTCAAACCGTCCCCGTCGCACCGCAATAATGGTATGCACAAATACAACAATATCGCGAATGCACCCAAACTGCGCAAAATTTCGCCGATTTCCCCCTGTTAATTGATCCAGTCGTCCGCGGGGCTTGGTCCACGAATCATTTTGTGGCATAGGGTTGGTGCATCCGGGGATGGAATGGCAGAAACGCCCGTGAAAACACGGGAATACAGGTACGCGACGGGACAGCGCTAACATGACAGATAAAACAACTTCGAGCATTTCTCGGCGTGGATTACTTGGAGCCTTTGCGGCAACCGCAGTGATCGCCGCCCCAACCTATTCAAATGCCGCTGGTTTTTTGCGCGGCGGGGGCGACATCCGGCGTTTGAAAATGTATTCAGGGCGCACGGGCGAAAGCATCGACACGATCTACTGGATCGAGGGAGACTACATTCCCGAGGCGGTGGACGAAGTGAATCGGTTCTTCCGCGATTGGCGCAATGGCCAGACCCACCAGATCGACACCCGCACAATCGACATCGTGGCCGCGACGCAAAATCTTTTGGACAGCAGCCAACCCTACACCTTAATTTCGGGCTTCCGCTCACCGCAGACGAACGCGATGTTGCGGTCCAATTCGTCCGGTGTTGCGCGCAATTCTCTGCACCTTCAGGGGCAAGCCGCCGATTTGCGTATGCAGGGCCGTTCGGTGAACCAAATGGCACGCGCAGCGGCAAGCTGTAGTGCTGGTGGCGTTGGTCGTTATTCCGGTTCCAACTTCGTGCACATGGATTGTGGCGCCGTGCGCAGCTGGGGCAGCTAACCCATCGGTTAATCGCCACAATCGAAGATACAATACCAAGGCCCGAACATGATTGTTCGGGCTTTTCCGTTTATTAGACCCTAAAGTCACAAAATATTTGTCAAACCCTTACCAATTTCCTAAAATTTATTGTGGGGCGTGGTTATGGTGGACTGATGGCAAGTAGCTGTCCTTTTCTTGCCAATATTCAAGCACAAGAACGTCTCACTGGGGCGCGATATGACGATGACATCTCTGAGACGTTCAGCGGTGGCGCGGATCCGGTGCAGGTGTCGATGGTCGTGTTTGATCAAGACGGCGACAACCCCAACAGCGCCGGATTAAGCACTCTGTTTACCACATTCGGCCAGTTTCTCGATCACGATATGGTTTTGACGCCAGAGGATCACGACGCGGGAACACTGAACCTCGTCGGGATGCCGCATGACATCGCGCGCTCGCAAGTCGCAGAGGAGATCGGCGACGGAGAAACCATTGCACCGACCAACGCGGTGACTTGGCAGATCGACGGTAGCCAAGTTTACGGGTCAACTGAGGCGCGGATGGAGGATCTGCGTAGTTTTGAGGGTGGCAAACTGCGGATGCAGGACGATACGACATCCGCGTCCGATATGCTGCCTGATGCCGACGAAGACAGCTTTATGGCGGGCGACATCAGCGGCGATGATCCGGTGTATCTTGCCGGTGACATCCGCGCCAATGAGAACCCTAACCTGCTGTCGTTGCAGACATTATTTGTGCGTGAACACAATCATTGGGCGGATAAGCTTGCGCAGGAACACCCCGATTGGTCCGACGAACAACTTTACGACGCCGCGCGATCCATTGTCGAATACGAACTGCAACAGATCACCTACAACGAATGGTTGCCGCATCTGATTGGCGATGCTGTGGGGGAAGATACAGGGTTTGACGCCAGTGTTTCGGGCGAATCCTCGGTAGAACTTTCCACCGCCGCGTTCCGTTTTGGTCATACGCTTGTGTCGTCCAGCATTGATCTGGTTGGCGAAGACGGAACCGATGCAGGTTCGGTCGCTTTGATGGACGCATTCTTCAACCACTCGGCCGTGGAAAACAACGGCATCGAAGCGATCATGCGCGGCCAGTTGAGCGCGACTGCACAAGAACTCGACACTGAAATTGTCGATGATTTGAACTTTTTCCTTGAGACACCGGACGGCGTATCGGGTTTCTCCCTCGCTGCGCTGAACCTCGCGCGGGGCCTCGATCATGGGCTCGACAGCTATATCGAGGTGCGCGCGCAATTGATTGGTGACATTGATCCTGCGACGCTGGACCCGCAAGATTTCTCAATCATAACTAGCGACGAAGACGTGCAAGCGCGCCTTGCGGCGGTTTATGACGATGTCTTTCAGGTCGATCTGTGGGTCGGCGGACTGGCCGAAGACGCAATTGCGGGCACCCAGATGGGCCCCCTGTTCACCCACATCATCACCGACCAATTCACCCGCACCCGCGCGGCGGACGACACGTTCAGCGATCTTGTTTCCGCATTGGGCGACGACATCATTGCGGAAGTGAAGGCCAGTTCTTTCGCCACGATAATCGCGCGTAACACCGACGTGGACATGGTGCAGGACGACGTATTCCTCGCCTCTGACCGTAGCCTGACAGAGATTGAGGCGGTCGAGACCTCGTGGCGCGCAGACGTGATCGACTTGGCCGCAAAATCGCTGAACGGGTCGCTTTATACTGGGTCCGGCGATGACATCTTGAGGCTGTCCGGCGGCACGGTGATCAGCGGCAATGTACACATGGAACAGGGCAACGACACGCTGATCGCGACCAGTGGCGTCATCACCGGCAGCGTCGATATGGGGCTTGGCGATGACACCGTCACGCTGACGGGCACCGCAGATGTGCTGGGTGACGTCAGCACTTACAACGGCGGTGGCACTGTGACTTTGGCGGACATGGCGCGTGTTGGTGGCAGCGTTTTGACGGGCCACGGCGACGGCACTGTGGTGTTGTCAGGCCGTGCGACGATTGACGGTGATCTGCGCACAGGGCACGGCCAAGACAACATTTCCCTTGGCGCGCGAACCACGGTCAGCGGCGTGGTTGATGCCGGCAAAGGTGACGATATTATCCGGCTTGAGGCGGGTGCAAACGTCGAAAACATCAATGGTGGTCAGGGATTAGACACCTTAACGCGGTCGGAAAACACCCGCATCGAATATGACGAAGACCCGACCAATGGCACAGTTTTCTATCTGGATGATGCTGGCAATGACACCGGCGAAAGTGTTGATTTCCAATCCATCGAACGCATCACCTGCTTCACCCTCGGCACGTTGATTATCACTGAACGCGGCAAGCAAGCGATAGAGACATTGCAGGTTGGTGATCGTGTCTGGACCCTCGACAACGGGCTGCGACCCATCGCATGGATTGGCCGCGCGACGGTTGCGGCCACGGGCGACCTTGCGCCGATCCTGATCCGCAAAGGGGCAATGCACAACGCGCGTGATCTGCTGGTGTCACCGCAGCACCGCATGATGCTGGATGGATGGCGTGTGGAAATGCACTGTGGCACGGATGAGGTTTTGGCCCCAGCAAAGGCGCTTACCAACGATCAAACGATCCGCCGCGTTGAGGGTGGCACTGTGACCTATGTGCACATCGCGTTCGACAACCATGAAATCGTTATGGCCGAAGGCATTGCATCCGAAAGCTTTTCCCCCGGCGCTGAGGCGCTCAACGCGTTGGACGACGCAGCACGCAGCGAAATCTTGACGCTTTTCCCGCAATGGCGCTGCCCTGTACACCGCCCGACGACAGCGCGGCCAGTGGTTACCACGCGTGAACTGAACGACTACCGGCTGACGCCGGTAGGTTCCCTTTTTGAATGTAATTCAAGATACTGAAGTATGACAGCGTCAGTGACATTGCCGCTGGTTGTTGAGAAAAATCCGCGAGCCCAAAACCGCTGGCCCCAGTACCGTTTGCGCAGTTCGGGAAACTCGCGCTGTATCTTATAAGACGAGCGTCCCTTGATCCGCATCATCACCTTTGACAATGCTATCTGAGGCGGGACCGATATGAACATGTGGACGTGATCGGTCGACAATACGCCCTTCTCAATATGCACGCCAAGTTCTTGGCATGTTTGGATAATGATTTCACGGATACGCTCACGCATCTCACCGCGCATAACTTTGTATCGGTATTTTGTTGTCCAGACGACGTGAAACCGGTGATAAAATTTGGTATGGCTTCCTGTGGAATAGATCATAATCTTCCCTCTCATTTTTAAGACCCTTACCGCTTCGCGGGGTCTTAAAAATGAGAGGGAAAATTATAGTACATTACGCTAAAGCGGACCGGCTGGAAGCCGGTGGCTTTAATCCCGTTTGTGGAAAGTAAAAGCGTTGATTTAAACGAATTCGTTAGGCTTTGAAAACGACCCGTCTGGGTGATGGTTCATTGCGTCGCAATTCGATCGCAACATGGGGCGCATGCTGGGGGCCCATCATGTCATGACTTTTACGAAACGTCCTGTGGGATCGCGCGACGTCAGGACCCGTTTGCACAGCACTGTGCGACGCGGCCAGCATCTTGGTAAACGTGGCCTCGCCCATTGGGCGTGCAAGGAAGAAACCTTGCTGCGCCTCACACTCCAGCTGCAATATTGCGTCAGCAGCTTTTGCGTTTCAATTCCCTCAAACTCGACACCACATCCCTCAAGGGCTGCGACCCGCGCCAAAGCTTTGAGAATAAGAATCTGCGACGGATTTGTTTCGATCGGGGCCACCATCTTCTGATCGAGCTTTACCCTGTCCGACCGCACTGTTTGCAGCGCAACAATTGAAGACCGACCAGAGCCAAAATCATCCAGTTCGAGCCGGATGCCCGCCGCGCGAAGTTGATTTAATGTGTCGCTTTTCGCGTTGTCGCAGGTGTCCAGAAAAGCAATCTCCAACAGCTCAAATGAAATCGCGTGATGGGGCTGCATCCGATCAAAAAATATGTTGCAACAAACTAGGTTCCTGCAGACGGTCGAGCGCGATATTAAGCGCGACAAACGACGCCTCAAGCCCCGCGTTTGCCCATTTCGTTTGTGCGTCCAGCACGAAATCGAACACATAGTCATCAATGCGTGGCAGCAATCCGGTCTTGTGCGCGAGGGTCAAGAAGTCATCCGGCCCAATCAAGCCACGAAGGCTTATCCCCTTTGCTCCGGCGGCACTTGATGTAGTGCGACGCGGCTTGCCAATCTAGAGTGTTCTGGTATTGTTCCACCTATGCCAGCCAGATGAAAAAACGACAAACCCATGTCCCGCCCGGCGTTCGATGCCAGGTTTTCTGATGAGGAAGCGTGCTCGCATTCTCCGGCGGAACATCGTTGGCCTGAGGGCTTCGTGTGTCCGTCCTGTGGCACCTGCAAGGGCTGGCCGTTAAAGCGAAGTCGCGCGACTTGGGAATGTGCCGGTTGCGCACGGCAGACATTCGTGACGGCTGGCACGGTGATGCACAGCAGCCATTTGCCGTTGCGAATTTGGTTTCTTGCCGCGCACATCATCACCAGCCATTCCAACGGCATGTCAGCGCAGCAACTTCAGGCGCAACTTGGCCTTGGCAGCTACAAGACGGGTCGCCATCGTCGCTCGGACCGATGGCGCTTCTCGGCGACCTCCTCTTGCAAAAGCTGCGGCGGTCGATGGTCAACCCTGACCGCAACCCCCTGAAAGACCTTGTCGAAATCGATGAAACAGAGATGCCGTTCCGGTCCCGGCATGATCCCGAGAACCGGCCAAAGGGTGGGCGCAGCCCCGTCGGAAAGATGTTTGTCGTCTGTGCCGTCGAGTTATCAAGTGACGGACATCCGCGCCGTATCAGGATGAAACACATTCCCGACGGCGCGTCAAAGACGCTGCACGGGTTCATTGGTCAGGCTGTAGAGCCTGGCGCTCACATCATCACGGATGGCTGGCTCGGTTACGAAAATCCTCCTGCAAACACGCATGAGGCGAAGGTCGTCAGCGGCAAAAAGGCACGCGACATACTCCACTGGGTCCACCGCGTGTTCTCCAACCTGAAAACGCGGGCAAAAGGCGTCTTCCACGGCCTCAGAAAGTGCCATCTGCAACGCTATCTTGACGAATTCGTGTTCCGCTGGAACCGACGGCGACACATGCGAAGCGGCTTCGACACGCTGCTGGGGATCGGTGTTGGTCTCGGGCCAGCGACATATCGTGATTTTGTTAAACAGCGCGCCTGAAGGCCCTCGTTCACGGTAAAAGCCACGCCCTATAAACCCACCAGACATTACAAACTGATCCGATCCGCCTCTCAAGCCACAAGGGCGAGGTTCTGCGCCGCGTCAACATGTGGGCAACCGGACTAAAAGGGATGAGCCTTCAAGCCGCGTTTAGGGCAATTCCAGCTCACGAGCGCCTCAGCCCCGATAAGGGCATGGGTTTTGGCGTCAATTTGCGGTTTAAAATGGCAGATAATCTGACCTAGCGTCAGCGATGTGGCAGGTTGTTGTGATCTTGTCGCGCTTACGTTCAGGTCTCTTAACGTACGTTAAATCCACTAGTTACGAAGCAAAAACAGGCACGAGGACAAGCCTCGCAGGCGGACTGTTAGCTGAGCTATATACGCCGAAGCATGGCCACAGCACGCAGATTGAATTCTTCTTTCAATGCGGTTTCCAGCGTAGTACCATTTATCACGAGAATGGAGTTGTCGCCTTGCGACAGACCTCTCGATCTGAATAGTGCCGCAGGGCCAAACATAGTGCTCTCAACTTCCAAGCACGTCCCAGAAAAACCGTCGAGGGAGTATCCGCGCTTCACTTTTGCCACAGATGTCGACGTCTACTTTTGCCCCCCACAGCCTAGACTCAAGTTTCAAATGCAACACTCAGAGCCCTTTGGGCATAGGATGTTGTGATGGACATACGAAGCAAGCACCTCAGCAGCGAGGACCGTGGCGTGATATTAGCCGAGCATAATAGGGGCAGCAGTCAGCGGTTGATCGGCCAGCTTTTGCATCGCCCAGCGAGCACGATCTGCCGTGAGCTGGCGCGAGGTCGGCAGGAAGACGGCAGCTATTGCCCGCAAGCGGCAGGCCTATGATGCCCGGCGCGCGCGCTGCCGCCGCAAGCGCAAGCTTGTGGAGGGGAGCGATCTTAATCGTTGCGTTCATGGCAAGCTCGTACATCTGCACTGGTCGCCTGAGCAGATTGCGCAGAGACTGCGTCTCATGAAGCCTGATGATCCATCCGCCCATGTGAGCCATGAGACCATCTATGCCGCGATTTACGCGCAGCCACGTGGCGGGCTGAAGGCGGCGATGATCGAGGCGTTGCGTCAAGCGAAGCCTAAGCGTGGGCTCAAGCGCAGGACAGCGGCGGGCAGTGCTATGGTCCCGGAATCATTGCGCATTATCAATCGCCCTGAAGAGATCGAAGCACGACTGGTACCAGGCCATTGGGAGGGCGACCTCATCAAGGGCGCATTCAATCGCTCGTCAGTGGGGACCTTGGTCGAGCGCAAGACACGCTTTGTCATTCTTTGCAAAATGGATGGCAATGGGGCCGAGGCCACGCTTGACAGCTTCACCCGCCAGATGAGACGACTACCCGCTGATTTGCGCAAGAGCATGACCTATGACCGTGGCTCCGAAATGGCCTGCCATCGTGAATTGGCGCGACGATTGAAAATTGATATCTGGTTCTGCGATCCGCATGCTCCCTAGCAGCGCGGCAGCAACGAGAACACCAACGGACTGCTGCGTCAGTTCATGCCCAAAGGAACTGACCTGAACGGTGCAAGCCAAACATGGCTCAACGACGTTGCAAACCTGATGAACAACCGTCCAAGAAAAACCCTCGGATGGAGAACACCCGCTGAAGCTATGGCCGACGAAATCGTGGCCTTTAAATCAACCGTTGCACTTGATGTTTGAATCCAAGCAGTCACCCTCTCGGCAGATTGCTGCGCAATCGCCTCTCGGGCAATGCATGGCAACGCGGATTAAATGAAAATGAACTTCGTCCCGTTTTCCAGACAGTTTGCTTATTGACCCTATGCTGCCATTTTCCAAGTCATATCTTCGAAAGCCTGTTTTGGCGTTTTGTAGCCGACGCCTGAATGACGGCGCTGGCGGTTGTAGAAGACCTCAATGTATTCGAAGATGGCGGCCTTGGCCTCAGCGTGTGTTCTAAAGCGCCGCTGGTGAACCAGCTCCTTTTTCAATGAAGCAAAGAAGCTTTCCATCGGCGCATTGTCGAGGCATTGGCCCTTGCGGCTCATGGATTGAGTGAGTTTCGCCTTTTGATCAGCTTGCGATAGTCCCCGCCAGCATATTGGCCGCCCCTATCGGAGTGGTGTATCAATCCCGGAACCGGGCCTCTGCGTCCCAGAGCCATCTCGAGGGCGGCGCAGCAAAGCTCCGCACGCATGTGATCCTCCATCGCCCAACCGACGATCTCACGCGTAGCCATGTCCTTCACGCCAGCCAGATAAAGCCAGCCTTCGTCCGTGTCGATATAGGTGATATCCGCCAGCCAAACGGCATTAGGCGTCTGGCTGTGGAATTTCTGTTCCAACAAGTTTGGGGATGGCTTCAGCTTATGATTGCTGTCCGTTGTGATTGGCTTTCTACGCTTGCGAAGAAGCGGGGACACCTTGTGTTCCTTCATTATTCTCGCAACACGGCGCTCGGAGACGACCTCACTATCCGCCAGTAAGTCTTGGTGAATACGCTTTGATCCACAACATTTCTTACTGGCCTTGAAGAAGGTTTTTATCTTGGGAAGCAACGCCTGATCCCGAGCGTCGCGATTAGCTTGACGCTGATCACGTGCAGGCTGACTGGCTGGGAACCCGTAGAACCAGCCCCGGGATATCTCTAGAAGACGGCATAATATTGAAGCCGCGTATTGAGCTTTATGGGCGGTGACGAAAGCACGCTTGTTCGTCATGGTTTCACCAGCCGCGCCGCGAAAAAAGCGGATGCTTTGTGCAAAATCTCCACTTCCTCAGCAAGCCGCTTGTTGTCTTTGCGAAGGCGGAGCAATTCAGCCGCATCCGCCTGCTGACGCCGTTTGGCTTCAACTGAGCCAAACGCCTCAATTTCCAAGCGCCACGTCTTCAGCTGCGTCCCAGTGATCCCAAGCTCCTTGGCAACGCTGCCTTGCGTCGCACCAGGCTCATATAACCGCTCAACTGCAGCTGCCTTATAATCGTCTGTATAATTGCGTCGATGTTGTCCCATTTGGTGCCCCTTTCACGGACTGGGGTAAAGTACCCCAATGTCCGGCAACAGGGACGAAGTTCAATCGAAATCACGTTAAAGCGCCTGACACAGCTTTCGGAAAAACTGATGCAGCAGGCCCGCGCCGAAGGCGCGCAATTGGACGCCAGCGTCCCACACGACCTCCGCGTCGTCTTACAACTTGTCGTTGATGATCTCCCTCAGGCCGACCGCACCCGCGCTAAACTTGATTTGCCGCCAACAGTCGTCCTTTCCGAAATCGATCAAGATGCAGTGGCCATCGTCGCCCGAAACCTGATTGAGAACGCCCTGCGCCATGGCAGCGACGCGCCAATCACTGTCGCACTGCTAGCGGACGGTTGGTTACATGTCGAAAATGACTGCCCTGTCATTTCACCCCGCACACTCGATGCATTGCGAGGCCGCTTTATGCGCGGTGATGATGCCGCGGGCGGCAGCGGACTTGGCCTTGCAATCGTGCAAAAAATCGCTGACCGCACCTCGGCAAGGCTGGATCTAGCTTCTCCCTTGGAAAGCACAAGTCGCGGCTTTCGAGCATCAATCAGACTAGGGCGAAACGCCTGACCACCGACCAAACAATTGGAGCACTCTATGAACTTGCCATATGAATCCGCCCACGAAGAACTGCATTACATCAATCGGGCTGGCTGGTTACGTGCTGCTGTCTTGGGCGCAAATGACGGCATCGTTTCAGTTTCGTCTTTGATTGTTGGTGTGGCTGCAGCAGACCCCCACCCCACTGCTATTTTGGTGGCGGGCGCCGCTGGCCTTGCTGCGGGGGCGATGTCGATGGCGGCAGGCGAATATGTCTCAGTAAGTTCTCAGTCCGATGTCGAGCGCGCCGATATTGCCCGCGAACAACAGGCGCTAATCGATACGCCAGAGGCCGAAGAGGCTGAACTTGCGTCGATCTATGAATCGCGCGGACTGACGAAAGAAACGGCAGCTTTAGTCGCACGAGAGATGACAGAAAAAGACGCACTTGGCGCCCATGTGCGAGACGAGCTTGGCTTATCAGAAGTGCACACCGCCAACCCGCTACAGGCCGCAATTGCATCGGGACTCACGTTTACTTTCGCCGCAGCACTCCCGCTCGCCGCCGCGATTTTAGCACCAAGCGACAAAATCATTCCAACGGTCGTCATCGCGACTTTGATTTGTCTTGCTGGGCTCGGCGCAATTGGCGCGCACGTTGGCGGAGCCCCAAAACCGCGAGCGACCGCACGGGTCCTATTCTGGGGCGCGGCGGCAATGGCAATCACTGCAGGCGTCGGGAGCCTTTTTGGGGTCAGCGCATAAGCTCCCCACTGTCCATTAACTTTCCGCAAACTAGTCATGTTCAGTCTTGTCACGGTTTAGTTCCAGTCTCTTTCGAGCAATGTTTGCTATAAAGGAGATATGGAATGGCAACGAGATACAAAGATGAGTTTCGGCGTGATGCAATGCGCATTGCGACCAGCAGCGGCTTAACCCTTGCCCGGCAGTCGATACGCAGTATCGATGAGAGGGGCGACCGCAGCTTTCATCGGATTTGGGCGTTGGCCTTTCGACGCTGAACAAGTGGGTTCAAACTGGCTTTGATGATGTAACCGCCGCCCCGACGGCATCGATGCGCCAAGATGGGTCTGCAATGATCCACAAAAAGGAGAGCGGTCATGTTGGATATTTCCACAGTCGGTCTCGATTTGGCGAAAAATGTATTCCAAGTACATGGAGCTGATGGCGCAGGCCAAGCGGTTCTGCGCAAGAAGTTACGTCGAACGCAGGTCTTGGCGTTTTTCGGCCAACTTCCGCGATGCGTGGTTGCGATGGAAGCGTGCGGCGGCGCGCATTTCTGGGGCCGTGAGATTGGTAAGCTGGGCCACGAAGTGCGCCTAATCCCGCCCGCTTACGTCAAACCCTTCGGTAAGCGCCAGAAGAATGATGCCGCTGATGCTGAAGCAGCAGCCAACTTGGCCGAATTATCATCACCGTCCAAAATGACGCGCACGTCCGCGAAGTTGTAATGAGGCGTTTGACAGGGCAAATCCTGTCGGATCTGATCGTAGAAGACGTTGCTGCTGCATCCGCTGATGCTCAAAATGAGATCAGAGCCGAACGTGACGTTGACGGAAGCGGCGCAGGTGTGTCGGTTGGTGTTGGCACTTCCGTCGGCGTCCAATCGGACGATGATGACGGCAGGGACGATCACATTCCAAGAACCTGAACCCGACATGTGCATGGTACCCTGCTTTACGCCGGGCACGACAATTTGCACAATTACGGGCACACGCGCGATTGAGACACTCGAAGTGGGCGACCTGCTGTTGACCCGCGACAATGGCTTCAAACCTATTGCCTGGATCGGGATCAAACGCGTTGAAGGCGCGCAGCTGGCTGCCCATGATGAAATTCAACCAATTTGCATCCCACGCGGCAGCCTTGGTGACGACTGTCCCAACCGCGACATGATGGTCTCGCGTCAACACCGGATGCTTTTGACAGGTGTGCGGGCTGATCTTCTGTTCGGCTCAAACGAAGTTATCGTGAAGGCAAAAGATCTGGTTTCGCAGCAGGGAATCCACGAAGCGCGGGTTGAGGGCGTGACCTATGTGCATATCATGTTCGACCAACATGAAATTGTGCTGGCAAACGAAGCATGGACTGAAATTGATTTTCCCAGACGTGCCCGGAATGGACCGTTTCGCAAACTACGGCTCCGCGCGGACATCTTTAAAATCACACGAGGCTGCTGTCTTATTAGCTTAAGAATTTGGCGCGCAGGGCAACCGATCTTCGCCCTGCGCACCATATGTCCATGTCTATGATCAAAGGGAAACGCGCCCAGCCTGAAACAATGGGATACGTTCAACAACACGAGTGAAAGGGTTTAAGCCATGGCAACTGTCAAAACACCTTTGAACGGGGCCGACTGTGTGCTTGCAACCCAACTCGGAAAGGCATATTCAACGAATTTATAACGTGTCAAGCAACCGTCGAAGACGACGCAAACTCCGTTACCCGCTCCACATACAAAATCATCATGGAGAACAGCAATGTCCGACATCACCCGCATCGACGCTGGCCCCCGCATGAGCCAAGCTGTCATCGTTAACGGCATCGCCTACCTCGCCGGACAAGTAGGTGCCGAAGGCGGCACCGTAACCGAACAAACCGCTGCGATTCTTGATAAAATCGACGTGCTACTGGCCAAAGCAGGCACCGATAAATCGCGTGTGATTACGGCACAAGTCTGGTGCGCGGACATGGCCGCGGATTTTGCGGACATGAATGCCGTCTGGGATACTTGGGTCGCCAAAGATTGTGCGCCCGCGCGCTGGACCGGCGAAGCCAAGCTGGCCACGACGGGCTATAAGGTCGAAATCATCGTCACAGCCGCGCTGTAATAATGATTACCCCCCCTTTTCTAACACCTCTAAACGCAGAGGCACTGCGCAGCACCGGCATATCCGAACCGTGGTCATACGGGATGGCAGACCGCGTTCGATTTGGTGAAATCGACGCGTTAAACCACGTCAACAACGTGGTCTATCTGCGCTGGTACGAAACCCTGCGCGTCACTTACCTGCACGATTATGGTATCTATGAACATGCAGGGCCAGAACCGAAATTTGTCGTGAAAACAGTAGGGTTAGATTACAAAGCTGAGGTACATCGCGGCGCCAGTTACATCAACGTCGCGCGCACCACGCAGATGCGCAACACCAGCTTTACAATGCAATATGCGACATTTGTTGACGGTCAGATTACGACCACGGGGGACGCCGTCATTGTGCTGTTAAATGCCGACAACAGCAAACGCCCTCTGCCGGACGCCCTGCGGCAAACCTTCATCACCCGCGACGGGGCAGTGCAGGCCTGACCGCAGGCCTTAAACACCGTGCATTTGCAGAAAATCGACCAAGGCGGCAGTTGATCCGTCCTTGCCTGACGCATCACCGCCTTCGATAATTGGCTGCAATGCTGTAGCCAATTCTTTGCCAAGCTCAACGCCCCATTGATCATACGAATTGATCCCCAGAACCACGCCTTCAACGAACACACGGTGTTCATAGAGCGCAAGGATTTGGCCCAAAGCAAAGGGATCAAGTTTCGGATAAGCGATTGTTATCGATGGACGATTGCCCGGAAATACGCGATGTTTGGCTTGCCGCTCAAGCTCTTCGTCTTTAAACTTATCGGCTACCTTGCTGCGCGCCTCATCCAGATCGCGGCCCTTCATCAACGCCTCGGACTGTGCGAGACAATTGGCGACAAGCAGTTGGTGTTGATGGTGCAAATCATCATTATGACCACGTGCCGCGACCAAGAATTCACACGGCACGACCCGCGTACCTTGGTGAATCAATTGATAAAACGCATGCTGCCCGTTGGTGCCTGGTTCGCCCCAAACGACAGGCCCAGAATGAACCCGCAAATCCTCGCCGTCCATTTTGACGCTTTTGCCATTACTCTCCATCTCAAGCTGTTGAAGATAGGCCGGTAAGCGGCTGAGATTATTGTCATAAGGTAGAACTGACCGCGTTGCATAGCCACAAATTTGGTTGTGCCAAATCCCCGTCAATGCCAGCAGCGCGGGGAGGTTTTCTGACCAGTCTGCCGCGCAAAAATGCCGATCCATATCCTGCCCGCCGCGCAAAAACGCGCGAAACGCATCCGGCCCGATGGCGATCATCATCGACAGGCCAATCGGGCCCCACATGGAATACCGTCCACCAACCCAATCCTCAAACCCGAACACTCGATCCGGTGAAATACCGAACGCCGCCGTGCCTTTTTCAGACGTGGACAGAGCTGCGAATTGCGCTGCTGGCGTGCTGACGCTCTCACTCATCCATGCCTTGGCCGTGCGCGCATTCGTCATTGTTTCAATCGTGGTAAATGTCTTGGACGCGACGATCACCAGCGTCGTCGCCCGATCGCAACTGCGCAAAACGCCGCTGATGTCGGCAGGATCGACATTGGACACAAAATGGCAGCGCGGGCCATCGTGGTAAGGCGCAAGCGCCAGAACACCCATGGCTGGTCCAAGGTCAGACCCACCAATTCCAATGTTGATTACATCCGTTATCGCGCCGCCCTGCCCCTTGAATGCGCCAGACCGCACGTCCGTGGCAAAGCTGTCCATCCGATCCAACGTCGCGCGAACGGCTGGCATGACGTCCGCGCCGTCGACCGTTACCGGCCCACCATCAAGGTTGCGCAACGCCGTGTGCAAAACGGCGCGGCCCTCGGTTTCGTTGATCGCAGCACCCCCAAACATCGCATCACGTTTTTCGGCCAGACCAACTTGGTCTAGCAAATCAATCAGCAAGGCGCGCCCGTCAGCGTCGATATTTGTCTTTGCATAATCAAGCCGTATGTCACCAATGGATGCCGTAAAATCACTTGCCCGAGCGGAATCGAGCATCGTTTCAAACCGGCGGTCTTCGACAGCCTCAAAATGTCTGCGCAGCTTCGTCCACATACTTTAACTCTCCGCCCAATGTACTGTTGATCCAGCCAATAAGGCCGCGATTGGCGCCTCTTTCGGTGACAACGATTTCGCGCGCTCTAGCGCCTCGCGCTTTTCGGTACCGATGATGACGATATGTCGGCTCATCGCACCTTTCAGAACTTTTGCTGACAACGTAATGCGCGGCTCGGGTGCACCGGGTGCGCGCATAGGCACCAGCAATGCGTCGCCGTGCAGCGCCTCGTCCAGCTTGTCAGCACCGGGGAAGATCGACGCTGTGTGCATATCCGCGCCCATACCAAGCAGCAGGACCGATAGTGGCAGTTCGTGCGCCAAACCTGCCTCAAGTATCGCAAGACTGTCTTCGGGTGTCGCCGTTCCACCATAAAGTGGCACGTAGATCGCCGCCGCGGCTGCATCAATCAACAGACGTTCGCGCAAAAGTCGGGTGTTGGACCTCTCAGACGTTTCAGGCACCCAACGTTCGTCCGTCAACATCACATGCACCCGCGCCCAATCGATGTGTTTTGCGCCACACAGAGCATCGAAAATCGGCCCCGGCGTGGTGCCACCAGGCACTGCAAAAGACACACTGTCATTGGTCAGCAGATGCGACTCCAACTCTCCGGCAATCGTGTTGCCAAGGTCCATCATCATCATTTCTGCGTCGGGATATTCATTGAGCTTCATGTCATTATTCCTTAATTTCGCGCCAGCGCCGACCCTCGCGACCCAACAACGTCATCGCGTTTTCTGGCCCCGCCGATCCTTGATCATAGACCTTTGGTACGTCTCCGCGCGCCTTCCAGCCTTCGATCAACGGGTCTGTCCATGCCCATGCCGCTTCGACCTCATCACCGCGCATAAACAGCGTTTGGTTACCACGGATCACGTCCATGATCAGCCGCTCATAGGCGTCAGGCACGTCGTCTCCATCTGGGCCAAGGGCATCGGCAAATGTCATGTCCAGCGGCACATCAATCAACCGCATGCCACCCGGGCCCGGTTCCTTGATGGTGACCTGCAGTTGCATACCTTCATTTGGCTGCAGCTGAATCGTCAAAATGTTGCGATGGCGTTTTTCATCCCCTGGAAAAATCGAATGCCCTAGATCTTTAAAAACGACGGCAATCTCACTTGTGCGGGCCTTTAGCTTCTTGCCGGTGCGCAGATAGAAAGGCACTCCCGCCCATCGCCAATTGGCAATCTCACAGCGCAGCGCAATAAAGCTTTCAGTGTGCGATTTCGGATTTTCGGCGTCGTCACGGTAGCTTGATGCACTGTCGGTTGCACCATATTGGCCGCGCACGATATGATGGGGTTCAATCGCCTGCAGTGCGCGAATGACTTTCAGCTTTTCGTCGCGCACGGCGTCAGCATCAAAAACCGATGGCGCCTCCATTGCGATCAAGCACAACAGCTGCATCAGATGATTTTGCACCATATCACGCATGGCGCCAGATTGATCATAATAGGCGCCGCGCCCACCAACACCGACGGTTTCTGCAACCGTGATTTGGATATGATCGACATAATGGTTGTTCCAAAGCGGTTCAAACAACACGTTGCCAAACCGAACAGCCATCAGGTTCTGCACGGTCTCTTTGCCAAGGTAATGGTCGATGCGGTAAATCTGGCCTTCATCAAAATGTTGCGCCAGCGTCGCGTTCAACGCTTTGGCCGTCGCCAGATCGCGGCCAAACGGCTTTTCAACAACCACGCGGCTGCTGTCATCGGCAATGTTGAATGTGTGCAACCGTTCGGCCAAATCCCCAAACAAGCTGGGCGCGACCGAGAAGTAAAAGGCGTTGATGACCTCAAACCGGATCAAATCATGCAATTCATTCCAGCCGCCATCGCCCTTGGCGTCCACAGGGATGTAGTACAACTGGGCCAAGAACCGTTCGATGCAATCGGTTTGCGACGCTTCATCGCCACCAAATTCCGCAATGGCTTCGCGGATCATCTGGCGGTAGCCATCACTGTCAATATCGGACCGTGCAGCACCGATTATGCGTGCGCCATCTGGCATCTGTCCTGATAAAAAGCGGCGAAATAGGCCGGGCAGTATTTTTCGACGGGCCAGATCGCCCGTGCCCCCGAAAATCACGAGGTCAAATTCTTCAACTGGGATCACGCGCGAGACCATGTGGACCTCCAATAAAAAGTTAGCGCTAACGCGGCCTATCTAGCTGCAAGCGTAGCTTAAGTCTAGCGCGATCCCCACCACAATGACGGTTTGAAACGGGCAGGCATTGAACGTTTAGCCCACCACTGCGCGACATGGCGCCACCATGACGTTGCCACCAATACCAGATCGTTCCTTTATGGTGGTAGTTGAACGGGCAAACCCGCATGCAAATTGCACGCGCGGCCCAACCTCCAGTGTCAGCACCATTTGGTTGCGCCCGTATTCGCCCAAACCCGCCTTGATCGCATAAGGAATGACCAAAGCCGTATCATTCATCGACGCTATGGCCTGAAATCCCAGATTGCGGATATAGGCGGCAAGTTGCATCACAATCGCGGCCTCATTGCTATTATTCACGGCCCGTCGCAGCACCCGCCAGCGCACTTGAATAGGTGTCCACCAGCGTCTTGTTCATTTCATGGCCCATCACAATCACATGGGTCAGGCTATCAGGCAAATCATTGGGCACCGGTTTCATGGTTTTGGTGTCCGGACGCTGACTGTAATGCCAGCGCGGATCGATATGGGTGATGCCGCACAGATCAGCGCCAAAGAACCGCGCAAGGCGTTTGATTTCGCGTGCCTCATCGTGCGGAGTGTCAAGGTCCGCTTTCGTCGGTGCAACCGGCGTGTCGTTCACGATCGCGCCTTGAAACCCCTCGCGTAGGCCAGTGTCCGCGCTGCGGTCTGAGATAATATCGCTGATCAGCCACGCCGTGTTGTGAAGGGCGAAATCGCGTTGGCCGAACCCTTCACCCCGCCTCGGTGCAGCCTCCATTCGGTAACTGGCAAAGAACGCGTCGGTGTCTTTGTTGCGTACTTTGTCATCCCACATCGTGCGGGTGAACATGTCATTCATCCAATCGAAGCGGGCAAAATCGTCAGTGATCTCAAAGCCCGCAGCGGCATCACTTTCAAGCAGATGTTTGGGCGCGGTATTGGCTCACCATGTCATTTTGTTACTTTCTCACGCGTCTATGCGCAGAAAAACTCGTAAAGCGTGTCGATTTGCAACATTATGCGTCCAGCTCAGCATCCCAATACAGAAAGTCGAGCCATGACGCATGGAGATAGTTCGGCGGAAACTTACGCCCCATATTGCGCAACTGTTCGGCGGCTGGTTGGTGCGGCGGCTTGCGCAGCGACAGCCCCGAACGGTGCAGCGATTTTGAACCCTTATGCAGGTTGCACCGTGAACAGGCGGCCACAACATTTTCCCACGACGTGACGCCACCCGATGCGCGGGGTACCACATGATCAAAGGTCAGATCACCCGTGGTGCCACAGTACTGACAGGAAAACTCATCGCGTAAAAACAAGTTGAACCGTGTGAATGCAACCTTCTTCTGGGGTTTGACGAAATCGCGCAGCACCACCACCGACGGGATACGGATTTCCATCGACGGGGATCGCGCCACATCGTCATATTCGGCGATAATATCAACACGGTTGAGCCACGCTGCCTTTACGGCATCCTGCCATGACCACAGCGACAGGGGATAATAGGACAACGGGCGATAATCCGCATTCAGGACCAAAGCAGGGCGATGTTTCAACGCTGCCGATTGGCGCACAAAATCCGACCTAAAGTCGCCACCACTTTCCATGCCAATTTGCAAAACCGAGCCCACTCCGTTCACCTCTTTAAGGTAGCAGAGCGGGAGACCGCTCCTACCATAAGGTGAACTATATATGGCAACTGCAACGTAGCAACCCTATATATCGGCCCTAGACCTAGGTCACTGGATCGAGGCATTTTAGATCAGGCAACACCCAATCGTTCACGCATAAACGCCAGCGCAACTTGTAACCCATCCGGCGCGATGCCGTGGCCCGTGCCCTTCTGGATATGGGCGTAAACTTCTTTCCAGCCCGCAGTTTGCAACGCTTGCGCAGCGTCCGGCAGTGATTGTACCGGCACAACGTCGTCTTGGTCGCCATGGATCAACAACACTGGGGGGCGACAAACCGCCTCATCCTCCAACGCTTCTGGCAAGAGCAAACGGCCAGAAAATGCCACAAGTCCGGCGATCGCATCGTCGCGGCGCGGCAACACATGTAGCGCAATCATCGTGCCTTGGCTAAAGCCCATCACCATCACCTGTTCGGGCAGCAGGTCCTCATCCACCATGATCCCGTCAAGGTAGGCATTCAAATCGGCCGCTGCATTTTCCAGTCCGGCGTTAGATTCTTCCTCCGACGATCCGTCAATCCAAGGGATCGGGAACCACTGAAACCCCATCGGGGCGCCAGCACACTCTTCGGGGGCGTCGGGCGCAAAAAACGCGGTGTCGGGCAAGTGTTCAGCCAATGGATCGGCCAGCCCCATTAGATCCGCACCATTGGCACCAAACCCATGCAGGAAGACCACCGCTGATCGCATTTCTCCAGATGCAGGCTCGCGCCGCTGTGAATTTAAAGCCCGTGTCATCTGATGCCATCCTTGTTCTTTGAAACTCGGTAGTAGGCCCACAATAGCCGCGCTGCAACCGATCGCCACGGGGTCCACTCCTGCGCCATGACGCGGAACGCTTTTTCTTTCGGGCGTTCAGGCAAATCGTACAGAATACGCGCCGCTTCTTGTAGTGCCAGATCACCCGGCGCGAAGACATCAGCGTGGCCCAGACTGAACATCGTATAGACCTCAGCAGTCCACGGCCCGATGCCCGGTACAGCCACAAGGGTTTTGATTACGCGGTCCGTCGGCATGTCGCGCAGCGCGTCAAAATCAATTCCAGCCTTGGCCAGTTCATGGGTGTAGCGGATTTTCTGACGGCTCAGGCCAATGGCACGCAATTGATCTTCAGACGCCGCGCGACAGGCGTCTGGCGTCGTCATGCCAGCGTCCTTCATCCGCCCCCAGATCGCAGCAGCGCTGGCGATACTCACCTGCTGGCCAATAATCGCCGACAGCAATTCGGCAAACCCGTCCGGTTTACGACGCAGCGGCAGCGGACCCGTCAAACCATAGGCCACTTTCATCTTGGGGCAGCGTGCGGCAAGCCAATCCATGCCTTCAATTACACAGACATCGGTTTCAATAATGCGACCTGTCATGGCATGCCCGCGAGGGACGACACCCACAAGAGCGCGTCCTGTACGGACACCAACTGCTGCGGGGAACGAATCTGTGGCGCCGTCTTTGGGCGGTCCAAAAGTAACACTGGCAATCCCAACTCGCGTGCTGCATCCAATTTCGCGCGGCCACCCTGCCCGCCCGCGTTCTTGGACACCAAATGCGTGACACCAAGGGCGCGAAACAGCGCCGCCTCGCTCGCTTGGGTAAACGGCGGTCGCCCAATGATAAATTCGCCACCCTCAAACGGCAAAGGCGCTGTTGGCGGATCAATCACCCGCACCAAAACCCGCCGTCCCGCAAGGTTCGCATATTCTGCCAAGGTCTGTCGCCCCGTCGCTAGAAACACTGTCGATCCGTTCGCAATGTGATTTACCGCATCAACTGGCGCAGCAATCGTGGTCCAGTTGTCACCGTCCTCGGGCGTCCAAACGGGCCGTACGAATTGCGCGTAGGGCAGACCCAGTTCACCACATATCCGCGCCGTGCGATCACTGATCTGAGCGGCAAATGGATGGGTCGCATCGAGCACGGCAGTAATTTCTGAGCCGCGCAAATAGTCGCGAAACCCGTCTTCGCCACCAAAACCGCCAATGCGGGTTGGCACTGGCAGCGGATCGGGTGCGCGCGTCGCACCGGCCAATGATGCAATGACCTTAATACTTGTGTCGACGAGCCCCCACGCAATGCGCTTTGCATCTCCGGTACCGGCCAACAACAAAAGCGTCATTGGCTCGCGCGCGCGATGATGGTGCCCGCGCGGTCAATGACAACGACGTCGAGCATTGGCGCAATCTCCCTGAATTGAAGTGCCACCTGCGCGACCGCTTCTTTAGCGATCCGCGCGGCAAGCGGTGCGCCTGCTATTTCGTAGGCCTCAAGTGCTGTGTTCGCCTGCGCCACGCGCGCATCATCTACCCAGTCTGCCAGCAGATCAAAATCCACTTGGCTGCGTCCCGAATGCAAATCAATTGCCCCCTGTGCCAGCTTGGTAATCTTGCCGATGCCACCGCCAATCGTCAGACGCTGCACCGGATTGCGCCGCATATATTTCAGCATGCCACCGACAAAATCCCCCATATCCAGCATCGCGAAATCTGGCAGCCCATAAAGACCCTGCACGATTCTTTCGGACGTATTGCCCGTGCAGCCCGCCACATGCGTCTGCCCGTTTGCGCGCGCCACATCGATCCCGCGATGAATTGACGCGATCCAGGCCGCACACGAAAATGGCCGCACGATGCCCGTGGTCCCAAGAACTGACAAGCCACCCTTGATTCCCAGTCGCGGGTTCCATGTTTTTAACGCAATCTCAGCGCCATTCGGAATGCTGACGGTGATGTTTATATCGGGGTTTTCGCCGTATTCGCTGGCCATTTCCGCGACCATTTCATCCATCATCGCGCGGGGCACGGGGTTGATCGCAGGTTCGCCAACACCAATCGGCAGGCCCGCTTTCGTCACCGTACCCACGCCGGCACCTGCTTTGAAAACCACACCGCCCATTGATCGCGCAACCCGCACAATTACGGTTACACCGTGCGTTACATCAGGATCATCGCCTGCGTCTTTGACAATACCCGCCTCGGCCCAGCCATCGCCAAGAACCGCACCAACAACCGCAAATTCCGGCGTCTCACCTTTCGGCAGCGTAATTGAGACCACGGATGGAAATGTTCCACCCCAGAGCCCCGTTAAGGCCGCCTTGGTTGCGGCTGTTGCACAGGCACCGGTGGTCCAGCCACGGCGCAATTGCGTGCCGTCAGTTTTGGTGGGGGGCTTGCGTGTCATCAACGCGACCTTAACCGCGCAGTTGCGTGACGCCAATCCACAATTCAGCGTCGTTTGTCACCTTTCGCACGCGCCCGTCTCACGCCATAACGGGTAAATGAAAACGCGACTCCCCTCATACGACTGGCCGGTGCTTGAAGCTGGCTGGGTCTGGCTGTGCGGCGCTGGCCCCGGTGATCCGGGCCTGTTGACCTTGCACGCGCTGAATGCACTGCGCCAAGCAGATGTCCTGATCTATGACGCGCTGGTACAAGAGGCGATTTTGGACTGGGCCCCACAGGCCGAACACATTTATGCGGGCAAACGCGGCGGCAAACCCAGCGCGATCCAGCGCGATATTTCACTGCGACTGGTTGATCTTGCCCGCGCTGGAAGGCGTGTTTTGCGGCTTAAGGGCGGCGATCCGTTCGTGTTCGGGCGCGGCGGTGAAGAAGCGCAGACGCTTGTGCAACACGGCGTCCCGATCCGTATTATTCCAGGAATCTCGGCTGGGATCGGCGGGCTGGCCTATGCCGGAATTCCCGTCACCCACCGCGACGTGAACCAATCGGTGACATTTGTGACCGGTCACGATCAATCCGGCAACGCAACGTCGAGTTTGGACTGGGCCGCAATCGCCAAGGGGTCACAGGTGATCGTGATCTACATGGGTATGAAGCACATTGGCCAGATTTCTGCATCCCTGATCGCAGCTGGGCGCGATGCGTCCGAACCGGTTGCGGTCGTGACGTCGGCCACCACCGATCAGCAAAATGTGCTTGAAACAACGCTCGGCACCGTCGAAGCCGACATCGCCAAAGCGGGCGTGGAACCGCCGTCCATCATCTGTATCGGTCAAGCCGTGCGCATGCGGGATGTGTTGAACTGGCAGGCGCAAGCGGCTGGCATCGCGCCGAGGAACCTTGACCCGTTGGGCCGTGGCCGCCCTGCTGAAACGGCCTAAGCCATGTCTGGCCTGATCCTCGCGGCCCCGACATCCGGCGCAGGTAAAACCACAATTACACTGGGATTACTGCGCGCCTTGAAAAATGCGGGCCACGTGGTTCGGTCTGCAAAATCCGGCCCTGACTACATCGACCCGCAATTTCACGCCGCAGCAACGGGCCGCCCGTGCGTCAATCTGGATGCTTGGGCGATGAGCGTTGCGCGGATCAAGTCTTTAGCCTCAGGGCATGGCGATCTGATCATCGAAGGCGCAATGGGGCTGTTCGATGGTGCCCCGCCAAATGGCAAAGGCTCAACCGCGGACTTGGCCCGCATCCTCGGCTTGCCCGTGGTCCTGATTGTTGATGCCAAAGCGATGTCGCAGTCTGTTGCCGCCTTGGTCAGCGGATTTGCAAGGTTCGATCCAACCGTCCGCGTGGCGGGTGTCATTTTGAACCGTGTCGGGTCTGATCGCCATACTGAGATGCTCAAAACCGCGCTGGCACCACTTAATATTCCAGTCCTTGGGGCAATCCCGCGACGTGATGATCTATCCCGCCCGTCGCGCCATCTAGGTCTAATTCAAGCAGGCGAAATGCCCGATCTGGAGGCGTTTTTGGATCGTGCGGCGGCGTGTGTTGCCAGCAACCTAGACCTCACAGCCCTGCGCGCAATGATGGCCCCTTCAAATTGGGCGTCCAACGCGGATATTGCGCAAAAACCCTGTCGTATAGCCATCGCCAAAGACGCCGCGTTTTCGTTCATTTATCCACATATGTTGGTGGACTGGGCACAAAGTGGCGCAACGATACTGCCGTTTTCACCCCTCGCAGACGATCCCGTTCCCGATGCAGACTACGTGTTTTTGCCCGGCGGTTATCCAGAACTGTTCGCCCGCCAGTTGGCTGGTGCCGAAACCTTCATGCAAAGCCTAAGGAGTGCCGCGCAAACATCTGATATATATGGTGAATGTGGTGGATACATGACGCTTGGTGAGGCGCTGATTGACGCGGACGGCACAGCGCATAAAATGGCGGGCCTTCTAGGGCTGACCAGTAGCTTCAAAGACCGCAAACTGCATCTGGGGTACCGGACCCTGCAGCAAAAAGCCACGCATCCTTTGATCACCACCGCAAATGCCGCGAGCACCTATTCTGCGCACGAATTCCACTATGCAACGACGCTTGATGCCCAAGGCCGCGCGTTGTTTGATGCCACGGATGCGCAAGGCACATTGCTGGGCCCGATCGGTCTTATAGACGGGCGCGTTGCAGGCTCATTCGCCCACATCATCGATCGCGTCTGAATTTTCGCGCCAAGCCATTGCCAACACCATGGGCGAGGCATAGCCAATTTGGATGACCGAAACGATATCCCAAATTCAAGCCCCAGTTCCAGATGACCGCCGTGCAAAACGCAATGTTGCGGTCCTCGTTCTTGCTCAAGCGATCCTTGGCGCCCAGATGCCTATGATTTTTGTTGTCGGCGGATTGGCGGGCAAACAGCTGGCCTCAAACATCTGTTGGGCGACGCTGCCTATTTCGCTGATCATTTTCGGGTCGATGACAACCGCACCGTGGTTGTCGCCATTGATGCAATCGCGCGGGCGGCGGTTCGGGTTCTATATTGGCGCACTGGCCGGTGCGGTCGGTGCGGCCATCGCAGCCTATGGATTATACATCGGATCGTTCACCGTGCTTTTGATCGGATCTTATTTTACCGGCATTTATATGTCGGCACAGGGATTTTATCGCTTCGCCGCGACCGACACGGCATCCGACAACTTCAAGCCCAAAGCGATTTCATACGTTATGGCGGGTGGTCTATTGTCAGCGATCCTTGGGCCCCAGCTCAACAAACTTGTGGACAGCAATTTCGTGGTGCCATTCTTGGGAACCTATCTGGCGGTTGTTGTGTTGAATCTGGTTGGCATGTTTCTTTTTCTCGCGCTTGATTTATCCAAAGGGTCGCGCGGCCAGCCTAAAGTCGATGGACCGACACCGCGAACCCGTGGTCAGCTGTTGTCAGACCCCAACATACTGGTGGCGATCATTGTCGCATTGGTGGCCTATTCATTGATGAACCTTGTCATGACATCGACGCCGCTTGCTGTTGTCGGCTGCGGCTACGCACTTGATAACGCGAACGATATCGTTTCAGCGCATGTGTTAGCAATGTTTGCGCCCAGCTTCTTTACGGGCCACCTTATCGTGCGGTTTGGCGTCAAACCGATCATGGCCATCGGCCTTGTAATCCTAGGGGCTGCGGGCATCGCCGCCCTGTTCGGGGTCAGCATCGCTGAGGGCGATCAACCGTCGTTGTTCAGCTTTTACGCCGCCCTAATTTTGCTGGGATGTGGCTGGAACTTCGGCTTCATTGGCGCGACGACGCTGCTGACGTCATCGCACGCCAACCACGAACGTGGGGTCGTTCAGGGACTGAATGATATGATTGTATTTGGCTCGGTAATGGTGGCGTCACTGGCCTCGGGCGGATTGATGAACTGCTCGGGTGGGTCACCGATGGAAGGCTGGACAGCCGTCAACATCGCAATGGCGCCATTCTTGGTGCTTGCAGGTGGCGCGCTGATTTGGTTGGCGCTACGCCCCAAAGGGACGCAGGCCTAGGACCAGCGCAGCAACCGCAATTTGGCACGAAACGGGCTGAGACCGACCGTTCCTTGCGCCACGCGCCATGGTTCTTTGGCAATCTGGCGCAGGATCGGTTCCGCCTGCCACGCCTCAAGGAATGCCGCGTTGTTTGGAACAGGCCGCGCAATGTTATTCAGTGCCTCTCGTGCGAGTTCCGCGATTGCGCTTTCGCGTCCATCCAGCAGCGGCACACGGCCCTTTTCCTCAAGCGCAGCGACGGCTGCGAGGTAGCGCGCCAAACCCGCAGCGCGGCCAAATCGAAGCACGTCTTCACGGTTAACCGCGCCCAACGCCCGCGCACCCTGCCACATCAGCTCCCCGGCGGTCGCATCAAGGTATTCATTAAAGTGTTCTGCATCTTCAAACCCGTCCTTATAGACATCCCAGCGCCGCGCAGCGACCAGTCGGTCCAACGCGCGTGCGCCATCACCGTCCACCATGTCTGCCAAAGGCAATGTGACCTCATGTCGGCGCACAGTCCCGCCCGACGCCATTTCTTCGAGCGCATCGCGCCACCATTGCAGGCGCATTTCGGCAATCATCGGCTCTTCAGTCACCCACGGCGCACGGGCAACTTCGACGTTGAACGCATAGATCGGAAACAAAACCCGACGCGCAGCGACAGGCGCCGCCATGACGGCCAAAAACCTGTCAGGATCACCGCGTTCGACAATGCCCGCGCAAGCCTCGAAGGTCACAAAGCAGCCCCATCTTTGATCCCGTCGCGCACCAACTTCCAGCGGATCGCATCCAATAGCGCGTCGAATGATGCATCGACAATATTGGCCGACACGCCAACGGTGGACCACGTGCGGCCCTGCCCGTCTTCGCTGTCAACGATCACCCGCGTGACGGCTTCGGTGCCGCCATTGGTGATGCGCACTTTAAAATCGGTCAAATGAATGTCGGCCACGCACTCGGCGTACCGCCCAAGGTCTTTGACCAACGCGCGGCTTAAGGCGTTGACCGGACCTCGGTCAGATCCATCCGGCCCAAGGCTTTCAGAAACCGACATCGTCTTGACGCCGTCCACTTTGACGACCACGACAGCCTCAGACAGTGACACCATTTTATTGCGTTTGTTGCGGCGGCGTTCAACGGTGACGCGGTAGCGTTTGACCTCGAAAAACTTCGGCATCAGCCCGAGCTCTTCGCGGGCCAACACCTCAAAGCTCGCTTGCGCGGTGTCATAGGAATACCCGGCGGCCTCACGATCCTTCACGCGGTCTAGAATACGTTGTAACGCGGGATCGCCCTTTGCAACGTCCAGCCCCATCTGCGTCAAGCGTTCGCGCAAATTGGATTGGCCTGCCTGATTTGACATCGGCACAATGCGGCTGTTGCCGACCAAGGCGGGATCAATGTGTTCATAAGTGCTCGGGTCCTTGGCAATTGCGGACGCATGCAGCCCTGCCTTATGGGCAAACGCAGATGCTCCAACATAGGCCGCCTGACGATGGGGCACACGGTTCAGGATTTCGTCCAGCATCCGCGACACCCGCCGAAGACCTTTTAAAGCGTCGTGACTGACACCCGTCTCAAATTGGCTGGCATAGGGTTCTTTCAACAACAAGGTCGGGATCAACGTCGTCAGGTTGGCGTTACCACACCGCTCGCCTAGACCGTTTAGCGTGCCTTGGATTTGGCGCGCCCCTGCCGCCACGGCCACCAATGAATTGGCCACTGCGTTTTCGGTATCATTGTGCGTATGGATGCCCACATGCGTGCCCGGAATGCCCGCCTCGATCAGCGCCTTCACACCTCGGCGCACATCATGGGGCAGCGCGCCACCATTGGTGTCACACAACACAACCCAGCGCGCGCCGGCGTCATAGGCCGCCTTGGCAGATCGGATCGCATAGACAGGATTGGCCTTGAACCCGTCAAAGAAGTGCTCTGCGTCAAACAACGCCTCGCGCCCTTGCTCTGCGACATGTGCAATGGATGCTTTGATATTTTCGACGTTCTCGTCCAGCGATATCCCCAGCGCAGTCTTCACATGAAAATCATGCGTTTTACCCACCAGACAAACCGCCGGAGTGCCCGCATTCATAACCGCCGCCAGCACATCGTCGTTGTCAGCTGACCTACCAGACCGTTTGGTCATCCCGAACGCTGTCATAGTAGCACGTGTCTTAGGCACCGCCTCAAAAAACTCGGAATCCGTGGGGTTCGCCCCCGGCCAGCCGCCTTCTATGTAATCCACCCCAAGATCATCCAGCATCGCCGCTACCGCGTGCTTTTCTGCTGTCGAAAACTGCACGCCTTGGGTCTGCTGCCCGTCGCGCAATGTGGTGTCATAAAGATACAAACGCTCCATCAGCACCACTCCTGCATGTCTTTGCTTTCAAAATATCCCGGGGAGCGCGCAGCGCGGGGCAGCGCCCCACTGTCTTTCTTAAGCGCCGAAGGCGCTCCCTCCGCCCGCCGCAGGCGCTGATCGAAGATCACGGGAAATCCTTCAATTTGGAAGGGTCGAAGTTGGGGCCTGCGATGACTTCAACCTTTCCCTTCGACATCCGAACCTCAGCCCCCGCCGCCATCAACATTGCTTTGTACCGATCAACCTCAGAAAAATCATTGCTCTGCATAGCGTCTATACGGAGATTCATCAGCTCGTGTTCGGGGTCGGCAAACGTCAAATAGTTGAGGTTGTCCATATTGCCGTAGAATATATTCTCAAGATCAAACTCTATACTGATACCCAGAAATTCTAGGCCTGCCTTTAAATTATCCAATTCACCTGCGGCGAAATGCTGATGCAGCACCGCAATTGCTTGCGGTGAGTTTAGATCATCAGACACTGCTTTGATAAACTCTGGACTTACGATTGCTTTAGGCGCGCTAAGACGAATAGCCGCGAACCACTTACGCAGCGTCCTCTCTGCCTCAACCCGCTTCTTCTCGGTCCAATTCATCGGCTTCCTGTAATGCGTGGACAGCATCACAAACCGGATCACTTGCCCCGGCACACCTTGCTTCAACAAATCACGCACAGTGAAAAAGTTACCCAAGGACTTGGACATCTTCTTGCCCTCGACCTGCAACATCTCGTTGTGCATCCAGACGTTGGCGAACCCGTGGCCCGCGCATGTGGACTGCGCGATTTCGTTTTCATGGTGCGGGAACGTCAAATCATTGCCGCCACCATGAATATCAAACGCATCACCCAATAAATCCAGCGCCATGGCAGAACATTCGATGTGCCATCCAGGACGGCCGTGGCCCCAAGGACTATCCCAACCCGGTTGATCGTCGCTTGATGGTTTCCACAACACGAAATCCATCGGGTCTTCTTTGTAGGGCGCCACTTCAACCCGCGCACCAGCGATCATATCATCAACGGACCGCCCCGACAGCGTACCGTATTCCGCGTAGGATCGAACCCGAAACAACGCATGACCCTCTGCCTCGTATGCGTGTTCCTTGGCAATCAAATCCTTAATCATCGCGATCATCTGTGCAATGTATTGCGTGGCGCGGGGCATCTCCGTTGGCTCAAGCGCGCCAACTGCAGCCATGTCCTCGAGATACCAGCCAATCGTCTCGTCTGAACGTTCGGCGATCAAGTTTTCCAACGTGCCCGCAGCCCCCGCCTGTTGGCGCGCCAGTGCGGTCGCGTTGATCTTGTCATCGACGTCGGTGAAATTGCGCACATAGGTCACGTGGTCCGCGCCGTAAGTATAGCGCAGCAGACGAAACAGCGTATCGAACACGATGACAGGGCGCGCATTACCTAGATGGGCGCGATCATAGACCGTCGGCCCGCAAACATACATCCGCACGTTGTTTTCGTCGATCGGGCTAAACTCGACCTTTTTGCGGACCTTGGTGTTGTACAGTTTGATCGCCATCGTTGAGCCTCGAATATGTCTTAAGCGCAGGGGTTGCCCGCGGACCTAACAAGTTCATCGATATGAGGAAACGTGAAAGAGCACCCCGCGACGCAAGTTAGCAGGTAATAATACGCGCGATGATGCAAATGCTCTTCATGCTCCCTGCATAGCGGCCAACAACCCCAACCGTCAACGCACCATTTCCGCGAGCTTGCGCAGGGTGTTGAGGTTGCGGGCCGTCGTTTGCACCCCCAAAACCCGATCCCTCTTGGTCAATAATCTTGATCGCGCCACCCCTGGCAGTGCATATAGCCAGACACGATTGCCCTGCCAGCCCATTTCTCGACCAAGGCATGCAGGTCCGCCATCGGAACCTTATTTGCCCCACCCACATTCACGCCGCGCTGCAGCGCAACCCACTTGCAATAATCGTCATTCATACGCCATCATGGCCCGATGATCCGCGCAACAGTCAATGCCATCTGCAAATCCATGCCATCCGCCGAACTCACCGACCCATGGGGCGGCGGCCATGACACATGGAAAATTGGCGGCAAAATGTTTGCCAGTATTGGCTCTATGGGCGGCGGCGTTGCTGTGAAATGCGCCACGGTGCAAGACGCCCTGCATCTCGAAGATATGTTCGGCTGGCCCAGGGCGCCGTATTTTCACCGCTCGTGGGTGTTTGTGCCCTTGGATACGGACGAGGCAGAGCTGCGCCATCGCATTGAAATCTCGCTCGCTATCATCCGCGCCTCGCTAACAGCGAAGCTGCGCGGTACGCTGGAATCCAATCCGCCGCAATGAAGGCCTCGTTCAGACCTACCTGACCCGATCGTCTCGTCGGGGCCGCATCGCAACTGCACTAAATCCTGATTGACACCGAACAAGTCCGCTGGTCACTTGCGCCCATGAAACTTTCAAAACGCATCACACATCTCACACCCGGCGGCTCTGATGGCTGGGACGTCTTTTATCGCGCGCGCGCCATGAAATCCGCTGGTCAGCCCGTTATCGAACTCACCATCGGGGAACATGACATCCCAACGCACCCCAGTATTCTGGATGCGATGCACGCGAGTGCGACGGGCGGGCACACTGGATACGCCGCAGTCCCCGGCACCCAAGCGTTGCGCCAAGCCGTCGCAAACCGCATTCAATCGCGCACTGGCGTGCCGACGACACCAGCAAACATACTGATCACCCCCGGCGGACAAGCTGCCCTGTTCGCAGCCCACACAGCCGTATGCGACGAAGGCGATGTCGCACTTTATATCGACCCGTTTTACGCCACCTACCCCGGAACGATCCGCGGGATTGGTGCGACGCCACAGGCGATCCCAGCCTATCCAGACCACGGCTTTCAACCTCGCGCCGTCGATATCGCAAAACATGCGAAGGGTGCCAAAAGCCTGCTGATCAACACCCCCAACAACCCGACCGGTGCGGTCTATTCCCGCGCCACACTACAGGAGATTGCAGACACCTGCGTCGAACATGACCTGTGGCTGATTTCGGATGAAGTCTATGACACGCAACTCTGGGAGGGCGATCACATCAGCCCTCGCGCCCTGCCCGACATGGCCGAACGCACGCTGGTCGTCGGGTCGATGTCCAAAAGCCACGCCATGACCGGCAGCCGCATCGGCTGGATCTGCGCGCCGAGCGACATCATCGAGCACCTTATCAACCTTGCCACCCACACGACCTACGGCGTTGCGGGCTACATCCAAGACGGCGCTGAATTTGCGCTGGGCGAAGGCGTAGCGCTTGAGGATGAAGTCAGCGCACCCTTTGCGCGCCGCCGCCTCATCACCGAATCTTTGTTGGCCAAACAGAACATCGTCAAAGGCAGTCCGATACAGGGCGCGATGTATGCGATGCTCGACATCCGCGCGACAGGTTTGACAGGCGAAGGATTCGCAAACGACTTGCTCAACACGCACTCGATTGCCACCATGCCGGGCGAAAGCTTCGGCATTGCTGCTGCAGGCCACATCCGCGTTGCCATGACCATCGACGACGACACTTACACATCTGCGCTGAAAACTCTACTGGATTTCGCAGCCCTGAAAGCCGCTTAGCCCGTCTTTGCGATATCAATATCCTGTGGGATTCTGAGCACCTCGGCTGGTCCGCGTTTTTCATTCTAATTTGCGATATGCAATTTCAATGCTAAAAAGGACATGAAGATGACAACGTTTCGCGACCTGCACAAACCCGGCCAGCCTTTCATTCTGGCAAATGCATGGGACATCGGCTCTGCGCGGGTCCTGAAATCCATGGGCGCACAGGCCATTGCGACGTCATCTGCGGCACATGCTTTCACCTTGGGTCGCCCCGACGGGCTTGGCGTGTCGCGCGACGAGGCGCTGGCCCACGCAGAGGACCTCGTGGCGGCCACAGGCCTGCCGGTACAAGGTGATTTTGAAAACGGCTGGGGCGATGATCCTGACACCGTCGCCGAAACGGTCCGACTGGCGGGTGAGGATGGTCTTGCGGGCATCTGCATCGAAGACATCAAATTGCCCAGTCCCGACGCCTACGCGCGCGCCTTCGCCATTGAGCGTATCAAAGCCGCCGTCTCGGCTGCGCGCGCTTTGCCGAATGACTTTGTGCTGACCGCGCGTGCGGATGGTATCATGACAGGTGCCTATGACATTGAAGAAGCCATCGCGCGCCTGCAAGGGTTTGAAGCCGCGGGCGCTGATTGTCTGTATGCCCCGATCCCCAAGACCACCCAAGATGTCGCGCGTATTTGCGCCGCTGTCACCGCCCCCGTGAATGTCCTTGTGGCGGGGCCGATTTATACAGCAGAAAATCAGCGCTCTTTTGCGGCCATGGGGGCTGCACGGCTTTCACTTGGGTCTGCGTTGGCGCGCGCCACCCACCGTGTCTTGTACGACGCCGCGGCTGAAATGTTTGACAACGGGCCCCAAGATGGCAGTTTTTCGCGACTTGGTCTGTCCATTTCGGGCGATACGATCGACGCCTTGCTGACCTAAAGGTCTTCCCGCTGCAGATCTTATTTCATTCTTAGACCGCGTTAAATCGCCAGTCCGAACGCGCAAATGACGCTACAATAGCTCAAAAACGACCAAACGTCGCAAAGATGATAGATTGCGAGTCCGTGACGTCGGAAATTTGGTCATGGATCAAAAAACAAAGACAGCAACAGCCAACGCCGTCCGCGTCAATTTGACGATCGGTGCGCGGCGAGGTCGCGCGGCGCGTGGACGCCCCGCCACACTGTAGAGAACCCCATTTTCCTACAGACAAAGGCTAGACCCATGAATGACGAAACCCCGAACCGAATTGCCCGTACCAATCGCAGTGGTGGCCGCGCCGCCCGCCATGCCGCGCGATCATCCAAATTATCAGACTCCATGCGCCCAGTGCGCGCGGGCATGACAGGGGGCAAATATAAACCACTGTCAGACGCAGATGTCTTGAAGATCCACGAGGCCGCGCTGACCGCGCTGGAAACCATCGGCCTCGCGGACGCGCCGCCCTCAGGCGTTGCGATTCTAACTGGCGCAGGCGCCATTCAAGGGAGCGACGGTCGCATCCGTTTTCCGCGTGCCTTGGTCGAAGACATGCTTGCCCTCTCTTGCAAAGACCTGACGCTCTGTGGTCGCGATCCGGTACATGACCTCGATCTGAGCGGCCAACGCGTGCATTACGGCACAGCAGGTGCGGCAGTAAATATGGTTGATGTGGCGGGCAACGATTTTCGCGAAAGCACACTGCAAGACCTGCATGATGCCGCGCGGATCACTGACACATTGGATAACGTCCACTTCCTGCAACGCCCAATGGTTGCGCGCGATATTGCTGACAACCTCGAAATGGATCTCAACACGATCTATGCGTGCTGCGCTGGCACGACTAAACATGTCGGCACGTCCATTTCTGACCCAAGCCACGCCGCCGAATGTCTTCAAATGGCCTACGCGATCGCAGGCGGAGAGGCGAAATATCGCGACCGTCCGTTTGTTTCGATGTCCAACTGCTTTGTCGTCCCACCAATGAAGTTCGCAACCGAATCCTGCGAAGCGATGGAGATTTGTATTCGTGGCGGCATGCCCATCCTGTTACTGTCGGCTGGCATGTCAGGTGCAACAGCGCCCTCAACCATTGCGGGCGCAATCGTGCAAGCGGTGGCTGAATGCCTCGCGGGGGTTGTTTACGTCAACGCCATGAAACCCGGTCATCCGGCCGTGTTCGGAACTTGGCCGTTCGGGTTGGATTTGCGCACGGGTTCAATGACAGTCGGCTCCGGTGAACAGGCGCTGTTGTCCGCGGGCTGCGCACAGATGCACGCATTCTACGGCGTTCCGGGTGGGGCGGCGGGTGGCGCCAGCGATTCTAAAATGCCAGACATGCAGGCCGGATGGGAACAAATGTGTTCCAACGTCATGGCGGGGTTGAGCGGGCTGAACATGGTTTATGAGGCCGCAGGCATGCATGCCTCTCTGCTCGGATTTTGCCACGAAAGCCTGATCCTTTCAGATGATCTCATCGGCCAAGCCCTGCGTTGTGTACGCGGCATTGAGGTGGACGACGAAACACTTGCACTGGATCAAATGCGCGAAGTTTGCATGGGCGGGCCGGACAAGCCGGGCGTGGGCCATTACCTCGGCACGGATCGAACGCTAAGTCACATGGAACGCGATTGCGTCTATCCCGCGCTTGGCAACCGGATGAGCCCGAAAGAATGGGTTGAAAAAGACCGCCCCAACCTGATCGAACAGACCATCGCGCGAAAAGAAGCGATTTTGGCCACAAGGTCCGCCGCGCGGTTTGATCCAGAGTTGGATGCGACCATCCGTGCACGTTTCAAAATCCATCTCCCCGCGTGATGTGAGGTGTGGATTTGGGTCTTAAATACTTAGCTTTTCGACGGACGCGAAACGGTTCCACCGCCAACAGCAGCGCGCACACCCGTGGTGCCTGACGCGCTGGTCGGCAAGCCTTTGGCGACGCGCACGGCAAGATAGGCAAACGCCTGCGCTTCCAGCATGTCGCCGTCAAATCCTGCGTCTTCAATAGGGGCAACGGGAACGGAGCATGCGTCTGCGATCATCCGCATCAGCGTTGGGTTGCGCCGCCCGCCACCCGTCACGAACATGCGTGACGGCGCGCTGGTGCAGGCTTGCAATCCCTGCGCGACAGACGCGGCGCAGGCCATGGTCAAAGTTGCGGCGGCGTCCGCGTCCGACAGGTCTGCGACAGCGTCGGAAAGGCCCGCAAATGCATCGCGGTCCAGCGACTTTGGCGGCATCCGAAAGAAAAACGGGTGCTGCAAAAATTGATCAACGATGCCTTGATCAACCGTTCCCTTGGCCGCCAATTTTCCATCCAGATCAAACGACTGCCCCAACCGCGCCTGCATCAAATCATTGATCGGTGCGTTGGCCGGCCCTGTATCAAACGCCAGCAAAGCCCCGTCGCTGTGCGGCAATGGCAGACTGGGGTCAATCCAAGTGATATTGCCAACACCGCCCAAGTTCAGAATAACAATCGGATCCGTCACCCCCATCTTTTTGACAAGCGCGAAGTGATAAAACGGCGCCAGAGGCGCGCCCTCACCACCCATTTGCACGTCAGTACTGCGAAAATCCCAGACCACAGTTTTGTCCAGAACATTGGCCAAAACGCTCCCATCACCCGCCTGATGCGTGCCACGCCCCTTTGGATCGTGGGCCAAAGTCTGACCATGAAAGCCGACCAAATCGGCGTCGGCGAAACCGGTTAGAACCTGCGCATGGACCGTTTCAATCAGCTCGAAAACATCCGCGATCTCATCTTCTGGCCACTTACCAAGTGCCGCGCGCAAGACAGTCACTTGGGCCTGCGTGTAGGGGCGAAACGCGGTGTTTCCAAACTCGAAAATCACATGTCCATCCGTCACGATCTCGGCGGCATCGACACCGTCCAGCGATGTGCCAGACATGGCACCAACGACACGCACCACCTGATCTTTCAACATGCTCTTCCCCTCGGCACGACTGCCCCCTATAGCATGGCCCGAAAGCATCCGAGGCAACAAGTCATGACGTATCATCCCAAATCAGATTTTATCCGCGTGATGATCGAACGCGGGTTCCTAGCCGATTGTACGGACTATCAAGGTCTGGATGAGGCATTTGCCGCAGGCGTGGTGCCCGCCTACATCGGTTTTGATGCGACGGCGAAGTCGCTGCACGTGGGATCGTTGATTCAGATCATGATGCTGCGCTGGTTGCAAAAGACCGGCCACCAACCGATTACGCTAATGGGCGGCGGCACTACAAAAGTCGGCGATCCGTCGTTTCGCGCCGATGAACGCCCTTTGCTGACGGCAGATCAGATCGACGACAACATTTCGGGCATCAAAAAGGTTTTTGCGGCCTACATTGACTACGATACGGGTGCCGCCAACAGCGCGCTGATGTTGAACAATGCCAAATGGCTGGACGGGCTGAACTACCTCGATTTTCTGCGCGACATCGGCAAGCATTTTTCGGTGAACCGGATGCTGAGTTTCGAATCCGTGAAGTCGCGACTGGATCGCGAACAGAGTCTTAGTTTCCTTGAATTCAACTACATGATCCTGCAAGCCTACGATTTCTTGGAATTGAACCGTCGCTACGGCTGCAAATTGCAGATGGGTGGCAGCGATCAATGGGGCAATATCGTCAACGGTATCGACCTGACGCGTCGCGTTTTGGACCACCAGATTTTCGGCCTGACATCGCCACTTTTGACCACCAGCGACGGTAAAAAGATGGGCAAATCCCTGTCTGGTGCAATCTGGTTAAACGACGAAATACTCAGTTCTTATGAATTCTGGCAGTTCTGGCGCAACACCACGGACGCAGATGTGGGTCGTTTCCTCAAGCTTTATACGGAACTTCCGGTTGAGGAATGTGACCGCCTTGGCGCGCTTGAAGGGGTTGAAATCAACGAGGCCAAGATCATCCTCGCCAACGAAGTCACAGCCCTTCTTCATGGAACAGATGCCGCGCAAGCTGCTGAAAAAACTGCGAAAGAAGTGTTCGAGAAGGGTGGCGTCGGCGATGATCTCCCAACGCTGACTTTGGCCACGTCTGACGTGGCGAGCGGTATTTCGATTGTGCAGCTCATCGTAAAATCCGGGCTGGCTGGCAGCGGCAAAGAAGCCAAAAGACTGATTTCGGAGGGTGGTGCCAAAATGAACGACGATATATTGACCGATGCCGGCCTGATGATTGACGCAGCCGACCTTGCAACGCCGATAAAACTAAGTGCGGGCAAAAAGCGCCACGCGCTTGTTCAGCTAGGTTAACAGCGCCAACACCGCGCCACCAATCAGCGCGATCACCAGCGCCACGCAAGCCGCTGCAAGCGGCGTGAGCCGCGGCGCTGGGATATCTGGCAGATGTTTCATGCGCACACTCAAATACTCATTTATTGCGTCATTAACCCTCTCTTATACTCCTGCGCCTGAATTGACCTGACGATTTTGGGCCTGCGATTCACTTCGTCGCATGGCCAAAGGCGGTTCAGTCTGTATTTTGAGTTTATGATCAAGCAATACAAAACAGTCTCCTTATCCGACGAACAGCGCATAGCACTTGAAGCGCTTTGCCGCCGCCGCAAAGTTGACGCCCTTGTTTGGAAACGGGCGCGCGCGTTTCTTCTTTTGGACGCAGGAGAAGACGCCGGAACGGTTTGCCGGATTTTGGATATTGGCCCGACAGTTTTGACGGAGTGGCGATTTGCCTTTGCCGGTGCGGGACTATCGTTTTTCGGTCTGAAGGACTACAGCCAGCGTCAGGGTCATTTGTCCGTCGTGCAAGAGCAGGTGGTGAGAGCCCATTTCACCGCGCAGCCTGCCCGCAATGCCGATGAGGTCTGTGCCTATGTTCTAGCCGAGTGCGACCAAAACTACAGCACGTCGGGAGCCGCCAAGCTGATGCGCCGCCTGGGGTTCGCGTATAAGAAACCACAATTGCTGCCTGCACAGGCCGATGAAGCCAAGCAGGCTGCGTTTATTGCCAAATATGAGGCCCTGATGAACGGGTTGGCCGCAGATGAGATGGTTGTCTTTTCGGACGCTGTCCACCCCGAACACCAGAGCCGCCCCGCCCATGGTTGGTTCCCCAAGGGACAAAAGACGGCCCTGAAGGCGACATCAGGGCGCAAGCGGCTCAACATTCAGGGCGCGCTTGACCTTGAGACTTTCCAGGTCACCTTTGTGGAAGGCGAGAAGATCAATGCCCAGACAACCCGACAGATGCTGGAAAAGTTGGAACGCAACAACCAAACCAAGACGGCCATCCACGTCTTTGTCGACAATGCCCGCTATCATCATGCCAAGATACTACAGCCATGGCTGGACAGCCCAGAACGTCGGGTGAAGTTGCATTTCTTGCCAGCATATGCCCCGCACCTCAACCCGATCGAGCGTCTTTGGGGTGTTATGCACAAATGGGTCACCCACAATCGGCACTATGCAACGTTCAACCAATTCACAGAGGCCATTTTCGACTTCTTCCGCAAGACCCTGCCAGAAAAATGGCCAGAGTTCCGCGACACCGTCACCGACAACTTCCGCGTCATATCGCTCAAGGAATACAAAGTGATTTGAGGGGAAAACCTCAGGTCAATTCAGGCGCGGGAGTATAGATAAACATGGGGTTAATGGCGCAATGACAGCTGCCACCCTTCCCCTTCCCCTGCAACAATCGAGCGCGTTTGCCCGTGCGTTGACGGCGTTCGGGGCGCAGGTCTCGTGCGATGACCCTGTCATCCTCAACCGGCATTTCGGACCACTGGGGCGGATCGGTTTCACATCACGCGGACCGCTAAACACCGACCACATGCGCGATCTTCGCAGCGACGGATTGCGCGTCTTCAACGCGGAACATGATCGTCCTCAAATCTACAAAGCTGCTGGTTTTCGCCAGATCATTACCCCGGCGCACATGGCGCAGTGGGACCTGAGCCCCAGTGCGAAAGATCGCCGGACTGCCATGCATCCAAAATGGCGCAATCAATTGCGCAAAGCCGAAGCCTGCAATCTGCGCATTCGTGAGGTAGCGTGGGACGGCGCGCCGCACCCGCTTTTTACCCACGCCGATGCACTGGCACAAAGGCGGCGATACAAGCCGTTGCCGACAGCCCTTCTCGCGATATTTGCCAGTATCGCCCCTAACTGTGCGTTGATTTTTGAAGCCTACGACAAAGGTCTGTTAATCGCCGCCATTCTGGTTCTGCGTCACGGACCAACTGCCACCTATCAAACTGCATGGACCAGCGCGCAGGGCCGCATCTGCCACGCCCACAATCTACTGCTGTCCCACAGCGCAAACCGCCTTGCCACTTTAGGCCATAAAACTTTCGATCTCGGATTGGTCGAAACCGACCATGCAGCGCCCCTCGCGCGGTTTAAACTGCGCACAGGCGCGCACGTGCGCAAGCTTGGCGGCACTTGGATCGCGTTTCTGGGCCTGTAAACCCGTATGCCCCACTGGCCTCCACGACGTTGATGCCGTAACAGATAAACACTGACGGCCCGACATTGTTCCAGACCAGCCAAGAGACCGCCATGACCGACACCATCCTTTCCCGCTGCGAGGCTATTGGCCTGCGCCTCACTGAACAGCGCCGCACCATCGCGGGTGTGCTTGAGGCGTCAGATGACCACCCAGATGTAGAAGAGCTGTACAACCGTGCGTCAGCAGCCGACCCGCGCATTTCATTGGCAACGGTCTACCGCACGGTCAAATTGTTCGAAGAATCCGGCATTCTGGAAAAACATGACTTCGGCGACGGCCGCGCACGCTATGAAACGGCGGATCGTGAACATCATGACCACCTGATTGATCTGCAATCGGGCGAAGTGATCGAGTTCATCGATGCCGAAATTGAAGCCTTGCAAGAACGCATCGCCGACAAGCTCGGATTTGAGCTGAAGGGTCACCGATTGGAATTATACGGTGTGCCAAAAAAGCCCGACTAGAACGGCACCGCGACGCGTCAATCGGTTGATTGTGCGGCGCATGCAGTTGGTGCGGCGAACGATTTGGCCGCAAACACGAAACTAAAAACCGTTTTAACTCAATACCCTTGCTCTCCAATTGGCACAAGCGTACCACCAGAATTGAACGGTTCAGGCACAGCCCCCACATTAAGGACAGCTAGTATGGAAAACCTCCGCGGAGCGGCGTTTATGACGTTTTCGATGCTGGCGTTTGCAATCGAAGACGTGTTGATCAAAACCTTGGGCGCGCGCATCCCGGGTGGCCAGATCATCTCCGTTATTGGCGCGGGTGGCGCACTGGCATTTGCACTTTGGTTTATCGCCAAGGGCCAACCGGTGTTCGTAGCTGCCCACCTGAACCGACGCGTCTGGCTGCGCGGGTTCTTTGAGGTTGCGGGCACGATGTTGTTCATCAGCGCCCTTTTGCGGCTTGACGTGACGATGCTGTCGGCAATCATCCAAGCCACACCACTGGTGGTCGCTATGGGTGGCGCGGTGTTTTTGGGGCAATCTGTTGGCTGGAAACGGTGGACTGCGATCCTTGTGGGTTTTGTCGGGGTTCTGATAATCATCCGTCCCGGGCTGGACGGCGTATCAGTCGCGATCCTGATAGGCGTTGGCGGGATGCTGGGCCTTGCGGGGCGCGATCTGGCAACCCGTTCGATCATAGTCCCGATCTCTGGCGCGCACCTGTCCTTGCATGCCTTTCTTTTGTTGGTCCCCGCTGGTTTGGCCCTGTGCTGGCTAAACGGCGAAACGATTGTGGCAATGTCAGCTTTAGACAGCGCGACCCTTGTGGGGTGCGTCGCGGTCGCATTGGCGGCCTATCTCAGCATTGTTGCCGCGACCCGTGCGGGCGATGCTGCGTTCATTTCGATGTTTCGCTACACGCGGATGTTGTTCGCACTAGTCCTTGGCATGGTCATTTTGAACGAACGCCCCGACGCCATGACGCTGATCGGCGTCGCCATCGTCATCGCCGCGGGATTGTTCACTTTCATCCGCGAAGCCCGCGCGCGGCGCACTTCCCAAGCCGCAGCTGAGCCGCTATAGGTTTGGTATCATCCCATTGTTTGCGCTAACACCGCTCACCCTGATAAATATTCGCCAAAGGAATAACCCATGAGCACGATCATCGACATCCACGCCCGCGAAATCCTCGACAGTCGGGGCAACCCAACGGTAGAAGTCGACGTCACGCTAGAAGACGGCACAATGGGCCGTGCGGCGGTGCCATCGGGCGCGTCCACAGGTGTTCACGAAGCGGTTGAAAAGCGGGATGGCGACAAGTCGCGCTATATGGGAAAAGGCGTGCTGCAAGCAGTCGACTCCGTGAACGGTGAGATCGCTGACACCATTGTGGGCTTTGACGCCACCGAACAAGTCGCCATCGACATGGCGATGATCGAACTGGACGGCACCGACAACAAGGGCCGTCTGGGGGCAAACGCGATCCTCAGCGTGTCTCTCGCCGTGGCCAAAGCTGCAGCAGATTACATGGGTCAGCCGCTGTTTCGCTATATTGGCGGCACGTCTGCGCGGGTCTTGCCCGTGCCAATGATGAACATCATCAACGGTGGCGAACACGCTGATAACCCTATCGATATTCAAGAATTCATGATCATGCCGGTGTCTGCGACAAACATTCGCGACGCGGTGCGCATGGGATCTGAGGTGTTCCACACCCTCAAGGGTGAATTGACAGCCGCGGGCCTGTCCACAGGTATCGGTGACGAAGGCGGCTTCGCGCCCAACATCAGCTCCACCCGTGACGCACTTGATTTCATTTTAAAATCCATTGAAAAGGCTGGCTACAAACCAGGTGAGGACATCTACCTCGCACTCGATTGCGCCGCGACGGAATACTACAAGGGTGGCAAGTATGAGATGAAGGGCGAAGGCAAATCCCTGACTTCCGCGGAAAATGTCGACTACCTCGAAGCGCTGGTGAACGACTATCCAATTATCTCTATCGAAGACGGTATGTCCGAAGACGATTGGGACGGTTGGAACGCCCTGACCCAACGCCTTGGTGATAAAATCCAGCTGGTTGGTGATGATTTGTTCGTGACCAACCCTGCCCGTCTCGCCATGGGCATCGAACAAAAGTCTGCCAATTCAATGCTGGTGAAAGTGAACCAGATCGGCACGTTGACCGAAACTCTTACGGCGGTCGACATGGCGCACCGCGCGCGCTTCACCAATGTGATGTCGCACCGCTCCGGTGAAACTGAAGACGCAACGATTGCCGACCTCGCCGTTGCCACAAACTGCGGTCAGATCAAAACTGGTTCATTGGCCCGTTCCGACAGGCTCGCGAAATATAACCAGCTGATCCGTATCGAAGAAATGTTGGGCGAAACCGCTATTTTTGCAGGCCGTTCAATCCTGCGCTAATTCTTGCACAACAACAGATTGGGCCCCCATTCGTGGGGGCCTTTTGCCATTTATGCCGCCTACTGGAATCGATCGGGACGGTACGGGGCCAACAGCGCGTGATACTCCGCACCCTGCCCCAAGACCTCAGCCGCCACAGCCTCACCCGCAATCGCCGCCAAGGTCACACCCGAATGCATCACCGCAATGTGCAGGCCCGTCGGTCCCGCGGCCCCGATTACAGGTAAACCGTCTGCGGGCATCGGCCGATAGGCCAGCGCTACACGGTCCCAGTCCAGCGTTGCACCCGCCACCATCGGGTCCAGCCAGCGCAACACCCGTGCCGCGATGTCTTCTGGCCGTTCCGTCACGTCTGTTGCGTTATCGCCTTGGTGGTTGGCAACCGCTGACGCCAATATCCGACCATCTGGCAACTGGCGCACTTCGCCGTGCGGCGTCACCAAAACATGCGCAATTTTCACAGCAACCGGCTTTGTCGTCACAAATACACCGGGGCGCACCAGCATCGGCAATTTGACCGCAACACTGGATAAAACGTCGGGCGATCCCGTGCCCGCCGCAACCACAACACGCGGCGCTTCGATCCGCCCGACTGTCGTCTCAACCCCGCAAACCGTCCCGGCGTTCTGGGCAATGCCAAGCACCTGAACGCCCGACACAACCTGCGCGCCCGAAGCCGTCAGCAACGCGGCGGCCACCGCGCCTGCGTCCGCTGCGCCTTCGTCAGGAAACTGCAATATATCACTGGGCAACCCGCGAACGTCAGGCTCCAACGCCTGCGCCTCGCGGTGGCTTAGATGCGCAACCGGATAGCCAAGGGCCGCCAAATCCGCCTTCATCTTTTGCAACGCAGTGCCTTGCTCTTCCCACCAAAGTGCCCCTGACATCTGTACCGCCAGATCGGGTTGCACTGCCATAAGCCGCCCATACGCCGCAATTCCCGCAACCCGCAGACGGTGATGCGCGGCATCGGCGTAAAAGCTCGCGTTGATCCAACCGAACGACTGCGAACTGGCGCCAGCAGCGCCGCCATCAATCACGACAACCTCGGCTCCACGCTGGGACAGATGCCACGCAATTGACGCCCCAATAATCCCCGCGCCGACAACGATCACTTTCATGGTGTTCCCCTTGTAATTTTTCTCGTGGTCTTTCCTGATTCAAAGCCTAACTTGTAGACATGACAGCTCAAGACATCATCGATGCCCTGTATCTCGCGCCCCACCCTGAGGGCGGTTTTTATCGCCAAACCTGGGCCGACACGACCTCCGATGGTCGCGCAACGGGAACCTGCATCTACTTTCTGCTTAAATCGGGCATGGCAAGCCACTGGCACCGCGTTGATGCCGTCGAAATCTGGCACTATCACGCCGGCGCGCCCCTCATATTGAGCGTATCTGAAACAGACTTCGGCCCCAAGACTGACCACCGCCTCGGCCCGGACATTTTAACGGGTGATCGCCCACAAGGTATCGTTCCAAAAGACGCTTGGCAGGCCGCCCGTACCACGGGCGATTGGACGTTGGTCAGCTGCACTGTCAGCCCCGGTTTCTCATTTGACGGCTTCACCCTCGCCGAACCGGATTTCAAAATCCCTTAACGTCTAGCCCTTGCTTGCCGCGTCTATGCTTCAAAAATATCCCGGGGTGGAGTGCGCAGGACGGGGGCTGGCAACCCTCAATCGGATTTGGGATGCAAATTCGATCGAAACGACCCCAAAAAAAAGCGGGGACCGAAGCCCCCGCTTAGTTTCGTCGTCCAAGCTCATTTTAATGTACCGCCCGGTATTCTGCCTGCGGCCTGAACGTCTCCGATGAAACGCCCTCAGGCGTTTCGTCAAGGCGGCATCGTACATCGTATTGCAATATTCAAATGCCGCCCCGAACCTTTTTAGCTACAGCCTGACGTTCCACCACAGGTATTACACTTCATGCAGGTGCCGTTGCGCACAAGTGTGTAGTTGCCGCATTCGCCGCAGGCTTCGCCTTCATAGCCTTGCATCTTCGCCTTATCCCGCGCCGTTATACCGATGGCACCGGATGCGATTGCTGTTGTTGTCGTGGCTTTTGCCATTCCACCACCCACAGCAACCGCTGGTATCATGGTTTCAAGTGCGACCGCCGCATCACCGCCACCGAATGCCACCGCACCCGCTCCGCCTTGCAACACGTACAGATCGTTTGGCACGCGCTTGCGCAAATAACCTGTTGAGCTGATCTGCTTGAGAACTTCTAAAGACCGCGAGGCCGCACTGTCCGACATTTCCTGAATGTTGGACACGCCTTCTTCTTCGCCGCGACCAAGACTGTCGAATGTCGCGCCTTCTGGTTTGACGTGTGCCAGATCGGTGCGATCGAGGTAAGAAACAGCCAATTCACGGAAGATATAGTCAAGGATCGACGTCGCGTTCTTGATGCTGTCGTTGCCCTGAACCATGCCCGCAGGTTCAAATTTGGTGAACGTGAAGGCATCGACGAATTCTTCCAGCGGCACGCCGTATTGCAGACCAACCGACACCGCGATGGCGAAGTTGTTCATCATGGCGCGGAAACCAGCGCCTTCCTTGTGCATGTCGATGAAAATCTCACCGAGGTTGCCGTCCTCATATTCGCCTGTGCGCAGATACACCTTATGACCGCCGACGTTGGCTTTCTGGGTGTAGCCCTTGCGACGCTGCGGCATCTTTTCGCGGTGGCTTTTGATGATCTCTTTGATGACGACCTTTTCGATGATCTTTTCGGCAATGACCTGCGCCTTGGCGTGGATATTGCCGTTCTCAAGGATATCAGCTGCTTCTTCGTCATCCTCGATCAAGGCTGCGGCCAAAGGCTGTGACAGTTTAGATCCGTCGCGGTACAGCGCGTTCGCCTTGATGCCCAAAGACCAAGACAATTCATAAGCCTTTTGGCAGTCTTCGATCGTGGCGTTGTTCGCCATGTTGATCGTCTTGGAAATCGCACCGGAGATGAACGACTGTGCCGCGGCCATCATGTAGATGTGGCTGTTGACAGACAGGTAGCGCTTGCCCGTTTTGCCACACGGATTGGCGCAATCGAACACAACGTAATGTTCTTCTTTCAGGTGCGGCGCACCTTCCAGCGTCATCGTACCACAAACGTGGTCATTAGCCAGATCGGCGTCCTCCTTGGAAAAACCCAATGATTTCAACAGATCAAACGTCGGATCGTTCAGTTTGTCGGCTGGAATGCCCAAAACCTTCGTGCAGAAATCTTCACCCAGCGTCCATTGGTTGAACACAAACCGGATGTCGAAGGCGGATGGCAGTGCCTCTTCGATCTTTTCAATCTCGGCCGGACCAAACCCATGACCGATCAATGCGGTGTGGTTGATGCCCGGTGCGTTGCCCAATGTGCCGTGACCGACTGCATAGGCCTGAATTTCTTCGGCTTGGGATGTGGAATAGCCTAGTTTAGCCAAAGCCGCTGGCACCGATTGGTTGATGATCTTGAAATACCCGCCGCCGGCAAGCTTCTTGAACTTCACCAGCGCAAAGTCAGGCTCGATTCCCGTCGTGTCGCAATCCATCACCAGACCGATGGTGCCTGTGGGCGCGATCACCGACACTTGGGCGTTGCGGTATCCATGCTTTTCGCCAAGACGCAACGCTTCGTCCCACGTCGACATCGCGATGTCGATCAGGCGGGCATCGGGGCAATTTGCGTGATCCAGCGGAACTGGTTTGATGTCGAGCTTTTCATACCCGTCGGATGCGCCGTACGCGGCATTGCGGTGATTGCGAATAACCTTGAGCATGTGATCTTTGTTGCGCCCATAGCCTGAAAACGCGCCCAGCTCCCCTGCGATTTCAGCGGATGTCGCGTATGACACACCGGTCATGATCGCCGTCAGCGCGCCAGCCATGCTGCGGCCTTCATCGGAATCGTAGCCAAAGCCCATGTTCATCAACAAGCCGCCGATGTTGGCATAGCCAAGACCCAGCGTGCGGAAGTCAAACGAGCGCTGCGCGATTTCCTTGGACGGGAACTGTGCCATCATGACAGAAATCTCGAGTGTTACGGTCCACAAACGGGACGCGTGCATGTAGTCTTCGACTTGGAATTCGCCGTCCTTGAAGAACTTCAGCAGGTTCATTGACGCAAGGTTACAGGCCGTGTCGTCAAGGAACATGTATTCGGAACACGGGTTGGACCCACGGATCGCGCCATCTTCCGGGCAAGTATGCCAAGCGTTGACTGTGTCGTGGTACTGGATGCCTGGATCGGCGCAGGCCCATGCCGCGTGGCCAACCTGTTCCCACAAATCGCGGGCTTTGATGACCTTGGCGACTTCGCCGTTCTTGCGGTTGATAAGTTTCCAGTTGGCGTCGTCTTCTACAGCCTTCAAAAACGCATCCGTTACGCGGATCGAGTTGTTGGAGTTCTGACCGCTCACGGAATTATACGCCTCGGAATCCCAATCTGTGTCGTAGGTCGGGAATTCGATGGCCGTATGACCTTGGCGGGCATAATCCAGCACGCGTTTGACGTAGGTTTCCGGAATACAAACCTTTTTGGCTTCGCGCACCGCGTCTTTCAACGCCGGGTTCACCTTTGGATCGTAGGCGTCGTCGGCTTTGCCATCCCAAGTGCGGATCGCATCAAAAATCAGGTTGAGCTTTTGTTCGTGCATCTTGGAACCCGCAACGATGGACGCGACTTTTTGTTCCTCAAGCACCTTCCAGTTGATGAATTCCTCAATATCGGGGTGGTCGGCATCCACGATCACCATCTTCGCTGCGCGCCGCGTTGTACCACCGGATTTGATCGCGCCTGCTGCACGATCACCGATCTTCAGGAACCCCATCAGGCCGGACGACTTACCGCCCCCTGACAGGCTCTCGCCTGACGCACGCAGCGAGGAAAAGTTAGTGCCAGTCCCGGACCCGTATTTGAACAGGCGTGCTTCGCGGACCCAAAGGTCCATGATCCCGCCCTCATTGACCAGATCATCTTTGACCGATTGGATGAAACAGGCATGCGGTTGCGGATGCTCATAAGATGACTTCGACGCGGTCAGCTTGCCGGTTTTGTAATCGACATAGTGGTGTCCCTGTGCAGGACCATCAATGCCGTAGGCCCAGTGCAGACCTGTGTTGAACCATTGTGGTGAATTTGGTGCTGCGCGCTGCGTCGCCAACATATAGCGCATCTCATCGAAATAGGTTTGAGCGTCTTCTTCGGTGGTGAAATAACCACCCTTCCAGCCCCAATAGGTCCATGCGCCGGCAAGACGATCAAACACCTGCTTGGCCGAAATCTCGCCGGACATCTGCGCGCCCTCGGCGGGAACGGACCGCCACAGAAACTCTGGCACGCCCTTTTCAGCGACCCGCACGGTTTCAGATGGCACGCCCGCTTTGCGGAAATACTTCTGCGCGATAACATCTGACGCGACTTGTGACCAGCCTATAGGTATTTGACAGTTTTCAAGTTTGAAAACGATGGTTCCGTCAGGGTTTCTAATCTCGGATGTGGCGGCCTTGAACGGCACCTCCGCAAATGCGTCTTGTCCGGATTTTGTGAAACTGCGTTCAATCTTCATCGTGCACTCGCCTCTGTTTTATATGGGGTCCGACGTTGCGGCCCTCTTGTCCCTCATCGACCCGTTCTGGATCAATAGTTAGTGCGCTGATTGAGACTTCAAAACGTGCAAAACAAAGATCTGTGGCCCCCAATTGAAGGGGTCACTTTCAAGCCAAAGATACTGTTCAGCACCCTATCTCCCGAAACCTGTCCCACGCCGTGCGCGACACTCTATATTTTGTCGTCTCTTCCAGCTTTTACAACATCGCCCATCTACACCTAGAGGGGCAACAGAATTTTTACACTAAATATAGATTAAACAGTCTTGACCGGACCTTAACCAAGGGGACCAAAAAACCACCCCCGATTCTCCCTCAGGGTTACACACAGACCTGTCCAGCCACCCGTCCCGTCAGACCAATTCCTAAAAACCCAAGAATGCCAGAGCGCTACGCCACAAACTTCACTTTCTACATGAGTTACCCACAGGCCCGCGAATGTGACCGCGCATCGGCCAAACGTGACTTGCGCAACCACGCGGCTGTGTCAGTCTTGTCACGTAAAGTAACGAGGGGATTTGCATGCGTTGGGTTGTGTTAACTTTGGTAATGGCATTGGCAGGCTGCACCGAAGCAGTGGTATCCGGCGTGGCAGCAACCGCTGGCGACGCCGCCGAAGGTGCGCAACAGGCTTATATTCCTGCCTATCCATCCAACTTGTTCGTAGCAGCTGCCGCAATTTGCGACGGGCCGGCCCAAACTGTCGTCCAACCCAGCCGCAACGAGGTCCGCTGCGAGTCCTTTCAAGACACAGAATCAGCCGCCGCCCTCATTTTGCAATTTAACGGCTCCGTACAAGCCCTGCCCAAATTCATCATCGCGTTCACGGGGCGCGACACGTCTCTGGGGTATTTGGTGACGGCTGACAATTACATCCGCGTGCCACAGCGGTCAGGAGGCGCACAACAAGTGCGGTTCCCTGATCTATCGGTGTCCAATGAATTGAGGGCCCTGCTGAGGGCCGCCGGTAGTCAACCCCTCTGAGGCGACCAAGTGCCTGCAAAGATCGAACTTTGCAGACTTGGGTTTTGAATATTGTTAGAAGTGGTCGGGGCGAAAGGATTCGAACCTTCGACCCTCTGTTCCCAAAACAGATGCGCTACCAGGCTGCGCCACGCCCCGAACCAAGGCCTTATCTAGTGGGTGTTTGCGCGGTTGCAAAGACCTTAAATACATTTTTTTGTAACTCCCAAGCACCCCAGCCGATAACGGGTTTTTGTCAGTTTTGATGTGAGTCTCCTTGGTTATTAGGCGCATGAATTTTCTGTTGTGGTCTGAATTTCGTGGCGCTGTGACGATTTCTCTGAATCATTGGTGGAATGGACCAAGTTACTGCTCTTGAACAACTCCTCGCCACGGCTCTGCGCAGGATCGCCGAGTTGGAAGCCGCGTTGGCGAGCATGGCGCAAGAGAATGCGGATCTGCGGCGTCAGTTGGCCAAGAACAGCAGTAATAGCAGCAAGCCGCCTTCGAGTGATGGGTTGAAGAAGCCGGTACCGCGTAGCCTGCGTGGTAAGTCCGGTAAGAAAAGTGGTGGTTAAGTTGGCCACCGAGGCGACACCCTACGTCAGACAGCAACGCCTGACTTTGTGGAGCGACATGAGGCTGAGGCCTGTGGCACCTGTCAGCATGGCTTGACGGCTGGGATGATCAAGGCGGTGGAGAGGCGTCAGGTTTATGACATACCGGTGCCGCGTCTGGAGGTCACAGAGCATCAGGCAGCGATTTATTGTTGTGGTCATTGCCGAGCCACGACGACAGCCACCTTTCCCGATGGCGTGAATGCACACGTGCAATACGGTAAGCGCATTCGGGCGGCAGCGGTCTACTGCAATGTTCAGCAGCTGATCCCCGAGGATCGGGTCTGCCAACTCCTGCGTGATTTGTTTGGTGCCACCAGCCTATGCGCGGCCAGCGTGACCAACTGGGTGAACGGCACAGCGCGTACCTTGGGTGGCGTCGTCGAACACATTCTGGCCCGGCTCAATGAAGGCGGCGTTCGGCATCTGGATGAGACCGGACTTCGTGTTGCTGGTAAGCTGCACTGGCTGCACTCAATCAGCGATCTCGCCTTCACGCATTATCGCATCAGCGCCAAGCGCGGTGCTGTTCCATCCTTCCTGACCGGCGGGACAATTGTTCATGACCACTGGAAGTCCTATTACGCCCATATGAGTGGGGTGGACGCGCACGCCCTGTGCGGGGCGCATCATTTACGGGAACTCAAGGCCATCGAAGAAATCGAAAAGGAGCCGTGGGCGTGCGCGATGAGCGTGCTGCTCAACAGCGCCAATCAGCTCAAGTGCGCGGCTCAGGGGCGAGGCGAGACCGAACTCCCCACGTCGGTTCACCACGGCATCCTCACCAAATACATGGCGATCCTCACCGAGGGCCTCGCCTTCCATGAGCGACAAGACCCACTGGCTAGACGCACTGGTGCGCGAGGCCGAAAAGCCAGGCGGCCAGGCCATAACCTTCTGGTCCGCTTGCGCGACTACCGTGATGACGTCCTAAGGTTCCTTACGGACTTCACAGTTCCCTTCACCAACAATCAGGCCGAACGGGACCTGCGCATGATGAAGTTGCGCATGAAAATCTCGGGAACTTTCCGCACCCTCGAGGGCGCGCAGGTCTTCGCTGACATCAGATCCGTCATCTCGACGGTCAGAAAACACGGGGGCAATATCCTCGAAACACTCACCCTATCACCACAACAGATCATCGCTCGGCTCTAACGTCGCAAGGGCAACACAAAACCCGATATCCGATGGGGTCCTTGGGAGTTACCTTTTTTTAATTGATTTGTCAGTTGGTTTCACACGGCCAAATAGCAGCGTTGCCAAAACTGATGTGCTGCATCTGATCTCCGACGTCCATGCCGAGCCGATCGGCCAGCCCGCCATTGATCTCAAGCACAAACTGGATGTCCGTGCCGCCAAATATCGGTATCTCATCGAGGGGTTGCGCCATGGAATGGATGTTACGGATCACGCCCGTGTCATCGACAAAAACCATATCAAGCGGGATAAGTGTGTTGCGCATCCAGAAACTGACGCTCTGTGGGTGGCCATAGACAAACAACATACCATGCGTCGTTGCCATCTGTTCCACGAACATCAGACCACGGGACCGCTCTGCACTTGAATCGGCAACTTCAACCGTAAACTGCGCCGATCCGAAATCACCGCGCACAGACACCGTGTCTTGCGAACACGCCGCAAACGCAGCACCAGCAAAGCCGAATACTGCGGCTGTCCATGCTATGATAGTCGACGTTATAAAGGACGCGGAACAGCGCTTTCCCATGGCAATACCTCAGCAGCCATAAGCCCGCGTTTGCCTTCCATGGCCCGCAGCGCAATGGCCTCGCCAGGAAACAGATCAGCAAGACCCGCAAGGCGCAAGACTTCGACATGCACAAAAATGTCAGCGTCATCGCCAAACACATTCGCAAATCCGAACCCTTTGCCTTTGTCGAACCATTTAACCCGTGCAGGTTCAATCGGGACGGCGGCGATGTCTGCGGGATCAAATTCGGCAAAGTCAGCAAGCCCTGATCCGGGTGGTGCTAGATTTTGTTCAATGGATAAAACTTCAATCGCCTGCAGGCCGCGCTCTGTTTCGGCAACCAACACTTCGATGCCAGTGTCGTCAGCGACGGAACTTTGTCCAAAGTTTCGCAGGACATTGGCGTGCAGCAAAATATCCGCGCCACCCTCTTGGGCAAGGATGAAACCAAACCCTTTGCCTGCGTCAAACCACTTGACGTGGCCCTTCATGACGTAGCCTTCGGTTGTAATATCGTTCATGTTTAAGCCCAGGCTCGCGTATCCACTAAAACAACCGCGAGCTATCCAATCCTGAGATAACTGACTGTTTGATCAAGAACATACAAGCGCTCAGATCGACCTTTTTACGTAGCGTGAATAATTATGGGTATAATCGGTTTATTTCCCAAAGCTTTACTCGCCCTTGTCGCGACCACCTGAACCGATCATGCAACCTAGATGCGCCGTCGGCCCAGAATTCAATTTCAACCGGACAGATACGGAAACCACCCCAAAATGGCGGTCGAATCGGATCTGGCCCGTGTTCTGTTGCCGCCTGTTCAACCTGTGCAACCAGCGCATCACGCGAGGCGAGTGGACGCGATTGCTGGGACGCCCAAGCCCCAAGGCGGCTTTGGGAATTGCGCGACTGGAAATAGGAATCCGCCTGCGGGCCGTCTTCCCGCGTGACGGTGCCGCGCACACGGATCTGACGTCGCAGGGATTTCCAATGCATAACAAACGCGGCTTTGCCGGACTGATCCAACTCTTGGCCTTTGGTACTGCCGTAATTGGTGAAAAAGACGAACCCGTCGTCTTCAACATCCTTTAGCAGAACAATCCGCGCATTCGGCATGCCGTCACCGTCAACCGTGGACAAGGCCACGGCATTAGGATCGTTGGGCTCTACTTCTTGCGCCTCGGCCAACCAAGCTCGCACGATGTCAAAGGGATTATCGCCTGCAAATAGTCCGCTGCGGTCTGCCATATCATTCGCCTTTCAATACACGTTTTCATCTTAGTTGGCCTCGGCGCGGTGTCGGTCAAGTGCCAAACGCGGCGCGCCTGAAAGTCTTGTGGCACCCGCGCCTATCGCTTACACCCAATCAACAGCGGCCGCCAATGGGTGGCTTTGAGGCTCGGCCAAAATGTCCGATCGTGCGAAGGGGAATTCATGCCATCCAATTTGATGCAGGGGAAACGCGGCCTTATTATGGGTCTCGCCAACGAAAAATCCATCGCTTGGGGTATCGCTAAGGCCCTCGGCGATGCGGGTGCAGACCTTGCTTTTTCATATCAGGGGGACGCGCTGAAGAAACGGGTCGTCCCACTGGCCGCCTCCCTTGGGTCAGATTTCGTTCTGCCTTGTGATGTTGGCGACGAAGCCTCGATCGATGCCCTGTTTGATGGCTTGAAGACGCGTTGGGACAACTTTGACTTCGTTGTCCATGCCATTGGATTTTCTGATAAAAATGAACTTCGTGGTCGTTACGTTGATACCAGCCGCGCCAATTTTATGATGACGATGGATATTTCGGTGTATTCGTTCACGGCCGTTATGCAGCGCGCCGAAAAGATGATGAACAAAGGTGGGTCTGCCATAACCCTTACCTATTACGGCGCTGAACGCATCATGCCGCATTATAATGTCATGGGGATCGCCAAGGCAGCGTTGGAATCCTCGGTACGTTATATGGCCGAAGACCTTGGCAAGGACGGCATCCGGGTGAACGCCATTTCGGCAGGGCCGATCAGAACGCTTGCGGCCTCGGGAATTGGCGATTTCCGCTACATCCTGAAATGGAACGAATACAACTCCCCCCTGCGCAAAAACGTCACCATCGACGAGGTTGGCGGTTCGGCCCTTTATCTGCTGTCTGACCTCAGTTCAGGCGTCACCGGTGAAGTCCATCACGTTGACGCTGGCTACCACGTTGTTGGCATGAAGGCCGTCGATGCCCCCGATATGTCCCCGAATAAAGACTAACAAAGACCAAACAAGGACGATGCCATGACCGCCAAAGACGAAAGCCGCCTGCCCCACGAAAAAGGTTTCCATATTTCATGGGATCAAATCCACCGCGACAGCCGCGCGCTTGCATGGCGCCTTGACGGTAAAGGTCCTGATGATGGGGCGTGGAAAGCCGTTGTTGCGATCACCCGTGGTGGCATGGCGCCTGCGATGATCGTGGCGCGCGAACTCGACATTCGCACGGTCGATACAATTTCGGTCATCTCGTATTATTCCGGTGGCGGGGCAGCCGATCAACGACGCGAAGCCCGCGTGCTGAAATCCCCCGATGCCACGATGATGGGCGACGGAACTGGTATTCTTGTCATTGATGATTTGGTCGACAGCGGCAAAACCCTTGAACTGGTGCGCGCGCAATATCCAAAAGCACATTTCGCGACTGTCTATGCCAAACCCGAAGGTGAACCGCAGGTCGATACGTTCATCACCGGCGTGTCCCAAGACACATGGATTTTCTTCCCGTGGGACATGGCGCTGCAATACGTCGAACCGTATCGCGGCAAAGATTAGGCGCGCTTGAGCGAAACCGGCCCTTCGGGGAGAGTTTATCTGGCCAAGATGAAGATGGGCTTTATTCTTCATCTTGGCTTTACAACTCCCGCCGGAGGCTCCTGCAGATGAGAAAAAATATGACCCTTCCCCGCACCGCCACGACATTCTCCCCACCAGTCATGGAGGCGCGACGCTGGTTGGACGGCGTCGATTTTAGCACCCGCCCGCTTATTAATGTCAGTCAGGCCGCCCCTGTGGACCCGCCCCCTTTGGCGATGCGCGAGGCGATGGCGCGGATGATTATTGAAGACGATACGACCCATTTATATGGCCCTGTCCTCGGCCTGCCTGACTTGCGCGCAGAAGTCGCGGCGCAGTGGTCGCGGGCTTATGGTGGGACAATCACACCCCACAACGTGGCGATCACGTCTGGCTGCAATCAGGCGTTTGCGGCGGCAATTTCCACACTCTGCGGTGAGGGCGATGAGGTTATTCTCCCCGTGCCGTATTATTTCAACCACCGCATGTGGCTCGATATGGCGGGCGTCACAACCGTGCCTCTTGCCGCACCCAATGGCTTAATCTCCAGCGCAAAAGATGCCGCAGCACTGATCACCGACAAAACCCGCGCAATCGCGCTGGTCACACCGAATAACCCGGGCGGCGTCGAATATCCGGCTGAAACGGTGCAAGCCTTCGCAGACCTCGCGCGCGGGCGCGGCATTGCGCTGATCATTGACGAAACCTACCGCGATTTTGACAGCCGGACAGGCGCACCGCATCAGTTGTTCGGCGACCCGAACTGGGACGACACATTGATCCAGCTTTACTCGTTCTCAAAGGCATATCGATTGACGGGCCACCGTGTCGGTGCCTTGATCGCGTCTTCTGAACGTTTGGCCGAAGTGGAAAAGTTCCTCGACACGGTCACGATCTGCCCCAACCAATTGGGCCAACACGCCGCCCTTTGGGGCATGCGCAACTTGCGCGATTGGCTGGCGGGGGAACGCCGCGAGATACTGGACCGGCGCGCTGCGATTGAGGATCAATTTCCACGTCTTGCGGCAAAAGGCTGGGAACTGGAGGGCTGCGGCGCCTATTTTGCCTATCTGAAGCATCCGTTTGATATGGCGTCGGATGCGCTGGCACAGGACCTTGTGAAACAGGCAGGCGTTCTCACCCTACCGGGTACGATGTTTATGCCCGATAATGGTGGCCAACAGCACCTTCGCATCGCCTTTGCCAACGTGGATCGCGCTGGGATAATGGCATTGTTTGACCGTCTGGTGGCCTATCAGCCTTAAGTCCGCTTGCACCCTGCCCACCGCGCGCCTATTCAGTTGCAAACGTGAATTCTGACTTATTATTTGGGCGATTGCATCATGACCAAGGGCAAAACGAAAAACTTCTTCGTGTGGATCATACTGGGCCTGCTTTTTGTGGGACTGATGGGCTTTGGCGCATCCGGTCTGTCGGGCAACCTGCAATCCATTGGGGCGGTGGGCGATAAAACCCTGTCCGCGCAACGCTATTACCAAGAATTGCAAACCCAGATCAGACTTCGAAGCGCGCAAGAAGGCCGCACAATTTCCTTCCCCGAAGCTCAGGACGCACAAGTTCCTAGTCGGGCGTTGCAGATCGTCGTGGCCGAACGCAGCTTGGACAACGAAGCCGCAATTCTTGGTCTGTCGGTGGGCGACCGCGTCATCAGCGAGCAGGTTCTGGCAGACCCGAACTTTCGCGGCTTCGAGGGCACCTTTGATCGCACAACCTACCGCGAAACGCTGTCTCGGTCCGGTATGAACGTGCGTGAATATGAAACCGACCTGCGTGAGGGCGCTGCGCGTGCCTTGCTGCAAGGTGCTGTCTTTACCGGCGTCCCCGATCCGTCCGTGTTCGGTGAGGTGGTTGCGCAGTTTATTCGCGAAGGGCGCACATTTACATGGGCTGCGCTGAATGCCGCTGACGTCGACATCACCCTGCCAGAGCCGAGCGAAGATGATTTGCAAGCGCACTACGACGCCAACCCAAATCTTTACACCAGTTTGGAAACCCGCGAATTGCGCTTTGCGTGGATCGTTCCGTCGATGATTCAGGATGACATGCCTGTGGACGAAGAAGAACTGCGCCTAGAATATGACGAGCGCATTGACGAATTCGTACAGGCGGAACGCCGTCTGATTGAACGCTTGGTTTTCGCCAATGACGAAGCCGCACAAACCGCACTGGATGCGATCAACGCCGGCGACACCACGTTCCCGCAATTGGTGGCCGATCGCGGCCTCAGCCTTGACGATGTCGACGGTGGCGATGTCAGTCTGGCCCAATTGGGCGCAGCAGGAGAGGCCGTGTTCGCATCTGAAACCGGTGGTGTGTCCGGCCCGTTCCCAACCGATCTTGGCCCTGCATTGTTCCGGATGAACGCGGTTCTTGCAGCGCAAAACACGACTTTTGAGCAAGCCCTGCCCGCGCTGCGCGAAACCCAGTCGGCAGCGCGCGCGCAGCGTTTGATCGAAGACCAGATCGATCCGATCACCAACCTGTTGGCCGGTGGCGCATCTTTGGACAACTTGGTCGCGCAAACCGATATGGTGCTGGGCGAACTCGACTTTACCAGCCTCACCACCGATGATATCGCCGCCTACGCCGCCTTTCGTGATGTGGCCGCAACGCAAGACGTCGGGGACTTTCCGGAACTGGCAGAACTTGATGACGGCGGCTTGTTTGCCGTTGATGTGATCGACGTGCGCCCACCTGCCCTGATCCCGCTGGATGACATTCGCGACCAAGTTGTTGCGGGCTGGGAAGCCCAAGAAACCGCCGCAGCGGTCATTGCCGCCGCCGAAGCTAAGCAGGCACAACTCATGTCTGCGGTGCAGGATTTCGCATTCCTTGACCTGAACGCGATCCAGGAAAACAACATCACACGGCGCGGCTTTATCAATGGCACGCCGCCTACGTTCCTCAGGGATGTGTTTGAAATGGAAATCGGCAACGTGCGCGTGCTGCCGACAGAGAACGGCGCGATCATTGTGCGGCTTGACGCGATCACCGCCGCCGACTCGTCCGACGAAGCCTACACAGCTGAAGTCGCGTCCGTCGCTGAATCAGCAGGTGAAGGCATCGCGCAGGACATCTACGAGTTGTACAGCCGAACCGTGCAGTTGCGAACCGATGTGCAAGTCAACGAACAGGCGCGCAACGCTGTTCACACAAACTTCCGCTAGATCATGACACCCGATTTTGACACTTTCAGCGCGGGATATGACGCGGGTGAAAACCAGATCGTCTACACCCGTCTGACCGCCGATCTCGACACGCCTGTGTCGCTGATGCTGAAACTCACCGCAGCTGGCAAACACGCGTTTTTGCTGGAATCTGTGACGGGCGGCGAAATTCGGGGTCGCTATTCTATTGTTGGGATGAAGCCGGATCTGATTTGGGACTGCAACGGCACGCAAAGCCGCATCAACCGCGACGCACGCTTTGACGAAGACGGATTTATCGATCAGTCCGGTGATCCCCTCGATAATCTTCGCAGCCTGATCGCGGAAAGCCAGATTGATCTGCCTGCTGATCTTCCAGCCGCCAGTGCGGGCCTGTTTGGCTACCTCGGCTATGATATGATCCGGCTGGTTGAACACCTGCCCGATGTAAACCCCGACCCGCTTGGCTTGCCCGACGCTGTGATGTTGCGCCCCTCTGTTGTGGCCGTGCTGGACGGTGTAAAAGGCGAAGTCATCCTCGTGGCGCCTGCCTATGCGACCTCCGGCCTCACGGCCAAAGCCGCCTATGCGCAAGCCGCTGAACGGGTGATGGACGCGCAGCGCGCGCTGGAATTGCCCGTGCCATTAACCGAACGCACCTTGGGCAGTGCAGTCGACGTCCCCGACCCCGTGTCGAACTTTACCAAATCGGGCTATATGGACGCCGTTGAAAAGGCCAAAGACTACATCCGTGCGGGCGATATTTTCCAATGTGTGCCGTCGCAACGCTGGACACAAACCTACAGTGAACCGCCCTTTGCATTGTATCGTTCCTTGCGCCGCACCAACCCGTCACCGTTCATGTTCTATTTCAACTACGGCGATTATCAGGTCATCGGTGCCAGCCCTGAAATTCTGGTCCGCGTGTTCGGCTCGGAAGTCACGATTCGCCCGATCGCGGGCACCCGCCCCCGCGGCGCCACACCAGAGGAAGACAACGCGTTTGAAGCTGATTTACTAGCCGACCAAAAAGAGCTTGCCGAACATTTGATGTTGCTTGATCTTGGCCGCAACGACACTGGCAAGGTCTGCAAGATCGGCACAGTGCGCCCGACGGAACAATTCATCGTCGAACGCTACAGCCACGTCATGCACATCGTATCAAACGTCGTGGGCGAGTTGGCCGACGATCAAGACGCGCTGTCAGCGTTTTTTGCTGGTATGCCCGCAGGGACTGTCTCGGGCGCGCCCAAAGTCCGAGCGATGGAAATCATTGACGAGTTGGAACCGGAAAAGCGTGGGCTTTACGGCGGCGGTTGTGGCTACTTTTCAGCGAACGGTGACATGGACATGTGCATCGCGCTGCGTACTGCCGTGCTGAAGGGTGACCAGCTTTATATCCAAGCGGGCGGCGGCGTTGTCTATGACAGCGACCCAGAGGCCGAATATATGGAAACCGTGCACAAATCGAACGCCATTCGCCGCGCCGCTGCCGACGCGACGATGTTCAGGTCAGGCAATTCATAGCGCGAATTGTGCCGCATTGACTTTTATCGCCGCACAATATCTGCCACCCGTTTTTGCCGCTACTGTGCGCGCAAGACCGCGCTGAGCGGCACAATGGCAATTTGGTCATCTTGGCTGGTCGATCCCCAAAGGATCAACGCCGAAATCGTGTCGGGGCGCATACGACCCACCAGCACGACACCACTTTCCTGACGGGTACGAAACGCAGCTTGATCCACAAAGCGGCGCACTACCCGCGCGTCCTGATCATCATCGTCCAGATCTGTGTAGACCACTGCCGCAGGCACGCCCGCCTGTTCAGCGGCACGTACCGCCATGTTCAATCCTTGGCTCATGGTCACGAAACCGCGCCCTTGCGAGGCCAGAACATTCATCACCTGATCAGTCACAGCGCGGTGCGTCTGTAAACCACCGTTACCAATATCAAGCACCGCAATCGTTTCTGGCAAGGTGCTAAAAACGCTCTCGAATGTGATTTCTACATCACTTGGCACCGCGCCCTCTGGCAGCTTGGCCAATACCGCGACCTCAAAGCCGTCGTCGCGGTAGCGCGCCATCAATGCCGAAGCATTTTCCTGCAGTGGATCCAGCGCGATTGTCACCGGAAATGCCAAACCCGCCAATGCGGCTGCTGCAGCCGACATAGACCCGTCATCAATCAAAACAATCGACATCAGCGGCTTTGATCCGTCGTCGCCCGACGTCGCAGCAAAATCCAACAGCGCATTGATCTGCGCCGTGGTCTCGGTCTCTTCGGGCGCGGCCACGGCATCGCCAGTGGGTCGTCGCACGGTCACACCCGTTGCGCGCTCAGCCAGCAACGTGTTTTCGCCGCCCTGCAACTGAAGGCGCGGTATCGCAGGCGCGTCCTCACTCTGGGTTCCAGAGGCCAAAACCTCATCCGCAGGTTGGTCTGTCGGGGCGTCTTCAATCCCCTCAGGCGCTGCGCCCAAATCCACCACAAACGTGTCCTCGGATGGCGGCACCGCAACGTCCGAAACCGCAGGGTCGTCCGCTATAATTTCACTTTCGTCCACTTCCGGTTCAACGACGACGGTCGGCTGGGCGGGTGTGGTCAAAATGGTCAAATCCGCCTCGTTCACTGGCGTTTGTGGCGCCAATGACTGCGGGTTGGGCAACACCGGATCAACGGGCTGGGCCAGCAAAATAACAGCTTCGGAGGCATTCGGCGCGGTCATCACTCCTTCAATTGACAAAACCTCGGGCTCATCAAGCGGGTCAGTGTCCGCGCGCGGCGCTTGGGCTTCCGGCGCTGAGGGTTGCGGCGCACCTGGCTCTACAATCGCCGCCTCACCGTCGGGCAAATCCGGTGCCTGTGGTTCTTGGATGGAGAGACTGCCCACCGGTGTAGTCAGATTGCTCGTCTCATCTGCATCTACCGCAACGGGCTCTGCTATCGGGGCGTCAATCAATGGTGGCGCGGGGGGTGTCAGCCCTGCGGGCAGCTCGCTCATTATGGATGCTGCACCCAAGCCCAATGCGGACACCAAGCCGCCCGTCAATATCCCACCTATCATTCCGCGCATATGCTCGTCGCCTCTTTTGTCGGTCCCAATTGGCCTCTTATGGGCCGGTTTGGGGTGTAATGCAGGTCTTGACGCAACTTGCGCTCCAGCCCATGTATGGACACACTATACAAGGGGCCACGGCATGAAAGTAGCCCCAATTTAACCCATCCCAAAGGTGGCAATTCCATGCTTCTTCTGATCGATAACTATGACAGCTTCACCTACAATCTGGTGCATTATTTCGGCGAACTTGGCGCGGATGTTGTCGTTCGCCGCAATGACGCGATTGACGTTGAAACGGCAATGGGCATGGGGGCGTCCGGCATTGTGCTGTCGCCTGGTCCCTGCGATCCGGCGCAGGCTGGCATCTGTCTGGCCCTGACCAAAGCCGCCGCCGAAACAAAGACCCCGCTGATGGGCGTGTGCCTTGGTCATCAAACCATTGGCGAAGCCTTCGGCGGCAAGGTTATTCGCTGCCATGAAATCGTCCATGGCAAAATGGGCACCATGCATCACAACGGCAAATCGGTGTTCAAGGGTCTGCCCACCCCGTTTGAGGCGACGCGTTATCATTCCCTCACGGTTGAACGCGAAACGCTTCCCGATTGCCTCGAGATCACCGCCGAGCTGAGCGATGGGACGATCATGGGCCTGCAACACCGCGACTTGCCAATCCACGGCGTGCAATTTCACCCCGAAAGCATCAAATCCGAACACGGCCACGCTATGCTGCAAAACTTCCTAGATGTAATGCCCTCAAAGTCGAAAGTCCCAGCATGAGCGATATGATGAAGCCCCTGATCTACGCCGCATCCGAAGGCCCGCTCAGCCGTGCACAGGCAGAAATGGCCTTCGACGCCCTGTTTGAAGGTAGCGCGACACCCTCACAAATCGGCGGACTGCTGATGGCGATGCGCGCGCGCGGCGAATCTGTGGCAGAATACGCAGCAGCCGCCTCGGTCATGCGCGCGCGCTGCGTCCCCGTCAAAGCCCCAATCGGTGCGATGGACATTGTTGGCACTGGCGGCGACGGCAAAGGCACGCTCAATATTTCAACCGCCACCGCCTTTGTGGTCGCGGGTGCGGGCGTGCCCGTCGCCAAGCACGGCAACCGCAATCTGTCCTCGCTGTCAGGTGCTGCAGATGCGCTCGGGGAAATGGGCGTCAATGTCATGGTCGGCGCGGACGTGGTCGAACGCTGCATCAGCGAGGCCGGTATCGGCTTTATGATGGCCCCAATGCATCATCCAGCCATCAAACACGTGATGCCGACCCGTCAGGAACTGGGCTGCAAAACGATTTTCAATATCCTCGGCCCGCTGACCAATCCTGCAGGCGTCAAACGCCAACTGACAGGGGCCTTCGCCATTGATTTGATCTTCCCGATGGCAGAAACCCTCAAAGACCTCGGGACCGAAGCCGCATGGTTGGTCCACGGCTCAGACGGTACCGACGAAATCACGATCTGCGGCACAACGTCTGTGGCGGCCCTGTCGCAGGGGATGATCACGGCGCGCGAAGTCCATCCCGAAGACGCAGGCCTGCCTGTGCATCCGTTCCATTCCATCTTAGGCGGATCACCCGCAGACAACGCCAAGGCCTTCCGCGCCCTGCTGGACGGTGAAGCCTCCGCTTACCGCGACGCGGTGTTGCTCAACGCCTCCGCTGCATTGCTGGTGGCAGGCAAGGTCGAAGGCCTCAAAGCTGGCGTGGAAATGGCCAAGGAAAGCATCGACAGCGGCGGCGCCAAAACAGCCCTGCAAACCTTGGCCAAAATCACCCAAGGCTAAACTCACCTCACCCTGCCTCGCGTCTTTGCATCAAAAGTATCCCGGGGCGCAAAGCGGGGTCAGCGTTTATAAATGCGTTACCTTTCGGTGGCGGTCTCAGCCGATCGACGCAACACACTCGGCGAACGTCTCTGCTGGCGTCCGATCCGCGTTGCCAAGGCGACTGCGGGTCGCAGAAGTAGACGTCAACATTGGTTGCCAATGTGAAGCACGGAGGGTCTTCCAGCCGCCAGTTTTCTGCTTGTCGGCATTGCCGATCTCCTTCAACGTCTCACCGTAAGAATGGAGCTTATCGTTGACGAAGATATGAGGGCGGCCACGCCGCTTCATTGATTTCTTGTAACTCCCAAGCACCCCAGCCGATAACGGGTTTTTGTCAGTTTTGATGTGAGTCTCCTTGGCCATTAGGCGCATGAATTTTCTGTTGTGGTCTGAATTTCGTGGTGCTGTGACGATTTCTCTGAATCATTGGTGGAATGGACCAAGTTACTGCTCTTGAACAACTCCTTGCCACGGCTCTGCGCAGGATCGCCGAGTTGGAAGCCGCGTTGGCGAGCATGGCGCAAGAGAATGCGGATCTGCGGCGTCAGTTGGCCAAGAACAGCAGTAATAGCAGCAAGCCGCCTTCGAGTGATGGGTTGAAGAAGCCGGTACCGCGTAGCCTGCGTGGTAAGTCCGGTAAGAAAAGTGGTGGTTAAGTTGGCCACCGAGGCGACACCCTACGTCAGACAGCAACGCCTGACTTTGTGGAGCGACATGAGGCTGAGGCCTGTGGCACCTGTCAGCATGGCTTGACGGCTGGGATGATCAAGGCGGTGGAGAGGCGTCAGGTTTATGACATACCGGTGCCGCGTCTGGAGGTCACAGAGCATCAGGCAGCGATTTATTGTTGTGGCCATTGCCGAGCCACGACGACAGCCACCTTTCCCGATGGCGTGAATGCACACGTGCAATACGGTAAGCGCATTCGGGCGGCGGCGGTCTACTGCAATGTTCAGCAGCTGATCCCCGAGGATCGGGTCTGCCAACTCCTGCGTGATTTGTTTGGTGCCACCAGCCTATGCGCGGCCAGCGTGACCAACTGGGTGAACGGCACAGCGCGTACCTTGGGTGGCGTCGTCGAACACATTCTGGCCCGGCTCAATGAAGGCGGCGTTCGGCATCTGGATGAGACCGGACTTCGTGTTGATGGTAAGCTGCACTGGCTGCACTCAATCAGCGATCTCGCCTTCACGCATTATCGCATCAGCGCCAAGCGCGGTGCTGTTCCATCCTTCCTGACCGGCGGGACAATTGTTCATGACCACTGGAAGTCCTATTACGCCCATATGAGTGGGGTGGACGCGCACGCCCTGTGCGGGGCGCATCATTTACGGGAACTCAAGGCCATCGAAGAAATCGAAAAGGAGCCGTGGGCGTGCGCGATGAGCGTGCTGCTCAACAGCGCCAATCAGCTCAAGTGCGCGGCTCAGGGGCGAGGCGAGACCGAACTCCCCACGTCGGTTCACCACGGCATCCTCACCAAATACATGGCGATCCTCACCGAGGGCCTCGCCTTCCATGAGCGACAAGACCCACTGGCTAGACGCACTGGTGCGCGAGGCCGAAAAGCCAGGCGGCCAGGCCATAACCTTCTGGTCCGCTTGCGCGACTACCGTGATGACGTCCTAAGGTTCCTTACGGACTTCACAGTTCCCTTCACCAACAATCAGGCCGAACGGGACCTGCGCATGATGAAGTTGCGCATGAAAATCTCGGGAACTTTCCGCACCCTCGAGGGCGCGCAGATCTTCGCTGACATCAGATCCGTCATCTCGACGGTCAGAAAACACGGGTGCAATATCCTCGAAACACTCACCCTATCACCACAACAGATCATCGCTCGGCTCTAACGTCGCAAGGGCAACACAAAACCCGATATCCGATGGGGTCCTTGGGAGTTACAAAATAACATGACAATATGCCGCAGTCGATTAAAAAATCCACATATCGCTCAAAAAGCGGCTTTCTGGCGGGTTTAACCCCTATTTTCGCGTTAAACGTGTGCGGTCATTCACCAACCAGCTGACTGTTTGGCGACTGCGACTCATCAGATCACTGACATTCGCTACACACCGTAGTTCGGCAATTTCGTGAACGCATCGCGCAGCGCAGCGCCCCAGCCCGATGAAATCGCCTGGTAAACTGGATCATCCTCTTCGATCCGTGTCACGCGACTGCTATCCAACGATCCAAATTCGTAAATTTGCAAATCAAACGGCATGCCAACGGACAGGTTGGATTTGACCGTTGAATCAAAAGACACCAACAACAATTTCACCGCTTCTTCAAAGCTCATCGCGGCTTCATATGCCCGTATCAAAATCGGCTTGCCGTACTTGGTTTCCCCAATCTGGAAAAACGGGGTGTCGTCCGTCACTTCGATAAAATTTCCAGCCGGATAAATCATGAAAATCGCAGGTTTGCCGCCGTGGATCTCTCCACCGACAATGATTGACGCCCCAAACTTGTCGCTGGCAGTTTGGCCTGTTGGGGCGCTGTCCGCGATCACCTCTTTCAGGGTGGCGCCGACCAGTCGGGCGACCTGAAACATCGTCTCAGCAGCCAAAATGCTTGGATTGCGATCCGCGGGTGATTTTGACCGTTCCTCGAGCAGGCTGATCAACGATTGCGTCGTCGCCAGGTTACCGGCGGTCATGATCGTAATTGCGCGCTCGCCCGGAACATTCCAAGTAAACATTTTCTTAGCAACGGCGAAATTGTCTAGGCCCGCGCTTGTGCGGGTGTCCGACATGAACACCAGCCCTTTGTCGAGCCGCATGCCGATGCAGTAAGTCATTTTGATACCTTAAGGAATTCTATGAACTTTGTCTTTACTGCTGCACCTGCAAAGATACAATTAGGCTCTCATCGGCATTGCCCATGCGCAAACCTTTGATCGGCGACGCGTCGCTTGCGTCACGCCCAGTGGCGATGCGCACGTAGCGTTCATCAGGGGAATATCCGTTGGAAACATCAAACCCGACCCAACCAAGCCCGTCGATATGCGCTTCGGCCCATGCGTGGCTGGCGTCTTGGTCAACGGTTTCGTTCATCATCAAATAGCCGCTGACGTAACGTGCCGGAATACCCGCGACCCGCGCCGCAGAGATGAAAATCTGTGCGTGATCCTGACACACCCCTGCCCCGATGCGCAGCGCATCTTCAGCACTGGTCTGCGCGTCAGTCGCCCCAATTGTATAGGGTGCAGCGCTAAGCACGGCCGCAGACATTGCGTGCAATCCGTCCAGAACCGAACCGTCTTGATCGATCAGCTTTGCCAGCGCCTTGACCCCGTCACCTGCCATCGTCTTATCAGTTGGCTGCAAAAAATGCCAAAGCGGTGCGCGCCCGAAGACCATTCCCAAAACGCCATTAGACGGCATGGTTTCAACCGTTCCACTGGCAAAAATCGTCAAGGATTGCCCGCCCGAATCGATGCTACACAGATCGACATGGTTGCCATAATGATCAAGGTATCCAGTCTCGATCTTGCCGCCCGTGACGGTGTTCGTCCAATCCAGCACCGTTTGCTGTGGATTTGACAGCGGCCGCAAGCGCACTTTTTGCAGCGCGTATCCGACAGGCGCACTATAGGCGTAGTCTGTTTTATGACTAATGTGCAGTTTCATTTAGCCGGTGAACCGGTAGTCCCTTTCGATTTGGCCCGCCAATTGCGACGTGTCAGCAATGACACGGCTCACAAACTGGTGCAGACCTTCTTCAAAAATCGACCCGATATCGCGGCCCTTAAACAACGCCTGAAGCGCGTCCGCTTGATCGTTTGAGCCGAGCTTCTCACCGTAGTCGTTCGCCAAATGACCAAGGTTCTTGGTAATTTCACCAGCGCAAAACGCCAACGATCGCGGCATCCGGCCATCCAAAATCAAAAACTTCGCAATCGCAGGGGCTGCAAAATCATCGTCAACGGCCCATCGGAACGCGCGGTGCGCCGACACCGACCGCAGCAAGGTTTCCCACTGCACATTGTCCATTTTGCTGCCCACAAACGCAGGTGACGGCAGCAGCGCGTAGTATTTAACGTCAATGATCCGCGCCGTGTTGTCCATCCGTTCAAGTGCGGTACCAAGGCGACAGAAATGATACATATCGTTGCGCAACATCGTCCCCACCAACGCGCCGCGCACCAATGCCGATTGCTGGCGGATCGTTGCCAGAACGGCTGGAAGCTCGGTCTCGGGGATCGGGTCTTTTAGCAAGTCTTTTAACGCCATCCATGTGTCGTTGATCGCGTACCAGACTTCGGACGTCAGGGCTGTGCGGGTCAGGCGGGCGTTGTTGCGCGCAGCTTTTACCATCGACAAAACCGAACCGGAATTGGTTTCGTCACGCAACAGAAAATCAACCACCTGTGTGCTGTCGTAGCTTTCATGTTTGGTCTTGTACTTGGTGTTACTGGCGAGCGTGACAATAACCGACTTCCATTCGGCTTCGGCGTCGTCGGACCGTGTCAGCGCAATGCGAAACCCCGCTTCGATCAAGCGCGCAGTGTTCTCCGCCCGCTCAAGATAACGGAACATCCAGTACAGACCACCTGCAGTTTTTCCCAGCATCAGTCTTCCAATACCCACGTATCTTTGGTGCCGCCGCCTTGCGATGAATTCACCACCAGCGACCCTTCGGCCAACGCCACCCGCGTCAAACCACCCGGCGTGATGCTCACGCCTTTCGGCGACATCAACGCAAACGGGCGCAAATCGACATGGCGCGGCGCAAGCCCTGCATCGGTGAAAATCGGCACAGTCGACAGCGCCAGCGTTGGCTGCGCGATGTAATTTGACGGACGCGCTTTCAGCTTTATCGCAAAGTCAGCAATTTCTGTTTTGGTCGCCGCTGGCCCGACAAGCATGCCGTAGCCACCCGACCCGTGCACTTCTTTGACAACCAGATCAGCAAGATTATCGAGGACATATTTCAGCGTATCCGGTTCCGAACAACGAAACGTCTCAACGCTCTTCAGGATCGCACGTTCACCTGTGTAAAATTTTATAATATCAGGCATATAGCTGTAGATCGCCTTATCATCCGCGACACCGGTTCCGGGTGCGTTGGTGATCGTGATATTGCCCGTACGGTAGACATCCATGATGCCGGGAACGCCCAACATCGACGTCGGATTGAACGTCAATGGATCAAGGAATTCATCATCCACGCGGCGATAAATTACATCGATGACTTTGTAGCCGCGCGTCGTGCGCATGGCGATATGGCCGTCCACGACCTTCAGATCATGGCCTTCAACCAGCTCAACACCCATCTGGTCCGCCAGAAAGCTGTGTTCGTAATAGGCCGAATTGTGAATCCCCGGCGTCAGAACCACCACACAGGGCCGCCCTTCGCACGATTTTGGCGCTGATGCCTCAAGGGCGCGGCGCAGGTTTTTCGGGTAATCGCTGACCGGCTTAACCTTAATCGACGCGAACAGTTCGGGGAACATCTGCAGCATAGTTTCGCGGTTTTCCAACATATAGCTCACGCCAGACGGGGTGCGTGCGTTGTCTTCAAGCACGAAAAAATCGTCAGGTCCGGTACGCACGATGTCGGTGCCGACGATGTGGGTATAAATCCCGCCCGGTGGCGTGAAATCCATCATCTGCGGCAGGAACGCATCGTTGTTGGCAATCAGTTCGGTCGGCACAATACCAGCCCGCAAAATTTCTTGACGGTTGTAGATATCATGCAAAAACGCGTTGATCGCGTAGACGCGCTGTTCGATGCCTTTGGACAGCTTTGTCCATTCCTTGTCCGAGATGATGCGCGGAACCAGATCGAACGGGATCAGCCGTTCTTCTGCGTCAGACTGGCCATAGACATTGAACGTAATACCAGTACGCCTAAAGAACGCATCAGCCTCGGCGGACTTTTGCGCCAAGCGTTCGTTGTTCTGCTGGGCAAACCACGCGTCATACTTGGTATACGGATCGCGCGCACCATTGCCAGATCGCATCTCATCGAAAAAAGTACTCGTTTTAACCATGGCGATCACAATACTCAAACCTTGCCGGTGTGCAATCCACGACAGCGCGTTGGGTCCAGATTTAAATTTTGTTCGGGATGACGGCCCCGCCAATCACCCCTCAAAACAATCATAATTATGGATCTGCCACAAAAAGCAGCACTACAAAAACGCCCGACACCCAGGCCGAGCGTTTTGCAATATTCAAAAGGTTTTACAGCTCTTCGAGGATCACGTCGAAATCGACACGGCTATCGCTCAGCGTGTTAGTCAGCACGATATTCGACATCGGTCCTACAGCGGCGATCACAGCAGTGGCGAGATCGACAGGTTCAACGTCCAGCGCCTCGGCCACGTCTTGATCTGCACCATCAAATGAAATGTTTATGCGGTCCAGAAATCCGGACCCGACAGCCAATATGGCCACAGTCGGCGCGATCCAAGGCAGATTTTTCAAAAAAATATTACTTATTATTCCACCAAGCAGGTCATCTATGTGACTCTCGACCACATGCGGCAGCGAGGCGGTCTGTATGTATGTATGTAGACTTTGGTATGACATTTAGTTGTGAAGCTAGATCGAATATCAACATAACATAAGTTATCCACAGATCAGCTGTACGCGCAAAGTTAGAATGTCCCACATCTGCAAAGTAGAAATGGCACACTTCCCTGTCTGAAGCAGGATTGGAGTGTGGCTGTGGGACTGGTGATTATGAGCGAACGTGAGCTGAACCGCATTGAAGTATTGAGCCAAGTGACACAAGGCCGGATGACGGCTGTGACCGCGGCCAACGTGTTGGGACTGAGCCGACGACAAGTGCATCGATTGCTGAGGGATTTCCAGACCGATGGTCCCGCTGCGATCCGCCACAAAGCGCGCGGCCGAAGATCGAACAACCGGATCGACCCAGCGGTGCGTGGGTTTGCGGTGACACTGGTTCGCGAGACCTACATCGATTTTGGGCCCACGTTTGCAGCTGAGAAGCTGGCCGAGGATCATGGCTTGAAGGTTTCGCGTGAGACGTTGCGCAAGTGGATGCAGGACGCCGGGATCTGGTTGAGCCGCAAACAGCGCCGCACGTTCCATCAGCCTCGTTTGCGTCGGGAATGCTTCGGCGAACTGATCCAGATCGATGGATCTGATCACCATTGGTTTGAGGGTCGCGGTCCGCGATGCACCCTGCTCGTGTTCATCCCCTCTCGGCAGATTGCTGCGCAATCGCCTGCCGGGCAATGGACGATGCGACCAGTACGTTGATGCAGCTGCGGTTTGTGACGTCTGAGAGCACGTTCAGTTATTTTGAGGCGCTCGATTTGTATCTTGCGGCACATGGCCGGCCGGTTGCTTTCTATTCTGACAAGCACACGGTGTTTCGTGTGGCAAATCAATCCGCCAAATCCGGGCATGGAATGACCACTGACCGACAGTCGTTTGCTTGCAAACGATGAGAGGTGCAGTTTGGTCGGGCGTTGAACGCGCTAAACGTCGAGATTCTTTGTGCAAACAGCTCGCAGGCGAAGGGCCGCGTCGAGCGCGCCAATCGCACGTTACAGGACCGTTTGGTCAAAGAGCTCAGGCTTGCAGGCATCTCGGATATGGACGCCGCCAATGTGTTTCTGCCCAGTTTTACGGACCGCTATAACGTCAAGTTTGCAAAGGTCCCGCGCCGCGCTGACAACTTGCATCGGCCCATGAACATCGAACCCGATCGACTGCGAGATGTGTTCGCGCTCCAAGACGAACGTCTCGTCGGGGCTCAACTTGCGTTCTCCTATGAACGCCAACGCATCATTCTTGCCGAGAATGAGATGACGCGCGATTTGCCGGGCAAATATGTGGATACGTTTGCCTTCCCGGATGGGCGATTTGAGGTCCGCTGGAAAGGTGTTTCAATCCCCTACACGGTCTTCGACAAGGATCAGCGCGTGACACATGCGGCGATCACCGAGAACAAACATCTCAGCGCGGTCCTGGAGCATATCAAAGCCGAACAGGACAAAGCGGCTCCAAAAAAACGCCGCGCCGGCAAGCAAACAACGCGCTATCAACCCACTGGAAAGCGCAATGATGGCTGGAACTCAAAGCTAGCTAAACGTGCGAAGGAGAAGGCAGCAGCGGCGTCAAAACATGCTGCAGAATAACCCCGACCGCATGGCTGGTCAGGGCTGCGATGTGTGAGGTCTCCACCCAGCCCAGCCATGCTACCACACCACCAAGTGTGACATTTCTACTTTGCACAGAGGCGGACATTTCAACTTGGTTGCAACATCAGCCCCCAAATCGACACCCAGAATGCCCCGTTCTTGAGCGTCCAATCACGTTATTGTGCTGCTTGCGGAAACAATTGCCCCATTTACGCCACATTAGCGCCGCCTCAGAACCATCTTCGCGCGCTTTAAGGGATGCACGGTCCGCCAAGAGGCCCATATCCAGACGGTCCTTCAACCGTCATGAGGCAGAGATCAAAGGCAAAAAGGAAACGCACCATGCCGACGCATCCCCCAGCGCCACTTCCATCGGCCCCCAAACCGTCGCCCATTGGTACGCGTCACCGCCCAGAACCACCCAAGCCCGTCGTCTTCAAAGACTTCGCGAGCATCTAGTTTTACGTCTGCGCCGCTGACCCCTATGTCAGGTTGCGGAAAAACCGATCAGTGAACGCGCCAGCACCGGTGTCCTCCCTCACCGCCGCCGCGCGCCCACTGGTCCTTTTTTCGACCCCATTGTAGGGTTTGGAAATGGCAGCAATTTCAACCATCAGAAACATCGGCCCCGCAACAGAAGCGTTGTACAACGCCGCCGGCATCATGACGGCGGAAACCTTGCATGATATGGGTGCCGACGCTGCATATGCGCGTCTGCTGCAGACCGGCAACCGCCCACATTTCATCGGTTATTATGCTTTGCACATGGCATTGCAGGGTCGCCCTTGGAACGACTGTAAAGGCGAAGAAAAGAAGGCGCTGCGCCGCGCATTTGATACCCTGAAAGCCAGACATTTCAACACAGAAAAGTCTGAACTGGATGCCTTCATGGATCAGTTTGGCCTGATTGATCGGCAATAAATCGCGCGGTCGCAATCGATCCACTGTTGCGTTCAGCCCCGAACCACTATGCTTGCTGCTATGAAACATCTCCTGCTGACATTCTGCCTTGCGCTGAGCGCGTGTTCTCAAGCCCGCGAGCCAGCACTGCAGGCGGCTGCCCAAGCAGCCCTTTATCCGAATGAAACGCGACACATGCGATCACTGATCGTGAAATACGCAGAAATCAATGACATCCCCGAAGACCTGCTACACGCCGTGATCCAGCGCGAAAGTGATTACCGCCCGCGTGCACGCAACGGGCCCTACTACGGATTGATGCAAATTCTGCCGCAAACCGCGCGCGGTATGGGCTTTTCTGGCGCTCCAGACGAATTGCTCGAGCCGGAAACCAATTTAATATACGCGGGCCGTTATTTGCGCGGCGCGTGGCTTGTGTCAGACGGAGACATCGACACAGCCGTCGGATGGTACGCCCGCGGCTATTATTACGAAGCTCGCGATCGCTGCCTCTTGGTTGAAACCAGACTGCGCAACAGCGAAGTGCGCCGCCACTGCTAGGACCTCTCTAGCGCCGTATCACCGCGACCCCTATCCCACCCAGCACCACGACGGACGCCATCACAATATCAAACGTGATGACCTCCCCCAGCAAAATTGCGCCTGCAATTATCGCAATGACCGGCACGCTTAACTGCGCCACCGCCCCTGTTGTTGCCGCGATCTGTGGCAAAACGCGGTACCACAGCGCATAGCCAAGGCCCGACGTCACGCCACCACATAGGACCGCCACGACAACGCCAGACAGCGACCAACCGCCGCCCAACACCATCAACACCAGCGCAATAGGCAGCAACGCCACAAAGCTTATCCCCATATCGCCCAAGGGATCGCGCGATCCGCGTCCGCGCAGCGAAAACACACCCCAGCCGACGCCTGCCAATGCCATGAACGCAACGCCTAGCCCGTCTAGCGCCAATGTCTGCGACGGCAAAAGCAGCCAACTCAGTCCCGTCATCGCGATTCCCATACCAATCCATTGGCGACGTGTGGGATGCGCGCCCGCCATGGCCGATCCAGCGAACATCGTGATTTGCACAACCCCGAACAAGATCAACGCACCCACGCCCGACGGCAACGTCAGGTAGGCCAGCGAAAACGGCACTAAATAAATCAACAGCGCACCCGCCGTCAGGCCGCGGTTGCGGTCCAGCCTCGGCCACCCGCCGCGCAAACTGACCAAAACCGCCAACATCGCGGCCCCCGACGCCAGCCGAATGCCCGAAAACAGCAAGGTGTCCATGTCGAAAACATAAATCCCCGCGCGGCTCAGCACCGAATTGGCGGCAAAGTTTATCATCACAACAGCGATAAGCCCGAAAAGCGGCATGCAGCAGGTCCTTGAATGAACGCGGGGTCTAAAGCAGGATCATAAAACGTGGTCATAAACCAAAAAAGGCCCCACCGGATCGCTCCAGCAGGGCCCTTAATCTTAAATGCTAGGTGGCTTAGCCGACCAGCTCAAGACCGGAAAAGAAGTAAGCGATTTCTTCGGCAGCCGTTTCAGGCGCGTCGGACCCGTGCACGGAATTCTCACCGATGCTCAGGGCGAATTCTTTGCGGATTGTGCCGTCTGCTGCGTCGGCAGGGTTTGTTGCGCCCATAACTTCGCGGTTTTTCGCGATTGCGTCTTCGCCTTCAAGAACCTGAACAACAATTGGCTCAGAAATCATGAATTCGGTCAATTCGCCAAAGAACGGACGCTCTGAATGGACGCCGTAAAAGTCTTGTGCCTGAGCCAGTGACAGCTGAATGCGCTTGGATGCGATGATACGCAGGCCTGCTGCTTCAAATTTGGCGGCAATCGCGCCTGTCAGGTTACGCTTTGTGGCGTCTGGTTTGATGATCGAGAATGTGCGCTGGATAGCCATGGGAGGTCCCTCGTTTAGGTTGATTGAATTGGCCGCGTGCTAGCATGACCCCCTGCCCTTGAAAACACCTGATTGACCGCCGCCCCGCACCGTGGCAATGCCCTCTAATGTTACGCATCTCAGAAATCACATATTCCGTGCAGGGCCGTACCCTGATTGAAAACACCACCGTCACGATTCCGACTGGCCATAAGGTTGGCCTTGTTGGACGTAACGGAACGGGTAAAACCACGCTGTTTCGCATCATTCGCGGCGAAATGGTCTTGGACACGGGCGAAATCTCCATGCCCAAGGGCTGGAAAATCGGCGGTGTCTCCCAAGAGGTGCCCGGCAACGAAGTGTCGCTGCTCGACACCGTGCTCGCGTCCGACGTAGAACGGGTCGATCTGCTGGCGGAGGCGGAGTCTGCCACCGACCCGACCCGCATCGCCGACATTCAGACCCGCCTGACAGATATTGACGCATGGTCCGCCGAAGCGCGCGCCTCCTCTATCCTCAAGGGTCTGGGCTTTACCGCGCCAGAACAACTGCAACCCTGCTCGGCGTTCTCAGGCGGGTGGCGTATGCGCGTCGCCCTTGCGGCCGTCTTGTTCAGCGAACCCGACCTGTTGCTGCTCGACGAGCCGACAAACTACCTCGACCTTGAGGGGGCGCTGTGGCTTGAAAACTATCTGGTGAAATACCCCCACACGGTCCTCATCGTTAGCCACGACCGCGAATTGCTGAACCGTTCTGTGGGCGGCATCCTGCACCTCGAAGACAAGGGCCTAATCTATTACACTGGCAACTACGACATGTTCATCAAACAGCGTGCCGAAAAGCGTGCGTTGGTTGCCTCTGCCGCCAAGAAACAAGACCTTAAACGCGCCCACTTGCAGGCGTTTGTTGATCGCTTCAAAGCCAAGGCATCGAAAGCCAAACAGGCCCAGTCGCGCGTCAAAGCGCTTGAAAAGATGGAAACAATCCGCGCGCCCGAAGACGCGGCGCGCACTGTCTTCACCTTCCCTAAGCCCGAAGAACTGTCACCGCCAATCATCGCGACCGAAGGCGTGTCCGTGGGCTACGGTGACACAATCGTGCTCGATAAACTCGACCTGCGGATCGATCAAGACGATCGCATCGCGCTGCTCGGGCGCAACGGCGAAGGCAAATCGACGCTGTCCAAACTGCTGTCGGGCCGCCTTGAAAAGATGGGTGGCAAGTTCTCGTCGTCCAACAAATTGCGCATCGGTTTCTTTGCCCAACACCAAGTCGACGAACTCTACGTTGACGAAACCCCGCTGGAACACCTGATCCGCGAACGCGCCGCCGAAGGCCAAGCGCGCCTTCGCGCACGTCTTGCCGGATTTGGCCTTGGCGCCGATCAGGCTGACACCGAAGTTGGCCGCCTGTCGGGTGGTCAAAAGGCCCGCCTATCGCTGTTGTTGGCCACCATCGACGCGCCACATCTGTTGATTTTGGACGAACCGACCAACCACCTCGACATCGAATCGCGCGAAGCCCTTGTGGAAGCCCTGACCGCCTACACAGGCGCTGTGATTCTGGTTTCCCACGACATGCACCTGCTGTCGCTGGTTGCAGATCGCCTTTGGCTGGTCAAAGACGGCCGCGTCACCACCTACGACGACGACCTTCCGGCCTACCGCCGTATGTTGTTAACGCCCGACACCCGCAAAGCCGACAAGGCCAAGCCACCAAAACCCGTAAAGCCCAAAGCGTCGCGCGAACAGCTGAATGCGATGAAGGGCGACGTGCGCAAATGCGAAGACCGTGTCAATAAAATCAATGATATGGCCGATAAACTGTCCAAAAAGCTCGCCGACCCTGCGCTCTATGAGGACGCCCGCGTCGGTGAACTTGAAACATGGAACCGCAAATACGCCGAGATTCGCGAAGCCTTGAAAAAGGCCGAAAGCCTGTGGATGATCGCCCTAGAAAGACTGGACTCCGCAGACAAGCCTTAAAGACAGACAGGCCTTAAATCTTGTTCGTCTTGGCTGTGCCTTTGTCTTCTAAATATCCCCCGCGGCGCGTCCAAACCTTGCGATCCACGCGCCGCTCGTAAAGGATCGCTGTCATGGACCCGCAATTCCTCATCACCGCCTTCGTGGCGCTGTTCGTCGTTATCGACCCCATCGGCCTGGCGCCGCTTTTTGTCGCGCTGACTTCTGGAATGTCAGTCCAGAAACGCCGCGCCATCGCAATTCGCGCCTGCCTCGTTTCAATCGGCATCTTGCTGGTGTTCTCGATATTCGGCCACAACATCCTGAATTTCGCAGGCATCTCGATGCCGGCCTTCCGCATTGCGGGCGGTATCTTGTTGTTCCTCACAGCGCTGGAGATGTTGTTTGAACGTCGCCAAAAGCGTCGTGAAGGCCGCGCCGAAGAAGACGACATCGACGATGACGACCCTTCGGTGTTCCCCCTTGCGATCCCCCTCATTGCCGGTCCCGGCGCGATCACCACGATCATCCTGCTGGTCGGCCAAACCGACGGCACCAAGGGCTACGCCGCCGTTATGGGCGTTCTTCTGGCAATAATCGCGTTGGTGTTTTTGATGTTTCTCAGCGCCAGCACCATCGAACGGTTGCTCGGCAAAACCGGCATCACGGTCGTCACCCGCCTGTTGGGCATGTTACTGGCCGCTCTGTCAGTGCAATTCGTTCTCGACGGGCTCGGCTCTTTTGGTTTGGGAAGCTAGCCCTATATGTTGGGTATGGATGTTGGACAAATCATTGCAATCGCCTTGCTGCTCATACTGGCCCTGTCGCTCTTTGGCTCGCTTCTGAAATCTGCGCGGTTGCGCAACGCCCTGATCTGGGTGCTGATTTTTGGCGGCTTCATCTTTGGCGCCGGTGGCTGGGACGAAATCAGCCGCAGTTATTTTCAACCCCAAGCGACCTTCACAGAAGCCCGCGTTGAAGTTCCCAAAGGCCGCGACAACCATTTCAGATTAACCTTGCAGATCAACGGGGTAGACGTGGATTTCTTGGTTGATACAGGCGCAAGTCAAGTTGTGCTAAATCAGGCAGATGCGGCCCGCGTCGGTCTGAACCCTGATACCCTCGCCTATATTGGCATCGCTCAGACCGCGAACGGCGACGTCGCAACCGCGCCCGTCAGGCTGGACCGTGTCGTTCTTGGCGACATCAGCGACACGCGGGTGCGCGCCAGCGTCAACAGCGGCCAAATGGAAAGCTCGCTACTGGGCATGTCTTACCTCAGCAGGTTCGAATCGATCGAAATCCGTCGCGACATGTTGATTTTGAGCCACTAGCTACCTCTCGGCTTTCTTTTCCCAACGCCCCGAATCCTGGCTCCAATACTGCGCCGAACAACCTGCGTCCGTCAGGGTTTTCCACTGCACGCGCGCATGCGCCAAGGCATCGCCGTCGTGCCCGTCAAACAGCACACAGGTCCGCTCTGCCGCTTGCACCTCGTCAGCGCTGATGTCGCCACCATGCACCGACATCAAACAGGTTGGCGCATTGGCGGCCCCCGTCCCGATGGTCAGCAATATCGGCTGCTCGGCGTCATGGTCGCCACCTGCCAATCCGTGTGGTAAAAACCCTTCTGCCGGACCGCCCCAAAGCGCCTGATCAAGCCGTTCCATAGCCGGCCTGTCGCGCCCGCGCACATCAACCACCCATCCCGCACTGCGGGATTTTGTCAGCAACATCGGCAGGGTTTGTTCCACCGATGCGCTGGTCAGATGATAAAAGTAGGCGGCACCCATTAAGTTAATCCCGTTTCAAACAAATATCGGATCACCTGCGCGTCCAAACACAGCGACAGGTCAGGGGTGGCAATGTAGGCAAGCATATTCCACCTTCACTCCACCTCATAACCGTCCGCGATGAAACGATTAAGCGCCATCACGCCCCAGCCCGTTGCCCCCGCTGGTGCCAGCGCGGTTTCAGTCTTCACAGACGCCACACCGGCAATATCCAGATGGATCCACGGCATGTCATCTTTGATGAACCGCTTGATGAACTGCGCAGCTGTGATCGATCCGGCATCGCGCCCGCCGACGTTTTTCACATCGGCAATCCGGCTTTTTAGGGCAGCATCATAGGCCGCCGACATCGGCATCCGCCATGCGCCCTCACCCTCTGCGTTCGCCGCTTTCATAAACCCTTTGGTCAATTCGTCATTGTTGGAAAACACACCAGCATTTTCATGGCCCAACGCTACAATCACTGCGCCCGTCAGGGTCGCAAGATTGATCACACCTGTCGGCTTGAACCGTTCCTGCGCGTACCAGACCACGTCGGCCAAAACCAAACGCCCCTCGGCGTCGGTGTTGATGACCTCGATCGTGTCGCCCTTCATGGATGTGACCACGTCACCGGGCCGCGTCGCGCGATCAGACGGCATATTTTCAACCAGCCCGACAAGCCCGACCACATTCGCTTTGGCTTTGCGCAGCGCCAGCGTCTTCATGACACCGGCGACCACGCCCGCGCCACCCATATCCATGGTCATATCTTCCATGCCCGCAGCAGGTTTGATCGAAATTCCGCCCGTGTCGAACACGACGCCCTTGCCGACCAATGCGAACGGCGCTTCATCGCCGCCACCATTCCACTGCATCACCACCACTTTCGATGGGCTCGCGGACCCGAGACCGACACACAACAACGACCCCATCCCAAGCTTTTCCAGCGCGTCTTCTTCCAGAACCTCGACCGTCATGCCAAGGCTTTCCAGCTCAACCAGACGGTTAGCAAATTCAGTTGTGGTCAGTACATTCGCAGGCTCATTCGTCAAATCACGTGTGAAAACAACGCCCTGCGCCACGGCCATCGCAACGTCGGCTGCGGCTTGCAGATCGTGGGGCGCTGTGACCATCACCTCAATCGCGCCAAGCGCGTCCTTGTCGCCTGTCTTGTGCGGCGTAAACGCATAGCTGCGCAGCGCGGTTCCCGTGGCGACGTCTTCCATACGGCCAATGTCGCCGCCCATGATCAGCACATCGTCTTCACCGCGCGCCTTGGCGATGGACGCCCCCGCTTTGCGCGCGTCCGCAACCGATGGCCTGCGTCCTAACTTCACCACGATCACCTTGGTCGCAGCAATCCCTGCCGGAAACGACAGGGTCATCGCGTCACCGACTTTGGCTTTTTCGAACTGCGCGCTTTCAGTCGCCCGCGTAACGGCCTTTTTGGTCAATCCGTTCACCTTGCGCGCCGCCGCGTCCAGTTTGCGGTCCGGAGTGGCGAAAACCGCAATCGCACCAGCGTGGGTGGTCAGTTCTTCAAGGTTGGTTTCAGAGATTTTCAGTGTTGCAAGTTCAGTCATAGATCACCTGTTCGGGTTGGGGATTTCACGTTTGGGCAATAGCTAGCTTGCCCCCCACCCAAAAGCCAGTCAGCACTTGGGTCCACAGGTCAAATGCGCTAGCAACGGGGCATTGCTTTGGGCGTCAAACAAGGGGGGATGCACGCGTGGCGCGATTTGACCGCTATATGCTGGGCCAACTACTTGTATTCTTTGGGTTCTTTTCCCTCATTCTGGTACTGATTTACTGGATCAATCGAGCCGTGCGGCTGTTTGATCGCCTGATTGCCGATGGCCAATCTGCATGGGTGTTTCTTGAACTGACGTCGCTGTCCCTGCCCAGTCTCATCCGGATCGTATTACCACTGTCGGCGTTTGTGGCCGCGGTTTACGTCACCAACCGTATGTCATCAGATTCTGAACTTACGGTGGTGCAGGCCACGGGCTATTCGCCGTTCCGTCTGGCGCGCCCTGTCATTGTGTTCGGCGTCATCGTGGCAGTCTTGATGTCTATCCTGACCAATATTCTGGTGCCACTGTCGACCGAACGACTGATCACGCGCCAAGCGGAGATTGCGCAAACCATGACCGCGCGACTATTAACCCCCGGTGAATTTCTTACGCCGACCGACGATGTGACATTCTACATCCGCGAACTCCCCCCCGGCGGTGAAATGCTGGATATTTTCATCTCAGAATCCACCAGCCCGACCCAACGCACCACGTATACCGCGTCGCGCGCCTATCTTGTGCGCACTGAAAATGGCCCACAATTGGTGATGGTCGACGGGTTGACGCAGACGCTAAACCTCGAAACCAGCCGCCTTCTGACCACCCGATTTGAGGATTTTGTCTACAACGTCAGCGCACTGATGAACGATGATCCCGTGCGTAAAACTTCCGTCAACGGCCTGTCCACCATGGCCCTGCTACGCCCGAGTGCGGAAACTATTGCCGATACAAACCAAACCGGCGATCAATTGAAACTGCGTGGCCATGATCGCATTGCGCAGGCGGCTTTGGGATTTGTGGCCGGACTTGTGGGTTTTTCGGCGCTGGTCGTTGGGGGCTTCAGCCGCTTCGGGTTGTGGCGTAACATAATATTCGCCGTCGGCTTGGTGATCCTGCTCAAGCTTTTGGAAGGCACAGGCACCAGTATCGCAACCACAAACGCGGCCCTTTGGCCATTCGTGTACCTTGCGGGAATCGGCGGAGTTGTGATTTCTGCCATGCTGCTCCACATCGCGACGCGTCCGTATTTCTTCAAGCGCCGCCCTAAACCTTACGTTCGGGGTGCAATCACATGATATTGCACCGCTACTTTGCCCGCCGTTTCGCGTGGACGTTTGCTGCGACGTTTGGCGGGTTCTTTGTGCTGATGCTGCTGATCGATCTGGTCGAACAACTGCGTCGGTACGGCGGCGACGCCAGCCTTGGGGACATGTTTCAGCTTAGCCTTCTGAACCTTCCAACCGGTATTTACGCCATTTTACCCCTCATCATGGTGCTGGCGACAGTCACGACGTTCCTTGGCCTTGCGCGATCCTCGGAATTGATCGTGACTCGTGCGGCGGGGCGATCTGCCTTAAATGCGCTTATCGCCCCGTTGATCGTAACACTCATCATTGGGGCGATTGCCATCGGCGTTCTAAACCCGCTCGTCGCCGCCACATTAAAAGAATACGAGGCCCGCGAGAACGCATTGCGATCCGACGGGCCGTCCGTATTGGCGATCTCCGAAAACGGGCTGTGGTTGCGTCAGGGCGATGACAACAGCCAGACCGTCATTCGCGCAGGCCGCGCCAATCTGGACGGCACACAATTGCAGGATGTTACGTTCATCACGTTTCCCCCCACCGGCGGCCCGACCCGCCGGATTGAAGCTGCGTCTGCCAACCTGACGCAAGGCGCTTGGGAATTGAGCGAGGCCAAAGCATGGCCGCTGAACAGCGGTCGCGTCGCCGAAAGTGTGGCAACAACCCACACCACCCTGCGCATCCCCTCGACCCTGACAGCAGACCAAATCCGCGACAGTTTCGGCGTGCCATCCTCAATTCCGATTTGGGAATTGCCCGCGTTCATTGACCGGCTCGAAGTCGCCGGTTTTTCGGCCGCCCGCCATCAGGTCTGGTTTCAAATGGAACTGGCTCAACCTGCCTTTTTGCTGGCCATGGTTCTGATTGGTGCGGGCTTCACCATGCGCCACCAACGCGGCGGGCGCACGGGCGTTATGGTCCTGACTGCAATCCTGATATGTTTTGCGCTGTTCTTCTTGCGCAATTTCGCGCAAATTCTCGGGGAGAACGGCCAAATCTCCGCAGGTCTTGCGGCATGGGCGCCGCCCCTCGCGGCCATCGCCGCATCCCTTGGCCTGTTGCTGCATCTGGAGGACGGCTGATGCGATTTATTCTTGCGTGTCTGCTGACGCTGTTGCCGATCATGGCCTCCGCTCAGGCGGCTGCGACCCTTGTGGCCGATACCGTGTTTGTGCCCGCAGGTAGTCAGCAATTGATCGCCGAAGGCAACGTCGAAGTCTTCTTTGAAGGCACCCGCCTGTCGGCGCGCCGCATCACGTTCGATCAGGCCGCGGACCGACTGACAATTGATGGGCCCGTGTTCATCGTCACCCCCGATGGCACAATCCTGACCGCGGACACCGCATCGCTGGACCCGCAGCTAGAAAACGGCATCCTGCGCGGCGCACGGTTGGTACTGGATCAACAACTGCAACTGGCCGCCAACCAGATTGACCGCGTCGATGGCCGCTTTACGCAGCTGTATCAGGTTGCAGCCACGTCCTGTCATATCTGTGCCACTGGTGAAACGCCGCTCTGGGAAATCCGCGCGCGGCGGATCATTCACGATCAAGAACAACGCCAGCTTTACTTTGAGGACGCGACCTTTCGCATTTCCGGCGTGCCAATCGCATATATTCCGCGCATGCGCCTACCCGACCCGACGTTGACTCGCGCAACCGGCCTGCTGATCCCGAGCTTTGAATCCTCCGACACCTTGGGCACCGGCTTCAAACTGCCCTACTTCATCAAGCTGGGCGATCATCGCGACCTGACCCTAACCCCTTATCTTGCAACATCGACCACAACACTCGAAGCGGCCTACCGCCAAGCCTTCCTGCGCGGCGACCTTTCCATTGAAACCGCAATGACCAATGATGATCTAACGGACGACCCGCGCGCCTATGTTTTTGCCAGCGGACTTTTTAATCTCGGATCCGATGTAACGCTGGGCTTTGACCTCGAGCTCACTTCCGATGACGCCTATCTGCTGGAATACGGCTATTCTGGCAAAGACCGCCTCGACAGTGAAATCGCTTTGCAACGGGTGCGTGACCGCGACCTGACGCAGGCGTCTCTGACCTATTATTCCTCGCTTCGGGCGACCGAAGATTCCGCCACATTGCCACCGCTGCTGGCCGACATCAGCTGGGAACGCCGCGTCACACCAAGCTGGGGCGGGACGCTGACAGTGACATCGAATCTGCAAAGCCATTATCGCGACACAAATATTGATGTGATAGGACGCGACGTGGCGCGCGCCAGTGTTGGCACTGCATGGCAAGGGGATCGAATCACGCGCTACGGGTTGGTTGTCGATGGCACCGTCGGCGTTGATTTGGACTATTACAATGTTGGCGACGACAGCGTTGTGGGCGACACCCTGCGCACGATTATCTTTGGCCAAACCACACTGCGCTATCCACTGATCCGCCAAGGCCACGGCGCGACACATGTGGTGGACCCCTTTGTACAATTGGCCTGGTCTGATGTGCAGGGCGGCACCGTCACCAATGAAGACAGCACCGCCACCGAATTTGACCAAGCCAACCTGTTGGCCCTGTCACGCTTTTCCGGCGAAGACGCTGTGGAAACGGGGTTGCGCGGCGCGGCTGGCCTGTCATGGACACGCATTGGAACGGCGGGCTGGGACAGCACCATGACCGTCGGGCGGGTGTTTCGCGAAACGCCCGATCTGAATTTCTCTCTCAAATCTGGTCTGCGCGACACCGCGTCCGACTGGCTGATCGCGGGGCAGTTGCGCGCGCCCTCAGGCTTTGCCATCGACGGCCGCCTGTTGGTCAACGCCAGCTTTGACGTCACAAAATCCGAAGCCCGCGTCGGCTGGAACAGCCGCAAACTCGATCTCGCGGCCAGCTATATCTTCCTGCCTGCCGATACATTTGAATCCCGCCCCTCGGACGTGCGTGAATGGACCATCGACACCACCTATCGCTTCGATGAAATCTGGTCCATGGGGCTGGACGCGCGCTATGACTTGGGGGGGAATGCGCCCACCAGCACTGGTCTGCAAATCGGCTGGCAAAACGAATGTGTGACGGTTGATTTTTCGGTGTCGCGCCGCTTCACGTCTTCCACTACACTTACCCCAAGCACAGACTTTGGGCTGTCAGTTGGCTTAAACGGCTTTAGTGCCGGACGCACCAATACTGCCGCGAGCCCGAGCTGCACCGGCTGACGACACCGACGATATAACCGACCCGAGAAGTTAATAAAAAACGAGGATTTCGATGCGCGCTCTGATATCTGCACTCGCCCTTACATCGGCCACAACCTTGGCCATGTTGTCACCCGTCATGACGGCGGCCCAGTTGGCCCCCGCCATTACCGTCAACGACAGTGTCGTAAGCGAATTTGAGATTGATCAGCGTGTGATCATGCTGGGCACATTTCGCACGCCCGGCAATCTCGAAGACACCGCGCGTGAACAGCTCATCGAAGACCGCCTTAAACTTGCGGCGCTGAACTCTGCCGGATTGCGCATCACCGATGAAGGCCTTGTTGGCGCGATGGGTGAATTTGCCACCCGCGCGAACATGGACCTCGACCAGTTCATCACCATGCTCGGCCAATCCGGCGTCTCGGAAGAAACGTTTCGCGATTTTGTCCGCGTCAACGTCAGCTGGCGCGACTTTATCCGGACGCGTTTCAATGATCGCGCGCAAGTCTCTGAGGCTGATATCGACCTTGCCCTCGGGCAATCCGACGCCTCCTCAAGCATCGAAGTTCTGCTCAGCGAAATTATCATTCCCGCCCCGCCGGAGAGCGCGGAGCAGGCCAACGCCACGGCCGACCGCATCGCACAATTAACCTCCACAGCCGCGTTCGAGGCCGAGGCACGCCGCGTGTCGGCGCTGCCGTCCAAAACCCGTGGCGGCCGCCTTGATTGGCTGCCGATCTCGAATTATCCAGCGGGCTTGCGCGGACTTCTGCTCAATCTCGCACCCGGTGAAATCACCGCACCGCTTCCGATCACCAATGGCGTGGCCCTGTTCCAGATGCGCGACGTGCGCGAAGTGCCCCGTGCTGCGCCAGAGCCCGCCGCAATCGAATACGCTGCCTTTTACATCGCCGGTGGTCTCAGTGAACGTGGCTTGGCCGAAGCCCGCCGCATTGATGCCCGCGTTGACACTTGCGATGATCTCTACGGTGTCGCGCAGGGCTTGCCCGAAGAGCAGCTCGACCGTGACGTTCTGGCCCCCGCCGACATCCCTGCGGATGTGGCCATGGAACTTGCCAAACTCGACGCAGGCGAAGCGTCCTATGTGCTGACCCGCGCCAATGGTGAAACGCTGGTGTTTTTGATGATGTGTGGTCGCACACCCGCACTGGGCGACGGCGTTGACCGCGAAACCATCCGCGGCCAGCTGCGCACGCAACGTTTGAACACCTACGCAGATGCCCTGCTCGCCGATCTGCGGGCTGCCGCGACGATCACGTATAACTAACGGATGAAACCCGCGCCCAGACCTGTGGCGATCAGCTGCGGCGAACCAGCTGGCATCGGCCCAGAAATCGCCGTCGCAGCGTGGAACGCTGTCGGCAAAGACATCCCGCTAGTCTGGATCGGCGATCCAACCCACCTGCCCGCTGGCACCAACTGGCAAGCGGTTACATCTGCCGCCGACGCGATCACCGCCACTGCATTTCCGGTTCTGCGCCGCGATTTTGGTGCCCCGAACGTTGCAGGCCGACCCAACCCGACCCACGCACAAGGGGTTATCGATTCTATTGCCGACGCGGTCGCGCTGGTGCAATCGGGCGACTGCGCCGCACTCTGCACCGCCCCGATCCACAAACAGGCGCTGATCGATGGCGCGCACTTTGCCTATCCCGGTCACACCGAATACCTCGCAGCACTCGCGGGCCGCTCATCCGTGGTCATGATGCTTGCCAGTGACATGCTACGCGTCGTGCCTGCCACGATCCATATCCCGCTGGCGCAGGTCGCGGTCAAACTCACCGCCGCGACCCTGAACGACACGATCCTGATCACCCACGCAGCATTGGTGCGCGACTTCGGAATTGCGAAACCGCGCCTTGCCGTCGCAGGATTGAACCCGCACGCTGGCGAAGGCGGCAAGTTTGGCTGCGAAGAAATTGAAATGATCACCCCGACACTTGATGCGCTACGGGCCGAAGGTTTGAACATCACCGGCCCGCTGTCGGCTGATACGATGTTCCATCCAGCAGCCCGCGCCACCTATGACGTCGCGATCTGCATGTATCACGACCAAGCCTTGATCCCGATCAAAACACTGGATTTTTCTGGCGGCGTGAACATCACGCTCGGTCTGCCATTTGTGCGCACCTCCCCCGATCACGGCACGGCATTTGACATCGCAGGCACCGACACAGCCGACGCGACATCCATGATCGCCGCAATCCGCATGGCCGCTGGCATGGCGCACGCCAGAACCGCCCCCCAATCATGAGAACCACAACATGAGCCCCTCATCATGACCATCGACAGCCTTCCCACCCTCAAACAGGTCATCGACAGCCACGGCCTTGCCGCGCGCAAATCGCTTGGGCAAAACTTCCTGCTCGACCTGAACCTAACGGCCAAAATTGCGCGTCTTTCGGGGCGCAACGAAGACCACGACATCCTCGAAATCGGCCCCGGTCCGGGTGGCTTGACCCGTGGTTTGCTGGCAGAGGGCGCACGCCATATCCTCGCCATCGAAAAAGATGACCGCTGCCTGCCCGCGCTGGCCGACATCCAAGCGGCCTACCCTGACCGCCTGACAGTGCTGTGCGGTGACGCGCTCGACATCAATCCGCTGGACCACCTGACACCGCCGATCCGCGTCGCAGCCAACCTGCCCTATAATATCGGAACCGAACTGCTGGTCCGCTGGCTCACGCCGCAAGACTGGCCGCCCTATTGGGACAGCCTGACCCTGATGTTCCAACGCGAGGTCGCGCAGCGCATCACGGCTGCCCCAGGCTCCAAAGCCTACGGCCGCCTTGCAATTTTGTGCCAATGGCGCACAGACGCGCAAATCGTGATGAACCTGCCACCGGAAGCCTTTTCACCACCGCCAAAAGTCTCAAGTGCGGTGGTCCACCTCACCGCTTTGGCCGAACCGCGCTTTCCGGCAGACGCAAATATGTTGCAACACATCACAGCGACTGCGTTTAACCAACGCCGCAAAATGCTGCGCTCCTCGCTCAAAGGGCTCAGCCCTGACATCGAAGACCATCTGATCGCGGCCAACATCAAACCGACAGATCGGGCCGAACAGATCGACGTCGAACGCTTTTGCGCCCTCGCAAGGTCCCTCAAAGCGACCTAATCGGGTCATTGCTTCAAAAATATCCCGGGGACGACCGAAGGTCGGGGGCAGCGCCCCTACACCCACGACCAGAAATAAGCGCGGGCATACCAACTCTGTGCCGCAAACAATAAAGGCCCCCAGTCTATTGGGGGCCTTAAAATTATTCTGCAGGGTCCGGCGTTGGGCCAGCCTCGACTGGCTGATCGGGCCGGGCCTTGGGTTTGCGCGTGCGGCGTTTTTTAGGGGCTTCTACCAGCTTAGGGGTTTCTTCCGGCGTTTCCACCAATCCAGAATCACCATCATCGATTTGCACCGGCTGCTCGACGGGCGCTGGTTCAGGCGCTGGGGCTGCTGCCGCAGCCTCCTCTTGCGCCTTCAAACGGGCATCGCGCTCGCGATCCCGTTCCGCCTGCCGGTCACGATTTTGCTTATCTTGCTCAATCTGACGCTCACGGTTGTACTTTTCTTGCTCTTCGCGCTTGGCATCAATCTCTTTTTGCGCTTCTGCCAACATCCGCGTGTAATGCTCTGCGTGCTGCGCAAAATTTTCCGAATTCACCGAATCGCGCGCCAACAAAGAATCGCGATGCAGCTGGGCGTATTTTTCGACAATCTGCTGCGGCGTTCCGCGCACCTTGCCTTCAGGACCGGAGCTGTCAAACACTCGGCTAATAATATTGCCACCCGTTGGGCGGGTGTTGCTGCGGCTTTTATTCCGCGAACGGGATCGAGAAGGTTTCATAAAGGAAGTCCAGTTTGTGTTTTCGGTCGCGGCCCGACCCCACCTCATGCGGGACAAATCAAATACGCGAGCTTGCGATGTTCTGGCGTGTGTCGGAGACGGGACCAAAGGGGCCATGCTCCATCCGACTTCTATGAATATGATGCTCAAGGCATAAATCGCAAGTGGTTTCTGCGAAGGAAACATGAATTCCTGCGTTTAATGCGGCTTTTTGCCCACAACCACGCGGTCCCGCCCATCTAAATCAACGCGAATCCCTACCTGCTCCAGCCCAGCGACCTCAAACAGGGCGATCACCGCGCCGCCTTGAGTCGGTCCTATCTCAACCATGAGCCACCCCCCTTGCCGCAGATGCCCAGCGGCACCCGCCGTGATCTCACGGTAGGCCGCCAGCCCGTCACCCTCATCCGTCAGCGCCAGTCGCGGCTCATAGCCTAACTCAGGTGCCAGACCCGCCATCTCATCCAAGGCAATATAGGGCGGGTTCGACACGATCAGATCAAAGGGTACGCCAACCCCTTTGAACCAATCGCTGACCGCAAACGCACAGCGATCCTGCACCCCCAGCCTCAGTGCATTCTGCTCTGCAACCGTAACAGCGCGCGGCGACACATCAACGCCGATGCCCGTCACCGCACCGCGCTCCGCCAGCAGCGTGACCAGAATACAGCCCGACCCCGTCCCAAGGTCCAACACATCTGCAAACGGCACGGCCAAAGCCGCCTCAATCAAGGTTTCAGTGTCGCCGCGCGGGTCGAGCACATCGGGCGTCACTTGAAACCGCCGCCCGTAAAAGTCGCGATAGCCCAGCAGATGCGACACCGGCGTTCGGGCCGCCCGCTGACCAATGTCAGCAAAAAACGCCGCCTCGGGCGCATCTTCAAATTCGTCGTGCGCATGCAGCGTCAGCCGACCAAAAGGAATGTCCAAACAGGCCGCCATCAGCACCCGCGCATCGCGCACCGGATCCTCGAGCTTGGCTTGTTTTAATATTTGAACCGCCATCGCCAACGCAGCTTGGACGATCACCCGCCCATCTCCGCCAGTGCGCTTGCCTGCGCGTCTTGGATCAATCCATCAATCACCTCATCCAAATCACCCTGCAACACTGCATCCAATTTGTATAAGGTCAGGTTAATGCGATGATCCGTCATCCGTCCTTGTGGGAAATTATAGGTCCTGATCCGTTCAGACCGGTCCCCCGATCCAACCTGCGCAGCACGATCCGCGCTGCGTTCATCGTGCACTTTCTGGCGCTCTGCATCATACAGCCGCGTCTTCAGAACCTGCATCGCGATCTCGCGGTTACGGTGCTGTGATTTCTCCGAACTCGTCACCACAATCCCGCTGGGCATATGCGTGATGCGGACCGCTGAATCGGTCGTGTTGACGTGCTGCCCGCCCGATCCGGACGCACGCATCGTATCAATCCGGATGTCATTGGCGTTGATCTGAATGTCCACATCTTCCGCCTCGGGCAAGACCGCGACCGTCGCCGCAGACGTATGAATCCGCCCACCACTTTCCGTCTCAGGGACCCGTTGAACACGGTGAACACCGCTTTCATATTTCATCCGCGCAAAGACGTTGTTGCCAGCAATCCGAGCCGTCACTTCCTTGATGCCGCCCAACTCCGATTGGCTCTCTTCGAGAATCTCGAACGTCCAGCCGCGATTTTCGGCGTATCTTTGATACATTCGCAACAAATCAGCAGCAAACAGCGCAGCTTCGTCACCACCAGTTCCAGGGCGAATTTCCAGCAATGCCGGCTTGCCATCAGCGGCATCTTTTGGAATCAACGCCAGCTTCACCGCGGCTTCGGCGGCAGGCAGCTGTTGACGCAACTGCGGCAATTCCATCTCTGCGAGCTCTTTCATTTCCGGATCAGACAGCATCGCTTCAGCGCCTTCAATCTCTGCCGTCAAGTCTTGGTACGTGCGCACAACCTCGACCACCGGTCGCAGCTCGGCATACTCGCGACTGACGGCAACAAACGCCTCGCCGCCTAGCCCCTCGCCCATTTGGGCCTCAAGGAATTCGAACCGTTCAGTGATCTGCATAAGGCGGTCATTTGGTATCATTGCGTCGGTGTACCCGTTCCCGTGCGTGCGTCAAGTTCGCCTAGCCAGCCTTGTATGCGCGTGCGGTTCACACCCATATCCGACTTCCCGAACCGCAGCCGCCCGAAAACTTGCAGCGTACTTCGTTCCAATGGCGCCAACGAGGCGAGCGTAACAGTCGTATAATCCGGAAACCCCATCACGCGGCTGCGCGTCACATACGTGATCTTTCCCGCATCGAGGGCACCTGCAAAAACAATCGTGCGCGGCGTCGCCCGAATGATCGCGTCAAGACGTGCAAGTGTTTCGACCCCGTCGCCCTCCACGGCACGCTGCGACACAAAGCTGTCCGGGCTTGGATACTCGCCCGGGCTCATAACAGGCAGCTGCGGGTTGTGCCAAAACGCGGCGTCCGTCGGCGCCAAGCGCACCCAAACCGCAAAGGCCACAAACAGGCCAATAAGCCCCAAGACAATAATCTTAAGCATCCGAATTCCCTATGTGTGCATACAGGTTGTGTACAGCTTGTGTAAGCGATGTGCACCGGCTGTGCCGCCCTGTTCAGCGGTATTTGACGCCCGGCAGAATGCTGAGCATTTCAAACATGATATTAGCCCCAACAAGGGCGGTGTTACCAGACGTATCATAGGGTGGTGAGACTTCAACCAAATCACAACCAACGACGTTCAACCCCTTGAGATTGCGGATCAATTCCATCGCCTGCGGTGTCGTCAACCCACCGATTTCAGGCGTGCCTGTTCCCGGCGCAAAGCTTGGGTCAAGGCTGTCGATATCATAGGTGATGTAGCACGGCTGATCACCGATAGACGCGACAACCTCTTCGCCTAGCGATATCAATGACTTATGCCACAAATCTGATGCAAGTCGCTGGTTGAAGCCCCAATCGGCGGCCTCACTGAAATCTTCCGCCGTATAACCTGTACCACGAAGCCCAATTTGCCATACTTTTGAGGGTGTTATGAGGCCTTCTTCATAGGCCCTGCGAAACACGGTGCCATGGGTTTCACGCTCGCCAAACATCTCATCATTCACATCGGCATGGGCATCCACATGCACCAGCGCAACAGGCCCGTGTTTCTTGTGCATCGCCCGCAAAATCGGCAGCGTCAAAGAATGGTCCCCGCCAAGCCCCATAGGGATCACTGGGTGCTTTGAGATACTCTCGTAAGTATCTTGAATAATTGATAAACTTTTGCTCAGTGAAAACGTATTGATCGCGATATCACCAAGATCGGCACATTGTAGACTGTCAAACGGTGCAGCCCCTGTTTGGATATTATAGGGCCGGATCATCGCGCTTTCTTGGCGCAATTGTTTGGGCCCAAACCGCGTGCCAGATCGCCAGCTTGTGCCAATATCCATCGGGATGCCAACGAACCCAACATCAAGTCCTTCAGCACTTTCTACCGCTGGCAATCGCATGAACGTTTGCGGGCCAGAAAACCGCGCCAGATCATTTCCGGAAATCGGTTGATTTTTCATCAGCTTACCTCTTATTCCAAAGTGCCAAACAGCACAATTCAAACCCGACATGCGCCCCCGCGACCGCCGTGATGCCGCTGGGGTCATAGGGCGGTGACACCTCAACAATGTCACCCCCGACCATGTTGATCCCCGCCAAATCGCGCAACATCGCGGCCGCTTGCCAACTGGCCAGACCGCCCCAAACCGGGGTCCCCGTCCCGGGTGCAAACGCCGGATCCAATGCGTCGATATCAAAGGTCACGTAGGTCGCGTTGTCGCCGACAATCTCTTTGGCGCGTGACGCCGTCCACGCAACTCCCTTTTCATGAACCGTGCGCGCGTCGATGTATTCCATCCCGCAATAGTCGTCACACTCAGTCCGAATGCCGATCTGCACCGATCGCTTGGGATCCACCAATCCCAGTTTCACGGCCTTATACATGAACGTTCCATGATCGAAGCGGTCCATATCGTCGTCCGCCCAAAGGTCGGAATGCGCATCGAACTGGATCACACTCAGCAGGCCAAACTTGGCCGCATAGGCCTTCAAGATTGGCAGCGTAATGAAATGATCGCCCCCCAATGTGACAGTCCCCACATCTGCCGCCAGAATACCCGCGATATAGGCTTGGATCGCCGCAGGGGTGGCCGCCACGTTGGCATAATCAAACGCCAAATCACCGTAATCCGCGATGGCAAAATCGCTGAGCGGATCAAAACCCCAACCATAGGGCGGATCATAGGGTTGCAGCGTGCTGGCCTCACGTATAGCGCGCGGTCCAAACCGCGTTCCTGGCCGGTTTGTGACCGCCTGATCGAACGGGATGCCCGTGACGCACAGGTCCACCCCTTTCAAATCCTTGGTGTATTTGCGCCGCAGGAATGACGTGGCCCCGCCAAACGTGTTCTCGAACGCGCAGCCTTTCAAGTCGTCGCGAGTGAACGCGAGATCAATCTGGCCCTTGGCATCCTCCAGCGCCATTTAGTTGCCGCCCAGCGGTAATGCACGTTCCGCGATGCGCGCAAAGAATGATGCACCATATGGCGCTGTGGCATCGTCAAAGTCATAGTTAGGCTGGTGCAGCCCTGCCGATGCACCATTGCCGACAAACAAATAGGACCCCGGCGTTTTTTCTAGGAAATAGGCGAAATCCTCTGCGCCCATTTCGCGCGGTGCATCCGGCACCACAATCCCCTCAGCAGCCACTTCGCGCGCAACTTCCACCGCGAATGCGGTCTGGTCTGGCGAATTGATAGTCGCGGGGAACCCTTCGTCGTAGCGCAAAGTCGCCTCAACGTTGAACGCTGCGGCATGGCCCGCCACGATTTCGGTCATGCGTTTCATCACCATGGCCTTGACCGTCTTGTCGAACGTGCGCACCGTTCCGCCAAGATAAGCGTCTTCGGAAATCACGTTATCAGCCGTGCCCGCGTGGATCATCGTGACCGACACCACCAGATCATCCAGCGTGCGATTGTTACGGCTGACAATGGTGCCCATCGCCTGTGCAATCGACAACGCCGCTGGAATCGGGTCGCGGGTGTCTTGCGGATAGGCGCCGTGGCCGCCCTCGCCCTTGATGTCCACATGAAACGAATCGACCTCTGCCATGATTGGCCCGGGCGTGGTCAGAAACTGGCCCACGGGGAGTTTTGGCAGATTGTGCAGCGCATAGACTTCTTTGATGGCGAACGTCTCAAGCATGCCTTCCTCAACCATCAACTCGGCCCCGCCGCCGGTTTCCTCAGCCGGTTGAAAAATCAGCGCTATCCGGCCTTTGAAATTACGTGTCTCGGCGAGGTATCGCGCAGCACCCAACAACATTGTGGTATGGCCGTCATGGCCGCAGGCGTGCATTTTACCAGGCGTTTTGGACGCCCAGTCCGCGCCCGTGGTCTCAGAAATCGGCAGCGCATCCATATCCGCGCGCAAACCAATCGTCGGCCCGTCGCCGTCCACGTAATCGCGACCAGTGATAATTGCCACGACACCAGAAATCGCGATGCCTTCGTGAATTTCATCCACCCCGAAGTCACGCAAACGTTCCACCACGAAGCTGGCGGTCTTTTGGCATTGCTGGCCTAATTCGGGATGCTGGTGCAGGTATCTGCGCCATTCGGTCATGTCTTCGGCGAAGGCGGCAATACGGTTGATGACGGGCATGGGTGGACCTCTGTTCGGTGTGGGAATAGCCTAATCTTACACCAATGGAGCCACCCTACAATATGTCCAAAGACCCTCTCATCCATTCCACCGATCCAGCCGCGCAAATGGACCGCCTTTTGGCGATCATGGCGGCCCTGCGCGACCCGCAAACCGGCTGCCCGTGGGACATCGAACAGACCTTTGCAACAATCGCGCCCTACACGATTGAGGAAGCCTATGAGGTCGCGGACGCAATTGAGCGCGGCGATATGGATGAATTGCGCGGCGAATTGGGCGATCTGCTGTTTCAGTCCGTCTTTCACGCGCAAATGGCCGATGACGCGGGGCATTTCAATTTTAGTGACGTGGCCCGCACGATGTCCGACAAGATGGTAGCGCGCCACCCTCATGTATTCGGAAGCGAATCCCGCGATAAATCTGCCGATCAACAAACCGCCAATTGGGAAGTCATCAAGGCCGCCGAACGGGCTGGCAAAGATCAAGGCCGCACGCTGGACGGTGTCGCAGTCGGCCTGCCCGCACTGTTGCGCGCGCTCAAGCTGCAAAAACGCGCCGCACGGGTCGGGTTCGATTGGCCGGACGTAGGGCACGTTATTGATAAAATAGCCGAAGAAGCCGCCGAAGTTGTCGAGGCCCGCGATACATTAACCCAAGATGAAGTCACCGAAGAAGTTGGAGATTTGCTGTTCGTTATGGCCAACCTCGCGCGGCATCTGAATGTCGATCCAGAGGTCGCGTTGCGCCAAGCCAACGCCAAATTCCAGCGGCGGTTCGAATTCATCGAAGACGCATTGGCCCGCGACGGCCGCACCCCGCTCGACAGTGATTTGGCCGAAATGGACGGATTGTGGAACGCTGTAAAAGTGGCAGAAAAAAGCGCGCTAAAACCTTAGCGCACGGCCTTTTCTTCCAGCAGCAGCCATTCTTCTTCTGCGTCAGACAGTGTCGAATGACGGTCCACCAGCGCATCGGTGGCTTTCTGAAACTTCACCGGATGTTCAGTGAACAACGCCGGATCCGACATCAGCTCTTCCAGTTTGGCGATCTCGGCCTCAAGGCGCGCGATGACCTTTGGCAGTTCCTCAAGGCGGTGCTTTTCGGTGAAACTAAGTCCTTCGCTGACAACAGCTTTACCCTTGCCAGATTTTGATTTCGTCTTGGTTTCCTTGGCGACAACGCCCTCAATCTCGGCGCGCTGGTTAAGATAATCAGTCCAGCCCCCCGCGTAAGTCACAGCCTGCGCATTGCCTTCCATCGCGATGGTCGTCGTCGCGACGCGGTCGATAAAATCACGGTCGTGACTGACCAAAAGCACGGTGCCCGGATAATCCCCAAGCAGGTCTTGCAGCAGGTCAAGCGTTTCGATGTCCAGATCGTTGGTCGGTTCGTCCAACACCAAAACATTGGATTCGCGCGCCATCAAACGCGCCAGCAACAGCCGCGCCTTTTCACCACCTGACAAAGACCGCACAGGGGCGCGCACTTGCCCTTCGTCAAACAGGAATTCTTTCAGATATCCGACAACGTGCTTGGGCTGGCCACGTACCATGATCTGGTCGGCCTTGCCGCTGACCGACATGCTCGGGTCCGTGGTCAGGTTGTCCCACAAGGTCGTTTCGGGATTAAGTTTCGCGCGCGCCTGATCAAACACCGCGATGTCCAGATTGGTGCCGTGCTTGATCGACCCCTCATCAGGTGCAATTTCACCCAGCAACATCTTGATAAGGGTGGTTTTCCCCACACCGTTGGGGCCGACAAACGCGATGCGATCACCGCGATTTACCGTCAGATCAAAGTTTGAAACGATTGGCTTTCCAGCAAATGTTTTGCTTAAACCGAATGCCTCGATCACCTTTTTGCCGGAGGCTTGGCCCGCATCCAGTGCCATTGCAGCGGCGCCTTGGCGCTTGATCTGGCCGGACTTTTCGGCCCGCAAATCCTGCAACGCCCGAAGGCGGCCCTGATTGCGTGTGCGGCGTGCGGAGATACCCTCCACCGCCCATCGCGCCTCTTGCTTGATCTTGCGATTAAGCTTGTGGCGCTGCATGTCTTCGTCTTCCCACGTCTTGTCGCGCCATTCTTCAAAATGGGCGAACCCCTTTTCCTGACGGCGGACTTGGCCGCGATCAATCCAAAGGGTGGCGCGGGTCAGCGCGTTCAGAAACGCACGGTCGTGGGAAATCAGCACGAATCCGGTGCGAGTTTGCGACAATTCTCGCTCAAGCCAGCAAATCGCTTCGATGTCCATGTGGTTGGTCGGTTCGTCCAGCAACATCAACCCTGGCGCTTCGGCCATCAGTTTTGCCAAGGCCGCGCGGCGACGTTCACCGCCCGATGCGACATTTACATCACGGGCCGGATCAAATTTCAGCCCTTCGGCCACCGCATCAACGCGCCATGTATCCGATGCGTCTAGCCCGCTGGACGCATAATCGCCCAATGTGGCTGACCCTTCCATCGTCGGGTCCTGTTCCATGTAGCCCACCGACATGCCCGGTGCGACGACAACGCCACCTTTGTCGACGTCTACCAAACCCGCCATCACCTTGAGAAGGGTGGATTTTCCCGACCCATTGCGCCCAACCAATGCGACACGGTCGCCCGGTTGTACGACCAAAGACAGGTCTTCAAAGACAGGATCCCCACCAAAAGTGAGGGCGATATCGGTAACTTGTAATAGGGGTGCTCGTGCCATGGGGTCTGCTAGCGTCACCGCGCGGCGTCTGCAAGGGTCCTAACGCGAAGTCCTTGCAGCAACTGCGCGCAAGGCCTTGGCACGGGCGGGCGGAATCTTGGCAATCTCGACCCCGGTAAAGACGTGCAGCGTGTTCATCGCAGTGTCGATCACCGCATGATCACTGCCCCCCCCCCCATGGCGAGGTAGGTTTTCAACAGCATCGGCACCTGCGCCATTGCCTTCGCATGATCCAATATCGCGCGATCTGTGACACCTTGCGCATTTTTCCCAAATTCCACGACCTGCGGTGCCTTCACATCGGGATGCCACTGGTCGGGCGCCTGATGACGTTGCGCAAGTAGGTCAAACGCTTGGCCGTAGATCGCAGCGTCCGTGCCAGCAAAAGACGAACAGCCAAACAACAGGCCCACGGACCGCGCATCCACAATCGCCGCCAACATGCCCCAGGCAATGCACAAGACATCTGGATCACGCACATCCGGCACGACACAAAAACGGCCGAGTTCCAGCATCGGGGCCGGATAGTGCGAAAGCCGTTCCAAATTATAGTATTGCGCAGAATAGCTGGCCTTGATTGCAGCGCCGGACGGGATCGACATCAGCCGATAACTGCACACCAACGCGCCAGCCTGATCCTCAACCATGATGTGATCGCAGAGCGAATCGAATTTATCGGTTTCAATCCCGCCGTTGCGGTCTTGCCCGCCTGCATCCTCGACAAAACATCTATGGCGCAACTGCTGGCATCACTGCACATCATCGCCACTGCGGGCAAACCGCACAGCATATGCTCCGCGCCTTAACACGATCTCTTCAAGGGGTATTTGAGCTGTGGGCATTGTTATTCAGGCCCGTCTTTTTTCAGGCCCGTGGCTAAGGATTGCTGCGCAGGATGCGCCCTCACCCTTCACCCAAGAAATCACCGGCGTCAAACCGACCGATGGACCCGAACAACTGACGCAGGAATGTGGTGTCGCGCACGTTATCTTGGGTCACGCGGCGCGACAAAGCCACGACATTGCCGTTCTCAAGCCCAAAGCGTTCCACGTTGGACACAACACCCGTGTCATCAAATTGGATCGCCACAACTTCGCGGTCAATTTCCTTTGGCTCCAACGGCCCAATCAACTGGAACCGGCTTTGCACGTAGAAATACCCGCCACCGTCGGTCACGCCACCTGCCGTGGGCGGGCCAATGATATCAAAAACCGTGCCGCGCGTATCCACGCCAACCAGAACTTCGGCAAGCTGATCATCACTCGGAATATAGCCGTGGTTTCGGTAAAGCGTTGTGCACCCCACCGTCATCATCAACACACATGCGACCAGTGCTGCGCGCGTTTTGCGACCCGTGATGTTCATGCTTAACTGCAACCTGATATTCCCGTCTTGGCTTCTGATGGCTTTTGACGCATTTACAGCCATTCGGAGACGTAATTCAAGGGTGACCGCATATGTCTGATCTGCCGACCCATCCCATCCGCTTCGCGGACCTGCCTACACGCAAGCGTTCACATTTCACGATTGAACCCGACAGCGACGGCCGCAAAGCGATCGCGCGAACCATCGGCGTGCTGAAGGTGAAGAAACTACGCTTTGACGGCGCACTGATTCCCACCGGCAAACGCGACTGGCGGATCGAAGCGACATTGGGCGCGACAATCAGCCAAGCTTGCGTTATTTCGCTCGATCCCGTGACCACGCGCATCGACGAAGAGATCACGCGCTCCTACATCTCGGACTTCGACAAGCGCGACGACACATCCGACGACACCGAAGTCGAGATGATTGAAGACGACACCACTGATCCTTTGCCTGAAACGCTCGATCTGATTGATGTCATCGCCGAAGCCCTCGTTCTCACGATGCCGCCCTATCCGCGCAAAGAGGGAATCGAGGCCGAGACAGTCGGCGTCACCGAACCCGGTAAAGCCGTCATGACAGACGAGGACGCCCGCCCGTTTGCCCGCCTCGCGGTCCTGCGCGCCGCGGCTGAAAGTAAAAACGAAGGACCAGGCGATGAACCAAACAAGGACGAAGATTAACAACACCTACTGGGAAAGGTTGCGAAGTGGCGAAATCGCCTTATCTTCGAGCCTTCTTTCAGAACAACTCTCGACAGGCTGTCGCTAATGACCTAAAGCCCGTCCGAACGCTTGAACAAAGCACGAAATTCACACGGTCCACCTTACGATCAAAGGACCCACTGCCCGAGGTTGCGACATGGCTGTCCCACAGAATAAAATCTCCAAATCCCGCCGGAACAACCGTCGGTCCCACCACGCTCTTGACGGGGCAAACCCGAACGAGTGCGCATCGTGTGGTGAACTGAAGCGTCCACACCACGTATGCCCGTCTTGCGGCAAATACGCAGAACGTGAAGTGATTGCACAAGCAGACGAAATCGATCTGGACGACGACGCAGCATAAGCACTAGGATCGTCGGAAGGGAACATTATGTCCGCGACTGACCAATCCACAGCACCACTTGTTATATCTGTCGACGCCATGGGCGGCGACGAAGGACCCGCGCCAATTGTCGCGGGTCTTGCGCGTTTCCTTCATCAAGACCGTGACGCGCACATCCTGCTGCACGGCCCAAAGGCTGAACTTGAACCGCTGATCGCCAAGCGGAAACTCACAAAATCAGTTACAATAGTTGATGCGCCCGACGTGGTCGCGATGTCCGACAAACCCAGCCATGTTATGCGCCACGGCAAATCGACATCCATGTGGTCGGCCATCGATTCTGTGCGCAACAAAGACGCCGCCGCGTGTGTGTCGTGTGGCAACACCGGCGCATTAATGGCCGTGTCGATGATCCGCCTGCGCAAAGCCGAAGGCGTGAACCGCCCTGCCATTGCCTGCCTCTGGCCGTCGCGCAACGCCGCTGGCTTTAACGTCATGTTGGATGCTGGTGCTGATATTCGCGCCGACGAAGAAGACCTTTTGACCTACGCACTCATGGGCGCATCTTATGCGCGAAACGGTCTGGGGCTGAGCCGCCCGCGTGTCGGATTGCTCAACGTCGGCAAAGAAGAACACAAAGGCCGCGCCGAATTAAAGGTCGCCAACGACATCATCGCCCGTGCCGCACCGCTTGGCGAATTCGATTATGTGGGATTCGTTGAAGGCGGAGATCTTCCCTCGGCGCGGGTTGATGTGATCGTCACAGACGGATTTACCGGCAATATCGCGCTGAAAACCGGCGAAGGAACGGCGAACTTTATCTCCGAATCACTGCGCGCCGCATTTAAAACAACGTGGTTTTCGCGCATCGCGGCCCTTCTCGCGCTCACATCACTTCGCCGTCTGAAGAAAAAGATTGACCCTCGTCGCGTCAATGGTGGCATCTTTCTTGGTCTGAACGGCACCGTCATCAAAAGCCATGGCAGCGCCGATGAAACCGGCGTTGCAGCCGCCGTTGCCCTCGCCGCCCAGCTCGGGCGGTCCGGCTTTTCTGACAAGCTCGCCGCGCGGGTTGCATCAGCAGCGGCACTTGGTCAAGATGACGCAGCGACCAGTGACGCACCGGCGGCCCAGACGATCCAGCCGGCCCCAAACAAGGAAACAAGCATCAAATGACCATTCGCGCAATCGTTCGCGGCGTCGGGCACTATCTGCCTGACCGCGTCGTCCCGAATTCGGAATTTGAAGCCACGCTCGACACCACAGACGCATGGATCAAGGCCCGATCCGGAATTGAACGCCGCCATTTCGCCGCCACAGGCCAAACAACGTCCGACCTTGCGACACGCGCCGCCAAAGACGCCTTGTCGGACGCTGGCATGGACGGGTCCGACATCGACACCATCATATTGGCAACCTCGACCGCCGACCTGACATTTCCGTCTTCCGCGACAATGGTGCAGCGAAACATTGGCAACACCACAGGCTATGCCTTTGATATTCAAGCGGTTTGTGCCGGATTCGTATTCGCCTTGGCGAACGCAAATGCATTGATCATATCGGGTCAAGCCAAACGCGTTCTGGTCATTGGCGCTGAAACCTTCAGCCGGATAATGGACTGGACCGACCGCGGCACCTGCGTTCTGTTCGGCGACGGCGCGGGCGCGATGGTGTTGGAAGCCGCGCAAAGCGCGGACAATCCCGATGATCGCGGCATCCTCGCGACCGATTTAAATTCCGACGGCACCTATTGTGATCTACTCTATGTCGATGGTGGCGTGTCGACCCAGAACACCGGCATGTTGCGCATGCAGGGCAAAGAAGTGTTTCGACACGCGGTCGAAAAGCTCGCCTCGACAGCCACAACGGCGCTGCAAAAGGCTGGCCTCGGCCACGAAGACGTCGACTGGGTCGTCCCCCATCAGGCCAACATCCGCATCATCCAATCGACGGCCAAAAAGCTTGGCGTGCCGATGGAACGCGTTGTTGTCACCGTGCAAGACCACGGCAATACCTCCGCCGCGTCGATCCCCTTGGCCCTCTCGGTTGGCGTGCAACGCGGCCAAATCAAACGCGGCGATCTTGTTGTCACCGAAGCGATCGGTGGCGGCTTGGCTTGGGGCGCTGTTGTCCTGCGTTGGTAGCAGGTTTTCGGATTCAATGCGGCCCGACAAGCCCTTGTTATTGACTTTTTTTTCCCCTCTGCATAGAGTTGCCCAGTAACCAGGGGGACAAAATGACCGACAAGACACTGACACGCATGGATTTAGCGGACGCTGTACACGAAGAAGTGGGCCTGTCGCGCAACGAAAGCGCCGATCTGGTTGAGAGCGTTTTAACCCAAATGTCTGATGCTCTCGCGGGTGGTGATAGCGTGAAGATATCATCCTTCGGGACCTTCTCGATCCGCGACAAAGCGGCCCGCATCGGTCGCAATCCCAAGACGGGTGAAGAAGTGCCAATCACGCCGCGCCGCGTGTTGAGCTTTCGCCCAAGCCATTTGATGAAAGACCGCGTCGCTGCGGGCAACAAAGGTTAGGAACCTCGGACGTGTCCAAATCCCGTGACGCATTCCGCACAATTTCCGAAGTCTCAGATGAGCTGGCAACCCCAGCCCACGTGTTGCGCTTTTGGGAAAGTAAGTTCAGCCAAGTCAAACCTGTAAAACGTGCAGGCGGTCGGCGCTACTATCGGCCCGCCGACTTGGACCTTCTGGCAGGTATCAGAAAACTGCTTCATGATGATGGAATGACGATCAAAGGTGCACAAAAATTACTGCGCGAACAAGGTGTTAAGCACGTCGTCAGCCTCGGTGCGACAGCCCTACAGGCAGACGCGGACGCAGCTGGCAGACCCCGCGACGCGTTAGAAGTCGCCCCAGTAATCGATCCAGTCGTCGCTCCAGTGGGCGCCCCGCCCAAAGACGACACAACACCGCCCCTTGTGGTTGAGATCAGCAACGTGGTCACCCTGCCCGATCCAACCCCAACGGGCCCCGCGCTGTTGCTTGATCTGACACCCAAGTCCGCGCCCAGCGATCAAACAGAAGCCGCGCCAAGTGATCCATCAGACGCGCCTGCTCTGCAACAAAGCGCCGCAAAGGCTTTGAACATTCCCTCTGACCCATCCGACAAAGACAGCAAAGCGCGTGCGCGGGTGTTTCATATGTTGCGCAAAGCATCGCGCGAAGGGCTCGCCGCACAAGCTGGCGCGATTGCGCCGCTTCTTGACCGGATGCAGATTCTGCGCGACACCATAAGCTTGCGATGATCACTTGGTCCGGTTTATGCGTTTTTCACCTTGCCCCGCGCCCCATTTGCGATATGACGAGCGCCAAGTCGGGCCATGGCGCAGTCTGGTAGCGCGTCCGTCTGGGGGACGGAAGGTCGCAGGTTCGAGTCCTGCTGGCCCGACCAAAACATAACCGCCCGCCGCGCATCTGCGCAGGTGGGCGTTTTTGCGTCTAGGATCAAAGGTTTGCGATGAAAAACGGCGTACTTTCCGACACTCAGATCAGCACCTTGATCGATGGTGGTGCAATCTCTGCATCTGTTGGTTTTGAACATGGACAAGTGCAACCTGCCTCGCTTGATTTGCGGCTTGGCTACCGCGCATATCGTGTTCGCGCATCGTTTCTGACGGGGCGTGGACAATCTGTGGCAGACCGTCTGGCGCAATTTACCATGCATGAAATTGACCTGACAGATGGCGCCGTGCTTGAAAAGAATTGCGTCTATGTTGTGCCGCTGATGGAATCACTCTCCCTGCCCCAAGGCATGACTGCCGCAGCAAGTGCCAAATCCTCGACCGGACGGCTTGATCTGTTGACGCGGATCATAACGAACAACGGCGTAGAATTTGACCGCGTGCCCGAAGGCTACGCAGGCCCGCTCTTTGTCGAAATTTGCCCGCGTTCATTTTCAGTCCTCGTACGTCCCGGATTGATGTTGAACCAGATTATTTTCCGCAACGGCAAGACCTTCATCAATGACAGTGACCTGACCGCGCTGCATGCCAAAACCCCCATCGTTGATGGCGACGCCGTAATTTCTGACGGCCTTGGGTTCTCCGTTGATCTGAAACCCCAAAGCGGTGATTTGGTCGGCTACCGCGCCAAACCGCACACGGGCGTTATCGATCTGGCGCAAGTTTCCCATTACGAACCGTCCGATTTTTGGGAAGAGGTGCGCACGACCGACGGCCATATCATTCTTGATCCCGGTGCCTTCTATATTCTGGTCAGCCGCGAATCGATTGCGATTCCGCCCGATTGCGCAGCAGAGATGGCGCCCTACATTGCGATGGTCGGCGAATTTCGAGTGCATTATGCTGGGTTCTTCGATCCCGGCTTCGGTTGGGACGGTGCCGGTGCCGGTGGCGCAGGATCACGCGGCGTGCTGGAAGTGCGCTGTCACGAAGCACCGTTTGTCCTGGAACACGGGCAAATCGTCGGGCGACTGGTCTATGAACACATGTCGCAAACGCCTGCCGCGCTTTATGGCCAAGACATCAAATCGAACTATCAGGGTCAGGGCCTCAAACTATCCAAACACTTTAAGACCTGACCCAAATCAGGCGGCTGCACCGACTGATGTATCCTGCCGTTTTGTCGTGCGTTCAGGGCCTGCCAATGGTCCGGTGACACTGACGTTGGCTTTGCGAGCGTACTTCGCCATCTCACCTGCTATTTTCGCGAGGTGCAGCATATCATCTGCGCGTGATCACATCGCCTGACAGGAGCGCGGCATGCAGGAACGGGCGGTGACTATATACCGACACCATGGCAAGGGACGCAAAGCCCATGCTGAGCAAGGCAAACCCGCCAATCGAGCCGCCATAAAATGTCATGCCAAATCCTGCGACCGGGCCGAACAGACCGCCCGACACAGACCCTGTCGCGCTTGATAGCATCCCATCCATCAGACGCGCAATGCTGACATATAAAATGGCAGTCAAAACACCGATACGAACCATTGACGATAAGCCACGTCGCTTTGTGCGCAGCACGCAGCCTGCGAGTACGATCAGGCACAGCCCGGTCAAAGGATGGGTTGCGCCACCATTTGCGCCACCGTTTGCCAAGAATCCTCCCGACAGGTCAGCGCCCGTAAAGCCCACCACAAGCCCAACACCAGCTAATGCGATCGCCGCCCATGTGAGCGGTAAACCTAAGCGCAATGCGGCGCGAACAAATTGGAAATGACCGCCCGCAGATCGGGACAATGATAGATTCGGCACCTTGAACCTCGCAAATTGACTTGCGACGTTTATGAGTTTCTGACGCTGAAAATTTCGCTAACGACGGCTTTAAAACTTCGTGAAACGCCGCATAAGCCGGCTTGTCTGGCGCAAACCACGCGTTGTTTGCCTGCCCTGACGTTCCGGATCACTGTCTTGCTGGGTCTGGTCGCGGTTGCGGTTGCCACGATTGCTGGCAGCCCGAATACCGCTGTTAATGCCCTTATTCAAAAGGCGACGCAGGATCATACTGATAATTCGTTCCATGGTATCGTCCTTCTGTGGGTGCCCTATACATAGGGGTTTGGGCCCTAATTACAATTATCCTCTAAAAATCCGGCAAATTGAGGGCACTTTTCAAGTTTCATCGAACAATTCGCTTTGATCCCCATTATCTTCGGCCTCACTGCCATCATCATCTTCATCCACAACGGCGTCGCCCATCCCCGGCGCGGGCCGGCTTTCGAGCAATCCGGCAGATCGCAACTCCTGAAGTCCTGGCAAATCACGCGCGCTTTCCAATCCAAAATGATCAAGAAAATCTTGCGTCACCACGAACGTCACAGGGCGCCCCGGTGTCATGCGCCGCCGTCCAAACCTGATCCATTCCAATTCAATCAACTGATCGACAGTGCCACGGCTGACACTGACGCCGCGGATTTCTTCGATTTCGGCGCGAGTCACCGGCTGGTGATAGGCCACAATCGCCAGCGTTTCGACGGCAGCCCGCGACAGTTTGCGCGTCTCAACCGTTTCTTTTTGCATCAAAAATCCCAAATCGGGCGCGGTGCGCAAGGCCCAAGCATCGCCGATCTTGACCAGCGACACCCCGCGCCCGTTATAGCGTTTGCGCAAATAGGCCAGCGCCTCTGCAGGGTCGCAGCCATGGGGCATCCGGCCTTCCAACTCCTTGACCGTGACCGGATCAGCCGTGGCAAAAAGGATCGCTTCAACCATGCGTTCCTGCTCTGCCATAAGCGGCGCGTCAAACAGGCTTTCTTCTGGCTTTTCAACCGCTTGCGCGTCAGTTCTTGGCTCGCTCATCGGTCTTTCTTTCTGATCTGGATCGGTGAGAACACATCGCCCTGTCGCATTTCGATCTTGCCTTCTTTGGCCAGTTCCAACGACGCCGCAAATGTCGATGCCGTGGCAGATCGCCGTTTGGCGGGGTCAATCTCCCAGCCGTCGGGCAAATACGACAGAATGTCAGTCCAGTCTCCGGCATATCCGATCAAGCCGCGCAGTCGACCTAGTGCCTCTTCCATGGTGAATATCTTTTCGCGGTCCAACACAAACGGGCGAAATTCATCTTTGGTTCTGATCCGCGCGTAGCCCTGCATTAGATCAAGCAACGTCGCAGTGTAGGTGACCCGCCGCGTGCGCGTCACGTCCTCGGTAATACCACGGGCAAAGAAATCGCGCGCCAACTGGTCACGCGCCATAAGTTTGGCCGCCGCTTCGCGCATCGCCGATAGGCGCTCCAATTGAAACGCCAAATGAGCCGCCAACTCCTCGCCCGATGGCCCCTCCTCGGATGGGTCCGGCGGCAATAAAAGCCGTGATTTCAAAAACGCCAACCACGCGGCCATCACCAGATAATCCGCTGCCAGTTCCAGCCGCAAATCGCGCGCCTTATGAATAAACGCGAGGTACTGCTGCGCCAGCGCCAATACAGAAATCTGGCGCAGATCGACCTTTTGGGTACGCGACAGGGTCAACAATAAATCCAGAGGCCCCTCAAACCCATCCACATCAACAATCAACGCTTCCGCGGCAAGGCGGTCACTGACGTCAGACTCAAAGGTGGTCGTATTGGACATGAAACTCCGTAAACCGGTGTGGCAGGCGCTATTGTGCCCCCGCTCCTAACAGGTCGTCAAATTCCTCTGACAAGGCCGCAATGTCAACGGTGGTGGGGGTTTTACGCATCATCAATGCAGCGTCGGCGCGGGCTTGGGCTGCGGCGTTCATCTGCCCTGCCGCCTGTCCGACTTGCACAATTTCGCCCGCGTCACCGCAGCAATGCAAGATCACGTCGCAGCCTGCCGCAATCGACGCGCGGCTGCGCTGCGCCACATCCCCCGAGAGCGCCTCCATGCCGATATCATCAGTCATCAACAGGCCCTTGAACCCGATATCGTTGCGGATCACGTCCATCATGATGCGCGACGTGGTGGCGGGTGCGCTGTCGTCGATGTCCTCGAACACGATATGCGCGGTCATCCCCATCGGCAGGTCCGCCAAGGCCATGAATGGCACAAAATCCTGCGCCTCAAGATCGCGGCGCGCCACCGTGACCCGTGGCAAATCCTTGTGGCTGTCAACGCTGGCACGCCCATGTCCGGGAATATGCTTGAGCACCGGCAAAACACCCCCCGCCAAGAGCGCATCGGCAACCGCGCGGCTGGCATCCATCACGGTCACAGCATCGCCACCATAACAGCGGTTGCGCAAAAACGGATGGGTCAGACGGGCGGTGATATCTGCGATCGGCGCACAATTGGCATCAATCCCGACGTCGCGCAGTTCAGCGGCAATCAGGCGGTACCGCAGCCACAGCGCGCGCATCGGATCAGCGGCAATTTGCATCTGTTCAAGTGGCGGCAACCATTCGCGCCAGTGCGGTCCACGCAACCGCTGGACCCGCCCGCCTTCTTGATCGACCAGTATGGGCGCATCATGGCCCGCAGCGTCGCGCAGGTCATCACACAACCGGCGCACTTGGTCTGGCGTGTCGATATTGCGGGCAAACAGGATAAACCCGAACGGCGCGTAGTCGCGAAAATAGGCGCGTTCCCAATCGGTGATGCGCAGCCCTTCGGGGCCGAATATCGCAGCGCCAAATTGCATTTAGCGCACAACCACCGGAATACAGGCCGCACCTTCCGCCGACATTGCCGAACAGAACCGCCGCGCATCGCTCAGGTCCGTGAACCCCTTGGCACGCAGGCGAAAGAACGTGCGCCCGCCAGAATTGGCTTGCTGGATAATCTGGTCTTTGTCGTCAAAGAATTCAGGGAAGCGTTGCGTCAAGCGCGCCCATTCGGAGGCCGCAATATCAGCACTGTCAAATGCCCCGAGCTGGACTAGTTTGGTTCCAACAGGGATCACCGCAGTCGTGACTTCGCCAGTGGTGACGTCGCCAGTGACAGCTGGCGTCACATCGGCTGATCTTACATCCGCCGAAACCGGCGTTGCAACGACGGCAGGCAGGTTCGCAGGACGCGCCGTTGGGCGCACAGAGCGGCGCACACCGGGCACGCCATCAGGAATAAGATCGGGGTTCACAACCACACCGTTCACCGCAACCTCAATGGGTACATTTACGCCATCCGCAAGATCGCTCATCGGTGCAGCACCAGACGCAATCTGATCTGCCAATGCCAATACATCCGCTGCCGTCAGTGGCACGGATGGATTAACGGGCATCGCTAATGCGGCAATCTGATCGCCGCCCTGCGCCGGTGTCGTTATGTCATCACTGGACAGGGATGTGGTAATCGCCACACCAAGCGGATCTTGCAAGGCGGCCACAACCTCGCCCGCCTCGACAGCTGATGTGACCTCAAGATCTTCGGCCTGAAGTGACACATTGCTCGGGGCCAATATCAGACGGTCCTCAGGCTGAGCCGCGCCACCAAGTGCGGGAACAGAATTGACCGACAATCCGATATGTGTAGCAATTACGCCACCTGGATTTTCCGGTGACACACGCATCTCGCCGACCAAAGCCCGCACAACAGGAACGCCAGTGACATCACGCATCAAAAGCTTATAGCCCCAGATCCCGACCCCACCGATAAGTGCGACAGAAATCGCGGCAGCCGCGAAGTTGATGTATTTGCCCGCTTGGAAGGTTGTCGGAACCCCCGCTCCTGACCCGTTCGGGCCGGCTGTAAAACTTGCCATGTGTCTGCCTCACTGCGCAGGGGTTTGCCCCCACATTTAACGTCTTTTAAACGCGCAACTTACCCAAAAACTGTTAATACTCCTCGGATCACGCTCTCGCCTCATTACCCCAGACATGTGCGCTTTAGCGCATCTCTTCCGCTGGAGTTACGCCAAGAATACCCAAACCGTGGGAAATTACAACGCTTACAGATTTGATCAGCGCAATTTTCGCCTGTGTTGCTGGGATGTTGTCGACCTGCAAAAACCGCAACGACGCATCGTCACTGCCGCGATTCCACAGCCCATGCAGTTCGGATGCAAGATCATAGAGGTAGAATGCGATGCGGTGCGGCTCATGGCCTTTGGCGGCAATTTCGACCAGACGCGGCCATTCTGCCAGTTTGGCAGCCATCGCCAGTTCCGCCGGATGGGTTGCCAACGACAGATCGGCGTGGGCCAGATCCGACACATCAACGCCCGCCTCGACCGCTTTGCGCATCACCGAATGAATCCGTGCACTGGCGTATTGGACATAGAATACCGGATTGTCTTTTGACTGCTCCGTCACCTTGTCAAAATCAAAATCAAGTGGTGCATCATTCTTACGCGTCAGCATGTGGAACCGCGTCACGTCAGGGCCGACTTCGGCCACCAAATCGCGCAGCATAATGAACGTGCCCGCCCGTTTGGACATCTTGAACGGCTCGCCTTTTTTGTACAGCTTGACCAGTTGCGTCAGTTTAACGTCCAGCGGCACGGCATTATCAGACAACGCCGCAACAGCCGCCTTCATCCGCTTGACGTAGCCGCCATGATCCGCACCAAACACATCAATAAGGGCGTCGAACCCTCTGGAAATCTTATCATAATGGTACGCAATGTCGGGCGCGAAATAGGTCCATGCCCCGTCAGACTTCTGAATAGGCCGATCCACGTCATCACCAAATTCGGTTGATTTGAACAACGTCTGTTCGCGCGGTTCCCAATCCTCGGGCAGCTTGCCCTTGGGCGGCTCAAGCGTGCCTTTGTAGATCAGACCCTTGGTCTTCAAGTCCGCGATCGCGGCCTCGATCAATCCGGTTCCGTACAGCGATTTCTCGGAATAAAACACATCCATCTTCACACCAAGCGAGTCTAAATCCTCGCGGATCAGCGCCATCATCGCATCGGTGCCAAATTCGCGCACGTCATCCAACCAGACTTCTTCACCCTGCCCGACATAGGCATCGCCGACCCTAGCCTTCAGGTCTTGACCCGCCTGGATCAGATACTCACCGGGGTAGGTTCCGTCCTCGAACGTCACGGCCTGACCATGCGCCTCAAGATAGCGCAAATACACCGAACGCGCCAAAACATCGACCTGCGCGCCACCGTCGTTAATGTAGTATTCCCGTGTCACATCGTATCCGGCATAGGCCAGCAAAGACGCCAAAGCATCGCCAAAAACCGCGCCACGGGTGTGGCCAACATGCAGCGGTCCCGTCGGGTTGGCGCTGATATATTCGACGTTCATTTTCTTGCCTGCGCCCAAATTCGACTTACCAAAATCTGCATCCGTCAGCACAGCGCTTACTACACCCGCCCAAACGCCCGCATCCAGCGCGAGGTTCAGAAACCCCGGTCCAGCAATATCCGCACTGGTGATGCGCGTGTCAGCAACCAACTTTGCAGCCAGCGCGTCTGCAATATCGCGCGGCTTCATGCCCGAAGGCTTGGCCAATACCATCACCGCATTCGTCGCCATATCGCCGTGGCTCGCGTCTCGCGGGGGCTCAACTGTGACGTTGGCGAAGTCCAATCCAGCGGGCAAAACCCCCTCAATGGTCAGTGCGTCCAAACAGTCGATCACGGTTGCGCGGATATCGGCGAACAGGTTCATGGTACTTCCTTTTTGCGAACTGTCAGTTTAGCACCATCATATCCCACGTCAACGCGCGTTGCATGGCCCGCGACCTGTTCTTTCTCACCTGCCTTGCCTCTATGTTGACCAGCGTCTGGGCTGCTCCTCTCAGGGTTGAAAATACCAACTCTGGCGCCCCCCGCTTTTGAGCCATGAACGCGATCCTGACAGCCCTTACTTCAATGCCGCGACAACGGCCCATAACCCGTTTTACTATCTTGCGGCGATGTTGGTCGGGACCAGCGCGTTCGTATTTGTCGTGATTTATCTGGCCATTATCGTGCTGGCCCGTCGCGCTGTACGCTAGGCCTGCGCTACCTGACCAGTCGCGCGTGCGTTTCAATCGCAAACCGGTCCGTCATTCCCGAAATGTAATCGGACACGATCCGCGCCAGCGCTGTTTCACCGTCCGCTGCCGCCACATCCTTGCGCCATTGTTTCGGCAGATGGCTGGGGTCATGCATGAACAGCGGAAACAGATCTTCGACCACCTGCGTCACCTCGGCGCGCATTTTCACGACGCGGGGCGCGCGATACATCTGGTTGAACAGAAATTTGCGAACAACCTTCAGATCAGCCCAAAGGTTCGGCGAAAACTGCACCATCATCCGCCCTGCCCCGCGCACATCCGCGCAGGTCTTGGGGTCAAGTGCGCTAAGGTTGGCGCGACTGACGCCAATCACATCCTCAACCAATATGCCAAAGAACCGCCGCAACGCCTCATGGCGGCGGCGATATTTATCAAGACCGGGGTACTTGGCGTCCACTTCGCGAAAACAATCGCCGACAATCGGTAGGCCCAGCAAATCATCAGTGCTAAACAACTCCGCGCGTAACCCGTCGTGGATGTCGTGGTGATTGTAGGCAATGTCATCTGACAGCGCCGCAGACTGCGCCTCGGCACTCGCATGGGTGTGGAGTTCCAGATCGTGCACCGCGTCATAATCCGACAGCGCATAGGGCACAGGATCCAGCACCGGACCGTCGCCCGGAACGGGCGCAACCGGACCATTGTGTTTGGCGATGCCTTCCAATGTCTCCCACGTCAGGTTCAACCCGTCCCATTCTGCGTAATGGCGCTCCAACGATGTCACAATCCGAATGGCCTGCGCATTGTGATCAAAGCCGCCGTAGGGCGCCATCAATATCGACAAAGCGTCCTCGCCAGTGTGCCCGAACGGGGTGTGGCCAAGATCATGGGCCAGCGCCACCGCCTCGGTTAATTCCGCATTCAAGTCCAGTGCGCCCGCAATCGTGCGCGCCACTTGTGCAACTTCAATCGAATGGGTCAGCCGTGTGCGAAAATAATCGCCTTCATGTTCCACGAACACTTGGGTCTTGTGTTTCAGGCGGCGAAACGCGGATGCGTGAATGATCCGGTCACGGTCGCGCTGAAAGGCAGACCGAAACTCGCTCTCCTCCTCGTGAAAAAGCCGCCCGCGCGTGTTCGCGGGGCTGCATGCATACGATACTACCATGTCTGTCCCTTGTCTTTTTCGACGTCCCTTGTCGCTTATCTTATCGTGCCGCACATGACTTTCCGCCACGACGTGTTGCGCATGACTTGCTGCACGGGTCCCCCGCACCTATATTGGAACCAACGCCCAACCTAAAGGCTGCAAAAAATGCTCACACTCCCCCCCAAAGTCACGCCACGTGCGTTTGAACGACTTCTTGAAATCGGCGCGAACGCAGATGGCAAAGCCCTGCGCATCGCCGTTGAGGGAGGCGGCTGTTCAGGCTTTCAATATGAAATCAATCTGGACGAAGCCAAAGACGATGATCTTGTCCTTGAGGGCTCTGGTCAGAAGGTGGTGATCGATTCGATCTCCCTGCCGTTCCTGTCCGATGCCACGATTGATTTCACCGAAGAACTGATCGGTGCACGGTTTGTGATTGAAAACCCCAACGCCTCAAGCTCATGCGGCTGTGGCGTCAGCTTCTCTATGTAGGACGATTGTGCGCACGGTGTATGTACAGACTGTGTACGCCTTGTGCCTCCCCGATTTGACAGGCAAAACAGGGTGATACTCTGGGGGCAAAGATGAAAATCGCAACATTCAACATCAACGGCGTTAAGGCCCGCATCGGTGCACTGACCGACTGGCTTGAGGCGTCAAAACCTGACGTCGCCCTGCTACAAGAAATCAAATCCGTCGACGAAGGCTTCCCGCGTGAACACATTCAAGACCTCGGTTACACCGTTGAAACCCATGGACAAAAAGGATTCAATGGCGTCGCTATCTTGTCGAAACTACCGCTAGAAGACGTCACCCGTGGCCTACCCGACCCCGAAGGCGCGGGCCGCGACGGCGAAGACGACATCGAAGCCCGCTATATCGAAGCCACGGTGATGGGTGAAAAAGCCATTAGAATCTGCGGCCTATACCTGCCCAACGGCAATCCCGCACCCGGTCCGAAGTACGACTATAAACTGCACTGGATGGACCGCCTCAAGGCACGTGCAAGCCAGCTCATAGAACTTGAAGAACCCTTCCTAATTGCAGGGGATTACAACATAATCCCCCAACCCGAAGACGCCGCGCGCCCCGATGTCTGGGCCGATGACGCACTGTTTCGACCCGACAGTCGCGCCGCGTTTCGTCGCCTGCTGAACCTCGGCCTCACCGAGGCCTTCCGCGCCTGTCACCAAGGCAGCGGCCACTACTCGTTTTGGGACTACCAAGCAGGTGCGTGGGACAAGAACGACGGCATCCGCATCGACCATTTTCTGCTTTCAAATCAATGTGCTGACCTGTTGAAAGATTGCTGGATCGAAAGCGACGTGCGGGGCCGCGAAAAACCATCCGACCACGTTCCCGTCTGGGTCGAACTAGACGCCTGACGTCATTTGGTCGCGTCAAACCCGTAAAGCCAGTCCAGCCTCTTCAAGAATGCATCTGGCGCAACGAAACCCAGCGTTTTCAATCCTGTATGGGCCAAACTTCGGGTCAATCCTGACAAGTGATAATTGCGCGCATTGGCATTGGCGGCCGCAATTGCGCGGCTGACCCGCAAAGCGCGCTCATGTTGAAACCGCGCCAAAGCGGTCGCCAGATCATCAGCCTCATCACAACAGCGCGCCAAGAAATATGCATCCTCAATCGCCAAATTCGCCCCCTGAGCCAAGAACGGCAACGTCGGATGCGCCGCGTCCCCAAGGATCACCAAACTGTCGTTATGCCATTGCTTTGCAACGGGATGTCGAAACAATCCCCACAAATATGTTTCACTGACTTGACCCAGAATATCGCGCAATTGCGGGCAGGTATCGGCGAATGCGGCGCGCAGGTTGTCGGGATCATCGCTGTGCTTCCATCCCTCTTGCGCCCATGTATCACGTTCTTGCACGGCCACGATGTTGAGCAAGTTTTCAGCCAATGGATAGGTCACGACATGGCGGTTCGGGGCCATCCAGATGCGCGCAACGGGCTCCACGTCTTTGGCCACGATTGTTGCCCGCCATGCGACCTGACCAGTAAATTCGGGCTCAGCCGTATTACCCAAAAGCAATCGCGAAATCGAATGAATGCCATCGGCACCGACGCATAAATCACAGGATACTTCGCCAATATTGGTGTTGAGAGTCCCGTCTTTTGCTATGCTTTCAACGCGCACATCGAACGAAATCTCAACCCCTGCCGCCTGTGCGCCTTGCGCGATCATCTCCACCAGTGCTGCGCGGTGGAAAAACCGATAGGGCGGCACTTGGCTGCTCAGATCGAAACGCGCGATGACTTTGCCGCTGATCGCATCCGTGGGCATCACGGCCTGTGCGACAATGCTGGCGGCGTCCATGGCATCGGACAACCCAAGTTCGGCCAGAACCCGTGAACCGTTCGGGGTCACTTGGATGCCTGCGCCAACCTCGTTTAACGCCGATGCTTGTTCATAAATGTGGACATTCGCACCGCGTCGCGCAAACGCCAACGCAGCCGTTAAGCCACCGATTCCGGCGCCAATAATAACGATGCGTTTATTGCGTAAAGTGCCAGATCCGCGCGGGGCGTCGTCGGGCATCACGTCAGGTTCATCCAACATTCGTCCCGCCTTTTTCCACGTACGTCTTGCGGATCAGTCGGTACGATGCACCCGTTCACGGCGCTCGTGACGCTCCTGCGCCTCAAGGCTCATGGTGGCGATGGGGCGCGCATCCAGACGTTTCAGGCTGATCGGGTCGCCCGTCACGATGCAATATCCGAATTCGCCTTCATCGATACGGCGCAACGCCCCATCAATTTTGGACACCAGTTTGCGTTCACGGTCACGGGTGCGCAATTCAAGCGAACGATCGGTTTCTTCAGACGCACGGTCAGCAACATCAGGGATATTGCGCGTGCCATCTTTCATCGACTCAATCGTGTCGCGACTGTCTTCCAGAACTTCGCCGCGCCAGTTGATCAACTTGCGGCGAAAATACTCAACTTGTTTGTCGTTCATAAACGGTTCGGAATCGACCGGTACATAATCATCCGGCAGGAATGTTTCAGCTTTCATACTCGCCCCTCTAGAGGTGGAAACTACAGTCAAAATTTGCTGATCTGGCAATTGCATTCCCCTTCTTTGAAGCCTTCCTTTAAACCCTAGCGAGCAAGCTGTCACCCCCTTGTAGATCACCTTTTCATGGGTTGATGCTGGTTAGGGAGGTGTTAACGTTAACACGATAGTTAAACACAACTTACGGGCAAAAAATGCGCTTCACAGGAACTGATTCTTATGTTGCAACGGATGACCTTACCGTTGCGGTGAATGCGGCCGTGACGCTGGAACGTCCGTTGTTGGTCAAGGGCGAACCGGGAACGGGCAAGACCGAACTCGCGCGGCAGGTGAGCAACGCACTGAGACTGCCAATGATCGAATGGCACATCAAATCGACCACCAAGGCGCAGCAAGGTCTGTATGAATACGATGCCGTCAGCCGATTGCGCGACAGTCAGCTGGGCGATGCAAAGGTCAACGACGTCGCCAACTACATCAAACGCGGCAAACTGTGGCAGGCGTTTGAAGCGGACGGGCGCGTGGTTCTTCTGATCGATGAAATTGACAAGGCCGACATCGAATTTCCCAACGATCTTCTGCAAGAACTCGATCGGATGGAATTCCACGTTTACGAAACCGGTGAGACGGTCAGGGCCAAACACCGCCCCATTATGATCATCACGTCCAATAATGAAAAAGAACTGCCCGACGCGTTTTTGCGCCGCTGCTTTTTCCACTACATCCGGTTCCCTGACATCGACACAATGCGTAAGATTGTCGAGGTGCATCACCCTGGGATCAAAGACGCGCTGCTGACCACCGCGCTGACGCAATTCTATGAAATCCGCGACCAACAGGGCCTGAAGAAAAAGCCCAGCACGTCCGAAGTGCTCGATTGGCTAAAACTGCTGCTGGCTGAGGATTTGACGTCTGAGGACCTGAAACGCGACGGGGCCTCTGCCCTGCCAAAAATGCACGGAGCCTTGCTGAAGAACGAACAGGACGTGCATTTATTTGAACGTCTGGCTTTCATGGCCCGCAGTCAGCGTTAGAGCCCGAAGGATTGCCTATGACCTTAACCATCGTTGCCCATATCACCGCCGTTGCTGGTAAGGCAGATTTTCTGCGCTCTCAGCTTGAAGCGCTGATCGCCCCCACCCGCGCAGAAGCCGGATGCCTGCAATATGATCTGCACGTCGACACCACAGACCCGCATGTTTTCCTTTTCTTTGAAAATTGGGAAACCCGCGATCTATGGCAGGACCACATGAACGCCAATCACATCAAACAGTTTTCAGCAGCGACACAGGGTGCGATTGCAGCTGTTGTACTGAATGAGATGACCCAAGTCGGCTGAGGTTCGGCGCGATTCGACGTGTCAGCCACCGACACCCCACATCTTGTGGCTACATCAATAGCACCTACTAACCTGTTGAGTCTTTTGCCACACACTCCGCCGTCATTTCCACGGGGCTCTGAATTAACCCGTGATAAGCCCCCCCCCAACTCCCCTTTAAATAAAGAGCCCGAGTTCGGGGGTCGCGGAATTGTCTAATTCTGCCCCTACTTGGGCCTCAGTCCGCTGGCAGGTCGGAACTGAGCTAAAAGGAGAGCAGAGTTGACCAAGGCAAAAATGCCGGTTGCCAAGCATCATACTTCACGCAAGATTAATGTGCGGGCACGACAGATGTGGACCGATGAACTGACCTTTTCGGGGGCCACCGCAGATTGCGTTGACCCGTCTGGCATCGACCTCTATGCGCCCTCTGGCCGGCTTGATCGGGGGGCGGCATGAATAGAACCTTCCGTCGCCTTATGGCGATTTCGGTCATGTTTTTGACCGCCTGTACGCCTGTGCCCCAGTCATCATTTGGCGGCCCGACGCTGCCAACGCGCACAATGGGCCTGCAAGACAGCTTACCGCCAATGCGCTCTTTTGCGGGCAATCGCGTTATCACGCCGACACGGTCAAACCGCGAGGTCGGCAAAGATTTCATGGATCTGTCGTTCCGAATGGAAAGTGGCCGTCCCGTAACCCGCCTGACACGATTTGAAGCCCCGGTCACGGTGCGGGTCACTGGCGATGTGCCACCAAGTCTGACCCCTGATCTACGTATCCTGCTGGGCCGTTTGCGCACCGAGGCCAACATCGACATCTCGATGACTGGCGCCCAGACGGCGTCGATCACCATCGAAGCCATCCCGCGCGCGGTTCTGAACGCCGCCGTACCGAGTGCTGCATGTTTTGTGGTGCCACGCGTGTCGTCATGGGAAGAATTCAAAACCGTGCGCCGCACACCAACCGTGGATTGGACAACCTTGGAGCGGCGCGACCGTGCGGCAGTGTTTGTTCCCTCCGATGTGGCTCCACAAGAGATTCGCGACTGCTTGCACGAAGAATTTGCACAGGCCCTCGGCCCACTCAATGACCTGTATCGCCTGTCGGATTCCGTGTTTAACGACGACAACATCCATGCGGTGCTGACATCGTTTGATATGTTGGTTTTGCGCGCCTATTACGATCCGGCTTTAAGCAACGGCATGACCCGCGGCCAAGTCGCCGCCCGCCTTGACCCGATCCTGTCACGCCTGAACCCAGCCGGTGACAGTCGCGCTGACCGTCCGCGCAACGACACCACCCGCAGCTGGATTGACAACATCGAAACCGCGCTAACCGCCGGATCATCCCCAGCAAGCCGCCGCAACGCCGCCTTGCACGCTGTCAGCCTCGCAGGGGCCATGAACTGGGACGGCCCACGCGACGGATTTGCCCATTACGCGCTTGGCCGACTGAACGTGGGCTATGACAGCGACATCGCGCTGTCCGCCTTCAACCAAGCCTTGCGCATCTACAACCGGTCCCCCGAAACCCGCCTGCATGCGGCCCACGTATCCGTCCAATTGGCCGCCTTTGCGCTGTCAGCTGGCGACGGCGACGGCGACGGCGCGGCGGTTCTAAGCCTCGTCGACGGCGCAATGCCAATTGCGGCGGCCCATGAAAATGCCGCCCTTCTCGCGACTTTGATGATGTTCAAAGCCGAAGCGCTGGAAATGACCGGACGAGGCGCGGAAGCGAGCGCGGTTCGTATGGACAGTCTTGGCTGGGCGCGGTACGGATTTGGCGCGGACGCCAATGTCCGCGCGCGCTTGAGCGAGATTGCATCGCTCAACCCACTCAAAGGGATCTAACCTATGATTTACCCTCTCGGCGGTCTGTTTTTCGGGGCATTGCTGGGGGCGTATCGGGCGAAATCGCGCGGTGGCAAGGCAGCGGACATGGCACAGTGGGCCGCCGTGTTCGCAATGATCTTTGGCATAATCGGTTTGTTCATCGTGATCATAATCACCCGCAACACCGCCTGATGTTTCTGCCATTCTTTGATACCCTTCGGCGGGGCGGTGTCCCAGTTTCCCTGCGGGAATTCCTGACATTCCTTGAAGGCATGAAGGCTGGCATCGCCACCTACGACATAGAAGCATTCTACTTTCTCGCGCGCACCTGCATGGTCAAAGACGAACGCAACATCGACAAGTTTGATCGCGCCTTCGCCACCGCCTTTGAAGGCTTGGAGGCAATTCCCGATTCTGCCGTCATGGACGCCGTCGACATTCCCCAAGGCTGGCTGGAAAAGATGGCTGAAAAGCATCTTAGCGCACAGGAAAAGGCTGAAATCGACGCGCTTGGCGGCTTTGACAAACTGATGGAAACGCTCAAAAAGCGGATTGAGGAGCAAAAGGGCCGCCATCAAGGGGGGGCCAAATGGGTCGGCACGGCTGGCACGTCACCTTTTGGTGCCTATGGCTACAATCCAGAGGGCGTGCGCATCGGCCAAGACGCCAGCCGCCACCAACGCGCCGTCAAAGTCTGGGACAAACGCGAGTTCCGCAATCTTGACGACTCGGTTGAAATTGGCACCCGCAACATCAAGGTCGCGCTCAAACGCCTGCGCCGCTGGGCCCGCGACGGGGCGGCAGATGAACTTGATCTTGATGGCACAATCCGCGCCACCGCCGAACACGGCTACCTTGATGTGAAAACTCGGCCCGAACGGCGCAATGCCGTCAAAGTGCTGCTGTTTCTCGATATTGGTGGGTCAATGGACCCGCACGTCAAACTCGTCGAAGAACTGTTCTCGGCAGCGAAATCAGAATTCAAACATCTCGAACACTTTTACTTCCACAATTGCCTGTATGAGGGCGTCTGGCGTGACAACCGTCGCCGCTGGGACGCACAAATGCCAACTTGGGACGTGCTGCGCACTTACGGGTCGGACTACAAATGCATCTTCGTCGGCGATGCATCCATGTCGCCCTATGAAATAGCCTACGTCGGCGGCGCCAACGAACACTACAACCAAGAAGCGGGCCAAACATGGCTGGAACGTGCCCGCGATCAATGGCCCAACCACCTGTGGCTTAACCCGCTGGATCAACGCTATTGGCAATACACCCAGTCGGTGCAGATGATACGACAGATTTTTGGCGACGACCGGATGGTCCCGATGACGCTGGCCGGAATTGAAAAAGGCATGAAGGTTCTCACATGATCAGACACCTTTGGCAGACACACCGCTTTGCGCTGATGGCGTTCATTGTGGCCCTGTGTGCCTTGGGGTTCTTCGGCGTTAGAACCATTTCATCCACCATCTACTGGATGGACCCCGACCACCAAAATCAGGCCCTCGCCGGATGGATGACGCCACGCTACGTCATGCGATCCTACCAATTGCCGCCAGATGTACTTGGCCCTGCCCTGTTTTTAGTCAAAGACGCCGCACCGCGCCGCATCTCACTTGATACGATTGCGGCTGAAAATGGCCTGACGATGGATGACCTACAAATCCGCATAGATGTCGCCGCAGCGCAGATGCGCGCTGATCGCGAGGCCCTCCGCGATGACTGAAACTGCCTTCGCCCTCGTTGCAGATTACGGTGTCATCATCGTGTTTTGTGTGACGTTCTTAAGCTGCCTCGCGCTGCCGGTCCCCTCATTGTTGTTGATGCTGGCCTCTGGCGGCTTTGCGGCCACGGGCGATCTGTCACTTTATGCTGTTGGGCTATCTGCATTTTCTGGCGCCGTGCTGGGCGACAATTCGGGTTACTGGGCCGCGCGCAAATTAGGAACCCGGCTTGACGGGTGGCTGGTCAAACATCCCAAACGCGCCGCCCTTCGCGCGCGCAGTGCTGCCTTTATGGACAAGCGCGGCGGGTCTAGCATCTTCTTGTCATGCTGGCTCGTGGCGCCGCTTGGTCCCTACATGAACTATTTTTGTGGCGTGACGAAATTTAACTGGGTGCGATTTGCCCTTTGGGGCATCGCTGGTGAAATTGTTTGGGTCAGCCTCTATGTCGGCTTGGGCTACAGCTTTGCCGATAACATCACGTCCATCGCAAGCGTATTGGGCAATGCCAGCGGTTTCATCACCGCACTGGTCGTCGTGATCGCATCTGGTTGGTGGTTGGTGCGCGCCAGCAAGAAGCGTCCTGAAACCGATTCCGCTTGACCGCTCGCGCGTAGATGAACACCAATCATACATGACATTGCATTTTGACGCCCCCGAATACGCCGCCCGCCAAGCCCGCGCCACGAAAGTCGTGGCAGATGCCGGCCTTGACGCGCTGTTGATGTTCGCGCCCGAAAGCCACTTTTGGTTGACGGGCTATGACACCTTCGGCTTTGCGATGTTTCAAGCGATGGTATTAACCGCAAAAGGCGACATACATCTTCTGACCCGCATGCCTGATTTGCGCCAAGCCCGTTACACGTCCACCCTGCCCGATGATCACATCCACATCTGGCCAGAATTTGAAGGCTGTGATCCAACCACTGACCTCGCGCACCTTCTCACTGATCTTGGTGTTGCTGGCACTGTCGGATTCGAAAGCCAGACGGTCGGGCTCACCGACTTTAATGGCCAACGCCTGCGCGCCGCCGTGGCGCAGCTGAAAGACGCGTCGGATCTGATCCGAGGCTTGCGGCGCACCAAATCATCGGCAGAAATCGCCATGCACCGCCGCGCGGCTGCATTGTCGGATGATGCACTGGATGCGGGCCTTGCCGTCACCCACGCGGGCGCATTTGAAGGCGATATTCTAGCCGCGATGCAGGGTGCCGTTTTCAAAGGTGGTGGGGATTATGCGGGCAACGAATTTATCATCGGTTCCGGCGACGGCGCGCTGCTGTGTCGCTATTATTCCGGCCGCCGCCATCTGGACCCAGCCGACCAGCTGACACTGGAATGGTCGGGCACCTTTGCACGCTATCACGCCGCAATGATGCGCACTGTCGTGATCGGCGCACCCACCCAAAGCCACACCCGCATGCACGCCACCTGCGCTGAGGCCATCAAACCAAACGCGCCGATGGGCGACGTCTACACCGCCCACGCCAATGTCTTTGACGCCCACGCTTGCAGGCCTGCGGCTATGGCATGGGCGCGGTCTACAACCCGATCTGGGTCGATTTCCCGATGTTTTACGAGGGCAATCCGCTTTTGATGCAACAGGGCCAAGTCTTTTTCCTGCATATGATCCTGATGGACAGCGACTCCGGCGCGGCCATGACATTGGGCCATTCGGTTCTGGTGACGGACACCGGATGTGAACGCTTGTCACGTCACCCGCTCGATCTGTTGATCGCATGACTTGCAGCGCCGATCTTTGGCCCCATATCTAATATATGCTCAAATTCTTCCCCATCCTGCTTGCCATCGGTTACGGCATCTTTATGTATCGTCTGTCCGCATGGCGCACGACGCGTGAGTTGGATGAAAAATCTACCGAACTGGCAGACCCCAAACTGCGCGCCCTGACGGCGCAAATGGCCGATGTTGTCGATATTACCCGCATCAAAGTCCACATCTATGAAATCGACCCCGTGAACGGGCTTGCGGCACCGGATGGCCGGATTTTCATAACCCGCGGGTTTTACAATAAATACAAGGAAAACGAGGTTACCGCAGAAGAAATGGCCTCAGTCATCGCCCATGAATTGGGTCACGTCGCCTTGGGGCATTCCCGCCGCCGCATGATCGACTTTTCCGGCCAAAATGCCCTGCGCACGGCGCTGGCCATGGTGCTGTCGCGCTTTATGCCCGGCATCGGGCCACTGATCGCCAATGCCGCGATGAGCATGCTGATGGCGCGCCTGTCGCGCTCTGATGAATATGAGGCTGACGCCTATGCCTCCGCCCTTCTCCTCAAGGCGGGCATCGGGACAAATGCGCAAAAAACCCTATTTACCAAGCTCGAAAAATTGACAGGTGCAAACGGCGCGGCGCAACCTGCATGGCTGCTCAGCCACCCCAAAACCGCCGAACGCATTGCCGCGATTGAAGCGAACGAGGCGAAATGGGGCGCGTGACACTGCCCTCTTCATCTTGGCCAATACAACTCAAATCCTAACCCAGCAGCTTTCCAAGACGCGGCAGGCGGGCTTTGCGCATAAGTTTGCGCATCTCCCAAGGCTCACCAGACAATCGCCGTGCTTCGGCAAGCACAGCCTCTCCAACTATCTGAACTTCGACTGGATGCTGCACCGCCAAACCAATCAGGAACCCGTCGGGATCGACACGTTCCAACCCCTGATCGGCCAATTCGTTTCGCGGGAAATCTTTGGCATTCATCGTCATGATCGCGTCGCACGAACTGCCGATTGCAGCAGCGAAGACGTGGATGTCATCGGGGTCTGGCAACCAAAGTCGCGCCTCAACAGCTTGCGGAATTTTGACTTCGGCCCTTGGGAACTGTGCTTGAATGGCAGCGATTTCACCGCGCGCAATCGTCTCACCTTGCGGCCCGATCTTGCGCGCCGCACGTGCCCATTCTTCCAAGATACGCGCCGACCAGCGTGGATCAAACAGCCCCGCCTGCGCCACGCCCAACACGACCTCGCGCATCACGGTCGGATAAAGGACGCAGGCATCGATCAGGACTCTCATAGCCAAGCCCTCATGACTACGTCCTCAAAGCCAAGTCCCTAAAGCCGAAAGACGAGCGCTTTTAGATATCCACTTTCAGCCAATTGCGGCAGCAACGGATGGTCTGGCCCTGCAGAGCCTGTGTAAACCAACTGGCTACGACGTCCGCCACGACCAATCCCACGCGCAGACGCATCGCGAAAGCGTTTCAGGTCCGCGGCATGGGAACACGAACACAGCACCAGATACCCGCCATCTTTGACCAATGGCGCGGCGAGACGTGCCAGGCGTTCATAGGCGCGTAGGCCCTTTTCAGCCGAGGGTTTGGATGGTGCAAACGCAGGCGGATCACAGACGACTACGTCAAACACTTCTTCTTCCGCGCCCAAGGCTTCAAGCACATCAAATGCGTCGCCCTGACGGGTTTCAAACCGATCTGCGACACCCGTGGCCTCAGCGCCAGCTTTTGCCAATTCCAATGCAGGCGCAGATCCATCAACAGCTAATGCGGACCCCGCGCCAGCCGCCAAAGCCGCCAGCGAAAATCCACCAACGTGGCTGAACATATCCAGCATCCGTCCACCATTCATCAGGCCAGCAGCAAATGCATGGTTGGGCCGCTGATCAAGGAACAGACCAGTCTTTTGGCCGCCCATGACATCCGCCATATATGTCGCGCCGTTCATCATAACAGGGATCGCGCCCGTGGGCTGCGTGCCATGCACAACAACCATTTCCTCTTCCAGCCCTTCAAGGCTGCGGGCGCGGCCCGTGCCGTTTTTGATGACTGTCGTTACGCCCGTCACCTCGATCAGAGCGGCCACAAGCGGTTCCAGCATTGCCTCGGCATAGGCGGCATTTGGTTGGATCACGGCAACATCGCCAAAGCGGTCAATGATGATACCTGGCAAACCATCGGCTTCGGCGTGTACCAATCGATAGACAGGTTCATCATAAATCGCATCGCGGTGTTGCAGTGCGCGTGCGATTTTGGTCTTGAACCATGCTTGGTCGATCGCGGCCTCTGGATCGAAATCCAACATCCGAACAGCGATTTTTGAAAGCGGGTTCATTGTACCAAGCCCAAGCGGTCGCCGCTCTGCGTCCTCGACCACAACGAGGCCACCGGGCGTGACACCCTTGGTGCGACGGTCCATCACCAACTCATTGGCAAAGACCCACGGAAAACCGTGGCGAATAACTTGCGGTTTTGCTTTGGGAAGCAGGCGAACGACGGGCAAAGCGTCGGTGGTCGGTAAAGGGGACTGATTCATAACAACCCCTTAGCGCGTAAAAGTCAGGTTGGAAAGCGGATCACGTGCCCGCTTGCGCATTGTTTGTTTGCAGCTCAAGGCCCGTCAGTTCGCGAAAGAACAGGTTGGTCAGATGCGCTGTGATGCGAACCTTCTGGCCTTGGCCCTGATTATCCGCAGCCATTGCCGCGCGGCCACCGAGTGCTGCAAAATCACCATTTAGGGTGCGCGATTGTTCCAGAATCTCACCGGTTTCCGCGTTGCGGATTGTCATGCTGAACGTGATAGAATGGACTCCGCCAACAGAAAAACGCGTGCGTTCTGTCAGGGAATGAAAGCGGACCAGTTCGACATCCACCGTCACGGGGATCGATCCGTTCATGTTTTGACCAGCTGCCCGAATGGACGTCTGGAAAATCTCGTTGATCTGCTGGGATCGGTTCCCCATGGGTAAGCATCAACGCTGCCCTTGATCAAGCTGCGTCTTTTGCCTCGGCCTCGGCGTTTTTAGCATCGATCATGTCCTGATAGGCCCACGGCATGAGATCGTTGATACGGTTTGCTTGATGGTCCTGGATGCGTTCCAGCACCCATGCGAGCCAGGCTTCGGGATTCACTTTGTTCATCTTGGCGGTCTCTATCAACGTATAAGCAATTGCTGCAGATTTGCCGCCTGCTTCTGATCCCATGAAGAGATAGTTTTTGCGTCCCACGGCCACAGGGCGCACTGCGCGCTCGGCTGTGTTGTTGTCCAGCTCAAGAAAGCCGTGATCAAGATAGGGCCGTGCCTTTGGCAGGCGCGCCAGTGCATATTTGATCGCCTTGGCCAGCGGCGTCTTGCTAGAGATCTTGCCCAGTTGCTCTTTAAGCCAGACTTCCAGGTCATCAAAGATCGGCTTGGCGTATTCCTGACGCAGGGCCACGCGTTCCGCAGGGGGCAGGAACCGCGCTTGTGTCTCAACATCATAGAGCTTTTTAATCCGCAGCACGGCTTCGCCCGCCACGGGCAGCTTTGTGCTTTCATAAAGGTCAAAGAACTCACGCCGCACATGGGCCATGCATGCCATCTCTTTGACCCGCCCCGTGCGGTAGGCGTCATTATACCCAGCATAGGCATCCGCATGGGCGTAGCCTTCATAGCTTTCGAGATGCTTGCTGGGATGCTCCGCCTCACGGCTGGTGGAGAACTGGTACCACACCGCAGGTGGAGCTCCGCTGGCCCAAGTGTCTTCTTTTCGGGCATAGACCCACAGTCGCGCGGTTTTGGTCTTATTCTTTCCTTTGCCATTGCCCTTCTGGAGCAGCTTGACCGTTGTGTCATCCATGAAGATCGCCTGCGCCTCAAAGACGTGATCGCAGATTGCATCTGAGACGCGCTCCAGCAGTTTGGTGCATTTGCCGACCCATCCCGCCATGAGCGATCCACTCAGATCAATGCCCTCGTTGGCAAACATCTGGCTCTGGCGATACAGCGGCAGATGATAGCCGTATTTACAGCACAGGATGTGGGCCATCAGCGCGGGGCCGACAAAGCTCTTCGGAATGGGTCGGCTTGGCATCTCAGCCTGAACAACGGCCTCACAACAGGTGCAGGCCAGACGCGGGCGGCCAATTTGGTTCACGATGTAATGTCCCGGGACATATTCCAACTCCTCCATCACATCCGTTCCAAGCACTTTGAAGCTGCCGCCACAGTCGGTGCAAGCATCACTGGGGGTGATGGTCTTTTGGACACGCTTCAGCCCCTTTGGGAAAGGTTTGCGCTTGCGCGGTGTGCGGGGCGGCTTGGCCTCAGCGTCAGAGGGTTCATCATCTGTCTCAACGGCTTGTTCGATCTCAAGTTCTTCAAGGATCAACTCAAGCGCCAGCTGTGCACTGCTTTCCGACTTTGAGCCAAAGCGGTGCTTGTTGTGACCGTGGAGTTGCAGGCGAAGATCGGCGATGATGGTGTCTCGGTTCTGGATGGCCCGCGCATGAGCGGTGCGCTCGGCACTCAGGGCGGCGTCCACTGATGCCATCTCATCCTTGAGGCGTTTTTGTACCGTCGCATGGCCAAGGGATGACCCGAGAAACGCTTGCTTCAGCTCTGACAATTCCGCTGTTTGCGCGGCAACGTATGCCTGTACTTCAGGGGGCAGATTAGTCAGATTTGGAGGGGTCTTACTCATGCCATTACATACCAAATCTCGGGCATCATGGGAATCCCACAAAGGCAAGAAGTCCTATAAAACATACAGCTATCCAACCATACTTGGACGCCATGTCTTCTTGAGAATACGCCAGTCTATGCCTTCCATCAGCATCGCAAGCTGTGCGCGGCTTAGGCTGACTTTACCTTCCTTGACTGAGGGCCATACGAACCGTCCACGTTCAAGCCGTTTGGTAAACAGGCACGCGCCCTGACCATCCCACCAGATCATCTTGATCTGATCGCCACGACGGCCACGGAACAAAAATAGATGCCCCGCGTAAGGGTCAGCTGCAAGAACCTGCGCGGTCTGCGCCGCCAGCCCGTTGAAGCCGCGCCGCATATCCGTAACTCCTGCGGCAAGCCAGATCTTCGCATCCCCCAAAACAGGGATCATGCTGCAAGTCCTCGCGCCAGTTCCAGCACAAAGCCAGCATCAACCCCGTCGCTCACGCTCAGCTTGCGACCGTTCTCAAGTGTGATCTCAATATGGGGGACAGGTAAGATGCTGGTGCCGGATGACGCAGGCGTGTCCACCATACCCGCATCGGCAATCTCTACGGGGGTGAACTGGCCTATATCTGATTTGTCAGGCTGAAACCGCCCATCGCTGCGCCATGCATAAATCCGGTTGGTGCCCACACCGTGCTTCTTGGCAACCATTGGAACACTCACGCCAGCAGTGTGGCTTTCCGCTACAAGCTGTCGCTTGAAATCATCCGTGTATTTGGAACCTCGGCCACGCCTAGTCTTGTTCATCATCAAAATCCTCATATCGCGCCAGCCATATCGCCAGCTTCGCGCAATAATCGCACCTTAGATCATGCCAAAAAAAGAGGGGGTTCCCTGTATGTTTACCCCCATGGGGTCGCCCCGTCACACGATGTCGGCAATGGGGTAATATGAATTTGCTTCAGACACTGTCATGTCGGCCGGAACCGCAAAGCGGATCGAATGCAGCGAATAGTCACGCACGACCTGTGGTGCGGAAAGTGCGCCAAGGCGCGGCGCGTCGAGCGGTGCGTTTCGAGACACGACGTCCACTGCGCTACATGCGTTTAGGGCGGCGATGATGGCGCCAAATGTAACTGCTTTAAGTATCTTCATAGTATCCTCCAAGGCTATGCCCATTTGTTTACCCCCCACGAGGCACCTCCAATATAGTCGGCCGATTGGGGCGGGAATGTGGTTAGCAAAGGGTTATTGCGTGGAAGTTGAGTGTCATCCCTTACAAACAACCCTACCGTGTTCCTTTGATCCAGTGAAGCACATCCCCCATTGTTAGCGCTAACGGACTATGTTAAGAATTGCCAAAGACAATAACTGGCAGGACATCATGGCTCTCAATCCCACCATCCAACGCGTCACCGAGCGCATTATCGCCCGTTCACAAGGGCCGCGCCGCGTCTACCTGGATCGCATGGCCGCCGCCGCCTCTGAAGGCCCGCGCCGCGCCCACCTGACCTGTGGCAATCAAGCCCACGCCTACGCACCTATGGGCGATGACAAGGCGACGTTGGTGGCAGACAAGGCCCCAAATATCGGCATCATCACCGCCTACAACGATATGTTGTCTGCCCATCAGCCCTTTGAGCGCTACCCCGACCAGATCCGCGCGGCAGCCCGTTCGTTTGGCGGTACAGCGCAAGTCGCAGGCGGCGTTCCGGCCATGTGTGACGGTGTCACCCAAGGCCAGACCGGCATGGAATTGTCGCTCTTTTCGCGCGATGTGATCGCGCTGGCTGCAAGCATTGGCCTGTCACACAACGTCTTTGACGCAGCGTTGTACCTCGGCGTTTGCGACAAAATCGTCCCCGGCCTGATCATGGCGGCCGCAACATTCGGCTATATTCCGGGGATGTTCGTGCCCGCAGGTCCGATGGTCTCCGGCCTGCCCAACGATGAGAAAGGCAAGGTCCGTCAGGAATTTGCCAAGGGCAATATCACCCGCGCCGAATTGATGAAGGCGGAAATGGCCAGCTACCACGGTCAAGGCACCTGCACATTCTACGGCACCGCCAACACCAACCAGATGCTGATGGAATTCATGGGCCTCCACCTGCCAGGTGCGTCCTTCGTCAATCCCGGAACCGACCTGCGTGATGAATTGACCCGCCAAGCAACAAAGCGGGCCCTCGAAATCACCGCCTTGGGCGATGAATTCACCCCCGTCTGCGATGTCCTCGATGAAAAAGCGTTTGTGAACGGGCTTGTCGGGCTCATGGCAACGGGCGGGTCTACCAACCTCGTGCTGCACTTGCCTGCCATGGCGCGCGCTGCTGGCGTGATCCTCGATCTCGAAGACTTCTCAGATATTTCTGCCGTCACCCCGCTGATGGCCAAGGTCTATCCAAACGGTCTGGCCGATGTGAACCATTTCCACGCAGCGGGCGGTTTACAATTTATGATCGCCAATCTGCTCGACGCAGGCCTGATGCACGAAGACGTCAAAACCGTTGCGGGCGCTGGCATGTCGCATTATGCTAAAGAACCTGTGATGGACGCCAGCGGCTTTCACTACCGCGACGGCCCAACTGAGAGCCACAACGATCGTATCCTGCGCCCCGCGTCTGATCCGTTTGCACCGCAAGGCGGGCTTGTCCAGCTCAATGGCAACCTCGGGCGCAGCGTAATCAAAGTTTCCGCCGTCGCAAAGGATCGCCATATCATCGAAGCCCCTGTGCGCATCTTCCATGAACAGCACGATGTCAAAGTGGCGTTTCAAGCTGGCGAGCTGACAACGGACACCATTATCGTTGTCCGTTTCCAGGGGCCAAAATCCAACGGCATGCCAGAACTGCATTCACTGACGCCGACGTTGTCCGTCCTGCAAGACCGCGGCCTTAAGGTGGCACTTGTGACCGACGGGCGTATGTCTGGTGCATCCGGCAAAGTTCCTGCAGCCATCCATGTCGCACCGGAAGCCGCAGACGGTGGTCCGATTTCGCTGCTGCGCGACGGTGACGTCGTGCGACTGGATGTCGGCAAAGGCACGCTCGAATGTCTGACAGATCTGACCGACCGCACCCCAACCATTGCCGATCTGACCGGCAACGGCAACGGCGTGGGTCGCGAATTGTTCGACCTGTTCCGCCGCTCTGTCGGCCCGTCCACAGATGGCGCGGGCGTCATCTTATAGGCACGACGCCCCTCATCTTTGCTTTTAAAATATCCCCGCCGGAGGCTCCAACCTAAGCCGCCAGCGCGACCCAAATAAGGACTAAAACATGACCCCCGAACACGCCTCTGAACTGGCCACCAAAGTCTGCGGCCTTGCCCCGGTCATCCCCGTTCTGGTCGTCGATGATGCCAGCATTGCAGGCGCGCTGGCGGCAGCCCTTGTTGCGGGCGGCCTTCCCGCGCTTGAGGTGACGCTGCGCACTCCCGAAGCACTCGACGTCATCCGTGAAATGGCCAAGATCGAAGGCGGCGTTGTTGGCGCAGGCACATTGTTGACCTCAAAAGACGTCGAAGCCGCTAAAGAAGCCGGTGCCACATTCGGCGTCGCCCCCGGTGCGACCGCCCGTCTGCTGGATGCCTGCGAAGCCAACGACTTGCCCTTGCTCCCCGGAGCGGCCACCGCAACCGAATCCATGGCGTTGCTCGAACGCGGCTATACCGTGCAAAAGTTCTTTCCGGCTGCGGCCAACGGCGGCGCCCCTGCCCTCAAAGCCATCGGCGCACCAATCCCGCAGGTGAAGTTTTGCCCGACCGGTGGTGTGAGCCTTGCCAATGCCAACGAATATCTCAGCCTGCCGAACGTGTTGTGTGTTGGCGGATCATGGGTCGCGCCAATTGACCTTGTGATGGCTAGCGATTGGGCGGGCATCACCGCACTGGCCGCGCAAGCCGCCGCTTTGCCGCGCTAAATAAGTCAGGCGCGCGCAGTGTCCTAAGCTGGTCTCTAGTCAGGCACGCGCGCGCGCCGACCGCCGCGCCGCGTCCCAGGTTGCGGCGTCTCAAGCCCTGCGCGCAGGGTCACAGTCATCGGATGATCCGCCGCCTCATTGCTGTGGCGCACCAAAAGCGCCGCTATGCCATAGGCGTGCTCACCCTGATAACTCATCGCCCAATCAAGAAAGATCGAGCGGCATTCAGGCGCCACGATCCCGTCAATCTTGTAAGACTCCTCGATCAACCCTTTGGGATCAAGTGCATCACCCTTTGCCATGTACGTTCCCTACCAATCGATCAATCACCGCCGACGCACGCGCCGACACATCTGACATGTGTTGTGCCAAAGCGGCTAGATCATCCGCGCCCGTTTCGCGCAAGATAAACCGTAATCCGCCTTCGCCTAGTTTATCCGTATCCAGACCGCCGCTAACCACCAGTTGCGCCGCCGACTGTACCGTCCAACACAAGCCCGCCGCGTCAAGTAATGCCGCGCTGTCTGCGGCGCCTAAACCACCAGCGGCGACCTGTTGGGCGGTCTGTCTCGCAGTTTGGCCCGCCTGCAACGCCACCATCTGTCCGGCAAGCTCAACATCCTGCAACCGCCCTGCCCCGATCTTGGCGTCCCACGCCCCATCCGGCGCTTTGGCTGCTGCGATCCGACGGCGCATATCGCCTACATTTGCCGCCACATCTGCACCGTGCGCCTTGGCCGCCAAAACCCGTGCGCGCACCGCCTCGACATCGACTGCAAGGCCGACATCTCCCGCCACAACCCGGGCGCGCGTCAGGGCCAAATGTTCCCATGTCCACGCCTGTTCCATCTGATAGGTCTCAAACCCCGAAAATGCCGTGGCAACAGGCCCTTGTCCGCCGGACGGACGCAAGCGCATGTCGACCTCATAGAGGCGTCCCTCAGCCATAGGTGCGGTGATTGCTGTGACCATGGCTTGGGTCAGACGCGCGTAATAGGGCCGTGTAGCCAGCGGGCGTTTGCCATCCGATCCCTCAACATCCTGACCGTCATAGATAACAATCAAATCCAGATCAGACGCCGCGTGCAGCCGCCCTGCCCCCAAGGATCCCATCGCTACAACCACAGCGCCGCGCCCCGGTGGAGGCCCGTGCTTGATCGCGAAGTGATCCACAACCACAGGGAAAACTGCGCCCAGTACCGCCTGCGCAAGGTCAGCGTATTGCCGACCCGCCGTCTGCGCATCCACCAGTCCGCGCAGATGATGGACACCAATGCGGAAATGCCATTCCTTTTGCCAGCGCCGCGCAGCATCAAGCCGTGTTTCGTAATCCGGTGCCCGTCCCAGAATGCCATTTAGCGCAGTGCGCAACCCGTCCTGCGCCGGCCAGTCAGAAAAAAAATCACCACCGATCACCGCATCAAACACCGCCGCATTGCGCCCCAAATACTGGGCTAATGCTGGCGCAGTGGCGGCAATGTCTACCATCAATTGCGTCAATTGCGGGTTTGCGTCAAACAGGGAAAACACCTGCACGCCAGCGGGCAATCCAGCCAAGAACCCGTCAAACGCCAACAGCGCCTCTTCGGGTTTCGCGGCTTCCTGCAATGCCGCAAGCAGGCGTGGTTTCACCCGATCAAAAATCGTCACAGCGCGGTCTGAGCGCAAAGCCGGATAGGTCAGCCACCGCGCGGTGATGCTGTCGCCAAATCCTGACACAGGGGCCGCAGCCGTTGGTGCAAAGAACCCCTCGGTCAGGGTGTGGACCTCCTCAAGTCGTGCGTCCAGATCGGCGCGCAACGCCGCGTCCTCGACCCCCATAAGGGCCGCAAGCCGCGCGAACCCCTTGTCGGTGTTCGGTAAATCATGGGTTTGCGCATCACGGATCATTTGCAGGCGGTGTTCCACTTCGCGGTGTGCGCGGTAATGATCCGTCAAAACCTGCGCGTCCGCGTCAGGCACCCAATCCGCCTTTGCCAGCGCTGCCAATCCATCCACAGTGCCGCGACAGCGCAACGATGGATCGCGCCCACCGGCAATCAACTGGCGCGTCTGGGTGAAAAATTCGATCTCACGAATGCCGCCGCGCCCCAGTTTCATGTTGTGGCCATGCAGCGTGATCTTGCCGCCCAATCCCTTGTGTTCGCGAATGCGCAACCGCATGTCGTGGGCGTCCTGAATGGCGACAAAATCCAGATGCTTGCGCCACACGAACGGCTTAATAGTTTTAAGAAACCCCTCTCCAGCGGCAATATCGCCCGCCGACGCCCGTGCCTTGATATAGGCCGCGCGTTCCCATGTGCGTCCGACACTTTCATAATACCGCTCCGCCGCTTCCATCGATAGGCAAACGGGCGTCACGCTTGGATCAGGGCGTAGGCGCAAATCGGTACGGAACACATAGCCATCGCCCGTCAGATCGCTGAGCAACGCTGCCATCTTGCGCGTCACCCGAACAAAGGCAGACCGCGCATCGTGAAAATCATCCGGATCAAACCGCGTTTCATCAAACAGGCAGATCAGATCAATGTCGCTGGAATAATTCAGCTCATACGCGCCGCCCTTGCCCATGGCGATGCTGACCATACCAGCAGCCGTTTCGGCATCATCTGCGACCTGCCCCGGCACCTTACCGCGCGCAATTTCCGCGCCGACAAGCCGCTTTAGCGAGACATCCACCGCGGCGTCCGCCAGTCGCGCCAACGCACCCGTGATCTGTTCCAGCGACCACACGCCGCCCAGATCGGCCAATCCCGCCAGCAACGCAATCCGCCGTTTGGCCTGTCTGAGGCCGGACGCCAATTCGGGCAACGTCAGCTGCGCAATCGCCACCAATTCCGCCTCAAGTGCGGCATCGGGCGTGTCCAGTATGTCGCGCAACCACGCCCCGTCACGCGCCAACAACCCACCCAGATACGGACTGCACCCCGCAGCCCCTGCCACCAGTTCGCGCACAATCGGGTCAAAATCGCCAAAGGCCTGCACGCTGTCCGCCCCAAGGGCAGAATCAAACGGCGTTGGCGTGCGGGTAATGCGGCTGGAAAATGTCATGGCGCGACTGTGGTCTGCGCCTTCAGGCTGGTCAATCCACCGCCGCCTTGGCAGTTTAGGATTATGAGCAAAAGTTTAAAACGAGTCGTCAGCGCGCTAGGCTCAGGACTCATAACCAAAATATGACGGTTGCGGCGAGAGCGATTGCGGCGAGGAAGACTGTTGGTGATCTGTCGTAGCGAGTTGCGACGCGGCGCCAATCTTTGAGCCTTCCGAACATTCTCTCGATACGGTTGCGTCGTTTGTAACGGCGCTTGTCGTACTTGACGGTCTTTTTGCGCGACTTGCGACCGGGGATACAGGGCGTTGTGCCCTTGTCTACAAGGGTTTCACGGAACCAATCAGCATCGTACCCTCTGTCAGCGAGGAGCCAGTCAGCCTCAGGCAGATTATTCATCAAGGCGGCTGCACCAGTGTAATCACTGACTTGTCCTGCTGTGATGAAGAGGCGGATTGGTCGTCCGCTGGTGTCTGTGACAGCATGTAGCTTTGTATTCATACCGCCCTTGGTCAACCCGATCAGGCGTCCTCGCCCCCCTTTTTTAACCGCAGGCTGGCGGCCGTACGATGTGCTTTGAGGTAGGTGGCGTCCACTGCCCGGCAGTCGAAACGCAGTTTCGATGAGAGGGGATTGAGATGGTTTTGTTGTCGGGGGCCTGCTCGGCCAGCCCCATCAAGATTTGGGCAAATATGCCCATATCACTCCAGCGCTTCCATCGATTATATAGCGTCTTCGGCGGTCCATACTCGGAAGGTGCATCACACCACCTTAAACCATTGCGATTGATGAAGATAATGCCACTCAAAACACGACGGTCATCCACACGAGCACGACCTCGGCTCTTTGGAAAGTACGGCCGGAGACACTCCATCTGCGCCTCAGTCAGCCAATACAAATTTCTCATAATATCCCCCTACAATTGAAGACTATGAATCACCACAACGCGACAAACTCAATCAATTAATGGGTCCTGACCCTAGCTGCGGCTGGCCTCGATATCAGCCCGATGGAAATGCGCGAATCAACGCGAACCGCGCAAGACGCAGCGGACGCTGTGGGCTGTCACATCGACCAGATTGCGAAATCCATAATATTTCTGGGCGAAACATCCGGTCAGGCCATTCTGTTCATCACCGCAGGCGGCAATCAGGTGGACGTCACCAAAGCCCGCGATGTCGCTGGCGAACCCTTGGGCAAAGCCGACGCCGCGCTGATCCGTGCGCAGACAGGTTTTGCAATTGGCGGCGTCGCCCCAATCGGCCACCTCACACAGCCCACAGCCTACTGGGATGCGCGCCTGTCAGACTTCGACACGGTCTTCGCGGCCGCTGGCACCCCGCGCCACATTTTCCCGATTGCGCCGGACATCTTGCTGGAACAGTCGGATGCGATCGTGGCGAAATTTACCGCATAATCCGCCCCAGGCGTTGCGAAACTCGGGGTCAACTGCACTCAAAACCACCCGATCTGGCCATGATACTGGCCTCAAATCATGATTAAATGCTAAAACAATTCACAGTAGTATCACTTTATTTCAAGCGCTTAGGAAGTTAATATAAAATACATTGTAACTCCCAAGGACCCCATCGGATATCGGGTTTTGTGTTGCCCTTGCGACGTTAGAGCCGAGCGATGATCTGTTGTGGTGATAGGGTGAGTGTTTCGAGGATATTGCCCCCGTGTTTTCTGACCGTCGAGATGACGGATCTGATGTCAGCGAAGACCTGCGCGCCCTCGAGGGTGCGGAAAGTTCCCGAGATTTTCATGCGCAACTTCATCATGCGCAGGTCCCGTTCGGCCTGATTGTTGGTGAAGGGAACTGTGAAGTCCGTAAGGAACCTTAGGACGTCATCACGGTAGTCGCGCAAGCGGACCAGAAGTTTATGGCCTGGCCGCCCGGAACGTGTCAACGACTTTGAGACAGTGGCTTTTGGACTTTAGGCTTGGGTTTCTTCGGTTGGTTTTGGTGGGTTGATCCAGACGGCGGTCGGGATTTGAGGCGGTTTTGGTGGTTTGTGTACGAAGCGTTCGGGCGTGGCGAGGAATGCCGCGTCTAGTGTTGCTTGTCGCGCGGTGTAGATTTCTTGGGCCTGCCCAAAATGGATTTGGTCGGGCGTCATCAGACCAATCCCGGCGTGATGATGGTCTTGGTTATACCATGCAAAGAACCTGCGGCAGAATGCGCGAGCCTGCTCGATGGTTTCAAAGTTCTTGGGGAACTCTGGCTGATATTTCAGTGTTTTGAAGTGGGCTTCGGAGAACGGGTTGTCGTTTGAGGTGTGGGGCCGACTGTGGGACTTGAGCACACCAAGATCAACCAGCATCAGGGCTGTCGTCTTTGCCTTCATGGGCCCACCGCGATCTGCATGCAATGTCAGCTGATCGCGTGGAACCTCGTGTTTTTCCATCGCGTCGATGAACAGCTCTTTGAACTGGCTGGCGCTCTCCGCGTGCTCGACGCGCCAGCCAACAACGCGGCGGCTGAAGATGTCGAGGATGACATAGAGATAGAAGTAGGACCATTTCACCGGGCCCCTCAGCTTGGTGATGTCCCAAGACCAGACCTGATTGGGGGCTTCAGCTAGAAGTTTAGGCTTTTGATAGACGGGATGTGTGCGCTGTCGGCGGCGTTCGCCAACTTCGCCCTGCGCGGCCAATATCCGATACATCGTGCGGATTGAACACAGATAGGTGCCTTCATCCAGCAAGGTGGCAAAGACCTCTGTGGGCGTCTGATCCGCAAAGCGGGGTTCGCGCAGGTGGTGCAATACCTGGTCTCTTTCCCTTTCCGGCAGAGCCCGCGAAGACGCTGCGCGCGGTGGGCGTGTGCGTGGTGGTGCCGTCAGCGCCGCACGCTGTCGAAGAACGCTCACGCGCGATAATGATAGCGCGGCGCAGACAGCCGAGGTCAAGCCGCTGCCGGTGGGCAATGCAATCGCGACGGCCATCATGATTTGCCGCTGCGCTCTTGCGTCTGCTCCATCTCGTCCAAAAGTCCCGCCACTTTTTTTTGGATGGCAATGATGGCTTCCGCCTGATCCAGACGGCGCCGCAAGGCTGTCACCTCACGGTTGGCCTTGGCCAGCTCAGCTTGCAATGGATTGGCAGGTGCCTTTTGTGGGCCACGGCGCATTGGCTGCAATGCACCCAATGTGCCGGCCGCCCGCGCACGGCGCCAATCGGTCAGTGCAGAGGAATAAAGCCCCTCCCGCCGTAGAATGACGGAAACCCCGCCAGTGTCTGCCACTTGGTCCGTCTCATCCAGAATGCGCAGTTTGTATTTGGCTGTGAAGTTGCGTCGCTTCGGGATGCTCGTCAGTTCCGCTGTGGGAGCCAACGGCGCATTAACAACGCGGGGAGGCGACGTCGGGGCCAAAACGGCTCCAGATCCAGCATCTGGCGAAAGTGGTGATTGTGAAGGCATAACCATGGGTTCGTTCTCCTACGCCCTCAAGTGTAAACTTTAGCCAGTCAATTGTCTCACGCTTATTGGCACGGAGGGGCCTGGCTTTTCGGCCTCGCGCACCAGTGCGTCTAGCCAGTGGGTCTTGTCGCTCATGGAAGGCGAGGCCCTCGGTGAGGATCGCCATGTATTTGGTGAGGATGCCGTGGTGAACCGACGTGGGGAGTTCGGTCTCGCCTCGCCCCTGAGCCGCGCACTTGAGCTGATTGGCGCTGTTGAGCAGCACGCTCATCGCGCACGCCCACGGCTCCTTTTCGATTTCTTCGATGGCCTTGAGTTCCCGTAAATGATGCGCCCCGCACAGGGCGTGCGCGTCCACCCCACTCATATGGGCGTAATAGGACTTCCAGTGGTCATGAACAATTGTCCCGCCGGTCAGGAAGGATGGAACAGCACCGCGCTTGGCGCTGATGCGATAATGCGTGAAGGCGAGATCGCTGATTGAGTGCAGCCAGTGCAGCCAGTGCAGCTTACCAGCAACACGAAGTCCGGTCTCATCCAGATGCCGAACGCCGCCTTCATTGAGCCGGGCCAGAATGTGTTCGACGACGCCACCCAAGGTACGCGCTGTGCCGTTCACCCAGTTGGTCACGCTGGCCGCGCATAGGCTGGTGGCACCAAACAAATCACGCAGGAGTTGGCAGACCCGATCCTCGGGGATCAGCTGCTGAACATTGCAGTAGACCGCCGCCGCCCGAATGCGCTTACCGTATTGCACGTGTGCATTCACGCCATCGGGAAAGGTGGCTGTCGTCGTGGCTCGGCAATAGCCACAACAATAAATCGCTGCCTGATGCTCTGTGACCTCCAGACGCGGCACCGGTATGTCATAAACCTGACGCCTCTCCACCGCCTTGATCATCCCAGCCGTCAAGCCATGCTGACAGGTGCCACAGGCCTCAGCCTCATGTCGCTCCACAAAGTCAGGCGTTGCTGTCTGACGTAGGGTGTCGCCTCGGTGGCCAACTTAGCCACCACTTTTCTTACCGGACTTACCACGCAGGCTACGCGGTACCGGCTTCTTCAACCCATCACTCGAAGGCGGCTTGCTGCTATTACTGCTGTTCTTGGCCAACTGACGCCGCAGATCCGCATTCTCTTGCGCCATGCTCGCCAACGCGGCTTCCAACTCGGCGATCCTGCGCAGAGCCGTGGCAAGGAGTTGTTCAAGAGCAGTAACTTGGTCCATTCCACCAATGATTCAGAGAAATCGTCACAGCGCCACGAAATTCAGACCACAACAGAAAATTCATGCGCCTAATGGCCAAGGAGACTCACATCAAAACTGACAAAAACCCGTTATCGGCTGGGGTGCTTGGGAGTTACAATACATTTACATTAAACCTTGCGCCAAGCGCCGCCTCACCTCATCTTAGTAATGTGAAAGGCATTCACATAACGCACACCAACAGATGGAGCACCCAGATGACCACCTCTTCGACCAACATCGACTACAACGCCCCCTACGCCCAGACCTCTGAGCGCGGCAACTGGTTTCAACGCACTGAAAGCTGGCTCGATGAGCGTGGTAAAGGTGCATGGATCGCCGCAATGGTCTTGGGCTTCGTCTTTTTCTGGCCGGTCGGCCTTCTTGCCTATATGATATGGAGTAAACGTATGTTTTCTGGAAATTGCGCCTCCAAGCGTACCCGCCATTCTCACGCCCGCAGTGCCGTGAGATCGGCAATGACGTCCTCAGGCAATTCAACGTTTGACGCCTACAAGTCCGACACGCTGCGCCGCCTTGAAGACGAACAGCGCAACTTTGAAGAGTTCCTCAAGCGTTTGCGCGACGCCAAAGATAAGGCCGAGTTCGACACCTTTATGGATGATCGTGCCAGCCGTTCCGCTGCACCGCGCGAAGAAGACGACGCAAAGCCTGCCTAATCGATCTGGGCCCCAATCGGACGCCTCGCATAGCCGGGGCGTCGATACGGCAGAAATGCAAACCAAACAGATGCACTAAGATTAGGGACAGATAGCATGACCATGACTGCCAACACATACACCACCACCGATACCCAGCCTGCACAGATGCGCGATACCATGTCAGTTTCGGTACAGGTTCTTTCCACTGTGCTGTTCGCAGCGTTCGCAATCCCGGTCACAATTGTCGCCCTCAACGTGTTCTGGCCCGCAGGTGTGGTCATCGCGCTGATCCTTGCATGGCGCGGCGGTTTCGCCCCGACTGGCGCGCCGTCTGCACCGCCACGCAACATAGACGAGGCGATAAAATCCCTCATGCCCGTAGCGGCAAACAACGAGGCTCATAGCGCCAACAGCAACGCAAGCTTTGATGCCTACCACCATGATATGATTAAACGACTTGAGGTCGAGAAGAAGACCTTTGATGGTTTTCTGGGCCGATTGCGCGACGCCAAAGACCAATCTGAATTCGATGATTTCATGAATGAACGCACCGCCCGCGTTGGCGCTGATACCACACCGCACGACTAACCGTTCTCCCGAGCAGTGCAGACCCTCCCCCGTGGCGCAGACCCTCCCTGATATGCGTCACACTCAGGCCGATCGCGCCAATCCCAACCCACGCGGTCGGCCACCCTTTTTCCAAATATGCGATCAATCAAAGACACCGACATACTTTGCGCCAGCGGCCACACGGAGCAATTGAACTGCGCGGGATCGTCACAAAAGGAAAGCAGGCTGAAAGACGTCCGAATTCGGCATCAAACCCATCAAATCCCGCCTAAATCGCGGGTTGTCGGCGCGGCGTCTATTTTGCTAGTCTACACACACCATAAGTTTGCAGAGTTTTTATGCGTCATAGCCTTCCCATTGCGCCGCAGTTTTACGTGACGGCCCCCCAACCCTGTCCTTATTTGGCCGGCAGGATGGAACGTAAGCTATTCACAGCGTTGCAGGGCGACTCAGCTGAAAAGCTGAACAATGCACTATCCAAACAGGGATTCCGACGGTCGCAAAATGTGCTATATCGCCCGTCCTGTACGGATTGTTCGGCCTGCATATCCGCGCGCATCAAAGTGGCGGACTTTGCGCCCTCCAAAAGTCAAAAGCGTGTGCTGAAACGCAACGCCGATCTGACCCGTAGCGCGTCATCGCCTTGGGCAACTGAACCGCAATATACGCTGTTCCGGGACTATCTTGATAGCCGCCACGCCGCTGGCGGTATGGCCGATATGGACCTGTTCGAATTTGCCGCAATGGTCGAAGAAACCCCGATCCGCACGCGCCTGATCGAATACCGGTCCTCGCTGGCGGATGCGGCCACGACCGACGCACGCAACGACCCTGCGGGGAACGACCCCTACGAGGGTTTGCGCGCCGTCAGCCTGACGGACATCCTCGAGGACGGGGTGTCGATGGTCTACTCATTCTTCGCGCCGGAGTTGATGAAATCTTCCGTCGGCACTTACCTGATCCTTGATCACATCAAGATCGCCCACCACCTTGACCTGCCCTATGTCTACCTTGGCTACTGGGTGCCGGGGTCGGATAAGATGGGCTATAAGGCGAACTTCAAAGGGGTCGAGATTTTCCGCAAAGGCGCGTGGGAAATGCTGACCCACCCTGATGATTATTCATCCGAAATCAACCCGATCACTGTTGCGCCGATCGCTGATCAAGTCGCGCGCATCGAATTGCCCGACTAGCAAGGCTAACGCGCAGCAAGTACCACAGGTGCCAATAAAACATCATGCAAAAAGGGCGCCCCGTAGGACGCCCTTTTTTCCGTTAAGACATTGGTAACGAACTGGGCCCAGCGGGATCAGTTCAGCAGGTTTGGCACAATCGTCACGATGCCCGGTGCAAGGGCAAGGACCAGCAAACCGAACACTTGGATCAACACGAACGGTATGACCCCACGATAGATATGGCCCGTCGTGACTTCTTTGGGTGCAACACCGCGCAGGTAAAACAATGCAAACCCAAAGGGTGGCGTCAGGAACGACGTCTGTAGATTCACAGCGATCATGATCGTCACCCATTTGGGATCAAACGAGCCACCATAAATAACAGGGCCAACGATGGGGATCACGATGTAGATGATCTCCAAGAAGTCCAACACGAAGCCCAGAACGAACAACACCAGCATCACGATCAGGAACACTGTCCATTCATCATCGAAACTGCGCAAGAATTGCTGGATATAGTGTTCCCCGCCAAACGAAATCACCACGAGGTTGAGCATTTGCGACCCGATCAGGATCGTGAACACCATGCTCGTGACTTTGGCCGTTTCGCGAACAACTGGCGTCAGAACACCACCCAGCCACAACACGGTACAGGCATAGAACAAACCAAACATCGCAAACAAGAACATCGACATTGCGAAGACAAACGCGATGTAATTTTCGAACGCCACATCTTCTAGGCCAACGCGCATGTCAAAATTAACACCGACAATCAGCATCAAGGCCACTGCACCGGTCGCCAGCAGGATGATTTTGCCGGACTTGTCCTGATCTGCCAGCTTGCGATAAGCCGCCAACATCAGTGCGCCACCCGCACCCAATGCGGCCGCCGGTGTCGGATTGGTAATGCCACCAAGGATCGATCCGAGAACTGCAATGATCAGCACGAGCGGCGGAAAGACCACGCGCAACAGATCGTTTTTGGCCAAACGCGCAAAGGCTGGTCGCATGGACCACACCACCAACAGCAGCGGCAATAGGATGATCAACGTCGTCACACCAGGCGTTGTGAGCGCCCCGATCAACACAACGTCAGCCAGCAACATCAACAAGACTCCGATGCCGCCAACGATCAGTGGTCCGGAAGCTGCACTTGGTGAAACACCGCGCGCAGTTGTCAGAACCAGTGTCAAAAGCAGCGCAAGAACGGCAATTCCGGTGCCAATTTTTGGCGCGTTGTTAGCCTGTTGCGTCACCAGATCGGCGCGTTCCTCATCACCAAGTTCGCGCGCTTCGGTCACGCCGCCCGCGTTTTCAATCGCTGTTTGCTCGGCAACGGCTGTCGACCATGCTTCTTCGCCGTGCAGATCCTGCATTGCAATGGCGCATTCAGGCGACACGTTTGTGCGCAAGCTGGCTGTCTGGCCGGAGTCGGTAAAGCTGTCGACGATGATCGACTGGCTGCCCACCACGCCGAGGTTCATCAAGAACACCAGCAGGATGACCAAACCACCCGGCACCGCGAGGAACCATGTCAGGCCTTCGCCGCGCGTGATCGGCTCATCTGTGCTCTCACCGACGGACACAGCGGGCGCTTTGCTTGGATTCAACAAGGCATAGCAAAACGCATATGCCGCATAGAGAAACGCCAACAAAATACCAGGCAGCAACGCCGCTTGAAACAGCGTGCCAACGGACAGAACCGCGGGTGAACCCAGATAGGTCAACGCGTCCGAACAGCCCACAAGGGTCGCACGGGTTTCTTGCGCTGCGGAATACAAATCACCCGCCAACGTCCCCAGCAGAACGATCACGATGGATGGCGGAATGATCTGGCCCAAGGTGCCAGACGCCGCGATCACACCCGTAGCAAGTTCTTTAGAATAGCCCGCCCGCAGCATGGTTGGCAAAGACAACAGACCCATGGTCACAACGGTTGCACCGACAATGCCCGTTGACGCCGCAAGGAACGCACCCACGACAACAACTGACACGGCCAAACCACCCGGAAGACCGCCGAAAACGCGGCTCATGGTGGTCAGCAAATCGTCAGCAATTTTGGACCGTTCCAGCGTGATGCCCATGAGGACAAACATCGCAACGGCCAGCAGCGTTTCAATCGACTGCCCCGCCAGAACACGTTCATTCATCCGGTTCACAACGAATGACAGATTGCGGTCAATCGCCGTTTCCCAACCGCCGATAAACACAGCCTCCCCTATTCGGGGTAAGTCCGGATATCTGAACACGGATATAAAGTCGCTCCGGATCCCGTCAGCGATAAGTGCGCTGTATTCGGCCGATGATTTGTCAATCGCTTGGTGGATAAGATAACCACCACTGTCCAAAGCCGCGATGATCGCAAAGGAAATAACCGCAGCCCCACTGATGGCGAACGCCACCGGAAAGCCCGAAAGGATGCCTGAGAACAGGCACAAGAATACAATAATTAGGCCAATTTCTACGCCATCAAGTCCGAAAAACATTAGTGCGTTCCCTCATATGCTTCTTCGCCTTCGCCAAGGGAGTCCTTGTCGAGGTATTTATCGATGCTTTCCTCGCCCTCAACCAGTTCCAGATAGGACCGGTAGAAGAACGCAACGGAATGAAGCAAAACCAATGCGGTAAAAGTAACGAGCAGAACTTTGAACAGAAAATAGGCGTTGAATCCGTTTGGGCTGAACCCGATGGTTTCAACATTCCAGCGCAACGCGCGGGCCTTGTTCAGCAGGCGTTCAAGACTGTCGGACGCCGACGGATTGGGCACCACAAGATGGCGCCACAAGAAATACCAGCCATACATCCACGTCAGTATCGCGGCCGGCACCATAAAGACCATAGATCCGATCATATCAATGATGCGCTTGGCGCGGTGGCCAACGGCGGAATAGACAAGATCAACCCGCACATGACCGCCCTGCACAAACGTGTAGGTGACACAAAGACAAACGATCAGCGCGTTGTACAGTTTCAGGCTCTCGGCCCACCAACTCACATCAAACGTCATTGCGATGCCTAAGCCGATCGACAGCTCGGACACCGCGAAAACCCGCTGCATGAAGATGATCATGATCTGGACCAACACCATCAACAGGCCAGCCCAAGCAAACGTGCGCCCAATCTTATTGGCAAAACCTTCCAAGACCCGCACACAGCCCCACATGAAGGGACGGTGCAGGAGCGCTACGGCCGTAAGTGTCAGAAACAACACGAAAAGCGCGAAAAACAGCTCGTGCGAGCCGCCGTAATAAATGAACCGCATCAGCGATTCCTTGTCTTCGGTCGTGTTGGCCCAGCTTAACCAGTCCAGCCAGACAGTTGGATGCGAGACCGCAAAAGCGATGTTGTAAATCGCCTCGGCGATGTTTGCGAAAAGCCACACAAACGTGTTCCAAAGCGCGCCAAGAAACGTCGCAGCAGCGGCTATGGGGTCCGATCCTTCAGGGGCATTGCCCTGAAGCCGTTCCAACCATTGTGTGAAACCGTTCTCATAGGATGACCAGAACCCACCTGCGTTTGCGGCGTCTTCTTCCATGTCCGTGCCCCCAAAATATTTGAAAAATCTATGACACACGTTTTCCGTGTGGTACGAATAGGCCCCGCCAAATTTGGCAGGGCCCTCCAATTTTTATGGGCTGATCACGAACGTGATCAGCCAGCGGCGTTAGCCCATGACGCGTGCGCGCTGTGCTGTGTAGACATCATCGGAAATCGATGTCCAAGCGTAGGTGGACCGCACTGCAGCTTCTTGGCTTTCGCGGATGCGTGCGAACAGCTCGTCATCCATGAATTCGTCCAGTGCCCCAGCGGCAGCTGTCCCGAATGCATCCCAAACGTCGTCTGGGAATTCCAGAACTTTGACGCCCTGTGATTTCAGACGCTCAAGCGCTGCACCGTTGTTGTAGTTTGACTGGGACAAGGACCATTGGTGGGTTGCCGCAGCTGCGGTCGAAATGATTTCCTGAATTGCAGGTGTCATCTCGTTCCAAACATCACGGTTCATCGACGCCACAAGTGCCGAACCCGGCTCGTGCATGCCGCCTGTGTAATAGAACTCACAGACTTCCTGGAAACCAAGACGTTCGTCCGCGAACGGACCGATCCATTCAGCACCGTCAATCGCGCCAGACGCGAGGGCCTGATAGATTTCACCACCCGGTACGTTTTGAACGGACGCACCTGTGCGACCCAATGCAAGACCACCAAGGCCCGGCATACGGAACTTCAGACCCTGCAAATCAGCAGCGGAATTGATTTCTTTGTTGAACCAACCGCCTGGCTGGTGACCGGTGTTACCCGCAAGGAACGATTTCAGACCAAAGATGCCGCCCAGTTCGTCATGCAGCTGTGATCCGCCACCGTGGTAGTACCAACTGGACATTTCGCCACCTGTCGCGCCAAACGGCACGGCTGTCATGAAGTAGTAACCGGGGTGCTGACCACCAAAATAGTAATCGGCAGAGTGATACATGTCGGCCTGACCGGACGAAACAGCATCAAACACTTCGAACGCACCAACAAGCTGGCCAGCGGCCTTCTTTTCGATGGTGATTGCTCCGTCAGCCATTGCATTCACGCGGTCGATGAAATTCACAGCAGCGTCATCAAAAACCGCGAAACCGTCTGGCACCGAAGTGACCATCGTCAGCGTGCGGTTACCTTGTGCGTATGCAGGTGCGGCCAATGTCGTTGCGGCAGCGGCTGTACCGCCAAGGGCAGAAGTCTTCAGAAAAGAGCGACGATCCATATGGTATATCCTCCCATGGAATTAAACGCTTACAACCTCTCCCAAGGTGCAGGCAGATCGTTTCAAGTAGGCCGACGTTACAAGTCCCTTTGAGTTATTGTCAAATCTGGTGTTTGAGTATTGTTGGTCATGCGGTGATCTGGTCGGGGTTTGTGGTTTCGATTCCGTCTTTGAACGTGACGCCTGTGATGACTTTTGCGAGGTAGTCAAAGCCGCGTAGCTTCCTCCAATTTTACTCAGCACATTGCCCCAGTTTGAACATCATGTGCAGCATGCCATCGCGTGACAGGCAGCCCTTTGAACGCTTGGTACGATGCCGGATCGTCGCGAAGGCCGATTCAATTGGATTGCTAGTGCGGATGCTTTGCCAATGCTGCGCCGGGAAGTCGAAGAATGCCATGAGTTCCTCACGATCTTTTTGCAGGCATAGTGTGGCCTTGGGATATTTGGGTTCGTAGGTTTTGATGAACAGATCGAACGCCTTTTCTGCATCGACTTTGGTCTCGGCCTGCTAGATGTCGTGCAGCGCGGCCTTGGCTTTTGGCTGAGACAGCTTGGGTAAACAATTGAGCACGTTCATCGTTTTGTGTTGCCAACAGCGTTGATGGCGGGTCTCAGGATAGACTTCGTCCATGGCCGCCCAAAACCCCATGGCACCGTCCCCGATGGCCAGTTTGGGCGCATTCATGCCTCGGCTTTTGAGGTTAAGCAGAACCTCGCGCCAGCTCTGCGTGGACTCGCGCACCCCATCCTCAATTGCCAGAAATCGCTTCTTGCCACGGGCAGTTACCCCAATAATAACAAGGGCACAGAGCTTGTCATCCTCGCCCCGAAGGCCGCTGTGAACGCCGTCGGCCCAGATATAGACGATGGGCTCGTCATCTAACTCAGCGCCTTTCCAAGCCTCGTATTCATTGGCCCAATCGCGTTTTAAACGCGAAACCGTATTAGCCGACAAGCCAACGGCATCTGGGCCCAGAAGAACCTTGAGGGCGGGAGCCATCTCGCCGCTGGAGATCCCTTTGAGGTAAAGCCATGGCAAGGCCGCTTCCAGCGTCTTCGTGCGGCGCACATAGGGCGGCACCAGGGCAGACCGGAATGTCACCGGTGTGCCGTCCTTGGACCGAACCTTTGGAATGCGCACGCTCACAGGGCCAATGCCCGTTTGAAACGGGCGGGCCGGATGATGTCCATTACGCACGACTGCCGCGTGACCGGCATCGGTGCGTAAGCCGGTAAATTGCGCCAAATAACTGACAAGCTCAGCCTCAACTGCTGTCGCGATCAATTGTTGTGCTCCCGTTTTCAGCAACTCCGTCAACGCGTCCGTCATCTCGTCTCGACGCGCAAAATCAACAATGTTAGTAGTTCCCATGGTGGTGTATCTCCTTTGGTTGGGCTGCTGTCTTCCAACAACAATTCAACCAGATACGCCGCCAACCTTCAAACCACTCAAACACCAGATTCAGTCATAGCTCAGTCCCTTTCCAATTGCGGAAGACCTAAAACTCCCTGTTTCGCGATTATTGTAAGAAATCCTGTAACTCCCAAGCACCCCAGCCGATAACGGGTTTTTGTCAGTTTTGATGTGAGTCTCCTTGGCCATTAGGCGCATGAATTTTCTGTTGTGGTCTGAATTTCGTGGCGCTGTGACGATTTCTCTGAATCATTGGTGGAATGGACCAAGTTACTGCTCTTGAACAACTCCTCGCCACGGCTCTGCGCAGGATCGCCGAGTTGGAAGCCGCGTTGGCGAGCATGGCGCAAGAGAATGCGGATCTGCGGCGTCAGTTGGCCAAGAACAGCAGTAATAGCAGCAAGCCGCCTTCGAGTGATGGGTTGAAGAAGCCGGTACCGCGTAGCCTGCGTGGTAAGTCCGGTAAGAAAAGTGGTGGTTAAGTTGGCCACCGAGGCGACACCCTACGTCAGACAGCAACGCCTGACTTTGTGGAGCGACATGAGGCTGAGGCCTGTGGCACCTGTCAGCATGGCTTGACGGCTGGGATGATCAAGGCGGTGGAGAGGCGTCAGGTTTATGACATACCGGTGCCGCGTCTGGAGGTCACAGAGCATCAGGCAGCGATTTATTGTTGTGGCCATTGCCGAGCCACGACGACAGCCACCTTTCCCGATGGCGTGAATGCACACGTGCAATACGGTAAGCGCATTCGGGCGGCGGCGGTCTACTGCAATGTTCAGCAGCTGATCCCCGAGGATCGGGTCTGCCAACTCCTGCGTGATTTGTTTGGTGCCACCAGCCTATGCGCGGCCAGCGTGACCAACTGGGTGAACGGCACAGCGCGTACCTTGGGTGGCGTCGTCGAACACATTCTGGCCCGGCTCAATGAAGGCGGCGTTCGGCATCTGGATGAGACCGGACTTCGTGTTGATGGTAAGCTGCACTGGCTGCACTCAATCAGCGATCTCGCCTTCACGCATTATCGCATCAGCGCCAAGCGCGGTGCTGTTCCATCCTTCCTGACCGGCGGGACAATTGTTCATGACCACTGGAAGTCCTATTACGCCCATATGAGTGGGGTGGACGCGCACGCCCTGTGCGGGGCGCATCATTTACGGGAACTCAAGGCCATCGAAGAAATCGAAAAGGAGCCGTGGGCGTGCGCGATGAGCGTGCTGCTCAACAGCGCCAATCAGCTCAAGTGCGCGGCTCAGGGGCGAGGCGAGACCGAACTCCCCACGTCGGTTCACCACGGCATCCTCACCAAATACATGGCGATCCTCACCGAGGGCCTCGCCTTCCATGAGCGACAAGACCCACTGGCTAGACGCACTGGTGCGCGAGGCCGAAAAGCCAGGCGGCCAGGCCATAACCTTCTGGTCCGCTTGCGCGACTACCGTGATGACGTCCTAAGGTTCCTTACGGACTTCACAGTTCCCTTCACCAACAATCAGGCCGAACGGGACCTGCGCATGATGAAGTTGCGCATGAAAATCTCGGGAACTTTCCGCACCCTCGAGGGCGCGCAGGTCTTCGCTGACATCAGATCCGTCATCTCGACGGTCAGAAAACACGGGGGCAATATCCTCGAAACACTCACCCTATCACCACAACAGATCATCGCTCGGCTCTAACGTCGCAAGGGCAACACAAAACCCGATATCCGATGGGGTCCTTGGGAGTTACAACTTAAAACCAATACCGCCACTTGTTAGCGCTCACACGCCGCACCTTCCGAAATCTCTCAAAATTGAGGCTCCGCAGGCGTGGTAATTCGCCGCTCGTAATTCGCCCTGAAAGAGAGCGAGGTGATCGAGACCAACACGCAGGACCGCATGACCGTCTAACCGGCGCATGCGACAATTCTATATACGTATCATATGTTGCAAGTCAGCATTTAGGCGCTCCTCGGACGCCACCCTCAAACGCGACAACCATCATAACACCGCCGCCATTCAGCGGCTGCATCACGATATTTGCTGGATCAACACTTTTGCAGATCGTGCCGTCAGCACGTGAATTATAGGACAAAGCATCCTGCGGCCCGGCAAAAACTCCAATCTCGGCGTCGTCTAACCCGCCAGAGGCCTAATCGCTGAATACACCAGCTTGCCTGCTGCCTTGGCAGAAAATTCAACAATCGACCCTAATCGGGCCGCCGTTCTCACCGAATGGACATCGGTCCAGAACCTGCAAACCAGCGAAAAGCAGTGCAAATCCATCACCACCCACCACGCCATGAAAGAAAGTTGCGAAAAACCACCCTCAAACGACATTTTTGCGATTCTGACTGTTGACCCCCCTCGCCCACAAAGGCATAAACACAATAACGCAAAAGGAGGCCTCGAATGCCTTGCATTCTTCTAGTGGTGGGACGAACGCGCATGGGCCTGTAAAGGTTGACCATAACGGTTCCTATGCGCCTCCGAATTTTCGGGGGCTTTTTTATGCGATACGCTTGTCCGGATGGACACAACGACACGACACACAAACGACGATACCGCGAACACGCGAAAAGCTGAGACAAGGAAAATACAATGTCTGCTCACATGACTGGTGCGAAAATGGTAGTTAAAGCTCTGATAGATCAGGGCGTTGATACGGTCTTTGGCTACCCCGGTGGCGCTGTCCTGCCGATTTATGACGAGATTTTTCAGCAAAACTCGATCAAGCATATCCTTGTGCGCCATGAGCAAGGCGCGGTCCACGCTGCCGAGGGCTATGCGCGATCCACAGGCAAACCCGGTGTTGCGCTGGTCACATCAGGCCCCGGCGCGACAAACGCGGTCACTGGCCTGACAGATGCGCTGCTGGATTCGATTCCAATCGTCGTTCTGACCGGTCAGGTCCCTACCTTCATGATCGGGTCGGACGCGTTCCAAGAAGCCGACACCGTTGGCATCACGCGTGCCTGCACCAAACATAACTGGCTGGTCAAAGAGACCGACAAATTGGCTGGCGTCATACATGAGGCATTTCACGTCGCCATGTCCGGTCGCCCCGGCCCCGTCCTGGTCGACATTCCCAAGGACGTGCAGTTCGCCAATGGCACCTACACCAAACCGCAGCCCTCCAGATCGCATTACCAACCACAGGTCAAAGGCGACATCGCTGGCATCACCGATCTGGTTGCCGCGATTGAAAAGGCCAAGAAGCCACTATTTTATACAGGCGGCGGTGTCATCAACTCAGGCCCAGCGGCTAGTCAACTGCTGCGCGAACTGGTCGGCGCGACGAATTTCCCGATCACCTCGACCCTGATGGGTTTGGGTTGTTATCCGGCATCGGGCGACAATTGGCTCGGAATGTTGGGCATGCACGGGCTGTATGAGGCGAACATGGCGATGCACGATTGCGATCTGATGATCAATATTGGCGCGCGCTTTGACGACCGCATCACCGGCGTGCTGGATAAATTCTCGCCAAATTCGATCAAGGCGCACATCGACATCGACCCGAGTTCGATCAACAAGGTCATTCGAACCGATATCGCCATCGTCGGCGACGTCGCCCATGTGCTTGAGGATCTATTGAAGGTCTGGAAATCCCGTGGCCGCAAAACCAACGCAGAAAAAGTTGGCAAATGGTGGGAAGAAATCAAGGAATGGCGCAAAGTCGACTGCTTGTCGTTCAAGCAAGAGGGCAAGATCATCAAGCCGCAATACGCGCTCTCGCGGCTTGAGGCGCTGACCAAGGATCGCGCGGATCGCTATATCACCACCGAAGTGGGCCAGCACCAGATGTGGGCGGCGCAATATCTCGGCTTTGAACACCCCAACCAGTGGATGACCTCCGGCGGTCTGGGCACCATGGGCTACGGCCATCCGGCGTCGATTGGTGTGCAAATGGCGCATCCAGATGCCTTGGTCATCAACGTGGCAGGCGAAGCATCGTGGCTGATGAATATGCAAGAACTTGGAACCGCGGTGCAATACCGCCTGCCCGTCAAGCAGTTTATCTTGAACAACGAACGTCTGGGCATGGTGCGCCAGTGGCAAGAATTGCTGCACGGTGAACGCTATTCCTCCAGCTGGTCAGAATCGCTGCCCGATTTTGTAAAGCTGGCCGAAGCGTTCGGCGCCAAAGGTATAATCTGTTCGGACCCTGACGATCTGGACGACGCAATCATGGAAATGCTGAACCACGACGGACCCGTTGTGTTTGATTGTCTGGTCGCAAAGCACGAAAACTGCTTCCCGATGATCCCGTCCGGCAAAGCCCACAACGAAATGCTGCTGGGCGACGCTGATACCCAAGGCGTTATCGATGCGAAAGGAAGTGTGCTGGTCTAAATCCCCTCCAAAGGACTTTAGCAAAAACTCTGGTTGAGAATTTTGAACCACCAGCCTCAAAGGAAAGAATACATCATGTCCGCACTCCGTCTCAAAAAAGGTGCCTCGTCGCACTCCGCCTACAACCTGCGCCCGACTTTTTCGGATGTCGAAGAACGCCACACGCTGGCCGTCATCGTCGAAAATGAACCCGGTGTTTTGGCCCGTGTCATCGGCCTGTTCGCAGGGCGCGGCTACAACATCGAAAGCCTGACCGTCGCCGAGATTGACCACACAGGCCATCTGTCGCGCATCACCGTGGTCACCACAGGCACGCCCCAGACGATCAACCAGATCACGGCACAGCTCGGTCGCATCGTAACGGTTCGCGAAGTGCATGATTTGACAGTCGAAGGACGTTCGGTGGAACGCGAACTGGCCCTGTTCAAGGTGGCTGGCAAAGGCGACGACCGGATGGAAATGCTACGACTGGCTGATGTCTTTCGCGCCAACGTGGTCGACAGCACGCTGCAAAGCTTCACGTTTGAAATCACCGGAACGAGCGAGAAGATCGACGCGTTTGCCAACCTTATGCGCCCCATCGGGCTGGTCGAAATGGCCCGCACGGGCGTCGCGGCCCTGTCGCGCGGGGAAATCTAGTACGCGCCCTACCCTCGCACGGGCTCTTGTCGCTCATTCAGTTTAAAAATGCCAACAGGGCGCCCTCTTTTGCGGGCGCCCTGTTCGTTGCAGAGTGGGCGAAAGGTCAGCGCTGCCCTTTACGCGCCCAGACGGCACCATCACGGCATGTATAAAATCCTGTTGAGATCGGCCATACTGCCCTCCTCAGCATCAAGATCAGCAATGATATCAACAGCATCGCGCGCCCGTTGTCGCCCGATAATCTGATCCGCAAGTCCGTGAAATTTGTAGCCCATAACCGCCGCACTCAGCGGCGCTTCGGGATCGCCCAGCGCCTCGGTTCTCTCGGACGTCAACCGCGTACCGTCCCTCAACACCAGCGTCACATGGGCAAAGCGATGCGCTGGAAATGCTGCGTTGTAATCCTCGTCCTCGGCAAAGATCATCCCCGCCGCCAAACGCTGCACTTCGGCGTCACCAAACGCCGCCTGCGACACTTCTTGCGCCCCCACACGACCATGCACCATGGCCACGGCCGTTGGATAAGCCGTCGAATATTGCGCCTCCTCGGTGGTTTTGGGCAGGCGCGTGGCAAGGCGCACAGATTGATGAAACGTCGTGACTTCAATGTAGCCAACATCGGCGCTGACCAACCCATGTGCCTGTCGCAAACCCAGCACTGCCTGAAGCGGCGGCTGCGCCCAACGACACACCGGATACAGTTTGATGTATTGCTCAAACACGTAGTGCCGCGCTCCAAGATCACCCCAAATATCGGCCACATCAGCGCTGTCCACAGTGATCGCCGGTGCGCCCGTAAAGCCGTCTGCGGCAAGATACGCCGCCGATACCCCCGCCATGGCACCCCAGCCGGACCCGTCTTTCACCATCGTGGGATGGTCAATGCAGCGCATCATCTGGCTGCGGGGGCCGTGATATTCGGCAATCCCGATCGCCTCGCGGGTTTGCGTCCGCGTTAACCCCAAGGCTCGCGCCCCAAGGGCCGCACAGGCCAGCGCGATCCACGCACCGGATGTGTGGTAGTCACTGGCCGTTCGGTGCAACGCGATGCCGGCCCGCGTGCCAATTTCATATCCTGCGACCAATGCGGTCAACATTTCGCGCGGATCATCGCAGGCTTGTGCCTCCATCAAGGCCAGCACCGATGGAAACACCCCGCATCCCACATGACCCTTGGTCAGTTTTTGCCCGTCGTGCCCGTCCAGCGCATCAATCGTTATGCCGCCGGCCAATGCCGCCCCCGCCGCGCTAACGCGCCGCCCGTCCAGCAACATGCGCGCGTGACGCCCCCCGAAATGACCTGCCGCATGGTCGCGAATGATGCGTGACATTTCCGTCTGCGCCCCGCCCAGCGCCACGCCGTACAGATCCAGCACCAACCGTTTCGCCATCACAACTGCCTCAGGCGACAGGTCATTGAATTCCAAATCATGAACGTAGTCATAAACCGATGGTGCCATTGCAGTGCTCCCTTGCGTGGCAGTCTGCACCAAATCGACCATTAAAAAAGCCCCCCAGTTACGAAAACCGGAGGACCTGTCCTCACACACTTGGGGGGTGCATGGGGGCATGCGCGATAAAAGGCCGGCGGAGCGATCTGCCGCCCTAGACACGCAATTCTTATGACGTCAGCGCCCTTGGCTTATTCTGCAATAGGCATCAGTCCAGCGTCCTGCGCCGCCATGACTTCGGCCATATCGAGCAGGCCATCGCTTGTCGTATCCATCGCCGAGAAATCTACATCGGTGATCTCGGGGTACATCGATCCGATTTCGGGGTAGCTGTAAAACCCGTCACCGTTTACGTCGATCATCGGATCGGCGTCTTGCGCCATTGCAGGGCCCGCAATCAGCGCGATCAGGGCAAAAACTGCAGTGCTTGGTTTGGTCATCTTCAACATTATAAACTCTCCTGTGGACATGAAAGAACGCGTTTGTTTGCGTCCCGTACACTTGCTAACCCGCGCCAATGTCCGGTGTCCTCACAAGGCGCAGGAGCCGTGATTTTGCGCAAGGGGGCGCGTGTTTAGCCCCCTCTATTTCGGCGGACCAACGCCGACACGATCCACTGCGCAAATCCCGGCTTATTCCAGCGCGGGTTTTTGGCGATGTGCCGCCCAAAGCCGCCCCTGGCGCCGCGCTGCGCCCCGTTAAGGCGGCACGAGCAATGTCGCGGTGAGAAAAGCCCGTGTCGCACACCAGCCAGATCAACCGCCTTGATTGGGTTAAATTTGACCCAGCGCTGCGCAGAGGAACCCGCCATGCCCCAATATCAAACCCCAATCGATCTCTCATCGGTTCGCCGCCCCGTCGCAACAGCCAACGGGCTGCCAAACGCCCACTACACCGATCCGGACGTGTTCAAATCCGAAAGCCGCGCAGTGCTCCATGCCTCATGGGCTGGCTTTGCGGTCGCGGCTGACGTCCCTGAAAACGGCGACGCTAAACCGCTTGAGTTCCTCGGCATTCCGCTGTTGCTTCTACGGGACAAAAACGGCGATGTGCGGGTATTCCAAAACATCTGCCGGCATCGCGGCATGATCCTTGTGGACAGCGCGCGCAAAATCGAAGGCGCGATCCGCTGCCCCTACCATTCGTGGTGCTATTCGACCAAAGGCGCACTTGTCTCCACCCCCCATGTGGGCGGCCCCGGTCACAACACCCATGATGCAATTGTCAAAGACGACCTCGGTCTTATCGAAGTGCGCAGCCACATCTGGCGCGACGTGGTGTTCATCAATCTGGACGGCGACGCTGATGCATTCGAGGTGGTGAACGCCGACCTCATCGCACGCTGGCATGAACACACTGCGCCCATGTATCACGGCGGCGCAGACAGCACGTTTGCGCTGGATGTTACCTGCAACTGGAAGCTGGCGGTGGAAAACTACGCCGAAAGCTATCACCTGCCGTGGATTCACCCCGGTCTGAACAGTTATTCCCGACTTGAGGATCACTACCATATTGAACAACCAATCTCGTCCTCGGGAGCGAGGTCTGCGTCGAAAACAGGGTCTGCAATAGGAACGGGCGCGTTCAGCGGTCAAGGTACATTGGTCTACCGCCAACTCACCGGCGACGAGGGCGCAACGTTCCCCGATTTTGCCGGCCTGTCCGACAAATGGGATGAGGGTGCTGAATATGTCTGTCTTTACCCCAACGTATTGCTCGCCGCGCAGCGCGAACATGCCTATGCGATTTTATTAGAACCCATCGATACAAACCACACCATCGAACACGTCCACATCTATTACGCATCGCCGGACACCGACGCTGCGCTGCGGACCCGTAACACCGCCCAGTGGAAAGAGGTCTTTGAAGAAGACATCGGCGTCGTTGAAGGCATGCAAAAAGGCCGCGCGGCGATCGGGTTTGATGGTGGCCGCTTCTCCCCAGCGATGGACAGCCCGACACATTGCTTTCACGACTGGGTTGCCGCAAAAATGGGCGCCCAAGCTGGCACATGACGGACCTCGACACCCAGCTGCTCGCCGCACACGCATCCGGTGACAAACCCGCCCTAGTGACGCTTTATACTGCCGCCGCAGATCAGGCCGGATCGGTGGACGCCGCGTGTTTCTACCTCACGCACGCCTATATCTTCGCGCTGGATCTTGGCCACGCAGATACCGCCCATCTGCATGCGCGCCTTGCGGAACACGGCCGCGTCTAGGTTTAAACCCGAGGGGGCGCTGCCCTCGCTTCGTCCCCCGGGATATTTTTGAAGCCATGACTGGACGAAGCAAGACAGGGACAATGAGCCAGAGACCCCACCTTTCCCTTCGCGCGCGCAACGACTAGGAATAGCCACAGCATCGCAGGGGAAATAAATGGCACGCAATATCATCATCGACACGGACCCGGGCCAAGACGACGCCGTGGCGATTCTGCTGGCATTGGCTTCCCCCGAACTCAAGGTCCTTGGCATCACCGCCGTGGCGGGCAACGTGCCGCTGGACCTGACCCAAAAGAACGCCCGCATCATCTGCGAATTGGCGGGCTTTCCTGACACCTTAGTCTTTGCGGGCTGTGACAGACCAATCAACCGCGCGCTGGTCACGGCAGAACATGTGCATGGTAAAACTGGCCTTGACGGCCCGCAACTGGCGCCGCCGACAATGGCCCTACAAGACCAACATGCGGTGGATTGGATAATCGACACGCTTCGAGCCGCGCCGCTGGCCTCTGTCACCCTATGCCCGCTCGGCCCGCTGACTAATATCGCAATGGCCCTACAGCGCGCGCCCGACATCAAACCGGCAATTGCAGAAATCGTTCTCATGGGGGGTGGTTTTTTTGAGGGTGGCAACATCACCCCTACCGCCGAATTCAACATCTACGTTGATCCGCACGCCGCCGACATCGTGTTCAAGTCCGGCCTGCCGTTGACCGTGATGCCGCTGGACATGACCCACAAAGCCCTGACCAGCAAAGCCCGCGTCGATGCCTTTCGCGCCATGGGAACAGACGTGGGCCGCATGACCGCCGAATGGACCGACTTTTTCGAACGCTTTGACAAGGAAAAATATGGCTCACTCGGCGCACCGCTGCACGACCCCACCGTGATCGCCTATCTGATCCAGCCCGAATTGTTTAGCGGCCGCATCATCAACGTGGAAATTGAAACGCAAAGTGAGCTGACAATGGGCATGACCGTAGCGGATTGGTGGCGCGTGACAGACCGCGCACCCAATTGCACATTTATGCGCGACATCGACGCAGACGGGTTCTTTGCATTGCTGGCAGAGCGTTTGGCGCGTTTGGGCTAACGTCCGCAGTGCGGGTCGGTCTGGACGGATCGACGCAACACACTCCGCGCACCTCTCTGCTAGTGTGTGATATTGCAAGGTCTTGCGAGGGGGCTCGTTCAACTGTCTGGCGATTGCGCTGAGTTTTGCTTGAGAATGGACAGATAAATCAGTTCCGCGTGGCAAATACTGCCGGAGAGGCCGGTTGGTATTTTCATTTAATCCGCGTTGCCATGCATTGCCCGGCAGGCGATTGCGTTGCAATCTGCCGAGAGGGTGACTGTGGGGCGCAACCGGCACATTCACCAAGTTGCGCGATTTCGCTTTTACGGCCAGCCCCTGCAGGGTGCCACAGGACGGCTACATGAAGCCCTCAGGCCAACGATGTTCCGCCGGAGAATGCGAGCACGCTTCCTTATCAGAAAACCTGGCATCGAACGCCGGGCGGGATATGGGTTTGTCGTTTTTTCATCTGGCTGGCATAGGTAGAACAATACTAGAACATTGTAGATTGGCAAGCCGCGTCGCACTACATCAGGTGCCGCCGGAGCAAAGGGAATAAGCCTTCTCCTTTGGTTTGGAAGCATGGGCCAAATTACTCAGACACTGAAGATCGGACACTCTCATAGCCATCACTTCCGGGCCAACGACAGGAACCCAATCAGTAACTCTTTATAAACATGGCAGTCTCAAATCCAACGGGGTGCGCAAGTGAGCAGCCCCACTTGACGGTCCGTCGCAATATAAAATGAGACATCATTGCGGCTTAAGCATTGGAGGCTCTGGCTCGTTTGTGTGATCGGTCATGGCACCTGCCGGCAATTTGAGGTGCAATTCCAACGCCTGAATAAGTTCAGATAGATGTGAGACAAAATTTTGTTGCCAAGATTTAGGCGACCTCGGAGACTGAGAATTGAAAGAAACCAGCTCACGAGGCCAATATGCAAATCATCGGACTGCACAAGAACGTTTATAAACTTTATGCTTGGGCGCGGACACAAGAATGTTTGGACGTGTACCGTATCAAATACGAAGGTCAGGTTCGGCAATGGGACGACTTACGTACAGAGGGCGTTTCTCTATCAAAGTGCGCTGAATTCGTCGGCATCTCGCGCGCGACATATTACCGTCACAAGCGTATTTTGAAGGTTTTGGCGCAGGCAATCATACCGCCTTCAAAGGCTCCCAAACGCTGCAACAAGTCACAGTGGGGCGAGGCAGAAAAGCAATTGGTGCTTGAGGCCCGCCGCGACAATGAAACCTACGGTAAGGAGAAAATAGGGGCCATCTTGCGTCGCGACAAAAAGCAAACCATGAGCGATAGCACCGTGGGGCGCATTTTGAGCTTTCTAAGGAAAAAAGGCCTGATCACACGATCAAGATCTGCGCCCCAAAAGCGCAAGCGTAATTTTTCCAAGGGGCATGCCAAGGGATGGAAATATAGGGATTACAAAGATATTGTGGTTGGCGAGCGTGTGCAGATCGATCATATGACTGCCACAAAGAACGGCGTCACGTGCAAACACTTTCAAGCCTGGGAGAGGTGTAGCAAGCATATCCACGCGCAAGTTTATTCGAATGCCACGGCACGCTCTGCCAAACGGTTTTTGCAAGAACTCGTGGAAATAGCTCCCTATAAGATCATCTCAATTCAAGTCGATGGCGGGTCTGAGTTTATGGCCGATTTTGAGACAGCGTGCGAACAGATGGAGATCCCGCTCATTGTGCTGCCGCCAGCAAGGCCAAAATACAACGGTGGTGTCGAGCGCGGTAACCGCACCTTCCGCGAAGAGTTCTATGCATGTCGTGATCTCATTGCCGACAGCATAGGAGCGATGCGGTTTGAACTTCGAAAAGCCGTCAATAAATACAACACATTCAGGCCTCATCATGCCTTGAAAGGCAAGACACCAATGGAGTACATTCGAATCACTCAGGCCAAAGTCGTGTGAGTCTCAAAACACCTGAACCTATACACGCCGAACAAACAAGTTGTCCGAGCGTTGAGATCTTCGTATGATACTCTGCCACCGTTTCTTGAAACCCGTTCAAGATCGGCCAAACGTTTGGCCCCAGCAATATTTTGCCAGCAAGAGTATCCGGATGAATACAAGGCAGATCAAGCCCAAGGTCAAAGGCCTCATAGCTGCGGTTCACTTCATCCGGGTATTCCCTTTTTCGGTAAAGGGGACGTAGCCGCGATGGTTTGAACTGTTGCCAATGTAATATAGCCGCTTCGTTACGTCAGGCCGTGCGAAGAGTATGGCGGCTACCTTGTAGGTTGCATCAAATAGATCACTATCTATCCCGTGATCACAGATCCTGAAAAACCCAAACGAGCGCGCAGCCTCGCCAATGTTATCCGCGGTTTGCGCGAATTGCGAGCTATTTGGGTCCTTCAGACCTCAAACACTAATCAGCGGGAGAAGACCCCCACAATCTGCAGCATTGAGGTGCCCCTAGTTTCCTAGACACCTGCCTCGTTCATTTCCTTCTGTTCTGCTTCATAGTCAACTGGCGACAGCATGCCGTTGTTGGTGTGCTTTCTTGTCGGGTTATAGAACATCTCAATATAATCGAACACGTCCTGCCTTGCAGCGTCGCGTGTCAGGTATGTACGCCGCCTGACACGCGACGCTGTAGGAGTTGGAAGAAGCTCTCGGCCACGGCATTGTCATTGCAGTTTCCGCGTCGGCTCATGCTGGCGTCCAGATTGTGTTTGCCGAGAAACGATTGCCGCTCCTTGCTAGGCTCAGGACTCACAACCAAAATATGACGGTTGCGGCGAGAGCGATTGCGGAGAGGAAGACTGTTGGTGATCTGTCGTAGCGAGTTGCGACGCGACGCCAATCTTTGAGCCTTCCGAACATTCTCTCGATACGGTTGCGTCGTTTGTAACGGCGCTTGTCGTACTTGACGGTCTTTTTGCGCGACTTGCGACCGGGGATGCAGGGCGTTGTGCCGTTGTCTACAAGGGTTTCACGGAACCAATCAGCATCGTACCCTCTGTCAGCGAGGAGCCAGTCAGCCTCAGGCAGATTATTCATCAAGGCGGCTGCACCAGTGTAATCACTGACTTGTCCTGCTGTGATGAAGAGGCGGATTGGTCGTCCGCTGGTGTCTGTGGCAGCATGTAGCTTTGTATTCATACCGCCCTTGGTCAACCCGATCAGGCGTCCTCGCCCCCCTTTTTTAACCGCAGGCTGGCGGCCGTACGATGTGCTTTGAGGTAGGTGGCGTCCACTGCCCGGCAGTCGAAACGCAGTTTCGATGAGAGGGGATTGAGATGGTTTTGTTGTCGGGGGCCTGCTCGGCCAGCCCCATCAAGATTTGGGCAAATATGCCCATATCACTCCAGCGCTTCCATCGATTATATAGCGTCTTCGGCGGTCCATACTCGGAAGGTGCATCACACCACCTTAAACCATTGCGATTGATGAAGATAATGCTACTCAAAACACGACGGTCATCCACACGAGCACGACCTCGGCTCTTTGGAAAGTACGGCCGGAGACGCTCCATCTGCGCCTCAGTCAGCCAATACAAATTGCTCATAATATCCCCCTACAATTGAAGACTATGAATCACCACAACGCGACAAACTCAATCAATTAATGGGTCCTGACCCTAGTGAACTGTGAACCTTGGTCCACTGCCCGGCAGCGGTTTGCCTGCAAACCATGAAAGGGGGAATGGATCATGACCTTTTGCTTTGGCTTGGGTCGCCAAACTGCGCTCAGCAATACCTGCAAGGCGAGGTCCGTGGTCATGCGTGATTGCATAGATCCACTGCCCGGCAGTCGTTTGCTTGCAAACGATGAAAGGGTTTTCCTCGATGCGCTCCGCGTCAAAATCCGCGACGCCCCCTCTCGTGATCCCGCATCGCCTTGCGTGCTACAGCCCGTCGCAAATTAGGTGTCGTAAGTTTTTTTCAAGCAAATCTTTCAACACAACATTGTCCAACATGGTGTCTGCCAAAAGGCGCTTCAGCTTAGCGTTCTCATCATCCAGCGATTTAAGGCGGTGGGTGTCAGAAACGTCCACTCTCGGGACATCGCTGCGCGACCCCTGTCGTGCAGTGCATGCCACCGTATTTGGCTTTGAACTTGTAGAACGACGCGGCACTGAGGCCATGCCTGCGGCACACCTCAGCAGTTGGCATCCCAGCTTCTTGTTCTTTGATCATCCCGATAATCTGAGCTTCGGTAAAACGACTCTGTCACATTTGTTTGCTCCTTAAAAGGTTGAGCAAACTCTACATTAAAGTGAGGGACCTTTCGGGGGGCAGGTCACACGCTATCCGAATTTGTCGGCCCACTTCACTGAGGCAAACGATTTTGCGGAAATGAAAGAAGGGTCTGGACAGTCCTGAACAGCGCGCCTAAAACGCCCATACCCAAGGGTTAAAACCCGTCCCGTGCCCGGGTAGCTCAGGGGTAGAGCAGTGGATTGAAAATCCTCGTGTCGGTGGTTCGATTCCGCCCCTGGGCACCATTTACCTCTTATAATACGTCTTAATGCTGTTTTGACCTATCAGTCAGAGCCTATCTGTTGCAGACTCATGGCTACCAGTTGGCTACCAGCGGTGAGCACCATGCAAACAAAGATTACGCAAAGAACCCTCGCAAGCATAGATGGGACCGGAACTCGTACATTTATATGGGATACGGCTCTTACAGGATTCGGGATTGAGGTTTCGGCTAAGGGGAAGGCTTCTTACGTTTGTGAAACTCGTATTAAGGGGACTGGGCGGAAGGTCCGGCAAAAGATTGGGTCAGTAGACTTAATGCCTCTGGATGATGCCAGATCGGATGCACGATCCATGTTGCTGCAAGCGTTTAAGGGAGTAGACCCTCGTTTTGACAAACAAGAGGTTGAACAAGCGCCTAAGACTGTAGGGCAGGCAGTAACTGACTATATTGAAGCCAAGAGGCATAAGTTGGCCGCCAGTACCATTAGGGACTACCGTGTTACATTTTCTAGTTGTCTTTCGGATTGGGAGCACCTTCCACTGGGTCAACTTAGTGGGCAGATGATTGCGAATAGGTACAACAAGCTGTTGGATAAACTTTCAGTTGCTTACAGTAACAAAGTGATGCGAAATCTTCGGGCTGCCTTAAATTATCATGGCTTAGAGCCAAACCCAGTTACATTTCTTACTCGTAAAGACCTCATGGCAGTTGATGCGCCACGTAATCGGTTCTTATCTGCTCATGAAATTTACATCATTTATGGCTATTTTTCCACATACCAGCATCCTGTCGCACGTGTTGTTTTGTTCTGTATCCTTACAGGAGTCCGTAAGAATGAAGCCCTCAAGCTGACTTGGGAAAATGTAACATCACAGACCATCTTGTTTGCTGGGGATATTCAAAAGAACCATAAGCCGCACCATGTTCCTCGTGTCGGCCTTCTAGATGGTATCTTTGGCGACAGGGGGGAATCGCAGGATTTAGTTTTTGGGTATACTGAATATTCATTCCGCAAACCTTTCGAGCGTTTTAAGCAGCGCCCTGAGTTGGACGGTTGGGCCTATTGGACGATGCATGATTTAAGGCGCACTTTTTCGGAACATATGAACCTTATCGGCTACGCCGCCTCTGACGTGTCCCTTGCGTCCAATCGTAGTGATAATTCGGTGACCGTGAAGCATTATCTTGGAGGGCAATTAGCAAAAGAAAACTTACTTAGACGTATGTATGCTGACCTTCAAAGGCAGGTACATTATTATTGGTACGAGAGAGGTGATGCTGAAACGATGGTTGCCCCAAAAGACTATATACCATCCATACTTGTTGAGCCGGAGCTAACCGAAGATGAGTGGCGAGAATATCAAGAGAGTTTAGTGGGCGTTGATACGTCAACCTTCTGACCTGCTACCGCGCTGGGCGTCACACGTATTGACTACCAAAAGCATCAGGGGCCTGTGCAGCGCCATATAGTCTAATAAGTACTCCCACAGATGAGATTTACCGTCAGCCCAGCGCATAGGTATCTGAGAGCTTCAGAGATCATCACACAGGGCCTTGAGTGTGTTTAGGGTGCCCGTTCTAACCAATGATAGGCATATATTTGGAGCTATGACTGAATCTGGTGTTTGAATGGTTTGAAGGTTGGCGGCGTATCTGGTTGAATTGTTGTTGGAAGACAGCAGCCCAACCAAAGGAGATACACCACCATGGGAACTACTAACATTGTTGATTTTGCGCGTCGAGACGAGATGACGGACGCGTTGACGGAGTTGCTGAAAACGGGAGCACAACAATTGATCGCGACAGCAGTTGAGGCTGAGCTTGTCAGTTATTTGGCGCAATTTACCGGCTTACGCACCGATGCCGGTCACGCGGCAGTCGTGCGTAATGGACATCATCCGGCCCGCCCGTTTCAAACGGGCATTGGCCCTGTGAGCGTGCGCATTCCAAAGGTTCGGTCCAAGGACGGCACACCGGTGACATTCCGGTCTGCCCTGGTGCCGCCCTATGTGCGCCGCACGAAGACGCTGGAAGCGGCCTTGCCATGGCTTTACCTCAAAGGGATCTCCAGCGGCGAGATGGCTCCCGCCCTCAAGGTTCTTCTGGGCCCAGATGCCGTTGGCTTGTCGGCTAATACGGTTTCGCGTTTAAAACGCGATTGGGCCAATGAATACGAGGCTTGGAAAGGCGCTGAGTTAGATGACGAGCCCATCGTCTATATCTGGGCCGACGGCGTTCACAGCGGCCTTCGGGGCGAGGATGACAAGCTCTGTGCCCTTGTTATTATTGGGGTAACTGCCCGTGGCAAGAAGCGATTTCTGGCAATTGAGGATGGGGTGCGCGAGTCCACGCAGAGCTGGCGCGAGGTTCTGCTTAACCTCAAAAGCCGAGGCATGAATGCGCCCAAACTGACCATCGGGGACGGTGCCATGGGGTTTTGGGCGGCCATGGACGAAGTCTATCCTGAGACCCGCCATCAACGCTGTTGGCAACACAAAACGATGAACGTGCTCAATTGTTTACCCAAGCTGTCTCAGCCAAAAGCCAAGGCCGCGCTGCACGACATCTGGCAGGCCGAGACCAAAGTCGATGCAGAAAAGGCGTTCGATCTGTTCATCAAAACCTACGAACCCAAATACCCCAAGGCCACACTATGCCTGCAAAAAGATCGTGAGGAACTCATGGCATTCTTCGACTTCCCGGCGCAGCATTGGCAAAGCATCCGCACTAGCAATCCAATTGAATCGGCCTTCGCGACGATCCGGCATCGTACCAAGCGTTCAAAGGGCTGCCTGTCACGCGATGGCATGCTGCACATGATGTTCAAACTGGGGCAATGTGCTGAGCAAAATTGGAGGAAGCTACGCGGCTTTGACTACCTCGCAAAAGTCATCACAGGCGTCACGTTCAAAGACGGAATCGAAACCACAAACCCCGACCAGATCACCGCATGACCAACAATACTCAAACACCAGATTTGACAATAACTCATATATTTGTTGTGTTGGTCTGTAGTTTAATTAGGTAGGTCTTCTTATCGTATTCAAGTGTGGGCAGGCGGAACTTGGACGTTATCAATTTTTACGCATTCAATGACACTTTGAGTAACCCGCAACCACAAGAAAAGATACAACATATTGTTGTAGCGCCAATATAGTTTGTCTATAGTTAAAATTAAAACTTGCTAAAACAGAGCTTTAGCCTAATTTCTAAGCTGCTATTGTGAGCTTTAAAACGGGTATTTTACCCTTTCTGAGTGTTGCTTTTTTGCAACCTTCTATCTAAAAATACTCTAAAAAGTGTGGATTGCAGCTAAGAACTGACTATTCAACAATGAACCTCCTGCAGAGAGCATATCAAAATATGTTCACATCGCAGACGTAGTTTCACTCTAAGCCTTACTATTTTATTAAACTGCGGAAACTTCGGTACTTTGCAATTACTATACTAAGGCAAGATCAATTTGCCTTAATACGATCATTCGCACTTTAAAGGCTTATCCCCTTTGCTCCGGCGGCACCTGATGTAGTGCGAAGCGGCTTGCCAATCTAGAATGTTCTGGTATTGTTCTTCCCATGCCAGCCAGATGGAAAAACGACAAACCCATGTCCCGCCCCGCGTTCGACGCCAGGTTTTCTGATGAGGAAGCGTGTTCGCATTATCTGGTGGAACATCGTTGGCCTGAGGGCTTCGTGTGTCCGTCCTGTGGCACCTGCAAGGGCTGGCCGTTAAAGCGAAATCGCGCGACTTGGGAATGTGCCGGTTGCGCACGGCAGACATCCGTGACGGCTGGCACGGTAATGCACAGCAGCCATTTGCCGTTGCGAATTTGGTTTCTTGCCGCGCACATCATCACCAGCCATTCCAACGGCATGTCAGCGCTGCAACTTCAGGCGCAACTTGGCCTTGGCAGCTACAAGACGGGTCGCCATCGTCGCTCGGACCGATGGCGCTTCTCGGCGACCTCCTCTTGCAAAAGCTGCGGCGGTCGATGGTCAACCCTGACCGCAACCCCCTGAAAGACCTTGTCGAAATCGATGAAACAGAGATGCCGTTCCGGTCCCGGCATGATCCCGAGGACCGGCCAAAGGGTGGGCGGAGCCCGGTTGGAAAGATGTTTGTCGTCTGTGCCGTCGAGTTATCAAGTGACGGACATCCGCGCCGTATCAGGATGAAACACATTCCCGACGGCGCGTCAAAGACGCTGCACGGGTTCATTGGTCAGGCTGTAGAGCCTAGCGCTCACATCATCACGGATGGCTGGCTCGGTTACGAAAATCCTCCTGCAAACACGCATGAGGCAAAGGTCGTCAGCGGCAAGAAGGCACACGACATACTCCACTGGGTCCACCGCGTGTTCTCCAACCTAAAAACGTGGGCAAAAGGCGTCTTCCACGGCCTCAGAAAGTGCCATCTACAACGCTATCTCGACGAATTCGTGTTCCGCTGGAACCGACGGCGACACATGCGAAGCGCCTTCGACACGCTGCTGGGGATCGGTGTTGGTCTCGGGCCAGCGACATATCGTGATTTTGTTGAACAGCGCGCCTGAAGGGCCTCGTTCACGGCAAAAGCCACGCCCTATAAACCCACCAGACGTTACAAACTGATCCGATCCGCCTCTAAAGCCACAAGGGCAAGATTCTGCGCCGCGTCAACATGTGGGGCAACCGGACTAAAAGGGATAAGCCTTCGCACTTTAATAGGGGCGGATGCTAAATTAGGGAAAAACTGATTTTCACGTGCGGTGCATACTGACGTGGCGCCAATTTCCTAATCAAACCAGCTTTTAAATCGATGGATCAACTTCTCGGGGTAAATCCGTCTTCAAACTGCTTTACAGCGGTCGTGCTTCCTATGCGCCTACCCTTTTGGTGTCGTTCGTTCGTGTACGTTGCTTGGCAATTACCTGTGCGCTTTTGCACAAAAAAAACAAAGGAAATACAATGACAAATGCCAACAACAGGACTGAATGGACTAAGGACAAGGGAGATATTGGCGATGAGATATGCCCCTATGACGTTGCTATCTACGTCATTCCAGGAGTGAAAGTTGGTCAAACTATAGACTTTAAGACACGCATGAAAGCTCAAAAATTTGAGAGCGACAGACGCCAGATTTACATGATCGTTCCTGCAAGCATGGCATCGCACAATGATATTTGGGAGTGGGAAAATCGTCTAGCATATCGCCTCGAATTGCCTGGCGAACATGAAGGTCAGCGTAAGGCCATGCTACGTTCACGGTTTGGTAACTTTGGTGGCGCACGAGAGTATAACGTCAAAAACACCATTACTGATGCCAACATAGCCGTGTCTGATGCAGTTGCATTTGAGCGAAATTACGGTCTCAATCAGGGTGCTCTATCCGCTTGCGCCAACCCAAAACACGCCCAAAAGCACATCAAGATCAACGGCGTCAAACATACCGTTTCCTATGCCGACAATAAGAAAGGGTGTGAATGGATCAATGGAAACACGCCATAAATTTGCGTCTGAAGATACGGCCAGAATTGGTCACAGGTTTAGACGAAATCAGGAAAGTAAACAGTCTCAGTATGAACACAGCCGTTAATGAAGCTACAGCCATCGCCCTAGCGGCAAAAGGAAATATGAATGACCTCACAGACCAGTAAAACCAAACTGCCAGCAGGATTCATGGACATTACACCACGTGTTCGTTCAACCATTTTCAAAAGAGCCAAGCACCTGAAGATCGAAAACGATTGTGGAGACGTTGAATATCAGGAGCAAACTTTCTCCACAGATCAAGACAAAGCTGTGAAGTACATCCTATACGGGGTGGTCAAATACAAAGGGGAATACCTCACTAGTTTCACTGACAATAAGCCAGTTGTTGGTAACGATATGAACACGACTGTTGATGCCTGTAAGATGAACACCAAGGAGTTATTGTCAAATCTGGTGTTTGAGTATTGTTGGTCATGCGGTGATCTGGTCGGGGTTTGTGGTTTCGATTCCGTCTTTGAACGTGACGCCTGTGATGACTTTTGCGAGGTAGTCAAAGCCGCGTAGCTTCCTCCAATTTTGCTCAGCACATTGCCCCAGTTTGAACATCATGTGCAGCATGCCATCGCGTGACAGGCAGCCCTTTGAACGCTTGGTACGATGCCGGATCGTCGCGAAGGCCGATTCAATTGGATTGCTAGTGCGGATGCTTTGCCAATGCTGCGCCGGGAAGTCGAAGAATGCCATGAGTTCCTCACGATCTTTTTGCAGGCATAGTGTGGCCTTGGGGTATTTGGGTTCGTAGGTTTTGATGAACAGATCGAACGCCTTTTCTGCATCGACTTTGGTCTCGGCCTGCCAGATGTCGTGCAGCGCGGCCTTGGCTTTTGGCTGAGACAGCTTGGGTAAACAATTGAGCACGTTCATCGTTTTGTGTTGCCAACAGCGTTGATGGCGGGTCTCAGGATAGACTTCGTCCATGGCCGCCCAAAACCCCATGGCACCGTCCCCGATGGTCAGTTTGGGCGCATTCATGCCTCGGCTTTTGAGGTTAAGCAGAACCTCGCGCCAGCTCTGCGTGGACTCGCGCACCCCATCCTCAATTGCCAGAAATCGCTTCTTGCCACGGGCAGTTACCCCAATAATAACAAGGGCACAGAGCTTGTCATCCTCGCCCCGAAGGCCGCTGTGAACGCCGTCGGCCCAGATATAGACGATGGGCTCGTCATCTAACTCAGCGCCTTTCCAAGCCTCGTATTCATTGGCCCAATCGCGTTTTAAACGCGAAACCGTATTAGCCGACAAGCCAACGGCATCTGGGCCCAGAAGAACCTTGAGGGCGGGAGCCATCTCGCCGCTGGAGATCCCTTTGAGGTAAAGCCATGGCAAGGCCGCTTCCAGCGTCTTCGTGCGGCGCACATAGGGCGGCACCAGGGCAGACCGGAATGTCACCGGTGTGCCGTCCTTGGACCGAACCTTTGGAATGCGCACGCTCACAGGGCCAATGCCCGTTTGAAACGGGCGGGCCGGATGATGTCCATTACGCACGACTGCCGCGTGACCGGCATCGGTGCGTAAGCCGGTAAATTGCGCCAAATAACTGACAAGCTCAGCCTCAACTGCTGTCGCGATCAATTGTTGTGCTCCCGTTTTCAGCAACTCCGTCAACGCGTCCGTCATCTCGTCTCGACGCGCAAAATCAACAATGTTAGTAGTTCCCATGGTGGTGTATCTCCTTTGGTTGGGCTGCTGTCTTCCAACAACAATTCAACCAGATACGCCGCCAACCTTCAAACCATTCAAACACCAGATTCAGTCATAGCTCAACACCAAGGCGTTATCACGTAAACAGATCGAGCATATTATAGGATGCACGTTCAACTTTCAGCGTTATGCCTATTACCCGGGCTTTCCACGGTTTCTGACTGTAGATGGTGCAACAACGTTCAATACTTGGCAGCCCCAACCTCGGTTGACGATCACTAATGATGACTTTGAAAAATGGTCTGAGTCGAAGACAAAAGCTTTTGAAGTGGCAAGAGAGGCTTTCGATACAGAAGCTGCGATCACATCCTTCACCCACGGCACAACTCCAATGATCTGGGAAGTAATGCTTCGGATGTTGTTCGGGAATGATAATTCACCTGAAGCAAACCCAGATTGGTCAAACGAACATGACGTGTTCACAAAATGGTTCGCCTGTGTCGTTCATAAGCCGCTCGTCAGGACACGTTGGGTGCCTGTCTTGCGTGGTGCGCACGGTATCGGCAAAGGTACGTTCCAGCACATGGCGAGGGCTTTGATAGGCTCTGGTGGTGTCAGTGTTGTTCAGGGTATTGAAGGCGTTGCGGGTCAGTTTGGTGGCGAAAATGCTCTAGCGCGTTTGCTTATTGTTGACGAGGTTTGGTCCAAGTCAGACAAGCTAATGGAGGCGTTCAAGCCTATTGTATCCGATGACTTTATTGGTGTGGAGCGAAAGGGGGAAATGCGGTTCACAACCAGATCAGTTGCGGACACTCTTGTGTTTTCCAATCATGGGAAGCCGTTCAAATCAGCAGCAACAGAACGCCGCTGGTGGGTCGCAGGCTATCGCAATCTCGATCAAGGACCAGATGTATCAAAAGAGATAGGTCAGGCGTTCCATGCGGAATGTGCAAAATTGGTTCGCAAGGCAATGCCATTGGGATCGGCTGGCGATCAAAGCCAAATCCGTGATCTGTTGTGTTGGCTAAAACTGGTTGCAATGCAGGTTCCAAGCAACTTCTGTTCAACAGCACCGCCATCGTCTGGCTTTGATGATCTGATCGATCTTGCGATTGAAGACGCACATGATGGGTTGGTCAGTTGGCTTGATAAGATGGACACCAAGGATGCGTTGTCCTTATCAGATGTTGTGGTCAAGACAGGTGTGGCCCAATCTCAGCTAGTGGATTTGCTGGGTGAAAGGGGTTTTCGTAGCTGTCAGATGAAAAGCGAAGGTGGGCGAAAAGTCTGGACAAAAGCTCTTGTCGGAGTGGGACCAAACCGCTTGCTTGAATATGGGGTATAATTTCCTTCGGGGCTGCTTGCATATGCTGGTGGCTTTACCCCAATTGGTACAACCCCGTACAAGGCTGGCATGACCCACCGTACAACCCTGACATGCTCCTAAAGCCTTTGTTTTCATGGCTCATATGGATTGGTACAACCCGTACAACCCTACGACTATTCTATTATAACCTGCCATCCTCAAGGATTATTCCGAAGTGGTGTCGGGATGCCTTCAGCGTTCAGTTGCCTTGCCATGGCAGTCATACACATATTTCCATCGGGACTCATTCTATCAAAGACGAACTTCAAGTTGCGCTTTGGCTTAAGCTAATGGGTGTACTCAAGGGTATGCCTCAGCGGTCACATTCAAATAGTTACGAAAGGGTGTCCGTAGGGGTATCGAAACATCAACGGACATCATATCTTATGGACAACATCCTAACGGACACCTTGAGAGGCTATTATGACCCAGACCATTCTTTACGCCCGCGTATCTACAGCAGAGCAAACAATCAGTCATCAGAAGACACAGGCTGAGGCAGCAGGTTACAAGATTGATCAGGTCGTATCTGATGATGGTGTATCAGGTTTTACAACAAAACTTGCAGACAGACCTGAAGGTAGGAGGCTCTTTGATTTACTTAGGTCAGGTGACACACTTCTGGTGCGTTGGGTAGATCGACTTGGACGCAACTATCAGGATGTCACAGACACGATACGGCTCTTGATGCGCAAGGGTGTAATCATCCGCACTGTAATCAACAACATGACATTTGATGGTGCGACAACAGACCCTATGCAAGAGGCTGTAAGAGACGCGCTAATTGCCTTCATGGCAGCTACCGCCCAAGCACAAGCGGAAGCAACTAAAGAAGCTCAGAGGGCTGGTATATCTGCTGCCAAACGGGATGAGCGAAAGTATCTCGGAAGAAAACCCAGCTACAGTCAGGGAACCTTATCACTCGTTACTGATTTGTTGTCCCAAGGCTCAGGCACATCTGAGGTTGCAAGGTCAGCAGGTCTCTCACGTCAGGCTGTACTGCGGATCAAAGCAGACCCAGCAGCGGCTCAGGAGGTATTGTCTAGGTGGTCGAATTAAGTTCAAGCTATGATTGACCCTCAGCATACATGACCATTTTCGCCAAGGCCAAAGCAAGAGGGGCCTTCAACCCAGTGTTTTGAACCGCTACATTCAGCTTGGTCGCAAATCCCCATAAATATTGAATAGCGGATAGTGGTCTTGGCTGTAGAGGGGATCGTAGCTCATTAAGATGTAGATGCTCCGGAAGCTGTCCCGATGCTCAAACTCGTTGCTGCTCAACCATTTGGATACATCCCCGGGAAGGAGCCAAGGCTCTCCAGTATAGATTAGCAGGCACTCAAATTCTCTTCCCTTAGTCTGGTATCTGCGCTGTTTCTTGTCGATCAGAGAATTGATTTTACTCACAAATCGACGTTCATCCCATTTTGTTACTTCGAATTGGTGGACGTCATTGCGAGCTGTTCGTCCGGTTTTCTTCGCCATAGCTATTGCTTGGCTGTCTACCATCTCGACAAGTTCGATTTGCACCGTTCTGCCGTCAATTTCTGCAATGCAGTCGGGTGGATCGTGCGGATTTCCAGCGATATTTTCCAACTTTACTCCGAATACAAAGCCGAATGCCTTGGCGAACTCTGTCGCTACACTTAGCTCAACAATTTCAGTGACACCGGTCGTATTGGCTGTTGCAAATTCTCCAACGTGACCACGGGAATTGGTGAGGTTGATCCAGTATCTAAGGCCTTCGTCGCTGCTTTTTACCATAATGTGTTGCTCTTTTATGCTCACCTAGTTGGGGCCAATGCTATTGTAGGAGTCGACTTGGATTATGTAGAACTGAGCGGCGCAGGCAATATAGTGATGTTGGTAGCGTGTGGAACTTCTGTAATTATTGAGGACTAATAAGCCTTCACATCTAAAGCCGTGGGACCCTAGAGATCACAGCCAAACGATTTGCCTGACGTAGGTATACCCCTCGCGCTACAACATAAGGAAAAGGTTCTGGTCCTGCTAATTCAGCACTTTGGGCGAGAGCAGTCACTCTCTTCGCTTTGCCTAGAGGTCCGGTAACCGGGGTAAATTCGCCGATAGGCATTCCCACTCCAAGTCTGCTCACAGTCCCTAACTGCCATTGGTGCAGAACGAGTCTAAGGTCTGATACCAGTCCTCGTTAGATTTAGCATTAAGATAGCAGGATCACTCTGGTGAAACGATGAGTTCAAATTCTCATTGGCTACACCAATGGTTATTGGATATGCAGTTTAAACCAAATGTTATCTGAGAACCCATCGTTTTGCTTCTTCTAGATCAACCGTATTTTTACAAAATCTAAATATACACTTTTGGCAAGTTCTAATGCCAAATCTTTGGTGTTCGCAAGGCTGGTCTCATCACCCTTTAGGTCGTCCAAAGACATAAATGTGTCTTTTGTGTATCGACCGATTTCGTGTGGTCCAACATGCCCCATCACCCAGTCTGAAAATACTCTTCTTTCGGAAAGGCCGTACCAGTAGAGTGACGAGCGGCAATGACGATGATCATTCAAGATTCGCTTATAATAGCAATCTTCAACTGCAGACTGCTCTCCTTCCAGCACCTGAAAAAAGGTCCTGTCTTCATACATTAGAATACCAGTAATCTCGTCTCTGCTGTTGTTTCGCCGAGAAGCTCCCAAGATGTCAGACAGCGTGGCTTCCTGTAAAGGCAATCGTGAAAAACTTGTGTAAGCGAGCTGATAAAGCATAAATCATATCCTTGATATATTGCAGAATTGCCAACATAGGCGAAGCAACTTGGTTCTTTAACACTCGGTGAGAAAAATTCCGGATGCGACCGTAACCAATGATAGACTGCCGAAGTACCAGCCTTTGCTGCTCCAACGACGAAGAAATGTGGCTAGAAGCTAGCATGCGATTTCATTGTGTTCGGAGCGTCGCACATCGGCACATCTTTTCAATCACTGAACGGTACAGGTGCGTTAACCTTATGGATTACGCCCGCATACTTTCGGATAGCTAATTCGTCGTTTCAGGACTGTCGTGAGACAAGATGCAATCCCAAGCAGTCATTCGTAGAGCAAAATCCATAGGCGGCTTTGCCCGCAGACCGACGTTCCAGCCGACATTGTCGCGCTACACGACACAATGCTGCAAGATGCACGAATGTCAGCAATGACGCGCCGTACTGCAGCATCCAAGACTACCGTTGGACGACAGCAATGGGCCGTAAGCAGACTCTTTTAGCAGCGTATGATAAGGCCAAGGTTGCAACACGACTGGCAACCAATGTTACCACCAATGTTACTACCCCAGATATTAGCCCCGTAGAAGCGCGTAAGTCTCATTTGCTGACGTTGATCTAGAAAATACCCTATACGCACTGTATGACACCCACAGGGCCTCTCAGGGCCATTCAGGATTGATGTATCGGGTGTAAGTGAGTCCATGCGGTAATTCAGAGGTATCTGAGAGCCACAGAGAGCGTCTCTGAGTGATGTTAAGGACTTTCAATTGCCTCATCAGCAAACAACACTGAGAGGAGCTTAAAGCGGCTCCTAGGGCTACTTCCAACTTACATGGCTGATGGCTTGCTGTAGTACGTCCAAGGCTAAGCCGTCTGAGTAACGACCAAAGGTGCCCCTAAATTTGTAGACGCTATACTTGATAATTTTAGACCCAAGGAGAGACGGATATAAATAGGGGAATTGCGTTGGCAGCCACATGGGGGCCCTCAGATCATAATCAAACGAAGCGGCTCAGAGCAGGTATCCACCTCGCGCTACAACATAAAAATCAGATTTGGGTGTGCGACATGAAGCAGGAAGAAGTCTCACATGATGTACTGTTTGGCTACCATTTGGCTACTAATGCCCCTACCCTCTTAAAAAACACATTATATACAAATACTTATAATACTATAAAGTGGATTGAAAATCCTCGTGTCGATGGTTCGATTCCGCCCCTGGGCACCATTTAGATAAGTAAATCAATAGCTTAAACATCACACACTTTATAGTTCCTGCGTTGCACACTCATCGCACAGTTTTTTGTGTGTTGGTGCGTGATTTTGTGGGCAGATTTACTGTGTTGAACACAGTGTTTTGAAACGCTGTGTGAACACAGTAAACCCAACACAGTGTTTGCAACACAGTAAACCCAACACACTGAACGACTACCGGCTGACGCCGGTAGGTTCCCTTTTTGAATGTAATTCAAGATACTGAAGTATGACAGCGTCAGTGACATTGCCGCTGGTTGTTGAGAAAAATCCGCGAGCCCAAAACCGCTGGCCCCAGTACCGTTTGCGCAGTTCGGGAAACTCGCGCTGTATCTTATAAGACGAGCGTCCCTTGATCCGCATCATCACCTTTGACAATGCTATCTGAGGCGGGACCGATATGAACATGTGGACGTGATCGGTCGACAATACGCCCTTCTCAATATGCACGCCAAGTTCTTGGCATGTTTGGATAATGATTTCACGGATACGCTCACGCATCTCACCGCGCATAACTTTGTATCGGTATTTTGTTGTCCAGACGACGTGAAACCGGTGATAAAATTTGGTATGGCTTCCTGTGGAATAGATCATAATCTTCCCTCTCATTTTTAAGACCCTTACCGCTTCGCGGGGTCTTAAAAATGAGAGGGAAGATTATAGTACATTACGCTAAAGCGGACCGGCTGGAAGCCGGTGGCTTTAATCCCGTTTGTGGAAAGTAAATGAACTTACTCTTAGAACACACCAACTCGACACAGTTTTCGACCACAGTGTTTTAGGTTGTTGTCAAAAACAATGTGTTACTGGTCAGTGGCGTTGCGCACGTAAACCCAGCTTTGGCACTGACTGTATTTGTTTCTTGCTGCCGACTTCAGGCTGGCGCTTGGCATGTGGGCAGTGCTTGGTGCTTACGGCCCACGCACTAAATCGCTCCGCGATAGGGGCGCTTGCTGCGGGTGTAGGGCTTAACAGGGATTTGTTGCGCGATTCTAGATTTTGGGTGTGTGCTGTTGGTCGAGGTGATTTTGCCTCGATTGACAGAGGATATTCCGATGAACATTCAACAATCGACACCAACGACGCCCCTTCGTGCGCGCATGATTTCCGATATGTCAGGGCGCAATCTCGGCCCTGCATCACAGAGTAGTCACCTGCGCGCCTGTAAGCGTTTTGCGGCTTGGTTAGGGCGCTCGCCAGAGACGGCCACGCCAGACGATGTGAAGTATTTCCAACAACACCTGATCGAGAGCGGCGTCAGCATCTGCACCCGAAACCAAACGATGACAGGGGTCAAGTTTCTGCTCCGCGTGACCCTTCGACGGCATGATCTTGTGGCCGAGATCTTCCATTTGAAGGAACCGGTGAAAGTGCCACTGGTGCTGAGCAAAAAGGAGATTAAACGCATTCTGGCTATGGCTCCGAGCCTGAAGGCGCGCGTGATGTTGTCGCTGGCTTATGGCTGCGGGATGCGTGCGGGCGAGGTCGTGCGGCTCAAAGTTGGTGATATCGATAGCGATCAGGAGATCATCCGCATCGTGCAATCGAAGGGGCGCAAGGATCGCATCGTCATGCTGCCTGTCGATATTTTGAGCCTGCTGCGCGACTGGTGGAAAGAACGGCCGACCGGTCAGGACAAGGATGTTCCTGCACCCGAGCGGGTCCTCTTTCCCGGCTATCGCGGCAAACACCTCTCAGCGCGACAGATATCGCGGCTATTTAAAGAGACCGCGCGGGAAGCCGGGATCACCAAACCGGTCACGCTGCACACGTTGAGGCACAGTTTTGCAACCCATCTGTTGGAGCGCGGCGTCGATATCCGGGTGATCCAAGCCTTGCTCGGGCATTCCAAACTGACAACTACTGCGCGCTATGCCAGCGTTGCCACGGGCATGATTGCGGCAGTGGACAGTCCGCTGGATGATCTGAATGGAGCCAAGCGGAAGAAGGGCAAGCCTAAGCCTTCATAGGCCACCATGCCCAGTCGATCACTGGAGGTCGCGGATATCTTCCGTGACCATGGTGCTGCTTGGCGTGCCGCAAACGCAGGACACATCAGCCTGAACCAGTTCAAAGTCATGAGTGCGATTGAGCGCTGTCGAACCGCGGCGCTTGGCGGTCATGTCGCGCGCTGCGCCGACTGCGCGCATGAGCATATCGCCTACAACTCATGCCGCAACCGTCACTGCCCAAAATGCCAGGCGGGTGCAGCGAAGATATGGCTTGCGGCACGTGAGGCTGAACTGCTGCCTGTGCGGTATTTCCATCTGGTCTTCACCTTGCCAAAGCAGATTGCTGACATCGCATATCAGAACAAACGCGAGATCTATAATCTTCTGATGCGGGCAAGCGCGGACACTGTGGTCAGAATCGCCGCTGATCCTAAACATCTGGGGGCAAAGGTTGGCATAACGTCGGTCCTTCACACTTGGGGCTCGGCGATGACCCACCACCCCCATGTCCATATGATCGTGCCGGGGGGAGGGCTTTCGACAGATGGTTCAAAATGGATCGCCTGCCGCAAGAACTTCTTCCTGTCTGTCCACGTTCTATCCCGCTTGTATCGGCGGCTCATTCTGGAAGGGCTGGCCAAGCTGCATAAGGCCGGGAAACTGCAATTCTTCGGCGATCTCACAAACCTTGCAGATCGAAATGTCTTTGACACTTTCCTGCAACCGCTGCGTAAAATCGAATGGGTGGTCTACGCCAAAGAACCCTTCACCGGGCCAAAAGCGGTGCTGGCATAACTATCGCGCTACACACATCGGATTGCCATTTCAAACAGCCGGTTGATCCGTTTCGATGCGCAAAACGTCACCTTCCGCGCCAAGGACTATCGCCTCAAAGGTGCGGGCCGCCACACGACCATGTCCTTATCCACAAATGAGTTCATTCGCCGGTTCCTGATCCACGTGCTGCCCAGAGGCCAGCACCGCATCCGACATTATGGGTTCTATGGGAATAGCAACCGCACGGCCAATATCGCGCGGATCCGGCAACTGCTGGGGGCCAAAACCCCTCACAAGGAGCACGATAAAGGCAACACCATCAACGATGCAGATGAACCTCCTCGTGTTCTTGCTCTGCCTTGCCCATGTTGTGGCGGGCAGTTGATAATCGTCGACACAATCGCACCAGCCCAACATCCCAGAGCGCCGCCAAAAACACAAAGGGCTGCTGCATGACGCGCGCACCGCACATCACGAACGACACCCTCGGCCGCTCGCTATATCTCCTGCGAACCAATCGGCATGCTTTGATCAAGCGATCAGCGTGGCAAAACATGGTGACGCCGACAAAATACCGTGAGTTTCAACCAACAGCAGGCAAAACCGGCGCTGCGCTTAACTCAATGCGCCCCGCCAAACTGGCCTGTCAGCTCCGGGCGAAAACACACGCATTGCGCAAATCCCCATAGCAACAATCGATCCACCCAGACCAACCCCGCGATTTCCCGCTTGAGCGCTTCTCCGACGCCAGGCAATGTTCCGCGTCACCCAAACCTCGCGCGTGGCGTCCGAGAAACCTACACCATTGCTGCCGTTCGACCCGCGTTCATGATGCTGCGGTGCGGCCCGGTGTTTGTCAAAGGTGTTGTCCGCCGATTTCATGCAGCGTCTCTGATTTCAGAGGCGCTGATTTCGTTTTCTGGGTTCAGCCAGACGGGTCCTGCTGGTTGCCAGTTTCGGGTTTTTCCTGACCAGCGTTGCGGGTTTTGCGCGCGAGCAGTGGCATAGAGATTGGCACGATTTGTGAGCGTTGCACGATCATGACCTGCGTGGCGCGCATTCGGCGTGACGAAGCGGATGGCGCTGTGCAGGTGTTCACTATTGTACCAACCAGCGAAGGTTTGGACCCAGGTTTGAGCATCCGCCTTGGTGGCAAAGCCCTTGGTCGGCCAGTCCGGGCGGTATTTGCAGGTTCGGAACAACGCCTCTGAGAAAGGGTTGTCGTTGCTTACGCGAGGGCGACTGTAGGAGGCCGTGATCCCTAGTTTTTCCATCGTCACCTTCATCGTGGCGCCCTTCATAGGACTGCCGTTGTCAGCGTGCAGAACCAAGGGGCGCATCTGACAGCCCTCCGCTAGCACTGCTTGCCGGATCAGAATGGCAGCCAGATCCGCACTTTCACGCTCATGGACCTCCCAGCACACGATCTTCCGGCTGAAGATGTCCACGATCAGATACAGATAGAAGAACATGCCTGCGACAGGTCCCGGCATCCAGGTAATGTCCCAGGTCCAGACCTCACAGGGCGCACTGGCCTGATAGCTTGTGGGCTTCTTACGCTTGACTGGGGACTTGGCTCGACCCCGGTGATGCTGCAATCCATTGGCGCGCAAAATGCGGTAGAAACTCGATTCCGAGGCCAGATATCGACCCTGATCGGCTAGCTTTGGCACAATCTGACTTGGGGGAAGGCTAGAGAACTCCTTTGAATTACAGACATCTAGAACAGCCGCGCGTTCTGCCGTACTCAACGCGTTTGCTGGTTCCGCACGCGGCACGAGGGGGCGCTTATCAGGGCGAACCTCGCCGTCTTTTGTCCAGCGCCGCAGAGTGCGTTCGCTGATTTCCAACTCGGAACAGGCTTTGGCGCGCCGCGCTCCTGCGGTGACGGCCTCATTGATCAGAGCAACTGCGGTTTGGCGATCTGGGGTGCTGATCATGCGTCCTCTCCGTCCCCCCAGATCGCTGAGGCCTTTTTTCGCAGAACAAGCAGTGCTGCAGTTTCGGCCAGTGCGCGATCCTTGCGAGCAAGCTCACGTTCCAAATCTTTCATCCGTTTCTTGTCTTCCTTGGTCGCACGCACAAGACGTGCTGCACTCGTGCGGTCCCAGTCGTTGGCCTGCTCGCAAGCAACTCGCCACATGGCAATCTGCGCCGGGTAAAGGCCGCGTTTGCGGCAGTATTCGGCTAGGTCAGCCTCGTTCAGCGCAGCAGTTTCCAACACCGCCGCAAACTTGTCACGTGAAGACCAGCCCTCAGGGCTCGCATCAGCGTCAGGCAAAAGCTGCCCCTTGTTGCGCGCCTGAGCACGCCACGGAACGTGTCAACGACTTTGAGACAGTGGCTTTTGGACTTTAGGCTTGGGTTTCTTCGGTTGGTTTTGGTGGGTTGATCCAGACGGCGGTCGGGATTTGAGGCGGTTTTGGTGGTTTGTGTACGAAGCGTTCGGGCGTGGCGAGGAATGCCGCGTCTAGTGTTGCTTGTCGCGCGGTGTAGATTTCTTGGGCCTGCCCAAAATGGATTTGGTCGGGCGTCATCAGACCAATCCCGGCGTGATGATGGTCTTGGTTATACCATGCAAAGAACCTGCGGCAGAATGCGCGAGCCTGCTCGATGGTTTCAAAGTTCTTGGGGAACTCTGGCTGATATTTCAGTGTTTTGAAGTGGGCTTCGGAGAACGGGTTGTCGTTTGAGGTGTGGGGCCGACTGTGGGACTTGAGCACACCAAGATCAACCAGCATCAGGGCTGTCGTCTTTGCCTTCATGGGCCCACCGCGATCTGCATGCAATGTCAGCTGATCGCGTGGGACCTCGTGTTTTTCCATCGCGTCGATGAACAGCTCTTTGAACTGGCTGGCGCTCTCCGCGTGCTCGACGCGCCAGCCAACAACGCGGCGGCTGAAGATGTCGAGGATGACATAGAGATAGAAGTAGGACCATTTCACCGGGCCCCTCAGCTTGGTGATGTCCCAAGACCAGACCTGATTGGGGGCTTCAGCTAGAAGTTCAGGCTTTTGATAGACGGGATGTGTGCGCTGTCGGCGGCGTTCGCCAACTTCGCCCTGCGCGGCCAATATCCGATACATCGTGCGGATTGAACACAGATAGGTGCCTTCATCCAGCAAGGTGGCAAAGACCTCTGTGGGCGTCTGATCCGCAAAGCGGGGTTCGCGCAGGTGGTGCAATACCTGGTCTCTTTCCCTTTCCGGCAGAGCCCGCGAAGACGCTGCGCGCGGTGGGCGTGTGCGTGGTGGTGCCGTCAGCGCCGCACGCTGTCGAAGAACGCTCGCGTGCGATAATGATAGCGCGGCGCAGACAGCCGAGGTCAAGCCGCTGCCGGTGGGCAATGCAATCGCGACGGCCATCATGATTTGCCGCTGCGCTCTTGCGTCTGCTCCATCTCGTCCAGAAGTCCCGCCACTTTTTTTTGGATGGCAATGATGGCTTCCGCCTGATCCAGACGGCGCCGCAAGGCTGTCACCTCACGGTTGGCCTTGGCCAGCTCAGCTTGCAATGGATTGGCAGGTGCCTTTTGTGGGCCACGGCGCATTGGCTGCAATGCACCCAATGTGCCGGCCGCCCGCGCACGGCGCCAATCGGTCAGTGCAGAGGAATAAAGCCCCTCCCGCCGTAGAATGGCGGAAACCCCGCCAGTGTCTGCCACTTGGTCCGTCTCATCCAGAATGCGCAGTTTGTATTTGGCTGTGAAGTTGCGTCGCTTCGGGATGCTCGTCAGTTCCGCTGTGGGAGCCAACGGCGCATTAACAACGCGGGGAGGCGACGTCGGGGCCAAAACGGCTCCAGATCCAGCATCTGGCGAAAGTGGTGATTGTGAAGGCATAACCATGGGTTCGTTCTCCTACGCCCTCAAGTGTAAACTTTAGCCAGTCAATTGTCTCACGCTTATTGGCACGGAGGGCAAAGCCCAAATCGAAAAAGCCAGTGCTTTTTAATACACCAAAGACTGATTAGTTGAGCTAGAGCCCACCTCTGAGCGCCCTGACAAACAGAAACTTTCCTGTGTTGGTGGCGCACAGCGTTTGTGCTGGGGCTACTGTGCTCGACCAAGGTCCGCCCGCGCACAGTGTAGCGATCAGCGTGTGTTGGCGATGTACGCGCGGACTTGAGCCATTATGCTGCGAAAAGTGCCGTGACAAAGTACAGCAAAATTCCGTTGACCGTCAGACTGAGAGGCATAGCTAAAAAGGTTTCAGCTGTAATATGTCGCAAAGCGGTCATTGGTGCAGAACGCAGCAAACGTTAACCAGGTGCCCAACTGACAGATGCTGCGGCACGTACATTTTGGCAGTAAGGGCGGTTAGCGGACTTTCGCCTCGATCTGCACAGATGACCGCTAAGCGCGACTTAGCGTTTGTTCAGCACCCTGTCATGCTTAGCTTTAATGCTCGACGCTCGCAGATGGTCTTGCCCAGCAGGACGCCCAGGTTCATTAATAAATCATGACAATTTGGCCTCCCCAGAAACACGACTTGAAACGTCCAGTTTACTTGTCGCTTGCCTCCACGGTGTTACGTGCGATGCGGGCTGGTGAGTTGACGGGTGGAGATCGGCTGCCCACGCACCGAGACTTGGCATTCCAGCTTGAGATCAGCGTGCAGACCGTCAGCCGCGCATATGATGAACTAATCCGGGTTGGCGCGATTTCAGGTCAGGTCGGACGAGGGACATTTGTGACTGGCGAACTTGCCGAAGGCACATCTCCGCATTTCTACCTGCCCGAGGAAGAACGCAGAAGTCTGATCGATTTATCGATTTTAAAGCCTGTGGGTGATCAAATTCACGTGGACCACATGCGAAATGCCTTGCGGGCCCTAACCGAAAACCTGCCCGCCGAGGTGGTGCATTCATTTCGCCCTGCTAACACAGCTCACGCCTATGACACCACGGCGCGAAAGTGGCTTAAATACTGTGGTGTGGATTTAGACGCGCAATCGGCGTTGATCACCAATGGAAACACCGCCGCGATGACTGTTGCATTGATGACAGTGGCTAATCCAGGTGATCTCGTGGTCACCGAAGAAATTGGCCACCATACCCTTAATCCGCTTGCCCGCTATCTGGGCCTGCGCCTGACAGGATTGAGGACGGACAGCGATGGCATTTTACCGCAGGCGTTTCAGGCAGCCTGCTCGAACCAGACAGTAAAAGCACTTTATCTGATGCCAACAGGTCTGGGTCCACATCTGACCACTATGTCAACCGCGCGCCGTATAGAGTTGGTTGAGATCGCGCGGGAGCATGATGTGTTCATCATTGAAAGCGATGCTTGGGGACCGTTACAATCTGTCCGGCCAGCTCCTTTTGCGATGCTCGCGCCCGAACGCACGCTTTATTTTACCTCCTTGACCAAATGTCTGATGCCAGGGTTACGGGTCGGGTATTTGGTTGTGCCGGACGCTCTGTCAGCCGCTGCGCGCAACAGGCATTTGGTGACCAACTGGATGGCCACATCGATGATGGTTGAAATAGCTTCGCGGTGGATTGATGATGGCACAGCGCTGACCCTAGTTAATTGGCAGATTAAGGCAGCATTCAAGCGAAACGAGATTGCCGCTGCCTGCTTGCAAGGCCTGCCCTTTCTAAAAAACCCCACGGGACTGCATGTGTGGTTACCATTATCCGAACGTGATGAGACCAAATTTATCGAAGCGGCGCGTCAACTTGGAGTAGCTGTGGCACCGGGCGCATCGTTTTGTATCAGCGACACTCCGCATGAATCGGCCGTCAGAATTTGCCTTGGTGGAGTGTCGGAAATTGAACTCTCAAACGGGTTAGCTGCGATCCGCAAATTGTTCCTAAAACAAGATGAACCTGTCCTTACAAGAGATGTAGTATCCATCTAAAATTGTCATGATTTAATTTTTTAATTGATGTGATATTCGATTGTCGCGCAACTGTCCCTGCGCAGCATTGAAACGGGGGACTCTGTGGATACACCAATCATCAACATTGACAACGTCTCAAAATCATTCGGCGCGCTAGAGGTTCTCAAAGACCTTAGCTTCAGCGTGGCCTCGGGGGAAAAGCTGGCCCTAATCAGCCCGTCGGGGTCCGTAAAAACCACGATCCTACGCATTTTGATGACCTTGGAGACGATCAACAGCGGCATGATCCACATCGATGGAGAGCCGCTGTGGCATATGGCACGAAACGGCGAAATTGTCGCTGCGGATGAAGCCCATCTGCATAAGATGCGTGCAAAGATTGGCATGGTATTTCAGCTGTTCAACCTGTTCCCCCATAAAACAGTGCTAGAAAACGTCGCCTTGGCACCGATCCTGACCAAAGGGCTTTCTAAGCCTGAGGCCAGCATCAAAGCGATGGAACTGCTTGAAATGGTCGGGATGTCTGACAAGGCGGAGCAGAAACCCGCGCAATTGTCGGGTGGTCAAAAACAGCGGGTCGCCATTGCTCGTGCGCTGGCCCTGCAACCAAAGATCATGCTGTTTGACGAAGTCACCTCGGCGCTTGACCCAGAACTGGTCGAAGAAGTTCTGAATGTCATGCGCAAGCTTGCCGAAGAGACCGACATGACCATGGTGCTGGTAACCCATGAGATGAGTTTCGCCCGCGATTTTGCGGATCGAGTGCTGTTTTTTGATGGCGGCAGAATTGTCGAGTCTGGTCCGCCCGAGCAGATTTTTTCTGACCCGAAAGAGGAGCGCACCCAAGCGTTCCTGCGCAAGGTCATCGCAGCAGGTCACCGTGTGTGACCCTATCAACCAACCGGGCCACTAAGGCATCGGCATAGCAACAGAGAATGGAGTACCTGACAATGAGATCAATGAAACAAATGAATGTAGCACTTGCTCTTGGGCTCGGCGTGGCTGGGGTTTCGGCGATGCCAGGAATTGCGGCCGAACTTGAAGAACTGCAAGAACAAGGTTTTGCCCGTATCGCCATCGCGAACGAGCCGCCCTGGACAATGGTCACGACCGGCGGAGAGGTATCCGGTGCTGCGCCTGATCTGGCGCGCGCCGTTTTGAATAGAATGGGTGTAGAAGAAGTTGTTGCATCGGTGTCAGAATACGGGGCGATGATCCCAGGCGTTCAGGCGCGCCGCTTTGACATGGTTGCGGCGGGCTTGTTCATCAAACCAGAGCGCTGCGAAGCTGTCCTATTTTCAGAACCTGACCTTTGCGATGCCGAAAGCTTTATGATCCTCGCAGGCAACCCAATGGGGCTACAGTCCTTCGCAGATGTTGCATCAAGTGGTGCACGGATCGGCGTTGTCGGTGGTGGTGGTACTGAGGAAAAATTGGCGATTGAGGCCGGTGTTGATCGCGCTAACATTGTTGTTGTTCCTGATCCGCAGTCGGGTGACAATTTGCTACAAGACGGACGCATTGACGTCTACGCGTTGCCAGTTCTGTCCATCAGTGACCTGCTTCAAAAGGCCGATGATCCCAGTCTTGCGATGTTCGCTCCCGTAGAAAACACGCCAATCTTCTGTGCCGGTGTAGCTTTCCGCAAACAAGACGGTGCCCTGCGCGACGCTTATGACGTGGCCCTGGCTGAGATGAAGGCCAGCGGTGTATTCGCAGCAATCATCGAGCCATACGGCTATTCGGCAGATGCAGCGATGCAGCAGACTCGCGAGAACCTCTGCGGTGGTGAAAACTAAATTTTGAAATTTGGGCGGCGACAAGTGCGCCGCCCATGAACAATGAATGGGGCGGATTTTGGAAGAGTGGCAGGGATATATTGGCCTGATTTTGCAAGGAGCGGTGGTGACAATCGAGATCACCATTCTGGGCTGTATCGTGGCCCTGATCGCTGCGTTTATCGCGGGTTTGGGGCGCATCTCGCGCTTCTGGCCGCTGCGCTGGTTGGCCACGGCCTACATAGAATTTTTTCGTGGCACGTCGATCTTTGTCCAGCTGTTTTGGGCTTATTTCGTTCTGCCACTCTTGGGGGTCCCACTCAGCCCCTTGCAGGCTGGTGTTTTAGCCCTTGGCCTGAATGTCGGGGCCTATGGGGCGGAGGTCGTGCGCGGCGCGATCAAATCTATTCCGCGCGAACAATATGAGGCCTGTACCGCACTGAATCTGACCCGCTTTCAGGAAATGCGCCATGTAATCTTGCCACAGGCCTTCGTGCGAATGCTGCCGACTTTTGGCAACAACGCGATTGAGCTGTTGAAAGGCACTGCTGTTGTGTCGCTGATATCACTGTCGGACATGACTTTCCAAGCGCAGATTGTGCGAGCACAGACTGGGTCCACAGCCATTCCTTTCTTGACTATCCTGTTGCTCTACTTCCTGTTTTCTTCAACAATTTCTACTGCAATTAAACGGCTTGAGCGGCGTCTGTCGCGCGGGCTGGATGGGACGAGGACCTAAGCCATGGAATGGGATTGGGACTTTTGCATTCAGATATTGCCGCAACTGTGGGAAGGTGTAAAAGTCACCATTCAAGCCACCATTCTAGGCACGATGATCGCTATGACGTTGGGCTTGGGACTGGCCATTGCACGGCGTTCGACCAATGGGTGGATCTCGCGGCCTGTTGGGTTTTTCGCAGAATTAATACGCGGAACGCCGTTGTTAGTGCAGCTGTATTTTCTGTTCTACATCCTGCCGGACTTGGGCCTTTTGTTGTCGCCTTTGACGGCGGGCGTTGTCGGACTGGGTCTGCATTATTCGACCTATACCGCCGAGGTGTATCGTACCGGTATTGACGCAATCCCCAGTGGGCAATGGGAAGCCTCTAAAGCCACAAACCTGACGGCCCGTCAGACTTGGGTTCACATTATTATCCCGCAGGCCATTCCGCCAATGATCCCGGCGCTGGCAAATTATTTTGTTGCGATGTTCAAGGAAACGCCCTTGCTGGCCGCGATCACGGTGCTGGAACTGATGAATCAAGCGCGCTCAGTTGCTAATTATCACTATAAATATGTGGAACCAATGACCATGGTCGGGTTGTTTTTCTTAGCGGTCAGTGTCCCCTCGGTCATCTTGCTACGCAAACTTGAAGCGCGCTATGCGCCCACTGACAGATAAGACAAGGATGTCGTGATGATTAATAGCGTTACAATTTCCAGCGAACAGGTCGTGCTGGAGGCACGTTCAGACCGCAAGAAGATCGGGCTGATCGCGCTTGCAACAGATTTAACGACTGAGCGCGACTTTGCCCGGATCATACCGATGGAGCGTGCGGGTGTTTACGGCACGCGGATCGCATTTGCCAATCCAACCACACCCGACAATCTGCGCAAAATGGCCCCAAAGATAACTGCGGCGGCCGAATTGATCCTGCCGGGAGAGACGCTGGATGCGGTGTGTTACAGCTGCACGGCAGCGTCCGTCGTGATTGGCGACGCTGAGATTACTGCATCCATTCACGCTGCACGTCCGGGCGTACCTGTGGTCACGCCAAGCGGTGCGGCGCTCGGCGCGTTTTCTGCCCTCAACGTGCAGCATATTTCGGTTCTGACCCCCTATCTTATTGAGACCAGCCTGCCGATGGCCGATTATTTCAAACTACACGGACTTAAAATCGAAAAGTTCCGCTGCTTGGGACTGGAAGACGATCGCGATATGGCACGGGTTGACCCAGATATGATCCTGCGGGCCGCTTTAGAGACTGAGACGGCCCAGACGCAGGCGTTCTTTTTATCCTGCACTGGTTTGCAGGCGGTGGATGTTATTGCGGAACTTGAACGCCAGACGGGCAAACCGGTGGTGACGTCCAATCAAGCCAGCGCGTGGGCGCTGATGAACCATACGGGATTGGTGCAGACGTCGAATAAATGGGGTCAGCTTTTTCAACATGCTTTGCCAGACCACAAACAGGGAGTCAGTGCATGAGCAGTGATAGATCGATTGGCCTAGAGGACATTGTAGCCGCACAGGGCCGCATTGCGGGAACTGTCCATAGAACCCGCACAGAGCTGTCTGCGCATTTAAGCGACAAAACGGGTGTTCCGGTGCATCTAAAACTTGAGCATCACCAGCGCACTGGCAGTTTTAAATTGCGCGGGGCGACGAATGCGGTTCTGCAACTGAGCGACGCGCAACGGGCACGGGGCGTTGTGGGTGTCTCGACCGGCAATCATGGGCGTGGCTTGGCCTATGCGGCGCGCCAAAACGGGGTGCGGTGCATCATCTGCATGTCCGAACTAGTGCCGCAAAACAAAATTGACGGGATCAAGGCGCAAGGGGCTGAGGTGCGCATCGTTGGGCGCAGCCAAGACGACGCGCAGGTCGAGGTGGACCGCTTGGTCGCCGAAGGCATGACGATGATCCCGCCTTTCGATCACCCCGATATCATTGCGGGCCAAGGCACCATCGGGCTGGAATTGGTCGACGATCTGCCCGACTTGACGACCGTGATGATACAACTGTCGGGCGGCGGTCTGATTTCGGGCGTCGCGGCCGCGCTTAAGGCGCGCATTCCCGGCATCCGAGTGATTGGCGTGTCCATGGAACGTGGCGCGGCCATGTACCAATGCCAACAAGCGGGCCAGCCGATGATCGTGCCGGAACTTGCCACTCTGGCGGATTCCTTGGGCGGCGGCATCGGATCGGACAACGCCTATACCTTTGGCATGACCCGCGATTTGGTGGATGAGATCGTGCTAGTTTCCGAGGCGGAGATCGCAGCCGCCGTCCGCCACGCCTATTGGTGTGAAAACCAGATCATCGAAGGGTCAGGCTCAGTGGGGATTGCTGCTCTCCTGTCGGGAAAAGTCAAACCTAACGGCCCAGCGGCACTGCTGCTGAGCGGTGGAAACATTGACATGGTTCTGCACCACCGGATCATCGGCGGTGAAGATGTAGACGTCACGGGGGAGCACTAAGTGCCCGATATCAAAATACTGACTGAGGCTGAGTTGCGCGCTCTGGTGCCGCTGGACATGGCTGCGGTGAATTGCATTGCGCAGGGCTTTGTCGCGCTTGCTGGCGGGCACGTCGTAATGCCGCCGATCATGACACTGATCGTCCCCGATCATAACGGCGAGGTCTGCGTTAAGACCGCCTATGTGCCAGGTCTTGACAGCTTCGCTGTGAAAATGAGCCCCGGATTTTTCGACAATCCCACGCTTGGCCTGCCCAGCACGTCAGGACTCTTGGTGCTGTTTTCCAGCAGAACCGGCATGTTAGAGGCCCTGCTGCTGGATAACGGATATCTCACAGATGTGCGCACAGCGGCGGCGGGTGCTATCGCTGCACAACACTTGGCGCGGCCTGATGCGAAAAAGGTCTGCATCATCGGCGCAGGCGTGCAGGCGAGGTTGCAATTGAAGGCGCTGACGCTGGTTCGATCGATCACGACTGCGACGATCTGGGCGCGGGATACTGATAAGGCCGCCGCGACCGCTGCCGCCGTGGGTGATGAACTGGGCATCGACGTGTCAGCCTGCGCCGACCTGGAAAGTGCGGTAAGGTACGCAGATATCATCGTCACAACCACCCCGTCGGACAGACCGCTGGTGATGGGCGACTGGCTGCAACCAGGCCAGCACATCACAGCCATGGGGTCGGATCAGGACCACAAAGTAGAACTTGATCCGAGCTGTCTGGCCAAGGCCAAACTCTATGTCCCCGACAGCCAAGCCCAATGCGCGATCAAAGGCGAATTGCGCAGTGCCATCGCGGCGGGCGTAATCAGCGCCAATCTGTCGTTTCCGGAACTGGGCGATGTCGCTGCTGGCAATGTGCCAGGTCGCCAATCGGACGCAGATATCACCATCGCCGACCTGACCGGCACTGGGGTGCAGGACACCGCCATCGCAAACCTCGCCCACCAGCGTGCAGACGCCGCTGGGACGGGTGCCATTTTCACCAGCTAGCCCAAGCGGAGCCGCCCATGCCGACCCCAAAACTCAACTTTACCCGCACGGAATTCGACCAGCGCATCGCCAAGACCCGTGCCGCGATGCTGGACGGCGGCCTTGATTTACTGATCATCTCGGACCCCTCCAACATGAACTGGCTAACGGGCTATGACGGCTGGTCGTTTTACGTGCATCAATGTGTGGTGCTGTCGCTGTATGGAGAGCCTATCTGGTACGGACGCAGCCAGGATGCCAACGGCGCGCTCCGCACCTGTTTCATGGATCCTGCCAACATCATCGGCTACCCAGACCATTATGTGCAATCGACCGAACGGCACCCAATGGATTACCTGTCGGCACAGCTATCCAACCGCGGCCTCGCCAAGGGCACTTTTGGCGTAGAAATGGACAACTACTGGTTCTCTGCTGCCGCCTTTGCGTCGCTGCAAACGCACCTGCCGAACGCCCGTTTCTCGGACGCAACGGCACTGGTCAACTGGCAGCGCGCGGTCAAATCCGAGGCGGAACTGATCCTGATGCGCCAAGCTGAAAAAATCGTGGGCCGCATGCACGAGCGAATCGTGGACAAGGTCGAACCGGGCATCCGCAAATGTGATCTGGTCGCGGACATCTATGACGCAGCCCTGCGCTATGACCCTGACATTGGCGCCGGTGGCGATTATCCGGCATTGGTGCCCCTGCTGCCCTCCGGGGCTGACGCCTCTGCCCCGCATCTGACGTGGGACGACGAGCCTATGAAGTCCGGCGAGGGGACGTTCTTTGAGATCGCAGGCGTGGTCAAACGCTACCACTGCCCCTTGTCGCGCACGGTGTTTCTGGGCAAGCCGACGCAGACGTTTCTAGATGCAGAAAAAGCCGTGTTGGAGGGCATGGAGGCCGGGCTGGAGAAAGCCCGCGTCGGAAATACCTGCGAGGATATCGCGCTGGCGTTCTTTGATGTCCTCAAGACATACGGAATTACCAAAGACAGCCGCACGGGCTATCCCATCGGCGTCAGCTATCCACCTGACTGGGGCGAACGAACGATGTCTCTGCGCCACGGTGATACCTCTGTTTTGCAGGAAAACATGACGTTCCACTTTATGACGGGCCTCTGGATGGAAGACTGGGGTTTTGAAATCACCGAAAGTATCCGAATTGGCGAAGCCGGCCCCGAATGTCTGACCAATGTGCCGCGCAAGATGGTGGTAAAGGACTAACACCATGAAAGCCTCTCCCATCACACCGACCATTCCGCTGGATGTAGACGGCATCCACCATGGGTTCCTGAAACTGCCCTATAGCCGCGACGACAGCGCCTGGGGATCGATCATGATCCCAATCACCGTGATCAAAAATGGCGATGGGCCAACTGCGCTTTTGACCGGGGCCAATCACGGCGACGAATATGAAGGTCCGGTGGCCTTGCAAGAGCTGACGGTCACTTTGCAGCGCGAGGACATCACGGGCCGCGTCATCATCGTGCCCGCCTTCAACTATCCCGCATACTGCGCGGGCACCCGCACCTCGCCCATCGACAAAGGCAACATGAACCGAAGCTTTCCCGGCCGCCCCGACGGCACCCCAACCGAGAAAGTTGCGGATTATTTTCAACGGGTTCTGGTGCCGATGGCGGACGTTGTTTTTGACTTTCACTCAGGTGGCAAAACGCTGGACTTTGTGCCCTTTGCCGCAGCTCATCTGCTGGAGGACAAAGCACAAGAGGCCGCCTGCGTCGCCCTGATGCAGGCATTCAACGCGCCCTATTCGGTGATGCTATTGGAAATCGACAACGTGGGCATGTACGACACGGCAGTCGAAGATATGGGCAAGGTCTTTGGGTCCACCGAGTTGGGTGGAGGCGGTTCGGCCACGGCGAAATCCATCGCCATCGCCAAGAAAGGCATCCGCAATGTCCTGATCCACGCAGGCATTCTGCAAGGGGACTTACAGCTTGATCCCACGGTCAATATCGACATGCCAGACGGAGAGTGTTTTGTGTTCAGCCAAGATTACGGACTGTTTGAACCCATGGTTGATCTGGGCGACACGGTCGCAAAAGACGACGTCGTTGCCCGCGTCTGGCCGGTCGCGCGCACAGGCATCCCGCCGATAGACTACACCGCCAAAATCTCGGGCCTTGTGATTTGCAGGCATTTTCCAGGCTTGATCAAAGCCGGTGACTGCGCCGCCGTCATTGGCATCGACATCAAATAGAAAAGGAGGCGCGGTGAGAAGAAGACTTGTTGAAGCGGGCAGGTCGAGAAATTAGCATCGCCGGATGACAAAACACAGCCCCTTGCGCTACCTAAAGACGATCCCTTATCCCGTTGTTCTTGCTTATTGGCAAAATGGGGATCGCCTACATATTGGCACTGTCAGAGGAAACTGGCTTGAACCATGCAGGTTGGCCGTTTAGGGTCTCCGGATGACAGATCATTCCCCTTTCCGCTACTGCAAGACGTCCCCCGAAATCATCCGTCTAGCGGTTATGATGTATGTTCGTTTTCCACTTTCGCTCCAGAATGTCGAAGATTTCCTACACGAAAGTGGCATCGAGATCAGCCATGAGACGGTGCGGTTTTGGTGGAACCGTTTTGGCCCGATGTTTGCCACTGAGATCTGAGAGAAACTGATTCACCAACTTCGTGCTCATTCGAATTGGCAATGGCATTTGGACAAGGTGTTCGTGAAAATATCTGAGAAACCCACTATCTCTGGAGGACTGTGGATCACGAGGGCGAAGTGCTTGAAAGCTATGTCAGCAAGCGCCAGGATCGCAAGGCGGCGCTGAAATTTTAAGAAAATCGTAACTCCCAAGGACCCCATCGGATATCGGGTTTTGTGTTGCCCTTGCGACGTTAGAGCCGAGCGATGATCTGTTGTGGTGATAGGGTGAGTGTTTCGAGGATATTGCCCCCGTGTTTTCTGACCGTCGAGATGACGGATCTGATGTCAGCGAAGACCTGCGCGCCCTCGAGGGTGCGGAAAGTTCCCGAGATTTTCATGCGCAACTTCATCATGCGCAGGTCCCGTTCGGCCTGATTGTTGGTGAAGGGAACTGTGAAGTCCGTAAGGAACCTTAGGACGTCATCACGGTAGTCGCGCAAGCGGACCAGAAGGTTATGGCCTGGCCGCCTGGCTTTTCGGCCTCGCGCACCAGTGCGTCTAGCCAGTGGGTCTTGTCGCTCATGGAAGGCGAGGCCCTCGGTGAGGATCGCCATGTATTTGGTGAGGAGTTATTGTCAAATCTGGTGTTTGAGTATTGTTGGTCATGCGGTGATCTGGTCGGGGTTTGTGGTTTCGATTCCGTCTTTGAACGTGACGCCTGTGATGACTTTTGCGAGGTAGTCAAAGCCGCGTAGCTTCCTCCAATTTTACTCAGCACATTGCCCCAGTTTGAACATCATGTGCAGCATGCCATCGCGTGACAGGCAGCCCTTTGAACGCTTGGTACGATGCCGGATCGTCGCGAAGGCCGATTCAATTGGATTGCTAGTGCGGATGCTTTGCCAATGCTGCGCCGGGAAGTCGAAGAATGCCATGAGTTCCTCACGATCTTTTTGCAGGCATAGTGTGGCCTTGGGATATTTGGGTTCGTAGGTTTTGATGAACAGATCGAACGCCTTTTCTGCATCGACTTTGGTCTCGGCCTGCCAGATGTCGTGCAGCGCGGCCTTGGCTTTTGGCTGAGACAGCTTGGGTAAACAATTGAGCACGTTCATCGTTTTGTGTTGCCAACAGCGTTGATGGCGGGTCTCAGGATAGACTTCGTCCATGGCCGCCCAAAACCCCATGGCACCGTCCCCGATGGCCAGTTTGGGCGCATTCATGCCTCGGCTTTTGAGGTTAAGCAGAACCTCGCGCCAGCTCTGCGTGGACTCGCGCACCCCATCCTCAATTGCCAGAAATCGCTTCTTGCCACGGGCAGTTACCCCAATAATAACAAGGGCACAGAGCTTGTCATCCTCGCCCCGAAGGCCGCTGTGAACGCCGTCGGCCCAGATATAGACGATGGGCTCGTCATCTAACTCAGCGCCTTTCCAAGCCTCGTATTCATTGGCCCAATCGCGTTTTAAACGCGAAACCGTATTAGCCGACAAGCCAACGGCATCTGGGCCCAGAAGAACCTTGAGGGCGGGAGCCATCTCGCCGCTGGAGATCCCTTTGAGGTAAAGCCATGGCAAGGCCGCTTCCAGCGTCTTCGTGCGGCGCACATAGGGCGGCACCAGGGCAGACCGGAATGTCACCGGTGTGCCGTCCTTGGACCGAACCTTTGGAATGCGCACGCTCACAGGGCCAATGCCCGTTTGAAACGGGCGGGCCGGATGATGTCCATTACGCACGACTGCCGCGTGACCGGCATCGGTGCGTAAGCCGGTAAATTGCGCCAAATAACTGACAAGCTCAGCCTCAACTGCTGTCGCGATCAATTGTTGTGCTCCCGTTTTCAGCAACTCCGTCAACGCGTCCGTCATCTCGTCTCGACGCGCAAAATCAACAATGTTAGTAGTTCCCATGGTGGTGTATCTCCTTTGGTTGGGCTGCTGTCTTCCAACAACAATTCAACCAGATACGCCGCCAACCTTCAAACCACTCAAACACCAGATTCAGTCATAGCTCAAATGTGAGGATGCCGTGGTGAACCGACGTGGGGAGTTCGGTCTCGCCTCGCCCCTGAGCCGCGCACTTGAGCTGATTGGCGCTGTTGAGCAGCACGCTCATCGCGCACGCCCACGGCTCCTTTTCGATTTCTTCGATGGCCTTGAGTTCCCGTAAATGATGCGCCCCGCACAGGGCGTGCGTGTCCACCCCACTCATACCAGCGGCCAGAATATCTGACTCATTTATTTGGTTTTAAGTTGTAACTCCCAAGGACCCCATCGGATATCGGGTTTTGTGTTGCCCTTGCGACGTTAGAGCCGAGCGATGATCTGTTGTGGTGATAGGGTGAGTGTTTCGAGGATATTGCCCCCGTGTTTTCTGACCGTCGAGATGACGGATCTGATGTCAGCGAAGACCTGCGCGCCCTCGAGGGTGCGGAAAGTTCCCGAGATTTTCATGCGCAACTTCATCATGCGCAGGTCCCGTTCGGCCTGATTGTTGGTGAAGGGAACTGTGAAGTCCGTAAGGAACCTTAGGACGTCATCACGGTAGTCGCGCAAGCGGACCAGAAGGTTATGGCCTGGCCGCCTGGCTTTTCGGCCTCGCGCACCAGTGCGTCTAGCCAGTGGGTCTTGTCGCTCATGGAAGGCGAGGCCCTCGGTGAGGATCGCCATGTATTTGGTGAGGATGCCGTGGTGAACCGACGTGGGGAGTTCGGTCTCGCCTCGCCCCTGAGCCGCGCACTTGAGCTGATTGGCGCTGTTGAGCAGCACGCTCATCGCGCACGCCCACGGCTCCTTTTCGATTTCTTCGATGGCCTTGAGTTCCCGTAAATGATGCGCCCCGCACAGGGCGTGCGCGTCCACCCCACTCATATGGGCGTAATAGGACTTCCAGTGGTCATGAACAATTGTCCCGCCGGTCAGGAAGGATGGAACAGCACCGCGCTTGGCGCTGATGCGATAATGCGTGAAGGCGAGATCGCTGATTGAGTGCAGCCAGTGCAGCTTACCAGCAACACGAAGTCCGGTCTCATCCAGATGCCGAACGCCGCCTTCATTGAGCCGGGCCAGAATGTGTTCGACGACGCCACCCAAGGTACGCGCTGTGCCGTTCACCCAGTTGGTCACGCTGGCCGCGCATAGGCTGGTGGCACCAAACAAATCACGCAGGAGTTGGCAGACCCGATCCTCGGGGATCAGCTGCTGAACATTGCAGTAGACCGCCGCCGCCCGAATGCGCTTACCGTATTGCACGTGTGCATTCACGCCATCGGGAAAGGTGGCTGTCGTCGTGGCTCGGCAATGGCCACAACAATAAATCGCTGCCTGATGCTCTGTGACCTCCAGACGCGGCACCGGTATGTCATAAACCTGACGCCTCTCCACCGCCTTGATCATCCCAGCCGTCAAGCCATGCTGACAGGTGCCACAGGCCTCAGCCTCATGTCGCTCCACAAAGTCAGGCGTTGCTGTCTGACGTAGGGTGTCGCCTCGGTGGCCAACTTAACCACCACTTTTCTTACCGGACTTACCACGCAGGCTACGCGGTACCGGCTTCTTCAACCCATCACTCGAAGGCGGCTTGCTGCTATTACTGCTGTTCTTGGCCAACTGACGCCGCAGATCCGCATTCTCTTGCGCCATGCTCGCCAACGCGGCTTCCAACTCGGCGATCCTGCGCAGAGCCGTGGCGAGGAGTTGTTCAAGAGCAGTAACTTGGTCCATTCCACCAATGATTCAGAGAAATCGTCACAGCGCCACGAAATTCAGACCACAACAGAAAATTCATGCGCCTAATGGCCAAGGAGACTCACATCAAAACTGACAAAAACCCGTTATCGGCTGGGGTGCTTGGGAGTTACTTTAAGTTTTGGTAAACTCTGAATCAATATTCTCCATAGATTGGGAGGTGCTCATGGGTGGAGCCATAAAAATTACGCGCACGGATATGTCTGCGAAAGATTTGCGCCGTGCGGCAAAGCGAACCAAGGATGGGCGGGTTGTACGGCGACTACTGGTCATAGCGCTGGTGCTTGATGGGGTGGATCGTGAAACGGCTGCCCGCAGCAGTGGTATGGATCGACAAACACTTCGGGATTGGGCGCATCGCTTTAACGCAGAAGGCATTGAGGGGTTATCGGATCGGAATGGCAAGGGGGCAAAACCACGGTTGTCGCCCAAGCAACAGGCGCAATTTGTGGCGTGGGTGGAGGCCGGGCCCGACCCAGTAAAAGATGGCGTAGTACGATGGCGTTGTGTCGACTTGCAGGCTCGTGTTGAAGAGGGGTTCGACGTGAAACTGCATGTGCGTACGATTGGGAAATATCTAACCAAGCATGGCTTTCGCCGCCTGTCTGTGCGTCCAGAGCATCCGAAAACTGATCGCGAAGCGCAGCAGACTTTTAAAAAAACTTTACCAGCCTCGTAAGCGATACTCTGCCAGAACATGCAAAGGGGAAGCCTCTTGAGGTATGGTTCCAAGATGAAGCCCGCGTTGGACAACAGGGGACACTCACCCGTAAATGGGCCAAGCGTGGAACTCGCCCGCGCGCACCCCGTGATATACGCTTCAAATGGAGTTATATCTTTGGTGCCGCTTGTCCCGCACGTGGTACCGCCGCAGGTCTCGTCCTGCCCTACGTCAACGCCGAGGCTATGGGGCTGCATCTTGATGAGATCGCAAAAGCTGTCGCACCCGGCTCACATGCCTTGCTGATTGTTGATGGGGCGGGGTGGCATGGCGCAAAATGTTTGCAGGTGCCAGATAAAATTACGCTCGTTAAGCTGCCACCGTATTCACCCGAACTGAACCCCATGGAAAACGTCTGGGCTTATCTGCGAGCCAATAAACTCGCAATCACAGTTTTCGACACCTATGACGAAATACTCGACAAATGTGCACAAGCTTGGAACTTCTTTGCGAACGACCCAGAGCGAATAAGTTCAATCACAGGTCGAGAATGGGCAAGGGTCACTTAATTCGGCCGTTGGTATCATATGGGCGTAATAGGACTTCCAGTGGTCATGAACAATTGTCCCGCCGGTCAGGAAGGATGGAACAGCACCGCGCTTGGCGCTGATGCGATAATGCGTGAAGGCGAGATCGCTGATTGAGTGCAGCCAGTGCAGCTTACCATCAACACGAAGTCCGGTCTCATCCAGATGCCGAACGCCGCCTTCATTGAGCCGGGCCAGAATGTGTTCGACGACGCCACCCAAGGTACGCGCTGTGCCGTTCACCCAGTTGGTCACGCTGGCCGCGCATAGGCTGGTGGCACCAAACAAATCACGCAGGAGTTGGCAGACCCGATCCTCGGGGATCAGCTGCTGAACATTGCAGTAGACCGCCGCCGCCCGAATGCGCTTACCGTATTGCACGTGTGCATTCACGCCATCGGGAAAGGTGGCTGTCGTCGTGGCTCGGCAATGGCCACAACAATAAATCGCTGCCTGATGCTCTGTGACCTCCAGACGCGGCACCGGTATGTCATAAACCTGACGCCTCTCCACCGCCTTGATCATCCCAGCCGTCAAGCCATGCTGACAGGTGCCACAGGCCTCAGCCTCATGTCACTCCACAAAGTCAGGCGTTGCTGTCTGACGTAGGGTGTCGCCTCGGTGGCCAACTTAACCACCACTTTTCTTACCGGACTTACCACGCAGGCTACGCGGTACCGGCTTCTTCAACCCATCACTCGAAGGCGGCTTGCTGCTATTACTGCTGTTCTTGGCCAACTGACGCCGCAGATCCGCATTCTCTTGCGCCATGCTCGCCAACGCGGCTTCCAACTCGGCGATCCTGCGCAGAGCCGTGGCGAGGAGTTGTTCAAGAGCAGTAACTTGGTCCATTCCACCAATGATTCAGAGAAATCGTCACAGCGCCACGAAATTCAGACCACAACAGAAAATTCATGCGCCTAATGGCCAAGGAGACTCACATCAAAACTGACAAAAACCCGTTATCGGCTGGGGTGCTTGGGAGTTACAGAAAATCAATGGAACGATATGGTCGACCACATGTGATCGTGTCTGATCTTTTACGGTCTTATGGCGCTGCGATGAAGGTTATCGGCAACGCAGATCGCCAGGAGACCGGCCGCTGGAAAAACAATCGCGCCAAGAATTCCCACTTGCCGTTTCGACGAAGAGAGCGAGCGCATGCTGCGCTTCCGCCGAACGCGAAGTTTGCAAAAATTCGTCTCCGTCCACGCCTCGGCTGACAACCATTTCAACCAGGAAAGACATTTCTCTACTCACGTGTTCGATGTGAGCGGCAGCTTTGTCTGTCAGACTGACGTTGCTGCAAAAAAATGCTGCGGTGTGCATGGATGGCAGCAATGCGAAAGCTGCGACGCAGCATTTGGACGGTGGCCGGAAGTTGGCTTTGGGGAGATAGTGACAGATGCTGCGCCATGCACATTTCTACATTAAGGGCGGAAACCGGGGGAATGTCCCGAAGAATGTTGAAATTTTAATTTAGGGTGGCGTTGCTTCCCCTGAGCCGTAGGCTCTGGGTGTTTAATCGCAAAAGGAAGCAACACCATGAAGAAGACTATCACAGCAAGCGCTGGACTTGCCAGCGCGTCGAATGTTCATCAACTCGTGGAAACAGCCTGGGACAAAGTTGGCGAGAGCTTCGAGCAGTTCTGCCTGACGGCGGGCGTCGCCAGTCTGGTTCAGATGTTTGGTGAGGACGCAGATACGCTGGCGGGTGGCCGATACGAGCATTGCACTGACAAGCCTGGCCACAGATGGGGCACCGCGAAAGGTCAGGTTGGGTTCCATGGTGGGAAGATTGAGCTGGAGCGCGCCCGTGTGCGCGATAAAGTGACCGGTAAAGAGATTGTCCTGCCGAGCTGGGAAGAGGCCTCCTCGGGTGGCTTCCTTGAACAATGGGCAATGAGCCTAATGTTGATGAATGTTTCCACCCGTAAGTATGACCGAGCTGTACGGCTGCCCGAAGCGAAGGTGCCTAATAAGGCAGGGAGCGGGCTGTCCAGGTCAGCAGTTTCGCGTCGCTTCAAAGCACTCACCCAAGCGCGCCTGGATGAGTGGATGTCATCTGATCTATCGGAGCTTGACCTTGTAGCGATCCAGATCGACGGGCTGCATTTGGACGATCATTTGTTGGTGCTTGCGGCCGTGGGTGTGGAGGTTTCAGGCGAAAAGCACCCTCTGGGCGTCATTGAAGGGGCGACCGAGAACGCCGCGACGGTTCAGGCGCTTTTGGACAATCTGATAGAGCGTGGGCTCGATCCAGCGGGCTGCTATTTGTTCATCGTAGATGGGGCTAAGGCACTGACCAAGGCAATTCGGCGCACATTTGGTGCCGATATTCCCATCCAAAGATGCCAGATACACAAGGCCCGCAACATAACTGACAGGCTTCCTCCAAAGCTGCACGCCTCCGTACGCCGCGCGCTGAAGCAAGCATGGGAGCTTGATGATGCCGACAAAGCCGAGCGGTTGATGCGGAATCTTGCCCAGCGACTAGAGCTTGAGGCTCCGGACGTTTCAAAGTCGATCCTTGAGGGCCTAGACGAAATTCTAACTGTTGTTAGGTTGGGGCTACCTGTGGAATTGAGACGCTCATTGGCCAGCACCAACATCATTGAATCTATGAACAGCTATGCTTGAATTTGGGTGACGCGCATCATCAGGCGGCGTGGTTTTCGGTGTCACCGGTCACTTCGACACCGTCGTTGAATTTGATGCCATCGATGACTTTTGGCAACTGGTTTCTACCCTTGAGCCTCAACCATTTCTTTGATGCGGCCTGAATGAGGGTAAAAACCATCAGCTTTGCAGTTTTTTGCGACAGTGCGCCTTTGGTACGAACCGTTCTGTGTCGGACGGTGGCAAACACGCTTTCTATAGGGTTTGAAGTGCGTAGATGGCCCCAATGTTCCGCCGGAAAATCAAAGAATGCGAGCATCGCGTCTTGATCCTTGATTAGACATGCAACGCCCTTTGGATATTTGACCTCATATTTCTCAGAGAACACTGCCAGCGCCGCTTCTGCTTCTTTGCGCGTCCCTGCGTGCTGGATGTTATCCAGATCTGACTTCACAGCCGGTGCCATCTGCTTGGGAAAACAATTCAGAACATTCTTCACCTTATGCACCCAACACCGTTGGTGTTTTGTGCCTGGAAATGCCCTGTCCAGCGCGTTCCAAAACCCCATGGCCCCGTCACCAACCGCAATTTCCGGTGCGACGGACAACCCACGACTTTTTATGTCGGTCAGTAACTCATGCCAACTCTGTGCGCTCTCCCGCAGACCGACCTGAAAGCCGATCAATTCTTTCTTGCCCTCCGGTGTTGCACCGATGATCACCAGCATGCATTCGGCATTTTCTTCCATCCGGGCCTGAAGATAGACGCCATCGGCCCAGATGTAGACATAGTGACGAGCAGAGAGATCACGCCGGGTCCAGGTGTCATATTGTGCCTGCCATCCAGCCGTCAGTCGCGAAATGACGCTTGGCGAAAGGTTCGGCGCGTCGGTGCCCATAATGGCTGACAGCGCTTCTTGAAAATCACCCGTTGAAATGCCTTTCAGATAAAGCACCGGCGACAAGGCATCTAAGCTTACCGAGCGGCGCGCCCATTTCGGCAGTATGTTCGATGTAAAGCGGATTTTTTTGGACGGATCAGGTGTTGCCAGCCGGTCGCGCACCTTGGGCCGCTGGACATCCAGAGAACCAATGCCGGTCTGGATCTGCCGTTCAGGGCCAAATCCATGCCGCACAATCCGCTGGCGGCCATCCTCCAGCTGTTCATCTGCAAAGCTGGCGACAAATGCATCAGCTTCGGCTTTCAGCGCTTCCGCCAACATCCGGCGGGCACCCTCCCGTGCAAGCTCTGTCAACGGATCTACGATCGTTTCCGATTGGTGGAACGGCAGGATCTGTGTATCGTTCTTCATAGGCGTATTGCTCCTTGTGAGGTTCTGGCCGGCTTTGACACCTGCCACAATACGCCGCCTTTCAAATCACGCCATCACCCAAATTCCACCATAACTCTCTATGAACAGCGTGATCCGACAGGTCTGTCGAAACGTCAAACGCTGGCGCGATGCAAAAATGGCGCTGCGCTGGACAGGGGCTGGTATGCTGGAAGCCGCGAAAGGCTTCCGCCGCCTAAAGGCCTACAAGCAACTCCCCATTCTCAAGCAAGCTTTGCTAGATCATCGCAATACCGTAACGCTTGACCAAATCAAGGACGTCGCCTAACCATCAATCAAGCAGCGCCACTCGCCCGATTTTCAACATCGTACGGGACATCCCCACACCAACGGACTGCTGCGTCAGGTCATGCCCAAAGGAACTGACCTGAACGGTGCAAGCCAAACATGGCTCAACGACGTTGCAAACCTGATGAACAACCGTCCAAGAAAAACCCTCGGATGGAGAACACCCGCTGAAGCTATGGCCGACGAAATCGTGGCCTTTAAATCAACCGTTGCACTTGATGTTTGAATCCAAGCAGTGGAAAGAATATTTCATCAAAAAACTCTGGTTACTGTGAATTAACAGGGCAATACTGGGTTTGGAAGAATACACGTTCTGACTACGTTGGCTTCTTTCATTACAGGAGATATGTCACTTTTTGAAGAATTCGCCTTACCTACAAACGTCAAAAGCCAGGCTTTCTTGATAAATCATATGCACGGTTTTTATTCGGCATGAGCCCAATTAGATTGAATAGCTTGCTCGAAGATAAACGCGTTATTTTGCCTCCACCAACCTATTTATACCAACGGCCGAATTAAGTGACCCTTGCCCATTCTCGATCTGTGATTGAACTTATTCGCTCTGGGTCGTTCGCAAAGAAGTTCCAAGCTTGTGCACATTTGTCGAGTATTTCGTCATAGGTGTCGAAAACTGTGATTGCGAGTTTATTGGCTCGCAGATAAGCCCAGACGTTTTCCATGGGGTTCAGTTCGGGTGAATACGGTGGCAGCTTAACGAGCGTAATTTTATCTGGCACCTGCAAACATTTTGCGCCATGCCAACCCGCCCCATCAACAATCAGCAAGGCATGTGAGCCGGGTGCGACAGCTTTTGCGATCTCATCAAGATGCAGCCCCATAGCCTCGGCGTTGACGTAGGGCAGGACGAGACCTGCGGCGGTACCACGTGCGGGACAAGCGGCACCAAAGATATAACTCCATTTGAAGCGTATATCACGGGGTGCGCGCGGGCGAGTCTTAGGCTCAAGTTTCAAATGCAACACTCAGAGCCCTTTGGGCATAGGATGTTGTGATGGACATACGAAGCAAGCACCTCAGCAGCGAGGACCGTGGCGTGATATTAGCCGAGCATAATAGGGGCAGCAGTCAGCGGTTGATCGGCCAGCTTTTGCATCGCCCGGCGAGCACGATCTGCCGTGAGCTGGCGCGAGGTCGGCAGGAAGACGGCAGCTATTGCCCGCAAGCGGCGCGGCAGGCCTATGATGCCCGGCGTGCGCGCTGCCGCCGCGAGCGCAAGCTTGTGGAGGGGAGCGATCTTTATCGTTTTGTTCATGGCAAGCTCGTACATCTGCACTGGTCGCCTGAGCAGATTGCGCAGAGACTGCGTCTCATGAAGCCTGATGATCCATCCGCCCATGTGAGCCATGAGACCATCTATGCCGCGATTTACGCGCAGCCACGTGGTGGGCTGAAGGCGGCGATGATCGAGGCGTTGCGTCAAGCGAAGCCTAAGCGTGGGCTCAAGCGCAGGACAGCGGCGGGCAGTGCTATGGTCCCGGAATCATTGCGCATTATCAATCGCCCTGAAGAGATCGAAGCGCGACTGGTACCAGGCCATTGGGAGGGCGACCTCATCAAGGGCGCATTCAATCGCTCGTCAGTGGGGACCTTGGTCGAGCGCAAGACACGCTTTGTCATTCTTTGCAAAATGGACGGCAATGGGGCCGAGGCCGCGCTCGACAGCTTCACCCGCCAGATGAGACGACTACCCGCTGCTTTGCGCAAGAGCATGACCTACGACCGCGGCTCCGAAATGGCCTGCCACCCCGAACTCGCCAGACGGTTGAAGATCGATATCTGGTTCTGCGATCCGCATGCGCCTTGGCAGCGTGGCAGCAACGAGAACACCAACGGACTGCTGCGTCAGTACATGCCCAAAGGAACTGACCTGAACGGTGCAAGCCAAACATGGCTGAACGACGTTGCAAACCTGATGAACAACCGCCCGAGAAAAACTCTCGGTTGGAGAACACCCGCTGAAGCCATGGCCGACGAAATCGCGGCCTTCAAATCAACCGTTGCACTTGATGTTTGAATCCAAGGATTTCTTTGATGGCTGGATGCGTTTCATTATGCCAATCTTGGAGCATGTTGAGGGCAATAAAATTGATGTCTCCAGGGATCAAGATCAATCTAGATTATACGGTTTTTTGGCAGAACGTTTGTTCAATATCTATCTTTGGAAAATGCAGGATGACGAAGATTATTCGGTTCTGAATTTCCCGATAGTCAAGTTCTGAGTCAAGTTCAGATAATCGGGTTAAAAAACATATATTTTCCAAAAAAGCGTCCCATTTCGTACCCTTATGCGGATTCCTCATGAGGTCCTAGACAAAAATTATGGAAAGATATCACGATATATAAGTGCATGGCCAAAAAGCGATTTCGGACATGTTGTGCAAAGCGTGGACGATTTGCGCACCGCATCACGCCGAAACACGTCTGTGTATCTCGTTGCCATTCCATATCTCCTTCATAGCAAACATTGCTCGAAAGAGACCGGAACTAAACCGTGACAGGTCCATCTTAGACAAGCCGCAAACTGCCCTAAAAGCAGGACCACTTCACAGTCAGGACGGACGCGGCAATTCAGGGTCCTCAGCGGCTTTCTCAAGCGCGTCGATCAACTCATCCATGTCATCAGGATCCGTTGACGCAATGGCGTAGCCACCGCCCAGCCATTTCGCCAAGTCGACATCGCCACAGCGTTTGGAACAGAACGGGCGGAACGCTGCATTCGTCTCTTTGTCACAGATCGGGCAGGCCATTACGCTAACCCCATCGGGATTGGCAGCCTTTCACGTTTGCGCTGCAATTCAAAGTGGCCCAGCGGCGTCCAGCCGACCAGCGCCGTATCAATACTGTCGGCGCGAAAGGCCGATCGCATCGCCGCTTCAACCTGTTTGCGCATCGTCTTTGGCATCGGCGCCATATCAATCACAATCTGCCCACCAAGCCCGCGCAGGCGCAACGCCCGCGGCAAGACCTTGCACGCTGCCAAATTCGCCTTCAGCGAGGACGCAGGAGACGTGTCGCCGCCTGTGTTCACATCCACGGCGATCAAGGCGTGTGTGGGCTCGACGTACATGAACGCCGACGCCTCAAGCGCGACGCGCGGGCTTGCAATCGCCGCGATCTGGTCCAGCACGCCGTGGTCTTCAAATCCACCATCGTCGGTGACGACCTGCGCCGCCTCGACCCATTCGCGCCACGCCAAACCATGCGGCCCGTCGCCCTCGGTCAACATTTCGGCGACACCATCCGTGTCAGCCATAATTGCGGCAGCCAAAGCGTCCATCGCCGCAATGTCTTCGCCAATGTCCTCCTCGCTTGCCGCCTCGCACGATGAGCGCAGGATTAAACCGAACCCGTCAGACACGCCCGCATCATGGGCGCAGGCCAACAGGCGTTCGCGCACGTCGTCTTCTTTGATTTGGCGGCTGACATTGATGCCAGGCTTGCCAGGCGTCACAATCGCATAGCGGCTTTTGAACAACACGCGGTCGGTCACCGGAATGGCTTTGCCGTCGTCGGCATATCCCGTCACCTGCACCAAAATCGCCTGACCGGGCGCAAGCCCCTTCCCATGGCGCAAGAACGCTATTTCACCATCGGGCAGGCGCAACATCATGCCGCCCTGCCCTTTTAGCGGACGATCACAGATCGCGCGAAAAATCGCACCGGGGCGCGGCGCGCCCTCATCGTCAATCATCAAGTCCTGCAGAATTCCATCAACCATAAGCGCAGCAGCCTCACGGCCCCCCACATGGTCCAGAACGATCATGCGTCCCTTCATAATTTTTCCTTCATCATTTCGGCCCTGCTTGGGACCAAAGCCCGATGCCAGCCGATTGCAATACATTCGCCGTCTCCGCCAAAGGCAGCCCCACCACCGCCGAATACGACCCTGAGATCCACGGAATGAACGCGCTGGCCGGTCCTTGAATGGCATAACCACCCGCCTTGCCGCGCCAGTCATCCGTCGCCAGATAACCGGCGATTTCAACGTCGCTCAACCGCTTCATCTTAACGTCCGTCACAACGTCCTTCACCCGGATGCCTTCCGGTGTCTTGATCGCAATGGCGGTGATGACTTTGTGGCGTCGCCCGGACATCAGCCGCAAAAACGCTTCCGCCTCGGCCGCGTCCGCAGGCTTGCCCAGAATACGGCGACCCACGGCAACCGTGGTGTCCGCGCACAACACGACCTCATCAGCCGCACATACGGACGCTTGCGCCTTTTCATGCGCCATACGCCGCACATAATCGCGCGGCTTTTCTGCCTCTTTCGGGTCCTCATTGATATCAGGTGCGCGCACAGCATCTGGCAACAGCCCAAGCTGCGCCAAAAGCTCCAACCTGCGCGGGGAACCTGAGCCTAGAATGAGTTTAGGGTTCGACATGCACTTAACCTTTGGCCCGCGAGCGGCCGCAAATTGCCTTCGGCAAATCGCTTACCCGCTGCGCGAAACTTCGTTTCGCGCTATTTAAACCGATAATTGATCCGACCTTTGGTCAAATCATAGGGGGTCATCTCGACCTGTACCTTGTCGCCTGCCAGAACACGGATGCGGTTTTTCCGCATCTTGCCTGCCGTATGCGCGATGATCGTATGGCCGTTTTCCAGCTCGACCAGGAATGTCGCGTTCGGCAAGAGTTCTTTTACGACGCCTGGAAATTCGAGCAGTTCTTCCTTGGCCATGTTCTCTCCATCAAAAACGTCCGCAATTTTGCGGACAGGGCGTAAATGCGCTGGGGCGGAGGGATTTTCAAGGGCTAACTGACTCTTAACGCGTGCGGCGTTTTTAACGCAGGGCTCGCGCGGCCCAAAATTTTGTACAAACCATGCAACACGGGGGCAAAGTTTTGTACAAAACCGTCAATCTTCGCTATTTCCGGTGCCCCAACGGGCAATCAGGCGGCCATGGATCTGGTCGCGGGCCTGACGATACGACGCTAGGCGGTCGTCGCGGCCTTCGCCCAAACCTGTCGGGTCCAAGATCGGCCAGTACTCAACCTCCAAGTGGGCATGGCGCGTCAATTCCTGCGCGCGGCGCTGGCTGGCGGGCGACAAGGCGACGACCAAATCGAAAGACGACAAATCATCCCCCCATTGCACCATTTCATCAAATGATCGGCTGCGATGGCGCGACAGCTCAATCCCTAGCTCCATGCACACAGCCACCGCGAAACCATCAATATCAAGATAGGATTTCACACCAGCGGATTGTAAGTAAACACCTGTTCCATATAATTTTTTTGCCAGTCCTTCGGCCATGGGTGAGCGCACAGAATTATGGTCACAACAAAACAAAATGGACTGTGGCAAGCGATCCAAATCAGCCCCCGAAATGCAAAACACAGATGAGCGTAAACAGGCGCCGTGAGGTGTCATAGTCGACTTCGGCCTTCCCCTCCAAGCGCTCTTGCAGGATGCGCGCGCCCTCATCATGGATGCCACGTCGCGCCATATCGATTGTCTCAATCTGGCTTGGGGCGGCGGTCTTGACCGCGTCAAAATAGCTCTCACAAATCAGAAAGTAGTCTTTGACGACTTGTCGGAACGGGCCGAGAGACAAATGAAACTCACCTGCCGCTTCGCTTTTTTCTGTTTTAATTTCAAAAACTAAGCGCTTCTGGCGAATAGAAAGCCCCAACCGGTACGGCCCCGTAGGTGCCTCTTTTCCATCGCGGGTCGGCAAGATAAATGAGTTATCTTCTAACAGATCAAACATCGCAACTTTGCGTTCCTGTTCAATCTCGGGCGTCGGCGGCGGCAGCGCGCTATCGTCCAGTTCAATGTGGATAATCTTTGCCAAAACCCTAGTCCCTATTCAACTTGTCGAGCCGCGCACGCACGCTCAACCCATGTGCTTGTAAACTTTCGGAAATGGCAAGTCGTTCGGCCGCCGGGCCGATCGCCGCCAGCGCATCTGGCGACATTTTCGCAAGCGTCGTGCGCTTTAGAAAATCCATCACTGACAACCCACTAGAAAACCGCGCAGACCGCGCCGTCGGCAAAACATGGTTCGGCCCGCCAACGTAATCGCCGATGGCTTCCGGCGTCCACGCGCCAATAAATATCGCGCCCGCATGGGTGATTTTATCCGCCATACCATCTGCATCCGCGACACAAATCTCCAGATGCTCAGGCGCCATTATATCTGATAAAACAACAGCTTGCGCCATGTTCTTCACGGTAATGATCGCGCCATAATCACGCCAGCTTGGCCCCGCCACCGCGCGACGTTCCAAGGTCTGCAACCGCGCTTCAACCGCGCGTGCCACAGCCTGACCGAATGCCGCATCATCGGTGATCAGGATCGATTGCGCACTCTCGTCGTGTTCAGCCTGTGACAGCAAATCCAGCGCGATCCAGTCTGGATCGTTGTCCTTATCGGCTATGACCAAAATTTCCGACGGCCCTGCGATCATATCGATGCCGACCTTGCCAAATACCCGTCGTTTCGCCGCCGCAACATAGGCGTTCCCCGGACCGGTGATCTTATCCACGGGCGCAATCGTTTCGGTACCATAGGCCAGCGCCGCAACCGCTTGCGCGCCGCCTATGCGGTAAATTTCATCCACGCCAGCGATGCGCGCCGCCATAAGAACAAGGGGGTTTACCATGCCGTCCGGCGTTGGCACAACCATGGCCAAACGCCCAACGCCCGCAACTTTCGCAGGCACCGCATTCATCAAAACGCTTGAAGGATAGGTCGCGATGCCGCCAGGCACGTACAATCCAGCCGCCGACACAGGCGTCCAGCGCCACCCGAGTGACGCACCCGCCTCGTCCGTCCAGAACGCATCTTCGGGCATCTGGCGCAGGTGATAATCCCTGATCCGCGTCGCGGCCAATTCGAGTGCGGCGCGGTCTTCGTCGCTGACTTTAGCGCAATAGTCTTCCATCTCGGCACGCGTGAACCGCAGGCCATCTGCGTCCAATTGCAACCGATCAAATTTCGCCGTCAATTCAAGCACAGCAACATCACCGCGCGCGCGCACGTCCGCAATGATGCCCGCGACAACGGCGTCTACGTCGGGTGAATCCTCGCGCTTAGCGCCAAGCAATGCTTGAAACGCAGCTTCAAAATCAATGTCGGAAGTATCTAAAAACTGTGGCATTTCAAACTCCTGCCGTCTGTCGGGACCGTCTAATCGTCGTGTTTCGGCATCGCCTTTGACGGTGCCACGTATGGTCGCGTCACGTCCTTAAGCACAATTTCCAGCGCCTCGACCTCAACACGAATCGCGCCATCGCCCGCCAAGGTTAGAACTACAAATCCGCCACCATCCGTCCCCGCCTCAAACGTCACGCTCAAAACCGATAGGACAATGTCGCCATCACGCGCATCGACGCCGCTGGTCTGCACGCGCATCGCGTCCTCGATCACCAATACGGACTGAACACGTTCATAGGCACCCTTGCGAGCCTCTGCTTTGTCAGCGTCTTCCCAGCGAAACCGGTTCAACAGCAACGCAAAGCGACGTGCCCTGCGATCCCATTTCATTTCAGTTCCTGGAAAAACTGCATCTTGCACAAGGCCCGACAGCACGGCCAGATCTTCGATATCCAGGGCTTTCAGACGCAAGGGCGCTTCGTTTCCGTCTTCAAAGGTTGCGTCGCGTGTTGAACTATTCATCGTCCTGCCACCCGCTCGATATCCGCACCGACGCTGCCCAACTTTTCCGCAACATTCTCATAGCCGCGATCAAGGTGGTACACTCGGTTGACCTGCGTTTCACCCTCAGCAGCCAACCCTGCGAGGATCAGAGACACCGACGCTCGTAGATCAGTCGCCATCACAGGCGCGCCCTTCATTTTATCAACACCCGTCACGGTCGCAGTGCCGCCATGAACTTCTATGTTTGCACCCATCCGCACCAATTCCGGCGCGTGCATAAAACGATTCTCGAATATCTTTTCTTCCAGCACTGACGTTCCGTCAGCAAAGCACAGCATCGCCATCATCTGCGCCTGTAAATCAGTCGGAAAGCCCGGGAATGGTTCGGTTATGACATTCACCGCACGGGGTCGATTGCCGTTCAACTTGACCTTCAGACCGGCCTTGGTTTCCTCAACGCTTACGCCAACTGCATCCAATTTCTCCGCGAATGCCGCGACCAAATCCATTCGACCACCAAGGCATTCAACCTCACCGCCGGCAATCACCGGTGCCAGCATATAAGTGCCAAGTTCGATGCGGTCCGTCACAACGGGATGCGTCGCGCCGTGCAAACGATCGACACCCTGAATGGTAATCGTAGAAGTGCCAGCGCCATCAATCTGCGCGCCCATTTTAGTAAGGCAAGACGCCAGATCAACGATCTCAGGTTCGCGCGCGGCGTTGTTGATAACGGTTGTTCCTTTGGCCAATGTCGCAGCCATCATGATGTTTTCAGTCGCGCCAACGGACGCAAACGGGAAATCAATCACCGCACCCTTAAGCTTGCCGCCATCCGCTTTGGCATGCAGATACCCATCCTTAAGGTCGATCTGCGCACCCATCTTCGTCAGACCGTCCGTGTGAATGTCCATCGGCCGCGCACCAATGGCGCACCCGCCCGGAAGCGATACAATGGCATGGCCTTCGCGGGCCAGCAAAGGCCCTAAAACCAGATTCGACGCCCGCATCTTGCGCACGATATCATAATCCGCTGTCGTGTTGATCAACCCATGGCACGACATCGTCTGCACCTTGCCATCTTGGAGCGACGAAATCTCAGCGCCCAGCGATTCCAGCAACACCGTCATTGTTTTAATGTCGGACAAACGTGGCGTGTTAGTCAGCGTCAGCGGTTCATCGCTTAACAATGTGGCAGGCATCAACGCCAATGCCGCGTTCTTTGCACCCGCGATCTCAATCTGGCCCGACAGCGCTTTGCCGCCTCGTACAACGATGGAATCCATGCCTGTTATTCTTTCTGTTTTGGCGCAGTCGCACCGGGCTGTTGTGGCGCATTCGCACCAGGTTCTTGCGCGGCTTGATCGTCAGCTAGTTTCGTCGCCTTAGCACGCGCTTGCGCCTTACGCCGCCCAAGATTTTCTTTCAACGCGGCCTTTAGGCGATCTTCACGAGATTGGGTCGTTTTGGGGTGCGATTTGCTGCTCATAACGCTTGTTACCCGATGCCACAAAAACCGTCCAGAGAGGGCTTGCAGATCACTCGTTTTGAGTCTATTACCCCGCCCATCGGTTGCTGCTGTAGCTCACTGGCAGAGCACTCCCTTGGTAAGGGAGAGGTCGAGAGTTCGATTCTCTCCAGCAGCACCATAATTCTTATAAATATCACATATTTACAAGTCGTTAGCGCGTCACATCCAATCTAAGTCCCCCTCTCAGCCCCCCTTTCTGGGCGAGGTGGCATTGGGCGACGTGGCAACTTTTTACCTTCAAACTGCACGCGAAGAAAATTTTCTAACCGAGGCGGTTTGGAACTGCTCGACCAAGAGATAGAACCGCCCCCCCTGTCATCCAAAACTAAAAGTTCGCCGATTTCAGGTTTGTCCGTTCATCTCATCGCATTGATGCTCCGAATGCCCTAATTTGTGAATGCGTGCAGTTTCGACTTGATACCGGTTCCCATATCGATGGGCTGGAAAATTTACCCCCCCCCACTTAGCGGACCGGCAGAGCTGTAGCATTCTATTTGCTTATTACATGAGGCTCTCCGCCCTTAATGTAGAAATGTGCATGGTGCAGCATCTGTCACTATCGGCCCAGAGCTGACATTCACTGCCACCAAGATGCTGCGGAACGGCCCGTCGGAGCAGCTCTCTGTCTGTGGTTAAGTCAAGGGTGTTAGGTTCTGTGTCTTCCGGGTTTTCTGCAATAACGCCATCCTCAATCGCTACACGGCCCATGGCATACCTTCACAAAGGCCATAGGAAAAGTTCGGGTGGAAAAGGGGCAATCCGACCCTAGTCCGACTAATTCAACAAAGCCGACTTCAGGTAACGAACCCACTTACGGCAAGCCCCTTTGGGGCATATGATACAGTGCGAGAGGCAGATATGAATACCGATATCAAAATTGTTACCATGATAAAATGGGGCGTGGGCTATCCTGCAGACGCATTTAACCGCACCTACCGCGCCTTGAAGGTCAATTTGGACAGCGACGTTGAGATTGTCTGCGTCACCGACGACCCCACCGGACTTGAGCCGGGTATCAAGTCCGTGCCACAGGCAGAAATCCCGTTGGACCGTTCAAAGTGGAATGATGGAATGTGGCCCAAGGTGGCGCTGTTCAAAGAGGATGTCTTTCCGACGGGCGCAAAGGTTCTTTATGTGGATGTCGACATCGCGGTGGTGGGCGATCTGATGTGCTTTTTCAACCAAATCCAACCCGATGAGATGCAAATCATCAAAGACTGGAAAACCTACCATGAACAGTGGTTTCCCAAGCTGTTCCCGAGTAACCGTGGCGGTAACTCGTCCACGCTGGGCTTTGTCGCAGGCGACCATAGCAATATTTGGGACCAGTTTGTTGCCGACCCAGACGGCAGCTTTGCCAATTTCGGAAATGATCAGCAATTTATTACCGGTGTCGCGAAAAACCTGCGCTACCTGCCTGAAGGATGGACCGGACCGTTCAAGAAATCGGTCGCGCCGCTGCCGCCCTTGGCGTGGTTCAGCGCCTGCCGGCCAAAGCCAGACTGCCGGATTGTAGCTTTTCACGGGTCGCCCGAACTAGATGACCTGACACGGCGCAACCGCAGTGATCTTCAACTTCTCGCCGAAGGATTTGGGCGGATCCGCTGGATCGAGGCGTATCTTGATGCATATGACGGGCCTGTTGTTAAAAAATGATCGTTTTCGATCTGGCCTGCACAGCCTGTCTGACGTCAAACAAGACGCAAGTCTTGAAAACCCTCGTGTCGGTGGTTCGACTTCGCCCCTCCGGGCATCATTTAATTATATCAATGCATTAATATATACTCCTGCGCCTGAATTGACCTGACGATTTTGGGCCTGCGATTCACTTCGTCGCATGGCCAAAGGCGGTTCAGTCTGTATTTTGAGTTTATGAGCAAGCAATACAAAACAGTCTCCTTATCCGACGAGCAGCGCATAGCACTTGAAGCGCTTTGCCGCCGCCGCAAAGTTGACGCCCTTGTTTGGAAACGGGCGCGCGCGTTTCTTCTTTTGGACGCAGGAGAAGACGCCGGAACGGTTTGCCGGATTTTGGATATTGGCCCGACAGTTTTGACGGAGTGGCGATTTGCCTTTGCCGGTGCGGGACTATCGTTTTTCGGTCTGAAGGACTACAGCCAGCGTCAGGGTCATTTGTCCGTCGTGCAAGAGCAGGCGGTGAGAGCCCATTTCACCGCGCAGCCTGCCCGCAATGCCGATGAGGTCTGTGCCTATGTTCTAGCCGAGTGCGACCAAAACTACAGCACGTCGGGAGCCGCCAAGCTGATGCGCCGCCTGGGGTTCGCGTATAAGAAACCACAATTGCTGCCTGCACAGGCCGATGAAGCCAAGCAGGCTGCGTTTATTGCCAAATATGAGGCCCTGATGAACGGGTTGGCCGCAGATGAGATGGTTGTCTTTTCGGACGCTGTCCACCCCGAACACCAGAGCCGCCCCGCCCATGGTTGGTTCCCCAAGGGACAAAAGACGGCCCTGAAGGCGACATCAGGGCGCAAGCGGCTCAACATTCAGGGCGCGCTTGACCTTGAGACTTTCCAGTTCACCTTTGTGGAAGGCGAGAAGATCAATGCCCAGACAACCCGACAGATGCTGGAAAAGTTGGAACGCAACAACCAAACCAAGACGGCCATCCACGTCTTTGTCGACAATGCCCGCTATCATCATGCCAAGATACTACAGCCATGGCTGGACAGCCCAGAACGTCGGGTGAAGTTGCATTTCTTGCCAGCATATGCCCCGCACCTCAACCCGATCGAGCGTCTTTGGGGTGTTATGCACAAATGGGTCACCCACAATCGGCACTATGCAACGTTCAACCAATTCACAGAGGCCATTTTCGACTTCTTCCGCAAGACCCTGCCAGAAAAATGGCCAGAGTCCCGCGACACCGTCACCGACAACTTCCGCGTCATATCGCTCAAGGAATACAAAGTGATTTGAGGGGAAAACCTCAGGTCAATTCAGGCGCGGGAGTATAACTCCCAAGCACCCCAGCCGATAACGGGTTTGTCAGTTTTGATGTGAGTCTCCTTGGCCATTAGGCGCATGAATTTTCTGTTGTGGTCTGAATTTCGTGGCGCTGTGACGATTTCTCTGAATCATTGGTGGAATGGACCAAGTTACTGCTCTTGAACAACTCCTCGCCACGGCTCTGCGCAGGATCGCCGAGTTGGAAGCCGCGTTGGCGAGCATGGCGCAAGAGAATGCGGATCTGCGGCGTCAGTTGGCCAAGAACAGCAGTAATAGCAGCAAGCCGCCTTCGAGTGATGGGTTGAAGAAGCCGGTACCGCGTAGCCTGCGTGGTAAGTCCGGTAAGAAAAGTGGTGGTTAAGTTGGCCACCGAGGCGACACCCTACGTCAGACAGCAACGCCTGACTTTGTGGAGCGACATGAGGCTGAGGCCTGTGGCACCTGTCAGCATGGCTTGACGGCTGGGATGATCAAGGCGGTGGAGAGGCGTCAGGTTTATGACATACCGGTGCCGCGTCTGGAGGTCACAGAGCATCAGGCAGCGATTTATTGTTGTGGCCATTGCCGAGCCACGACGACAGCCACCTTTCCCGATGGCGTGAATACACACGTGCAATACGGTAAGCGCATTCGGGCGGCGGCGGTCTACTGCAATGTTCAGCAGCTGATCCCCGAGGATCGGGTCTGCCAACTCCTGCGTGATTTGTTTGGTGCCACCAGCCTATGCGCGGCCAGCGTGACCAACTGGGTGAACGGCACAGCGCGTACCTTGGGTGGCGTCGTCGAACACATTCTGGCCCGGCTCAATGAAGGCGGCGTTCGGCATCTGGATGAGACCGGACTTCGTGTTGCTGGTAAGCTGCACTGGCTGCACTCAATCAGCGATCTCGCCTTCACGCATTATCGCATCAGCGCCAAGCGCGGTGCTGTTCCATCCTTCCTGACCGGCGGGACAATTGTTCATGACCACTGGAAGTCCTATTACGCCCATATGAGTGGGGTGGACGCGCACGCCCTGTGCGGGGCGCATCATTTACGGGAACTCAAGGCCATCGAAGAAATCGAAAAGGAGCCGTGGGCGTGCGCGATGAGCGTGCTGCTCAACAGCGCCAATCAGCTCAAGTGCGCGGCTCAGGGGCGAGGCGAGACCGAACTCCCCACGTCGGTTCACCACGGCATCCTCACCAAATACATGGCGATCCTCACCGAGGGCCTCGCCTTCCATGAGCGACAAGACCCACTGGCTAGACGCACTGGTGCGCGAGGCCGAAAAGCCAGGCGGCCAGGCCATAACCTTCTGGTCCGCTTGCGCGACTACCGTGATGACGTCCTAAGGTTCCTTACGGACTTCACAGTTCCCTTCACCAACAATCAGGCCGAACGGGACCTGCGCATGATGAAGTTGCGCATGAAAATCTCGGGAACTTTCCGCACCCTCGAGGGCGCGCAGGTCTTCGCTGACATCAAATCCGTCATCTCGACGGTCAGAAAACACGGGGGCAATATCCTCGAAACACTCACCCTATCACCACAACAGATCATCGCTCGGCTCTAACGTCGCAAGGGCAACACAAAACCCGATATCCGATGGGGTCCTTGGGAGTTACAAAATTAGTTGTTAGCCGCCTCAACCTTATTCTAAGTCGCAGCATGACAATCGATCGCTAGCCTATTGCAGTTAGGTTTTCACCGGACCATAATATCGCCAGAAACACGTCCTAGTTGAAACGGAGTACAATGCTTAGAACCGTTTCTGGAGCTATGACTGAATCTGGTGTTTGAGTGGTTTGAAGGTTGGCGGCGTATCTGGTTGAATTGTTGTTGGAAGACAGCAGCCCAACCAAAGGAGATACACCACCATGGGAACTACTAACATTGTTGATTTTGCGCGTCGAGACGAGATGACGGACGCGTTGACGGAGTTGCTGAAAACGGGAGCACAACAATTGATCGCGACAGCAGTTGAGGCTGAGCTTGTCAGTTATTTGGCGCAATTTACCGGCTTACGCACCGATGCCGGTCACGCGGCAGTCGTGCGTAATGGACATCATCCGGCCCGCCCGTTTCAAACGGGCATTGGCCCTGTGAGCGTGCGCATTCCAAAGGTTCGGTCCAAGGACGGCACACCGGTGACATTCCGGTCTGCCCTGGTGCCGCCCTATGTGCGCCGCACGAAGACGCTGGAAGCGGCCTTGCCATGGCTTTACCTCAAAGGGATCTCCAGCGGCGAGATGGCTCCCGCCCTCAAGGTTCTTCTGGGCCCAGATGCCGTTGGCTTGTCGGCTAATACGGTTTCGCGTTTAAAACGCGATTGGGCCAATGAATACGAGGCTTGGAAAGGCGCTGAGTTAGATGACGAGCCCATCGTCTATATCTGGGCCGACGGCGTTCACAGCGGCCTTCGGGGCGAGGATGACAAGCTCTGTGCCCTTGTTATTATTGGGGTAACTGCCCGTGGCAAGAAGCGATTTCTGGCAATTGAGGATGGGGTGCGCGAGTCCACGCAGAGCTGGCGCGAGGTTCTGCTTAACCTCAAAAGCCGAGGCATGAATGCGCCCAAACTGGCCATCGGGGACGGTGCCATGGGGTTTTGGGCGGCCATGGACGAAGTCTATCCTGAGACCCGCCATCAACGCTGTTGGCAACACAAAACGATGAACGTGCTCAATTGTTTACCCAAGCTGTCTCAGCCAAAAGCCAAGGCCGCGCTGCACGACATCTGGCAGGCCGAGACCAAAGTCGATGCAGAAAAGGCGTTCGATCTGTTCATCAAAACCTACGAACCCAAATACCCCAAGGCCACACTATGCCTGCAAAAAGATCGTGAGGAACTCATGGCATTCTTCGACTTCCCGGCGCAGCATTGGCAAAGCATCCGCACTAGCAATCCAATTGAATCGGCCTTCGCGACGATCCGGCATCGTACCAAGCGTTCAAAGGGCTGCCTGTCACGCGATGGCATGCTGCACATGATGTTCAAACTGGGGCAATGTGCTGAGCAAAATTGGAGGAAGCTACGCGGCTTTGACTACCTCGCAAAAGTCATCACAGGCGTCACGTTCAAAGACGGAATCGAAACCACAAACCCCGACCAGATCACCGCATGACCAACAATACTCAAACACCAGATTTGACAATAACTCCATGAATTTTCTGTTGTGGTCTGAATTTCGTGGCGCTGTGACGATTTCTCTGAATCATTGGTGGAATGGACCAAGTTACTGCTCTTGAACAACTCCTCGCCACGGCTCTGCGCAGGATCGCCGAGTTGGAAGCCGCGTTGGCGAGCATGGCGCAAGAGAATGCGGATCTGCGGCGTCAGTTGGCCAAGAACAGCAGTAATAGCAGCAAGCCGCCTTCGAGTGATGGGTTGAAGAAGCCGGTACCGCGTAGCCTGCGTGGTAAGTCCGGTAAGAAAAGTGGTGGTTAAGTTGGCCACCGAGGCGACACCCTACGTCAGACAGCAACGCCTGACTTTGTGGAGCGACATGAGGCTGAGGCCTGTGGCACCTGTCAGCATGGCTTGACGGCTGGGATGATCAAGGCGGTGGAGAGGCGTCAGGTTTATGACATACCGGTGCCGCGTCTGGAGGTCACAGAGCATCAGGCAGCGATTTATTGTTGTGGCCATTGCCGAGCCACGACGACAGCCACCTTTCCCGATGGCGTGAATGCACACGTGCAATACGGTAAGCGCATTCGGGCGGCGGCGGTCTACTGCAATGTTCAGCAGCTGATCCCCGAGGATCGGGTCTGCCAACTCCTGCGTGATTTGTTTGGTGCCACCAGCCTATGCGCGGCCAGCGTGACCAACTGGGTGAACGGCACAGCGCGTACCTTGGGTGGCGTCGTCGAACACATTCTGGCCCGGCTCAATGAAGGCGGCGTTCGGCATCTGGATGAGACCGGACTTCGTGTTGATGGTAAGCTGCACTGGCTGCACTCAATCAGCGATCTCGCCTTCACGCATTATCGCATCAGCGCCAAGCGCGGTGCTGTTCCATCCTTCCTGACCGGCGGGACAATTGTTCATGACCACTGGAAGTCCTATTACGCCCATATGAGTGGGGTGGACGCGCACGCCCTGTGCGGGGCGCATCATTTACGGGAACTCAAGGCCATCGAAGAAATCGAAAAGGAGCCGTGGGCGTGCGCGATGAGCGTGCTGCTCAACAGCGCCAATCAGCTCAAGTGCGCGGCTCAGGGGCGAGGCGAGACCGAACTCCCCACGTCGGTTCACCACGGCATCCTCACCAAATACATGGCGATCCTCACCGAGGGCCTCGCCTTCCATGAGCGACAAGACCCACTGGCTAGACGCACCCCTCCGTGCCAATAAGCGTGAGACAATTGACTGGCTAAAGTTTACACTTGAGGGCGTAGGAGAACGAACCCATGGTTATGCCTTCACAATCACCACTTTCGCCAGATGCTGGATCTGGAGCCGTTTTGGCCCCGACGTCGCCTCCCCGCGTTGTTAATGCGCCGTTGGCTCCCACAGCGGAACTGACGAGCATCCCGAAGCGACGCAACTTCACAGCCAAATACAAACTGCGCATTCTGGATGAGACGGACCAAGTGGCAGACACTGGCGGGGTTTCCGCCATTCTACGGCGGGAGGGGCTTTATTCCTCTGCACTGACCGATTGGCGCCGTGCGCGGGCGGCCGGCACATTGGGTGCATTGCAGCCAATGCGCCGTGGCCCACAAAAGGCACCTGCCAATCCATTGCAAACTGAGCTGGCCAAGGCCAACCGTGAGGTGACAGCCTTGCGGCGCCGTCTGGATCAGGCGGAAGCCATCATTGCCATCCAAAAAAAAGTGGCGGGACTTCTGGACGAGATGGAGCAGACGCAAGAGCGCAGCGGCAAATCATGATGGCCGTCGCGATTGCATTGCCCACCGGCAGCGGCTTGACCTCGGCTGTCTGCGCCGCGCTATCATTATCGCGCGCGAGCGTTCTTCGACAGCGTGCGGCGCTGACGGCACCACCACGCACACGCCCACCGCGCGCAGCGTCTTCGCGGGCTCTGCCGGAAAGGGAAAGAGACCAGGTATTGCACCACCTGCGCGAACCCCGCTTTGCGGATCAGACGCCCACAGAGGTCTTTGCCACCTTGCTGGATGAAGGCACCTATCTGTGTTCAATCCGCACGATGTATCGGATATTGGCCGCGCAGGGCGAAGTTGGCGAACGCCGCCGACAGCGCACACATCCCGTCTATCAAAAGCCTGAACTTCTAGCTGAAGCCCCCAATCAGGTCTGGTCTTGGGACATCACCAAGCTGAGGGGCCCGGTGAAATGGTCCTACTTCTATCTCTATGTCATCCTCGACATCTTCAGCCGCCGCGTTGTTGGCTGGCGCGTCGAGCACGCGGAGAGCGCCAGCCAGTTCAAAGAGCTGTTCATCGACGCGATGGAAAAACACGAGGTTCCACGCGATCAGCTGACATTGCATGCAGATCGCGGTGGGCCCATGAAGGCAAAGACGACAGCCCTGATGCTGGTTGATCTTGGTGTGCTCAAGTCCCACAGTCGGCCCCACACCTCAAACGACAACCCGTTCTCCGAAGCCCACTTCAAAACACTGAAATATCAGCCAGAGTTCCCCAAGAACTTTGAAACCATCGAGCAGGCTCGCGCATTCTGCCGCAGGTTCTTTGCATGGTATAACCAAGACCATCATCACGCCGGGATTGGTCTGATGACGCCCGACCAAATCCATTTTGGGCAGGCCCAAGAAATCTACACCGCGCGACAAGCAACACTAGACGCGGCATTCCTCGCCACGCCCGAACGCTTCGTACACAAACCACCAAAACCGCCTCAAATCCCGACCGCCGTCTGGATCAACCCACCAAAACCAACCGAAGAAACCCAAGCCTAAAGTCCAAAAGCCACTGTCTCAAAGTCGTTGACACGTTCCGCACTGGTGCGCGAGGCCGAAAAGCCAGGCGGCCAGGCCATAACCTTCTGGTCCGCTTGCGCGACTACCGTGATGACGTCCTAAGGTTCCTTACGGACTTCACAGTTCCCTTCACCAACAATCAGGCCGAACGGGACCTGCGCATGATGAAGTTGCGCATGAAAATCTCAGGAACTTTCCGCACCCTCGAGGGCGCGCAGGTCTTCGCTGACATCAGATCCGTCATCTCGACGGTCAGAAAACACGGGGGCAATATCCTCGAAACACTCACCCTATCACCACAACAGATCATCGCTCGGCTCTAACGTCGCAAGGGCAACACAAAACCCGATATCCGATGGGGTCCTTGGGAGTTACGAATTTTCGAAATATATTTAGTGCACAAGTCTAGTTCGTGCATATCCCATGGCATAACTCTGTTGCATGAAGCGCCTGCGCGGATATTCGGATCACGGGTTCCTTAAACTCGACAACAACACAGCCGAACAGTCCATGGAGCTATTACTGAATCTGGTGTTTGAGTGATTTGAAGGTTGGCGGCGTATCTGGTTGAATTGTTGTTGCGAGACAGCAGCCCAACCGAAGGAGATACACCGCCATGGAAACGACTAACATTGTTGGTTTTGCGCGTTGAGACGGGACGACGGACGCGCTGACGGATTTGTTGAGAACGGGAGCCCAGCAATTGATCGCGACAGCAGTCGAGGCAGAGCTTGCCAGTTATCTGGCGCAATTTGCCGACTTGCGTACTGAGGCAGGTCACGCAGCTGTGGTGCGCAATGGGCATCATCCTGAGCGCCCATTCCAAACTGGCATTGGCCCTGTGAGCGTGCGCATTCCAAAGGTACGATCCAAGGACGGCCAGCCCGTTACATTCCGCTCGGCCCTGGTGCCACCCTATGTGCGTAGAACCAAGACGTTGGAAGCTGCCTTGCCATGGCTTTACCTCAAAGCGATATCCAGCGGCGAAATGGCCCCGGCCCTCAAGGTTCTCCTGTGCCCCGATGCGGCTGGATTGTCGGCGAATTCGGTCTCACGGCTCAAGTATTACCTGTCAGGCGCATGCAAAGCATGCTGCCGAGAAGGCGCGATTGGGCCAAAGAATACGAGGGCTGGAAAGAAGCTGAGTTGGATGACGAGCCAATCGTCTCCATCTGGGCCCCCTCTCGGCAGATTGCTTTGCAATCGCCTGCCGGTTAACGGACGGTGTCCACAGCGGCCTTCGCGGTGAGAATTACAAGCTCTGCGCCCTTGTGATTGTTGGGGTGACGACCCGTGGCCAGAAACGTTTCTTGGCCATTGCGGATGGGGTGCGCGAGGCCACTCAAAGCCACCTCTCACACATACATGCAAGCATGTGTTGCCAGTCAACGGGACGCGAGGTTCTGCTCAGCCTCAAAAGCCGGGGGATGAATGCCCCCAAACTGGCCGATCTTCCCCTCTTGTCTTATGATTTTGGCAGTTTTTATGCGAAGCTGGAACAGCTGCGCAGCACGTCATTTATGCCAGGCAGCGGCGGAGGTTGGACCGTTCCCCTCTTGGTCGTTGAGGACCGTCGCTGAGTAAGGTCACCTCCGTCTTTTTTTGAAACCTGAACGGATACTTGGGCTTTGGGCCCGCATGACAAGACAAGGTTAGGAAGAGACACATGGAAGATACCATTGGGATCGACATTTCGAAAGACACATTGGACGCTTATTGGTTGTCCTCGCGAGAGCACAGGCAGTTTTGAAATGACAAAGCTGGCGCTAAAGCACTCGCATTTTGGGCGAGAAAAACAGAAGTTTCCCGCGTCATTTTTGAAGCAACAGGCATTTATCACAGGTGCATCGAAACGGGCTTGGCTCAACACGGGATCAGCTTTGCACGGGTCAATCCGCGTCAGGCCCGCCGGTTCTGCGAAGGTGAGCGATTTGGTCGCCATCGGTTCAAGACTAATCGCGAACGGCCGGCTGGCCAAAACGGACCGGGTGGACGCTGCGCTATTAGCCAAAATGGGCGCACTTCTGGAATTGAGAGCAGACCAACCCAAAAGCGAAACACTTCATGATCTCAAGCAGCTGGCAACAGCCAGGCTGGCATTGATCAAGGACCGGACCGCAGCAAAGGCACGACTTGCCGCAACGACGCACGTCCTGCCTTCCCAGCAGATCAAACGACGTCTGAAACAGATCGAACGTGACTTGTCGCAAGTTACCGAGGCAATCGATGCCATCGTTGCGGCAGACAAAGATCTCGCTGCACGCGCCGAGATTCTTACAAGCATTCCGGGCATCGCAAAGGTAACAGCCTGTGCGATATTAACCGAAATGCCCGAACTCGGACATTTGAGTGGCAAGAAAGCAGCGGCGCTGGCGGGCCTTGCACCCATATCGAGGCAATCGGGAAAGTGGCAAGGCAAGGAACGCATCCAGGGCGGTCGCGCCAGCGTCAGGCGCGCAGTCTATCTGCCAGCGGTTGTTGCTACACGCTTCAATCCAGACATGAAGGCAAAATACGAACATCTGATATCGACTGGGAAATGCAAGAAGCTGGCGATCACAGCCGTTATGCGAAAGCTGATTGTCACCGCAAATGCCCTTCTACGAGATCAGCGAAAATGGGGCGAATATCCAGCTTGACCAATACGGATACTCAGTGAATGCGTGCATTCACTGAGAGGGCCTGCGCCGGGGTTTGGCCGCGAACGCGGTGGCGCGACACGGTGTCAGCGTTGCGTTCGACCAGTGTCCTCGGAGCAATGGCGGAAATGGCCTCACCCTGCCGCACCTTTGGCGTGAGTGAGACCTGCTATCGTTACAGCCCGCTCTTGAGCGATGAGACCGAAGATATCGCCGATCTGCTGGTTGGGCTGACCACGGCCTGACAGGGCAATACAAATGCCCGAGAAGGGCCGCACGGAAGACTTGGGGGGTCAGGCTAGGTTTCCTGCATCTGCGCAATGTGCAGGGCCATCCGTGGACCCACAAACGGGTCTACCGCATCTATTGCGAACTGGAACTGAACTTGCGCCCCTCTCGGGACATTACCATGCAATACCCTGCCGGGTGACAATCAAGCCTCGGAAACGGTTAAAGCGGGACAAACCCGATGCGCTGGCAGTGCCGGACGCACCGAACGTGACCTGGTCGATGGGTAATCCCCCGAAAAATGGTTGTATTGAAAACTAGAATTTTCTCGGCAAGATAAGCTAAGGAGATTCACGATGAAGAAATCACGTTATTCAGAGGCCCAGATTGTCGCGGTTTTGAAAAAAGCTGAGAATGGTGTGCCTGTATCTGAACTGTGCCGCAGCCATGGAATGAGCAGCGCTGCGTTTTCCCAATGGCGTTCAAAATATGTGGGAATGGACGCATCGCTCATTTCCGAGATGAGGCCGTTGCAGGCTGAGAATGCGCGTCTGAAACGGATGTATGCAGATATCGCGATGCAGAATGAGCTGGTGAAAGAAGCCCTCGCAAAAAAGTAGCGAGGCCGTCTTTCCGACGAGAACCTCTCAGTGAATGTACCATTCACCTGCCGGCCAGTGGATGAACCCCAAACCGACTGGCCAGCTCGCTCACCGTCTCCTCACCCTTCAACGCCTCTAACGCGACCTTGGCCTTAAACTCTGGGTGATGTTGCTTCCGTTTCGACATGTCTGATCTCCTTCGTATTGAAGATCAGCAAACTAAAAATTGCAGCTTACGTCAGTGTCCAAATTTCGGGGGGTACCCCTCAGAGTCTCACCCTGCTCCCTCAGCGGCACAATTCCTTCTGATCCAGAGTATGACCTAGGCAGAGCAAAACGCATATAGGCAGCGAACGTTAGGTCTAAATTTCCCAATCGTAATAAATACTTACCCAGCAGTTGCGGAAAAGTGAATTCCTCAAACTGTTTTAAACGGCTGGCCACTACTGTCTGCGGGCATCCGCCCAAGCAGGAGCGACCCAGCGGCATCAGTAAGTTTAGAGATCGCCAAAATTGGCATTCGAGTTGCGATACAAACGGCCCGTGCTGAGGTTTCATCATGCCTCGGCTTACCCTCAAACAGCATAATTTATGCCCGTTTCAGCCACCCTTTGTAGTGCACCAATGTCGCGCCCGTTGGGGATTTAAGCAGCACGTCGAAATGGAATGTGCCGTCAATGTCTGCTTCGGTGGCGATACTTTCAGGCAGCATAAACCGCGGGATCAGGATGAACCAAAACCAACCCTTGGCGACTGGAAAGTGCAGCATACCGTATTGAATTTGCATATCTAATTGAAACGTCAACGGACCAAAACGTTCGATCATACCACGTTACGTGGCCCGAAGATGGGACTGGAATGTTTTGGTTCCAAACCTCCGCACCCATGTCTCACCTTGTAGGGTTGGGGTCTTTGTGACCTCGACCTCAATATCGTCCGCAGATGCCGGAAACCGAAGGATGAGTGCAGCGATGCGGGCTTGCAGGCCGCCTCCCCGCGTCACATTAGCTAAGCCTCTGAAAACGCGTGGGGCTACTGCATCATGTGTTGCCTTTACCGTGTCGGGCAAGTGGTCAAAATCGGGGCCAATGACTTGGCGGAAGATCGGGACGATTTCCTGCTGGGACGTGTCGGTGTCTATATCGAGGTCCGCAAAACAGTCTTCAATTTTATCCAATGGTATCAGTGACAAAGCCGGTTTTGCACCGGAGTCCAGTGCCGCAAAATCGCGACAGGCGGCGCGAATTGCGACGGCGGGCGTGTAAGGACCGTCGCCATTTTAAGCCCGCATGATCCAGCTTTTATAAATAAAACCAGTGCCTTGCGACAATGTTACCTGCACAATCATTGCCCCGCGATCAGTGCCAAACGGGGCCAGCGCCCGTGCGCAGAACATCACTGCAGAAACAACCCAATGTGGAATTCTGAAGCCTAACCTACTTCGAATAAACGAAAAAACTCCAAGCCCATATCCCATCATGGCAAGTTCCAGCCCAGCACGGAACGTGACGGTCGGGCAGTTAAAATGGTCGGGAAAGAGGCGTTGATCAGGGACTTCGATGCGCCAGCCTTGGCGGGTGTATCGGCCAAGATCATAGCTGCACGGGGCGGACCAGGATCGAACATCTACGTCCCTACCCCCTTGTTTTTCAACATAGAATTTTCCCGTTTGAGAGAGGATACTTTCCACAATGGATCGCCCGCGTTCGGCTTTGTTACCCGGCAAAATAGCGGTTTCAATCATCAAAGGGGTTTGCCCATCGCACAGCGCGGTTACGGCGGCTGAGGAGACTGCGGGAACGGAGGACATGCCGGACGCAACGGTGACGCAAGAGGCCTTCGCTTCGCCGTCTAATACGCTGATTCCTTGACAGAAAGCAGCATTATCACAAAGGTCAAAGTAATGCGCACCCGCCGCAATTGCACCCCGAGCGACGCGGTAGGGGTCGCCACCATAAGCATGAAACGGACCTGCTGCGTCAACGATGACGTCAAAGCCCGCAAGTCCGTCGAGGGGGCCATCGCGATCTAAGGTGATATAGGACAGTTCGGGGGCGTTTTGACGGTTTTGTACAAAATTCTGCCTCACCTTTGCATGATTTGTACAAAACTTTCCGCCCAGATTCGGGCCCCGACCAGCGACCGTCACGTCCAGACCATCGCGTGCCAGCAGATCGCACAGCCGTGATCCGAACATTCCGGTTCCGCCGATCACCAAGACCCTCACATTAGCAAACGCATCTTAAGCGCCTCGTTGGGGATGTCGCACATCTCTGCGCGGCCAAACATCGCGTAGCGGTTGCGCGCGACGCGGGCGTAGATCCAATTGCGGGCAGGTTTCGGAAACACTTTGAACCAAAGCAGCAGCCAACCGATACCGCCCGTGCGCTGCCCAAGGCGGATCAGCGCGTCAAGGTCTCGCGTGACGGTGCCGTCTTCTTCAATGAACAACCACGAGTCCGGATCGAGGGGATCGAGGCCATGGTCGCGCATCAATACCGCACCAGTCTCGCCCTGCATTGGGGCAATGCGGATGTCACCGGAGCGATCCAGACGGTGCACCATTTTGGCGCCAAACGCGCAGAGCGCGCAGGTGCCATCCATGACGGCGATCGGGTGGGTTTGGCCAGTCATTGAAACCCTTTCTTAATGCCCCCGATGTAAACGAAAAACGCCGCCCGTGACAGGGCGGCGCTTCGTCTCATGTTTTACGCAGTATTATTCGAAAGGAGATTATGCAGCCCAAACCCAAGGACGGGTAAACGCGCCGAGTACTGCCCTAACCTGTTCGTCTGTCGCGTCACCAGTTTTGGTCACATGCGCCACAAGGCCGAGCTTTTTGTCTTCCAATACGGCCGTGACCTGTACGCCAACGCCCGCCTTATCCAGCGCCGCGTTGTAGACCCGTGTGATGGCGGATCTGCGCAGATCGGGTTTGAAGATTTTGCCAACGGCAGTTTTTGGCAGCTCGTCCATAATTTCGAAGTGTTTGGGGTATGCCGCCCGTTCATGGATGTGCTCTTTGGCATAGGCCATGAGTTCTTCGACCGTGACAGTCGCGCCGTCTGTGAGTTCGACAAACACCGCCGGAACCTCACCTGCATGGGCATCCGGTTGCCCGATTGCGCCCGCAAAAGCGACCTGCGCATGGCCTGCAAGCGCTTCTTCGATTTCAGCGGGGTCGATGTTGTGGCCACCACGAATGATCAGGTCTTTGGCGCGGCCTGTGATCCACAGATAGCCATCGTCATCAATACGGCCCAGATCGCCGGTGCGCAGATATTGCACATCATCGCCCAACGGAGAATCCTCACCGGGATAGAACAGGTCCTTGTTCTTGGCGGCCTCGGTGTAGGTGTGATTGTCGTACACGCCGGGGCTGGCGACACAGATTTCGCCGATGTCACCTGTGGGCATGTCGCGCTGGGTTGCGGGATCAATGATGCGCACGTGGGTATAGGGGAACGGGCAGCCGATGGATCCGACTTTCTTTTCGCCCTCGGGCGGGTTGATCGACACCAGACAGGTGGCTTCGGTCAATCCGTAGCCTTCGCAGATGGTCACGCCTGCGGCGGCTTCAAATTTCTTATAGAGTTCGAGCGGCAGCGGTGCCGAGCCACAGAACGCCAGACGCAGGCTGGAAATATCAGCGTTTACAGGCCGTTGCATCAGAGCCGACATGGCCGTTGGCACAGTGATCATAAAGCTGACCTTGTGGCGTTCGATCAATTTCCAGAAATTATCGAACACGCCTTCGCCGCGATACCCTTGCGGGGTGGGGAACACGATATGCGCCCCCGAGCTGAGCGACGCGCCCATGCAAACGATTGTGGCGAACACATGAAACAGGGGCAGCGGGCAGATTTGGACATCAGTTTCTTCAAACAACAACTTATCACCGAGCCACGCGTTGTAGATGATGCCAGAATTGCGATGCTGCGCGACTTTCGGCATGCCCGTGGTGCCGCCAGTGTGGAAAAAGGCCGCGACGCGGTCTTCTTTCGGGTCATCAAATTTCAAGGTTGTCGGCTGCTTGGCGATGGATTTGTTGAAATCAATAATGTTGGCGCCGTGGTTCACTTTGATCTTGGGGCGGATCAGCGGCACGATGAATTTCTTGATGCCAGTGATGTAGCGCAGCAGGTCAACTTCAACGACGGTTTTGACGTTGGGCGCAAGATCAACGGCTTCAGCCGCCTTTTGCGCCACATCGGTTTTCGGGAAAGCCTTGAGCGTTACCAAGACCTTTGCGTTGGTCTCCCGCAGGATCGCGCCGATCTGGTCAGCATCCAGTAACGGGTTGATCGGGTTAACAATGCCCGCAACTGCGCCGCCGAGATAGGACAGCACAGTTTCCATCGCATTGGGTAACAGAAACGCAACCACATCGTCCGACCCGATACCAAGTTCACGAAACAGGTTGGCGGTTTGTGCGACTTTGCCTTGCAGCTGCGCCCATGTCAGCGTTTCAAATGGGTCATTGTCGCCAGAAAACATCTGGAACGTCACAGCGTTACGGCTACCATGCGTCGCGGCGGTCTGGGACAATTGTGCCCAAACGGAATGCGGCAGATTGCGATCCTCCCACACCATTTCGTTTTCGATTGCATTGCGATCGGCCATAGACGCGAAAGTCATGGACGCTCCTCCCCTCTTAATGTGTCCGCCTGTGCAGGCGGGTTTTCCCTAGGAGCTAAGATGTGGTGGATTGCCGCGCCGCGCAAGTCTGACGCTACGAAAAACGGCCGCCATCGGGTGATGCTGCAGCGCGCGCGTCGCACGCAAACACAGGTTATGATTTAGCTGTACCGCGTTGCGGGATTGGCCAATTCATGCCGTGAGTTCCCTATTTGAGGCTGTGTCGGCAAATCAACAGCGCCACGCCACACGGCGTTCCACCAATGAAAATATCAGGCCGCCGAACCATCGGTAAATTGTAGCCGCGCCAGACGCGCATAAAGACCACCTTGCGCAACGAGGGTGTCATGGGTGCCAACGGCGGCAATTCCTCCAGCTTCGAACACGATAATGCGGTCAGCCTTTTTAACAGTGGCCAGACGATGCGCCACGATCAATGTGGTGCGGTCTTTTGACAAATGATCGACGGCCTGCTGCACCGCGCGTTCGGATTCTGCGTCCAGCGCGGATGTGGCTTCGTCCAGCAGCAGCACAGGCGCGTCGCGCAAAATGGCGCGTGCAATGGCGATGCGTTGCTTTTGCCCGCCCGACAACATGACGCCGCGCTCACCGACATAACTGCCATAGCCATCGGGAAGGGCGGTCAGGAAATCATGCGCGGCAGCTGCTTTGGCGGCGGCTTCCACCTGCGCATCACTGGCATCGGGGCGCCCAAAGCGGATGTTTTCACGCGCGGAGGTGGCAAAGATCACCGGATCCTGCGGCACCAGTGCCATGTGGCGGCGAAAGTCGGCGCGGTTCAGGTCGCGCAGGTCATCCCCGTCCAACGTGATACGACCGCTTGACGGGTCATAAAACCGCAACAAAAGTTGGATGATTGTCGTTTTGCCCGCACCGGACGGGCCAACAAGCGCGATCGTTTCACCCAGTTCAACGGTGAATGACACACCGTCCAGCGCCGGCACACCCGGCCGCGACGGATACACGAAACCGACGTTTTCAAACGCGATTCTGCCATGGCGCTTATCGGGGGCGGCTAGAGCCTGCACTGGATCCGTGACCGCATCGGTTGTGGTTAATAATTCGACCAGACGTTCAGTGGCACCCGCCGCACGTTGCAGTTCAGACCAGATTTCCGTGAGCGCCGCGACGCCGCCTGCGACCATGATCGTATAGATCATGAACTGCACCAATTCGCCGACGGTAATGACACCCCCACGCACATCCGAAGCCCCCATCCACAAAAAACCAACAATGGCGCTGAACGCCATAAAAATTACGATAGCCGTCAGAATGGCGCGCGTGGCGATACGTCTGCGGGCGGCTATGAAACTTTGCTCTGTCACGCGGTGAAAATTACCGCGACTTTGGCTTTCATGGGTAAAGGCCTGCACGGTCTGAGCGCTGAGTAATTGTTCAGACGCGTCGCCAGAACTTTGGGCAATCCAGTCTTGGTTTTCTTTGCTCAACCGCCGGACTTTGCGCCCCAAAATGATGATTGGAAAAATGATCAACGGGATCGGCCACAGCACCATCAGCGACATTTTAACCGAAGTGAACAACATCAACCCGATGCCGCCCACCAAGATCAGACTATTGCGCAGCGCAATCGAAACCGAACTTCCGATTACAGACAGGATCAACGTGGTGTCTGTGGTGATCCGGCTTAAGACCTCTCCGGTCATGATGCGTTCATAAAACGCGGGGCTCATGCCGATCATGCGATCAAACACGGCGACACGAATATCAGCCACCACGCGTTCCCCCAAACGGGTCACGAAATAGTAACGCAACGCGGTGCCCACGGCCAAAAGCCCAGCAATCCCAAGGGCGGCGGCGAAATACCCATCAAGCAGCCCAGATTCCGCAATATCAAAGTTATCCACGACCCGTCGCACCGCCAGCGGCAAAACCAACGACATCATCGCAGTGGACACCAACGCAATACCCGCCAGCGCAATCATCCAGCCATAGGGCCTCATAAACGGCCAAAGGGCGGTTAGCGCCCCAACCTTTTTAGACCGTTCGCGTTCGGTTTCAGCTTTTCTTGGGGCATCGGCCATGGGTGCGTCCTTTGTTTCTCGCTGACTTAATCGCGCAGGGGAACACACACAACCACCTGCATGTCGCACTCTTGGCTGTCTTTTGACTGTTTTTGCTTTAAAAATATCCTGGGGGGCGTTCTTTAGAACGGGGGGGCGAGCCCCCCTCCTCCGCCCGCGGCACGCGCCGATCCCAGATATTTTGCACGATCCGCTCATGCCTTGCGGATCCCCGACACCGTCAACTTTGCCCGATTGGCGCCGCGTATAATCCCGTTAATTTCACATCTTAGAAATCAGCTCAGACTGGGTACGTTGCCAAACGGAGCCCGCGGCCTTGGTCCGTTCTTGGATGCCTTGGCTTTCGCCGCGTTTTGCTGATGTCTCAATCGCCTTCAAGGTCTCTTGAAGCCGATCCGCCCCAAACACGGCCGCACTTCCAGCGACTTTATGAGACCGCGACGCAACCTCAAGGAAGTCGTGCGTCTCATCCGTGCCCAGCCAAGCAAGGAACTCGTCCACTTCGCTGATAAAGCGTGAGCGCAGCTTGACGAACGTTTCTTCGCCCAAGGCCTCACGGGATTCCGCGCTATGGCTATGATTGATCAGGATGGCGTTATCGTCATCGGCCGGACGCCTTGTTTTGTTTAAAACCCCGCGAAGCGTTTTGCGGGACAATGGTTTGGTAAGAATACCATCCATTCCATCCTTCAAGAATTCTTCTTGCTCCTCAATCATCGCGTTCGCTGTCAACGCAAAAATTGCGGTATTCGCTGACGCGCCACCTGATTTTGTTCAAAGACTTCTTCGCTGCTGCCGCAGTCATTGCCGCTGGTTCCGCAGCCGTGGCCCAAGATGTGGTCTTTGATATCATCAACCATTCAGACTCGACCGTCTATTATGTTTACACATCGCCCTCTAACTCAAACAGCTGGCGCGAAGATGTTCTAGTGCTGACCGAGTAATTTCGCCGGATTATCAAGTGACAGTCTTTATTTACGATGGCTCAAACCAGTGTACCGGTGATATAAAGTTCGAGTTCGACGATGGCAGCTTGGATTCAAACATCAAGTGCAACGGTTGATTTAAAGGCCACGATTTCGTCGGCCATAGCTTCAGCGGGTGTTCTCCATCCGAGGGTTTTTCTCGGACGGTTGTTCATCAGGTTTGCAACGTCGTTGAGCCATGTTTGGCTTGCACCGTTCAGGTCAGTTCCTTTGGGCATGAACTGACGCAGCAGTCCGTTGGTGTTCTCGTTGCTGCCGCGCTGCCAGGGAGCATGCGGATCGCAGAACCAGATATCAATTTTCAATCGTCGCGCCAATTCACGATGGCAGGCCATTTCGGAGCCACGGTCATAGGTCATGCTCTTGCGCAAATCAGCGGGTAGTCGTCTCATCTGGCGGGTGAAGCTGTCAAGCGCGGCCTCGGCCCCATTGCCATCCATTTTGCAAAGAATGACAAAGCGTGTCTTGCGCTCGACCAAGGTACCCACTGACGAGCGATTGAATGCGCCCTTGATGAGGTCGCCCTCCCAATGGCCTGGTACCAGTCGTGCTTCGATCTCTTCAGGGCGATTGATAATACGCAATGATTCCGGGACCATAGCACTGCCCGCCGCTGTCCTGCGCTTGCGCCCACGCTTAGGCTTCGCTTGACGCAACGCCTCGATCATCGCCGCCTTCAGCCCGCCACGTGGCTGCGCGTAAATCGCGGCATAGATGGTCTCATGGCTCACATGGGCGGATGGATCATCAGGCTTCATGAGACGCAGTCTCTGCGCAATCTGCTCAGGCGACCAGTGCAGATGTACGAGCTTGCCATGAACGAAACGATTAAGATCGCTCCCCTCCACAAGCTTGCGCTTGCGGCGGCAGCGCGCGCGCCGGGCATCATAGGCCTGCCGCGCCGCTTGCGGGCAATAGCTGCCGTCTTCCTGCCGACCTCGCGCCAGCTCACGGCAGATCGTGCTCGCCGGGCGATGCAAAAGCTGGCCGATCAACCGCTGACTGCTGCCCCTATTATGCTCGGCTAATATCACGCCACGGTCCTCGCTGCTGAGGTGCTTGCTTCGTATGTCCATCACAACATCCTATGCCCAAAGGGCTCTGAGTGTTGCATTTGAAACTTGAGTCTAAGGTTGTCATGCGCGATTGCATGGACCATCCGACAACGCGTCTTGAGAACAGGTCGATGACGACAGACAGATACGACCACCCTTCGTGGGTTCTGATATATGTGATGTCGGTCAGGCGTCCGCGCTGGCGTAGGTATGCCCTCAGCGTCGCAATTTGGGCCGTTGGCCTAAAGCTACCGCGTAGCAAACCGTAGGAATGAAGCTGTCGTAACCAACTGGCATCACTCACGTCCGTCTTCCGGCCCGGCACGTTCTTGGCGTAACGAGCATTCACCAGAATAACCTCGAAGCCGTGCTGCTCCAGTATCTCGTAGGCTGGAATCCAATAGACGCCCGTGGATACCATCGCAACACTTGTGACACCGTGAGATTTGAACCAAGCGGCTAAATCATGCAGATCGTGGGTGAACGTCCCAAACGCCCGAACCGGCATATCTGTCACGTCGGGGTTCACAGCTGCCATGTGTTCTCGTGAACCAATATCAACGGCGGCGGCTCCTGTGTTCACAGTCTCAAGAGCCGGGGCCTTTCGGGTCTTTTGCTTTGCCATCTTAAATCCTCCTGTTGGCGACAGAAGGATGTGAGTTATGCAAATCCGTCATCTTCCTAATCGGGATCACCGTAAAAGGTGTCACCACCCTCAAGTTCGCATGAACCCATGGGCCACGTTTTTTAACGGGGTTCCACCCTAACGCAGATCACCAATAAGCGAACGGCCGCGACCCTTCATCTCACAACTATAGCACTGGCTGTTTCTACCGCGCACAGGCGGGGTCCAACCCGGAACGGTTTTTTAAGATGGTGCGTTCCTGGGTCACCCGCGCCAGTTCACCCTTTAACCACCTTATCTCAACAGCCTGATCCAAAACCTCGGCTCTTTCATGCGGTGACTTCGAAAACTGCGCCTTCCACGTGTACAGCGACTTGGTGCTGATCCCGAGCCGTTCAGCAACCTCGCTGACCGCGTATCCACGCTCGACAACCTGTGCCACAGCGTCCCGCTTGAACTCATCCGTAAACCGAATTCCTTTGTTCATGTCCGCCTCTCCTTGGTTTCAAAATTACCAAGCAAAGGGTCTACAAATCTAGGGGCACCTCAGGTCGGATACGGCGACGTTGTGCTTGAACCGGGGTGGCGACTATTGGCGGGGATGACTTCGACGCACGGTCTGTTGATTTTTGGGATATTTATAGCGTTCCTCGTTGAGGTATACTCCTGCGCCTGAATTGACTTGACGATTTTGGGCCTGCGATTCACTTCGTCGCATGGCCAAAGGCGGTTCAGTCTGTATTTTGAGTTTATGAGCAAGCAATACAAAACAGTCTCCTTATCCGACGAGCAGCGCATAGCACTTGAAGCGCTTTGCCGCCGCCGCAAAGTTGACGCCCTTGTTTGGAAACGGGCGCGCGCGTTTCTTCTTTTGGACGCAGGAGAAGACGCCGGAACGGTTTGCCGGATTTTGGATATTGGCCCGACAGTTTTGACGGAGTGGCGATTTGCCTTTGCCGGTGCGGGACTATCGTTTTTCGGTCTGAAGGACTACAGCCAGCGTCAGGGTCATTTGTCCGTCGTGCAAGAGCAGGTGGTGAGAGCCCATTTCACCGCGCAGCCTGCCCGCAATGCCGATGAGGTCTGTGCCTATGTTCTAGCCGAGTGCGACCAAAACTACAGCACGTCGGGAGCCGCCAAGCTGATGCGCCGCCTGGGGTTCGCGTATAAGAAACCACAATTGCTGCCTGCACAGGCCGATGAAGCCAAGCAGGCTGCGTTTATTGCCAAATATGAGGCCCTGATGAACGGGTTGGCCGCAGATGAGATGGTTGTCTTTTCGGACGCTGTCCACCCCGAACACCAGAGCCGCCCCGCCCATGGTTGGTTCCCCAAGGGACAAAAGACGGCCCTGAAGGCGACATCAGGGCGCAAGCGGCTCAACATTCAGGGCGCGCTTGACCTTGAGACTTTCCAGTTCACCTTTGTGGAAGGCGAGAAGATCAATGCCCAGACAACCCGACAGATGCTGGAAAAGTTGGAACGCAACAACCAAACCAAGACGGCCATCCACGTCTTTGTCGACAATGCCCGCTATCATCATGCCAAGATACTACAGCCATGGCTGGACAGCCCAGAACGTCGGGTGAAGTTGCATTTCTTGCCAGCATATGCCCCGCACCTCAACCCGATCGAGCGTCTTTGGGGTGTTATGCACAAATGGGTCACCCACAATCGGCACTATGCAACGTTCAACCAATTCACAGAGGCCATTTTCGACTTCTTCCGCAAGACCCTGCCAGAAAAATGGCCAGAGTTCCGCGACACCGTCACCGACAACTTCCGCGTCATATCGCTCAAGGAATACAAAGTGATTTGAGGGGAAAACCTCAGGTCAATTCAGGCGCGGGAGTATACTACAAAATTAGCCGTTCAAAAAGTGGATGGCAGTCCGTTCTGCCAAGCAAAGAGCCTTGCCCCCAATAAGTGGGTTCTATTCCAGTTTCCGGTTTGTCTGGAGCCGGGAGATGCCGTAGATAGCGGCTCAAACTGAAGGATCCTCAATGACACATCCCGTGGTGACCAAACCAACACCAGTGGTTTCCGTTGTCATTCCACTCTACCAAAAAACGCGCCACATAGCGGCTGCGATCTGTGTGGCCTATCGGTCCTGCTCCTTGGCCGACGTCGCTTTTGAACTCGTTGTGGTGGATGATGGCTCCACGGATGGCTCGAGCGAAGTGGTGCGAGACTGGGCGGCGGGGGATCCTGCGCACGCAAGTGTCCTTCATCTGATCAGACAAGAAAACCAAGGCGCCGCGGCCGCTCGCAACGCAGGTTGGAAAGCTGCGCGTGGTGAAGTTATCTTGTTTCTGGATGCTGATGACACTTGGGAGGACCATCACGTTTCAGAGATGTTGGTTCTTATGGCAGAATTTCCGGAAGCTGCGCTCTATGCGGATGCATGGGATGAGATTTCCTTCGATCGTACTGCAAAACAGCACGTTTTTGGTATCGGATCTGACCGTCGCGGACCGCTTGCCTGCTTTTTCGAGACGATGAGTTCCGGCCCCATGATAGTCTCGTCGAGCACGGCCGGTACGTGGAAAAGATGCCTGGTGGAGAGCCAGGGATTTCCCGAAGGGGTCCGGTTTGGTGAAGATAAAATCGGCTGGGGCCGTCTGGCCCTTCTGGGTGATGTTGTCTGGTCGCCTCGTATTGGTGCCATCTGGGACAAATCCGCAGACAATCGGAGCGACAAGGTTGTCGGCTCAGTACCCCGCAGCGCCTGGCGCGATTTCCTGATCAAAGCGCTGGATGGCCCGGAGGTCTCAACTGCGACGCAGGGGAATATCCGGACCGCTGTCGCAGTTGAAAATGCCTGGCTCAGTGGCGAGATCACACACTTCGGCCACGAAACGCCTGCGCTTTTCACTGAAGCCAGATAAAGGCCCTGCTGCCGTCGAGACGCCGGGCTGTCCGGCAGGATTGCAAGTCGCAGCGGACCGCTGATGGAGGCGCACGACCATACTGGCGTTGACCACACTTCTGCAGCGATATTTGGCTTTATCAGTTGGCCGCCGGAACAGCGGCGAAACGACCCCGAAGGCCTCAGACAGGCCATTTTGGATCAGCTATCCGAATGTTTTGGAAAAGCTGCGCTACATCCCACAAAGCTTGTAGCTGAAGACTGGGTGTTCTAAGCGACGCGACAGAAGCTGGGATTAGACAGTCTCGCAAGAACCAAGCCCGCCCAATTCTAATCGATGAATTTGAGCCCGACCAAGGCGTGCGTAACGGGTCAAAGCAAGACGGCATGTTTGCCCTGTTTCGCCGAATGTCGGGGGAGAGGGTGGTCGCGTTACGCGCGGCGGCGCCGATTCCGGGTCTTGTCTTTCGTCGGTGTCCAACTGCTCATAACCGCCAGCTATCACGCTGGATTCATGTGGTGAATCCTCGGGGCGCGATTTGTGCATGTATGGATGCCCCCGTTGGTGCAAGAGATTTCTGAACGGTTTGAGTGTGTGATAGGATGCGGTCATATATCCGTTGACCAGCAGGCGATTTGTGAAACAAATCTGCCGAGAGGGGGGCCTCTTGTTGCAGCGGTTGATACAGCCGCGGGCCGGTATGGCGATGCGCGAACCAAAGGCAGATCAACAAATCGAGCTCATAGGCTCCTGCACAAAGACTGCTTTGTCTAGTCCGGATCTTTCCGATCATTTTCCCTTACTGTTCATCGATCTCCTCACACACTCAAGTCCCGGGGCGCGATAAACGGCGCATTGCGCTCATGCCATCGTTGCCGCAGGGGTTCGGTAGTCCTCTTGTTTTGTCACCATGGCCCATAAGCCGCGGGCCATTCATTGCCCGGCAACACATGCTTGCATGTGTGAGAGGGGCACCAGAGATCAGCAACCGGCGAATGTCGCGTTGACCCATCCATTGCCCGTCAGGGTCATGCGAAGCATGGTCCCGAGAGGGTTCGAGGTCTTACCAAGGCGAGGTTTGCCGCCCGTCGAGTTCTGTTTAGGAACCAACCCCAGCCATGCCGCAAAATCCCGACCTCGGCGAAAGCAGTTCAGATCGGGCGCAAAGGTCTCAATTGCTAATGCTGTGATTGGCCCCACGCCCGGCATGGTCTGGGCTCGCTGTGCCGCTTCAGCTTCTTTAGCAGCAGCCTTCATCCTCTGATCCAGCGCCGTAACCTGAACATTGAGACCTTCGATCTGGGCGAAGTACACTTGGGCGAGTTCTCGAACGCCTTCTGGCAAGCTTATGGCCTCATCCGCAACTGCGTCGGCCAAGCGTCTGACGTGGATGGCTCCCTTTGGCGCAACGACGCCGTGCTCGGCAAGATGGCCTCGCAGTGCGTTGATCGTTTGAGCGCGCTGGCCGATGAACATCTGTCGCGTACGAAACAGCATGGCGCGCGCCTGCTGAGCCTCGGACTTCAACGCAACAAACCGCATTGTTGGCCGTGAGGCCGCCTCAACAATTGCTTCAGCGTCTGCAACATCGTTCTTCTGTCTTTTTACAAACGGCTTCACATAGTTTGGTGCAATCAGCCGCACCGTATGGCCGAGTTTCTCAATCTCGCGGCCCCAGCAATGAGCTGTCGCACAGGCCTCCATCGCAACAGTGCATTCGGGCTGTTGGCTCATAAATGCGAGAAGCTGAACACGTGTCAGTTTCTTGCGAAAAATAACTGCTCCGTTTGCGCAAGCCCCGTGAAGTTGAAACACGCGCTTTGCAAGGTCTATGCCGATTATGCTAACTTCTGACATGGATGCTCTCCCTTTGAAGGATGCTGACTGAAACATCACAATGGCACATTACGATGCCGGTTGGTGGGGGCATCCACGCCATCAACAAAGCCCTACCGACCTTTGCTGCAGTTAGGTGGAAGGCCATGTGAGTCGGATTGCATTTCAACCAGATCCGCTTGGCGCGCAGTCCTCAGGAGGTCGCGGACCTTTTCTTGATGGCTAAGCTGAGCGGCTGAAACTTAGCTCCTGGCAGGCGCTAGCGTTTCACGAAGGACAAGGTGCGCCTCGAGTTCGGTGGCTTCTATTAATGTTCCGTCGGTCACAAGTTTGGCAAGGGCTTCCCCTGCACGGCGCCCCATTTCGCGATGGGGAACGTGGACGGTTGTCAGCGCGGGGTAGGCTATTTCAGCCAATTCTATATCATCGAAACCAGTGATTGATACATCTTGGGGCACTTTCACGCCCATTTCCCGCGCGCGGCGCAAGGCACCGACACCCAAAACATCATTTCCGCAAATAACAGCCGTCGTTTGGGGCGCGGCCTTCATTACTTGCTCAAAAGCAGTGGCACCTTGTTCGATACCGTATGTCGTTTCTAAAACATGCAGATCCCGCGGGTTTAAGCCGGATGTCGCCATCGCATCCTCAATCCCCCAATGACGCGCCTTTGCGCGGTCGTTCTGATTGGTTTCTGCAGAAATGAACGCAAGATTGCTGTGACCAAGTTCTATAACCTTGAGAGCCATCAAGCGCATGGCCTTTCGATTGTCAAAGCCGATCGATGGCCGAATTGACTGCCCATCGAAGGCCCACGTTATAAGCGTAGGTATGCGCTGGGCTTCAAGGAACTGGTAGACTTCGGGGCTTCGTTCATGGCCAATCAAGAGCAGAGCGTCTGCTCCACGTGCGACCAAGGCACGAATTTGCTGTTCTTCGATATCGGGGCGGTATGATGTGCTGGCCACAAGCATCGTAAACCCATGCTCCAAAAGCTCGGCTTGAAAGGCTTCCAAACCACGTGCAAAAACGGCGTTCTCCATCGTCGGGATAATTGCGCCAATCGTGTTGGTGCGCCGCGCGGCCATCGCCCTTGCACCGAAGTTTGGCGAATAGCTTAACGCTTTGACCGCATGCATAACTTTGGTCCGGGTCCGTTCAGCAACCTGATCTGGGAAATTCAGGCAGCGTGAGACTGTCGCCGTAGAGACACCTGCTGCAGCTGCAACGTCTTGCAAGGTAGGTGTTTGCGAAATTTGCGTCATTCCGGTCCCTAGTAATATTGGCCCTGCATTTGTGCTGGCTTGCCATCAAACGGGCTTAACACAGGTAGAGCCATGTAGGCGACATATATTGTAAGCCCTTGCATTTTGCAAATGTAAGGGCTTTCATGAGGTGTGATTCGGACTTGCGACTGGGAGGAGACGCAATATGCCGCTTATCGGGGCACTGCTGTTATTATTTGTGGTTTTCGTTGTGAATGTGGCGCTTGGCACCGCATACGATTCTGCATTCCTAAATGACGTGGGCGAGATGCTGGTTCTTTCCGGCGTCGCCGTGTTGTTCGTCATAGTTATTCTAAAGAAAGAGGCTGACGCCAAGAAGTAGCACAGCGCAAAATCGTCCAGGGAGGACATACAATGAATAAAGACATCAAAGAACTGAAATCGGTCGAGCGCCGTAATTTCCTGAAACTTGCAGGGTCTGGGGCATTCACCGCCGCCCTCGTTGCAGGTGCCGCAGGTTCGCTTTGGTCGACAGCAGCCGTCGCCCAGACAGCACAGGAAGAAGCCGACCGCGAAGCAGGTGCCGAACATACCATGACAATCGCCACCGCTTATATTTTGGGTGCGACACGCAGCTACCCGATCATGCAGTTGGATCTTAAAGAAAACATCCAAAACGCCGCGAACGGTAAAGTCTATGTTAAGCTGGCCCCTGGTGGTCAGCTCGGCGCAGGTGGTGCACTGGCACAATCCGTGCAGACGGGCACAATTCAGGCCGCACAGCATTCACTGTCCAACTTCGCACCGTTCGCGAGCGTTGTTGACTTGATTAACATGCCCTACTTGTGTGGTTCCAACCAGCGTTTCACCAACCTCGTGCATTCCGACATCTGGGCACAAGAAGTGAACCCGAAAGTAGAAGCCGCCGGTTTCAAGGCGCTGTTTTACGTCAACATCGACCCACGCGTCGTCGCTGTTCGCAAAGGCGGAGCAGGTGCGGTGATAACACCGGGCGATCTGGACGGCGTGAAGTTCCGCGTTCCAGGCTCTGCGATGTTGCAGCAATACTACCGCATGGTCGGCGCAAACCCTACACCGGTTGCATGGGGCGAAACACCGTCCGCGATTGCACAAGGTGTGGCTGACGCGCTCGATCCATCTGTTGGCGCGCTGTACGTCTTTGGCTTCAAGGACCTGTTGTCGCACGTGACGTTCACGCAGGCAGTTCCGGATTCTCAAGTCTATTCCTGTAACCTCGAGTGGTTCAATTCCATGCCGGCTGACATTCAGGACGCGATCATGGAAGCGTCTGAAATCACCCGTCATCAGAACCTTGCCAAGGTGCCATCGGCACGCAACTACGCCATGGCCGAACTGCGCAAATCAGGCGTTGAATTCCACTCACTGTCGGACGACCAGTTGGGTGAATGGCAGGCGGCTGGTGGATACCAGTTGGCCGAATGGGACAGCTTCAAGGTTGAACTGGCAGGGTCCATGGACACCTTCGCCAAGCTCGAAGAAGCCGCTGGCACTCAAGGGCGCTACTACGTTCACGACGCCTAAACCCAAACGTGGTGGGCGCCGCCTTATAGTGCCCACCAACGCCTGACGACAATCATACATTTTGTTGAGCATTTGATGTGGCCCATCCGGACACATCCACGAGAAAGGACCGTCATGAGCTTCTTGCACAGACTGAACCGAGACGCGGAGCGTTGGCTGCTCTTGGTGTTCTACGTGATGTTGGTTCTGACCATGTCCATAGAAGTGCTGCGCCGTGAGATTTTTTCATATTCTTCCATCTGGGGTGAAGAAATCGTGCGCTACTCATTTATCTATCTTGCGTGGATCGGGGCTGCCGCCGCCGTCAAGGAACGTGCGCACATTCGCATTGACGTGTTGATGCACTATGTCGGCCCCCGCATGAAAGCGCTGCTTTATATCTTCGGCGATCTTGTGATGTTTGGCGTTGCAGCGATCGCTCTCTACTGGTCGTGGGAATCGGTCCACGTCTCGTGGAAATTTGGATCGGTCAGTCACGGCCTGCGCATATCAATGGTCTGGTTCTTCATGGCCGTGCCGCTGGGCTTTGCCATTATGATTGTGAGACTCATCCAATCCCTGTTGCGCGACATACGTTCCCTTCGTGACGGAACCCCCGTCTACGAAGGCGACAAGCTGTTTGATTGAGGAGGATAAACCATGCTTTTTAACCCAATTGAACAAATCGTCATACTTGGATGGGATTTCTACCTGCCGGCCCTCGCGTTTGTGCTGATGTGTGCATTGGCGGTGCCTGTCTGGGCGTCCATCGGTGTCGCTTCGAGCATGATGTTGCTGATGGCGGGCGATTTGCCACTGGCGCTGCTGGGCGAAAGTCTGTTTCATGGCATTGATGCCTTCGCGCTGACCGCTGTGCCGCTGTTTATCCTGACTGGTGACGTTCTTGTGCGCACGGGTCTCAGCCGTAAATTCCTCGACGTGGCGGAGGCCCTGACCCAGTTCGCCAAAGGCGGGTTTGGATCGGCCACCGTTCTGGTTTGCGGCATGTTCGCTGCGATCTCCGGTTCGGACGCCGCGGGCGCTGCGGCGGTGGGGCGTATGACAATCTATCGCCTTGTGGAGAGCGGCTATCCGCGCCCCTATGCTTGCGCCTTGGTTGCTGCGGGTGCTTGCACAGGCATCCTGATCCCACCCTCCATCGCATATATTATCGTCGGCTTGATCCTCGGAATATCTGCCTCGACACTGTTTCTTGCAGCGATCATTCCGGGCGTGTCGATCCTGCTGGCGATCCTGATCACCAACCTGATCGTCAACCGCATTTACAGTTATGAAGGCGGCGGCAACCTGTCTTCGGGCGAATACTTTTCCCGGCTCGGCCAATCGCTAGTTTCGGGTTGGTATGCCTTCATCGTCCCCGGTATCATCTTTTATGGCATCTTTTCAGGTCGTTTGACACCGACCGAAGCGGGCGCCACCGCAGTCGTCGTCACAATAGCCATAGGGTTCATTATAGGCACACTGAAACTGGCAGACTTTCCGGCAATGCTGGTCAGTTCCGCCAAGGTCAACGGCATCATTTTGCCCATCATCGCGTTCTCGCTGCCACTGGCACAGGCGCTGGCGATCATGGGCGTGCCGCAAGGGTTCGTGTCTGCTGCGACCGCTATGACTGATAACCCAATAATCCTAATTCTGATGATGATCGGTATTCTGATTGCGGCGGGATGTGTAATGGAAACAACGCCTAACATCGTGATCCTCGCCCCGATCCTAAAGCCACTATCTGACAGCATTGGAATGAACGAAATTCAGTTCTGCATCATGATGATCACAGCGCTGGGTGTTGGCTTCATCACACCGCCGCTGGGTCTGAACCTGTTCGTGGTCTCTGGTATCACCGGTGAATCCATACTCAAGATCGCTTGGCGGGCGATCCCCTTCGTGTTGTGTATGCTGGTTGTCGTCTTGCTGATCGCATTCATTCCCGCAATTTCCACTACTTTTCTTCCAGAAATTTACAAATAAGGCGACCCTAATATGGCACGGACCTATCTCAAGAAAGCGACGCTGACGGCACAATCTGGCGCGTCGGACGTTCATGACATTGTTCAGGGGATCCTGACGGACATTGAGGCGGGCGGGGATGACAAGGCCCGTGAATACGCGGTCAAGTTCGACAAGTATGACGGGAACATCATCCTGACGGACGAAGAAATCCAAGCGGCCTGCGATCGTGTGCCGGAGAAGTTGAAACAGGACATCCAATTCGCCCATGACAACGTGCGTCGGTTTGCCGAGGCCCAAAAGGGCACGGTCAAAGACATTGAATTTGAAATCACGCCAGGTCTGATCGCGGGACAGAAAGCGATCCCCGTGGATGCTGCGGGCTGTTACGTTCCAGGGGGGCGTTATAGCCATATCGCAAGCGCAATTATGACGGTGACAACGGCAAAGGTCGCAGGGTGTAGCCACATCACCGCAACATCGCCGCCGCGTCCCGGCTTGGGCGTTGCCCCCGCGATTGTTTATGCAGCCCATATTTGTGGCGCCCACAAAATTATGGCGCTGGGCGGTGTGCAAGGCGTCGCTGCAATGACGTTTGGGTTGTTCGGCTTGCCTAAGGCGAACATTCTTGTGGGTCCTGGCAATCAGTTCGTCGCTGAGGCCAAGCGTATCTTGTTCGGTCGTGTCGGAATCGATATGATCGCGGGCCCGACTGACAGCTTGGTTTTGGCCGACAAGACTGCGGATCCGCATATCGTCGCGGCGGACTTAGTGAGCCAAGCAGAGCATGGATATAACTCGCCAGTCTGGCTGGTAACGGACGACGTGGCTTTGGCCAAAGATGTCATGGCGCGCGTGCCCGTATTGATTGACGACCTTCCGGAACTGAACCGCGAAAACGCATTTGCCGCGTGGCGTGATTATGCCGAAGTGATCGTGTGCAAAGACCGCGAAGACATGGCCGCCTGTTCGGATGAATATGCACCCGAACATTTGACCGTTCAGGCAGAAGACCTCGATTGGTGGTTGGGTCGGTTGTCTTGCTATGGTTCTCTGTTCTTGGGCGAAGAAACGACTGTGTCTTACGGTGACAAGGCGTCAGGTACGAACCACGTTTTGCCAACGTCTGGCGCAGCGGGTTACACGGGCGGTTTGTCCGTTCACAAATACATGAAAATCGTCACCTGGCAGCGATCTACACGCGATGGGTCCAAGCGGGTTGCTGAAGCGACCGCGCGGATATCGCGACTGGAAGGAATGGAAGGCCACGCGCGCGCAGCCGATGTTCGCCTTGCCAAGTATTTCCCGAATGAGACGTTCGATTTGACCGCAGATGGCTAATCCAGACACCCTTTTTGATCTAGGCGGCAAGGTCGCCTGCGTCACCGGTGCCAGTTCCGGTCTGGGGCGGCGCGCGGCGCTCGTGCTGGCGGAAGCTGGGGCCAAAGTCGTGTGTGTGGCCCGCCGCTCAGATGCTTTGGATAGCCTATGCAACGAGATTGGTGTGGTCTGAGAACGGCAGTGCAAAAGTGAGCCACGGAAGTGGCAGGATTATCTTGCTGCAGGCAAAGTAAAACTTTGCCACTTTAGTCTTTTCTGTTTTCAGGGAGGGCGGGGGTATTTTCAGCGTGGAACTTTACAGAAAGGTCCGCCTCGCACGTCGAGGTGGCATGAGCGAACGAGCAGCAGCCGTTCATTTTGGGATATCGCGCGCGAGCGTGAAGAAGATGATGAGCTTTTCGGTTCCGCCCGGATATCAACGAACTGCGAAGATCAAGCGGCCCAAGCTTGATGGCTTTACCGGCTTCATTGATCAATGGCTGCAAGACGATCTCAGCCGGAACCGTAAGCAACGTCACACGGCCAAGCGCATTTTTGAACGTCTGCGGGACGAGCATCAATTTCGAGGCGGGCAAACCACGGTCAAGAACTATGTCCGGGAACATGGCCGCCACCATCGAGAGATGTTTGTCCCACTGGCACATGCGCCTGGCCACGCTCAGGCGGATTTTGGCGAAGCGATGGTCGTGATCGGCGGTGTGGAGCAGAAGGCACATTTCTTTGCACTGGATCTGCCCTACAGCGACGCATGCTTTGTGCGTGCTTATCCTGCAGCGGTCTCCGAGGCCTGGGTTGATGGCCATGTCCATGCCTTTGCCTTCTTCGGGCGGGTGCCGCAGTCGGTTCTCTACGACAACGACCGGTGCCTTGTTGCGAAGATCCTGCCAGACGGTTCACGCAAGCGGACCAAACTGTTCAGCGGGTTTCTGTCGCATTACTTCATCCAGGATCGTTATGGTCGCCCGGGCAAGGGCAACGATAAAGGCGCCGTTGAGGGTCTGGTCGGATATGCCCGGCGCAACTTCATGGTGCCCATCCCTCATTTTGCCACGTGGGAGGCATTCAATCTTTGGCTGGAAGAGCAATGCCGCAAGCGCCAGAACGATGTCTTGCGCGGGCATAGCGACAGCATCGGGCAACGCTTGGCCCGCGATCTTGAGGCCATGATGGATCTGCCAGCATCTCCGTTCGATGCCTGTGATCAGGCCAGCGGCCAAGTGAACTCGCAAGCATTGGTGCGCTATAAAACCAACGATTATTCCGTTCCGGTTGCCTATAGCCATCGTGACGTCTGGCTACGCGGCTATGTCGATCAGGTTGTGATTGGCTGTGGTGGCGACGTCATTTCCCGCCACCCAAGGTGCTGGGACCGCGAAGACATGGTCTTTGACCCGATCCACTACTTGCCCCTGCTGGATCAGAAGGCGGGCGCATTGGATCAAGCCGCCCCTTTGGCGGGCTGGGACTTGCCGGACGAATTTGCGACCCTGCGCCGCTTGATGGAAGCCCGAATGATCAAGGCGGGGCGGCGTGAGTATGTACAGGTCTTGCGGCTGCTGGAGACCTTCGAGATGGGGGACCTGCACATCGCCATCAAAAACGCGCTGCGCATGGGCGCAATTGGCTTTGATGCCGTCAAACATCTTGTGCTTTGCCAAGTCGAGCAGCGGCCACCCAAGCTGGATCTGGATGTCTATCCCTATCTGCCCAAGGCCAATGTCGGCACAACATCTGCAGCCAGTTACATGTCCTTGATGCGGGGGCAATCAGCATGACTGAAGCTCCCCAAATCCTTCTGGACCACCGCCTCAAATCGCTGCGGCTGCCGACCGTTCTGCGGGAATACAGCAAACTGGCCAAGCAAGCCGCAGCCGAGGGACTGGACCATGTGCAATTCCTTGCACGTCTAATCGAACTGGAGATGATTGACCGGGAACGCAGGATGATCGAGCGCAGGATCAAAGCCGCAAAGTTCCCAGCCGTTAAAAGTCTGGACAGCTTCGATTTCAAGGCGATCCCCGCCCTGAACAAGATGCAGGTGCTGGAGTTGGCGCGTTGCGAATGGATCGAACGGCGTGAGAATGTCATCTCGCTTGGCCCCTCGGGCACCGGCAAGACCCATGTCGCCTTGGGCCTTGGCCTATCAGCATGCCAGAAAGGCATGTCCGTTGGATTTGTCACCGCCGCCGCACTCGTCCATGAGCTGATGGAGGCCAGAGACGAACGCAGACTGCTACGGCTTCAAAAGCAGATGGTGGGTTACAAGCTGCTGATCATCGACGAGTTGGGCTTTGTGCCACTGAGCAAAACCGGCGCTGAGCTGCTGTTTGAATTGATCTCCCAACGCTACGAGCGCGGATCCACGCTAATCACAAGCAACCTGCCATTCGACGAATGGACAGAAACATTTGGGTCAGAACGCCTGACAGGCGCACTCCTCGACCGCCTGACCCACCACGTCAACATCCTAGAGATGAATGGCGAAAGCTACCGCCTTGGTCAGAGTAAGGCGCGTCAGGCAACGCCCAAAACCTGAACCTCAATCAGCATAGATTGGCCCTGACGGGCCAAAGCATCCGGGCAAACGCCAGCTATATGACAAGCGCAGCTGCCCGGATGCTGGCGCTCGTCTATACGCTGATTGTCCCAACCCCAAAGTGGCAACATTTTGCGCTGACCTTTGGCTCACTTTTACTCTGCCGTTGACAGGCGTCACGTTCAAAGACGGAATCGAAACCACAAACCCCGACCAGATCACCGCATGACCAACAATACTCAAACACCAGATTTGACAATAACTCATACAAGCTGGTGTGGATAAGGATTCATCCGATGCCGAAAGGTTCGTCAAGATACTCCAGTCTGCTTTAAGTATGGGGAGCTGTCATTTAGCAGCGCAAGGCGGAGGAAGTCCAAAATACCATACTGCTGCTGGTTGGAAGCTAACTGGCTCCGGGGAATACCAAAAAATAGAAGGCCAAGGCGTGAAAGTCGGGTGGATGAATGACAAGCACGTCTTCATAGATATCACGGCCGCTCAAAAGGTTGTAAAACAATTATCGCAGGCAACTGGTAACTACCTGGGAAGTAGCGATAGAGCCGTCACTAAGGCGTTGTACGAAGCAAACATGTTAGCTGAGGTGTCCAAAGATCGTCTGACGATGAAGGTGACTGTTGAAGGCCAACGCAGAAACCTTTTATGCATGGATACAGATCTGTTCATGGATATTGATTATGATGTAGTTGCGCCAGACCAGCTATTTTTGGATTGCTTAGATGAAGATATTCCATTTTGATGTCCCAGTGTCCCACTGATAAAGTGAGACACCTGGAAAAACAGTAGCAGTACAACAAACAAAAAGGGGAAGGTATTATTATTTATTGGGACAGTGGGATACTTTGATTTAATCAATTGTTTTAATTGCATAAAGGGTGTCCATAAGCTATTTTTACTTCGGGACTATGGGACACTCGCTACTATTCTGTTAGGATGAAACTCCACCCCACGAATTTGTGGCACCAACATTATAGGCCCATGGTCCAAGGACCGCGGTACTTGTTTGGGTGCCCCCCCTTGCAGCATCCCTACTTGCCCCTGAGGATGACCACAGCAACCCCCAAGGCAATTGGTCCAATGCCACGAGCCTGCTATCACCAGCCCCTTATTTGAACCAATCCCGCCAGTCCTTGTCCAAATGCCCGTGGTCCACGAACCACGCCTCCAGCTCCTTAAGTTCGCCGCGCCTCTGACGCCCCTCCTCTGCAAAGCGCCTAGCCGCTGCTCTCTTCTCTTTGGTGTAGAGCCCATGCTTGGTTTTAGCCTCCGTGAGTCGCGCAAGGCCTTCCTTGGTCTTGAACCAGTGGAAGCCCCTCCATGGAGCTTACAGCGCCCCACAGGGAGTCTAGCGGGGCGCTGGCACAAGGTACCCCGACGGGTCCGAGCCTCGCACCGAATACCCTGCCAGTTTGGGCCGTAGAGCCATGGTTTGGGATTAGCTTTCATTGTGCTCAACTATCATCGATTCATGGGGTTTTAGTATACCCCACCTTAGAGGGTGTGACTAGGCATGCGTGGCTTGGTCCACGGACCGCGGTCCAAGCAAGACCATCAAATGCCAACTGGGCGCAGGCAATGCTGAACGCGGACGTGGATGCGTGCTCTATTGTCCGGGGCCCGTGGTGCTTGGCTCCCGGTCCATGGGCCTGGGCAAGATGGTGCAGCAACCCCGGGCCAGGTTTGATGTAGCGAGATGAGGAGTGTTTTGTCATTCGAGTAAGCCACAAATTGGCGTTGTTACAGGGACCCCGGCGTGGGGCATTGTCGCGACACCGTCTGTAACAGTGGTTTCATGCGGCATCAGCATGCCGGCCGCAGGTGTTGACAGAGGCCAAGATTGGCGTCCGGATCCTTAACCGGATGACCGAAATTGGCCGCCCCAACTTCCAACGCACCGCCTGAATTCCGTCTTGGGTAGGTCGCGTTCCGCGCCGCACCTGATCCATGCAACACGGCCGCAATGGGGCCTGTACGAAAGATATTTTTCCAAGCCAAAATCAGACGAGGCATTGATTTTCAATCCTCTCCATCTGGAAGAATTGCATCTTCCAAGACTAGACCTTCAGATCGTACGTCCGACCAAAACCCGTTTGGAATTTTCAGTTTGAAATGCGCTATGTTAGCCCTGACTTCCTCTGGCGACACAGCTCCAAACACGACCGACGTCACCTCGGGCGCGGCCAGTGGGAATTGTAGCGCCGCGGCAGCCAGCGGGATGCCGTGATCAGAGGCGATGGACCATAAGCGCTTGACCCGGAAGGCTATATCGGTGGGCACGACCCCGTACTCATACTTTGCGTCACCTGTCAAGCCGGTAGCGAGCACCCCCGAGTTAAAGGCCCCTCCAATCACCATTGAGGCGCCGCGACGGCCGGCTGGTACTATCTCCTTGTTGTAGATCTCCTGCTCCAACAAAGTGTAGCGTGAGGCCACGAGGAAAACATCGAGATCGGCCCCATCGAGGAACCGTGGTATGAGTCCGCGCTCATTAATTCCCGCGCCAATGGCCTTGATCTCGCCCGAGGATTTCAGTTCTTCAAGCGCACGGTATCCCCCGTGTTCCAGCTCTTGGAAGCGCGCCTCGAATGCGTCAGGATCGGGGAAATGCCCCGTGTCCAAGTCGTGGATGTAGAGCGCGTCGATCCGGTTGAGCCCAAGCCGTTGCAGGCTGTCCTCGTAAGAGCGCATGATCGCGTCATACGTGAAGATATGGTCGACCTCGAATTCAAGTGCATCGGCCCAACGGGATTGTGTGTAAGCAACCCGATCGCGCGGCGCGCGCAGCACGCGCCCGACCTTAGAGGTTAACGAGTAGTCCGCCCGCGGCTTGTCGTAGAGGGCGCGACCCGTACGATGCTCGGCCTGGCCGGTCCCGTACCACGGCGCTGTGTCGTAGAACCGCAGTCCACTCTCCCAGGCAGCCTCAAAACTGGCCTGTGCCTCAAGCTCTCCGATGGAGGCGTAGATCCCGCCCAAAGGGCAAGTCCCAAGACCCATCACTGGGATACGCAGATCTGTGTTGCCGACACGGCAAGTTTGATCAGGGGTCATGGCGCGGTCTCCAGGTCATCAAAGGATACAAGCCGCCCGCTTTCGGCCGAGCGATAGGCTGCCTCCGCGAGTGCATAGGTTTGTAAGCTGTCCTCAGCAGAAGTCTGGAAAGCGCGACCGTGACAAAGACTATCAATGAAGTGTTGCTGAGTGCGTGGAACCGAGTCCTGAATCTGTGTCCATGGCGAGGAGGTCCAGTCGCGGCCATCGTCCTCGATTTTCTCATCCCGGATATTGCCACCGGAATGGACACGCAGCACCTCGTTTTCTAAAATCTGCACCGTGCCGCCGCGCCCCTCGATCACACCAAGGGTCTGTGGAAACAGGCTGGGCGTGCGATGGCTGGCATAGCTGATGTCGATGGCAGTTACAGACCCGTTTTTATGGCGCAACAGAAATGTTGATGCGTCTTCCCCGGCAAGGCCCTCTTTGACCGACTGGTTAAGGCATGTGACTGCATCGGCATCGCCCATCAGGAAACGGGCAAGATCGAGCATGTGGATTCCCACATCCATAATCATGAATCGCTCGGTCTTCAGCAGATAGGGCTGTGATGTATAAACATCAATGTCGTTGCGCCATGAGAGCCGCCCGAAACTGGTTTCGCCAATCTCGCCCGAGTCAAGGATGTCGCGCAACCTTAAAAAGAGTTTCTGGAAACGGAAATTCTCGTGGACCATCACCGGTATGCCCGCCTCGCGGGAGATTTGATCGATCCGGCGGCATGTGGCGAAATCTGGGCCAAGAGGTTTTTGGATAATAACGGGAATCTCTGCGGCTGCCGCTTGGGCCACCAGCGTCTCATGGGTGTCCATGGTCGTGCAGATATCGACGAAATCAAAGTCGCCAGCGTTCATGACGGAGGCATCCCCGTGCCATGCAGGAATGGAGAAGTCCTGTGCGATAGCCTGTGCCTTGGACACGTCGAGGTCGCATACGGCAGCTATCTCCGCCCCGTCGACCTCCGCCCAGCCGTGGAGGTGATTGCGCGAGAAGAACCCACACCCAATCAGTAGTCCCTTAAGAGAATCAGTCATCGGACTTCTCCGGTATGGGCCACTGCGTAGGCGGTGAGACGGGTGGGCCAATCGGCTGTTACCGAGTGATCGGGCGTCCTCGCCAGATCAGCTGCGGTGTCACCATCGAGAACGGTTCCGACTGTCGCCTTCAGCGGTAGATCGGGCATGTCACGTGTTTCAGACGTGAGGTTGGCAACGAGCGCACCCGGTGCGCCATCTCGCTCCCAAACGATGAAGGCCACATCGCTCTCAGTCCCTGCCGCGACGATCCGTGCGCCCGCTGCAGCGGACAACCAGCGTGCGACGTGGAAAATCGGATAGAGCGCGCCGTCCGACTGATCGTCCCAGAACGCGCGCGGATACTCCTGCTGCGAAGAGATCAGACCGAAGGGCCCTGTTGGCGCGGCGAAGGCAAACCGCTCGAAGCTGTAGGGCGCGATCTGGGCCAGATAGCCCACGATCCACGCGGCGGCCATCACACCCCGCTGGCGCGGGTCTCGGGCCGCCATTTCCTCACGCAATTCGGGCTCGTTCTGGGCGGGTGCCGAGCCGTAGGGGTTGAAACGCATACCAATCCCAATGGGCCCAATCGACAGTGGCAACCCGTTTGCCAGCGTCTTGGCACTCGTTGCGATATGGGGCAGTGACTGCAACGTCTCCATCACCGAAGCGTCGTCGGAGGCATGGACCACTGGCGTCGTGGCGAAGGTCACGCCCTGCCAGAGCGCCGTATCGGGCCGTTTGCGGTTGAACTCAGTAAAGAACGCTGGCGAGCCGCCAATCAGTTGGGCTGAGGGAAAATGCCTGACAAGCGCTGCGGCGAGGTCAGATTCCGCGGCGTGCGGCGGGCGCTCTTGACCGGGCTGGTAGCTGTTCTCATCAATCTTGGCGAAGGCGGACACCCGCGCGACCTCAACATCCGCATCAGACAGCTCGCGTGCGACCCGCGCAATGTCCGCGTCCAAGGCCTCGGTATCCTGTGCCGCGGTGACGATTTGAACCTCAAGGTCAGCTCGCGTCAGGGAAAGCAGCCTGGCCAACGGGCCGGCGTCAACCGGACTTGTCTCCTCGGTGAGATCGTATCTCAGCAGTAAAATTTGCGGCCCCAGCGCCTTAACCGCGTCGCCGTAATTAAGCGCGTGCTGCGCATCACCGGGCCGATCAAGCGGCAGGGCGTAGGACGGCATCTGTTGTCCCTCGATCTTGGGAGGCGTGACCGCAGGGGCTGGCCGCTTCCCAGTGCCGGTGACCGTCAAGCTCACCGATTGCTCGATCGGCTCGTCGGGGCTGATGAGGTAGGGTGATACCAATGCAAGGGGTCGGTTGTAAGTCTTGAACGATGCATCCGACCATTGCCGTTGATCCTCCATTTCAAAGATATCGCCCTCGAAGCGGGTTTCGATCGTCAAGCCCGGTGCAGGCCGATGGGTGATTGCGTGTATGTCCTTCACCGGTTGTCCCGGCGACAGCGTCAGCGGCATCTTCAGCGTCTCGTCGGATCCGGAAGCGTGTTCGATCTCCACATCAGTTCCGGCGAAGCCGTCTAGCGGGTGCAGAATAACGAAGCCAGTACGATTGGTCTCAAATTCCCTCTCCGCGCGGATGGTCGCGCGTGCGTTGAACTTACCGTCAGCCAGTCCGGCGATGCGAACCGACGCTATGACTCCCTTGCCTGGCTCGGCATAATGCGCCTCAAAGGCGACGGTGAATGCTTTGGCGCTTTCCTCAATCTCTAGGCTGGAGATTTTCGCCGAAGGAGTGCCCCACCCGGGGGTGCGGACAAGGAAGAGGACAGCGCGTAGGATTTCAACATTGTTCCAGCGAATGCACCGCATCGCACCTGCGGCATAAGTTGCCTCAAGCCGGCCAGCGCGAAGCACGCGCGGACGTTCTTCAGAACGCGGAGTCCCAGTAAGTAAAACAGTATTTGTCATCGACTCTGCCTCTTGATGAATGCGTCAAAGGCCACGGCGGCGATGATGATCAGGCCAATCATAATCTGCTGAGTGTAGGGGGGCGTGTTCAAGAGTACGAGACCATTGATCAGCACTCCGGTCAGGATAGCACCGATCACTGTGCCTATCACACCACCCGTACCGCCATGAAGGCTGGTGCCTCCGATGACGACTGCCGCAATCACGGTCAGTTCGTAACCAGTGCCGGCTACCGCTTCGGCAGAGTTAAGCCTGGCAGAGAGCACGAAGCCCGAAAGCCCTGCGCAAAAACCGATAATTCCGTAGGTCGCGATGGTGACACGGTTGACGTTGATCCCTGAGAGCCGAGCTGCCTCGGGGTTGGAACCGACGGCATAAACGGAGCGACCGAAGCGGGTTTGCGTAAGGACCAGATAGCCAATGAGTGCCACTACTGCGAAGACAATCAATGGCACAGGGACAGGACCGACAAGGCCTGTGCCCCACCACCCGTATTCTGGCGAGAAACCCGCGATATTGCCTCCGTTCCCGATAGCCAGCGCGATTCCACGAAAAATCGTGAGCCCGCCCAACGTGACAACGAAGGCCGGCACCGCCAGCCAAGCGACCGCCATGCCCTGCAAAAGTCCTGCCACTGTGCCTGCAGTCAGTGCCGCAAGTGCTGCGAACGACCAGTGCCAACCTGCCCCATCCGAGGAAAAGCTGCCGTCGATCCCACCTTTAGCCACTACGGCAGCGCACAGGCCTGCCACCGCGACCAGCGAACCGACCGACAGGTCGATCCCGCGGATCAGTATTACAAAGGTCATACCGACAGCGATGATCCCGAAGATTGATACTTGCCGCAGGATATTGAAGAGGTTGATCGGCAACAGGAAACGGGGCTGCAGGCTGGTGAAGATCACCACGAGACCCAACAAGAAAATGAGTGGAGCGAGCTTGCCAAGAAGCGCAAATCGCCTGGCACGGGCAAGGGTAGCCTCGGTATCAGTACCGGTAATCATAGTTGGTTGGTCCTTAATGGAAAGTGATTATGCTCAATCATGGCTTGTCATCCGCGCCATAAGCATCTCAGCTGTGGCCTCGTGCGTATCCGTCTCGCCGGTTGTTTTGCCTTCGCGCAAGGTAACCACGCGGTCGGCGAGTGCTAGGATTTCCGGCATGTCGGAGGAGATCAACAGCACCGCCACGCCTTCGGCAGCGATTTTGCGGATCAGGTCGTGGACGTCCTCTTTGGCACCAACGTCAATGCCCCGCGTAGGCTCGTCGACAATGAGTACGCGAGGCTGCCGCGCAATCCAGCGCGCCAGGACAACTTTTTGTTGATTGCCTCCCGACAGCGTTGCGATGGGCACCCGGGCGTTCTGCATCTTGATGCCCAACTGCGAAACGTAGTCAGACAGCATCCGGCCCTCCGCCGCTCGGTCGACCCGACCAAAGGCGCGGGCAGGTACCGGCTGAGTCAGCGCGAAGTTCTCCAGCACTGATCGTTGCGGCAAGATCGACAGGTCTTTTCGGTCCTCGGAAACGTACCCGATTCCCGCCTTCATTGCAGCTTCGGGGCTGGCAGGTTCAAAGGGCGCGCCATCGAGCACGACTTGGCCCTCACCGATTGGATCGAGACCAAAAATCATCCGAGCCGTTTCGGTTCGGCCGGCACCCACGATGCCGGCAAGCCCAAGAATTTCGCTCGCGTGCAGGGCAAAACTCACGTTCTTGACCATCCGGCTGCCGCGTCCTCGATTGCGTGAGGCCAAGCCGTCGACCTCCAGCACAATCTCGCCCTGCGTGCGGTCAGCACCGGCCCGACTCAGCTCGATATGGCGCCCCGCCATGTCTCTGATCATCGAGGGGATGTCAGTCTCACTCACCAGACCCTCGGAGATGGCTGTGCCGTCTCGAAGGACAGTGAAGGTTTTGCAGAAGGCATTCACCTCGTCGAGGCGATGGCTGACGTAGAGGATGGCCACGCCCTCAGCGGCGAGCTGTTCGATAATCTCGCCCAGATGGGCGACTTCCTTTGGCGAAAGTGAGGCCGTCGGCTCGTCCATGATGACAACGCGGGACGAACGCGTTAGCGCGCGTGCGATTTCGACCATCTGTTGTTCGGCGACTGAAAGACTAGCTACCGGCGCTCGCACATCAATCGTGAGCCCTAGTCTAGCCAAGGCCTCGGCAGTCGCCTTGTGGACGTGACGCCAATCGATCAGTCCGAAACGTCCAATAGGGAGGTGACCCGCAAAAATTGCCTCCGCCACCGAGAGATCAGGAAACAGGGAGAGCTCCTGTCGAATTACGCTGATACCCGCTCTGTCGGCCTCGAGCGGGCTCAGGAATTGAATCTGCTCACCATCCATGCGGACCGAGCCACCGTCCGGTTGATGAACGCCGGATAGCAAGTTGATAACAGTCGACTTACCAGCTCCGTTCTCACCGAGTAGCGCGCGGACCTCTCCCTTTTTGAGTGATAGGCAAATCCCGTCGAGAACCGTGACGCCGAAGAATCTCTTTGTCAGTCGGTCCGCCTCAAGCACGATCGCACCGGAGCTCGTGTCGCGCCCCGGTACTGGATCTTTTGCTGGTTTGGGTTTGATGTCCAGCATGATTAGCTTACTCGCCAATCAGGCTGATACGCTCGGCCATGTCGAGATTTGCCGAGGTGATTGCGATAGGAGCCAAAAGGATGTTGTCACTTTCGGGCACAGTGCCATTGCGAATGTGGTCCACTAGAATCCGGACCGCAGTTCGACCTTGTTCACCTGGAAACTGATCAACTGTCCCTGCAAGGGTTCCGTCTCGCACAGCACGCAGCGCGTCTTTTGATCCATCATAGCCGTATATCGCGACCTGACCGGTCAACCCGCGAGCTTCGACCGCCTGCACTGCGCCAAGCGCCATGTCGTCATTGGCCGCAATGATGACCGCCGGCGCATCGCCGAGACCTGTGAGGATATTCTCGGTGACCGACAAACCTTCGTCACGGCTAAAGTTAGCCGCTTGTTCGGAAACAAATATGTAGCTGTCGCCCGCCGCATCGAGCGCTTCATGCGCGCCGCCATTACGATCATTAGCCGTTTTGTCGCCAGGAATGCCTTGTAGATTCACGATAGTAGCACCCTCAGGGAAATCGGCAATTACCTGCTCACCCTGAGCCACTGCCCCAATATAGTTGTCGGCCGCTACGTTGGCCAAGACATCTGGGACGCCATTCACTGGGCGGTCAACAGTTACGACTGGGATGCCGTTTTCGATTGCCATCCGGACCGCACCAGCTAGGGAATCAGCATCCGTTGGTGCGACGATGATCCCATCGACCCCCTGCACAATTGCCGCCTCGATGTCGGTGATCTGCTTGGGTGACGAAAGTTGACCATCGGCGACTATGATATTTACATTTCCAATAAGCGCGGCCTCATCCTCCATTTGCTCCACCATAAAGACGAAGTGCGGAAAGGCGAAAGACAGCGGTGAAACGAGAAGTGTTACCTCCTCTTCTGACTGAGCGCTGACTGGCGCACTTAGTCCTACTGCGGCGATTACGGCTGTAGCCGTCAACATGAATGTGCGTTTAAACATTGTAGCATTCCTCCCAGAATTTTTTTATCAGAGTAGCAATCTGCATACATTACAGTGCGATTACGCTCACACAATTAAGCAAATCCTGCAAGCCTTTCTTTTATTTCCGCCAAAATGGTGTAAAAATGAACTCATATCTGATCGACATCCATGCAAACTGTATGCAGATTTTAGTTGACTGTATGCCAGTCATGCACTTCTGATAGACATTGAAACTATTTCGATTTTTTATTGGCATCCAGATGGGGAGATAACAAATGACTACCTACTTAGAGGATCTATTCTCGTTGAAAGGCCAAACCGCCCTCGTCGCGGGCGGCGCGGGCGCAATCGGCCGGGAAATTTCGATTGCGTTGGCCCAAGCTGGTGCAACAGTGATTGTCCATGACCTTTCCCAGGACAGACTTGATGAAGTCTCTGAGCTTTTTGCCAACAGGGGATTTGACTTCATGGGTATGCAGATGGATCTTAGCACAGAGGAAGCGGCCACGGAACTTGTGAACGACGCCGTCCTACAAACCGGACGCATCGATATCCTCGTCAATCTTCAGGGCGCCAACCGGCGCAAGCCCATAAATGAAGTTACACAGGAAGACTTCGACCTCATCACCTCGGTAAACATGCGCTCAGTGTTCTTTATGTCCAAGGCCGTGCATAGGGTAATGAAGGCACAGGGCGGTGGGCGGATCGTGCACTTCAGCTCTCTCTCTGCTAATGTTTCTTTCGACACGATCTCGGTCTATGCGGCTACCAAGGCCGCAGTCACGTCGCTTACACGGAGTCAGGCGCACGAATGGGCTGTTGACGGAATCCAAGTTAACTCCATCGAGCCGGGTTTCGTGAAAACAGAATTCACGCGCCAGCTTTGGGACGACGACTACCGCGCGGAATGGTTCGCCAACTACATTCCGCAGGGGAGGATGGCCACACCGGAGGACCTCGTCACCACGACGCTCTACCTCGTGGCTCCCGCGACGCGCTACCTGACCGGACAGAACATTATTATCGACGGCGGTGTGATGACCGGAGCGAGTTGGGTCGAAGCACCCCGCCGCCCGGCAATCAAGCGATAGGAGCGCGCATCATGAGTGACTGGCTGATCGAGACTGAGGTGCTAGCCCGCAATCTACGAGATGATGTTGAGGCCGACAGGGTGGTCCTCGACTGCTCCTGGTATCTGCCCGAATCTGGCAAGCAGGCGATTGACGATTTTCGCGAGCGTCACATACCCCGCGCGCGTTTCGTAGACTTAATGGAAATTTCCGATCCGAGTTCTGATTATGTGAATATGCTGCCGAGCGCCAAACAGTTCGAGTCGGTTGTAGGTGGTTTGGGCATCGGCGACACTACCGATGTCATCATTTATGACGCAGGTTATGTCTCTGCCAGACTATGGTGGATGTTCCGCACCTTCGGCCATGACCGCGTGCGCATACTCAACGGTGGCCTGCGCAAATGGATCGCTGACGGGCAGAATCTAGAAACAAGCGAACCCGTCCCCGCTACCCGTCGGGACTTCAAAGCGAACATCATTCCAGGCCGCGTAGCATCCCTCGACGAGGTTCGCGATGCAGGGATTAATGGCAATGCCGTGATCGTCGACGCACGAACTGCAGCCAAGTTTGACGGCCACGAAGGCTCGGGCTATCCCGGCGTCGCATCCGGCCACATGCGCGGCGCTATCAGCACGCCTTGGCAGCTATTCTTCGAGCCTGCACCTTCGCATCGCTTTGTTTCGCGAGAACAGGCACGTAGTATCTTCGAATCGCGCGGCGCCGAGCTTTCCGGCCAGGTCCTTACAACCTGCGGCTCGGGCGTCACAGCTTCGATCCTTGGCTTTATGCTTGAAGAAATTGGGCACAGAGACTGGAAACTCTACGACGGCTCTTGGCACGAATGGGGGCAGCGGGAAGACACAGAGAAGTTGGTGAAGTCGGCCCCTTAGGGCAGTTGACGGACTTAACTCTCAGCTTGCCCCGCCCTCCGGTAACTGGATTAACTCAATGATCAATCCCTCCTCGGGTGTGCGAAAATAGGCGATCCGTGCCCCCTCGTTCGGTCCTGCGTCGATGCGTACCTCGTGGCCCACCCGGTCCATCGGCCAGGCCAACGCCTTCTCGGCGATCTCATCCATGTCTGTCACATTGACGGCCATGTGTAATGATCCTAGATCGACCGGGCGCGGCCGATAGTCCTTTCGATCATTGGGTGCTGAATAGGCTAGCAATTCAATCCGAGCCGGACCGTTCTGCATATAGACAATCTCAACCTCAGCGCCGGGCACTCCGATTACCGCCTCAATGATTGCGGGATCGCGCGGAGCACGCGAGATGGTGGAAAAGCCAAAGAGGTCACGGAACATCGATTCAGCGCGATCGAGGTTCTTTACGGTGATTCCAGTATGGTTGACGATGACGGTCATTGACTAGTTCCTTTTCGGTGTAATTTCAGCGACCGCCGCTAACGGGCATCAAGCAGCCAGTAACATAGCTCGAGGCATCCGACAGTAGCCAAATGATGGCCTCCGCCGTCTCTTCCGCGCTCCCAGGCCGGCCCAGTGGCACGCCCGAGGCCAGCCTCTCGACTCGAGCTGCATCGCCTGCCGAAGCGTGGATCTCGGTTGCAATTAGTCCAGGCCGCACAGCGTTAACGCGTATGCCATCCACACCAAACTCCTTCGAGAGGCCGACGGTCAACGTTTCTATTGCACCCTTGGAGGCCGCGTAGTCGATAAATTCATTGGGCGCACCCAGAGAAGCGGCCATTGAGGATACGTTGACGATTGACCCGCCCTCACCGCCATGACGCTTAGCCATCAGCCCGACCGCAGCGCGGCAGCACAGGAACGGGCCTGTGGCGTTGATGGAGAACGTCCGGGTCCAGCGCGCAAGGTCTATCTCCTCAAAGCAACTTACCGGTGGCAGGATACCTGCATTGTTGACCAACCCGTCAAGACGTCCGTATTGCTCGGTAACGTGATCGAAGAGCGCGGCTACGTCACCTTCTTTCGCGACGTCCGTATACCGTGCCTCTGCTGTGCCACCCAGCCTTACAATTTCGTCAACTACGACCTGCGCTTCTGCCTTGCCGCTACGGTAAGTGAGTACTACGTGCCAGCCGTCACGCGCGGCGGCGCGTGCTGCTGCAGCCCCGATGCCTCGCGACCCTCCGGTGACGATTAGGATACGCGACATCAGTGGCTCACTCGCTGCGGGGAAAGCGCACAAGATGCATCGGCGAAATCAAAGTCGCATCCCAAATCGGCCTGCTCCACATGATCGCGATACAACTGCTGGTAACCGCTGGCCACAGACGGCAGGCTCGGAACGAAGTTCTCGGCACGCCTATCCAACTCGTCTGCACCTACGTCGAGATGAAGGCGTCGCTCCGCAATATCTACCTCGATCCAGTCGCCAGACCTGACAAAGGCCAATGGCCCGCCTTCGGCCGCCTCGGGCGCAACATGAAGGATCACAGTGCCATAGGCGGTGCCGCTCATCCGCGCATCGGAGATGCGGATCATATCGCGGACGCCTTTTTCCAAGAGCTTTTTGGGAAGGCCCATATTACCGACCTCGGCCATCCCTGGATAGCCCTTGGGCCCACAGTTCTGCAGCACGAGGATGGATGTCTCGTCCACATCAAGATCAGGGTCATTGATCCGATCGTGATAGTCCTCGATCGAAGAGAAGACGACGGCGCGCCCGCGATGGGAGAAGAGCTCAGGCGATGCAGCGGAAGGTTTGAGCACCGCGCCGCGTGGCGCGAGGTTGCCGCGCAGCACCGCGATGCCGCCCTCGTCTGTCAGCGGTTTGTCCCAGCCACGAATGACTTCTTCGTTCCAGACCTCCGCCGTTTCGACCTGATCCCAGACAGTGCCACCGCTCACGGTGAGGGCCTCGCGATGGAGCAGATTGTGCTCTCCCAAGATCCGCATCACCGCCGGAAGGCCACCCGCGTAGTAGAAGTCTTCCATCAAAAAGCGCCCTGATGGCATCAGATCGACGATGGTTGGTACGCCGCGACCTAGCCGGTCCCAATCGTCGAGACTCAGATCCACTCCCATGCGCCGCGCTATGGCAATGAGATGCAGCACGGCATTTGTGGATCCACCGATGGCGGCATTAACACGGATTGCGTTTTCAAATGCCTCGCGCGTCAGGATATCACCGATAGTCGTACGTGCACGTGTCAGGTCGACGATGCGCCGTCCTGCCATTTGCGACAGCTGCGCACGGCGCGAATCAACGGCCGGAATGGCGGCGTTCTGGAACAAGCCCAGACCCATCGCCTCGACCATCGCTGCCATGGTCGACGCTGTGCCCATGGTCATGCAGGATCCAGCGGAACGCGCGTGACCGGCCTCTGCGGCGAGGAAATCCTCTTCACTCATAGTCCCAGCATTGAGTTCCTCAACCCAGCGAAAGACCGCCGTTCCAGAACCCACGCGCTCGTTCTTGACCACGCCATTCAGCATAGGGCCGCCAGAAACGAGGATTGCCGGGATGTCACAACTCGCCGCGCCCATCACTAGGGACGGTGTAGTCTTGTCGCAGCCTGCCATCAGCACGACACCATCAATGGGGCATGACCGGATAGATTCCTCAACGTCCATCGCCGCGAGGTTGCGATAGAGCATGGCGGTTGGCCGGGTCTGACTCTCGCTGGGCGACAACACGGGAAACTCAACCGGAAACCCCCCTGCCTCGTAAATACCAAACTTCACCTTCTCGGCCAGTCCACGCAAATGCGCGTTGCAAGGCGTCATCTCGGAAAACGTATTGCAGATGCCGATCACTGGACGGCCATCGAACATATCGTCCGGCACACCGCGATTCTTCATCCACGACCGATGCATGAAGGCACTCTTGGAATTGCCCTGATACCATTGGCGCGATCGCAGTGGCTGCTTCTTGCCCCCGCTCATGTCTGAGACCTCGACATCTCGATGGCAACATCAACGATCATGTCTTCCTGTCCACCGACCATCTGCCGCTGACCAAGTTCCACAAGCAGGGAGCGTACGTCCACGTCGTAGCGCTCGGACGCTGTTTCAGCATGTCGTAGAAAGCTGGAATAGACCCCAGCGTAGCCCAGCGAAATCGTATCACGGTCCACTTGTACGGGTCGGTCCATCAACGGACGGACAAGGTCTTCGCCGGCGTCCTGCAGCGCGAAGAGGTCAGCACCATGTTTAAGCCCCTCACGTTCCATGACCGCAACGAGCGCTTCGATGGGTGTATTTCCAGCTCCTGCTCCCATGCCACATAGCGAGGCGTCGACGCGGGTCGCGCCCTCCCGCAAGGCAACAATACTGTTGGCGACGGAGACCGACAGGTTCTGATGGGCGTGAATCCCGATCTGGGTGCCGGGGTCGAGCTTGTCGCGGTAGGCCCGGATACGCTCGGCGGTGCCCGTCATGGTTAATGCACCGCCGGAATCGGTGACATAGACGCAATGCGCGCCGAACCCTTCCATTAGCTTAGCCTGAAGTGCGAGGTCGGCAGGGGTGGACATATGCGACATCATAAGAAAACCGGACACGTCCATATCCAGATTACGCGCAGCCTCGATATGCTGGGCGGAAATGTCGGCCTCAGTACAATGCGTTGCGACGCGTACGGAGGTCACCCCCATAGCGGCGGCCATTTTCAAGTGCTCGATCGTCGCGATGCCAGGCAGCAGCAGCGTAGTTAGCTTAGCTCGCTTGCAATTCTCAGCGGCGGCCTCAATCCACGCTCGGTCGCCGTTCGACCCAAATCCATAGTTCAGCGACGATCCGGCCAACCCGTCGCCATGCGCCACCTCGATGGCATCGACGCCCGAAGCATCGAGCGCAGCGACAATCCTGCCCAACTGTTCGGGTGTGATTTGGTGACGGATGGCGTGCATCCCATCGCGTAGCGTGACGTCCTGTAAATAGATGCTCATCCTACCGCTCCCTTTGATAGTATCCGTTCGGCTGTCCTGAGCGCGGCGGAGGTCATAATGTCTAGGTTGCCCGCATAGGAGGGCAGGTAGTGCGCGGCCCCCTCGACCTCGAGGAACACGCTGACCTTCAGACCGGTAAACCGCATGTCATAATCGGCCAAAACCAAAGGCGCGTTGTCTCCCACCTCCTCGATCTGGACCTCATGTTTGAGCCGATAGCCTGGAACGTAATCTGCTACCTGCGCGACCATCTCGAGCACTGAGGCTCGGATTTCGTCGTGGTTTGCCCTTTCACACAGGCACAGAACCGTGTCGCGCATCGTAATCGGCGGGTTTGCGGGATTGAGGATGATTATCGCCTTGCCGTGCTCTGCGCCACCTACCAATTCGATCGCCCTCGACGTCGTCTCGGTGAATTCATCAATGTTGGCGCGGGTGCCGGGCCCGGCAGATTTCGACGCGATGGCAGCTATGATCTCAGCGTAGCGCACCGGCGCGACGGCCGATATGGCCGCGACAATAGGAATCGTCGCTTGCCCACCACAGGTGACCATATTGACGTTTGGCGCACTTAGGTTAGAATCTAGGTTGACCGATGGTACGATGAAAGGGCCGATGGCCGCCGGCGTTAAGTCAACCCTCCTGATACCCCGATCTGCCAATATTGAATCGTGCTGGGCATGGGCGCCAGCACTTGTAGCGTCGAAGACCAATGCGACACCTTCCGATGCCTCTGAGGCAAGATAGTCTCCAAGCCCACTGCAGCATACGGCGATGCCCAAACGTTGCGCACGGGCAATGCCATCCGACTTAGGGTCGATCCCGATGAGACCCGCGACTTCAAGCGTTTCTGAAAGACGCTTGACCTTTATCATCAGGTCGGTGCCGATGTTGCCCGATCCAATGATTGCGATTTTGTGGCGCTTCATGATTTAGACCCCTTTCCAGTCTTAACGGCGGAAGTGGATCCACCTTTGGGTCGCCTTAGTATGTCAACCTCGGCGGCCTGCATCTCCACGTTGTGCTCACAGGTCGACCCCGGTCGGCCTTCCAACGCGATAGCAACCGCCGAGCGTACCAGTCGCGGCTCAAACTGTGGCTCTACCTGAGCTGTGATTATGAGTGCGATACGAGCATAGTGCTCAGCCAGCAACCAGGCCACGCTTTCGGCATCCCGCTTTCGGCAGGCCGCGAGGATGGCCTCATGCTCAAAACGTGAGCGGTCATAAGAACTCGTTTGACCGATGTAGATCCTCCGGTAGCGCTCTGCGTGCTCGTTGAGTTGAGTTGAGTACTGGATATGTCTCGCACCGGCACTTTGAATGGCAATCATGTGGAACTGTCGGTGCGCCTCGTCAAATTCGAGATAATTCTCTGAGGGGTCATTGGCGCCCATGATCGCCAAGCAATCCTCCATTTCAGTGATGTCTTCGTCAGTGAGATGGAGAACAGACATACGGACAGTTGTGGTGTCTAACTTAATTCGAAGTGCATACAGTTCATCGAGATCCGCCATTGACGTATTGGAAATGACCACCTGCCTCCCACGCTCACAGGAGATAAGGCCTTCCTTCTCGATCAGCCGCAACGCCTCCCTTACGGGCGTACGGCTAAGCCCTAGCTGTTCAGCTATCATTACCTGAGAAACCCTTGATCCAGGAGTAAAAGCGCCTTGAAGTATGGCCTCTTTCAATTGCGAGTAAGCCCCCAACATCCTATTGCTCGCCACTTGGGGACTGCCCACTGAGACGCTTTTATCATCATAATTGTCCGACATGAGGGTAAATTCCTTTTCTAAGATGATTAGATTAATGTATTCTCTTTGAGCCAAGAGGTCAACAATCTGTATACTTTTTGGTCTCGAATTTTGCCTTGAACTTCCAAGAAGTACCACGCCTTGCGGCTCCATCGATATTGCTGCCCACCCGTATGGTCAGGCAAACGGAGGATAAGCGTTGTGAACCAGACCGAGTTTACCGGAGAGCATAAAGCTTGGAAGGTAAGTCATGACAAAAGGAAATTCAGGGAACCGTTTTTCGACAGAAGTGCGTGCGCGCGCAAAGCGTTTGGCGCTTGAGAATGAAGCGGATTATCGGACGCGATCTGAGTGCTTCAGATCGATTTCGAAGAAGATAGGATGTAGCCCCGAAACGCTTCGGGACTGGGTCAACAAGCAGGCGGTTGAAACCGGTGATCGGGAAGGTTTGACACAGTCTGAGTGCGCGCAGATGAAAGAGCTTCAGCGCGAGATCCGTGAGCTGCGCCAGGCCAATGACATTCTTCGTAAGGCGTCAGCTTTTTTCGCGGCGGCGGACCTCGACCGCCTATGGAAGAGATGATCATGTTCATAGACGACCATCGTGAGCATCGTGGCGATTTGCAAGGTTTTGCCGATCGCGCCATCCACATATTACCACCACAAATCGATTGAGCTTGATCCTGAGAAGGCCTCTGCCCGCGCAAAGCGCGATACCTTCTTAATGACCAAGATCCACATCTACTGGGAGAAGAGCAGGAAGCGATATGGGGCCGTGAAAATCTGGCATGACTTGCTCGACGAGGGCACTGTAGTCGCCCGTTGCACGGTTGTTCGCCTCATGAAAAGCATGGGAATACAGGGAATTACACGCGGTGATGTGACAACCACGAAGAGTAACCCTGCCTTGCCGTGCCCTGAAGACAAGGTGAACCGAAAGTTCAAGGCACCAGCACCAAACATCTTGTGGGTTGCTGACTTTACCTACGTCAGAACCGCCGTCGGCTTTGTATATGTCGCGTTCATCATTGATGTCTTCGCGCGCTACATCGTTGGCTGGAAGGTCTCTTCCTCTCCCAATGCCCAGATGGTGCTCGATGCTCTGGATCAAGCGCTAGCTGCGCGTCAACCAGATCCAAAGACCCTTATTCATCATAGCGACAGAGGCGTTCAATACTTGTCGATCAAATACACAGAGCGCCTTGAAGAAGCCAAAATCGATCCGTCAGTCGGCAGCGTTGGTGACAGCTACGACAACGCGATGGCCGAGACAATCGGTGTTTGTCAAAGGTGTTGTCCGCCGATTTCATGCGGCGTCGCTGATTTCAGGGGCGCTGGTTTCGTTTTCTGGGTTCAACCAGACGGGACCTGCGGGTTGCCAGTTTCGGGTTTTTCTTGACCAGCGTTGCGGGTTTTGCGCGCGAGCAGTTGCATAGAGATTGGCACGATTTGTGAGCGTTGCATGATCGTGGCCTGCGTGGCGCGCATTCGGCGTGACGAAGCGGATGGCGCTGTGCAGGTGTTCACTGGTTCAATCACGAACGCCGTTTTGGACCCATCGGATACATCGCTCCAGCACAAGCAGAAAGGAACTTCTATGACAGCCTGAACACTGTTACTATAGTTGCAGAATAGAAACTAAACCGTCTCCGGTAAACCCGGTCTGGTTCACCTTGCCCAGCAGCTAGGCGAAACCACTGCACAGCTTCAGCATCGTCTTGAGGGACGCCTTCGCCGTTACGGTACGCCACTCCCAGATTGTATTGGGCAGAAGCATTGCCTTGTTCAGCTAATGGGCGCCATTCCTGCAATGCTGTCTCGAAATCACCTGATTGAGCAGCCTCAAAGCCTTTATTGAAGTCCTGCGCTGTAGCGACAGAAACGCCTCCAACTAACAGGGTAATGGCGAGTACGAGGGAATGCAGGTGGTTCATGGCTTGGTCCTTCATAATGCTTTTGGGAACCTAACCATCCCAACGCCCAGTTGTGAAGGTGGGGGGGGAATTCGTCATGGAGGGGCTTTGTTGCACAAATCGGCTTGAGGTCAGGCCTCCCCTTACCAAGAACGCATTTGCCCTACAGCCTCAGTCTTGAGGCACCAAAACAAGGCACTTGCGTCGTGCTTGTGGGCTGCTAACATATTGTTATTGCATGATTGCACTCGGACCAAGGTCCCTGGCAAGGCATCGAACCACTCTTATCGGCACCATTTTTACCTATATCCGTGGATCAAGTACCTGATTTGCAAGGAACACGGACCGTGGTCCACGGATTTCACTGCAAGACACTGCAACAATGCGGCTACCGGCCCATTGCTGACCTTGGTGCTTCCTGCAGCGAATGGCGGCAAGGAGCTCCAAGTGATCGATCTTGTAAGTAACGACAGAACTAAACGGAAATGATTGTATATTTTGGGTATTGCTTGCTTTTCCTAGGGTAACGGCGAAAAATTTCGAATTTTTTAAGTGGTAGGATGGCTGGTCTTTCAATTGACCTTAGCCTTTGCGACCGTCCCAAACAAAGCCAATGTCATCCAACCTCTGGCGTCGCTCTGCAGACAGAACCTCTTTTGCTACGCGTTGTCTACTGGCCCATTTATCAAGTCTGTAGCCATCTTCCGTGTGTCCTCTGGGAACCTTGCAGTGGCCTTCACGAGCTTTGAACAGCACCAGTTTGCTGAAACTCTCGTCCCAAGCAGCAGCGTTTCCGTCCCAAACAAAGCCTAAATCATCCAACCTTTGGCGCCTCTCAGCAGACAGCCCCTCTTTTACTGTCCGTTGTCTGCCAACCCACTTGCCAAGCGCAAAACCATCCTCCGTGTGCCTCGTGGGAACCCTGCAGTGGCCTTCACGGTCTTTGAACTTTTTCAGCTTGCTGAAGCCTTCTTCCCAAAACGCAACTATTGCGTCCCACACAAAGCCTAATTCATCCAATCGTTTGAACCTCTCGCCAGATAAGGCCTCATTATTTCTGTTGCGTTGTACACTAACCCACTGGCCAAGCCTTAAATCGTCTTCCTTGTAATCTTGTGGAACATTGCAGTGACCTTCACGGTCCTTGAACTGCTGCAACATACTGAAACTCTTCTCCCAATCATCAGCATGTGGGTCCAACGGAAAGCCTATGTCATCCAATCTTTGTTGCTGGCCTTTCGACAAAGCCTCAAATCTTATCCGTTGATTGCCAACCCACGTTCCAAGATTGAATCCATCTTCCTTGTAACCTTGGGGAACCCTGCAGTGGCCTTCACGGTCTCTGAACTGCAGCAGCGCACTGAAACCCGCTTCCCACGCCGCAGTAATTACGTCCCAAACAAAGCCTAGTTCATCCAATCTCTGCAATCGTTCTGCAGTCAGCTCGTCATTAGTCAGCACCTCACTATTTGATCGTTGTCTGGCCACCCAATTTCCAAGAGCAAAGCCCTCTTCCGTGTGTCCTCTGGGAACCTTGCAGTGGCCTTCACGAGCTTTAAACAGCACCAGCTTGCTGAAAGCCTCGTCCCAAGCCACAGCACGTGCGTCCCACACAAAGCCCAAGTTATCCAACCTTTGGCGCCTCTCAGCAGGCAATGCTGCTTCATTAGGCCGTTGGCGATGAACCCACCGACCAAGTGCGTACCCCTCCGTGCCAATAAGCGTGAGACAATTGACTGGCTAAAGTTTACACTTGAGGGCGTAGGAGAACGAACCCATGGTTATGCCTTCACAATCACCACTTTCGCCAGATGCTGGATCTGGAGCCGTTTTGGCCCCGACGTCGCCTCCCCGCGTTGTTAATGCGCCGTTGGCTCCCACAGCGGAACTGACGAGCATCCCGAAGCGACGCAACTTCACAGCCAAATACAAACTGCGCATTCTGGATGAGACGGACCAAGTGGCAGACACTGGCGGGGTTTCCGCCATTCTACGGCGGGAGGGGCTTTATTCCTCTGCACTGACCGATTGGCGCCGTGCGCGGGCGGCCGGCACATTGGGTGCATTGCAGCCAATGCGCCGTGGCCCACAAAAGGCACCTGCCAATCCATTGCAAGCTGAGCTGGCCAAGGCCAACCGTGAGGTGACAGCCTTGCGGCGCCGTCTGGATCAGGCGGAAGCCATCATTGCCATCCAAAAAAAAGTGGCGGGACTTCTGGACGAGATGGAGCAGACGCAAGAGCGCAGCGGCAAATCATGATGGCCGTCGCGATTGCATTGCCCACCGGCAGCGGCTTGACCTCGGCTGTCTGCGCCGCGCTATCATTATCGCACGCGAGCGTTCTTCGACAGCGTGCGGCGCTGACGGCACCACCACGCACACGCCCACCGCGCGCAGCGTCTTCGCGGGCTCTGCCGGAAAGGGAAAGAGACCAGGTATTGCACCACCTGCGCGAACCCCGCTTTGCGGATCAGACGCCCACAGAGGTCTTTGCCACCTTGCTGGATGAAGGCACCTATCTGTGTTCAATCCGCACGATGTATCGGATATTGGCCGCGCAGGGCGAAGTTGGCGAACGCCGCCGACAGAGCACACATCCCGTCTATCAAAAGCCTGAACTTCTAGCTGAAGCCCCCAATCAGGTCTGGTCTTGGGACATCACCAAGCTGAGGGGCCCGGTGAAATGGTCCTACTTCTATCTCTATGTCATCCTCGACATCTTCAGCCGCCGCGTTGTTGGCTGGCGCGTCGAGCACGCGGAGAGCGCCAGCCAGTTCAAAGAGCTGTTCATCGACGCGATGGAAAAACACGAGGTTCCACGCGATCAGCTGACATTGCATGCAGATCGCGGTGGGCCCATGAAGGCAAAGACGACAGCCCTGATGCTGGTTGATCTTGGTGTGCTCAAGTCCCACAGTCGGCCCCACACCTCAAACGACAACCCGTTCTCCGAAGCCCACTTCAAAACACTGAAATATCAGCCAGAGTTCCCCAAGAACTTTGAAACCATCGAGCAGGCTCGCGCATTCTGCCGCAGGTTCTTTGCATGGTATAACCAAGACCATCATAACGCCGGGATTGGTCTGATGACGCCCGACCAAATCCATTTTGGGCAGGCCCAAGAAATCTACACCGCGCGACAAGCAACACTAGACGCGGCATTCCTCGCCACGCCCGAACGCTTCGTACACAAACCACCAAAACCGCCTCAAATCCCGACCCCCGTCTGGATCAACCCACCAAAACCAACCGAAGAAACCCAAGCCTAAAGTCCAAAAGCCACTGTCTCAAAGTCGTTGACACGTTCCGCCCTGTACATCGAACTTAAGCGTCGCTTCAATGGCGGGAATAATGGTCAACTCTTTCTGAGCCACCGAGACGCTGCAAAGGCGTTGAACGTGGGCAGAGACACCGCATCACGCTATTTCAACGACTTGATCGAGCGCGGCTTCATTGTGGTGACAAAAGGGCATTGCTTGGGGCCAGACGGAATAGGGCAAAGCGCCCATTACCGTCTGACGGAACTGGCTTACGAAAGCAAACCAGCGGCCAGAGAGTTCATGAAGTGGCGTCCTACACCCCGCCCCCCCCCCCGTAGCAAAATCCAACATCTCATGGCAGGAAAATCAAACAGGGGGTGTCGGAAAATCCAACCTTTGGAAGTTCAAATGTCGGAAAATCCTACCACTTTGGGCCCAAAAGGGGCTTCTACCATGTCGGAAAACCCTGCCATATATACATCTAGCCATATACCCCTGACAGTTGGGGAAGCAGAGCAGCGCCTGATCCATGGTCTGGGCCTATGCGGACATGCCGTTGCGCAGGCAGCACCATGACAGACTGGTGACAGTCTACCCGGTGAAACCTTTTGAACGGGCTTCTTAACTAATAGGTAGTTGGCTCCCACCGTGATGTTGCTTGGCGCGGGCTACTGCACGCCGTCTGACGTCTACTTCGGCCGTGACAAAGCCATTCTCCAACAAAGGGAAAGGATCAAACGAAAGACACTCGAAGCCCAGCGCTTGCATCACAGTCAACGCGCCGCATAATGCAAAAATCAGATGAGCCGAACTCTCTCTTAGTTTAAGCCGCCTTTGGTTCCAAAAACCTTGACGACGAACAGCCAAACTGGAGCCTATGGTCCCCTTGAAATCCCGCCAACACCCAAACTTCCGCCTAGCTCACTATTCCCTTCTGACAGGGCCTGCCCAAAAGAATGATACCTAAAATACTGCCCTTGATTGTTATAAGCATTGCTGTTCAGTTCCAAATTCAATTGATGTGAGAGGCTACTGATGTTTGGCATTGATGGCAAACTTGAAGGTAAAGAACCTGGCGCAGCGCATAATAACAAACAGGATGACGCAGTTTATGTTGTTCATCTTGATAAGACAGAATTATTTCAGCCTGACGGAGTCTCTGAATGCCGAATAGACCGACCCTTTTAGCCTATCTAAACGGAATGCCCGATGTTGAGAGTACTTTTCCGGTTCTCGCCCGACTTCATAAACGGGGTAAGGTTAAGGTGCAGGCGCAGGTTTATTCAAAGCTGCTTCGCAAAGAACCCAGACTCGCCCGCGCCTTTCATGACGAAGGTTTTATGCCCGAACCGATGTCCAAATGGCGCATGAAATTGTTCTACAAAAAGGATATCAATGCTGCGGATGCGGTTCTGACGATTGCGGATCCAAATTGGGATTCAACAACCCGTAAACAGCGCGGTGCGCATATCCGCAAGACAGGTCAGCAAAGCATTTTCCTTCAACATGGCGCTTATCAGTTGGGCATAAATGGTTCCTTGAAGGGGCTGCGCATGAACTACTACTCCCAAAAGATTTTGCTCTGGGAGGAGTTGGGTGAGAATATCAAGTTCATTGAGGAAGAAAGTGCCGAACGCGGCCAAGTAGTTGGTTTTACAAAGAAAAACACCCTCCCAAGAAAGACGTGGGGCCCTGAAGTAAACGACTGGGTCGCCCGCCATCCCAAGCGGCTGTTGGTTTGCCAATCCTTTCGCTGGGGTATGGGGCGCTATTCCGACAATAGTATTGCGCATTTCTACAACTTGATGGATGCCCTCCTCAGCAAACATCCCGATGTTGGAATCGTTATCCGCTCACATCGCGGAAAAGTGCGTAAAAATCACCGCAACCATGATAAAATACTGGCCGATACCCACCCGAATGTCATGTTCTCGCATTACTATTCTGGCCCGCTGGCCAAGGCGTCCATTCACGATGCAATTGACCTTTGTGATGCCATGATTTCGCCGACATCAACGACCGTTTTAGATTGTATTTACTCCGGAAAACCAGCCGCCGTATTTGCCGAGGGTTTAGATATTTTTGGTGAGTTACAACAGATTTCGGATCAGGCTACCATTGAAGCGTTTATCGGTTCGTTGGACAAAACGGACCCTGTTTATCAGAAAATACGCACGCGTTTTGGATCCTTAGATGAGAATCTGGATCGTGCCGCAAAAGCGATTGAAGATTACCTTTTTGCAATTCGCACCGTTAAAAATTAGCCACTGCAAAATTTGACTTGGCGATAAAGCTGCTGCCTTGGGTCACGGGCTACGACAAATGTCGCGCCAAAGACCTAGGTTTCTGTTTTCTCAAGCCACAAAAATGAGCCGATTTCGTAGCCGAAGGGGCCTCCAAAGGCGGGGCGAACTTGGTTAGGTCGATCCCTTCCAGGGCTGCCTTTTACTCTTCAATGCTGGGCGTCCGACCGAGGATCAGGCCCTGTGCCTTGAGCGTTCCAATTTCATCGAGGTGATCTGTGTACAAGCTCATGTTTTTCTCGCAATTTAGGTGTCATCAATAGCTTGAACGCCGAATCTCAGATAGCACTGTCGGGCCGGCCCGCGGCAAGCTTACTTGTATGCAATGGTATACTAACTGAGCCCGATATTTAATAGACGCCCAAAAAACAGCGCCAGCATTCGCTGGCCCCTTGGTTGGGCAATTCAAGTTGATCTTCAAGCGCCTTTTAGGCGTTCAAATCAACAACTATCCCAATTTGAGCGAACAAGGGAGTGGTTGCAAGTAGCGCTATAGACTGCATAACTGTGCAAAATTCTCCATATTGTGCAAAGATGGAGACCCGTGGACAGAGGACGGCTATGATGGCGCAGAATTCAATTTTAGATACTATGTTGAGCGATATGGAAACTGCGCCAGAGGCGTTTAAACCAACAAACTTCTGGAATAGCGGCCTTAAACCAATTGTTGATGATATCCGTAATTTGGGGATAGCCAGCTTCAGAACACACCCCTCGGCGCGCTTTTTTTATGTCCCTGGGTATGATTCAAAAACCTATCGCCGATGGCATCGCATTTTGGATCCAATTTTGGCGAAACTCCCGCCCCGGAAACGCAAACGGTGGACCACACGGTTAACCCACTCCGATCGCGCTCGCTCTGATTATCGCCTGTATCGCGCCAGTGAACAGCCAGGGGGCTTGGACCTAAATAAGGTGAGCGAAAGCTCCAAAGTTAGCGGTGAGCGATTTGAATTCGATGGGCAAGACTATAGCTTTGCCATGCTCAATTACATGCGGGCTCTCAATTTGCTCAAACGCGAGGTCGACACCTCAGATTTCTCGAGCTGTTTGGAAATCGGCGGCGGATACGGCACCCTCGGCGAAATCTTTCTAAAAGCGCAATCCAACGGAATTTACGTCAATGTAGACATCCCTCCTGTCGCGGCGGTGTCGACCTATTACTTGCAACAAGTTTTCGGCGCAGAGCGCGTTTTAGACTATTCCAAAAGCCGCACAATGGATGAAATTGATCTCGAAGACCTGAAGGGCAAATATAGTGCTGTCGTCTTGTGCCCATGGCAATTGCCAAAGCTCAAAGGGAAATTTGATCTCTTTGCGAACTTCATGTCGTTTCAAGAAATGGAACCTGATGTGGTGGCCAATTACATCTCCATTATTCAACCTTTGATCGCGCGAAACGTGCTGGTGCGCAATCACGCGATTGGTAAAAAACTTGCCAAAAAGAGCAACGATATTGGTGTTCTAGAGCAGGTGACAACTGGGTTTATCGCCGAAAGGTTTGATGACTTTGATGTTTTGGCGCGCGACAGCTTTGTTTACGGCGCCCTTTCCGAGGATGGAAAATACCAATCTGAAGTCATCGTTTTGGACAGAAAAAAAGCGGGGTAGTCGCGCCAGCGCATCCCCCCTTTAAATGCACGTATGCTTGGATTCAAACATCAAGTGCAACGGTTGATTTGAAGGCCGCGATTTCGTTAGCCATGGCTTCAGCGGGTGTTCTCCATCCGAGGGTTTTTCTCGGACGGTTGTTCATCAGGTTTGCAACGTCTTTCAGCCATGTTTGGCTTGCACCGTTCAGGTCAGTTCCTTTAGGCATGTACTGACGCAGCAGTCCGTTGGTGTTCTCGTTGCTGCCACGCTGCCAAGGCGCATGCGGATCGCAGAACCAGATATCGATCTTCAACCGTCTGGCCAGTTCGGGGTGGCAGGCCATCCACTGCCCGGCAGTGGTTTGCTCGCAAACCATGAGAGGGTCGGAGCCGCGGTCGTAAGTCATGCTCTTGCGCAAAGCAGCGGGTAGGCTTCGCTTGTCGCAACGCCTCGATCATCGCCGCCTTCAGCCCGCCACGTGGCTGCGCGTAAATCGCGGCATAGATGGTCTTATGGCTCACATAGGCGGATGGATCATCAGGCTTCATGAGACGCAGTCTCTGCGCAATCTGCTCAGGCGACCAGTGAAGATGTACGAGCTTGCCATGAACTAAACGATAAAGATCGCTCCCCTCCACAAGCTTGCGTTTGCGGCGGCAGCGCGCACGCCGGGCATCATAGGCCTGCCGCACCGCTTGCGGGCAATAGCTGCCGTCTTCCTGCCGACCTCGCGCCAGCTCACGGCAGATCGTGCTCGCCGGGCGATGCAAAAGCTGGCCGATCAACCGCTGACTGCTGCCCCTATTATGCTCGACTAATATCACGCCACGGTCCTCGCTGCTGAGGTGCTTGCTTCGTATGTCCATCGCAACATCCTAGGCCCAAAGGGCTCTGAGTGTTGCATTTGAAACTTGAGCCTAAGATGGCCCCTAACCTGTCGTGGGTGCTGGGGCCCTTGGGCGTGATTGATCGGTTGGCCCATTGATGTATTTTTTATTAAGGGGTAACATATAAAATCACAATTATGGACGGTAAAACGAGTGCTTTAATATGAAAATTCTTGATACAACCCTGCGAGATGGAAGCTATGTCAATAACTTCTCTTTCACTTTAGACGAAACACGTTTTTTTACCCGAGAGCTATCAAGGTTGGGCCTTGAACTCATTGAAGTTGGCCACGGAATTGGGCTGGGCGCTACTGAAAAGGGCATATCGCCCGCGGTAGAGACCGACCAAGATTACATGAAAGCGGCCGCCCTCGCCGTTGAGGAAAGTGGCTCCCAAAAAGCAAAATGGGGTATGTTTTGTATCCCTGGGATCGCTGAATTAAACCACATCGATTTGGCCCACGACCACAACATGGGCTTTATCCGAATTGGGGTCACCGTCGAAGACATCAACTTGGCACGCAGCTTCGTAGAAAAGTCTAAAAAACTCGGGCTTTATGTTTGTGTAAACTTCATGAAATCCTACACATCTTCGCCGCAAGAATTCTCTGCTGCTGTGGCGCAAGCGGCGTCGTTTGGCGCAGATATCGCCTATCTTGTGGATTCGGCCGGAACTATGGTCCCTGCCGACGTTGAGGATTATTTTCGCACAGTGAGGCGGAATTCGATTTTGCCCCTTGGGTTCCACGGCCACAACAATCTGGGCCTTGCGAATATCAATGCCTACACGGCGTATAATGAAGGCGCCGGCATTGTTGATGTTTCAATGCAAGGCATGGGCCGCTGCACCGGCAATACTTCGACGGAACATTTTTTAGCGCTTTTGGGGAAACAAGGCATTGCTCACAATCTCGACCCCATCGGGCTGATGGATCTGTCCGAAAAATACGTCAGACCAAAGCTCACCGATATCGGCATTGATTCGGTTGATGTTGCCTGCGGGCTGGCCGGATTTCACTCAAGTTACATGAGCGTCATCAAAAAATACTCCTTGGAATATGATATTGATCCGCGCAGATTGATCATTGAACTATGCAAAGAAACGCGGGATGCGGCGCCAGAAAAGCTCGTAAAAGAAAAAGCTGAAATCATCAAAAAGCAAGACAAAGCCATCGCGTACCAACACGCCTTTCCGCTCGATAAATACTTCGGATCTGAGCAAATGGTGCTCTCCGAAATGAAAAATCTCAGGGGGTATCTTTTCAAAACCCTCAACGGCGCGAGCGATTGTGTAACGGACCTTATTTCTGGCGAAAATCGTTCCAGAGACGATATCTCAAAAACTGTAAATCGCATTATCGCGTTTTTCCAAGAAAACGGCCTCGTTACCGGCGACAAGGTCATGTTGAAATTGCCAAATTCCTTTGGTTTGTTTTGCATCTATTTGGCATGCTTGAAATACAGATGCGTTGCCGTTCCGGTCAGTCCAAGCTCGAGCGACGATGATATCGCGTATTTTAAATCCATCACAGACCCCAAAATCTTCATCTCAGACGCGGATTTTCTAAATACCCTTCCCGAGGAAGAAGCAAATTTTTCCACAAATTATGACAACAAAGAGGACTTGTTTTTAATCAGCTTCACCTCGGGTACCACGGGGAAGCCAAAAGCGATCGTCCACAAAGCAGAAGCCATTCTTGGAAATGCCGCCGAGTTCAATGCGTCGACAGGGTCCAGTCCCGACGATCGTCTTTTACACATTTTGCCGATGCACTACATGGCAGGTATTCTAAATACGATTATTTGTCCAATGCTGGCGGGCGCTGAAATTGTCATGGACAATAATTTTAGCGCCATAACCGCGCTTACTTTTTGGAAGAAAGTCATCGAGAACCAAGTCACCACTTTTTGGCTTTCGCCGACGATGGCCAGCTCGATTATGCAGCTCGACAAAAATGGTGAGATCAACGCTTACATTCAGGAAAATGCCCTGAAAATTTTCGTTGGGACGTCGCCGCTTAGTTATAAACTGAAGGACAAATTCGAGCAGAAATATCCGGGCGTTGAACTCTTGGAGAGTTATGGTCTTAGTGAACTATTGTTGGTTTCAAGCAACATTCCGACGTCAATAACCACTAAGAAAAACCCGAATATCAAGGGGTCGGTTGGTAGGCTATTACCAAGTTGTAATGTCGAAATCCGAGAAGATGGCAAAATCCACATCAAAACACCCTTCGCCTTTAAAGAATACTTGGGAGCTCAAACGGATCTGTTTGACGAAGAAGGGTATTTTTATACCGGCGACATTGGCTACGTAAAAGAAAACAGGCTCTATATTACCGGACGCGAGAAGGATTTGATCATTAAGGGTGGCATAAATATTAGCCCAAAATCGATTGAAGAAACGCTGCTTGAGTGCGAACAAATTGAGGACGTCGCCGTCGTCGGATTTACCAGCGAATTTTATGGAGAAGACATTGCGGCGTTTGTCATAGCCAAAAATAGCGCTGCTACAGAAGACGACATCAAGCACTTTTGCAAAAGCAACATCCCCAAACAGCTGCGCCCAACGGTTATAAAATTTGTTGAAGACTTTCCTAAAAACGCCAATGGGAAACTGCAAAAATCCAAGCTCGTTGAAATGTTGGAGGACTAATATGATTATTGGGTTTAGTCATATTTCTCAAACGTGTCGCTACATCGACAGTGAAGCTAATCTATTGGTATCCCAAGGGTTTGAGCAAAAATTCATCATTAGAAACCTAGCCAACCACCCCAGTAAACAGTCGATTGTTCGGGGCGAGAGCTTTCCAAAGACCCATTCTATTGGGCTTTTTCATCATCAAGACAGTGTCGTTACAGAACTGATTGAGTATGAAAATATCTCTGAACGGGATTGCCCGCGCTACAAAATAGACGGCAAATCTATCGTTCTTAAGGCAAACCAGATTGACGCTGAAGTCACATTCTGGAAGAACGCATTAAAATGCAAAGAAGTGGCCCACCATCATTTGCAGTTTGCGTCGTTTGTCAAAAGCTGGAATGGCGACTTCATTTTTGAACAGACAGACCAACCGCTTGAAAAGCCAATGTTGAATGATGTGGGACTAAACTGTTTTGCCTTTTATGTAAAAGGCTTAGATACGTTTCTAACGGAAATACAAACGTACAACGCCGTACTGAAAGTTGCGCCCTTCGAATTGAGGGTCAATGACAGAAATCTTAGAGTTGCCATGTTGCGCAGCCCTGATGGCAATATTATTGAATTGATAGAGGTTAAAAATGACTAAATACGTAGATTTAACCATGACCATCCATGAAGGCATGACAACCTTCCCCGTATATTGGCACCCCGTTGTCGAGGTTACGCATCTTGGACGGCTTGGCATGGAAAAAAGAGAAACTAAAAAAATTGTTCTCGGAACCCATACGGGCACGCACATGGACGCACCGCGCCATTTCATTCCCGGCGGCGAGACCGTTGAAAACATTGCCCTTGACCAATTGTGTGGCCCGGCGCTTGTACTCGATTGCGCGCATTTTCCGAATAAACACGAAGTCACCAAGAGCGAAATCATCGCGCTTTTGAAAGGCAGAACACCCGAGAGAATCGTATTCAATTATGACTGGTGCAAACATCTGGACAGCTTTGAATACTACAGCGAGATCCCCTTCCTAAGCGAAGACGCCGCAAAGTATTTGGTAGAAATTGGCGTGCGCTTGGTCGCGATGGATACGCCAATGCCTGACAATCCAGAAAATGGCCGCGGATCAGAAAACGACTCTCCGAACCATTACACATTCTTGAGCAATGGCGTGATCATCGTTGAGTATTTGATAAACATCAGCGAAATCACCCGAGAAGAAATAGAACTTTTTGTTCTTCCTCTCAAAATCAAAGATGGAGATGGTGCGCCGGTTCGGTGCATTGCCGTCGAAAGATAGAGCTATGAAAAACATTCAAGAGCGCCTGGTGGACTGGTTTTCTGATCAGGAAGACATCTCTGGCTATGATCAAGACGCACTTCTTGGGTTGGACTATTTTGAGGCGGAACTCATCGATTCATTCGGCATCATGACCTTGGTTATGCACGTTGAAAAGACGTTTGAAGTTACCCTGACAGAAGATCATTTTCAGGATCGAAGGTTCACCAGCATACAGGGCCTCTCTGAGATTATAAAAGAAATCCAAGATGTACTATAGTCAGCAAGACATTGTTGGCGCGCTCAAGAATGCGGGTATCAACGAAGGTGACACGCTCTTTTCCCACTCAAACTTGGGGTATTTTGGTATGCTCCAAGGGGCAAAGAGCAACCTTGATATTTTAAATGCGTTTAAAAATGCGCTCTTTGAAGTCATCGGAGAGGAGGGCACATTTGTCGTCCCAACTTTCACGTATTCATTTGGCTCGGACAAAGAGGAGAAAGTTTTTGATGTCAAAAATTCGGCGTCAAAGATGGGCTCTTTTGCCGAATTCATCAGGTTGAGAGACGACGCCGCACGCTCAGAAGACCCTATGTTTTCTGTCGCTGCGATCGGGCCTAACGCGGAACGTTTAACTAAAGACGCCGCGAGCGAATGCTTTGGGAGAGACAGTTTTTGGGGCAGATTTCATGACATGGGCGGCAAAATTTGTAATTTCAACCTCGATAGCGGATCAACCTTCGTTCACTACGTCGAAAAGCGACTTCAAGTTCCTTATAGAAAAGACTTTAAGTTTTCGGGCCAAATCATATCTTCGAACGGAACTAAACGCGACAAAGAGGTCGTCTTTTTTGCCCGCGATTTTGAAGACAAAAATTCCGCAGCATACTTTGAAAGACTGGATGTAATTGCAAAAAACACCGGTTTGGCAAAGCAAGCAAAGTTAGGCCGTGGCTCCATCGTGGTCATATCAGCTGCCGATACGGTTAAGCTAATTGAAGAGAACATAGAAATTGAACCAAACTTCCTCAACAATGACTACAAAAACAGCAATATATAACCACGCCGTTAATCTGTTTCCCATCTGCCGCTCGTTGAGTGGCAGCGGCGTGGTTGAAACTCTGTCTTACATCAAAAAATTTCTGCCCAACCTGAATGTCGAGACGGTGAAATCAGGCACTCAAGTCTTTGATTGGAACGTTCCTCAGGAATGGAATATCAACGATGCCTATGTCGCGAATTCCAAGGGTGAGCGCGTCATCGATTTCAACGAACACAATCTCCATATTTTGGGCTACAGCGAGCCATTCGAAGGCGAGATGACGTTTGAGGAACTTGATGCGCACCTGTACTCTTTGCCGGAACAGCCGGATGCCATCCCCTACATTACATCCTACTATAAACGCCGATGGGGGTTTTGCTTAACCGAGAACCTACGCAATGAGATGCGAAAGAGCCCAAAAGAAAAGTACCACGTCAAGGTTGATACAACTCTGGAAGACGGTGACCTCAATTATGGAGAGCTCATAATAAAGGGTCAAACCGACGAGGAGATTCTGATTTCTACGTATATTTGCCACCCATCAATGGCAAACAACGAGCTTTCGGGGCCCTGTGTGACGCTAGAGTTGGCCAGCTGGTTAGAATCTCTACAGGGTGAACATCATTATACATACAGAATATTATTTCTGGTCGAAACAATCGGTTCAATAATCTATCTATCAAAGCACCTAGAGTACCTAAAAAAGCATCTGAAAGCGGGGTACGTTTTATCCTGTGTTGGTGACAATTTAGACTATTCCGTGGTCAATACACCTGACGAAAACACCGCTTCAGAAATTGCGCTGGAGCATGTTCTAAAGCACCATACGGGCAAATACTCTAAGTACCCGTTTACGCAGCGTGGCTCAGATGAGCGTCAGTATTGCTCAGCTGGAGTGGACTTACCCGTCGCCGGTTTTTGCAGAAGTAAATACGCTGAGTTCCCCGAGTATCATACATCTTTAGATGATTTGGACTTCATCTCAGAGGAGGGCCTATTCGGCGCCTACGAAGTGATGCAGAAAGTTATTACTCTTTTTGAAAACAACGCAGTCTACAAAACCAAAGTCCTAGGCGAACCACAACTGGGAAAACGTGGCCTCTACCCCTCTATTTCAACGAAGGAAACTGCGGCGCAAACACGGGATATGATGAACCTCATCGCATACTCCAATGGCAGCAGAAGTTTGTTGGAAATTGCTGAGAAAACCAATACCTCGATCAGCAAATTTTACCCAATCGTGCCTAAGCTTTTAGAAGCCGATGTTATGGAAAAACATGAAACTGCGAGCGTCTGTTTTCCGAAAATAAATTAGGCCAATACAACATCGATAAACACAGAAATACTGATACATTGCTTCCCTGCTGGGCGCGGCGGATCTCTTGCAACGCTGACTTTGCATCGGAGCATAGTGGACACTTAATCGGACAGTTGGCAGGCAGCTTACGACCTTCCCTTAGCCGTAAAAGTGTTATATTATATCACCATGAGCACATCTTTTTATACTCTTGGCAATTACATCGCAGCGGGTGGTCTCGCATGAGTGACCGCAAAACCGGACGCAATGCGGATGGCACGTTTGGGCCGGGCAACTCTGGCAAGCCCAAGGGGACGCGCCACAAGGCTACACTGGCGGCTATGGCGCTGCTAGACGGTGAGGCGGAGGCGCTGTCCCGTAAGGCAGTAGAACTAGCCTTAGAGGGCGATACAACGGCCCTGCGGCTTTGTCCTGAGCGTATCGCGCCACCTAGAAAAGATGCGCCCGTGACCTTCGACCTCCCTACGATGAATTCAGCAACGGACGCAGCAAAGGCGGCGGGTGCGGTTCTGAATGCTGTTGCTGATGGAGACCTCACCCCGACTAAGGGTGCGCACATCATGGCGCTGGTGGAGACCTACCGGCGGACGCTTGAAACAAGTGACTTGGAAACACGTATAGCCACTTTGGAGGCAGTCACATGACAATTAAGCGGCGACTTGATCGGCTAATAGCCAAGCGCGGTGGTCAGTGCAAAAACGAGCCTCGGATTACCCTCATGCAGGACGGTCGAGAAGTTACCGTTCTCGACCTGAGCGGAACCGGCATCACTTGGTCGCAATTGTTTGAAAGCATAGCCCGTCGTGGCACCACCATCACTGACGCTGCTAGGCACAATCATGTCTAGGCTCGTTGCACGGCTATCCAAGCTGGAACAGCGACAGGGCGCCTCCAAGGAAGGAAGCAGCTTCATTATTCAGAGGCAATTATTCTGGCGTGAGGGAGACGCACTGCACAGCGTCACAGCATATGCATCTATCTTGAAAGAAACCGGTTGGGCGCGCATTTTATATTCCGAGGGTGAAACTGAGGCGGCTTTTGAAGCTCGCGTCGATGCAAAAGCTTGTGGCGACGACTAAGCGCTAAAGGTCGCGAGGTTTGCCAACAACGAACCAGTTCAAGAAGGGCGGCATCGTGGTAAACATGCAGGACTACGACCAGCTACAAAATCTGAGACTGAATGGGCTCTAAAATTCGCTCAAGAACTGATTGAGTTATATGTCACCAGGAAAGCTAATGGCGCTAACTATGCCACAAGGTGATTGAAAGTTGGCTTTCGCAATTTTCCATGTTCAACCAGCACCAAGGTTTTTGAAGACTTGGTTTGAAAAATTGACTTTTGAGACCGACTGAGACGTCAGAAGGCCCTTTGTCGAAGGTCGTCAATCCGCCCTTCACGTCGAAATGTGCATGGCGCAGCATCTGTCACTATCAGCCCAAACTAGACTTTCGCTGCTGTGACCACAAAGGTCCGCTTTGCTGAAATTAGGCATTTTACAATTTCATACGTCCGGACCCTAGCGGAGCTTGATTGCATCCGGAAGAACGCCGAACCATTCACGGCACTGCATGCGAGTATTAAACCTATCGATAATTCAAGACGCAGATGATGCTATTACACGTAAAGCTACGCTCACTTGTCTCGCTGAGTGTCTCGCTGAAAAAATTACGGCGGTCCTCAGTATGCAGCTAAGTCATTGATTTAAATGGTGCCCCCACACGGACTCGAACCGCGGACCTACTGATTACAAATTACATGGCCCCAGTTTTCGTAGGATTGCATCGGCACTCATTTTATCCACATAAAACCTTATTTATAAGAATATAAGGTATCATAGCATTGCGTGGCATTGCATCAAAGCGTATGTTTTTTGTAACCCATATGTAACCCAAGGCCACCCATGCCCAAACTCGCACAACAACCTCTGACCGAGCTCGCAATCAGGAAGGCAAAGCCTGCGGACAAGCGTTACGACCTCTTCGACGCAAGCGTACGAGGCTTGGGCCTTAGGGTGGCAACGTCAGGCACTAAAAGCTGGTTCATGATGCGGCGCTTCAATGGGCGTATGCTACGAACTACTTTTGGCAGATATCCGGACTTGACTCTAGCCAATGCTCGTCTGAAAGCACCCAATGTACTTGCCGATATGTCTGACGGGCTAACCCAAGGGCAGCGAAAAACAGACCTATTCAAGGTTGTCCTCGATGAATGGCTTAAAAAGGACCAAGCAAAAAACAAAAGCGTCCATCAAGTAAGGGTAGCTATGTATAAGCACGCCCTGCCCGCGTTCGGCCCTATGCCCGTGGCATCTATAACCAAGCGCGATGTGAACAGGCTAATCGACAAGATCGTAGATGCCGGCAGCCCAGTGGCAGCTAACCGGGTTCTGGCTTTCACAAAGCGTTTCTTCTCTTGGTGCAAGGAACGAGACATTCTTGAACTATCGCCAGCAGAGGCAATCAGGCCACCGTCTAAAGAAAAAACCCGCGATCGCGTTTTGACACTGGAGGAGATAAAAGGCTTCTGGGCCGCGTGTGACCAAATGGGTTACCCTTGGGGGCCCATATTTCAACTGCTGCTGTTAACGGGTGCACGTCTCAGAGAAGTCTCTCAGGCAAGCTGGGGCGAAGTTTCTATTGCAGATGGAACATTGAATTTACCGGCGCGCAGGACAAAGAATGGCCGCGCCCATCAAATTCAATTGTCCGATCAAGCAATAAATATCATTCAGGCTCTGCCCAAAGTTGAAGGCCAAGACCTAATTTTCACCACGAATGGAACAACGGCAGTATCGGGTTTTAGCAAGGTTAAAAAACGCCTCGATATTATCAGTGGGGTTGCCGATTGGCGCTTCCACGACCTTCGACGCAGCTTTGCCACCCACAGCACTGAAAGACTCGGTATTAGCCCCGTTGTAGCAGACAAGATATTGAACCATGTGACAGGACAGGTCCGCGGTGTCGCCGCCATCTATCAGCACGGAGAATATCTCGAAGAACGACGTGCATCATTGCAGAAGTGGGGCAACTTTATACAGGGTTTAATCGCGGATGAATAAGAGGCCCAAGCCTAAAACGGCTCTTAGCCGTGAAGAATTATTGCACGCCATGGAACCTGTGAGATACCTCATTCCGAATGGTAACTTTGATAAATTCTTTGACCAGGTAGATGTTGCAATAGAAATTTATTTGGATTTAGACGAACCAAGCATTGTTGCAAAAGAGTTAAGGGAAATAAATCGGATATGTCAAAAGCCCAACTACACACTGCTAAGCATACTTGAAAATATCAGTACGACTACGAAGAATTTGCTGGAAGGGTCGAACCTTCTGGAAGGGGCAAAACCGCTTCCAAAGTTACCTAATAGAAAAGACAGGGCCGGAATAAATGCATTGGCCCAAGACATCCGTCAGAGGATTGCAGTGAGCGGAAAGAGACTATCAGACAGAGTCGGTTATCGCCTGATCGGCCCGTCTAAAGAAGGTCGCCCCTCTAAAGATCGTTTGAGCGTTTTAGTCTCCTTTGTGGCGGCAGCCTACGTCAGTGCAGCAGTGGAAAGCTATAGACGTCGCTGGGACACCGACGGCGACCTCCCATTTCATAGAATCCTCGAAGTCTTATTCAAGGCATTAGGAATTGATGCGTCCACAGATGAAGCAATCAAAAGACAAAAGAAAAGCATGACACCATAAAATAAAAAAGTGAATTTTCAGAAATTTATCCGTAAAATACACCTAGAATTGTTGTTACCAAGAAAACGGGGGGGTTCTTAGGCTCAAGTTTCAAATGCAACACTCAGAGCCCTTTGGGCATAGGATGTTGTGATGGACATACGAAGCAAGCACCTCAGCAGCGAGGACCGTGGCGTGATATTAGCCGAGCATAATAGGGGCAGCAGTCAGCGGTTGATCGGCCAGCTTTTGCATCGCCCGGCGAGCACGATCTGCCGTGAGCTGGCGCGAGGTCGGCAGGAAGACGGCAGCTATTGCCCGCAAGCGGCGCGGCAGGCCTATGATGCCCGGCGTGCGCGCTGCCGCCGCGAGCGCAAGCTTGTGGAGGGGAGCGATCTTTATCGTTTTGTTCATGGCAAGCTCGTACATCTGCACTGGTCGCCTGAGCAGATTGCGCAGAGACTGCGTCTCATGAAGCCTGATGATCCATCCGCCCATGTGAGCCATGAGACCATCTATGCCGCGATTTACGCGCAGCCACGTGGTGGGCTGAAGGCGGCGATGATCGAGGCGTTGCGTCAAGCGAAGCCTAAGCGTGGGCTCAAGCGCAGGACAGCGGCGGGCAGTGCTATGGTCTCGGAATCATTGCGCATTATCAATCGCCCTGAAGAGATCGAAGCGCGACTGGTACCAGGCCATTGGGAGGGCGACCTCATCAAGGGCGCATTCAATCGCTCGTCAGTGGGGACCTTGGTCGAGCGCAAGACACGCTTTGTCATTCTTTGCAAAATGGACGGCAATGGGGCCGAGGCCGCGCTCGACAGCTTCACCCGCCAGATGAGACGACTACCCGCTGCTTTGCGCAAGAGCATGACCTACGACCGCGGCTCCGAAATGGCCTGCCACCCCGAACTCGCCAGACGGTTGAAGATCGATATCTGGTTCTGCGATCCGCATGCGCCTTGGCAGCGTGGCAGCAACGAGAACACCAACGGACTGCTGCGTCAGTACATGCCCAAAGGAACTGACCTGAACGGTGCAAGCCAAACATGGCTGAACGACGTTGCAAACCTGATGAACAACCGCCCGAGAAAAACTCTCGGTTGGAGAACACCCGCTGAAGCCATGGCCGACGAAATCGCGGCCTTCAAATCAACCGTTGCACTTGATGTTTGAATCCAAGGTTTCTCGTGCCTGATCGGCCAAGCTGTAATTTGGCAATGTTAGAAAAAAGCTCGCCATGAAAGCTGCTATTACCGTCCGCAAAACACTTAACCTTCCAAATATAGTAAATATAAACATAATTTATACTACCTGCTGCATTCGGCATAATTCGAAGACATGCATTCTTCAGCTTCTTGGGCTATAGCATCAAGTGTCGCAGCAGATGTACCATTTTCTAAGAGCCAACGTTCATAACTCATCAAATCCTCACTACTTGCGGATGGCTCGACTTGTGTCGCAACACTCAACCAAAAATATCCTGTCAAAAGGTTTTTTAATAAGCCTCTACCTCGGATATAATTTTCAGCCAGCATTGATTGGGCCTCGGCAATCCCTAACCTTGCCAGAACCTGCAAATCTGCATTGGCAGCCTGATAATTGTTATCCACACCAATTCCTTCACTTAGTAAAGCAGATCGTAACAGTTTTGCATCTACGCGACCCGCCTCAGCAGCGCGGTCAGCCCAATAAAAGGCATTTTCAAAGTTTACCTCAGTACCCCGACCTGCAGTATAATTAGACCAAGTGTATATCATCGCTTCAGTGTGCCCACTCCGTGCGGCCTGCCGCATCCAATGAAAGCTCAATGACTCATCAGCGTCCACGCCAATACCTAAGTAGGCCAAGCCAACCATGTACTGGCTTGATGGCTCTCCCTGGTTTGCGGCTTGTAAAAACCAGGGAAAGGCACGTTCCGTATCTTGTGGAACGGAAACTCCATTACTAAATAAAATGCCCAAATTCTTTTGAGCATCAATTTGTCCAGTCGACGCCGCTTGTTCCCATAATGCAATAGCCCGATTAATATCGGGCATCACACCATCACCTCGCCGATACATTAAACCCAAATTGAATTGTGCTTCGGGGTAGCCGGATTCAGACAAAACTGAAAAGCTCTCAAAAGCTCGAGAGTAATCTTGCGTCCGTATGGCATTTAAAGCTTCGTCAAAAACGGTTTGAGCTGAAACCTGCTGCGACTGAACGGTCACAGTGTCATTGCCCAAGCCTCCTAAAACTCCAATCAAAGCGCCCAACAAAAATAGCTCACCAACTTCAGCACCCCCTATTCCGGGCGCAGGAGCCAGCATCAGGTCGTAATCCATGCGATGGCCGGGGTTCCATAAATTTCCCGTCGGCAACCGTCGCCATGGGTTTGGCCCCATGGACAATCCGCCACCTGGCCCCATGGACAATCCGCCACCTGGCCCCATGGACAATCCGCCACCAGGCCCCATGGACAATCCACCGCCAGGACCCATGGACAATCCGCCACCTGGCCCCATGGACATTCCGCCACCAGGACCAATCGAACAAGGCCCGCCTGGCCCTGCGTAACCAACACATGCCGCAGAGACAGAAGCGGGAAAAGTTAACGAGAACCAAAAAATTAAGGTATACTCCTGCGCCTGAATTGACCTGACGATTTTGGGCCTGCGATTCACTTCGTCGCATGGCCAAAGGCGGTTCAGTCTGTATTTTGAGTTTATGAGCAAGCAATACAAAACAGTCACATTATCCGACGAGCAGCGCATAGCACTTGAAGCGCTTTGCCGCCGCCGCAAAGTTGACGCCCTTGTTTGGAAACGGGCGCGCGCGTTTCTTCTTTTGGACGCAGGAGAAGACGCCAGAACGGTTTGCCGGATTTTGGATATTGGCCCAACAGTTTTGACGGAGTGGCGATTTGCCTTTGCCGGTGCGGGACTATCGTTTTTCGGTCTGAAGGACTACAGCCAGCGTCAGGGTCATTTGTCCGTCGTGCAAGAGCAGGCGGTGAGAGCCCATTTCACCGCGCAGCCTGCCCGCAATGCCGATGAGGTCTGTGCCTATGTTCTAGCCGAGTGCGACCAAAACTACAGCACGTCGGGAGCCGCCAAGCTGATGCGCCGCCTGGGGTTCGCGTATAAGAAACCACAATTGCTGCCTGCACAGGCCGATGAAGCCAAGCAGGCTGCGTTTATTGCCAAATATGAGGCCCTGATGAACGGGTTGGCCGCAGATGAGATGGTTGTCTTTTCGGACGCTGTCCACCCCGAACACCAGAGCCGCCCCGCCCATGGTTGGTTCCCCGAGGGGCAAAAGACGGCCCTGAAGGCGACATCAGGGCGCAAGCGGCTCAACATTCAGGGCGCGCTTGACCTTGAGACTTTCCAGTTCACCTTTGTGGAAGGCGAGAGGATCAATGCCCAGACAACCCGACAGATGCTGGAAAAGTTGGAACGCAACAACCAAACCAAGACGGCCATCCACGTCTTTGTCGACAATGCCCGCTATCATCATGCCAAGATACTACAGCCATGGCTGGACAGCCCAGAACGTCGGGTGAAGTTGCATTTCTTGCCAGCATATGCCCCGCACCTCAACCCGATCGAGCGTCTTTGGGGTGTTATGCACAAATGGGTCACCCACAATCGGCACTATGCAACGTTCAACCAATTCACAGAGGCCATTTTCGACTTCTTCCGCAAGACCCTGCCAGAAAAATGGCCCGAGTTCCGCAATACCGTCACCGACAACTTCCGCGTCATATCGCTCAAGGAATACAAAGTGATTTGAGGGGAAAACCTCAGGTCAATTCAGGCGCGGGAGTATAAGAAAAATATTTGTATTTTTATAAAGTTTCATAGCCATATTTCCGGCCCATTGCCTGGCCGTGCCTTTCACAAATTATGGTAGACGAAAAAAACATGATTCGGAATTATTTACTCAATACCAAAACTGGGCCACACCAAATCTACCAACCCAGCATTAAAGCCCAAGGTCCGAGGCGCACGGCCCTACGATCGGGGGCCCCAGTCCCCGGCCCTAAGGCTCGACTGAGGCGAACGGCCACAGTAACCCCTGCTACTGATCCTTACTCCACAGTCCTTGGTCCTTGGGTCGTGGTACCGCTGGGTGTACCAAATGTGACAATAGCGACAGATGCTCGTGTACAGATGCTCGTGTGTTGGCTAATTACTCGCCACAGTTCTGGTAGTTGCTGCTCATGCACTCACTAGCCATTGCTTGGGCTGTTGAGATGTCTGCACTGGCCATCTGCGTGGCTAGAAAGTCTCGTTCAGCTATCCCGTGTTCACGGACAAGTTCACTCCCATTTGCAGCCCCAATATTGTACCACATGTGAGCCATAATCTTGCTCTGTAAGACCCCATGTCCCCTGTCGTACATCATTCCCAGATAGACTTGGGCGAGGCCATCACCTTGCTTAGCTGCCAAGCGATACCACTTCATAGCTTCAGAACGGTCTTGAGGGACACCTCTTCCCCCATCGTACATCCATCCCAGTTGCCTTTGTCCGTCGTCAAGACCTTGCTCAGCAGCTAGGCGATACCACTTCACAGCTTCAGCATCGTCTTGATGGACACTATTTCCGATATCGTACTGCACTCCCAGATTGTATTGGGCAGAAGCATGACCTTGCTCAGCAGCTAGGCTAAACCACTGCACAGCTTCAGCATCGTCTTGAGGGACGCCTTCGCCATTGTCGTACGCCCATCCCAGATTATATTGGGCAAAAGGATTCCCTTGCCCAGCAGCTAGGCGAAACCACTTTACACCTTCAGCATCGTCTTGAGGGACGCCTTGGCCATTATTGAACCAGACCGAGTTTACCGGAGAGCATAAAGCTTGGAAGGTAAGTCATGACAAAAGGAAATTCAGGGAACCGTTTTTCGACAGAAGTGCGTGCGCGCGCAGTGCGTTTGGCGCTTGAGAATGAAGCGGATTATCGGACGCGATCTGAGTGCTTCAGATCGATTTCGAAGAAGATAGGATGTAGCCCCGAAACGCTTCGGGACTGGGTCAACAAGCAGGCGGTTGAAACCGGTGATCGGGAAGGTTTGACACAGTCTGAGCGCGCGCAGATGAAAGAGCTTCAGCGCGAGATCCGTGAGCTGCGCCAGGCCAATGACATTCTTCGTAAGGCGTCAGCTTTTTTCGCGGCGGCGGACCTCGACCGCCTATGGAAGAGATGATCATGTTCATAGACGACCATCGTGAGCATCTTGGCGTCGAGGCGATTTGCAAGGTTTTGCCGATCGCGCCATCCACATATTACCACCACAAATCGATTGAGCTTGATCCTGAGAAGGCCTCTGCCCGCGCAAAGCGCGATACCTTCTTAATGACCAAGATCCACATCTACTGGGAGAAGAGCAGGAAGCGATATGGGGCCGTGAAAATCTGGCATGACTTGCTCGACGAGGGCACTGTAGTCGCCCGTTGCACGGTTGTTCGCCTCATGAAAAGCATGGGAATACAGGGAATTACACGCGGTGATGTGACAACCACGAAGAGTAACCCTGCCTTGCCGTGCCCTGAAGACAAGGTGAACCGAAAGTTCAAGGCACCAGCACCAAACATCTTGTGGGTTGCTGACTTTACCTACGTCAGAACCGCCGTCGGCTTTGTATATGTCGCGTTCATCATTGATGTCTTCGCGCGCTACATCGTTGGCTGGAAGGTCTCTTCCTCTCCCAATGCCCAGATGGTGCTCGATGCTCTGGATCAAGCGCTAGCTGCGCGTCAACCAGATCCAAAGACCCTTATTCATCATAGCGACAGAGGCGTTCAATACTTGTCGATCAAATACACAGAGCGCCTTGAAGAAGCCAAAATCGATCCGTCAGTCGGCAGCGTTGGTGACAGCTACGACAACGCGATGGCCGAGACAATCAACGGTCTCTACAAGGCTGAGGTCATCGAGCATGAGGGCCCGTGGCAAGGCAAAAAAGACGTCGAATTTGCAACGCTCGATTGGGTTCACTGGTTCAATCACGAACGCCGTTTTGGACCCATCGGATACATCGCTCCAGCACAAGCAGAAAGGAACTTCTATGACAGCCTGAACACTGTTACTATAGCTGCAGAATAGGAACTAAACCGTCTCCGGTAAACCCGGTCTGGTTCATTATAGTACATCAGTCCCAGCATGGTTTGGGCACCAGCATCACCTTGCTCAGCAGCTAGGCGATACCACTTCACAGCTTCAGCATCGTCTTGAGGGACGCCTTCGCCATTACGGTACGCCACTCCCAGAATGAATTGGGCAGAAGCATGACCTTGCTCAGCAGCTAGCAGATACCACTTCAAAGCTTCAGCGTAGTCTTGAGGGACGCCTTGGTCATTTTCATACATCCGTCCCAGATTGTATTGGGCAGAAGCATGACCTTGCTCAGCAGCTAGGCGAAACCACTGCACAGCTTCAGCATCGTCTTGAGGGACGCCTTCGCCGTTACGGTACATCCATCCCAGTTTGAATCGGGCAGAAGCATGACCTTGCCCAGCAGCTAGGCGATACCACTTCACAGCTTCAGCATCGTCTTGAGGGACGCCTTCGCTGTTACGGTACGCCACTCCCAGATTGTATTGGGCAGAAGCATTGCCTTGTTCAGCTAATGGGCGCCATTCCTGCAATGCTGTCTCGAAATCACCTGATTGAGCAGCCTCAAAGCCTTTATTGAAGTCCTGCGCTGTAGCGACAGACACGCCTCCAACTAACAGGGTAATGGCGAGTACGAGGGAATGCAGGTGGTTCATGGCTTGGTCCTTCATAATGCTTTTGGGAACCTAACCATCCCAACGCCCAGTTGTGAAGGTGGGGGGGGGATTCGTCATGGAGGGGCTTTGTTGCACAAATTGGCTTGAGGTCAGGCCTCCCCTTACCAAGAACGCATTTGCCCTACAGCCTCAGTCTTGAGGTACCAAAACAAGGCACTTGCGTTGTGCTTGTGGATTGCTAACATATTGTTATTGCAATGATTGCACTCGGACCAAGGTCCTTGGTAAGGCATCGAAACCCTCTTCTGGGCACCATTTTTACCAAGAACCGTGGATCAAGTACCTGATTTGCAAGGAACACGGACCGTGGCCCACGGATTTCGCTGCAAGACACTGCAACAAAGCAGCTACCGGCCCCTTGCTGCCGTTCACCCGACTCCGGTCATGCTGCGGTGCTGACCGTCAGAGCGGCCATTCACTGTGAGCGCAAGATCAATCACTGGCGGATACACGAAATTCTGACTACGCAGCCTTGAGTTGTACGACCGCCAAGCAAGGCTTCGCGGTAACCAAGGCCTTGTACTGTTAAGGCTGCAGAGAAAGTAAACTCTCTTCGTAATTGCCGACATTTCGAACTAACCCATAGTTGCCCTTGCGGGTCCTCCCAATTAATTGTTCCCGTAAACCAATATAGGGGGGCTCAGATTATGCAAAGCAGGCAGCTTGGACGCGACGGACCAATGATCCACCCGATTGGATTCGGTGCTATGTCATTCTCTGATTTTTACGGGGCGACTGACGAGCTCGAAAGCCACGTGATTTTGGACATGGCATTGGAAGCCGGCGTCACCCATATCGACACTTCCAACGTCTACGGAATGGGCCAATCTGAAACTGTCATCGGCAGCTATCTGAAGGTCAACCGACAAGCGCGCGACCACTTTTCCATCGCGACCAAGGGCGGAATCACTCGGAACCCAAACGGTCCAGGCAATATCTTCAACAATTCTCCTGAACATTTGCAAACCGAGCTCGACAATAGCTTGAAACGTTTGGGTGTTGAGGCTGTTGATCTTTATTACCTGCATCGCCGCGACGCAAATGTTCCTATCGAAGAGGTAACCGAGACGCTTGCCGCACTCGTCAAATCCGGCAAAGCCAAAGCGATCGGTTTCTCCGAGATCGCACCTACCACGCTGCGCCGCGCCCATGCAGTACATCCAGTGGCTGCTGTGCAGTCCGAATACTCGCTTTCCACCCGGTCCCCCGAATTGGGTCTGTTGCAAACCTGCGCCGAACTTGGCGTTGCCGTGGTCGCTTTCTCGCCCGTAGGTCGCTCGATGCTGACCGATGCTCCAATTAGCATCGAGGCCGTGCAAGACCTCCCCTTCCTCAAAAACAATCCTCGCTTCATGACGCCCAATTACGACGCCAACCTCGCCGCCACAGCCTCGTTCCGGGCGCTGGCGGCTGACATGGGGCTATCGGCTGCTGGGTTGGCTATCGCATGGGTCCTTGCGCAGGGTGATCACGTCATCCCCATTCCGGGCACGCGTTCTGTGGCGCATTTCGCCGAACTATTACAAGCCGCCAATTGCGTTTTGACGCCTGACGACCTTCAAGCGATTGAAGCCACTCTACCGATCGGCTGGGCTCATGGTGACCGCTATTCTGTTTCCCAATGGATAGGGCCAGAGAAATATTGCTGAGTTCAAGTAACGGATCGCAGCATTTGCGTTCAGACTGCTGGTATTGAGCTAACTGCCGATTTTAGATGCGCCGACGCATCAGCCCAAGTGAAAGTCCAGACGTCGACACTCACGGCCCTTAGCTGCAATTCACGTCACCACTTCATGCTGCGGCGCAATTGCCTTAAAACGGCCATTGGCTTCCCATCAGTAGCCGAATTTGTTCAAATAGAAGCGTTGCGGTCAAGTTCATTGAATCGGCCTGAATGTCGCATTTGAGAGTTCAGATCTCCAGCCAGGACGTTAAGATGCTTTGATCGACTCCTTTGATTGGCCCGAAATGACATCTATAGCACCCTCCACTTCCACAGCTGATGCCCACAAGTACGGTGTGCTTTTCGTTTTTGCGGCTGGGATTCTTTGGTCAACGGTCGGTCTTGGCATTCGCATGATCGAAGATGCTGTCGTGTGGCAGATTTTGTTCTATCGGTCGATCAGCATGTCACTATTTCTATATGTGGTCATTCGGGTGCGGTCAGGCGAAAGCCCCATTGTCCAGATCCACCGCATCGGCTTTCCCTCTGTTATCGCGGGGTTATCACTGGTTGCGGCCTATTCCGGCGGGATCTACTCGATCCAGAATACCTCGGTCGCGAATGCCATGCTGCTTTTTGCAACAGCGCCGTTCATGGCTGCGGTACTGGGTTGGATAATCCTTGGTGAACGCGTGCGAGTCGCAACCTGGGTCGCGATTGCCTTCGCCATCGGCGGGATTGCGATCATGGTTGCTGATAAGTCTGGCAGCGTCGTCCTGAAAGGCAGCCTTGCCGCGCTTGGGTCGGCATTCGGCTTCGCGGTCTTCACTGTTGCCTTGCGATGGGGACGGACGGGCGAAATGCTCCCATCGGTTTTCTTGTCCGGACTGTTCGCTGCCGTCATCACATTTGGTATATGCCAACTCTCGGGGCTGACCGTTGCTGTCAGCTTGCACGATGGCGCTATATCCATGGGCATGGGGGTTTTCCAAGTGGGTGCAGGATTGATCCTCTACACGCTGGGATCACGCAGTCTCCCCGCTGCTGAGCTTGCCCTACTATCGCTGGCCGAGGTCCTGCTTGGCCCGCTTTGGGTATGGCTTTTCCTTGGAGAAACGGCAAGCTTAAATACGCTGATCGGCGGTGCCGTGCTGCTTGCGGCTATTGCAGGAAATGCAGCATCGGGCAAACGTCGCAAGCCTCCGCCTATCACCTCACCTTAAGGATGCTGTCGGCCCTTACCGGACCTTTGCTGCGCTACCCAGTGCTGCAGCTTCCGCATCTCTGCCATAATGCGCGTTAGTGTGAGAAGCTCAGCTACATCGCAAAATACATAAACGGCCTGAAGCTGTTCCTGCATGGCGGCTCCGTCAAGATGGACAATAACATTGTCGAGCGCGCAGTCCGCCCCACTCCATTGAACCAGAAAAACGCACTCTTTGCTGGACACGACAAGGGCGGCAGAATCTGGGCCCTTATCGCCTCACTGATCGAGACCTGCAAATTCGACAGTGTCGAACCTTATGCCTGTCTCAAGGCAATCCTCGAAGCCATCGCAGCTGGCCATTCAAGCGCGCGTATTGACGCATTCACCCCATGGAACTTTGACAAACAGGCTTAAAATTGAAATATAAGCAGCCAAAGTGCCCGAACCCAATTGTTCTGGTCGCTTTTGATAATGCACACGAACCTATGAGGCTTTCATGATATTCCCAAAAACCATTCATCTTGCTGCGCAAAACTATGCTGCCGAGGTTGCGTCCGGCACGTTGTCGCGCCGTGAATTTATGACCCGCGCGACGTCGCTGGGCGTGACCACAGCGGTCGCATACGGGCTTCTTGGTCTCACGCAACCCGCCAATGCCGCAGGCCATGCGCAAACTGGTGGCACGCTGCGCATCGAATCCACAGTCAAAGCGCTCAAAGATCCGCGCACCTATGATTGGCCACAGATGTCCAATTTCACCCGTGGATACTTTGAGTATCTGGTGGAATATCAGATTGATGGCAGTTTCTCACCGATGTTGTTAGACAGCTGGGAGGTGAACGGCGACGCAACCGAATACCTTCTGACGATCCGCCAAGGTGTGACTTGGAATAACGGTGATGTGTTTACGGCTGACGACGTCGCGTTCAACATAACCCGTTGGTGCGACACCTCAGTTGAGGGCAATTCGATGGCGTCGCGCATGGCGTCTTTGGTGGACAACGATACCGGTGTCGCGCGGATCGGCGCTATCACTGTGGTGAACGCAACAACCGTGCGCTTGACGTTGGGCCAGCCCGATATCACCTTGATCGCAGGCTTTTCCGATTATCCCGCCGCGATTGTGCATCAAAGCTTCAATGGCGATCCTTTGGACAATCCTATCGGCACCGGGCCATACCTGCCGGCTGAGTTTGAGGTCGGTATTATTGCCGCCCTCGTGAAGAACGAAGATCACGATTGGTGGGGCGAGGGTGCCTATCTGGATAGGATAGAATATCTGGACTACGGTACCGAACAGGCCAGCATCATCGCCGCGGTGCTGTCGGACGAAGTCGACATGGTCTATGAATCCATTGGTGAGTTTATCGAATATCTGGACGGCGTGGGGTGGCTCAAATCCGAAGCCGTCACAGCCAACACGGTTGTGATCCGCCCAAACCAAATTGCCGAAGTCGACGGGATCATGCCTTACGCAGACGTGCGAGTGCGCCGTGCGCTGGCAATGGCGGTTAATAACAACGTGCTGTTGGAATTGGGCTTTTCGAGCAACGGAACCGTGGCTGAAAACCATCAGGTTGCCCCAATCCATCCTGAATACGCCGAACTGCCAGCGCCTGTCTTTGATCCTGCTGGTGCAGCAGCACTGATGGAAGAAGCGGGCATGGGCTCGTTTGAACATGAGCTGATTTCAATCGATGACACATGGCGCCGCAACACCAGTGATGCAGCGGCTGCGATGTGGCGCGATGCGGGTATCAACGTAAAACGAACGATAATCCCCGGTGCAACATTTTGGAATGACTGGACCAAGTACCCTCTGTCGACAACGGACTGGGCGCAGCGACCATTAGGCGTGCAGGTGCTTGCCTTGGCGTTCCGTTCGGGTGAGCCTTGGAATGAATCAGGCTTCGCCAACGCAGAGTTTGATAGCCTATTGGCAGAAGCACTTGCAATTGCTGACGCGGATCAGCGACGTGAGGTTATGGCTAAGCTTCAGTTGATCTTGCAGGATGAAGGCGTGATTATTCAACCCTACTGGCGCTCAATCTATCGACACCACAAAGACACTGTGGTCGGCGCACAAATGCACCCAACGTTTGAGATAAATGTGACCAAGCTGGGCTACTCTGCATAATAAAGTAGCACGTATTTCGATGCAGTGACCCTCAAAAATCGTGCGGGTCGCTGCCAACCTTGCGAACAAGCACGATTGGCCAGCGCAGGCCTTGTTTAGACCCTTGGGGGCGGGATACGTGGACGGGTAGGCTCCAACCGAAGGCCATGGAGCCTGCGCGCAGGGTAAACGTGACTGCAGCGCATGCAATGGCAACAAAGCTGGGGGTCAGGCCAAAATTGCTGGCGATGACAGTCGCGGCGGATATGATCGAGCGGCTAAGGTCAGCTTTGGTGCTCTGTTGATCGGAATTCGCGCTTGCAGCGAAAGTCAGGTTTCCGCCCTTGTCGTTGAATGCTGCGCTAGCATAAGCGTTCAACAAACCACCGTTTGTTGAACACTACTAGTCGAGACACACTCGCACCAAACAAATATTTTTAGATCGCAAAGTCGATTAACGATTTTCCCGTTGAGAGCTCATCCTTAATCCAATTAGGCTGTCTACCACGCCCACTCCAGGTGAGCGATGAATCTTCCGGATGCTTGTACTTGGCGGGCGAAGCAACTTTAGCTTTCTTGCCACCTGTAAAATCCGCCAGCTTGTACCCATGCTTTTGCGCAACCGCCTCTAACTCTGCAATCACGCCTGCACGTTTACGATCTTCAAAGCTTGCGACCGCTTTAGTCGCATCTTTTTGCAATTGCTTTAGTTCTTTGATGGACAGGTTTTCCAAGTCAGTATTCGTCATAAGTTTAACTTTCTATCTAAGTATTTGGCTCTCGGCTATCGTTTTTGAGTTTTAGCGGCAACACCAAATGGTGAGTAACACCGTTTCCAGTCCACTCGAAAAAATCACCCTTTCTGAACGTTCAAAAACCAGCGTTTTTGGGACAATTTTGCGGACCCACTAACGCCACTTATGTCGAGCGACACGACCGGCCCAGAGCTGCCGTTCACGTCCACTGAAGTGGTCCTGCTTATTAGGACAGTTTTGCGGCTTGGCTAAGATGCATCTTGTTTCTGTTCATGCCGCTTTTCGTGTCTCCGCTTGCCTTGCCCATGTTGTGTCGGGCAGTTGATCATCGTCGAGACAATCGCACCAGCCAACATCCCAGAGCACCGCCGGCGCGCGCGCTGCCGCCGCATGAAGCACTGGTCGTACATCACAAACCCCAGTCCCAATTGCAGGCGATATTTTCTGCGAACCAATAGGCATGCTTGTTTCATGCGATCGACATGGCCAAACATGATGACGCCGACAAAATGCCACCCGTATCAAGCCAACGAAGGCAAAACCGGCGCTGTGCTTAAGCCAATGCGCCCCACCCAACCGGTGTGGCATACTCGGGCGAAAACACACGCATTGCGCAAATCCCCATAGCAACAATGGATCCACCCAGACCAACCCCACGATTTCCCGCTTGAGCGCTTCTCCGACGCCAGGCAATGTTCCACGTCACACAAGCGGCGCGCCTGTGGCGTCCGAGAAACCTACACCAAAGCAGCGGTTCACATTTGATTTTCGTAGCAATATCTGGAGGTAATGTGTGGGCACTTTTGGCGCCAAAGATGGCCTAATAATTTTCTGATTGGATTATTCCCGAAAACCAATAATAAAACGTCATGTCGACCGTATTTCTGAAATCCATAGTCCACGGCGCCAGATACTTTCCTTTGTGGTCGGCGTTGGCCGTTTCGCAATGGCGGTCTTTCGATGTTCGGTCTCGCAGCCTCGGGACAACTTTTGCGGCGGTCATGCGTTGGTTTCCGCCTGCGAGGCGCAGTTTTGACCGCGAAGCGAGGCGCGTCTTCCCAAACATGACCCGTGGCGCACGCGCCAAGCTAGGTCAAAGCATGGGCAAGCATATGGGGCGAACTCTGTTCAAACTATATCACGACGCGGAATTTCAGGCCCAGCATCACAAGTTCAGGGTCTCTGGTCCCGGACTAGACGCCCTAAAAGAGGCGCACGCCACCGGCAAAGGGGCGATCATTGTTTCCGGCCACTTCGGCCAGTGGGAAGCAATTCGCGCCGTTCTCAGACAGAACGGCATGGAAAGTGGAGCCATTATTAGCACCCACAAGAACCCACACTACGCGCGTCGGATTCGCGCGGGTATCGAAGAGGGCGGAAAACCGATCCTCTCAACAGGCCGCGCCGGCACGATGGCCCTTGTGCGTCACCTTCGAAGTGGCGGGATTATCTCCATCCTGCTGGATGAAAAATACCCAGAAGGTATCCGCCTGCCGTTTCTCGGTCTTGACGCCCTTACCTCCATTTCTGCTGCCCAACTTGCACTCAAATACGACCTGCCCATGATCCCAGCCTACGGTATCCGCATTGATGACGAAAACGCGGTCCAAGTGATCTTCGAAGCACCGATCGCCCACACCGACAGCGTCACAATGACCCGTGCGTTCAATGACAGTCTGTCTGCCCGTATTCTGGCAAATCCAGATCAGTGGTATTGGCTATTGAAGCGTTGGGATGGGGCCTGAGCGCCGCCGTATTCCGCGACTTACAAACCGCAGTTATTATCTGGCCTAGCAGCGATGAAAGCTACTTCGGTGAGGACCAAGGCAAAATCAGATTAAGTAAAAACTTGTGGAGAATAGACCAGAGTCAGGTAATGCGATTGACGGCTTCGTCCGCACAGCAGACCTCTATACAAAACGCAGCGAAGGTCCGCAATCCGCCCTAAGTGTATGATGACGCTACAGGCCCTGAGCCGCCGTGGACCAGCAGCCGAGCCCATCATGTCCATGCACCCTCTCTAGGACTTCGCGAGGGACTCTACGCCCGTCCATAACCAAGCATCAACAGGTCGACCTCGATAGAGCCGCTGCAAGCCACCTGACAACCAAATTTGTATTTGCGTGCGTGATATCGAAACAATGCCCAATGGCATTGTGCGGCGCATTTTGGCGTCTTGAACGCGCCACACCCAGCCGAGATAAACTATTGCTCAAATCGTGTGACAAATGCATGCGTTTTGACACTCGCCACCACAAATCACGCGCTCAAAGTCCGTCGTATTCGTATGTCACCAGATGTTCGGCATGGTCCCTGATACCACTTCGTTTGATACCGATCTTATCCAATTGTCCATCGTTCAACGCTTGCAAGACCGACTGCATTTGTCTGATCTGGAAACGGACCCAACAGTTTTTGAAGCTGTTGCGTATTCTAGTTGCGATGTGGCCGACGGCGATGGCAGCGTCCTCAAGGGCATGTTGGGCCCAGACGAACGTGCTGCCTGATGTGTTGCTATACATTTTCATTTGTGAGTTCCTTTTGTGACTGCTCAAACGCAATCTGGGGGATGTCTGCGCGTGATATTCCTATGTCCAACAGGTCTCGGTTCGACAAAGCGTTGAGCTGCGTCAGGGATCGTAAATATTTTGCCGCCTTGTTCTTTACTTCGGCGGCTGCGTTACGGCGGCGAGTGTAGCGCGTGTGCAGTTCAGTCAGACCTGACGTCAGCCAGCTATTCGTGTGGGAAACTACCATTGGCATGGTGCACTCCTATTATTTTGCTGCAGTGCGATATTAATGCTGCACTGCAGAAATGGTACTTGCAAGCCACGTTTCCAACCCTCTGAATCCGCATAGTGGCTATGTCTAACAGGAAGGGAACCATCAAAGTATCGATGTATCTGCATAAATAATAACCATCGTGAACGCGGAGGACGCAGTGACAAAAAGGTTTGGCAGCTGCTCTGCAAAGACTTTTCGCGTTGCCCAAACCGAACATACATCATGACGGCCAGATGGATGATCTCGGGGCTCGTATTGAAGTAACGAAAGGATGAGTATTTTGTCGTCCACAGAAGCTAAGTGCCGCCCTGCCCGCCTCAACCTATTTTGCTCTGACAGTGCCCGAAAAGGGCACCTCGATTGAGGTGCCCTTATCATTGATTGTGCCAGGAAGGCCTATGCGCGGGCCCGGCGAGCAAAGTTCTCAATGTCGCCGCGTGTCATACCAACGTCTGCAAGCTCACGTGCACTCAAATTGTTCAGCGTTTCGCGCGTCTGGCGAACGGCGTTCCAATTCTTGTAAAACTTTACCAGGCTGACAAAAGGGTTTTTGAAGGGGACGGCGGATGGGCGAATTGTTGTGAAAGCGGCCATAGCCATACTGAAAGGGACGGCGGATTGAAAATTTGTTTTGAAAGCGGCCATAGCCATACTCCTTTGGGTTATCGTTATTTCTTACCAATCAAAATATATCGCTCCGCTTCCTATAGTAGAGATAAAAATAGCATACCGCTTATGCGCTTTTCGCAACCGCAACATTTCCAATGCTTTCCCCAGAATGCATTGGAAATAGCCCACCAAGATGCTGTCAGACAAAATCGAAAAGTCTCAGTTCTCCAGCTGCCTCAATCTCTTAGGCTGTGCAGAGGCCGCGCCACTCGGTAAGAGCGGTGGCGCGGTTCAGCTTGAAATTTGATCGGTTGTAGAGATGGCGCCCTTGGTTGAAATGGTTGTGTGCTGAGCCGTAGATGGCGGCGAATTTCTGTAAAGTTCGCATCCGCCTAAATCGAAGCATGGCTCGCTCTCTTCGTCTAAATGGCTGGTGTGAATTCTCCGCCCTGTTATTAAGCCAGCGCCCAGTTTCTTGCCGATCAGCGTTGCCGATTTTGCTCTTACAGTACCCTTAAACCTCATCGAACCACCGGTAGGTCAGTAAGCCGCGTCGTATACCGTGGACTTCGATGATCCGACCGAAGCTGCCAAGGGCGCTTCATCCCTTCACTCGCCAAGACCAACGTTTTCTTCCCAAACCGATTATTGACTTGATCAAGCGCACTCATGAGAGCCGCTGATTTCGGTTTCTCAACATCAAAAAGGGTCAGCGGCCGATCCTCGAAACGAATAAGATCAGCGAGCATTATTCCGGCTTTCGTAAAGCCAAACACCTGCCCCTCCCCCTTTAGCCAAGCCGCTTGCGCGCACCGCCGCGCCGCTTCCACCAGATCGAACGTATCTGACGACATCGGTGTAATGCGTGTCGAGCGAGACCCTGAATACTGTGGTCGGTCTAAGCGGTGCCGGTTCGTGTGGAAGAACACCGTCAGCGTTCCGGCCACCAAGCCATGTTGCCGTAGCTTCTCGGCTGCGCGGGTCGCATGCGCAGTCACTGCCTGAAACACTGTGTCAAAATCCATCATCGGCGTTCCCGCTGACCGCGTAACAGCCATACCTTTGCGTTGTGGCTCTATATCATCAAATGCGATACAGGCTTCACCTTGGAGCTCTAGGACCGTCCGTTCCAAGACAACTGAACCAACCGCCCGCGCTTGCTTTGTCGGCATATCCCGCGGGTCAGCGGCGGTATAAATGCCGAGCTTTTGTAATTTGGCATCTGTCTTACACCCAATCCCCCAGATGTCGCCAACGGGCACCATTGGCAGAAGCCAGGTCGCCAGTGCGTCATCCATCACGTCCAACACTCCCCCAAAAATCGGGTTCTTCTTCGCTATGTCATTGGCACATTTAGCCAGCGTTTTGGTTGGAGCAATCCCGATCCGCACCGGCACGCCAATCCGGCGCAACACCTCACGCCGCATCGCCCGCGCATGTTTATCCCGATCTTTGAAGCCGCCAAAATCCAAGAAACATTCATCTATCGAGTAGATCTCAACGTTGGGTGTAAAATCCTCGTACACCTCGACAACGCGACGGCTTATGTCGCCATAAAGTGTGTAATTAGAGCTGAACACACGGACGCCATGCGCTTTGATCTTGTCCTGCAACAGGTGCAGCGGTTCGCCCATCTTAATGCCGAGCGCTTTTGCTTCATCACTGCGCGCCACGGCGCACCCGTCATTGTTTGACAGCACGATCACCGGCACGTTCTTTAAAGTGGGATCAAATATCCGCTCCGCTGAGACATAGAAGTTTGCGCTGTCCGAGATCGCAATGGGCCGCTTCATTCAAGATCATACCGCCGCACCACACCTGCAATGACGCCCCATATCTCGCTGTCTTCCGTCAACTCGATATCTGGAAAGCTCTCTTTGCTGTTAGCCGGAGCCAAGAAATACCGCCCGTCCCGTTTGCGCAACATCTTCGCAGTTACAGCACCTTCAACGACTGCCAAAACAGCACGCCCAACTCTACGCTTACCAGCACGGTCTACGGCAATAATATCCCCATCTCGAATGCCTGCATCCCAAAGGCAATCACCCTCAACACGCCACCAAAACGTCGATGATGGGTGCCGGACAACCCACGAAATGGGGTCAATCTCGTCCTCAAGGTCATCTCCAGCAGGCGACGGGAACCCTGCGCTGACGGCGTTAGCAACCAGACGAACAGGCATACCATTTGCAATAACTGGCGTCTCAACTGGAAAAAAAGGCACACAGATTCTCCCTTGGTGTTCTGGTAATGTTCTCATGTCTCTCGCAATTTGATGTGAGGAGTCAATGACCAACGACGGGTAACAAGGCCTATTCGACTGGCCTCCTTTGAACGGCGCATTGTTAATCAAAGAAATGCCTATTGGTTGGCGCAACCTCGAGGCCCAAATCTATCGCTGTCATAACAGCCAGTTGACACATATAGCGCACCGAACGATGACATGTGGGCGATACATTCGAAGGACAAACATTTGTCGCTCAAAATGCAGCTTCTCTTGGATCATCTGACTGAAGGATTAAGTTAATCCTGCGTGCTTTCCCAATGTCTTTGAAAAGGAATATCATGTGATCGTGAGGGACCATCCGTCATCGTTTCGGCTGTTTTTCGTTATGCAAGGATCAGTTGTTCCCAAAATTCTGGGCAAGATTATTGGCATAGCGCTGTTATCGGTCGTTGTCCTGTTGGTTAATCACTACGTTGTCACGCTACCGAAAATTTCGATCGGGGCGATGGGAATATTTGGTGTCGCGCTGTCACTCTTCCTCGGGTTTAGGAACAATGCAGCCTATGACCGATGGTGGGAAGCCCGCAAACTATGGGGGTCAATGATCGCTGATGTCCGCAATCTGGGGCGACATATGTGCGTCTTTGTCGGCAAGGGGGAGGAGCGCGAAGCCATCTTGTCTTATGCGGTCGCCTTCGCACATTTGCACCGTGGTTTCTTGCGAGGGGTCGATGTGCGGCCTGAAATTACCAGCTGGGTCGGCGAAGAAAGTGCTGCGTCGATGATCGGGAAGAAGAATCCGGCAGATGCGGCATTGCGATCGATAGCCGACAGAATTGGCGAGCTGATCAAAAAGGACGCGATCAGCGGGTTTGGTCAAATGACTATTTCACAAACGCTGTCCTCGTTGGCTTTCGCACAGGCCGGATGTGAACGCATTTTGACAACACCTTTGCCGTTCGTGTATTCCCTGTTGGTGCGCCGGACGACCTATCTCTATTGCTGGTTGCTGCCGTTCGCGTTAATCGATTCCACAGGTTGGTTTGCCCCAATATTTGCGGCTGTCGTGGCCTATGTGTTCTTTGGCCTGCAAGCCGTCACGAACGAGCTGGAACTGCCGTTTCGCAATGTTCAGAACGGGTTACCCGTCGATTCGATGTGTCGCACGATTGAGATTTCGGTGGCCGAAGCGCTGGATCGCAACCCGCCAGACGGCCTGTCCCCAACAAATCATGTGTTGAGTTAGGGTACACATTTCATTTTGTCGGATGTTGTCCCTATCTCCAGTTGGTCCCAACATTCACTTGGTGCCAATATCTGCTCGAAGACGGGCATCGATTTGATAGGTACAGCACATGCCAAAAATGACAATAATGAAGAGTGCTTAATACTGTGCCGTAGTCATCCTATGATTGTATAACGCTAACTGCATCCTGGTTAAGCATTGCCAAGCCCTCTATTTCGTTCACGTCATAAGGCGCTTAACAACGCAAACGGAACACAAAATGCCTCAAACAACGATCGAACTTACTGACCTGATCCTGCCGGCCAAAATCGGTACTTATGCCCCGGGTGACACCGTGCCAGAAGCGCATGTGCTGGCTCTTCTCCGCTTTGTTGAGTAAGAAAAGATGCTGACCATCAAGTAACCTGTTGATATGTTAGGTTTCTGACAACTTTACATAGGGCAGGTATATGACCATCGACATCTCGCAACATATTTTACGCCTGAAGGGGCAACGTGTAAATGAAATTGAGCTGGCTGAAGACGGTGCGAAGGTTATTGTTCAGTGCAGTCGGGATGCCCGCAGGAGCGCTATAGACCCTGCAACCGGCAAGAAGGGTAGCATCAACCAACATATTCGCCGACAAGTAAACGACATCCCGTTTTTTGGGTATCCTTGTGTGATTGAGATTGAGCTAGCGCAGGTTTTTATTAGCAAGGGTGAGCGCCGCATTGAGGCGTGTCCTTTTGTTGATAAAGGGTGCCGTTTCACCCATCGATTTTGCCATCTTATCAGTGGATTGTGCCGTCATTTATCCATTCTGGCTGTCTCCAGGCATTTAGGTATACGATGGGAGACGGTAAAGAATATCGACAAGGCATACCTGATGGAAACGCTCCCTGCGCTTGATCCCGCACAGCTTGCTGGCTTGGAATACATTGGTGTCGATGAAGTGGCCCGGGCGAAAGGTCATGACTATATGACGGTGGTCTACGATATGGTCGGAGGGCATCTGATCTGGGTGGAAGCCGGTCGAACTGCCGAAGTTTTTTCAAGGTTTTTGAAACAGCTGCGGCCAGATACAGCCCATAAAATAAAGGCCGTGTCGATGGATATGGGGCCTGCCTACCAAAAGGCTGTCAGGGAGTCCTTGCCGATGGCCGACATCGTATTTGACCGTTTCCACGTCATGAAAAACTACAGCAAGGCTATCCATAATCAGCGTCGCCTTGAGTTCAGGAAGGCCGATCCAAGTGGTAAAGAGTTGATGAAGGGCACGCATTATCTGTTGCTCAAAAATGCGGATAAGTTGAATGAAAAACAAAGTAACAAGCTGCAAACGTTGCTGGAGAGCAATAGCAACCTGAATACGCTTTACGTCTTAAAAGAACAGCTTCAGGCTCTGTGGAGCGCCCCATCATTTGAGGGGATGTCAGAGCAACTGGAAAATTGGTGCCTGATCGCAGATCAGTCACACATGCTCTATCTGAAAAAGTTCGCAAAATCCCTAAGAAAACATTGTGTGGGCATATGCAACTACGCGAAACACAAGCTGACAAGCGCCAGGATAGAGGCTGGTAATGTCAGTATAGGAATGATCCGCAAACGAGCCAGGGGCATCAGGGATACCGAATACTTCAAACTCAAAATTAGACAATCATCCATCCCAGATAATCAATCTATGTTCTATTTGAAATCCTAGAATAACTCAACAAAGCGGAGAAGAGCCCATGTGCTTAACTTGACCTTCTCGATCGACCCCAGCCTGGTCCTGATCAAGAGTGACGGCATGAAGCATGTTTTCGACTATGACCCGCTTGTCGCCGAGATCGATCGGCTGGCGCGCGACGGCCACTATGACACGCAGGAATGGTTGATAAGCAGGATCGCGCGCGCCTGCGCCGCTTACACAGAGATAACTTGCCTGGTCATTGGCCTGCACAAACACCCAGTGCGCGATGGAAGCGGCGCTTTGGGTGTGCGCCTCGAGCTCAACACAAACGATCTTGCTGACCTCCGCTAATGAATGGCGTTTGAAACCGATCAAGTGCCTTCGCGCGGATTATGATGGAGCTGGCAAAACTGGATCAAGAGGCGTTGTTCCTATTCCACAGTGCCCATTCGCAGGAAGAAATCGAAGCCGTCACCAAAAGCCTAAAGTAAAAACAAACACATTGAGTTGCTCGATCCTTTAGTAAGCAAAACAGACTTTACTGTACGATACCGCGAAAGCTTAGGCTCAAGTTTCAAATGCAACACTCAGAGCCCTTTGGGCATAGGATGTTGTGATGGACATACGAAGCAAGCACCTCAGCAGCGAGGACCGTGGCGTGATATTAGCCGAGCATAATAGGGGCAGCAGTCAGCGGTTGATCGGCCAGCTTTTGCATCGCCCGGCGAGCACGATCTGCCGTGAGCTGGCGCGAGGTCGGCAGGAAGACGGCAGCTATTGCCCGCAAGCGGCGCGGCAGGCCTATGATGCCCGGCGTGCGCGCTGCCGCCGCGAGCGCAAGCTTGTGGAGGGGAGCGATCTTTATCGTTTCGTTCATGGCAAGCTCGTACATCTGCACTGGTCGCCTGAGCAGATTGCGCAGAGACTGCGTCTCATGAAGCCTGATGATCCATCCGCCCATGTGAGCCATGAGACCATCTATGCCGCGATTTACGCGCAGCCACGTGGTGGGCTGAAGGCGGCGATGATCGAGGCGTTGCGTCAAGCGAAGCCTAAGCGTGGGCTCAAGCGCAGGACAGCGGCGGGCAGTGCTATGGTCCCGGAATCATTGCGCATTATCAATCGCCCTGAAGAGATCGAAGCGCGACTGGTACCAGGCCATTGGGAGGGCGACCTCATCAAGGGCGCATTCAATCGCTCGTCAGTGGGGACCTTGGTCGAGCGCAAGACACGCTTTGTCATTCTTTGCAAAATGGACGGCAATGGGGCCGAGGCCGCGCTCGACAGCTTCACCCGCCAGATGAGACGACTACCCGCTGCTTTGCGCAAGAGCATGACCTACGACCGCGGCTCCGAAATGGCCTGCCACCCCGAACTCGCCAGACGGTTGAAGATCGATATCTGGTTCTGCGATCCGCATGCGCCTTGGCAGCGTGGCAGCAACGAGAACACCAACGGACTGCTGCGTCAGTACATGCCCAAAGGAACTGACCTGAACGGTGCAAGCCAAACATGGCTCAACGACGTTGCAAACCTGATGAACAACCGTCCGAGAAAAACTCTCGGTTGGAGAACACCCGCTGAAGCCATGGCCGACGAAATCGCGGCCTTCAAATCAACCGTTGCACTTGATGTTTGAATCCAAGAAGTACCGTGACCACCCCCACATTGGACTTGGAAGTGGTTGCTACGACCAGCAGCTGCGAGCCCCCTAGACCAAATTGGGAACTAGCCCCTCGTCAAAACATAAGCTCCAGAAAGAAACGCGTTCTTCATATAAACAGGCATCTTTTCTGGATAGTTTTCGACTTCCTTCTTGGCGAAGTGAGAAAGGGCCACGGGACTGACGAACCTAGTTTCACACCCCTCCACGAGCTGGATTAGGGCTTCGATTTTGAAGGATACAGCTCCACCTGCCATTCTGCCTTTCTTGGCGCGCGTTTTGATTACAAAGGTATCAATTTCATTTTCGCTGGAAAACTCGTGGAGGGCCCGCAAGAATGATCGCAAATCGGCATCAGATGTATCATCCTCAAGCTCAATTCGCGTAGTCTTCAATCGAAGTATTTCGATATTGCCCCCGTCATTCAGACAGACAACGGCAAGCCTAACTTCCCTCGCTGAGATCTCACATCCGCATACTCTCATGTGCCGTTCCTCTATGTGGTTTTCAGCAATCGGGTGGATCATCTGTTTTGTCACGCGGGGTTTAACCGCCATCCCAGGTTTGGCGGCGATGGCTGAGAGTCCCGAGCGACAGAATATCCACGTTGAGCTTATTGGGCTAATTACATAAAAGTAAGTCGTAATACGCTGATGCCGTCTTCGCTGTCAGCCTAGCAGCACACGTTCCATAACCGCAGCAATCTCCCCCTCTCCTTCCATGACCACTAGCCGCGCTAAACCTAACGTCCTGGGTCTTTACTCACGCTTTATGCAAACAGCCTTCGGCTGTGGCATCTACGGCAAAGACCCTCGCAAGGATGGCGCCAAAAATACAAGGCAGCTTTCAGCCATGGCCAATTGTTAAGAGCTCTTCTGCGTCATCACACACGCTCGAATAAAAGCCATGCCTTCTGACACCCTTCAAATTGAGATTGCTTCGTCGGGGTGTTTAGGGCGTCTGCGCCATACTGTCGCCATAACACGATCTGGAGGTGAAGTTGCCGTTATCGATCCTACCTACTGACCAAGACAAAACAATTTGGAGTCGTGAAAATGCGCAAATTACTTATGACAGCAGCTCTGCTCGTTGGATCCGCTGTTCCAGCTTTTGCTGAAACCATCGAAATCCAGTTGCTAAACGAGAACGAGGCCGGTGATCGCATGGTCTTTAGTCAAGAACTGATCCGCGCCGAAGTTGGCGATGTGATCAGGTTTATAGCAACTGATAGGTCCCATAACGCGCAATCGGTAAGGGATGCGCTCCCAGAAGGACAAGAAGCCTTTAGGGGAAGAATGAACCAGGACGTTGAGTACATCGTCACTGAGGCCGGCTTGACGGCAGTCGTCTGCCAACCTCACGAGAGCATGGGCATGGTGGCTTTGATTGTCGTTGGGGATGATCTAAACAATGCCCAAGATATTCTTGATGCGCGTATTCGCGGGGCGGGTAACGACAAGATCGTGGCGCTTATCGAAGAGGCCCAAGCAGCTCAATCTTAACACCAATCATCGAAGCCTTGATGAAAAATAATGGGACCTAATGGCAGATGTCTGTTCTGCATTGTCTCGCCATACGGACCTGAAGCCCAAATATCCCTTCAGGTCATTGGAACAAATGAGGGCGACCCTACTCCTCCAAGGTCCATCACGACCTAGCAGGAAAAGATCCGCCCCCCGCCGTTGTCTTGCGCTGCACGCAATTGCAGTAAAGGGCAACGGCACCCGTATCGTTAAAGAGCCACATACTGAATAAGACAATCCAGATCCAAGCGCCCCCCTCAACGAACCGATCTTTCAGCCTGAACGTTTCTGGGCAGTCCATGAATGTCAGAAATGTTCTAAACACGTCGCACTTTAACAACAACAAGAACCTACACCTGCACTCTCAAAATTTACCGTGAGTTGCATGCAACGGGGTGCGCATTTCCCCTGTGTAGAAAGAGCCTGGGAAGGACCCAAACACTTCAAGCTTGCGCGTTTAATTCCACCACAAAGGGCGGTTTGGCGCAGGTCAGACAAGCATTATCGTGTTCAGCAACGGGTTCGCCTTCGACGGTTAAAAGCAAATAAGTGCCATCATCGACAAGTACTGGCCCGATGAGTTTTTGGTGACAGGCATGATCCACGATCACGCTGTGCGGGTCCGTCCGTTTGAAATTGTCGGCGACGTCTTGACCCAGCTGCTTGCACAAAAAAGTTAGACTGGTCCTGTTTGCAGGTATTGACACTCTCGGCTGCGATCTCAACCGGACATTTACCGACCCTCGGCCATGCTGCGGTGCGGCCCATCGAAGGAGACATTCGTTGCTAAGCCGCAATCAAGTCGTCAACGAAGTATGCACCCCGCCTGTTGCGGCATGATAGTCCTGTCCGCCGATATCAAAAAGTGTGTCCTCGCACTGGGTGATTAGAGTCGCGGGCAGGCAGATCAGGATATCGACATCCGCGTCCGCGTGTATTTCCTCCAGTTTTGCCAGTTCGATCAGATTGGCGCGCAGCCCGTTCATCTGCCAGTTTCCGGCGGCAAGTTTACGGGGCTTATGACAGTCCTTTTATCTGATCTCAGGATTTGTTATCAATTTCGGGAACAATCGGAAAGAGTGGTGATGTCTTTGTCTGTTCCACGTATTGATGCAACGGCTTTGTTAGCCGGTGATCCCGCCACGCAAAACTGGGTGGCAGAGGCCGCAACCGGTGTGGGTTTCATGACCATTTACAACACGCCCGTATCAACCGCACAGGCGCAGGCTGTTCTGGCGGCGTATCATGCGTTTTTTGCATTGCCCGCCGCTGAAAAGGCCGCCTGTGATATGGCGCAGACTGGATCAAACCGGGGGTGGGGCGCGCCGGGTTCAGAACGGGTCGATCCGGACGCGAACTCGGATTACAAACAGGTCTATGATTGCGGGGTGGCGCTCGCGCCGGATAATCCGCTCGCCGCTTTGCCATGTTATGCCCCGAATATCTGGCCTGTGCAGCCAGCGGATTTTAGGGTTGTTTTGCAGGACTATTATCGCGATGCCACGGCGCTCGCACTTGATCTGCTTTGTGCTGTTGTAAATGCAGCAGGGCTTGATGGTGAGTATTTCCGCAGTCAGTTTGATCAGCCCATGGCCTTGCTGCGCGGCAATTACTATCCTACCCGGCCTGCTTGGGCAGGTGAGAAGGATTTCGGAATTGCAACACATACTGATTATGGTTGTCTGACCTTACTGGCGACTGATGGATCGCCAGGCCTAGAGGTCCGCACGCGCGGTGGTGGCTGGATCTCGGTCTCTGCGCCGCCGGGTGAGTTTGTGATCAACTTTGGTGAGATGCTGGAGATGTGGACAAGCGGCCAGATTAAAGCGACGCCACACCGTGTTGTGGGCACCGCGCATGAACGCATTTCGGTGCCTTTGTTCTTTAACCCCAATCATGACGCCAATATCGCACCGTTTGGGTCAGACAGGGTGATCGAGGCCCGCACTCATCTGGAAGCCCGCTATGCGGAAACCTACCTGCATCTGAATGCCAGCTAGGAACGTAGGAACTGCCGGGCCAGATCGTAGGCTTCTTCTGGATAATCCAACGCGCTTTCGGCGGTGGCCTCAACGGATCGACGCAACACTTTAATCTTTAGTCAGAGATGGAGTGTTGGTCATGAAGTATCATCGTAGGATTTACTATTCAGCTGAGCAGCGGGCTGAGATCTGGGATCGTTGGCAACGTGGCGAGTCGATGAGGTCTATTGGGCGGGTGTTTGATCGCCAATCATCCTCGGTTTTTTCCGTGATCTCACCAACGGTTGGTTTTCTAACCCTTGGAAGAGGCCAGCATATCTCCCGCATAGGCGTCCATCAGTTTTGCACCGAACTCCTCAGCACCTTCGCCACGAAGTGCTGAAATATGATCGATGGCGTCATCGCGAACCTTGCGGCTTGGATAGACCGTTACAATAGCGAAACGGTCCAAGTCAGCATCGACGAGCATTGAATGTTTTGCTCCCAGAGCCAAAAGTCCCGGAAAGTATTTTCGCCGCATAAGTTCTGTCACATGACTCATAGTCTCAGTTTCGCCAGTTATTCGCCATGTCGAAATCGTTACAAAACTCATTTTGTCACCCTCCATTAAAAACTACCATAGCACAATATTACATGCTGGTCTTTCCAAACCTCGGCCCTCAAATATCCCTGTCAAGAGCCGCTGCTTGGAAGTCGTTTTGCAATTCGTTCGAGCGCGGCTGAAAACAAGCTAGACTGGCGCGTAAAAGAAAGCATTTTACCCTAATAACAGCCTAAAATACGCGGTTCAGTCCGATCGTAAGTTTGGACAAACGAGTGTAGAAGCCTACCTGCATTCCTCAATAGCAGCAAAATAGAGAACGCGGTGTCACCTCTAGGACTTCAACTTAGAGGAACGAAAATGACCTTCTAAACATCCAGCTACTATTTCTAGATCAGCAATTAATTAGCTTTTCAATTTGCTTGCCTGGTATTCAATGGCGCTAGCAAGCCCCTTTAAAGATCTCTTTTCTTCCTCAGTCAGATGCCCAAAGGCAATTTCTGTTTCCTCAAACAGCACCTCCAGTTTTCGCATCTCATCCTTCAGGTGGCTCAGTCGCTCTGTTCGTTCTGCAGGGGTCATCATAGCTATCTCCTGTTCAAAATGTGACGGCTTCCGTATTTGAGAGCATAGCACAGATGCCCAATACTGTTCAGGAAATAAAGAAAATCAGTGATGCTTTAGCATCGTTAATTTCACCCAGCCCCCCCTCATCGCATCAAAATTTAATTTTGCGATGGGCAGCGATTGCTACTTGACCAAAAGGCCATTCGCTCTGAGTGCAGCAACGGTCAGATTGGCTCATTTCCGCCGTTCGCTGCACTTGCACAACAGAAAAACTGGCTGACACCCTGAGCGTCCGCTTTCTTCGCGCTGCCCTTACGATTTCGCACTTGCAGCGAAGGTCGGCAATCCGCCCTTCATGTCGAAATGTGCATAGCCCAGCATCTGTCACTATCGCCCTAAGCAGTACCTGCTAATTCTGACTGGTCATAACTCCCTCATCCACGGGGACTTCTGGCTCAACTCAAACCCGTTACCATAGTTGCTGCCTATACCAGCCGTGCTCCACCCTCCCAGTGCATCAATGATATCGGCAGGGCATCGAGCAGCTCGTAAACGATCTCGGAAACTGTGCCTGAACGAGTTGTACAACGCAGCCATCCGGCACGGGGTCCCGGTCCTGCGTCCTGTGGTCTGACGGTTGAGAGGATTAGATCAAGTTGCACTGGACAGAGGTGCCGTGGAGCGGGATGGTCGATCCATGGCATAGGCCTCCGAACAAAATTACCCCCGAATGAATTTACAACGCTAATACTAAAGGGCCGTGGTCCGAGGGGCGGGGCCTATGATAGGGGGGCCCACTCGCGCCAATGCAGCTGAACCGTAATGGTTGGGTACAGTAACCCCTACTTTTCAGCGGCCAAATATCTTCACATCAGGTGCTGCTCCATAGGTACGGAACTTAACATGGCTATAGTTTTAGATGAGATGTGAGTTTTAATTCGTCTAAGCGCACCGAATAGAGCCCGCGGATTCAACTCGCCAGTGCAACTTTACCCACGGTATGATGCGTGAGGCAGCGATGCCCAAGTGCTTCTCACCGTCTAAAGTAAAGGAACACAAATGCGAGCCTATCACCGCCTCACTGAGGGGCAGCGTAACCAAGTTTATGCGTTGAAGAAAGCAGGTTTGAAGCAATATGCCATTGCGGATCAGATCGGCGTGAACAAATCGACGATTTCGCGGGAATTTAAGCGCAACACAGGTCTGCGCGGATATCGCCCCAAGCAGGCGCATCGTCTGGCTTGCTCACGGCAGGCACAAATTTGCCGGACCCGTATCTCGGATGCGGCGTGGACTGGGATTGAAAAGATGATCCGGGAGGAATTGAGCCCCGAGCAGATTACAGGTCATCTGAAAGATATTGGTGAGCCAAGCGTCAGCCCAGAATGGATCTACCAGCATCTCTATGCAGACAAGCGTAACGGTGGCGACCTTCACACCCATCTGAGATGTCAAAAGCAACGGCGCAAGCGCTATGGCAGTACCGAGCGGCGCGGTCAGATCAAGAATAGAGTATCCATTGAGAAACGCCCTGCAATCGTCGACCTGCGCAGCCGCGTTGGGGATTGGGAAGCAGATACCATGATCGGCAAGCAGGGACACTCTGTCCTTGTGACACTGGTTGAGCGCAAGACGCGATTTACCGTTGCCATAAAGGCAGTCAATAAAACAGCGCGGGCTGTCACGGATGCTATCTGTGAACACCTTAAGCCCCATCAGGAAAGGGTTCTCACCTTGACCTACGACAATGGCAGAGAATTTGCTTACCATGAAGAGATTGCCCGCGAACTGACTGCCGAGGGTTTCTTCGCGCACCCCTATCACTCCTGGGAGCGGGGCCTCAACGAAAACACCAATGGTCTGATCCGGCAATACATCCCAAAGGGAAAAGATATTGATGATCTGAGTGATGAGGACGTGGCTAAGATCATCGAAAAGATTAACAGCCGGCCCAGAAAATGCCTTGGCTTTAAAACGCCAAATCAGCTATTCCTAGGGCCCAAACAGCATGTTGCACTGGCAAGTTGAATCCGCGGCCTGATTTACCGTCAAACGGTGGTTTTTTGTAACCCATTTGTAACCCAAAAAAGCACTGCACTCAAAGAATTACCCGCTAAGTCATTGATTTTAATGGTGCCCCCACACGGACTCGAACCGCGGACCTACTGATTACAAATCTTACGGTCCAGACTTCTATCAACTACAATAGGACACCCTGCCCTACCACATACCCCTTATAAATATGCATAAAAGTAAGGCCACCTTCGATGTGAACCTTTGATCCTCTATCTATTTCTACCAAGATAGCTTACCTCATGCTTACCCAATCTCGAGGTCAAACACACCATGCCAAAGCTTCGTTTATCAAAAACAGTTGTTGATAAGATCGCCAGCCCACAAGCTGAAACCATCTTCTGGGACGAAGCGCTATCTGGCTTCGGTTTGCGTGTAAAAACAAATGGAACCAAGTCTTACGTCATTCAATACAGAACACGTTCCAGCGGCAGATCACGACGTAAAACCTTGGGGCAGCACGGTCCGCTGTTGTCTTTCAACGAGGCGAAAAAGCTAGCTACTGGGCTTCTTTCGGACGTACTGAGGGGCGGAGACCCGGTAGCGGACGCAGTTACAGCCAGGACCGCACCAAGTATCGCTGACCTTGCCGAGCAATACTATGAAATCCACGCATTGCCAAAGAAACGTAAGAAGGGTGCCGCAAACGATAGGTCTATGCTGGATCGGCTGGTGTTGCCTCGTCTCGGTAAGCAGAAAGTCCTAGAAGTTTGCCACCGTGACATTCAAACGTTTCACAACTCGCTGAAAGCCACCCCATATCAGGCCAACCGCGTCTTGTCTTTGTTGTCAAAGATGTTTGAACTTTCGATCAGTTGGGGCATGCGTGGCGAAAACCCAGCCAAAGGCGTTGAGAAATTTCACGAAGAGAAAAGGCACCGATGGCTGTCCTCAGACGAGCTTTCCCGGTTAGGCGCCGCACTTGATAGGCATCGGAACCAGAAAGCCGCAAACGCGATCAGGCTTCAATTGCTAACAGGAGCGCGGATTGGTGAGGTCCTGTCAGCGCAGTGGGCAGACTTTGATTTGGATCGGGGCGTTTGGGTCAAACCATCTCATCACACCAAACAAAAACGCACCGAGCATTTACCATTGGCCAAAGCAGCTGTCGCGTTACTGGAAAAGGTTCATGAGGCTCAAAGAAGTGGTTCCAATTTTGTTTTCCCCGGCAGGTCGAAAATCAAGCCACTTGTCGACCTTAAGAAATTCTGGAGATCCTTAATCGCAGATGCTGATATTGTTGACTATCGCATCCATGACAACCGGCACACACATGCGTCGCAGCTCGTTTCCAGTGGCATGAGCTTAGCAATCGTCGGGCGCCTACTCGGCCATACGAACCCAATGACGACCCAACGCTACGCACATATAGCTGACGAACCGCTACGCGCAGCTGCTGAGGTGATGGCCAGCAAGATGAACCATAGATAAGTTTTGGCCCGCTGCATTTGCAATGCGGCCATTGGAACCGTGCGCAGCGAACAGCAGCTTTGGGCCGTTAGCACCAAGCACTGCCCACATGCCAAGGGGCAACCAAAAGTAGGCAGCAAGCAACAAATACAGCCAGTGCCAAAGCTGGGTTTACGTGCGCAACGCAGGAACTATAAAGCGTGTGGTGGTTAAGTATTTGATTTACTGAGGTAAAATGGTACACAGGGGTGGAATAAAACCACCGACACGAGGACTTTAAACGCCATGCATCTCTGCCTTAACAATTTGATTTAATTTGTAGTTCATATAATTGGTAGCCAAATGGTAGCCAGAGATGGCTTTGCATTTTTTACCTCAGCACCCGAACCACTTACCCTGCCCCAGCGAATCCGTTTGATCATAAAATAGGGGTCTCACCTCAACCGCTCCCTTTTTTCACGACTTTTGGCGTCTTTTTGGGTTGCTTGTATGCTACTTCCTCGGTGGTCAGTGGCTGTCCATTCACTATAGTGTAGCGAAACATCGGATCTTTGGCGCTGTGACCCTTGGCTGTAATCTTGCAGACCAGCCCTTGCCTAATTGCCTCTTGCGCCCGCCTTACCGCAGTTTCTTTCGTGCATCCCAAAATCACGCCAAGCTGAAAGCGACTCTGTGGGGGCCTTCCCTCTAGGGCGGAAACCAACTCACGAACCTTTATAAGCCACTTTTCAGCATTCAAACGCCCCGCGCCGAAGTTGGTCCCCAAGTTTGGTATATTTTGGACGTGTTTCGCCTTGCGTTCAGCCTTGAGGATAGCCTTGCCAATCTCTGCCTCGAACTTGGTTGCCATCGACGGTAGGGTAAATGGATTCGCAAGAAGGCACGCCATTTCAGCTTTAGGTAAGTGAGGTGTGATTTTCATTAATTTCATGGTGTAAGTGTCCATAAGTGTTAAAAAATTTATTTATCCAGTGCGAAGTGTTGCATCGAATAATTTTCGGCCTTCATGATCGTCCTCGTATCGGCGGCAATAGATACAAATGTGATACCCAAACCAGTCATGGGTTTTTTTGGTTTACCCCCGCGCCTGCCCGGCATCGCCCATGTCCTAAATCCGTGCTTGCCTTTATTCCGTTGCACCACTCGTTCTTGACCTGGCATTCCTTGCCCTAAAGGGATTTGCAGTTAACTTTAATGTAGGACGTTTTTACCTTTTCACATACTTCATCAACCCTTCTGGCCCGCGACATAGAGGTACAATAAACGGGTCAGCACGTTAGATATGGTCACACGACAATGACAAATCTGTTTGGTGGTACTGGCTTGCTGCTGAACGGAATGATGTGGATGCGCAAACCAATCTCGCTGTGATGTATGCCAACAGCAAAGACGTTCCACAGTGCCACGTGACGGCTAACATGAGATACAAAATTGGCGGCCTTTTTGAGCAGGCATAATACCATGAAGGGCATGTGCGGGTGACTAGAGCGGCTACGGGTCTACAACTGTCAGACGTCAGCGCCTATGGGTCCAAATAGGGTAATTTGATAAGATTGTGTTCTGGGCCAGTCGTCAAAGCCGTCATTGGCTGCAATGCAGAAAAACTGCAAAACCGGCTCTTTGCTGCCGTTCGCTGCGCTGTGTACGGAGGTCCGCTAAGGGCCGTTCGCGTTGATGGTTTGATCTACACCTATTTTAATTTGACCCAAAACGACGTTTTACGATCATGAGCCATGCGGAGCGTTTGAAAATATTCGGCGTGGGATTGGAATGTGCCATAGTCTTGGATGGCACCTTCAAGGGCTGAACAGTCCATCAGATGATCCGCCGCATGACCGTAGCGTGACGAACGTCCCTCACCTAAGGAATAGTCGATCATCGCACGCCATAACAGAACCGCAGGTAGTGGGTGGCGTTCTCGCAGAGCTTCGGCAGCAGGCGTCAATATATCATAGCGATTACCGTCGATCTCATCCGATCGGTTTTCAATCAGTTGGGCAGCAGACAGCAAGTCGGGCCATTCTAGAAAAAAGGACAATGCTGTGGAAAAACTCGGATAGTCCAGAACGTGTGCTCTTGCCTTTTCTTCTGCCTCAACATCCTCAAAGTCGGGAAGACCTTTGATATAGGTACGCAAATGAGGTTGATCGAGCGTCTTTATAAAGCAAGACCAGCGGTGTGCTTGCGCATCTTTGGTACGCCCCAATGCTTCGAGAGTAGCGAGGTAACTGTGGTTCCACGCCTCTTGCCCAAAGTCGCGCCCGTCTTGTTCCACATCATCCAAAAGCGTCAATGCGTCATCAGTGCGGCCTTCTTTAATAAATAGCAGTGCGACCTCGGCAGCGACATCTTTGCGTCTCAGATCATTTGGCGTGTATTGCGCGACATAGGCGTGCGTATCACCTGCCGCCGCTGCGATTTCCTGAAGGCAGGACTGAACGAACCGTTCTTTACGCTCAGCGGCATAATCAGCATGGCCCCCGCGCAACTCCCGGAGGAACAATATTGCATCGTGCTGTTCGGCTTCAACATCAATTGACTGAGCCGCGAAATCTTCGACGTGCTGCCTTAGCTGATCTAAGCCGCTCGCCCCAAGCGTGTCCGAGAGAATTCCAATGATCCCGTCCCATTCCCCGTACCCGTTGTCTTGGATGACATTCCAAACCTGCGCAGCCAGAGCCTCAACGCTCAATAACGCCAAGGGTGCGATAGCTTCAAAATGCAAAATAGCGGATCGGAAAACATCGCCAACATCGCCCCGGCTATCGTCAACGCGTTCATAGATAGATGGGGCAATCTCGATAAATTGCCAAAGCAACTCAAACGCAGACGATGGGTCCTCTGGCGCGATTTTTTCAACGATCATTACGACTTGTGTATCAATATCTTTGATCAGAGCTTTACGTTTGCGCCAGCCTACAAAACTGTTTGATTTTCGCAATGTCACAAGGCGTTTTCGGATTGCATGCACAAGCTCTGACGCACCCAGATTGTGGCTTAATTCCAATCGCAGACGACGTTTGATGTCCGCACTGCCGGTGCTCACCTCGATCAAGAGGTCCGCCAATTTTTTCGCACCAAGAGCTTCAAGGTTATCTGTGTTCAAAGTCTTTTTTGACATGGTTCGAGTTTGTCAGTTTGAGTGAGCGAAAGAAAGTACCCTTCAGAACGTTTCACTGGTCACGTTACTTTGCAAACGCGGCGAAAGTCCGGTCTAACGGGCTGCACCGCATCATGCCCAACGACCAGCCAATGTCGGCAATGGGTGGCGACCGCCGATCACGACAATGATGAGATAGAGAAGCGGTCAGATTGCTGCGCCATGCAGATTTCGACACGAAGGGCGGAGAGCGGACGTTCGCTGCAAGCGCGAAATCGAAAGGAACGCGCGTAGAAAGCGGACGCTCAGGGCATCAGCCAGTTTTTTCCGTTGTGCAAACGCAGCTAATGGCGGCAGTGAGCTCAAACCAACAGATGACGCGGTGCGCAGGAATGGCCGCGTTCCAGAGCCTGAGGCTAGATGGCTACCAAATGATTGTCCCACTTCACATCTATCTGACCTGAAAAATTGCTGTCACCGCGTGTCATGGATTGCAATTGGCCAGTCCCAGTCGTGACTACGAACGTATCTTCAAGTGAGGCTATGCCGCTTACGTCGGTTAAAAGTATGTCCCGGAAGAACATTCTGGTCGACGCATCATACATGTGGACAACGCCACCTCTGGGGGACGTCACAGCAATGCTATTACCGTTACCCGAGTAAGCGATGCTACCAACGTATCCGTCCAACTGACGGATTTGATCTGTGGATGCTGTCATCAGTGAAATCGGACTGCCACGTTGATGGGTGCCGACCAAAGCTTGGGGCATTTGATCACCTTGCCACTGCATTCCAAAGGCGACATCGCCGCGTTTGCTGATAGCCAAATGGCGGATAGAGCTCTTGTGAAATTGCGGGGGAAGCATGGCCGTCTCAACCACGACGCCGTTTATAAAATACGAGAGGTTCGGTGCCATTGTTGGGATGTTTAGTTTTGTGCGTCCCGTATCAGGGTGCGTATCTATGCCTCCGTTTGCAACAACGAGCGTGTCCGTTCCAGGAAGCCTTTTGATATCATGTGGACCGACGCCACCGCTGTACCATTCATCAATGCGTGTGTAGCCATCCAAGGCGTCCCAGACGCCAATCCGACCTTGACCTGCCTCATAGTCGTTCTCTGTCGTGAAGAGGAGGCTTCCATCCGACGAGAACGTACCGTGTCCATAAAAATGACGCCCCAAGGGAGACTCGAGTCTGGCTTTTCTTAGGCCAGTAATGCAGTCGATAACGATAGCGAAGGTGCCTGGGCGACGCGCAAAAGCCACGGCTTCTGGCCGTGATGGGTGGGCCGCCGCTGCATGGCCTCTTGCTGGCAGCGGTATTTTGAATCGCACATCTAAAGCTGCATCAATGCCGCATAGAACGTATGATCCATCTGGGTTTGCAGCAGCGGACAGAAACACAGGTGACCCCGCATCGGCCCAAGTTGGCTTTGGGATCAATCCTGCGGCCAGTAGGCCCCCGAGGAACTGACGTCGTCCTGTCCGTGCCATGTTAGTCACCATCCAGAGAGTTGAAGCCAGCTGCAACACCAAGGGTCGGCCCCAGCTCATCACGAACGCGGGCGCGGATGTCGTCGATGGATCGCTGGAGAACTTCGATTTTAAAGCGGGTCTGTGGATCACCAACACCTGCGAAGATTGGGTCGTCAAATTTAGAAAGAAGCGTAGCCGCAACATCAAAGCTGGTCTCGATACGCTCGGATAGCTTGGCGTTATCGCTGGACAGGCGGAGTGCCAGATCATTCAGCGCGGCAAGGCTCAGTTCGACGTGGCGGGCTGAGCGACCAGATCGCCAAGCTTCGGCCCGCGTTGGGCGGGGACGTTCAAACGTGCCAAGCGGGCGGCCAAGCCGTGTTTCCGAGGTGAATTGGAGGCCCGTAACCAGAGCCTTGAACAACTCTTGCAGGACTTCTTCGTCGGATCGGTAAGTGCTACTTGTGTCAGGGCTTTTTAGCCGTGCGGCGTAGTCTGTCTGCCAGCCCTCTAAGATGGCCGCACTGGTTGTGGCGATGTCCTTGGTGACGGTCTGGACTAACGTACAGCGGTCGTCCTCATCGTCCTCATCGCCCATGTTGCTCAACGTTTCATCATACATCAAAAACTCCATGGCGTAGAAGCCACGGGCTGCGATGGAGACTTGGGCATAAGCGTCGGGAGATGCGATAACAGGGTCTTGGTCCGTCAACAGCGCCGTCAGTGAGCGCGGTGTTGCACCACGACTATCGGGCCAAAACGCCAATGCGAATGCGCGGTCGTCCGCCTCAGTCGGACCAAAGCGCAGATGGCTGGCACGGACCCATGCATCGAAGGCGTCGCTATATGCGGACTGCAATGCTTGCGACGTGACCGCACAATCGTTCCGTGCGGTTGTTGCCAGATGCGCCGAGGTGTCCGCCAGTGTTTGAAATCTTGGCAGGATGTGCGCGTCCACGATGTTATCGATGATTGATGTTTGGGCGTTTGTAATGACTGGTGCCGCTGCCAGCACGACGGTTAGTAGAAAACGTTTCATAAGCTCTCCAAGAATCTTATCAGTGCATCGCGATCTGCGGTCGTCATTTCAGTTACTGCATCGCGTTGCACCTGTGCTTCACCACCATGCCACAGAACGGCTTCCAACAGCGAACGAGCGCGACCGTCGTGCAGGAAATAGGTGTGGCCGCTGACCTGTTCGGTTAGACCGATGCCCCAAAGGGGAGGGGTACGCCATTCTTGCCCTGTCGCCCGTGCTTCGGGGCGGTTGTCAGCAAGTCCTTCGCCCATGTCGTGCAGTAGCATGTCGGTGTAGGGCCAGATCAGTTGAAAGCTTTGCTCTGGCTGATCCTCAAGGCGGTGTGTGACGAAGCTGGGCGTGTGGCAGGATGTGCAGCCTGAATTGTAAAACACTTCTTTGCCATGCAGCACTTGTGGGTCATCCGCATCACGTCGGGCTGGTACAGCCAGATTGCGACTGTAGAACGTCACTAGGTCCATGCCTTCCGCATCGATTTCAGTGCCGCGATCATCCCCGTCTCCGTGAATGGCGTTTTGACATACGGTTTGCGCAGCGGTGCATTCTCCAGCACCCGCAGGGAACAACGGGCTAGAAATACCAATGTCACCTGCAAAGGCAGCAGCCGATTGTTCCATGATGGTAGGGCTGCCCGCCTTGAGGCCAAAGCGCCCCAGCATCGGTTGGTCAAATTCAACGGACCAGACAACATTCGGACGACCAGAGATGCCATCATCGTTCAGGTCATCTGGATCGGCATTGGCAAGGATGTTAGCAGTAGGGATCGCTTCCAGAAGGCCAAGCCCGATCATCTGTGGAGCCACTCTAGGGGAGAGCATGGCATCAGCGTGAAGCAGGCCGTAGCCAAGATCAGCCGCGTTGTACGTGGGATGACGAAGGGACACCTCAGTGCCATCCGCCAGCATCACTAACTCGTCGTCATATGTGATATCTAGGCGGTATTCGGATGCGTGGCCTTGCACGGCAAAGTCCTGCATCTGCGACCCATAGTTCGGGTCGGGTAACGTGGCGATGTAGTCTTGAATTTCGGTTATCTGTGCATCTGTTGGTGCTGGGATGGAGACCCTGAGGAACATGGAAATCGCATTATCATTGGCGTTTTCAGGCGGGTGGCCACGCCCGTCTTTGATATGACATCGCTGACAAGATCGCGCATTGAACAACGGCCCGAGACCGTCGGACGCCAATGTTGACGAAGGCGATGACACCCAAAGCTTTCGGAACAACCCGTTACCAACCCTGAAGTCCAATTGGTCTTCGAACGTGATATTGCCCGAGGGCTGGGAAAACGCATCCGCATTTGTCATCGCCCGCACAGTCGCAGCACCCGCAGGTTTTTCTTCAAAGCGGTGTGGCGTTGTGAAGTCAGTGGCGATTGCCGTGACAGCCGCAATCCGAGCAGCTTCCTCAGCCGTGCGGGGTATGATGCTCAGATGCGGATCGCCGAGGTCCCAAACAGGGGCCTCGGCGACGGCATCCGTATCAGCCAAAGCAACACTGCCAGCCACCAACGTGACCAGCAGTACATTACTCGGCTTCATCCATTTTGCTTGCATTATTGGAAGACAGCTTCTGGGTCGTCGAGGCTATCTGAGCCTTCAAATGCGATGCCATCCAGGCCCAGCGAAGTGACGACACGTTCGATGGAGCGCGTCTGGTCGATGAAGCCATTTACACCGCCCATGATCAGAGCCTCACCCGCTTCGTTGCCACGTTCCAACATCTGGTCGTAGGCAAAACCTGCTTCGGCGGTTGTCTTGATACGGCCTAACGCCATCATCGTTGCACTCAGTTTACTCTGCATCTCGGCGTCCAACGCCGCATCGGTTTCTGAAACCAAGTCAGCCAAAGATGGACCCGACACCAAAGTGCCATCAACGCGGATGTATTCGCCCAAGTAGATGTTTTGAACGCCCATGCCATCATAGAAGTGGTCGTTGTGGGTGTTGTCGGCAAAGCAGGAATGTTCTTCTTCGGGATCATTCAACATCACGCCAAGACGCATTCGTTCACCCGCAACTTCACCATATGACAGCGACCCCATGCCTGTGAGCATGGCGGCAAGACCCGCATCCTTATTTGTCATCACTTCGGCACGTGCAGCGCCGTGGTCGGCCCACTGTGCCACCATCCATTCCAGATCGGACACGAGCAGGTCAGTCGCAGCGGTCAGGTATTCGCCACGACGGTCGCAATTGGCGTTCGTGCAGTCATTGGCCAATGCGTAATCAGTCCAAGGACGCTGACCTGCACCTGTCCCGTGACCGTTCAAGTCTTGGCCCCAGAGGAGAAATTCAATCGCATGGTAGCCCGTTGCTACATTTGCTTCGACACCATCGGCTTCTTGGAGGGTGTTTTCGAGCAGATCAGGCGTGATTTCCGTGGCATCGATTTCAGTGCCAGACAGGGTAAACGTCGCATTGGCGATCACGTTAAGGGCAGCAAACTCATTCTCATCGGAGGGTCCACCATAGGAAGCATCGACATAATCGATCAAACCTTCATCGAGAGGCCATGCGTTCACCTTGCCTTCCCAATCATCAACGATTGCATTCCCAAAGCGATACACCTCGGTTTGTTGATACGGAACACGTGCCTCAAGCCATGCCTTACGGGCCGCAGTGAGGTTCTCGGGTGAAGGGTCGGCAACCAGTGCGTTAACAGCCGTTTGCAAGCGTTGGGCCATGATCAGGCTGTCGCCATATTTAGCCGCAGCAATATCGGCATAGGTGTCGAGAACATCTGCCTTCTCAATGGCGAAAGCGGGGGAGGCCATCGTGAGCAGTGCGACGGTCGTAAGGAGAGATGATCGTTTCATGTGGTTTTCCTATTAGTGAAGTGTCTGTGTTGAAGGGGCTGATGTGGTCATTTCCCGTGGTGATGCGAGGTGCATCCGCTTGAGAGCAAGGCCGAAGTTGGTTGCAAGGGATGCGATCAGCGGTGCCACGTCTGGGCGCACAAGAAGTGTCGCGATGAGCAACGCATCTTCGCGTTCACCGTCCACCGCTGTTGCGATGAAATTGGCGAAACAGGACTCGTCCGCGCCGATGCATTTACACTGAACCGAATGGCGCATCAGCGGCCTGCGTCCGTGACGTGCGCAAAGTGTGCAGAGTTCCTCAAAAGACTGTATAGCCTTACGCCCTTGATCAGGACCTAATCCGCTGGCGAAGTCATTCCAAACCAGCGACTGGGATTCAGGTCCATCACACCACAGCCGCAGATAGATCACCGATGCGGCCTCTATGCTTCCGAGTTCGGTGATGAAACCTACAGGCGCACCACCACGGTTTTGCTGTGCATCGGTCATTTTGTAAGGATCAGTTTGCCTGCCCGCGTGATCCGCAGGGTGTAGGTCTGATCGCCCAGAACGATCTGTGCTACATCGCCATCCTGCATCAGGTCATGGGCGGAATAAGTAGGTATGTTTGGTGCGCGTGTTTGCCTTGGCGGCGTAGAATGAAAGCTCATGATGTGGGTCGTTTGTCATTAGATCGCAGATCAAAAATCCACCCATCACACAGTATGTCCCCTTCGGAGGCGGCAATAAGTAACTCCATATTATCGTGGTGTATGGTGTAGTGGGCTTTGCAACCATGATCCTGATCATGACCATGACCATGATTTGGGGGAGATTTCTGTCTTGGCATCTGGAAGTCCTCACATGGTTCACGTGTCGGGCTTCCTTAGTTCAAGACTAAAGGTGGCTGGACTTGTTTTTATCCTGAGTGATTTAGTCAAGAATGTCAATCCGACAGTTTTAGTCAGATTTAAATTTTTGCCTTTTTTAAATAAAATGGCTGTTAGCATTAAGTCGGCAAAGGTTAATTTGGTTCACAAACCGACGTCTTAACCAGCAAAATGCTCCGCTCTGCACGAATGGCTGCAATGACGGGCCGCGCCGCAGTATTTGATATCGTGGCCAAGGTCCGGTTAGGGCCGGTAGTGACAATGATGAGGTAGGGAGCGGTCAGATTGCTGCGCCATGCACATTTCGACGTGAAGGGCGGAAACCAGACCTTCGCTGCGAGTACGAAGCGCTGAGTATTTGGTCGTGAATGCGGACCTTCATTTTTTTGAAATTTAAAATTCTAAGGCAAGATATGAGTATAGCTTTAAGCTTATGGCTACATGTGGTCGACGCCAATAGCGCCAAACACTGCCTTGACTGTTCTGTCGCCAGCCAACAGTCTGGCTCACGTTTAATTAGGATATTCCAGGGCTTTGTTGCACAAATCGCGCCCCGAGGATTCACTGTATGAATCCAGCGTGATAGCTGGCGGTTATGAGTAGCTGGATACCTACGAAGTATAAGACCCGGAACTGGGCTGAGTACAATCTTTCACTGAAGATGCGGGGATCGCTTTCGATCTGGTTTGACGCGGGGATGACGTGGGAGGCTGTGCCTTCAGGGCGGCGGGGACGCCAACAAGCCTACAGCGATGCGGCGATACAAGCCTGCCTGACCCTCAAAGTGCTGTTCGGGTTGCCGTTGAGGCAGACGGCTGGATTTGTAGAAAGCCTTCTCAAGCTTGCCGGTCTGAACTGGTCAGTGCCGGATTTCAGTACCTTATGTCGCCGTCAGAGGACGTTATCGGTGGCCATCCCGTACAAGGGCTCAACCGGACCACTGCACCTGCTGATAGATAGTACAGGCATCAAGGCTAAGGGCGAAGGAGAATGGAACGCACGCAAGCACGGTGGACCCAAACGGCGGTTGTGGCGCAAGATACATATTGGGATTGATGAACAAACGCTGGAAATACGGGCCGTCGAGGTCACTAACAGCAGCATCGGGGACGCGCCCATGTTGCCTGACCTGCTCAATCAGATCCCCGCTGATCAGGAACTCGGTAGCGTCACAGCCGACGGGGCATACGACACCCGCAAATGCCACGATGCGATTGCCGCGCGAAATGCCCACGCCGTCATACCGCCGCGCAAGAATGCCAAGTTATGGAAGCACGACACACCCGGGGCCAGAGCGCGCAACGAAGCAGTGCGAGCCTCAAAGTATCTAGGCTCCGCGTTGTGGCGACAGGTGACCGGATATCACCGCAGAAGCCGCGTTGAGACAAAGATGCATTGTGTGAAATTACTGGGTCAGCGCCTCTCAGCGCGTGACTTTGATCGGCAGGTTGCGGAGATCCAAATCCGTGCTGCGATCCTAAACGGCTTCACAGCGCTTGGCATCCCCAAGACAGAGGCCGTAGGCTAAATCCGTCCGGTTTAAGGGGAAGTACGACCTCAACCCGATTTGTGCAACAAAGCCCTGGGCCAGTCGTCAAAGCCGTCATTGGCTGCAATGCAGAAAAACTGCAAAACCGTTTCTCTCCTGCCGTTCGCCGCAATGTTCACGAATGACCACTGTAGGCGGTTCATGTCATTCGACACCAAGGGCTGATAGTGACAGATGCTGCGCCATGCACATTTCTACATGAAGGGCGGAGAGCGGGCGTTCGCTGCAAGTGCGAGTTGAAATTTGAACTACAACGAGAGCCGACATTCAATCTGTCGCAGATCTATGGTTCTTGCTGCGATGCCGAAGGCAGCTGCGAGCCCATAGCAACCGATGCCGCAATATACACAAATCTAACAGGAGCGAGAAAATCGAACATTGGGCGCGAAGGCTTTCTTAGCAGACAATCTGTCTCAACGGACTGACAAAAAAACTAGGTTGGAATCGCGTATTCAACCAAGTGATGCTCTCTGACAGTGCCCCAAGAACCCATCGGTCACGCTCTTTTTAGCTTTGTCACAATTTTCCTCTTTGAACGACGTAAAATCAATATCTTAACGACCATTACCGTCACACCATTTCCAGCACTGACCACATACTTCCTGTTGAAAGAGCCTCACCTTACTTAGCACAAGTCAGTCGAACTCAATCGGCTGGCGATGAAGCTTAGTGAGGTCACATGAGCAAGCTTACACAAGAGCAATTGGCGAACCGGTGGCATTTGTCACCCAGAACACTTGAGCAATGGCGCTGGTTAGGAAAAGGTCCCAAATTCCTTAAGATTGGTGCGCGGGTTTTGTATCGTGCAGAAGATGTTGAGGCTTGGGAGGCTGCACAAGTCTGCCAGAATACTTCCGGACCCTTGCCATCGGAGGGTGTTTGATGCCTCGTCTTCCATCCCCAAACCGGATCAAAACGCATTATGTCTACACCGTTTGGGAAGCAGCGCAGGCGCTTGGTAGAAACCGGCAGACTATCATCCGTTGGATCAAGGATAAAGGCTTGGTTGCCGATCGTGGCAAGGTTCCATGGTTAATCAAAGGCAGGGATCTGAAGCAGTTTCTTGGCTATCGCCGCGCCAAATCCAAAACCAAATTGGCGCTGCATCACCTCTTTTGTTTCGGTTGCAAAACACCTCAAGAGCCCGATGGCAAGTTCGCAGAATACACCCAAGCGACACCAACGACGGGCATGCTCAAAGCGCTCTGTCCGAGCTGCGCAAGTATAATGAATAAGGTTGTTCGCAGGGCTGATCTGGAGGCCATTCGGGCAAAAATCGAGGTCGCAGTTCAACAGGCCAACCCAAGATTAGTGTCCCTGCCCGCCCCCCCCTTAAATGACACCTCAGCAAAGGAGGCTCAGACCGATGGCAAAGCACACTTCAGATAACCTTCGCATCAAGCGCAAATACCTCGTCTGGCGCAAGGACTCCAAAGGTCTCTCGGATGCGTCCGTCGACAAGTCTGCGGCAGCAGTTTCGGTCTATGAGGCCTTTCTGAACGGCAAGGATTTTCGCAGTTTTCATTCGGAGCGCGCACGTAGCTTCAAGCGCCATCTCTCTTCTCAGCAAAACCAGCGCAACGGCAGCAAACTATCATCCAGCTCGATCAATGGCATATTGCGCGAAGTCAGCGCCTTTTTAAGCTGGCTCGCAGATCAGCCAGGTTACAAATCAAAAATCACGCGGTCAGACATCGACTATCTTTCGCCAGACCGCAAATCTGATGCGGCGCGGCGCAATTCATGCTGGAAACCACATCCGTCGCCAGCGCAAGTCGTCAAAGTGTTGTCCAACATGCCGACTGATACTGTTCTACAACGTCGAGACAGGGCCCTTTTAGCGTTCTTGTTTCTCACCGGATCACGGGAAGGGGCTGCGATCACCATCCGCCTTGGTCATGTGGATCTGCTCTATGCCTGCGTCCACTTTGATGGACGGTCAGTCGACACGAAATTTGGCAAGACATTCACAACAGCCTTTTTTCCAATGCCAGCACCTTGTGAGCAAATCTTGCGGGACTGGATCTCTGAGCTACGCCAAGATCATCAGTTCTCAGACAGTGATCCACTACTCCCGAAGACCCGCGTTGGCGTTGGACCAGAGCGCAAGTTTGCGGCCCTTGGCATCGACCGCGTACCTTGGTCCTCAGCGTCTTCTGCCGCGAAGATTTTCAAGCAGGCGTTTGTCGATGCGGGCCAGCCGCCGTTCTCCCCACACCGTGTTCGGGATACTTTGTCGGAATTAGCAAAGGATCATTGTCGGACACCAGAGGACTACAAGGCATGGTCTCAAAACATGGGCCATGAGGATGTCCTGACAACGTTCCGGTCTTATGGCTCCGTCGCCCCCGGTCGACAGGTGGATCTAATGAAACGGTTTCGCAAACGTGGCCCACTGCAGGACAGCGATGACGACGACTTCGATGTTATCGAATGATATCAGTTGCCGGTCACATAGCCCACTCGAACGCGATCAGGCCGCAAACGATATCCACTCCACGGGATATTCTCGATCAGGTTTTTACCATCCTCGGAAGAAAGCCCTGCTGAAGTAAACTTGGTCCCAAGGAGACTGCGGGTCCTGCTAACGCTTTGGCGAACTGCAGCATCGTCCTGAAGGCCTGCGCCGACCGCCAGTTTACCGGCATCGAGGGTTGGGAAATCAAGCAGATCAAGGCCCTGCCCTGCACCATGGAGGAATGCGGTGGCCAGCGTATTCAAAAGATTGAACCCTGCCCCTTTGATCTGGATTGCGTCATTGATCCGAAGAACCTTTCGCTTCGTGTCAATGACAATGTCGAAGACCGGTTCCAGCTCGTTTTGCGGTTCCGGCGAAACGGGCATAGATGTGAATAACTGCTCGCGCTGGGCTGCGCCGTAAAGATCAGGCAGACTATTTGCGGGAGCCGGTTCCATGCGCGTCGATGACATCTCGTCGCGCATAACAGTAGCCACAGACGACCCGTGCCGCTTCAAGAGATCAACAATGCGCCTGAGCGCAGTGTCGGGCGGCTCTCCTAGACTTTCCACAGCGTTCAGAATTGCTGGAAACCGGGCAACCAGTTCATCTTCGTTTATGGCCTCATAGGCAAACGCGCTGCGAACATATGACAACGCCACTTCTTTGTCTTGGACACGTTCTCTTGGGCTCGCCATCAGATCGAGACGATAGGCCTCTTCTGGATCATGCCCCGCAAGACCCGCCGCAAGCATGGCAAAACGGCGATCAACACACTGCGAACAGCGACCGCAATGGGCATATTGCTTTGTCTGATTGTGAACATCGGCACAGCTACGCGTAAATGCGATCTGATCCGCCATACCAAGACGTGCGATGGTCTGCACAACTTCTGTTTTTGTCCGCCAGAAGAAAGGGTTATCGACGCGTAAGTTCTGATCAAAAATCATGCTGAACAGCGCCTCAAAACGCTGCAGCGTTTGCGGATGCGTGGTACGTGTCGCCCGCGTCCCAAGAACATTTCCGACCGGTGGCAGATTAAGGCTGACCACTCCATTCTCATAGAATGACACCCGCTTTTGTCCGAAAGCAATTGCAGTCGCCATACCCAACGCGGCAAATAGGAACGAGCGGGCGCGATGCGTGCCTTCCGCGTTTGTCCCACGCTTCAACTGCACCCGCATCGGAAAATGCATGAGCATTTGTGGTCCCAACTTTTGAGCCATGTGCTTTTGTAGATCACGTTGGATCGGCGCTATTTTGGTTGCAGAAAAGTGGCTGATTAACGCAACCTTATGTTTGCGTTCTATAATCTCCTCAAGCGCACCCGCATAGGAATCTAAACCACCCGAGAACATCAAGACGGAATCAGGTTCCCAAGCACTCTCCTTGCCAAAATCAAAGTACCGTTCAGGCGTAGCTGCTTCAGTCTCCGATTGGACGAAGTCAAACACAAAGCGATCACCAGACAGGAACATTAAAGTCTCTTCAAAAGCCGTTTTGAGCTTTGGCTCCGACCAAAGAGCCAAGTTGCGTACAGGGAGCGACACGTGAAAGCGACGATGCCACTTCGCGCCCATCTGCTGATCCATCAGGCCACCACGGCTAACGCTGGAATCAATGGCATAAACGAAGGCCGCGACTTCGATCAGATCGAGAGCAACATCCGGCAGTCCCGCAACAAGGCTCTTGCGAATGTGCCCAATGCGTAGCGAGACAGCCTTTAACTTACCATCAATCTCAAATCGCAACTGCGCATCGCCCCGCCCGTCGGCTTCGGGCGGCAGGCAAGTGACGATATGCTCAGGCGGTTGCACGACGCCGTCCAAGCTCTGATCTCATCTTCTTAAACGCGTAGCGTGTGAAGTCATTGATTTTGTCTTGGCTTAGGTTTTGGTCCTTCCAAACCGTTTTGCCATACCAGCCACCTGCAAAGCTCTCGACAATTTTAGAGGCCTCAAAGGTGTGTTGACGAAGCGCAGATTCGAATGCGACGCGGTCCCCGTCATTTCCAAACCGCTTATCCGGACCAATATGATCAGCCAGTTCGCGACTCAGATAATAATCGAGCGATCTGTAGGCCAGCCGTGCGAAAAAATCACGGGCCAGTGTCGAGAACTCCTGTCCTCCAGCGAATGACGCCAAGGCTTTTCGGACTTCTTGGGGTGTTGGCTCAAAAAGTGTCGGAAGCTTGTCTCGTAGTTGAACCGAAAGGCTTTCTATGAGTGCGGAGCGCGCCAGCTCACCCGCATCAGAAGAATGGCCTTGCTTAAAAGCTTGCTGGTTGATGGCCTCATTCAGTCCCGACAACAAACCGGTCACAGAATTTACCGCCTCGGACGGCAGGCCCAATTCGGCCATTTCCGCCTCGAAGCCCGGCGCACGCGCCAAAAGTGGCAACCGGACAAGAAGTTGAGTTACAAACTGGAAAAAGGGATCATCTGAAGCGCGCTTTAAGTCTGACTCAGACGCGTGAGCCGCAGACTCAGCAATGCGCGCGATATCGGCATCCGAGTCGAGCAAGCCAATGACATCACGCCATTTCTTTGACCTTTGCAATGTACCGAGCCTAATATGGCCCATCCTGTACTCCCTAAATCAGAACAGCGTGAATTAGGAGGCTACAAAATGCAAAGAAAATCTGCGCAGAAATGCTTACCCTGCGCTTACCCAGCCAGCAATCTAGGTATCGAAAATCTGTATAAGCTATTGATATTAATGGTGCCCCCACACGGACTCGAACCGCGGACCTACTGATTACAAATCAGTTGCTCTACCAGCTGAGCTATAGGGGCACTTGGGGCGCTTTAAGGGGTCTGGCGCGGGCTGGCAAGAGGGAGATTGACCGAATTGTGCGCCGATGGGCGGTTCCACTGACGACAAATCGCGCATATGGTCTATAAAGCAGTGAAACCAACGTATTACGGGCATAAAAACAATGCAGATTGTCTACCATATCGGCGCGAATTGTACAGATCAGGACCGCCTGCTCAAATCTGCCCTAAAAAATGCAGAAACCTTCGCGGCACTGGGTGTCAAAGTCCCCGGCCCCGGCAAGTATCGCAGCCTAATTCGTGAAACTATTCAATCTCTTGACGGGAAACCACCTGCGGCTGACACACGTGAAATCCTGCTCGACGCGATTCTAGATGATGACCACTGCAACCGTCTCGTGATGAGCCATTCACAGTTCATGTGCGTCCATCGACGGGTGTTTGAGCACAGCATTTTCTACGAACTAGCGGAACAAAAACTGCGCGGCCTTGAAAACCTGTTTCCTGATGATGAGATCGAAATCTTCCTCGGCATACGCGACCCGGCGACATTTATTCCGGAAATTTTCGGCGATTCTCCGGTGGACAGCTTTACAGATTTCATGCGCGGGATTGATCCGCTTGAATTGCGCTGGTCCGATCTTGTTGCGCGCATTCGCACCTTTCTGCCGCGCGCCAGCCTGACGGTTTGGTGCAATGAGGACACGCCACTGATCTGGGCGCAGCTCATTCGTGAACTTGCAGGCGTCGATTCACTTACAAAAATCACTGGCGGCTTTGATCTGCTCAGCGCAATCATGAGCGCTGAGGGCATGCATGCCTTCGTCACCTATCTCAAGGCAAACCCACCCCAAACCGAACAGCAAAAGTGGCGAATTATAGCAGCGTTTCTGGAAAAATACGCGCTTGAAGAAGAAGTCGAGGATGAGATCGACATTCCCGGCTGGACCCAAGAGACCCTCTCCCAGCTGACCGCGAACTACGACGAAGACATCTACCGGATTGAACATATGGAAAGGTGAATTTTATTGGCCCCTAGTTTGCAAAAATCACGTCCTTTCATGCAATGCGACGTCTTCAGCACGACGCCCATGGGCGGCAACGGGTTGGCGGTGGTACTTGACGGCGCGGGGCTTACCGCTGAGGCGATGCAGCGCTTTGCCCGCTGGACCAATTTGGCCGAAACCTCGTTCGTCTTTGCGCCCAGCGATCCAGCCGCCGACTATGACATTCGCATTTTCACAGTGTCGCGCGAATTGCCCTTTGCGGGGCATCCGACATTGGGCACCGCCGCCTGCTGGCTTGCGGCGGGCAACACGCCAAAACAAGCGGGCGTCATCCGACAAAATTGCGGCGTTGGGCTGGTCCACATTGACCTGACAGGCGACACACCCGTCTTCGTCGCACCGCCAACGTCCATTGCGGACATGGCGGCCCCGATGCTGGCGGCAATCACCGCTGGCCTACACCTTGATCCGACGCGCATCTTACGCCACGCGGTGCTCGACAACGGACCCGTCTGGCATGCGATTGAAATGCAAAGTGCCGACGATCTTCTGTCGCTGGACGCGGGCGCGATCACGCCCGTCAGCGGCCTCGCGGTGGGGCTGATAGCGCCGCGCAGCAATGGCGATGCGGACTTTGAAGTTCGGATGTTTTCGATGTGGGCAGGTCTGAACGAAGACCCGGTCACCGGATCCTTAAACTCTGCGTTGGCCCATTGGATGCAGGCGCAGGGGCGCGTTCAACGCCCCTATAGTGTGGCCCAAGGAACCTGTATCGGGCGTCATGGACGGGTCCATGTCATCCCGTCACCAGATGATGCGGACAACGGGCCAATCCGCATCGGCGGGCACACGAATATCTTGATCAAGGGCCATGTAACCCTCTGATCAAGATCACATGCCAAGCGCTTCTTTGTACATGTCCATCACCGCTTCTTCTTCGGCAATATCGTCGCTGTCGCGTTTACGCAGGGCAATAATCTTGCGCATGACGGACGTGTCATAGCCACGACCTTTGGCCTCAGACATGACTTCTTTTTGCTGCTCGGCGAGGTCTTTTTTCTCGGCGTCCAGACGTTCGATGCGTTCGATAAACTGGCGCAATTCGTCTGCGGTCACGCGGTAGCTGGTGTCGGTAGATGTTTCAGACATATCGGGCCTCATGTCGCTGGATTTGGCTCTCTCCATACCCGCCCTGCCGCCGCACGGCAAGCGGTTGCGTGCACTCTGTGGGCGCGATACTTCATGCGCGTTCGCAGGCCCGACAGCAGGGCCAAAAGCGGGCCCAAAATATGGAGACGCACGTGGACCTTTTGATCCCCATCGGCGCGGTGATTTCGGTCATCGGAATTATCGGCATCGCCCTAAGCATCGTGCAGGTGCGTCGCGCCAAACGCATGGCCGCCAACGACGACGAACTACGCGCCAAAATTCAGGCGGTCTTGCCGCTAAACCTCGGGGCCTTTCTGGTGTCTGTTATCGGTCTGATGTGCGTCGTAATTGGCGTGATCCTAACCTAGCGAATCAAAGCCGCGCGCGTCTTTGATTGCATGATCCAGAAGATCGGGCGCAGCCCAGATGGCGCTGTCCTCACCCCAGACCCTAAGGTCTTTGCGCACGCCGATCAGCCCGGCACTTTGCATCGCGCGCATCGGACCACCTGCACGGCGTGGAAAGCTCATGCCATAAACCGCCAGCGCGTCAATATCTGACGGGCGTTGCACGGCCTTTTCCGCAACACAGGCACACCCTTCAACCAGCAATGCCGCGACCAGGCGGCGTGCGATTGTGTCGTTTTGGGTCTTGGCACCCTTGCCACCGAACGGCCCCATGCGAAACCCGTAAGCGACCATGGCACCATCGACATCATCCGCGCTCACGCCACTTTCGACCAGATAATCTGCGGCTGCGCGCATGGCATTGTGCAGGCGTTGCACGGTAGATTTTCCCATCGGGTTCACAGGTCTGAACGCGGTGCCATCTCGTTCAATCAAGGCGTTATCAATCTTGCATTCTGCCATGAAAACATGGCGCAAAGCGATCGATTGTGGATGGGCAAGGCAGCGCTCGAACGCATCCGCCTCAAACGCCAATCCTGCATCAAACGGTAACAAACCCGAGGCCTCAACACAGACCAAAACGCGTCTGGGCGCATGCAATGGGTTGTCCGCAAGGGCCGCGCGCCACTTGGCAATCGCTGCGCTGTACCCGCGCCCGTCCATCAGATGACTGCGGTTATCGCGGGTCCGGCGCGGCCCGTTGCCGTGTTCGATCAAGTTCAGTGCAAAAGCAATTGCGCCTGATGCCAGATCGCCCTGCACAATACCGTCCACAAGTTGTGAACGATACGCAACCGAGGCTTCAACCGCGACTGTCTAAATCATCATTTGCAAAGCCCGCGGTGCCCCGATCAGACGTGGCAACCGTTGCGTGCCACCGCCGCCAGGTACCAGCCCCATTATTACTTCAGGCAAGCCGATCTTTGCGTCCGGTGACGCCAAACGGTAATGCGCCGCCAACAACAATTCAGCCCCCCCCACCAAGCGCCAAACCATAAAAAGGCTGCAACGACGGGTTTGGTGCATGATTCAATTCGGTCGCACAATTGTGCCAATGACGGCTGTTTTGCCGGCTTGCCAAATTCGCGAATATCCACGCCAGCTGAAAACATCCGCCCCGACGCGATCAACACCACCGCTTTGATGTCTGGATTTGCGTCAATACGGATGAACGCTTCCCACAGACCAGCGCGCAAAGGGGCTGACAATGTGTTCACCGGTTCGGCGTCAAGCGTGACAACGCCAACCCCCTCCAACACCCGAAATCGTACCAACCGCGGAGTTATTGTCAAATCTGGTGTTTGAGTATTGTTGGTCATGCGGTGATCTGGTCGGGGTTTGTGGTTTCGATTCCGTCTTTGAACGTGACGCCTGTGATGACTTTTGCGAGGTAGTCAAAGCCGCGTAGCTTCCTCCAATTTTGCTCAGCACATTGCCCCAGTTTGAACATCATGTGCAGCATGCCATCGCGTGACAGGCAGCCCTTTGAACGCTTGGTACGATGCCGGATCGTCGCGAAGGCCGATTCAATTGGATTGCTAGTGCGGATGCTTTGCCAATGCTGCGCCGGGAAGTCGAAGAATGCCATGAGTTCCTCACGATCTTTTTGCAGGCATAGTGTGGCCTTGGGATATTTGGGTTCGTAGGTTTTGATGAACAGATCGAACGCCTTTTCTGCATCGACTTTGGTCTCGGCCTGCCAGATGTCGTGCAGCGCGGCCTTGGCTTTTGGCTGAGACAGCTTGGGTAAACAATTGAGCACGTTCATCGTTTTGTGTTGCCAACAGCGTTGATGGCGGGTCTCAGGATAGACTTCGTCCATGGCCGCCCAAAACCCCATGGCACCGTCCCCGATGGCCAGTTTGGGCGCATTCATGCCTCGGCTTTTGAGGTTAAGCAGAACCTCGCGCCAGCTCTGCGTGGACTCGCGCACCCCATCCTCAATTGCCAGAAATCGCTTCTTGCCACGGGCAGTTACCCCAATAATAACAAGGGCACAGAGCTTGTCATCCTCGCCCCGAAGGCCGCTGTGAACGCCGTCGGCCCAGATATAGACGATGGGCTCGTCATCTAACTCAGCGCCTTTCCAAGCCTCGTATTCATTGGCCCAATCGCGTTTTAAACGCGAAACCGTATTAGCCGACAAGCCAACGGCATCTGGGCCCAGAAGAACCTTGAGGGCGGGAGCCATCTCGCCGCTGGAGATCCCTTTGAGGTAAAGCCATGGCAAGGCCGCTTCCAGCGTCTTCGTGCGGCGCACATAGGGCGGCACCAGGGCAGACCGGAATGTCACCGGTGTGCCGTCCTTGGACCGAACCTTTGGAATGCGCACGCTCACAGGGCCAATGCCCGTTTGAAACGGGCGGGCCGGATGATGTCCATTACGCACGACTGCCGCGTGACCGGCATCGGTGCGTAAGCCGGTAAATTGCGCCAAATAACTGACAAGCTCAGCCTCAACTGCTGTCGCGATCAATTGTTGTGCTCCCGTTTTCAGCAACTCCGTCAACGCGTCCGTCATCTCGTCTCGACGCGCATAATCAACAATGTTAGTAGTTCCCATGGTGGTGTATCTCCTTTGGTTGGGCTGCTGTCTTCCAACAACAATTCAACCAGATACGCCGCCAACCTTCAAACCACTCAAACACCAGATTCAGTCATAGCTCCCAACCGCGCCATGTGATCCCTTTGAGCATCTGTGCACGTCCAGCGAGACAGATCATAGTTAACAGAATGGCGGTCCGAACCCGAAAGGGGAAGCCCCAAAGCATTTTTCCCCAAATGTCACAGCAGGCAGCGTCAAACGCTAGACGCCTAGCGCCGCGCGGCCTAGGATGTGCCATGGATATTCGCCAGATCACCCCCACCTACGCCGTCTCGCCGCAGATCGACCCTGAGGATTTGGCAGCGCTCGCGCAAGCCGGATTCACCACCATTATCAACAACCGCCCGTGCAGCGAAATTCCACCGTCACATCAGGTGGACGCAATGCAGATCGCAGCCGACGCGGCTGGGCTGACATTTGTCGTGCTCCCAGCGACCCATGCGACCCTGACGCCTAATCTCGCAGCCCAACAAAAACAGGCCTGCGCGAAATCGGATGGCCCCGTGTTGGCCTATTGTGCGTCCGGCACCCGCTGCACAATTATTTGGGCGATGATGCAAGTGGGAGTCATGAGCGCCGACGACATCGTCCAAACAGCCGCGGATCACGGTTATGATCTTCGTGCGATGCGGGACCAGCTGGACGCGCTTAAAAACGGTTGATCCCAACCACGACTACCCCTCAACCAAATCAGATGCTGTGATGTTTGGGTCTGTAATTTCAGGCACCACGTCCGCCACCACATGACCCTTCGAAGGTGTTGGCGTCGCGAGGTTGGTCGGATCATCTTGCAATTCAACGCGGCTATGCTGAACCCTTACGGCCCGTTTGCCCGCCACTTGCCCCAACCGCGCTGTTGTGATGATGATCCCACCCGGTCCGGTCAACGTTACCGACCCGACGGTGGTGCCGGCCAAATTCAGCACTTGACCAACCTCAAATCCCTCAAGCTTGTGGATCGGCATCGTCATGCGTGTCAGGATCGCGTCCAATTCCGCGGGCGCCTCTTGAACGGCGTCGCGCAGCGCCACGGACCAACCGGATGTGTCTTTGACAGGCGCAGTTACCACCGACACCTTGGGGCGCATGGCGATCAGCATCTCACCCTGCGTCTCGCCGCCGCCCATCTGAATTGTAATGCGACATATGCGGTAGTTTCCCTGTACCATAACCAGTCCCGCGGTGCGCAAATCATCAATTGGACCAATATCATAGGCCGCGGGCTCTAAATCTGCCGCACCAAAGCCAACCTCTGCTAGTTCTGCCAAAACTTGGCTGGCGAACGGCAGTGTCATCACGGCATCAACCCGTGTGACGCGGCGTTGGTCATCGCTTGGGGGCAGCAAACTTCCCATCGTTTGCATTTCAACCAAGGCGGATCTCAACGGCTGATCCAATAAAAACAGCCCCGTCAATCCTGCCAATGATCCATCGCGCAACCCCAACACGACCCACCCTTCCGGCCCGCCTTCAATCAGGCTTTCTGCGTCCATATCTTCTTCAGAAATACCCAAGACCGAAACCGATAGTCCTGCGGCCTTGTCTGCCGCACGCCCCAGCGCGCGCCGCATTTGGCGCATCGGCGTGGCAGGTTGTGCGCCTTGCGCCACTGGGGGCGCCTGCGTCAGTCCCAGCTTTTGGGCGAGGATTGGGTTGATCGCCGCCATCAAGAATATCCCGCACTACAGTTCATCGCCTGTGTGTAGCGCACGCGAGGTTACCAACCCACTAACGACACGGTTTCAAGCGGCTATTGTGCGGCCAACGCTTGCGCCTCGGGCAACGTCACGCGAAACGCAGCCCCACCCTGCCCCGGCAGATACGTCACATCGCCCCCAAGTGCGCCCATAATTTGGCGACAAATTGCAAGGCCAAGCCCCGCACCACCTGCCTTGCCCTCATCTTCCAGCCGCGAAAATTTCTCGAATATCATCGATTGGCTTTCGCTCGGGATGCCCGCGCCGTTGTCACAAAAATCCACAACTGTTTGGCCCGTTAATTGACGCACGATGATGAGCAATTGCGGGGACTCGTCGGCGCAGTATTTGGCCGCATTGCTGATCAAATTAATGAACACTTGCGCCAATCGGTCCAGATCGGTCCGCACACTCACAGCCTCATTGCCCGCCTTGCGCACAATCGCCAGTTTACCGTTGTCCGCGCCCGATGCGATCACCGCGCGGTCCAACACATCCGCGAGCATGCCCTGTCCGACGTTCAACTGCACATGCCCGCTTTCCAGCACGCCAAGATCCAGCAAATCGTCCAACAATCGCGTCAATCGGTTGCTTTCTTCGTGGATGATGCCCGCGAACCGTTTGCGCGCACCATCTTCCACGTCATCGTTGCGCAAAATATCGGAAAACGACCGGATCGACGTCATCGGCGTGCGCAATTCGTGGCTGATCTGGCTAAGAAACGCGTCCTTCTGGATGCTCAGCGCGGTCAACTTTTCGTTGGCTTCGCGCAACGCGCGTGCGGTGCGGTTGGCCTCGGCACTTTTGGCCTCAAGGCGGTTGGAATATTCCATGATCTGCGCGGTTTCATCCGCCACCGCGATCAGATCATCCACCGACACCATCGTGCCTTCGGTCAGCTGACCGATCATCGCATGCGCCGTGGCCGCCCCGACAGAGCCCGCCAATTCGCGTTCGAGCCGCCCAATAAAGTCAGGCGTCACGTCAGGCTGAAACCCCGCCTTTCCTTGCGATTGCGCTTCCCTTGCAAAGATCGCCAGCGCCTCTGCACCACCAAGTATGCGTTGGGACATCACCAACAAGTCCTCAGCTTGGGCAGCCGTTTTCGACCAAGTGCGCGCACCGCTGGAATAATCGAAAACATTAACGAATTGCGCCCCTTGCAGACGTTCCAGCGGGTTTGGAAAGGTCAGGATCGACACGATTATGAACGCCGACGTGTTCAGGAACATCGACCAGAACAGCGCATGCACGAATGGATCAATCCCCACGATCCCGAACAATGCCTCAGGGCGCAGCCAGCCGATGCCGAGCGGCCCGCCGACGAACACAGCTTGTGATATCACCGCATCAATACCGAAACTGGGCAGGAAATTTGTCCACACCCAGACGCTAAATCCGACAATCAGACCCGCACCCGCGCCCCAGCGATTTGCGCCGCGCCAAAACACACCGCCAATCATCGCAGGCAGGACCTGCACAACGCCGATGAAGGACACCAATCCGATGGCGGCCAGCGCCGTGCCACCGCCTGACAGGCGGAAATAGACATAGCCCAGCGCCATAATGACGCCGATCGACACCCGCCGTGACATCACCACGACGCGGCGCACATCCCCCGATACCACCGCACCGGGGGTGCGCGCATTCAACCAGCTGGGCACGACGATGTGGTTGCTCACCATTGTCGCCAATGCCAGCGCCGCCACAATCACCATGGACGTGGCTGACGAAAAGCCGCCCAAAAACGCAAGGATCGCAAGGCCCTGTCGCCCTTCGCTAATGGGCACCGTCACCACAAACAAATCAGGGTTCGCGCCTGCAGGCATCAGATCAAGGCCAACCACCGCGATGGGCACAACAAACAGGCTCATCAACATCAGGTAAGTCGGGAACGCCCAGCTTGCGGTGCTGAGACTGCGTTCATCGGAATTTTCCACCACCAAGACCTGAAACATCCGCGGCAGACAGATAAACGCCGCACCGGACACGAAAATCAGACCGATCCAGCGGCTCGGGCTCGGGGCCCACTGGCTTTGCGCCGATGCGTCGATCAAATCCAGCGTCGCACCAACGCCGCCCGCAACGCCCCAAACCACAAAGATACCAACAGCAAGCAACGCGCACAGCTTCACCACAGCCTCCACCGCAATGGCGAGCACAATACCGTGGTGGCGTTCATGTGCATCCAAGTTGCGCGTGCCAAACAACACCGTAAACACGGCCAGCCCAACGGCCACCCACATGGCCGCACGGTTCAGATCACGCGGAATCCAAACCTCACCACTGCTGGCAGCAAACACCGCGATGGATTGGGTCACCGATTGAAGTTGCAGCGCGATATAGGGTGTCGTGCCAGCGATCGCCAAGACCGTGACCATCACCCCCAGCACGGGTGATTTGCCGTAACGCGATGAAACAAGGTCCGCGATTGATGTCAGACGTTGCGTGCGCCCGATGCGCACCAGTTTGCGCACCAGCCACCACCACCCGATCATCACCAAGGTCGGCCCGAGATAGATCGTCAGAAATTCGAGGCCGGATCGCGCCGCATAGCCCACCGCGCCATAAAACGTCCAAGCGGTGCAATAAATACTCAACGACAAGGTGTAGATCGCCGAACTGCGCATCCATGCGGCTTTGCCCTGCGCCGCACGTCGTTCAGCGGCAAAGGCGATCAAAAAAAGGAACACGACATAGGCAAGTGAGACGAGGATCAGCAGGTTGAATGAAATCATTCCCCGCCCCAACCGCTTCGCTCTCCATCGCCGTCCAGCGCCTCAGAAAACCGCAAGACCCGCGACAACAAAAAGGCCAGCGCCACAAGCAGGACCCATAGGCCGAACACATAGATGATGCCGCTGCTGGTCAGGCTTTGATCGGGGGTTTCGCGCGGCCACATCAGCGGCAACATCATCAAAACGGCCGCAAAAATAGGCAACCAACGGGCCGCATCTCGAAACCGGCGTTGGCGGTAACTGCTCCGATCAAGAAATTCCGTTCGGATCGGTGTTTTCATGACTGCATTACCTCAGCATCACGGCGTTGCCAGCGCGCGCACGCTTTCTAACACTTCGGCGTTGGAAAATGGTTTGGTCATGAACCGCGTGGCTCCCAAACTGGCCGCCATTTCGCGATCCTTGGCTTGGCCGCGCGCCGTCAGCATCATCACTGGCACATCTTTGGTCTCAGCCTGCGCACGCAAATCGCGCAGAATGTCGTAGCCGGATCTTCCGGGCAGCATGACATCAAGAATAATCAGGTCCGGCACACCCTGCATGACCTTTGCCATCGCCGTTTCCCCGTTTGAATGCGTATGCACAGTCCAGCCATCCTTGGTCAGGATATAGCTGATCGCCTCTATGATATTGGGTTCGTCTTCGATCAAAAGGACGCGGTGGCCCATGTTTCACACCCTCCCAAATGTGCCTGCCACCAGCTACGCCAGCGATAGATGATGACTATTGCGACAACGGCGGGCGGAGTCAAAGGCCGAAATTCCTGCGTTACAGCAAACTCGGGTGGCGACGGCTGGCGCAATTTACGACATCGCAAACCCGACACCCCGGTCCGACGACGTCCGCAACTTGGTCCGTGCGCGCGGCGCGCACCAGCATTGTCGCGTTAATTCGCGGTTCTTCGTCAAAAGCGACCCCCCCCACGGGGCCCGCGATTGCGAAACATTCAAACGGCGTGCGCGCGACCCCAGGAAGCCGCACAACGCGCCGGATCGCGCGGCCCGGTTGGGTCAACGCCTGATACAGCGGCCACAGCGGGCACGCGGCGCCAGATCGCGGCAGTCGGAAATCAAGCACAGGTTTCTGAAACGTCACGACCCCAGCGCCGTCGCACACCGCCAACCCCATCAGCGGGTGATCTGCATCGGTTCCGCTCGTTGCGGGCGGCAAATGTGCCAAGCGCCGCAACACCATGTCCAACGGCACGCCGAACCGCGCCGCAAGCCTTGCGGGATCATAAGCCACAGCGCGGACCGCTTGACCGAACGCATCAAGGGGCAAACGGTCAGCGTCGCCTGCTGCGCGCTTTGCCCAGTCTTGCAGAATAGTGCGGGTAATCGTCTCTTTGACATTGCCGAACTGTATCTCCTCACCCGCTTCAATGGCTGCAAAATAAAAACCCGATTGCGCAAGCACGGCCTCCGCCTGTTCCATCGCAGAGTCCGTATGCGCACCACCTGCTTCCATCTCCATATCCAAAAAACCTAGCAAAGCTTGGCTGCTTTGCGCCAAACGTGCGGAATCTGTGTCGATGTTGGTGTGAAACCGCGACCGCCAATCGGGGTCCAGATCCGGCGTCTCTACCAGAATGCTAGCGGTCGAGCGGATCGCGGTGGCCGTTGAAATGACCTCGTGCAGTGAATTTGCGATCTGGCTGTCATGAGCCAGACGGTTGCTCAGCGCCCCTGCGCGGTCTTCTAACTGGGTGATCCTGCGCCGCTGCGCTGCAATCAACGCGGCCCAACCGGGGAATCGCGCCACAAGATCTTCGGCCCGCAGGTCTTCAACGCTAGCATGCGGAAATGCGGCGGCTGCTTCTTTCAGGGGGCCCAAAATAGTGTCGCCCACTTCATCACCAAGCAACGCGGCGTCCATATCCAGCACCCGCGCCAGATCGTGCAACAGCTTGCCGCCGATTCTGCGGCGGTTGTGTTCAATCAGGTTAAGATAGGATCCCGAAATACCAAGTGCTTTGGCGACATTCGTTTGCCGCAACCCCAGATCAATCCGCCGATTACGCGCCCGTGTTCCCGTCAAAACCTGATCCGACATCCCAATTCCCTTAACAATACCGCCATTTTCTGCGCCGCTTAGATAATATCTTTACAAAATTCCGCATCGACATGTAGAAGTCTTTACAGAAATTATATTATTCCACAAATCCTTATTGAGTAATTTTCAGAATGCCCCTTCTATTGTAATTGCTACTGAAAGCATGTGTGGTTGGACGGGAGGTTCAGCTGCATCACTCTAGGGAGGATACTATATGTCCAAATCAAACTTCACACGTCGTGGCGTCATGAAGACCGGCGCCGCTGCCGGTGCTGCACTGACACTACCCACATATCTGCGCGCTGATGCCCACGCTGGTTTCACCAACGCACCTGGCGATAGCGAGGTCGTTTTTGGCTTCAACGTGCCACAGACTGGCCCATATGCGGATGAGGGTGCGGACGAACTTCGCGCCTACGAACTCGCAGTTGAGCACCTGAACGGTGGCGGCGACGGCGGCATGTTGCAGACATTCACGTCCAACGCACTTGACGGAACCGGCATATTGGGCCGCGAAGTTAAGTTCGTAACGGGTGACACACAGACCAAATCAGACGCGGCACGTGCATCTGCACGGTCCATGATCGAAAAAGACGGCGCAATCATGATCACTGGCGGTTCTTCGTCTGGTGTGGCGGTTGCTGTTCAAGCGCTGTGCCAAGAAGCTGGCGTCATATTCATGGCGGGACTGACCCACTCGAACGATACAACCGGTAAGGACCGCAAGGCCAACGGTTTCCGTCACTTCTTTAACTCCTACATGACAGGTGCTGCTTTGGCTCCGGTTCTGGCGGCGCAGTACGGCACCGACCGTAAGGCCTACCACCTGACCGCAGACTACAACTGGGGCTACACCACCGAGGAAGCCATCCGCGCCTCCACGGAAGCCATGGGTTGGGAAACAATCAACTCCGTCAAAACACCACTAACACAGACGGACTTCTCATCCTATATCGCACCGGTTCTGAACTCCGGCGCCGACGTTCTGGTTCTGAACCACTACGGCGGAAACATGATCAACTCGCTGACCAACGCGGTTCAGTTCGGTCTGCGCGATGCGCAAGCCAACGGCGTGAACTTCGAAATCGTTGTTCCGCTGTATTCAGAGCTGATGGCACGTGGTGCGGGCGCAAACATCGCCGGTATCCTTGGGTCACAGAACTGGGACTGGAAACTCGAAGATCAGCTTGGTGATAAGTACTCCGGCACAAACGCATTTGTGCGTTCATTCGGCACCAAGTTCGGCTTCCCACCATCACAGGCAGCGCACACATGCTACGTGCAGACACTGCTTTATGCAGATGCTGTGCAGCGTGCTGGCTCGTTTGCGCCTTGTGCAGTTGTCGAAGCCCTCGAAGGCTTTGAATTCAGCGGCATGGGCAATGGCGAAACACTGTACCGTGCAGACGATCACCAGTGCTTCAAAGACGTTCTTGTCGTGCGCGGCAAGGAAAACCCCGAGAACGAATTCGATCTCGTGGAAATCGTCGAAGTCACACCGGTTGAGCAGGTCACATATGCCCCGAACCACCCACAGATGGGCGGCGACGATGCCTCCCTCGGTACGTGTAACAACGGCGCGTAAGCGATCCTTGTAGGCTATCAGGCGCGCGATTTATTTCGCGCGCCCACCCCAAACGCCCCCCCACTGCCACCCAGACGATCCCCGCCCCAACAATACACCCTAAATATTCTCCTGAACCGAGGGCCACACCGCTATGGACCAGTTAATTGTTCAAATTCTCAATGGTCTCGACAAGGGCTCCGCATATGCGTTGATCGCCCTTGGTCTGACCATCATTTTCGGCACACTAGGTGTTGTGAACTTCGCGCATGGTGCGCTGTTCATGCTCGGCGCGTTCTGCGCTGTCATCACATCCAAGATATTGTCGGCTTCGCATAAAATCGTGGATGAAACCCGACTGGATTTCCTCGGCAATCCCCTCGAAGTCGACACGTTTTATGTGCAGGACTGGTTCGGCATGGCGACAGGTCAAACCATTATGGAATGGTCCGTCCCAATCGCTATTCTGTTTGCAGTGCCGATGATGATCTTGCTCGGTTTCGCAATGGAACGCGGGTTGATCAAACACTTCTACAAACGCCCCCACGCTGACCAAATCCTTGTGACGTTCGGCCTTGCGCTGGTTTTGCAGGAAATTATCAAGTATTTCTTTGGCGCAAACCCGATTCCGACGCCGATGCCACCCGCTTTTACCGGCAGCTTGGATTTCAGCGCCTTCCTCGGCTATGAAGCGCAGACGATCATGTATCCGTACTGGCGTCTGGTGTATTTCTTCTTCTCTACGGTCATTATCGCGGCTGTCTTTGCCTTCCTGCAATTCACCACTTTCGGGATGGTGGTGCGCGCTGGCATGGCCGACCGCGAAACCGTTGGCTTGCTCGGCATCGACATCGACAAACGCTTTACGTTCATGTTCGGACTGGCCGCCGCCGTCACAGGTATCGCGGGTGTGATGTACGCGCCGATTGTATCACCGAACTACTCAATGGGCCTCGACTTCTTGGTGCTAAGCTTTGTTGTGGTCGTCGTCGGTGGCATGGGCTCACTACCCGGTGCCGTCGCGGCCGGGTTCTTGCTTGGCATCCTCGAAAGCTTTGCGTCAATGCCCGCGGTGATCGACGTGCTGCCCGGCATCAACCAAATCATTATCTACCTTGTCGCAATCGTCATCTTGTTGACCCGTCCTCGTGGCCTGATGGGTCGCAAGGGCGTGATGGAGGAATAAGCCATGTTCGGACTTACCAAAAAAGACAGCACATTGATGCTGATCGTGTTCGGGCTGGTCATGTTGGCACCGTTCCTCCTCAACCCCTTCCCAGAAGGGTCTGCCATGGCGCAGTTCAACGCAGGCTATCCTGACTTGATGCAGCGCTTCGTGATATTCGGGATCTTTGCAGTCGGGTTCAACCTGCTGTTTGGCCTGACCGGATACCTCAGTTTTGGTCATGCTGCGTTTCTGGGCATCGGATCCTATGCTGCGATCTGGTCGATGAAGCTGGTGACGCTAAACGTTATCCCCGGCATTCTTGTGGCGATTGTGGTCGCGGGTGCCTTTGCGCTGGTGGTGGGATTTGTGTCGCTGCGCCGATCTGGAATCTACTTTTCGATCCTGACGCTGGCCTTCGCGCAGATGATGTTTGCAATGGCCTATTCGGTTCTGACCCCGATTACTGGTGGCGAAACCGGCCTGCAGATCAAGAACACCGACACGCCGCTGTTTGGCGGACCGGAAACAGGTATTGGACGCGCCAACCTGTTTGGTGCCGAAATGGGCAATTCTTACGAACTGACCCTCGGAAACCACTTGTTCACTTTCAACCTTGGATACTACATCGCTGGCTTCTTCCTGCTGCTGGCATTCTACCTGTCGATCCGCATCTTCCGCTCCCCGTTCGGCATCATGCTGCGGGCAGTAAAATCCAACCAACAGCGGATGAACTACACAGGCCTCACGCCCAAACGTTACACCCTGTCGGCCTTCGTGATTTCGGGCATGTACGCCGGACTTGCCGGTGGACTGATGGTGGCGATGGATACCCAAGTCGGACCGGAGCGCATGTTCTGGACCGCCTCGGGCGAGGTTGTGATCATGACAATCCTTGGCGGCGCAGGCACCTTGTTAGGGCCAGTGCTCGGCGCGGGTATGATTAAATATATGGAAAACATCATCTCCAAGATCAACAAAGACATCTTGCACGAATGGTTCGCCTTTTTGCCCGATGGCCTTGAAGATGTGATCGTGTCAATGGTCTATCCGTTCATCGGCAAAGGCTGGCACCTGACCATGGGCATCTTGTTCATGTTGGTTGTGATCTTCCTGCCCGGTGGTCTGGTTGAAGGCGGTCAACGCATCGCCAAACTGTTCCGCCGCAATAAAACCGCTGACACGCAGGACGCCACGTCCCGCACGCCCGCAGAATAAGGAGCCGAAACAATGGCACTACTTTCAGTCAAAGGCGTCAACAAACGGTTCGGCGGCCTACAAGCGCTTGGCGATGTGAACCTCGATGTTAAGGAAAACACCTGTCACGCAATCATCGGTCCAAACGGCGCGGGCAAGTCTACCCTGCTCAACGTGCTGGTCGGCAAACTGATCCCTGACAGCGGGTCGGTCGTGTTTGACGGCCAATCCGTGCTGGGGCGCAAGCCGCACCAGATCAACCAGATGGGTATTTCGCGGGTGTTTCAAACGCCTGAAATATTTGCCGATCTGAACGTGATGGAAAACATGCTGATCCCGTGTTTTGCCAAACGCGACGGGGCCTTCCGGATGCACGCCTTTGAGTCCGTGCGCCACGAAAAATCCATGATCGAAAAAGCCGAAGCCATGCTGGATGAGGTGAACATGCTCGACAAACGCGAAATGCTGGCGTCATCGATGTCACGCGGCGACAAACGTCGCCTCGAAATGGCGATGTGTTTGGTGCAAGAACCACGTCTTTTGCTGCTGGATGAACCAACGGCTGGCATGGCCCGTGCAGACACCGAAAACACCATCGAGTTGCTCAAGATGATCCGCAAAGAACGCGGTATCACCATGGCCATTATCGAACACGACATGAACGTGGTCTTTTCACTGGCAGATCGCATTACCGTGCTGGCCCAAGGCACGCCGCTGGTCGAAGACACGCCCGACAATATAAAAGGCCATCCAAAAGTGCGCGAAGCCTACCTTGGCGAAGCGCAGGTCGAAGGAGTCGACTGATGGCCTTGGACATCCGCGCAGTAAAGGAAATCTAATATGACACACGTTGAACACCTCGAAGCTGACGGCCCCTACTCCAAAAATCGCAACATGGCCGCCACGGCGCCCAAGTACCTGTCGATCTGGAACATGGAAGCCTATTACGGCGAAAGCTACATCGTCCAAGGCATCAGCTTTGATATTCATGAGGGCGAAATCCTCGCACTTTTGGGTCGCAACGGCGCGGGCAAAACCTCCACCCTGCGCGCCATTGCCCGTATGGATGATCCGCAGTTGAACAGTGGTGAAATCTGGCTTGACCATAAACCATTGCACGAAATGAAATCGTGGCAGGCTTCACAGGCGGGCATTCAGCTTGTACCAGAAGATCGCAGCATCATTCCTGGCCTGACCGTCGAAGAAAACTTGAAACTTGCCCAAATTGCCCCCCCCATTGGCTGGTCACTGGACCGCGTGTACGATTTGTTCCCGCGCCTGAAGGAACGGCGCAAACAAGACGGCATCACCCTGTCAGGCGGTGAACAACAGATGTTGTCGATCGCGCGTGCGCTGTGTCGTGACATCAAGGTGTTGTTGCTGGATGAACCCTATGAAGGCCTCGCGCCGGTGATCGTACAGGAAATTGCCAAAACGCTGGAACTGATCCGCGATCAGGGCATCACAACCGTTATCGTGGAACAAAACGCAGTCGCCGCGTTGAAACTGGCCGACCGCGCCGTGATCCTCGACATCGGTAAGGTGGTCTTTGACGGCTCTGCGAAAGAAGTGTTGGAAGACGAAGACCTGCGCTCCAAATACCTCGCGATCTGACTTCCGTTGCGGGACCAGACCGGTCCCGCAACGACACCTGTATGCACACCGGGTGTGTACAGGTTGTGTACAGCCTGTGTACGTTGTGTGACTCGCCTAAATTGGCCCTAATTCAAACAAGGGATGCCCCCATGTCCGCCAAATCCAAGACCTACCCGCCCACGGCCGCCGCCGCCAAACGCGCCCATGTTGACGCCGCTGGTTATGACAAAATGTATGCCCATTCCATTGCAGATCCCGACGAGTTTTGGGGTGAGCATGGCAAGCGCATCGATTGGATTAAGCCCTTCACAACAGTGAAAAATACGTCGTTTGCACCGGGCAAAGTCGACATCAAATGGTTTGAAGACGGCACCCTGAACGTGTCCGCCAACTGCGTGGATCGTCACGTCGAAACCCGCGGCGATCAAGTGGCGATCATCTGGGAACCCGACGATCCGAACACGACGGACTCGCTGCATATTACCTACAGCGAACTGCAGGTCCATGTCTGCAAAGTGGCCAATGTTCTCAAGACCTTAGGCGTCACTAAAGGCGACCGCGTCGTCATCTATATGCCGATGATCCCAGAAGCCGCCTATGCGATGCTGGCCTGCACACGCATCGGCGCTGTGCACTCCATTGTGTTCGCAGGCTTCTCACCCGATGCCCTCGGCGCGCGCATCAATGGTTGTGACGCCAAAGTCGTCATCACCGCCGATCACGCACCCCGTGGTGGCAAGGCGACGCCATTGAAATCAAACGCGGAAACGGCGCTACTGCACTGCAAAGACAGCGTCAAATGCCTTGTTGTGAAACGCACAGGCGCCCAAACCACGTGGACCGACCGCGATTACAGCTACAACGACATGGTGCTGGACGCCGATGACTACCAGCAACCCGTTGAAATGGCGGCAGAAGACCCGCTGTTCATCCTCTATACATCCGGCTCCACGGGCCAGCCCAAAGGCGTCGTACACACCACTGGCGGCTACCTCGTTTACGCCGCGATGACCCACGAATACACATTCGATTATCACGAAGGCGATGTGTTCTGGTGCACGGCGGATGTCGGCTGGGTCACGGGCCACAGCTATATCGTCTATGGCCCGCTGGCCAACGGCGCCACGACGATCATGTTTGAGGGCGTGCCGACCTACCCGGACGCTGGTCGCTTCTGGGAGGTTTGCGCCAAGCATAAAGTCAATCAATTCTATACCGCCCCCACAGCTATTCGCGCGCTCATGGCGCACGGAAATGACTGGGTCGAAAAGCACGACCTTTCCGATCTCAAATTGCTCGGCTCGGTTGGTGAACCAATCAATCCCGAAGCGTGGAACTGGTACTATGACGTTGTTGGCAAGTGCAATTGTCCAATCGTTGACACGTTCTGGCAGACCGAAACGGGCGGCCACATGCTGACCCCCCTGCCCGGTGCGACAACCCTGAAACCTGGGGCCGCGCAGGTGCCGTTCTTCGGTGTGCAGCCCGTAGTGCTGGACCCGCAATCGGGCGATGAAGTCCACGGCAATGACGTGAGTGGCGTGCTGTGCATCAAAGACAGCTGGCCCGGTCAGATGCGCACCATCTGGGGCGATCATGAGCGGTTTGAAAAGACATATTTTGGTGATTACGCGGGCTATTATTTCTCCGGCGACGGCTGCAAACGCGACGCAGACGGCGATTATTGGGTCACGGGGCGCGTTGACGACGTGATCAACGTCTCCGGCCACCGCCTGGGCACCGCGGAAGTCGAATCCGCGCTCGTGGCACATGTCGCCGTGGCCGAAGCCGCCGTGGTCGGCTACCCGCACAGCATCAAAGGCCAAGGCATCTATGCCTACGTGACGTTGATGAACGGCATTGAGCCGACGGACGAGTTGCGCAAAGAGCTTGAAAAATGGGTCCGCACAGAAATCGGACCCATCGCCAAGCCTGACCTGTTGCAGTGGGCCCCCGGCCTGCCAAAGACCCGTTCTGGTAAAATTATGCGCCGCATTTTGCGCAAGATCGCCGAGAATGATTTTGGCGCATTGGGGGATACGTCCACCCTTGCGGATCCGTCCGTCGTGGACGAATTGGTTGAAAACCGAATGAATCGGGACTGATCGGACCTATTCCCCCCCTACCCCCCAAAATGCCGCATTGATCCGTCAGTGCGGCATTTTTTGCGACCAAAGAAGAAAAATAGATCGCGATAAACAATTTATTAAGGGCTGTGCGGCATAAGCAAGATCGGTGGGGTCTCCTTTTTAACAACAGGAGCCTGAAATGGACATTCATAGCGCAATCGGTGTCGGCTATCTCGCCTTACAGCCTGCTGTGCAATCTGCGCCTCCGCCTGTGGTGTCGGACGGCCGAGCACCGGCTGACTCTTCCGCAATAGCCAAGGACCCAACGCCTGAGATACCAATGCCGGTTCCGGCAAGTCCCTCACAAACGGGGCTCATCAGCAAAGCCGCGCTTGCAGATAGCGACTCCGCATCAAAACTCGAAACATCCGGTGTGTCCGGCGTCCAGCGCACATTAAAGCCCTATGGCATCAATATGTTGCCTGAAAAACTTGACGCTCCCAAGCAAGAGGCGCCATCTAAAAACTAGGCATTATAACCCAACGTCATTTTTCCCCGTTCGGCCCGCTTTCCACCCTCGCAACCTTGGTGTAGGACATTGGCAGTGTTTGCGATAAACTAAGATGAAACGCGCCAAAAGACAGGCAACACGCCGAGGGAACAATGACCAAAACGACGCCGCAAGATTCCGCCCGCGATTCCGATGTCAGCTTCATTAAAGCGCTGGCTGAACTGCTTCGCGAAAATGATTTGACAGAATTGCAGGTAAAACGCGATTACGGCGAGAACGACAGCCTTAATGTGCGCGTTAGCCGCAATCCCCCCGCACAAGTGGTAACGCAAATGGCCCAAGCGGCCCCTGCACAAACGATGGCAGCGCCCGCCCCCGCCGCGTCCATTGCACCCGAGGCCAGCGCGGATCCCGCGAGTTTGCCCGGTGCGGTCACATCGCCAATGGTCGGAACGGTCTACATGTCCCCCGAACCCGATGTCGCCGCTTTCGTGAAAGTCGGCGACAAGGTCAGCGAAGGCGACACCTTGCTGATCATCGAGGCAATGAAAACCATGAACCACATCCCTGCGCCAAAATCCGGCACGGTTAAGCGGCTTTTGGTCGAAGATGGTGCACCTGTTGAATTCGGCGCCCCTCTGATGATCGTCGAGTAAGGCTCAAAGGTTAGGGACTGAAATGTTTAATAAAATCCTCATCGCGAACCGTGGGGAAATCGCCCTTCGCGTGATCCGCGCCTGTCGCGAAATGGGCATCGGCTCAGTCGCTGTTCACTCCACCGCTGATGCTGACGCCATGCACGTGCGCATGGCCGACGAAAGCGTGTGCATCGGCCCCGCGCCATCACCGCTTAGTTATTTGAACTTTCCAGCGATCATTTCTGCATGCGAAATCACCGGCGCGCAGGCGATCCATCCGGGCTACGGGTTCTTGTCCGAAAATGCACAATTCGTGCAGGTCGTCGAAGACCACGGATTGACGTTTATCGGCCCCACAGCGCAACACATCCGCACGATGGGCGACAAAATCACCGCCAAGGACACTATGAAAGCGCTCGGCGTGCCCTGCGTCCCGGGCTCCCCAGGCGGCGTCGACACAGTTGAAGATGCGTTAAAAATTGGTGACGAATTTGGCTATCCAGTCATCATCAAAGCCACCGCTGGCGGCGGCGGTAAAGGCATGAAGGTTGCAAATTCGGCTACCGAAATGAAATCAGCATTCCAGACAGCACGTGCCGAAGGTAAATCCAATTTCGGCAACCCAGAAGTTTATATCGAGAAATATCTAACCACACCGCGCCACATCGAAATTCAGGTGTTCGGCGATGGCAAAGGCAAGGCGGTGCATCTGGGCGAACGCGATTGTTCACTGCAACGCCGCCACCAAAAAGTATTTGAGGAGGCCCCCGGCCCATCGATCACGCCAGAAGAACGTGCGAAGATCGGGAAAGTTTGCGCCGACGCCTGTGCCAACATCAATTACATCGGCGCGGGAACGATTGAATTTCTTTATGAAAACGGCGAGTTCTACTTCATTGAGATGAACACCCGCCTTCAAGTCGAACATCCCGTCACCGAAGCGATCTTCGATCAAGACCTTGTGCGCGAACAAATTCGTGTGGCGGCTGGACTGCCGTTGTCATTCACCCAAGACGATCTGAAAATTCGTGGCCACGCCATTGAAGTTCGAATAAACGCCGAAAAATTGCCGAACTTCTCACCTTGTCCCGGTCGGATTACGCAATTTCACGCGCCAGGCGGCCTTGGCGTCCGGATGGATTCCGCGCTTTATGATGGCTATTCAATCCCGCCCTACTACGACAGTTTGATCGGAAAACTCATCGTCCATGGTCGCGACCGTCCAGAAGCATTGGCACGTCTTGCGCGTGCATTGGGCGAATTGATCGTTGATGGCGTCGACACGACTATTCCACTGTTCCACGCGCTCCTGAAAGAAGACGCCGTATTGACGGGCGACTATAACATCCATTGGTTGGAACACTGGCTCGAAACCAACCTCACCTAGGGATTGGCCGCAGCACGCAGGTGCCCCGCTGCATCTCTGTTTCACAATAATAGTCTGATACCAACGGCCGAATTAAGTGACCCTTGCCCATTCTCGATCTGTGATTGAACTTATTCGCTCTGGGTCGTTCGCAAAGAAGTTCCAAGCTTGTGCACATTTGTCGAGTATTTCGTCATAGGTGTCGAAAACTGTGATTGCGAGTTTATTAGCTCGCAGATAAGCCCAGACGTTTTCCATGGGGTTCAGTTCGGGTGAATACGGTGGCAGCTTAACGAGCGTAATTTTATCTGGCACCTGCAAACATTTTGCGCCATGCCACCCCGCCCCATCAACAATCAGCAAGGCATGTGAGCCGGGTGCGACAGCTTTTGCGATCTCATCAAGATGCAGCCCCATAGCCTCGGCGTTGACGTAGGGCAGGACGAGACCTGCGGCGGTACCACGTGCGGGACAAGCGGCACCAAAGATATAACTCCATTTGAAGCGTATATCACGGGGTGCGCGCGGGCGAGTTCCACGCTTGGCCCATTTACGGGTGAGTGTCCCCTGTTGTCCAACGCGGGCTTCATCTTGGAACCATACCTCAAGAGGCTTCCCCTTTGCATGTTCTGGCAGAGTATCGTTTACGAGGCTGGTAAAGTTTTTTTAAAAGTCTGCTGCGCTTCGCGATCAGTTTTCGGATGCTCTGGACGCACAGACAGGCGGCGAAAGCCATGCTTGGTTAGATATTTCCCAATCGTACGCACATGCAGTTTCACGTCGAACTCCTCTTCAACACGAGCCTGCAAGTCGACACAACGCCATCGTACTACGCCATCTTTTACTGGGTCGGGCCCGGCCTCCACCCAAGCCACAAATTGCGCCTGTTGCTTGGGCGACAACCGTGGTTTTGCCCCCTTGCCATTCCGATCCGATAACCCCTCAATGCCTTCTGCGTTAAAGCGATGCGCCCAATCCCGAAGTGTTTGTCGATCCATACCACTGCTGCGGGCAGCCGTTTCACGATCCACCCCATCAAGCACCAGCGCTATGGCCAGTAGTCGCCGTACAACCCGCCCATCCTTGGTTCGCTTTGCCGCACGGCGCAAATCTTTCGCAGACATATCCGTGCGCGTAATTTTTATGGCTCCACCCATGAGCACCTCCCAATCTATGGAGGTCATTGATTCAGAGTTTGCCAAAAATTAAAACCAAAAAAATGAGTCAGATATTATGGCCACTGGTATGACACCCCGCGCCGATCATCCTTGGCGCGGGCGTTCCAGTCCACCCATTCAAAGATAAAACCCAACGCCTCGGCCATGTGCCACATCGCTTTGAAGCTGGGAATAGCCTTGATCGCGCGCTCTTGGCCTTCATATTGTGGGATCGCGTTCAAGACGTTTGATGCCAATTCAGACACCAACATCATCATCGATTCAGGATGTCGCATAAATTCGCTATCGACGATGATCAATTTCGGCTTCAGCTTGCGGATCAACAAAAACAGCCGGAAACGATCCATCAGGTGATACAGAATGCCAAAACCGCAACGACATCATAGGTTTCGCCATTGGCAATGGCGGCATCCAATCCATCGTATATATCCCCGACCCGCAGCTCTACCTTGCTTTTGAGCACATCATCCGGAAAGTCGTCGAACATATGATCATCTCCTGACGCCCCTCAATGCCCACAACAGACGCAGCACCCGCACCGGCAAATGCGTAAGACCAACGACCGACATGCGACGCGAGATCCAAGACACGTGCCCCTGAAGTTTCAGATGCAAACGGCGCGAAAGGCGTCGTGCCGCTTGTTCATCCACTGTATCGGTACCGTGTGATCATGGTAATATGTCAAGTCCGCAATGAAATCGAAAAACTCATTTACTGTTCCCCCTTTTTTTGGCTGATTATTTACCCCCCGCCGAGATCGTGCGACAACCTTTCTTGATGAATGGGGGCTGCACATGGCAACGACGTTAACACCGGAAATGCTGCTGTCTGCCTATTCGAGTGGCATTTTTCCAATGGCGGAGCATCGAAGTGATGAGGGTCTGTTTTGGGTGGACCCACGTCAGCGTGGAATCCTGCCATTGGACGGGTTCCACATCTCTCGGTCCCTCGCCAAGTCTATTCGATCTGATCGGTTTACCATCACCTATGATTTTGATTTTGCAGGCGTTGTCACGGGTTGCGCGAACCGTGAGGAGACGTGGATCAATGACATGCTGATGACTCTCTACAACCAGCTTCACCGCGCACGTGCGGCGCACTCTGTTGAGGTTTGGGACAACGGGGTGCTCGTCGGTGGTGTCTTCGGCATCGCTTTGGGTGGCGCATTTTTTGGCGAAAGCATGTTCAGCCACCGCACCGACGCGTCCAAGGTCGCGCTGGCTTATTTGGTCGATCGCTTGGCCGTCGGCGGTTTTGATTTATTCGACACGCAGTTCATAACGCCGCATTTGGCCAGTCTTGGCGGAGTTGAGGTGTCGCGCGCAAGGTATCGAAAACGGTTGCGTGCCGCACTCGAACTCGATGCTGATTTTGACCGTCAAACGGGCGTTTCGGATGCCTATTCGCTGCTACAGCGCAACGTCCACACATCATAGCGTGGATGATCCAGCGCGTTCAGCGCAGGGGCCGACGCAATCATCCAGCCGCGAAAAACCGGATCAGCGGCGTTATTGTAAACGATTGTCAAAAGCGTGTAGGCATCGCCGGATTGATTTCCACTTGGATAGCGGCATTCCGTCATCGTGATCGCCAAAAGACCAACGGTCTGGGTCTGGCCATTGCCAAATTCGAGGTCGTGGGTGCGACCGGTGATCTTATCAAGGACCCGCAACGTCCCGCCCGATGCCGTCGTCGCCTCTTGCGCGAAAACGGGCATCGCGAGGCAGATCAACACGGCCGTCAGAAACGTTTTCACGCCTCGTCTCCTCCGACGAATTTCATCAGCAATTGGATCAGACTTACAGCGCCTTGGGTGTCTTGGATCAACCCGCCGTCGACAAACATTTCAAACGATCCACCCGGTACAATTTCAACGAATGTACCGCCCAAAAGCCCCTCGGACGCGACAACGGCCCCGCTGTCATCAGGGATCAAAATGCCCTGATCAATTGCAAAGATCGCATCGGCGCGGTATGTTTCGATGTTTAGATCCAGCCCACTGACCGTGCCGACCGACACTCCTGCAAGCCGGATGTCTGTGCCGACGCTGACGCCTTCAGCAGATCGGAAGTTGGCCTTCAAGTCCATACCGCTGGTAGACCCACCTAGGCCTGTCGCGCTCCCGATGAACCATAAAAATCCCAACGCCACCGCAAGAACGGCTCCTCCGACGACGACCTCTGTGGTGTTTTCGCGCATATTTATTCCGGCGTCCATGCGTCGTAATCCGCGCGTTTTGCGGGATCTGTGCGGCGCAATGACCCTGCTGGTGCATAGGCCGCGGCGGTCCCTGTCAGATTTTGAATATGTGGCTTTTCCCACGACTTGTGGGTCAGTGGTTTGTCACTAGGCGTTTCGTCCCACGTATGGTGCAGCCAGCCATGCCATTCAGGGCTGACGCGGCTGCCCTCAACTTCGCCATTGTAGATCACCCAGCGTCGCGTGCCCGCAGCGTTTGTGTAGTAAATATTGCCAAGCGCGTCCTCGCCAACTTTTTTACCATTGCGCCATGTCCACAGCTGCGTGCCGAGCGTTTGCCCGTCCCACCACGTAAAAATTCGTTTGATAAAGTTGAGAACGCCCATGGTTATGGCTCCAATTTGATTAGTCCACTGATGCCCGATATTGGCAGGCAGGTCCAGAGGTCCATTAATCCAACGACTGCCCACTGCGCATTAACCCGCCAGCGCGGTGACCTCGATTTCAATGCGGTATTTGCGGTCAATCAGCCCACATTCTATCATCGTTGCAACAGGCGGGTTCTCACCAAACGCGGCCCTAAGAATGGGCCAGCATGGTTCAAAGTCCGTAGCGTCGGGCAGCATGTAGGTGACGCGGACCGCCTTGGCAAAACTAGACCCGGCATCGGCCAGCGCATCTGAGATGATATCAAGCGCTAAGCGGCATTGTTGCGTGACGTCGTCCGGCACATCACCAGTCGCGCGATCTACCCCGACGCAGCCAGAGACGTATACAAATCCACCTGCAACGACCGCGCGACAATAGCCGACTTTGGCCTCAAACTCACCGCCCAAAGACATGCGTTTGATGGTCATTAGCCAGCCGTTGCCGGCTTGGCTTTCTTTTTGGTGTCATCGTGGATCATCAAAGGTTGCGCGTCTGGGCCGACGGCCTCTTCGTTCACCACCACTTCTGTCACCGTGTCCATTCCGGGCAATTCAAACATCGTGTCGAGCAAGATGTCTTCCATGATAGACCGTAATCCGCGTGCGCCTGTTTTGCGTTCAATTGCACGTTTAGCGATCGCCACCAGCGCATCGTCCGTGAACGTCAGCTTGGCGTCTTCCAGTTCGAACAAGCGCTGGTATTGCTTGACCAATGCGTTTTTCGGCTTGGACAGAATCGTTACAAGCGCGTCTTCATCAAGATCTTCAAGCGTCGCGATCACAGGCAAACGGCCAACAAATTCAGGGATCAGACCAAATTTCAGCAGGTCCTCTGGTTCGAGGTCACTGAAAATTTCACCCACGCCACGTTCATCAGGGCCGCGCACTTCTGCGCCAAAGCCCATGCCAGCACCTTTGCCACGCTGCGCGATAATCTTGTCGAGACCCGCAAATGCGCCGCCACAAACGAACAGAATGTTCGTGGTGTCAACTTGCAGGAATTCCTGCTGCGGATGTTTGCGCCCGCCTTGTGGCGGCACGGAAGCGATCGTGCCTTCCATGATCTTCAGCAACGCTTGCTGCACACCTTCACCCGATACGTCGCGGGTGATGGATGGGTTGTCAGACTTGCGCGTAATTTTGTCTACTTCGTCAATATAGACGATGCCGCGCTGTGCGCGTTCGACGTTGTATTCGGATGCCTGCAACAGCTTAAGGATAATGTTTTCAACGTCTTCACCGACATAACCCGCTTCGGTCAGGGTCGTGGCGTCGGCCATCGTGAATGGAACGTCCAAAATACGGGCCAGCGTTTGCGCCAATAGCGTTTTGCCGCAACCCGTCGGGCCGATCAGCATAATATTGGATTTCGCCAGTTCAATGTCTGACTTATCGGCGTGGTTCAGACGTTTGTAGTGGTTGTGCACAGCCACTGACAACACCCGTTTCGCATGTCTCTGACCGATGACGTAATCATCCAAAACCTGACAAATCTCAAGCGGGGTTGGCACCCCTTCTGAGGACTTCAGCCCTGCCGATTTGGTTTCTTCGCGGATGATATCCATGCACAATTCAACGCATTCATCACAGATGAACACAGTCGGTCCCGCAATCAATTTGCGCACCTCATGCTGGCTCTTGCCGCAGAAGCTACAATAGAGGGTGTTCTTGCTGTCGCCGCCAGACGTCGTCGCCATGTCTCATTCCCTTAGCCTTAAAGGCCTGTAATACGTGTTTCGGGCTGCTTTGGACGCATCCTATGGCAGCCCGAAATGGTCCACAACGTCTAAACGTCGTGTGTTACATCAAGTTTTGTCGTCTTCCTTCGCACGGTTTTCTACGATCTCGTCGAGATGGCCCCACTCCTTGGCCTCTAGCGGGGTCATCCAGAGATCGCGATCAAGCGCTTTTTGTACCGTCTTGAGCGACTGCCCTGAATGCTTAACGTACAGTTGATACATCCGCTCACGCGTTCTTTCAATGTGACGCGCGGAAATAAGAATGTCCTCAGCTTTGCCTTGGGATCCGCCAGATGGCTGGTGGATCATCACTTCGGCGTTGGGCAGCGCAAACCGCATGCCTTTTTCACCACCGATCGCAATCACTGACCCCATTGACGCCGCCATGCCGCAAATCAGCGTCGACACCTTTGGTTTGATGTATTGCATCGTGTCATAGATCGACAATCCGGCCGTCACCTCCCCCCCTGGGGAGTTGATGTACATGCTTATTTCTTTCTTTGGGTTCTCTGCTTCGAGGTGCAGCAGTTGTGCGACGATCAGGTGGCTCATCCCGCTATGGATGGGCCCGTTCACGAAAATAATCCGTTCTTTCAGCAGGCGGCTGAAAATATCATAGGCACGTTCGCCGCGTGCGGTCTGTTCGACCACCATCGGAACGAGATTCATGTAAGTATCAGTGGGGTGTTGCATATGCTCTGCCTTCGGATTTTGACGCGATCGCACGTCGTGTAAGGGAATTTTGTTACGCAAACCTTAGTGGCGCAGTCGAGGGGCTTCAAGAGCACCCCAATGGTATTGGAGTAGGAATTAATAAAGCACGACCGTGTCGGAATTCAACCACGCGTGATGCATTTCTTGCTTTGGTGAGCGGGCTCACAGCCCTAGGGTTCGCGCAAGGCCTCATGTGAGCGATATAGCGGCTTGGTGGGGTATTGTAGAACAGTCTTTGATCCAGTGTGCAATTCAACGTCCGCCTGCATACCAGGGCGAATTTCGATCTGTGCTTGCCGCTCGCCAAGGTTTGTGGTGTTGACCCGCAGCGTCACACGGTAGTGGGGCGGCGCGTTAGGGTCGCGACCGTCCTCGAACGTGTCAGCTGAAATCAACTGCACAACGCCGGTCAGCGATCCGTAAATCGTGTAGTCATAGGCGCTGAGCTTTATTGTCGCGGCCTGACCGGGGATGACGTTGGCGATATTGGAGGGCGAAACTTCGGCCTCAACAAACAGTTCATCATCCAGCGGTATAATCTGAAAAATCTCTTCACCGGGGCGGATCACGCCGCCGATCGTCGTGACGCCAAGGTTGTTGACGATCCCTCGCATGGGACTGGTGATCATTGTGCGGGTCAGACGGTCTTCGGCGACACACAGATCTTGACGCAGGCTGGCCAAGGCAGACAGCACGTCAGAATATTCGGACGCGCGGTCGAGTTCGGCCTGCGTAATGATCTCGTTATAATGGTTAAGCGCATCAGAATTTGATTTACGTGCACGGCTAACTTCGATCAACGCCGCAATTTCACGCTCAAACAGGTCTTCCATCACCGCCAGTTCGCGCTGTGTTTCGGTCACGATCGACTGCGCGCCGTTCGTACGGCCAACGTAATCGGACTGGCGCGCGTTCAGCAATGCGCGTTCGGATGCAACCATTTCGGGGCTGTAGGCTGCGATGGCGTCGGGCACATTGAAGCTGAACATGCCGGCGATTTCGGCCTCAAGCCGCAGGCGGCGGATTTCAGCCGCAATCACTTGTTCGCGCAAATCATCAACCGAGGTTTCAAACTGCGTGCTCCGCAGGCGTGCCAGCACATCGCCCGGCTCGACCTCATCGCCTTCGCTGACCAGCAATTCGGCCAAAATACCACCTTCGAGATTTTGGATGATCTGCGGGCGTGATGATGACACGATGCTGCCCTTGGCGCGCACGATCTCGTCAATGGCGGCGAATTTCGCCCACAACAAAAAGATAAAAACCGTAGCGCCAATCAGCCAGATCAGCAGGCTTGGCCCCTTTGTGCGGCTTTCGAATTCGTCGCTAAACGTTACCATCAGGCGATTGCCTTATTGTTGTTCTTTTGCAGATGCGCCAACACTTCATCGCGCGGGCCATCCACGGCCAAGCGGCCATTTTGCAAGATCACTGTACGGGTGGTGAGTTCAAGGATCGGCACACGGTGGGTCGCGATAATCGCCGTGCGCCCGTTAAGCCATGTTTCCAGACGGCGAATCAGCGTCGCCTCAAGCGTTTGATCCAGCGCCGCAGTCGGTTCATCGAGCAGGCAAATCTTCGGGTTTTGCAGCCACAACCGCCCCCAGCCCAGCGATTGACGCTGCCCGATGGACAGGCCTTCGCCACCATCGGAAATTTCCAGATCAAGGCCCTTGGGGTGATTGCGCACGAACTGACCCAAGCCTGCAAAATCGAGCGATTGTAGCAGGCGGTCGTCATCGCGTTCCAGCAATGTCAGGTTCAAATTTTCGCGCAGCGTGCCACTGAAAAGCCGCACTTCTTGGGACAGGTAGCCGATAGAAAGGCGCAGATCGCGCGGCATCACCTGCCCCATATCGACCCCGTCAACCAACACCCGCCCCTTGGTGGGGCGGTAAATGCCTGACAGCAATTTCAACAACGTGGACTTGCCGGACCCGTTCGATCCTAGCACCGCGATGCGCTGCCCCGGTTCGATCCTCAGCCCCGGAATATCAAGGGTCTGCCCACTGTCGGCATTGTAGCAAAACGCGATGTCGCGCAACTCAAACCCGCCCTTCATCTCTTCGCGGCGCAGGTATTGGCGGTCTTCTTCTTGTTCTTGTTCTTGTTCTACGTCAGCAATCTCGCCCAACGCCTCTAGTGCAGCCTTCACTTTAGACCAACGCGCCAGCGTCGATGCAAGCTGCGTCAATGGGCCAAGTGTGCGCGATGTCAGGATGCCCACGGCGATGATCGTGCCGATAGTGAACTGACCCGTAAAAACCATAAACGTGCCTGCAACGACAGCCGCCACATAGGTAGCCTGTTGCACGCCTTGCGCCCAGAACGTCAGGGTGCTTGCCAGTTTGCGCTGCTCGGACGTGGCAAGCGATGACACAGCGGACAGTTCCGCCCACAGGCGCTTGAACCGGTCTTCACCGCGCTGCGATTTGATCGTGTCGGCCTCGTATATAACCTCGTGCAGCAGTTTGTTAGATTTGGTCGACGCGCCTTGGGTCTGTTGGGTTAGGGCGATCATTTTTTCTGCATGAAGAACGATGGCAGAACCATCAACACTCCGCCGACAAACAATACCCACACAACATTGCCGCCAATTGATGCCACAAGTGCCAAAAACAATACAATGAACGGAAGGTCGGTCAGGGTGCCAATCGTCGATGCTGTGAAAAACTCACGCACCGATCCAAATTCGCGCACGGCAGAAAACAAGCCAGAAGGCGTCTGACCTTCTTTGCCGCGCCGCATTCCCAACAAGCGATCCATCAAAAGCGATTGAACCTGCAATTCTATTTTGCGGCCTGCTCCGTCCATCAACCGAGCGCGCGCAATGCGCAATCCGGCCTCAAGCAGCATGGCAAGACCGGCACCAATCGCCAACACCCACAACGTCGCCGTAGACTGGTGCGGGATCACGCGGTCATAAACTTGCAAGCTGAACAACGCCACGGCGACGGCCAAAAGGTTGGCCACAAACGACCCCAGCGCAATTTCCACGATGTGGCGGCGGAATTGCAGCATTTCACCCCAGAACCAGTGGGCTTTCTTGCCTTTGCGGGCGTGTTTCTTGGCTAGGTCCGCAACCGCCATGTCCGCACGCAAAACGAGGCCGCTGAAATAGGGCAGAAAGTCTGACAACGGCACTTCGGCGCGATTGTCACGACAGGTGGTATCAAAGACGATGACCGCATCGTCGATCTGATCAAGAACCAGCAACACATGTCCGCTCGTCATTTCGACAAGGGCGGGCCATAGATCCGGCGTGGGTTTGCGCACTGTGGTCACAGCGCTGATCATGCCTGCATGGTTCAGCGCCTTGGCGATGGCGCGCGGCGTGATGTCGCCGCCGTCCGTGGCTGTTATAACCTCAAGCAAATCCGAGCGCACGATGTCCACACCCAGAAAACCGGCATAGGTCGCGGCCAGATCAGCGCGCGCTTTGGCTTTGTCGCTGTAGCGATCCTCAGCGCGGGCGGCTTCAACAACGGGAATTGGCAAATCTGCGGCGGGAACAGCGGCCGCCAAAGCCTTTGGATTGCCGACGCGCGTCAGCTTACCGCCGCGGCTGGCGTTGATATCAAAAGCAAGGACTGGGCCGCTCAAATGTCTTCTCCGTCAACTAAAGTTCCGTAGATGCGGGCCAGTTTCAGTTCTTGGCGGGCAAGGTCATAGCGCAGCGCGACCGCATCGCGTTCAGCATCTAGTTTGGTGCGAAACACACCGACAACATCGGGCACAGATCGTTGCCCCGCGCGCAATTGCTGTTCGAACAATGTGTAGGTGTTGTTGGCTTGGCTGATGATCGTGGCGATGTTAGACTGCTGGCGGTGCAGTGACGTAATCAGGCCTTCAATCGCAGCGACTTCGCGTGCGCTGTCTTCGTGCTGTTCGGCAACTTGCAATTCAGCCGCGCGACCCATGGCGTCAATCGCGGCCAGATCGGCGCCGCGCCCAAAACCAAGCCCGTTGGGAATACCGACATTGATCCCCGCCGTGCCGCCCTGCCCGACTGTGCCCGATGCCGTGATGTTGGGTGAATACCCTGCCTGCAGTGCGCGGGCCTCGGCCATACCGCTTATGCCTTGGGCCTCGACCTTCATCACATCAAGTGGCTGGGCCGTGCTGGCGGGATCAGCGATCGTTTCAATCCCCGACACACCGTCCAACGACGTGGCTGACATTGCGGCAAGTTCGGCTTGCGCAGCACTCGCCGCTTCGCGATCTTCCAAAAAGTCAGATCGCATTTGTGCAAATTTCTGCTGCACCAATTGCAGATCGGCACGATCATTAATGCCAGCGTTCACACGTTCCGACATCACGTATTCAAATCGTTCCATCCGCGCCATTCCGCTTTCATTCACGGCAGCGCGAGCTTGCGCGCTTTGGGCGGTCAGGTACAGATCGAGCGCTTGATAAACGCGATCATTGGTGTCCTGCGCCAGTGCCACGGCAGCGACTTCGACGTCGGCACGGGCAAATTCCCGTTCAGCCCGTTTGGCACCGTTGTCGAAAAGGGTCTGTTCGATTACCAGATTGGCCACGACAGACCCGAGCGAGTTCAGGGAAATCTGTGGGCCAAGTGTCCGCAGCCAGTTCAATTCGCGTGCTTGCGAGCGCAACATGGCCGCGCGCAATTGCGCTTCGGCAGCGCGCGAATTTGCGGCCAAGACGGACGAAGCAACCTGTGTATAAGGACCGGTCGGCAAAACAGAACGGCGGTTCAGCAAGTCGTCAATCAGCGCGGACCGCTCACCGTTAGACAACTCACCCTCTAAGGCGACACCGCCTTGCGGCCCACCCGCAACAGACGCGTCATTTGTTCGCAATAAATCGCTCGCGCGGGACACAATGTCCTCACCCATGCAGCCGCTCAAAACAACGACAGCCAATCCTGCTGCCAGCGATGTTTTGATGTGCCTTGCCTGTCCCAATCGTCTACCTCGGTTCGCTTTTCTGGTGCGGAGTGGGGGCCGGTTGATCCGGCCCTCCACCATTTTTGATCGCATCCCGTTCGATTAAGGGGATTAAGTCGCAACCCATGACGGACAAGGCTATTAGATCGTGACGTTAACGATGTCTTCTTCGATAAAGACCTGCGCGTCATCACCCATTGTGTAAACGTTGTAGTCGTTGCCACCAATCGACGTCTGTGTACCGGTATTGGCCGCGCCAATAAGGGTAATGCTGTCATCAACACCGCCGTGAACAATAAGATTGTTGTCCGCGTCCGACAGACCCTCAAGCGTGCTGACGTCCAGCGACAATTCGCTGTCCTTGGCAAAGCTCAGATCGATCGCACCGATGTCAAAACCGCCCAGACCGCCCATGTCGACTGCGTTGGTGCCCGCTTCTTCCATGACCATGAAGGTGGCGTTTGAATTTCCTGAGGTATCCGTTTCGTTCACAACCAGATGGGACCCGTTGGGCAGCGCGGGTTCAAAGCTGTAAAACGTCTGATCTGTTGGCAATGCGAAACCGTCATCCTGATCAGCCAACTGGTTGGTTGTGCCAGCGGCCGTAATCTCGTTCACGGTGACATCATTGTCCGTCGTTTCGGTGCGCAAAGAACTGACACCCTCGGGTGTGATCGTAACGGCTGTGATTTCGGGGGCATCTGGATCAACCGTATCAACGCGGAAGGTGTCGGTGATGCTATCGGTGTTGCCATTGGCATCTGTGGCCAAAATCGTCACGTTGGCATCATAGTCGCCCCCGGGAATTTCGGACGCTGCAAAATCAATGGTCCAGTTGCCCGCCGCATCGACAGTTGCCGCGCTGCTGACCGAGCCATTGACGTGTTGGAACGTGACCATAACAGACGATCCAGCCTCAACCGTGCCGCCAAGCGTCACGCCATCTGAGGCTTCAGAATAGTTGACGACGTTGTCGCCTTCAACCGGATCAGTGGTTGTCAGTTCATTCACCAACGTGTCCACTTCAATTGTGCGAGTTATCGGCTGGGACACATTGCCATGCTGATCTGTTGCCGTTGCAGTTACGGTCGTTGTGTATTCATCGTGCTGAATGGACGATGCAGGGAAATTTGCGCTCCATTGACCGTTTCCACCTGCACTGACCGTCATTTTCTGACCGCCAAATTCGACCAGAACGGACGATAAAGGTTCGACCTGACTAGAGAATACGACACCGTCTTCAGCTTCAGCGGCGTTGATGATGTCGTCGCCCTCAACCTTTTCGGACGAAAAGTTGAATGGCTCGACAATGGTGTCGATCTACACACTGTCGCGGACTTCTTTGTAGTTGCCAAGCGCGTCCGTGATGGAGGCCATGATTTGCGCTGAATCAGTATCGGCGGGGAGCATACTCACAGAAAAGTTTGCCGACCATGTGCCGTCAGGCTGCGCCAGAACTTCCATTGACGAAGCCCCTAAACCAACCGTTACAATCAGACCTGGGGTGGCTGTGCCGTTGATGACAACACCGTCGCTGGCCTCATCAAAACTCACAACGTCGTCCAACTCGATGGGTTGTGTCGACAGCGCCAGATCACCGGCCACAGTGTCGACCTGAACTGCCTCGCTCAGCGACGATGTGTTGCCCGCCGCGTCTGTTGCAGTCACCGTCACAGTCGCTGGATATTCACCACCCAGCAAAGTGCCCCCGGGATACGTCACCGTCCAAGCGCCCGTAGAAGAATCCACTGCGGCCTGCATGACAACGCCGTGTAGGTTAACGCTGACGGTTGAACCGACCTCAACCGTTCCGGCCATCGTGATGGACTGGCTGGACTCGTCGAAATTGACGATGCCGTCAGACCCACCGGCTGTGTTCGTCGTCATCTCAAGTTCGTTAACGAATGTGTCGATGACAACTGATCCATCGGCTGTTGACATATTACCTGCCAAATCGGTGGCAACCACAGTTACCGACAACGTGTCTTCGCCTGTCGGGACTTCGCTGGACAGGTACGTTGTGGACCATATGCCGTTTTCGCCCGCGATCACCGTGTGGGACATCGACCCAAGGGTGACAACAACAGACGCCCCCGCCTCGGCGGTACCATTCAGTGCAACACCGCCCGGATGTTCACTATTGTTGACGACGTTATCGCCACCACCAACGCCAGAAGTATCGACAGTTACGCCAGGGGAATCGCATGAGATTTAGGTATTAATTATTTCGGCGAGGAAATCATCATCCCATGATGCAATGTGGCGCTTTGATCGCAGGCTATGCTTCCCCTTTACGGAGCGCAGCATGTTGCTTGCAACGTGTTTTATGGTCGTAAAATTGGCTGGAGCATTGCCTTTTCGGATACGGCATTCATCGTCGCGAAACACCATGTCCATGACCCAATGCAGCCCGTTTTCTATTCCCCAGTGGTCACGGATGGCTTTGGCGTGATGTTCAGCATCTGATGTCATTGATGAAATGTAATAGCGGGTTTCGGCGCGCGTTTTATCCTGCAGGATGGCGTGGTACTGGACCATAACGATGCTTTTCAAACCGGGCCAATTGTGGTCCGCTTTAAGCCAGTCAATATCCGTGCACACTGTGACCCTCCTTGTTTCGATACGGCCATGAGACTTCTCTACCGTTTCGTGGTAAGTGACTGTTGTGTCGTCATAATCTACGGCCGCCTGTTCCGTCATGAATAATTCTGTGTCCTTGCGTAGGCTGCCCTGATTACCCTTCAAAGCGAGGATGTAGTCTGCTTCTTTGGAGATGATCTTCGCGGCGATTTCGCGTTGGCATCTCATAGCGTCGATGGTGACAATAGCCCCCTTCAGGGTGAGCAGCTCCAACAGTTCTGGTATGGCCGTTATCTCGTTGGACTTGCCGTCCACCTGCCGTTGCGCCAGCGTCAGATTCCATTCCGAACTCCAGGCCGAGATCATGTGAATTGCGGCCTTGCCGCCAGCTTTATCCAGGCTGCGGCGAGAGGTTTTCCCATCAATCGCGACCACTCCAGTCACCGTCTTGTTAAGGGAGGCCACCCAGTCGATAAAACAGGCCTGAAACGCCTCGGCATCCAAGGCCGCAAAGATGTTTCCAAGTTGGTCATGGGACGGTGTCCCGTCTGCAAAAGGTAGAAAACGCTTCAAAAAGCCCAGTTTCTTGGTCCCATATATCGAGATGGCCGTCCAGTCATTGGCACCTGACAAAACAGCGCATAGGGTTAAGAGGAGTATTTCCGGCAAAGGGTAAGTCACTTTAACCTCTTGACGTGAAACGCTTATCTCTGAAAAATGCGTAAGAAATTCAATGGGATGGACCTCAGGTGAACTTGGGTTTGGCATGGCATATGACCTCGTTAAACCAGTGAAGATCACCCATCGAATCAGCCTCTACAACATTTGTCATCGTTATTGTTCATGCGATTGCCCTACAGTTACGCTCGTTACTGTATCAACGATAATCGTGCTGCTTGCGCTGGACGTGTTACCTGCAGAATCAGTGGCTGTGACCACAACGTCGTGGGTGTGGTAATCGCCAGCCGTAATCACGTCTGGCGATGCGTCCAATATCCACGTAGTGTCCGTCACAACAGCCGCATAGTCCGTGCCGTCAATGGTGACGACGATTGTATCACCGCCCGAGACGCCGCCCGTCAGGGTCACGCCACCGTCATATTCCTGTGCATTGATGACACTGTCAGCACCGCCTGTCGCCGCAATATCCACACCAATGACCGTATCAACAACAAGCGTTTCGGTCACAGTCATGGTGCCGCCGTCGTTGGTTATCGTCACCTCGACGGGGGGTGTGTATTAACCTGTGTCGACATCGACAGGGTCAAAAATAACTTCCCAGGTACCGTCATCGTCCACTGTTGTCGTTTCTGTCGTTGCGCCTATGACGACATCAACGGTTGCACCCGGTGTGCCCGTGCCGCCAATTTCGACACCATCAGCGTGATCTTCTTCATTCACCACATGTTGATTCCCATCACTGGTGCCCGTCGTGACATTGACTTGCGGGACAACCGGGTCACTCCCAGCGGCACCACCACCTGGAAGACCGATAATTGCAGCAGCACCCGCCGCAGCCGCCGCGCCGCCCCAGCCAAACATTGGGGCCAATCCGCCAAGTGCAGCCCCCAACATCCCGACTTCGTCATCCGATTGAACGAAGGCGTCCGCCAACATGACTTCCGCATCGCGCGCAAAGTACAAATCATCGCTGGCCGAAAATTTACCCATGCCTTCGCCGTCAACGTAATTGGCGAAGTAGTCCGCACCTGCGCCCTGCGTCAGTTGCACTTCGGTCAAGCTACCGCCAGCGGACAGGAACAATTTGTTCTCCGACACGCCATCCAATGTGAAGAACCCTTCCAAGAGAATGACACGCCCGTCGATCAATGTGACCTCAAGGGCTTAGCCCTGCCGTGTGTATGAAATAATTTGTCCGCGCGTCAGGTTGAGCGAAACATCCTCCCCCGCCCCAACAATAAGCGATGGCGAAGCGCCCTCACAGGCGACAGATCCTCTGGAAATATTGCCCGCAACATCACGGACGACGAAATTAATCGCTGACATGGTACACACTCGCCTCAACACTATGGCACTTTAATGTGCCGTTTTCTTCATTGCAGACACCATATGTTGGGTAATTGTAACTCCCAAGGACCCCATCGGATATCGGGTTTTGTGTTGCCCTTGCGACGTTAGAGCCGAGCGATGATCTGTTGTGGTGATAGGGTGAGTGTTTCGAGGATATTGCCCCCGTGTTTTCTGACCGTCGAGATGACGGATTTGATGTCAGCGAAGACCTGCGCGCCCTCGAGGGTGCGGAAAGTTCCCGAGATTTTCATGCGCAACTTCATCATGCGCAGGTCCCGTTCGGCCTGATTGTTGGTGAAGGGAACTGTGAAGTCCGTAAGGAACCTTAGGACGTCATCACGGTAGTCGCGCAAGCGGACCAGAAGGTTATGGCCTGGCCGCCTGGCTTTTCGGCCTCGCGCACCAGTGCGTCTAGCCAGTGGGTCTTGTCGCTCATGGAAGGCGAGGCCCTCGGTGAGGATCGCCATGTATTTGGTGAGGATGCCGTGGTGAACCGACGTGGGGAGTTCGGTCTCGCCTCGCCCCTGAGCCGCGCACTTGAGCTGATTGGCGCTGTTGAGCAGCACGCTCATCGCGCACGCCCACGGCTCCTTTTCGATTTCTTCGATGGCCTTGAGTTCCCGTAAATGATGCGCCCCGCACAGGGCGTGCGCGTCCACCCCACTCATATGGGCGTAATAGGACTTCCAGTGGTCATGAACAATTGTCCCGCCGGTCAGGAAGGATGGAACAGCACCGCGCTTGGCGCTGATGCGATAATGCGTGAAGGCGAGATCGCTGATTGAGTGCAGCCAGTGCAGCTTACCATCAACACGAAGTCCGGTCTCATCCAGATGCCGAACGCCGCCTTCATTGAGCCGGGCCAGAATGTGTTCGACGACGCCACCCAAGGTACGCGCTGTGCCGTTCACCCAGTTGGTCACGCTGGCCGCGCATAGGCTGGTGGCACCAAACAAATCACGCAGGAGTTGGCAGACCCGATCCTCGGGGATCAGCTGCTGAACATTGCAGTAGACCGCCGCCGCCCGAATGCGCTTACCGTATTGCACGTGTGTATTCACGCCATCGGGAAAGGTGGCTGTCGTCGTGGCTCGGCAATGGCCACAACAATAAATCGCTGCCTGATGCTCTGTGACCTCCAGACGCGGCACCGGTATGTCATAAACCTGACGCCTCTCCACCGCCTTGATCATCCCAGCCGTCAAGCCATGCTGACAGGTGCCACAGGCCTCAGCCTCATGTCGCTCCACAAAGTCAGGCGTTGCTGTCTGACGTAGGGTGTCGCCTCGGTGGCCAACTTAACCACCACTTTTCTTACCGGACTTACCACGCAGGCTACGCGGTACCGGCTTCTTCAACCCATCACTCGAAGGCGGCTTGCTGCTATTACTGCTGTTCTTGGCCAACTGACGCCGCAGATCCGCATTCTCTTGCGCCATGCTCGCCAACGCGGCTTCCAACTCGGCGATCCTGCGCAGAGCCGTGGCGAGGAGTTGTTCAAGAGCAGTAACTTGGTCCATTCCACCAATGATTCAGAGAAATCGTCACAGCGCCACGAAATTCAGACCACAACAGAAAATTCATGCGCCTAATGGCCAAGGAGACTCACATCAAAACTGACAAAAACCCGTTATCGGCTGGGGTGCTTGGGAGTTACGGGTAATTTACAATTCCTAGGGGAATTTCCTATCTTTCAAGCCACAACACAACCATGACACAATCATGACACAATAATATTATTTCCCGTTTATTCACAAAGGCTTACGGCGGTCTAGCGTGTTATTTAGTGCCGCACCAACCAAAATGAGATACGCGCTCAGGTAGAACCAAAACAGAAGAGCAATGACCGCTCCAAGTGATCCGTATACCTCATTGTAAGTTGAAAAGTTCGCCACATAGGTCGAAAATGCTGCCGACATTGCGAGCCAAAACGCGACCACAACAAACGCGCCCGGCGTCACCCAGCCCATCCGTGCAAAGCGTCGGTTGGGTCCATAACGGTACAAAAGCCCCAGCCCTACGAACAGAACCGCGATCACAAGGCTCCAACGGAACAATTCGAGCAAAACAGTTTGGTCTGTATTAAACGGGATCACCGCCAAAAAGATCGGCGCGACGACGACCATCAACAGCGCCACAATCGCAATACCAACCAGACAGATCGTCAACAGCAATGCCACCAGGACATGTCGGATGCTACCACGATTGGGCCGATCAAAAATCGCGTTCAATCCACGAATCAAAGCCGCAACGCCAGTGCGCGCCGACCAAAGCGCCAGCCCGATTGACAATAATGTCGTCACGCCCAACGTCGCGCTTCTGGCACTTAGCAATCCGTCGATCTGGGTCTGGAACAACTTAAAGACCCCTTCCGGCATCAAGCCAGCCATCAAATCAAGTTGCGATTCAACAACAATCGGATCAGCGAAAATACCAAACAAGGATATCGTCGCCGCTATGCCCGGGAAAATCGCAAACAATCCGTAAAACGCAACCCCTGCAGAAATCAGGCCTGCGTTCTTTTCCCTCAGATCATCAAGAACTTGGCGCGTGATCTCAAAGGCTGGCCGCCAGTTCATAAGGCGTTTCTAGTTTGCATAAACACTCACTTCCGGCAGCCCAATCAGCGGCGCTTCGATCAGGCGCATCGCCGCAAGCGAAATCTGGCTGCCTGACCCGAGCGCACCACCGGACGGGCGCAGTTCGAGGTTCACGGACATGCCATTGTATTCGACGCGCCCGTTCATGACGGCTGTCACCAATGGCGTCTTAAGCCAGATACCCGGATCGGTCGGGCTGCCAAGATTGGCAATGGTGGACCCAAGGCGGCGCTCCCCGCCTGCGGGCGGCGCAATTGCCGCCGCACGATCCTGCGCTGTGGTGGTATCGAACTGTTCAACCGTGCGGGCATTGGGCGGTGGAGATGGCGGCAAATCAGGACGCGTTTGGCTGTTGTTCAGGGATGGGTGGATCGGTGGCGAAAACGCAGCCCCGCGCGACGGCGAAAGATCGGGACTGACGCTTGCGCCCGTGGCAACACCCGCGGTTTCCGCGGTCTGCAGCCCCCCAAGAAAAGCCCCTTCCGCGCAGGCAGATAGCCCAATCATGGCAGCAATCGTGACAATGTATTTCATGCGCCAAAGCTAAGGTTGCCCCCCGTCGCTGTCGAGGGGGAATTAGTCGCGTAATTCCCTTGCGTGAGGGTTTGCGGGTCCCTACGTTCAAGGTATGAAGCAACCTCTTATCGATCCATTCCAGCGTGCCATCACCTACCTGCGGGTTTCGGTGACAGATCGCTGCGATTTCCGCTGCGTCTACTGCATGTCTGAAAACATGACCTTTCTGCCGAAAAAGGATCTCCTGACGCTGGAAGAACTGGATCGAATGTGCACAAGCTTCATCGGATTAGGCGTTGAAAAGCTTCGCATAACTGGCGGTGAACCTTTGGTCCGTCGCGGCATAATGACGTTCTTTAACGCCATGTCGCGCCACCTTGAATCCGGTGCGTTGAAGGAATTGACGTTAACGACCAATGGCTCGCAGCTCGAAAAATATGCAGATGATTTATATGCCGCTGGTGTGCGCCGGATCAATGTATCGCTTGATACGTTGGACGATGACAAGTTCGCCGAGATCACCCGCTGGGGCCGCCTTCCCCAAGTCATGCGCGGCATTGACGCCGCACAACGCGCTGGCATGCGCGTCAAGATCAACGCAGTGGCTTTGGCAGGTTTCAACGAGGTGGAACTATTTACCATGCAAGCGTGGTGCGCGGACCGTGATGTCGACCTGACATTCATCGAAGTCATGCCCATGGGCGACATCGGCAATGAAGATCGCATTATGCAATACTGGTCGCTCAAAGATCTACGCGCCCGACTGGAAGACCGCTTTACGGTCACTGATTTGGCCGAACGAACAGGCGGCCCTGCCCGCTACATTCGTCTCGAAGAAACTGGCCAGAAAATTGGCCTGATCACCCCGATGAGCCATAATTTTTGCGAGAGCTGTAACCGCGTGCGCATCACCTGTACGGGTGAAATCTACACCTGTCTGGGCCAAGAAGGGCACTCTGATCTGCGCGCACCCTTGCGAGCCAGCGACGATGACGCGCAGCTAGAAACGGCTATTCGCGCGGCAATTGGTTTGAAACCCAAGGGTCATGATTTCGACTATTCGCGCCAAACTGTCGATGGTCAGGTTTCAAGACACATGAGCCATACAGGCGGCTAGGGCTTCCGAGCGATAAAATCGATCAGCGCGGCTTTGCCAACATGCGCACTGCCAGACGTTTGATCGCACTCGTAGGATGCGCTTCGCTCAACGATCCAGCCGGCAAAGACCTCATGCAATTCTGCTTGTGTATACATATTCTCTGCCGTGGGCGGGCCACCGGTGCCGCGCCCGATCTGTTCGGGGCGATATCCATGCAGCACAATCCTCCCCCCTGTGCGCAGGGCCCGCGTCATGTCCGCAAATTGCTTGGCGCGTTGTTGTTGCCCGACAAACTGGATGAATATTCCGACAACCATGTCAAACTGCAGCGTCCAATCCCACTGGTTCCATTCTGAAACATGGGTTTGCACCTCAACGCCCGACTCTCTGGCCAATGCGGTGGCACGTCCGACGGCTGTGACAGACATATCAAACGCGGTTACGTTCATGCCATGGCGCGCCAAATGCACCGCATTGCGCCCCTCCCCGTCCGCCGCGCACAACACCGATTGGGACGGCAGCGCCAGCCACGAATTTGCTGCCAAGACGCCGGACGGCTCTCTCCCGAATAGGTAGCCGTCCTCAGCTGCAAAACGATCTTCCCACATTATGCCGCAGGCATCCGCTGCTCAACAATCTCAGCCCACCAGCTGCATCCTGCAGGGATCGCCTCGTCGTTGAAATTGTATTCGGGGTGGTGGACCATGGCCGTGTCGCCGTTACCCACCAAAATATACGCACCGGGACGTTCATCGAGCATGAATGCGAAATCCTCACCTCCCATAATAAGGGGTGCGTCATCGCAACCACCTGAGATGGACGTCGCAACCTTAGCGGCAAATTCGGTCTGCGCGTCAGAATTCACCATCACCGGATAGCCGCGCATGTAGTTAATTGCCGCCGTACCGCCGAATGTCGCGGCGGTGCCGTTGCAAATCTCTGCGATGCGCTTTTCCGCCAAGTTTCGCATTTCCTCGGACATTGTGCGCACCGTACCGCGAATGTTGATACGCTGCGGGATGACATTGAACGCCTTTGATGACGACTCAATCGACGTCACCGACACCACAAGCTGATCAACAGGGTCCGCATTACGGCTAGCGATGGTTTGTAAGGTCAATACCGCTTGCGACGCCATCACCATCGTATCGACCGTTTCATTGGGCTTGGCCGCGTGGCCTCCAACGCCCTCGAACGTGATCTCGAACGTGTCAGTTGCGGCGAAAAACGCACCAGGGCGGATTGAGAATGACCCGACTGGTTTGCCCGGCCAATTGTGCATGCCGTAAACTTCCTGGATGTTCCAGCGCTCCATCATGCCGTCATCGCACATTTCTTTGCCGCCGCCGCCGCCTTCTTCGGCAGGCTGGAAAATAACCACGACCGTGCCGTCAAAATTGCGCGTCTCAGACAGGTATTTCGCAGCCCCGAGTAGCATGGCGGTGTGCCCGTCATGCCCACAGGCGTGCATCGCACCGTCTGTTTTTGATGCGTATTCCAATCCGGTTTGTTCATGGATCGGCAGCGCGTCCATGTCGGCGCGCAAACCGATCACCTTGCCAGACGTATCGGATTTGCCCTTGATAACAGCCACAACACCAGTGCGTCCGATACCCGTGACAACCTCGTCACAGCCAAACTCACCCAGCTTTTCAGCAACGATCGCGCTGGTACGGTAGGTGTCGAACAAGATTTCGGGATTTTCATGCAGATCGCGGCGCCATGCAGTGATTTCGGGCAGCAGTTCGGCAAATCGGTTCTTAACAGGCATTGGTTCTCTCCAGATAACTTGACTCTAGGGTGCGCCTCGACGCTGGCGTCGGCAAGCCCCTTTCCACATCTTTGCTTGCAAAATATCCTAGGGGCGCGGGGGCTGGCCCCCGCCGTGGCGACACGCGTAGCGTGGCGCAAAACCTGTCTTAAATCGCAAGACCCAGATCCATCTTTGATTTATCCGTGAACCGGGAAAACCGAAAGCGCGCCAAATCATAGCCCGTTGCGTTCCCCGTCACCATATCTGCCAGAATGCGTCCGATTGCGGGGCCGATGCCAAAGCCATGCCCGCTCATACCAGTGGCGACCGTCAGGCCGGGCACATCTTCAATGTGATCCACAACAGGCACCAAATCTGGCATCGTATCGATCATGCCCGCCCATGTGGCTTTTGCGCGCACCTGACCGAGGTCCGGGAAAAGGGTGGCAAATTCTTTTACCAGACCTGCGCAGTTGGCGGCGTTTGGTGTCGGGTTTAGAACGCGCAACTTCTCAAACGGGGTGATGTCGTCAAGCGCCCAACGCCGCGCCGTCCCCCAGCCATCAGGATAGCCGTTCGGAGCGCCGGGCAAAAATCGCGTGCCGAACGGGTCTGACTTTAGTTGAGTCCAGAATTTGCCAAAGGCCCTGAACGCGTCCGGCCCGATGAAAAATTCATGAAACGCGCCCATCGCAAGGGTGTAACCGCCATCAGTGCGGGTTCTGAACGCAATTGTGCGGTCTGCGCCGCCGCCCTTGTAGGTCATCGGCGGCGCGTCAACAGCAACCACACTTTCACGCACCGACAGCTGCGGGATCGACACGCCGGCGTTGCGCAAAAACAGCGACGACCACGCCCCACCCGCAACCACAACTTGCGGTGTTTTGATTGTTCCAGCTTCGGTCACAACGGCCACCACTCTCCCTGCGGCCTGTTCAATGCCCCGCGCCGCGCAGCCTTCGATGATTGTCACGCCTTCCTGCGCGGCCAATCGCGCGAATGTCGCAACTGCCACCAGTGGTTCGGCATGCATGTCGCTGGCCGTGTGAAGTCCGCCAACCCAGTCGCGCCGCGCTTCGGGCATCAAATCTGCCAATTCCGTCCGGCTGAGCAGACGACTGTCAACACCGTTTGCCTTTGCATGGGGCAGCCAATCGGCGAACTTTTCCTGCTTGGCCGCATCCTCTGCCATGTAGGTCAGACCGCCCTGAACCAGCCCGATTGTACCGCCGGTTTGCGTCGACAATTCACGCCACAACCGCGCGGCCTCAACCATTATCGGCAGCTCGTCGGGATCGCGCCCCTGTTGGCGGATCCAACCCCAGTTGCGACTGGATTGCTCGCCCGCGATCCGGCCCTTTTCAAGCAGCACAACCCGCTGGCCTGCCCGGTTCAAATACAAGGCTGCGCAAACGCCGATAACACCACCGCCAATGACAACCACATCCGTATCACTCGGAATCGTGTTGCCGTGTTCAGTCGGGACCGTTTCGGAAATTGGGAACTCAGGCAAGGGTGTCTAACAGGCGTTCCATGAACGCTTCGCCTGCTTTGAATTGCTCAAGTGTAATGTATTCGTTCGGCTGATGCGCTTGCGCGATATCACCGGGCCCGCAGATGACGGACGAAAACCCGCGTTCTTGAAATTGACCCGCTTCGGTGCCGTAGCTGACAACATTGACTGCGTTGTCCCCTGTCAATTGGCGCACCAGTTCTTCTGCCCCGCCGTCCTCTTCGGGCTTTAATCCTGGCACATCGAATTTACGCTGGTAATCAATGCCGGTGTCCGGGTGAATGGCCTGCATCTGCGCCGCAATCTCTGCAACTTTCGCCTCAAACTTGTCGACCCACATCTGCCCCGGTTCGCCCGGAACGGTCCGGAAGGTCAGCACGAAATTGCAGTCTTTGGCTGTGATATTGTGGGCGGTCCCGCCGGTGACCATTCCGACATGCAGGGTCGTATAGGGCGGCACAAATCCGCCGTCCATTTCAAGCGGCGCACGTGCCGCATTTTCGGCATTCATCTCATTGCACCAATCGATCAGCTTTGCCCCGAACATGATGGCGTTGACGCCGATGTGTAGCAGGGATGAGTGCACCTCAAAGCCGCGCATATGCACGTCAAACCCGATGCCACCTTTGTGGCCGGTGACGACTTTCATCATCGACGGTTCACCAATAATAGCGGCCGAGGCGCGCGGCATGGCGCTGGCGACCATCGCGTCAATCATTGGCGGTGCGCCTGTGCAGCCAACTTCTTCGTCATAGCTCAGCGCCAATTGCAACGGTCGGGTCACCCCGCGCTTTTTCGCCTCGACCAAGGCCCAAATCGACAGTGCGTCGAATCCCTTCATGTCGCAGGTGCCGCGTCCATAAAGCTTGTCGCCTTTTTCTACGGCTTCAAACGGATCGGTGTCCCATGCTTGGCCATCAACTGGCACAACGTCGGTGTGGCCTGACAAAACGACGCCCCCGTCAATTTGCGGTCCAACATGCGCATACAGGGCCGCTTTCTGGCCCGTTTCGTCGGGCACCCGCGTCGATTCAATGCCGTGCCCATTCAAATATTTTTCTACGAAATCAATGAGATCAAGGTTGCTGTCGCGGCTCACCGTGGGGAATGCTATCAAGCGTTCCATCAAGGTCCGTGCGTCGAGTGTGGTTGTCATACTGCCCCCTAATTAGCCATCGCGGCTGATTGATGGACGGTAAACGGGCAGACTGCACCGTCAAGGGCAACTGATGCTTTTTCGAGCAAACAGGGGGTTGCGGGACGGCTGATTGGTGCTAACGTGAGTGATCAAGCGGGGGTCGCACAGACGGTCCTGCAATAAAAACAATCACTAAGAACACTTTAACGGGGGGGTCGCCTATGCCTGATGGGGCGCTGCCAATTCTCGATGTTCGAGGATTAAAAACAGTATTCAAAATTCGCGGTGGGGAAGTCCACGCGGTTAATGACGTGAGCTTTGATCTCAAACCTGGTGAGCTTTTGGGCGTTGTCGGGGAGAGTGGTTCTGGCAAATCCGTCACCATGATGTCCCTGCTGGGCCTGTTGCCCACGCCGCCTGCCGATATTCGTGCTGGCACGGTGATGTTTGACGGGCAAGACCTGTTGCAGGTTGACGCCGAAACTTTGCGCGGGGTGCGTGGTGGCAAGATCGGGTTTGTGTTTCAGGACCCGATGACGTCGCTGAACCCCGTTTACAACGTCGGCATGCAAATCATGGAACCCCTGCGCAAGCACATGGGGATGTCCAAAAAACAGGCATCCGTACGTGCGCAAGAACTTCTCGAACTTGTCGGTATTCCGGACGCACCACAGCGTCTGAAAGATTACCCGCACCAGTTTTCCGGCGGCATGCGCCAACGCGTGATGATAGCGATTGCGCTGGCCTGTGATCCGCAGGTTTTGATCGCGGACGAACCGACAACGGCGCTGGACGTGACCATCCAAGCGCAAATTCTTGAGCTGATGAAAGAGCTTCAAGAGCGCCTTGGCATGGCCGTAATCTGGATCACTCACGATCTTGGTGTCGTGGCCGGCATCGCGGATCGTGTGGTTGTGATGTATGGTGGACAGATCGTTGAACATGCGCCGACGCGCGAGTTGTTTAAGAACCCGCAACACCCCTATACCCGTGCGTTGTTAAAGACAGTGCCACGTGTCTTTGGCCAACGTGAAGACAGGCTTGAGGTGATTGAAGGCCAGCCGCCAATCCTTGGCGAATCCCCCACCGCTTGCCCGTTCCTCGACCGCTGTGATGTGGCGTTTGATCGTTGCGCGCAGCAAAACCCGCAACGCTATGACGTCGGCAACGACCATGACGCCGCGTGTTTCTTTGACGCCCGAACCGGGGAGCCGCGCGATGTTTGATGCACCAAAGACCGACACCAAACTGGTGGAAGTCAACAACCTCAAAATGCATTTCCCGATCTATTCGGGGCTGTTCCGTCGCCACACGGGCAACGTGAAAGCCGTTGATGGGGTGTCGTTTGATATTTACGAAGGCGAGACATTGGGGCTGGTGGGGGAATCGGGTTGCGGCAAATCCACCTGCGGTCGGGCCATCTTGCGGCTCTATGATATCACTGGCGGTACGATCAGCATTGATGGCATGGAAATCGGCGACACGCCGCAAAAAGATTTGCGCACCAAGCGCCCGACGATGCAGATGGTATTCCAAGACCCGCAAGCATCGCTAAACCCGCGCATGACTGTGCAGGCGATCATTCAGGAACCGCTGGATGAACACACAACCCTGTCAAAGGATGAAAAGCGCGACAAAGTTCATGATCTGATGGATCAGGTTGGCCTTAACCGTAAATTCGCGGGTCGCTATCCGCATGCGTTTTCTGGTGGCCAGCGCCAGCGCATCGGCATCGCGCGCGCATTGGCTCTGAACCCGAAATTTATTGTTTGCGACGAACCAATTGCAGCGCTGGACGTCTCGATTCAAGCGCAGGTCGTGAACCTGCTGGAAGACCTGCAAAAAGAATATGGCCTGACATACCTGTTCATTTCCCACGATCTGTCCATGGTGCGCCACATCGCGACCCGGGTGGCGGTGATGTATCTGGGCAAGATCGTCGAGCTCTCCCCACGTGAGGCGCTTTATGCCGAACCGCTGCATCCCTACACCAAGGCGCTGCTGTCAGCCGTGCCCGAGCCAGACCCCGAAATGCATGACATGATGGATCGCACAATCCTAACCGGTGATGTGCCCTCCCCTGCCAATCCGCCCAAGGGCTGCAACTTTTGCACGCGCTGCCCTGCAGTCATGGACATCTGTCACCAAAACGAACCCGAATATCGTGAAGTTATGCCAGGCCGCTTTGTGGCCTGCCACCACTACAACGACGTTTCAACAAGCGCCGGTTCAACGGCAGCATCAGAGGCATCAGACCAGCAGAGCCTGAGCAATACCAACAACACCACCAACTAGGAGAGACAACATGAACTTAAAAACAACCCTATTGGGCGCCACCGCAGCAGTCGCTTTTGCGCCAATGGCAATCGCCGACGGCCATGAGGGCGAACGCGGTCGCGATGGCCAGCTTAACATTATCTATTGGCAGGCACCTTCGACGCTGAACCCCTATCTGTCGGGCGGCACAAAAGAAGTTGAATCCGCATCCCTCGTGCTGGAATCCCTTGGGCGCTTTAGCAACACAGGCGAATTGCTGCCATGGCTTGCTGCTGAAATCCCGACGGTCGAAAACGGCGGCATTGCCGAAGACCTGACATCCATTACATGGACGCTCCAAGACGGCGTTTTGTGGTCTGACGGCACGCCGCTCACGGCGAATGACGCTGTGTTCACTTGGCAGTATTGCACCGCAGAAGGCGGCGGTTGCGCACAGGCGTCCTATTTTGACGGTGTTGAATCCGTTGAAGCTGTGGACGATCTGACAATCAAAATCACGTTTGTTGCGCCAAAGCCGTTCCCATACACTGCACTGGTCGGGTCTGAATCCCCAATCATCCAGGCGGCTCAGTTTGCAGATTGCCTGGGCGCGGCTGCACCAACCTGTGTGGACGCAAACTTTGGTCCTATCGGTACTGGTCCGTTCGTTGTGGACGACTTCAAAGCCAATGACGTGATCCAGTTCTCTGCCAACGAAAACTTCCGTATTGAAGGCCAGCCTGCCTTCTCGAACGTTTTGTTCAAAGGGGGCGGCGACGCAGCCTCAGCTGCGCGTTCTGTTCTGGAAACCGGCGAATTTGACTACGCTTGGAACCTGCAAATTGATCCAACAGTTTTGTCTGACATGGAATCCGCAGGCCTTGGCACTGTTGTGACCGCGTTCGGTACATCCGTTGAGCGTTTGCACTTGAACCAGACGAACCCTTCCGCTGACTTGGGCGATCTTCGCGCAACAGCCGAGGGCGGTCCACACCCGTTCCTGACCAACCTTGTGATCGGCCAAGCCATGTCTATGGCTATCGATCGCGAACTGCTGGTTGAAATCGGCTACGGCGCTGGTGGCCAAGCCACTTGTAACGTGCTGCCTGCGCCTGCTATTTACGCGTCTACCGCAAACGACGGCTGCCTTGTGCAGGATGTCGCGGGCGCAAATGCGATGCTCGACGAAGCTGGTATTGTTGACACAGACGGTGACGGCATCCGCGAATCTGATGGCACTCCGCTGGTTGTTCTTTACCAGACGTCCACAAACGCGGTGCGTCAGGATAGCCAAGCATTGATCAAACAGTGGTGGTCTGAAATCGGGATCGACGCGCAACTGCGCAACATCGACGCGTCTGTGTTCTTTGGTGGCGATCCGGCTTCGCCCGATACGTTCCAGAAGTTCTTTGCCGACGTTGAAATGTACACCAACAACTTTGCAGGCGTCGACCCAGAAGCCTATATGGCTAACTGGACCTGTAAAGAGTGGCCATCGCCAGAAAGCCAGTGGCAGGGTTCCAACATGCAGCGTTTCTGTGATCCGGCTTACGACGCGCTCGCGCTTGAGCTTGCAGCCACTGCCGGCATTGACGCACGTGCAGAGATCGTCAAGCAGATGAACGACATGCTAATGGCTAGCTACTCGATCATCCCACTGATCCACCGTGGCGGCGTATCTGCACACGCCAATACAGTGGCTGGCGTGAAAATCACAGACTGGGATTCAGAGATGTGGAACATCGCTGAATGGTACCGCGTCGGTGAGTAATCACCCGCATTGATATTGGGGTGGGCAGCAATGCCCACCCTATTCCCTGCCATTTGACGTTCCCCAAACATCGGATTTGATTTTCATGCAGCCTTGCGTTTTTCCTTTGACCGCCCACCAGCCGCCGCATACCGCGACGACTTTGGGTCATTGGGGCTGCATCAGTATTGAATCTTGTAGCAAAATTGCCTGCGTCCCAGTGTCTGATCATTTGTCTGTGATTGCGCGGCTCTCGCTGCGCGATGATCGGCACGCAACATGATGCCCGCTTCTCTGGCCCAAAAGGCCCGCCCATGCTGACCTACACCATCCGGCGACTACTGACGGCGATCCCGACGCTGATCTTCATCTCCCTCATCATCTTTTTGCTGCTCGACATGGCACCCGGTGATCCCACGGCGCAGTTGCCGTTGACGATCCCGCCAGAGGTGCGCGAACAAATCCGCCAGTCTCTTGGCTTGGGCGAACCGGTTCACATACGCTACCTGCTTTGGCTGAAGCAGATGATCTGGTCGGAACCAATGTTCTACCTGTCGCAAAATTTCGACTGGATGTCCGTCCCCGATGAGGCGCGCCTGATTTCATGGCAGACCCGCGCACCAGTCATGGACACGATCATTGAACGCCTTCCACAAACAATGATGGTCGTTGGCCTCGCCTATATCGTCGGCGTGTTGATCGCGCTGCCCATCGGAATCATATCGGCCTACAAACAATACTCATTGTTCGATCAAGCTGGTACATTTGTGTCGATGATCGGCTTTTCGATCCCGCCATTCTTTTCGGGCGTGCTGATGATCATTCTATTCACCGTGATGATGCCCAATGACAGTTTTTGGTGGTTCCCGTCAATTTACGACACCACGCTGGTGATCGACAGTTGGGCGAATTTCGGCAAACAAGTGCGCCAGATGGTCCTGCCCGTTATGGTGCTGGCGCTGCAAACCACGGCGCAAATCAGCCGCTTTATGCGCGCCTCCATGCTCGACAACCTGAATCAGGATTACGTACGCACTGCCCGCGCGAAAGGCATGACCGAAAGCGTCGTAGTCCTGCGCCACGTGCTGCGCAATTCGATGATCCCGGTGGTGACTGTCATAGCCCTTGGTATCCCGGCGATATTTGGCGGCGCGATTATCACCGAACAAATCTTCAAGGTGAATGGCATCGGCCAACTGCTGATCGTGTCGATACAAGCCAGTGACGTGCCGATGGTGCAAACACTGACGTTCATTTTCGCCATCCTGATCGTGTTCTTTAACCTGATCGCCGATATTCTTTACGGAATTCTAGACCCGAGGATCCGCTATGACTGATGCCGCCCCTCAAACGCCCCATGAAACCCAACCGCTCGACACGCACGACGATGACGCCGCTCGCAACCAATGGTGGGATGTCTGGGACCAGTTCAAAACCCACAAGGGTGCGGTCATGGGGGCTACGTTCTTCATTTTCGTGATCCTCGCGGTCTACCTCGGCCCGTTTCTGTGGACGATTGATCCGACCTATATTGATGTGCGCGCGCGCAACGAAGGCCCGTCATGGCTTCATCCTTTTGGCACCGATCAGTTGGGCCGTGATATGATGGCGCGGATGATGGCGGGCGGGCAGACGTCGATCTCGGTCGGCCTCACGGCCATGGGGTTGGCGCTGTTCCTCGGCACACTGGTGGGGGTCTTGGCGGGCTATTTCAAACGCATCGACGGGTTGCTGATGCGCATTACCGACCTGTTCCTTGCCCTGCCCTTGCTGCCGTTGCTACTGGTCATGGTGATGCTGTTTCGCCAACCGCTTTCCAGCTCTTTTGGTCCTGAAACTGGTATTTTTATCCTTATCGTGACGGCCATCGGCATCACGTCATGGATGCCAACGGCCCGCATCGTGCGCGGTGATGTGCTGGCGCTGAAGGAACGCGAATTTGTCCTTGCTGCGCGTTCTATTGGGACCCGACCCGGTAAGATGATCCTGCGCCACATTCTGCCGAATGTGATGTCGCCAATCATGGTGTCTGCCACGCTGGGAATCGCCACTGCGATTATCACGGAAAGCGCGCTCAGCTTCCTTGGTCTCGGCTTTCCACCGGACTTCCCCACATGGGGTCGCCTGCTGTTTGACGCGACCGACTTTATGCAACAACACCCCGAACGGGTGATGTGGCCCGGCCTCGCGATCTCGCTGACAGTGTTGTCGGTAAATTACATGGGCGACGGCCTGCGCGACGCGCTCGATCCCCGTATCCGCGGGCTGTAACTAGATCAAAGAACACGAAAAGGCCACGCAGGGATTAACCCCTCGCCTGGCCTTTTCATATTCAGATCACCAAAACGTCCAGCGGCGGAAAGCCATTGAAACCAACAGAAGAATAGCTGCTGGTATAGGCGCCACAATTGCGGATCACGATCCGGTCACCGGACTTTAGTGTCATTGGCAATAAGACTGGCTGCTTTTCATACAGCACATCGGCGCTATCACATGACGGTCCCGCCAAAACACACGGACCCACTGGGTCATCGTCGCGCAGCGTTGTGATCTGATACCGGATCGCCTCACCTTCAGTTTCCGCCAAGCCGCTGAACCGACCAATCGACAGATAGACCCAACGGTGCAGATCGCGCGATGACTTACGCGACACCAACATGACTTCAGCAACAATCGCACCCGCTTCTGCCACGAGGCCCCGACCCGGTTCGGCCATCACCCGTGCAACCTCCCCGAACCGCGAGCGTACCTGATCCATGACCGAGGCCGCGTAGTCGGTCGGCGCTTCTATATCCTGGCCGTAAAAGGCAGGAAAGCCGCCACCGATATTAAGCAGTGAAAGCGCGTGACCCGCCTCTTTCGCCGCATCCCAAATCTTCACCATCTCGTCCAGCGTCGGCCCCCACATCGATGCCTTGCGTGTTTGCGAGCCGACGTGAAACGACAAACCGACCGGATCAAGACCAAGCGCGCGGGCGCGGTCCAGCAAGTCGATTGCCATGTCGCGATCACAGCCAAACTTACGCGAGAGCGGCCAATCGGCCTCGCTGCTTTCAACGATTAAGCGGATGTACACCTGCGCACCAGGTGCGTGCTGCGCAATCTTCTCGATCTCTTCGATTGCATCTGCGGAAAACAACGTAACACCCGCGGCGTGGGCATAGGCAATGTCGGACGCACGTTTGATCGTGTTGCCAAAGGACACATCGGATGGCGACGCACCTGCGCCTAACACCAATTCAATCTCGCCGCGCGACGCCGCATCAAAATGCGACCCCAGTTTTACGAGGCGCTCAATTATCTCGGGTGCGGGGTTTGCTTTGACCGCGTAATGGATGTCGGCGCCGCCAAGACCCGCCTTGAGCGCATAGTACTGCTGTTCAACCCTGTTCACATCCATGACCAATGTCGGGTGTTCAAATATCGCATTTTCAACCACATCGTCAAACGTCGACGTCAAATGCCCGGAGATATCAACCTGATCCGACACGGCATCTTCTGAAAAAACATCAAGGGGGGAAGACACTGCAGCGTCCACAAAAATCATCGTCATTACTCATCTCCAAACAGACCCGGCCATGATGGATCTTCCACCGTGGGCAAAATTGCATTTCACCCTGGCGAAACGACTTTTCACCTTAGACCGCTCACTTCCAAAAGGAAACGTTACCGTTGCACTATAACCTTTATTTCCAAGGGCCAGAGGTGCACACGTTGGCGTCTTATCACGCGCCATCGGCCCAAACCAAGATTCGCACAATAGGAAAAATGCGCACCCACAGATTTTTCTTGCTCAGGTTGTCTTTGTTTCAAAAATATCTCGGGGAGCCCGAAGGGCGGGGCAGCGCCCCCTCTTCCCTTTTTGAGAACTACCAACAGATTTTCGATGAAAATCTGCATCACGCCCGCAGCAAGCGCGGATCGCAAGATCCCTTCACACACAGCACCCGACACGCTACCTATCCCCATGACCACAATTCTGTTTAATAAACCGTTCGGTGTGCTGACACAGTTCACCGATGCCAAAAGCCCAACCGAACGCCCGACGCTATCGGGCTTCAATCTGCCCAAGGGAGTCTATGCGGCTGGACGACTGGATCGTGACAGCGAAGGCCTGCTGGTGCTCACAGATGACGGCAAACTTCAGGCGCAGCTTTCCAAACCGACATTCAAGACGCCAAAAACCTATCTGGTTCAGATTGAAGGCGATCCGACCGACGCCGACCTTGCGCCGCTGCGTACCAGAGTGACCTTAAAAGACGGCCCCACCTTGCCCGCGCAGGTGCGCCTGATCGACCCGCCTGATGTATGGCACCGCGACCCACCCGTGCGCGTGCGAAAATCGATCCCCGACGCTTGGATCGAAGTCACCATCACCGAAGGCCGCAACCGTCAGGTCAGACGCATGTGCGCACATATCGGCTTTCCTTGCTTGCGCCTTGTGCGTTGGTCCGTCGGCGCGTGGACCTTGGACGGGATCGATCAAGGTCAGTGGCGCACAATCTAAGCGATGCAGTCAACCAGTGGGACGCGGGCTATGCCCGTCTCATCGAACGTACCCTCGGCTTGGACCGAACGACCTGCGATCAGGATCATTGCGCCCACGGTTTCTGATCCGTTCACCGTAATCTCGCGACCGCCGCCTGTGTCATCCATATCAATGGTAAAGCGAACTTCGGCGTTGGGAGCCATGTCTGACAGCTCAAGCGTGAGGCTCTGATCACCGTCGCTCACTGGGCTGACACCGATGACAAATTCGGCCCCTGACGCAAGTTCAAACGGTTGAAATACGGCAACCCCCTCACCCTCGTTGGTGATGTCGAAAATCAGACCGGCAGGCGCTGTCGCCAGATCAATCGTCAACGTCATCGGACCAGTGGAACACGCACCCAGATTGGCAATGATGAAGATGTCTTTCGGTGCGCCATCGCGGAACGTGACATGCACATCTGCCAACGCCACAGTCGTCGCCGTCGTTGCAATCATTAATGCCGTCGTCAGTGTCAAAAGTCGCATGATCAGTTCCTTTTTGCTGCATGCCTTCAAAAGGGGCGACAGGCCTTAGTTGCCACAAAAAAGGCCGCGGTGTTGACGCGGCCTTTTCCCAAAATGTGATAAACCGATCTAGTTTAGCTAATCTTGGTCAACAATGCATCAAGCGATGCCTTTGCATCCCCGTAAAACATACGGGTGTTTTCCTTAAAGAACAGCGGGTTTTCGATGCCGGAATACCCCGTGCCTTGGCCACGCTTGGACACGAACACCTGCTTGGCCTTCCAACATTCCAGAACCGGCATCCCCGCGATGGGGGAGTTCGGATCGTCCTGTGCTGCAGGATTCACGATGTCATTGGAACCGATCACAATCGCCACGTCTGTCGTGGGGAAATCGTCGTTTACCTCGTCCATTTCCATGACGATATCATAGGGCACTTTGGCTTCGGCCAGAAGCACGTTCATATGACCCGGCAAACGCCCCGCGACGGGGTGAATGGCAAAGCGCACGGTCTTACCCTTGGCGCGCAGACGACGTGTCAGTTCTGCGACGTTCTGCTGCGCCTGTGCCACCGCCATGCCGTAACCTGGGATGATGATGACGCTGTCGGCTTCTTCCAGCGCGCTTGCCACACCGTCGGCTTCAATGGCGACCTGTTCGCCTTCCACCGCCATTTGTTCGCCCTGCGGACCGCCAAAGCCACCCAAGATCACGGACACAAAGCTGCGATTCATCGCCTTACACATGATGTAGGACAGGATCGCACCGCTTGATCCGACCAACGCGCCGACCACAATCAACAGATCATTACCAAGGCTGAAACCAATCGCAGCCGCCGCCCAACCGGAATAACTGTTCAGCATGGACACTACGACAGGCATGTCCGCGCCGCCGATGCCCATTATCAAATGATAGCCGATAAACAGCGCCACCAGCAGCATCAGGAACAGCGGGAAGAACCCACCCGTGTTGATATAGGTGATGAGCGTCACAACAGCGATGGCCGCAGCCGCGATGTTCAGAAGATGCCCGCCGGGCAGCTTTTGCGCCACACTGTCCACTTTGCCAGCCAATTTGCCATAGGCAACAACGGAGCCGGTGAAGGTGATCGCGCCGATGAAGACACCAAGGAACAATTCAACACGCAGAATGCTGATTTCAACGCCAGATTTATGCGCCAGCAATCCTGCAAATCCGCTCAATCCGTCGCGCGTTGGAGCGTCCATACCCATCACGCGCGTGAGTTCGATGTGCGCGATAAGTCCGACAAAGACCGCCGCAAGACCGACCAGCGAATGCATCGCGGCGACCAGTTCGGGCATCTGCGTCATCTGCACCTTGGTCGCCAATTGATAGCCAATCGCGCCGCCGCCGATAATCATCAGCACCGACAACAGCCAATAGCCTGCACCAGGCCCAACAAGTGTCGCAGCCACCGCCAGCGCCATGCCGACGATGCCATACCAGACCGCACGTTTGGCGCTCTCTTGCCCCGAAAGCCCGCCCAGTGACAGAATGAAAAGAACCGCTGAAACGACGTAAGCCGCTGTTGTAAAACCAAATTCCATTGTTATTTTCCCTTACGACTTCTGGAACATAGCGAGCATGCGCCGTGTCACGAGGAAACCCCCGAAGATATTAATACCTGTCATGAACACCGCAAGTGCGGCCAGCACTACGACGATGAACGACCCGGATCCAATCTGCATAAGTGCGCCCAGAATGATGATCGAGCTAATTGCATTGGTGACCGCCATAAGTGGCGTGTGCAGCGAATGTGCGACGCCCCAGATGACCTGAAAGCCAACGAAAACCGCCAATACAAACACGATGAAGTGCTGCATGAACGACGCCGGTGCCACAAGGCCGACCGCCAAAAGCAGGAGCGCCCCCACAGACAGCAGTATCACCTGGCTTTTGGTCTGCGCCTTAAACGCCGCAACTTCGTTTGCGCGCTTTTGCTCTGGTGTGAGTTCAACTACCGGCGCTTTCGGTTTGGCCGCAATCGCCTGAATTTTCGGTGGCGGCGGCGGGAACGTAACGGCTGATGCGTGGGCGATGGTCGCACCGCGGATCACGTCGTCTTCCATGTTGTGGTTAATCTTACCGTCTTTGTCCGGTGTCAGATCGGTCAACAAATGGCGGACGTTGGTGGCATAAAGCGTTGATGATTGCGCTGCCATGCGGGACGGGAAATCTGTATAGCCAATGATGGTGACGCCGTTTTCGGTGACGATCTTTTCATCCATCACGGTCAGCTTGCAGTTGCCGCCCTTTTCTGCCGCCAAATCTACGATCACCGATCCGGGCTTCATGGCTTTGACCATGTCTTCGGTCCAAAGCTCGGGTGCGGCGCGATTGGGGATCAGTGCTGTCGTAATGACAATGTCCATGTCCGGCGCAATTTCGCGGAATTTCGCCAATTGCGCGGCGGCAAATTCTGGGCTGGACACGGCAGCGTACCCGCCTGTTTCGGAACCGTCTTTTTGGTCTTCATCAAAGTCGAGGAACACAAACTGCGCGCCCATGCTTTCGACCTGTTCGGCCACTTCCGGGCGTACATCAAATGCGTAGGTAATCGCGCCAAGCGACGTCGCAGTACCAATCGCCGCAAGGCCCGCAACCCCAGCGCCCACCACCAGAACCTTAGCCGGCGGGACCTTACCCGCCGCTGTGATCTGCCCCGTAAAGAAGCGCGGGAAATGATTGCCTGCCTCAATGACCGCGCGGTAGCCCGCGATATTGGCCATGGAACTCAGCGCGTCCATCTTCTGTGCGCGCGAGATACGCGGGATCATTTCCATCGCCACAACGGTCGCGCCCTTTTTGGCGGCAGATTTCATCTTGTCGTCGTCAGCGACCGGACTGAAGAAAGAAATCAATGTCTGATCTGCGCGAAGGCGTTTCATTTCGCCCTCGTCTGGCACGCGCACTTTGGCGATGACATCGGCCGCTTTCCAAAGGGCGGCGGCGGTTTTCACAACCTCAACGCCGGCGTCCTTATAGGACTTGTCCGAGAAACCAGCAGCGTCGCCCGCCTTGGTCTCAATCACACAATCGTGGCCGAGTTTTTGCAGTTCAAGCGCGGAAGCTGGCGTCATCGCAACGCGACTTTCCCCGTCAAATAATTCCTTTGGCGTGCCAATTTTCATGCCGTCTTCCCCATGTTAACCGTCGGTATCGAACGAGTTACAGCCCGATAAGCCAATTCACAAGGAAAAGAGACGGTTAGATAGCGCGGCTTGCGCCAACGGACGTCGCAGGTGTTGCAATCGCGCATATCGAAATAAGCTGACAGCTATACTCCCGCGCCTGAATTGACCTGAGGTTTTCCCCTCAAATCACTTTGTATTCCTTGAGCGATATGACGCGGAAGTTGTCGGTGACGGTGTCGCGGAACTCTGGCCATTTTTCTGGCAGGGTCTTGCGGAAGAAGTCGAAAATGGCCTCTGTGAATTGGTTGAACGTTGCATAGTGCCGATTGTGGGTGACCCATTTGTGCATAACACCCCAAAGACGCTCGATCGGGTTGAGGTGCGGGGCATATGCTGGCAAGAAATGCAACTTCACCCGACGTTCTGGGCTGTCCAGCCATGGCTGTAGTATCTTGGCATGATGATAGCGGGCATTGTCGACAAAGACGTGGATGGCCGTCTTGGTTTGGTTGTTGCGTTCCAACTTTTCCAGCATCTGTCGGGTTGTCTGGGCATTGATCTTCTCGCCTTCCACAAAGGTGACCTGGAAAGTCTCAAGGTCAAGCGCGCCCTGAATGTTGAGCCGCTTGCGCCCTGATGTCGCCTTCAGGGCCGTCTTTTGTCCCTTGGGGAACCAACCATGGGCGGGGCGGCTCTGGTGTTCGGGGTGGACAGCGTCCGAAAAGACAACCATCTCATCTGCGGCCAACCCGTTCATCAGGGCCTCATATTTGGCAATAAACGCAGCCTGCTTGGCTTCATCGGCCTGTGCAGGCAGCAATTGTGGTTTCTTATACGCGAACCCCAGGCGGCGCATCAGCTTGGCGGCTCCCGACGTGCTGTAGTTTTGGTCGCACTCGGCTAGAACATAGGCACAGACCTCATCGGCATTGCGGGCAGGCTGCGCGGTGAAATGGGCTCTCACCACCTGCTCTTGCACGACGGACAAATGACCCTGACGCTGGCTGTAGTCCTTCAGACCGAAAAACGATAGTCCCGCACCGGCAAAGGCAAATCGCCACTCCGTCAAAACTGTCGGGCCAATATCCAAAATCCGGCAAACCGTTCCGGCGTCTTCTCCTGCGTCCAAAAGAAGAAACGCGCGCGCCCGTTTCCAAACAAGGGCGTCAACTTTGCGGCGGCGGCAAAGCGCTTCAAGTGCTATGCGCTGCTCGTCGGATAAGGAGACTGTTTTGTATTGCTTGCTCATAAACTCAAAATACAGACTGAACCGCCTTTGGCCATGCGACGAAGTGAATCGCAGGCCCAAAATCGTCAGGTCAATTCAGGCGCAGGAGTATATATATTAATATGAGGCCTCTGCATAAGTCTGGGATTCCCCTGAAGGTTTAATTTTGCTATTTTAAAGCCATGCAGAAGCCATTTTCCACCCAACCCGAACTCTTCATTACCAGCGCTGATCTTGAGCATGCGAGCCTGCAAGGGTTGGACGGTGCCGAGGCGATTTTGGACTGGGTAAAGCTCGAACAAATCATGGCCGAAATCTATGCCAGCAAGACTGGCCGCCCGAGCTATCCATTGCTGACTTTACTCCGCGCGTCATTGCTGGGCATCTGATATCGCTTGAGTGATGCTGAGCTGGCTCTGTCCCTGTTTCGCGATCTGTTGTTCAGGAAATTCTGTCACCTCGAATTGGGTGGGGATGTCCCTGACGCCACTACCATTGGGCGCTTTCGGGCGAGGTTGATGGAACTGGGCCTGTGGGAGGTTTTACTGGGCGAAGTGAACCGCCAACTTGAAGCAAAACATATCATCATGACTGAAGGTCGCATCAATATCATCGATGCCACTCCGGTTGAAGCGGCGCAGTCGGGGTACGGCAAAGACGCCAATGATGAACCCACGCGCGACAAGGATGCGGGCTGGCACGTAAAGGCCGACAGTCGCGGTAATATAAAGTCCACCTACGGCTACTCGGTCCACACTGGCGTCGACGAAGATGGCTTCATCCACCGCCAAACGGTCACACCAGGCAATGCCCATGACAGTACCGAACGGGACACGCTATTGCTGGGCGACGAGGCAGCGCTTTACGCGGATGCCGCCTATTCTTCGCAAGCCACACGCGAAAAATTGGCGCAGTTTGGTATTGATGATCAAGTGCAGCGCAAGGGCTATCGGGGCCACCCTTTGTCCAAAGCGGATTTGGTCCGCAACAAAGAGATTGCCGTGATCCGCTCCGGCGGCGAGCGCCCCTTTGCCACCTATAAATCCCGCTATGGATTGGCTCGAACGCGGCTGAGGGGGCTGGCTAAAAACCTGACCCTGTTCGGCCTGGCAGCCATCGCCCATAATATCGCGAAGGGGGCAAAGTTCTTGGCGCTCTACGGCCTGCCAGACCCGGAACCCACTGGATAAGTGGGACCAAAATCAAAAAATAACGCCTGAAACCCAACGCTACAGTCGCCTAAGAGCGTAAACACAGGCAGCTTTTGGAAACACATGACCAACGGGAACCCAAACAACAGGTTATGCTGAGGTCTCTAATATAGCTATAGCTAAACCTGCCACCGAAGACATCGACCGTATTTTTACTGCCCTCGCTGATCAAACGCGGCCCGCGATTTTGGCGCGCCTCACGGGTGGTGATGTCGGGGTTATGGACATCTGCGAACCGTTTGAGATGAGCCAGCCCAGCAATTTCGCGCCATATCAAGGTGCTGGAAACCGCCGGCCTCATCACTCGCCACCGCCAAGGCACGCACCGGATGTGCCGCCTGTCGCCCGACGGTCTTGGCGCGATTGAACCGTGGTTGAGCATGATCGCGAACAGTCATGCCAGCAGATACAACCGCCTCGATACGGTGCTTAAAACCCTGCAAAAAAAAGAGACATCTGATGCCCCTTCTTAAACTTGCCGTTGAAGGCGAAACCCACGTCATTGTGACCCGCACCTTCAAAGCCCCGCCGTCCCACGTCTACCGCGCCCATCAGGAACCAGATTTGATCCGCCAATGAATGCTTGGAATGCCCTGCAGGACAATGCGCGTCTGTGAAACGCACTCGCGCGAGGGCGGAACATTCAACTTTAAATGGGACGACAGTGAGGGTGGCGACTTTGCGATCAGCGGGCAGTATATCAAGCAGACACCAGACCAATTGATTGAACATATCGAGCAGATGCACATCCCGGACCCGACGCACGACAATCACATTGTCACCACGTTCGCATCATCTGGTGTGGGTACGTTGTTGACGCTGCGCATGACGTTGCCCGATGCGGGATCACGATAGCAAATGTTAGACATGGGGGGCGCCGACGGGATGGAGGAGTCCTACGCGAAACTGGATGAGAACAATTTCTAGATCTGACGCGCAGCCGATCTAAACCCAGCGGAGCGTCTTTTCCGCGTAGCGGTGAAAATCCTGCCGGAACTTGCGACGCAGGCGGTCTTCTTCGGGCACAATAAACCGAGTTTCAAGGATCCAGAACAAAGCTGGGATCAGTGGCAGCGCCAGCGGCGCGTCCCACCGCAATATGAACCCCGCAAGGATCAGCACATCGCCCAAATAGATCGGGTTGCACGTCCGCTTGAAGATGCCTGATTGCACAAGGTAGTCCGCCTCAAGATGGGGAATGACCGTCGTTTTCTTGCGGCGCATTTCGGCAATGGCCAGCAGCATCAAGATCAGCCCGCCCCCGATCAGGACCGCCGCCAGAAACTGCGTGATTGCATGATCCAGACTCAGCCCAAAGGGCTGCGCCTGACTCAGCCAGTAGGTCGCAATCAGGGCCCCAACGAGCCAGACTGGTGGAATATCAAACCATTTCATCCACGACATCTGACACGATAGGCCCCGTGTGGCCAGCCCAAGCGCGCCAAAGGCAGGTCGGTGCATCGTCTGCTAATACCTCACGCCGCAAAGCCCATCATACCAATGGCCGAATTAAGTGACCCTTGCCCATTCTCGATCTGTGATTGAACTTATTCGCTCTGGGTCGTTCGCAAAGAAGTTCCAAGCTTGTGCACATTTGTCGAGTATTTCGTCATAGGTGTCGAAAACTGTGATTGCGAGTTTATTAGCTCGCAGATAAGCCCAGACGTTTTCCATGGGGTTCAGTTCGGGTGAATACGGTGGCAGCTTAACGAACGTAATTTTATCTGGCACCTGTAAACATTTTGCGCCATGCCAACCCGCCCCATCAACAATCAGCAAGGCATGTGAGCCGGGTGCGACAGCTTTTGCGATCTCATCAAGATGCAGCCCCATAGCCTCGGCGTTGACGTAGGGCAGAACGAGACCTGCGGCGGTACCACGTGCGGGACAAGCGGCACCAAAGATATAACTCCATTTGAAGCGTATATCACGGGGTGCGCGCGGGCGAGTTCCACGCTTGGCCCATTTACGGGTGAGTGTCCCCTGTTGTCCAACGCGGGCTTCATCTTGGAACCATACTTCAAGAGGCTTCCCCTTTGCATGTTCTGGCAGAGTATCGTTTACGAGGCTCGCAAAGTTTTTTTAAAAGTCTGCTGCGCTTCGCGATCAGTTTTCGGATGCTCTGGACGCACAGACAGGCGGCGAAAGCCATGCTTGGTTAGATATTTTCCAATCGTACGCACATGCAGTTTCACGTCGAACTCCTCTTCAACACGAGCCTGCAAGTCGACACAACGCCATCGTACTACGCCATCTTTTACTGGGTCGGGCCCGGCCTCCACCCACGCCACAAATTGCGCCTGTTGCTTGGGCGACAACCGTGGTTTTGCCCCCTTGCCATTCCGATCCGATAACCCCTCAATGCCTTCTGCGTTAAAGCGATGCGCCCAATCCCGAAGTGTTTGTCGATCCATACCACTGCTGCGGGCAGCCGTTTCACGATCCACCCCATCAAGCACCAGCGCTATGGCCAGTAGTCGCCGTACAACCCGCCCATCCTTGGTTCGCTTTGCCGCACGGCGCAAATCTTTCGCAGACATATCCGTGCGCGTAATTTTTATGGCTCCACCCATGAGCACCTCCCAATCTGTGGAGGTCATTGATTCAGAGTTTACCAAAAATTAAGTAACTCCCAAGCACCCCAGCCGATAACGGGTTTTTGTCAGTTTTGATGTGAGTCTCCTTGGCCATTAGGCGCATGAATTTTCTGTTGTGGTCTGAATTTCGTGGCGCTGTGACGATTTCTCTGAATCATTGGTGGAATGGACCAAGTTACTGCTCTTGAACAACTCCTTGCCACGGCTCTGCGCAGGATCGCCGAGTTGGAAGCCGCGTTGGCGAGCATGGCGCAAGAGAATGCGGATCTGCGGCGTCAGTTGGCTAAGAACAGCAGTAATAGCAGCAAGCCGCCTTCGAGTGATGGGTTGAAGAAGCCGGTACCGCGTAGCCTGCGTGGTAAGTCCGGTAAGAAAAGTGGTGGTTAAGTTGGCCACCGAGGCGACACCCTACGTCAGACAGCAACGCCTGACTTTGTGGAGCGACATGAGGCTGAGGCCTGTGGCACCTGTCAGCATGGCTTGACGGCTGGGATGATCAAGGCGGTGGAGAGGCGTCAGGTTTATGACATACCGGTGCCGCGTCTGGAGGTCACAGAGCATCAGGCAGCGATTTATTGTTGTGGCCATTGCCGAGCCACGACGACAGCCACCTTTCCCGATGGCGTGAATGCACACGTGCAATACGGTAAGCGCATTCGGGCGGCGGCGGTCTACTGCAATGTTCAGCAGCTGATCCCCGAGGATCGGGTCTGCCAACTCCTGCGTGATTTGTTTGGTGCCACCAGCCTATGCGCGGCCAGCGTGACCAACTGGGTGAACGGCACAGCGCGTACCTTGGGTGGCGTCGTCGAACACATTCTGGCCCGGCTCAATGAAGGCGGCGTTCGGCATCTGGATGAGACCGGACTTCGTGTTGCTGGTAAGCTGCACTGGCTGCACTCAATCAGCGATCTCGCCTTCACGCATTATCGCATCAGCGCCAAGCGCGGTGCTGTTCCATCCTTCCTGACCGGCGGGACAATTGTTCATGACCACTGGAAGTCCTATTACGCCCATATGAGTGGGGTGGACGCGCACGCCCTGTGCGGGGCGCATCATTTACGGGAACTCAAGGCCATCGAAGAAATCGAAAAGGAGCCGTGGGCGTGCGCGATGAGCGTGCTGCTCAACAGCGCCAATCAGCTCAAGTGCGCGGCTCAGGGGCGAGGCGAGACCGAACTCCCCACGTCGGTTCACCACGGCATCCTCACCAAATACATGGCGATCCTCACCGAGGGCCTCGCCTTCCATGAGCGACAAGACCCACTGGCTAGACGCACTGGTGCGCGAGGCCGAAAAGCCAGGCGGCCAGGCCATAACCTTCTGGTCCGCTTGCGCGACTACCGTGATGACGTCCTAAGGTTCCTTACGGACTTCACAGTTCCCTTCACCAACAATCAGGCCGAACGGGACCTGCGCATGATGAAGTTGCGCATGAAAATCTCGGGAACTTTCCGCACCCTCGAGGGCGCGCAGGTCTTCGCTGACATCAGATCCGTCATCTCGACGGTCAGAAAACACGGGGGCAATATCCTCGAAACACTCACCCTATCACCACAACAGATCATCGCTCGGCTCTAACGTCGCAAGGGCAACACAAAACCCGATATCCGATGGGGTCCTTGGGAGTTACAAAATTAAAACCAAAAAAATGAGTCAGATATTATGGCCACTGGTATCAGTCCCCAAGATCTACTTGATTAGGGGCACAGCACGGGCCAATGTTGCACGAGATTTCCGCATGCGTTGTTGGTCATTTTTTTTAAAGGATTTTGTCGAATGCGTCTGTTTTTGTTGATGTTGCCAATAGCAGCGCTTGGCGCATGTGGCACCCCTCCGCCTCAATCTGAAACACCAATCAGCGCGGTTCCTGCGTCCGCCGTATTCGATCTGCCGATTGACCCCGGCCAGATCCAATGTGACCGCCTGACCAACCCCGCCGCCCTGTCCGCTGCAAGCAACTGGGCCTTGGGCCAAGCACGTGCTGGTGGGTTGTCTGGCAGGGTCGCAGCGGTTCCCGATGCCGCCACGCTGTCAAATAATTTGGCGCGGTATTGCAGCGCCAATGGCAGCGATACCGTGCGTATTGCAGCGTCGCAGCTTGGCCTTTAGGCGCTTTTACGGATCGTTTGATCACGCTGCGCCCAAGTCAGTGCGGCTTGTCCGAACGCTTGAAACAACGGCTTGGATACTGGATCAAGACCAGCCTGCCATTCAGGATGCCACTGCACAGCTAAGGTGAAGCCAATCGCGTCTTTGACGTAGATCGCTTCCGGTGTCGTGTCAGGCGCTGTACCGTCAACGACGATCCGCTCACTAACGTCCAGGATGCCCTGTCCATGCAGTGAATTGGTCATAACTTCACGCCTGCCCCACAAGTGATGGAACGGGCCGCCGTCGGTTAGCGTCACAATATGGCGCATCTCAAATTTCTCATCCAACGTGCCCTCGGGCGGCATGCGGTGATTGTCGCGTCCCGCAATGTCACGAATTTCGGGATGCAACGTGCACCCCATGGCCACCGCGACCTCTTGAAAGCCGCGGCAAATGCCAAGGATAGGCTGGCCACGGTCCACACATTTGCGGATCAGTGGCAGGGTGATCGCGTCACGATTTCGGTCAAACGCCCCATGGGCGTCGGTTTCGGCATGCCCGTATTCGCTAGGATGCACATTCGGGCGACCGCCTGTGAACAAAAAACCGTCACACAGGTCTGCCAGATCATCCACGTCAACGAAATCGGGGTTTGCTGGCACAATCAGTGGCATCCCACCAGACACCAGCGCAATCGCGTCCGCGTTCATCGCGCCCGACGTGAATGCAGGATACTCGTCATGAATAATATCATGATTGCCGATGATGCCAATGACCGGTTTGCGCATAACGAACCCCTTTAGCCGATAACTAGCAAGCGACGCGACAAGATCAAAGCCCCACTGCCGCGCCACGACCGCTAAACACGGCCAGGACCTAGATTTCGGACACCAGATTAGCCGCTTCGATGCCAAAGGCGGCACAAATTGCGTCATTATCGGATGAATCGCCGGTCACACCGACCGCACCGATGACCACGCCGCGTTTGTCACGCACCAGCACACCGCCCGGAACAGGGATCACTTGCCCGCCAAACAGTCCGTTGACCGCGTTCATGAAATACCCTTGGGCTTCGGCGCGCGCCATTTGTGCAGTGCCCGCCATGCCAAGCATGATCGCACCGTAGGCTTTACCCTGCGCAATCGCGAATCTTCCCGGCGCTGCGCCATCTTCGCGTTCAAACGCTTTTACATGGCCGCCCGCATCCAAAACCACAACGCTGAGCGGCTTAAGCTCTAGCTCGTGGCCTTTTTGGATCGCCTTGCGGATCATTGTCCGTGCTCTTGTAATCGAAATTTCTGGCATGTGTCGCTCCGCTGTTGGGGTTAAGAAATGGCCTTAGCTGTTGCGCTGCGCCTTTAGTTCCAGGCGTCGGCGGTGCAACACAGGTTCAGTGTAGCCCGACGGCTGTTCACGCCCACGAAACACCAAATCACAGGCCGCTTGAAACGCAATCCCGTCAAAGTCCGGCGCCATAGGGCGATACGTCGGGTCATCGCCGTTTTGGGCGTCCACAACAGCGGCCATTTTGCGCATGGCCACCAATGTATCGGCTTCGTTGACGATGTCGTGGTGCAGCCAGTTGGCGATATGCTGCGCGGAAATCCGGCAGGTGGCACGGTCTTCCATTAGCGCGAAATTGTTGATGTCAGGGACTTTTGAGCAGCCCACACCCGCATCAATCCAGCGCACCACGTAGCCAAGAATACCTTGGGCGTTGTTTTCAACTTCGCGTTCGATCTGATCTTTGGTCCATGCCTTGTAGGACGCCAGCGGAATATCCAGCAATGCCTGAACATAGGCACGCCGCCCACCCGCTTTCAGCTTGGCCTGTACCGCAAAAACATCGACACGGTGATAATGCAACGCATGCAACGTCGCGGCCGTCGGCGACGGCACCCATGCGCAGTTGGCGCCAGATTTCGGATGGGCAATTTTCTGCTCAATCATCGCGGCCATCGCATCGGGCATCGCCCACATGCCTTTGCCAATCTGTGCCTTGCCAGAAAGTCCGCATTCCAGCCCGATATCGACGTTCTGGTCTTCATAGGCACCAATCCATCCCTTACGCTTGATAAAATCTTTGCGGCTAAAGGGCCCTGCTTCCATTGACGTATGGATCTCATCGCCCGTGCGATCAAGAAAGCCAGTATTAATAAAGGCCACGCGCGATTTTGCGGCGCGGATACAGGCCTTAAGGTTCACCGACGTGCGGCGTTCCTCATCCATAATGCCAATTTTAACAGTGTGTTGCGGCAGGTTGAGCGCTTTTTCCACGTGGGTAAAGATGACGTTGGTGAACGCCACTTCTTCGGGCCCGTGCATCTTGGGTTTCACAACATAAACCGACCCATGCACCGAATTGCCGCTTTCGCGCGCGAGGTCATGCTTGGCGATCAGCGTGGTGATCATCGCATCCATAAGGCCCTCATAGGCCTCGTTGCCGTCACGATCCAAAATTGCGGGATTGGTCATCAGGTGGCCGACATTGCGGATCCACAACAGCGCGCGGCCCTTCAACGTCACAATGCCACCATCCGGTGCCGTGAACGTGCGATCCTCGCTGAGGCGACGGGTCACAGTTTTTCCGCCCTTTTCCAGCTCCGCTTCAAGATCGCCACGCATAAGGCCAAGCCAGTTTGTATAGGCCAGAACTTTGTCTTCAGCGTCGACGCAGGCCACGGAATCTTCGCAATCCATGATCGCTGACACAGCACTCTCAAGGCGCACATCGGCCAGCGTTGCGCGATCATGAGACCCGATCGGGTGGTCCTTTTTGAAGACCAATTCAACGTGCAGTCCGTTGTTTTTCAACATGATCGTTTCAGGCTTATCAGGAGCACCCGTGTAGCCAACAAATTGTTCGGGCATCATCAACAGGTTGCCATCCGTGACAAGCTGACCGTCTGATACCGCGTAGGTTTCTGCATCACCGTGCGACGCGCCTTGGATAGGGAACGCATCGTCAAGAAACACGCGCGTGCGCGCAACAACACGGCTGCCGTGGCCGCGATCATAGCCTTTGCCTTGCGCCAAACGGCCCATGGCATCCGTGCCGTAAAACGCATCATAAAGACTGCACCAACGGGCATTCGCCGCGTTCAGCGCAAACCGCGCATTGGTGATCGGCACAACCAGTTGTGGCCCCGGAATGCTGGCAATTTCCGGATCAACATTGGCCGTATCAATCGTGAAATCATCGCCTTCGGGGATCAGATAACCAATCTTGCGCAAAAACGCCTCGTATCCGGCTTCGTCATGGGCTTGGCCGATGCGCGCACGGTGCCAGTCATCGATCTGGCTCTGCAATTCTTCCCGACGATCAAGCAGGGCTTTGTTTTTTGGTCCAAAGTCATGGATCAGGCTTGAAAAGCCTGCCCAGAACGTATCTGCATCTACACCCGTTTCAGGCAGGGCCTGCGTGTCGATAAAATCTGCAAGTTCCGTGGCCACAGATAGGCCGGCGCGATCCACTCGATTTGTCATATGGTTTATCCTTTGTATGCCACGGTACACAGCGGTTTATTGCGATGTAGGACAGATGCCCGATATTGGCAACATGATGCTCTGACGAAATTGCCGAAACGCGCTTTAAAATTAAGAAAAATAATCAAGATTTCGGCCGATTTGATCTGCAGCGATCAGAACAATAACGCACCTCATCCCACACACGCGCCCATTTCTTACGCCACGCAAACGGACGCCCGCAGGTGACGCATGTTTTTTCGGGCAGATCGGATTTCGCGCGCATTTTCATAACCCTGACATAGTGCGCCCCGCCTTGTAGCCCAGCGCCCGCGCACTTAAGTTTGAATTAAACCAAGCGGAGAAACCCATGACAGACGCGGCCCCCCAGACAATTTACCTCAAGGACTATCGCCCGTTCGGGTATTATCTGGACGACGTGCACCTGACATTTCGACTGGCAGCATCAGCGACGCGGGTGGTTAGCCGAATTTCAGTGCGCCCGAATGTGGATTTCCCCGGTGAATTTTTTCTGCACGGGCAAGATGTGAAACTGATTTGGGCAAAGATTGACGGGGCTGACGTGACCCCTGTTGTGAGCGCCGATGGTTTGACCTGCGATGCCCCAGACGGCCCCTTCGTGTGGGAGGCGGAGGTTGAAATTTCGCCCGCCACCAACACCGCACTTGAAGGGTTGTACATGTCCAATGGAGTGTATTGCACCCAATGTGAGGCCGAAGGATTTCGCAAAATAACCTTCTACCCCGACCGCCCCGACGTCATGAGCGTGTTTTGCGTGCGCATTGAAGGCGAACTGCCCGTCTTGCTGTCCAACGGCAACCCGACAAGCCACGGCGATGGGTGGGCAGAATGGCTCGATCCATGGCCAAAACCCGCCTACCTGTTTGCGCTTGTTGCTGGCGATTTGGTTGCCCACTCGGACGGGTTCACCACGATGTCCGGTAAAGACGTCGCGCTGAACATCTACGTGCGCCCCGGCCCTGACGAAGCCAAATGCGCCTTCGGGATGGGTGCGCTCAAGCGGTCAATGAAATGGGACGAAGACGTCTACGGTCGCGAATACGACTTGGACATTTTCAATATTGTCGCTGTGGATGATTTCAACATGGGCGCGATGGAAAACAAGGGTCTGAATATTTTCAATTCCAGCTGTGTCCTTGCATCACCGGAAACCAGCACGGATTCTAATTTCGAACGCATCGAAGCCATCATCGCCCATGAATACTTCCACAATTGGACCGGCAACCGCATTACCTGCCGAGATTGGTTTCAGCTGTGTCTCAAAGAGGGTCTGACGGTGTTTCGTGACCAGCAATATACCGGCGATCAGGGCAGTCATGCGGTTAAACGGATCGAGGACGCGATCACCCTTCGGTCGCGCCAATTTCGCGAAGACAACGGGCCACTCGCGCATCCGGTGCGCCCCGAAAGCTTTATTGAGATCAATAACTTCTACACGATCACGGTATATGAAAAAGGCGCTGAGTTGATTGGCATGCTCAAACGGTTGGTGGGCGATGACGCCTACCGCAAAGCGCTGGATCTATATTTCACCCGCCACGACGGGGACGCAGCCACGATTGAGGATTGGTTGCAGGTGTTTGAAGACACGACAGGGCGCGACCTGACCCAGTTCAAACGCTGGTATTCGCAGGCTGGCACCCCGCGTGTGACCGTCACTGATGACTTTAAGGACGGCGTCTATGCGCTTCATTTTGAACAACAAACGCCGCCCACACCGGGTCAAGACAGCAAGTCAGCGCAGGTCATTCCGATTGCCGTCGGGTTGCTGTCGCAGGACGGCACCGAGGTGCAGCCGACAACCGTGCTAGAAATGACTGCCACCACACAAAGTTTTGCGTTCAACGGATTGGCGGAAAAACCCGTCCCGTCACTCCTGCGGGATTTTTCCGCGCCCGTAATTTTGCAACGCGACCAAACCAACGTTGAGCGCGCATTTCTGATGACCCATGACACCGATCCATTTAACAAATGGGACGCAGGCGACGCGCTGGCCAAAGACGTGTTGACGAAATCGATCACAGAAAACACAGCGCCCGATGCAGCCTATCTTGATGGGATCACGGCAATTTTACGAAATGACGCGCTCGATCCTGCGTTCCGCGCATTGTGTCTTTCCCTGCCGTCCGAAGACGATATGGCAAAGGCCTTGCATGACGCGGGCACGGTGCCGGATCCGCTGGCGATCCACCACGCGATTGAGGCGCTAAAGCTTACGACGGCGCAGCATGTGCAAGATATTCTACCGCGTATTCAGGCCGATATGATCGTTGATGGCCCCTATTCGCCCGATGCCAAAAATGCTGGGAAACGCAGCCTCGCCAATTCGGTTCTGGGTCTGTTGTCGCGGCTGGACGATGGTGCAGCGGCGGCCAAACAATACGCAGATGCCGACAACATGACCATGCAACTGGCAGGATTGGCAGCGTTGTTGCGGATCAGCAAAGGCGAGGATCAGAGTGCGGCGTTCCGCGATCAGTGGCGCGCGGATCGGTTGGTCATGGATAAGTGGTTTGGTCTGACTGTGTCACTGGCGGCACCCGATCTGGCGGCTGATACCGCCTTACGACTGACGCAAGAGCCTGATTTTGATATGAAAAATCCAAACCGTTTCCGCGCAGTTTTTGGGGCACTGGCAGGCCATTCAGCAGGGTTTCACGCGCCGTCCGGCGTGTCATATCGCCTGCTTGGCGATTGGCTCGCCAAGCTTGACGCGATCAACCCCCAGACCACAGCACGCATGACAACGGCGTTCGAAACTTGGCGGCGCTATGATGTGGGCCGACAGGATCAGATGCGCGATGTGCTCGAAACATTGGCGAAAACGGCAGGTCTTTCGCGTGACACTGGCGAAATGGTTGGGCGTATGCTGGGAAATCACGCTTAATGATGTATCAAACCACGCGTGCGAGAACGTTGACCAAAAGAACCCATGACATGCCCTTCATTTTCGCCCTTGTGGCTGCCATTGCTCCTGCAATTTATTGCGCCAATCGCGCCCGCAATATCCGCGATGTTGTTGGGAGTTTGGCAGACATGGCCGATGCTGCAGACATCGCCCGCGCGATTCGGGTCAGATGATATATCGACACGAACGATGCGGGCGGCGATGGGCCGTGGTGCTAGCAATTTTGGCCGTTTGGGTTTGCGTTTTTTTGGCGTGGTTGGTCTTTAGCGTCGCGTGGGGGATTGCGGCGATCTTATTGGCCTTCACCCTGCCCGCACTGTGGGATGTCATCCGCGACAATCGCGCTTGGGTTGAGGTGTGGCCAAATAGGATCGTCTGGGCGTCTGCCCTGCGTGGTGGTGATCGCAGCGACATCGACCACGTGCGCATTGACCGGCGTTTTGATGGCGGCATGAAGATCACGCTGGTGCATGTGGGTGGGGCGCATACACGGCTGCCACCTGACATCGCGCCACCCGTTGATGTGTTTCAAACAGCGCTCAAGGACGCGGGGATTGTCGCACAGCGGCACCCGTTCTCCCCGTTCTAAGGGGCTGAACTGTCGTTCATTGTGGATAGGGTCGCCTGCACCGATGGGCGGGCTTGCGGGCGGATCGAAGACCGCGACACGCAATAATCTTGCCTGCGCGTCCACGCCGCCATTTCCGCGATCTTGCTGCGGTTTGTCATTGGTCCCCAGTCCGCCGCTACACCGCGCCAACGAATGTCGCGCACGGCGATGGCATTGTCGCGCGGCACGGTCACGTTCATTATTCGGATCGCACAACTTAGGTTGTCTTCGGGGTCTTTGAGCGCCTCACCTGTCGTTGCATGACAGCCGTAGCGCCGCGCGGTGTCGGGGTAAATCTGCATAAGACCAAACCACAAATTGCCCCCCCCAACGGCCGTCGGGCGATAGGTGCTTTCGTGTTTCACAAGTGCCGACATCATCCCAACCCAAAACGCACGGCGCAGATGGGGTGGGTTTTCCGTATAGGCCGGACACCAGTTCGCGATATCGCGCGGCACAGTGTCTTGCAAATCACGACCGTGGCTGCGCAGCGCAGACAGCGCGGCGCGGGTCCAACTGTCTGAATCGTCGCGAAAATCCCAGCGTGCGTCAGGAATATAACTGATCCGGGCCACGGGCCGCATCGTTGGATCTTGCAAAATCATGACTGGATAACGGACCATGTAATCCGGGCGCACAGGCGGACGGAATACAACCAACGCCGAGCGCGCACTTTGTGTGCGCAGTTCAACCGCATCAAGACGGCTTAGGGGGCGTGTCTGCGTCTCGGGTCCGCCAACAGGCCATTCGGCTAGTGTAGCAGTTCCCAACATGATCGCAAGAATCCCCCCCCAGGAGAGTTCTGATAACAAACATCGCCAAAACAAATACGCGTTGGTTCAACTATTGCAACAAATCTGTGCAATGTCAGCGCTTCGCGGGCTCTTTTCCGCCAGCCACACCAGATATAGCGTCCCAGCAGACCCAAACCGCTATGCCACCGCTGCAAGCCATCTTGCAGCTGGGCCAATGAGCGCCTATTCAAGCGGAAATACCGACCACACATCCAGATGCGGAGCGCGATATGCTTGACCTCACCTATGAGACCCCGAAAGTAAAAACCATTGCCGGAGCGACCGGCGATTGGGAACTTGTGATCGGTCTGGAAGTCCACGCGCAGGTCGCGACAAAAGCCAAACTGTTTTCGGGCGCATCAACGCAATTTGGTGCTGAACCCAACAGCAATGTCGCCTTCGTGGATGCGGGCATGCCGGGCATGTTGCCGGTGATCAACGAAGAATGTGTGGCCTACGCGGTGAAAACCGGCCTTGGCCTAAAGGCGCAGATCAATCTCAACAGCGCGTTTGATCGCAAAAATTACTTCTACCCTGACCTGCCGCAGGGCTATCAGATTTCGCAGCTGTACCATCCCATCGTTGGCACTGGCGAAGTGCTGGTTGAAATGGGGACGGGGATCGCTGGAGAAAAGCCGACCGCACGCAACGTGCGCATCGAACGCATCCACCTTGAACAAGACGCGGGCAAATCCATTCATGATATGGATCCCGCGATGTCGTTCGTCGACCTCAACCGCACAGGCGTCGCTTTGATGGAAATCGTCAGCTTTCCCGACATCCGTGGCCCCGAAGAAGCCGCGGCCTATGTGGTAAAGCTGCGCCAGATATTGCGCTACCTCAGCACCTGCGACGGCAACATGCAAAACGGCAACCTGCGCGCGGATGTGAACGTGTCAGTCTGTCGTCCCGGTGATTACGAAAAGTTCCAAGCCTCCGGTGATTTCGGTGATCTTGGGACGCGCTGTGAGATCAAGAACATGAACTCAATGCGGTTCATCCAGCTGGCCATTGATTTTGAAGCCCGCCGTCAGATCGCGATCCTCGAAGACGGTGGCAAAATCATTCAGGAAACGCGCCTGTATGATGCCGACAAGAACGAAACCCGTTCCATGCGATCCAAAGAAGAAGCGCATGATTATCGCTATTTCCCCGACCCCGATCTGCTGCCTCTCGAAATCGAGCAGGCATGGGTCGATGACATTGCAGCGTCCCTGCCTGAACTTCCCGATGCCAAAAAGGCGCGGTTCATCAAGGATTTTGGGCTTTCTGATTACGACGCATCGGTCTTGACCGCCGACGTCGACAGCGCGGGCTACTTTGAGGCCGTCGCACAGGGCAGTGACGGCAAGCTTGCGGCGAACTGGGTCATCAACGAATTGTTTGGTCGCCTCAAGAAAGACGACAAGGATATTTCCGACAGCCCGATTTCTGCGGCGCGATTGGGTCAGATCGTGGCGCTGATTAAATCCGATAAAATCAGCGGCAAAATCGCCAAAGACGTGTTTGAAATCGCCTACACTTCAGACCGTGATCCGGTCGAGATCGTGAAGACCGAGGGCATGGAACAGGTCACGGACACGGGCGCTATCGAGGTGGCTGTGGACAAAATTATCGCCGCCAACCCCGATCAGGTTGCCAAAGCAAAAGAGAACCCGAAACTTGCGGGCTGGTTTGTCGGCCAGGTAATGAAAGCCACCGGCGGCAAGGCCAATCCCGCGGCGGTCAACAAACTCGTGAGCGACAAGTTGAAATAGGCTTCGGCCTAGGCGTAAAATAGATATGAGGGTCGCATCGACGCCGTCCACCATTTGTGGTGTGGCGAAAAATTCTTTGTTTCTTGGCGTTGTAGGGCGTTGTTGCTACAAACACCCAATTAAGACACTGCGCAGTTGAGGGCCATTATGACATATTTTGAGTATAAAGTTGTTCCAGCGCCGAGACGCGGGCTTAAGGGCAAGGGGATCAAAGGCACGCCAGCGCGCTTTGCCAATGCGCTCCAATTGGTGATGAATGTCCTTGGGGCGCAGGGCTGGGAATACCAGCGCACTGACACCCTTCCCGTTGAAGAGCGCGTCGGTTTAACGAAAAAATCAACGTCGTTTCAAAACATGTTGGTGTTTCGCCGTACTTTAGAAATTGAGCAAGCTGATGCGCCCAAAGTGGCCGCATTGATCGAAGATCAGACCTCGGTGATTGAAGCCCCAGTCGCGGCAAAGCCGGAGCCGGACACTGAATTAGAAGACATCGCCGCACAAGCGCTGGATCACGGTTCAACATCTGAAGAGCCAAATGTTGAAACCATGGAAGTAATTGACGCGCCGGTTTCATTGGCCAAAGAAGATCGTGTGAGCGAAACTATTACAGCACCTTTCGCATTCCCGTGGGACAAGCGGCGCACAGGGGCGCAGGCCCCCAAAATCGACGACAGCAGTGCGCGTTCTGAACAATCACGCCTCTCAGGAAAATGCCTGTCAGGAAATCTGCAGCGACAGCGCGTGGATGCGTCCGATGATGTCCGGCCCGAGGGCTGTGTGAACCGCGCGATGTTTGGCAATACGCGACTGACCAGCAAACGTTTCAGACTCAATTTCGACCCGCCAATGGCTTTGACCGGACCCATCATCACCCGCGTGACCGGCGTGTTTGTGGCTTTCGTTGATGACTGCCAGAGACGTGGGCGCAAATGCCGCGTCTAAAGCAGTGCGAATTTCGGTGTCTAGCCCCATTATTTTCTCCTCTGCCTCTTCAATCCTCGCTCATATCTTCTATGGTCTAACGTCCGAGTCGGAAAGGTGTAGCAATGTCAAAAGATGATCCCTTTGGGTTTAATATGTCGGTTTCGGCCAGCAAAAAGAAGAACCCGCGCGGGCGGCGCGGCATGTCCGGTGCATCCGAGACATCAAACCGTGTGTGCGAAAAACCTGACTGCAAGGAGGCGGGCCAATATCGTGCGCCCAAGAACCCTGACGTGCTCGATGATTTCTATTGGTTCTGCAAAGACCACGTGCGCGAATATAATCTTGGCTGGAACTTCTTTGATGGAACCACCGAGGCCGAATTCAGGGCGCAGCAGGACAAGGATCGTGTTTGGGAACGTCAAACCAAGCCGATGAAAAAGTCCGACGAACAACGCGCTTGGGCGCGACTGGGTGTGGATGATCCACATCAGGTGTTGGGCCAGAACGCGACCCAGAATCCGGGTAAGTCCATCACCGGATCGACGCGCAAGCTGCCTGCAACAGAACGCAAAGCCATCGATATTTTGGAAGCAAAAGATCACTGGGCCAAGCCGGAAATCCGCAAGGCCTACAAAAAGCTGATCAAAGTCTTGCACCCTGACATGAACGGCGGCGATCGTTCACAAGAAGAACAATTGGCCGAAGTCGTTTGGGCATGGGACCAGATCAAATCCAGCCGCCACTTCAGAACCTGATTTAGCTAAATCGCCCCCGTAGTCGCATTCTTAGGCTATCGGGGTGGTCTGGTTGGCTCATCCGCGAGGGCGTGAAGATTGTATCACGTTCGCTTTGATAGATGCCCAACAGCACGTGGGCACCCAACAGATTAAACACCCATAACATAGCCAGCAGTGGCGCCCCCATCAGGGTTACGACCACGATAAACGGGCCAAACATTGTGCCATAAAATGGCAGACCCAATGTCCCACCGATTAGCGCGCCAATAAAAGTCACCCAGATTGCACCCGCCACCGCGCGCACAGCACCTGCCTGCCCCGGTTTTCCCATCCGATCACCAGACAAAAACAGCGCGATCATCCCACCAAGCCCAGATGCGATGACTATCCAAGCTTGATACAAACTAAATTCTCCGAAGAATACCGCATGATCCAGATGCAAAACGGCGAGGAACCCAAGCCCTGCGCTGCATGCGCCGACCAGCGCAAACGCCAACACACGGGCGCGTTCCCCTTCTGTCAGCAATAATCTTTTGCGCAGTGTTGGTCGCATAAAACCTCCGATTGATTTGGGATGCATATGCTGGAACTTTGGGGCGGGCGTAAGGCACCGGGTTCGCATAGTGGAAAATGTTTGTTTCGCATAAGGGGACAGTCAACGCAGGATGCAGCCAAAAGCCGTCACAGTGGGGCAGATAACGTCGCAAAAAAATGCCGACGCAATGCAACACCAATGCCCGCCTCATAACCCAATACCCAAAATAAAAAACCCCTCGTCTCAGATGTGCTGAGAGAGGAGTATCAGGCGCGGGCAGTCGCCGCCCGCGAAGGTCTTGTTCAGTGGGTTTTATGCCGCGCGGAACACCAAGCTGACACCGTTCAAACAATGGCGCAGACCTGTTGGGGCGGGGCCATCATCGAAAATGTGTCCCAAGTGGCTGCCACAACGATCACAGTGACATTCAGTGCGCGACGAAAAGAATGTGTCGTCAGCTTTGGTCTGGATCGCGTTTGGCAGGACATCAAAGAACGACGGCCATCCGGTGCGGCTGTCGAATTTATGCTCAGAAGAATAGAGCGCTTGATCGCAGCCACGGCAGTGGTAAATGCCCGCCGCGTAATTCTTATCCAATGGCGATGACCCCGACCGTTCGGTACCTTCCTCACGCATCACGTTGTATTGGGTGTCGTTCAGAAGGGCGCGCCACTGCGCTGTCGTCCGCGTGATCTCAAATGGGCCATCGGCTGCGGCAACGCGGGTAGCGCCAAACGCGGCAGCGGCGAGGGCGATTATCGAAAAGGTCCGACGATTCATGACAAACTCCTGATTGTTCGGGAATGTTATAAAACGTGCGCTGTGCCTCTGGGACAGAATATGACACAGCGCACGCAGATGTGACCGAAGGCTCCTCATGAGATGGGCTGTTGCCCTCGGCCGTTCGTCCGATCTTAGAAGTCAAACTTACTGCTTGGGCAGCATCACACGATCGATGTCGTGGATCACACCGTTGGACTGATCGACGTCTGCGATTGTAACAGTCGCCATTTTCGTCCGTCAACGTGATGGCGTCGCCAGACATTTCTGCCATCAACGTACAGCCGCCAAGTGTTGCAACTGGGTGCGCGCCGCTGTCTGCTGCGATCTTGCCACCGATTGCGTCCGCAAACACTTCAGCGCCGACAACGTGGCAGGTCAGGATCGTGGCCAGTCGCGCCTTGTTCTCGTCCATCATCAGAGCGCTTAGTGTCTCGTCGGTTATCAGGCCAAATGCGTCGTCCGTTGGAGCAAACACAGTGAACGGGCCCGGGCCGGACAATGTATCAACGAGGCCAGCCTGCGTAACAGCCGCCACAAGTTTTGTGTGGATCGGGGAGTTTACTGCATTCTCGATGACGTTCTTTTCAGCCAGCATTTCTGCGCCACCCACTATTGGGTTGGATGCGTGCGCGTCGGCGAATGCCATACCAGCGGTTAGTCTAAGTGCGGCAGCGGTTGCGATCCTGATGCCAAAAGCAACGCATCATATGAAAGGAAAGTTTCAGGACATTTCACAGGCTCATAGCGACGGCAAAAGCGCGTGACTTACAGCGTGGTAATTTCGCCCGCAGCAAGGACGGCACCGGTCGGCGCGCCTGTCGGCGATCCGCCAGCAGGTTCGTCCGAGATTGCAAGCGTCGCGCCAACCATTTTAATCCGAAGGCTTTCGGGGATAATAATTTCATTGATGGTTTCATCCGTCGCCAGAATGCCCAACGACAAGGGCGCCGCGTCGCCAGCAATGATCCACAGCTCTAATGATCGACCTTGCGCGCGGGCCCCGATTTGGCGTTCGACGAACAATTGGCCGCTGTCCTCAACGTAGGCCGCAGCAACCACGAGGCCATTGTCTTGTGCGACCACGCGGGCCACGGATGTCGGCGTCACAGCGTCTGGCTGCATATAACTACCAAATTGCAACGCCACCAATAGGGTCAACGCCGCGGCACCCGCACACAGAAAGGCGGGCACAATCCCGAGATTTTACCAAATGCGCTTCGGGCTTTCGGGGTAGGCATCTGCTTTGATTTTTTTGAACACACCTTTGGGCGGCGCGACCAGCGCAATACCGTCGGTCAAGGTGCTGAAATGGATATCGCAATTTTCCACCAAATCCACAAAGGTCTGATCAATGCGCACGCGGCGCGTCGCCTGCGCCAACTCATCCCCTGTCAGCAGCCCGCGACTCAATTCCGCAGCGAGCACATCGTCGCGCTGAATGTCGTCTTCTGGGTTGATACCCTCGTCGCTCATTTACTCAAACAGTCTTTCAAACTTATCAGGCTGCGTCGCAGCCATGTTCGCATTATATTTAGCGGTACGCCAAAACGCGCCGCAAGGTCAGCATACGTTTCCCCGTCCAGATAGGCACCGCGCACTACTGCTGCACGGTCCGGGTTGAGTTCATCCAGACACCCGTTGATCTGTGCACGTTCCGATACGGCGATTGCGAGGCCTTCGGGCCCTAGTCCCGGTCTGCAATTTCTGGCGCGTCCTCAAGCGGACTGCTGGGTCAATTTTTTCGCAATCGATCGATTGAACGGTTGCGCGCGATGGTCGCCAGCCAACTGATCGGGCTGGCTTTGCCAGTCGCGAACGTTCTCGCCCCGCCTTGCCATAACCGCAGTTAGACTTCCTGCAAAACCTCCTCTGCTGCGGCCCGGTCTTTCAAGACACGCAAAATAATGCTGAATAGTTTCGCCGAGGTTGTCGCATAAAGCGACTCGAACGCACTTCGATCATTCAGCGCGACCCTATGGATCATGTCTGCGATGTCTTGTCGCGTCGTGATGTCGGGGCGGTCCTCAATGCATCGAAGCCTTGATATAACGCTCTATGAACACAAGACAACGAATGTCCCCTTCCCCTTGCGGCGCATCGCTATATGTTGCATCCCGAAGCCCACAGCAATTGCGCAAATTTTGATAAGCAGAGGCACCCATATGGCCGACGGAAATCTTGACCCGATGATGAAACCAACCGAAGAAATTTCGGTCCGTGAGGTGTTCGGCATCGACTCGGACATGAAGGTCAAGGCCTTCCCAAAGGGCGCCAGCGACCGTGTGCCTGTGGTTGATCCAACCTATAAATTTGATCCAGACACTACGTTGGCGATTTTGGCGGGCTATGGTTACAACCGCCGCGTCATGGTGCAAGGCTATCACGGCACCGGTAAATCGACGCACATCGAACAGGTCGGCGCGCGGCTGAACTGGCCGACGGTGCGGGTGAACCTAGATTCGCATATCAGCCGTATCGACCTGATCGGCAAAGACGCGATCAAACTGCGCGACGGTGTTCAGGTTACGGAATTCCACGAAGGAATTTTGCCGTGGGCATTGCGCAATCCCGTCGCGATTGTGTTTGACGAATACGACGCGGGACGTGCCGACGTTATGTTCGTTATCCAGCGTGTCCTTGAGGCAGATGGCAAACTGACGCTGATGGACCAGAACGAAATCATCGAACCCAACCCCTATTTCCGCCTGTTCGCTACAGCAAACACTGTTGGCTTGGGTGACACGACGGGTCTTTATCACGGCACGCAGCAGATCAACCAAGCGCAGATGGACCGTTGGTCACTGGTCGCGACGTTGAACTACTTGTCCCACGACGCGGAAACGCAGATCGTGCTATCAAAAGCGCCGACTTATAACAGTGACAAAGACCGTAAGATTATTTCGCAAATGGTCACGGTTGCCGATCTGACCCGCACCGCGTTCATGAACGGTGATCTGTCCACGGTAATGTCGCCACGGACCGTCATGGCATGGGCTGAAAACGCGCGTATTTTTCAGGATGTGGGCTATGCGTTTCGCCTGTCGTTCCTTAACAAATGCGACGAATTGGAGCGCCAGACGGTGGCCGAATTCTACCAGCGTTGTTTTGATGAAGAACTGCCTGAGAGTGCGGCAAGCCTGAGCTTGGGATGACGGCGTGCTCATCCCTCCCGAATGGTCGGTCTTCGCTAAAATTTGCGACGACACCCATCGGGGTGGATGTGACCGTGGAAAGTGAGCAATGAATAAACCATCCGACAACCCAGCTGATCCGTTCAAAAAAGCTCTCGCTGAGGCCACGAAGGTCATGGCGAACGATCCTGAACTGTCTGTGACGTTCACTGTGGACCCCCCTGGGGCCACGGCGGAAACCGTGCGTTTGCCGCAGGTCAGCCGCCGTATGACGCGCGATGAGGTGTTGATCGCGCGTGGCACAGCGGACGCATTCGCTCTGCGTCACAAATTCCAC